>CAVXQF010000002.1:0-3235850 GCA_963763945.1 uncultured Solirubrobacteraceae bacterium | reverse complement strand
TGCGTTTTCTCCCGCGGAGAGGTGCAGGTCGGCCAGCAGTAAGATAGTTTCCACCGGGTCTTTTTCGCCTTTGTTGTTTTCGCTGCGACAGTTGGCGCCCCCGACTAATTTAACGCCGGTGAAGGTCGAGCAGGACGTTATTGCATAAGTTGGTGTCTTTTTTCGGCACCGGCTAAGTTTTCACAGTTTTCTATAGTTCTGGCACAGGCCTTGGTGGCCGTGATTTCTTTTTTTTCTCCGGTTAAGTTCACGAGTGATGGGGTTGCCCCGGCGTCCCAGAGCCGAATTCCCCTTTCAGTTGCGACGCGGTCCCCGATAACACTAAGATCTCCGGGTTTTCCGCCGATGCGGCCACCGCCGTGAACGCCGCGAATGCGAACAGCGCCATCAGGGTCAGGCCGAGCAGCTTGATTCTGTGCATGTGTGTCTGCTCCTTGTGCTTGGTTTCGTTGAAGAGCGCCGGTCGTGCTGCAGACGCTCTGTGCTTCAGAAGCGGAGTGTCCCAATGGGGGGCGGCAGGTGCAATCGATCCGCCTGATTGTCTCCAGGCCTAGGCACCTAGGGTTGAGTTAATCGCCTTGCGGATGATGGGGCCCTATCTGCGGCAACTTTTCTCGGCGTCCGGGCAATCGCAGCGGCGGAGGTCGGCGGTGTGCGCGGGCTGCTTTGGCGCCGGCGAGGAGGGGGCTCGGCTGCGCGCGGCAGCGGAGCTTCTGCTCGAGTTCGCATCCCGGGCCCTTCGGCCCCTGTCGAGCCCTACTTCTTCTTGTGCTTCTTGTGCTTGTGCGAGAAGCGCCTGCGCGCCCGGGCTTCACAGGCCTTGCGCTTGGCCCTCGCGCGTTTCTTGTGGCAGGCCTTCAGGGCTCTCTGGAGGTTCGTCAGGTGGGGCTTCTTGCAGCCGGTGACCGAGATCTTCGTCTGCTGTTTGAAGACGGCGCCGTTCTGGGCGGTGAATTCGCTGGGCATCGTGAGCTTGGAGTTGCACAGGTTGGTGTTGGCGGTGAGCGCCGAGTAGGGGCCCTGGGGCAGGTTCAGTTCAAAGCTTTAAGGGCACGTCGGGGGTGCGCTTGAAGGTGCTCGTGGTGACCCCGTTCTTGATCTGCGTGGAGCCGACCAGATCGACGGTCACGCCGTAGCCCTGCAGCACGATCGTCAGGTCCGGGAAGGCTTCGCCGCCGTGGGAGACGAAGTAGGCGGGGCCGCTGAGCGGGACCGGCAGGAGCGGGGTTTTGACCTTGGCCTGCCCGACGATCGATTCTTTCGGGCAGTTGGCGGGGTTCTGCTCGAAGACCTGGGCGGTGCAGGCCTTCTGCAGCGTCGTCAGGCGGCTGGGCAGCTGCTTTGGCAGGGAGACTTTGACCTTGGCGACGTTCGCGTAGGAGCCGTGCGGGGCTCGGGGTAGGTGAGCTTGACCTTCAGGCTCGCGCCGCTTGCTTTGGAGGTCTTGCCGGCGGTTGAGACGGTGAACTTCGGGGCGAACTTCAGCTTCGGCAGTTGGTCGCCTGGAAGGGCTTTGAGACCGGGGCTTGCGCCTGCTCGCTTGTGATCGTGCCGGTGATCGCCTGGGGGTTGCAGTTGGTCGGGTTGAAGGTGAAGCCCGGGCGGTCGATCAGCACGTTGACGTGCTTGATCTGCAGCGGTATGCCGTCGAGGATGTGGGGGATCTCGAGGCTGATTCGTCTGTCGTGACGCTCAGCGCGGCGGTGTGGGGGTCGACTTCGACCTTCGCTCGGACGATCACTTTGCCGAGGTCGAAGGGCCCGGCGACGGCGGGGTTGACGATCGAGAGGCCGAAGGGGGCGCCCTTGTAGCCCGGTGAGGTAGACCTGCCCGCCGGTGACGCTGTAGGGGTCCCCGCCGAGGCCGACGCTGACGATCGTGTGGCCGATCAGGCTGTTTGGCGGCAGCTGCCGGCGTTGGCTTTGCTTCGGGGCAGAGTTTGACGCCCTTGAGCATCCCCGAGAGCCCCGGGGGCATGTGCAGCTGAACAGCCTGGATCTGCTGGTTTCTGTCTTCGCGGTTGATCGTCGTTGACAGCGGGCTGAAGGCGCCGGCCTGGATGTTGGTCGTGCCGGCGGTGAGCTTGGGGCGAAGGGCAGCGGCGTTGGCGGGCAGGGGCTCCCGTTCGGCCCCGAGGTGATCTGAAAGTCGAGCTCGATGCTGACCGGTGGGGTGCCAGACCACGGCGTGAACGTCGCCTTGGTCGTGTAGGTGCCGCAGTGCGAGGGGCTTGAAAGCGGGGCGCGATCGCCGCCGAAGAAGTCGATTTCGGCGTCTTCGAAGGGCACTGCGGCTTGTTCTTGAAGGTCGAGGTGATCTGGCCCGGTGCCCGGTTGAGGCACGCTTGCCCGGGAGCTTCACGAAACGCCCGAGACCGGGTCCTGGCGATGAGGTAGCCACGAGCAGTTGAAGGGGTTCTTGCCGCCTTCGCCGTTGGGGGCGGGGTTTGCCAGGTAGAAGGCGCCGTCGACGGGCTGGCTTTGGGCAGCAGCGGCGACCTGATCTTCACGGTGCCGACCTTTGAGGCGTCCGGGCAGAGTTTCAGGCAAGTTGGCGTGAAGGGAATTCCTCTGCTCGCCGAGGACGCGCCGAGAGGCGACCTGGGCCTCTGAGCAGGCCTGCAGCCCGTCGGCGGCGGCGGGGTTTAGGACGACGCCCGGCGGGAAGGTGACGGTGATGTCCTTGACGTTCGAGGTGGCGAGGCCCTGCGTTTTCGTTGACTTCCTGGGGCACGTGCACGTCGACGGTCAGGCCCGGTGGGCTTGCCCGCTTAGTGGCCGTCGGGGGCGACCTTTATTTCCGGGGCGAAGGGCAGGCGATCGCAGCCTTCGAGCGGCGCCGCCGGTTCGAAGGCGCCGGTGAAGTCCTGAAAGGCGCCCGGTGCCGACCAGGAGTCTCTTTCGATGCTCGTCTGAAGCGGAGCTTGCAGGAGGTGGGCAGCGTCAGGAAGGGCTTGGGGTGGGCTTCGCCAGAGGGCGTGCAGGGCTGGTTCTTCGACGGTCGCTTTGCGGGCTTCATAGATGCAGCCCCAGCCGCGCTGCGCGTCGTGGCGGGAGTCGCCGGGGACGCCCCAGAAGGTCATCTCGCTTGAGAGGAAGCCCGCGGTCTGGGTGATGTTCGAGACATCGACGGTGACGCCGTAGTCATCGCCGGTGCGCACCGTGGTGTCGATGAACACCGGCGAGTTGGCGATCACCACGTAGAAGCCGAAGCGGGCGGGCTCGCCGTCGCGCGGCTGCAGGTTGAACATCGGCAGCGTGACGGTCGCCGTGCCGACCGTGGAGGGTTCGTTGACGGTCATGACCGCGACGCCCACCGCGGTGTCCGGCGGGCATCGGTTTTCCTTGCCTTCGCCGGTCTTCGAAGAACTGGCGGTGGAGCACTGGGGGATCGCCGTGGCGTTTCCGATCAGCCCCGGCGGCAGCTTGACGTCGACGTCCTTGGCCAGCGCTGGCGGGCTGCTCGGGTTTGGCGCCGGCCTGCAGCGGGTTGATGTCGGCCCCTGGTTGAGCACGATCGTCCTGGTCAGCTGGAAGGGGTGCGCGCCCGCCTGGGTGATCGCCTGCCCGCCCTCTTCTTCGTGGGCGATTTCGTTCAGGTCAACGCCGAAGGGGATTCGCCGGCGATTGAGATCGTCGAGTGCCGGCGCAGCGTGCGCGGGTCGGAGCCGCCGCCTGAGGCCGAGACTTCGTTTATCGCTCTTCAGCCTCTGCGCCGCTTCGACGTTCACGCCGATGCGCATTTCGATCTTTTCATAGGGGGGGACGCTTCGCTCATCTGCAGTGGCGATCTGCACGCCGGCTTTTTCTTCGGGGGAGCAGGGGATCGATTCGGGTTTGTTGAAGGCGCCTTCCTTGAACGGTTTTGAGCCGCCACGGCGATCGCAGGAGGTCTTTGGGCAGCACGTCGCGGAAGCTGACTTTGGAGCCTTCGATGTTCGCGTCGCCGAGGTTTGCGGCGGTCAGGTAGATCTCGCCGTCGGGGATCGGCGGGGTCAGCGGACTTCGGCTTTGCCGGGGCTTTGACTTTGCTTCGGCGGCCGGCAGCGGGGGGAATTCCCCGACTTCGATCGTTCGCTGCCGGATGCGCTTTGCACGCCCGGGAGATGGCCCCCGCTTTGACTTCTTCTGAGACTTCCACCGATGGGCCGTAAACGCCTTCCAGTGATGCCTTGACGTTTGCGGCGGTGAGCGGGGCGAAGCCGAATTCGCCCGCGAGCGGTTCGGTGACGAATTCTTCAAGCGCGCTGCCGCCGACCCTCAGACGAACGCCCCCTGTTCGGGGACGCCTTCGAATTCTTCCAGGGGCGCCGTGATTTCCTGCACCTCATCTTCGCCGGGGACGCCCGGTTTGCCCGGTTTGCCGACGCCCGCCTTCAGGTAGGTCGGGCGCGCGCCTGAGGTTAGGTGCCACCAGGAGGAGAGCGCCTGGGCCGGGGCGGGCAGCGCCAGGGCGCAGAGGAGCAGCAGCGCCGAGGCGGCGGCCGTCGCGGCGAGCAGCAGCCTCGCGCGAGTGCTCAGAGCCCTGAGGCGTGGGGCGCTCGCCGTGCTCACTTGTGCCCCCTTCGCTTGACCTTCTTCGCCTTTGACTTCTTGGCCTTGCCCTTCGCCTTGGGCCCGTATTTCTTGCGCGCCCCTTTTTCACAGGCCTTGCGCTTGTGCTTGTTCTTTTTCGCGCGGCAGGCCTTCAGCGCCTTGGCTAGCTTCTGCGCGCGGGTTTCCCTGTGCGGGGGCGGTGGGGGCGGCCCGGCGGCGGCGTGGGGTTGCCGGGGCCTTGGAAGGTCGCCGAGGCGGGCGCGCCGAAGATCGAGGGCTGTGGCGTGGGCGAGGCTTTGCAGGAGCTTTCGTTGGTGCAGGGCGGTGGCTGGGGGCCCGCGAAGGTGATGCAGGGTTCTGCGCCGCCGGGGGGGCAGACGTGTGCGTCATAGATGTCGCGCGCGTTGTCGACGTCGATCGGGGAGAGCCTCGCCGAGGTCAGGAAGAACACGTCATCGCCCGATTCGCTTGCGTCCATGAACGCCGATTCCTGCGGTGAGCTGCCCGAGGAGATCAAGGACACGCAGCCGCCGGAGTTGGAGCTGTATGTGGGGGAGGATTCGCCGCAGTCGCCCACGCCGGGGGGCTCGTACTCATAGACGTCCTGGGTGGCGTTCGAGTCTTGGGCGACGAGCGGGTTTACGCTGTTGAAGAACAGGCGGCCCTGGTTGTTCAGGTAGTTGGGTTGGTGGCGGGACTCGACGGGGCCGGCCGAGCGGATCTGCGTCCAGCCCGGTACGTTCGCCGCCACGAGGTCTTTTACTTCCCAGATGCCGCGCCCGCCGCCGACCAGCCCCCCGCTCCCCGGTTCCAGTTTCTGGTATTCCACGCCCACCGGGCGCACCCCGCTGGGATCGCACGAGGTGCAGGACAGCCGCTTGCTGTCCTTGTCGTATATGAACACCTCGGCGGTCGGTTTCCCGCTTTCGCGGTCGCGGTTGTCATAGCCGGTCAGCGAAGCTTGCGACATCAGCTCGAGGAAGCGGCCGTTCGGGGAGACACGCGTGGGCTGGGATCTGAGCAGTTCGATCCAGTCGTGTCCGTCTTCGCCCGACAGCGTCGTGATGAACCTTGTGACCCCGCCGCTTCGCGCGTACAGGTTGAACTGTCCCGCCGCCGCTTTGCCTTTGCCGTCCGCGCCGGCTTCTTCGCTGAGCACGCCCTTGGCCACGAAGTAGATCGTGCTCGCGTCGGCGCTCGCGCCGAGCAGGCCGCCCTGCACTTCGGCCGCTTCGCCGCCGTGCTTGGGCGTGAGGTCGCTCAGCGCGCAGGTCAGTTCGCCTTCTTCGATCGTGATCTGGCATTCATAGAGATCGGCCTTGTTTTCGCCGCCTCCAAAGACTGCGCCCGAGTCCGCCGTCAGCGGATGGTCGTCCTTGAAGATCACCCGCTGACCGTCGGCGCTCTGGATCTGAAAGCGCCCACCGCCGCTTCGTTCTTCGCGTTCTTTGGCTTCCTGGGCGCCTTCGCCCGCTGGTGCCTTCGCGAGATCCAGCTGCGCGCTTTCTTCGCGCCCGGTGTCTCGCTCATATAGGGCTTCTTTGCCTTCCCAGGCGATCCGCGCGCCGTCGGATGAGATCGCGCCGCGGGTGGCTTGGCTTTCCAGGCCGAGCTTGCCTTCCTCTGCGGCTTCCTGGCCCGGCGCCACGCTCACGGGCTCCAGTGCCCCGCCCGACCACTCATACAGGGCTCCCACCGCCGCGCCTGGCGCGAGCGCCGCGGTCGCGCTCAAGACCACGTGGCTCAGGTCTTCTGAGGCGCCCTGGAAGCGCGGGCCGCACACGACGTTTGCTTCGAGGTGCCCCACCCGCGGTTCGCACAGTTCCTCTTCGCCGAACTGCGTGCCTTCCGGCACGTTGGCGAACGGCGCCTTGCCCGTCACCAGCGGGCGAAAGCAGGGCGCGGCGCAGGGGGTCGTCAGCGAGTGCAGCAGCGCGGTCTGTTCTGAGGCTTCTTCAGAGAGGCCCGGGTTGAACTGCCCGAACGGCTGCACGACGCTAAGGTCGAGCCTGCGGTCGAAGTACCTGTACTCCGGGCCTGGGCCGATCGCCGCGCCCGTCGCCTGTGCATGCGGTATCGCGATGTCGCGCGAGGACCAGGAGGCCGGACTACGACGGGAGAGCACCTGCACGAGGTTCGAGTTGCCTTCGGGGCTTGATTCGGTCGGCGCGTTTGCCAGGTAGCTGATGCCCGGGGGGCCTGAGGCCGCGGCCTGCACGACGCCCGATTCTGAGATCGGTTCGATCAACGCCCCCTGCTTGTCCGGCGGGGAGGCAAGCTCCCAGCCGCGATCGTCTGGCAGCGTCAGTTCCCCGCCTGCACCTTCGGTCTTGAAGCTGACGTCTTCCCCGGGCGTCGCTTGGCCGTGGGAGTTCTTCGCGATCACGCGGAAGTGGTAGGTGCTCGCGGGCTGAAGGCCTTTGAGCTTGACCGCGACTTCGTGCACGTCGAAGTCCGCGGAGATCTGCCCGTCGGGTTCGGGGGCGATGGCTTCATAGGGGCTCTGCGCGCAGGTGGTTTCCGTAGCGCAGCGCCCGTACTGGAAGTGGTATTCGGTGGCGGGGTCGCCTGCTTCGCTTCGCGGGTTGATCTTCGCTTCGATGCTCGCATGGTCAGAGCCGACTTCAGAGAAGGACTCGCCTTCGACTTTCGGCGTGGTCGCCTGGGCCGGGCCGAAGGCGACCACCGGGCCGCTCGCGGGGTCTGCTGCGTAGATGAAGCTCGCGCTCGCGTTGACCGCCAGCCCCGCGCCTTCCTTGAGGTGTTCTGCGCCTCCTTCGCTGCCGAGGCGTTCGAGCTGCTTGCCTTCGCCGTCGAACACGCCGATGCTCGTGCCGGCGTCGACGGCGGCAGAGTCGTTTGCCTGATCGGCGGCTACGCCTGTGGAGCCCTGGCCGTCGAGCGACTGGTTGAGAAAAGCCCCCGAGTGATTCCACTTGACGATGCGCGGGATGCCACCGACGCGCAGGCGCCCGTAGAAGTTGACCTGGGAGTCCACCGCGAACCCTCCGGGCATTGCGAAGCCGCCGAGATGTTCCGGGCGGATCTCCGGGGCGATGAATTCACCGGGATTGCCCTTTTTGAACCCGTCGATGCCCGGTCGTTCCCGATATACCCACACTGTTCCCGCGCCGTCGACGGTCGTGCCGTCGAGACCTTCTTTTGCGAACTTGCTGCCTTCCGCTTCGTCCAGCTGCGTGACGAATTCACCCGAGGCACGGAACTCGTCGATCACCCCGCGTTCTTCGCCCGTGTCCGCCACATACACATCCCCGTTCGAGGGATCTCCTGCTTCGCATTCCTCAAGGGTCAGCCCCGGGTCTGTCAGTTTGCGAAGCACGCAGGAGTTATCGACAGCGATGCTCCCCGGGTCTTCAAAGCGCTGCTGGGCGGTGAGGCTGGCCAGTTCTGAGGCGCTCGCGTTCTGGGTCAGCACGAGCGTCGTTGCGCTGGGGATTTCTTTGATCTTGGTTTCTGCTGGCAGCCCCGGGGCTGAGACTTCCTCGCCCACGGCGAATGCGCCGGTAGCGGCAAGCGCCGAGGTGACCGTGGCAGAGCCTTCGGTGAGCGTTCCGCTGCCCGTGGCGGCGGGGCCCGTGAATTCGCCCAGGAAGGCCCCGGCTTTACTCATGTGCACCACGCGCTGGCCTTCGCCGCCTTCTCCCTTATCGGTTACGTATAGCTCTCCCGTGGCTTCGCTCACGGCGATCGCCGCGGGAACCTTCAGAGCAGCTTCTTTACACGGCTCGGCCAGACATTCTTCGCCCAGCGTGGTGGTGAATTCGTGGGCTCTGGCCGCACGCGCCGAGCTTGTGAGCAGGAAGAGCAGCAGGAGGCTGAGCCCCCAGGCTCCCGCGATCGCCCAGCGTCTATTCGACTGCGAAGAACGCAACTAGGTAAAGCCAGATCCCCTCTCCCCCCGATACGGGGGATCGATACAGGCCCCTCTGGCCCATGCCGACATCTGGATTCTAGGCGCAGAGTCCCAACTGCCGTCGCGCTCGGATGGCGCCTGAGGTCCTGCGTTTGCGGTTTTCTCCCGCCGGCGCTGGGATTCGCCGCTCGCGCCTTTGAGTCAGGAACGTTTCTTGACCGGGTGGCCTCAGGGCGCGCCGGCCCGCTCGAGCTGTCCAGCTTTCGCCCCGCCCTCGATCCCGACCTGCTGGCCCCCTCCCCGCCAATCGGAAACAACCCTAGCCCGCTTCGGGAACCCACGAATACGTTGGGTGCGTAGCACTAGGACTACTCTCATGCTGGCAGACGACAATCCGAAAGTGGGGAATAGACACATGAGTAGAACTCACAGCAGGCGCCCGGTGCGCATGCTCATCATCGCCGCGGCGGCGCTGTTCGCGTCGCTCGCGCTCGCCTCGGTGGCGGCCGCGGAACCGAAAGGCATCTTCAAAAAGTACAACGACTGCCCGACCGCGATTCCGGGCCTGGCGCTGTGCACCTTCGGGCAGACGAGCGGCGGGGAATTCTCGCTCGGCTCGACCAAAGTGCCGATCAACAAAACGATCACGCTGCAGGGTGGCGCGATCCCGACCGGCGGGGAAAACGTCAACGAATACTTCCTGCTGCCGGCCAAAGACGGCAACAGCCTCTCCAAAACCGAACTGAACGTGCCCGGCGGGCTGTTGAACCTGATCAACTGCGAAGAAATCAAAGGCTCAGGGTTCTTCGAAGTGATCGAGCGGGCTGCCTGCAAAGCGATCTTCGAAAACAAAACCACGGGCGTGACTGCGACGACCGAACTGGTCGCCACGGCCACCAACCCGGCGATCCTCAACCTCGCCGCGCTGGTCGAAGAAAAAGGCGCGACGATCACGCTGCCGGTTCGCGTGCACCTGAAAAACCCGCTGCTCGGGGAAGGCTGCTACATCGGCTCTGAAGCTCACCCGATCCAGCTGCACCTGACCGACGGCACGACCGCGCCGCCGCTGCCCAACAAACCGATCACAGGCAAACTCGGCACGATCACCTCAGAAATCGAAAAAGGCTACGAATCGGTCCACATCGCCGAAAACTCGCTCGTCGACAATGCCTTCTCGGCTCCGAGCTCCGAAGGTTGCGGCGGGTTCTTCTCGTTCCTGATCGGCCCGATCATCAACGCCAAAATCGGCCTGCCCTCCGCGGCCGGGCACAACACCGCGATCCTCTCCGGCGAACTGAACACCGCCGAAACAGAAGCCGTGCTCGAATCAGAAAAATTCTAGGCCTGGCTGTTAGGGCTTAGAAGCTGCTCCTGCCCCCCGTCCTCGCCCTTGTGGCGGGGGCGGAGGGTTTTTGGTTGGGGGGGGGAGTTAGATCCCCAGCTGCTCGTTCACGAGCCGCGTGACCTCGCCCCCATCGGCGCGGCCCTTGGTCTCGCGCATGACAGCCCCGACGATCGGCCCGATCGCCTTGGCGTTGCCACCGCGCACGCGCTCGGCGGCGTCGGCGTTGGCGGCGAGCGCGGCGGCGACGATCTTGGCCAGCTCATCGCCGCCGCCGATCGCGGCAAGCCCCTCGGCCTCGACGATGACAGCCGGGTCTGAGCCCCCCTCGGCGACGAGCTTGTCGAGCACCTGGCGCGCGGCGCCGACGCTGATCTTCTTCTCGGCGACGAGGCCGACGAGCGCAGCGAGCGCGCCGGGCTCGACCTTGGAGTCGGCCGGGTCCGCGCCCTCGCCCAGCCGCGCCACGAGATCGCCGGCCACCCAGTTCGCAAGCGCCTGTGCCGGCGCCGCGGGGTCAACCTTCGCCGCGAGCGCCTGCTCGAAGTAGTCGCCGAGCTCGCCGCGGAAGGCGAGCAGCTGCGCGCTCTCCGCGGTGAGCGAAAGCTCACGCTGCAAGCGCTCGGCGCGCGCGGCCGGCAGCTCGCTCATTTCAGCCCGCGCGGCCTCGAGCATCTGCTCGTCGATCGTCACGGGCAAGAGGTCGGGCTCGGGGAAGTAGCGGTAGTCGTGCGCCTCCTCCTTCGAGCGCAGCGAAGAGATCGCACCCGAGCCGGGGTCGAAGTGAAGCGTCTCCTGCACGACCTGCCCGCCGCCTTCGATGATCTGGCGCTGGCGCTCGACCTCGGCCTTGATCCCGCGTTCGATGAAGCGGAAGGAGTTCATGTTCTTCAGCTCCGTCTTCACCCCGAGCTCGTCGGTGCCGGTCGGGCGCAGCGAGATGTTGGCGTCGCAGCGCAGCGAGCCCTCCTCCATGTTCACATCGCTGACGCCGAGCGAGCGCAGCGTCGTGCGCAGCAGCTTCAGCCACTCGCCGGCCTGCTCGGCCGTGCGGATGTCGGGCTCGGTGACGATCTCGGCCAGCGGCGTGCCGCCGCGGTTGAAGTCGACGACGCTCGCATCGGAACCGTGAATCCGCCCGCTCTCCCCCACGTGCGTCAGCTTGGCCGCGTCCTCCTCGAGGTGCACGCGGTGAATCCGAACGTCCCCGAGCCGCCCGCCGAGACACAGCGGTTCGTCGTACTGGGAGATCTGGTAGCCCTTCGGCAGATCGGGATAAAAATAATTCTTACGATGAAAGATCGATCTCGGTGCCAGCTCGGACCCGAGCGCCATGCCGATCATCAGGCCGAAGTGGATCGCCCGGGCGTTCGCCACGGGCAGGCTCCCGGGCAGCCCGAGACAGACCGGGCACGTGCGCGTGTTGGGCGGCTCGCCGAAGGACAGCGCGCAGCTGCAGAACATCTTCGTCTGCGTGGCCAGCTGGACGTGGATCTCCAGGCCGATCACGGGCTCCAGGCGCGGCCCGGCGCCGTTCTCAGACACGCGCCGCCCCCTCCTCGAAGCCGAGCGCCTGCTCGAGCGCGTACGAGGCGTCGAGCAGACGGTTCTCGCTGAACGCCGGGCCGGCGATCTGCAGGCCGACCGGCAAACCGCCGCTGAGTCCGCAGGGGATCGAGATCGCGGGGATGCCGGCGAGCGACATCGGCACGGTGAAGTAGTCGCTCAGGTACATCGACCACGGGTTGGCCGTCTTCTCGCCGAGGCCGAAGGCGACGTTGGCCGAGGTCGGCGTGAGGATCAAATCGACGCTCTGAAAGGCGGTCTTGAAGTCCTGGGCGATCTTCGTGCGCACGCGCTGAGCGCGGCCGTAGTAGGCGTCGTAGTAGCCGGAAGACAGCGCGTAGGTACCGAGCATGATGCGCCGCTTGACCTCCTTGCCGAAGCCGTCGTGGCGCGTGCGCGTGTACATGTCGAGCAGGTCGTCGGCGTCGGGGGCGCGCATGCCGTAGCGCACGCCGTCGAAGCGCGCGAGGTTCGAGCTGGCCTCCGACGGCGCCAGCACGTAGTAGGCCGAGAGCGCGTGTGGGGCGTGCGGCAGGCGGATCTCCTCGACTGAGGCGCCGAGCTCTTCGGCGAGCTTCAGCGCGCGCTCGAAGGACTCGCGCACGCCCGGCTCGATCTGGGCACCGGCGTCGTCGGAACCAGCGCCCGCCGCGGCCGGGTCGGGCGCGCGCAGCTCGGCCGGTACGCCCAGGCGCAGGCCGTCGAGGCGCTCGGCCGATGGCAGCTCGATCTCGTGCGGGAACTCGAGCGAGGTCGCGTCGCAGCCGTCGCGGCCGACCATGTGCTTGAGCATCAGCGCCGCGTCGGTCACGTCGCGCGTCAGCGGCCCGGCCTGATCGAGCGAGGAGGCGAAGGCGATCATGCCGAAGCGCGAGACGGCGCCATACGTGGGCTTCAGCCCGACGATCCCGCACAGCGCGGCCGGCTGGCGGATCGAGCCGCCGGTGTCGGTGCCGATCGCCCACGGCGCGAGGCCCGCGGCGACGGCCGCGGCACTCCCGCCCGAGGAACCGCCGGGCACGCGGGAGCGGTCCCACGGGTTGAGCGTCGGTCCGTACGCCGAGTTCTCCGTCGAGGAGCCCATCGCGAACTCGTCCTGGTTGGTCTTGGCCAGCAGCGTCGCGCCGGCGCCCGTGAGCTTCTGCACGGCGTTGGCCGTGTACGGCGGGCGGTAGCCCTCGAGGATGCGCGAGCCCGACTGGCTGGGAACTCCCTTCGTGCAGAACAGATCCTTGACGGCAAGCGGCACACCCGCGAGCGGCCCGCTGCCGGGCGCGCCGCTGGCGTCAGACCAGCCCGGGCCGGACTCAAGCGGCGTGGTCGATGCGTCCTCGGCGACCCACGTGAAGCAGTTCAGCCCCTCGCCGCCGGCGCTCGCGTCTGCGTGGGCGCGCTCGCGGTAGAAGGCGAACAGCTCCTCCGCGCTGACGTCGCCCTGCTCGATCGCGGCAGCCGCCTGCGCCACCGAAAGCCTCAGCAGATCGTCGCTCATCGACCGTGATGCGCTTCGGCGCGGCTCATGCTTGGGGGCTGGGAACGAGGAATCCGTCCTGATCGACGGCCGGCGCCTGCTCGAGCGCGACCTCGCGCGGCAGCGACGGCCGCGCCTCGTCCGCGCGCAGCGCACCGGTCAGCTCCACCACGTGCGAGGTCGGCGGCACGTCGTCGAGATCGAGCTCGCCGATCTTGGCGATGTGGTCGAGCACGGCCGAGAGCTCCTGCGCCATCGGCTCGAGCTCCTGCTCGCCCAGCGCCAGGCGCGCCAGGCGCGCCACGTGCAGTACCTCGTCGCGGTCGATCACGCCGCGGATTCTAGGCGTCGCAGGGCGGCGTGCGCTAACCGGCGCGATCGGGCGGCGGCGAGCCCGAGCCGGGCTTGGGCCGTGAGACGGTCAAGCCGCTGAACGCCTGCGCGCCGGGCGGCGAGGGTGGCTCGGCCGGCTCTTGCTCGGCCGGCTCTTGCTCGGCCGGCTCTTGCGCAGGCCGGGGCTTGCGCCGGGGAAGACCGACCTTGACCTCTCGCCAGGGGAAACGCACCGCTCGCCCGCGCGCGGCGGCTTCGGCGAGCACCTGCAGGTAGCCGCCGATCGCGATCGCGAGCGCCGCGAGCAGGCCGAGCCAGATGCCGAACTTGATTCCGTAGGAGATCTGCAGGCCGTGCCCGCTCGCGCTGGCGCCAGGGTGGTGGATGATCCGGTAGACGATCAGGACCGTCGAGAGCGTGCCCATGCCGAACACGACGGGACCGATCTGGACGGGCCCGTCGAGCCGGTAGGCGGCCGCTGCTGCGAGCACCGAGCCGAGCGCGAGCACGATCGTGCCGAGCCAGATCCAGCGGCTGCTCGTGAAGGCTTCCCAGCCGGTCACATTGAGCGTGCCGCCGCTGATGTGGCTGGTCGGGCCTAGGCCGGTGATGCTGCCGCCGTACCAGTGCAGCAGGAAGAGGACGATGAGCAGGGCGACGGCGCCGCCCGCCACGATCCGCTCGGGCAGGCCGATGCGCTTGACGTCGAAGCTCATTGCGCTCCCCCGCCGCCCAGCTCACCGCCGTCCGGTCGCGGGCGCGGCGACGGCGTGACCGGCGTGTACTTCGAGCGCCGTTCGTCGCTGATCGCCCGCCAGGCGCCGGCCAGGATCGCGAGCGTGCCCGCGAGCGCGAGCCATGCGCCCGCGCAGAGCGCCGTCGCATGATCGGGGCGCTCCAGCAGCCGCACGATCGCCGAGATCACGCCGGCCAGACCGAGCAGGATCGCCCACACCGTGGCCACCACGGGCAGCGCCGTGCTGCGCTCGGTCAGCGTCGCCGCGAACAGGCACAGGCCGGCGGCGGCCGCGGCCAGCAGCAGGGCGGCGGCCGGGCCGAACGTGTCCCACACCTTCAGCGTGCCCGTGCTCGGGCCTTCGTAGTAGGGCACCAGCAGCGAGACGATCACGCAGGCGGCGCCAACCAGCGCCAGCAGCTCGCCGGCGCGGACCTTGCTAGGGCTCATGTCGGGAACTGTTCGACGTCACCGCTCGATTCCCGCCTGGCGACGGGCGGCCTGCAAGGTGTTGCGCAGCAGGAAGGCGATCGTCGTCGGCCCAACGCCACCCGGGACGGGCGTGATCGCCGAAGCGACCTGCACGGCGGCTGCGAAGTCAACGTCGCCGACGAGCCCGCTCTTGTTCTGAGCCTGCTCGGGCGTGAGGCGGTTCATGCCGACGTCGATCACGACGGCGCCCGGCTTGACGAAGCCCTCGCCGATCAGCCGCGGGCGCCCGACGGCCGCGATCAGCACGTCGGCGCGGGAGCACACCTCGCGCAGATCGCGCGTGCGCGAGTGGCACACGGTGACGGTCGCGTTCTCGGCCAGCAGCAGCTGTGCCATCGGCTTGCCGAACAGGTTCGAGCGCCCGACGACGACAGCTTCGGCGCCCTCCAGCTCGACACCGGTGTGCGCGAGCAGCGCCATCACGCCCTGCGGCGTACACGAGCGAAGGCCGGGCAGGCCGAGTGAGAGCAGACCCGTGTTGACGGGCGTGAGCCCATCGACGTCCTTCTCCGGCGGGACCATGTTCGTCAATGTCGGGCCGTCGAGGTGGTCGGGAACGGGCAGCTGCAAGAGGATGCCGCTGACCTCCTCGTCGGCGTTCAGTCGGGCGAGCTCGCCGGCCACGGCCTCGAACGAGGAGTCGGCGGGCAGGCGCACGTCGAACGGCTTCATCCCGACCTCGGCGCATGCGCGCTGCTTGCCGGCGACGTACACCGCCGAGCCTGGGTCGTCGCCGACGAGCACCGTCGCCAGGCCCGGCACGCGCCCGGTCTGCTCGCGGAAGGCCTCGACCTGCTCGGCGACGTCCGCGCGCACCTGCGCGGCGATCGCCTTGCCGTCGATGATGCTCGCGCTCATCGCTTGCTCACCGGCGCGTACTCGGCCATCAGCTTGCGCTCGGAGCCGTCGCCGGCGAAGCGCACGACGATCACGCCGTCGGGCTCGACGCCCGTGACGACGCCCTCGCCGAAGGCTGCGTGCACGACGTCCTCGCCGAGGCGGAACGCGACGGCCGTCCGCGGCGAGCTGGAGGCCTCCCACTCGCCGCCGCCTGCGCCCCCGCCGTTTCCCCCGCCCGAAGCCGAGGCGCCCAACAGCGCCGTGGCGCGCCTGCCGCGTCCGAGGCCCGCCGTGATCGATCCCGTCGGCGCGCCGATCCGCAGGCGATCGCTCGGCTCGACCTCGTCGAGCAGCTCGGCCGGGATCTCGCCGAGGAAGCGGCTGCGCAGGCCCATCGTCTGCGCGCCGAACACGGCGCGGCGCTGGGCGTAGGTCAGGTACAGCTCGCGCATGGCGCGCGTCACGCCGACGTAGAACAGGCGCCGCTCCTCCTCGAGGCCGCCCTCGTCGAGCGCGCGTGAGTGCGGGAAGACGCCCTCCTCGCAGCCGGCGATGAAGATCGTCGGGTACTCGAGGCCCTTGGCGTTGTGCAGCGTCATCAGCGTGACCAGGCCCTCGTCGTCGCTGCGCGCGTCGGCGTCGGCCACGAGCGCGACCTCCTGCAGGAAGACCTCGAGGGTGTCGTTCTCGGCCTCGGCCGTGGCATCGAACTCGCGGCCGACCTCGACGAGCTGCTCGAGGTTCTCGATCCGACCCTGCGCCTCGATCGTGCGCTCGGCCTCGAGCGCCTCGACGTACCCCGTCTGCGAGAGCACGGCCTCGATCAGATCTCCGACCGGCACACCCTCGCTGCTCGCGCCGGTCGCGGCATCGATGTCGAGTGAGAGCTCGTCGTCCTCGCGCTCGGGCGTGCCGTCGTCGTTGGCCGTGCCGGCGAGCTTGCGCATCTCGGCCATCGTGTCCATGAAGCGCCCCAGCGCCTTGATCGCCGCCGTGCCGAGCCCCGGCACCTCCTCGGGCGCTGCCGCCGCCTGCCAGACGGAGATGTCGGCGGCGTCGGCGTGCGCGAGCACGCGCGCCAGCGAGGTCTGCCCGAGCCCGCGTCTCGGCGAGTTGGCGATCCGCGTAAAGCTGACGACGTCGAACGGGTTGGCGAGGAACAGCAGGTAGGCGATCGCGTCCTTGATCTCCGCGCGCTCGTAGAACTTCGTGCCGCCGATCACCTGGTAGGCGATCTCGCGGCGGACGAGCGTGTCCTCGATCACGCGCGACATCGCGTTGGTGCGGTACAGCACGGCGATCTCCTCGCGCGAGGCGCCCTCGTCGACGAGCCGCTCGACCTCGCCGACGACGAAGCGCGCCTCGGCGTGCTCGTCCTCGAGCCCCCGCAGGTGGATCCGATCGCCCTCGCCGCGCTCGCTCCACAGGCGCTTGGCGATGCCGCCGCGGTTGTTCGCGATCACCGCGTTGGCCGCGCGCAGGATCGTCTCCGTCGAGCGGTAGTTCTGCTCGAGCTTCACGACACGGGCATCCGGGAAGTCCTCTTGAAAATCCAGAATATTTTTGATGTCCGCGGAGCGGAACGAATAAATCGATTGGGCATCGTCGCCGACCACGGCGAGGTTCCGGTGACCGGGGATGCTCGTGCGGTCGCCGCGCGCCGGGTCCATCCGCCCGCCGCCGACGAGCAGCTGCAGCATCCGGTACTGCGCGTAGTTGGTGTCCTGGTACTCGTCGACGAGCACGTGGCGGAAGGCGCGCTGGTAGCGCTCGCGCACGTCCTCGAACAGCTCCAGCAGGTTCACCGCGCGGAACAGCAGATCGTCGAAGTCCATCGCGTTCATCCGCAGCAGGTCGCGCTCATACAGTTCGTAGACGTCGGCCAGCATCTCCGCGAACTGCGAGTCGGCGGCCGTTTCGCGCAGGTCCGAGGCCGACCGCAGGCGGTTCTTGGCGGCCGAGATCTGGTTGTGCAGCGCGGCCGGCGTGTAGCGCTTGGGGTCGACGCCGACCGCGTCCGCGCAGCGCTTGGTCAGCCGCCGCGCGTCGGCCTGGTCGTAGATCGTGAACTGGCGCGTGTAGCCGAGGCGCTCGGCCTCGACGCGCAGGATCCGCGCGCAGGCGGCGTGGAAGGTCATCAGCCACATGCCCCGCGTAGCGCGCCCGAGCAGTGCTTCGACGCGGCCCGCCATCTCCTTGGCGGCCTTGTTCGTGAACGTGATCGCGAGGATCTCGTTCGGCTGCGCCTCGTCCGAGTAGATCAGGTGCGCGATGCGATGGGTCAGTACGCGCGTCTTGCCGCTGCCCGCGCCGGCCAGGATCAGCAGCGGCCCCTCGCCGTGCGTGACGGCCTCGCGCTGGGGCTCGTTGAGGCCCTCCAGCAGCTCCTGGAGGTGCTCGGCATGGGGGTTCGCGGCCATCGACCCCAGGATAGGCGGGCGCACGGCGGGCGGGGAGCGCCCTGGCGCCCTGCCGGTACAGGGGGCACGCGCGACGGCCGCGCGCACCCCCTGCCTCGTCCGGCTAACTCAGCTCAGCGTGAACGACTCGCTGCGGATCCTCTGGTGCCGCCCGCTGCCGCTGATCAGCGTCAACGTGTAGCGCCCCGGCCGGAGCTTGCGCACCGGCGCCAGGCGCAGGCTGAGGTGCCCGCGCGAGCGGAGCGCCATGCCCGACGCGTACACGAGACCGTGGCGCGCGAGCGTCGCGTGCGCCGACGCGGCGCTCGCTTTGAACGTGACTGGTCCGGAGACGAGCTGCGACGTGCACTTCTGGACCTTCTTCCTGCCCCGCCTGACCGTCGTGCACTTCACGAGCTGGATCTTGCCGGCGGGGCCGGCCGGGCCCTGCGGACCCTGCGGGCCGGCCGCGCCGGCGGGGCCCTGCGGACCGGCGGGGCCGTCTTCGCCGTTGGCGCCTCTCGCGCCCGTGGCCCCGGTCGCGCCCGTTGCTCCCGTCGCGCCGGGGGCGCCGTTCGCCCCGTTGGCGCCTTTTTCGCCGTTCGCGCCTTTTTCGCCCTTTTCGCCTTTTTCGCCGATCGTGCCGGCTTTGAGGAACACGGCCGTCACTTCGGTCGCCGCGATCAGGGTGACTTCGCAGGTGCCGGCGCCGGTCTGTTTGCAGCCGATCCAGCCGGCGAATTCGTAGCCTGCCGCAGGCGTCGCGGTCAGTTTGACCGTGCCCGCTTCGAATTCAGCCGAGCAGGTCGCGCCGCAGTTGATCCCCGATGGAGTCGACGTCACCGTGCCCAGGCCGTTCTTCACGACCGTCAGAGAAATCGTGACGACTTCTTCGAATTCCGCTTTGACCGTCGCGGCTTTGCTGATCGTCACTTCGCATTCGCCAGCCGGTTCCGCCGCGCAGCCGGTCCATTTGACGAATTTCGCGCCCGATTCGGCCGTCTCTTTCAGCTTGACTTTCGTGCCTTCGGTGAATTCATGCGTGCATTCCGCGCCGCAGACTGATTCCCGCCGGTTCGGAGACGACTTTTCCTTTGGCCGCGCCCGCGCCCGTCCTTTCGACCGTCAGCGTGAACTTCGGCAGTTCTTCGAATTCCGCTTTGACCGTCGCGGCTTTGCTGATCGTGACTTCGCATTCGCCCGCCGGTTCCGCTTCGCATCCGGTCCATTTGACGAATTTGGCACCCGCTTCCGCCGTCTGTTTCAGCTTGACTTTGGCGCCTTCGGTGAATTCATGCGTGCATTCCGCGCCGCAGCTGATTCCCGCCGGTTCGGAGACGACTTTTCCTTTGGCGGCGCCCGTGCCCGTCTTTTCGACGGTGAGCAGGAACGTGGGCGTCGCGTCTTCTTCGAATTCCGCTTTGACCGTCGCGGCTTTGCTGATCGTGACTTCGCATTCGCCCGCCGGTTCCGCTTCGCATCCGGTCCATTTGACGAATTTGGCACCCGCTTCCGCCGTCTGTTTCAGCTTGACTTTGGCGCCTTCGGTGAATTCATGCGTGCATTCCGCGCCGCAGTCTGATTCCCGCCGGTTCGGAGACGACTTTTCCTTTGGCGGCGCCCGTGCCCGTCTTTTCGACGGTGAGCAGGAATTCTTTCGGCGCAACCGCCGTGCCGAACACGTCGATTTCTTTGCCGTCTGAGACGTAGACCTCGCCCTGCGTGAGCCCCGCGACGTTCCGCACCGCCACAGCCTGCGGCGCTTTGAACAAACCTTTCGTGGTGCCGGTCAGCTGGCAGAGATATTCGCCCGTGCTCGAGAACTTGTCGACGACATTGTGTCCTTTCTGCGCATCCACGACCCAAATCGCACCGCTGGTTTCGTCGATCGCCACGCTGATCGGTTCGAACGATGTCGCCGGCGTGTTGGTGCCGAGCAGTCGTTTCTGGAACACCGCCGAGGAGCTGAACTCGCCGAGCGCTTTCTTTTCCGGTTCGGCCAGGTAGAGGGAGCCGTTGCGGGCGTCGACGACCAGACCGCTTTCGTATTCGCCCGCCTTGCGGTAGAGGCCGAATTCTTCCGGCGGAGCAGTTAGTTCCGCGGATTCGCCAAGTTCGCCTTCGGCGTTCGTTTTGAATACGAGCGCTTCGCTGTGGTTTTCTTCGGCTTCCGGGCCACCGATCAGGTAGACGTCGCCTTTGTTCGGCCCAGTCGAGTTGTCGACTGCCACGTAGATGTAGAAGCTCCCGATCCCTTTGACTTTCTGGATCCGTTTGTAGACGCCGCCGCCTTCCGGCTTGAACACCGAGATTTCCGAGGTGCCCGAGTCGGCGACGTAGACGACGCCGGTCGAGTTGTTGACCGCCACGCTGCGTACGAACCCAACGCTCAGTTCGCCCGAGCCGAAGTTGCCGAGAAATTCATCCGAAGCCCCAAACCGCTCGATTTCGCCGTTCTGGCTTTCGATTGCATAGAGGTTCCCGCTCGAGTCGAACGTCAACCCCAGTGGCGCGAAGATCGGGGCTTTGTTCGCTTCGGTGATGCTCTTCAGATAGGAAGGGCATTCCGCGGCAGACGCCGCAGAGCTCAGCATCAGCGCCGCAGCGCACACGACAAGCAGGCAAGACAGGAAGAACTTACGTTTCGAAAGCAAAGCCCAGACCTCCGGTTGACCCTCTCGATATTGATCCGGGGCCGCTCTCCCCTCATCGGGTACACGCTCGGCATTCCCTGCCGCTCGCGCGCCCATCCGGTGCGGCCCCGCAACCACACATGCTTTCCCGGACCTGTACGGAGATCAAGGAACGTCTCTGACTATCAACTGAAATCCAGTTGACAAACCGGCACGGCGAGAGAGGATCGCCCGCCCGCGCCAGCTCGGAGCTCAGCCTCCGGCCGGGTTCGGCCCCTTCACCGTGCGCAGCGGCCTGACCTCGGCGATCGGCTCGGGACTGTCCTCCGAGAGATCCGCCACCGTGCGTTCGAGCGCGCCGATCCGGCTCGCCAGGCCCTGGATCGCCTCCGCGATCGGGTCCGGCAGGTGGATCCAGTCCGCGTCCGGGCCCTCCGGGCGCCGGCCCTCCACGCGCACCGGGTGGCCCGGGTTGCCGACCACCGTCGAGTGCGGCGGGACGTCCGTGATCACCACGCTGTTGGCGCCGATCTTCGCGCCGTGGCCGATCGTGATCGGCCCCAGTAGCTTCGCTCCCGAGCCGATCGTCACGTTGTCCTGCACCGTCGGGTGGCGCTTGCCCGTCGCGAAGCCCGTGCCGCCCAGCGTCACGCCCTGATACAGCGTCACGTCGTTGCCGATCTCCGCCGTCTCGCCGATCACCACGCCCGTGCCGTGGTCGATGAACAGGCCGCTGCCGATGCATGCCTTCGGGTGGATCTCGATCCCCGTCAGCATGCGCGTCAGCATCGAGATCGTGCGCGGCAGCAGCGACACCCCCGCCGCGTCCAAGGCGTGCGCCACGCGATGCGCCAGCAGCGCATGGATCCCCGGCCACGTCGTGAGGATCTCCAGCCGCCCCACGTCGCGCGCCGCCGGGTCGCGCGTGCGCGCGGCCTGGATGTCACGGCGGACCTCCTTGGCGACCCGCGCAAGCTCGAAGCCGGCCATCTGTGAAGCGTAGCGCCGAAATCGCGAGATAGTTGAGCGTGCAGCTATTTTCGCGCCGCCCGCTCGGCGGTCATCGGCCCCGTGAGGGGCCCATCAAAATCAGTCTCGGCTCAGGGCGCGAAAAACGCCTGAGACACGTAGCGCTCGCCCGAGTCCGGCATCACGACGACGATGCGCTTGCCCTTCGACTCCGGCCGCTGGGCCACCTCGAGCGCCGCCCACAGCGCCGCCCCGCACGAGATGCCCGCCAGCAGGCCCGCGCGTTTCGCGCACGCCCACGCCGTGTGGATCGCGTCGTCGTCCGAGACCGCCATCACCTCGTCCAGCAGCTCGCGGTTGAGTACCGGCGGCACGAAGCCCGCGCCGATCCCCTGGATACGGTGCGGTCCCGCGCGCTCGCCCGAGAGCACCGCCGAGCCGCGCGGCTCGACCGCCACCACCCGGAGCGTCGGATTGCGCTCGCGCAGGTACTCGCCCACGCCCGTGATCGTCCCCCCCGTGCCCACCCCCGCCACCAGCACGTCCACCTCGCCGTCCAGCGCCCGCTCGATCTCCGGGCCCGTGTGCCTGCGGTGAGCCTCCGGGTTGGCCGGGTTCGTGAACTGGTCCGGCAGGAACACGTCCGCCCCCTGCGCCATCGCCCGCGCAGCCTCCACCGCCTCGCTCATCCCCCCCAGCGACTCCGTCACCTCCACGCGCGCGCCATACAGCCGCAGCAGGCTCTCGCGCTCGCGGCTCATCCCCTGCGGCAGCGTCAGCACCAGGTCATAGCCCTTCGCCGCGCACACGAACGCCAGCGCGATCCCCGTGTTGCCGCTCGTCGCCTCCACGATCGTCGTGCGGCCCGGCTCGATCCGCCCCTCCGCCTCCGCCGCCTCGATCATCGCCACGCCGATCCGGTCCTTCACGCTGCCGCCCGGGTTGAACGACTCGAGCTTCGCGAACAGGCGCACCCCGTTATCCGCCGCCGCCGTGCCCGCCAGCATCTCGCGCAGCTCCACCAGCGGCGTGCTCCCCACCAGCTGCGAAATGTTGATCGGGATTTGGGCCATACGGCCCCGACAATAGTGACCAGGCCTCGGCGCCGCCCCCGCGGGCGCCGAGACCCGCTCCTGCGCTCAGTGCCCGAGCGTGACCTTCTTCGTTTTCTTCCACGTCAGGCGCACGCTCGCGCTGCGCGCCAGCCTCGGCGCCGGCACCGAGCGCACGAACGACAGCGTCGCGTTCAGCCTGCGCCCGTGGCCGCGGAACAGCTTGCGGCCCGCCTTGTTCAGGTCGACCTTCAGCACTTTGCTGCTCGCCGAGCCCATCGCGAACGACGCCGTGCCGATCGTCTGCAGCTTCGGCCGCTTGCCGCGCCTGGCCTTGTTGAAGCTCAGCGTCAGCTTGCCGCTGCACGCGCCCGCCCCCGTTCGCTGCAGGCGCAGCGCCACCGTGCGAATCCCCGTCACCGCCAGGTGCTTGTTGCGCAGCGTCAGCACGCACGCCGCGCCCGCCGCGCTCGTCGTGCCCAGCACGCCGCCGCTCGGCGACTTCGAGCCGTCGTTCGTCGTCTGCGGCGCCGGCGTGCCTGGCGTACCCGTACCCGGACCGCCCGGGCCGCCGTTCGGGTTTTCGTTTTCCGTGCCCCCGCCTTTCGCCGTGCCCGTCGTGTAGCGGAACTGGTCGTGCGGAGAGTTGAGCGCGCTCAGGCCCACCGGCGTCTTCACCGTCACCTCGACCGTGCCTACCAGCCCTTCCGGCGCCACCGCTTCGATCGTCGCCTGCGATTTGACTTTGAACGTCGCCCGCTGTCCGCCGAAGAACACCGCTTCCGCACCGGTGAAGCCTTCCCCTTCGACCTTCACCGTGATGCCCGCTTCGCCCGAGCGCGGCCGCACGATCGTGACCTTCGGCGGCGGCTGCGGGATTTCGGGGGAGCCCGTGAAGATCCACGCCGCGCCCCTGCGCCCGTTGTCCCGTGGCGCGCCCACGCCGATCACCGTGCCGTCCTGCGAGACCGCCACCGCGGCGCCTGCCCAGCCTTTGCCTTCCTCCGCTCGTCCCGCCAGCTGTTCGCTTGCCGTCTGCCAGCTCGAGCCCGTGCGCGCGAGCACCGTCACCAGACCCGTCGCTTCCGCGTGCGGCGAGCCCACCAGCCCCAGCGAGCCGTCGCCCGACAGCGCCACGCTGTAGCCGAAGTGCGGTTCTTCCGCCGCCCCTTTGATCTTCCCGCCCTGCTGCACGAACGACGAGCCCGAGCGCGCGAACGGCCATACCGCGCCCACGTTTTCCGCGTCGTTCATCCCGCCGATCAGCGCCTCCGTGCCGTCGCCCGACAGCGCCACGCTCTTGCCGAAGCGCGCCTGCCCGACCTCTTCGGCGCCAGTCAGCTTGCCCGTCTGCTGGTTCCAGCTCGTCGCGCCCCGCGTGAACACCCACGCCGCGCCCTGATAGCCCGCGTCGCCCGGGCCGCCGATCAGCGCCGTCGCGCCGTCGCTCGACAGCGAAACGCTGCGGCCGAAGTGCGCCAGATGGCTCAGTTCCGCGTCCGCCAGCGTCTGGTCGAGCGCCCAGCCCGAGCCGGCGTGCGTGAAGACCAGCGCGTTGCCGCGCTGCGAGGCGGCCGACGGGTCGCCGACCAGCGCCGTCTCGCCGTCCGCCGACAGCGCCACGCTCTTGCCGAAGCGCCCTCCGACGCCGACGCCTTCGCCCGGCAGCACCGCGCTGCGTGTCCACGTCGTGCCCGAGCGCGTGAACACCCACGCGCTGCCCGGCAGCGCCGCCGCCGACGGTTCGCCGATCAGCGCAGTGTTGCCGTCCGCCGACAGCGCCACGCTGCTGCCGAACGCGCATTCTTCGGCTTCTTCCGGCGATTCTTCCGCGCACTGTTCTTCTTCGCCCGCTTCTTTCGGCGGTTCGGCGCCGGTCAGCTTCGAGCCCTGCTGGACCCATGAGGAGCCTTCGCGGACGAACACCCACGCCGCGCCGCGATCCGGGTTCACGTCGCGCGGGCCGCCCACCAGCAGCGTGCTCCCGTCGGCCGACAGCGCCACGCTCGTGCCCAGCATGCCTGCTTCCGCCTCGTCGTTGCCCGTCAACTTGCCGCCCGCCTGCACGAGCGGGTCGATCGTCAACGGGTAGCGCGCGTTTGCCGCGTCCACCTTGATCAGCACGTGCCCGCCTTCAAGCGCAAGCCAGGTGCGCAGCGCGCGACCGCTCGCGTCCGTGCTCAGCAGGTCGCCGTAGCTGAGCTCGGCTTGGCCGTTCTGCAGCGTGAAGCTCCGGCCGTCGGCCGCCAACGCGGGTTGCGCGTTGGCGCTCAGCGCCAGATCGAGCGTCAGCGGTTCGTCGGCCGTGCCCGCCGGGGCCCGCTTCAGCGTGAAGCCCTGCTCGAGGCCCGCCGGGCCGTTCGCGTACCACTCGCTCAGCGAGCCGCGCGCATACGTCGCCCGGTTCGCCCGCGCCGTCGGATCCGCCGCCGGCACCGCCCCGCGGCGCGCGCCTTCGCCGAATCCCACCGAGCGAAGGCTCAGGTGCAGCTCGAGGTTCGCCTTGCTGACTGTCAAGCCCGACGCGGCGAAGCTCGCGGCGAAGCCCTGCTTCGCGTTGCTCGCCGTCAGCGCTCCAGGGGACGTCGTGTGGATCTGGAAGGCCGCTTGTGCCGCGCCGAGCGCCGCCGAGAGCGGCGCGCGCGCAGCCGCCGGGATCGCCGTCGTGGCGCCCGCCGGGCCGGCTGCCCGGCCGCCCTGACCGGCGATGCTCAGACCGAGCCCACCCGTGAGCGCAAGCGCCAGCGCCGGCACGAGCAGAGCTGCCGCGAGTACCGCCGCCACGAGCGCCCGGCGCGGGCGTTCGAGCGCCGCCGACGCACCCAGCGTCGGCGAAGCCGGCCATCGGGCCTGTGCCGTTGCGCGATCCGTCGCATGCAGCGGACTCATTCGCGGTCCATCCCTTTCGTTGTCGCGTCGCCATCGCCGATAACCCGAACGCGCGCGGATACCCCCCACGGTCTCGGCCACCAACGCCCTTTCTCTTCCCGCAAAGTAAACGCAAAATGACGCGAAGTCAATGCGCGACCGATTTCTTATCCAGGTGTCGAAAAGCCCCGTGTTCAGGGCTTGTCAAAGGGGGACAGACCGGCCCAGACGTGCTCGTCGGAGCGCCGCGAGAGCTTGCCGCGCATGCGAGCTCGCGACCGGGTCTCTCAGATGTGGTACATGCTCGCGCCCGCCTCGCGGGCCTCGCGCTCGATCACGTCCGCGATCGTCGTCTGCGCGAGCACCTCGCGCGCCGCCGCGGCGGCGTCCGCGAACGGCCCCTGCGCGTCACGCCCGAGCGGGCCGTCGAGCAGCTCGACGATCTCCAGCACCGTCACCTCGGCCGGCTCGCGCGCGAAGCGGTAGCCGCCCTTCACGCCGCGCTGGGAGCTGATCACACCCGCCCGGCGCAGCACCGCGAACAGCTGCTCGAGGAACTGCACCGGCACGTCGCGCTTGCGCGCCAGCTCGCCGATCGGCACCGGCTCCGTGCCGCCGCTGCGCGCCAGCTCGGCCAGCGCCAGCACCGCGTAGGGCGACTTGCTCGTGATCGAGATCATGCTCACGAGCGATGCTACGGAACTGCGGAGATGCAGGGGCGGCGGTGCGCGCCGGCCGGCGGTTACGGCCTCAGAGCCAGCCGCGCTCCGTCGCGATCAGTACCGCTTGCGCGCGGTCGACGGCGCCGAGCTTGCCGTAGATGTTGTGCAGGTGCGTGCGCACCGTGCTCGTCGAGAGCGTCAGCTCGTGCGCGATCTGCTTGTAGACCTTGCCCTCGGCCAGGCGTTGCAGGACGCCGAGCTCGCGGCCCGACAGCGGGCACGGGTCGACGTGGCGCCGGCGCTGGCTCGGGGCGCTCGGAAGCTCATACATCACGCGCCTGAGCTCCTCCGGGCCGAGCCCGACGGCGCGCGCCGTGCGCAGCATCTCCGCCGGCGAGACCGGCGAGCCCTGCTCGTAGTGGGCGAGCATGTCCGCCAACCTCACGACGGCAGCCTCACCCTCTACTTCAGGGTTGTGGTGGCGCTCGATCGTGGTCGCGATCGTCGCCGGCAGTCCCCAGCGGCGGGCGAGCACGCCGCCGACCAGCGCGTGGTCGACGCCCAGCTCGCGGCGCTCCTGGTGGATGCGGTCCTCCGGCGTGCGCGCGCCGCGGTGGACCTGGGCCGGGTAGCCCGGGTAGGCGTGCAGCAGCACGAGCTTGCCGATGTCGTGCAGCAGGCTCGTCGCCGTCAACCGGTCGCGGTGCTCGAAGCCGACCTCCGCCGCGATCCTGTCGGCCGCGTGCTGGGTCGCCAGCGCGTGCAGGCGAAAGCGCTCGGGCGCCGCCTCCCACACGCTCGAGCGCTCGAAGAAGTCGAATGTGCGCAGGCGCCCCGCGAGGTTCTGCACGGTGTTCGGCGTGAGCAGCTCGACCGCCCCCACGGCCGTGTCGACGCGTCCACGCCCGCCCTGCACCTGGTTGGCCAGTCGCAGCACCGCGATGATCAGCGCGACGTCGGACTCGACCGCCGTGACGATGTCGGCCGTGGCCACGTGGTCCTTGGAGATCACCGACAGCAGCCGTGCGCGGGACTCCGCCAGCGCGGGGTAGGCCTCGAGCGCTTCGAAGGCCATCGTCAGGCGACGGCCGTGGCCCTCGTTCTGGTGGCGCTCGCCTGGCTTGGGCGAGACCGCCGGCGCCTTGCCGTTGGACGCGTTCGCCGGCCCCTTGCCGCCGGCGCTCGCGCGGACGGCGCCGCCGCCGGCCTTGGCCGCTTTCGGCGTCGTCTTCGGCTTTGCCTGTGGCTTGGTCTTTGACTTGGAAGCGGTAGCTGGCATCTTGCGCTGGGCTGGTAGTCGGCCATCCGTGGCGGCCGCTCCCCACCCGTATCGGCAGCTCGGCGCGAGAAATTGAGTGGTCAGTCGATCAATTTTCCGCCGCCGGGTCGGCCGGTGGGGGCGATCGGCCCGCAAGCGCCGCGTCGAGGCGCCGCAATGTCTCCTCGCGCCCGAGCAGCGCGATGCTCTCGAAGATCCCCGGCGAGATCGTCGTGCCCGTCAGCGCCACGCGCAGCGGCTGGTAGACCTCGCGCGGCTTGCAGGCCAGACGCTCGACGAGGCCTTCGAGCGCCTGCGCGAGCGAACCCTGCTCGAAGCTCGGCAAAGCTGCCAATGCCTCGCGCGCCTGGGCGAGCGTCGCCCGTCCCTGCTCGCCCAGCCAGCGCTCGCGCGCCTTGGCGTCTTCGACGGGGGCGTCGAGCAGCGGCCCCGTCAGCGGCCAGAAGTCGGCCAGCGTGTGGATCTTCTCCTGGCTGATCTCGACCGCGCGCGCCAGCCTCGGGTCATCGCGGAATCCTGCATGGGGCGTGCGATCGAGGTATGACGCGAGCAGCTCGACGAGCTGCTCCGGCGGCAGCGCGCGGATGTAAACGCCGTTCAGCCAGCGCAGCTTGACCTCGTCGAAGCGCGCCGGGTTGCGGCTGACCGTGTCGAGCGTGAAGCGCTCGATCAGCTCCTGTGTCGAGAGCACCGTCTGATCGTCGCCCGCGCCCCAGCCGAGCAGCGCCATGTAGTTGCGCACGGCCGCCGGCAGGTAGCCCGCCTCGCGCAGCTCGCCCACCGAGGCCGCGCCGTGGCGCTTTGAGAGCTTCTTGCCGTCCGGGCCGTGCAGCAGGGGCAGGTGCGCGTACACGGGCAGCTCCGCACCCTCGCCCAGGCCGACCGATTTCGCCGCCTCCAGCGCGAGCAGCTGCTTGGGCGTGTTCGAGAGGTGATCCTCGCCGCGCACCACATGGGTGATGCGCGCATCCAGATCGTCGATCGCGACGGCGAAGTTGTACAGCACCGAGCCGTCGGCGCGGGCGATCACGGGGTCGTCCATGTGCACGTGCTCGAAGCGCGTCTCGCCGCGGATCGCGTCGTGCACGACCGTCGCGCCGTCGTCGGGCACGCGCAGGCGCACCGCGCCGCTGTCCTCGGACTTGCCGCGAAAGCCGCGCTCGGCGCCGTAGAGCTGCTTGAACTGCTTCACCTCAGCCGCCGTCGCGCTGCAGCGATAGGCCAGGTCGGCCTCGAGCAGCGCCTGCAGCGCTTCGCCGTGGCGCTCGCTGCGGTCGGTCTGCATGATCGGCCCCTCGTCCCAGTCGAGCTGCAGCCAGCGCAGCGAGTCGAGGATCTGCTCTACGTTCTCCGGCGTCGAGCGCTCGCGATCGGTGTCCTCGATGCGCAGCACCAGCACGCCGCCCGCGTGACGCGCCAGCAGCCAGTTGAACAGCGCCGTGCGCGCGCCGCCGATGTGCAGCGCGCCCGTGGGCGATGGAGCGAAGCGAACCCTCATAATCCGCTCGCATGCTAATCGGAGCACACGTATCGCCCGCGGGCGGCCTGCCGAAGGCGATCGAACGCGGCGTGCAGCGCGGCTGCGAAGCGATCCAGATCTTCAACCAGTCGCCGCGCATGTGGAAACCGACGACCTACCGCGAGCAGGATGTCGCCGCCTTCCGCGAGGCGATGGCAGACAGCCCGATCGAAGCCGTCCTGATCCACGCCGTCTACCTGCTCAACTGCGCCTCCGACGACAAGGAGATCCGCGCCAAGTCGCTCGCATCGCTGACCCATTCGCTGCGCGTCGGGCACGCGATCGGCGCCGCCGGCGTCGTGCTGCACCCCGGCTCGGCCAAGACCGGGCACGTCGGCGAGGCGATCGACCGCGCCGGTGAGACGATCGCGCAGGCGCTGTCGGACAGCGAGGGCTGCGAGCTTCATCTGGAGAACACCGCCGGCGCCGGCGGCACGCTCGGGCGCTCCTTCGAGGAGCTCGCCGCGCTGATCGACGCGGCCGGCGCCGATCGGCGACTCGGCGTGTGCCTGGACTCCTGCCACCTGCTCGCCTCCGGCTATGACATCCGCACGCCCGCGAAGATGGGCTCCGTGCTGCGCGAGTGCTCGCGCAAGCTCGGGCGCGGGCTCGTGCGCTCACTGCACCTCAACGACTCGCAGATGCCGCTCGGATCCAACCGCGACCGGCACGCAAACGTCGGCAAGGGCGAGCTCGGCCGCAAGGGGTGCGCCGCGTTTCTCTCTGCGCCCTCGCTGCAGAAGCTGCCCTGCATCCTCGAGACGCCCGGCGAGAAGCGCGAAGGGGCGGGGCGCAGGGAAGTCGCGCTGGCCAGACGGCTGCGCGATCAGGGAATTGCTGCTCGCAGCTAGAGGTCGCCGGCCTAGGCGGTCGCAGCCGCGCGCAATGGAGCAAGCGCGTGTTCCAGCTCGGCGCGCAGCGTCGGCGTGTGCTGCACGCGGAAGGCCTCACCCAGCTTCAGCCTGCGCACGCCCGTGCTGGTATCGACGTCGAGCACGACCTCGGCCGGGCCCGGGAAGTCCTCGATCGCCTGCCTGAGGTCTTCGATCGCGCTCGCCCCGAGCACGCTCAGATCGACGCGCAGGTGCACAGGCTCGGCGATCGCCGTGGCCGTCGCCGCGCGGCGAGAAGCCTCGGCGTTGGCCCGTTCGATCTCCTCCTCGCTCGGCGCGAACGGCTCGACGCTCTGCACGACGAGGCACGTCTTGCCCGCTTCCTTGTGGTCGACGCGCCCCTTGACGAGCACGACCTCGTCGACCGCCAGCGCCGACTCGCACTCGGCGAGCGCCTTGCCGAACACGAGCATCTCGACGCTGCCCGCGAGATCGTCGAGCGTGGCGAACATCATGTGATCGCCGTTGCGCGTGCGGATCTTCTTGGCCTCGACGATGATCCCGCCGACCGTCACCCAGTCCTTGTCGCGGCGGTCCGCCAGCGCGGCGAGCGAGCAGTCGCTACGCACGCGCAGCGCCTCGCGCAGCGGCTTCAGCGGATGCGCCGAGATGAACAGCCCAATCGCCTCCTTCTCGACCGCCAGCAGCTCGGCCTGCTCGAACTCCTCGCCCGAGATCGGCGGATGCACCGGGCGCGTGAAGCCCGAGCCCGGCGCGGTGGCCGACTCGCCCGCCGCCGGCGCCTGGCTCGGCTCCGCGAGGTCGAAGATCGATCCCTGGCCGATCTGCGCGTCCTGCTGGATCTTCTGGCCCGCTCCCTGCGCCTGCTCGAGCACCGCCAGCATGCCCTTGCGGCTCGCGCCGGTCGAGCCGAGCGCGCCGCACTTGATCAGCGCCTCGATCGCCTTCTTGTTGACCGCGCGGACCTCGACGCGCTCGCAGAAGTCCCACAGCGAGGCGAACGCTCCGCCGTCCTCACGGGCGCGTTTGATCGCCTCCACCGCCTGGTAGCCGACGCCCTTGACCGCGTCCAGGCCGAAGCGGATGTTCCCTTCGACGACCGTGAACTCGTGGTCTGAGAGGTTCACGTCGGGCGGCAGGATCTCGATCCCCATCTCCTCGCAGCGGGCGACGAAGAACGGCACCTTGTCCTTCGTCGACATCACCGACGAGATCAGCGCCGCCATGTACTCGGCCGGGAAGTTCGCCTTCAGCCAGGCCGTGCGGTAGGAGATCAGCGCGTAGCAGGCGGCGTGGCTCTTGTTGAAGGAGTAGTCGGCCGACTTTTCGTTGGTCTGCCAGAGGAACTCGATCGTCTCCGTGCTCGTGCCCGAGGCACGGCAGCCGTCGACGAACTCCGGCTTCAGCGACGCCATCGCGGCACGGTTCTTCTTGCCGATCGCCTTGCGCAGATCGTCCGCCTTGGCGCCCGAGAAGCCGGCCAGCTCCTTGGAGATCTGCATCGCCTGCTCCTGGTAGATGATCACCCCGTTGGAGGACTCGAGAATCGGGCGCAGGCGCTCGTCGGCATAGGAGATCCCCTGCGGGTTGCGCTTGCCCCTGGCGTAGGCCGGGATCTGGTCCATCGCGCCCGGGCGGTAGAGCGCGCCGAGCGCGACGAGGTCGTTGAACTCGTCCGGGCAGACCTTCTTCAGCGCCTCGCGCATGCCCTCGGACTCGAACTGGAAGACGCCCGTCGAGTCGCCGCGGGCGAGCATCTCATACGTGCGCTGGTCGTCCAGCGGCAGCGTCGTCATGTCCGGGCGCTGCCCGCTCGAGCGCTCGATGATGTCGAGCGCGTCCTCGATCACGTCGAGGTTGCGCAGGCCGAGGAAGTCCATCTTGAGCAGGCCGATCGTCTCGATCGGCTTCATCGAGAACTGCGTGACCGTGCGGAACACCTTCTCGCCGTTCTCGTCGGTGCCCGCGTCGGCGAGCTGCAGCGGCACGATGTCGGTCAGCGGCCGGTCCGCGATCACGACCGCCGCGGCGTGGATCGAGGAGTTGCGCACGATCCCCTCGAGACCCTGCGCGACGTCGACGATCTGCTGGGCCTGCGGATCTTCGTCGCACGCTTTGCGCAGCGGCTGACCCGTCTTCATGCATTCCTCGAACGACGGCGAGCGGCCCATGATCGGGTCGGGGATCAGCTTCGCCAGGCGGTCGCCCATGCCGTAGTCGAAGCCGAGCACGCGCGCCGCGTCGCGCGTCGCCGCGCGCGGGAACATCTTGCCGAAGGTGACGATCTGCGCGACCGACTCGCGCCCGTACTTCTCCGTCACGTAGCGCATCACGCGCTCGCGCCCGCGCACCGAGAAGTCGATGTCGATGTCCGGCATCGAGACGCGCTCGGGATTGAGGAAGCGCTCGAACAGCAGGTCGTACTCGAGCGGATCGACGTCGGTGATCGCCAGGCAGTAGGCGACGATCGAGCCCGCCGCCGAACCACGGCCCGGGCCGACGGCGATGCCGTTCTCCTTGGCGTACTTGACGAAGTCCCAGACGATCAGGAAGTAGGCGTTGAAGCCCATCCCGTCGATCACCTCGAGCTCCATCTCCATGCGCTGCGCCGCCTCGGCCGGCAGCGGGTCGCCGTAGCGCAGGCGCAGGCCCTCTTCGACGCGGGCGCGCAGGTAGGAGCGCTCGTCCTCGCCGCCCGGCGTCGGGTAGCTCGGGATCAGCTGCTTGCCCAGCTCGAGCTCGACGTCGCAGCGCTCGGCGATCTCCAGCGTGCTCGCGATCGCCTCCGGCCACTGCTCGAAGGCGGCGATCATCTCGCCGCTGTCGCGCAGGTAGAACTCGTTCGTTTCGAACGTCATCTTCGGCTGGGCGATCGTGCTCTTGGTCTGCACGCACAACAGCGCCGTGTGGTGGTCGTAGTCCTCGCGGCGCAGGTAGTGGACGTCGCCCGTGCCGACCAGGCTGCCGCCGAGCTCGCGCGCGATCCTGACGATCCCCTCGTTGCACTTGTCCTGCTCGGCCAGCCCATTCTTCTGCACCTCGAAGTAGACGTTCTCGGCGCCGAACACGCCGAGCAGCTCATCCGCGTGGGCGCGCGCGTCCTGCTCGCGGTCCTGCAGGAGGCGCTGGCAGAAGCGCGAGGCCAGGCAGCCGGTCAGCGCGATCACGCCCTCCGAGTAGCGCTCGATCAGGCCCATGTCGACCGACGGCTTGCCGCGCTGCAGCCCGTCGAGGAAGCCCGCCGAGGACAGCTTCACGAGGTTGCGATAGCCGACGTCGTTGGACGCGAGCAGCGTCAGGTGGTTGCGCTCGACCTTGCCCGGGCCGCGCGCAGCGTGATCGTCGACGAGGTAGATCTCGCAGCCGAGGATCGGCTTGACGTCGTGCTTCTTGCACGCCTCGTACATCTCGACCGCGCCGTTCATCACGCCGTGGTCGGTCAGCCCGAGCGCCGGCTGCTCGAACTCGGCGGCGCGCTTGGCGAGCGCCTCGATCTTGCACGCCCCGTCGAGCAGCGAGTACTCGGAGTGCACGTGGAGATGGGCGCAGGACTGTGTGCTCAAGGTCTTTCCGATCTTAGGTATCGCGGCGGCGGCCGATCAGGCGGCGCGTCGCTGTTTGCGTCGTTCTCGCCGCTGTCGCATGCGCAGCCGCGTGCGGCCGATCAGCGACATGCTGTGCTTGTGCGGCCGGCGCTGCGCCGCAGCGGGCGCGGGCACCGGCGGCTGCTCCTCCGCGCGGGCCCGCAGACGCTCGACGGCGGCGGCCAGCGCCTCCGCCATCTCGCCGCCCCGCGCTTCGCCGCGGACGAGGCGCTGCTGCGGGATCGACACCTCCCCGGCGCCGGCCTGCGGTCGCAGCGGCTCGACGCTCGGCGATGGGGTCTGCCCGGCAGGGTGCGCCGCGCGCGGCGCTGCAGGCGCTTCGGGGGCTGCGGGCGCTGACGGCGTGGACGGAGGCGCGGGCGGGCCGGGGCTGCTCAGCGCCGCCTCGCGCAGCCGCGAGACGGTGTCGGCCAGGCCGCCGAGCAGGCTGAGGGCTCCGCGCTGGGCCTGCTGCATCGCCTCGAGCAGCCGCTCGGCCCGCTCGCGCGCGGCGCGCTCGGCCGCCAGCCCGGCGTGGAGCTCATCCGTCTGCTGCTCGAGCTCGGCCAGGCGCGCACGCAGCCCACGCTCACTGCCCAGCGCCTGCGCCCGCTGCGCGGCGGCAGCCTGCTCGGCCTCGGCCAGATCGCGCTGGGCTGTCTCCAGCCGGGTCCTGAGCGCCTGCACGTCGCGCTCGCTCGCGTCGAGCCTGTGGCCCAGGCGATCGACCTCGGCGCGCGCCTCGCGTTCGAGCTCGCCGGTGCGGTCTTCTGCCTCCATGCGCAGCCGCTGCTCGGCGTACTCGCGCTGGGAGACGCGCTGAAGCTCGCGCTCGAGCGCCTCCGTGCCGCTCGCGACCGGCGGGCGCCAGCCGACGTCGGCGCGCTCGCTCTCGCGCGCCTCGCGCGCCTGCTCGATCCGCTCGGCCAGGCGGTGGCGCTCCTCCTCGGCCTCGCGCAGGCGCTGCTGCAAGCTCGTCAGGTGCGTCTCCAGCGTGCGCACGGTCGCCTCGGCCGCCTCCGCGCGCAGCGTCAGCGCATGCTCGCCCGATTCGGCCGCGCGACGAGCGCGGCGTTCGGCCAGCAGATCGCCCTCGCTGCGCCTGCCGCGGCCCTCCCCGGCGCTGCCGAACTCGCCGCCCGGCGTCTCGTTCCCCTCGGCGATCACAGTGCCTGAAACTACGCTCAGCGCCGGACGGTTCGCGACCGCGTGCAAAGCCCCCGCAAGGCGCAAGGCGCGCTTTTCAGGCTGTGAGACGCCGTGCGAGCACGGCCGCGCCCGCCGCCACCGTAAAGCCACCGGCGCCCACGAGGACCAGCTTGCGCCGCGACGGGCCGCGCTTGCGCAGGTACCACTTGCCCCCGCGCCACACGACCAGGCCGAGCAGCTTGTAGCCGGTTCCGTTCACGCTCTTGATGCTACCCGGCGCGGCGCACGGCTACGCATGCCCCTACTCCTCGTTCCGCAGCCGCCAAGCCATCCGCGACTGCAGCGACCACAGCTCGATGAAGCCGGGCGAGGCGGTCTGGGAGAAGAGTCCGCCGGACTGCGCGAAGGAGGCGAGGCCGGCGTCGTAGACGGCATTGGGCGACGAGCGCGTGATCACGCGCGCGTGCCCCTTGTACAGCTTCAGCCCGATGACACCGCTGACCCGCTCGTTGACAGCGTCCATATAAGAATTCAAATCATCTCGAAGCGGCTCCCACCAGAGCCCGGCGTAGACGAGGTAGGCCCACTGGTGGTCGAGCTGCGGCTTGAACTGGTTCTGGTGGATCGTGCAGACGAGGCGCTCGAGCTCCTCGTGCGCGGGCAAGAGGATGGCGGCGGCGGGCACCTCGTAGATGTCGCGCACCTTCAGGCCGACGATGCGGTCCTCGATGTGGTCGACGATGCCGACGCCGTGGCGGGCGGCGATCTCGGCGGTCGCTTCGAGCAGCTCGACGAGCCCCAGGCGCTCGCCGTTGAGCGCCACGGGCACGCCGGACTCGAACTCGACCTCGACCGTCTCGGGCTCGTCGGGAGCCAGCTCGGGGCGCGTGACGAGCTGGAAGACGTCGTCCTCGGGTGCGTGTGCCAGGTCCTCGATCCAGCGGCCCTCCGAGGAGCGCCCCCAGAGGTTGTCGTCGATCGAGTACGGCGCGGCCTCGGTGCCGCCCTTGACGGGGATGCCGTGCTCGCGCGCGTAGGCGATCTCCTCCTCGCGCCCCATCTGCCACGAGCGCACGGGAGCGATCACCTTCAGCTCGGGCGCGAGTGTGGCGATCGTGGCCTCGATGCGGACCTGGTCGTTGCCCTTGCCGGTGCAGCCGTGGGCGATCGTGTCGCAGCCGGAGCTGCGCGCGTAGTCGACGGCGAGCTTGGCGATCAGCGGACGCCCGAGCGCGGTGAACAGCGGGTAGCCGCCGCCGTACAGCGCGTTGGCCTTGATCGCGGGGACGACGTAGTCGCCGGCGAACTGCTCGCGCGCGTCGACGACGTGGCACTGCAGCGCGCCGAGCTTCAGCGCCTTGCCTTCGATCACGCCGTAGTCCTCGCCGGGCTGGCCGAGGTTGACCGTCAGGCAGACGACCTCGGCGTCGTACTCGTCCTGGATCCACTTGAGCATCACGCTCGTGTCGAGACCGCCCGAGTAGAGCAAGAGGACACGACTGACCTGCGACGGATCGGCCTCGTAGGACGCCGTCGGAACGGAGATATTTTTAATTTGATGACTACTCACGGGCGGGGAAGGCTAGCGCCGGGAGTCCGTGGGCGCTGCGCGCCTGGGCGCGCGTTCCATCAGCGGATACGGAGGCTTGCCCTCGCTGAAGCCGAGCTTCTCGTACAGGCCCTGTGCGTCGGCCGTGTTGAGCATCCAGCGCACCTCGCCGAACGAGTTCTCGACGATCTCGCGCACGAGCTCGAGGCCGAGCCCGCGACCACGGTAGGGGCCGAGCACATAGACGTCGGCCAGGTAGGCGAGCGTGATCCCGTCTGAGATCGCGCGCGCGAAGCCGATCAGCTCGCCTTCGCGGTAGAGCCCGAGCACGCGCTGGGAGCCGGACACGGCGCGCTCGACCGGCTCACGCGGGCGCCCGAGCCCCCAGTAGGACTCGGTGCTGATGAAGGCGTGCACGGCGTCGACGTCGATCCGCTCGGGATCGTCGTCGAGCTCGAAGCCGCCGTCCAGCTCGCGCCGCACGCTCAGTCCCCCAGCACCGCCGCCAGGCGGCGCAGCGCCTCGTCGACCTCCTCGGCGGAGACGGTCAGCGGCGGCAGCAGGCGCAGTGAGGTCGGTCCCGTTGCGTTCGTCACGAGGCGCTGCTCGAACAGCGCGCGGCGCATCACCTCGGGCGCTGCCACGTCGAGCTCGCAGGCGAGCATCAGCCCGCGCCCGCGCACGTCGAGCACGTGCGGCAGGCGCGCGAGGCCCTCGGCCAGGCGCCTGCCGTGCTCGATCACGGCTGCGAGCAGGCCGGGGTCTGAGGTCAGCTCGAGCGCCTGGAGCGCAGCGGCTGCGACGGTCGGCCCGCCGGCGAAGGTCGAGCCGTGATCGCCGGGCTGGAACACGTCGGCCAGTCGCGGGCCGGTCACGAGCGCGCCGATCGGCAGCCCGCCGCCGAGCGCCTTGGCGGTGGTCAGCGCGTCGGGCACGACGCCGGTCTGCTGGTAGGCCCAGAGCGTCCCCGTGCGGCCCATGCCGCACTGGATCTCGTCGAAGATCAGCGCCGCGCCGTGCTCGTCGCAGGCGGCGCGCGCGGCCTGCAGGCATTCCTCGGAGAGCATGTGCACGCCGCTCTCGCCCTGGATCGGCTCGAGCACGACGGCGGCCGTGTTCTCGTCGACCGCCGCCGCGAGTGCCTCGGGCGTGGCCTCGACGGCGCGGAAGCCCGGCACGAGCGGCGCGAACGGCGCCTGCTTGGCCTCCTGCGGCGTGGCCGAGAGCGAGCCGTACGTGCGCCCGTGGAAGGCGCCGAAGACGACGACCATGTCGCCGGCCGGGCGCGCCTTGCGCGCGAGCTTGATCGCCGCCTCGTTGGCCTCGGCGCCGGAGTTGCAGAAGAACACCTTGCCGCCGAGGCTCGACTGCGACAGCTGGTGGGCGAGCCGCATGGCGGGCTCGGTGTAGAACAGGTTCGAGACGTGCATCAGCCGCCCGACCTGCTCGCGCACGGCCTCGACCACACGCGGATGGCAGTGGCCGAGGTTGGTCACCGAGATGCCGCAGAGGAAGTCGAGGTACTCGTTGCCCTGCTCGTCCCACAGCTTCGTCCCCTCGCCGCGCACGAACTCGACGGGCTGGCGCGCGTAGGAGGCGATCACGCTCGTGCGCTCGAGCTCCTGCAGCTCGGACAGGCTCATGTCGTGGCCTCGATCATCGTTCCGATCCCTTCGTCGGTGAACAGCTCGAGCAGCAGCGAGTGCGGCTCGCGCCCGTCGAGGATGTGCGCGGCGCTGACGCCGGCGTCGATCGCCTCGACGCAGGCCGCGAGCTTGGGGCGCATGCCGCCGGCCAGCGAGGGCAGCGCTTCGCGCACGTCCTGCGTGCTGGCGCGCGCGATCCGGCTGTCGCGATCCTCGGCGTCGCGCAGCCAGCCGGGCACGTCGGTGAGGAAGATCACCTTGTACGCGCCGAGCGCGCCTGCGACGGCGCCGGCGGCCTCGTCGGCGTTGATGTTGTAGGAGTTGCCCTCGCGGTCGGCGCCGACCGAGGCGATCACCGGGATGTAGTCGCTCGCGACGTGGTCGATCACGCCGACGTTGACGCGCTCGATCGAGCCGACGAAGCCGATGTCCTCGCCGCCGGGCGCGCTGCGGCGCGCGACGCGGAACAGCGAGCCGTCGTCGCCGCACAGGCCGACGGCCGGCTGCCCGTGGCGGTTCAGGCGCAGCACGATCTCCTTGTTGACCTTCCCCATCAGGACCATCTTGGCGACCTCGACGGTGTCCTTGTCGGACACGCGCAGGCCGCCGACGAACTCGACGGGCAGCCCGAGGCGCTCCATGTAGGCGCTGATCTCGGGCCCGCCGCCGTGCACGACGATCGGGTTCAGCCCGACGTACTTGAGCAGCACCACGTCGCGCGCGAACTCCTCGCGCAGCGCGTCGTCCTCCATCGCGGCGCCGCCGTACTTGATCACGACCGTCTTGCCGTGGAACTCCCTGATGTAGGGCAGCGCCTCGAGCAGCGTTGCTACGTCACGCATGGCATGCGCCGCCTCTCATGTCGTGTACTCCGCATTTATTCGTATGTACTCGTGCCCGAGGTCGGAGAAGAACACCTCGGTCTCGACCCCCTCCCCGGGCAACCCGATCTCGTACTCGATCTCCCTGCCCCGCACGGCCTTCGCGAGCGCGGCCTCGTCGTAGTCGATCGCCGTTCCGGCGATGCACACGGGGATGCCCTCGATGCTCAGCTCGACGGGCAGCGGCGCGGTGCCGGGCAGCGCGCCGCCGACGGCCTGCACGATCCGCCCCCAGTTGGGGTCGGCGCCGTGCAGCGCCGTTTTCACGAGCGGCGAGTTGGCGACCGCGCGCGCGGCCGCCTCGACGCTCGGCTCGTGCCCGCCGCGCACGATCACGCGCCCGATCCGCTCGGCGCCCTCGCCGTCGGCGACCATCATGATCGCGAGCTGGCGCAGGAGCGCGTCGAGCGCCTCGCCGAGCAGCAGCTCGTCCTCGCTCTCGGGAACTACGCGCACGCCGCTCGCGCCGGAGCACATCAGGATCGCCGTGTCGTTGGTCGAGAGCTGGCCGTCGACCGAGGCGCGGTCGAACGAGCGCTTGACGCAAACGCCGAGCAGCAGCTCGGCCGTGTGCGGCTCGAGCTCCGCGTCGGTCTCGATGAAGCAGAGCATCGTGGCGAAGTTCGGCGAGATCATCCCGGCGCCCTTGCACTGCGCGCTCAGACGCATCGTGCCGGAAGGCAGCTCGACCGCCAGATTGGCGCGCTTCTCCGAGGCGTCGGTCGTCTGGATCGCCTGCTGGAAGCTCGTGTCTCCCCCCTGCTCGAGCGCGGGGCGCGCCGAGAGGATGCCCTGCAGCATCTTCTCGACGGGCAGGTGGTGGCTGATCCCGCCGGTCGAGGCCAGCGCGATCTCGTCGGGCTCGCAACCCAGCGCCATCGCCGTCGCGCCCTGCGTCTTGGCGGCGTCGTCGAGCCCGCGCTGGCCGGTCGCGGCGTTGGCGCAGCCCGAGTTGGCGAGCACGGCGCGCAGCGCCTGCAGGCGGCAGCGCTCCTGGCTGACGATCACCGGCGCCGCCGGCATTCCGGTCGCGGTGAAGCGCGCCGCGCTGACCGGTTGCTCGGCATCGCACACGAGCAGGCCGAGGTCGTGGTTGCCGCTCGGCTTGATCCCGCAGACGACGCCGGCCGCGCGGAAGCCGCTCGGCAGCCCAGCGTCGGGCCCGAGGTCGCGCACGTGAGCGGGCGCAGATACCCAGCGCGAGTGGAAGAACGGCTGGGGCGGCCCCGTCGCGACGCCGCCGAACAGGTTCGTGCCTGGGGCCTTTTTACCCTCGCGGCTCACGTCGGCACCTCGGCGCTCACGTCAGCCCCTCCGTCTCGGCCAGCCCGAACATCACATTGAGGTTCTGCACGGCCTGCGAGGAGGTGCCCTTCCACAGGTTGTCGAGCGCGGAGAGCACGACGACCTTGCCGCTGTGCGGGTCGGCCTTGGCGAACACGCGGCAGAAGTTCGTGCCCTGCACCTCGCGCGTGCCCGGCGGCGCACCGACGACCTCGACGAACGGCTCGTGCTCGTAGGCGGCGAGCATCAGCTCGGCCAGCTCGGCGTTCTCGACGCGGCGCGTGGTCGTGACGTAGCAGTCGGCCAGCTCGCCCTGGTCGAGCGGCACGAGGTGCGCCTGGAACAGCACCGCGACCTCATCCGTTGCTCCGGCTTGCGCACGCAGCGGCGAGAGCTGCTCCTCGATCTCGGGCGTGTGGCGGTGTTCGGCGACCTTGTACGGCAGGATCGTCTCGCCGGCGATCGACTGGTGCGTGGTCTCGTCGAACGCGCGCCCCGCTCCGGAGATGCCCTGCTTGGCGTCGATCACGACGTCGGCGATCAGGCCGGCGCGCGCGAGCGGCGCGAGGCCGAGCAGCGAGGCCGTCGGGTAGCAGCCGGGGTTGGCGACGATCGGGGCACCGGCGATCCGCTCGCGGTGCAGCTCGGTCAGGCCGTAGACGGCATCGGCGAGCAGGTCGGGGCGCGGGTGCTTGCCGTACCACTGCTCGTAGGTCTGGAGCGAGGAAAGGCGAAAGTCGGCGCTGAGGTCGACGACGCGCGCGCCGCGGTCGCGCAGCTCGCCGACAGCGGGCGCGGCGGCCGCGTGCGGGTAGGCGACGACGGCGGCATCCAGCTGGCCGTAGGAGTCCAGATCGAGCTCGCCGAGCGCCAGCGGCACGCGATAGCGCGGGTAGAGGTCGTCGAGGCGGCGGCCGACCTCCGAGCGCCCGGTCACGGCGACGAGCTCGAAGTGCGGGTGGCGCCAGAGCAGGTGCGCGGCGAGCGCCCCGGCGAAGCCGGTCGCCCCTGCGACGATCACGCGCGGTGAGCCGGGCGCGAAAACCTGCGCGGCGCTCTCGCCGGCGGCCGAGCGCGTGGCGGCGAGGTCAGCCACGCAGCTCACCCCCCAGCTCACCCAGCGCGGCGACGATCCGCTCACGCGCGGGCGCGACGTCCTCGTCGGTCAGCGTGCGCTCCAGCGAGCGGAACGACAGCGCGAGCGCGAGCGAGCGGCGCCCCTCGCCGACCTGGCTGCCGGTGTAGACGTCGAAGATCTTGGCGCCGTCGAGATCGTTCCCCCCGGCGCGGCGCACGCCGTGCAGCACGGCGCGCGCGGGCACGTCGTCGGGCAGCGTGACGGCGAGGTCCTGACGCAGCACCGGGAAGGAGCCGAAGGCGTGGAAGGAGACGACCTCGGGTGCGACGAGCGCGAGCTTGCCGAGGTCGATCGCGAAGGCGGCGGTCGTGCGCTCGATGTCCCAGGCCTTGGCCACGAGCGGGTGCAGCTCGCCGACGAAGCCGAGCGTCAGCGGCTCGCCGTCTCGCGCGGCTCCGCCTTCGGCACCGGCGCTCGCCCCGCCGCCGGCGACGCGCGCGAGCACGGCGGCGCTGCGCCCGGGGTGCAGGAACGGCCACTGCGCCTCCTTCACCGACCAGTGCACGTGCAGCGAGTCGAGCAGCCCGGCGAGCAGCGCCTTGGCGGCGAAGAAGTTGGCCTGCGCGCGCTCGCCCAGCCACGAGCGCGGGCCGAGCGCCCCGCTCAAGAGCACGCCGAGCGCGTGATGCTCGTCGGCGCCGCGACGCTTGATCCGGGGCACGTCATCCTTCGCGTCGTCGAGCGCGCGATAGACGGTCCCGGACTCGAAGATCGCCACGTCTGGCCCGTTGCGCGCGACGTTGTGGCGAGCGGCGTCGAGCAGCGAGCCGAGCAGCGTGGGGCGCATGATCGACTGCGCGTCGGAGAGCGGGTTCTCGAGCGTCACGACGCGGCGCATCTCGTGCTCGGGCGGCAAGCTGCAGCCGGTCGAGCAGCGAGGGCTCGGCGAAGCTCCAGCCGACGACCTCGTACAGCCCCCGCCCGGCCATCGCATCCTCAGCGGCCCGGCGCACGCGCTGGGCATGGTTGAGGCGCCCGGCTGCGCCGCGGCGCGCGGGCAGCGTGGCGGGCAGGCGATCGAGCCCGTCGATCCGCGCGACCTCCTCGATCAGGTCGACCTCGCGCGTGACGTCGGCGCGGCGCAGGGCGGGGACGGTGACGTCGAGGCCGCCCTCGGCGCCCTCGCAGTCGAAGTCGAGCGCCTGCAGGATCTCGCGCTGGCGATCGGCGGGCACGGCGATGCCGAGGATCGACCGCACGCGCGCCTCGCGCAGGCGCAGCACGTGAAGCGGCGGCAAGGGCTGTGCGACGTCGATCGTCCCGGGCGCGACGCGCGCGCCGGCGCACTCGATCATCAGCCGCGTGGCGATCGCCTGCGCGTGCGTGCACTGCTCGGGCTGCAGCCCCTTCTCGAAGCGCGACGAGGCCTCGCTGCGCAGGCCGAGCCGCCAGGAGGCGCGATGGATCGAGGGGCCGTCCCACGTGGCGACCTCCATCAACACGCGCGTCGTCTCGGGCACGACCTCGGAGCGCGCGCCGCCCATCAGCCCGGCGATCGACGTCGGCCCGTCGGCATCCTCGATCAGGATCGTCTCGGCGTCGAGCGTGCGCGTCTGCCCGTCGAGCGTCTGCACCTGCTCGTCCTCGCGCGCGCGGCGCACGGTCAGCTTGCCGTGAGCGACGCGGTCGAGGTCGAAGGCGTGCAGCGGCTGGCCGCTCAGCAGCATCGCGTAGTTGGTGATGTCGACGACGTTGTTGATCGGGCGCTGCCCGGCGGCCGTCAGCCGCGCCTTCAGCCACGGCGGCGAGGGCCCGATCTCGACGTCCTCGAACACACGGGCGGTGAAGCGCGGGCACAGCTCGGGGCACTCGACGATCACCTCGGCGCCCTCGACAGGGCCGTCGGTGCCCTCGTCGTCGAGCCAAGGCTCGGGCGCGAGCGACTCGTTGGTGGCGGCGTGCAGCTCGCGCGCGACGCCGTAGACGCCGAGGCAGTCGGGACGGTTGGGCGTGATCTCGAGCTCGATCACGTCGGTCTCGATCGGCAAGACGTCGGCGAGCGGCGTGCCGGGCGCGAACTCGGCGTCGAGCTGCAGCTCGTCGAGCACCATGATCCCCTCGCCGCCGGGGCCGATCTTGAGCTCGTTCTCGGCGAGGATCATCCCTTCGGAGACGACGCCGCGGAGCTTGGCTCGCTTGATCTTCGTCCCGTCCGGCATCACGGCGCCCGGCAGGACGACGGCCACCGTCTGCCCGGCGGCAACGTTCGGTGCGCCGCACACGATCTGGGCTGGGCCGCCCTTCTCGGTCTCCCCGATGTCCACTTCGCACACGCGCAGCCGATCGGCATCGGGGTGCGGCTGCACGTCGAGCACGCGCCCGACGACGAACCCCTCGCCACCGCGCACGCCGTGATGGTGGATCGCCTCGACCTTCGTCCCGGTCAGCGTCAGGCGCTCCTCGATCTGGTGCACGTCGAGCGCGGGGTCGCAGTACTCGCGCAGCCAACTCAGGGGAACCCTCATGCTCGAGCCTCCATCCAACGGACTCGGCCGATCGCAACGTCGACGCTCCGGGCTGCCGATATCGGATCTTCGATCCTCATCAAAACTGCTCCAGGAAGCGAAGGTCGTTGTCGTAATAGAGGCGCAGATCGGGCACGCCGTGCTTGAGCATGGCGATCCGCTCGACGCCCATGCCCCAGGCGAAGCCCTGCACCTTCTCGGGGTCATACCCAGGGGCGTTGGCCTCGGTGGTGGGCACGTGGGAGTAGACGTTAGGATCGACCTCGCCGGCGCCGAGCACCTCGAGCCAGCCCTCGCCCTTGCACAGGTTGCAGCGCGAGCCGTCGCGCAGGAAGCCCTTGCCGTGGCAGTTGAAGCAGGACACGTCGACCTCGACGCTGGGCTCGGTGAAGGGGAAGAAGTGCGGGCGCAGGCGCACGTCGCGCTGATCGCCGAACACGGCCTGGGCGAACATCAGCAGCGTCCCCTTGAGATCGGCGAGCGTGATGTCCTCATCGACGGCGAGCCCCTCGATCTGATGGAACTGCGGCGTGTGCGTGGCGTCGGAGTCGGGGCGGTAGACGCGTCCGGGGATCACGACGTAGAGCGGCGGCGGGTGCGCCTCCATCGCGCGCACCTGCATCGGCGAGGTGTGCGTGCGCAGCACGAGCTCCTCGGCGGCGAGCGGCCCGGGCGGCAGGCCCGCGTCCGAAGCGCTCGCCGCGCTCTCGCTGCCCTCCCCTTCGAGCCGCGGCGGGGCGACGTAGAAGGTGTCGGTGCGCGCCCGCGCGGGGTGCGTGGGGCTGTGGTTGAGCGCGTCGAAGTTGTAGTGGACGGTCTCGACCTCGGGCCCCTCCATCACGGTGAAGCCGAGCCCGAGGAAGATGTCTTCGAGCTCGCGGCGCGTCTGCGTGAGCAGGTGCAGGCGACCGATCGGCTGCTGCGGCGCGCCGGGCAGCGTGACGTCGACGCGATCCTCGCGCAGCTTCAGCTCGAGCTCTGCGCCGCCGAGCTGCCCGCGGCGCGCCTCGATCAGCGCCTCGAGCGCCTGGCGCGCCCGGTTGGCGGCCTTGCCGACGGCGCCGCGCTGCTCGGGCGGCAGCTGCGCGACGCCGCGCAACAGCTGCGGCAGCTCGGCCTTGCGCCCGAGAAAGCGCACGCGCAGCTCCTCCAGCGCCTCGCCGCCGTCAGCTTGGGAGATCGCGGCCTCGGCCTCCTCCCGCAGCTCCTGGATGCGCTCGATCATGACGCCCGGACCCTAGATGACGCGAGGGTCAGCCGGGCATCCCGCGTGACCTCGTACAGCGCCACGGTGGCGGCCATCGCGGCGTTGAGCGACTCGGAGGCGATCGGGATCCGCGCGCTGCGTCGGCACGCGGCGAGCACCTCGTCGGGCAGGCCGTAGCGCTCGGATCCGATCAGCAGCGTGAGCGGGGCGGTGGGCGCGCCGGCGGTGGACGGGGCGGCGGTGGGCGGGGCGGCGGTGGGCGCATCGGCCGCGGCCTCGCCGGCGCGTGCGACCGGGGCGGGCGAGCGCAACACCTCGTCGGCATCGGCCACGAGCGCGACGCGTTCGCCGGGCAGCTGTGAGACGTCGCTCACGCGGGCGAGCGCGACGGAGAAGATCGCGCCCATGCTCGCGCGCACGGCCTTGGGCGAGTGCGGGTCGGCGCAGCCGGGCCCGAGCGCGACGGACGAGGCGCCGAAGGCCTGCGCGGAGCGCAGCACGGTGCCGACGTTGCCCGGGTCGCCGACGCCGTGCAGGTAGACGCAGAGCGGCCCGACGGGATCGCTCCAAGCCTGCTCGTAGACGCCGATCACGCGCGCGCCTGAGCCGAGCGTGGAGACGGAGCGCAGCAGGCCGGCCTCGACGTCGTGGAAGCGATCGCCGCCGAGCTTGGATCCGGCGAGGCGAAACCCCTCGACGGCCCGGCGCCCGGCGGTGTGGGCGGCGAGCACGAGATCCTCGCCCTCGGCCAGGAAGTGCCCGCTGCGCCGGCGCTCGCGCTGCGTCGCCAGTCGCTTGAGCTCCTTCAGCCTCGGATTTTGTTGGGATTCGATGATGATCGTCACGGTCTGCTGCTCAATCTCCGCTGGACATAAAAAAAGCGCCGTCCTTACTCAGAACGGCGCCCGGGAGGCTTCTCGCTGTCGGTTGCCGGGTCAGGCAGCCGACGCCTCGCGGGCGACCTCGGCAAAACGTCGGAACGTGTCGGCATCGCGCACGGCGATGTCGGCGAGCACCTTGCGGTCGAGCTCGACGCCGGCCAGCTTGAGGCCGTGCATCAGCTGCGAGTAGCTCATGCCGTTGATCCGCGCGGCGGCGTTGATGCGGGTGATCCACAGGCGGCGGAAGTCGCGCTTGCGGTTGCGCCTGTCGCGGTAGGCGTAGGCGTCGGCCTTGAGCAGGGCCTCCTTGGCGCGCTTGTAGTTGGAGTGCGCCTCGCCGCGGAAGCCCTTGGTCAGCTCGAGCGTCGCGCGGCGCTTCTTGCGCGCGTGGACCGATCGCTTGACGCGGGTCACTTGCCCTCCCCCAGCATCCGCTTGATCCGGGGAACGTCATGGGCGTTCATGATCTTCGGCCCACCCAGCGCACGCTTCTTCTTCGGCGACTTCTTCTCGAGGATGTGGCTCGTGAAGGGGTGCCGTCCGCGCACCTTGCCGGTGCCGGTGACTTTGAAGCGCTTCTTCGCGCCGGAGTGTGTCTTCATCTTGGGCATGAGCTGAGAGCGGACGATTATGACACGGCGCTCGTCAAGACACGGTGTCAGGCTTCGCGAGCCGCGCGCCGGCCGTAGCGCGAGTCCGTCAGGAGACGGCGTCGGCGGAGGCGTCGGCGCGCGTCGCGTCGGCCTCGCCGTCGGCGTCGCCCTGCGCGGCGTCGGCCTGCGAGCCGTCCGAGCCCTCGGCGGCGGGGGTCGCGGCGCCACCGTCCTCGGCGGCTGCGGCTGCGGCGCGTGCCTCGGGCGTCTCGACGGCCTCGACGGCGGCCTCGTCGAGCGGGGACTGCAGCGCGGTCGAGGCGACGTCGCCCTGCTCGCCTTCGGTGAAGACCTCGTCGGCGGCCTCGCCGCTGTCGGCCTTGCCGGACAGCACGGCCTTGGACGGCGCCATCATCATCGTCATGTTGCGCCCTTCCTGGATCGGGCGCTGCTCGACGACGCCGAGCTCGGCGAGCTCCTCGGCGAGGCGGTCGAGGATCGCGATGCCGCGCTCGGGGTGGGTCACCTCGCGCCCGCGGAACATGATCGTGACCTTGACCTTGTCCTTGTGGCGCAGGAAGCGCTCGACGTGGTGCTTCTTGGTGTCGTAGTCGTGCTCGGCGATCTTCGGGCGGAACTTGATCTCGCGCACGGTGATCTGCTGCTGGTGCTTGCGCGCCTGCTTGACCTTCTGCGCCTGCTCGTACTTGTACTTGGAGTAGTCGAGCACGCGGCACACCGGCGGGCGTGCCTCGGGAGCGACCTCGACGAGGTCGAGATCGCGTTCCTGGGCGAAGACGAGCGCGTCGGGCGTCTTCAGCACGCCGACCTGGTTGCCCTCGTCGTCGATCAGACGCACCTCGGGCACGCGAATGCGCTCGTTGATCCTGGTCGTGTCCCGCTCGGGCGGGCGCCGGTCGAACCTGCGGGGTACCGGCACTAGCTGTGTTGCGCGCGCGTCAAGCGGCTAGGCGTCGCGCTCTTGAGATTTTTGCGGCTGCAAGGCGGGTGAGTATAGCTCCCCCTGGAGCTTGCGTGAGAACTTTTCGACCGTCGTGGAGCCGCTGTCGCCGGCGCGGTGCTCGCGCACGGAGACCGTCCCGTCGTCCTGCTCGCGCTCGCCGACGATCAGCATGTAGGGGAGCTTGCGCAACTCGGCCTCGCGGATCTTGCGCCCGACGGACTCGTTGCGCTCGTCGAGCTCCACGCGCAACCCGTCGGCGCGCAGCCGCTCAGCCACCGATCGCCCGTAGTCGTTGAAGCGATCGGACAGGGGCAGCACGATCGCCTGCACGGGCGCGAGCCACAGCGGCAGCTCGCCGGCGTAGTGCTCGAGCATGATCCCGATGAAGCGCTCGTAGGAGCCGAACAGCGCACGGTGGATCATCACGGGCGTGTGCTCGTGGTTGTCGGCGCCGGAGTAGCTCAGCTCGAAGCGCGCGGGCATCGAGTAGTCGAGCTGAACTGTTCCCAACTGCCAGGAACGACCGAGCGAGTCGGTCATGTGCATGTCGATCTTGGGGCCGTAGAAGGCGCCGTCGCCGGGGTTCAGCTGGTAGTCGAGGCCCTGTTCGGAGAGCGCGTCGGCGAGCTTGGCCTCTGCGCGGTCCCACATCTGCTCGTCGCCGATCCGCTGCTCGGGACGGGTCGAGAGCTCGAGGCTCACGTCGAGGTCGAACAGGACGTAGGTGGCGAAGGCCATCTCCAGGCAGCCGCGCACCTCCTCCTGCACCTGCTCCTCGGTGCAGAAGATGTGCGCGTCGTCCTGCGCGAAGTGGCGCACGCGCAAGAGGCCGTGCAGCACGCCGGATGCCTCGTTGCGGTGCAGCAGGCCGGGCTCGGAGTAGCGCACGGGCAGGTCGCGGTAGGAGTGGCGCCGGCTGCCGAACAGGTGGGCGTGGCCGGGGCAGTTCATCGGCTTGACGCCCATCTCGCGTCCCTCGACGTCGAGCGTGAACATGTTCTCGCGGTACTTGCCCCAGTGACCCGAGGTCTTCCACAGCTCGGCGTCGTAGATCTGCGGTGTCTTGACCTCGTCGTAGCCGCGCACGCGCCCCATCTCGCGCGAGACGCCGAGCAGCGTGTTGAACACGGTCGTGCCGGCCGGCAGCCAGAAGGCCGAGCCGGGCGAGACATCGGAGAAGGTGAACAGGCCGAGCTCGCGCCCGAGCTTTCGATGGTCGCGCGCCTTGGCCTGCTCGATCCGCTCGAGGTGCTCGGCCAGTTCCTCCTTGGAGAAGAAGGCGGTGCCGTAGATGCGCGTGAGCATCGTGCGGTCGGAATCGCCGCGCCAGTAGGCCCCCGCGACAGACTGCAGCTTGAACGCGCCGACGGTCTTCGTGCTCGGCGCGTGCGGGCCACGGCAGAGGTCGGTGAAGGGACCGTTTGTATACAGCGAGACCGAGTCGAGCGCCCGCGGCGGGTGCCCGTGCTGAGCCTGCGCGACGAGATCGTCGATCAGCTCGACCTTGTAGTCCTGGCCTTCGCCTGCGAAGCGCTCGCGCGCCTCGCCGGGCGTCACCTCGCGCCGCTCGAACGGCTCGGCGGCCTTCACGTGCGCGCGCATGCGCTCTTCGATCGCCGGGAAGTCGGCCTCGGAGATGCTCACACCGTCGGGGAACTCGAAGTCGTAGTAGAAGCCGTCGGCGATCGGCGGGCCGATCGAGATCTTCACGCCCGGATAGAGCTCGAGCACGGCCTCGGCGAGCACGTGGGCGGCGTCGTGACGGATCAGCTCGAGCGCGTGCTCGCCGCTCGTCTTCGTCAGGATCGAGAGGTGCGCTCCGTCGGGCAGCGGGCGCGAGAGGTCGCGCGGCTGCGGCGCCTCGCCGGCCTCGGGGTGGCTGACCTCGACGGCCAGCGCAGCGCGCGCGAGGCCGGGGCCGATCGCGGCGGCCGCATCGGCGCCGGTCGCGCCGTCGGCCAGCTCGAGTGCGTTGCCGTCGGGCAATGTCACGGTCACGGTCATCTCAGCGCTGGAGGCTATCCACCCGGCGTGCGTGCGCGTCACCGCCGCACGGCTTGCGCTGCTCGCGCGAAGCCCCTGTAGACAACTGACTGAGAAACACCCCATGCAGACGACTGTCTGAATATGCGAAACTGATCGCATGCCCGATAGAGCCCCTGCGGCAATCACGCTGACCCTCTCCCCCACTCAGGTCGACGACGTCGTCCGTGCCGCCGCGCGCGGGCGCGCGCCGAGCATCTCCACGCTGATCGCCGACTCGCTGGCTGCGCCGGTCGAGAGCGACGGCAACGGCTCGCCGCGCTCGAAGTCCTCGGCAAACGGAAAGGAGACGGTCGCGCGCGCCTCACTGGCCTCGCGCGGCTACATGCCCGGCGAGACGACCGACACGCGGCTGTCGCGCTCGCTGTTGCGCGGGCTGTCGCTGCTCACGGGCTTCGGTCCGGACGGCCAGGAGCGCGGCATCGTCGAGCTCGCCGAGGATCTCGGCATGAGCCCGAGCACGGCACACCGCTACGCGCTGACGCTCGTCGAGGTCGGCCTGCTCGAGCGCTGCCCGCGCACGCGCAAGTACCGCCTGCCGCAGATCTGACCAGGAGCGCGCCGAGCGAGGCAGCGCGGCGGCGACTCGACGCTCAGGCGGCGGCGCGCTCGAGCAGCGGGTTGCGCCGCGCGGAGGCCGCGAGAAAGGCCATCACGACGCGCTCGTCGAACTGCGTACCGGCGCAGCGACTCAGCTCCTCGCAAGCGCTCTCGTGCGTGCGAGCGGGGCGGTAGGGGCGGTCGCTGACGATCGCCGTATAGGCATCGGCGACGGACAGGATCAGCGCCTCCAGCGGGATCTGCTCGCCGCTCAAGCCACGCGGGTAGCCGCGCCCGTCGGGCCGCTCGCGGTGGCAGAGGATCCACTCGCGGATGTCGTGCAGGCTGACATCGGCGAGCAGCGCGGCGCCGAGCTCGGGATGGCGCTGCACCTTTGCCCACTCGGCCGGCGTCAGCGGGCCCTGCTTGCTGACGATCTCGTGCGGGATCTGGTCGCGGCACCGGCCGCAGACGAGCGCGGCGAAGCGCACGCGCGCGACCTGCTGCTCGTCGAGACCGAGCTCGCGCGCGGTCAGCTCGGCGAGGTGTCCGACGAGTCGCCGCGGGCGCAGCTCGTAGTCGACGCTGCCGAGCGGCGCGAGCTCGCCGCCGCACGAATCGCAGATCAGCACCAGGCGCAGCTGGTCGGTCCCCGGCAGATAGCGGGCGCCGCCGCTGCGCAGGGTGGAGTGATCGCACGCCATGACCCCCCATCGGCGCGGCCGCGTCGGGGCTTGTCAATTTCAACGAGCGATGGACCGATTCGTGCCGGGCGGGCGCCTGGGGCAGGCGCAGCCCGCCCGCCCGCGATGGCCGCTCAGCCAGGCGCACGCAGCAGCTCGGGGCCCTCCTCGGCGGCGCCCGGCTTGTTCAGCGCGGGATTGGCCGGCGACGCCGACAGGCGCGATTCGGGCAGCGGTCCGCACAGCGCGAGCGCTTCGTCGGCGCCGACGTCGCCGTCGAGCCACGCCTCCTGCGCGTCGCGGTCGGCGAGGATCACGGGCATGCGGTCGTGGATCGCCGCCGCGACGCGATTGGGCGAGGAGTCGCACGTCAGCAGCGCGACGCTGTGCACCCACTCGCCGTCGACCTTCGCCGGCGTCCACAGCGCGGCGAAGGCGAACGGGATGCCTCCGTCGACGCGGAACAGGAAGGGCTGGCGGGGCTCGCCTTTGCGCTCCGGTTTGAGCCACTCGAAGTAACCGTCGGCAAGCTGCAGCGCGCGCCGTGCGCCGCGCGGCACGAGGCGCCGGTAGGCGGGCTTGCTCGTGACCGTCTCCATGCGCGCGTTGATCATGCGATTGCCGATCTTCGGGTCATCGGCCCACGATGGGATCAGACCCCAGCGCATCAGCTCGGCCTGCGGCTCACCCTTGGGCGCGACGACCGTCAGCACCTCTTCGGTGGGGGCGACGTTGTAGCGGTGCGTGCCCTGCTCGCCGGGGAAGGGAACCTTGAAGCGTTCGTTCAGTTCCTGCACGCCTGCCGTGTTGGTGTAGCGCCCGCACATGACCCGAGCATAGGCGGCCATGGGCGGCGCCGGAAATGCCGAGGGCCCCGCCGAAGCGGGGCCCTCGCTCACTTCAGATGCGGCTACTGCTTATTTGCCGGCCTTCACCCGGAACAGCGGCTGGTAGCCGGTCCAGCCGTTGGCTTTGCTGAACGTGCCGACCGTGCCGTGCGGTTCGGGTTCGTACATCGCGGCCCACGACGAGTTGACGTAGTCGTATGCGGGCAGCGGGTCCGAGCCGACCGACGGGGCGACGTTTTCCGGTTCTGATTCGTTGGCCGGTTCGGTGACACCGACGTTGAGCGCGTCGTACGGGCAACGCGACGGGTTGAACGCGCCACACGGCTTCGGGCCGATCGGAGCGGCACCGTAGTTGGTCGTGTTGTACGCGACGCTGATGATCGCCTTGGCGGGCAGCGTGACGCCCGTCAGGTTGAACGTCTCGTACACGGCCTTGCCGTTGAAGCATTCACCGGCATGCAGCCACTCGCCGGCCTGTTCGCCTTTGCAGTTTTTGTTGGCGGACGGGCGGTAGGGGATGTTGAAGGTCTGCGTGACCGATGCGATCTGCGCACCCGGTTCGTCACCTGCTGCGACTTCGTAGACGTTCAGCGTGAGCGGCTGCGAGAACGTAGCGCCGCTGACAGTTTTACAGCTGCCATCTGTCCAGCCGCCTTCCTGGCAGCCCCAACTGCTCATCAGCACCGTCACGCTCGGGTCTTTGCGAGCCGTGCCGGCGAACTGCACCTGGCCGCCGAACTCCGCCGACGACGTGGCCTCGAAGCCGATCGAGGGAACATTGCCCGGTTTCGGTTTGGGCATGTTGTTGTAGATCATGCTGGCGCTCGCCGTAGCGGCCGAAAGCGCAACAATCGCCACAGCCGCAAGGATCGCCCCGACGGACTTAGGAATCTTTCCAGTCATTTGGTCTCCATTCGTCTTCTACAGGCCCGCGAGCCGAAGCCCGGGGTAGTTAAGACCCCCTACAGGGGCGCCCCAAACGAAAGCCGCATGGATGACCGGCAAGTTGTCCCTCCCCGTCACAGCGCTCGCTTCCACGACGCACTGCCCCAATGCAGCCCCCTCGGGCCGCAAGGTAATGGCCTGTACCGTCCTTGTCAACCCTTACGCAGAGCTCCGAAGGGCTGCGCAAAGCCCCTCAGGCGCTCGATTGGCCCTTGTCAGCGCCGTTTGTGGCGCCGTTCGGCTCGCGCCACATGCGCCATTGCGGCGGCGCGTCGCGGCCGAGCGCGAACTCGTCCATCACCTCGAAGCCGTGGCGTTCGTAGAGCGCGCGGTTGCGCGGCGTGGAGGCCTCGAGAAAGGCCGGCTTGTGCTCGGCATCGCAGCGCTCGAGCACGGGCGCGAGCAGCGCGGCGCCGAGCCCGCGTCCCTGCCAGTCGGGGTGGACGCCGAGGAAGACGAGGTAGTAGTGAGCCGCGAACTCCGGCTCGGCCGGGTGGCCGCCTTCGAGCAGCGTCAGCGAGCGCAACACGCGCGGGCTGTGGCGGCGGAAGACGCCGAGCAGCGCCGGCAGCAGGCTCAGTTGCGTGCCGACGCCCAGCTTCCACATTCCCGGCGGCTCCCACACGGCGGCGCCGGCGGTGCCGGCGGTCGTGTAGGTGTGCTCGTGCCCGAGCCAGAGGCGGCGCAGGAACAGCGCGAAGCCGCCTCGCAGCACGTTCATCCGCCGTGGGTCGTGGCGCAGGACCCAGCTGAACACGGGGTCGTCGTAGAAGGCGCAGGCGAGCGCGTTCGCCATCCCGTCGATGCCGGCTGAGTCCCCCCTGCCGACGGTGCGCGCCTGCTCGTAGGCCGCGCGCTGGTCCATCGCCGGCTCAGGCGGCGGCGTCGACGCCGGCCAGCGAGCGCGAGATCGAGCGCGTCAGCGAGGCGCTGACGAGCGGCGCGAGGCCGGGGATCGGCGAGGCGATGCGGATGTCGTAGACGAAGCGCGTGCCGCCGCTCGGCGTGGGCTCGAAGCTCATCACGCCGACGTGGCCGCGCAGGGGGCTGCCCTTGGTGATGCGGTAGACGATCCGCTGCGCGGGAACGAACTCGTCGACGGTCTCCTCGAACGGCGGCAGCGGGCCGATCTGCAGCTTGCGCACCGAGCCGATGCCGTTGCGCTCGCCCTCGCCGTCGCGCAGGCGCGTGATCTTCGCGCCGAACACCTCGGCGAGGTTCTCGTGCTCGGCCAGGTGGGCGAAGATCCGCTCGGGCGGCTTGGCGAAGTCGTGCTCGACGTGGACGTGGTGCGCGCGCATGCTGCCAGCCTATCCACCGAGCGCGGAAGCGTCACGCTGCGCCGACGTCAGGGCTCGAGGATCAGCTTGCCGCGAGTGTGCCCGGACTCGCTCAGCTCGTGCGCCTGCGCGACCTGGGAGAGCGAGAACGTGCCGGCGATCTCGACGCGAACCTCGCCGGCGGCGACGAGCTCGGCGATCTTCGCGAGCTGCTCGGCATCGACGCTCATCCGCAGCAGCTCGGCGCGCGCGCCTCGCTCGGCGGCCTCGGCCTCGGGCGGGGCGCTGGCGATCGTCACGATCGTGCCCCCGTCGCGGACGGTCGGCACGAGCGTCTTGGTCGTCTCGCCGCCGACCGTGTCGAACACCACATCGGCGTCGCTGACGACCTCGGCGACATCCTGGGAGGCGTAGTCGACGTACTCGTCGGCGCCCAGCGAGAGCACGAACTCGCGGTTGCGCGCCGAGCCGGTGCCGATCACACGCGCGCCGGCGTGCTTGCCGAACTGCACCGCGAGGTGGCCCACGCCGCCGGCGGCACCGGCGACGAGCAGCGTCTGCCCGCGCTGCAGCCGACCGGAGCCGAACAGCGCCTGCCACGCGGTCAGACCGGAGACGGGGAGCGCGGCGGCCTGGTCGTGGCTCACGCCCACCGGCTTCTTGGCGATCGCCCCGGCCGGGACCGCGGCGAACTCGGCGTAGCCGCCGCCCGGCGCGAAGCCGAACACGTCGTCGCCCTCGGCGAGGTCCTCGTTGAGCGAGCGCTCGACGGTGCCCGAGATGTCGTTGCCCAGTACGGCCGGCAAGTCCTTCGGCGAGTTGCCGCGACGGATCTTCCAGTCGATCGGGTTGATCGAGGCGGCGCGCACGCGGATCAGCACCTCGCCGTCAGCCGGCTGTGGCGCCGGCACCTCCTCGATGCGCAGAACCTCAGGGCCTCCGGTTTCGCTCAGCAGCACGGCGCGCATCGCTTCCTCCTCGGTTCGACGGCTCTGGAGCGAGTCTAGCCGCGGGTATGCCGCGCCCGACGGGCCCGGCGCGGGGTCGCTCGCGTATCGCCTCTGTATTAATCGAGCGGTGGGAGCGGCGAGTCGGATGACGAGCAGCAGCTCGGCGCTGGGACGGGTGCCGCTCGGCCCGCGCCTGCGCGCGCGCCGCGAACAGGTCTGGCTGCTCGTCGACGTGTTGATCGTCGCGTGGCTGTGCTGGCTGTTCGATGCGATCAACAACCTCGCACCGGTGCGCCAGACGCCGGCGGTACGCAACGGCGCCGGCGTGCTCGACCTCGAGCGGACGCTGCACCTCGATCCGGAGCGCGCGCTGGACGTCTCGCTCGCGCGCCATCAGGCGCTCAGCGAGATCGTCGTGTTCTGGTACGAAAACGTCCACATCATCGTGACGCTGCTCGTCTTCGCGTTGCTGTGGTGGCGGCGCTCGGATGCGCTCGGCGCGCTACGCGCGACGCTCGTCGCGGTCAACTTGATCGCGCTCACCGTCTTCTGGAGCTTCCCGGTGGCGCCGCCGCGGATGGTCTCCGGCGCCTACGTCGACCTGGTGGCGCGCACCCACGGCCTGCCGGTGTGGCAGATCGGTGCGACCGCGCTGCACTCCAACCAGCTCTGCTCGATGCCGTCACTGCACATCGCGTGGGCCACGTGGAGCGCGCTGGGCGTGTGGGCGCTGAGCGAGCGGCGCTGGCTGCGCGCGATCGCGTGCGTGTACCCGTTCGTGACGAGCTACGCGGTGATGGCGACGGGCAACCACTACCTACTCGACGCCGTCGCCGGCGCCGGGCTGACGCTGCTCGTCTACTTCCTGCTCACAGCGCGCAGGCGCGCTGGCGGCGGTCGATCCCGACCTCGGTGATGCCGGCCGAGGTGATCTTGATCCGCGTGGGCACGTTGCCGCGCTCGAGCAGTTTCACGAGCACCGACTCGCCCTTCGACTCGATCCCGGAGCGCAGCGGCTCCTCGAAGGCCTCGGGCCGCAGCGCGTCGGCGATCTGCACATAGACGTGCTTTTCGGCCGTGCCGTGCTGCACCTTGAAGCGGTACGTGTCGCCCGGGCGGGGCGCCTTGATCGGTGTCGGGCCGCCGATGATCTCGGGATCGCTCGTGATCGGCTGAGGGCGGTACACGAGTAGCAATATCGCGCCGGTGAGCGCGCGAAAGAAGGGTCATCTGGCCAGCGTTCGGCGCGGGGCGTTTGGACACGGGGCCGAAGCCGCGTTGAGGCCGAAGGCCGGGGCCGGGGTCGAAGGCCGGGCGTCGGGGCCGGGCCCGAGGCCCGTGCGCCCAAGTCAGATCCGTGCGCTCCTGACGGGCGGCGCTCGGACAAGCGGGATACTGGCAAGCGTGCTGCGTCTCATCACGATCCCGATCAGCCACTACTGCGAGAAGGCGCGCTGGAGCCTCGCGCGAGCGGGGATCGCCTATCGCGAGGAGCGTCACGTCCAGGGCATCCACCGGTTGATGGCCGGGCGAGCGGGCGGCGGCGCGACGGTCCCCGTGCTCGTCACGCCGCAGGGCGCGATCGGCGAGTCGCACGAGATCCTCGAATGGGTCGACGAGCGCACGCCGCCCGAGCAGCGTCTGTTCCCGGCGGATGAGCAGGCCCGCTCGGAGGTCGAGGTCCTCTGCCGCCGCTTCGACGCGGAGCTCGGACCGAAGGGAAGGCGGCTGATGTACGTGCACCTGCTGCGCGACCGCCCGCTGGCACTGCGCTTCAACAACGAGGGCGTGCCGCGATGGGAGGAGCGGACGATCCGCTACGGCTGGCCGGCGATCGAGCTCGTGATCAGACGCGTGCTGGACATCACGCCGGGCATCGAGCTCGACGACGAGGCCGCCGTCTGGGGCGAGTTCGACTTCGTCGCGGAGCTGCTCGCCGATGGGCGCCCCTATCTGTGCGGAGAACGTTTCACGGCGGCCGATCTGACGTTCGCGTCGCTGTCGGCGGCCGTCATCGTGCCGCCGGTCTACGGCGTGACACTGCCGCAGCCGCGGGAGATGCGATCGGAGACGGCGGCGATGGTCGAACGAGCGCGCGAGCACCCGGCCGGGGCGTACGCGCTCTCGCTGTTCGCCGCGCGTTGAGCGGCGAGCCGGCCGCTCGGCCGATCGGCCCTTCATGCATGCGTGTAGCCCGCGTCGCTCATCGGAGCTTGCAGTGCTGCAGGGCGCGCGCGTAGAAGTCCAAGTAGCTCGAGAGATGACGGTTCCAGTAAGCGCTTTCGTGGGCACCGCTCCAGACGTGCATCTCGATCGGATGTCCGTTCGCACGCAGCAAGCGCGCCAGTTCGACGTCTGCCGATCTGAAGGGATCCTGCTCGCCGACGTCGATCCAGAGACTCGTCCCCCTGTTGGGGCCTTCGCCGTTGCGGGCGTCCTTGATCACGTCGTTGCGAGCGAAGTCTTCGGCGCTGTCGAACGCGCCTTCGGCCGTTTCCCCACCGGAGCGCCACAGCGCGGCAGAGTGCCCGCCGACGGCGCAGAAGCGGCGTGGATAGCGCCGTGCGAGGTCGTATGCACCGAAACCTCCCATCGAGATGCCGCCGATCGCGATCCGCCCGGCGTTGGCATGCAGGCGAGTGACGGTCTGCGGGATCACTTCGCTCATCACGTACGCGGCCCAGCTCCCGCTCGCGCGATCGTGCCAGTAGGAGTCCTCCCCGCCGTCTGGGAACACCACATCGGGCGCCCGCGGACCGAGCTTGGCGAGCGCCGAGAAGAACGCCGAGTTCAGCTCGGAATCCTCGTTACCGCCCTTGCCGTGGAGGAACACGAGCAGCGGGCGCCCAACGCCATCGCTGCCCGGCGGCACGACGAGCGCCTCGCTCAAGGTCAAATGCACGCGAGCGCTGCGAATCTGGAAGTGCTGGACCTGGGCGCCGTGGGTATTCACCGCAAGCACGTCGGTGACGATGAAGGCGACCGCGGCGCAGGCCAATGCGAGGGCCAGCAACAGGAACGCGCGGCGGCGCCGCGTGCGGCGGCGCCTGAGGCTGCGCCGTCGCGCTCCGTCGGGTGTGCGCATTGCCGCCACCGCTCCCAACGTAACCGGAGCAGCGCCGACGAGAAGTCATGCAACGGCTCGCTCAGTGCCCGCAGGGCTCTGCGCCCGACCGACCGTTCAAGCCGGCGGCTACGGCACGCCGGCGACTTCAGAGGCCGGTGACCGCCTGACAGGCGATCAGCCGGGAGTCGCTCAGCGCCGCGGCGCGGTGCTCGTGGATCGCGAGGTAGTCCGGGTCTGATGCCATCTCGAGGAACTTCTCTCGCGAGGGATATTCGACCATCAGAGCCATGTCCCACTCATCCGCCTCGGGCCCGATGACCACCGCCCTGGCCTCGACTGCAAGCATCAGACGACCCCCGACGCGCTGCAGGAAAGGCGCAGTGGCCTCGCCGTAGCGCCGATAGGCCTCGGCGCCGCTGACGCCGGCATCGATCCCATCGGCCTCGTCCTTGAAGCGCAGCAGGTTGAGCATCACCACCGGCTCCTCGAGCTCGGCGGCGAGCAGTTGCTCCAGTTGGGCAGATGTCGGCGTAATCGGCATGGCGCGTCTCACGAGGATTCCTATCACGCCGCCCTGTGCGGCAAACCCCCGAACGAAGCTGCTGCATACCCCTGATGGACGAGCTCGCCGCCGCTGATTGGATCGTCGAAAGCGATCTGCTCACCGACCAAAGGAGCCAGCACGATGCGTCGCAGGGTTTTCGACACTTTGACCAGTTTCGGCGGGGTGGTCTTGGTAGTTGTCCTGCTCGTCGCAGGCGGGCTGCTGATGTGGGGCTACAGCTTCACCCATTCCAACGTGCACAAGCAGCTCTCTGAGCAGCAGATCTTCTTCCCGCCGAAGGCGGCGTTCGCTCAGGCGAAGCCCGGCACGGAGATCACGCCCGGGATGATCCCGTACCTGGAGAAGTACGCCGGTCAGCAACTGCTCACCGGTCAGCAGGCTCAGGCATACGCGGATCACTTCATCGCCGTGCACCTCTCCCAGATGCCATACGGGGGCGTCTACTCGAAGATCAGCGCTGCGGCGCTTGCCAAGCCGAACGACGCCAGCCTGAAAACCCTCGAGCAGACCTCATTTCAGGGAACGACGTTGCGCGGACTGCTGCTCGAGGCGTACGGCTTCTCGACGGTCGGCGTGATCATGTTCTGGGGCGCGATTGCCTCGTTCGGCCTTGCGCTGATCATGCTGATCCTGGTCGGCCTCGGCTTGCGACACGCGCGGCGCACGCCGGCGGAGATGGAGCTCTTCGCGCCTCCCGCCGGGCCTCGTCCCGATCGAGTGAGCGTCAGCGCCGGCGTGTAGCCGGTTCGCTCACGAGGGTCGTCGGCAGCCAGTTGCCTGTCGGCGACCCCTGGCGCGTTGCCGGGCAGTCCGGGACGTGCGACGGTCGGTGCGAGCAGCGGCACACGACAAACGTGAGTCGTCCGTCGTGTGCGGTCACTGCGGCTGATAGCTTGCCCGGATGGTGCTGGGGGGAAGCGTCCTGACCAATTGGGCTGCTCGCCGGCCGCGCGGTGCGGCGAGGCCTTGTTGCGCACTCGCGGTGACCCTCCTCGCCCTTGCCACCGTCACCCTGGCCGAGACCGCGACGGCCTCGGCCGCGCGTCTGCCCCCGGTGCAGATCACGTACTCAGGGAAAATGTCACTGGAGGTGTTCCCGACCGAAGGCAAGCCGGCCCACCAGCTGCGCACGCTCTCTTGGACCGCCACCGCCGGCTCGGCTGGTTCCGACGGTGCCTTGGCCCTCGACTTCTCGTCGGTGAGCGGGTCGTCCTCGACCGAAGGAAACGGGAACTGCTACGACTCGACGGCCACGCTCTCACTCGCGGCGGCGAAGAACCCTGTCGCCGGAGGCTGGTTTCTGAACGAGACCAGCGACTACCCGAGCCCGGGCTGGAAGTACATCGCCGTTGGCGTTCCCACGGTCGTCCCCGTTCTCGAAGCCCAAACCGGGCGCTGCAGCTCGATTCAGGTCGAAGAACTCCCGCAAACCAACGAGATGCTGCTCAAACAGGAAACCTTCTCGCCGGCCCAGATGAATGAATACGAAGCCATTCTCGAGCCGTTCGAATTCTCACCCGGCAGGCCCGCGACCAGGACCCGGACATTCTCTTTCGACGGCACGAGCCACTGCAAATGCCTGCCCGCCGCAACCAACGTCAAGGAGAGCATGACGCTGACCGTCAGCGCGACCAGCCCCACGGCCGGGAACAACATCAAAACCAAACCCGCTCCAGGAGGCGGAGGTCCCGGCCCAAACAGCACACCACCACGACGAAAAGTGAGCGAAGCGCGCCGCAAGCAACTGAAGGAACAAGCGCGGGAAGACCTCGGGCCGGCGCTCGAAGAGGCCTGGAAGGCACACGGACTGTCAGTAGCGCTCGGGCTGAACTCGGGCCTCGCGCTATCCACCGTGTTGGACGAACTTGGTCAGAACAGCGCCCTGCTCGAGAGCAACGACGCGACGGCCAGGGTGATCAACGACTACCGGATCATCAAAGATCCGCCCGATCGCCGGTTCAGCAGGCTGGCAAAGCCCCGGGCACCGAAGCGACCTTCTCTACGCTCCTGCGCTGCAGCTCCCAGCGCTGAGCGGACTCTGTGCACGAGTCTTCGCGAAGCCGAGTTGGCGATGCTCGGCGACAGCGCAAAGGCGAGCGTCATCACCGAAGCACTGCTTGTCACGATGAACCGGGACAGCACGGCCATCCGGGCGCACGACTATTCAGCCGCGCAGCGCCAGTATGTGCATTTCCGCAGCCTCCACAGCCAGTTGCGCAGGGCGCTCGAGAGCAAGGGGTCCAACGGCGCCAGAGTCGCCGCAGTCCTCCGCAGCATGAACGTGAGCGGCGTTCTCTCCGGCGCGCAGTCTGCCGCCGCGATCAGCGCCGTCGAGGCGAAACTGAGCCGGGCCAGGGTTCCGGCCGCAAGGCTCGGCTCGCTCGCCAAGGGCGCGCTTGAAGCCCGTGAAACGGACGCTCTGGAAAGCCTCGCCGGCGCAAACGGCTGAGGAGCGCCAACCGCCTGTGGGCCGAGCCGATGTCGGCCCACAGGCTGGCAGGGTTCAGGCGCCGCGCATCAGGCGGTTGGTTCGGCCGAGGCTCAAGAGCTGCCGTCCGGAGCGAGCTTGCCGCTCGCGAGCATGCCGACCCAGAGCCCGAAGCTGTCTTTGAGGTGGTTGCCGGTGGCCTGCCCCGCCTTCGTGTCGGCCGCGTAGTAGTAGAGCGGGAGACCGTTGTAGGTGACCTGCTTGGTGCCGTCGTGGCGCGTCGTGAGGCCGAGCAAGGACGCGCTGGCTTTGCCGGCCACCGCCGGTGCATCGGAGGCGAGCACTGGAGGCCAGACCGCCGCGCAGGCTGTGTAGCAGGTGCTGAGCTTCTCGTGCGCGGATGTGGACTTTTCATCCGCCGTCAGCACGTAGAGTGTCCTGTTGTCGGCGCCACTGATGAGCGTCCCGTCTTCGGGCGTCTTGTACGTCGAGATCATCAGCGACGGCATCGACTTGGCGGTGCTTTGGGCAGCTGTAGTCGCGTTCGATGGCGCCGTGGCACCAGTCGCAGAGCCGCCACCACAACCCACGAGCGCTCCGGCGGCGATGGCGAGTGCGCCCATCGCGCAAAACGTCGGTATTCGATTCACGTTGCATTCCCTTGGTCGGGGTCGTCAGAGCGCGGAATGCTGGTCGAGCCTCCTTACGCGGGACTAACGTTGTGGTGAGGAATGTCTCACCGCGGGAAGCCTTCGGGCGTACCGGGTTAGCTGTAATTTCCTCTATGACCTGCGAACGCCGGCGTAGGCCAACCGCACGGACGGAGCGCAGTTTGGATTAGCTTCGCTAGACCAACGCGGCGGCGAGCTCGCCCGCCTCAACCCGCACCGGATGGGGCAACGTGATCGTGACGTAGCCGTCGTGCTCGACGATCCGCCGCGCGTTGATGATCGTGACGCCAATCACATCGCCTTTGCCGTCGTAGCGCACGCCATGGCCCTCCGGCGTGAGCGCCGCATCTGAGCCGAAGTTGGTATCTCCACGCCCCAGATAGAGCACGTCGCCATCGGCGTCATAGTGGCCGCGGTCGAAAATCAGGTCATCGATCTTGACGTTCATGGTGTCCATCCGTCCGGGGGGAGCGACCGTGTCCATCGCCGAAGGCCGTCACGACCCGTGCCGGCTCCTCTGCAGCGTCTACGACGACCATCAGCCAGCGGGAGGGACGGTAGCGGGTCAGCACGCTCGGAGCTGGCGCTCACCCCATGACTTATACGTGAGCCAGCTCGCGCATCTCGCGCACCGGATGACGACCCAGTGTGCTCGATGTCGCGAACACGGCAATGTGCCCGTGTGGCCTGTGCGTGACGCGCACACGAACGCACCCACGCAACCGGTCTACGATGCTGCGCGGAAACGGGATCAACAGCAACTCGGTGTCATCGTCGACGACGACGGTGGCGCGGCACTCATCGGCCAGGTTTCGCCAAACAACATCATCAGCCCAGTCTTGGTCGCCAGGAACGAACGCGACATCGTTGGGGTAGCCAAGACTGTCGTCGCTGAGCGTGGCGGCCATGAACAGCTCGTCGGTCTTCTTGTCGATAGCGCTCATCGCTTGGATTCCCAGCCACGAACGATATCGCTCCAACTCGTCAATAGTTTCATCTCTGCTGCGTGCATCGCGTCATTCGGCGGACCATGCGAGACGATCGGCGGCTGCTTGTCCGATCCCGCATATCGGTGTTCATATCGGGTGCGCGCGTTGTCGCGTATTCCACGGGATGCGTGCTTGAGCGCTCGACCACGATCTGCACGTGACGGGGTGCGAAATTGGGCTTGTTAGAGCCGATCGCAGCACGATATGCGAACGCTGGCGCACGCCGAACCGGCGTGCGCCGACTTCGGGTGGCTCTCGCCTCGCCGACTGGAACCTCAGAGCACGCCTGGTTGCGCGAGCCACTCGCTCCGAAACCGCAAGCCGGTGTGCTTGACGAGCAAGTCGTAGTCGCTGTCGTAGTGAAGCACGCCCATTCCTGCCACATGGGCACATGCAGCGATCGTCACGTCGGCGGGCGCCAGACGGTGATGACCGATATCGGCCAGCTCACGCTGCGCGTCAAGTGCCGCCCCTTCTACGTCTTTGTCGATCTCCACACGCGGAAGCCTTTCGAGGTCAGCCATCATCGCCGAGCGCTCATGTCCCGAGCGCGCCGAGTAGCCGGCCTCGAGCAAGAACGGCAGACACGTAGCGAGCTGAAGATCGCCGATCCACGCAGCCACGCTCTCAGCGCGATCTCGGTCCAAACGTCCGGAGGCAAGCCGTGCCCACGCAGAGTTGTCGATCAGCAGCACACGGCTCCTCAGTGAGCGATGAGGCCGAGGTGCTTGACCTCGTCAGCAGCCTCCACATCAACCGGAACACGGCGAGCGCGCACCATCGCGGCTAGACGCTCGGCGGCCTCGCGAGCCGCGGCCGCATCGTCGGGCAGCTGACGCAGCTTCACCCCAGCACCGAGAACGACGAGCTCCGCAAAATCGATGCGCTGACCAGCCAGGCGAGCGCGCAGATCATCCAGCGCTTCGCGAACAGGCGGCGTCTCTGTGATCATGTGACGCGGATGAGAGGTGGGCACAACCCAAGTGTAGCACGGTGTTGCACCGACTGAACGTTGGGTCAAGCGCTCGCGAAAGGTCAGCCGCCGCGCGTACCATGTGGCGATGCTGAGTGTTGCCGAGGCCGCCGAGAAGATCGGCAGAAATCCCGATACGGTGCGCCGCTGGATCAGGTCAGGGCGCCTGCGGGCACGGCGCGTTGGCAGGCATCGCAAGATCGAGGCGAAGGATCTGCGCCACCTCGAAGACGAGCTGTTTCCGATGGCCGAGCTTCCCGACGAGTGGAAGACCGGCGATGACGGCTCGCCCGCACCCAACTGGGTCGCAGCGCTCCACCGCTCCCGCAGCGGCTACTAACCCATGCTCGTCATCGACGGTCCGTGGCGGTCGCGGCGTGCCACACACCAATGGGCTTCGCCCGCCTGCGAAACCACGAGCTGGTCGCGCCGCCGCTGATGATCGTCGAGGCGAGCTCAGTCCTTCACGAGATGGCCTGGAGCAATGACGTCGGCGTGGGACGCGCAGAGACGATGCTGGAGCGCCTGCTCAGCGCACCGATCGAGACGAGATCGCCATCAGACTCGAGCCGAGCTGCTTGGCGTGTCGCGGACGAACTCGGCTGGGCGAAGACCTACGACGCCCACTACGTCGCACTCGCTCAGAAACTCAAATGCCGCGTGGTCAGCATCGACGAGCGCCTACTACGTGGGGTCGCCAGACTCGACATCGCGACGCGACCCCGAGATCTGTAGATCCGAACCCTGGCGCGAAGCGTGCTGCTCTCGGACCGCTAGCTCCATCGCCTCCTCCTCCCCCATGCCCTCGGCAGAGGCTCGGCGATCAGCCAGGGTCGCCGCGAGCTCAAGACGGAAGCTCGACCGTCCGAGCCGTGCGGCTGCGCTGGCCGCTCCGGATGGCGATTCGTGCGAGCGCTGGAACGGAACCTTTCGTATCGTCACGCACCCGAGAGTACCTGCTTGAAGACAACTGTTATGGGCGGTACTGGTTGGGAGGTAGCGAAACTTGGCTTTCCAGAGCTGATCGCGGTGTGGCCTGCGAACGTTGGCGTACGCAGACAGAACGCTGTCGCGGCCCACGACCCGGACGCCTTCATCGTAGCTGCCATGCTGCTAGACTAACTGCATGGCAGTTGCGATAACAGTCCGGGACGTCCCGGACCATGTTCGGGACGAGCTTGCGGCACGAGCGGCCAGAGCCCATCAGTCTCTCCAGGAATATCTGCGCAGCATGCTCATCGATTCTGCAGCGCGCCCGCCCGTGGGCGACGTGATCGCACGTGCGCGCGCGCGCGTTGAAGTGACTGGGTCCACGGTGAGCGCGGCGTCCATTCTCGCGGCGCGCGACGCCGACCGCCGGTGAGCTCAAGCTTCATCTGCGACGCATCCGCGGTTGCCGCATTGCTTCTCGACAGCGGCCCCGACGGCCATTGGGTCGTGCAAACACTCGAATCGGGCGAGATCGCTGCGCCGACTCTTGTCACCTACGAGACAGCCAACGTGATACGACGGCACGAGATCGCTGGCCAGATCAGCCCCGATCAATCGGCCCAGGCCCACGCAGATCTCCTCGACCTCGCAATCGAGCTATGGCCCCACGAGCTCCTGGCTACGCGCGCCTGGGAGCTTCGACTGAACCTCTCCATCTACGACGCCGCCTACGTAGCGCTCGCAGAGATCACCGACCTAACTCTCATCACACTCGACAAACGCCTCGCGAAAGCCCCCGGTCCCAAGTGCCGGATCGCAGCACCGTAGGCAGCACCGGCGCAGACACCTGTCATGGGCCCACGCAGCATCCTGGCCTTGCCGTACGGATCTTGACACTTTCGTACGGATTCGATAGGGTAGGCACATGACGACTGTGAAAGCGGACGAGGTGCGTATCCCCCGGCGAGCTCGCGAGGCAGTTGCCCACCACGAGAGGGTGATCGTGATGAACAGAGAGCGACCGGCGTTCGTTATCACACATCCCGACGATCACGAGCAAGTGCCCAGTCGACGTCGTGGCCGCCGACTGCATGAGGCACTCGCCAGTCTTGCGCAAGCCCCCCCGCCCGACCCTGACTTCGGAGGCGACATGCAGGCAGTGCTCAACGACGTGGGATCAGCACCAACAGACCCATGGGAACGCTCCTAGACACCACCGTCTTCATCGAGTTCGAGCGCGCAACCCGAGGAGCGCCAGCCGAACACGCGATGCAAACGGTGAGTCGGCGCCTGGAGGAGCGTCTCGGCTCCGACGACGAGGTCGCAATCGCATCGATCACCGCCTCGGAGTTGCTACACGGCGTACACAGGGCGAACGAGCACAATCGAGTCCAGCGGGAGGCCTTTGTAGAGGCCGTCCTGGCTGCCTTCCCCTCCCTCCCGTTCGATCTCCTGGCAGCACGAGCACACGCCCGCTTGTGGGCTGGCCTCGCATCGACAGGCACCGACGTCGGAGCCCATGACCGGATCGTTGCGGCAACAGCAATATCAATCGGGTGGCGCATCGCGAGCGCCAACACCCGACACTTCGAGCGCATCCCCGGCCTGAACGTCACACCTATGGCGCTGGGCTCGACTTGACCGACTGTTGCACGACTCGCGAGGGCATGGGCGATACTGGGCTCGAACCAGTGACCTCCGCCTTGTCGAGGCGGCGCTCTCCCAGCTGAGCTAATCGCCCTGGGAAGGCCTGAAGCGTATCAACGGGAAACGGCCGCCCGGCCGCTGGAATCGCTGGTGCAGCACACGCCGAGACGGCGGCTCCCCGGACGCGGAGGAGGCCGGGCCAAGGAGCAAAGCCCAGACCTCCCCCACCCCGGTCACGGCACGATCACGACGCGTCCTTCGCGCGCGCCGCCTGCTTCGCCCGAGCCACCGGCGCCTTCTTCGGCGCCCGTTGCGCCCGCTTCGCCGCGTTCCGCTTCGCCGCCTTCGACTCCGTAGGGCGAGCGGCGGCCGTACGGCGCCTGGGTGCCTTCGACCTGTCCGCCTTGCGCTTCGGACTGCGCCGAGCGAGAGGTGCCAGAGCTCGAGGACACGCCGTTGCCGGCCTCGATCGCTTTGACCGCCTGCGCAACGGTGTCCGAGGAGACGGCAAAGCCGACGCCGGTGCTGCCGGGCTGCGAGCCGGCGACGCTCGCAGCCTCGCTTGCGATCTGCGAGTTCACGCCGATCACTTCGCCCTGGTCGTTGAGCAGCGGACCGCCCGAGTTGCCGGGGTTGAGCGCGGCGTCGGTCTGGATGGCGCCCGTGATCTTCGATCCGTTGGGCGCCGAGATCGTGCGCCCGAGCGCCGAGACGATCCCGCGGGTGAGCGTCTCGTCGAGACCATAGGGGTTGCCGATGGCGTAGACGGCGTCGCCGACCTGCACCGACTTCGAGCTCGTCAGCGCGAGCGGCTTCAGGCCGAGGCCGGACGGATCGACTTTGATCAGCGCCAGGTCGTCGTTGGCTTCCTCGCCGACAAGCGTTGCCGGGCGCGTGACCGTTGCCGAGCCTTTCGAAGCCACCGTCAGACTGCTCGCGCCGGCGACCACGTGATCGTTGGTCAGGATCAAGCCTTTGTCGTTGAGCACGATGCCCGTGCCGCTGTCTTCGCCCTGCGCCGTGACGGCCTTGATCGAGACTACGCCGGCCGATGCCTGTTTGTAGATCTGCGTCGCCGACAGCGCCGTCGAGGCGACCGTCTGGCGCGTGCCCGTCGAGCTGGCGCCGATGCTCGACGCTGTAGTCGTCTTGGCCGGCGAAGAGCCGCCGCCACCTGCAATGGCGATCACTGCGGCGCTGGCCACTGCTGCTCCGAGCAGGGCGGCGAGCAGGATTGGTGCGAGTACGCGCTTGTTCACGGCTGACCTCCGGGCCTCGGGACGGGATCAGTCCATGCTGGGACGGCTCGCTGTGCGAGCGCTAACGCAATCCGAAAGCGCAGCTAACAGGTGAGCAAAAGCTTCGTAAGCGCCTACGGCCCGATACCCTTGGGGCCTTCTGGCGACGTGGCGGAGTGGCTACGCAGCGGCCTGCAAAGCCGTTTACACCGGTTCGATTCCGGTCGTCGCCTCTCTAGCTCGCTCGAAGGCTCGGCCCGTGCGCTCAGCCCCCTCCTTCGACGACCTGTGCCGTTACCCCGAACACGCATCCCGATCCGGTCGCCGCCGTAGTCACGTCGATCGTGGCGATACGGCTGCTCGATCCGCTGCCGTTGCCGATGTGGTAGGTGGTTTCGGCATCTTTGACGAACGGTGTGCTCGCCGAAGCCCAGCCCGTGCCGGCGTATTCGGCGCCGTTCGCGGCCCAAAGGTCGGTGCCGCTGCCGATGTTGTCGACCTCGACATTCGCGCCGCCGGCTTGGCAGTTCAGCACGAAAACCTTCACGAGTCCCGGGATTTCGAGGATCGTCAGGTTTTCGAACGTCAAGGCCGTGCTGAGCCGGCGAGCCATGAACTTGGCGTTGCCGACGGCAAAGCGTTTGTCGGCTTCGGCCCTGTCGTAGAAGTTCGCCGCGTCGACCGTCCCGGTCGGGCCTTGGGGTCCTGCCGGACCTGCTGAGCCGGCTGGACCCTGTGCGCCGTTGGCGCCCGCCACACCGCGTGCCCCCCGTGCTCCTTTGAGCTTCTTCAGCACCTTCGGGTTGATCTGCTTGGTCGAGTTGACGAGGTAATGATTCGCGGCCAATGCTCCCCCGCTCATGGCGAACAGCAGCGCCAGGGTTGCGACCACGTTTGCGTAGCTGAGATGCCTCCGTATCGATTGCATCGGCGCACACTACGCCGAGTCCGGCCGGTTCGACGGCACGGCTGACGATCGCCGCGAGCGAATGACGGGCTCGTCGTGAATGCTTCGGTCCGGGGCTTTCCCGGCGAGGAACGCAGCGCGCGCATCGTGACACCTGTGGACGTGGCATCGTTCAGAGGGTGCTCTCACCACCACGCGGCACCGTCCGGCAGCGTGCGTTGGTCTCAACGCTCGTCGCTGGCTCCACCACCCCGGACACGACACCGTGAGCATCAGCCCGAAGTCACAGACACAGCTCGACCGAGCCCTCGACCCGGCGGGCCGGCTGGCGTCGGTCAACGTCGGCCTCCCGAAGGACGTGCCCTGGAACGGAAAGACGGTCTTCACGGGCGTCTTCAAGGACCCCGTGTCGGGGCCTCGCCGGGTGGGCAAGCTCAACGTCGAGGGAGACGGACAGGGCGACCTGGCCGGGCACGGTGGCGAGCAGCGCGCCGTCTTCGTCTACCAGCTGGACTCCTACCGGCACTGGGAGCAGGAGCTCGAACGCGACGACTTCGTCCACGGGCAGTTCGGCGAGAACTTCACGATCGAAGGGCTCGGCGACGACGAGGTCTGCATCGGCGACCGCTACCGGATCGGCAGCGCGACCTTCGAGGTCACGCAGCCGCGCGTGACCTGTTACCGCGTCGGCATCCGCATGGAAGACCCGCGGATTCCCGCGCTGCTCGTCTCCCACCACCGCCCGGGCTTCTACTTCCGTGTTCTGGAGGAGGGGGAGGTACAGGCCGGCGACGAGATCGTCAAGCTCGCGACAGGCCCCGAGGCGATGACGGTCGCCGAGGTCGGCGCACTGCTCTATCTCCCTGGCCACCCGCGACAGCAGCTGCTTCGCGCCCTGCGAATCCCCGCGCTCAGCGCCGGCTGGCAGACGTCGTTCCGCGCTTTGCTCGAGGGCGATGCCGCAGGTGGCAATGTGGGGCTGAGCAGCGCGAGCCCGCCGCCGGCGTGGACCGGCTTCCGCCGACTCGCGGCGACAGCCGTCGAGCACGAGAGCGACTCGGTCATCTCCGTCCGCTTCGAGGACCCCAGCGGCAAGCCGCTCCCCGCTGCGCGCCCCGGGCAGTACCTCACGCTGCGGATCCAGCCGAACGACGCAGCGCGGCCGCTGCTGCGCAACTACTCGCTGTCGGGGCCGCCCGGCGCCGGCTACTACCGCGTTGCCGTCAAGCGCGAGCAGGACGGCGCGGCGAGCGGTTACCTGCACAGTCGGCTCGCCGTCGGAGACCAGCTCGACGTCGCGGCGCCGCGGGGCACGTTCATGCTCGACGAGTCCGAGGACCCGGTGCTGCTGATCAGCGCCGGCATCGGCGCCACACCCGTGCTTGCGATGCTCAATGCGCTGTCCGAACAGCACTCCGCTCGAGAGGTCTGGTGGCTGCACGGCGCACGCAGCGGCCATGAGCACGCGTTTGCCGCAGAGACGCGGGCGCTCCTCGAGGGACGGCCCAACACATGCACCCGCATCTACTACAGCCGGCCAAGCGCCGACGACGTCGAAGGTCGCGACTTCGACGGCACCGGGCACCTCACCCCCTCGCTGCTGCTCGAACTCGAGCCGCCGCGAAACGCGCAGGCCTACATATGCGGCCCGACGGGCTTCATGAACGAAGTCAGCGCCGCCCTTGCCTCGATCGGCGTCGACGCCTCGCGGATCCACACCGAGCCGTTCGGGCCTGAACCGGGGATGACGCCCGGCATCGCAGCAGGACCGGCTCGGACCCCGCACCTGCCTTCCGGCCCGAGCGGAAACGGCCCGACGATCGAGTTCGCCCGCAGCAACCTCTCGGTCCCGTGGAGCAACGACTACGGCAGCCTGCTCGAGCTCGCCGAAGCCTGCGACGTGCCCGTCCGCTGGTCGTGCCGGACCGGCGTCTGCCACAACTGCGAGACGACCCTGATCGCCGGCGTCCTCGACTACGACCCCGATCCGGTGGAGGCACCGGCTGAGGGAAGCGCGCTGATCTGCTGCTCACGCCCACACGACGATGTGGTGCTCGACCTTTGAGCGGCAGCCAATCGATTCCAACCACGGAGGTCAGCATGAGCATCATCGAGCAGGAGATGGTCTTGGCCCACTTCATCGTCTCCGACGATGTTGAGCGTTCCCGCCGCTTCTACACCGACGTACTCGGGGGCAGGACCGTCATCTCGAGCGAGGCGGGTGACGAGGTGACGTACGTGGCGCTGGCCAACAGCTGGATCATCATCAACGTCGGAGGCGCTCCGACCGACGACAAGCCGACCGTCACACTCGAGACGCAGCCCGACCCGGATCGGGTGAGCAGCTTCCTCAACATCCGGGTCGCCGACATCCAGGCCGTGTACGACGAGTGGAGCGCGCGGGGCGCCCAGTTCCTGACGCCGCCGAAGCAGCACGAGACCGAGCTGCGCTGCTACATCCGCGACCCAGACGGCTATCTGATCGAGGTGGGACAGACGACGCTGCCCAGGGGTTGGCGTCCGCCGTCTTGATCGACTGCAGAGCCACTTACAGCCTCACTCCGGCTCGAGCCGCTCACCGGAGGCCACCGCGCTGAACCCGGCCAGCGCGAGCGCTCCGATCGCAAGCAGCGAAGCGACGGCCGCCGTCGCGCCCATCCCGAGCGTCGGCACGCTGAGCAGGAAGAAGCGGCGCACGGGAGCGATGAAGAAGGCCGCCACGAACACGCCGGCCAGCGCCGCGCACATCCCGGCGACGAGCGCCGAGCGCCGGCGCGAGCCGCTTGCCTCGAGCGCGATCACGAGATACAGGCCGACGGCGACGAGCACGATCGTCGCGATCGTGCGGGCGCGAGCGACAGAGAAGTCGAGGTCGTGCAGCGCGAACAGGTAGCCCGAGACGACGCCGACCCCGGCGAGCGTGCCCGCCGGCACCGCCCAGCGACCGACGCGTCGCACGAACCCCTTGGGGCGCCACGGCCCGCTGCTCGGCGCGAGCGCGAGGAAGAACGTGGGGATCCCGATCGTCACCGCCGCGGCCAGGCTGAAGTGGCGCGGCAGCAGCGGGTAGGCCGTCGCGCTGATGCCGATCGTCAGGATCAGGAATGCCGCGAACGCCGACTTGGTCACGTACAGCTTCGTCACGCGCTGCAGGTTGCGCAGCGCCCGGCGTCCTTCGGCGACGAGCGCCGGCACGACGGCGAAGTCGCCCGAGACGAGCACCAGATCAGCCACGCTGCGTGACATCTGCGCGCCGCTGCCCTGGGCGATCGCCAGCCGCGAGGCCTTCAGCGCGGGCACGTCGTTGACGCCGTCGCCGATCATCGCCACGTAGCGCCCGGCGTCGGCGAGCGCCCGCACGACGTCGCGCTTGCCGTCAGGCGAGATGCGCCCGACGACGCTCGTGCGCGCGATCCACTCGGCGCGCTCGCCCGGGTCCTCGGGGATCTCCGCGCCGAGGCCGACGCCCTGCACCGGAATGCCGACATCGCGCGCGATCGATGCGACCGTCGCCGGCGCGTCGCCCGAGAGCACCTTGATCTCGACGCCCTGCTCGAGCAGGAACGCGACCGTCTCGCCCACGTTCGGGCGCAGCCGCTCGGCCAGCACGACGATGCCGAGCGTCTCCAGCCCGGCCGGATCGAGCTCGACCTCTGCCCCGTCTGCGCCGTCGCCCGACGCCGGCGGCGCCGAGCCACGCGCCAGCGCCAGCACGCGACGCCCGCCGCGCTGCTGCTCGGCGGCGAGCGGCGCGAGCTCACCCAGCGAGAAGCGTTCGGGCGAGCCCAGTACATACGTCGCCTCGGCGAGCTGGACGGCGCTCCATGCGCGGCGTGAGCTGAACGGCACCTCGCCCAGCGGCTGCTCCGGCTCGGCCGGCTGGGCTTCGGCGATCGCCTGCAATGTGGCGTTGCGCGAGGACGCGCTCGCTGCGACCCGCGCGAGCACCGCCCGGATCGATTCGACCGACTGTCCGCCGGCCGGGATCACGTCGGTCACGCGCAGCGCCGCCTCGGTCAGCGTGCCCGTCTTGTCCACGCACAGCACCTCGACCGACGCGAGCGACTCGATCGCGTTGAGCTGCTGCGCGAGCACGCCGCGCCGCGCCATGCGCGCGGCGGCCACTGCGTAGGTGAGGCTGACGAGCACCATCAGCCCCTCCGGGATCAGGCTGACCACGCCGGCCGTCGATGTGGCGACGGCCTCGTGCAGCGAAGCGTGGCGGTGATGCAGCGAGTAGCCGAGCAGCGCGCCGAGGATCACGACGAGCAGAACCAGCGAGTAGAGCAGCCGGTTGACGGCCTGCTCCAGCGGCGAGCGCGGGTGGCGAAACGATCGCGCCTGCCCCGCGATCCGCTCGGCGAAGCTGTCTGCGCCGACAGCGCCGACGAGCAGCTCACACGTGCCCTCGACGACGAACGCGCCCGAGCGAACCGCTTCGCCGGCGATCCTGACGGACGGGCTCCGACTCGCCCGTCAGCACCGATTCGTCGAGGCGCAGTTCGCGTGCGGCCACGAGCTCGCCGTCGGCGACGAGCTGATCTCCCGTGTGCGCACGCAGCAGATCTCCCGGCACGACCTCCGCCGTGGCGAGGTCCCGCTCGCGGCCGTCGCGCACGGCGGTGGCACGCGGCGCGACGAGCGTCGCGAGCCGGTCGAGCGCGCGCTTGGCGCGCGACTCCTGCCCGATCCCGATCGTCGCGTTGGCCACGATGACCCCCAGGAACAGGGCGTCGCGCGCATCGCCGAACAGCAGCGTCACCGCGCCGAATCCGGCCAGGATCGCGTTGAACACGGTCAGCACGTTGGCGCGCACGATGCTCGCGTAGGAGCGACTGCCGCGCGGGGCACGAACCGTCCCTCGCTCGGCGAGGAGCGCGGCGGCCTCCTCTTCGCTGAGGCCTACAGCGGGCATGCCCCGAGTCTGAACGCCCACCGGCTCGGTCTCGACTCGGCCGCTCATCGTCGCCGGCCCGCACGCTCGCACTCAGCCACTTGCCGCGTGCGGAAAGAGCTCATGGCGCAACGCTAGGGAACCACACCACCGGCAGCATCGGGGCGCCTCCCTGTGCCGCTTGCGGCGTATTACGTACGCGACGAGGCTCGCGCGGCCCCCAAGGTGTCGCCCGTTGCCGCACGCCGACCTGCGCCGGCGCGAAGCGACGGCGGCCGGGGCCCGCCCCACACCGGACCCCGGCGCTCGCCTGCTCGCGCTCGCCCGTCGCCGGGGGTTCGACGACCCCGGCGGCGGTATCGAGGAGCTGGTGCAACGCACGGGAGAGGGTCGTGCGTTGCTCTGAAGAACCTAGGCCGAGGCAGATCCCAGGTCGTTATCTTTTTGATATCAATAAATGGAATCCTGCTGTCTGCGACTACGGTGCGAGTCGCTCGATCGCCCAGCCCCCGTGCCCGTCGCGCCGGTAGCGCAGGCGGTCGTGCAGGCGGTCGTTTCGCTGCTGCCAGAACTCGATCTCCTCGGGCGCCACGCGAAAGCCGCCCCAGCCGTCCGGGATCGGCAGCTCGCCATCGCCGTAGCGCTCGGCCAGATCGGCCACCGCGCGCTCGAGCTGCTCGCGGTCGGCCACGACCTCACTCTGGGGCGAGGCCAGCGCGCTCAGCCGGCTGCCACGCGGGCGCGTCCTGACGTACGCCGCCGTCTCCTCCGCGCTCGTGCGCGTCACCGGTCCCGTGATCCGCACCTGCCTGCCCAGCGGATCCCAGTGGAACAGCAGCGCCGCGCGCGGGTTCGCCGCCAGCTCGCCGCCCTTGCGGCTCGAGTAGTTCGTGAAGAACACGAAGCCGCGATCGTCGAAGCCCTTGACCAGCACCATCCGCACCGACGGCACTCCCTCCGCATCGGCCGTCGCCACGGCCGCCGCTTCGGGCATGCGCATCGCCGACGCCCGCGCCTGCTCATACCAAGCCAGGAACTGGCGCAGCGGGTCGCCGTCGGCGTCCTGCTCGCGCAGCGGCTGGCCGTAGTCGGCGTCGGCGCTCATGCCTGCATTCTGACGGTCCGCGGCAGCTCGACACGAACCAGGCAGTACGGCTCAGCTTGCCACGCGCTCGGCGCCGGCGTACACGTTGACGCTTCCCCGCCGGGCGAAGCCGCACAGCGTCAGCCCACGATCGCCCGCCAGCTCGACCGCCAGCGACGTCGGCGCCCCTACGCCCACGAGGATCGACGTGCCCGCCACGACCGTCTTCTGCACGAGCTCGAACGACAGCCGCCCGCTGACACACAGGATGTGCCCGTGCAGCGGCATGCGCCGCTCGAGCATCGCCCAGCCGACGACCTTGTCCATCGCGTTGTGGCGCCCCACGTCCTCGCGCACGCACAGCAGCTCGCCCGCCGCGTCGAACAGGCCCGTCGCGTGCAGGCCGCCCGTACGCCGAAAGCCCGGCTGCACCAGCCGGTCGGGCAGTTGCGCGAGTAGCTCGCGCGCGACGATAGGCCCGTCGGGGAGCGGCGCCGCGTGGAACGCCACCTCCTCGAGCGCGCCCTTGCCGCAAACGCCACACGAGGACGTCGTGTAGAAGCGGCGCGCATCCGGGCGGCGCGTGAGCGGCCCGCGCACCTCGATCGTGTTCAACGCCAGGTCCTCGGTCATGCCGACCGCGTGGGCGCGCTCGATCAGCCCCTCCCCGCGCAGGAATCCGAGCGCCAGCTCCTCGTCATGGCCCGGCGTGCGCATCGTCACCGCGATCGCCTCGCCGTCGACGCGGATCTCGAGCGGCTCCTCGACCGCCACGAAGTCCTCCTCGCCGTCGCGAACGATGCGGCGCAGCTCCAGCGGCGAGGCCTCCGGCGGCGTCGCGGCCGCGTGTGAGGGCGCCGCGCGCATCACGCCTTCACGTCAACGCCCGCGCTCGCCTGCTCCGCCGCCAGCCGTTCGCGCTGGGGCTGGACCGTGTACTTCGGATCGCGCGCCGAGGCCTGGCCCGCCTCGAAGATGCCAAAGCGCGCGCACGCCGACGCCGCCAGGAGCGCCGCGCCGCTCAGCGCCGCGCCGAGGCGGCTGCGCCGGCCGAACGCCAGTGCACCGGCCACGCCGGCCACCGTCAGCGCCTCGGCCGTGCGCATCAGCTTGCCCGCGCGGCCCTCGTGGTAGCACTCGGCGATCATCCCCACGCGCCGCTCGAGCACCTTCACCGCCGTCAGCTCGCTCGCCGCGCCGAGCGCCGCCAGGCGCACCGCCGGGCCGTTCTGCGACAGCGGCGCCGTCAGCAGGCCGAGCCCCGCCGCCGCGCTCGCCGCCGAGCCGACGAACACGAACGGCATCTCGCGGTGACCCTCGTGCCACGCCGGCGTCGCCGTGTTCGCCACGAGCGCAGCCGTATAGGAGGCCACCGCCGGGCCGAGCAGCGCCGCCCCCGCCGTGCCCGCGCTCGCCAGCGGGCGCACGCGCCGGCCCAGCTCGCCCTCGCCCGCCAGCTCGCCGAGCGCCGCCGCCGTGGCCGCCGGGGCGTACGCGAACAGCACCCACACCCCCACGCTCATCGGCGACGTCGGCTTGAACACGCGCAGCATGTTCAGGAAGCGCGCCGGGCGACCCAGGTCGTGGACCAGCGCGATCAGCGAGAGCTGGATCGCCCCCGCCGCGCCGAGCTTGAGCGGCTTGGCCAGCGCCGGGCGGCCGCTCAGCTGCGCGCCCGCAGCGAGCACCGAGGAGGCCCCCGCCAGGCCGCCGAGGAAGAAGTAGCCCGCTATGTCCGTCGCCTGCCACGTCGCCTGCTTGACGATCGGGCGCCCGTAGTAGGAGGCGAAGAGCTGCTCGCGCCTGCGCTTTCGCCCACCGCCGCCGCGGACCCCCGCGGACCGTCCGTTCTCGCTCGCCGCGTTCACCGCCGCGTCCCCGCGAACGAGACCACCGCGCCGGCCACCAGCGCGCCCGCCGCGATCCCGACGTTGCGCCACATGCGCGGCAGATCGCGCGTCGTGACGAGCGGGTCAGGCGGCAGTCCGTACACCTCCGGCTCGTCCAGCAGCAGGAAGAACGCGCCGTCGCCGCCGACGCCGTCATCCGGACTCTCGCCGTACAGCCGCGCCTCGAGAACGCCTGCCTCGTGCAGCTTCTCCACGCGGCCCGCCGCGCGCTCGCGCAGCTGATCGAGCGCGCCGAACTGGATCGAGTCCGTCGGGCACGCCTTCGCGCACGCCGGCTCCTCGCCCGCGCCGAGCCGGTCGTAGCAGAGCGTGCACTTGAACACGGGCCCGTCCTCGGCGCGTTTGTCGATCACCCCGTACGGGCAAGCCGGTACGCAGTAGCCGCAGCCGTTGCAGACGTCCTGCTGCACGACGACCGTGCCGAACTCGGTGCGGAACAGCGCCCCCGTCGGGCACACGTCCAGGCAGGCCGCGTGCGTGCAGTGCTTGCACACATCCGAGGACATCAGCCAGCGAAAGCCGTCCTTGCCCTCCCCGCCCGCGGCCGGCGCGCGCTCGAAGTTCGCCTGCTGCGCGCCCGCCTCCACGCGCTGCTCGATGAACGCCACGTGGCGCCAGGAGTCGGCGCTCAGCCCGCCCGTGTTGTCGTGCGAGTGCCCCGTCCAGTTCAGGCCGTCCTCGGGCACCTGGTTCCACTCCTTGCACGCCACCTCGCACGCCTTGCAGCCGATGCACAGCGACGTGTCCGTGAAGAAGCCCATGCGCGGCGGGTGCCCCGACCAGCCCGCTGCTTCCGCCGGGTCGCCCGGGCCGAGCAATAGGTCGAGCAGGCTGTCGCTGCCCTCGCACGCGCCCGCCGGCGGCGCGCCGATCGCGATCGACGGCTCGCCATTCACGGCGCCATCCCCGTCTGCGCCGTGACGCCCGCGCGCTCGCGGTAGGAACGCACGAGCTCCTGCCGCGCCGCGCCGCGCGGGCGCCGGCCCGGGCGGATCTCGACGCTCAGCGCCTTGACCTCCTGGATGTGCGAGCTCGGGTCCAGCGACATCGAGGACAGCTCGTTCATCGAGTCGCCTTTGGCGTAGCCGTTGGCGCCCCAGTGGTAGGGCATGCCGATCTGGTGGACCGTGCGCCCCTCGATCTGCAGCGGCGCCATCCGATCGGTCACCATCACGCGCGCCTCCACGCAGCCGCGCGCGCTGATCAGCGTCGCCCAGCCCGCGTGCTGCAGGCCCCGCTCCTCGGCCAGCTCCGGCGAGACCTCGCAGAAGAACTCCGGCTGAAGCTCGGCCAGGTATGGCGTCCAGCGCGACATCCCGCCCGCCGTGAAGTGCTCGGTCAGGCGGTAGGTCGTGACGACGATCGGGTAGGCCTGCCCGCCCGGACCGTCCGGGTCCGGGTGGTAGCGGTTGTTCTCGTGCTCGTAGACTTCGCGCGACGGGTTGCGCTGGCGCTCGGGGTACATCGTGTTGGCCACCGGCGAGTCCTGTGGCTCGTAGTGCGTCGGCAGCGGGCCGTCCGCCACGCCCGCCGGCGCATACAGCCAGCCGCGCTGGTCGGCCTGCATGATGAACGGCGTGTCGCCCGCGATCGCCGCCGGGCCGCTCGCGCCGGGCGGTGGGCGGTAGTCGGGCGGCTTGTCCGCCTCGAAGTCCGGCGTGTCGTGCCCCGTCCATTCCCCTTTCTCTGCGTCCCACCAGACGAGCGCCTTGCGCTCGCTCCACGGCCTGCCCTGCGGGTCGGCCGAGGCGCGGTTGTAGAGGATCCGGCGGTTCGCAGGCCACGCCCAGGCCCACTCTCCCCCCGTCCAGTTCTGCTGCTCCTTCGGCGTGCGTCGCGCCGTCTGATTGACGCCGTCAGCGAAGCAGCCGCAGTAGATCCAGCAGCCGCAGCGGGTCGAGCCGTCGCTCTTCAGCTGCGTGTATGTCGAGAGCATCTTGCCCTCGGCGTCCGAGCCGTTGACCTCGGCGAGCACCGCCTCGGCGCTCGGATCCTCGTGCTCGCCCGTCGTCGGGTAGTCCCACGTCAGCTCGAGCACCGGCCTATCGCGCTCGTCGGTCGATCCGGCGAGGCGCTCGCGCACGCGCTTGCCGAGGTGGTAGATGAACCACAGGTCGCTGCGCTGCTCCTGCACCGGCTCCTGCGCCTTGTGGTGCCACTGCACCATCCGCTGCGTGTTCGTGAACGTGCCCTCCTTCTCGATGTGCGCCGCGGCCGGGAAGAAGAACACCTCCGTCGCGATCTCCTCCGTGCGCATCTCGCCCGACTCGATCTCCGGGCCGTCCTGCCACCACGTCGCGCTCTCGATCAAGGAGAAGTCGCGCACGACGAGCCAGTCGAGCTTGGACATGCCCAGGCGTTGCATCCGCGTGTTGGCCGAGCCCACCGCCGGGTTCTCGCCGAACAGGAAGTAGCCCTTGACCGTGCCCTTGATCTGCTCCATCACCGTGTCGTAGGTCGAGTGGCTGCCCGTCAGCCGCGGCAGGTAGTCGAAGCGGTAGTCGTTCTCCTCGCTCGCCGAGTCGCCCCACCAGGCCTTCAGCAGGCTGACCGTGTAGTCGCGCATGTTGCCCCAGAAGCCGCGTCGGGCCGAGGAGCGAGCGACGAACTTGTCGAGGTCCTCGTGCTTGTGCGCGTGCGGCATCGGGATGTAGCCCGGCAGCGTGTCGAACAGCGTCGGGATGTCCGAGGAGCCCTGGATCGAGGCATGCCCGCGCATCGCCATCACGCCGCCGCCCGGGCGGCCCATGTTGCCGAGCAGCAGCTGCAGGATCGAGGCCGCGCGGATGTACTGCGAGCCGATCGTGTGCTGCGTCCAGCCGACCCCGTGCACGAACGCCGTCGTACGCTCGCGCCCCGAGTTTGCGACGAACAGCTCACAGACCTTCGCGAACGTATCCTGCGGGATACCGCAGACGCGCTGCACCGTCTCCGGCGTGTACTGCGCGTAGTGGCGCTTGAGGATCTGCCACACGCAGCGCGGGTGCTGCAACGTCGGATCGAGCTTCGGCAGGCTCGGTGCCGCGCCGGCCTCGCCACCGCCGCCACCCTCACCCCTGCCCTCGCCCTCTCCCTCGCCCTCGCCGGCGAGCATCTCCGCGTTGCCCTCCTGGTCGCGCTGGCCGGCCGCCGCCGCGACGGTCGTGCCCTCGTACTGCCAGCTCGACGGGTCATAGCCGCGCTTGCCGGCGTCGAAGCCCGAGAACAGCCCGTCGGCGCCGACATCCTCGAACTCCTCACCGACGATCGTCGGCGCGTTCGTGTAGGCCAGCACGTACTCGCGGAAGTCCGATTCGGTGCTCAGCACGTGGTTGATCACGCCGCCGAGGAAGGCGATGTCGCTGCCCGCGCGCAGCGGCACGAACATGTCCGCCAGCGCGCTCGTGCGGCTGTAGTGCGGGTCGATGTGGATCACCGTCGCGCCGCGCGCCTTCGCCTCGACCACCCACTGGTAGGCGACCGGGTGCGCCTCGGCCATGTTCGAGCCCTCGAGCACGATCAGGTCCGAGTTCTGCAGGTCCCCCGGGAGCGTGCTCGACGCGCCGCGCCCGAACGACGTGCCGAGGCCGACGACCGTCGAGGAGTGGCACACGCGCGCCTGGTTCTCGATCTGGATCACGCCCGCCGCCGTGAGCAACTTCTTGATCAGGTAGTTCTCCTCGTTGTCGAGCGTCGCGCCGCCGAGCGCCGCGATGCTCATGCAGCGCCGCGTGCGGCTGCCTTCGCTCTCCCACTCCCAGCCCTCGGCGCGATCGCGCACGAATTTGTCGGCGACCATGTCCATCGCCGTCTCCAGCTCGAGGCGCTCCCACTCGCCGGCGTACGGGCGGCGGTAGAGCACGTGCTGCTCGCGCGAATCGCCCGTCGTCAGCTGCAGCGTGGCCGAGCCCTTCGGGCAAAGTCGCCCGCGGCTGTGCGGCGCGTCCGAGTCGCCCTCGATCTGCACCGCCTTGCCGTCCTTGACGTACACCTTCTGCGCGCAGCCGACGGCGCAGTACGGGCAGACCGACTTGACGACGCGATCGGCCTCCGCCGTGCGCGGGCGCAGTTGCTCACTCGCGCGTGACTTGACCGCCGCGCCTCGACCGAGGCCGTCCTCGCCCAGCAGCTGGCGCAGCACCGGCCAGTCTGCGAGCGAGGGCAGGCGCGGCACGCTCAGACCCCGCCGGCCGTCTCGCCGGTTTCGCGTCCGCACACGGGCGGCTCGATTGCTCGCGCAGGCTTCGCCACACCCATAGTTCTACCCGGCCACGGCGAGACGATGCACGCCCGGCTACGCTTGGCCGCGATGACGCGCGACGAATGGATCGCCGCCTTCGCCGCAGAGGCCGGCGTGCCGGCCCCGTCGGTGCAGGAGATCAGGGAACTGCTCGAGCTGGCAGGGACCGCCGCGCACTCCTCCGAACGTACCGCGGCACCACTGGCGTGCTGGATCGCCGGACGCTCCGATCGCTCGCTCGCCGAGCTGTGCACCGCCGCCGAGCGCGTCGCGCCGGGCGAGGCCGAGTAGCGCCTACGGCTCGGCGCCGCCGTCGTCCCCCACGAGCCAGCGCTCGGCCGTGGCCAGATCCTCGGCGCGGTTGACGCTGAAGCACAGGCGCCGCGGGTCGCCGAAATAGGCAAGCTCGCGCTCGTCGACGACTGCCGGCTTGAGCGACTGCAAGGCCTCGCGCAGCGGCGCCTCGGCGGCGAGCGCCTCGCGCAGCGGCGGCAGGTGCTCGGGCAGGCAGCGCGCCGGCAGCGGCTGCGGGCGCCCTTCGAGCTCGAGCAGGACCGCCGGCTCGAGCGCCGCCGCCAGCCAGGCGAGCAGTGCGGCCGTGAGGAACGGCATGTCGCAGCCGACGAGCACGACAGCCGGCGCCGGCGAGCTCTCCGCTGCGTGCTCGAGCGCGGCGATCACGCCGCACAGCGGATGGCGCGGCTCGCCGGGCTCGAGCACCACGCGCTCAGCCAGGCGCGAGGGCAGCTGCGTCTCGCCCTTGGCCACGACGAGCGCCTCGAGGCCGGCCTCGCGTGCTGCCGCCAGCGGGTAGTCGATCAACGGCCTGCCCGCCAGTGCCTGCGTCGGCTTCTCGCCACCGATGCGCTCGCCCCGGCCGCCGGCGAGCACCGCGACGATCGCCGCCGGAGCGCTCAGCGAAGCGGCGTCTCGAATGTCCACTCGCCCGCCAGCCACACGCGACTGCGATCCGGCAGCAGCGCAACCACGACCGCCAGATCGCGGCAGGCCGGACAGCGCAGCACGATCCCCGCGCCGCGGTAGGCGCGGTGGGCGCCGATCGCGCTGCGAGTCCCGCACGACTGGCAGACGCGCCGCGCCGTCGTGATCTCGGCGTCGAACAGCTCCTCGAGCAGGCCCGCGATCGCGTTGCCGTCGAGCGCGTACTGCTCGCCCCAGTCCGCATCGCGCAGCTCGGCCGGCTCGGCCATCTCAGCTCCCGCTCGGACCGAAGCGCTCGGCGTGGATCCGCTCGGGCGCGTGGCCGAGCTCGACGAGCGCGTCGGCCGTGTGCTCGACGAAGGCAGTCGGCCCGCAGAGGAAGACCAGCGGGCACTCTTGCGGCGAGAGGCCGAGCTCGCTCAGCATCTGCGCGTCGACGCGGCGCGCGAGGCCCTTCCAATCGGGCGGCTGCGCGCGCGTCAGCGTGATCTGCACGGTCACCCCCTGCTGCTCGCCCATCCGCTCGAGCTCCTCGGCGTACAGCAGGTCATCGAGGCTGCGGCTGGAGACGAGCAGGCGCGCCTCGGTGCTGTCGGCCTGCGCGTTGCGGTGGCGGAGCATCGCCATCAGCGGCACGAGCCCCGAGCCGCCCGCCAGCAGCAACAGCGGCCCGCCGTCGCGCGTGCGCCACGTGAAGTGCCCGCCGATCGGCCCGCGCAGCTCGAGCTCGTCGCCCGGGCGCAGCTCTTCGGTCAGATAGGGCGAGACCTCGCCGTCGTCGATCCGCTCGACCGTCAGCGCGAGCGGTTCCTCCGGCGCCGAGGCGATCGAGTAGGAGCGCTCGGCCTGGTAGCCGTCCTCGGCGGTCAGGCGCACGTCGGCGTGCTGCCCCGCCGCGTGCCCCGGCCACTGCGGATCGTCGAGCACGATCGTCTTCGCGTGCGCCGTCTCGGCGCGCACCTCGCGCACGCGCGCCGTGTGCCAGCGCAGCGGCATCCGCGCCGGTGGCGGGGTGAGCCGCGCTGCTCCGCCGAGCTGCGTCAGTCCCCCCAATAGCGCTGCTCCTTCCACGGGTCGCCGTGGTTGTTGTAGCCCGCCGCCTCCCAGAAGCCCGGCTCGTCCTCGTGCGTCAGCGTCAGCCCGCGCACCCACTTGGCGCTCTTCCAGAAGTACAGGTGCGGCACGAGCAGGCGCGCCGGGCCGCCGTGCTCGGCCTCGAGCGGCTGACCGTCGAACGCGTAGACGACCCAGCCCTTGCCGTCGGCCACGTCCTCCAGCGCGAGGTTCGTCGTATAGCCGCCGTCGCACCACGCCGTGAAGTAGTCCGCCTCGGTCTCGATCCCCTGCAGCAGCGTGTCGAGCGAGACGCCCGTCCAGCTCGTGCCGAGCTTCGACCACTTCGTCACGCAGTGGATGTCGACCGTGAACGTCTCCGCCGGCAATGCCTGGAACTGCTCCCACGTCCACGAGGCGGGTTGACCGACGGCACCGCCGATCTGAAAGCTCCACTGCTCCGGCGAGGTGCGCGGCGTCGGCCCGGCCGACAGCACGGGGAAGTCATCGACCACGTACTGACCGGGTGGGACACGGGCGGGATCGACGTCGCTTCGCCGACGTCCGTGAAAGCCGCGTGAAATTGGTGTCATCGGCCGCTCCGATCTCGAGTTGCCGTCTATCTAACACCACTGGTCCTACCACTGGTCCTGTCGATGCACAAACCACTTGCACACCGACTCCGTGCGACAATCTGACCATGACCAAGGCCGAGCTGCACGAGTTGGTAGATCGTCTGCCGGATGGGGCGGTCGATGGCGCTGCGATCCTCCTGGGCGAGATCAGCGACGGTCGCATCGACCCTGAGCAGGCGTGGTTCTGGACGCACGAGTGGCAAACGATGGAGCGCGAGGCGAACGATGACCTAACCGCGGGCCGCGTGACGCGCTACGACAGCGACGACGAGTTCCTGGCGACCCTGGAAGAGCGCACCAAGCCGCTCGATGCCGACGCGTGAGGTCCTCGCGTCGTTCTGGCGCGATTGGGAGCGGCTCACTTCACAGCAGCAACGTGCCTTTCGCCAGGCCGTTGCACAATTCGTCGCCGACTTGGCCGGTGACGAGCAGGGCTTCCGACCGCGTTTGCGCGTGAAGCGCGTGCAAGGTCATCCACGCGTCTGGGAGATGACCTGGGCGCCGGATGGCCGCGCCACCTTCGAATACGGTGACGAAGTTCTGACGGGCGAGTCGCACATCATCTGGCGGCGCATCGGCACGCATTCGGTCTTCCGTCGACCCTGAGCGTCGAACCAGCGCTCACGCGGGCTTTGCGCTATGCATATGCAATGCCTAGGCAGACGAAGCGCGACCTCTCACTTGGCGAAGCGGCCAAGGCGCTAGGCGTAAGCGCCGACACGCTGCGTCGCTGGGACGGCGCGGGCAAGCTGCGTACGCACCGCGACGAGCGCAACCGCCGCCGCGTGTCCGAGGCCGAGGTGCGCCGGCTCAGCTCGCGTCCCGAGCGCCACCGCACGGGCACGCGCGGCTCGGCGCGCAATCGCTTCGCCGGGACCGTCCGCTCGGTCGAGGTCGACGGCGTGATGGCGCTCGTCGAGCTCGAGGCAGGGCCGTTCCGCGTGACGGCGGCGATCACGCGCGACTCGGTGGAGGAGCTGGGCCTCGCGCCGGGCGTGAAGGCGACGGCGACGGTGAAGGCGACATCCGTGATGGTCGAACGCGACTGAGGAACTTCTGGAGGAGATGATGAGAAGACTGCACAGCTTGCCGGCCGGCCTCGCCCCACTCTTGGCGCTCGCGTTCGCATGCGCCGTCCCGGCGCAGGCAGCCGCGCCGCGGGCGCGCGAAGCCGCCTCGGGCACGGTCTCGACGCTGTTCGCCGGCTCGCTGCTCAACTACATGGAACACAACTTCGGCCCGTCCTTCGCGAAGGCCACCGGCTATGACTACCGAGGCTTCGGCGGCGGCTCGACCGAAGTCGCGGCGCAGATAAAGGGCGACGTGCGCCGGGGCGAGGTCTTCATCAGCGCCTCCTCGGCCGCCGACAACCTGCTCGAAGGCTCGGCCAACGGCGACTGGGTCTCGTGGTACACGACGTTCGCCTCCTCGCCGCTGATGCTCGCCTACGACCCGAGCAGCTCGTTCGGCAAGCAGCTCGCGCAGGGCAAGCCGTGGTATCGGGTGATCACCGAGCCGGGCATCCTCGTCGGGCGCACCGACCCCAAGCTCGACCCCAAGGGGGTCCTCACGGTCGAAGCCGTCGAAGGCGCCGCGCGCAAGCTGCACCGGCTGGCGCTCGCGCAGGCGCTCGGCTCCTTCCCGGTCTACGCCGAGACGGCGCTCGTCGGGCGCCTGCAGGCAGGCCAGCTCGACGCCGGCTTCTTCTACGCCGTCGAGGCGTCCTCGGCGCACCTCGTGACGGTCCCCCTGACGCCGGTCTACAAGTACGCCAACTACACCGTGACGATCCTCAACCGCGCCGCCAACCCGACCGGCGCGGCAGCGCTGGTGCGCTACCTGCTGAACGCACAGCGCAAGTTCACGCTGAAGCAGAACGGCCTCGTGGTGTTGAAGCCGCAGTTCTCCGGACGCAGGTCGGCCGTGCCGAAGAGCCTGCGCAAGCTGGTCGGCTCCTCGCGCTGAGGTGATCGCCCGCGCGCGCAGCCCGCTGCCCTGGCTCGGAGGGCTGCTCGCGCTGTACCTGCTGGCGCCGATCCTCGCCTTCGTCCTGCGCCTGCGCCACGGCGTCTCGGCCTCCCCCGGAGTCGGCTCGGCGCTCGCCACGTCGCTGCTGACGGCGACCGTCGCCACGCTCGTGATCGCCCTGCTCGGGACTCCCCTGGCCTACCTGCTCGCGCGCGGGCGCGGCCTGCGCTCGCGCGCGCTCACCGCGCTCGTCGCGTTGCCGCTCGCACTGCCGCCGCTGATGAGCGGCCTCTTGCTGCTCTACGTGCTCGGCCCGCACACGACGCTCGGGCGCCTGCTCGACGGCAAGCTGACCGAAACGCGCCTGGCGATCGTGCTCGCGCAGACGTTCGTCGCCGCGCCCTTCCTCGTGATCGCCGCACGGGCCTCGTTCGCCGCCGTCGACCCCGCGCTCGAGGATGTCGCCGCCTCACTCGGGCACGGGCGCCTCGCGCGCTTCTGGCGCGTCGCCGTGCCCGCCGCGCTGCCCGGCATCGGCGCCGGGCTGCTGCTCGCCTGGCTGCGCTCCTTCGGCGAGTTCGGCGCGACCGTGATCCTCGCCTACCACCCCTACTCGCTGCCGGTCTACACGTTCGTCGAATTCGACGCCACCGGGCTGCCGGCGACGGTGCTGCCGATCCTCGTCGCGCTCGGCGCCGCGTTGACCGTGCTGCTGCTGAGCGGCTCGCGTTCGCCGCGGCGGCGCCGCGCGCAGCGCTCGCTGCCGGCACCGGCCGCGCCGGCCCAGAGAGCGGTCAGCGCCGCCGACGCCGCCGCGTTCGACTTCGCGCTCGCCAAGCGGCTCGGTGACTTCTCACTCGACATCTCCCACCGCTCGGTCAGCCCGCGCCTGGCGCTGCTCGGGCCGTCCGGTGCCGGCAAGACGCTGACGCTGCGCCTGCTCGCCGGGCTGATCGACCCCACCGACGGCGCCCGCGTCGTGCTCGGCTCACGCGTACTGGACGGCGAGCCCGCCGAGCGGCGCGAGCTCGGCTACATCCCGCAGCAGCCTGCGCTCATGCCGCGACGCGACGTGTGGCGGCAGGTGATGTTCGGCGCGCATGCTCAGCCCGGGCTCGCGGCGTGGTGGATCGAGCGGCTCGGGCTCGGCGGCCTCGAGGGCCGCTACCCCGAGGAGCTGTCGGGCGGGCAGCAACGGCGCGTCGCGCTCGCCCGCGCGCTCGCCGTCGCGCCGCGCGTGCTACTGCTCGACGAGCCCTTCGCCGGGCTCGACGCACCCGTGCGCGACCGGCTGCGACGCGAGCTGCGCCGGCTGCAGCGCGAGGTCGGTCTCAGCACGGTGCTCGTCACGCACGACCCCGAGGAGGCCGCCCTGCTCGCCGACGACGTGCTCGTGCTCGACCACGGGCGCGTGCTGCAGGCCGGGACGCGCGCGTCCGTGTTCCGGACCCCTGCCTCGCCACAGGTGGCCGCGTTGCTCGGCATCGCCAACGCCCACCGCGGTGTCGCACTCGCCGGCGACATGATCTCGACCGGCGGGGTGCAGCTGCGCGTCGAGGCCGGTCGAATGGCCGCCGGCGCCGCCGTGGCCTGGTCGGTGCGCCCCGAGCGGATCGAGCTGCGCAGCGACGGCCGTTACGCCGCCACGCTGCTCGACGACGCCGACCTCGGCGCCGAGCGCGAGTTGATCGTGGCGCTCGACGGAATGCGCGCCGACGCAGCCGTGGGAAAAGTGACCGACGACGAAACGCTCGAGCTGAGTGTTCGCACGCTCGATGCCGCCGAGCTTTCGATCGGACAAGCACTGCGCATCGAACTGCCGCCCGAGCACATCTCGGTGTGGCCTGCTCCGGTCGAGACGCCGGCCGTCGCCGACCCCGCTCAGCCGCCGATGTAGGACATCTCCACGCGTGCGCCCTTCTGCGTGCGTCCAGGCGCGGTGCGCAGCTCCGAGTAGCGGTCCGCGCGCGCCGACCAGATTCCGCGCAGCCGCTCGGCGAGCTGCGCGTCGCTTGCGCCGCCGCGCAGCAATCCGCGCATGTCGTGGCCGCAGCCGGCGAACAGGCAGGTATAGAGCTGGCCGTCGGCCGACAAGCGCGCGCGCGTGCAGCCGTGGCAGAAAGGCTCCGTGACCGAGTGGATCACGCCGAGCTCGCCGCCGCCGTCGCGGTAGGCCCAGCGCGAGGCGACCTCGCCGGTGCGATTGGCCGGCAGCTCCTCGAGCGGCCAGCGCGCGTCGATCGCCGCGAGCATCTCGCTCGCCGGGACCACCTGCTCCAGGCGCCAGCCGTTTGACTCGCCGACGTCCATGTACTCGATCAAGCGCAGCACCTCCTCGCGCCCGCGGAAGTGCTCGGCCATCGCCGTCACGCAGTGGTCGTTGACGCCACGGCGCACGACCATGTTGACCTTGACCGGGCGCAGGCCTGCTGCGCCGGCCGCGTCGATCCCGGCGAGCACGCGGCCCACGGGCACGCGCGTGTCGCTCATCGAGGAGAACGCCTGCTGCTCGAGCGCGTCGAGGCTGACCGTGACGCGGTGCAGTCCGGCATCGGCGAGCGCCTGCGCGTGCGTACTCAGCGTCGTCCCGTTGGTCGTCAGCGCGAGATCCTCGATCCCCTCGATCCGCGCGAGCATCTCGACCAGGCGGGGGAGATCGCGCCGCAGCAACGGCTCGCCGCCGGTCAGGCGGATCTTTCGCACCCCCTCCCCGGCCGCCAACCGCGCGATCCTCTCTATCTCCTCAAAAGAGAGAAGCTCCTTGCGATCGAGGAAGGCGAAGTCCCTGCCGAAGACCTCACGCGGCATGCAGTAGCCACAGCGCAGGTTGCAGCGATCGGTGACCGAGATGCGCAGGTCGCGCAGCGGGCGCTCCAGGCGGTCGACGATCGGGCCCATCGCGATCACGATACCCGCGCCCGCGTGGGGCTACGCTCTGGCGATGGCGTCTGCCCTGATCGAGCTCAAGCAGGCACGGCGGACCGTGCTGGACGGCGTGCAGGCGCTGGGAGACGAGCCCGTCTCGCTCGCCGGCGCGCTCGGGCGCGTGCTCGCCGAGGACGTGCGCAGCCACGGTGCCGTGCCCGGCTTCGACAGCTCCGCCATGGACGGGTTCGCGCTGCGCTTTCTCGACGTCAGCCACGCCCGCCCCGAGCGGCCCGTCGAGCTGAGCGTCGTCGGTGAGTCGCGCGCCGGCACCCCCGCCTCGCTGGCCATCGGCAGCGGTGAGGCGATCGCGATCTCGACCGGCGCCGCCATGCCCGCCGGCGCCGACGCCGTCGTCGCCGTCGAGCAGACGCGGCGCGAGAACGGGCGCGTCGAGATCCTCACGGCCCCCGCCGTCAAGGCCAACGTGCGCTTCGCCGGCGAGGACGTCCCCGCCGGTCAGCTCGTGCTCGGCGCCGGAACCGCCCTTGGCGCCGCCGAGCTCGGCGTGCTCGCCTCGCTCGGGCGGGCAGAGGCGATCTGTGCGCGCCGCCCGCGTGTTGCCGTGATCACGACCGGCGACGAGCTCGTCGAGCCCGGCGACCCGTTGCCGGGCGGCTCGATCTACAACTCCAACGCCAGCACCATCGCCGCCCTCGCCGCGCAGAGCGGCGCCGAGCTGCTCGACGCCTGCAGCGTGAGCGTCGGCGACGACGCCGGCGCCACGCGCGAGGCGATCGCCGCCGCGCTCGCCGGTGCCGACATCGTCGTGCTGTGCGGCGGCGTGTCCGTCGGCGAGCACGACCACGTGCGCGGTGCGCTCGCCGAGCTCGGCGTGCACGAGCGCTTCTGGGGCGTCGCGCTGAAGCCCGGCAAGCCCACTCTGTTCGCCACGCGCGGACAGACGCTCGTGTTCGGCCTGCCAGGCAACCCGGTTTCGGCCTTCGTCACGTTCTGCCTGTTCGTCGCACCCGCCGTGCGGGCGCTGAGCGGGGCTGCACAGGCGCGGCGGCGCACGACTGCCACGCTGCGCAGCGACTGCGAGCAGACGCCGGGGCGGGCGCATGCCGTGCGCTGCCGCCTGCTGCTCGGCCCGCACGGCTGGGAGGCCGAGCCGACCGGTGCGCAGGGCTCGCACGTGCTGACCTCGATGCTCGGCGCCGACGCGCTCGCGATCCTGCCCGCCGGCAGCGGCACCGTCGCCGCCGGCACGCGCGTCGAGGTCGAGCTGCTGCCGGGCGCCGTGCCCGGGCTCGGCCCCGTGCCGGCTGCGAGCAGCGCCGGGCCGGAGCAGGAGCCGGCGTGACGGTCGGCACGGGCATGACCGTCACCGTGCGCCTGTTCTCGCTGCTGCGCGAGCGCGCCGGCAGCGACCGCCTGCAGTTGCGAGCTGCCCGACGGCGCCACCGTCGCCGATGCGCTCACCGCGCTGCGTGGCGATCCCGCGCTCGGCGAGCTGCTCGCGCGGCTGCCCGTGCAGCTGGCCGTCAACCGCGACTACGCCCAGCCGCACACGCGCTTGAGCGCCGACGACGAGCTGGCGCTGATCCCGCCGCTGAGCGGCGGCGACGGTGCAGTCGATGGCGATGTCGATGGCGATGGCAATGGCGAGGGCGGCGACGGCGGTCCACGCATCGATGTCGCCGTCGGTGAGCGGGCGCCGAGCGTCGAGCGCCTCGCCGCGATCGTCGCCGACCCGCGTGCCGGCGCCGTCGTGACCTTCCAAGGGGTCACGCGCGAGGTGAGCCGGCTCGAGTACGAGGCCTACGTCGAGATGGCGCGCGAGCGGATCGCCGCGATCCTCGCCGACTGCGTGCGCTCGCACGGGCTCTGCGCGGCAGCCGCCGAGCACCGCACGGGCGCGGTCGCGCTGAGCGAGCCGAGCGTCGTCGTGGCCGTCTCCGCGCCGCACCGCGACGAAGCGTTCGCCGGTGCGCGCGAGGCGATCGACCGGATCAAGGCCGAGGCGCCGATCTGGAAGGTCGAGGTCACAGCCGACGGCAGCGAGCGGCGCGTTGCCGGCACGCCCGCGCCGGGGGCCGGCGCGCCGGGTGTCGGTGCACGATGAGCGACGATCGCCTGACCCACCTCGACGAGCAGGGCCGTGCGCGGATGGTCGACGTCGGCGCCAAGGACCCGCGCGAGCGGGTGGCGCGGGCGCGGGCGCGCGTGCGCATGTCGCCCGAGACGGCGCGTGCCGTGGCGCGCGGCGATGCGCCGAAGGGCGACGTCCTGACGACGGCGCGGCTCGCCGGCATCCAGGCGGCCAAGCAGACCGGGTTGCTGATCCCGCTGGCCCATCCGATCACGCTGACGTTCATCGACGTGCAGGCGATCGTCGACGCGACCGACGGCCTCGTCGAGCTGATCGGCGAGGTGCACGCCGTCGATCGCACCGGCGTCGAGATGGAGGCGATGACCGCCTGCGCCGTCGCCGCGCTGACCGTCTACGACATGGTCAAGGGACTCGAGCGCGGCGTCGAGATCGAGCACGTCGTGCTGCTCGAGAAGACAGGCGGGCGCAGCGACTGGCGACGCGACGAGGACGCCGGGGACCGCTGAGTGGCCGGCCGCGCGGCGATCATCACGATCAGCACGTCCAAGGCTGCGTCGGCGTGCGGCGCAAGCGGCGGGCGAGGCGGCGACGGCGCCGACGAATCCGGGCCGCGTCTGGCGGCGCTCGTCGAGCACCTCGACCTCGAGCTGGCCGGGCGCGAGCTGATCGCCGACGACCGGGCGCTGATCGAGGATCGACTGCGCCACTGGGCCGACGCCGAGCGCTGCGCGCTGATCCTGACGAGCGGCGGCACGGGGCTCTCGCCGAGCGACGTCACGCCCGAGGCCACGCGCGCCGTGCTCGAGCGCGAGGCGCCCGGGATCGCCGAGGCCATGCGCGAGGCCTCGCGCCCGCATACGCCCAACTGGATGCTCTCGCGCGCGCTCGCCGGCACGCGCGGCGCCAGCCTGATCGTCAACTTCCCGGGCAGCCCGGCGAGCATCGAGCAGACCGGCGAGGCGCTTGCCGGTCCGCTGGCGCATGCGCTCGCGCTGATCGCCGGACGCCCGGCGGGACATTGACCGCCGCCAAGCAGGACGACGGCGATTCGAGTGCCGCGACGTGGCCGAAGGACGGCGAGGCTCGCGTCACGGCGCTCAGCACGACGCCGGTGAAGGCCCTGCGCATCGCCAACCGCGAGCGCATCGTGCTCGATCGCGACGGCGCGCGCGACGATCGGCGCTTCTACCTCGTCGAGCAGCGCGGCTGGATGGTCAACGGCAAGCACTCCGGCGCGCTCCAGGAGGTCGGTGCCGAGCTGGGCGAGGACGGTGTGCTGACGCTCGGTTTCCCCGACGGCACGACGATCGCCGGAGCCGTGGAGCTCGGCGAGGCGCTGGCGACGAGGTTCCACAGCCGACCGCGCATGGCGCGGCTAGTGCAGGGGCCGTTCTCGGCGGCGCTGTCCGAGCACGCCGGCGAGCAGCTGCGGCTGGTGCAGGCCGGCGACGGCAGCTCGGCCGTCGACCGCGGCGTGGAAGGCGGCGTGAGCATGATCTCGCGCGGATCGCTCGCCGTGCTCGCGCTCGTGGCCGAGCAGCAGTCCGTCGACGCCCGCCGCTTTCGCATGACGATCGAGATCGACGGCGTTCGAGCCGTTCGCCGAGGACGCTTGGATCGGGCGCGAGATCCGTCTCGGCGAAGCGAGCGTGCTGCTGCACGGTCACGTCGGCCGCTGCATCGTCACGAGCAGGCACCCCGAGAGCGGCGTCGTCGACCTGCCGACGCTCGATCTGCTGCGCTCGTTTCGAAGCGGCCTCGACACGACCGAGCCGTTGCCGTTCGGCGTGTATGGCGAAGTCCTGCGGGCGGGCGTGGTGCACGTCGGTGACCGCGTCGAGGTCCAGTGAGCGGGTAAAGGAGCGAGACGAGCGAGCAGCAGGAAAGATGGCGGGCATCAACGTATGTGGCGCACATCGATTGCGAGATCGAGCTTCGACCAAGCCGTGTCGGCCGTGAGCGCCGGCAGATCGAGCCGGCGGGCGAGCGCTATGCACGACCGATCGCCGATCGACAACCCCAGATCGCGCGTCATAGGACGCAGGCGCGCGACCTCGAGCGCATCCTCAGTCGTAAACGGCTCCACCGAGACGGCCCCACCGAGTAGGCCGCAGTCGGTCATCCACTGAACGACCCTGGCTGGATCCCCGCCACGATCCGCGATGCGGCTCAATACCTCGGCGAGATTGACCGTGGAAACCGAAGCGCCATCGGCGATCGCATCCGCCACCGGATCCGCGCCTGGCTCGTCGCGAAGGTAGGCCAGCAGCGCAGAGGCGTCGAGGACCGACGACACCTACTCGCTGTCCTCGTGCTCCGCCTCCCGCCGACGCTCGGCGAGCAACTCCTCCACCATCGACTCCTCGCCGGGCGCCAACTTGCTCAACATCCCGCGGTTGCGATCCGCGACGGAGCGATACGGGCGCAGCCGCAACGATCCATCCTGCTCGGTGCTCAGCAGTAGCCGGCTTCCAGCTTTCAGGCCGAGCTCAGCTCTGACTTTCGAGGGAAGCACGAGGCGACCTCGATCGCCGACGACCACTTGGCGCTCCGTAGCCTTCCGGTGTTTGTGGGTCATATATAGACATTACCACCATTAGACTTCGTCCCACAGTCGCTGGCCGCGACTGCCGCCACGGATCGGTCCGCGTCAACGGGTGCCTGAACGTCTTCGTCTCACGGCCTCGAGCTACCCCTGCCCCGCGCGGCGAACCGTTGCGGGGTCGTGGCTCACGCCGAGCTGGGTAGCAAACGCCCCCGCGGGGTAGTCTCGTCCCATGCCGAGTGTCGAGCAGATCGAGGAGTGGATCGGACGGGAGGTGCTCGACCGCGACGGCGAGCGGGCGGGCAAGCTCGAGGAGGTCTACTACGCGAGCGACGGCCAGGGCGAGGCCGTGTTCGCGCGGATCAAGAGCGGCCTCTTGGGTCGCCGCTCGCGCTTGGCGCCGCTGCAGGGCGCGACGGTCGGTCGCGACCACGTCCGCCTGGACTACTCGGCGGCGCAGCTCGACGCGGCGGCCGACGTCGAGGCCGGCGACACGCTCGACGAAGCGACTGCGCAGCGACTGGCGGAGGTATATGGCATCGCGGTGGCGCAGGGCGACTACGAGAGCGCCGGCTCGATCGAGGAGCGTCGCCGCGTGGCGCTCGAGGCGCAGGAGCGCGCGCGGAGCCTCGACGAGGAAGCGCGCACACGCGCGGCCGAGGCCGACCAGGCGAAGGACGCCGCCCAGGACGCGGAGGGCGAGGCTGTGCTGAAGAGCCGCGAGGCCGAGGAGGCGCGCAGCGAGGCCGAGCGAGCGCGCGCCGCGGCGCCGGCGGACACGCCGGTCGACGAGTAGGAGCAGCGACCGCTGCCGCCGAGCTCGATCGCTGGGCGTAGCGCTACGGCACCAGCTCAAAAGCCTGTCGATGACGCGGCTTGACCGCTGCGAAGTGGCGTCGATCGAGTGTCAGTAGCACTGTGGCATCGAGTCGCTCGGCCAGCGCGATGACTGAGGCATCCGTTCCGCCCAACGGGAAGTCGGAGTACCGATCGACCAGCTCGGCCATGCGCGCGAAGTCCTCGCGGCTCGGCCCCTCCACGTAGAGCGCTGCGATGCCCTGAAGGAACCTGCTCTCAGCCATCCACCCCAGTCGTTTGCCGACGAAATACGTCGCCTCGGCCACCACGAGCGCGGGCACTACCAGCTGCAGATCGCCGCGTGAGAGTGCGGCGATCGAGGCGAGGTGATCTTGATCGTCGGCGTCGGCCGCCGCGTAGAGCGGACCGGCGTCAACTACGGCCAGTGACGTCATCCCACTCGTGCTCCAGAAGCTGCTCCATGTCCCGGGCGGTGGTGCGATGGCCGCTGCGGCCGAGCTCCGCAAAGGCGAGCTCGCGGGCCTCACCCTCAGCGAGTCCCAGATGTTTCGTCAAGGCCGTTCTTGCAACCTCAGACGCAGAAGTGTGGCGTCGACGCGCCTCACGAGCAAGCGCCTGAGCAAGATCGTCCGGAAGGGAGATTGTGGCGCGCTTCATATGTGCATACTATCATCACATGCCAGCGTGGCATAACTGTGGCATGATTCGAGGCATGGCGAGAACAAGGGTGAGCACGACGGTCGACGAGCATCTCTTGGCAAGCGCCCGCCAGGCGCTTTCGCCATTGACGGATGCCGCACTGCTCGACCAAGCGCTCGCGGCACTTCTTCAGCGTCACCGCGCGGCCGAGATTGACGCCTCCTACGCCGCCTACGACGAGCACCCCCCCACGAAGACCGATGCCTGGGGCGATCTGGCGTCGTTCCGGGAGGCGGCGGCGAGATCGTGAGCGTCAGCCCTCTTCCCGCGCGAGGAGAGGTGTGGTGGTGCGAGCTGCCCGATGTCGGTCGGCGTCCAGTCGTCGTCCTCTCGCGCGACGCCGCCATCCCGCGCCTGAGGCGCGCGCTGATCGGACCTTGCACGAGCATCGTCCGCGGTCTGCCGAGCGAGGTCGTCCTGGAGCCAGACGATGATCCGATCCCCCGGCGATCCGCGGTCAATCTCGACTCGGTCGAGAGCGTCTCGATCGGTGCTCTCGTCGAGCGGCTCGGACGACTCGGCGATGGGCGGATGCACGAAGTCTGCGACGCGCTCAACATCGCCAGCGGCTGCCAGGGCTAAGGCAGCGGCACCCTTCGCGCCGCGGCCGGCTCGCCTCATGGGTGTTCCAGATCGTGCGCAACGAGTGGACGCAAACTCTCACCCCTTGACAGCAACCCCCCGATACTTACACTTTTTCCCAGGAGACAAAATCGCCCGGCTGGGGAGCCGGGTGCGGGGAGAGGAAGTCACGGATGACCATGGGGAAAGCTCGCTCGGCGGCGCCGCACTGGCCACGCAGGGCAACGGGGGCGGCGAGCCAGTCTCGTCAGGTCAGCATGCGCCAGGTGACGGTCGCCGCGCTGCTCGCCGACGTGCTGTATCGCGTTGCCATTCGCTCGCACGTGCGCCGCGCGATCGGCATCTAGTCAGAGACGGTGCCGCGCGGCGTCGGGGTCCTTCGGGGCCCGCGGAGCCGCGCGCGCTCCGTCCAATATCCGACGCTTGTGAACCGGCTTGACTCTCATGCGAACATACGTTCGTATGATGGGAGTCGGCCCTTATCGCCCCACGCGCGAGCTCGAAGCGGCGCTCGAGCGGCGCGAACTCGACATCGCCATCGGCATCGCCAAGGACATCGCGCGCGAGCGCCGGCCGATCGGTCTGCCGCTCGCCCTGCGGCTCGTCGCGCTCGTCGCCGAGCTGGGCGACGACTATGACCTGTGGGCCTGCCGCTGGCTCGCCCGCTGGCTGCGCGAGACGCCCGAGACGACGATCGCGCTCGCCGCCGAGGTCGCAGCCACGCTCGCCGACCTGCCCGCCGAGCCGGCCGGCGTCGAGGCCATCAGCCCGCTCGTCCGCTGAGCCCGGGCGAGCCTACGCCGCGTAGCGCTCGGCTGCCCGCGCGCGCCGCCTGGCCGCCTCGACCTCGCGGTCTTTCGGCGGAGCCGCCGTGACGAGCCCGTCGAGCAGGCGCGCCGTAGCGTCGGCTACCTCCTGAACGGCACGCTCGAAGACCGCCGCGTTGGCCTGCGAGGGCTTCGTCGAACCGCTGATCTTGCGCACGTACTGAAGCGCCGCGTCTTGGACCTCGCGCTCGTTCGCAGGAGGCTCGAAGTTGTGGAGTGTTCTGATGTTTCTGCACATGCCGACAGCCTAGAGCAGACGCCCCGCAGTCATCCCAGAGCCCGCCCGCTCCCGGGCGGGCTCCCCATCCCCTCTCGGTGGTGACGAGCCAAGGCGCGCGGCCGAGCAGCCGCCGCGTGACGCCTTCGATCGTCTGCTCCCCGTAGCTCATCGACGGGTCGTGCGTGCTCAGCACCGCCGGCGAGAACTTGATCCCCGGGCGCTCCAGGCCGCCCACCTGGGTCAGGCAGCGAGCGCCGCCGGCAGCTCGTGCAGCGTCGCGATCCTCGCGATGCCCTGCCGCGGCACCGGCATGGACAGAGGCGTCGCCGCCCCCGGCCGATCGAGCCACACGCCGCGCAGGCCCGCCCCCGCGGCCCCGTGCGCGTCGAGGTCGAGCCGGTCGCCCACGTGCGCCGCCCGCGCAGGCTGCACGCCGAGCCGCTCGCACGCCAGCATGAAGATCGCCCGGTCCGGCTTTGCCACGCCGACCTCGCCCGACGCCACGAGCACCGGCAAGCGCTCCGCAAGGCCGATCGCCGCGAGCTTCGCCCGCTGTGCCTCGCCCTCTCCGTTCGTGATCACGCCGAGCTTCGCCTGCGGATAGGCCGACACGAGCGAGGCCAGCCCCGGGTGCACGTCCTCGAACGCGCTCCACGCCCCGCGGTAGTGGCCGAGGTAGGCCGCGAACCACTGATCCGCCGCCGCGTCCGAGCCGATCGCTCGCCCCAGCGCCTCGTGCATGCCGCGCACGCGGCGGCGGCGCTGCTCCTGCATCGAGCAGCGGCCCGCCGCATATTCGTCGTAGTGGAGCGCCTCCAGCCTTCTCCACTCCTCATCCAGCCGCGCCAGCTCGCTCGCCTCGATCCCCGGCAGCCACCCAGCCAGGTGCGCCGCAAGGCCCGCCACGCGCGCCGCGTCGTGGTCCATCAGGGTCCCGTCCAGGTCGAACAGGACCGCCTGCAGCTCACCCGCCATACGCCGAAGCTACCTCAGGAGCGCGTCACGCCGGCCATCGCCCGCGCCAGCGTCGCCGGCGTCTGCGGGCCGCGCAGCACCGAGCGGATGTGCCCGCTCGAGTCGAGCACGAACGTCGTCGGCAGCCCCGTCAGGCGGTAGTCGTTGCCGACCGTGCCTTCCGCGTCGCGAAGCACCGGGAACGTCCAGCCGTGCTCGGCCACGAACGCGCGCGCCCCCGACAGGCCGTCGCTCCAGTCCACGCCGATCAGGCGTCCTTTGCCCGACCGACTACGCGAGAAGCGCTCGAGCGCGCCCGCCTCGCGCGTGCACGGCCCGCACCAGCTCGCCCAGAACGTGATCAGCGTCGCGCGGCCGTGCGCGCTTGCAAGCGCACTGCCGAGCGTCACCGCCGGTCCCGCCAGGTGTTCGCGCGGCAGCTGCGGCGCCTTGCGCCCGACCGGGCCGCCGCCCGAGGAGAGCCCGAACACGATCAGCGCCGCCAGCGCCGCCGCCGCCAGGACCGAGATCGTCAGCAGCCGTCCACGGCTCATCGCGCCCCGCCGATCAGTGAGCGGCCAGCAGCGGCACGTCGTGCACGATCGCCGCCGGCTTGAAGCTCGCCGAGTAGAGCGTCGCGCGCTTGCCCGACGCCGTGATTCCGTACACCAGCCCCGAGTGCTCGACGAAGTCCGGGTTCTTGGCGTCGCGTTCCGAGCCCACTCCCCACGCCTTCCACACGCGCGCCAGTTCCTGCCGGCTGCCGATCAGGTACTGCATCCGGCCCGTCATCTCGTGCTGCTTGAGGAACGCCGTGACCGTCTTCGGCGTGTCGCCTTTCGCGTCCACCGAGACCGCGATCACCTGCGCCTTCTTCGGCCCGTTCGCCCCCATCAGGTTCTGCGCCACGCGCAGGTTCGAGATCATCAGCGGGCACACGTCCGGGCAGTGCGTGTAGACGAACGTGATCAGCACCGGCTTGCCGCGGTACTGGTCGATGTTGACCCGCTGGCCGAGGTAGTTGCGCAGTTTCAGCGGCGGCTCCGCCGTCGCCGGCGAGAGCACCGCTTCCGCCTTGTAGGCGACCTTCGCCGCGCTCGTCGTGCCCGTCACCGTTTTTTCCTTCGACGAGCCCGAGGAGCCACAGCCCGAAGCCAGCAGGGCGCCGCCCGCAAGCAGGAGCACGGCGAGCAGCGAGATCAGCGGGCGGAGTTGCGAACCGGCGCGATGCATCGGCGAGCGAGCTTATCGACGCATGGGCGCTCGCGCGCCGCTGCGCCTGCCGAGCTCGTCGGCAAGAACCTGTGCAAACCTCCCCATGCGACGCAACTTGCAGGAAAACATGCTACTTTGCAGCGCGTTCGTGCCGAGTCCTTGCCCCCACGGGGCCAGGGAGCGGGGGACCCAATGCAGCCGACAGGCTGCGGGGGCGAATCGCCACAGCAGTGGCGTAGCGTAATTCACGCGAGCCCGACAGCTAACCCCGTAGGCGCAAAGAAATGTGAGAAAGGACGTCTTTGCATGCCGGGATTCGTACGTGATCTTGCAGTGGTCACCCCCTGGGAGGCCTCGCTCGAGCGCTCTCGCTCACGCCGTGCCCGAGCAGGAGGTGCGCGCAGGCGCGGCGCAGCCAAGTCGCGCTTCGCCGGCGACCGTCGCCCGTTCGACCCGTTCGGCCTCGGCGCATTGCTGAAGGACGAGCGCCAGCGGCGCGACCTCGCCGCCAGCGAACCCTGGGAGCTCTCGCTCGGGCGCTCCCGCGCTCGCCGCCGTGCCGAGGAGATCCGCTTCGTGCCCAGCGGCTCGCGCGCCAAACGACTCTCGCTCGGCGCGCTCGCGGCTTTGACGGCCGGCCCAACGGCGAGCCTTGCCGCCGGCACCGGCACTGCCGTCGCCTCCAGCGGCTCCGAACCGGCCACGACGACCGAACACACGATCGCCATCACCTCCGAAAGTCAGGGTCGGCAAGTCGAAATGCTGCAGGAAGCGCTCGGCATCTCCGCCGACGGCATCTACGGCCCCGAAACCGAAGAAGCCGTGCGCAGCTTCCAGGCCGCCCACGGCCTGGCAGTCGACGGCATCGTCGGACCCGCCACGCTGGGCGCGCTGCGCGGGCACTCCTCCGTGCACGCCGCCTCGAGCGGCGCGCGGCGGGACGCCGTCAACTTCACCCCCTCGGAAGAAGGCGAAGGCAGCGGCGACGCCGTCTCGCGCCTGCAGAGCGCGCTGCACCTCTCCACCGACGGCACCTTCGGGCCCGAAACCGAGGCCGCCGTCAAGCGTCTGCAGGCACGTCACGGGCTGAGCGTCGACGGCGTCGTCGGCCCCGCCACGTGGAGCGTGCTCGGCGTCTCGAGCGAGGAAACGCTGACGCCGCCGGCATCGGCTCGCACGGCCTCTCACCACAGCGCCCACACAGCCAGCGCCGCCGACAGCGAATCCGGCGAAGGCGAAGAAGGCGCCTCCGGCGATCCCGTCTCGCGTCTGCAGAGTGCGCTGCACCTCAACGCCGACGGCACCTTCGGTCCCGAAACCGAGGCCGCCGTCAAGCGTCTGCAGGCACGTCACGGGCTGAGCGTCGACGGCGTCGTCGGCCCCGCCACGTGGAGCCTGCTCGGGATCCAGAGCCAGCAGACGCTGAACCCCCCGCACTCCGCCCTGAGCGGCTCCTCCAGCCACGAAAGCTCAGCCGGCGGCGGCTCGAGCGTGATCGCGCGGGTGATCGCCGCCGGCGATGAAATCGCGACGCGGCCCTACGTCTACGGCGGCGGGCACGGCTCGTTCCAGTCGACCGGCTACGACTGCTCCGGCTCGGTCTCCTACGCCCTGCACGGCGGCGGCCTGCTGAGCGCGCCCGAGGACTCCTCAGAGCTCGAGTCCTACGGCGAAGCCGGCCCCGGCAAGTACATCACGATCTACGCCAACGCCGAACACGCGTTCATGGTGATCGACGGCAAACGCTTCGACACGATCGCCCAGCAGGAGAGCGGCACGCGCTGGGCCAGCTCCGTCGGCGACACCAGCGGCTACGTCGTGCGCCACCCCGCCGGGCTGTAGCCGCCCGAGTTGCCGCAGCCCGTCCGGCGCCCACTATGCCGGACGGGCTGCCCCCTCTTCGGCGGCTTCGACCGCTGCTGCCAGCCGGCTGATCGAGAGGTCCAGCGCACCCGCGATCCGCCGGATCGTGTCCCAGCCTGGCGTCGACTGGCCCAGCTCGATCCGTGCCAGTGAAGCGGTCGTAATCCCTGCGTGAAATGCCAGCGCTTCGCGCGTCAGCCCATGGTCCTCGCGGAGCCTGCGAAGTGCCGCCGCCAGCGCTGGATCGGGTTTCGGAGAGCGCGGCATATTCAAAAACATGGCAGCCGCGTGTGCCCTGGTCCATGCGTTCGACCACCGTGCGCTTGACCGCCTAGGGCCGACTGCATACGCTTAGCGATATGGGGGATTCGAATATGCGAACTATCAGCGTTCGACTCTCGCTTGCCGAGCATCGCCTGGTCAACGACCTCGCCGGCGCCCGCGGCGTGAGCGTCGAGACGCTCGTGCGCGAGGCCATGTCGCTGGCGCCGTTCGAGCTGCCCTCCGCACCGCGCCTGCAGATCGTGCGAGCCGACGAGCTCGGGCCGGCGACCGACGGGCGCGAAAGCCCGTCCGGACCAAGCCGTTAGCTCGGAACCCGGCACGGTCGAGCGATGCCGGCCGGCCCGTCGTACATCTGCGATCATCGCATCCCCATACGAACGTATGTTCGCATACAGCCGCCGCTGAAGCAAGGCGTCCCCATGGCCGATCCGCGCTCGGCGCCCCACGAGCCGCGCATGGGCGTCGCATCCCAAGCGCCCCCTAGTCTCGCCTCCTCCGACAAAGAGCTACACGAGGAGCGCCGAGGCGATGCTTGCGCGAGCACACACGTTCACGATCGACGGATTGCAGACGCGGCAGGTGCGGGTCGAGGTCGACGTGCGCCGCGGACTGCCCGCCTTCACCGTCGTCGGTCTGGCCGACGCCGCCGTGCGCGAGGCCCGCGAGCGCGTCCGGTCCGCGATCCTCAACTCGGGCTACGAGTTCCCCGCGCGGCGGATCACCGCCAACCTCGCTCCCGGCGACGTGCCGAAGGCCGGCGCCGCGCTCGACCTCGCGCTCGCGTGTGCCGTGCTCGCCGCCAGCGGACAGGTCCCATGCGAGCGCCTGGAGAGCCACTCGCTGTTCGGCGAGCTCGCGCTCGATGGACGCGTGCGCCCGTCCCGCGGCACGCTCGCCGTCGCACAGGCCACGCGCAAGGCGGGCCTCTCGACGCTTCTGCTCGCCGGCGAGCTGGCGGCCGAGGCGCAGTTGGTCGACGGGCTGGAGGTGGCCGTCGCCGACTGCCTGCGCAGCGCGGTGCGCGTCCTCGGCGGCGGGGCTCCGGATCCCGGTCCCACGCGGCCAAGGCCGTCGAGCTCGGCGCCGGCGAGCTCGGCGCTCGACCTGAGCGACGTGCGCGGCCAACCCCACGCCGTGCGGGCGCTCGTGGTCGCGGCGGCCGGTGGCCACAACTGCCTGCTCAGCGGTGCGCCGGGCACGGGCAAGACGATGCTCGCGCAGCGACTCGGCTCGATCCTGCCGCCGCTGAGTCGCGGCGAAGCGATCGAGGTCACGCGCATCCACAGCATCGCCGGCACGACCACCGGCTCGCTGGCGCGCGAGCGCCCGCTGCGCGCGCCGCACCACTCGATCACGACGGCCGGCCTGATCGGCGGGGCACGACGTGGCTGGGTCGGCGAGGTCGTGCTCGCGCACAACGGCGTGCTGTTCCTCGACGAGCTCTCCGAGTTCTCGCGCGCGGCGCTCGAGGCGCTGCGCCAGCCACTCGAAGACGGACGCGTGGCGATCGTCCGGGCGCACCACTCGGCGATCTACCCGACGCGCTTCATGCTGCTCGCGGCGACCAACCCGTGCCCTTGCGGCTACGCCGGGGTCGGCGATCTGTGCCGCTGCAGCGAAGCCGAGCTCGCACGCCACCGGCGTCGTCTGAGCGGGCCGCTGCTCGACCGGATCGATCTGCTGGCGCAGTTCGAGCACCATGCCGCGCACGACCTCGACGCTCCGCCGAGCACGAGCTCGCGCGAGGCCCGCGCCCAGGTGCTCGCCGCGCGCAAGCGCCAAGCGGCACGGCTGCGCACCGATGGAGTGGCCGTCAACGCGCAGATGGACTCGCGCATGCTGCGCCGCCACGCGCGCCTCTGCGATCGCGGCGAGAAGCTCCTGCGCGGGGCCCGCGAGCGGGGGATGCTCAGCGCGCGAGGCCAGCACCGCGTGCTGCGCGTCGCGCGTACGATCGCCGACCTCGACGGCTGCGAGCGTGTGCGCCCTGCCCACGTCGCGCAGGCGATCGCGCTGCGAGGCGACGGAAGCCTCGCTGGGAGTCGGGTGGCGTGAGCGATGGCCGAAAGCGCCGAACACGCCGCTTGCGCGCGCTGCCTGCGGCGGAGCTGGCTGCTCGGCGAGCTCAGCGCGGTGCTCGACTGCAACAGCCGCGCCGACGGTCGCCTGTTGGCGCTGCTGACGCTCGACGACGAGGAGCTGATCGAGGCGCTCGGCGGGCGGCGGCGGGCGCAGTTGCGAGGAGCGCACGCCGACTTTCGCGTCGATCGGGAGGCGTTTGACGGCGATGGGTTCTCGGCGCTCTGTCGCCATGAGCCGCGCTGGCCGCGTGGCCTGCTGCACCCCGGGGCGCCGCGGTTGCTCCATCTGGCGGGCGGGCTCGACCGGCTGCGCGCGCTCACGACGCAGCCTGTCGCGGCGTTCCTCGGCTGCTCGCGCCCGACCGACTACGGGCTGGAGCTGGCGCGCGAGCTGGGCCGCGGGCTGGGCGCGAGTGGCGTCACGGTCGCGGCCGGCCTGGGCGGCGGGATCGCGCGCGCGGCGCTCGCGGGGGCTCTCGAGGCGGAGGGACAGACGTTGACGGTCGCCGGCGACGGGCTCGGCGTCGCGGTGGCGCCATCCCGCGGCGCGCGGCGTGAGCTGCTCGAGGGGCGCGGCTGCACGGTCGCCGAGCTGCCGGGCGGCGTGCGTGGACGGCGCTGGGGCGCGAACGCGGCCGAGCGGATCGTGGCGTCGCTGGCCGACGTGGCGATCGCGGTCGAGGCCGAGGAGAGCCCGCGCACGCTCGCCGCGGCTCGCCTCGCGGCGGGGCTCGGCAAGACGCTCGTGGCGTGCCCTGGACGCGTCAGCTCACGCGCGTCGAGCGGCAGTCATCTGCTGATCCGCGAGGGCGCGGCGCTCGTGCGCGACGCGGCCGACGTGCTCGACCTGCTCTACGGCGTCGGCTCCCCGGCGGCCGTGGAAGCGCGCGACGTCGCCGGGCGCCGTGGGCGCGAGCCTGGCCCCCTCCCGCCCCCGCCCCCGCTCTCGGCGAAGCTGCGCGCGGTGCTCGAGCAGGTCGGCGCCGGCGTCGACACGCCGGGCAAGCTGACGGCCGGATCGGCCGATCCCGGCGAGCTGCTGCAGGCGCTCGGCGAGCTCGAGTCGATCGGCCTGTTGAGACGCGGCGACGGCGGGCGGTATCTGGCTTGCAAGGTGCCGCGGTAGCGGATGCGTGCGCTACGGTGCCCGTGCTCAGATGGAGTCCTGAGGCGATGCAGCCGCCGCGCGCGGCGCTCCGAACCGCCCGCCGAAGACAAGGGCTGATGACTCCTTTCGCCGAAGTCAGTCGCCGCACGCGAAAGGAGCCGTGGAGCATTGCCTGATCTGGATAGACGTGAGATCGCCGCGATCTTCATCGGCGGCGCAGCAGGCTCGCTGTTGCGTGTGTGGCTGTCACAGACCGTCACGAGCGGTGTGGCAGCGTGGCCCTGGGCGACGTTCATCGTCAACGTCAGCGGCTGCTTCGCGCTCGGGCTGATCGCGACGCACCTGCGCGAGCGCCCACCCGAAGCGCCGCACTGGCACCCGCTGCTCGGCACGGGCTTCTGCGGCGCCTACACGACGTTCGCGACGATGCAGCTCGAGCTCGTGCGGATGATCGACCACGAACGCTTCGGGCTGGCGTTCGGCTATGCGCTGGCGAGCGTGCTCGCCGGCTACCTCGCGATCCTCGCCGGGGCGAGCGTCGTGCGCATGCGGGGCGCCGCGCGGGAGGCGGCGAGGTGAGCGCGTGGGCCTGGCTCGGCGTGGCGCTGCTCGGCGGCGTCGGCGCCAATGCGCGCTTTCTCGTGCACACGGTCGTCTCGGCACGCGTCGGCGGCGGGTTTCCCTTTGCCACGCTCGCCGTCAATGCCAGCGGGTCGCTGCTGCTCGGGCTGCTGGCCGGGGTCTCGCTGAGCGGCGATGCGCTCGTGCTCGCCGGGAGTGCCACGCTCGGGTCCTACACGACCTTCTCTACTTGGATGCTCGAGACGGAGCTGCTGGGTTCCAACGGGCGGCGGGGGGCGGCCGGGCTGAATGTGGTGGTGAGCCTTGCGCTTGGGGTTGGGGCGGTTGCGCTTGGGCGGCTGATCGGCTCAGCCGCATGAGCACCCGCCGGTCGTGGCGGCGTGCGACACTCGCAGCGATGGACTCGGCTCGTGTGACGCTCAGCGGCGATCTGTCGGGCGACTACGTGGTCGAGGATCGCCGGCCCGACGGGCGCCTCGTGCTGCGTCCCGAGCTGAGCGTCAGGGCGATGCTTGCTCGGCACGGCGAGCGTGAGCTGGCCCCCGAGAAGTTCGCGCAGCGCTTCGGGGAGCTGCCCACGGACGGCGAGGGCTGAGCGCGGCGGACACGCCTACACGGGCATCGGGCGGATGCTTCACGTAGCAGCGACGAATCCTCGATGCGCCGCTCGGCATTCTCGGACCCCGGCGTCGCACAAGGATTGTGCGTTGTATGTTGCGCAACATGCTACAGTCTCCCTTGTCGTGTTGAGTCCTACGGACATCTACGTGCTCGCGGGTGCCGTCGTGGAGGAAGGCAAGATGGCGTCTCTACGCGAGCTTGCCCGCGATCTACACGTCGACCACACGCTCGTGTACCGCTCGCTCGCGAGAGCCGAGGAGGCGGGGCTGTACAGCAAAGCGTCAAAGGCCGTCAACCGAGCCAACCTCGAGGAGCTGCTCGCGCACGCAGTCCGCTTCATCGCTCCGGCAGAACTCGGACAATTGACCAGGGGTGTACCGGCGGCATGGGCAGCCGAGCCGATCTCGAGGACGATCCGCCAGCGGAGAGACGAGCCACCGCCTGTATGGCCGGACGTGGCTGGCAACGTGCGCGGCCAAGCCCTGAAGCCGCTTCATCCCTCGGCTCCGCGTGCAATCGAAGGCAACCCTGAGCTCGCGGGCCTTCTCGCGATCATCGACTCCTTGCGCGTAGGGGACGTGCGGACGCGCAAGGTGGCCGCCGGCGAGCTCACCGAGGCGCTGCGGACGATCCCGTTCGCGCACGTCCGGTGAGCCTCGAGCTCCTCGACCTCGCGGCGCGAGCACTCGGCCCGCTTGTGAAGGAGCTCGTCTTCGTCGGCGGGGCGAGCATCGAGCTGTGGATCAGCGACCCGGCGGCACCCCCGACGCGCGCGACCGACGATGTCGATGTGATCAGTGCAGTCAGCACCCGGGCCGGCTACTACCGACTCGCCGAGCGGCTGCGCGCCCGAGGCTTCACGGAGGCAAGCGATTCGTCGGTGATCTGCCGCTGGAACCACCCAGACACGGGGCTGGTGCTGGACGTGATGCCGCAGGAGGAGGAGATCCTCGGTTTCTCGAACCCGTGGTACCGACACGCGATTGACACGGCCGTCGAACGCGATCTGCCTTCGGGCGTGCGTGTGCGGGCCGCCAGTCCAGCGGCGATCATCGCGACAAAGCTCGCGGCGTGGAAGGGGCGCGGCGAGAAGGACGTGCTCGCGAGCCTGGACCTGCATGACGTACTTGTACTCATCGACGGACGGCCCGAGCTGGCCAACGAGACAGCTCAGGAGCCGCAGGCGACACGCCAGTACATAGCCGCCGAGCTCGCGGCCGTGATGAACGATCCCTATTTTCGATATCTGGCCGAAAGCGCGACGCAGCCGTACGGCGTACTCGGACCGGATCGCGCAAATCGGCTGATCGAGCAGACGACGAAACTGATCGAGACGATCAGCTCGTAAAGCGCAATCGGCCTCCTGCACGCATCGAGGCTGACCAGACCCACAGTCTGCCTACGTACCGGCAGGCCCTACGCGATGCTCGGGCTGTCGCTCATCCGAACCGGCGGCCAACCCTGGCCCTACTGTCCAAGCGGATGAAGGGATTCGAACCCTCGACCTTCGCCATGGCAACGTGGAAGCGAGACGCCGAAGCCCGCAAATAGGCGCGACTCAGGCGGCTCAACGCGCCGCAAACGCGGGCGATTAGGATGGTTTGCTACCCAAACCGCTACCCACGGGAAGGCTGCTACCCATCCGCTACCCACGGTAGGCTGTAGCAATGTCGGGCCACGTTCCCAAAGCGACGCTGATCGTCAGAGAGCACCAAGGCAGGGCCTTCTATGAAGCCTTCTGGCGCTTCGACCGCAAACAGATCAAGCGCCGCATTGGCCCCGCCTGGCTCGAGCCTGATTCCGACGGCGGATGGCGGCGACGCCGCGGGCGGCGACAGGACGGGCACTACGACGAGGCGGGCGCGCACGTGGCTGCGGCGCAGCTCGTCGCGCAGTACGTAGCTGATGCCGCCGACCGAGAGCGCGTCGAGCGAGAACGGCGCACGCGCGGCGTGACGTTCCGGGAGGTCTCGCAGTCCTACATGCGATGGCTCGCAGACGTCGCCGGCGCCAAGCCCTCCACCCTGCGCGACCGTGAGAGCGTGCTCGGCGAGCCCGGCGTCCCGCGCAAGCGCGGCGAGGGCACGCTAAGTGCGCACGTCATGGCGGCGCTCGGCGATCGTCCCGCGGCGAAGATCACCACGCGCGAGGTCAACGACGTGCTGGCGGCGGTGAGCGCGACCGGAGCGTCCGCAAGCACCGTGAACAAGTACCGCGCGGTCATCTCGGCGGTGTTCAACCACGGCTGCAAGCCAGCGACGTTTGCGCTGCCGGGCAATCCCGTCGACGGAGCCGACAAGCGCCGCGAGCCGAGCCCCGGCGCGCTCGTGTTCTACTCCCCCGCCGAGATCGAGGCGATCGCTCGCGCACTCGCCGAGGGTCGCCACCGCGACCCGAGGTTCCCGGCCGTCACGGACAGCGAGCGTCGCGCGCGCGAAGCAGAGGACCGTCAAGACGCCGAGCTGATTCGCGTGGCGGCGTATGCCGGGCTGCGGCAAGGCGAGCTGCTGGCGCTGCGCTGGCGCGACGTCGATTTCACGGGATCGGCGTTGACCGTCGCGCGCGCGATGAGTGCGGGTGTCGAATCGACCACGAAGTCAGGGCGTGTCCGCCGAGTGCCGCTCGCCGACCAGGCCGCCGCAGCGCTCGACCACCTGAGCCGACGCGAGCACTTCACCGCACCCGGCGAGCTCGTCTTCTGCAATGTGCTCGGCCGGTCACTCGACGGGTCAGCCCTCCGGCGACGCTATCGCCGCGCTCAGGTCGCCGCAGAGGTCCGGCCGCTTCGTTTCCACGATCTCCGTCACACCTTCGGTTCGCTGCTCGCCGCGCGCGGCGTCGACGTCGTGACGATCCAGAAGGCGATGGGCCACAGCGCGCTCAGCACAACGAGTCGCTATCTGCACGCGCGCCCGGCATCCGAGCAGGCCCAGGCTTTCACGGCGGCGTTCGCGCCGTCAGTGCAGGACAGCGCCGAGGCGTTCCCGGCATGAAGGGTGTCGGCGTGAGCCTGTCGGACTTGGATTCACGACCCGCGACGGTGCATACTTCGGGTATGAGCGATGCCGTGACATTGACGGCCGTGTTCACGCCAGACGAGAACGGCTGGACGATGGCCCAGTTGGCCGAGTGGCCGGCGGTCGTCACGTGCGCACCCACGATCGAGGAAGCGCGAACGATGCTGCTCGACGCTGCGCACGAGATGATCGCGACCTACCGCGACGAAGGCCGTGAGCCGCCAATCGGCGGCGGACATGCCGAGGCGCTGACGATCAGCCTCGCCGCTTGAAGCGCCGCGATCTCGAAGGCCACCTTCGCGACCACGGTTGCGAGCCGATCCGCGAAGGCGCCAAGCACGCCATCTGGGCGAGTCGTGGGCGGGAATTGCGAACGCCTGTCCCGCGCCACCGCGAGATCCCATTCGGTACGGCACGTGCGATCTGTCGGCAGCTCGCCGTACCACCGCCGACCGGCTCGCGCTAGAGCCGGACGCCCGACTGACTAGACCTATCCTCTCCGGTCTGGCCGGTCAGCGCCGTTTCGATTTGCTGGCGGATGTAAAGCCTGCGCTTGCCGATCTTGACGCTCGGCAGAATGCCGCGGCGCGCCCAGTCTTCAACCGTCGAGACCGGCGCGTGGAGAAGCAGGGCAACGTCGCGCCCCGTCAGCACATCGTCGGCGGTCAGCCGTCTTCCGGGTGAGCTCATCGCTCACGCCTACGCACACGCACACCGCGAGCTGTTCGGCGCTGGCGCAAGTCAGATCCAGTCGTCCGGAGGCGCGCCCGGCGTCCATGCCTTCGTGATGCCGCCCGGCTCTCGATCGATCGTGCGACCAAACTCGACGATGTGGAGCTGGAAGCTCAGCTCTTCGATCGGATCATGCGAAGCGTCGTCGAGCAACTGACGCCAGCAGACGAGGGCACACACCGGCTCAAGATGCGCCGCGTCGTTCCACCAGCCCTCCTGCAGCCCGCGCAGCTGGGTCGGGTAGCGGCCGTACAGCGCGATGATCTCGCCCCACATGCGAACGCGCCACTCCCGATCACCGCCGTATGGCTCAAGCCAAGGCGGACGCTCGCCGGGCCGGCGGTCTGGAAGCATTCGGCGTGGGGACGGCCCGCGCCGTCCTCCAGCGCGCAGTTGATCGAGCTGATCCCGGACGAGCCGCGCAGCGACGCGAGCGACGGGCTCGTCCTCCTCGTCGGCCATGCGCTCGAGAACGCGAACCAACGGCTCAGGAAGCGTGATCCTCACTCGACGGTCCATCTCTGGGTCTCCAATCGCTCGCGGTCGGGGCTTTCCTGCACCTCTCGCGTTTATGACCCCAAGTGGCCCAAAGCGGCCACGCCATTTCGCGGCCCTTGTCTGGCCCGTGCTCGGCCCCCGTGCATCTAGTCTGTGCGTTCTGCCAGCTTGTGGAGACCGGGAGCTTGCTCTGGGGACCGGGAGCTGGTGTACGGCCGCAGCGGCCGGCTCGGGGGACGCCTCGCTGGCGAGGAATGCCATTGCTGCGTCGTCCGGCAAGCGGGTTGGTCCCTAGGCTGGTGACAGACTGGCTCTGCTTGCTCCTTGGGGCGTCCGCTCGCCTGCAAGAGCAGTTGTCCGTCGCCTTACGCGCACGACGAAACGCAGAACATCTCGGACTTCCAGAAGGTGCCGCGCTGTTGGCTTCATGTGCCGTAGGACACGGCTAGAGCGCAGCGATCAAGTGCCTAGCCAAGCGAGCGGCACGGGCGAAAGCACGAACACCGTTCCGTTGTTCTCCTGCTTTACGGCGAGGATCGCCTCAGGCCCCGATGTACGGCCAGGAATGCCCGCGTAGTACCACAGCCCATCGCCCTCCCACTCAAGCTTTGGGAACTCCTCGAGCGCGGCGGAGTACATCTCAAACAAGAGGCTCTTCAGGTAACTCGCCCCATCCTCGGATAGGTCAGTGTCGCGAAGCTCCTGACGCGTCGGAGGCGGGATCGTGGGAGGCTCGTAGTCGTGCCAAGGTTCCCACCAATCGATCGGTCCCGTTGAGTAGACATACCAAGCCACGAGTCGGATCGTAGTGCTTCGCGCCCTGCTAGTCGCTTCCGACAATCGACTCTGGGCGATGAGCGCATCTGACGTACTCACGAGAGTCTGTTTGGCCTCGTCTTAGGGCGTCTTAGCTGTCTTCGAGTGCGAGATCCAGCCGGTCGGCAAGCTCCCGCGCAATTTCCTGGCCCCGCGCCATCACAAGCTGTTGTATTAGGGCGTCGCGGCGATAGACCACGTACTGCGCGCCGAACCAAGGGGGATCTGCGATCAGACGGCCATAGAACTCAATGGCCGCGTGCGGGTCGGCGCGCTCAGCCGCAGACTGCAACGGCGAGAGAATGTCCTCGTGTGGGGCGGCGGTCTCAAGGCTCAGCGGACCCGCAAGCAAGATGGCTCGCTCGATGAGCTGAAACATGGTCGGATCTTGCACGGCTGCGAGCCATTCATTGTCGCGGTGGCTGATGCGCGCGCCGTCGACTAGTGATGTGGTCAGCCTGCCTGAGGAGACGACGCTGCACATCAAGATTCCCCGCCTGAGCAAGGTATGGGGCCGCCAACAGCTCAATTGAGGGTTCGCGTTCGGCCAGCTCTGCGAGGAGCTCCGGTCGGTCGGACGACAGGCGACCGGCAACCGCTTCGAGCTTGGCGTCGTGGACTTCAGTGAGCGCGCCCGGCGTGCGCTCGATGAGCGCCTGTACGACGACGTCTAGATCCGTAGCCGGTACGACGGCGATCAAGTCTGCAAGGGAGCGGCCGCTCGGGTCATCGCGTAGGGCCCGGTAGACCCCCTGCGTCCCGGCTTGATCGGCGAGCCAGGCAAGTTGCGGCTGGAATAGCCACCCGGAGAGCGCGGCCTGCGCCCATCGCCGCTCGCTGAGCCGCCACTGCAGCAGTGGGCCAAGCCGCATTACAGCCTCCGCCCATGCCTCGATGTTCGCTTCGTTTCCCGAGACCCGGACGGCCTCGCGAAGATCGCGCTCGGACCAAAGACCATCAAGCTTGTCTATGAGTCTCTGTTTCTCCGCAGCCGGCGCCTCGGCCACCTGTCGGCCAAGCGCTTGGGTCTCGTGAAGCGCCGTCAGCAGATCCTCGCGACGCTCGATGGCGAGGATCTCAGTGAGACTCTGCCTATGCGCAAGCGGCCGAAACGCAGGACGGCGATCTCTGCCAACTGGTAGAGGTACCTCGGCCAGAGGCTCGGCTGGCGACAACAGCTCAAGCAGCTCGGCGCGGGCGCCGTGGCGATCGAGCGTTGCGACGGGAACAGCACGTAGAAGCGGAACTATCTCCCATGCCGCCACGAGTTCCTCATCGACCGCGTCTATCAGCCCCACGGCCCCTGCGGGGTTGTTCCCCAGAAATTCGATGATGGCTGGGGAACTCTGTCTGGCAACAGCCGCGACCAAGGCAACTTGCGCTGCCTGGCGTCGAGTTGGACGACCTAGCTCGGCGATCAACTGCTCCAGGCGCTCAACCCCATAGGAAGCTTCCCAGTGCTCTCCCTGGGCGCGCGCCCGAATCGCCAGCCAGTTCAACTGCTCGGCTGGCTTTAGCGCACCGAGAAGGGTCCATTCTCGCAGCGAGCGGTCCTCGGTTCCGGCGAGTCTAAGCGCGAGTGCCAACCGCTCGCCCGACGGAGCCAGCTGAAGCGCGGCCCATGTGAGATCCTCAACCTCTGAATTATCGGCCGAACTGAGCGCTCTACGCTCGATCGCACCGAGCAGGCTTCTGAGGCCCAGCCGGCGTGCTGCCCCCGCCGCGCTTCGAGCCAAAACCGGATCATCATCGTCGACCAACACACGCCTCAGTAGACGCTCGGCACCAGTCATCCGCGCTCCGGCAATTACGTCGATTGCATTACCGCGCTGAAACCGAGACCCGTGGCTCACGCCTGCACGAACCTCGGTCTTCAGGTCGGATAGTCCGCCGGCCCTTATTAGGGCACTCACTACGTCACCGTCGCTACGGCTGCTTTGGAGGCGATTGGGATCGATCCAAACATCGAGGCTCTGCGCGCGATTCCACAAGAGCCACGCTGCTGAGCGGCGCTCAGCCTCAGGGGCGTCGGTGGGGGTCGCGCGAGCAGCGGCTCTGGGATCACGCTGCGCGATAGCTGAGCGCCAACGCGCTGAGCGCGTCAGCAGCATCTCCGTCATGCCCTGGTAGTCCTCGCGGACCAGTGAGTATCCCCGGGAGCTCGGCGCAATTACCTCAAGCCACTCCTCCGGCTCCTGTGTAAGCAGAAACTCCGCAGTCAGCGCCTCAGCGAACAGTCGATGTTGGAAGGAATAGCGCTCAGAACTCTCGAGTAGCAGTGAGCGGCTAGCTAGTAGCTCCGCGAGCATCTGTGGGTCGCCGAGTCCTAGTCCATCCGCCAATCTGCTCAGCGAGGTCGCAGAAATCGTGCTCGACCCGCTAAGCCACATGCTGAGGGCCACCTGTGTGAGCCAGCGTTCGAACGCCCTCGCCGAGCGGGCGCAACCGATCGTCTTGGCGCAGTTGCCTGCGAAGCAGCGCTAGCGATAGAGCGAGCGCGTCTGCCGGCGCGTCGCCTTCTCCCAAGAGATCTACGAGTCCGCGTAGGAAGAAGGGAATCTTGGTCAGAGGCTCGACGGTGGCGTAGAGATCTCCGAGTTCGGATGAGAGTCGGTGCTCGTCAAGGCCGATGCGGGCCAGGAGACCCGTTCGCCATTGCCCGTCGCACAGCAACCTAAAGCCGCGCCAGTCCTCATCGAGCGCCTGAAGCGCTGCGCTTGGCCGACTCGAAAGAGTAAGACGCTGCTCGGGGAGCGCCTTACCGATCGCGACGATCGACGTCGCCACCTGCTGCCGTGCTTCTCTTGGAAGCTCATCGAGTCCGTCAAGCAGCAGATGCACTCGTGTTTGACCTGACAGCACATGCTCGATCGCGAGCGGTCCGCCACTATCGAGAACCTCGCCGGCGTGTACCCACTCAGCCATCAACCTCTCGGGCTCGCCAAGCGTGTCGCGAACCGCGCGCAGACGGATGAGGACACCACGCTCCCCTTGACGCGGAGAGGCAGCGAGACGTTCGCACAGGCGGGTCTTCCCTGAGCCTGGGTCGCCGACGATCACGGCCCGGCGCTCGGCCCGCAGTTCCTCTTCGTCGTAGGTCTCTAGCGAGCCAAAGGCCAGCGCCAACTCTACATCGCCCAGCGTCTGCTCCGGGCTATCACTCTGATCGATTAGGCGCCTCGGCTGATAGAAGTCCTCCGCATGAGCTTGACCTCTGGCAACTACGGGAGCGTCGACGTCAGGCTCGGGCGGACAAGTCACCAGCTCCGTGCAGAACGCGTCAAGAACGCCGTGGTCATTGCGCGGGTAGTCGCATACGAGCACATTGTGAAGCGTGCTTGAGAGCTGCGCTTGGCCAGCAAAGATCCGATCGGCGATTGGCTCATCGCAGACAATCACGTGACGAGGCCGCCGTGGGCGACTGGCCAGCAGTACATTCGCCAAGTACTGCTCCTCGAAGCTTGAGCCGAGAATACACAAGTTGTAATAGGCGAGAAGAGTGCGAAAGAGAGCGCGCACGCGTTCGTCGCCCGCACGCTCAGAGTATGCGGCGGCGTCGAGTACGAGCTGCTCTGGAGGATCCTCAACGCTTCCGTGAAGATGCAGTACCCGCAATGCCTCACCAGGCTCCTGCAGCCCGTCACTGAGCAGCGCCGTTATATCCGCCACGCCAAGCGTCTCGACTGCGCGATTATTTTGATCTGCGGCCTTCTCGATAAGGAGGTCATAGTTCAACGTGAGGATCAGTCGCGGCGCGTTGGGCGTCCTGACGAGCGCTGCCAGTGCGGAGGTGAGCGTGGCCGTAGGTTCACGCCCTCGCAGATGCGCGACCAACGCCCGCATCATCTCGACACGCGAGGCCGGGTCGTGGTCGACTACCCGCTGAGCGATCGTCAGGGGATTGCGCATCTCAGACGGTGAGACGCCGGAGAAGTCCACGGCTTGGACGAGCGGGAGGCCACGAATCCAGTCAGCCAACTGCGCTCCCGTAGGGAGGCCACAGCCCGCGCTCACCCCGGCGCCGAGAAGCGGTATCGGTCGATCACACGGTCGCAGCACGCGGCTCAGATCGCCACTTGGCCACGGAGCGACGGAGGAGATCTCGGGCCTCGCCACGAGCGCTAGATCATCACAAATTCGCTGGCCACGAGACGCCAGGGCCGTCATGCCGGTCTGGCTTCAGGCGTGCAAATACAGTGAAAGGTGTCCGGGTCAAAGTCGCTCGGCAACGATTAGGGGCCTTGCCGTCAGCCACCAGGGGGTCGAACAAAGTTTTATTGGCCACGGGCCGGACGTCGTACTTCGCGCTCAGCGTCTTCGACCGCCGATGCGAACTGGGCCACGCTCACGTCGAGCGCGGCAAGCATCCGCCGAATCGTGCGCCAGTGCGCCCCGCGCTGCCCGCGCTCCAAGCGCCCGACAAACGTCGGATCGACCTTCAACCGCCCAGCGAGTTGCTCCTGCGTGATCCCAGCCTCGTTGCGCAGCGCGCGAAGCGCCCGACCGAGGATCAACTGATCCTGCTCGGTGGTGAGTTCGGGCCGGCGCTTCACGCGCAGAAGCCTCGTCGCGCGCCGCTCTCAGCGCCAGGGTATTTATGGTCTGGTTGCCGTGGTAGCATCGCTGCACAAATCCAAGTGCCCCCGCGCTGCTGACACAGCCGGGGGCGTGGCACGGAAAGGCGGAACCTTCCCATGCAGGCAGACCGTACCGACTGCTCGTCGTCTGCGGCGGGCGTGCAGCGAATCCTGATGATGGTCCTGCTCTCGGGGGATCAGGTCCGGTGGTCACGGGCGGAGCTCGAGCGCGAGCTTGCCCGGCCGGGCGGCGATGCCGCCGATGTGGGCGACGCGATCGGCGCGCTCTATGGCGCAGGCCTCATCCACGTCTCGGGCAATCTGATCGAGCCCACACGCCCGGCTCGCTATCTGGACAACTTGCTCGGCAACCCCGTTTGAGCGGTGGCGGCGAACAAGTTGGCCCACAACGTTGCGCTGGGCGAGGCGATGCGCTCGGCGCGACGTGAGCGGGGAGAGAGTCAGGAAGTGCTCGCCGGCCGGATCGGCCTGGACCGTTCCTACTACGGAGCGATCGAGCGGGGTGGATTCAGTCCGACGGTGGACACGGTGGCAAAGGTGGCCACCGGCCTCGGTCTGTCTCTCAGCGACCTCTTTACGAGGGCTCGCCTGTAGCTCGCGGTCCGACCACGCAGACTCTCGGCGGTGCACTGATCCGCCAATTTGCTACCCACGGGTGCTACCCATGGCCCAAGGACGACACCACCCCGTCGCTCCGAAATGCACGAAACCCCCGGACTTCCGGGGGTTTTGCTCGAAGCGGATGAAGGGATTCGAACCCTCGACCTTCGCCATGGCAAGGCGACGCTCTAGCCAGCTGAGCTACATCCGCGCGAGCGCCCATTCTAGCCCCCAGACCGCCGGGCGCGTAACGAGCCGGTCGGCCGAGGCCAAGTCAGCCCCTCAGCCTTTGAACGTCGAGCGCCCGGCGTCGCCGAACGGCTCGTCGCGCTGGCGCACGGCCTCGCGGAAACCGTGCTCGGCGGCGCGCTGCTGGAAGGCGTAGCCCTCGGCTGTGTGCCGGGCGATGCCGTCGAACACGGTGCCGAGCACCTGACTCGTGTGCAGGCCGTGCGAGTAGAGCGTCTGGTTGACGAGCAGCTTCATCATCATCAGCTGGTTGACGGGCATCCGCGCGATCCGCGCTGCGAGCGCCTCGGCGCGCTCGTCGAGCTGCCCTGCAGGCGGGGCCTCGATCGCAAGCCCCCACTCGAGCGCCTCGGCGCCGGACAGCGAGTCGCCGGTGAACAGCAGCCGCTTGGCGCGCTGCGCGCCGATCCGGTGCGCCCACAGCGAGGTCGTCGGCGAGCCCCACACGCGCGCCGGCGGGTAGCCGATCTTGGCGTCGTCGGCGATCACGAGCAGGTCGGAGCACAACGCCATGTCGGTACCACCGGCGACGCAGAAGCCGTGCACCTTGCAGATCACGGGCTTGCCGCAGTTGAACAGGCTCATGAAGCCCTGCGCGTTGCGGCTCATCATGGCGTAGTCGACCATCGGATCCCACGTGCCGCGCGGATCGTGGTTGGCGGCCATCACGGCGGGATCGAGCGGTGAGCCGGGCGGAGCCGGGCCTATCGCCGGCGCTTTGCCGGTTGCAGCGTCGGCGTCCCCCTCCCCTGCCTTCGCCCCATCCCCCATTCGCTCCGCGCTCTCGAACAGGTCGTAGCCCCCGCAGAAGCCGGTGCCGGCGCCGGCCAGCAGCAGCACACGCACGTCCGGATCGAGATCGGCGCGGCGAACGCACTCGACGAGCTCTGCGATCAGCCTGGGCGTGATCGCGTTGCCTCGCTCGGGACGATTGAGCGTGAGGCGGGCGACGCCGTCGGCGGCCTCGTAGAGCACGACCGGCTGATCGCTCATGGCCGCGATCCTACCGGCGCCTCGGCGGGTCGACCACGCGGCGCCTCTGGTGGGATACTGCGGCGATGCCCAGCGACCACACCCTGTCGCGCTTCTCGATGGCGATGCCGGCGGCGGCGCTGAGGATCAGCGGCAAGCTGAACGTGCCGCTCTACCGGCTCAGCGGCGGACGCATCGGCGGCAAGGTCGGCCGCGCGCCGGTGCTGCTGCTGACGAGCACGGGGCGCCGTTCGGGTCAGCAGCGCACGGCGCCGGTTCTGTACCTGAAAGACGGCGAGCGGCTCGTCGTGATCGGCTCGAACGCGGGCAACGAGAAAGCGCCGGCGTGGTCGCTGAACCTCGAGTCCAACCCGGACGCCGAGGTCGAGGTCGGTCGCGCTCGCTCGCTCGTGCGTGCGCGCGTGACCGAGGGCGAGGAGCGCGCAGAGCTGTGGCGCAAGATGAACGAGCAGTACGCGGGCTTCGACGCTTACGACGCGAACACCTCGCGCGACATCGCCGTGTTCGTGCTCGAGCCGCGTTAGCGTCAGCGTCGCCGAGGCTCGCGAGCCGCTCGCGCGCCGCCTTGGCGCCCGGCACGAGCCAGGCGCCGCCTCGCCATCCACCGCCACAAGAGCGATGCGCCGCAGACGGCGAGCAGGGCGAAGGCGACGAGGGCGGCGATCGCCAGTCCGGGCGTCGCCAGCAGCACCACGATCGCTCCGGCGAGCGCGAGCGCGCCGTCCAAGCGAGCCGATCCGCGCCGGCGTCGTGCACGGCGGCGACGCTCCCGCAGCGTGGCGATGTCGTGCCGCTCGTCGATCGCGCTCACATCTTCATCCTGCGAAACACCCACCTCGGCAGCGCCTTGACGAGGAGCATCAGCCAGCGCAGCCGTCCGGGCGCCCACACCGTCTGGGCGCCGCGGTCGAGCCCGTCGAGCACGACGCCCGCGACGGCCTGCGCGTCGGTGGCCAGCGGCGCCGGCTCGAGCCCGCGCGTCATGCGCGTGCGCACGAAGCCGGGGCGCACGACGAGCACGCGCACGCCGTCGCCGCGCAGATCGTCGGCGAGGCCCTGGGCGAGCGAGTCCAGACCGGCCTTCGATGCGCCGTAGAGCACGTTGCCGCGGCGCGGGCGCTCGGCCGCGACCGAGGAGAGCACGACGAGCGTGCCACCGCCGCCGTCGCGCAGCGCCCGAGCGAGCTGGAGCAGCAGCGATCCGGAACCGACGACGTTGACCTGCAGGAGCTCGACGGCGGCGTCGATGTCCGACGGCATGCCGCCGCGCTCGCCGAGCATGCCGACGGCGAGGATCGCGATGTCGACGCCGCCGAGGCGCCCGACGGCCTGCTCGACGGCCTGCGCGTGATCGTCGGTGCGAAGGGCGTCGAGCTCGAGCACCGTCGCGCGCGCGGAGCCGGGCGCCTGCAGCGAATCGGCGGCGCGCTCGAGTGCCTCGACGCTGCGGCCGAGCAGCGCCACCTCGCGCGGAGCGCGGCGCTGCAACTCGTGGACGATTGCCAGGGCGATCTCCGATGTGCCCCCCGCCACGATCACCCGTCGCCCTGAAGAGCGCGGGTGCCCGGAGCTCACGTGGCGGCTCCGCACAGGCCCAGCCGGCGCGCGAGGTCGGAGCGCATCACCCCGTCGGGGTCGACGCGAGCCCGGGTCTGCTCGAAGGAACCCAGCCGCGGATACATCGCGCCCAGCATGTCACGCCCCAGGCGCACGTCCTTGGTCAGGTAGACGCGTCCGCCGCAGCCGGCGATCAGCTCGTCGAGCTCGCGCAGCGCCGCATCGAGGTTCGGGGCCCGCGCGGGCAGATCGACCGCGAGCGTCCAGCCGGCCAGCGGAAAGGACAGCGGCCCACCGAACTCCTCGCCGAAGCGCTTGAACACAGCGAGGTAGACGGGCAAGGCGCGCCGGCGCATCGACTCGAAGCAGCCGACGAGCGTCTCCTCCCGCCCGGCGGGAACGACGAACTGATACTGGATCAGGCCACCCGCGCCATACAGGCGGTTCCACTCGCCCAGCCCATCCAAAGGGAAGAAGAAGGGCGCCAGCGGCATCGGGCGCCGGCGCTCGCTGCGCGAGGTCGCGCCCCAGCGCACGGCGTTGAACGTGCGCACGCCCGAGCGCTGCAGCAGCGCGCCCGGAAAGCCACGCGGGACCTCGAGGATCGGCTTTCGCAGGAGCGAGGAGCGGTGATCGCGCCGCCGAGCGGCCTTCCCGGGCACCCGCTCGGGCGGCAGTCGATCGCCGCGTGTGAGGACCGCCCGGCCGAGCTTGGCACCGTCGGCGAGCAGATCGAGCCATGCCACGGAGTAGCGGTGGCTCTCGTCTGCGGCCATCAGCTCGAGCGTCTGCTCGAGCCCGTCGGTGCGGTCCACGTCGACTACCACCCAAGACGAGCAGAGCGGCTCGAGCGCCAGCGTGGCCTGCACGACGACTCCGGTCAGCCCCATGCCACCGAGCGTCGCGTAGAAAAGCTCGCCGTCGAGCGCGGGTGAGACCTCGAGGCAACCGCCGGCGGGCGTGCAGAGCGTGAGCGACACGACGTGACGAGCCAAGGCGCCGTCGCAGTGGTGGTTCTTGCCGTGGATGTCGCTCGCGATCGCGCCGCCGAGCGTCACGTGCCGTGTGCCCGGGACGACCGGCAACGTCAGGCCGTGCGGCGCGGCGGCGGCCATCAGCTGAGCGATCGTCGCCCCGGCCTGGGCCGTGAGCAGCCGCCGCTCGGCATCGATCGAGACGATCCGATCGAGGCCGGTCATGTCCAGCACCTCGCCGCCTCCGTTGAGCGCCGCGTCGCCATAGCTGCGCCCGGCCCCGCGGGCGATCGCGCCGACACCTCTCAGTGCGCCCCTCGAGAGCGCCTCGGCGACCTGCTCGACCTCGTGCGCCCGCGTCACGGTCGCCTTACTGCGAGCTGTTCGCCCCCAGCCCCACAGGGCTTGCTCGCCACGCTCGCTCGCGCGCACGCGCGGCGGCTCAATGGCCGACATACACACCGCCGAGGAACAGCACCGCCCAGGTCGCGCTGAGCGCGAGCAGCGTCCTGTCTCGCAGGATCAGCTCCTCGGGCGCCTCGCCGACACCGGCGCGCACCTGGCGCGCATATTGCAAGAGCCACAGCAGGAACGGAGCGATCGACAGCCCGTACCAGAGCAGATGCGACGGTCGCGTGAATGCCCACGAGATGTAGGCCACACCAGCGATCGTCGCGGCGCCGGCGAGCGTCAGCGTCAGCGTCCTCGTCGAGTAGCGGGCGAGCGTCGCGCGCGTCGTCGCGCCCGCCGTTGCGCTGCGCAGCTCGGCGTAGCGCTTGGCGGTGACGAGGAAGATCGCGCAGCACGCGGTGACGATCACGAACCAGCGCGACAGGTAGATGTCCGTCGCGATCCCGCCGGCGAGCGCCCGCAAGACGAAGCCGGCGGCGATCGCGAGAATGTCGAGGAAGATCACGTTGCGCAGCCACAGCGAATAGCACGCGGTCAGCGCGAGGTAGCCACAGCCAAGCACGCCGAGCTTGGGGTCGATCGCGGTCGCAAGACCTACGCCGAGCAGCGCGATGACGGCGGCGGATCTGAGCGCGGTCGCCGGCGCCAGCTCGCCGGCGGCGATCGGCCGCAGGCGCTTTCGCGTGTGCAGACGATCCTGCTCACGGTCGCGCACGTCGTTGACGAGATAGGTCGCGCTTGACAGCAGGCAGAGGACGACGAAGGCGCCGAGGACCTGCGCGGCGACCACCGGCCGGCCGAGCACGCCGGCCGCCGCGGGCGCCGCGAGGACAAGCAGGTTCTTGCTCCACTGCCGCGGACGGCACGCCCTCAGCAGCGGGCGGTAGCGGACGCGCGGCGCACCCGGTCGCCCAGCGCCTGAGCCGAGGCGGTCCTCGGCGAGCCTTGGGCGAACCTGCTCATGGCGAGCGACCACATCAAGCGAATTGATGTTAAACCTCCGATTAAGAGAAATACGTCGCCGCTCGAGGCGTCACATCGCGGCAGGAGCAGGATTCCACACGCGTGCCCACACGACGCCGGTAGTAGCCCGTTTAACAGTGAGAATCCGCTTAGTGAAAATGCTCTCAGCATCCCGCGAGGCAGCGCGCCGCTGCCCGCGGCCGCCTACAGTGCTGGCATGCAGCAGGGTCTCGCCCCGCGTCGACAGCTCGCGCCCGACCCTCGCCCGACGACGACCGGCCGTCGCGACCCTCCGCTACCGAGCGCACCACGCCGCGCGCGGCGAATCGCCGCGCTACTCGCTGCGTTCGTGCTCGTCCCGGTCGCGTTCTCCTACGCGATCACGATGTCCGAGCCGTCGAACTCGCCGATCGGGGTTCGCAGCGTCGAGTGGCTGCGCGACCACGGCGCCGCCGGTCTGGTGGCCCAGATCGAGTCGTTCTACTACGGCCTGACGGCGCCGTCCAAGGGCGGCCCGACGCTGCACGCCCTGCCGAAGGTCGGCTTCGGCGGCGCGAAGGAACGCGCGAGCAGAAGCGAACACGGAGCCGGCGCCGGCGGCGGCGCGGCGGCGCTCGACACCTACAGGCCGCCTCGCGTCGCGCCGCTGCTGCATCCCTCCCTGCCGGGCGAGGGAGTCTGGCGGGCGAGCCGGCCGAGCCTCGAGGCCCACCCGCCGCTGCTGCTGAGCACGCTGCGCAACCAGCCCGAATACCCGCGCGTGGTCTCGGGGCTGGCCTGGATCGACACGAAGAGGACGAAGCTCGTGCTGCTGCCGGGGCGCCAGGAGCCCTCGGTGTCGATCCCGCGCGGTTCGATGGACGTGCCGCAGAGCGGGCGCAGGCGACTGCTGGCGACGTTCAACAGCGGCTTCAAGCTGGCCGACTCCCACGGCGGCTTCGTCTTGAACGGCCGCACGTACGCGGCGATGCGCAACGGCCAGGCGACGCTCGTCGGCTACAGCGACGGCCGCGTCGACGTCGTCGACTGGACCCACGGGCTGCTCGCGCCCGCGGGGGTCTCCTTCGCGCGCCAGAACCTGCCGTTGATCGTCAACGAAGGACGCCCCAACCCGAGCCTCGCAAACGGCTCGGAATGGGGAGCGACGGTCGGCAACGCGATCCTCGTGTGGCGCTCGGGGATCGGCGTCGACCGCCGCGGCAACCTGATCTACGCGGCGGGCAACGATCAGACCGTGAGCAGCCTCGCGCGCACGCTGATCCGCGCCGGCGCGGTGCGCGCGATGGAGCTCGACATCAACTCCTTCTGGGTCAGCTTCATCACCTACGGGAGCGCCGGCGCGCTCGACCCGACGAACCTTTTGCCGGACATGAATCGTCCGGCCACGCGGTATCTGGAACCGGACGACCGCGACTTCTTCGCGATCTACTCGCGCTGAGCGGCGGCGAGAGCATCGAGAACCCACGCCGGCGCGCCAAGGCGCTGCCCCGCCCCGGCTGGCGCTCGCGCCGGGTGATTAAGATCGGGGCCGAGGGTCCGGGTCGCCTGTGCAAGCCGTCGCAACGAGCCCCACCCATCGCCACCGCCTACCGGGAGCAGAGCCAATGAACGCATCAAGCACATCGACCAAGCAGCTGATCGGAGGCGTCGACTTCGTCGCGCTGCCCACACACGACGTGGCCGCCTCGGCCGCGTTCTACGGCGAGCAGCTCGGGCTGGAGCAATCGGTCTTCATACCCGAGCGCAACTACGCCGAGTTCGAGACAGGCAACCTCACGCTCAGCATCATCGACGCCGAGAAGATGGGCCTCGAGCATCACCCGCTGCGCCACCAGATCGCGCTGCATGTCGACGACGTGGCGGCAGCGCGCAAGACGCTCGAACAGCGCGGCGTCGAGTTCAGCGGCGACATCTTCGACACCGGCGTCTGCCACATGGCCTTCTTCGAGGACCCCGAAGGCAACGCGCTGATGCTCCACCACCGCTATGCGCCGCGTAGCAGCAAAGCCTGAGCGACGAGCCCTCCGACGCGTGGCCGGAGCGGCGCGAACCGCCCGACCAATCGTCCTGCCAAGGCCCCGACGAACCACTCGGAATCGACTAGCCTGAAGCCATGCTCTTCGCACGCAAGCAGGCTGAGAAGATCGACGCAGGCTCCGCCCTTCCGGGGCGTGAGACGGAGATTCCGGTTCCCGCCCGGCACGAGGTGCTGGGCACGCCGCTGAAGGGTCCGTTCCCGGAGGGCGTCGACACGGCGATCTTCGGCATGGGCTGCTTCTGGGGCGCCGAGCGCGTCTTCTGGGAAGCGCCGGGCGTGTACACGACGGCGGTCGGCTACGCGGGCGGCTTCACGCCGAACCCGACCTACGAGGAGGTCTGCGGCGGGCGCACGGGCCACACCGAGGCGGTGCTGGTCGCCTTCACGCTCGAGCAGGCGAGCTTCGAGGACATGCTGAAGCTGTTCTGGGAGGGCCACGACCCGACCCAGGGCATGCGCCAGGGCAACGACGCCGGCACGCAGTACCGCTCGGCCCTGTACTGGCACGACGAGGCTCAGCGCGCCGCCGCGGAGGCCTCGCGCGAGAGCTACCAGGCGCGCCTGAAAGAACAGGGCTACGGCGAGATCACGACCGAGATCGCCAAGGCCGGGCCGTTCTACTACGCCGAGGACTACCACCAGCAGTACCTCGCCAAGAACCCGAACGGCTACTGCGGGCTCGGCGGCACGGGCGTCAGCTGCCCGATCGGGCTGACGGCCTCCAGCTAGTCGCCACACCGGACCCGCCCCGTACACGGCGCGACCCCGCCGAAGCGGGGTCGCGATCCGTCGTATCCGACCCAGGGCGCGTCCGCGGGGATTGGACGCGCCCTGGGCTCCAGGCCTCCCGGCCCTATGCGCCTGACGGCGCCGGGCTGGGCTGCCACGCCGGCGGCGCGTGCGGACCGCCGAGCGTCGGAACGTCCGAGGGATAGACCTCGTTGCCGTGGATCGCGTGATCCCCGATCTCGAGCTCCTCGTCGGAGAGCCTGAGCGGGATGAAGATCCCCACGACCTTCAGCAGGATGAACGTCATGATCCCGCTGAAGATGATCACGAAGGCCGCTGTCTCGGCCTGCCAGCGCAGCAGCGTCCAGCTGCCGTGCACGACTCCCGAGACTCCAGGCAGCGCTTCGGCTCCACCTCCAGTCGGTAGGTACTCGATGATGTGCGGGTCGGCGAAGATACCCACGAGCAGCCCGCCGCATAGGCCGGCTATGCCGTGTGTATAGACCACCCCCAGCGTGTCGTCCACATTTCTGAAGACGGGAGCACGGCTGAGGAAGCGGATCGCGAACCACACGATCGTCGAGGCGATGATGCCGACCGCGGCCGCGCCCCAGCCGTTGAAGAAACCGGCTCCAGGCGTGATCGCGACCAGCCCGGTGATCATCCCGTTGACCGAACCGATCAAGGAAGGCTTTTCCTTGAAGATGTAGTCCCAGGCGATCCACACGAGCATCGCCACGGCGGTGCACAGGTTCGTGTTGACCACAGCCACCGACGCGTTGGCACCGGCGTAGTAGGAGTCTCCACCGTTGAAGCCGTTCCAACCGAGCCACAGCAGCCCGGCGCCGACGGCGACCATCAACAGGTTGTTGGGCGCGTCGACCTCTCGATCTCGTTGCAACCTCGGTCCGATCACCGCCGCCGCCACGAAGCCGGAGATGCCGGCCGCGAGGTGGATCACGTAACCACCGGAGTAGTCCAGTGCTCCGTGCGCGGAGAAGAACCCACCGCCCCAGATCAGGAACGCGTTGACCGTGTACACGAACGTGATCCACAAGAGCACGAACGGAATCCATGCCTTGAAGTTGATCCGCCCGAGCACCGATCCGAGCATCAGGATCGGCGTGATCGCCGCGAACACGAATTGGAAATAGATGAGCGAGGCCTGCGGGAAGTGGAATGGCGGCCCCGTCGTGATCGACGGGATGCTCGCCTGCTTCTGGAGTTCTCCAGCCGAAAGGACCGTCCCCGACTTACCCCAGAAGGTGTCGAAGAAGCCGCTTCCGCCCCCGATTGGGCTGCCAAAGCCCATCTTGAACGCCCACAGCACCCACGCGACCAACACGAGCGAGAATGCGACGAACGTGAGCATCATGCTGTTGACCGACCAGCGCTTCTGCATCACGCCGCCGTACAGGACCGCCAGGCCAGGCAGGCTCATGAGCCCGACGAACGTCGCTGCCGTCATCTGCCACGCGTTGTCGCCAGGATTCAGCCACTGGTGCGCCCCTTCAAGGTATGGAACCCAAGTAGGCATTTGCGTGCAGTTCCCCTTTCGTTATGTCGGGTGACAAACCCCAACCCGCACACGCGAGCGGCAGCGCACCACAACGATCGGGGTATGAAACAGGCCCCGTCGGGGGGCGGGTAGGGACAGATTGGCCAACACTTGGATTGGGCCTTTCGACACCTGTATAGACACGTCCCCAGGACCCCGGAACGGCGGCGAAAAGCCGACGTTTGCGGGCCATATGCCAGACGCCGGCGAGTCCGGCAGACGACCTCGATTGCCCGCAAATTGGCAAGAAACGCTCCCCGACGGGCCGAGCGTGGCCCACCGCCGGACCTCCGCCCCGACAAACGCGCTCCGACGAGCACGCCGTTGGCGGCCGCGCCGAGCCGCTAGCCGACGGCGAAGCCCGCGCGCCGGCAGGACTTCACGAGCGTGTCGCCGATCCGGCTGTCGGTCTGTTGCAGCGCGGTCGAGCAAAGCTGGCGGGCATGACCGCCGCAGCCGTGGATCCTGACGCCCCCGAGCGTGCTCGAGGCGAACGCTTCGACGCAGTCCTTGCGCCCGGGCGAGCCGCTCGTGAGCGCGTATGCGCCGAGCGCGATCAGCGCGGCCGCGAGCACGACGAGCAGGCTCGCGACGGCGGCCTTCTCGCGCCTGCCCCACTGCAGCGGGGTCGACAGGCGTTTCTGACGGGCCTCCATGATCATCGGCATGAGCCTATCGAGCGCCGCGGTGCGGCTGCGCCGAGAGGCGGCGGCGATCAGCTTGCGGCGGGAGGCGCGACGGGCGCGGGCGGGGTCGCCGCGGCGTCTGCGTCGGCCTCGGCGGAGACGCTCGCGGCGTCGGCGGCGGGGTCGAACTGCAGTGCTGCCGAGTTGATGCAGTAGCGCTGGCCGCCGGCGCCGGGACCGTCGTCGAAGACGTGGCCGAGATGGCCGCCGCAGGTGCGGCAGAGCACCTCGGTGCGGCGCATGAACAGGCTGTTGTCGGGGCGCAGCTCGACGGCCTCGGCGACGGCGGGCTCGGTGAAGCTCGGCCACCCGGTCCCGGACTCGAACTTGGTGCCGGCGTCGAACAGCTTCGTCGCGCAGGCGGCGCAGCGGTAGTCGCCGGATGCCTTGTTGTAGACGTACTCGCCGGTGAACGGAGGCTCGGTTCCGGCCCTGCGCAGCACGTCGTACTGGGCCGGGGTCAACTCCTGGCGCCACTCATCCTCCGACTTCTGCACTTTGCGCTCGCTGTCGCTCATACAGACGTTTTAGCAGGGCCATCAAGGCTCCGAGACGGCCTGCCGAGCCCCTGGTAAACCCGCAGACCCCTGCTATCGTGATCCTTACGTTCACGTCAATTTTAATATGGATGAAGATCGAGGAGCGCACGGCATGAGCACGGCGCAGGCGGCACCCCCGGAAGAGCGCGCGGGACGCGGCTCGCGCTTCGGCGTGGACGCGGGTCACGCGAGCTACAAGTGGTGGGCGCTGTCGTGCACGAGCCTCGGCATGCTGCTGGCGGCGACCAACTCGGGCACGCTGATCATCGCGCTGCCGGACCTCGAGCGCTCGCTGCACACGAGCCTGTTGGCGCTCGTCTGGGTGATCCTGGCCTACCTGATCGCGGCCACCGTGCTCGTGCTGATGGCGGGGCGCTTGAGCGACCTGTTCGGGCGAAAGCGCGCCTACGTCGGCGGCTTTCTGCTGTTCGCGCTGGCCTCGCTCGGCGCGGGCTTCTCGGGCGATGCGACGGTGCTGATCCTCTGGCGGATCCTGCAGGGCATCGGCTCGGCCTTCCTCTTCGCCAACGCCGCAGCGCTCGTGACCGATGCCTTCCCCAAGGAGGAACTGGGCCTGGCGATGGGCGCCAACACGATGGTCGCCGCGATCGGCCTCGTGCTCGGGCCGGTGCTCGGCGGCGCGCTCGTGGCGATCGCCTGGCAGTGGGTGTTCTGGTTCAACGTGCCCTTCGCGCTCGCCGGCGCCGCCTGGGGCGCGCTCGTGCTGCGCGAGCTGGCCAAACAGGACACGGCGCGCAGCTACGACGTGCTCGGCACGAGCACCTTCGTGCTCGGTCTGACCGGCCTCGTCTACGGCGTCTCGCGCGGCGGCATCAGCGGCTGGAACGACACGCTCGTGCTCGGCGCGCTGATCGTGGCGGGCGTGCTGCTGCCGCTGTGGGTCGCGATCGAGCGCCGCTCGCGCGCGCCGATGCTCGACCTGAAGCTGTTCCAGAACCGCCTGTTCGCGGCGGCCAGCGCGGCATCGTTCCTCAACGGCCTCGCGCGCTTCGCGCTGATGTTCCTGTTCGTCTTCTACTTCCAGGGCGCGCAGGGCGACTCGCCGATCACGGCCGGCATCAAGCTGATCCCGCTGGCGCTCGGCATGTTGATCGCCTCGCCGATCGCGGGCATCTACGCCGACCGCCACGGCTCGCGCGCGCTGGCCTCGCTCGGCATGCTCGTGACCGCGGCAGGCCTCGCCGGGATGACGACGCTCGACGTGCACACGGCCTACTGGCAGAGCGGCCTGTGGCTGGCCGTCGTCGGCGTCGGCTCGGGCATGTTCAACAGCCCCAACACGGCCGCCATGATGGGTGTCGTGCCGGCGCACCGCCGCGGCATCGCGGCCGGCGCGCGCACGCTCCTGCAGAACACGGGCGCCGTGCTGTCGATCGCCTTCGTACTCGCGATCGTCACCTCGGCGGTGCCCAAGGCGACGCTGTTCGCCGTCTTCTCGGGCCTCGCCCAGGGCCTCTCGGCCGAGAAGCTCGCGCCGTTCATCGAAAACATGCATGTCGCGCTGTGGGTGCTCGCGGCGACCTCCGTGCTCGGCGCCGGCGTCTGTTTGCTGCGCCCGAGCCACGCGAGCGTGACGGCCGACGCCGACGCCGCCACGGCAGCCGACGAGCGCTCGGCGATCAGGCCGTGGGAGGAAGCGCTCGCCGACGAGGCCTTCGTGCCCGGCCGCGACCAGACGGTCGAAGGCGAGCGACCCTCCTCCCTGCCCGGCGAGGGACGGCTGGGGGTGCGCGCATGAGTCCGCCGCCGGCAAAGCCCGACCCCGCGGGCGAGCAGCCCGAGCCCGAGAGCCTGCGCATCGGCGATGTCGCGCGCCGGGCCGGCACGACGCCGCGCACGATCCGCTACTACGAGGAGATCGGCCTGCTGCCGCAGGCGCCGGCGCGCCCGTCGGGCCGCCACCGCCTGTACACGCCGGCCGAGGTCGAGCGCCTGCGCGAGCTGATGCGCCTGAAAGACCTGCTCGGCCTCTCGCTGGAGGAGCTGAAGACGCTGCTCAGCGCCGAGGAGGCGCGCGCGGAGGTGCGCGCGCAGCTGCGCCGCGAGGACGTCGACTCAGAGCGCCGGCGCGAGCTCTTGGCAGAGGCGCTCGGCCACATCGACCGCCAGCTCGAGCTCGTGCGCAAGCGCGCCGGCGAGCTGGCCAAGCTCGAGCACGAGCTCTCAGAGACGCGCAAGCGCGCCAAGCGAAAGATCCACGAGCTCGACGCGCGCGCGCAGGGCACCTTCGCGCCCGAGCTCGAGGCGACGGGCGGCGCAAACCCGTGATGCCGAGCATCGAGGTCAGGCGAAGCCCGCAGGGCGTCCCCGGCGCCGTCGACGACCCGACGCGGATCGGCGGCGAGCAGCTGACCTTTCCGGGCGCCGGCGGGACCGCGGTCAACGGCTACCTCGCGCGCCCGGCCGACGCGGCGAGCCATCCGGGAATGATCGTGATCCACGAGGCCGGCGGCTTGAACGAGCACATCCGCGACGTCTGCAACCGCCTGGCCAACGTCGGCTACGTGGCGCTCGGGGTCGATCTGTACACGCGCGAAGGCGGCCCGCCGGATACGAGCGACGTACCGGCGCTGATGGCGCGCCTGTTCGCGATCTCAGACGCCACGGTGCTCGGCGACCTGGAGGGCGCGGCCGATCACCTGCGCAGCCTCGACGGGGTCACGGGGCGGGTCGGCTGCATCGGCTTCTGCATGGGCGGGCGCTACACGCTGCTGCTCGCCTGCGCCTCGGACAAGCTCAACGCGGCCGTCGACTGCTGGGGCGGCTTCATCGACCGCTCGACGCCCGAAGAGCGCTCGACCGAGACGCGCCCGACGCCGCCGCTCGAGCTGGTCGCCGAGCAACTCGAATGCCCGCTGCTGGCGGCCGTCGGCGCGGAGGATCGCAACCCCTCGCCCGAGCTCGGCGAGCAGCTGCGCGCGGCGGCGCTCGGCTCCCCCGCCGCCCGCAGCGGCCAGGAGATCGAAGTCGACGTCTACGACGGCGCCGGCCACGCCTTCTTCGCCGACTACCGCCCAACCTACCGGCCCGAGCCGGCGGCCAGGCTGTGGGCCGAGATCGTGCCGTTCCTCAGCCGGCACCTGCAGTCGGGCTGAGCGCAGGGCGCCCGAGCGTTGCGTCCCAGGTGCGTTCGTATAGTGCGTCGCGTTAGCAGGACGAGGCCGGACGGGTAAGGAGCTGAAGTGGAGCGCAAGTGGTGGACGCTGATCGCGGTGTCGGTGGCAATCTTCATGTTGCTGCTCGACATCACGGTGGTCAACGTCGCGCTGCCCGACATCCAGCGCTCGCTGCACTCGAGCTTCCAGGACCTGCAGTGGGTCGTCAACGCCTACTCGCTGACGCTCGCCGCGTTCCTCTTGACGGCCGGCGCGCTGGCCGACCGCTTCGGGCGCCGGCTCGTGTTCACGACGGGGCTGGTCATATTCACGCTCTCCTCGGCCGCCTGCGGGCTGGCCGGCACGCCGCTCGCGCTGAACCTGTTCCGCGCCGTGCAGGGCACCGGCGGGGCGATGATGTTCGCGACCTCGCTGGCGCTGATCGCGCACGCCTTCCACGGTCGCGAGCGCGGCATCGCCTTCGGCGTGTTCGGCGGCGTGATCGGCGCCGCCGTGGCAGTCGGCCCGGTCGTCGGCGGCGTGATCACCTCGGGCATCGGCTGGGAATGGATCTTCTTCGTCAACGTGCCGATCGGCATCGGCGCCGTGCTCCTCACGCTGACCCAGGTCTCCGAGTCGCGCGATCCGAACGCGCGCGGCGTCGACTGGCTCGGCCTCGTCACCTTCTCGGGCTCGCTGTTCCTGCTCGTGTTCGCGCTGATCGAGGGCAACGAAAAGGGCTGGGGCTCGACGCGGATCCTCTCCTTCCTGATCGCCTCGGCCGTGCTGATCGTGCTGTTCGTGATCGTCGAGCGCCGCCAGAGCCGCCCGATGCTCGACCTCACGCTGTTCCGCCGCCCCGCCTTCGCCGGCGCCAGCATCGTCGCCTTCGCCGTCTCCTCCTCGATGTTCTCGATGTTCCTCTATTTGACGCTGTACATCCAGGACGTGCTCGGCTACAGCCCGCTGCAGGCCGGCCTGCGCTTTCTGCCGATCACGCTCGTGACCTTCTTCGTCGCGCCGATCTCCGGTCGCCTGTCGGTGCGCCTGCCGATCCGCCTGCTGCTCGGCTGCGGGCTCATGCTCGTCGGCATCGGGCTGATCTCGATGACCGCCGTCGACGCGAGCTCGGGCTGGACCGTGCTGATCCCCGGCTTCCTCATCGCCGGCGTCGGCGTCGGGCTGATCAACCCGCCGCTCGCCTCGACGGCCGTCGGCGTCGTTCACCACTCGCGCAGCGGCATGGCCTCGGGCATCAACAACACGTTCCGCCAGGTCGGCATCGCCACCGGCATCGCCGGCCTCGGCGCGATCTTCCAGCACGACATCACCCGCAATACGAGCGCCGCGCTCGCCGGCGGCCCCGCGCGGGCCGTGCTGCGCGCCGGGCACGACAGGCTGACCGGCGCGCTCGTCTCCGGCGAACTGCGCCAGCTCGGACATGGGCTGCCGGCAGGCGGGCGGGCGGCGCTGACGCACGCCTACCGCGTCGGCTTCACCGAAGCCTTCACGAGCATCCTGATCGTCGCCGCCTGCGTCGCGCTGGCCGGCTCGCTGTTCGCCTTCGCGCTCGTTCGCAGCCGCGACTTCGTCGTCGCGCCCGGCGCCGCCGCCGGCGAGGGCCAGGGCGACGGCGGCGAGCCCGCGCCGGCCGTTGCCGGCTGAGCCGCGCAGGTTGCGTTGCGCGGCTGCTCGCGCTGCGCGGGCCGCCCGCGGCCATCTCTCAGATCATCAAAAAATCAGGACTTCCGGCGCTCGTAGCCGGCGCACTCGAGCACCGGGACGCGCGGGTATCGGGGGTAAGCTGGATCGACGCGCGAGCGGGTGCACAGCGAGAAGATGGAGCCGCGCGTGTTGCGCACCTCCTGCTGGTGAGCGCACGTGTCGCACAGCCCCGCTCGGGCACCGGCGGCGCTCGGCGGTGGGCTCGGGCGCTCGGACATGGAGCAAGCTTAGGCGGGGCGATGGGGGGCCGGCCCCATCCGCGCCCGCTCGCCTGCGATAATCGTTGACCGCACAACTATGACCACTTTCTACCGATTGCTCGGATTCCTGCGGCCCTACAAGCGGGGGTTGATCGTCTCGTGGGCGCTGGCCAGCCTCGCGATGGTCGTGACCGTGCTGATCCCCCACTTCACCGGCTCCGCCGTCGAAGCGATCAGGCACGGCGACAGCCACGCGCGTCACCACGAACTGGCCGCACGCGCGCACGACCGCCACACGCTGTTGACGATCGCCATCGTGATCGCCGCGATCGTGCTCGTGCGCTGGGGGCTGACCTACATGCGGCGGATGATCGCCGGACGCGTCTCGCTCGGCATCGAGTACGACCTGCGCGAGCGCATCTACGGCCACCTGCAGCGCCTCGAGCTCGGCTTCTTCGACCGCCAGCAGACCGGCCAGCTGATGTCGCGCGCGACCGTCGACTTGCAGGCCGTGCGCTTCTTCCTCGGCTACGGGCTCGTGTTCATCCTGCAGTCCGTGCTCACGCTCGTGCTCGCCGGCATCGCGATGATCATCATCAACCCCGAGCTCGGGCTGATCGCGATGGCGCCGACGCCGTTCGTCGTGTGGATCTCCCAGCGCTACGGGCGCACCGCGCGCCCCGCCATCCAGGAGGTCCAGCAGCGTATCGGCGAGCTCACGGCCGACGCCGAGGAGAACATCTCCGGCGTACGCGTCGTCAAGTCCTTCGCGCGCGAGCCCCAGCAGCTCGAGCGCTTCCGCCACTCCGTCGCGCGCGTGTTCGACCAGTCGATGGTCGCCACGCGCCTGGAGGCCACGTTCAACCCCGCCATCGGCTTCCTGCCCCAGCTCGGCCTCGCCGCCGTGCTCCTGATCGGCGGCAACCGCGTGATCCACGCGCACCTCACGCTCGGCCAGTTCACGCAGTTCTACCTCTACCTGAACATGCTGATCGGGCCGATGCGCTCGCTCGGCATGACGCTCGGCCTGGCCCAGCGCGCGACCGCCTCAGGCGCGCGCATCTTCCAGGTGCTCGACCGCGATCCGCGGATCGTCGCGCCGCCCGGCGCGCCGGCGCTGCCCGGCGGCAGCGGCCACGTCGAGCTGCGCGACGTCACGCTGCGCTACGACGAGGCCGACGACTTCGGCGCCGTGCACGCCGGCCCGCGCGAGCTGATGCTCGACAGCGACAGCGACGGCAGGCCGCGTGCCGCCCGCACCGCGCGGGCCGTGCTCGACCACGTCTCGCTCGACGTCCCCGCCGGCAGCACCGTCGCGCTCGTCGGCGCCACCGGCTCGGGCAAGACCAGCCTCGTCTCGCTGATCTCGCGTCTGTATGACCCCAGCGAGGGGCACGTGCTGCTCGACGGCGCCGACGTGCGCGAGGTCGAGCTCGCCTCGCTGCGCCAGGCCGTGGCCGTCGTCTCGGACGACCCCTTCCTGTTCAGCGCCACCGTCGCCGAGAACATCGCCTACGGGCGCCCCTCGGCGAGCCTGCGGGAGATCGAAGACGCCGCGCGCCGCGCGCAGGCCTTCGAGTTCGTCGCCCGCCTGCCGCATGGCTTCGACACGCGCGTCGGCGAGCGCGGCCTGTCGCTCTCCGGCGGGCAGCGCCAGCGCCTGGCAATCGCCCGCGCCCTGCTCGCAGACCCGCGCGTGCTGATCCTCGACGACGCCACCTCCTCCGTCGACGCCTCGACCGAGCAGAGCATCAAGCTCGCGCTCGACGAGGCGATGGCCGGGCGCACGACGTTCGTGATCGCCCATCGCCTGTCGACGATCTCACTGGCCGACGAGATCGTCGTGCTCGACCACGGCCGGATCGCCGCGCACGGCGACCACGAGCACCTGCTGGGAGCCTCCGAGCTGTACCGCGAGATCGTCGAGAAGGGGCTGCCCGACCAGGTCTTCATGACGCGCAAGCCACTCGAGCGCGAGGTCAGCGGCCTGTGAGCCCGATGGTCATGCGCGGCGGGCCCGGCTCGACGTGGACCGGCGAGCGCGCCAGCAAAGGCACGCGCGGGCGCAACCTGCGCGGGCTGCTCGCCCTGATCAAGCCCTACCGCGCCCGCGCCGCGCTGACCGTGCTCGCGCTCGTGCTCGGCACCGCCGCCTCGCTCGCCCCGCCCCTGCTCGCGCGCGCCGCGATCGACGACGGCATCCAGCGCCACGACTTCGGCAAACTCGAGCTCGTCGTCGTCGCCTTCATGGCCGCCGCGCTGCTCGTCTGGCTGATGACCTACGCGCAGACCTACCTCGTCGGCTGGGTCGGCCAGCGCGTGCTCGCCGACCTGCGCATCCGCATCTTCACGCACCTGCAGACGCTGCCCGTCGGCTTCTACGAGAGCCGCCCCGCCGGCGTCTTGATCTCGCGCATCACCAACGACGTAGAGGCGCTCGACTCGCTCGTCACCGACTCCGTCGTGACGCTGTTCCAGGCTGGGCTGACGCTCCTCGGCACCGTCGGCATCCTGCTCTACCTCGACGTCAAGCTCGCCCTGATCACCTTCTGCGTGCTGCCGATCGTGCTCGCCGGCTCGCTCTGGTTCCGGATCATCTCCGCCGGCGCCTTCCGCCGCACGCGGGAGACGATCGGCTCGATCACGGGCTACCTGCAGGAGACGCTCTCCGGCATCCGCGTCGTGCGCACATTCGCGCAGGAGCCCGCGCACGAGCAGCAGTTCGTCGCGCTCAACGAGGACAACCGCGACGCCAACATGACGACCGTCAAGCTCAACGCCGCCTACTTCCCGTCGGTAGAAATGCTCTCCGGCCTGGCCGTCGCCGCGATCGTCCTCTACGGCGGGCTGCAGGCGATCGAAGGCCACATCTCGATCGGCACGATCGTCGCCTTCGTCGCCGCCCTGGCGAACCTGTTCGAACCGATCCAGCAGCTCTCCCAGCTCTACGCCACCTACCAGTCCGGCATGGCCGCGCTGGAGAAGATCTTCCAGCTGCTCGACGTCGAGCCCGACCTCGAGGATCGCGCCGACGCCATCGAGCTGCCGCGGATCGCCGGCGAGGTCGACTTCGACGACGTCTCCTTCGCCTACCAGCGCCGCCGCGGTGACGAGGGCGCCGAGCAGGTGCTCGCGCTCGACCACATCAGCCTGCAGATCCCGCCCGGGCAGACCGTCGCGCTCGTCGGCGCCACCGGCGCCGGCAAGTCGACCATGGCCAAGCTGATCGCGCGCTTCTACGACCCGACGTCGGGCGCCATCCTGATCGACGGCCACGACCTGCGCGAAGTCTCCAGCCGCTCGCTGCGCTCGCAGATGGGGATCGTGCCGCAGGAGGCCTTCCTGTTCAGCGGCAGCGTCGCCGAGAACATCGCCTTCGGCCGCCCCGACGCGACTCCCGAGCAGATCCGCGCCGCCGCCGCAGCCGTCGGCGCCGAGGAGTTCATCGCCGAGCTGCCCAGCGGCTACGACACCGAAATCGGCGAGCGCGGCACCCAGCTCTCCGCCGGACAGCGCCAGCTGATCGCCTTCGCCCGCGCGCTGATCGCCGACCCGCGCATCCTCGTGCTCGACGAGGCCACCTCCAACGTCGACCTGCACTCCGAGGCGCGCATCGAGCAGGGCCTCAGGCGCCTGCTCGCCGGGCGCACCTCGATCGTGATCGCCCACCGCCTCTCCACGATCCGCCAGGCCGGGCGCATCGTCGTGCTCGAGCACGGCCACATCGCCGAGCAGGGCACCCACGACGAGCTGATCGCCGCCGAGGGGCGCTACTACGAGCTGTATCGCGACTGGGCCGCGCAGGCGGCAGCCGCCTGACTTCCGATCGAGCTCCGGGACAGGGACTCGAACCCCAATCTCCCGGACCAGAACCGGGCGTCACTGCCAATTGGACTATCCCGGAAGGGCGTCTCAGGCGGAAAGGATAGCCAAATGACGGACGGCAACGGAGCCCTCGCCGGCGGGCTCGGAACGGCAAAGGGCTAGCTCGCCACCTCGTGCCCGTTGGGCGCGAAGTAAGCGGTGATCGCTTCCTCGAGCCCGGGGTCGAGCACGAGCAGCACTTCATCGCCGGCTTCGATCACGGTGTCGCCCTTGGGCACGAAGCCTGTGCCGCCGCGCAGCACGGAGATGATCAGGCTGCCCTCGGGCAGCGCGATCTCGGAGACGGACTGCCCGACGGTGGGCGCGTCCTCGGCGACCTCGAGCTCGATGATCTCCAGGCGCTCCTCTTCGAGCGCGAGCAGGTGCACGAGCCCGTAGCGCGGCACCTCGTGCTCGATCAGGCGCAGGATCAGGTCGGTCGCCGAGACGGCCGGCTGGATCCCGAGCAGGCGGAAGTGGTCGTGGTTGCGCGGGTTGTTGACGCGGGCGATGATGCGGTCGCAGAGGTACTTCTCCTTGGCGACCTGGCAGACGAGCATGTTGTCCTCGTCGTCGCCGGTCACGGCGATCACGAGGTCGGCGCGCTGGATGCCGGAGCGCTCGAGCACCCACAGCTCGGTCGCGTCGCCGTACTGCGCGGCGTGCTCGAATTCCTCCTCCATGGCCAGATAGCGCGGGCGCGAGGACTCGATGATCGTGACCTCGTGGTCCTTGGCGATCAGCTCTCGCGCGAGGTTGCGTCCGACCTTGCCGGCGCCGACGATGATCGCGTACACGGGCTAAGCCGGCTCGGGCTCGAGCGCGCGCTCGAACATCTCGATCGCATGCTTGGTCGGGGAGATCGTGTGCAGGCCCTGTTCGCCGTACCAGCTCGCACGGGCGGGGTCCATCACGCGCACGATCACCCGCTCCACGCCGAAGCGGCGCTGGGCGATCTGGGCGATGATCAGGTTGGTGTTGTCGCCGTCGGTGGAGGCTATGAACACCTCTGCGCGCTCGATGCCCGCCTGGATCAGTGCGTCTATCTCGAGCGCCGTGCCGACGGTGAACTGCCCGCCGGCGTCCTCCCAGCTGACCGTCTGCCCCGCATCCAGGCGCTCGTGTGAGAGCGGGTCCTCGTCGAGTACCGACACTTGATGCCCCGAGGCGAGCGCAGACTTGGCAACTGCCGAGCCCACGCGGCCGGCACCGACGATCATCACGAACATGCGCCGCAGATTAGTCGATGCAGGACTTTGCGCAAGGCGCGGCTCCGGCGTCAGCTGCCGGACTCGGCGGCGCCCGCCTCGGCGAGGCGCCTACGGCGCTCGGCCAGCGAATCGCCGGCGGCGGGCGCGGTGACGATCACGCGGCAGCGCGCCTTGTCGATCACGTACTTGGTCACCTCGCCGACGAAGTTCTCGAGCGGCCCCCCGCGCCCTCCCAGGCGCGCGCCGCCGCGGATCAGCGAGGGCTCCTCGGCGCCGAGCACGATCGCCTCCACGCCGCGGCGTTTGGCCTCGTCGACGATCGCGTAGCCGGCGCGGCGCGTGCGCACGGTCGCCGTGGCGACCTGCACGCCCGTGTACTCCTCCCCGACGGCCTTCGCCCGCGCCAGCGCCAGGCGCGCTTCCTTGACCTGCGCCTCGGGCAGGCGCGCGTCGAGCGGCAGCGACATCGGGATCACGAAGATCCAGACGGCCTCGATCGTCGCCTCGTCGATCGCCGCCTCGTCGGTCTGCTCGCCGGAGACGAGCAGCGCCGCCGTCTGCACGATGTCCTCGTCCAGGCTCGTGCCGAACAGCGGCACGAGGATCGAGCCGTAGTCGCGTTCGCGCGGCGGCTCCGCGCGCAGCACCTCCGGCGCGACCGTCACGCGGCGCAGCAGCGGCGCCTCGTCGGCACGCCGGTAGACGACGTACATGACCAGGCCGACCGCCATCCAGCCGAGCCCGACGTAGCGGGCGGGGTCGTGCACGACCATCACGGCCAGCCAGCCGAACGCCGAGATCACTGCGCCGAACACGGCCGGCAGCGGCAGGCTGCCGCCGCGCCAGCCGACCGACAGCGGGATGCGGTAGCCGCGCGCGTTCTCGGCCTCGGTGTAGCGCAGCTTGACGACCGAGACGTGCGCGATCGTGAATGCCAGCAGCGCGCCGAAGGCGTAGATGCCGATCAGGAAGTCGAGGTTCTCCGGCACGACCAGCCCGGCGGCGACGATCCCGGCGAGGATGATCAGCACGTACGGCGTCGAGCGCTGCGGGTGCAGCCGGCCCAGGCCACTCGGGATCTGCCGGTTGGTCGAGAGCGAGTAGGCCAGGCGCGAGAGACCGAGCATCGCCGAGTTGGCCGCCGCCACGAGCGTCAGCGCGCCGAGCCCGGCGACGACGTAGCGCAGCGTTTCGGCCAGCCAGTGCGGTTTCATCTGCCCGACGATGCCGACGACGGGGTCGTCGAGGAAGCGCGTGGCCAGCTGCGTGTGGCCGTTGTGGACGGGCAGCGCCGTGACGGCGACGAGCGCGATGCCGACGTAGACGATCACGACAGTCGCCGTGCCCGTGCCGACGAGCCGCTTCAGCGCGCCGCGGGAGATGCGCACCTCGCCTGCCAGCCCCGCCGCCGACTCCAGGCCGGTGAAGGAGATCGCGGCGACCGTCAGGGCGAAGATCAGATCCGACCAGCTCGGCGCGCTGCCCAGGTGGATCGGGTCGAGCAGCGTGTGCGGATTGAAGAACAGCACGAGCCCGAGCACGACGATCAGGCCCTGCAGGGCGAGGTCGGCGACGACGATCATCGCAACGCGGCGCGAGCGCCGCCAGCCGAAGCCGCGGATGTTGCCGAGCACGACGAGCAGGATGAACACGAGCGCGAGGCCGAGCGCCTCGGCGCTGTGTCCGAGCGGGCTCCAGAACACGCGCAGGTACTGCGTCGCCGAGTAGCACGTGACCGCGATCAGGATCACGTAGTCGAGCAGGATCGCCCAGCCCGCGACGAAGCTGACGAGCTCGTTGTAGGCGTAGCGCGCGAACACCGTCGAGCCGCTGCGCTCCTGGTGCAGCGAGGCCCCCTCGGCGTAGGTCATCGCCGTCAGCGCGAACAGCAGCGCCGCGATCAGGAAGACGACCGGCGTGAGCCCGAGCGCGTGCCCGGAGATCACGCCCAGCGAGAAGTAGATCGCGCTCGCGAGCGGCGTGTAGACGATCGCGAACAGCGTCGGCGAGCCGACGCTGCGCCGTGCCGTGGAGAGCGAGCGCGCGGAGATCTGCAGCGCGATCCGCTCGGCCTCGGCGCGGCCGAGCTCGGCCTGCGGCTTGACCGTGGCGGGACCGGTGTCTTCGGACGGCCCGGCTTGGCGATCGTCGCCCGGGCCGGTGGCCGCGTCGCCCCCGCTCGGCGTCTGCTCGCCGGCGTCCTCGCCGTCGCTCATCGCCGAGACCGGCTCACGTGCGGGTTCCCCGCTTGTGCTCGAGCCACAGCCGCGCCGCGCCGCCGGCGAGGAACAGCACGCCGAGCAGCAGGCGCGCCGAGAGCACGCCGCCGTCGCCGGCGATCACCTGCCCGATCAGCGCGAGGCCGATCGCGGCCATCAGCACGGATAGCACGACGGTGCCCGAGCGATGCACGGTTCGGCCGGTCATCTCATGCTGAGCTTACGCGCCCGCCGGCCATCCAGGCCGGCCTTCTCAAGTGATGATCGGGATGATCAGGATCGCCACGATGTTGGCGACCTTGATCATCGGGTTGATCGCAGGCCCGGCGGTGTCCTTGAACGGATCGCCGACGGTGTCGCCGGTGACCGACGCAGCGTGGGCTTCGGAGCCCTTGCCGCCGAACGCTCCGTCCTCGATCAGCTTCTTCGCGTTGTCCCACGCGCCACCGCCCGCGGTCATCATCACGGCGAAGAAGAAGCCGACGACGATCACGCCGATCAAGAGGCCGCCGAGCGCCTGCTGGTCGATCAGCCCGACGATCAGCGTCAGCAGGATCGGCAGCAGCGAGGGCAGGATCATCTCGCGCTGGGCCGTCTTGGTGACGATGTCGACGCACGCCGCGTAGTCGGGCTCTTCGGTGTAGTCCATGATCCCGGGGTGCTCGCGGAACTGGCGGCGCACCTCCTCGACGACGGCGCCGCCGGCGCGGCCGACTGCCTCGATCGAGAGCGCGGCGAACAGGCAGACCATCAGACCGCCCAGCAGCAGGCCGATCAGCACGGGCGGTTCGTTGATGCCGAAGGAGATCACGTGGCCGACCTTCTCTTCGATTTCTTTCTGGAAGCCGGCGAACAGCACGACGGCGGCGAGCACGGCCGAGCCGATCGCGTAGCCCTTCGTCACAGCCTTCGTCGTGTTGCCGACGGCGTCGAGGCGGTCGGTCACCTTGCGCACGTCCTCGGGCAGCTCGGCCATCTCGGCGATGCCGCCGGCGTTGTCGGTGATCGGCCCGAACGCGTCGAGCGCGACGATCAGCCCGGTCAGCGAGAGCAGGCCCATCACGGCGACGCCGATGCCGTAGATACCGGTCACGCCTCCGCCGGCGAGCTTCCACGCGCCGAGAATCCCGAGCACGATCACGATCGCCGGCAGCGCCGTGGCCTGCAGGCCGGAGGAGAAGCCCTGGATGATGTTCGTCGCGTGCCCCGTCTCGGACGCTTTGGCGGTCTTCCTGACCGGCGAGAAACGGGTCGAGGTGTAGTATTCCGTCAGTCCGAACAGCAGCGCTGTGACGGCGATGCCGATCAGCGAGCACAGGTACAGGTGCCACCACAGCGGCGTGTTGACGGCGTCGCCGACGGACTTGAAGGTCAGGTTGCGCATCAGCCAGTAGGTGATCGGCGCGAAGGCGGCGGCGGCGAGCACGCCGGAGACGACGAGGCCCTGCAGCAGCGCGCGCTCGACGTTGTCCGTTTTCGTGCGCACCGCGTAGGTGCCGATGATCGAGGCGATGATCGCGACGCCGCCGATCACGAGCGGGTAGAGGGCGACGCGCGTGGCCTCGTGGAAGGTGAGCACGCCGAGCAGGATCACGGCGACGGCGGTGACGGCGTAGGTCTCGAACAGGTCGGCCGCCATGCCGGCGCAGTCGCCGACGTTGTCGCCGACGTTGTCGGCGATCGTGGCGGGGTTGCGCGGGTCATCCTCGGGGATGCCGGCCTCGACCTTGCCGACCAGGTCGGCGCCCACGTCGGCGGCCTTCGTGAAGATGCCGCCGCCGAGCCTCGCGAAGACGGAGATCAGCGAGCCGCCGAAGCCGAGGCCGACGAGCGCATCGACGGCGGTCTTGGGGCTGTCGTTGAAGATCGAGGTCAGCGCCCCGTAATAGCCGGCGACGCCGATCAGCGCCAGGCCGACGACGAGCAGACCGGTGATCGCACCGCCGCGGAAGGCCACCTGCAGCGCCGGCGAGACGCCCGAGCGCGCTGCCTCGGCGACGCGAGCGTTGGAGCGCACGGAGACGTTCATGCCGATGTAGCCGGTCGAGCCCGACAGCAGGCCGCCGAGCGCAAAGCCGCCGGCGACGGCGATGTTCTGGATGAAGATCAGCGCGACGAACAGCACGACGCCGACGACCGCGATCGTCGCGTACTGGCGGTTCAGGTAGGCGCGAGCGCCCTGCTGGACAGCCAGCGAGATGCTCTGCATCTTCTCGTTGCCCGGTGAGAGCGCAAGCAGGGAGCGCGTCGTCAGCACGCCATATACAACGGCGCATGCGGCGCATACGAGGGCGACGACGACCCCATGGTTCGTCAGAAAGCTGCTCAACTGAAAATCCTCCGCGGTCTGATTGGCGTGCCGCGCGAGGATCTGTCGCGCGCACATTTGACTGACCGGGCGCTCGGTGAAGCGACAACCCGGTGCAAACGCGCGGGCAGTCTACCGCGTCGCGCGGCGCAATGCCGGGCGAGGCGGTTGCGGCCCGCCCTCGAATGCGCCCCGCGAACGCCGGCCGGCGCGGGCGCTTGTCCGCAAGCCCGGTCCCGCCCCCGACCGCTCAGCGGCCGGGCACCCACAGCCTGCCGCTCGACTCGGCCGGACCTGGACCTGACTGGCCCTGGTCGCCGGGGGCCGGTCCCTGCCCGGGCGTCTGCCCGGAAGACGAGCCGCCGGGGGCGCCGGGGGCGCCACCGGAGGGGCCGGTCGAGCCGTCGGCGGGCGGGGCCTGCCCGCCCCCCTGCTCCGGCTCTGCGGCGCTCGCCGACGGCTCTCCCCCGCCCGCCTGCACTTCGCGCGCATAGGCCATCTGCAACTGGGAGAGCGCGTCGCGCAAGGGGCGCACCTCGCTGGGCACGCGCCGCTCGAGGATCTCGAGCAGCGCGCGCACGCCGTCGATCGCGTCGCGTACCTGCTCGAGGTCACGCCCGGCGCCGGGAGCTACGCCCGCCTCGGCACCGGCGGCGGGCGTCGGCATCAGCCGGTAGCTGCCGACGTTCAGCAGCGAGACGGCGGCCTGCAGGATCATGTCGGTGCTCGTGATGCGCGCCAGCTCGGCTTCGTAGGCTGCGCGCAGCTCCTCTTCGCTCGGCTGCTGGCCGGAGCCGGCGGGCCCGGCCGGGCCGGAGCCGGATGCTGCTGGGCCGCCGGGCGTGCTGCCGGGCGGGTCTTGAGACGGGTTGGGATCGGTGCTCACACCGTCACCTCCTGTGCGTAGGTCTGCCGCGTCTCGGCGACGGAGGCCGCGAAGACCTCCTCGCGCGAGGCGCCGGCCTCGATCATCTGGCGCTGGCGCTGCGCGCCGTTTCGCTCGGGGAAGGCGAGCTCGATGCCGAGCTCGCCGCGGATCGGCGCGGTCCAGGCGGCGAGCCGCTCGATTGCCTCGCGCGCGGGGTACTGCTCGCCGTCCGCGAGCTCGATCAGCTTGCCGTCGAGCCCGAAGCGGATCGCGCGCCACATGTTCTCCTCGATCAGCCGCGGCGCTGGGTGCTCGAAGGACACGCCGTCGTCGACGTCGCGCGCGGCCTGCGCGATGCAGGCGGCGATCAGCGAGGCGAGCGCGTCGGACTCCCGCGCGGTGGCCTGCACGTCGCAGATGCGCACCTCGACGGTGCCGAAGCTGAAATGCGGGCGCACCGACCACCAGACCTGTGTGAACTCGACGATCGACTGCGTGCGCACGAGGAACTCGATGTACTCGCGATAGGCGGCCCAGCCGCCGAAGGCGTCGGGAATGCCGCAGCGCGGGAAGCTCTTGGTGAAGCTCTGCGTGCGCGCCGAGTGCAGGCCGCTGTCGCGCCCGTCGAGGTAGGGCGAGTTGGCGGAGATTGCGAGCAGCAGCGGCAGCACGGGCCGCAGGCGGTCGCAGACGCGGATCGCGCGGTCGATGTCGCGCACGCCGAGGTGCACGTGCAGGCTGAACGTGTTGTTGCGCCAGGCGACGTACTTCAGCCCCTGCTCGACGCGGCGGTAGTGCTCGGTGTCGATGATCGGCTGCTCGCGGTAGTCGGCCCACGGGTGGGTGGCGGTGGCGCCGAGCGCGACGCCCTGCGCCTCGGCGAGCGCGAACAGGCGCCTGCGGTGCTCGCGCTGGCGCGAGAGCGCATGCTGCACGTCGCCGCCGACGCCCGAGATGATCTCGATCTCGGAGGAGATCAGCTCGCCGGTGATGTGCTCGTGCAGCAGCGGGTCGCTCTCACGGGCGGCGTCGCGCAGCTGCTCGAAGCGCGGCAGCATGTCGAGCGTGCGCGGGTCGAGGATCGAGAACTCCTCCTCGACGCCGACGGTGAAGTCGGTCGCCGCGGCGTACGTCTCGGCCACTTGGTCTAGGTCCAGGCTGGTCATGGCGTTCGGCGTTGAGTCCGCGGCGCGGCGCGCACTCGGCGCTTGGCCCCCTTTCGCCCCCTCATTGATAGCGCGCGCAGGCGGCGAGTCCTGTGAGATCGGTCCGGTTTCGTCAGGTCAAATAGAAGTACAGCGCGTAGAGCAGATCGACTGCGGGGCTGGAGGTGTGCACGGTCACCTCGGGCGGCACCAGCAGCAGCGACTCGGAGTAGTTGAAGATGATCTTCACGCCGGCCTGCACGAGCTCGTCGGCGAGTCCCTGGGCGGCCTGCGTGGGCACGGCGAGCACGCCGACGACGATGTCCTCGTCCTCGACCAGCTGGCGCAGCTCGGAGGTGTGGCGCACGACCTGGTTGCCGACGTTGGTGCCGACCTTGCGCTCGTCGACGTCGAAGATCGCGACGACGCGGAAGCCGTGGTCGGCGAAGATGTTGGAGGAGGCGATCGCCTTGCCGAGATGGCCGGCGCCGAGCAGCGCGATGTTGTGCTGGCCGGCGGTGCGCAGGATCTTGCGGATCTGCGACACGAGCGCCTCGACGTTGTAGCCGACGCCGCGCTTGCCGAACTTGCCGAAGCCGGACAGGTCACGGCGAATCTGCGTGGAGTTGACGTGCGTGTAGTCGGAGAGCTCCTGCGAGGAGATCGTCTCCTTTCCCATCTTCTTTGCCTGCGTGAGCACCTGCAGATAGCGCGACAGACGGGCGGCGACGCCGAGCGAAAGACGCTCGCTGGAGGCGCCGACGCCGTTGACTGCAGGCTCTCGCGGGCGCGCGGTCGTTTCGCCGTAGCTCATGCTCGGGACTCTAGTCGCTCGCGCAGGAGCGCCTCGTCGATGAAGTAGTCGAACAGCTCCTCGCCGTCGAGCGCGATCACGGGAATGCGCTCGAAGTAGGCGCGCTGAAGCGCCTCGTCGCGGTCGATGTCGCGCTCGTGGAGCTCGAAGCCGAGCTCGCCCTGCAGCGCCCGCAGAGCGGCCATGGCATCGACGCACAGATGGCAGTCGGGCCTGGTGTAGACGGTGACCTCGGGGCTCATCTGCTCATCTGCTGATCGCGCGTTCGCCGGTGGCGTAGGCATCGAGCGAGAGGTAGTCGGGGTAGTCGAGCCGCTCGCCGTAGCGCGCGGCGCTGGCGATCATGGCGGCGTTGTCGGTGCAGAGCACGCGGGCGGGCACGTGCAGCGTGACGCCGAGCTGAGCGAGGCGCTCGCGCAGGGGGCCGTTGGCGGCGACGCCACCGCCGACGGCGAGGCGATCTGAGCCGGCGCGCGCAAGCGCCCGCTCGGCACGCTCGATCAGGCTGTCGACGATGGCGGCCTGGTAGGAGGCGGCAAGGTCGGCGGCGCGCGCGCCGGCCTCGGCCTGGCCGAGCTCGCGCAGCTTGTACAGCAGCGCCGTCTTCAGCCCGGCGAAGGAGAAGTCGAGCCCCTCGGCAAAGGCCTGGCGATGGGCGCCACGCCCGCCGCGCGAGCGCTCGGCGCGAGAGCCTGGAAAGACGAAGGCCTCAGGATCGCCATCGCGCGCCAGTCCCTCGAGGGCGGCGCCGCCGGGGTAGCCGAGCCCGAGCATGCGGGCGCCCTTGTCGAAGGCCTCGCCGGCGGCGTCGTCGAGCGTGCGCCCGAGCACTTCGAAGCCGTCGTGCGCGCGGACGTGTGCGAGCAGCGTGTGCCCGCCGCTTGCGATCAGGCAGAGGAAGGGCGGCTCGAAGGGAGCCTCGCCGGAGCCGGCGGCAGGGTCGCCGCCGCCGCGCAGGAAGTTGGCGGCGACGTGGCCCTGCAAGTGATCGACGGGCGCGAAAGGCAGCTCACGGGCGGCGGCGAGCGCCTTGGCCGTGGAGAGGCCGACGAGCAGCGCGCCGACGAGGCCGGGGCCCTGCGTGGCGGCGATCAGCTCGAGCTCGTCGAGCCCGACGGAGGCCTCTCCCAGCGCACGCTGCACGATGACGTTGACGATCTCGAGGTGATGGCGCGAGGCGATCTCGGGCACGACGCCGCCGAAATCCTCGTGGGCGGTCTGCGAGGAGATCACGTTGGCGCGAATGGCGCCATCGCGGTCGATGACGGCGGCACAGGTGTCGTCGCAGCTGGTCTCGAGCGCGAGGATCGTCATACGGGCGGGTTGCTCATCGCGGGGGCGGGCAGTCTCACACGGGACCGGGGTTTGGCACGTCTTCGAGCGTGCCCTGCAGCGTGGCGGGCGTGCGCCACATCACGAGCGCGTCCTCGCCGTTGTCCTGGTAGTAGCGCCGGCGGGTGCCGGCGGCGCGGAAGCCCTCGCGCTCGTACAGGTGGATGGCGACGGCGTTCGAGCGGCGCACCTCGAGCGTGAAGCGGGCGTTCTCGCCTGTGCCCGGCGGGGTATCGCCGACGCGCGCGTACAGCTCGGCGAGCAGGCGCGAGGCGAGCCCCATGCGCTGGCGGTGCAGGTCGACGGCGACGTTCATCACGTGCCAGACGGTGTCGTAGCGCGAGCAGATCAGATAGCCGGCGAGCCGCTCGGTCTGCCCGCCTTCACCATCGCCGGGCAGCCGTTCGCAGGCGGCGAGGCAGATGCCGGTCTGCTTGGAGAGCTCGAGCACGAACATGGCCAGCGACCACGGCGTGGGAAAGACGCGGCGCTCGATCGCGAGCACTTCGGGGAGGTCGGGATAGGCAAGCGGGCGGATCTCGATCACGGGGGCATCCGGGTCGGGATGGAGCTGTGGTGAGGATGGCTCGCTCACGCTCGCGATGCTCCGATTGCGGGCGGGCGATCGCCACGGGCGAGCTTGGCATCGGGCGAGCGGCGATAGTCGGGCAGGACGCCGGCGAGCGCGGCCTGGTCGGCGGCGGCGGGCTGTCCGGGTCCGGCGCTCGCGAGCGCGGGCGCGGCAAGCGCGCCGAGCTCGCAGACGGCGCCACCGTCGAGCAGGTGAAGCGACGAGCCGGGCTGGGGAACGTCGACGCCGCCGGCGCGCAGCTGCTCGGCATAGAGCACGGCGCCGTCGCCGACGGCGCGCCAGCGCGCAGCGGCGGGACCGCCTTGGCGCTCGATCGACTCGACGAGACCTTCGAGCTCGGCGGGGCGCAGGGCACGCGGAATGACGACCTCGGCGCCGTCGGCATAGGCGCTGGCGAAGGCCTTGCCGCGGCGGGCGTCGATCACGGCGATCGTGGCGCTCGGGCCGGCGCCGGGATCGGATATGGCGCCGAGTGCGAGTGCATGGAGGCTCGAGACGCCGACGAGCTCGGCTGCCAGCGACTGGGCGAGGCCGCGCGCGGTGGCGATGCCGACGCGCAGCCCGGTGAAGCGCCCGGGGCCGACGCCGACGGCGACCCGCTGTACGTCGCTCCAGCCGAGCTCGGCCTGGGCGAGCAGCCCGGCGGCCATCGCGAGCAGGCGCGTGGCGTGCCCCGGATGCGCGTCCTGGGCGGGATCGTCGCGCGTGTGCAGCGTGGCGCCGTCGGCCAGGCGCAGCCCGACGGCGGTGGCCTGCGTGGCGGTGTCGAAGCCGAGCACGATCACCGCTCGAGCACCTCGATCCGGCGGCGGTCGGCGCCGCGATGGGAGAGCGAGACGAGCACGCGCGCACCGGCGAGCTCGCGCTCGGCCTCTGCGGGCCACTCGACGAAGGCGATCCGCCCTTCGCCGAGGTAGTCGGCGAGCAGGTCGGGGTCCTCGTGCTCGAGCCCGGCGAGGCGATAGAGGTCGAGGTGCGAGACGGTCAGGCGCTCGCCGGCGCGATAGCGGTGGCCGATGCTGAAGCTCGGGCTCGTGACGGGGTCGCTGACGCCGAGCGCGCGGGCGGCGCCGCGCACGAGCGTCGTCTTGCCGGCGCCGAGCTCACCGCGCACGAGCACGATGTCACCGTCTTTCAGGCTCTCGGCCAGCTCTGCGCCGAAGGCTTCTGTCTCGGCGGGGTCGGCGGTGTCGACGATGCGCGCAGCCACGACGAGACTGTAGAGCCAAGCGCGCCGACCCCGTTAAAGCGACCGGCCCGCGGGAGAAAGGGTCGCGGGCCGATCGTTACTCCTGGAGGGATGGAGACAGGGCCTGTATCGGCGAGGAACGAAACCGACTTTAGGCCTTGAGCTGAAAATCTTCGCCATCCCGCGAAAATACCCTCTTTGCAGGGAAGAACGGCCCAGGAATCGTCCAGAAAAGCGTCCAGAGGGTCTGGACATACCGCCGGTATGCCGGCATCCACCGACGGCCTGGGGGCTTCCCCGGCCCGCCCGTGCCCGCGCCCGCGCTCTGCCGGCCTAGAAGAGTCCCAGCTGATCGGGCTCGTCGACCTGCGCGGGCAAGGCTGTGGCGCCATTGCCGGCGCCGGCGGCCGCCCGCGCCGCGCTCGGCGAGGACTCGACGACTTCGGGCGCCTCGCTCCCATCGGGCTCCTCGATCTCGGGGATGTCCTCGACCGACGGCTGCTCGGGCGCGCCGAGCGCAAGCAGATCGGGCAAGCGCACGAAGTCCTCGCGCAGCGTCTCGAGCATGCGCGGCGTGTACAGCGCGGCGGCCGGATGGAAGATCGGATACAGGCGCACGGCGCGCCGGCCGAGCGTGAGCACCTCGGGCTGGCCGTGCAGGCGCGTGATCCCGGTCGGGTCGCCGCGCAGCAGCTTCGTCGAGAAGTTGCCAAGCGTGCAGATCACGGTCGGCTGGATCAGCTCGACCTGGCGGCGTAGGTAGCCCTGGCAGTTGTCGATCTCGACGGGCAGCGGGTCGCGGTTGCCGGGTGGGCGGCAGTTATGCACGACGCCACCGGCTGTCACGAAGTTGTGGGTTCCCTCTACGTCGAGGCAGAAGAAGGTCGTGTCATGCCGCTCCCGATCGGAGACGTCCTCGACTTCTACCTCGTCGTACATGCCCACGACCGGACCCGGCTCGAACGCACCGGGGTCAAAGGGGATACGCGCAGCAACCTCCGGATGGAGCTTGTAGCGCATGGACTCGGGCGCGTAGGGTGCGATCAGCTCTGACAGGCGCTTGGTGCTCGGCACATCGAAGTAAAGGCGCGAACGCAGCGCCTTCGCGGGCAACCCAAGCGATCCCAGCGCAGCGATCAGCCGCTGTAGGTCGGCATCGGAGAAGGCGTTCGTAGCGATCTCGGCGAGTGGACGACGCCCGCCCGCACGAATGCGCGTGTATCCGTCGTCCATGAACCAGATCGCCAGCATGCGCGGGTTCAGTTGCTCGACGATCCACTCTGGCACCACCTTGCGGTCTTCATAGAAGTCGCGCCGAAGTACGCGGAGCGCACGATGGGCCAATGTCCGCGTCAGCACAACCTCGTATAACGGACTTCCTCCAACCGCCATGGCGACGGTCCGCTCATCTACGCTCACACCGAACTCCATCAACAACCTCGCCTTGAACCGTGCGTAGTCGCGTTGGCGATGAGAGTGCGAAAAGGTGAGGCACGAGGATTGGGCCTGTAGGCAGCCGTCGCCGAGAACCGTGCCGCAGACGACATCGTGTGCAAGTTCGCTCATGCCCTGTCCCGTGCAGACACGATCGTTCGCCCGGAGCTCTTCGACGGATACGTAGCCACGCTCAGTGAGCACGGGATGATCGCCGGTGAGCTGAACTCCCACTCGGCCAAGACCGGCTTTCTTGCACGAGCGATAGGTGAGCTTGTAGACGCGACGTCCAGCGAGCGGCGTTGCATGCCAGCCGATGACGCGCTTGCGCACTAGGGCGCCATCGTCATCCACCGACATGACCTCGCCGTCGTAGCGCGAGCGGACCAAACGCCCCACACGCTCCCAGGAACCGTCGCCCAATTGGACCAGAGCGTTGTATCTCAAGCACTTCAAAACGTTCGCAATAAAGACGTCCTTGCGCTCGATCCCGATCTCCCCGAGCAAGGTCTCGAGCAGCTTCCCGGCCCGACCTACGAAGGGCACCCCCTGCTCGTCCTCGCTCGCGCCAGGGGCCTCCCCCACGAACATCAAGTCCGCATCGGCGTTGCCCGCGCCGAACACCACGGTCTTGCGCGTGGCGGCGAGCTCGGGGCAGCGCGTACAGGTCTTCGCCTGCGCGTAGACCTCCTTGAGCAGCCCGCGCCGCTCGGCGGCGGGCAGCTCGCTCTCGGCAGCGGACATCATTGGATCGTATTCGCTGCCTGGGAGGCCGCGCACTCCCGGCCGCTCGTGCGCTGCGCAATGATCTGCCCGTGTCGTCAAGCCCGGAGATCGCGGTGACAGCCCCGTTCGCGGGCGTGGTCGTCTCGCTGGCCTACCAGCCGGAGCAGCCTGTCGGCGCGGGCACGGCGCTGCTCGTGCTGGAGGCGATGAAGATGGAGCACGAGGTGCTGGCCGAGACGGGTGGCGTGGTGCGTCGCGTGGAGGTCGCGGTGGGCGATGCGGTCGAGGAGGGACAGACGCTGCTCGTGATGAGCGCCGGCGAAGCGCCGCGGGCGGACACGGCCACGGGCGCGGATGAGCCGAGCGCCAACGGCTTCCGCGCCGACCTGGAGGCGGTACGCGAGCGCCATGCGATCGGTCTCGACGCGGCTCGCCCGGAGGCGGTGGCGAGGCGGCGCAAGCGCGGGCGGCGCACGGCGCGCGAGAACCTCTCGGAACTGGTCGACGAGGGCAGCTACGTCGAGTACGGGCCGCTGCTGTTCGCGGCGCAGGAGCAGCGCCGCTCGCGCGAGGAGCTGATCGAGCGCACACCGGCCGACGGCCTCGTGGCGGGCGTCGCCGAGATCGACGGTCGCCCGTGCGTGGCGATGTCCTACGACTACACGGTGCTGGCGGGCACGCAGGGCTTTCGCAACCACGCCAAGAAGGACCGCCTGTTCGAGATCGCGGAGCGCCGCAGGCTGCCGCTGGTGCTGTTCGCCGAGGGCGGCGGCGGGCGCCCGGGCGACGTGGACATGCCGGTCGTGGCGGGCCTCGACTGCCGCGCGTTCGCGCTGTTCGCCCGGCTGAGCGGCCTGGTGCCGCTCATCGGCATCGCCTCGGGCTACTGCTTCGCGGGCAACGCGGCGCTGCTCGGCTGCTGCGACGTGGTGATCGCGAGTGAGGACTCGAGCATCGGCATGGGCGGCCCGGCGATGATCGAGGGCGGAGGCCTCGGCGTGTTCGAGCCGGGCGAGGTGGGCCCGATCGACGTGCAGGACGCGAACGGCGTGGTCGACCTGCGCGTGGCCGACGACGCGGCGGCGGTGGCCGCGGCGAAGCGCTACCTCTCCTACTTGCGCGGGCCGACGACGCCGGGTGAGGTGCCCGACCAGACGCTGCTGCGCAGCCTGATCCCGGAGCAGCGCAAGCGCGTGTACGACGTGCGCACGGTGATCGACGGCCTGTTCGACGCGGGCTCGGTGCTCGAGCTGCGCCGCGGCTTCGGCGCGGGCATGGTCACGGTGCTGGCCAAGCTCGACGGCCGCCCGCTGGGCGTCGTGGCCAACGTGCCGACGCACCTGGGCGGGGCGATCGACGCCGACGGGGCGGACAAGGCGGCGCGCTTCATCGGCATGTGCGACGCCTTCGCGCTGCCTGTGCTGTTCCTCTGCGACACACCCGGCTTCATGGTCGGGCCCGCGGCGGAGCGCACGGCGACCGTGCGCCACTTCGCGCGCATGTTCCTCGGCGGCGCCAACCTGAGCGTGCCGTGCGGGACGATCGTGCTGCGCAAGGGCTACGGCCTGGGGGCGCAGGCGATGGCCGGCGGCGGCTTCAAGGCGCCGCTGTTCACGGTCGGCTGGCCGACGTCGGAGTTCGGCGGGATGGGCCTGGAGGGCGCCGTGCGCCTGGGCATGCGCCGCGAGCTCGACGCAGTGGAGGATCCCGATGAGCGCGAGCGTCTGTTCGAGTCGTTCGTGGCGATGGCCTACGAGCGAGGGCGCGGCCTGAACATGGCCTCATACGGTGAGATCGACGACGTGATCGACCCGGCCGAGTCGCGGCGCTGGATCGGGATGCTCCTCGACGAGGCCCGCCCGCAGTGGTGGCAGCGCGAAGGCAAGTCCCGGCCGTACGTGGACGCCTGGTAGCCGCCCGCGCCGGCGATGCGCCTGCACCGCGCCGCGAAGCTCGGGCCCCTTGCGAGCGACCGGAGCGGCTGTATCATTGGAGACAGGCCGTCACCGGGCTTGCCTGGGCCGGACCCGAAGTGAGCCGCATCACGATCTTTTGTCGCGCCGGTATCCGCGAGGAACTGGACCGAAACCGATGAGCACCGCCATCCGACCGTTCGCCTGCGCATGAGGACCGTGCGCGCCGTAGAGGAGCTGCGCTCCTCGCTCGCTCCGGCACGCCGCGAGGGGCGCACGATCGGCCTCGTGCCGACGATGGGCGCGCTGCACGACGGCCACCTCTCGCTGATCCGCCGCGCGCGGCGCGAGTGCGACACGGTCGTGGTCTCCCTGTTCGTCAACCCGGCCCAGTTCGACGAGGGCTCAGATCTCGAGCGCTACCCGCGCGACGAGCGTCGCGACGCCGAGCTTGCTTCGCAGGCAGGCGCGGACATCCTGTTCGCGCCGACGGTCGACGAGATGTACCCGCCGGGCTTCGCCACGTCGGTCGAAGTGCTCGGCATCACCGAGCGTCTGGAGGGCGTCTCGCGCGGCAGCGAGCACTTCCGCGGCGTCAGCACTGTGGTGACGAAGCTGGTCGGCATGACGCTGCCGGACGTCGCGTACTTCGGCCAGAAGGACGCGCAGCAGCTCGTCGTGATCCGCCGGCTCGTGGCCGACCTGAACCTGCCGGTACGCGTACAGGCGTGCCCGACCGTGCGCGAGCGCGACGGGCTGGCGATGTCGAGCCGCAATGCGCGCCTGAGCCCCGAGCAGCGCGAGCGAGCGGTGGCGCTCTCGGAGGGACTGCGCGCTGCCGCGCAGCGCGCTGCCGAAGGCGAGCGCTCGGCCGAGGCGCTGCTCGACGTGGCCTGCGCGGCGATGCTCGCGCGCGACGTCCAGCCCGAATACCTGGAGCTGGTCGACTCCGACACGCTGCAGCCCTGCGAGGAGCTCACGCGCGAGGCGCTGCTGGCCGTGGCTGCCCGCGTCGGGCGCACGCGGCTGATCGACAACGCGATCCTGCGGCCGTCGGCCACGTCGAGCCACGCGGCACGCAACCCACACGCCCGACACGACGAACGACTCCCAGGAAAGGCGATCGCCTGATGCAACGGGTAATGCTGAAGTCCAAGATCCATCGGGCAACGATCACCGACTGCGATCTGCACTACGTCGGCTCGATCACGGTCGACCCGGACCTGCTGGAGGCAGCCGACATCCTCGAGCACGAGCAGGTGCACGTGCTCGACATCGACAACGGGGCGCGCTTCGAGACGTACACGATCGCCGGCGAGCGCGGCTCGGGCGTGATGACGATCAACGGCGCAGCCGCTCGCCTGGTGCAGCGCGGCGACACGATCATCGTCGTCTCCTACGGCAACTACGACGCGGCCGACCTCGAGCGCTACGAGCCGCGGGTCGTACACGTCGAGGCGCAGACCAACCGGATCATCACCGTCGACGACGCGGTGGCGACTCTGCTCACGCAGAGCGTCAACTGACGTCAGAGAGGAATCACACGATGTCAAGCCACCCAGAGATACACGCCCCCTCGGACCCAGGCCGCCTGCCGATGACGCTGCCGCTGCTGGCGGAGAAGAAGCGCCTCGGCGACCCGATCGTGATGGTCACGGCGTACGACTACCCGAGCGCGCGCTCGGCCGAGTTCGCGGGCGTCGACCTGGTGCTCGTCGGCGACTCGGCGGCGACGACGGTGCTCGGATACAACGCGACGACGCCGGTCGAGCTCGAGGACATGCTCGTACTGGCGCGCGCCGTGCGCCGCGGTCTGCGCACGCCGCTGATGATCGGCGACCTGCCGTTCGGCTCATACGAGGTCTCCGACGAGCAGGCGATCACGACGGCGATGCGGATGGTCAAGGAGGCGGGCTGCGAGGCGGTCAAGCTCGAGGGCGGCGGCGAAGCCTCCGTCAAGCGCGCCCGCGCGATCGTCAACGCGGGCATCCCGGTGATGGGCCACGTCGGGCTCACGCCGCAGACCTCGACGGCGCTCGGCGGCTGGAAGGCGCAGGGCCGCACCGCGGCGGCTGCGGCGAAGATCGGCGCCGAGGCATTGGCGCTGCAGCAGGCGGGCTGCTTCGCACTCGTGTTCGAGGCGATGCCCAGCGCGGTCAGCGAGCAGCTCATGGCGAGTATCGAGATCCCCGTGATCGGCATCGGCGCGGGCCCTGCGACGGATGGTCAGGTGCTCGTGTTCCACGACCTGCTCGGCATCCGCGACGGCCTGGGACCGCGCTTCGTCAAGCGCTACGCGAACATCCAGGAGGAGATGAACGCGGGCGTCTCGGCCTACGCCGAGGACGTGCGCACGCGCCGCTACCCAGGCCCGGAGCACACCTACAAGATCGACCCGGCCGAGCTGGCCGAGCTGCAAGCCCAGCTGGGCTGAGGCGAAGCCCGGCGAGCGCACGGCCGCACGGCCCGTGTAGCGCCCCCGGCGGGCGCGCTAGGCGAGCGGCTCGCCGTAGCGCTCGGCGAAGGCGAACTCCTCGACCGGCTTGCGCGCGAGTCGCTTGGGCCACGGATCGGCCCGATGGCCGACGCCGATGTGCGCCGCGAGCGCGAGATCATCGGGCAGCTCGAGCAGCTGCTTGACCCCTGCCTCGGCCGGCACGAGCAGCGTCGTCATCGCCGCGCCGAGCTGCTCGGCGCGCAGCGCGAGCAGCAGGTTCTGCACGAACGGGTAGACCGAGGCGCCGCCGACGACACTCTGCCGGGGCAGCGCCGCATCGGTCACGGCGAGGTCGGCCAGGCGCACGCACACGATCAGGTGCAACGGCACCTCGTGAAGGCGCTCGGCATATTCGTCGGCGCCGTGCAGCATTCGAACGCGAGCCGCGTCGAAGTCCCCGGGAGCGCTGAGCATGCGCGCGCCGCCGGTCTCCTCCATGTAGCTGCGCCAGTGCGGCAGGTACAGGTCACGGATCGAGCGACGGCGCTCGGGGTCGCGCACGACGACGACGCGCCAGCCCTGCCGGTTACCGCCGCTCGGAGCGAAGCGGGCACCGTCGAGCGCGCGGCGCAGCGCCTCGGGCGCGACCGGCTGCTCGGTGAAGCGCCGGCTCGTCGGCGCACAGCGCATCGCCTCGTACAGGTCCATGGCGCCAGCCTAGCCGTACTCGATGCGCCTGATCACGCGCGCCGGCAGTCCGGCGGCGATCGAGAACGGCTCGATGTCATGCGTGACGACGCTGTTGGCGCCGATCACGCAGCGCTCGCCGATGCTCACGCCGCTGGTAACGACGACGTTGGCGCCGAGCCAGCAGTTGTCGCCGATCCGTGTCGGCCCCTTGCTCTGAAAGCCCTGCCAGGTGATCGGCCGATCGGGATCGTCGAAGCGGTGGTTGGCGTCTGAGACGAAGCATCCGTTGGCGAGCATGCAGTGCTCGCCGATCTCGACGAGCTGCTCGGACGCGAGCATCACGCCCTGATTGAGGAAGCTCCCCGCGCCGACCCTCACCCGCGCGCTCCCGGGCGCGGTGATCCACACGCCCGGCTCGAACAGGACTTCGGCGCCGATCTGCAGGCGTCCTTCGCGCATTGCATCGAGCACGTTGCCGTGCAACGGCCAGCGCGCGAACGCGCCCCGCCGCATCAGCTCCCAGTGGATCCGCGCGCGGTTCCACGGCAACGAGTTGCGCTCGTACCAGCGCCACTTCTGCGCCCACAGGCGGGCCTGCATGGCCAGGGCACTCGAGCTGTGGGCGGGTTCGGCTTGATGCGGCTCGATCGAGGCCATTGGCGACATGATGATCGACCCGACGCCGGCGCCCGCCATGACGCCGTCGTGCTCGACGGCGGCGCGAGACGGAGAGCGCCTCAGTCGGGGCTGGTGATCTCGACGGCGCCGTATCCGTCGAGCGGTCGGTCGACGAAGAAGATCTCCATCGTGATGTCCGGATCGACATGGGCCTGGCTGAGAAAGGCGAGCACTACGCGGCCGGTGAGCTCTTCGATCGTCTGCTTGTACTTGTCGGCCATCACCCGTTGGAAGTCCTCCCGCATGGCGATGACTCGCTCCGGCTCCCCGCTGTCCATGATCGTCTGCTCCAGCGGCGTGAAACCGCTACCCCGCATGACGACGACGATGATGTCGTCGAGCGCGTAGGTCTTGGCCTTCATCGGGCCCCGGCCGTAGTGCTCGTGCAGCATGCCGACGATGCTCGTCGAGATCGCCGCCAATAGTTGTCCTCCGGCGAGCGGAGTGCCGCCGCCGGCAGGGTTTGACTCCATTGACGCTCCTGATTCCGACGGGCTTGCGCCCGTCATCGTTCCGCTCTGATCCCCCGATCCGACCTGCCGTGCGTCGAGCTTGACAGGGCAACGATTGGCCGTAGCGTAGCGCGCGAAAGGTCGGTTCGTCAATCGAGCTCCTGGGGTCATTCCGACCATCGGATCTCCAACCGATCAGTCTGGTTTTAACCACTGCACCCGCTTTCACGCTATTCTTTGCCGCAAGCGGCTCTCGTCGCGCGGTCATCGATCGCGTGTTGGGCTGCTTCCCAGAACGCGGAGCCGATGCAATGGTCACATGCTGGCCTTCGACTCTGGTCCGCACAGACTCGTGAGAATGGATGCGCGATGCTGGCGGCAGGCAGGACCGATGGGGTCTTTCGAGCGGGCGGTGATGCCTGCCCATGACGGCACTGCTTCTTGCGCTGCTTGCGATCGTCTGGCTTGCCGCCGTGTCATTGGTCGTGGCCGTGTGCCATGCCAGCGCACGGGGCGAGGATCACTTCAGCGGGCACCGATCGGGACGAGCCGGCCCAGACACTGATCTCGAAGGCCGCGGCTCGACCAAACAGCTTGGACGGCTCCCCACACGCAGCCGTCCACGACAGCGCGAAGGTGCTCCATCCACACCTTCGCGCTGAGGCCGGCGCGGGGACGCCTCCCCCGGCGTCCCCGCGCGCCTCGCCTCACCGGGCATCCGATCGGCTGCCGGTCACGGAGGAAGCGGACGACGGATGCCCTCGAGAGGCGCGTGTGAGGCGGCGCTGCTCGCGGTTTCCAGGGGGACCGCTCAGATTGCGAGCGCTTCAGACACGGGGATCGGCCTACCGAGGTGGTAACCCTGCCCGAAGTCGACCCCGTGCTTCTTCAGAACCTCGACGGTCTCACGATCTCCGACGAACTCGGCGATCGTATGCTTGCCGAGGCCCTTCGACATCTGCACGATCGAGTCGACGATCAGCTGGTCGGTGCTGCTGGTCGGGAGGTTGCGAATGAACTCCCCGTCGATCTTCACGTAATCGAATGGGATGTGCTTGAGGTAGTAGAACGAGCCAAACCCGGCGCCGAAGTCATCGAGCGCGAAACCACAGCCAAGCGATTGAAGCGTGCTGGCAAATCCCCGTGCGCGGTCCATGTTGGCTATTGCAGCGGTCTCGGTGACCTCGAGGATCAGACTTGCCGGATCGATCGCCGTCTGCTCGAGCGCCTGCTCGATCAGGGCGAGAAGCTGGGGGTCACCGACGGAGCGCCCCGAGATGTTCACCTCCAGGCAGATCGTCCGCCCGCTCGCCTTCTGCTCGGCGATCAGGCGGAGGGCCTCCGTCAGAACCCAGCGATCGATCTCCAGGATCAAGCCGGAACGCTCTGCCGTGTACAGGAACTGCGAAGGCAGGATCAGTTGGCCATCGCCGCCGGGAAGCCGCAGGAGCAGCTCCCAGCGAGAAACGGCGTCGTCGGCAAAGTCGACGATCGGCTGACAGTAGAGCTCGAAAAGGCTCTCGTGCACCGCGCGTGCGACACGCTCAGACCAAGTCACTCGCGCCGTGCTCGGCCTCGTCACGGCGCTCGCTACCGCAACCCGGTCCTTGCCGGCCTCCTTCGCCATGTACATGGCATCGTCGGCTTCGACCAGTATCCCCTCTGCGTTCTGATCTCCTCCGCGATCCCGGAAGCCGCCCACGCCGATGCTCAGCGAAACGCGCCCCCCCTCCGCCGGCGAAAGCCTGCATTCCTCTCGCACCGCGTCGAGCAGCCCATCGGCCAAGCGCTCGGCGGCGCTCGGCGTGGTGTGGGGAAGCAGCACCGCGAACTCATCTCCGCCCATCCGGGCGAACACGTCGGTCTCACGCAGACGCTTGCCGACGATCCGAGCGATCTCACTGAGCACCTCGTCGCCGACGGCGTGCCCCAGCGTGTCGTTCACGGACTTGAAGTCGTCCAGGTCGAGGAACAGCACCGCGCCATCGCCGCCGTAGCGATGCGCGTAGGCCATCTCGTGCGTCAACTCGCGCACGAAGCCGCGGCGGTTCAACAGGCCCGTGAGCGGGTCGTGCTCGATCAGATAGCCGAGTTCGCCTTCGTAGCGCTTGCGCTCTTCGATGTCCTGCATCTGGCGTATGCAATAAAGCGGCCGGCCGCTTGCGTCTCGGCCGAGCGATACGTCGACCGCGACCCACACGACATGACGCTCGGAGTGCAGCAGGCGCTGCTCGAGGTGGAAGTGATCGATCTCCGCTGCGTGCAGACGCGCCATCGCCGCGCGATCGGTCGCCGCGTCATCGGGGTGGATCAGCTCGAGCACGTTGGCCACCGCCAGCTCCTGCGACGAACGCCCCGTGAGCTCGCAGAGCGCCCTGTTGGCGCGCAGGACAGATCCCATGGAGCTCGACTCGATGCTGACCAGCGCGATGCCGATCGGCGCATCCTCGAACGAGCTGCGCAGCAATCCCTCGGGCAGCGGCGCCGAAGGCAGATTGCCACCGGTGACGATCGACTCGATCGTCGAGACGCCGACGATCGCGCCCGCGGGGTCCCGTATCGGGGAGAACTGCACCCTGACCGCCAGCTCGCTTCCGTCCCGGCACAGACGCACGGTCTCGTAGCTGTCGCTCAGCCCGGCCACCAGGGCCACCTTGAGCACTTCCGCTTCCCAACTGCGTCGCGCGCTCGGCACGACAGCATCGAGCGTGTGACCGACCATTTCCTCCGCGGAGTAGCCGTATAGCCGCTCGGCGCCGGAAGTCCACATGCCGATCACGCCGTCCAGGCCCTGGCCCACGACGGCTGGTTCCAAGGACTCGAGAATCGCGGCTGCGTCGACCTGGCGCCTCGCTTGGCGAACCGCCCGCCGCTTCACGCGGCCAGGCCCCCCGGCGGCCGTTGCCTCGAATATCAATCCGTTTGCGCTTTGCCGGAACATGTGACCTCCCTGGACGAACTACCCATTCTCTGGGCGGTCCACGGAGTGCAGTCACCATGTGCCTCTCACCGCGTCCAACGCCTGCCGGCAAATCCACTCTTCCCCCACGCGGAAGCTGAGCGAACCGCCTACGGCCCGCCCAAGCTAGCACAGTTCCACTTATCGCGATTTGCCCAACCAGCCTGACCGGCAAGGCCCACCCGCACACCCGTGCGACGATCGCTCAGGCGGCGAGCTTGGCGGCGCGCTTGCGAGGAGGGGCTCCGGTACCCCCGCGACCCGCGCCGCGCGAGACGACCGGTGTCAGCAGCTCGGCAAGGAACTGACCGGTATGCGAGCCCGGCTCCGCCGCCACCTCCTCGGGCGTGCCGGCGGCGATCGCCATACCGCCCTCCTCCCCGCCCTCCGGACCCATGTCGATCAGGCGGTCGGCCGACTTGATCACGTCGAGGTTGTGCTCGATCACGACGACGCTGTTGCCGGCGTCGACGAGCCGCTGGAGCACCTCCAGCAGCCGTTGCACGTCGGCGAAGTGCAGCCCGGTCGTCGGCTCGTCGAGGATGTACAGCGTGCGGCCCGTGGCGACCTTCGAGAGCTCTGTCGCGAGCTTCACGCGCTGCGCCTCGCCGCCCGACAGCGTCGTCGCCGGCTGCCCGAGGCGCACGTAGCTGAGCCCGACCGCGTTGAGCGTCTCGAGCCGGCGACGGACCTTGGGAATGTGCTCGAAGAACTGCAGCGCCTCCTCGATCGGCATGTTCAGCACGTCGGCGATGCTCTTGCCCTTGAAACGGATTTCGAGCGTCTCGCGGTTGTAGCGCTTGCCGTTGCACTGCTCGCACGGCACGTACACGTCGGGCAGGAAGTGCATCTCGATCTTGATCTGCCCGTCGCCGCGGCAGACCTCGCAGCGCCCGCCCTTCACGTTGAAGCTGAAGCGCCCCGGCTTGTAGCCGCGCGCGCGGGCCTCCTGGGTCTTCGAGAAGAGGTCGCGGATCACGTCGAACAGGCCCGTGTAGGTGGCCGGGTTCGAGCGCGGCGTGCGCCCGATCGGCGACTGGTCGACGGCGATGATCTTGTCGAGCTGGTCGAGCCCGTGGATCGCGCGGTGCGCGCCCGGCCGCTGGCGTGCCCGGTGCAGGCGATTGGCGACCGCCTTGTAGAGCACTTCGTTGACCAGCGTCGACTTGCCCGAGCCCGACACGCCGGTCACGCACGTGAGCACTCCGAGCGGCACGTGCACGTCGATCTCGCGCAGGTTGTGTTCGCTCGCACCGAGGATCTCGATGTAGCCGCTCGGCGTGCGCCGCCGCGCCGGAACGTCGATCGTGCGCGTGCCCGCGAGGAACTGACCGGTAAGCGAGCCCTTCACGCGCTGCACCTGCGCGGCCGTGCCCTGCGCGACGATCTCGCCGCCGTGCTCGCCGGCGCCGGGACCGAGGTCGACGAGGTGGTCTGCCGAGCGCATCGTCTGCTCGTCGTGCTCGACGACGATCACCGTGTTGCCGAGGTCGCGCAGGCGCTCGAGCGTCGCGATCAGCTTCGAGTTGTCGCGCTGGTGCAGGCCGATCGAGGGCTCGTCGAGGATGTAGAGGACGCCGACCAGCGAGGAGCCGATCTGCGTGGCCAGGCGGATCCGCTGCGCCTCGCCGCCGGAAAGCGTCGCGGCGGCGCGGTCCATCGAGAGGTAGCCGATGCCGACGTTCTCGAGGAACTGCAGGCGCTCTGAGATCTCTCGCAGGATCAGCCGCGCGACGTGTCGATCGGTCTCCGACAGCTCGACCTCATCCAGCCACTCCAGCGCGCGGCGCGCCGAGAGCGCGCAGAAGTCCTCGATCCGCGTGCCGCCGACGAGCACCGCGCGCGACTCGGCGCGCAGCCGCGCCCCGTTGCACACAGGGCAGGCGCGCAACGACATGAACTCCTCGATCTTCTCGCGCGTCCACTCGGAGTCGGTCTCGCGGTAACGGCGCTCGAGGTTCTTCACGATCCCCTCGAAGCGCGTCGCATAAGAGCGGCGGCGGCCGTAGCGGTTGCGGTAGGTGACCTGCAGCGGATCGCCGTTGGTACCGTGCAGGAACAGGTCTTTGTGCTCGTCGGACAGCTCCTCCCACGGCACTTCCAGATCGACGCCGTAGCGATCGGCGATCGCCTCGGTCACCTGCTCGTAGTAGTTGGAGCTGCTGTTCGCCCACGGCGCGAGCGCACCTTCGCCGATCGACAGCGACGGGTTGGGCACGACCAGATCGGGGTCGATCTCCATCTGCGAGCCCAGGCCGGTACAGCGGTCGCACGCGCCGTGCGGCGAGTTGAACGAGAAGATCCGCGGCTCGAGCTCGACCAGCGACGGGCCGTGCTCGGGACAGGCAAAGCGCTCTGAGAAGGTGAAGATCGTGCCGGGCTCGGGCAGCTCGCCGGGAACGATCTGCGCGGCCGCCGCGCGCGGGCCCTTGGCGCCCTTGGCCCCCTTGGACTCCTCCACGGGCTCGCCCTTGGCCGAATCCGAGGAGCGCCCCACGATCTCGAGCTCGACCAGGCCTTCGGCGCGGGCGACGGCCGTCTCGATCGAGTCAGCCAGGCGCTTGCGCACGTCGTGGCGCATCACCAGGCGGTCGACGACGACCGAGATGTCGTGCTTGTAGCGCTTGTCGAGCACGATCGACTCCTCCAGCATGCGCACGCGGTCGTCGATCTTCACGCGCGCGAAGCCGTCGTTGCGCAACTCGTCGAGCAGCTTGCCGTACTCGCCCTTGCGCCCGCGCACGACCGGCGCTAGCACCATGAAGCGCGTGCCCTCGGCCAGCTCCATCGCCTGGTCGATGATCTGCTCTGCCGACTGGCCGACGATCGGGCGCCCGCAGATCGGGCAGTGCGGCTTGCCCACGCGCGACCACAGCAGGCGCAGGTAGTCGTAGATCTCGGTGACCGTGCCGACCGTCGAGCGCGGGTTGCGCGAGGTCGTCTTCTGATCGATCGAGATCGCCGGCGAGAGCCCCTCGATCGAGTCCACGTCGGGCTTGTCCATCTGACCCAGGAACTGTCGCGCGTAGGCGGACAGCGACTCCACGTAGCGGCGCTGTCCCTCGGCGTAGATCGTGTCGAACGCCAGCGAGCTCTTGCCCGAGCCGGACAGGCCCGTGATCACGACGAGCGCATCGCGCGGCAGCGACAGGGAGATGTCCTTCAGGTTGTGCTCGCGGGCACCCGAGACGACGATTTGGTTGCCGGCAGGCATCTGCCGGTCATTCTATGACGTCGAACAGACGTTCGGGTGTCCCGTTCGTGGCGCAACTGGCGGATATTGCGGTGGGCCGCGGCAAGCTCACCGATAGTAGTCTTGAGGTAGGAATTCTTATTATAATGGTAGGAATGCTCAGCAGAGTGTCCGAGAAGGGCCAGGTAACCGTTCCGAAGCCGCTGCGGGAGCGGCTGGACATCAGACCCGGCGACGAGCTCGACTTCACCGAGGAGGGCGGGCGCCTCGTGGCGCTCAAGCTGACCCGCCAGGACCCGGTCGACGCCGTCTACGGGAGCGTGGACCTGGGCCGGAGCACCGACGAGATCATCCTCGAGCTTCGCGGCGACGCCGAGTTCGATTGATCACGGCGGTCGACACGAGCATTCTGCTCGACGTAATCGGCGGCGATCCAGTGTTCGGCCCCGGTTCCGCGACCGGACTGCGACGGTGCCTGCGTGAGGGACAAGTGGTGGCCTGCGAGGTGGTCTGGGCGGAGTGCAGCGCCGGCTTGCCCGACGCCGAGGTCACGGTGAACCGCCTTGCCGGCCTGCGCGTGGGCTATTCGGCCGCCGAGACCGAGGCGGCACTCACGGCCGGCCGGATGTGGAGTGCTTACCGCCGCCGGCAGGGCACACGGGAGCGAGTGATCGCCGACTTCCTGATCGGTGCCCATGCGCTCGTGCAGGCCGACCGGCTGCTTACTCGTGACCGTGGCTTCTACCGGCGCTACTTCGAGGGTCTGGAGATCCTCGATCCATCAGCCTGACCAGCCGGCGCTACCCCTCGATCGCCGCGTAGACCTCGTCGATCAGCTTGCTGCGATCGGCCAGCTTGAAGTTCTCGGCCAGATAGCGCTCGGCCTCCTCGCGCGACTCACCGTTGAGCGCCATGTTCAGCGCGACCAACCGCGCGCTGTCGAGGTCGCCTCTGTCGGCGCCACCGGCGATCCGCTGCCGCTGCGGCGCCTCCGGGTCGACATGCGCCTCGGCCTCGGCGGTCTCGGGCGGGGAAAGCGGGGGCGGACTCGCCTGAGCATGCCTGACCGGCGGTGCGGCAGCGCCGGATGCGGGCGGCGGCGGAATCGGCGGCGTCGCGCTTGCGGTGGGTGCGGGAGGCCCGGGCGCCGGGGGCGCCGGAACGCTCGGCTGTGACTGCGCCTCGCCGGCGACTGCATGTGTGACGCTGCGCCCTGCCGCCGCATCGTAGAGCTCGTCCATGTTCGCCTCGACTGCCGCCAGGTCGCCGGCCAGCCGGCCGGCGCCGGCGCGCAAGCGCTCGACGAGCGCCGAGACCTCGCCGTCCATCGCGCCGACGCGCTCGAGCAGCGCCGCCGTCGCCTGCGCCACGGCCGCGACATGGGCCTGCGCACGCTCGATCGCCTCCGAGCGCGTCTGCGCGGCATCGCTGTCTGCGTCCTCGCGCATGATGCGCGCGTCCTCGCGCGCCTGCTGCTCGATGTCCGCCGCGGCGGCCTCGGCGGCGGCGAGGATGCTCTGCACCTGACTTCCGGCCGTGCTCGCGAGCGAGGGCTCGGAGCCGCCGTCGGCGCGCTCGCGCTGCAACTGCTCGATCTCGCTCGCCAGCGCGCGCAGGTGCGCGTCTACGGCAGCCGGCTCATAGCCGCGCCGGGAGATCGGGAAGTCGCGCCGCTCGATCGCCTGCCGGTCGATGTCCACGGCGGCAATCCTAGGCGATGTCGCCGCTGTCGAGCGCGACGGCCCCGTCGCCGCCCGCACCCTCGGCGGCGTGCATCTCGCGCAGATCGCGACGCAGCTCGCGCAACTCGTCGCGCAGCTGCGCGGCGTACTCGAAGCGCAGCTCCTCAGCCGCCGCGATCATCTCCTCCTCGAGCTCCACGACCATCCGCTCGAGCTCGTGCTTGGGCATCTCCTCCGCCTTGCCGCGCTTGGCCGTGCGCCGTTTGCGCCCCTTCGGCACCTTCGAGTCGCCCTGCAGGAACTCGGCGATGTCGGAGATGCCCTTGACGATCGTCGCCGCCGTGATCCCGTGCTGCTCGTTGTAGGCGAGCTGGATCTCGCGCCGGCGGTCGGTCTCGGAGATCGCCGCTTTCATCGCCCTGGTCTCCTTGTCGGCGTACATCAGCACGGTCCCGTCGACGTTGCGCGCCGCGCGCCCGATCGTCTGGATCAGCGACGTCTCCCCGCGCAGGAAGCCCTCCTTGTCGGCATCGAGGATCGCCACGAGCGAGACCTCGGGCAGGTCCAGCCCCTCGCGCAGCAGGTTCACGCCGACCAGCACGTCGTACTCGCCCAGGCGCAGGTCGCGGATGATCTGGATACGCTCGAGCGTGTCGATCTCCGAGTGCAGGTAGCGCGTCTTGAAGCCCATCTCCAGCAGGTACTGCGAGAGGTCCTCGGACATCTTCTTCGTCAGCGTCGTCACGAGCACGCGCTCGTCGCGCTCGGTGCGCTTGCGCACCTCGTTCATCAAATCGTCGATCTGGTTCTTCGTCTCGCGCACCTCCACGCGCGGGTCGACGATCCCGGTCGGGCGCACGATCTGCTCGACGATCCGCGTCGACTTCGTGCGCTCGTACTCGCCGGGCGTCGCCGAGATGAACAGCAGCTGCGGCGTGATCGAGAGGAACTCCTCGAAGCGCTGCGGGCGGTTGTCCATCGCACTGGGCAGGCGGAAGCCGTAGTCGACGAGCGTCTGCTTGCGCGAGCGGTCGCCCTCGAACATGCCGCCGATCTGGGGCACCGTCTGGTGGGACTCGTCGATGAAGCAGATGAAGTCTTCGGGGAAGTAGTCGATCAGGCAGTAGGGACGCTCTCCGGGGGCACGTTTGTCGAGGATCCGCGAGTAGTTCTCGATCCCCGAGCAGAAGCCCATCTCGCGCAGCATCTCCATGTCGTACTGCGTGCGCTGGCGCAGGCGGTGGGACTCGAGCAGCTTGCCCTCGGACTCGAGCTGCTCGCAGCGCTCGTTCAGCTCGCGCCCGATCTCGGCGACGCCGTCCTCGATCGTGCCTTCCTTGACGTTGTAGTGCGTCGCCGGCCAGATCGCCACGTGCTCGAGGTCGTCTTCGAGCAGCTCGCCCGTGAGCGGGTCGAAGTGCTGCAGCCGCTCGACCTCGTCGCCGAACAGCGTCGCGCGGAAGGCCGTCTCGGCATAGGCCGGGAACACCTCGAGCGTCTCGCCGCGCACGCGGAAGCTCCCGCGCGAGAGCACCTGGTCGTTGCGCGTGTACTGGATCGAGACGAGCTTGCGCAGCAGCTTGTCGCGATCGATTTCCTCGCCCCGCCTGAGGATCTGCATGTTCATCTCATACGTCTCCGGCGAGCCGAGGCCGTAGATGCAGGAAACCGACGCGACGACGATCACGTCGCGGCGCGCGAACACGGCGGCGGTTGCTGCGTGGCGCAGGCGGTCGACCTCCTGGTTGATCGCCGAGTCCTTCTCGATGTACAGATCGCGGCTCGGCACGTATGCCTCGGGCTGGTAGTAGTCGTAGTAGCTGACGAAGTACTCGACGGCGTTGTCGGGGAAGAACGTGCGGAACTCGTTGCACAGCTGCGCCGCCAGCGTCTTGTTGTGCGCGATCACCAGCGCCGGGCGCTGCACGGCCTCGATCACGCCGGCCATCGCCATCGTCTTGCCCGTGCCCGTCGCGCCCAGCAGCGTCTGGAAGCGTTCGCCCGCCTCGACCCCCTCCGACAGGGCGGCGATCGCCTTCGGCTGGTCGGCAGTCGGCGTGAAGACGGAGTCGAGCTTGAAGTCGGGCATCGCTCCTACCGTAGCGATGCCTTCAAGGCGCGCCGAGCACGCCTCAACCGAGGCCCAGCTGGCGCGCGTAGGCCGAGCGATAGTCCTGCTGCGCGCTGAGCACTCGTTCGACGTACGCGCGCGTCTCGGGGAAGGGGATCGCCGCGATCCTCAGGTGCCCCCCGTGCGCTCGGGCGCGAGCGACCCAGCGATCGACGTTGGCCAGGCCGGCGTTGTACGCCGCAACGGCGAGCATCTTGTTGCCGTCGTAGTGATCGAGCAGATAGCGCAGGTAGTAGCTGCCGTAGGCCACGTTGATGCTGGGCGTCGCCAGGTCGCTCGCGGTGAAGCGGCTGCCGCCGGACAGATGCGCGATGAAGTACGCCGTTTCCGGAAGGATCTGCATCAGGCCCTCCGCGCCGGCCGAGGACCGCTGCGGCGCGAATTTCGACTCCGCGTAGATCACCGCCGCGATCAACGCGGGGTCGAGCTGCTTCTCGGCGGCCTGCTTGCGGATCACATCGGCGTTGGTCAGCGGCAGCCCCAGCTTGCCGACGGCGTGGTTGACCTCCGAGGCGACCAGCACCGCCAGCAGCGCCACGACGCCGAGCACGACGAGCGCTCCGAACGTACGCCGGCTGGCCGCGCGCGCCCGCCTGGAGGCGCGGCCGCGCCTTGCCGCGCGACCCCTGCGAACATCGATCGCCGTCTGGCGACTCATCTGCCTAGCTTGTCAAGAACCGCCGACAACTTGCGCTGCAAGTCCTCTTCGGTGCCGTCGTTGCGAACGACGAAGGTCGCAAGCTGCGCCTTCTCCTCTTGCGAGAGCTGGCGTGCGGCGCGCTCGTCGACCGACGCGTGGCCGCGCGCGGCGGCGCGCTCTCGCCTCAGCTCCTCGTCGGAGACGACGGCGATCGTCGCGTCGTAGAGGTCCTGCTGGCCGGCCTCGAACAGCAGCGGCACCTCGACCACCGCCGCCCGCGGCCTCGACCCGCCGCGGGGTGGGTCAGCCCGCGCCCGATCCAGCCACGCCGCCACGCGCGCGCCGACGAGCGGCCACAAGAGCCCCTCCAGCCAGGCGCGATCCTCGGCCGTGGCGAATGCTCGCTCAGCCACGGCCGAACGATCGATCACGCCACCTGGCGCCACCTCCGGGCCCCAGCGCTCGAGCACCGCCTGGCGCAGCTGCTCGTCGCCGGCCCAAAGCTCGTGCACGACCGCATCGCTGGAGATAGTCGCCGCCCCCAGACGCTGCAGCGCCGCCAGCGCCGTCGACTTGCCCGCCCCCATGCCGCCCGTCAGACCGACGAAGGGCACCACCCGCTTCACGGTCGCGCTGCCGTCCGGCGCGCGCGTCAGTCCTGCGCGGGCTCGGCCGCGGGCTCTGCTGCCACCCCGGCCGTCTCGTCTGCGTCAGGCGCCTGTGCAGCCTCATCGGCAGCGGGCTCTGCGGCGACGGCGGCCTGCGGCTGCTCGTCGGCGCTCGCCTCGTCGGCCACGGCCGTCTCCGCGCTCGCCGTCGCATCGGCTTCGGGCGTAGCCTCTGCCTCGGTTTCGGCGGGAGCGGTCTCGGCCTCAGCCGGTGCGGCAGCCTCCTGCGTGGGCGCCTCGGCAACCTCGGCAGCCGGTGCCTCGACGACCTCCGTGGCCGGAGCCTCTGCGACCTCCGCGCTCGGCGCCTCCGCCGTCTCGGCGATCGGCGCCTCGCCGGCGCCCTCCTCGGTGGCCGCGGGCGCGGCCGGCGGCTCGCCCGGCCGCGAGACCGGCAGGATCTGGTCCTCGACGCGCTTGGCCGACAGCGACAGGCGCCGGCGCTCGGAATCGATCTCCAGGATCTTCACCCTGATCTCATCGCCCGGATGGACGATCTCGCGCGGGCTCTCGACGTGGTGCGGAGCGAGCTCGGAGATGTGCACGAGCCCCTCGACGCCGTCGAGGATCTCGACAAAGGCGCCGAACGTGACGACCTTGGTGACCTTGCCCTCGAGCTCGTCGCCGACGTTGTAGGTGTCGACGATCCGCTGCCAGGGGTCCTCTTGGGTCTGCTTCAAGCCCAGCGAGATGCGCTGGCGGTCGCGGTCGATGTCGAGCACCTTGACCTTGACGGTGTCGCCGATCGTGAGGATCTCTGACGGGTGGTTGACGTGCGACCAGGAAAGCTCGGAGATGTGGATCAGGCCGTCGATCCCGTCGAGGTCGACGAACGCGCCGAAGTCGACGATGTTCGAGATCTGGCCCTCGACGACGAGGCCGGGCTGCAGGCGGTCGAGGATCTGCTGGCGGACCTCCTTGCGCTCCTCCTCGAGCACGGCGCGGCGCGAGAGCACGACGTTGTTGCGCGAGCGGTTGAGCTCGATCACCTTCGTCTCGATCTTCGTGCCCATGTACTCGTCGAGGTTCGGCACGCGGCGGATGTCGACGAGCGAAGCGGGCAGGAAGCCGCGCACGCCGAGGTCGATGATCAACCCTCCCTTGACGACCTCGATCACCGTGCCCTCGACCGGCTCACCGGACTCGGCAGCGGTTTCGATGCGTTTCCAGGCTTTCTCGAAGCGCGCACGCTTCTTCGACATGATCAGGCGACCGTCCTGGTCCTCCTTGGTCATGACGATCGCGTCGACCTCCTCGCCGAGGTGCACCTCGTCCTTGGGGTCGACCGACTTGCGGATCGACAGCTCGTTGGCCGGGATGACGCCCTCGGACTTGTAGCCGATGTCGACGAGCACCTCGTCCTTGTCGATGCGCACGACGTGACCGGTGACTACCTCGCCCTCCTCGATCGTGCGGAAGGTCGCCTCGTAGTTGGGCACGATCGCCCCGTCGACCTCCAGCAGGAGGCCGTTCGATCCCTCGACCACGCGGGCTTGAGGATTCTCCATCACCGTTTGCACCGGCGAAGCCTAGCGCAGCGACAGCGCAGTCGTCCGTATCATTGCCCCGTAGATGCCTGTTCGAGCGACGACGCGGGGAGCGGCCCGCACACCGCTGGAGCGCGACTGCGACGTCTTGGTGTGCGGCGCGAGCTTCGCCGGGCTGGCCATAGCGCGCGAGCTGGCGGGCGCCGGGGCACGCGTGCTCGTGATCGATCGCTATGAGATCGGCGAGCGCCAGACCTCGGCCTGCGCGATGCCGACGCGCTGGCTGAACGCGATGGATCTGCAGGACTCCCATCGCCAGACCTTCGACGAGCTCCTCGTGCACACGCCCTTTCACAGCTCGCGCTGGTCGCTGCCGTGGTCGTTCTCGACGTTCGACTACCGCGAGCTGTGCGCGCTGCTCTGGGCGCAGGCCGACGACGGCGAGCTCGAGTTCGAGACGGCGACGATCACCGGGCGCGAAGGCAACACGGTGGTCACCGATCGCGGCCCGCTGCGCGCGCCGCTGATCGTCGACGGCCTCGGCTGGCGCCGCGTGCTCTCCAACGGTCCGACGATCCAGCCGCCGGACGCGCGCCTCTCGCGCGGCCTGGAGGTACATCCCGAAGGCCAAGGCGATGAGCTCGAACTGTGGGTCGACCCGCGCTACGTGCGCGCCGGCTATGCGTGGAGCTTCCCCGCCGACGGCGAGCTGCGCGTCGGCGTCGGCTCCTTCCGGCCCGCCGACCACGTCAAGCAGCCGACCGTGAGGTTGGCCGAGGACGTCGGCGTGCCCCCCGTGCGCTACCAGGGCAACTGGATTCCCCATCAGCTGCGCCCGGCCGTCGAGGACGGCGTCTTCTTCGTCGGCGACTCGGCCGGGCACTGTCTCCCATTGACCGCCGAGGGCATCCGCACAGCGCTGTACTTCGGGCTCGCCTGTGGACGCGAGCTGCGCGCCGTGGTCGAAGGCATGCGCACGCGCGAGCAGGCGCTTCAGCGCTACGGAGCCTTCTCGGCCGCGCACGCGCGCAAGTTCGCCTGGATGCTGCGCGTGCAGCAGGCCGTCGGGCGGGTCACGCCGAGTCGCTCGCTGACCGCCGCGATCCGCTGCTTCGAGAACCGCCGCCTGTGCGGCTGGGTGTTCGATCGCTACCTCGAGATCGCGCCGCCCAACTTCGTGGCCGACGGACCGCGCGCGCTGACGCGCTCGCGGTTGACGGCGCTCTCGGCCAACGCGCCGGCCTCGGCGTAGCCGGCCGCAAGCGGCTCGACCAGCTAGGAGCCTGGAGCCCCTGCGGTCGTCGTCGCCGGCTGCTCCCATGCCCCAGGCGTGATCTCCAGAAAGCACATGTCGACGCGCAGCAGGTCCATCGTGCGCTCGAACAGCTCACGACCGAGGCCGTAGCGCGCGGCCAGAGCCGCCTCGGCGATCGGCTCCTCGGCCGGCGCGAGCATCCTCGCGCGCGCCTCGAACGGCGCACCCAGCGGCTTGCCGCGCACCGTGCACGGGGCCACGAGCAGCCGCGAGTCGTTGCGCAGCCGCTTGAGCTTGCCCGCGTCGCGCTCGGAGCGCACGTACAAGAGGCCGCCGCCGGGCGCCGCCCACACGGGCGTCGGCACGGGCGTCCCGTCGCGGCGGTATGTCACGAGCAGCGCGCGCTTGTGCCGCGCGACCTCCTCGGCCGAGCCGGTGCGTGGCGCGTCGACGATCTCGCGCGATCCGCGGGGCGCCGTGCGCGCCGCCATGCGCGCACCGAACAGCGCCGCCGGCAGGCGCCGCTTGGGGACCGGATGGGCGCTCGGACGGGCGGGTGCCGTCGGTCGCGAGCCGGGATCTGTCGGCTGGGATGTCATCGGCGCAAGCTCCTTTCGGTCGGTCGGTCGAGCCTCACAGCGAGTCGAGCACGCCGGCGAGCCGGCGCACGCCCTCGGCGATCGCCGGCTCGGACAGGTTGGCGTAGCCCATCACCAGCGCCTGCACGGGTCCGCCCGGATCGATCCGGTGCAGGTTCAACGGGTAGATGCCGAGCGACTGCGCGGCGGCGCCCGCGAGCAGCGTCTGCAGCTCGACCCCGCGCGGGAGGCGCACGAGCGCGTGCAGCCCTGCCGAGACGCCGCTCACATGCGCTTCGGGCAGCTCCCGTGCGACGGCGCCGATCAGCGCATCGCGCCGCGCACGGTTGCGCCGCCGCGCCTTGCGTAGATGGCGGTCGTATGCCGAGGTCTGCAGCAGCCGCGCGAGCACGAGCTGATCGAGCACCGAGCAGCCGAGGTCGTCGAGCGCCTTGGCTTGCACGACGGCATCGCTCAGCGACGCCGGCACGATCAGCCAGCCGAGGCGCAGCCCGGGCGCGAGCGTCTTGGAGACGGTCCCGAGGTAGACGACGCGGTCCGGCGCGAGCCCCTGCAGCGCGGCCAGCGGCGCGCGGTCGTAGCGAAACTCGGCGTCGTAGTCGTCCTCGATCACGAGACCGCCGTCGCGCGCCCAGCGCACGAGCTCGCCGCGCCGCTGCGGCGAGAGCACGACGCCCGTCGGGCACTGGTGCGCAGGCGTGCTGAGCACGACCGGCGAGCGCAACGAGGAGACGTCGAGCCCCTGCTCGTCGACACGCGCCCCGCGCACGCGCAGGCCGGCGTAGGCGAGCACGGCACGGTGCGGTGGCAGCCCTGGATCCTCGACGTCGATCGCCTCGACGCCCTCGGCGGCGAGCGCGCGACCGAGTAGCGCGAGCCCCTGCGTGGCCCCGGCGCAGACGACGATCGCCTCGGGCTCGACGACGACGCCGCGCACGCGCCGCAGGTAGGCGCCGAGCGCGTGGCGCAGGGCCGGCGCGCCGCGCGCGTCGGGGTAGGCGAAGGCGCCGTCGGGCGCCGTGCGCAGCACCTCGCGCGTCGCGCTCAGCCACAGCGCGCGTGGAAAGGCCGACAGGTCTGGAGCGCCCGGGAAGAAGTCGAACTGCGGTGCGCTCGAGGCCGCCGCGGCCGGCGCCGCGCCCTCGACGGTCCCGGCCGCCGCCACGTACGTGCCGGCGCCCTGGCGAGCGACGAGGTAGCCCTCGGCGAGCAGCTGGGCATAGGCGTCGACGACCAGCCGGCGCGAGACGCCGAGGTCGCCGGCGAGCGCGCGCGAGGACGGCATCCGGCTGTGAGCCGCGAGCGTGCCGTCGCGCACGAGCTCGCGCAGGCGATCCTCGAGCTGCGCGCGGCGACGCCCGCCGCGCAGGCGGACGAGCAGCTCCGGCCCATAACTGGTACCCGATTCTGTCACAAGACTGGTCACTGTTTGGGAACCACCTCTGGGCTAGAGTAGCGGCCATGTCAACCGCCGAGGAGACGTCCAAGCCGAGCGGTCTGCCGGCGCGGGGAGCCGCCTCGACGCTGCCCGGGATGTCGGTGCTCGAGCTCGGCCTGCTCGCGTTCGCCGCCTACCACTTCGCGATCGCGGCGCTGATGATCTTCACGCCGCACACGTTCTTCTCGAGCATCGGTCCGTTCGGCACGCAGAACGACCACTACCTGCGCGACACGGCGACGTTCAACCTCGCCTTCGGCGTCTCGCTGCTGATCGCCTACCGGCGCCCGGCGTGGCGTACGCCGATCCTCTTCTGCGTGGCGCTGCAGTTCGCGCTGCACGCGCTCAACCACCTCGCCGACATCGGCGCCGCCCACCCGCACTGGCTCGGCCCGTTCGACTTCGCGTCGCTGGCGCTGTCGACCGCCGCGCTGGCGTGGCTCACACGCGAGTCAACCCGACCCCCGGAGGTTCAGCGATGACCAGGATCGAACCACTCTCCAAGCGACAGGCCCACCCGCTCGTGCGCTGGACCTACGGCGCCAGCCGCCGCGACCTCGGCCGTGACGTCGATCCGCTGGGGGTGTACGCGTACGCGCCCCGGCTGCTCGTCGGCTACGGCGCTTACGAGAAGGCCACCGCGAAGGAGCACCGCGTCGAGGAGCGGCTGAAGGCGCTCGCCGAGACGAAGGCTGCCGCGATCGTCAACTGCGAGTTCTGCTGCGACATCGCCTCCTCGCTCGCGCGCGAGGCGGGGATCACCGAAGCACAGCTGCTGGCCCTCCCCCACTACCGTGAGAGCGCTGAGTTCTCCGAGCTGGAGAAGCTCGTGCTCGACTACGCGAGCGCGATCAGCCGCACGCCGGCACGCGTCTCCGACGAGCTGTTCGCCGCACTGCGCGAGCACTTCGACGAGCGCCAGATGGTCGAGCTGACGAACGTGATCGCGCTGGAGAACATGCGTGCGCGCTTCAACAGCGCCTTCGACATGACCCCGGCAGGTTTCAGCGAGGGGATGGTCTGTGCCGTGCCCGAGACGGCGAGCGAGCGGCAGCTGACGACGGCATGAGGGTCTTCCTCGCGGGCGCCACCGGCGTGATCGGGCGCCGGCTGCTGCCGTTGCTGCTCGCCGAAGGCCACCAGGTCACCGGGGTGACGCGCTCGGCAGCACGCATGGAGCAACTGCGCGCGGCCGGCGCCGAGCCCGTCCTCGCCGACGCGTTCGACGCGCAGGAGCTGAAGCAAGTCGTCACAGAGGCGCGCCCCGATGCGGTGATCCATCAGCTCACCTCGATCCCGGCGCGGATCGACCCGCGCAGGATGGAGCGCGACTTCGCGACCAACGACCGCCTGCGCACGGAGGGCACCGCCAACCTCGTCGCCGCGGCGAAGGCTGCGGGCGTCACGCGCCTGATCGCCCAGAGCGTCGCCTTCTTCTACGCCCCCGGCCCGCCCGGCACGGTGCACGCAGAGGGCGATCCGCTGCTACGCGAGGATCAGGCCCCAAAGCCCGTCAAGCGCTCGACCGCGGCGCTCGCCTCGCTCGAGCGCACCGTGCTCGACGCCGGCGGCACCGTGCTTCGCTACGGCTGCTACGGCTACTTCTACGGCCCCGGCAGCGCGATCTCGCGCGAGGGCTCCACCGGCCAGGAAATCGCGCGGGGGCGCCTGCCGATCGTCGGCTCCGGCGACGGCGTGTGGTCGTTCATCCACGTCGACGACGCGGCGGCCGCGACGGTGGCGGCGCTCGGCGCGAACAAGCCCGGCGTGTTCAACGTCGTCGACGACGAGCCGGCACGCGTGGCCGAGTGGATCCCGGCGCTAGCGCACGCGCTCGGCGCGCGCAAGCCCCGCAAAGTCCCGGCGCTGCTGGCGCGCATGCTCGCCGGCAGCTACGGCGTGGCGATCATGACCGAGGCGCAGGGAGCGTCGGGCGCCCTGGCCAAGCGCGAGCTCGGCTGGGCCCCGCGCTACGCGAGCTGGCGCGAGGGGTTCGAGACGGCGCTGGGGTAGCTACTTGCGCACGATCAACGCGACGCCGGCGACGAGCAGCACGACGCCGAGGATCCGGCCGACGCCGACCCCGTGCTTGGCCACGCCGAGCAGCCCGAGACGGTCGATCACCAGCGAGATCACGAGCTGTCCGGCGATCACGGCGGCGGTCAGGCCGCTGGCGCCGAGCGTGCGCACGGCGACGAGCGCGACGCTGACGTAGACGGCGCCGAGCAGGCCGCCGACGAGCCCCCACCAGGGCACGCGCCCGATCTGGCCGATGCCGCCGACCCCGCCGCGCGCGACGAGCAGGATCAGCACGAGCGCGACCGTGCCGACGAGGAAGGAGAACGTCGCGGCCTCGAACGAGCCGACGCTCTTGCCCAAGCGCGAGTTGATTGGGGCCTGCATGCCGACCAGCCCGCCGGCGCCGGCCGCGAGCAGCACGGCGAGGAAGCGGCTCACGCGGACTCCGCGCCGATGCCGCGCTCGCGGCTCACTTGGCCTCCAGCCAGGTCCGCCCCACACCGGCGTCGACGGCGAGCGGCGGGTCGCGCTCCCACACGCCGCACATCTCGCGCTCGATCAGCGCCTTCGCATCGTCGGCCTCGGCGGGCGGTCCTTCGAACAGCAGCTCGTCGTGGATCGTCAGCAGCAGGCGCGTGGTCAACTCGGAGGCGGCGAGCGCGGCGTGCGTGCGCACCATCGCGAGCTTGATGATGTCGGCGGCGGTGCCCTGGATCACGGTGTTGACGGCCAGCCGCTCGCCGAGCGTGCGCACCTGGTAGTTGCGCGCCTGCAGCTCTGGGATCTGCCGCCGGCGGCCCCACAGCGTCGTCACGTAGCTCTGCTCCTTGGCGCGCTCGATCGTCTCGGCCATGAAGGCGGCGACGCGCGGGAAGCGCTCGAGGTAGGCGTCGATGAACTCCTTGGCCTCCTCGCGCGGGATGTTCAGGCGGTCGGCGAGGCCGAAGTCGGAGAGCCCGTAGACGATCCCGTAGTTGATCATCTTCGACTTCGAGCGCATGCCGGGGTCGATCTGCTCGGGGGCGACCTGGAAGACCTGTGACGCGGTCGCCGTGTGCACGTCCTCGCCGCGCTCGAAGATCTCCTTCAGCACGGGCTCCTCGGCGACGTGCGCGAGCACGCGCAGCTCGATCTGCGAGTAGTCGGCGGAGATCAGCACATTGCCCTCCTCGGCCTCGAAGCAACCGCGGATCTCGCGCCCGAGCGGCGTGCGGATCGGCACGTTCTGCATGTTCGGGTTGGTGCTCGCCAGCCGCCCCGTCTGCGCGCCGGCCTGCAGGAAGGTCGTGTGGATGCGCGAGCGCTCGTCGACGACCGACGGGAGCACGTCGAGGTAGGTCTTGGCCAGCGTCGAGAGCTCGCGCCAGCGCTCGATCTTGGGCACGATCTCGTGCTCTGTGCGAATCGCCTGCAGCACGCGCGCGTCGGTCGAGTAGCCGGTCTTGCCGCGGCGCTTGCGCGAGAGCCCGAGCTTCTCGAACAGGATCTGCCCGAGCTGCTGGGGCGAGCCGATCGTGAACTCCTCCTCTGCCAGCAGGAAGATGTCCTCTTCGAGTGAGATCAGCTCCTCGCGCACGCGTCCCTGGATCTCGGCGAGGCGCTCGAGGTTCAGCCGCACGCCGAGCAGCTCCATCTCGCGCAGCACGGCGACGAGCGGCAACTCGATGTCGCGCATCACGCCGTCGAGCCCGCGCTCTGAGATCTGCGCGCGCTGCCACCCGGCGAGCGCTCCGAGCATCACGGCGTCGGCGGCGAGCGGGTCCTCGAGATCGCTGGCCAGGCCGCGCTCTTCGCACAGCTCGTCGAACGGGAAGCGCCGACGGGCGGGCTCGAGCAGGAAGGCGCCGAGCATGGTGTCGTGCGTGAGGCCCGGCGGCACGAGCCTCAGCTCCTTCGCGTCGTGCGCGACGACGGCTCGCTCGCCGGCGGCTTGCACGACCTGCTCGGGCTTCTCGCAGTCGCCGGCCAACACCTCGGCGCCCTTTCCGCCCTTCGCCCCGGCGGCCGACACGGCCGCGGCAAAGCGCCACGGCGGCCCTTCGGCGAACAGCTCGCCCTCGGGCGTCTCGGTCTCGCGCACGACGAGCATCAGCTCGTCCCCGGCGCCGCCGAGCTTGGCGATCTCGGCGGGCTTGCCGCTGCGCACGCGCCCGCTCAGCTTGACCTCGGCGGCGGGCGCGGGCGCGGCGACGTCGGGGTCGCCGAGCGCCTCCTCCAGGCGCCTGAGCGGATCGCGCAGCTCGTACTCGCGGAACACCTCGCGCACGCGCGAGCGATCGGGCTCGCGCACGGACTCGGCGGCGATGTCGAAGTCGACGGCGAGATCGCGCTGCACGGTGGCCAGCTGCTTGGAGACACGCGCATCCTCGGCGTGGGCGATCAGGTTCTCTTTGCGCTTGGCGCCTTTGATCTCGTCGATGTGCGCGAGCACTCCCTCGAGCGTTCCGTAGGTCTGCAGCAGCTCGCTGGCGGTCTTGTCGCCGATCCCGGGGACGCCGGGGATGTTGTCGGAGGTGTCGCCCTTCAGGCCGTAGAAGTCGGGGATCGACTCGGGCGGGATGCCGTAGCGGTCGATCACGGCCTGGCGGTCGTAGATCTTGGTCTCGGTGATCCCGCGGGCGGTGGCCATCACCTTGACCAGGCCCTGCTCGTCGATCAGCTGGAACACGTCGCGATCGCCGGTCACGATCGTCACGGGCACGGGCGGCTCGGCCGCCATCGCGCGGGCGGCGAGCGAGGCGATCACGTCGTCGGCCTCGTAGCCCTCGATCTTCACGTTGGAGTAGCCGAAGGCCTCGACGAGCGGTTCCATCGCGGGCCACTGCTGCTTGAGCAGATCCGGGCGCGAGCGGCGCTGGGCCTTGTACTCGGCGAACATCTCGGTGCGCCCGGACGTACCGGCGTCCCAGGCGACGACGGTCGGCTGCACGCCGTACTCGGTGACGATCTTCACGAGCATCGAGGCGAAGCCGAAGATCGCGTTGGTCGGGACGCCGGTGGAGGTCGCGATCGACTCGGGCAGGGCGAAGAAGGCGCGGTAGACGAGGCTGGGCCCGTCGATCAAGAACAGGCGCCGCTCGCCCTCGCCCACAGCCGTGGCGGGCGTCTTCGCACTCGTGCTGGTGGCGGCCATCGAACGCCCACTCTATGAGAGCGGCGCAGCGACGTCTCGCCGCTTGGCCCTAACATGCCGTGCCGCCCAATTAGCGAGGAGAAGCTCCAGTGAGCGCCACACCCAGCGCGCAGTACCGATTGACGATCCGCGTCCGCATCGAGGACGCCCACGGCACGCTCGGCCTGTTGACCGGCGCGATCGGCGAGGCCGGCGGCGTGGTCGGAGCGGTCGATCTGGTCGAGATGGACGGCCCGCACAGCCTGCGCGACATCGTCGTCGACGCCGCCGGGCAGGATCACTGGGAGCAGATCCTCACCGCGATGCGCGCGCTGCAGGGCGTCGAGGTGATCGACACGACCGATCGCACGTTCCTGCTGCACGTCGGCGGCAAGCTCGAACAGCACAACAAGAGCCCGCTGAAGACGCGCGACGACCTCTCGATGGCCTACACGCCGGGCGTGGCGCGCGTCTGCGAAGCGATCGCCGAAGACGAGGACAAGGCCTTCCAGTACACGATCAAGCGCAACACGGTGGCGGTCGTCTCAGACGGCACGGCGGTGCTCGGCCTCGGCGACATCGGCCCGCGCGCGGCGATGCCGGTGATGGAGGGCAAGTGCTGCCTGTTCAAGGAGTTCGCCGGCGTCGACGCCTTCCCGATCTGCCTCGACACGACCGACGCCGACGAGATCGTGCGCAACGTCGAACTGATCGCGCCGGCCTTCGGCGGCATCAACCTCGAGGACATCTCGGCGCCGCGCTGCTTCGAGATCGAGGATCGCCTCAAGGCGAAGCTCGATATCCCGGTGTTCCACGACGACCAGCACGGCACGGCGGTCGTCGTGATGGCGGCGCTGCTGAACGCGGTGAAGCTGACGGGCAGGCGCATCGAGGATCTCAAGGTGCTGATCATCGGTCTCGGCGCGGCGGGCATCGCGGTCACGCGGATCCTTCACGCGGGCGGGGTGCGAAACATCATCGGCGCCGACTCCAAGGGCGCGCTGCACGTGCAGCGCGAGGACTACCTCAACGGCCACATGAGCGAAGTCAAGCAGTGGTTCGCGAAGCAGACCAACCCCGACTGCCGCGCGGGCACGCCGGCGGACGTGATCGACGGCGCCGACCTGCTGATCGGTCTCTCCGGCGCGCGCGCGATGCCGCCGGAGGCGCTTGCGCGCATGAACGAGGACGCGATGGTCTTCGCGATGGCCAACCCCAACCCCGAGGTCAGCCCCGAGGAGGCGGCCAAGTACGCGCGGATCGTCGCGACGGGCCGCTCGGACTACCCCAACCAGATCAACAACGTGCTGTGCTTCCCGGGCGTGTTCCGCGGCGCGCTCGACGTGCGCGCGCCGACGATCACCGAGGAGATGAAGATGGCGGCGGCACACGCGATCGCCGGCACGGTCGACGAGTCTGAACTGCGCGAGGACTACATCATCCCGTCGGTCTTCAACCGCGACGTGGCGCCGGCGGTGGCGAAGGCCGTGGCGGACGAGGCGCGCGCCACGGGCGCGGCGCGCGCCGGCCATGAGGTCGGCTTCGCGCAGGGCGACACGATGACGCCCAACTCGGCAGCGCCGCAGTGAGCGAGCGACCGCTGACCGATCGGCGCGTGACGCTGACGGGGGCGACGGGCCTGATCGGCCCCCCGGTGGTCGCGGCGCTGCAGGACGCGGGAGCCCAGGTGAGCGTGCTCTCGCGCGATCCGGAGCGCGCACGTGAGCGCCTGCGGCGCGAGGGGCACGAGCCGGTCGAGGCCTACGCGTGGGACCTGATGGCCGAGCCGGCACCGGCAGAGGCGCTCGAGCATCGCGACGCCGTCGTGCACCTGGCGGGCGAGAACATCGCCCAGCGCTGGAGCGCGCAGGCCAAGCGGGCGATTCGCGAGAGCCGCGTGACGGGCACGCGCAACCTGCTCGCGGGCATGCGCCAGGCGGCAAGCCCGCCGCGCACGCTCGTCAGCTCCTCGGGCGTCGGCTACTACGGTGCTCACGGCGAAGAGCCGCTGGACGAGGAGGCGCCGGCGGGACGCGACTTCCTCGCGCAGGTGTGCGTGGAGTGGGAGGCGGAGGCGCAGAAGGCGGTGGACCTCGGCCTGCGCGTGGTGTGCGTGCGCACGGGCGTCGTGCTGCACAAGGACGGCGGGGCGCTGGAGAAGATGCTGCCCCCGTTCCGCCTCGGCGTGGGCGGCCCCGTGGCGGGCGGGCGCCAGTACATCTCCTGGATCCACCGCGAGGACCTCGTCGGCATGATCGCGACGGCGGTCGGCGACGAGCGCTGGAGCGGGCCGGTCAACGCGACGGCGCCGACGCCGGTCAGCAACGGCGACTTCTCGCGCGCGCTCGGGCGCGCGCTCAAACGCCCGGCGTTCCTACCGGTACCCGCCGTGGCGCTGCAGCTGCTCTACGGCGAGATGGCGGAGATCGTCACGGAGGGCGCGCGCGTGGTGCCGGCGAAGGCGCTCGTGCTCGGCTACGAGTTCGCCCATCCGGCGCTCGAGCAGGCGCTCAGCTCGGCACTGGCACGCGGCTAGCGCCCACGCCGTTCAGCCGCTGCTCGGCGCCGTCCCGGTTCTGGGTCTCGACGATCACGCGGCAGGGACGCTTGCCGAGCAGGTAGGCGGCGGTCGGGCCGATCCCCTGCTCGCCGGTGGCCGCGTGGATCGTCGACCAGTAGATCACGTCGGCACCGATTCGCTGTGCTTCCTCGACGAGCGCGGCGCCGGGGTGGCGCGTGCGGATCAGGCCGGTGTGGATCTTGATGCCGGCGCGGCGCGCCTGGATGCGCGCGCTCTCGAGCACCGAGCGCCCGTGCGCCTCCTCTTCCTCCAGGCCGGCATCGAGCGAGAGCTGGTTGGGCACGGGCAGCACGTAGATCGCGTAGACGACGCCTTCCTCGCCGATCAGCTTGGCGGCGCTGCGCAGCACGCTGGCAGAGACGTCTGCGCCGAAGATCGGCACGAGCGCGGTGCGGTAGTCGAGTGCCTCGAAGTCGGGTGGGCGCTGCGGGCGCTCGATCTTGTGCGACGTGCGCGGGTCGAGGCCCTGGCGCTTGCGGTAGATGAAGTAGCCGGTCATCCCGACGACCATCCAGGGAATCCCGATCGTGCGCGCCTCGCCGTGCAGTGCGACGACGGCACACCACGCGCCGAACGTGCCGAGCGCGCCGAGCACGGCGGTCAGCGGGATCAGATGGCCGCGAAAGCGCACGTTCCAGGGCATGCGATAAGGGCGCTCCTGGTCGGGCCGCCTGATGCGAAGCGCGATCAGCGACACATGCGCGGTCGTGAACGAGAGCATCGCGCCGAACGAGTAGAGGTTGCCCAGCAGCGTGGTTTCGCCCGGCAGGATCAGCAGCCCGGCGAGGATCGAGAAGAACACGATCGTGAACCACGGCGTACGGAAGGTCGGGTGCAGGCTGGAGAAGAGGCTCGGCAGCTGGCGGTGCTCGGACAGCGACCAGGAGAGCCGCGAGATCCCGATCAGCCCGGCATTGGTCGCGATGAACAGGATCGTCGCCGCGAGCACGCCGACGTAGTCTTTGGCGAGCGTCAGCACGGTGCCGTGCAGGCCGAGGCGGGTGATGATGCCGAGCACGGGGTCGTTTTCGAAGTGGCCGCCGAGCGCCGTGGCGTAGCCGGCGTGGTCGTAGCTCTGCGAAAGAGCATGACTGAAGCCCACCCCGTGGTGGATCACCGGCAGCGCCGAGAGCGCGACGACCGAGATGCCGGCATAGATGCCGAGCACCGCGATCAGCACGAGGTTGACCGACTTGGGGATGTCGTGGCCGGGGTCCTTCGCCTCCTCGGCCATGTTGGAGACCGTCTCGATCCCGGTGTAGGCGACCATCGCGACCGACAGCGCGAAGATCAGCTGCGTCCAGCTGGGAGCGAGTCCCAGGTGCACCTGGTCGATCAACAGCGAGGGCTTGAGCACCAGCACGAAGCCCAGGCCGACGAGCAGCACCTGCGTGCAGAGGTCGGCGATGGCCAGGAAGAGGTTGAGCTTGGCCGACTCGCCGAGGCCGCGGATGTTGAGCGCGGCGAGCAGCACGATCGTGATCAGCCCACCGATGATGTCGCCCGGGTTGTGCGTGAGCGCGGGGAAGAAGGCGCCGAGGTAGTGCGGCACGAAGAACGCGGAGATCGCGATCGTGATGATGTAGTCGAGGCTCAGCGCCCAACCGGCGAAGAACGAGACGATGTCGTTGAAGGCGTGTCGCGCGAAGGAGGAGGAACCGCCGGCTTCGGGGAACATCGCCGCGCCCTCGGCGTAGGTCTTGGCGGTCAGCACGAACAGCCCGCCGGCGAACATGAAGACGAGCGGCGTCAGCCCGAGCGCGTGCGCGGCGACGAGCCCGAGCGCGTAGTAGATCGAGGAGCCGACGTTGCCGTAGGCGGTGGCGAAGAGTCCGGGGACGCCGACGGAACGGCGCAGACCGTGCTCGGTTAGGCGTGCCATCCCAAGCCAACGCTAGGCGCGCCGCCATCACGCGCGCATAACGATCGCCGGACGGCATATAACGATTTTGTGACGATTCAGGAGATGGCCGCGTGGCTGCCCGCGCAGGGCAGGTCTGGCGGCCTTGCGATCAGGCCGGCACGGGCTCGCGCGGTCGCGCGGGTGGGTTCTCGGTCTCGATGATCACGCGGCAGGGGCGCTTGCCGAGCAGGTAGGCCGCGGTCGGGCCGATCCGCTGGTCAGAGGAGGAGGCGTGGATCGTCGACCAGTAGATCACGTCGGCGTTGACGCGCTTGGCTTCCTCGACGAGCGAGGCGCCGGGGTTGCGCGTGCGGATCAGCCCGGTGTGGATCTTGATGCCTGCGCGGCGCGCCTGGATGCGGGCGCTCTCGAGCACCGAGCGCCCATGCGCTTCCTCCTCCTCCAGGCCGGCGTCGAGCGAGAGCTGGCTGGGCACGGGCAGCACGTAGATCGCGTAGAGGACGCCTTCCTCGCCGATCAGCTTGGCGGCGTGGCCGAGCACGCTGGCGCTGATGTCCTTGCCGAAGATCGGCACGAGCGCGGTGCGGTAGTCGAACTCCTCGAAGTCGGGCGGGCGCTCGGGGCGTGGCGCCTTGGCGGTCGTGCGCAGGTCGAGGCCCTGCTGTCTGCGGAAGATCACATACAGCACCATCCCGAAGGCGAGCCAGAAGACGCCGGCGGCGGCGACGGCCAGATGCAGCACGGTGACGACGACGAACGCGAGCCCTGTGCCGAGGATGCCGAGCAGCGCGAACACGGGCAGCGGGCGCCCGGCGACGTGGATCGTGCCCGGCCCGCGATAGGGCCGCGGCCGGTCGGGCTCCTTGATGCGCAGGCGGATCACCGAGAGGTGGGCGATCGTGAACGACAGCATCGCCCCGAACGCGTACATGTTGCCGAGGAATTCGGCCTGTCCGGGGATGATCGTCAGGCAGGCGACGCCGCCGAACAGCAGGATCCCGATCCAGGGCGTCGAGAAGCGCGGGTGCAGGCGGCTGAGGCGGTCGGGGACCTGGCGGTGCAGGCCCATCGAGTAGACCAGGCGCGAGGCGCCGATGATGCCGGCGTTGGCGGCGATGAACAGGATCGTGGCGGCAAGCAGGCCGACGTAGATCTCGCCGATCGACTGCAGGCCGCCGAGGTGCAGGTGCTTGACGATGCCGAGCACGGGATCGCCGGCGAAGCCGCCGTTGGCCTCGCTCGTGCCGAGCAGCGTCGTGTACTTGCCATCGACGCCTTTGTGCACGGGCAGCGCCGAGAGGGCGACCATCGGCAGGGCCGCGTAGATCGCGAACACGGCGAGCACGACGGCCTTGATCGCCTGCGGCACGGTGCGCGTCTCGTCGCGCGCCTCCTCGGCCATGTTCGAGATCGTCTCGATGCCGGTATAGGCGATCATCCCGATCGGGATCGCCACGAGGAAGTCTTTCCAGCTCGGCGCGACGCCGAGCTGCACGTTGTGGATCAGCGTGTGCGGCGAAAGCACGAGCACGATGCCGACGACCACCAGCAGCAGCTGCGTGGCGAGGTCGGTGAGCGCGAGCACGATGTTCAGGCCGGCGGCCTCTTTGACGCCGACGACGTTGACGACCGAGAGCACGGCCACGACGGCGACGCCGAAGACGATGTCCCCGGGTCCGTGCCTGAGCGCCGGCCAGAACAGCCCGCCGAGGTAGTGCGGCACGAAGAACGCCGAGATCGCGATCGTGATCGTGTAGTTGAGCATCTGCGCCCAGGCCGCGAAGAAGGACCACAGCTCGTTGAAGGCGTGCCGGGCGAAGCTCGAGGAGCCGCCGGCCTCGGGGTACATCGCCGTCGCCTCGGCGTAGGTGGCGGCGGTCAGGTAGAAGATCACGCCGGTGATCACGAACACGACCGGCGTCAGGCCGAGCGCGTAGGAGGCGACCAGGCCGAGGGCGTAGTAGATCGAGGAGCCGACGTTGCCGTAGGCGGTCGAGAACAGCGCGCTCGTGCCGAGCACGCGTCGCAGGCCGTGTTGAGAGAGGCGTGCCATCAGCGCAGCGTATAGAGCGAATCCGCGGCGCACCGCAGCCGGCCGGCGCGATTCGCCGGAGGCCCTCCCGGGCGCATCCCGGCGCTCGCGCGCCGTCGCATTCGACAGGCCGGAATGGATGCAAAATCCCATGCACCGCAGCCGACCGGGCAGGAAGCCGCCCTATGATCCCGACGGTCCGGGGGCGAGCACCTCCCCGGCCTGCCCCCATGGATACCTCGCGACGCGGAAACTACGACTCTGGAGAGGACTTCGTCCTCGAATACGGAGAGCTGCGCTTCACCTTCAACGAGGAGGACTTCTCCGAGCGCTGCGAGCAGGCGGCGATCAAGGTCGGCTTCGTCGGCGGCCGCCTCGGCGAGGGGGAGCTCGAAGACCTCGTCAACCTCGCCGTCAACGGCGAGATCTCAGACCCGGCCTCGGCGCTTGGACAGCACGTCAACGACTGCTGGCCCGAGCTCGTCGGCCCGGCCGAGCGCTCGCTCGTGCACTGGCTGCGCCGCCTCGTGTTCCGCGGCGCCTGGCTCGACCAGCGTGTCAACGAGGGCGAGCTCAGCGTGGCCTTCGACGAAGAGACCGGCAGCTTCGCCTACGTTCAGCCGACCGATCCCCACACCGAGACCGGCGGCGAACCGATCGAACTCGCCCCAGAGCCTTCCTGGGGTCGAGTTGCCTACCGTCGTTAGCTGACGTCCATCGCTTCGGCGCGGGCCTTCAGGATCGCCGTTGCGCCGTCTTCGCCGACGAGCAGCTCGGAGCGCAGCGTGCCGGACGCGGCGAGGTCGAGGATCGGCTGGCGACCGGTGGCGGTGAGTGCGACGTCGAGCGCGATCACCGTGCTCTCGCCGCCGAAGGGCTCAGACGCGGTGGCGATCACCGTCAACGAGCCGCCCTCGCGCAGGTTGCGTGCCGCCGCAAGTGCCTTGCGCGCCGCGTGCGGGTGCAGCCCGTCGAGCGAGTCGATCAGCACGACCGCGTGCCCGCCGCGCGCGGCTACGCGCTTGGCAGCGTCGATCGCGCGCTCGACCGCCTGACCCTGGGAGTCGGCCGAGGCGGCGAAGCTGAGCGCGGCGGCCGGCGGGTGCTGCTCGTCGGACTGCCAGCGACCGATCTCCTCCGGGCGCACGCCCGCCAGCACGATCGAGGCGTCGACGCCCTCGCCGGCGGCGACCGCGTAGAGCAGCGCGCGCAGCGTCTCGCTCTTGCCGGCGCGCGCGGCGCCGACGATCACGACGCGCGAGCCGCGGCCGAACGGCGTCAGCCACTCGATCGCCTGCAGCGTCGGGTCGCTCGCCTCCAGCGCGAAGCGCTCGCTCGGGTAGTCCACGGGCAGGTCCTCGTAGCGAGCGCCTGCCGAGACCGTGTCCGCCGAGTCGCCGTTGATCGTGTCGATGCGGATCAGCGAGGGGTAGCGCTCGGAGCGGCGCGGCGTGCGCATCGGGCCGGCCACGCGGTCGCCCGAGACGAGCTCGCAGCGGCGCACCTGTGCCGCTGAGATGTAGACGTCGCCGTCGGAGGGCTCCGGCGGGTCGACGCGCAGGAAGGCCGAGCCGTTGCCGAGCACCTCGACGACGCCCTCGGCGAGCTCGCCGCCCTCGCGCTCGGCGGGGTCATCCGCGTCGGCATCCTTGGCGCCGGTGTCCTTCGCGGCGGCCTCCTTCGCCCCGGCCTCTTTCCGGCCGGCGCCACGCCCGGCCCCGCCGCGCCTCGAGCGCGGGCGCCGCTCGCGCGGCTCGTCCTTCTGCTCCTTCTCGGCCTCGGGCTCCTTCTCGGGCTCGGCGTCGGCTTCGGCGTCGGCTTCGGCCGAGCGCGAGCGACGGGAACGTCCCCCGCGCCGGCCACGGCTGGAGGAGCGCGTCGAGGGTTTCTCCTCGTCTGCCTGCTCGTCCTGCGAGTCCTCGGCGTCGCCGCCGGGCTCACCGAGGATCCTGTCGATCAGGTCTGCCTTGCGCAGACGCCTGAAGCCGTCCAGTCCCAGCTGATCTGCGATCGCGTGCAGGTCGGCCAGAGGGCTTGCCTCCAGCTCGGAGCGGTCGAGCACTGATGCCATGTGTTCTTCTCCTCTTCGTTTGTGTGGGTGGTTGGCGTCCCGCTGCGTTGGACAGCGGCGGGCACCCGTTGCTCTCGTGAGCCTAGCGGCTGCTGCGGCCGCTCAGCCGCTCATGGCGCAATTCCTCGGCGAGCGCGAGATCCCTGCCGGTGCTCGTCTCCCCCGCAAGGGCGGCCCGCACGGTGAGGAAGTCCGACGCCGCGGCCACGTCGTGCACGCGGAAGATGTGCGCCCCGGCGTCGGTGCCGTGGGCGAGCGCCGCGAGCGTGCCGGCCAGCCGCCCGCGCGGCGCGCGGCCAGTGAGCGCACCGATGAAGTCCTTGCGCGAGATCGCCATCAGCAGCGGGCGCCCCAACTCGTGCAGGCGAGCGACTTCGCCCAGCAGGCCGATCGTCTGCGCCGGCGTCTTCGCGAAGTCCGGGCCCGGATCGACGATCAGCTGCTCGCTCGACACACCCGCGCCGCTCGCCTGCGCGATCCGCTCGCGCAGGAAAGCCAGCACGTCCTCGGTCACGTCCTCGTAGAGGTCGGGGTCCTGCAGCCGTTCGCGCGGCGCCGCCCGCGTGTGCATCAGCACGAGCGCGGCGCCCGTCTGCGCGCAGACCGCCGCCAGCTCCGGGTCGCGCAGCCCGCTGACGTCGTTGACGATGCTCGCCCCCGCCGCGATCGCAGCGCGCGCGACGGCCGGCTTGTAGGTGTCGACCGAGACGAGCGCGCCGAGCTCCGCCGACAGGCGCTCGATCAGCGGCACGACGAGCTCGGCCTCCTGCTCGACCGCCACCGGCTCCCGGCCGGTCGTCGCCGACTCGCCGCCGACGTCGAGGATCTCGGCGCCCTCCTCGAGCAGCTGCTCGGCCAAACGCAGCCGATCGTCGAGCGTCGGGTGGCGGCCGCCGTCGCTGAAGGAGTCGGGCGAGGCGTTGACGATCCCCATCAGCAGCGGTCGTGAGCCGAGCTCGAGCACGTGCGCTCCCGCGCGCAGGCGCCTGCCCGGCGCGGGCTGCGGCTCCATCCGGCTCACGAGCCGAGCAGGCCCTCGGCGCGGGCCTCCTCGCGGAAGCGCTCGATCTCGGCGCTCGTCCGCTCACGATCCCAGCCGAGCTCTCCCGCGAGCACGTTGGCCACGCGCGCCACCGGACCCTCCTCGGCCAGCTCGCGCGCGGCCAGCAGGCCGAGCCGGGTTCGGCGCAGCAGCACGTCCGCGATCCCGCGCGCCTGCTCCTGGCGCGCCGCCAGCACCGCCTCCGCGAGCAGGTCCGGCAGCCCCTCGACGACCGGCTGGGCCAGCTCGCCGCGCTCGGCCGCAAGCGCCAGCACCTCGTGTGCCGCGTGCCCGTAGCGCGCCGCGAGCGCCTCGTAGGACTGCTCGGGCACGCCCTCCACGCGTGGCAGCTCATCCGCCGAGATCGCCTGCCCGAGCGGGATTTCCTGCGTGCGGCACGGCGCGTCGCTGGCGTCGCGCAGCGCCAGGCGGTCGACCGTCATCTTCGCCATCCGCCGCCACGTCGTCAGCTTGCCGCCCGTGATCGTGATCATCCCCGAAGAGGTCTCGTACAGCTCGGCCTTGCGCGAGATGTCGACCGACTTCTTCGGGTCGCCCGTGGAGATCAGCGGGCGCACCCCGGCGAAGGCGCCCGTCAGATCGCCCTCGCCGAGCTCCGAGCCGAAGAACGTGTTGATCGCGTCGAGCAAATAGGCCACGTCGTCCTCGGAGGGCTTGACGTGCTCGAGCGAGCCCTCGTAGTCGTTGTCGGTCGTGCCCACCAGCGTGTGCCCGAGCCACGGCAGCGCGAAGATCGAGCGCCCCGAGCCGGCCGGCACGATCGCACCGCCGATCAGCGGCAGGTCCTCGTGACGCAGCGTGATGTGCGTGCCACGACTCGGGCGGATGCTCGGCAGCTCGGCCTCGTCGTGCAGCTCCTGCGGGCGCAGCTCGTCGGCCCACACCCCCGTCGCGTTGATCACGTTGGCAGCGCGCACGTCGAAGGACTCGCCGCTCTCGCCGTCGCGCGCGCGCACGCCGCGGGCGCGTCCCTCGTGCTCGAGCAGCCCCGTCACCTCGACGCGATTGGCGCACACCGCGCCGAAGCGCTCGGCCTCGCCGAGCACCGTCAGCACGAGCCGCACGTCGTCGGTCTGGCAGTCGTAGAACAGGTAGCCGCTGGTCGGCTCGCGCGCGGCCAGCGCCGGCAGCAGCTCGAGCACCTCCTCGCCCGAGATCATCCGGTGGCGCTCCGGGCTCCACGACTCGCCGCCGTCGGCGCCCGCGACGGCCTCCACGCCCTCCGGCACCGGCTCGGCGCCCTTGCGCTTGCCGCGGCGCCCACGCCGGCGCCCGCGCTCGACCGACATCACGTCATAGAGGTTCAGCCCGACGCCGACGAGGCGGTCCGGGTGGGCGCCCTCGAAGGCCGGCGCGACCAGCGGCAGCGGGCGCACCAGGTGCGGCGCCAGCGCCACCATCAGCTGGCGCTCGAGCAGCGCCTCGCGCACGAGCCCGAGGTCGAAGTTCTGCAGGTAGCGCAGGCCGCCGTGGACGAGCTTGCTCGAGCGGCTCGACGTGCCCGAGGCGTAGTCGGTGCGCTCCAGCAGCGCCACGCTGTAGCCGCGCGAGGCCGCGTCCAGTGCGACGCCCGCTCCCGTGATGCCGCCGCCGACGACGACGACGTCGAACTCCTCCCCGCTCAGCGCCGACAGCGCCTGGCCGCGCTCGATCACGCGCGCAGTCTCGCAGAGGCGTTGCTAGATGTCGGCGAGCTCGGCCGTGATCTCCGAGACGGCCGACTTGGCGTCGCCGAACAGCATCGCCGTCTTCGGGTCGTAGTACAGCTCGTTTTCGATCCCCGCGAAGCCGGGGTTCATCGAGCGCTTGATCACGATCACCGACTGGCTGTCGTTGACTTCGAGGATCGGCATGCCGTAGATCGGCGAGGACGGCGTGTTCTTCGCCGCCGGGTTGGTCACGTCGTTGGCGCCGATCACGAGTGAGACGTCGGTGCGCTGGAACTCGGGGTTGGCGTCGTCCATCTCCTTCAGCTGGTCATATGGCACGTCGGCCTCGGCCAGCAGCACGTTCATGTGCCCCGGCATGCGTCCCGCCACCGGGTGGATCGCGTAGCTCACCTCGACCCCGCGTTTCTCGAGCTCCTTGGTCAGCTCGCGCACTGCGTGCTGGGCCTGGGCGACCGCCATGCCGTAGCCCGGCACGATCACCACGCGGCTCGCGTAGGCCAGCTGGATCGCCGCGTCTGCCGCACTTGTCGATTTGACCGTGCCCGCATGCTCGCCCGCGCCTTCGGCGCCCGCCACAGCACCGCCGCCGCCGAAGCCGCCGGCGACGATCGCCGGGATCGAGCGGTTCATCGCGGTCGCCATCAGGTTCGTCAGGATCGTGCCCGAGGCGCCGACGATCATGCCCGCCACGATCAGCGCCGTGTTGTCCAGCGCGATCCCCGTCGCCGCCGCCGACAGACCCGTGAAGGCGTTCAGCAGCGAGATCACGACCGGCATGTCGGCGCCCCCGATCGGCAGCACGACCGCGTTGCCGAGCAGCGCCGAGCAGATCAACAGGCCGATGAAGATCCCCTCCGAGTGGTTGCCCGCCGCGATGTCCACGCCCGCCGCGACCGCCAGGATCAGCAGCACCAGGTTGACGATCTGCTGGGCCGAGCCGAAGCTGATCGGGCGCCCCGGGATGATTTCCTGGAGCTTGCCGAAGGCGATGTTCGAGCCCCAGAAGGAGACCGAGCCGACGATCGCCGCGAACAGCGAGAAGACCGTGATGTACGTCGCCACGCCCGTGAAGCCGTCCGTCAGGCGGAACTCAGACCACGAGATCAGGAACACCGCGCCGCCGCCGACGCCGTTGAACAGCGCGACCATCTGCGGCATCGCCGTCATCTTCACCTGGCGCGCCGCCGGCACGCCGACGGCCGTGCCGAGCGCCACGCCGAGCACGATCAGGCCCCAGTTGCCCTCGCCCTCGTTCAGCAGCGTCGCGATTACCGCGATCAGCATGCCGACCGCCGCGATGCGGTTGCCGCGCACCGCCGTCGTCGGCCCCGACAGCCCGCGCAGGCCCTGGATGAACAGGGCGAAGGCGACGATGTAGAGGACGTCGAGGAAGCTCTGGTCCTGCAGGAAGGAGCTCGCGAGGATCACGACGGGCCGTTCCCGTCCCGCTCGCCGTCCGCGTCCTTCGGCGGCTTCGGCTTGGACTTGAACATCTCCAGCATGCGATCGGTCACGAGGAAGCCGCCGACCACGTTGATCGTGCCAAACGCGATCGCGATCACGAGGATCACCTTGTTGAACGCGCTGTTACCCGACGCGCCGACGACCAGGAGGCCTCCGAGCAGCACGATCCCGTGGATCGCGTTCGTGCCCGACATCAGCGGCGTGTGCAGCGTGTTCGGCACCTTCGAGATCACGACGAAGCCGATGAAGCCCGCGAGCACGAGGATCGCGAGATTGGTCGTGAGCGTGCTGGCAAGGATCACTGTGCACCTCCGCTCAGGGGATCGCCCGCGGCCGGGGCGGCGGGGCTCGGCGGGGTCGGCGCAGCTCCGCCGCTCTTCTCCACGGTCGCCTTCGCGGCCGCGTTGACGATCTCGCCGTCGCGCACGACGCACGCGCCGGCGATTATCTCGTCATCAAAATCGAGCTTCAAAGCCCCGTCCTCGCCGACCAGCAGCTCCAGCAGGGCGAGCACGTTGCGCGCGAACAGCTGCGATGAGTGCTCGGGCATGCTCGCCGGCAGGTTCAGCGGCGAGACGATCTTCACGTCGTGCTTGACCACCGTCTGGCCCGGCTCCGTCAGCTCGCAGTTGCCGCCCGTCTCGCCCGCCATGTCGATGATCACCGAGCCCGGCTTCATCCCTTCCACGGCCTCCGCCGTGACCAGTTTCGGCGCCGGGCGGCCCGGCACGAGCGCCGTCGTAATGACCACGTCGAAGCCCTTGATCGCGTCCGTCAGCGCCTGCTGCTGCTGCGCGCGCTCCTCGTCTGTCAGCTCGCGCGCGTAGCCGCCCTCGCCGCTGGCCTCCAGGCCCAGGTCGAGCCACATCGCGCCGAGCGACTGCACCTGCTCGGCCACCTCGGGGCGCACGTCGTAGCCCGTCGTGCGCGCGCCCAGGCGCTTGGCCGTGGCCAGCGCCTGCAGCCCCGCCACGCCGACGCCCAGCACAAGCACCTTCGCCGGCGGGATCGTGCCCGCCGCCGTCATCAGCATCGGGTAGAAGCGGCCCATCTCCTCCGCTCCGAGCAGCGCAGCCTTGTAGCCGCCGACGTTCGCCTGCGAGGACAGCGCGTCCATCGACTGCGCGCGCGAGATCCGCGGGATCGACTCCATCGCGAACGCCGTCGCGCCCGCGTCCGCCAGCGCCTTCGTCGTCTGCGGACTCGACAGCGGAGCCAGGAAGCCGATCAGGATCGAGCCCTGGCCGAGCGAGCGGATCTGCTCGGGCTCCGGCGGCGCGATCGTCAGCACCACGTCCGAGCGCCACACCTCGCCCGCGTCCTGGGTCAGCTCAGCTCCCGCCTCCGCGAAGGCCGCGTCCGGCACGAGCGCGTCAGTACCCGCCCCGCTTTGCACGAGCACGTCGAGGCCCTTGCCCTTGAGCTTGCCCACGACCTCGGGCACGAGCGCAACCCGGTGCTCGCCCGCAGCCGTCTCCTTCGGAACGCCAATGCGCATGAAGGGCGGGAACGTATCCCATCGTGCCGACGCGCGGTGTGCTCATCGGCACAGAAGTCCGCCGCGCGCCTATCATCGACGCACGCATGACCGTCAACCTCACCCGCATCTACACCAAGCTCGGCGACGGTGGCGAGACGCACCTCGGCGACATGAGCCGTGTCTCCAAGGTGCACCCGCGCGTCGAGGCCTACGGCACCGTCGACGAGCTCAACGCCACGCTCGGAGTCGCGCTTCTGCAGCCGGGCATGCCCGAGCAGTTCGCGCAGTGGCTCCAGCGCGTGCAGAACGATCTGCTCGACATCGGCGCCGACCTGTCCGTGCCGCCGCCGCAGGAGGATGCCGGCGAGGGCTCGGACCCGCGCGGGCGCCTGCGCGTCGGCCCCGACTACACCGCATGGCTCGAGCGCGCCTGCGACGAGGTCAATGCCACGCTCGCCCCGCTGCGCTCGTTCGTGATCCCCGGCGGCACCCCCGCCGCCGCGCACCTGCACGTCTGCCGCACCGTCTGCCGCCGCGCCGAGCGTCGCGCCATCGCCGTCGGCGCCGACGGCAACGCCGAGGTCGTGCGCTACCTCAACCGGCTCTCCGACCTGCTCTTCATCCTCAGCCGCGCCGCCAACAACGAGGGCGACTCGGGTGGTGCCGAGCCGCTGTGGCAGCCCGGCGCGCACGAGGCCGAAGAGCGCAGCAGCGACTGAAGCGCCGGGGAACGAGCAGCCCGACAGCGAGCAGCGCCCGCGAACGCTCAGGCGCGCGAGCGCGCGCGCCGGCGCGGCCAGCGCCGCTCGCAGGCGCGCAGGCCGGCCACGGCGAGCGCGATCCACAGCGTGCCGAGCAGCCAGCCACCGAGCACGTCGCTCGGCATGTGCCACACGCGGATCAGCAGTGCAGCGCCGACGGCGAGCATGAACAGCGCCGCCAACAGCGCCGCCGGCGCCCGCCCGCGCGGCGGCGTCACGAGCACCGCGCTGAGCGCCAGCGCCGTCGCCGCCGTCGAATGGCCGCTCGGCCAGGAGCCGGCGCCGATCGTGCGGCCGAAGCCGACGTGCGGTTCGGCCAGCAGCGGCTTGAGCAGGTCGGCGCTGAACGGCGCCAGCGCCATCACCACCGCCACCGCCACCGCCAGCCGGCGATCTCCGCGCGCCAGCGCGAACAGCACGATCGCGACCGCCCAGATCGTGAACTGGACCGGTTCGAGCAGGTGCAGCAGCCCCCGCGCCAGCTCGTTCGTGCGTTCGCCGCCGCCCAGCGCGAAGCGGCGCAGCAGTTCGGCGTCGTGCACGCGGAAGGCCTGCACGTGCGTCGCCAGGAGCCACACGAGTGCCATCGCGAGCACGCACAGCGCCGCCAGGAGCAGCGGCAGCACCACGCCGCCTCGCGGCGAGCGCGAAGCCGAGTTCTCACGCGGCAGCGCCGCCGTGTACGCGCGTGCGGACATCCGTTAAGCCTAGGAGGACGGCTAAAGCGCCGCTGAAGCCCGTGTGGCCGTGGCGTCTCGCGCGTGCCGGTCGGCGGACGTGCCTCTAGTATCGCGCGAGGTGTACCGACTACAGGAACTTGGAGTTGGGCTCAGGAACCCGAAAAAAAGTGTCATCGGGTTCAACTCGATCGTCGCTTTCCAACCCTTCGATCTTAGCTGCGTCGGCAATGACCTCGCCATCGCGCACGGCCACCCAGCGACCGGGAAAGCGCTCAAACGCTTCAGCGGGCACTGGCTGCGGCGAAACCTCGACTACCGGTGCCATCGTTCCTCCAGGATTACTGCTGCCAGGACCAGGCATCATACCCACGTTTTCGGCCCCCTAACGCTGATCCCTCGCGCCGAAACCGCGATCTTGGACGTATCTTGCCCCGCTTGACGATCCCGTATTCGTCGGACACGCCGATCCTGCGCCTGGCACTCTCAGGCCCCACCGGCAGGCGCGGGATAGCCGGTGTCGTTGACAGCGGCGCAGACAGAACGCTCCTCCCGAAGAGCCTGACGGGACCCCTGGGTATACCTCCGGAGGACATGGAAGCCACACCCGCCGGATCGGGCGGCGCAGGCGGTGGATGGTTTCCGACTTGGGTTAGCCCATACGTGATCCGGGCTCGGGTCGTCGTTCCGTTCGACGAGCCTCGGGGTCTGGAGGCATGGGGGCCGGAGATCGAGCTGAGGCCTGAGTACGCGGAGGACACGATCCCCCTATTTGGTCGTGCCGATTTTTTCGAGACGTTCATGGTCACGCTCGACCAGCCTGGCGGTCAGGTCTTCCATCTGGACTACGAGCCGAGGGCCACGAGCCCAAACTGAGACACCATCGGCGCGGCATCTCAGCCAACCGGGAACGTCTTGCCGGCGAGCGCGATCAGCGCTTGCGCGGTCACCCACGCCGGCGTCTGCGCGCTCGTGCGCGAGTAGCGCACGCTGCCGTTCGGCGCGATCAGGCTTTCCAGGTAGGCCACCGGCGAGCGACTGCCCCTGCGGCGCACCGAGCCGGGGTTGACGTCGGCCGCGATCAGCCCCTGCACCGCCCACGCCGTCGACTGCGCGTTCGATTCGCCGCCGTACTGCTGCGGGAAGCCGCCGTCGGCGCCCTGCGAGCGGATCAGGTAGCCGACCGCTCGCGAGAGCACGCCGCGGTTGCGCGCGCCCGCGACCGCCAGCGCCTGCAGCGCCGCGCCCGTGTCGTCGACGTCCGAGCGCGAGCCATGCGCGCCGAAGCCGAAGCCGCCGTCGCCGTTCTGCTGGCGCTCGATCCAGCCCGCCGCTTTGCGGATCGGGCCGAAGCTCGCCGAGTGCCCGACCGCGCGCAGCGCGAACACGGCGAACGCCGATAGGTTGACCTGGCGCTCGAACGAGCCGTCGCCGCTGCCCGCGCGCAGCACTTCGGCGACGAGGTTGCGCCCGGCGAACGAGTACGCCGAGGCGCCGCACGCGCGCGCCGCCAGCACCGTGCGCTCGACGTCGCCGAGGTTCGCCAGCGTCGAGGCTTCGCCGCGCAGCGAGTCCAGCAGCGAGTGTCCGTTGCGGCGCACGCCGGCCGGGTTGCGGCCGGCCGCGGCAAGGCCCATCGCCACCCACCCCGTGTACAGCTCGCTGCTGTGCTGGGAGGTACTCGCGCCGTAGCCGCCGTCCGGGTTCTGCGCCGAGGCCAGATAGCCGAGCTCGCGACCGAGCGAGGCCGCCCGTGCGTCAGTCGGCTCGGCGAGGCCGCCGGCCAGGCCGAGGCCGAGTGCGAGCGCCAGCGCGAGGAACGGTCCCGAGGCGCCCAGCGCGCGGATCGGGCTAGCAGCTGGGAGCTCGGCCGCCGGCTCGGCCGCCTCCCAGCTCACGTCCATGCGCGCGCGCATGCGCGCCAGCAGGCGGGCCAGCTCCGGCGCGAAGGCGAAGCCGAAGAGGAAGCTCGCGACCGTGTCCGTCAGGTCGAACGGCAGCGCCGCACCGGCCGCCGCAAGCAGCGCCGCAGGCGTGTGGCTCGCGCCGATCGTCCACGTGTACACGTTCATCACCTCCTTCGCCCCGAGCGCCGCGAGCGCACAGGCCAGCGCAAGCTGCACGCGACCCAGGCGACCACCGCTGAGCGTGCCGAGCGCCGCGCCGGCCAGCCCGACGAGACCCCACGCAGCCATCTGCCACGGCGTGTACGGGCCCTGGCCGAGCACGAAGTTCGACGACAGCATGCCGAGCGCGCCGACGCTGAAGCCCGGCAGCGGGCCGAGCGCATAGCCGACGACCAGCGTCAGCGCCGTGATCGGCTTGACGTCCGGCACGGCCACGAACGCGTCGCGCCCGAGCGCGGCCACGGCCGCGAGCGTCGCCACAACGGCGATCATCCGTGCCGACGGGCGCGTTCGCTCATACGCCAGCCAGCCGAGCGCCAGCACGACGCCGACGATCAGAAAGGAGGCCAGCGGCCAGCTCACGCCGACACCGCCTCGACCGGCTGCTCGCGGAGCAACAGCTCGGCGCCCTGCTCGGGCAGCAGCGCGCCGCCGGCGCCGCCGAGGATCCGCGCCGTCTCGGTCGCGAAGTACCAACCGCCCGCGAGCAGCTCCGCCGTCGGCCCGTCGGCGATCACGCGGCCGTCGGCCAGCAGCACCGCGCGCCGCGCGCAGGCCGCCGCGAACTCGGGGTCGTGCGTGGCGACGATCACCGCCTGCCCCTCCCCCGCGCGCCTGCGCAACTCCTGCGCCAGCACAGCCTTGCCGCTGCGATCCATCCCGCGCGTCGGCTCGTCCAGCGCCAGCACCGCCGGCGTCTCGCCGTCGGCCACGATCGCCAGCGCCAGCCGCTGGCGCTCGCCGCCTGAGAGGTCACGCGGGTGGCGCTGGGCAAGCTCCGTCAGCCCTGCCGCCGCCAGCGCCCGCTGCGAGGTCTCCTGCGCGACCTGCTCGTGGATGAAGTAGTCGCCCGGGTTCTGCAAGAGCAGCGCGACCCGTCCGGCCCGCTCGATGCGCCCCCGCGTGGGCTGTAGAAGTCCGGCGGCGTGGCGCAGCAGTGTCGACTTGCCCGCGCCGTTGCGCCCCATCAGCGCGACCGTCTCGCCTGCCATCAGCTCGAGCGAGGCGCCGCGCAGGATCGCCGGGCCGTCGCGCAGCTCGTGCCACACGCCGCGCAGCTCGAGCGCCGGGCGCTGCGCGTGCCTGCGCCTGAAGCGTCGCGAATGCGCCGGCTCCGTGCCTGCATCGGCCGTGCTCGCAGCAGGAGCAGCGGCGGCGGCGGGGCCGGCCTCGGCCGGGTCGCGCTCGTCGGGCAGCAGCCCGTTCGCGCGCAGCGTCGCGCGCGCCTGGCGCACGCCGACCGGCGCCGGGCTCAGCCCGGCCAGCGCGAACAGCTTGGCCCCCGGCGTCTGCAGCGCCGGCGAGTGGGCCGAAGCCCACCGCACGAAGTCGGCCGGTGCGCCGTCGCAGGCGACGCGCCCGCCGTCGAGCGCGATCACGCGATCAGCCGCGCTCAGGCAGCGCTCGAGGCGATGCTCGGCGAGCACGATCGTGGTCTCCCACTCCTGGTTGAGCCTGCGCAAGAGGCCGATCAGCTCATCGCCCGCGACCGGGTCGAGCTGCGAGGTCGGCTCGTCGAGCAGCACCACGCGCGGGCGACCGGCCAGCGCCGCGCCGAGCGCCACGCGCTGCTGCTCGCCGCCCGAGAGCTCGTGCGTTGAGCGGTCGAGCAGCGCGTCGATGCCCAGCGCCAGCGCCACCTCCTCGACCCCGCGGGCCACCGCCGAGACTCCGTGACCGCGGCTTTCCAGCGCGAGCGAGAGCTCGGCGCGCACCGAGCTCGTCACGAGCTGCGTCTCGGGGTCCTGGAACAGCGCGCCGGCGAACGCGCCGAGGCGCGCCGGGCCGTGCTCGCGCGTGTCCAGCCCCGCCACCTCGACGCGGCCGGCGAAGCGCCCGCCGTGGAAGTGCGGCACGAGGCCGCTCGCCGCGCGCAGCAAGGTCGACTTGCCGCAGCCCGAGAGGCCCGCCAGCAGGCAGAACTCGCCCGGGTTCAGCTCGATGCTCACGTCCTGCAGCGCCGGGCGCTCGGCGTCCGGATAGCGGTAGGTGACCTGCTCGAAGGAGATCGGCGCGCCGCTCACGGGTCGATCCCCCTGCGGTCGCAGAACGGCAGCAGCACGGCCGCAAGCAGCGCCACGCAGAGCACGAGCGTGCCCGGGTCGAGCGCCATCGCGATCCGCGGGTAGGCGTCGAAGGAGGCGATCCCCGCCAGGCGCCCGGCCGTCGCCAGCGCGAGCACCGCCACCGCCGAGGCGGCAAAGGCGAGGTCGTGGCGCGAGAGCGGGCGGAGCGGGCCGCGCGCGCGTCGCGTGACGCGCCGGCGCGCCCGCACCGCCGCCGCCGGCGCCGCCGGCGCCGCCGGCGGGCCGGCGAAGCCGCGCACCTCGAGCGTCGCCGCCACGTCCATCGCCCGGTCGAGCGAGCCGCCGACGACGGCGCTGATCAGCGCGACCCTGCCCCGCGCGCCGCCCGGTGCGCCGCCCGGGCGCGTGCGCTGCGCCTCGGCCAGGCGCTGGGAGTCGGCCGCGAGCACGGGCAGCATGCGCGTGGCCAGCGTCGCCGTCAGCGCCGAGCGAAACGACAGACGACGGACGATCCGCAGCAGCTCGTCCGGATCGACGCACAGCCCGGCGAGCGCCGTGATCAGGATCAGCAGCGTGACCTTCAACGCGATCACGCCGCCGTAGGCGAGTGCCTCGACCGTCAGGTCGCCGCGGCCGAACGGCCCGAGGTCGCCGAGTCGCGCGAACACGGTCAGCCCCTGGCGGCTGACGAGCACGTTGACGAGCACGATCGGCGCCGCCACGATCAGCGCCGTCCGCAGCGAGCGGGTCAGGCGCCCGCCGACCCTCGCCCCCCAGCCGGCGCCGAGCACGGCGAGCAGCAGCGCGAGCAGCACGAGCGGGTGGTAGAGGATCAGGGCGGCCTCGGTCAGCGACACGATCCACAACGCGCCGACGCTCGCGCGCGTGGCGTGCAGTGGGCTGGCCAGGCGGCGGTAGAAGAACGAGCTGCCCATCACGCCCCCGGCCTCGGCAGCGCCAGCGTGGCTGCGCCCGGCGCGACGGCGACGGCGAAGCGGTCGCGCAGGCTCGCCGCGTCGAACGCGCGCGCCGCTCCGTTCACGCCGCTCGCGTCGGTGCCGGTGACGGCCCACACGGGCGCTTCTTCGCCGCTGCGCGTGGCCGCGATCAGCCCCGCTCCGGCGCCGAGCGTCTGTGTCGAGCGCCCGCGCGCGTCGAGCAGCGCGAGCGTCCGCCCGCCGTCGGCGAAGCGCGCGTACACGCCGCTCGCCTGCGGGCCCTGCTTCAGTTCGCGCAGCGCCGGTTCGTTGGCCAGCTCGCTCCACGGCGCGACGACGACGCGCAGCGTCTGCCTGGCGCCGGCGCCGCTGCCGAGCGCCGAGACGCCGGCCGGGACGCCCTGCGCGCGCAGGCGCTTGGTCACCGTCTCACACGCTTCGCCGCCGACATCGGCGCATTCCACGCGAACCGGCAGGCGCTTGCCTTCGAGCCCATTGAGGAACGGCTGCGGGAAGGAGCCGACCACCGCAGGCACGTCGTCGGTCTCACTCCAGTCGTGGCGGTCCCACCAGATGTGATCGCCCGGGTGAACCTTCGTCTCCGCCGCGCCCTTGGCCGCCTCGACGCCGTTGACGTAATAGAACCAGTCGACCGGCTGTGAGCCTTCGCGACCGCCCGCGACGCCGTCGACGCTCTGCACGAAGCCGCCCGAGTAGCGCGTGGCGACCTTCGCGTTGCGCGTCAGCAGGCTCATCACGGACTCTTCGCCGCGCGCCTGCGGCGCGCTCCACGAGCGGATCTCAGATGCGCCGAAGTCGCGCGTGACGAGCAGCTGCACGCCGCCAGGCGCCTTGCCCGCGCCCAGGCCGCAGCCCGAGGCGAGCAAGGCAAGCACGAGCAGCACCGGCAGGGTCAGCGCCGCGAGCGAGCGCGACGGCAGGCCCACACGGCGCCTCGGGCTCATCGCCCGGCTCGCCTCGACCGGCCGGCGCTAGCGGACATAGAACACGATCCTCGAGCTGCCGCGAGCGAGCGCCGTGCGGTTGCCGGCGGCGTCGGTCGCCTGCACGTCGAGCACGTAGCGCCCGGGTGCGAGCACGGCCGGCAGCAGGTAGGAGAAGCTCGGCGCCGAGCCGACGGCGAAGAAGCTTCCCTGCCCGCAGCGGGCCCGCTTGAAGCGCTCGGCGCCGCCGTCGTAGGCGAAGCAGCGACCGCGGTGGGAGCGGCGCAGCTCGAGCGCGACCGAGGCGACGCTCGCGTGCGTGGCGATCGTGCCGCTCAGCAGCTTCGGCCCGCGCCCGCGCGGGTAGACGTGGCCGTCCTGCACGCCCGTCGCCCGCGCGACGATCGCGTAAGGCCCTTTGTAGGCCACCGTCGCGCCGCCCGGCGCGGGCGTCGAGGCCCCGGAGGGGCTCGTCGTACCGCACGTCCCGTCGTTGCCGTCGTGCACGCACACGGCAGTCTCCGTGCGGACCGACCCCGGCGCGGTGACCTGCAGCTGGATGCTGCCCGTCTGCGGGATCGCGAGCGTCGCGTGCCCGGCCGAATCGGTCGTCGCACCGGCGCCGCCGCCGGTCACGGCGGCCCCCACGGCCGGTGAGGCCCCGCCGCCGGCGTTGTCGTAGGAGGTGACCGTCACGGTCACCGGCGCACCGCGCTGCGCGACCGCCGGGGCGGAGATCCCGAGTGGGTTGGGCGGCGCCGGGCAGGCGCCCGTTTCGCTGAAGCATTCGGGGAAGAAGAGGATGCTCTGGCCGGCCTGCAGTTCGCCTTCGCAGATGCCGGTGGACGCGGCTTTGTTGTCGAGCCAGAAGCTCCAGAAGTAATTGGCGGCGGCGGCCGGTTCGAACTCGTGCGTCTCGCCGAGGACCGTTTCGACCGAGTAGCCGTGAAAGCCTTCGAACCATTCCCCGCCCCAGCTTCCGCCGGTGGCGCGCTCGAGCGCGCCGGCGGCGGTGAGGCCGCTGCAGGCGTGCGCGGAGTTTCCGTCCTTGACGACCGGCGTCGCATCGGTCGTGACTTCGGTCGGCGCCAAGAGCGTCTGGTTGAGACCCTCGACGCGAACGGTCACGGTCGGTCCGGCGAGCGCGGCCGGCGCGACGGCGAGCGCGAGCACGAGTACGGCGAGCAGCGACACGGCGAGCGTCGACACGGCGGGCGTCGGGAACGCGAGCAGCGTCGAGCGCTTTCGGGCACTGCGAATAGAACAGGACATGTGAGCCAACCCCTTTCCACGAGGGCTTGTGGGCTTTCGGCCGGAGGCTGGTCTCCTGGCTCCCGGGCCTACCTCTCCGCGCCTTCCCGAGCCGCGAAAGCGGTCCCGGTGGCTGCGCGCTCTCGCGCGCCGCGGCTGGCATCCCCGGTCACAGTGGCGGGTCCGCGTCGGATTCGCACCGACTTCCCTTGACCACCGGCCGTTGAACGGTCAGATCGTACCCCACAGGCGTAGAGGCCGGTGGTAGGGTCACGGCCGATGCGCAGCCAGCCCGCTGCCCCGCCGTGGCGCCTCCGCAAGCCGCCGGCCCTGCCGGCGACGGCGGTGGTCGTGGCGCTTCTCGCGATCCCCGGCGCGGCGCAGGCCCGGACGATCAAAGGCTGCCACGTGGCACCGCACGCCAACTGCAGGCACAAGGAGCTGTCCGGGGCGCAGCTGAACAAAGCGAATCTGTCGTTCGCGAACCTCAGCTCGGCCGACCTGATCCAGGCGCGGCTCAAGCACGCCAACCTGAAGGGCGCCACGGTTGCCCAGACCAGGTTCGGCCAGGCCGAAGCGCAGGGGATCAACCTGTCGGGCGCCAACGCGACAGGCGCCGTGTTCATCCAGACGCACCTGGAGAAAGCGAACCTGTCGAAAGCGAACCTCACGGGCAGCTCGCTCGGGCAGGCCTACCTGCAGGGCGCCAACCTGGTCGGCGCGAAGCTGACGAAAGCGAACCTCACGCAGGCCTACCTCAGCGGCGCGCGCTTCGACGGCGACGATCTGACGAGCACGCTGTTCGTGCAAGCCAGCTTCGCCAACGCGAGCTTCAAGAAGGCCAACCTCTCGGGCCTAGAAATCGCCGGCTCGCCGGGCACGAACTTCGAAGGCGCCAACTTGACGGGAGCGCAGCTGTACGGCAACTTCCAGAGCGCCAACCTCACGGGCGCGAACATGACCGGCGTCACGTACTGCGAAGTCACATTGCCGGACGGCAGCTATCACGGCGGCGGCTGTCCGCCGGGGTTCATCGGGCCCAAGGAACACGGCCCGGCCGCCTGACAGGCCGCCGCCTGGCACGACCTAACTCTCGAGAGCGCCCTTGAGCCTCGCCAGTCGCTCCTCCCAGGCCGCTTCGGTCCGGCGCATCCAGGCAGAGGCCTCGGCGAGCGCACCCGGGCGCAGCCGATAGCGGACCTGACGGCCTTGCGGCGCGGCGCGCTCGACCAGGCCCGCGTCGTCGAGCGCCGTCAGGTGCTTTGCGACGGCTTGGCGTGTGATCGGCAGCTCCGCCGTCAGCGCCGGAACGGTCGTCGTGCCCTCGCGCAGCAACGACTCGATCATCGCCCGGCGCGTGGGGTCGGCGAGCGCGGCGAACACGGGACCGACGTGGTCGCTCAAGCGAGCGCCCCGGCGAAGCTCATCGCGAGCAGCGCGATCGGGAAGTCGGGTTCTGACTCGGTCACGACGACGCGCGCGCCGGCCGGCACGGCGACGATCTCGAACTCGACGCGCGTGGCGGGCTCGTCCTCGCCGCCCCACCACCAGACGAGCCGGCTGGGCGCCTGCACGACCTCGACATAGACCTCGCGATCCGGCTCCTGAAGCCAAGTTCGGCGACCCTCGTCGGTCACGAGCGCCTCCCACACCTGCTCGGGCGAGGCCTCGATCTCGACCTCCGTTCGCGCCGCTGCGCGCTCCTGCGTCGGCTCAGTCCTGCGCTCCTGCGCCCGCTCCGCCATCTCGGCCTCCTTGACAACCGATTGGTTGCTATGGTGATTTGACAACCGTCCAGTTGTCGAAAGGATAGCCCAATGCCCCTGATCCCGATGGTCGTCGAGCAGAGCGCGCGCGGCGAGCGCTCGTTCGACATCTACTCGCGCCTGCTCAACGAGCGGATCGTGTTCATCGGCACGCCCGTCGACGACGAGGTGGCGAACCTGGTCGTCGCGCAGCTTCTGCACCTCGAGTCGGAGGACCCCGAGAAGGACATCTCGCTGTACGTCAACTCCCCCGGCGGCGTCGTCTACTCGGGCCTTGCGATCTACGACACGATGCAGTTCGTCAAGCCCGACGTGCAGACGATCTGCTTCGGCGTGGCGATGAGCATGGGCTCGCTGCTGCTCGCCGGCGGCGCGCCGGGCAAGCGCATGGCGCTGCCCAACAGCCGCATCCTGATCCACCAGCCCTCGGGCGGCTTCCAGGGACAGGCGGCGGACATCGAGATCCACGCCAAGGAGACGCTTGAGCTCAGGCGCCACATCGACGAGATCTACGCGCGTCACACCGGCCAGCCGGTCGAGCGCGTGCACGACGACATGGACCGCGACCGCTACTTCACGGCAGAGCAGGCGCGCGAGTACGGCCTGATCGACCGCGTGATCTCCTCACACGAGCTCAACCGCCTGCCGACCGGCTTCGGTGGGCGGGCAGCCAGCGGCGACGACGACGGGGCTTGACCTGTGACGTGGAGCGGCGCTCAGATCCAGCCGAGCAGCGGCCCGAACACGAGGCCGCCGGCGAGATCGAGCGCGGCGAGCGAACCGACGATCTGCAGCTGGCGCGCGCGACGGGACTCGTCGTAGACGACGAAGGCGACGATGTAGAAGGTGAGATAGCCGAGCACCACGATCACCGGGAAGCTGGCGACGTTCCACCACCAGTAGTGCCAGTGGAAGACGCCGTCGGCGTGCAGCAGCAGCTCGACGCCGACCGACACGAGCGACAGGCCGATCGCGAGCGCCCAGCGATTGGGAAGGCCGAGGATGCGCACGCGTGCGATCGGCCGGAAGGAGCTTGGTGAAGATGATTCCGTTGATCGCGAAGAACAGCGAGATCTCGACGGTGAGGCCGATCAGGATCACGAAGCTGCTCGTGCCGGTCACCGTCCACAGCGCCGCGTGGCCGTCGAGATGCAGCACGAGCGCATTGACGATCTCGTTGAACCAGTCCATCAGCCAGAAGGCGAGGCCGGCGAGGATCGCGCTCCAGTTCGCGCGCTGGACCTCGACGGCATAGACGTAGACGACGAGCGCGAGCAGCGTGACGGTCGACCAGTCGAAGTGCCCGGGCGCGCGCAGCAGGTGTTCGGCTTCGCGCGTGAACTGCGGGACGCGCCCCCGCGATCATCGACCCTCCGCGCGTCGGCTAGCGCCCGAGCGCGTCCAGCTCGCTGCCCGCGTCGGCGAGCGCCGCGCGCTGGGCCTGGTCGAGCACGCTGCCATCGACGATCAGCTTCCTGGCCGCGTCGAGGTCATCGGAGCGTCCCCACGTGAGCGCCGCCTTGACGACGCCGTCCTTCAGGTACCAGTTGGTGAAGGCGCCGTCGTCGAGCGAGCCGCGCACGATCTCCTCGTCCCACTCATACGCCGGGCCGACGTACTCGAGTTCGCCCCAGTCGGCGAACACGGAGTAGAAGTACGGCACCTCCGTGTGCGGCAGCTCGCGGCCGAGCATGTTCAGCGCCGCCGTCTTGCCGTGGTTGAAGGCGACGTCCCAATGCTCGATGCGCACGTGCGCGCCGCCGTGGACGGGCGACTCGTATTCGCAGATGTCGCCCGCCGCGAACACGCCCGGGACCGAGCTCTCCAGGTGCGGTCTGCAGCGCACCCCTCCGCGCTCGCCGATCTCCAGGCCGGCGCGCTGGGCGAGCTGGATGTCGGGCGTCACGCCGGCGCCGATCACGACCGCGTCGGCATCGAGCTCGAGGCCGGCGCGCGTGACGACCTTCGCCACGGTTCCCTCGCCGTCGAAGCGCTCGAGCTCGTCGTTCGCGTGAACCGTCACGCCATGCTCTTCGAGCAGCCGCTGGAAGAAGGCGCCGGCGCTCGCGCCGAAGCCGCGCTCGAGCGTGTGCCCCTCCTGCATCACGATCGTGCAGCGTTTGCCGAGCTTCGTCAGCGACGCGGCGACCTCGCAGCCGATGTAGGAGCCGCCGATCAGCACGACGTGCTCGGCGTCCTTCGTGCCCTCGCGAATCGCGTCGGAGTTGCCGAGCGTGCGCAGGTAGTGGATCTGCTCGAGGTGGCAGCCGTCGACGTTCAGCCGGCGCACGTTCGCGCCCGTCGCGATCAGCGCCTTGCCGAACTCGACCTCGTCCTTGTTCGACAGCTTCGCCGTGCGCGCTTGCATATCGAGCGCGGTCACGCTCGTGCGCAGCAGCAGCTCGACGTTCTGCTCCTGCCACCACTCCTCGGGGCGGAAGAACGTCTCCTCGCGCTGCTCCTCGCCGCGCAGGTAGCCCTTCGTGCACTCCGGGCGGTTGTACGGCGGGTCCGGCTCGCGGCCGACCAGCAGCGATCTCGCCGTCGGCGCCTTCCTCGCGCAGCCAGCGCGCGCAGTTGGCCGAGGCCAGGCCGCCGCCGATCAGCAGGTAGTCGACCTTGCGCGCGGGCATGCCGCCACCATACAAAGACGGGCGAGACGCGGCGCACGACGAGAGGCGAGCGGCCGCAGGACGAGCGAGGGACAGCCCTGTCAAGTCGCAGCGGATCGATGCCATGATTGCCGCTCCCGGACTTCAACCAGGAGGACAAATGGCCGGTACCGAGGACACACCAAGCCCGGATGGCGACGAGCCCGATCCGCGCGGCAAGCTGATGCACGAAGTCGCCGAGCAGATGGACGCGATCGAAGCCGACTTCGGCGACGGCTACAAGATCGGGCGCGTGATCACGATCGTCGAGGTCACCGGCCCCGACGGCGACGTGGGCTTGCGCGTGCGCGCCGGGCAGTACCCGTGGGTCTCGCTCGGGATGCTCGAGTTCGCCAAAAAAAGCCTCGAAGCTTCGATGGCCGGCTAGGACCGAGCTCCGGGGCGTCCGGACTGCTCTCACTACAGCCCAGGCGGGTGGCGGACCGACCAGTGCGCCCACGTCGGGATGTGGTCGAGGATGCGCCAACGCGGGCCGTCTTCGTCGCGGTTGGGGCCGACGTCGGTGCCGTCGTGGCTCGTGTCGAGGCGCAGGCCGGCGATCACGATGAACGTGTGATCGGTCGGGCTCGTCGTCGAGTAGATCGTCACCCAGCGGCCCGGCCCGGGCGCGCCCCAGTGGACGTAGTCCTGCGCGAGCGGGTTCTCGGCGAGGATTTCTCCGATCGGCCTGACGCCCGAGCGGTACAGCACATAGTTGACCGTGCTCGAGCAATCCTCTTCGAAGCGCGCCACGCGGATCGGGATGCCCGCCGGGGCCGTAGGGCAGGTCCTGCAGCTCGTCGCCGGCGACCAGCATCGCCTGCACGACCGCCGGCACGCCGGCCGGTATCAGCGCCTCGTGCCCGTCGCCGGGCGCCAGCACGGCACGCTCACCGGCGATGAACTGCACCGGCGTGGCGGTCTCGGCCTGCAGGCGCACATCGGGCGCGCCGGCCTGCGGCGTCCCGTCTGCCGATTCCGCCTCGCTCGTGACGAGCGCCACGTCGGACGCGCTCGAGAGGGTCGAGCCGCGATAGCGCGCCGCCCACGCCTCAACCTCCTCGACGTACCAACCGGCGTGGTTGTAGGCGAATATCGCGCGGCGGTAGTCGTGCGGGGCGCCGGCGTGCGTCAGGTAGTTGGCCGCCGCGAAGATCGCGTCGGCCGCATCCCAGCGGTCGATCGTTCCGTCGCCATCGCCGTCCACTCCGTATGCCGCCCATGTCGTGGCGATGAACTGCATCGGACCGCCGGCGCCGGCCGCGTTGGTCGTGCCCTCGCGCGTGCACGAAGGATCGCTGTCGCGGCCGTGGTCGCACTCGACCTTGCCGATCGCGGCGAGGATCGACCAGTCGATGCCGAAACGCTGAGCGGCCGCCTCGTAAAGACGCAGGTACTGCGGCGGGATCTCCCTGCCGGCAAGCGCCGACGGCGGGTTGGCCGCGGCTTCCACCGAAACGTCGGCAGCGCCGTCCAGGGACGCTCCCGTGACAGCCGCCACAGTTGCCAGCGCTACCAGTACGCCGAGCAACAGCACGGACACGCCAAGCGCCGGCGTGCTCGTGGCACTCGCTCGGGCTCGTGAGGCACCGGCGAGCGATCCAGTCATCAAGGCAGGTCTGGGCCGAGTTGGCGTTTGCGCCTGGCGGCCACTTCGCGGGCTTCCCTCATGACATCCGATTCCGACCGGGTGCCTACGCCGGGACGCCGCGCCGGACGGCGGGCGGCGCTTGAATCGCCTGTGGCCGCGCCGAATCGGCCGCCCGGGCCCGTCGATCGCGCGGCGTGCCGGCGAGGGTCGAGGTCCGTGCGATCTGCGTGACCGGCGAGCGCGCCCTGCGCAGCGCCAGCTCACGGTCGATCCGATCCCGCGCCGCTCGTTTCTCGCCGGCGTGCAGCCGCGCGTATTCGCGCCGTCCGTATCCGGCGATCCCCGCCAGCGCGGCATAGCTGGGTTCGCGAAGGCCTGCCGCACCGTCGGCCGCCTGTGTCGGCGGCCAGGCTCGACTGAGCGTCGAGGAACCGCTCGTGACGCATCTCCGCCGCGAAGCTCCGGCGCGCTACGGCAGCTCGCTTCGCCGGTCGCCGCCACCGTCGTCCTCCAGCTCGATTCGCTGCTGGCGCGTCGCCAGCCGAACCGCACGTCGCAGATTGCCGGCGGCGAGGGCCTCCCCGCGCTGACCGGCGATCCTGCGCAGACGTGCGATATCGGCGTGCTCGCTGGAGGATCTCTCCTTTGGCGAGCCGTGGGCCTCGTCGAGACGGCTCCGCTCGTCACCCCGGCGCTCGGCGGACTCGGCCGCGGTACGCGATGCGTCACGCGCGACGCCGTCGGGCGAAGCCGCCGCTTCGCTCGCGAGTGCCTCGTGCTTTCCCGTCACACTGGATGGCGGCCTGCGCGGGGTGCGGGCGATCTCGCTTTCGAGCGCCGGAGCAGTCTTGTTACGCGCTCGCCCTTTCGCCGTGCGCACGCGTTCGTACATCCTCGATCGCGCGTCGAGCGTTTCGTTGACGCGACGAAGCACCGGGCGCCGGCCGGCCCCTCGCTCGCTGTCGCGACCGCCACCGGCGAGTTGCAGAATCTGATGGCGACGCGCGAACAGCCCCCACCAGAACGCCGACATCAGCAACCAGCGCGTCCACCAACCGAGCGCTTCCAGATGCTCGAGGATCGCGAGGACTGCCAGCACGACGCCCAGCAGGAATGCGAACAGCAGCTTCGATACGACCGCCCCGAGCAGATGGGCGGCCCATCGGCGAAAGACGGCGCGTCCGGTGTCGCCGAGCGCCGGCGCCAACGTAACCGCCGGGGCGAGCAGCAGGTAGACGAGGCCGAAGATCGCCGCGCCGAGCAGCCTCAGCGCGAGAAAGCAGAGCAGCATGAGCATTCCAAGAACGCCGACAGCGATCAGCAGCAGCCCTCCGACCCTCGACCACGTCCCGTGGTTCGTGCGGAACTCGGCGGGCGCCGCCGCAGGTCCGTGGCAGTCGGTCGCCGTTTCGCTGCGACAGATCGCACGCAGCAAAGAGTTCGAGTCGTTGATCGCGTTGCGCGCCGGACCGTTGGGCGGCAGGGCGAGGAAGATCGCACCATTCGTGCGCGCCGCTCGCAGCAGGCGTGCGCTCTGTTCGAGTGCTCTGGCATCCGGACCTCCCCCGTCTGGGCAATCGGTCGACCCTGCTGCGGCGGCCCTGCAGCCAGCCCCGTCCAGCTCTGAGCTGGCGAGTCCAAGCGCCGCGGCGTGCAGCTGTGGATCAAGCCGCGAGGGATTTCGACACCAGTCGACGTCGCCGAACTCCAGATAGCACCACGGCACTTCGATAGCCGTCGCGAAGACGAGACCCATGCTGACCGCCAGCGCGCCGCCAGGATCGTCGGGGCTGCCGCGCGCGGTCACCGCCAGCGTTCCAAGGCTCGCCCGGTTGGCCCAATCGCCGAGCACGCCCACGGTCCCGGCCGGGTCGACCGTCACCCAGATACCTCCGGCCATCATCGCCAGGGCGAGCAATGCTCGAGCAACGCTTTCGGCGACTCGTCGCCGGATCAAACCCTGGTATGCGCAGATCACCGAGGCGATGGCCAGCACCGAGGCCAGCCACGGCATCGTGATCGTCGACTGCATCTCGTGCAGGCCGCGAGCCACTCCCCCACGAAGCGAATCGCCCTCGAGCAGATCGATCGTGAAGCACCACTCGAGCATCACGACCAATGCGTGCACGGCCCATACGAGCGCCATCCACAGAGGCGTCACGAAGAGGTTCTGAACGATCGACAGCAGTTGCGCCGAGCTCAGCCCGAGCAGGCCTGTGTCGATGTGTACGTCGATGCCGAAGTTGCCCGTCGGAACCGCCGCGCCGACGAAGCCCGACGTTTCGCAGTTGCGCCGGCTCGACGGCGAGAGCGCCTGCCCGCCCGGGGCGCCCGTGCAAAGCGGGCTGCCGAGCCCGTTGCTCACCAGCGGATCGGTTTCGGCCCCGGGCGAGCCACCCGCCTGCGGTTCGTCGCCACCCGAACTCCCGGTGGAGGCACTCCCGAGCAACGGCGGGCTCCCCGGCGCGCGCGCCGTCGGCGAAGGAGACGGGCTACTCGCGGGTGACGCGGGCGAGCTTGACGAGTCTGCGCGGCGAGCCGTACGTGCAGGCGCGTCAGATCGACGCGCCTGCGATCGCCCTGCAGGATCGCCGGACGGCTGTGCGGCTTGTGCGCCCGCGACTCGCGCAGGTGCAAATGCAAGTGCGGCTGCGAGTGCGGCCAGCGTCGCGACCGTCGCGGCGAACCGCTGGAGACAGCTCAAGGCCGAGGCGGAGTGGTCGAGAACGCTTGCAGCAGCGACGGAACGACGAGGTCGACCTGGATCGCCTCGACGCGTCCATGGTGGTCGCGGAAGAGACAGCGCCCGGCGTCGAGCTCGAGCAGGCTCTGGCGCAGGCTTCGCTGCTCCGGGTCGAGCCCGAGCAAAGCGAGTGCGCGAGCCGCCTCGGCCTCGGAGCGCATTCCGAAGACGAAGGTCGCCCCGAGCAGGTTCTCGAGCGACTCGCGATCTCCCATCAGGGTGTCGGTGACGAGCTGGGTGCTGATGATCGGCACGGCCAGCTCGGAGCGACCCATGCGCTGCAGCGATGCCAGCAGACCGCGCCCCGCGGGATCGCCGAGCAGGCGCCAGCCCTCGTCGAACGAGAACAGCTTCAGGCGATCGCGTTCCGCGCCCATCAGATGCATCGCGAACATCGCGATCAAGCGCACGATCTGCTCGCCGACCCGCTCCGACTGCGAGTAGTCGCGCGCGCGGCGTCCCCGGCTCGGGCCCAGGCAGATCGCGGATCGGTAGATAGGTGACCTGCCGCAATCCCCAATCGCCGGCAGCGACACGTCTGGGTCGGCAAATCCGAGCTGGGTGAGGCCCGAGCGTGCGTAGACCTCGAGCGCCTTGCCGACCTGCCGGTCGACCGCGTCCCCCTCCCGCAGCGCTCGCACGACCTCGCCGCAGGTCGGGCGGGCGACGCCGCATCACCGCGATCCACGGCGGCGACGAGTGCCGTCTCCCAGCTCGGCTCCGCGCGGCTCGGCAGGAGGTCGCGCAGGAACGAGACGGTCGCATCCTGGCGCAGGTGCGACGGGGCGATGCGCAGCGGGTCGAGCATTCCCCGCAGCGCCGGGTCGGGCCGCAGCGTCACGCACTCGGTGTGCGGCGCCACCTCCTCGAGCAGGTGAAAGCGGTGATCGCCCTTCGGATCGCAGTCGATCACGCGCGCTCCCAGCAGGAAGCCCTCGTACTTGAGCTTCTGGTCGAGCGTCGTCTTGCCCGACCCCAGCGCGCCCACGCTGAGGATCGTCGTGTTGCGATCGCTGTCCGACCCCTCGCGAAGGTTGAACTTCACCGGCTGCCGGGAGCCGGTGAGCGTGTGGCCCAGGTAGAAGCCACCGCGTGAGCCGACCTCGTGGGTCGCCGTCGGCATCATCGCCGACACCTGCTCGGTGGTGAACGTGTCGTCGTAGCCCGCGAGCCGAGTTCGCTGGGCGGGGAGGTGCTGCAGGAACAGCTGAGCTGCTCGCCCAGCGGGCGGTGGAGGCGGACCTCGCCATACGCCCGGCGGCACATCTCCACGCGCTCCTCGAGCGTCTGCTGATCGGCGGCGGCTACGGCGATTGCGAGCGTAGCCCGCAGGAGCGGCGGGCGGCTGGATGCCTGCAGGTGGCCGAGCAGGTCGCGCGCTTCCTGGGACCGCGCGTAGCCGAGATCGGTCACGCCCTGCTCGCCGTCCGACTCGGCACGCACGATCTGGTCGGCGTCCTGGATGCGCCTGCGCGCGATCCGCAGGGCGAGCTCGTTGGGCAGGAAGCGCGCGTTCAGCGACAGGTCGATCGCGAACGGCAGGCTTTCGGGCGGCGCGAACATGAGCTCCGCGCGAGACCCCGGGAACTCCAGCCGATCCGGCACGGCACCGAGCACGAGCTGCGCCTGCCAGCTCGTGCCGCAGCTCGGACTCGACCCGCAGGAAGCGGCCGTGGTGCTCGACGTGGCTGTCGACCCAGCGCAGCACGTCCCCCTCGAGCGGCGCCAGCACTGCCTCGCCGTTGCGCTCGAAGACCAGCGCGCGCGGCTCGTGCAGCCCGTCGATCTGCGGCTCGCCCAGACCGCGACAGAAGGCTCGCCTGACGAGCCACTGAAGCTCGACGCCCCTTGCGGCTCGCGCGGGCAGGAACTCGATCAGTCGCGCGTGAGCCTGATCGGCGCGAACGCGAAAGCGCTCCAGCTCACGGGCCTTGAGGAACGCCGGATCGCGGAGGGCGAATGCCTCGCTGAATGCCCGCCGCCAGTCGCCCGGCTTCCGTTCGAGCGCTCTGGAGAGATAGCTCGCAACGTCACGCTCGGGCTCGCCCAGGCTCACGAGCAGGAACAGCGCCGGGCTCGTGGAGCCGAGCTCGGCAAACCTGCGGATGTGATCGTGCACATAACTGCGGCGTGAGCTCGCGTGGGGCTCGCCGAAGCGCCGGCGCGCCAACTTCGTCCTCGAGTTCGAGCTTCGTACCGACCGTGCGTCGGTCCCAGACGGATCACGCGCCAGACGCAGTATCTGTACGTCGGCTTCGAGCGCCTCGAGCGCGCCGAGCAACGCGAGGAAGCGGGTGCGCTTGTCGTCCTCGCCCAGCCACTGGTAGGACGACGTCTCGATCTGAAACGCCGCCCACGCATCGGACAGGCCTTCGGCGAACACGCAATTGCCGTATGTGAAGCGGATCGGGGCTCGCATCAGCGGACGCTCAGCCTCGCCAGGCGGTCGAGCACCACGACCTCGCCACGGGCCGGACGCTCGACGCCATCCAGCTCGCGCAAGACGAGCTGGGGGCGCAACCCAAGCGTTACCAGTGGCCCTCGCCGCAGCCGGCGCTCATGGGCGACCGCGATGAGCAGCGCACCAGGGCCGCGGTAGAGCAGCCGTCGCATGCGGTGGTCGGAGCCGTCGGGAATCATCAGCAACGGCGCCGGTCGCCAGATCGCCAGAACGGATCGGCCCGATCGGCAGCCGCGCGTGAGGCCGATCGTCCGGCGCGGTCCGAGGCCGCAGGCCAACACGGCACGTGCAGCCAGATGAAACGGGCGACCCTCGACACGGACGACCGCCAGCACCGCCGAGAGCGTTCCGGGCAGCGACGAGGTCCGGCACGTACCACGGCACCATCCGCGCGACGAGGCTCGTCGGCGGCAGCGCGCTCGAGGACCAGCGCCGCCAGCAGCAACGCGACGAAGTAAGCGATCCCGCGCACCGGTATGCCGCCGGGATTGAGCCGCAGGCGATCGATCCGGTAGATGCGGCGCTCGAGGTCGAATACGCGACGGTACGAGCGGATCACCATCACTGTCCACCGAACAGCGAGCTCACCGTGTCACGCAGCAAGTTGATCCCGGTGGGGGTTGCAAGCAGGACCGAGACGATGCCCACGGCGAAAACGCCGGCTGCCTCCTTGAAGTCGCGGCGGAAGGCGAGCACCGTGGCCGCCACCGCGAAGGCCAGGCCGATCAGGCTCATCGCCACCGCCCGACCGGTGGCGCCGGCCTTGGCTGCCGCCGCTTCCAGCGAGGAACCTCCGCCGCCGCTCAGCGCTTGAGCCTGTTCGCTCCCTCCCGTGCGCGCCGAGACCGCCGCTGAGGCACGTGCCGGCGCAAGCGCCGAAGTGCAAACAGCGAACACGATCAGTGCCAGCGCCAATGCACGCGCCGATCGCCGGTCCCGGCACACCGGCCACGCCAGTGGGCGCCCGCCGCGGCGCGTCGACCTTCCTCCGAATCGGTTCATTGGTCGGGGTCCATCTCCACCGCCGATACCTCCCAGCGACCGTTGACGTCGGCGACGTCCAGTTCGTAGCCGAGCGTGTATCGCGCTCCGCGAGCGTCGCGCGCCTGAACGACGGCGAGAACCGAACGCCTGTCGGCTGACCAGTCGAGGCTTTGCATCGTTTCGAGCGTCAGGGCGACGCCGGGCACGGCGACGTGCGCACCTTCCGCGAGGTCGGCGTCGAGCTCATCCGGCGAGGCCGCGAGGTAGTTGCGCAGCGCGCGCCGCACGACAGCGGCGAGACCACTGTCGTTGACAACCGGCGCGTGCGGCGGGAACTGCGCGCCTCGCGCCGCCGGGGGGCCGACGAATGCCGGATAGCCCGACAAGGCGAGACTTCCGTCGGACATGCGTATGACGCCGACCGCCAGATACACAAGACCGGCGCCATCGGTCTGCGCGGCGACCGTGTACACGTGCGCACCCGGCCCTGACTCGCGCTGCTGCACGACTTCGGCCCAGGAAACGTGCTGGGCGCCGCCCGCCGGCAGCGTCAGGCCTGCGTCGAGCGCCATCGCCGAGCCGGTCATCGGCCCGAGCAGGCGATCGCTCGTCTGGGGCTCTGCTGCGTCCCAGCTCAGATAGCGGCGCGCGAACAGGACCGCGTAGCCTTCGGCGCCCCGATCGGCGACCGACGGATTCGGCCTGACGGTCGACACAGCTCCACCTCGCGGCGGGAAGACCGTGAAGCGCACACTTGCGATCAGTCCGGCACAGGCGACCGCGCAGAGCAGCCAGCGAGGAGCACTCTGGGCCACGCGCAGGCGCCACAGGGGACCGCTCGTGACGGTCACCGCGCGAGCATTCACGCGCGGTGCGAATTCTCGATCACCGCTCAAAGCCGAACTCCCCGTGACCCGCGCGCGCCGGATCGCTCGAAGCGGCCCTGGCCGTCAACCGCGGGCGACCATCGCCGCCGTTCCCGCCGCCGCTCGTGCGAGAACGCTCGGCGGCGGCGACCTGTTGCCCCTGAGCAACCAGTGCCGACGACGGAGCGGCGGCGCTTTCGAGTGGGACTCTCGCAGGGCGCCTGACCGGCGCCGTCCGCTGCCTGCGACGAGCGTCGGCCGGCGCGATCGCTGCGCGCCTCTGCCTGGCACGTCCACCGACTCCCGCATGGCGCACCCGTCGAGCGAAGTGCGCCGGAGTGACGTGTGGTGTCGGGATGGCTGGAGTGCTGCTTGCGCGAGCCACGCGCAGAGTGGCCTTGCGCCTGCCGTTCGTCGCGGGGGCGAGGTTCAGCACCAGCACAAGACCGAGCGCACCGGCCCCAGCCACCAGCAAGCTGCCGAAAGCGACGCGGGCGCCGTGCACGTAGTGGGCGTTAGGGGCGTCAAGGGGCCGAGCGTTCATGGCCACCCGCTCGGAGCCGTCTCGCGTCGGTTCGGCGACGTGCTCCTCCAGCGCAAAGAACTCCTCCTCTGCGTAGACGCGAAAGCGCTCCTTCGGGGGTGAGCGCCGGGGCACGCGAGCGGCCGGGTGCCAAGCGGGGAGAAACCCGGCCCCCGGCCGCCTGCGCGCGAATGGGCGTCGCCGTTCCGTCGTCGGTCCAATCGACGGCCGGCGTCCCTGCCGGACAGACCTATGTTTGGGGGGTGAAGTAGCCATAGGTCGGTCCTGCGTTCTTCTCCGACGCACCGTTCGGCGACGGGACATCCGACTCGGCCATCGACTCGCGCAACCTCGCCCGGGCTCGCTGTGCGACCTTGCGGTACTTCTCGCGCGACCACTCGTTTCGGTTGCAAAACCGAGCGCACGATTCGCCGGACAGCTGCGAGGCCAGCACGAGGCGTTGATCGACGCTGAGCAGTCCTACGAGCTGACCCAGCCGGCGAAGCTCGTCACGCAGGATCACCTGGGTGTCGACCGCGGCTCGCCGGTCGACGATCTCAACGCCTTCGGCGATCGCACCGAGCGTCTCCGCCTGCTCGAGCGCGGCCTGGATCGGACTGCGGCCACTCAGCGCCCGACGCCTGTCCCGCACGCGCGAGAGAAAGCGCAACTCGAGCGCGTTGGCGATGTGAGCTCTGCCGGAAAACAACCCGCCGGCCTTGACGTGAGCGATCAGCTCGAGCGTCGCCTGGCTGAAGCAGTCCTCGAGATCCTCGCGTCGAAGTCGATGCCGATGCACGCGCAGCAGCAGGCCACGCCTGGCCAAGGCAACCAGCGCGACCTCCTCGCACATGTCGCGTGCGTGGCTGCCGCTACTGTGCGCAAGCGACCGTCCGTCGCCGGCTCCTTTTTCCTCGCATCGGGTAGACACATACTCATGTCGCAGCCCATCGCCCGCAGACCCCCCTCCCAATTTCGCCACGCCCCGTTGCTCGGCCTCGACGGCTGCCCTCGGGCCGGGACGGCATGGGCCTGACCGACCACCTCCACGCACTCGACCGCCGCCAGCAGCAAACGCGCGGCCTGCGCTTCATCGCGGCCGTCTACAAGAAGTTCGGCGACGACCAGGCCGGGCAGCTGGCGGCGCTGATCGCCTACTACGGCTTCGTCTCGCTGTTCCCGCTGCTGCTCGTACTCGTGACGATCCTCGGCTTCGTCCTGCAGGGCAACCCCGACGAGCAGAAGAAAATCCTCGACGGCGCGCTCGGGCAGTTCCCGATCATCAGCCAAGAACTCAAACTGCGCTCGCTGACGGGCAGTGGCGTGGCGCTCGGGATCGGCGTGTTCGGCTCGCTGCTCGCCGGCATGGGCATCACGGGCGCGACGCAGAACGCGTTCAACCGAATCTGGCACGTGCCGTTCAAGAACCGGCCGAACTTCATCTTCGCCCACCTGCGCGGTCTCGGCATGCTGGCGATACTCGGCACGCTCAGCGTCGTCTCGACGACCGCAGCCGGCTTCGTCGGCACGAGCTCGCACGGGGCGCCGGCGGTGCTCGCCGGCGTGCTCGTCGCCTTCGTGCTCAACCTGGCGCTGTTCATGACCGCCTTCAAGCTGCTCACGGCCGTCGACGTGGGCTGGCGCGAGCTGCTGCCGGGCGTGCTCGCGGCCGCCGTCTGCTGGCAGCTGCTGCAGCACCTCGGCGGCTACTACCTCGACCACGAGCTCAAGCACACCAAGCCGCTCTACGGCACCTTCGCGCTGGTGCTCGGGCTGCTCGCCTGGCTCTACCTCGGCGCGCAGCTGACGATCTTCGCCGCCGAGATCAACGTCGTGCGTGTGCAGAAGCTGTGGCCGCGCAGCTTCTTCTCCGAGCAACTGCTCGATGCCGACAAGCGGGCGATGACCTCCTCGGCCGAGGTCGAGGAGCGCGTCGAGCAGGAGAGCGTCGAGGTCAGCTTCGACGAGTCCGCTGCGCCGCCGGAGACAGCGACGCCCGATCGTTGACAGCGCGCGCCGCGCGCGGATACGTTCGCAGCGAGGGTGCAGCGGGACTGCGCTCGAACACACACGAGAGGGGATGTCGATGCCGAGACTCAGATCGTTGCTGCTCGCCGCCGCGCTGGCCGTCGCCGTCGGTGCCGTCGCGAGCTCGAGCGCGAGCGCCAGCCTGTACGTGCCCTACGGCAGCGAAGCGCTCGTCGATGGCGCGTGGAACGAGACGTGGAACCCGACGGCCCTGTCGGGCGGCAACAACAACTGCAAACCGAGCGCCGCGCACCCCTACCCGGTCGTGCTCGTGCACGCCACGTTCGCCGACGAGGGCTCCAACTGGGTCACGCTCGCGCCGCTGCTCGCCAACAACGGCTACTGCGTGTACGGCTTCAACTACGGCGAGACGATCCTCTCGGGCCTGCTCGGCAGCATCGACGGCCTCGGCAACATCGAACACTCGGCCGAAGAACTGAGCTCGTTCGTGAACAAAGTGCTGAGCAAAACGGGCGCCTCGAAGGTCGACATGGTCGGCCATTCCCAGGGCGGCATGATGCCCAACTACTACCTCAAGTTCCTCGGCGGCGCGAGCAAGGTGCACACGCTGATCGGACTTTCGCCGAGCAACCACGGAACGACCGTCGGCGGCCTCACGACGCTGATCGAAAAGTTCCCGTTCGCCTCGCTGCTCGTGCCCGTCTTCCTCGAAGTCATCGGCGCCCCGGCGCTGCCGCAGCAGGAGTCCGGCTCGGCCTTCGAGAAAAAGCTGTTCAGCGGCGGCGACACCGTCGCCGGGCCGCGCTACGTCGTGATCCAGACGACGCACGACGAGGTGGTCACGCCCTATGCCAACGCGTTCCTCGGCGGCTCGAGCGTCACCAACATCACGATCCAGAATCAATGCCCGAGCGACCCCGTCGCTCACATCGGCATGTTCGAGGACTCGCCTGCGCTGCAGAACGTGCTCAACCAGTTGAGCGCCAGCCCGAACGGGTCGTTCAGCGCTACCTGCTCGAAATACGGGGCCGGGATCTAGGCGTACCGAGCGCTACGAGGCGTCCCGTCCATCTGCGACGGGGCGCCTCTGCAGCTTGCCGCGGAGATGCCGGCCGAGCTTCCGCAGTGCGCGCTGCGGGGCTGTGAGTTCTTCGCAGGACGCGTACGTCGGCGGCTCGGACGGCACCCAGTCTGGCCAGTCTGGGTCCCGCCGGGCAGTGTCCTGCTGTTGCGTATTGTCTGCGGTCATAGTCGGAGGCTACCAAGCCGTTGCGAGGATCAGCGAGACGATCTCGGTCAGCAGAAGAACGCAGCCGAGCGATAGCGACAGCGCGATGCGTGCGAGCACGCGCCGGTTCGCACGAGCTCGGCGTTCCGCCCAAAGCGACGCAACGCGATGCGCGCCGGCGACGTCCCGGGGCCGTTCAGGACGATCGACCAGCTGCAACTCGCCACCACTGACCACGAAGGTGAGTCCGTGCGGCAGAAGCACCCACACCGCGCAGGCGACAGAGAGTGCACACGCCGCCAGCGCGATCACGCCCCCGAGCGAGACGTGAGCGGTCGGCGTTCGCAGAGACGCCGCCACCGAGGCAGCGGCGATCAGCGTCCCGGCCGTAGCCCGCATACCAGCGAGCATCCGCTCCTGCTCGGCCAGCGCGCGCGTGCTCAGCTCGAAGCTCAGTCGCTCGATCGATTCGCCCATCCCCCGCTTGTACATCGCGCTTGGGATGGGACTCTCGACACGCGGCATGCCGTCGATCGCTGTCTCCTCGTGGTTCAGACGGGTGCATGCACCCGTCTGGGGAGGGCCGCATGCGGCCCTCCCTTCCGCCGGCGCATGCGCCGGCGGCGGGGCCGCACATGTGCGGCCCCGGGCAGGCCCGCATGCGGGCCTGCCTTCCCTCCAAGCTTCAACCGGAACGAGAAGATTTGGCTCCAGCAAGCCATTTCCGGCATCACCTGCAGATACTTGCGCACGCAACCACCCCGCGCTATACTAACTACACTTTCGTAAGCTCATATGGAGCAATAACTAAATGACTTCTCCCGCTGACAGTCCCCAGACAGAGCCCTCACAGCCCAAGCAGGTGCTGCGGCTGATCCCGCTCGACGACACCGTCGTGTTCCCCAACATGGGCATCACGCTGACCATCGACGTCGGCGACGACGAGCGTGTCGTGCTCGTGCCGCGCCACGAGAGCGAGTTCCTCGAGGTCGGCACGATCGCCGAGGTGACCGAGCAGATCCGCCTCCCCGGCGGCGGCCGCGCCGTCGCCATCTCCGGCGAGCACCGCGCCCTGATCGGCGCCGCCCAGACCGGCCCCGGCGGCGAGCTGCGCGTCGAGGTCGAGGAGCGCCCCGACGAGGTGCCCGTCGACAAACGCACCCGCGAACTCGAGCGCGAGTACCGCGCCGTCGTCGAGGAGATCCTCGAGCTGCGCGGCGACGACGGACGCATCGCCGCATTCCTGCGCGCAATCGCAGAGCCCGGCGCGCTGGCCGACTCCGCCGGCTACTCCCCCAATCTGTCATACGAGCAGAAGGTCGAGCTGCTGCGCACGATCGACGTCGCCGACCGCCTCGCGCTGGCCGTCGCCCTGCAACGCGAGAGCCTTGCCGAGCTGCAGGTGCGCAAGCGCATCCGCGAGGACGTGCAGGACGGCGCCGAGAAGCAGCAGCGCGAGTACTTCCTGCGCAAGCAAATGGAGTCCATCCGCAAGGAGCTCGGCGACGACGACGCCTCCGTGGCCGACGAGTACAGGGCCAAGATCGAGGAGGCCAAGATGCCCGAGGACGTCGAGGCACAGGCGCTCAAGGAGCTTGCCCGCCTCGAGCGCATGGGCGAGCAGACCGGCGAGTCGAGCATGATCCGCACCTACCTCGACTGGTTGATCGCCGTGCCGTGGGGCAAGCGCTCCGAGGAGCACCTCGACCCCGTTGCCGCGCGTGAGGTGCTCGACGCCGACCACGCCGGCCTCGAGGACGTCAAGGACCGCATCACCGAGTACCTCGCCGTGCGCAAGCTGCGCCAGGACCGCAAGATCGAGGCCGACCCCAAGTCGGGGGCGATCCTCACGCTGATCGGTCCCCCCGGCACCGGCAAGACCTCGATCGGCGAGTCCATCGCCCGCGCCACAGGCCGCGAGTTCGTGCGCATGTCGCTCGGCGGCGTGCGCGACGAGGCCGAGATCCGCGGACACCGACGCACGTACATCGGCGCGCTGCCGGGTCGCTTGGTCAGGGCCCTGCGCGACGCCGGCACGATGAACCCCGTGATCCTGCTCGACGAGGTCGACAAGGTCGGAGCCGACTGGCGCGGAGACCCCTCCGCGGCGCTGCTCGAGGTCCTCGACCCCGCGCAGAACCACTCCTTCCGCGACCACTACCTCGACGTCGAGCTCGACCTCAGCCAGGTCCTGTTCCTGGCGACGGCCAACGTCGCCGACACGATCCCCGGCCCGCTTCTGGACCGCATGGAGGTGATCCGCTTCGACGGGTACACCTCCGAAGAGAAGCTCGCCATCGCCAAGGGCTACCTGTGGCCGCGCCAGCGCGACCGCAACGGCCTGCGCGAGGACGAGGTCGAGATCGCCGACGATGTGCTGAGCACGATCATCGGCGAGTACACGCGCGAGGCAGGAGTGAGAAGCCTCGAGCGCGAGCTCGGCACCGTGCTGCGCAAGACAGCAACCCAGATCGCCTCCGGCAAGGCCGAGGCTCCCGTGAAGATCGACCTAGACGCCGTGCGCGACGCGCTCGGGCGCCAGAAGGTCTTCCAGGAGTCCGCCGCGCGGACAGCAACGCCCGGTGTCGCCACCGGACTCGCCGTCACAGGCGCCGGCGGAGACGTGCTGTTCGTCGAGGCCACCGCCATGAAGAACGGCAGCTCCGGCGGCAACGGCCTGGTCCTGACCGGTCAGCTCGGCGACGTGATGAAGGAGTCGGCCAAGATCGCCCTCTCCTACGTGCGCGGACACGCCGAGGAGCTCGGCATCGAGCCCGGTGCCTTCGAGAACAGGGAGTTCCACGTGCACGTGCCTGCCGGAGCGATCCCCAAGGACGGCCCGAGCGCCGGCGTGACGATGGTCACCGCGCTCGCCTCGCTGCTGTCCGGGCGCCCCGTCAAGCACACCGTCGGGATGACCGGAGAGGTCACGCTGCAGGGACGCGTGCTGCCGATCGGCGGGCTCAAGCAGAAGGCGCTTGCCGCTCACGCCGCCGGCCTCACCGACGTGATCCTGCCCGAGCGCAACCGTGGTGACCTCGACGAGATTCCGGAGGAGGTTCGCAAGCAGATGAGCTTCCACCCCGTGATGACCGTGCAGGAGGTGCTCGACCGCGCGCTGGAGCCCGCACGCGATGTCGCGCACGCCTAACCGCTGTCAGCCCGTTCCGCAGGAGGTCCGCCAGACGGCGGACCTCCTCGAGCGGCGCTGGCAGCTCTCGATCATCTACGCCGCCCTGACCGGCGCGCTGCGCTTCAACGAGTTCGCCGAGGCCGTCTCCGGCATCTCCCCGCGGATGCTCTCCGAGCGCCTGCGCGACCTCGAGGCCGCCGGACTCGTCAAGCGCACCGTGATCCCCTCCAGCCCGCCCACCGTCGAGTACCGGCTGACAGCGCGCGGCCACCGGCTCGGGCCGATCATCGACGCCATGCGCGCCTACGCCGGCGAACCCGTCTAGAACGTCGTGGGCGCTTCGCGGATGCTGCGTCCTCGCCCCGCTCGACCCACGGCGCCCTAGACAGCGACCTCGGTCTCCTCACGATCGTCCCGCCAGTCGATGTCCGAGCTGGCGCCGACGAGCTGACCGCCTGCGCAGTGCTCGGCGAGGATCTCCTCGCGCTTGGGGTTGCGGATTCCCGCCGCGCCGACGATGCCGCCCAGCGCGACCAGCGCCGCCGCGATCGCCAGCCCCAGGTGAAAGCTGTGCAGCGAAGCGCCTTCGGCGGCGACCGTCACGGCATGCGCCTGCGCCGAGGGCACGCCCTTGATTTCCGGGCGCCCCAGCGGCAGGCGCTTGGCTTGCGCAACCGCCGCACGCGCTGCGCCCCCAAGCGCCTTCCCCGCCAGCCGATCGTCCAGCGAAGAGGTGAAGGACCCGGCAATTGCCGCACCAACCGCCGCCGTGCCCAGTAGCCCCGCGACGCGCGCGATCGCGTTGTTGACACCCGAGGCGATGCCCGCCTCCTTCTCCGAGCCCGCGAGCACTGCCGCCGTCAGCGGCGCAACGGTCATCGACAGGCCCAAGGAGAAGATCAAGAGCGGCGGCAGCACTTCTGAGACGTAGTCGGCCTTCACCCCGGTCATCTGGAACAGCAGCAGGCCGCCCGCCGCCACGAGCGGTCCGACGCCCATGAAGAAGCGCGGTCCGAAGCGATCGGCAAGCGCGCCGAAGCGGCGCGAGAGGACGAACATGGTCACCGTCGCCGGCAGCGTCGCCAGGCCGCTCTTCAGCGGCGAGTAACCGCCGATCTGCTGCAGGAACAGCACGAGGAAGAAGAACAGGATCGACAGCCCCGCGTACATCGCGAACGTCTCGATGTTCCCCGCCGAGAAGTTGCGCCGGCGAAACAGCACGAGCGGCAGCATCGGGTCCTTCGCGCGCGACTCGTAGTAGATGAAGATCGCCAGCAGTAGCGCGCCTGCGATCAACGGTCCGGACACCGCCGGGCTCGACCACCCCAGCCGCGGCTGCTCGATCAGCGCGAACACCGGCCCGCCAAGTCCGAGCGCACACAGCAGCGCCCCCGGATAGTCGACGTGCCTGCCGCCGCGATCTCGCACCGCGCTGCGCGGGATCGCCGAGAGGATCAGCCACACGCACGCCGCCGCCAGCGGCACGTTGATCACGAAGATCCAGCGCCATGACGCCATCGCCAGCAACTCGCCGCCCGCCAGCGGGCCGAGCACCCCTGCGATCGCCCCCCAGGCGGTCCACGTGCCGATCGCAGCGCCGCGCTCGGCCGCCGGAAACGTGTTGACGATCACCGCCAGCGAGCTCGGCACGAGCAGCGCGCCCGCGATGCCCTGCAGCGCCCGTGCCGCCACGAGCACGCCGATCGACGGCGCCAGCGCGCACAGCGCCGAGGCCACGCCGAAGCCCGAGACGCCCAGCGCGAACACCCTGCGCTCGCCGTACAGGTCACCCAGCGAGCCGCCGACGAGGATCAGCGACCCAAGCGTCAGCAGGTAACCGTTGACGACCCACTGCTGCGCCGCCAGGCCGCCACCGAGCGCACGCTGGATCGTCGGCAGCGCGACGTTGACCACCGTCCCGTCCAGCAGCGCGATGCCGGAGCCGAGGATGCACGCCACCAGCGTGACGCGCTTGACCGTCGCGTCGCTGCTCATTCGCATCCTGCCACCGTAGCTCTCGCGCGGGTACCTCTCGCTCTCGCATAGCCGTCTCTCGCGTGCCTCCGGCAGGGACCCGCCGGCAAGCCGAATCGTTCACACGCTGGCAACGGGTATCCACGAAGACGGGGGTAGCTTGGATGCAATGCAAGAGAACGAGCAGCTCACCGTCAAGCAGCGGTCGAGCAACTACTGGGTCGTCGAGCGTGGCCCCGACGAGATCGCCGGTGCGCTCACGCGGCAGGCCGCCGAATCCGAGCGCGAGCTCGTGCGCAGGCTGCGCCGCCGGACCGCGCAGATGCGCTCGAGCGCGCCGCGACGCCCGCCGCTCGTCGGCCGCTCCGCGCGCTGAGCCGGCGCCTCTGCGCGGCGCCCCGACGGACGACCGCCGGCGCAGCCCTCGAGCCAGGTACAGCGACTACGCATCCGTCCCCATCGTGTCCCCGCGGACGTGATCCGCACGACGCAATAGAGCATCCCGGAGCTAGATCCGTCTCACACAGGGTGAGACAAGCATGCTATTCTGACAACTGTCTGCATCGTTAAAATACCATGTTCCGCGGAGATGTGCTGTCCCGGAGTACCTAGCAACGTCTCTTACCATTGTCTCTTGCCGCCAAAACATCCCAAAAGTATCGCTATTTGCGGGAAAATCTTGCCCCGCGTGTCTTGTCTTTTGTCGGTAACGACACTAGGTTTGATCTTGATTCCGTATTTTGAAAACGTGTTTAGCCTGGAGCGTTTCGAAGGAGAGACGCAGGGTTGGCGTTGCAAAAAGGGAATGGAAGGCTTCGGTCGCTTTCCGACAACAGCAGTCCGATACAGCTCCCAAGGGCAGACGGCCCAAAGGGAAATCAGAAGGAAAGGCGAGGGCCTGCCCTGATGCACCAGAACAGGCCCTCAGTGCTTGGCGGTGTCCCGCCACCCACTCAGGCCCATCCTGAGAGTGGCGGGGCACGCCGCGCGTGCCCGCGTCCGAGCACTTCTTAAGCTACCTGTCATACACGAGAACCGCCACTTTGGGGCATCGAAAAAAGCTGCAAATTGCAAGAAAAATCGATGCCAAAGTGTCTCATTGCGTAAGCGTTCGACTAGATGGACATTACAGACAGCAATCGTCTGCAACTGTCTACCTATGTCGCCTCCTGAGCGCCGCTGCTGGCCGTCAGGCCCACCTCCGTGAACTCAGCATCCGAGCGACTGTTGAGTCGACTTCTCGTTGACGTAGCCAATCAACGATCGACGAAACCCAATCGGGACGGCCGGATTCGAACCGGCGACCCCCTGCTCCCAAAGCAGGTGCGCTACCAGGCTGCGCCACGTCCCGTCGCTCGACCGAGTCTACCGCCAGCTCTCGCGCGCGCTGTGCATCCAGCCCTGCAATCGCGCGCGCAGCAGCGTGTCGTCGACGGCAACCGTGAGCCGGCCGTGCGGCGGCCCCGAACCCGGCTGCTCCTCGGGCTCCCCCTCCGTGTAGCCACGCGCCCGGATCGCGCGCGGCTCTGCGCCGATCGCCTCAGCCCAGAAGCCCCGGAGCTCCTTCAGGCTCTGGCCGGGCCAGCACTGCAACGAGAGCAACGGCGCCTTGTCGGTCAGCCTGCGCAGCCAGCGGTTGACGAGGCGCATCACGGCCGGATCGGAGTTGCTCAGCGCCACGCGTGTGCGGTCGCGGTGCTCGCCGTGCACGAGGTAGATACAGACGAAGTCGCGGAACGTCGGCTGCGCCGAGAGCTCGTCGAACGTCTCGAGGCCCTCCTCGTAGGCGGCCTCGCCGTTCGCGCGCGAAACGGTCTGCCCGCCATAGCGATGCCTGCCCTCGCCGGGTGCTTGGCGCCTCGGGCCGCACAGCGGCAGATCGCGCACCCAGTAGTAGATCGTGCTGCGCGGCAGCGACAGCCGCGCCGCCAACTCGTCGACCGTGAGCCTCCGCTCGACGCGCAGCGAGCGGGCCATCTGCCGGAGATAGCGCGAGTGAGCCATACGAACATATGTTCGTACACAGCCGCCACCCGTGCGCGCCGCTCATCCAAGCCCAGATTTCGCTCCACGAGTCACATTCCGCGGTGACCAGCGCCTCGCCCGAGCGTCCCGCCCCACCCCGCTGCTAGCCTCCGCCACCGCTCATGGCAGACGTCCAACCGCTGCGCGCGCTGCACTACGACCCGGCTGTCGCCGGACCGCTGGCGGACGTCGTCGCCCCGCCGTATGACGTGATCGACTCCGGCCAGCGCGCCGAGCTGATCGAGCGCTCGCCGTTCAACGTCGTCGCGGTCGACCTGCCGCAGGGCGAGCCCGACCCGTACGCGTCGGCGCGCGAGCAGTTCGAGGCCTGGCAGGCTGCAGGGCGCGCTCGTGCGCGACGAGCAGCCGGCGATCTGGGCGCACACGCAGGACTACACCGGACCGGACGGCGAGCGGCGCACGCGACGCGGCTTCTTCTGCCGCGTGCGGATCGAGGGCTACGGGCCGGGCCGCGTGCGACCGCACGAGCGCACGCACCCTGGCCCGAAGGAGGACCGCCTGCGCCTGACGCGGGCCACGAAGGCGAACATCTCGCCGATCTTCTCGCTCTACTCGGACCCGGCCAACGCCGCCTGGGGCGCCCTCGCCCCGGCGACCGAAGAGGCAGCCGTGGGGCGAGGTGACCGACGGCGACGGCACGGTGCACCGCCTGTGGCGCGTGGCCGACCCGGAGGCGATCGCGGCCGTGCAGGCGGCGACGCGCGACGCGGAGCTGTTGATCGCCGACGGCCACCATCGCTACGAGACGATGCAGGCCTACGCCGAAGAGGTCGAGGCGGCCGGCGCCCGCCGAACGACGAGCACCGCTACATCCTGATGTGCCTGGTCGCGCTCGAGGACCCGGGCCTGACCGTCTTCCCGACCCACCGGCTCGTCAACAGGCTCGACGATGCGCGCCGTGCAGCGCTCGCGCGAGACGCTCGAGCGCGACTTCGAGATCCGCGAGGTCCCGCTCGAGCAGGTCGCCCCGACCCCCGGCGCGGGCCCGCTCGAGCTCGGCTACGTCAAGCACGGCGACGAGCGCGCCTGCCGCCTCGACGCTGAAGGACCAGAAGATCGCCGACGAGGCGCTGAGCGGCCACTCCGAGGCCTACCGCCACCTCGACACGGGCATCCTGGAGACGCTGCTGCTGAAGGGCGCGCTCGGGCTCAGCGACGATGACATCTCCCACTTCAACGGCCTCTTCTACGCGCGCGACACCGACGAGGCGCTGCGCGTGGTGCGCTCGGGCGAGTACGACGCCGCCTTCCTGATGCGCCCGACACCCGATCGAGCAGGTTCGCGACGTGGCGGCCGAGGGCGAGAACATGCCGCCGAAGTCGACCTACTTCTTCCCTAAGCTGCTGACCGGGCTGCTGTTCAACCCGCTTTCGTAGGCGGCTCGCGCAGTACCATGTAAATGAGAGTTCTCTGGGGCCTTCGAAAGGAGCGACATGGGTGGATCTGACGGGCTCACACGGATGAAAGCCACCGCGCGCCGCGACGGAGGCGGCTTCAGGCACACCGTTCAGGTGCGCGACCACCAGCTGACGGTCGACGAGCCGCTGCATGTCGGCGGCCAGGACGCGGCCCCGAGCCCGCAGGAGCTGCTCGCGGTGAGCCTCGCGTCGTGTACGGCGATCACGATGGAGATGTACGCGGCGCGCAAGGGCTGGGATATCGGGCACGTCGAGGTCGACGTCGAGTACAGCCCCGCCGAGCGCGGCTGCCCGACGAAGTTCGAGCTCGTCATGCGCCTGCCCGACGACCTGCCCGAGGATCAGGTGGAGCGGCTGCGCGTGATCGCCGCGAAGTGCCCGGTGCACCGCGTGCTCGACGGCGAGGTCATGTTCCTGGAGCGCCTCGAGCGCGCTCACATGGCCGCCTGAGGCCACCGCCGAGGCGCTTAGGACACAGGCGCGACGCGCTTGCCCAGAGGCACACCAGACCCGAGCTGGTTCATCGCCAAGGACCCGGCCGAGCAGACGCCCGCGGCGGTGCTCGTCCCGCTGTTCCTGCACGCCGAGTCAGAAGCGCCCTCGGTGGTCCTCACCAGACGGCGCGCCGACCTGCGCCGCCACGCCGGTGAGATCTCGTTCCCGGGCGGCCGCCGCGACGAGGAGGACGTCGACCTGCGCGAGACGGCGCTGCGCGAGGCGGAGGAGGAGATCGGCCTCGCACGCGAGCTGGTCACGCCGCTGGGCGAGCTGCCGGCGATCTCGACGTTCGCGACGAACTACCTGATCCATCCGTTCGTCGGGCTGATCCCGCCGGGGCAGAGCTGGCGGGTCTCGCCGCGCGAGGTCGATGTCGTGCTCGAGCTGCCGCTGCACGACGTACGCGCGAGCCGCACGCGCACGGAGATCGAGCGCCGCGGCTTCACCTTCGAGGTCGACGCCTACATGCTCGACGGCAACCTGATCTGGGGCGCGACGTTCCGCATCATCGAGAACCTGCTCGAGCAACTGCAGGCGGACGCCTTCGAGGACGCCCGCCTGCGCCTGCGCTGACCGAGCGCTAGCTCGGCTGAGGGACGATGCGAATGTAGGGGCGCGGCTCCTCCCACCCGTCCGGGTAGGTCTCCTTGGCCTGGTCGTTGGAGACGGAGCCGGCGATGATCACCTTCTCGCCCTGCTTCCAGTTGACGGGCGTGGCGACCTTGTGCTTGGCGGTCAGCTGCAGGGAGTCGATCACGCGCAGAACCTCGTCGAAGTTGCGACCGGTCGTCATCGGGTAGACGAGCACCAGTTTGAGCGTCTTGTCGGGCGCGATCACGAACACGTTGCGCACCGTCTGGTTGTCGGCCGGCGTGCGCACGGCGACGTCGCCCGAGGCCTCGGCGGGCAGCATCCCGTAGAGCTTGGACACGTTGAAGTCGTCGTCGAGATGATCGGGTAGTTGGGGGCCGTGCCCTGCGTCTCCTCGATGTCCTTGGCCCACGCCTCGTGGTTCTCGAGCGCGTCGACGGACAGTCCGATGATCTTCACGTCGCGCTTGTCGAACTCGGGCTTGGCGTTTGCCATGTAGCCGAGCTCTGTGGTGCAGACGGGCGTGAAGTCCTTGGGGTGCGAGAACAGCACGGCCCAGGAATCACCGATCCAGTCGTGGAACTTGATCCGGCCCTCGGTCGTGTCGGCCTCGAAGTCGGGTACTACGTCGCCAAGTTTCAGCGTCATTTATGTCTTCCTTTCTCGACAGGCAGCCGTCTCGGACCTTCAGGAGCGGTTGGCTGACCTACCTCTGAGATAAATCCTGATCAGCATTACAGGGATTACTTACAGGATAGCGGAAGGGCGCTCCCCGGCGGGCTCTGCGCCACCCGCGGCTGCTGCTTCAGCGGGGTCCTCGTCCGGCCTCGCGTACAGCTGGAAGACGAGGTCTCGGAAGGCTAGGTCTCAGGCGTCCAGCCGGACAGCTCCGACCAGACGTCGCCGCCGTGTGAGGCAGTGCGCGCGGTCGGCGCGCGGCGCGTCCACATCGCGCCGGCGGCCATGCAGATGCAGCCGAGCAGCGCCAGCCAGGCGCCCTCGCGCAGCGACAGCGAGATCACTTCGCCGGCGGGCGTGGGACGGTCGACCATGCGAAAGGCGACGCATGCGGCGCCGAGCAGCCCGAGCAGCGCGAGCGGCACGCGGTTGGCCTCCGAGGAGGCCGAGGCGGGGCCGGCGAGCGCGAGCAGCGCGATCAGGATGCCGAGCCCGGCGAGGATCAGCAGGACGATGTTGAGCGTGCTCAGCACCTGGTGGGCGCTGAGCGCGAACAGTTCGCGATCGACGAGGCCGGTAAGGCTGGCATGGAGGCTGCCGAGGTGGCTCTGCAGCGCGGCATTGCCGTACTGCGCGGTGAACTGCTCGCTGGCCTGCTCGGCGCTGGCGATGCCGTGCGCGTTGAAGCTGACGCCGTACCACGGAAGGAACACGGCGACGGCGAGCAGCACGGCGCCGAGCGCCGAGACGAGCAGCCCGTAAGTGGAGCGCGATTCCCCCGAAGCTTCCCCCATTGCACCCACCGCATCGGTCGCCCGCAATGGTTGCTTTACCGCTGCAGGGAGAAATCGACGCTCAGCGCGCGCCGCCGAGCAATGCCGCAACGGCATCGCACGCGGCGGCGACCCAGGCAGCGTCGTCGGCGCGAGCCCCGCCGCCGCCTTCCAGGCCCTCCACGCCAGGCTCGACGCCCGCGTCGTGCGCGCCGCCGAGCACGACGGCGGGGATCGCGTTCAGCTCGGTCAGCGAGCGGAAGATCCCGGCACCGCCGGCCAGCAGCTCGGGCGACGGCCGCCGCGCGGCAGGCTCCTCCGAGTCTCCGGCGCCGGCAGGCACGGCCCATGCGTCGTAGATCAGCCCGCGCGCGGTCGTGTCGATCGCCTGGGAGAGGAAGAACTCAAGGCGCGAGGAGTGCAGCGCGTCGAGCTCGTCGTCACTGCCGCGGGCGCAGGCGAGCATCCAGCAGCCGACGGTCACGTTCTCGAGCGCGCCGCGCAATGTGGCGAGGCGGTCGGGCGTGCCGATCCAGCACTCGGCGCCGGTGGCCTCGATCGCGGCGCGCCCGGCCTCGCCGCGAGTCGTGGCGCGCACGGCGTGGCCCTGCTCGACCATCGCCTCGGCGAAGCGTCGGCCGCGGCATCCGCCGCCGACGATCAGGATCCTGGCCACGCGCCGTCCACGGCGCGCCATCTTATGGAGCGCCGTGGCCTATGATCGCCGCCGGGCCCCGACGGCGGGCCTGAGCCCTCCAGCCACGGCGCCCGCCGTGCGACGATTGAGACAGATGAGCGGAAACGATTCAGATACCCCTGCGACGGAGGACGTCGTGACGATGGAGAAGATCGTGGCGCTGTGCAAGCGGCGCGGCTTCATCTTCCCGTCCTCTGAGATCTACGGCGGGGTCGGCTCGACGTACGACTACGGCCACTACGGCGTGCTGCTGAAGTCGAACGTGAAGAACGAGTGGTGGCGCTCGATGATCACCGAGCGCGACGACATCGTGGCGATCGACTCGGCGATCCTGCAGCACCCGCGCGTGTGGGAGGCCTCGGGCCACCTCGAAGGCTTCACGGACCCGCTGGTGGACTGCAAGACGTGCGGCAAGCGCTTCCGCGCGGACCACCTGATGGAGCTGGAGTGCGGGCGCAAACCGTCCAAGCATCCGGGCGAAGCGGATGAGTGCGAGCTGACGGACGCGCGCGACTTCAACCTGATGTTCGAGACGACGATCGGCCCGGTCAAGGAATCGGGCTCGGTCGCCTACCTGCGCCCGGAGACGGCGCAGGGCATCTTCATCAACTTCAAGAACGTGCTGCAGTTCGCGCGCAAGAAGCCGCCGTTCGGCATCGCGCAGGTCGGCAAGTCCTTCCGCAACGAGATCACGCCGGGCAACTTCATCTTCCGCACGCGCGAGTTCGAGCAGATGGAGATGGAGTTCTTCGTGCCGCCCGAAGAAGCCCAGCACTGGTTCGAGCACTGGCTCGCCGAGCGCGAGCTTTGGTACACGAAGCTCGGCATCCGCCCGGACCACCTGCGCCTGCGCGCGCACGACGCGGACGAGCTCTCGCACTACTCCTCGGGCACGAGCGACGTCGAATATCTCTTTCCGATCGGCTGGTCGGAGCTCGAGGGCATCGCCAACCGCGGCGACTTCGACCTGAGCCGCCACGCGGAGTTCTCGGGCGAGAAGCTCGAGTACTTCGACCAGCAGAGCGGCCAGCGCTACGTCCCCCACGTGATCGAGCCGGCGGCGGGCGCGGATCGCGCGACGCTGGCGTTCCTCGTGGACGCCTACGACGAGGAAGTCGTCACAGGCGAGGGCGCGGGCGAGGGCGAGCTGCGCACGGTGCTGCGGCTGCACCCGCGCCTGGCGCCGGTCAAGGCGGCGATCCTGCCGCTGCTCAGGAAGGACGGCCAGCCGGAGCTCGCGCAGGAGGTGCACCGCGCGGTCCGCGGCGTGGTGCAGGCGGAGTACGACGAGGGCGGCTCGATCGGCAAGCGCTACCGCCGCCAGGACGAGATCGGCACGCCGTACTGCCTGACGGTGGACCACCAGAGCGTGGAGGACCGAACGGTCACGTTGCGCGACCGCGACTCGCTCGAGCAGGAGCGCATCCCGATCGAGGGGATCGCGCAGGAGATCGAGCGGCGCGTGACGGCGCCGTGGCAAACACCAAAGCTGGCCTGAGACCGCGACGGCCGGAGAGGAGCGGGATGGACTTCGAGCTGACCGACGAGCAGCGCCTGATCAAGGACACGGCGCGCGAGTTCACGGACAACGAGATCGTCAAGCAGTCGCGCGAAAACGCGCGCAACCACCACTTCGACGTGGAGATGGTCCGCAAGGTCGCCGCGCAGGGCTATCTCGGCGCGGTCGTGCCCGCCGAGTACGGCGGGGCGGGCCTGGACTACTTGTCATACGGCCTGATCGTCGAGGAGATCGGTCGCGGCGACTCGGCGATCCGCACGGTCATCTCGGTGCAGACCTCGCTGGTCTGCTCGGGCATCCTCAAGTGGGGCACGGAGGAGCAGAAGCAGAAGTACCTGCCGAAGCTTTGCTCGGGCGAGTGGCTCGGCTGCTTCGGGCTGACCGAGCCGGACACGGGCTCAGACGCGGCCAACCAGAAGACACGCGCGAAGAAGACGGAGAACGGCTGGGTGATCAACGGCGCGAAGATGTGGATCTCGATGGCCAACTACGCGAAGGTCGCGCTGATCTTCGCCCAGACCGATCCGCAGCTCGGCCACAAGGGCCTCGCGTGCTTCATCGTCGACACCGACCAGCCGGGCTTCAAACCGCAGACGATCGAGCACAAGATGGGACTGCATGCCTCCGACACGGCGTCGATCGCACTGGAAGACGTGGAGGTGTCCGACGAGGACGTGCTCGGCGAGGTCGGCGAGGGCTTCAAAGTGGCGATGTCGAACCTCGACTCGGGCCGCTACTCGGTGGCGGCGGGCTGCGTGGGCATCTGCCAGGGCTGCGTCGAGGAGTCGGTCAACTACGCCAAGGAGCGCGAGCAGTTCGGCCGCCCGATCGCGAGCTTCCAGCTGGTGCAGGCGATGATCGCGGACATGGCGGTGAAGACGGACTGCCTCGCGCATGCTCGTGTGGCGCGCGGGCTGGCTGAAGGATCAGGGCCGGCCGAACACGCTGGAGACGTCGATCGCCAAGCTGCACGCGACGGAGGCGTCGCTGGAGTGCGCGAACCTGGCGATCCAGGTGCACGGCGGCGCGGGCTACGTCGACGACCACCCGGTCGAGCGCTACTTCCGCGACGCGCGCGTGACGACTCTGTACGAGGGCACCTCGCAGATCCAGAAACTGATCATCGGCCGCGAGATGACCGGGATCGGCGCGCTCGTCCCCGCCTGAGATGCAGGGAGATCGATGAGAGGGCCGGCTCCGCCGGCCGAGATGGCCGCGCTGCTGCTGTGATCGGGGTGCTCGGGGCGGGCACGATGGGCTCTGGGATCGCCCAGCTGGCAGCGCGCAGCGGAGCGCGGACGCTGCTGCACGACCCCGTGCCGGAGGCGCTCGCAAAGGGCCTGGAGCGCGCCCGCGAGGGCCTGGCCAAGGAAGCGGCGAAGGGCCGGCTCTCAGAGGAGCAGGCCGAGCGGGCGAGCGCGAACCTGGAGGCGGTCGACACGCTGCAGGCGCTGGCGCCGTGTGAGCTCGTGATCGAGGCGGCGCCGGAGCGCCTGGAGCTCAAGCACGAGCTGTACGCCCGGCTGTCGGAGATCGTCGGCGAGCAGTGCGTGCTGGCGAGCAACACCTCCTCGCTGCTCGTGACGGCGCTGGGGCCGGCGGCGAGCCACCCGGAGCGCGTTGTCGGCATGCACTTCTTCAACCCGGCGCCGTTGATGGCGCTGCTCGAGGTCGTGGCCGGCGAGCAGTCCTCGGCGCGGGCGCTCGAAGTGGCGCACGCGACGGGCGTGGCGATGGGCAAGACGGTGATCCGCGCGAGCGACGGGCCGGGCTTCCTGGTCAACCGCTGCAACCGCCCGTTCGGCCTGGAGTCGCTGCGCCTGCTTGCAGGAGCGGATCGCGGACGTCGAGACGATCGACCGCATCTGCCGCATGGAGGGCGGCTTTCGCATGGGGCCGTTCGAGCTGATGGACCTGGTCGGCGTCGACGTGGGCTTCGAGATCTCCAAGAGCTTCTACGCGCAGAGCTTCGGCGAGCCGCGCTGGCGCCCGTCGCCGATCGCGGCGCGCTACGTGGCGGCGGGCCTGCACGGGCGCAAGGCGGGCCGCGGCTACTACAGCTACCCGGCGGAGCGCCCGGCGCCGGGCGCCGGGCCGGGCCATCGCGCGCCCGACCCGCAGGCGCCCGAGGCGATCTCGCCGGGCAACGGCGAGGGCGTCGTCGTGATCGACGGCGAAGGCGCTCGTGGCGGAGGAGCTGCGCCACGAGGCGGGGCTGGCGGGCTATGAGGTGCGCTCGCCGCACGACACGACAGGCGGCGTGCTTCCGTCGCTGGTGATCGAATGCGACCGCACGCCGGCGGGGCTCGACGAGCTCTCGGCGCAGGACGCGCCGGGTGCGCACGAGCAGCCCCAGGGCGGCGCTCACCTGATCCTCTGCGAGGCGGGCTCGCTGGGCCGCCTGGACCCGGGCGGCAGCGCGGTCGGCTTCCACGTGCTGGCGCCGCTGGAGCAGGGCACGCTGGTCGAGCTGACGCGCAACGAGGGCTCCTCGCCGCTGGCGGCGGCGCGCGCGGAGCGCTTCTTCGCGGCACTCGGCAAGCACGCGGCGTGGGTCGGCGACGCGCCTGGGCTCGTGCTCGGGCGGATCGTCTGCCAGGTGATCAACGAGTGCGCGTTCGCGCTCGGCGAAGGCGTCGGCGACGCGACGGACATCGACACGGGCATGATGCTCGGCCTCAGCCATCCCGCGCGGGCCGCTCGAGTGGGCGGACACGATCGGCCTCGATCGCGTGCTGAGCGTGCTGCTTGCGCTGCGCGCGGAGTACGGCGAGGAGCGCTACCGCGCGGCGCCGGCTCTACGCCGGCTGGTGCAGGCTGGGCGACTCGGCCGCGTCAGCGGGGCCGGCTTCTTCGACTACGACGGCGAGAGCTGAGCGACGGCGAGCGCCAGGCCGAACCAGGCGAACCCCGGCCGCCCAGCGAGCGACCCCGGCGCAGCCGGTCGGGCGCCTCACGTTCGCGCATGCGCCGACGTTATGAGGAGGTGAGCGCGACGCAGCTTCGGCCGATGGGCCTCCCCCCCTTCCAGCGCTTCCTCGACGCCGAACGCGAGGTCGTGTGGCGCTACCTCGTCTCGCAGGTCGGCGCGGCCGAGGCGGAGGACTGCTTTCAGGAGACGTTCATCGCCGCCCTGCGGGCCTACCCGCGCCTGCGCGCCGAGTCGAACCTGCGCGCATGGGTGCTGACGATCGCACAGCACAAGGCGCTCGACGCGCACCGCGCGCGTGGGCGACGCCCGAAGCTCGCGGCCGAGGCGACGGCGTTGGGCGACCACGACGGGCGCGAAGGCTCGGCGCCGAGCGCTCAGGAGCAGTTGCTCGCGCGCGAGGAGGCGCTGTGGCAGGCAGTCGGCGCGCTTCCGGAGCGCCAGCGCTCGGCGGTCGTGCTGCGCTACGTGGCCGACCTGCCGCACCGCGAGATCGCGGCGGCGATGGACTGCTCGGTGGAGGCGGCGCGGCGCTCGCTGCACGAGGGACTGACGAAGCTGAGAAAGGCGGTGCAGGCATGAGCGAGCGAGACAGACCGACGGCGGCCGAGATCGAGCAGGCGCTGCGGCGCGGGCCGGGACATGCCCGCGATCTCGCCGGCACAGGGCCGGGCGCGAGCGCGGCGGCGAGCAACGAGGCGCCCACGGATACGGCTGCCGACGCGGCCATGGCCGCCCAGCGGCTCAGCGACCGCCTGGCCGAGCGCGGCCTGGCCGACATCAGCTACGCACCGGTCGACTCGCCGTTCGGCGAGCTGCTGCTGGCGGCAAGCGACCGGGGCCTGCTCGGCTGGCCTTTCCGGAGGAGGACGCGGACGAGGTGCTCGAGCGCCTCGCGCGCGCGCGTCTCGCCGCGGATCGTGCAAGCGCCGGCGCAGCTCGATCCGATCCGCCGCGAGCTCGACGAGTACTTCGCCGGTCGCAGGCAGAGCTTCGAGCTGGCGCTCGACTGGACGCTGGTCGGCCCGTTCAGCCGCCGCGTGCTGGCGGCGGCCTCGCAGATCCCCTACGGCGACGTGCTCAGCTACACGGAGTCGCCGCCGAGGCGGGCAGCCCGCGCGGCTCGCGCGCGGCAGGCAACGCGCTCGGCGCCAACCCGATCCCGATCGTCGTCCCCTGCCACCGCGTGCTGCGCAGCGGCGGCGCGCTCGGCGGCTACGCCGGCGGGCTCGAGCGCAAGCAGCTTCCTGCTGGAGCTCGAGGGAGCGCTCTAGGAGGCTTCGGCCGCGGCAGCCTCGGCTGCCACCGCTGGCGGCGCCCACTGCGCCTCGGCGAGATCGCCCTCGGGCAGGCCGGCCGGCGTCGGCACCTCGGGCGTGTCGCGCAGGTACCACTCGGCGTCGAGCGCCGCCTGGCAGCCGGAGGCGGCGGCGGTGATCGCCTGGCGGTAGGTGTGGTCGACGAGGTCGCCGGCGGCGAACACGCCGGGGCGGTTGGTGCGCGTCGACTTGCCCTCGGTGTTCACGTAGCCGTTCTCGTCGACGTCGACCTGCCCGCCGACGATGCTCGACTGCGGCTCGTGGCCGATCGCGATGAAGGCGCCCGAGACGGGCAGCTCGCGCTAGCTCGCCGGTCTCGGTGTTCTTCAGCCGGCGCGTGGCCGAGCGCGCCGTTCTCGCCGGCGACGAACTCGTCGACGGTGTACGGCGTGAGCAGCTCGATGTTCTCCTGCGCGCGGGCGCGCTCGAGCATGATCTTCGAGGCGCGGAACTCGGCGCGCCGGTGCACGATCGTCACCTTGGAGGCGAACTTGGACGAGGAAGATGGCCTCCTCCATGGCCGAGTCGCCGCCGCCGACGATCACGGTCGTCGGCGCCGTTGAAGAAGGCGGCGTCGCAGGTCGCGCAGTAGCTGACGCCGCGGCCGGAGAGCTCCTCCTCGCCGGGCACGCACAGCTTCTTGTGCTCGGCGCCCATCGCCAGGACGACCGTGCGCGTTCGGTGCTCGGTGTCTCCGACCCACACGCGGTGGATCCCGCCGGGCTCGCTCGGCGAGCTCGACGCGATCGACGTCCTCGGTCACCAGGCGCGCGCCGAAGCGCTCGGCCTGGTCGCGGAACTTCTGCATCATCTCAGGGCCCATGACCCCCTCGGGAAAGCCCGGGAAGTTCTCGACGTCGGTCGTCTGCTGCAAGAGGCCGCCCCAGGCGAAGCCCTCGAACACGAGCGGGCTCAGGTTGGCGCGCGCCGTGTACAGCGCGGCCGTGTAGCCGGCCGGCCCGCTGCCGATGATGATCACGTTCTCGACGTCGCTCATCTCTTCTCCAATCGCGTCATCAAAAGGTACTTCACAAAGTAAAGTATAGCGCTGCCATGGGCTTCTGTATACCTCATCTGGCCCCGACTGCGCCGGCTGTCCCGACCGAGCCGGCGTGCACCTCGCCGGCGCCCTGCGGCTCCTGCTCTTCGCGCCAGCGCGCGACCGTGCGGCGCAGCTGGATGTAGGCGATCGCGCCGGGGACCGTCGGCAGCCAGAAGGAGATCCCCCGATAGGACAGCACGGCGAGCACGGCCAGGTTGAAGTCGACGCCGAAGGCCGCGAACGCGCCGATCATCCCGCCCTCGACCCCGCCCAGCCCGCCGGGCAGGGGCAGCAGGTTGCCGAGCTGCCGACGAAGTAGGCCATCCAGATCACGGTGAACGGCGGCGCCGAGCCGAACGCGTGGAACATCGCCCACAGCACGCTGATGTCGAAGCCCCACCAGGCGATCGCGCCGAGCAGCCCGGCGTTGCGCGAGCGCACGAGGTCGATCGCCGTGCGCACGCCGCTGGCGGCAAGCGCCGGCACGGTTACCGCGCGCGCGAGCCAGTGCGCCAGGCGCCCCGAGCCTTCGGCACGGCGTTGCAGGCGGCGCTCGACATCGCCGGGAAGCGCGGCCACGGCGGCTGCCACGGCGAACAGGATCACGGCGACGATCGCCGGGACGATGGTGATCGCGAACGAGCCGCCGCCGGGGAACAGGCCGGAGCCGAGGCCGATGCCGTCGATCAGCAGCGAGCCGGCGAAGACGACGTACAGCAGCACGATGAAGGCGACCATCCGGCAGGCGACGAGCCGCGGCTCCATGCCGGAGCGGCGCAGCGCCCAGGCGGTCAGCGCGATGCCGCCGGCGCCGGCGGCCGCGAACAGCCGCGTGGCGACCAGGCCGGCCATCGTGATCTGGTAGCTCTCGGGCCAGCCGATGCGACCGTGCCCGCGCACGAACACGGCGCGGAACAGCACCACGTAGCCGGCGAACGAGAACAGCTCGAGCACGACGCCGATGGCGATCCACCAGCCGTCGCCGCGCTCGATCCGGTGCACGGTCGTGCCGACGCCGCTCAGCTTGGGCAGCACGAAGTAGAAGAACGCGACCACGGTCAGCACGAACAGCGCCGAAGGCGATTGCGCGCCGGCGCGTGACCGCGACACGCGGCATCTCCTCTTCGTCCGCTCGGCCCCTCTCCGCGATCGGTACACCCGCCTCCACAGGCTCCTCCTCGACGTCCGGGTCGCTTTGCTCGTCGCTCACGCCGCCACTCTGCCTCCCTCGTGCGCGATCGCCTCGAGCGCCGCCACCGAACGCGCCAAGCGGCGAGCCAGCGGGGCGACGCGCGGGGCGATCCGGCGCACCGCAGACGGTCAGCGCGGCGCCGGCGAGCAGGTCGACGACGTAGTGCTCGCCGAGGTACACGAGCGCGAAGCCGAGCGTGGCCGCGTAGGCGGAGCCGAGGCGCCCGCCAGCGGCCCCACCTCTGCGAGCAGAAGCGCGGCCATCAGGGATGTGGCGAAGTGCAGCGACGGCATCGCGGCTAGGGGATTTCCCCCGAGCACACTGTAGAGAGAGCCCCAGCCGTCACGCCAGAAGTGCTCGCCGTACTCGACCATCATGCGGCGCACGGCCGCCTCCTCGCCGCCCCTCGCGCCGAGCGCCTGAGCAGCCGCGGCTGGACCGGGCGCGCGGCTGACGCTCGGCAGGCCATCGAGCTCATAGGCGCCCTCGGCTGCGTACCACGGCGGCGCCGTCGGCAGCACCCAGTAGACCAGCGCGCCCGATGTCGAACACGGCGTAGGTCAGCGCCGCCGCGCGCGAGAAGCGCGCGGGGTGGCGCAGCAGGATGTAGGCGACAGTGCCGTGCGGGCACCATGAACCAGACCCAGTGCGCCCACACGAGCACGCGGTCGAGCGCTCGCCATTCGGGGCCGTCGGGGCCGACCCGCGCGAGCGCGCGCTGCAGGCGCACGGTCGGCAGCTCGCCGAGGCCGAGCACGCGGTCGGCGGCGATCGGATAGCGGAAGTGCGTCTCGCTGCTCCTGCGCATCGGGGTCGTCGTGGGGCGACTTGTAGGCGGCCAGGTAGGCCCACATCTGCAGCGCGCAGACGGCCACGTCGCGCGTCCGCGTGCGCCGCATGGCGACGCACAGCCCGAGCGGAGCCGCGTAGGCGACGCTCTGCGTCAGGAGCGCCGGCGCCTTGACGCGCTTGCGCACGAGCGGCGCGGCGACCCCGGCAGCCACGATCCCCCAGGCGGCTGCTCGGATCGCGCTCGACCGCCGCACCAGGCCGAGTATATGGGCGTATGCGGCGCGCTCCTGGACGGGCCGAGCGCGCGCGAGGACTCGATCGGCCGCGCTCGGGGCTAGCCCTGACGCGCGAGTACGCGCCCGCGCGCGTGTCGCTCTGCGGCCTGCACGAGGCCGCCGATCACGGGGCTCAGCTGCGTCGGCCTCGGGGTGCCACTGCACGCCGAGCACGAAGCTCCGCTCGGGCAGCTCGATCGCCTCGACGAGCCCGTCGAGCGGCGAGCCACGGCGCTGACACGCAGACCCTCGCCGAGCACGGTCGACGCCCTGGTGGTGGTGGGACTTGGTCGCGTGCGCGAGCTCCCCGATCACGCGCATCGCGAGCGTCCCCTCGAGCACCTCGACGTCGTGGTCGGCGCCGTCGAAGGAGCCGATCACGCGGCGATGCTCCTCATGGCCGAGGTGCTCGGGCAGGTGCTGCGTCAAGCGTGCCGCCGAGCGCGACGTTGATCAGCTGCATCCCGCGGCAGATCCCGAGCACGGGCATGTCGCGCTCGATCGCCGCCGCGCGTCAGCGCGATCTCGAAGGCGTCGCGCTCGGGCACGGTGTCCTGTGTCTCGTGGATGTGGCTGCTGCGCCGTAGCGTCGCCGGGTCGATGTCGGCGCCGCCGGCGAGCAGCAGCCCGTCGAGCAGCGCCGAGCAGCTCGCCCGGCTGCTCGACGAGCTGCGGGTCGGGCGGCAGCAGCAGCGCCAGCCCGCCGGCGCGCTGCACGGCGTCGACGTAGTTGCGCGGCAGCAGCACGGCGGGCTGGTCCCACACGCTCCAGCTGCGCACGCTCGAGCGCCGCGCACATGCCGATCACGGGTCGATTCATGCCCACACCATAGGATCCCCGGCCGGACGGCGGCCCGCACGCGACACACGGCACGAGAGGAGCGATGAACGAGCCCGCCATCGCAACTCGAGACGGTCAACGTGCAGCCGCGCGGACGGCGCGGCGACGGTCGAGCTGAACCGCCCCGAGGCGCTGAACGCGTGGAACGCGCAGTTCGGCGACGACCTGCTCGCCGCGCTGAGCGCGCTGGCCGCCGAGGACGAGCGTGCGCGCGGTCGTGCTGACCGGCGCCGGGCGCGCCTTCTCCTCGGGCGCCGACCTGAAGGACATCAGCGGCGGCGACACGACGCCGGACGGTCGGCCGGACGTCTACCGGACGCTGACCGAGCGCTACCACCCGATCATGCACGCGATCCGCGAGATGCCGAAGCCGGTGATCGCGGCCGTCAACGGCCCGGCCGTCGGCATCGGCTGCTCGCTGGCGCTGTGCTGCGACCTGATCGTGGCCGCCGAGAGCGCCTACTTCCTGCTGGCGTTCGTCAACATCGGCCTCGTCCCCGACGGCGGCTCCTCGCTGTTCGTGCCCACGCGCGATCGGCATGGCGCGCGCGAGCGAGCTGTCGATGCTCGGCGAGCGCCTGCCGGCGCCGAAGGCGCTCGAGTGGGGCCTGATCAACCGCGTCGTCGCCGACGAGCAGCTCGCGCGAGGAGGCCGCCGCGCTGGCGGCGCGGCTGGCGGCGGGCCGACGCGCTCCTACGCGGGCACCAAGCGCCAGCTCAACAACTGGCTGTACGCGCGGATGGACGAGCAGCTCGAGCTCGAGGCCAGATCCAGCAGGAGATGGCCGGCAGCGACGACTTCGTCGAGGGCGCGATGGCGTTCGTCCAGAAGCGCCCGGCACGCTTCACCGGGGCATGAGCGGCGCGCTGTGCGTGCTCGTGGCATACGTCATCAAGCGCCTTCCGCCCGGGCCTGAATAGAATCCCGGCCGCCTTGGGCCATCTGCTCTCAGCGACGCTCGCGTTCTTCACCCCGCGAGTCGGGCGGCTCGCCGAACGCGAACCAGATCGACAGCCTCTACAAGATCACGCTGGCGATCGCGCTGGTGATCTTCGTGCTCGTCGAGGGCGGCTGCTCTACGCGCTGTTCCGCTTCCGCGCGCGCAAGGGCGCCGTGGCGGCGCAGATCCGCGGCAACACGCGCCTGGAGGTCGGCTGGACGGTCGCCGCGGCGGTGATCCTGCGTGGCGCTCGCGGTGCTCACGTTCGCCAAGCTCTCCTCGATCCAGAACCCGCCGAACTCGAGCGCCGAAGGCGACAAGCTGGCCGAGCGGCGACGTCGGCCTGCTGTACGCCAGCGCCGAGCGCAAGCTGCCGCCGAACGGCAAATCGCTGAACATCAAGGTGATCGGCCGCCAGTACATCTGGCAGTACGTCTATCCCGGGCGCGAGCGAACCGGACGGCCTCGGCGCGCCGTACTCCTACGAGGAGATGGTCGTGCCGACGAAAACGACGGTCACGCTGGACATCGTCTCGGCCGACGTCGTGCACTCGTGGTGGATCCCCGCAGCTCGGCGGCAAGTTCCAGGCCGTGCCCGGCTACCACAACTACACGTGGTTCAAGATCGCCAAGCCCGGCGTCTTCAAGGGCCAGTGCGCGTTCCTCTGCGGGCGCGGGCACGCGCGCATGCTCGCCACCGTCAAGGCCGTGCCGCCGGCGCAGTTCGAAGAATGGCTGGCCTACCAGAAGAAGCTGCTCAGCCGAAGCCAACGAGCAAGCGAAGGTGGCACGCGCCAAACTCAGCGCCCAGACGGGCGCCGGACAGGTCGAAAACCCCTAGGACACGAGGAACCAAGCGCACGATGGCCACCTACGACACTCGCACCCGTCCCCCAGGTAACCGCCCACGGCGTCGAGCGCGAGCCGCGCGGCTGGACGAGCTGGATCACGACGACCGACCACAAGCGGATCGGGATCATGTACATGGTCACGACGTTCGTGTTCTTCTGCCTCGGCGGCGTCGAGGCGCTGATGATGCGCCTGCAGCTCGGCGCGCCGGACAACACGCTGGTCACGCCGACGACCTACAACCAGCTGTTCACGATGCACGGGACGACGATGGTCTTCCTGTTCGTCGTGCCGATGATGGCCGGCCTGGCCAACTACTTCGTGCCGCTGATGATCGGCGCGCGCGACATGGCCTTCCCGCGCCTGAACGCGCTCTCCTACTGGCTGTTCCTGGCCGGCGGCATCGTCTTCTACGCCTCGATCTTCTGGAACCCGCCGGAAGCCGGCTGGGTCAGCTTCGTGCCGCTCGCCAACGCGGTCTACTCGCCCGGCGGCGGCCAGGACGCGTGGATCTACCTGGTCCACCTCACCGGCCTCTCCTCGATCCTCGGCGCGATCAACTTCTACGTGACGATCGCCAACATGCGCGCGCGCGGCATGAGCTGGGGCCGCCTGCCGCTGTTCGTCTGGACGATCCTCGTCTACTCGGTGCTGATCATCTTCGCGATGCCGGTGATCGCGGCGGCCGTCACGATGCTGCTGACCGACCGCCACTTCGGCACGCACTTCTTCGACCCCGCCAACGGCGGCTCGCCGCTGCTGTGGCAGCACCTGTTCTGGTTCTTCGGCCACCCCGAGGTCTACATCATGGTGCTGCCCGGGTTCGGGCATCATCTCCGAGATCCTGCCGGTGTTCGCGCGAAAGCCGATCTTCGGCTACAAGGCGATCGCGGCCTCGACGGTGGCGATCGCGTTCCTCGGCTTCCTCACGTGGGCGCACCACATGTTCACCGCGCCGATCCCCGAGGCGATCCTCGTGTTCGTGATGCTCAGCTCCTACCTCATCGCGGTGCCGACGGGCGTGAAGATCCTCAACTGGATCGCCACGCTGTGGCGCGGCACGATCGAATTCACGCACGCCGCTGCTGTTCTGCGTCGGGCGCGATCAGCGCTCTTCCTGATCGGCGGCATCTCGGGCGTGTTCCTGGCGACGTTCCCGATCGACTGGCAGGTCAACGAAACGTACTTCGTCGTCGCCCACCTGCACTTCGTGCTGATGGGCGGCTCGGTGTTCACGATCTTCGCGGCGATCTACTACTGGTTCCCGAAGATCACCGGGCGCGATGCTCAGCGAAGGCCTCGGCAAGCTGAGCTTCGGCCTGATGTTCGCTCGGCGTGCTGACGACGTTCCTGATCCAGCACGTGATCGGCCTCGACGGGATGCCGCGGCGCGTGTACGAGTACGACAACGTCGGCCACCTCGAGCTCTACAACCAGATCTCGACGGTCGGCTCGTTCATCCTCGGCGCTGGGCGTGCTGGTGACGATCATCAACGTCGCGCGCAGCCTCAAGGTCGGCGTCGTCGGCGGGCCCGGACCCGTGGAAGGCGAACACGCTCGAGTGGTTCACCACGTCTCGCCGCCGCCGGCCAACAACTTCGACGTCGTCCCGCCCGTGCGCTCGGTCGAACCGATGAAGGACATCCGCCGCGAGATCGAGCGGCGCACGGGGGCGGCACCGGCATCGGGCGCGGTCGTGCCCACCGGGGCCACGCAGGTCGGGGTGTAGCGTGCCGAGCGCCGGCGCCGATCGCTCGACGCACGCCCGCGCTCGGGCTCGCGCCGCGCACGCGCCAGCTGCTGAGCGACTACGTCGAGCTGACCAAGCCGAAGGTCCAGTCGCTGCTGCTGCTGACGACGATCGCGACGATGTACGTCGCCGGCGACCCCTCGCCGCTGGCTCGTCTTGCTCGACCTGCCTCGGCGGCTACCTCTCGGCGGGCGGCGCCGGCGCGGTCAACCACTGGTTCGACCGCGACATCGACGCGCAGATGGCGCGCACGGCGACGCGGCCGATCCCGGCCGGGCGCGTCTCGCCGCGCGCGGCGCTGGCGTTCGGCTGCACGCTGGCCGCGCTCTCGCTGCTCGAGCTCTCGCTGACCGTCAACCCGCTCGCCGCCGCGCTGTCGTTCTCGGGCTTCCTCGGCTACGTGCTCGTCTACACGGTCTGGCTGAAGCGGCGCACGCCGCAGAACATCGTGATCGGCGGCGCCGCCGGTGCGGTGCCGCCGCTGGTCGGCTGGGCGGCCGTGACGGGCTCGGTCAGCGGCACCGCCGTGATCCTCTTCTTCATCGTCTTCTTCTGGACGCCGCCGCACTTCTGGGCGCTGTCGCTGCTGATGAAGGACGAGTACGAGAAGGTCGGCGTGCCGATGCTGCCGGTCGTGCGCGGCGAGGCCGAGACGCGCCGGCAGATCCTGCTCTACTCGATCCTGCTCTACGCGGTCACCCAGCTGCCGTTCTGCGCGGGCGGCTTCGGCGCGATCTACCTCGTCGCCTCGCTCGTGCTCGGGCTCGGCTTCATCGGCGGCGCCGTGCGCCTGTACCGCCGCGCCGACCGCGCCTCGGCGCTGCGCCTGTACCTCTACTCGCTGGCCTACCTGGCGCTGCTGTTCTGCGCGATGGTCGCCGACGCGCACCTGTAGAGCGGATCGCTAGGCTTCCGGCCATGAACCGACGCCTGGCACGCAAGAACATCCGCACCGGCCTGATCGTCGCCGCGATCTGCATGTTCATGTTCGGCATCACGTTCGTGGTCGCGGCGGTCTACGTCTCGTGAGCCCGCTCGACCCAGAGGTCCCGCCGGTCGGCGAGGAGATCCACCTTCCCGGGCCGTGCATCCTGCCGCGTGCTGACCGCCGTCGGCATCACGCTCATGCTCGTCGGCATCACGACGTTCCTCGAGCTGACCGTGATCGGCGCGCGTGCTGACGCTCTGGTGCATCGTGCGCTGGATCAAAGACACGCGCGGCGAAATCGACGAGCTTCCGCTCGACTAACGATTCGATCGAGCTCTCAGGGCCGCATGCGGCCCTGAGCCGACCGGTACATGTACCGGTCGGCCGGACCGTGCATGCACGGTCCGGAACGGGGCCGCACATGCGGCCCGCGGAGGGCGCATGCGCCCTCCGAACCACAGACGGGATCGAGAGGGGTGCCGCGCGCGGTCCCCACACCGCGCGCGAACCCTCATCACCCCACTGCAGCGCTGGCCGGAACGGGACAGATCGCTCCGTCCTCGGTCCAGCAGCGCACGACGTCGCGAACGGAGAGAATGCCCACAGTCTCTCCCTCTCGACGACGATCAGATGGCGAAAGCCGCCGCGCACCATCGCGGCGGCCGCCTCCTCCAAAGACCAGTCCGGCGCGGCATAGACGACGTCGCTCGTCAGATGCTCGGCGACGAGCTCCGCGTCCGGGTCCTCGCCGGCGCCGAGCGAGGAGAGGATGTCGCGCTCGGTGATGATTCCCGGGCCGGTGCCGTCCGGGTCCATCACCACGGCCGCTCCGACTGCCCGGCGCGACATCAGCTGCGCGACGGCTCGCAGCGTGTGCCCCGGGCCCAACGGCCAGGACGGTCGGACTCATCCCTTCGCTGACCTGCATGGCCGCTCCTTTCGCGCTCAGCCCTCTCGCTCAGAGCGCTGGTCAAGCACTTGCAACGATTGGCTCAATCTATTACCCGGATCCGCAATCGTCAAGCGGCCACCGGCGGCGATCGCGAGCCGGCGGCGATCGCGAGCCGGATGCACTGCGCCACGCGCGCCCGGCAGCGCCGAGTCGTTCAGGGAGCGAAGGCATTAGGATCACGCCTCCCGATGGAGAGGCCCGCAGCAGACACCCCTTCACCCGGCCGCAAGAGGCGGCGGCGCTCGTGAACAAGCAGCGCCCCATGCTCCTGACGATCGGCGCTGCCGTGATCGCCGTCGCGATCGGCATCGTGCTGAGCTACGTGATCCACTGGTTCCCGGTGCAGGCCTCGACGCAGGCGCACAACACCGACCGGCTCTACCACGTGCTCGTGATCGCCTCGATCCCGATCTTCGTGCTCGTGATCACGCGTCGTGCTCTACTGCGCCTGGCAGTTCCGCATGAAGCCCGGCGAGGAGCTCAAGGACGGCCCGCCGATCCACGGCAACACGCGCCTGGAGGTCTTCTGGACGGCGATCCCCGCGATCATCCTGCTCGGACTCGTCTCCTACTCGTTCGTCGTGCTGCACGACAACGAGAAGAAGCCGGCGCGCGAGATCGAGGTCGGCGTGACCGGCCAGCAGTTCGCCTGGACCTTCCAGTACCCGCCGTCGGTGACCGGCGGCAAGCCCGTCGAATCCGACCAGCTGTAGCTGCCGGTGAACGAGTCCGTGCGCTTCGGCCTGCACTCCAAGGACGTGATCCACGCCTTCTGGGTTCCCGCCTTCCGCCTGCAGGAGGACGTCGTCCCGGGAATCACGATGCACTATCGCGCGACGCCCGACCGGCTCGGCACCTACCCGATCGTCTGCAACCTGCTCTGCGGCGTCGGGCACTCGCTGATGCGCTCGCCAGGTCCACGTCGTCACCGAGGCCAGGTTCCAGGCATGGCTCAAGAGCCGCGCGGCCGCCTCGGGCGCCACCGCGAGCACCACGGCCGGCTCCGCCGCCGGCTCGGAGTCGAGCACGACGGGGACGGCTGCGGGATAATGTCGGCGATGAGCGTGTGCGGCAAGTGCAACGGAAGCGACGGCGAGACAGCCTGATGGCGACGACGACCGTTCCCGCCCAGCGCCCGCCGCAGTCGAGCTCCGGCCACAGCGCCGGCAAGCTGACCTTCGGCGCCAAACTGCGCGCCCCCGGCTTCTACCGCGCCGCCTGGATGATGGTGCTCGGCGTCGCCTTCGCCTTCTTCATCACGTGGATCGTGCGCATGAGCACGGGCCACTCGACCTTCAAGCACTACATCGACGGCGAAGCGATCCTGACCGTCTCGCTGCTCGCCGTGCCGCTGACCTTCCTGGTCGGCATCGGCGGCTTCGACTACTGGTTCTACTGGGCCGCCGGGCGCAAGACGCGCCCAGAGGACCACTCGAGCCACGGCGCGTACACGTGGAAGGACTACTTCCGCATCAACACCGACCACAAGGTGATCGGCATCCAGTACACGGTCAGCTCGTTCTTCTTCCTGCTCGTCGGCGGGCTGATCGCGATGCTGATGCGCGCCGAGCTCGCCGCGCCGGGCGCCCAGTTCGTCGACGCCAACACCTACAACGGCCTCTTCTCGGTCCACGCCTCGCTGCTGATCTTCCTGTTCGTGATCCCCGTCTTCGCGGGGCTCGGCAACTTCGTCATCCCGCTGATGATCGGCGCGCCCGACATGGCCTTCCCGCGCCTGAACGCGCTGTCCTTCTGGCTGCTGCCGGTCGCCGGGGTGATGATGCTCGCGCAGCTTCTTCGCCCCCGGCGGCGCCTTCGCCGACGGCTGGACCGCCTACGCGCCGCTCTCGACCAACGCGCCGATCGGGCAGACGTTCTTCTCGGTCGCCGTGCAGTTCGCCGGCGCCTCCTCGATCATGACCGCGCTCAACTTCCTCGTGACGATCATCACGATGCGTGCGCCGGGGATGAGCTTCTTCCGCATGCCGCTGCTCGTGTGGGCGAACTTCGCGACCTCGCTGCTCGTCGTGATCGCGACGCCGTTCATCGCCGCCTCGCAGTTCTTCGTGCTGCTCGACCGCGCGCTCGGCTTCAACTTCTTCAACGCCGCCAAGGGCGGTGACGTGCTGATGTACCAGCACGTCTTCTGGTTCTACTCGCACCCGGCCGTCTACATCATGATGCTGCCCGGGTTCGGGATCATCAGCGAAGTCATCGCCGTGAAGTCGCGCAAGCCGATCTTCGGCTACCGCATGATGGCCTTCTCGCTGCTGGCGATCGTCGGCCTCGGCTTCACCGTCTGGGCGCACCACATGTTCACCTCCGGCATGGCCGCCTGGATCCGCATCCCGATGGCGATCACGACGGCGATCATCGCCGTGCCGACGGGCATCAAGATCTTCTCCTGGCTGGCCACGCTGTGGCGAGGCGTGCTGCATCTCGACACGCCGATGCTGTTCGCGCTCGGCTTCCTCACGACGTTCACGCTCGGCGGCATCAGCGGCGTGATGCTCGCGATGATCCCGTTCGACATCCACGTCTCGGCGACGTACTTCATCGTCGCCCACATCCACTACGTGCTGTTCGGCGGCTCGCTGATGACGATCTTCGCCGGCGTCTACTACTGGTTCCCGAAGATGACCGGGCGGATGTACGACGAGCGCCTGGGCAAGTGGCACTTCTGGACGACGTTCGTGTTCTTCAACGCGACCTTCGGCCCGATGCACATCCTCGGCCTGCAGGGCATGCCGCGCCGCGTCGAGGACTACGCCTCGAAGTTCTCCGGCCTCAACCTGTTCATCTCGATCGCGAGCTTCGCGCTCGGCCTGAGCACGCTGATCTTCCTCTACAACATGGTCACCAGCTGGCGCGGCGGCCCCAAGCGCCGTGAAAAACCCGTGGCGCGGGATGACGCTCGAGTGGCAGGTCTCCTCGCCGCCGCCGGTGTTCAACTTCGACAAGCTGCCGACCGTCGTCGGCGGCCCCTACGAGTACGGCGTCCCGGGCGCCGTGCACGGCACCTTCGCGCCCACCCCGACGCCGGCCGGCGTCGGCGCAGCCGGCGCCGAGCACCGGCGGGCTCGAACGAGTGAGCGCCGAGGTGTCCCGGTGAAGGAAGTCCTCGTGGTCGCCAACCGCACGCTCGGCGGCGCCAAGCTGCTCGAGGCCGTGCGCTCGCGCGCCGCCGAAGGCGAGACGCGCTTCCGCCTCGTCGTGCCGCAGAGCAACCCGAGCGGCGGGGCTCGTGATCTACGACGAGGCCGTGCGCGAATCGGCGCAGGTACGCGTCGACCTCGCGCTCGAGCTCGTCACGGCCGAGGGAATCGACGCGACCGGCGAAGTCGGCGACTCCGACCCGTTCCTGGCGACGATGGACGCCGTCGCCGAGCGTCGCCCCGACGAGATCATCGTCTCGACCCACCCCGCCGTCAGCTCCGGCTGGCTGCGGCGCGACCTGGTCGAGCGGATCCGCAACGCCTCGGGCCTGCCCGTCGAGCACGTCGTCGTCGACATCGAGCACGAGGGCCTGCCCTTCAAAGTCACGCTCGTGCTCGCCTCCAAGACGCTCGGCGGCGAGGAGCTGCTCGACCGGCTGAAGGAAAAGGCCGCCGGAGGGGGCACACAGCCCGGGCTGGTCGACGCCTGTTCGTCGTGATCGTGCCCCAGCCCGACGGCAGCGGCGGCGCGCCGCAGCTCGGCGCGGGCACGCCTGGCGACGATGCTCGACCGGCTGCACAGCGGCAGGGCTGCTCGGCTCGGGCATGATCGGCGACCCCGACCCCTACACGGCCGCCGTCAACGCGCTCGAGCTGTTCCGCGTCGACGACGTCGTCATCTCCACGCTGCCCGACCAGCGCTCCGGCTGGATGCGCGCGAACCTGATCGAGCGCGTGCAGCACATGACCTCGGTGCCGTCGAGCACGTCGTCGTCGACCTCCAGCCACTCGACCGCCGCTTCGGCCTCGTGAGACCGGATGTCGAACACATGGTCGGCACCGGGACCGGACGTCCCGCGGGGTGTCTGCTGATGGAGGCCGCCAGCATCGCCCACCCCGGCGTCGGCGCGCACGACGACGCGCACGACCACCACGGCCCGCCCGCCAGCGCACGCCAGCTCGCGCGTGAACCCGGCGCTGCTCGGGATGCTGCTTTTCATCATCTCCGAGGTGATGGTGTTCGGCGCCTTCTTCACGGCGTACTTCTTCATCCGCATCGCCCAGGGCGACCCGTGGCCGGCGCCCGGGACCAAACTGCCCGTCGAAGTCGCCGGCATGAACACGGCGATCCTCGTCTCCTCGTCCTTCACCATCCACTGGGCCGAGCAGGCGATCAAGAACGGCAACCGCTTCGGCTTCAAGGCCGGCATGCTGACGACCTTCCTGCTCGGCTGCACGTTCCTCTTCATCCAGATCAACGAGTACGCCAACATCGGCTTCGCCCCGCAGGACGGTGCCCAGCAGACGATCTTCTACTCGCTCACCGGCCTGCACGGCGCCCACGTCTTCATCGGCCTGCTGCTGCTGCTGTTCGTCACGATCCGCGCCTTCCGCGGCCACTACAGCCCCGAGTCCCATCGCGGCGTCGAAGTGCCCGGCATCTACTGGCACTTCGTCGACATCATGTGGCTCGTGGTCTATTTCACGGTTTACATCCTCTAGGAGCTTGGATTAGTGCCCCGAGCAGCTAGCGGGCCGTCGATCAAGCCGGCACCGACGGCGAAGCCGTTGGTGAAGGACGCAGGGAGCGTGGCGTACTCCGTACGCGAGCGACTGAGGACGCCACTCTGCGCCGCGTCGTCGACGGGTCGCTAGGCCGTGCTGAACCCGCTGCGGACCGAGGAGGGGGCGTTTCGGGCGCTGCTGTACGTGCTCGGCGTGTTCGTCGTGGCGATCGCCGTGGTCTTGATCGTGCGCACCGTTTCCTGAGCGCCGCGCTGTCGGCCGGCGTACCCTGGGCGGATGGAGCCCGAGGAGCGTGAGCGGCGTGCGCTGATCGGCACGATCGAGACGGTCGCGACGCTCGTCGTCGTGCTCGCCATCGTCGCCTTCGTCGTGTGGTTCCTGTTCTTCGCCCATGACCCGCTGCTGCGGGTCTGAGCCTGGTACCAGTTTGCTACCGTTATGGGATGAGCAAGCAGATTGCAGTGCGCCTTCCGGACGATCTCGTTGAGTTCGTCGACACGGCCGTCTCCTCCGGCAGCGCCCGGAGCCGCGCCTCGGTGGTCACGCGTGCGCTCGAACGCGAGCGCCGGCGGGCGATTGCCGAAGCCGATGCGGAGATCCTCGCGCGCACAGGTCCAGACCCCGAGCTCGCCGGGCTTGCCGGGCATGCTGCGAGCCTGCCCTCTGCGCTTGCGTGATGCGCCCGATTCACATCGCGCAACTCGACAAGGCACGCCCCGTCCTCGTGCTGACCCGCGAGTCTGGTGCGCCCGCACCTGACTACCGTAACTGTCGCGCCGATCACGGCCACGATTCGCGGGCTTTCGACCGAGGTGCACGTCGATGCGGCCAACGGACTCGCTGGGCCGTCGGTCGTCAGCTGTGACAACGTGACGACGATTCCGGCCGAGGCTCTGCGAGCTCAGGTCGGTGTGCTGCTCGATCGCCAGGAGCCGCAACTCGGTCAGGCGATCCGAGCGGCCTTCGATCTCGACTGAGGTTCCCGCCTACTTGACGGTGAGCGTGCCGTACATGCCCGCCGCGCGGTGCCCGGGGGCCTCGCAGAAGAACGTGTACGTCCCCGGTTTCAGGTTGACCGAGACCTTGGCGGTGCTCTTGGTCGTGAATTCGCTGGCGCCGACCTTGCTGCCCTTCGGCGTCGCCCCGCCTTCGCCGGTTTCGATCGCGATGTTGTGCGAGACGCCCGACATGTTGGGCATTTCGATCGTGACCGGCCCGGGCTTCGCGGTCGCCTTGTCCGTTTCGTAGGCGAGCTGCCCCTGGGCGTTGGCCGGGATCGACAGCTTGCCGCTCTTCTCTGCGGCCGGCTTGCCCGCTCCGGGCGCCTGCACGGCACTGGCGAGCAGGCCGCTGTCTTTGCCCGACTTGGCGACGGACTGGGCGACGTAGGCGGCGACGTCTTTGGCCGTCGAGCCACTGACCAGGTTCTTCGGCATCGCGCCTTCGGGGTTGGGGATCTCGATCTGTTTTTCGACGACTCCTCGCGGACCGTGTCGCGACTGGCGCCTTCTTTCAGGCTGGCGCAGAAGGCTTCGTCGAGGTTCGGACCGACGACGCCCTTGGTTTCGGCGCGCGCGAGCGTGTGGCAGGAGCCGCACTTGGCGACGAACGCCTTCTTGCCGGAGATCAGGTTGGCGTTGTCGCCGCCCTTGACCGAGCACCCCGTGGTCGCAACGGCGAGCACGATGAGCGCGCCCAGCCCGGCCCCGCGCACGGGCAGCCCTCGCCGCCCGCGGGCTGCGGTGTCTGCTGCCGTTGAAGCATGCCGGCGGCGCATAAGCGGGCGGAACACTATCCCAACGGGCGGGTGCCTCGACGGCCGCTCCCACCCGATTTGGCCAGCCCAGGCGCCTTCGCGGTGCGCTCGCTCACGGGAGCGGAAGCTCCTCCAGCCGCCCCTGCGCGGCTGTGATCACGCCACGCGCCACGCCTTCCCAGGACCAGCGGTCGCGCACCGTCTCGACCAGGCCCGCGCGCGTCAGCTCCCTGACGGCGGGCTCAGCCGTCAACCAGCCGATCAGCCGCTGCGCGATCGCCGGCACGGCCCGATCGTCGACGCCGAAAGACAGCAGGCCCGCCGCCTGCTCGGGGACGGCCTGCGCCAGCGCCTGGCTGACCTCGGCCAGACCCGGAATGAGCAGCGCTGACGGGCAGCACGCCGCATGCGGCCGCCTCGGCGGCGACCATCCCGAATGCCTCCGGGAAGGTGCTCGGCACGACGAGCGCCTCGCATGCCGGCAGCAGCTCGGCGAGCTCGTCGTGCTCGAGCCGGCCAGTCAGCACGACACGCTCGCCGAGCGCGCGCGCAGCGGCGAGATAGCGCTCGCCGGCCGGGCCCTGCAGCCCGTCGAGGAATGCCAGCAGGTGACGCAGTGGGAGAGCATCGCCCGACGCTGCCCCCGCCGCCGGATCGGCCTCCAGCGAGCGCCCAGCCCGCGCGATCTCCTCGCGCGCGCTCGACGTCGCCTTGCCGCAGCGCGTCGCGCAGGCGCTCGAAACCGTCGCGGTAGGCGCCGAAGCCGATCACCACGAGCCGCGCGCTCGGGACGGTCTCGAGCACCAGCGGCCACGCCGCGAGCAGCAGATCCACGCCCTTGCTGACGATCAGCTTGCCGACGAACGCCACCAGCCTGTCCTCGTCGAGGTCCAGCCGCCGCGAGCGCCTCACCCGCCGCGCGCTCGTCACGCGCGAACGCATCGCCTGCAGATGCCTCTGCATCCGTGCCGCCCGCGACGCCCTCGTGGCCCTCCCCCAGCGCGCAGAGCCGCGTGGCGAGCGCGCCAACGCCAGCCATCGCCTCGCTGCGCTCGCGCGGCACGAACCGCTCGACATCGACGCCGGGCGGCCCGAGCCGCGTGCGACGCTCGATCTGCGGGTCCGCCAGCGCCTGCCACAGGCTCGCCGCCGTGTGGTGGGAGCCGACGAGGATCCCGCCGGCACCCTCCACGCCCTCGCGCGCATACGCCAGGAAGCGATCCGGTTCGGGCTTGACCGTGTACTCCAGCGCGCTTCCATGCACCTTCACCGCGTAGGGCACCCGCCCACCCAGCGCCCGTGCCAGGATCGCCGGGCCCATCACCAGGTGGTTGGCCAGCGCGACGTCCGGCGCGGCCAGCTCGACCACCTCGCGCACGGCCGCCACGTTGGCTTCGACGTAGGAGGTCACCTCCTCATCGCTGCACTCCGCGAACGTGCGCGCCTGGATTGCCTCGTAGCGGTCCGCCACGTACACGGGGAGCAGATCGCCGATGTTCGGGCGGTAGACCGTGCAACGCCCTGCAGCGGGGGCTTCCGACTCCTCCCCCCTGCGCCGCGGGCCGCTCAGCTCGTGCAACGTGAGCGCGCCCACATCCCAGTCTCCCGCCGTGTCGACGAACGGCTGGCGCTCGGGGTGGCGGTCCTGGCAGAGCAGGTGCACCTCGTGGCCCTGCTTGACGAACGCCGCCGCCAGGCGCGCGTTGTAGACGTTCGAGCCCGTGCCCGAGAGCAGGTAGCCGTGGAACACGAGGATGCGCACCCGCGCGAGCCTACTGCCCGCCCTCCCCGCTCGAGCACGCTCCGGCGGGCCGCTCCGATAAAGTCCCGCCCGTGAGCAGCCAGCGTTATCGCCTGCGCAACGCAGCCAGCGGGCGCGAGATCGTGCTCGAGGCCGAGCCCGGCGAGATCTACCTCGACCGCGACAGCGGCGAGCCGATGGAGGTCGTCGGCAAGGTCCTGCCGCTCGCCCCCTCCAGCTCGCGCCTGCCCTGGTCGGTCGAGAACCTGCGCTTCTGCTCGTGGTGCGCCCAGCTCGCCCAGAAGGACCTCAACGACTGCCCCACCTGCGGCCGGCGCATGGGACCGCTCGGATCGCCCGTGGGAGATCGTTGAGCATCCGCGCCGGACTGCTCGTGCTGGCGCTGCTGCTCGCCGGCGTCACGCTGAGCGCGTGCGGAGGCGGCAGCAGCGCCTCAGACGCCGCGCCCAAGAGCACGCCGAACATCACGCCTCCGAGCGACACGAGCGCCGAACAGGCGGCCGCGCAGACGACTTCGACTTCGTCCACCTCGACGAGCAAAACCTCGACCGGCGAAAGCCCGGCAAACGAATCGGGCGGCAACGAAGCCACCGAAGAACCCGAAAGCGGCGGCAGCTCGAGCGGGGCGGGCGAAGAAGAAGCCAGCAGCCCCTCCGGCGGAGCCTCGGCCGAAAAAGAAGAAGAAAAATCGGCCGCCGGCTCGAGCCCCTCCGGCGGGGCGAGCGCCCCGAGCGGCAAATAGCCGTTCAAGCCATCAAGCGCCCGACGATCCGCGTGGAGCGGTGGATCTGCGGCTCGGTCGCAAGCATCGCGTCGTTGTAGAGGAAGGCCTCGGCCATCCGCACGATCGCGTAGGCGAGGTTGCGCAGCTCCGGCTTCGGCGTAGCCAGCGCACCGAGCTCGTGCTCCTCCCCGAGCAGAGCGTGGATCGCGTTGACCATCGCCGGATGGACGTGGCCGGTGCGCGAGGTCAGGATCCGCTGCGCCAGAAGGGGATCGTCGTGCAGCAGCGCCTGCAACGGCCGAAAACTCGCCGCGGCGCATGCGAACTGCTCATACACGGCGAGCACGCGCGTAGTGCCGCGCTCTCGAGCGTGCTCCAGCTTCGCGCCCTGCAACAGGTCGAGCGCCAGCGACGCGACGATCTCGCCGAGCAGCGACTCGCGATCGCCGCACCATTCCTCGAGCGTCTCGAGCGAGATCCGCAGGCCTCCGGCGAGTGTCTGCATGTCGAGCGCCTCGCCTTCGATGAACGTGCGCCGCGCAAGCTCGAACGCGTCCGCCGGGGTGGCGCCGTTCTCAGCGTGCCCGTTTGGCGCGAGCGCCGCCGTGGCCGCCGGCGAGGCTTCGGGCATTTCGAGATCGACCCCGTCGTATGCGCGGCCGAGGCACACGCGATTGCGCCCTTCTCCCTTGGCCCGGTAGAGCGCGCGATCGGCCGCGATCAGCAGATCTTCGAAGTCGCTCTCGCGGCCGTCACCGACGCTGACGCCGAGCGACAGCGTGATCCGCAGGCCGGCCGGGTGGGCGGCGGCGATCGCGTCGCGCACCCGCTCGGCCGTGGCCAGCGCGCGCGCCTCGTCGGTGCCCGGCAGCAGGACCACGAACTCCTCGCCACCGTAGCGATAGATGTAGTCGAACGTGCGCAACGTCGCCCGCAGCGTGCTCGCCGTCTCGCGCAGCACCGCATCGCCGACATGATGGCCGTGGCGATCGTTGACGCGCTTGAACTCGTCGAGGTCACCCATCAGCACCGCCAGAGGCATCCCCGAGACGCGCGCCTGCTCGATCAGCTCGCGCGCCCGCACGGCAAGCGCCTGGCGGTTGAAGAGTCCCGTGAGGGGGTCGACGACGGCCTCCGCGCGGTGCTTGACGTCCGAGCGCATCAGCGCTGTCGAGAGCACCACCACGCCGCCCAGCAGCACCAGTGGAACGATCAATCGTTGCGGACGTTCGGCGATCGCAACCGGGCTCACGCACACCGTCACGCCCAGCATCACCACGACCGTCCAGACCACGCCCGTGATCACGCCGCGCAGCTTGAAGCGTGAGCTGAGCGTGACCGCCGGGATCGCAAGCCACGGCAGGAACACGCTGCGCGGCCCACCCGTCGCCAAGACCGCCACTCCCGTGGCAGCCTGCGAGAAGGCCCACGCCCCCATGAACCAGTACTCCGGGCGCGCGCTGCCGGGCATCCGCCGCCCGGCCAGCCAGTATCCGAGGAAGGTCGTCAGGATCGCCAGCAGCGGCCACCAGCCGACCCACGGAGCCAGGATCGCGAGGCCCGCCGTGATCATCGCGAACACGGCCATGCGCGCCGAGACCATGTGGCTTTCCATGTCCAGCAGTCGCTGGCGAGTCGACTCGTCTTCGCACAACAGGCTCGCGCCCGAGCTTCGCCCCGCGCCCTTTGCGCCTGACTCGTCCGGGGTCGTGTCTGTTGCCGCCGTCGCTCGAGTGCGCCCAGCGTCCCCCGCGCGGCTCGAACCCCCGAGCGGCCGCGAAGGATGGAGTGTCCTCACCCAGCGACTATCGGCCGCGCAGCGACGTTCTGGAGCCCTGCAAGATCGCCTCGACGGAAGGCCCGGCCAAGCGCCCTCGCGGTTTTAGGATGTCGTCGGGCTAGCTGGCCAAGGAAGCAGGGAGCGTGGCGTGCTGGCCGATCGTCGATCGCATTGGATCGACGATCGGTACGCGCGCGACCGAGGACACCGGCCGGCGCCGCCCAGCGGCGTCTCAGGGTGTTGAGATGAGCGTTGCGCTGTAGGTCAGACGCGCGGTCTGATACAGGCAGAAGTACTGCACGGCGGAGCCGATCGAGGTCTGCGTGCTCTGCGAGCTCGTGCTCGCGCACTGCTTCTTTTCGCGGCTCGCGCGCCAGGAGGTGTCCTTGCCGAAGCCAAGCGCCAGCGCCGGTGCCCACGTCGGCACGCTCAGCGCCACGATGTAGCCCTTCTTGACCGGGATCGACCGTTCCAGCGGGAACTGCGCGGTCTTGCCGAAGTACTTTTCGAGCTTGACCGTCGGGCTCGACGCGATCAGCTTGTACGTGAGGTTCGGCTTCTTCTGCGGTGCCAGGATCGCGATCCCCGCTTCGGCCGCCCCGCCCTCGTTGGCATTGAAGAACTTGATCTGCGTCGCGTTGGGCTTGCCCAGGCTGACCGTCCAGGCGACGATCGAGCCGGCTTTGGGGACGCTCGTGAGCGTCTTGTTCGTCGCGACCTTGACCTGGAAGCCGGTCGTGCGGCTGACAGCGAGGCATGGGCTTGCCGGACAGCTCGCCGTCGTTTCGGGCGTCGTCGGCGGGATCACGCCGACTTCGGTGATCGTTGCCGTGGCGAGGCCCGGCACGGCGAGCAGCAGCGTGAGGCTTGCGAGGATGAAGATGTTTGTGCGTTTGATCATTGCCAATGCAACACGCCGGAACGGCAGATGTAGCGATATCGACATTTCGCTATTCCCGCCCGAGTTCCTGCGCCGCCGCCGCGATCTGCTCGGCGTCGCCGGCGGCCGGCACCCACGGCAGGCGCAGCGAGTCGCCCTCGTAGCGCGGGATCACGTGCATGTGGAAGTGGAAGACCGTCTGGAAGGCGACCGCACCGCACGAGTTCAGCAGGTTCACGCCGTCGGCGCCCAGCCGCTGCTTCATCCGCCCCGCCAGGCCCTGAGCCGCGAGCGCCACCGCCGTCAGGGCCTCGCGCTCGATGTCCAGCAGGTCGGCCGAGTGCTCGCGCGGGATCACCAGTGCGTGCCCGCGCGTGGCCGGGGAGATGTCCATGAATGAGATCGTCCGCTCGTCTTCGCCGACGATCGTCGCCGGCAGCTCGCCGGCGACGATCTTGCAGAAGATGCAGTCCGGATCGCTCATTGCGCAAGCCTATTGACTAGCCGAGCGTGCGGGCGCGTGCGAGCGCCTGCTCGCGCGTGGCCACCTCGCCCGCGAACTGCGCCTCGGCGAGCGCCTCCAGCAGTGCCCCCAGGCGCGGCCCCGGCGTGATCTCGAGCTCGCGGGCCAGCTCGTCACCGCGCAGCAGCGGTCGCGGCGGGCCCTCCGCACGCCAGCGCAGCGCATCGCCGAGCATCGCCTCGGCCACGCGCAGGTGCGCCGCGATCGCCTCGCGCGCACGGTCGCCGCGCGTCGCCAGCCGGTCGGCGATCGACAGCAGCGTGACGTCCACCTCGACCGGATCCGTCGCGCGCAGGTAGGAGTACACCGTGTGGCGCGAGAGCGGTTGCGGCTCGTGCACGAGAAAGCCGAGGCGCAGATGGTGGCGTACGAGCGCCGCCACGTGCCCGCGCAGCCGCTCGCTCGTGCGCAGCCTGCCCAGCACCTCGCGCGCGAGCGCCGCCCCGCGCTCGTCGTGGCCGATGAACGTCACGCGCCCATCGCCCGGGCGCACGCCGCGCGTCAGCGGCTTGGCGGCGTCGTGCAGCAGCGCGCCCCAGCGCAGCGCCTCCCCGCGCGTCAGCCCGTCCGCGAGCGGCTCGGCCAGCAATGCCGCCACTGCTCGACGATGTTCGCCCAGCACGGCGCCCAGCTCAACGCCATGGCCGTGGTCGGGCTCAGCCGCCCCGCCCGACACACCCGACGCCGCATCGCCTTGGTCCGCCGCGAAGTCGCTCAGCTCGACCGTGCAGCGCAGCACCTCCAGCGTGTGCCCGTGAACATCGGCGTCGTGAAAGCGGCTCTGCTCGACCCCACGCAGCGCCTCGAGCTCGGGGAAGACGACCTCCGTCGCTCCGAGCTCGCTCATCAGCTCGAGGCCACGCAGCACCTCGCGCGCGGCGACGATCCTGCGCAGCTCGACGAACACCCGCTCGGGCGAGCAGCGCACAAGCTCTGCCGCATGCGCACGGGCCGCACTCAGCGTGCCCGGCTCTGGCTCCAACCCCAGCTCGACGGCGACGCGCACGAGGCGCAGCACGCGCAGCGGATCTTCCGAAAACGCGCCCGGGCCGGCCATACGCAGGCGCCCGGCCGCCAGATCGGCCAGACCGCCGAGCGGGTCGATCGGCGCGCCACCCGCGATCGGCTCGGCGATCGCGTTGACCGTGAAGTCCCGCAGCGCCAGGTCGGCCTCGAGCGAGCCGCCGCGCAGCGACTCGACGTCGATCTGCCAGGAGGAGTCGCGCGCCGACACGCGCCACGCGCCGAACTCCTCCGACAGCGCGAAGCACGCCGCGCGCCCAGCCTCGCGCGCGATCGCGCGCGCCGCCTCGCCCGGATCGCCGTCGACGACGACATCGAGATCGACCGTCCGGCGCCCCAGCTCGCGATCGCGAATCGCGCCACCCACGAGCCAGGCCGGGCGGCCGCTGAGCGCCTCACGGGCAGCCTGCAGCGCGTCAGCCATGCACCGCGCTCGAGCGCGACGCCGTCGCGGTGGTAGACGCGCGGCACGCGCGGGGTAAGCCCGCAGGTGATCTCGTAGTTGATCGTCTGCAGCCGCCGCGCCACCTCCTCGGCGGTGATCCGCTCGCTGCCCTGCGCGCCGATCAGCACGGCCGGGCGCGCCGCGCAGGCGCTCCGCGCTCGCCTCTGCGCCCAGGTCGACCGTCACGTTGTCCATGCTGACCGTGCCCACAAGCGCCCGGCGCGAGCCGTCGACCAGCACCTCGGCGTTGTTCGACAGCCCGCGCCGCCAGCCGTCGCCGTAGCCGATCGGCAGCACGCCCAGCCAAGTGTCGCGCTCGGCGACGAAGCGCCGTCCGTACCCGGCGCTCTCCCCCGCCCGGCACAGCTTCGCCTCGGCGACGTAGGAGCTCAACTGCAGCGCCGGCTCGAGCGCGCGCGCAGCGGGGTCCTCGCCGAACGGGTCCATGCCGTAGATCGGCGATGCCGCAGCGCACCATGTCGAACTGCGCGCCCTGCTCGCGCAGCATCGCGGCGCTGTTGGCCGCGTGCACGATCAGCTCGGGCCGCGCTGCCTTGAGCTCGCCCGCCCAGCGCGCGAAGGTGTCCAGCTGCCGCCCGAAGAAGCCCTCGTCGTCGCAGTTCGTCGGCCGTGGCGAAGTGCGTCATCAGCCCGACCGGCTCGACCCCGTCGCGTCTGCGCGGCCAGCTTCAGCACGCGCGAGGCAACGGCGGCGTCGCGCGTGCCGAGGCGGCCCATCCCGGAGTCGAGCTTGACGTGCACGCGCCCGCCGCCGGCTGCCGCCACCTCGCGTACGTACTGCTCGCTCCACACCACGACGTCGGCGCTCGCCGCGAGCGCTTCGGCGAGCTCGCCCGGCCTGAGCGCGCCCATCACGAGGATCGGCACCACGCTCGAGTCCTGCCGCGCGCAGCTCGCAGGCCTCCTGCGCGCTCGCCACCGCCAGCCAGCCCGCACCGCCGGCGAGCGCCGCACGAGCGCTCTGCACGGCGCCGTGGCCGTAGCCGTCGGCCTTCACGACCGCGCACAGCTGCGTGCCCGCGCGCAGCTCCGAGCCGCAGCCGAGCGCAGTTGCGCTCGATCGCCGCCACGTTGACGCTCGCCTGGGCGCGCGGAGCGAGACGATCGAGGTCCACGCCTCCGGGTGGCGCCGTGCTCACGGGCGCTCCTCGGCGCGCACTGCCGGCAGCGCCTCGATCACGTCGCTCGCGATCACGCCCTCCGGCGCGCCGTGGCGGCGCGCCGCCTCACGTCCCGCCGCCGCGTGCAGCCAGACGCGCCGCGCCCGCCGCTGCAAACGCGTCGAGGCCCTGGGCGAGCAGCGCAGCGATCACGCCCGTGAGCACGTCCCCGGTGCCGGCCGTCGCCAGCGCGGGGCTACCGCCGCGGCTGACCGCCACGCGGCCCGAGGGGTCGGCGATCAGCGAGTCGTCGCCCTTCAGCACGACCACCGCGCCCGACTGCTCGGCCGCCGCGCGCACGTGGCGCAGCCGCTCGCGCTCGATCTGCTCGCTGTCGAGCTCGAGCAGCCGCGCGAGCTCGCCGGCGTGCGGCGTCAGCACCGTCGGCGAGCGCCGCGCGCGCAGCTCGCCGAGCCGCCCTGCGTGGGCGTTCAGGCCGTCGGCGTCGAGCACCATCGGCGCCTCTGCCTGTGCCGCCAGGGTGCGCGCGAAGGCGAACGCGCCCTCGCTGCGCCCGAGGCCCGGGCCCGAGCGCGAGCGCGCCGCCCGGGCGGATGCTCTCGAGCACGCTGCTCCACAGCGGCCGGCTCGAGCGAACCGTCGTTCTCGGCGCAGCCCGCGCGTCATCAGCTCGGGCGTGGCCGCGCTGGCGAGCAAGTCCTGCAGCGAGGCCGGACACGCACGCGATCACGTAGCCCGCGCCCGCGCGCATGCTCGCGTGCGCCGCCATCCGCGGCGCGCCCGTCAGCCCGCGCGAGCCGCCCGCCACGAGCACCTGGCCCGAGGCGAACTTGGTCGAGTCGCCGGCCCGCCGGGGAAGCAGCTCGAGCACCGCCGCGCTCGATCAGCCCGACCTTGGCCTCGCATCGGCGCGCCCCGCGGGATGCCGATGTCGATCGTGCTGCACCTCGCCGGCGTGGCGCCTTGCCGGGCATGATCCACAGCCCCGGCTTGGCCGCGTGGAAGGTGACCGTCACGTCGGCACGCACGGCCGCGCCGGAGACGACGCCGCTCGAGGCGTCGACGCCGCTCGGCACGTCGACGGCACGACCGCCGCGCCGGCGCGCGTTGACGAGCGCGATCGCCTCGCCCACGGCGCCGTGCTGGCCGTCTCGACGTCACCGGCGAAGCCCGTGCCGAGCAGCGCGTCGACGATCACGCTCGCCCGCTCGATCGCCGCGCCGCGCCCTGCGCGAAGTGAGACCGGCGCATCGCCGGGCAGCCGCTCGAGGTTCGCCGCGGCATCGCCCGCGAACTCCTCCGGCGCCGCCACGCAGCACGACCGTCACCTCTCGCCCGGCTCGCGCAGCAGCCGCGCCGACGACGAGCCCGTCGCCGCCGTTGTTGCCCTTGCCGCAGACCACCGCCACCGGCCCCTCGGGGCGTGCGCCTCGACGGCGCGCGCCACGCCCGCGCCGGCGCGCTCCATCAGGTCCAGGCCCGAGACCCCGTGCTCCTCGATCGCCCAGCGGTCCACGCGCCCGCATCGTCTCGGCGTCGGGCAGCGGCTCAAGCCACTCCGGCAGGCTCTCCACGAGGAGCGATGCTAGATGGTCGTGCGCTCTACTCGACCGTGACGGTCTTGGCCAGGTTGCGCGGCTGGTCGACGTTCAGGCCGCGGTTGCGCGCGATCGCGTAGGCGAGCAGCTGCAGCGGGATCACGGCGAGGATCGGCTGCAGCATCCAGTCGGTCGCCGGCACCGTCATCGTCGCGTCGGCGTGCGGCTCGACGTCTCCGTCGCCCTCGGTGGCGACCGCGATCACGCTGCGCACCGCGCGCGCGCGCCTCCTGGATGTTCGAGACGAGCTTGTCGAGCACCGGCGAGCGCGTCGCCACGCAGACGACCGGCGTCGCCTCGTCGAGCAGCGCGATCGGACCGTGCTTCATCTCGCCGGCCGCGTAGGCGTCGGTCGAGATGTAGGAGATCTCCTTCAGCTTCAGCGCGCCCTCGAGCGCGACCGGCAGCCCGACGTGGCGGCCGATGTAGAGGAAGAAGTCCGCCTCCCAGCACGTCTGCGGCGATCTCCTGCGCCTGCGCGCTCGGCATGCTCCGATCAGCTCGTCGATGCAGTGCGGCAGGCGCTTGAGCTCGCCCACGAGCTCGGTCAGGCGCGCCGGCTCGAGCGTGCCGCGCAGCTCCGCCAGGCGCAGCGCCGAGCAGGTACATGACCGCCACCTGGCAGACGAACGTCTTCGTCGCCGCCACGCCGATCTCGAGGCCCGCGCGCGTGTACAGCACGCCGTCGGCGTCGCGCGTGGCCTGCGAGCCCCGCGTGTTGGTGATCGCGAGCACGCGTCGCGCCGCGCTCGCGCGCCAGGCGCATCGCCGCGAGCGTGTCGGCCGTCTCGCCCGACTGCGAGATGCCGATCACGAGATCGCCCGGGCCGACGACCGGGTTGCGGTAGCGGTACTCCGAGGCGATGTCCATCTCGACCGGCAGGCGCGCCCACTCCTCGATCGCGTAGCGCCCGATCAGGCCGGCGTGGTAGGCGGTGCCGCAGGCGACGACGACGATCCGCTTGACGCCCGCGAGGATCGCCTCGTCCAGCGCACCCTCCTCGTCGAGGTCGACGCCGCTCGCCGCGCGCGGTGCGGTCGACGATCGTGTCGGCGACCGCGTCGGCCTGTTCGTGGATCTCCTTCAGCATGAACGTCTCGTAGCCGCCCTTCTCGGCGGTCTCCTGGTCCCAGTCGACCTGTTCGACGGCGCGCTCCACGGGCTCGCCCGTCGCCGGTCATGATGCGCACGCCCGTCGGGGCGCAGCACGACGATCTCGCCGTTCTCGAGGTACTGCACTGGCGCGTCTGCGGCGAGGAACGCCGGCACGGCCGAGGCGACGAACTGCTCGCCCTCGCCGCGACCGACGATCAGCGGGCACTCCTTGCGCGCGCCGACGAGCACCTCGGGCTCGTCCAGCGCTCATCGCCACGAACGCGTAGTGGCCCTCGAGCTCGTCGTACGCCAGGCGCACGGCCTCGGCGAGGTCGTCGCTGTAGTGCTGCGGCGATCAGGTGCGCGATCACCTCGGCGTCGGTCTCCGAGGTGAACACGGCGCCTTCGGAGGCCAGGCGCTGCCTTCAGCGCCATGTAGTTCTCGACGATCCCGTTGACGACCACGTGCACGCGATCGCTCGTTGTCGTAGTGCGGGTGGGCGTTCTCCTCGCTCACCCGCCCGTGCGTCGCCCAGCGCGTGTGCCCGATGCCCGTCGTCGCCGGCTTCGGCGCGAGCGCCACCGCGCCGTTGCGCTGGCCACCGGCCGCGCCGCTCGAGCTTGGCCTCGCAGCGCGCTCAGGTTCCCGACCGCGCGCACCGACTCGATCCGCCCGTCGGCGATCACCGAGATCCCGGCCGAGTCATAGCCGCGGTACTCGAGCTTGCTCAGGCCGTCGAGCAGGAGCTCCCGTACCGGGCGTCGCGCCGACGTAGCCAACGATGCCGCACATCGGATCGAAGATACCAGCGCCGTTGCGCCCCGCTCGCCCTGCAGCGGCGCCGACCAGACGCTCGTTCTAGCCGAGCTCGGCCTCGCACCAGCGCCACCAGCCGCCCGCAGACCTCGTCCGCCTCGTCCTCGCGTCGGCGCCTCGACCATCACGCGCACGAGCGGCTCGGTGCCGCTCGGGCGCACCAGCACGCGCCCGCGCCCGGTCAGCTCCTCGCTCGGCGGCGCGCACCGCCTGCTCGACCGCCGGCCGCCTGCGCCAGCGCGTCGCGGTCGCGCACGCGCACGTTGACGAGCCGCTGCGGCAGCTTCGCCATCGCGTGGCGCTCGCTCAGGTCGCCGCCCGCCAGCGCCTCCAGCGTCAGCAGCGCGCTCGCGATGCCGTCGCCGGTGCGGTTGAAGCCCATCTCGATGATGTGCCCCGACTGCTCGCCGCCGAGCGCCCAGCCGCGCGCGCGCAGCTCCTCGAGCACGTAGCGGTCGCCGACGCTCGGTCGTCGCCACGTCGACGCCCGCGCTGCTCCATCGCCGAGTGAAAGCCGTAGTTGGTCATCACCGTGACCGCCACGCCGTCGCCGCTGAGGCGCCCGTTGGCGCGCAGGTGCAGCGCCGCCAGCGCCAGCAGCTCGTCGCCGTCGACGACCTCGCCCGCGGCGGTCGACCGCGAGCACGCGGTCGCCGTCGCCGTCGAAGGCGAAGCCGAGCGCGTGGCCGCCCGCCACGACGCGCTCGGCCAGCGCCTCGACGTGCGTCGAGCCGACAGCCGTCGTTGATGTTGCGCCCGTCGGGCTCGTCGGCGATCACGCTCGACCGTCGCGCCGAGGCGGCGGAAGATCTCCGGCGCCACGTGATAGGTGGCGCCGTTGGCGCAGTCGAGCAGCACGTCGACGCCCGCGAGGTCGAGCGTCGGCGAAGCGCGTGTGCAGCTCGCGCAGGTAGTCCTCCGGGGCGCCGCGCAGCTCGCGCACGCGCCCGATCGCCGCATTCGCCGGCGGCGCCGCTCGCCGCTCGAGCAGCCGCTCGATCGCGTGCTCGGCCTCGTCGGTCAGCTTGTAGCCGTCGCCCGCGAAGAACTTGATGCCGTTGTCGTGGTAGGGTTGTGCGAGGCCGACAGCACGACCGCCAGGTCGAAGCCGTAGCGGCCGAGCAGCAGCGGCGCGGCCGGCGTCGGCAGGACGCCGCCGAGCAGCGCATCGCCGCCCGCCGCGCTGACGCCCGCCGCGACGGCCGCCTCGAGCATCTCGCCCGACTCGCGCGTGTCGCGCACGATCAGCACCTGCGGGCGCTCGCGCGCCGGTCTGCGTCGGTGGCCGCGCGGCCGAGCGCGAGCGCCAGCTCGGCGCGTCACGAACTCGCCGGCGAGGCCGCGAACGCCGTCGGTCCCGAACAGCTTGCGGGCCATGCTCACCCTCGTGCGATCGGCGCTAGCGCTTGGAGAACTGCGGACGCTTGCGCGCCTTCTTCAGGCCGGCCTTCTTGCGCTCCTTCGCGCGCGAGTCGCGCGTGAGGAAGCCGCGGCGCTTGAGCTCGCCGCGCAGGTTCGGGTCGGCCTCGAGCAGCGCGCGCGAGACGCCGTGGCGCAGCGCGCCGGCCTGCGCCGAGATGCCGCCGCCGTGCAGGCGCGCGACCACGTCCATCGCTCCTGGTAGCCGACCGTCTCGAGCGGCTGGCGGATGTTGCGCTGCAGCGTGTCGCGCGGGAAGTGCTGCTCGAGCGTGCGCCCGTTGATCGAGTAGGTGCCCTTGCCCGGGCGCAGCGTCACGCGCGCGATCGCCGTCTTGCGCTTGCCCGTCGCGCGGTAGCGCGCGCCCGCGGCGAGGTCGATCGCGGCCGTCGCGATCGGCTCGCTGCAGCGCCTCCTCGCCGTCGTCCTCGCCCTCGCCCTGCGCCGCCGGCTCGGCCGTCCTCGTCCTCGACCGCGTAGGGGTCCTCGTAGGCCGTCTCGCCGCGCCCGAGCGGGTCGACGCCCTCGGGCACGATGTCGACCTCGAGGTGCGCGCCCGGGACCGCTGGCTTGGCGCTCGGCGCCGCGACGTCGGCGTCATCGCCTTCGTCCTCCTCCTCGTCGACCGCTGCCTCGACGGCCGTCGCGTCCTCGGCCTCCTGTAGCGCCTCCAGGGCGGCGTCCTCGGCAGACGCCCGCGATCTCCTGAGCGTCGTCCGTCGGCACCGCGTGGCCCTCGCCGGCCGGCTCGACCGTCGCCGGCTCGGGCGCCGGGTGCTCGCCGCGGGCGCGTCGCGCGCCTCCTCGGCGGCCTCCAGGGCCGCGTCCTCGGCCGAGCCTGCGATCTCGCTGAGCGTCCTCGCTCGGGACGGCGTGCTGGGGCGTCTCCGCGCCCTCGGCCGGCGGCTCGGCGTTCTCGGCCGCCGTCGTCGGGGGTCTCCGGGGTCTCGTCGTCGGCCATCAGCGCTCGATCTCCAAAGGTTGCGGGTTCTGGGCGACGTGCGGGTGCTCGGGCCCGGCGTAGATCTTCAGCTTCGTCAGCTGCTTGCGCGCGAGGCGGTTGCGCGGCATCATCCCTTTGACCGCCAGCCGGATGATCTCCTCCGGGCGGCGCGCCTGCATCTCCTCGAACGTGCGCGAGCGCAGGCCGCCCGGGTAGCCCGAGTGGCGGTAGTAGCGCTTGTCCTGCGCGCTTGTTGCCCGTCACGTGGATCTTCTCCGCGTTGACCACGATCGACGAAGTCGCCGGTGTCGATGTGCGGCGTGTACTCGGGCTTGCGCTTGCCGCGCAGCATGTCGGCGATCTGCGTCGCCAGCCGGCCGAGCGTCGTGCCCGTTCGCGTCCACGAGCAGCCAGTTGCGCTCGCGGTCGGTCGGCTTCGCTACGTAGGTCTTCGTCGAGAGGGCCATAGGGCGTGAAAAAGGCCACGCGTGCCGAGTCGCTCCGGACGCGCGGCGAGGCGCGACATCATAGGCGAAGTCGGGCGACTTCGCGGGCTACTTGCGGGATTACTCCCACTCGATCGTGCCTGGCGGCTTCGAGGTGATGTCGAGCACGACGCGGTTGACCTCGCGCAGCTCGTTGATCATGCGCGAGGCGATCGCCTCGAGCAGGTCGTAGGGCAGGCGCGCCCAGTCGGCCGTCATCGCGTCGTCGCTCGTGACCGCGCGCATCACGACGACGTAGCCGTACGTGCGCTCGTCGCCCTGCACGCCGACCGTGCGCACGTCGGGCAGCACGCAGAAGGACTGCCACAGCTCGCGGTAGAGGCCGGCCCTGCGGATCTCCTCCTGCAGGATGTGGTCGGCCTCGCGCAGCACGTCCAGGCGCTCCTTCGTCGCCTCGCCGCCGACGACGCGGATCGCCAGGCCCGGGCCGGGGAACGGCTGGCGCCAGACCAGCCGCTCGGGCAGGCCCAGCTCGGCGCCGACCGCGCGCACCTCGTCCTTGAACAGCGCGCGCAGCGGCTCGACGAGCTCGAACTGCAGGTCCTCCGGCAGCCCGCCGACGTTGTGGTGGGACTTGATCGTCGCCGCGCCCGTGCCGCCGCCCGACTCGATCACGTCCGAGTAGAGCGTGCCCTGCACGAGGAAGCGGGCGTCCTCGCCGCCGCTGCGCTCGGCCAGCTTCGCCGCCTCCTCCTCGAACACGCGGATGAACTCGGCGCCGATCACCTTGCGCTTGGCCTCGGGCTCGGTGACGCCCTTGAGCTTCTCCAGGAAGCGCCGCTCGGCGTCGACCGCCACGAGCGGCACCTTGAACGTGTCGCGGAAGGCGCTGACGACCTGCTCGCCCTCGTCCTTGCGCATCAGGCCGTGGTCGACGAACACGCACGTCAGCTGCTCGCCGATCGCGCGGTGCACGAGCAGCGCCGCGACCGAGGAGTCGACGCCGCCCGAGAGCCCGCAGATCGACCTGCGCGTCGCCGACCTGCGCGCGGATGCGGCGGATCTGTTCCTCGACGATCGACGCCGGCCGACCACGTCGGCTCGCAGCCGCAGATCTCCGTCGAGGAAGCGCGTGAGGATCTCCTGGCCGTAGGGCGTGTGCACGACCTCGGGGTGGAACTGGATGCCGTAGATGCCGCGCGTCGTGTCCTCCACCGCCGCCACCGGCGAGGAGCTCGAGGAGGCCAGCGCGGTGAAGCCCGGCGGCGGCTCGAACACCGTGTCGCGGTGCGACATCCAGCACGTCTGCTCGCGCGGCAGGTCCCGTGCAGCAGCACGCCCGGCTCTGAGACGTGCAGCTCCGAGCGGCCGAACTCGCCCACCTCGGCCTGCTCGACGCGCCCGCCCAGCTCGTGCACGAGCAGCTGCATGCCGTAGCAGATGCCCATCACCGGCACGCCCAGCTCCAGCAGCTCGCGCTCGCAGGCGCGGCGCGCCCTCCGCGTAGACCGACGCCGGCCCGCCCGAGAGGATGATCCCGCGCGGCTTGCGCCTGGCGATCTCCTCGACCGGCGACGTGTGCGGCAGCAGCTCTGAGAACACGCCGCAGTCGCGGACCCGCCGCGCGATCAGCTGGCTGTACTGACCGCCGTAGTCGAGCACCACGACCTCCTGCGTGGCCGTCTCGATCTTGCCCGCCTCATCGGCGACCGCCTCGGCGCCGTGACGGCGGCATCGTCATCGACTGGGGCGTCAGCGGTGTTCCCGATGAGGCTCGACAGGACGCAGTCGAGCGTGGCGTGCGCTGCACGCGAGCGATCGAGGACGCCGTCGACGACGTCGCGCGCGACTCTGACGTCTCAGTCATTGACGAGGGCGGCAGCCTTCCCGTTGGTCGCGCCCATGCCGACCCGCTGGTCGCGCTGCAGCGCCTTGCCCTCGGTCTGCAGCGACGGCGCGATCACGACCTCCGCGCGGTTGAACTCCGCGAGGTCCTTGTGCCCGCACGTCGCCATCGACGTGCGCAGGCCGCCGAACAGGTTGAACGTGCCGTCGTTCTCGCGCGCCGGGCCGACGAGGATCTCCTCGAGCGTGCCGTTCTGGTGCGTCGCCACGCGCGCGCCGCGCGGCAGGCTCGGGTGGAACGTCGCCATGCCCCAGTGAAAGCCCCGTCCCGGCGCCTCGTACGCGCGCGCCAGCGGCGAGCCGATCATCACCGCGTCCGCGCCCAGCGCGATCGCCTTCGAGACGTCGCCGCCGTTGCGCATGCCGCCGTCGGCGATCACCTGGCAGTACTCGCCCGTCTCGAGCATGTGCGTCGAGCGCGCGTGCGCCACGTCCGCGATCGCCGTCGCCTGCGGCACGCCGATGCCGAGCACGCCGCGCGTCGTGCACGCAGCACCCGGGCCAACGCCGACGAGCACGCCCGCCGCGCCCGTGCGCATCAGGTGCAGGCCCGTGTGGTAGGAGGCGCAGCCGCCCACCACCACCGGCACGTCGAGCGAGGGGATGAACTCCTTCAGGTTGAGCGGCTCGGAGACCGTCGAGACGTGTTCGCCGGAGACGACCGTGCCCTGGATCACGAGCACGTCCAGGCCCGCCTCCATCGCGATCTCGTGGTACTTGAGCACCCGCTGGGGCGTCAGCGACGCCGCCACCACGACCTTCTGCTCCTTGATCTCCGCGATCCGCTGCGCGATCAGCTCGGGCTTGACCGGCTCGCGCGTAGATCTCCTGCATCTCGCGCGTAGCCTGCTCCTTCGGCAGCGAAGCGATCCGCTCGAGCTGCTCCTCGGCGTCCTCGTAGCGCGTGAAGATGCCCTCGAGGTTGAGCACCGCCAGGCCGCCGAGGTTGCCGATGATGCCCGCCGTGCGCGGCGAGACGACGCCGTCCATCGCCGAGGCCAGCATCGGCAGCTCGAACTGGTAGGGACCGAGCTTCCAGGAGATGTCGATGTCGTCGGGGTCGCGCGTGCGCCGGAGGGCACGATCGCGATGTCGTCGAAGCCGTATGCGCGACGGCGCCTTCTTGCCGCGGCCGATCTCTATCTCCATCGGTTGATCCTCGCACTCGCTCGCGGACGAGAAGACCCCGCTAGCAAGGCGGGGTCGGAAGGGGGTCGGCGAGGCGCCTGGATGGTGTTGTCGCGGACGTCAGCCAAGGGATTTCGAGCATAGCAACGGCGGCCCTGCGTCCTATCCCCTTGGGTATCCTCGTCTGACATGAGCGAGGGAGACGAACATGGCTCGCACGAGCCTATGACCCGCAAGCGATCGAGGCCCGCACGGCAGGCGGCCTGGCGCGAGCGCGACGCCTCCCGGACGCCCGCCGCTCCAGGACGAGCTGCCGCACCTGCTACATAAAGCCCTCGGCGCCGTTCACCTCGGGCAACGTCCACATCGGCCACGTGCGCAGCTACTCGATCGGCGACGCCTACGCCCGCTTCCGCCGCGCCCGCGGCGATGCAGGTTCTGTTCGCCTTCGGCTTCGACGCCTTCGGCCTGCCCGCCGAGCTCGGCGCGATCGCAGCGCGGCGATCCCGCCGAGCGAGTGGGTCGCGCGCTGCGCCGACGCACATGACCGGGCAGCTGCAGCGGCTCGGCTTCTCCTTCGACTGGGAGCGCACGTTCCTCAGCTCCGACCCCATCATGTACCGCTGGTCGCAGTGGCTGTTCTTGACGCTGCTCGAGGCCGGGCTGGTCTACCGCGGCACGGGCAACGTCGACTGGTGCGACACCTGCCAGACGACGCTCGCCACGATCCAGGTCGAGGACGGCCTCTGCTGGCGCTGCCACAACCCCGTGCGGCTGATCGAGCGACCGACGTGGTACCTGCGGATCAGCGCCTACGTGCCCGAGAACGATCGCCGCACTGCAGGAGCGCGCCGACTCGGGCAAATGGGACGAGGTCGCGCTGGCCAGCCAGCGCTTCGTGCTCGGCCGCGTCGACGGCGTCGAGCTCGACCTGAGCGCCGACGACGGCACGCAAGCTGACCGTGTTCACGCCGCACGCCGACGCGCTCGCGCAGGCGCGCTTCGTGCTGATCTCGCCCAAGCACCCCGAGATCGACGCCTGGGCGGTCGAGCCCGAGGTGCGCGAGCGCCTGGAGGAGCTGCGCTCGGGCGGCCTGCAGCGCAGCTCGCGCGACGCGGCCGCAGATCCCGCTGGTCGACACCGGCCGCACAGTGCCGGCGCCCGCCGGCGGGGCGCCGCTGCCCGTGCTGATCTCGCCCGGCGTCGACGGGCGCTTCGGCGCGACCGCCGTGTTCGGCATCCCCGAGGCCGACCGCACCGACGAGGTGCTCGCCGAGCGCATCGGCGCTCTCGTCTCAGACGCCCGGGAGGGCGTCCCCTCCTCGAAATCCGGCGACGAGCCGTCCGCGAGTGCGCAGGCGCGCCCGGCCGTCCGCTACAAGGCCGAGGACTTCTCGATCTCGCGCCAGCGCTCGTGGGGCACGCCGATCCCGATCGTCTACTGCGAGCAGCACGGCGCGGTGCCGCTGCCGAAGGAGCAGCTGCCGGTGCTGCTGCCGCTCGACATCACGCCGACCGGCACCGGCAACCCGCTGGCCGAGCTGCGCGCGTTCGTGCAGACGCACCTGCCCGCTGTGCGGCGGCCCGGCCGAGCGCGAGACCGACACGCTCGACTGCCACTTCGACGCGCTGTGGCTGTGGGTGCCGGCGTGCGTGCCGCCGGAGTCGCGCGAGGACTCGCTCGAGCAGATCCTCGCGCTCGCCGGACCTGCGCCACTGGCTGCCCTCCGAGCGCGTCGTCGCCGGCTCGGACAGCGGCAACTTCGTGTTCGACCAGCGGATCGTCACGAAGGCGCTGCGCGACATCGGCCCGCTGGCCTTCCTGCAGGACGGCGAGCCGTTCGCCGGCTGCCTGTTTCACGAGATGGTCATCAGCGACGGGCGCAAGATGAGCAAGCATCTCGGCAATGTCGTCGACCCCGACGCGCTCGTCGAGCGCTACGGCGCGGACACGGTGAGGCTCGCCGTGCTCTACGCCGCGCGCCCGCAGAAGACGCTCAACTGGAGCGACTCGGCCGTGCTGCGCGCGCACCGCTTCCTCACGCAGGTGTGGGAGTTCACGCAGACGCGCCTCGCCGCCGCGCAGGAGCTCGGCGCGGGCGACGGTCAGCCCGCAGACGGCGAGTGCCGGCGCCGATGGCGAGCCCATCAGAGACACGAGCGAGCACCTGCGCCTGAAACTCTCGCAGTGGATGCGAGAAGGGCGTCGAGAAGATCACCGAGGATATGGAGGGCCTCGAGATGCACAGCGCCGTGCGCAACGTGATGCGCCTGTTCGATCGCATCAAGGACTTCGAGAAGCGCGTGCTCGCGCGCCAGCCGGCGCTCGGCCCGGCCGACAACGAGGCGCTGCTGCAGGCGCTCTCGCTGCTCGCCCAGCTGCTCGGGCCATTCGCCCCGCACGTCGCCGAGGAGCTGTGGATCTGCGCTCGGAAACGACGAGAGCACTGTGCAAACGCCGTGGCCGGGCGTATCGTTGCAGAAGTAGCCGCATGAGCCCGCAGACGATCGAGAGCCCCACGGGGGCCAGGCAGCGGACGCGCTCGTGCGCGACGGGCCTCGTCTGCCATCGCTGCGAGAACAGCTATCCCGCTCGAGTCGACCGTCTTCTCGTGCCCCGATTGCGGCAAGGGCCTGGACATCGTCTACGACTACGAGCTCGCCGCGCGCCACTTCCGCGACTTCCCCAGCTCCGAGCGCCCGCAGAACATCTGGCACTTCGAGGAGCTCCTGCCGATCGTCGACGCCGCCGCGCAGGCGCGCGTCGGGCCAGCACTCGGGCTACACGCCGCTGATCCGCGCCGACCGCCTCGGCGCCGAGCTCGGCATCGCCAACCTCTACCTGAAGGACGACTCGAGCAACCGCCCGAGCCTCTCCTACAAGGACCGCGTCGTCTCGATGTCCGTCGCGCGGCTGCTCGAGCGCGGCAAGTCGGAGATCGGCTGCGTCTCCACAGGCAACGTCGGCACGGCCGTCGCCTCGCTCGCCGCCAAGGCCGGCGTCGCCGCATACATCTTCTACCCCAACCGCCTCGAGGAGATGAAGGCGCGCTCGTGCATGGCGCTCGGCGCCAAGGTCCTGCAGGTCGAGGGCAACTACGACGAAGCCAACCGCCGCTGCCGTGAGCTCGCCGAAGCGACGGGCATGGACTTCGCCAACATCACGCTACGCCCGTTCTACGCCGAGGGCGCCAAGACGGCGGCGTTCGAGATCGTCGAGCAGCTCGACTGGGAGTCGCCCGACCACATCGTCAGCCCCGCCGCCGGCGGCACGCTGTCCTCGCGCATGCACAAGGGCCTGAACGAGCTCGAGCTGCTCGGCCTCGCCGAGACGGCGCGCACGGCGATCCACATCGCCCAGCCGAGCGGCTGCAACCCGATCGCCTCGGCGATCCTCGCCGAGGAGGCCGAGGTCCACCCGGTGATGCCCGAGACGGTCGCGCACTCGCTCGCGATCGGCGCGCCCGGCGACGGCTACCTCGTGATCGACGCCGTGCACAAACGCGGCGGCACGGCGGCGTTCGCCTCAGACCCCGAGATCTTCGCGGGCATCGACCTGCTCGCGGCCACCGAGGGCCTGTTGACCGAGCCGGCCGGCGGGACGACGGTGGCCGTGCTCGAGAAGCTCGCCGCGGCGGGGCGCTTCGCGGCCGGCGACACGGTCGTCGCGCTGATCACCGGCAACGGGCTGAAGACGCTCGACGAGCACCCGCCGAAGCAGTGGCCCGACAAGATCGCCTGCGAGCTCGACGCGATGCGCGCGGCGCTCGACGAGCTGAAGACCTCGCCGAGCTTGATGCAGACGGCGCACGAAGCGCTGCAGCTCTAAGCGGCCGACTCAGCCGCGGCGCAGCAGCCGCCCGACGGCGGCCATCATCTCCTCGGTGCGCTGCTCGCGCTCGCCCTCCTCGCCGCCGAGCACACAGACGCGCGCGTGGTCGTCGAGCAGCCCCAGCGCGACCTTGTCGAGGGCCGCCTCGATCGCGGCGATCTGCGTCAGCACGTCGATGCAGTAACGATCCTCGGCAACCATCTTCGAGACGCCGCGCACCTGACCCTCGATCCGGGCGAGGCGCTTCTGCAGCTCGTCCTTGCTCGCCGTGTAGCCGCGCGCCGGTGGTCTCGACTTGGTCTCGGCCATCTCCACAGGATACCCCCATGGGGCATGGGCCTTCCCCGGATGCCGGCTGCGGGCTTCGGCGGATGCCGGTCGAGGGCGAGCCGATACAGTGCTCCCCATGGCCGCAGAGTTCCCCTCCGACCCGCTGCTCGACCCCGAGGAGCGCCACCGCAAAGAGCGCGAGGCCGTCGAGGAGGCCGGCGGCGGCGAGTCCGAGGGCTTCGAGCTGGCCGAGCAGGAACTGATCGAACACACCTCCCACGGCGATGAGCACTCACCCGCCAAGATCTCCCAGGACGCCTTCGCCGAGGGCGAGGAGGAGGCGCCGCAGGCCGACTACGGCGAGGCCGATGAGGAGCACCTCACCGATTAGTCAGTGGCGCGAGCCGGACTCGGCTCGCAGGCGGACCAGCAGCGGCGAGTGGTCGGACAGCTCGACCCTACAGCCGTCCAGCGCTACGTTCGAATCGAGGCGCGGCGGATCCCCAGCCGGCAGCAGACCCCGGGCGAACAGGTGGTCGACGCCCGAGCCGGCCACATGCGAGATCGCCGGTGGTGGCGCCGGCGGGCGGCGCAGGTTTAGATCGCCACCGAGGATCAGCCGGTCGCTCCCGGCCCAGGCGAGCACATGCGGCCACAGTCGCTCGAGCTCCTGCCCGGCGCGCGCCGGGCGGGTGCTGGCGTGGAGGTTGACCACGCGCGTGCCGTCCTCCAGCCGCGCCAGCTGAGCCACGCGCCGCTCGGGCCGGCGGCGCAGGCGAAGCGTCGAGTGCTCGGCGATCGCGACACGCGAGAGGATCGCGTTGCAGCCGCCGCCGTTTGACTTGAGCAGCTCCGGGGAGCGCTCGGCGAGGGCGCGGCGCAGCGGCAGCAGCCAGTTGCGCGAGGTCAGTGCGCTGCGTTGCTCGACGCCCAGCTCACCTGCCAGACGCGCTGGCCACCACGGCGGCACCTCCTGCAGCAGCGCCACATCCCAGCTCCACTCGGCGAGCTTGGCTGTGAACTCACCGAGCAGCGAGTGGCTGCTCGGTGGCAGCGAACGCCCGTGGAAGAGGTTCCAGCTGAGCACGAGCAGCGTCGCCATCCATCAATTAATAAATGGAAAGAGATGAGAGTCCCGGGCCGGGATGCTCGACCCCAGCCCGGGACCTTTCTGCGCTCAGCAGCTCACCGACGGCGCTATTCGGTCGTCGTCGTGCCCGTGCCGGTCTTCGTGCCGGTGCCCGATTTCGTTTCTGCGCCCGACGCTTCCTGGCCGGGCGGCGGGCCGCCCATCATGCCCGGAGGCCCACCCCTGCCGTGGCCGTGTTCGAGATGGAACGAGGAGTCCATCGCGAACACCGTCGTGCCTTCAGAGGAGGAGCCGATCGATACGTCGTCTTTGGCCTTGACGTCACCGAGCGAAGCGCTCGCGCCGTTACGCGTGACTTTCGCTCCCGACGGCACGCTCAGCGTGAGCGTCTTGTACGTCGCGCTTTTGGTGCCCTCCACGATCGTGATCGTCGAGGCGCCGCTGTCGACGCTCTGCACCGTGCCGCGGTCGGTCGTCAGCGTGATGAACGACGTGCCCGCTTTGTCGGGCACGACGCTGACCGAATGCACGGCGCCACCGTCGGGCCCGCCGATGCCGTGCGGCCCGCCCATGCCGTCGCCCGGCGGGCCCGGCGAGCCGGCCTGGGCGGCGTGCGCCGTCGCGCCTTCGCTTCTCGTACTCGAGCTCTTCTGCGACGTGCCCGAGCCCTGCGCGATCGCCGCCGTGACGGCCGCGATCGCGCATATCGCAGCGACCACGCCGATCAACTTCTTGCGGAACATTGGAACCTCCTGCTCTGCGGTTTGCCGAGCAAGTCCGAGCTCGACCTTGAACGCATCGTCGAGCGAGGCCGTAAGACGGAGCTGTGGCGTGGGTAAGAGTTACGTCTGGACGCTCACCCGGCGCCGCGTGCACGGCACCTGGCGCCCGCCACGCGCGATGGGCTACCCTGATTAGGTCGCCCTAACTCGGAGGTCCGGTGAGCTTCGCAGAAACGGCCGCGCTTGGCGCGATCGCCGGCTTCACAATCTTCATAGGCCTGCCCATCGGTCGCCTGCGGCGCGTCGACGATCGCCTGCGCGTGGCGCTGGCGATGCTGTCCGTCGGGATCCTCGCGTTCATCTTCATGGACGTCACTTCGCACGGCCAGGAAATCGTCAGCGCCCGGCTCGATGCCTTCAAGAACCACAACGGCAACTTCGCCGGCGTGCTCGGCATGTTCGCGCTGCTGGCCGCCGGCTTCACGCTCGGCACGGCCGGCATCTCGGCAGTCGAGCGCCGGCTGCGCCCCGAAAAGCCCAACCGTCCTCCCCTGGCCGGCGGCGACAGCGCCACCGTCCTCAGCACGAGCGAGGTCGCCGGCTACGACGCCCAGGCCGCAAGCGCGCGCCGCCAAGCGCTGCAGACGGGCATGACCATCGCCGTCGCCATCGGTCTGCACAACTTCGCCGAGGGCCTGGCCATCGGCGTCTCGGCAAAGGCCGGCGAGGTCGCCCTCGCCACCGTCCTTGTAGTCGGCTTCGGCCTGCACAACACGACCGAGGGCTTCGGCATCGTCGGCCCGCTCGGCCCCACCCGTCCGTCGTGGAAATGGCTCGGCGTGGTCGGCCTCGTCGGAGGCGCCCCCACCTTCATCGGCGCCATGGTCGGCTATCAGGTGCACTCCAGCGCCCTCGAGCTGGCCTTCTACGCGCTCGCCGGCGGCGCCATCCTCTACGTCATCGGCGAGATCTGGGCCGGCATGCGCCGCTACGGCCACCGCACGCTCGGCCTGCTGATGCTCGCCGCCGGGTTCCTCGCCGGCGTGGCGACCGACCTGATCGTGAGCTACGGCGGCGGCTGACGCGGCGCCCTGCGGCGCAGTTGCGCCGTCAGAGCCCAAGCTTGCGAACGCCCGCCTCGTCGAAGCCGAAGTGGTGGCCGACCTCGTGGAGCACCGTCTGCTTGACCTGTAGACGGAGGCGCTCCGGATCGTCGCCGAAGTCACCCACGAGCGTGTCGCGGAAGATCAGGATCTCGTCAGGAAGTCCACCGCCGCCGAAGTAGCTCATGCCGCCCATCTTGAGGCCCACGTACAGGCCATAGGCGTGGTGCTCGGCACCGCGATCGGACACCACAATCGCGACGTTCTCCAGCGCACGCTGAAACTCGCTCGGCAGTTCGTCAAGTGCCGAGCGAACGAGTCGCTCGAATTCCTGCTCGCTGTAGCGCCGGCGCTTGCTCATGACTTGATGCTCGCTCCGCACTCAAGTCGAGAGCCTATCTCCGCAAGCCACGAGGCGGGCTTGCTGCCAACGTGTGACCGCCGTTGCGCTCGCCCTGTCCGTAGTACTCCCTGTGCGGGCACGCCATGAAGCACAGATTACCCGGACCGCACGGGTCGTATCGTCGAGGGAATAGCACGTGGCCGGCGACGTGCTACGCAGACTGCTCGAAAGCGGCCCGTGGGCGCACCCCGGAGAGAGCCGACCTGTAACCGTCCTATCTTCCGGGATTATCCGAGCTGCGGCTGCCGCCGGCCGGTCCCGAGATGTAGGATTGATTTGTGCTGCACCGCTCGCTCTTCCGGCGACTTACACGGCTTGCTGTAGCCCCATCCTTGACAGTGTGGGTCGTCACCGGGCTGCTCGCATGCAGCCCCGAGACCGGTGTGTTCATTCGGAATGGGATTAACGCAGGAAAGAAGTATGCGCCGGGGCTCGTCGGCGGCATCTCCGTAGAGCAGTGCCTGCAGCAGGGGATTTGCCTCAAACAATGAGGCTTGGTGAGACCTCTGGAAGAGTGGGCGACCTGGTCATCGTGGCGGGGCTCGGCTGGTCTCGTTCGTCACGTCGCCGAGAAGCTTGTGCGATCCGTGGGCCCGAACGCCGAGTCGACAATCATCGTTGCCGTATTCGACGACGAGGAGGTGTTCTACTCCCCGTCGGCATTCGCTAGCGACGTCACGATCGACGCGCTGCGCGACTTCCGCCGACTCACGATCAGCGTAGAGAATGCTGTCATTTCTGCCGAGGTCATCTTCGCTCGCGAGAAGGGCGCCAACGAGGTGAGACTTATCGTGCGCTGGCCGAATGCCGAGCAAACAGAGCAGGCGCTGACGGTGGCGCGCACCGCATGCGTCGCGCTTCGACGCGGACACCGCAGATGGATTGGCCGCACTACGGGATCGACCGCCATTCCGGCCGACTGGCGCGGCCCCGCGCTTCCCTGGCCAGCAGGAACTGCGGCAACTGGGCGTGGGCTCGCAGGCGCCGCGTTCACCCTGCTCGTGCTGTCGACGATCTCGACCCTGTTCCCAAGACACCCGATCTCCGGGACGCTCGGACTGCTGACAGCGGCGATGGCGGGGGTCTGCTCAGTGTGGCTGCTGGGCGAGCTGGTTCCAAGCATCGAGATCGCAGGCCCGGGCCAGACCCGATTTGCGCGCGCTTTGCGCTGGGCAGGCGTGACGATCATCGGCCTCATCGCTTCGCAGGTCGCGAAGAAGGCTTTCGGCTCGTGAAAGCCCGCGGCAAGCTCGTCGCACGACACGATTTCCGCGGGCGGTCAATGCTCTGACCGGCGAAGCCATTTGCTCCTCCTTCGCACAATAAATTTCGGGACGCGCGATGGTTCTCGCCCACACGCTCCCCCAACCAGCCGGGCTCTAGATGGAGCAGCGTTTCGACTGACGTACAGAACGACCCGTCTCAAGCGTCGCCGGCCGGTGACCGTGGTGCGACAATTGCTGTTCGTGTGACATGGAGCGCTCCCGGGCAAGCACCCGAGCCAACGTAACTCGACCCATAGAAAAGCCCCGCCGGAGCGGGGCCTTTCCTTAGCGGGTCGATAAGCCGGATCCTGTCGTTGAGCAGCCATCCATCTGAGCGGCCTACCTGGACCTTGGCGGGCTACCTGCAAGCGGTCCCGTTTGGCCTTGCATCGGGTGGGGTTTGCCCAGCCGCCGCGTCACCGCGACGCTGGTGCGCTCTTACCGCACCATTTCAACCTTGCCTGTGGGCCGTTCACGTGGGACGGCCCCATCGGCGGTTTGTTTCTGTGGCACTTTCCCGCGGGTTTCCCCGGGTCGATAACTCGACCACCCTGCCCTGTGATGTCCGGACTTTCCTCGAAGGCTTACGCCTCCGCGGCTGCCTGACCTGCACAACCACGGTAGCGCGCGATCGGCCGCGTGGGAAGGGCTGGGACAGCCCCGCTGCCGCCTTCGCCTCGGCGGACTTCGGCGATGATCGCCGGGGCGGGCGCTCAGACGCTTCGGAGCAGGCCGACGACGCGACCGAGCACCGTGACTTCTTTGCTGCGGATCGGCTCCATCGTGTCGTTCTCCGGCTGTAGGCGGATGTGGTCGGACTCGCGGAAGAAGCGCTTGACCGTGGCCTCCTCGCCGAGCAGCGCCACGACCACGTCTCCGTCGCGCGCCGTGTCCTGCGGGCGCACCACGACGAAGTCGCCCTCGATGATCCCCGCTTCCTTCATCGAGTCGCCGCGGATGCGCAGTAGATACTCGCCTTCGCCGCCGCCCGCGACCTCGGGCACCGACACGTAGTCCTCGATGTTCTCCTCCGCCAGCATCGGCTGACCGGCCGCTACCGAGCCGAGCAGCGGCAGCCCATCCGAGCGCACCAGGCCACGCATCGTCTCCACGGCCCCGCCCATCGCACGGTCGAGCAGCTCGATCGCGCGCGGCTTCGACGGGTCGCGCCGCAGCAGGCCGAGTTTCTCGAGGTTCGCCAGGTGGGCATGCACCGTCGAGGAGGAGGCAAGGCCGACGGCCTTGCCGATGTCGCGCACTGTCGGCGGGTAGCCGTACTTCGCCGAGTACTTGCGGATGAAGTCGAAGATCTCTTGCTGGCGCTTGGTCAGATCCATTTCTGCTCGACTCCCTGGTCGGGTGGGCGATGTCGTGAAACGAACACTTGTTCGCACTGTAGCGACGGCCGTGGACGGATGCAAGAAGCGGTGGACGCGTTTGCAAGCCGGCGCCCACAGGCGGGTGCGGTTGCGCGCCTGATCCGCCGGGCACCACGGCCGAATCGCGGCGGCCCGGCGAGGCTATACTCGCGCACTCTGCGCTCGTGGCGGAATTGGTAGACGCGCAAGGTTGAGGGCCTTGTGGGCTTTACGGCCCGTGGTGGTTCGAGTCCACTCGAGCGCATAGAGAAAGTCCTGCACAGCGCACAGCGGGGCTTTTTCGCGTTAAGGGGGCACTTCGTCGCGGCTCGCAACGAGATCCTGACTGTTGAGATTGGCAACTCCGTACAATTATCGAAGGGAACCTTGCGACTGTTTCGCGACGTAATCGCGATTGCGAGCTACACTCTTGCCGTGAGTCCATTGCTCGAAGACGCCCAGCGAGTTCACGATGTGGCCGGTCTATCGGACCGAATGATCGCCGCCGCGACGGGGGCAAAGCCGAGCACCGTGCGTGGCTGGCTTGCCGGCCGCAGCGAGCCCACAGGCGCACGTGCGGAACGACTGATCGAGCTCGCCGAGATGATCAAGCGGCTTGCCCTCGTGCTGCGACCGGAGTCGATCCCGGTGTGGTTGCAGCGGCCGATCCTCGCGTTGGACGATGAGAAGCCGATCGAGCTGATCGCTCGCGGCGAGTACCGCAGGGTCGCGAAGTTGATCGCTGAGATCGAGTACCCCGGCGTCTCCTGACCGTGGCGGGGCTGCCCGTTCGCCCTCGCACCGTCGAGGGCACGTGGATCAGGCACGTGCCGCACCAAGCCGACCTCCTCGGACGAGCGGACACGCCATCGGATGGGCGCTGGCAACAAGGCGAGATCGTGCCCGCGTTGTATCTCGCCGAGACGGTCTCGACAGCGACAGCGGAGTGGTATCGCTCGCTTGCCGAGTGGGGACTCTCGCCGCAGGATCACATCCCCTACGACCATCATCGCTGGCGCCTTGACCTCGAACTGGCTGACCTCAGCGACGTCGAGCAACTACGCAGCGTCTCGCTCGAGGCTCCGCGGCCGAGCCGAAACACATGGCCTGCCTACCAATGTGTCGGTGAGCAGCTTTGGCGCGAGGGGTGGGCCGGCCTCATAGCCCCAAGCGCCGCGTATCCCGGCTCGCTCATCACCTGCGTGTTCGCCACCGACTGGCCGCCAGCCGGCTGCACGCCACTGGACGCGAGCACCGTGGAGTCGATCCCGCCACTCCCCCGCGGCATGACCACCTGATCCTTGGCGATCCGCGTCGCGCGCCGCCGCCGAGACCCACGACCGCTCGCCGCGATGTCCGCCATGCGACAAGTCATTTCGGCCGACGCGTCCGTAAACCCGCACAGCACATCGCAGCGAAAGCCGTGACGGCACGATTGAGCAGACCTGTCTAAAGCCGGCCCAATAATGGTCGATATACGGTGCAGTATAACCTATAGTGCACCATATATGGATCACAAAAGTCCAAAACGACGGGTGCCCGCCCCGGTTCGCCGCGCCCAACGAGGCCTCGGAGAAAGCATCGCGACGTGGCGGAAGCTGCGCGGCCTGACACAGGCTCAGCTGGCCGAGCGCGCCGATGTATCGCGAGGAGTAGTTCGGCGGATCGAGGCGGCCGATGGCGGGGTCAGCGTCGAGAACCTGATCCGACTCCTGCGGGCGCTCGGCATCCAGGAGCTTCTGACCGAGGCGCTGGACCCGCTCGCCAGCGACGTGGGTCGCCTGCGCTCAGAGCAGGAGCTCCCACGCCGTGTGCGGCCGAGGAAGCTGACGGGCGATGGTTGAGCAGCCGATCGAGGTGGACGTGCAGATCGCCGGCCGTGACGTCCCCGCAGGACGGCTCTGGACACACCGGCACGGGCAGAGCGAATCGGCCACCTTCAGTTATCGAGACGGATACCTGGAGCGAGCCGATTCCTACGAGCTCGATCCCGGGCTGCCGCTGCAATCGGGCCAGCACCCGACGACCGTCGGGCAGCCGCTGTTCGGGGCGATGTCCGACTGTGCCCCAGACGGATGGGGACGGCGTCTCGTTCGACGAGCCGAGGCGCAGCACGCCCGAGACGCCGGCACGCAGCAGCACAGGCTGACCGAGGTCGACTTCCTGCTCGGCGCACGCGACGATCTGCGCCAAGGCGCGCTGCGTTTTCGCGAGCACGACGGCGGGCGCTATCTGGCCGTGGATGCCGAAGGAGTGCCGCACCTGGTCGGCCTGCCACGTCTGCTGAATGCCGCCGAAGAGCTCGAACGAGACGAACCGACCAGCGAGGATCTGCGCCTCCTCCTTCACGGCGGCAGCTCGCTGGGCGGCGCGCGGCCGAAGGCGCACGTGCTCGACACCGGCGGACGTCTGGCGATTGCCAAGTTCCCCTCCCCCCGAGCGATGCGTGGGACGTGATTCGATGGGAGGCCGTAGCGCTCGCGCTCGCCGCGAATTCCGGTGTCACCGTCCCCGAGCACAAGCTTCATGTGATCGAGCGTCGGCCGGTACTGGTCGTGCGGCGGTTCGATCGCGATGCCGGCGGGCGGCTCGGCTACTTGAGCGCGATGTCGATGCTGCAAGCCAAAGACGGAGAGCAGGCGAGCTATCTGGAAATCGCTCAGGTGCTTGAAGAACGCTCGTCCGACGCCGCGGCGGATTTGCGCGAGCTGTGGCGGCGAATCGTGTTTACGGTCTTGATCTCCAACACCGACGACCATCTCCGCAACCACGGCTTCTTGCGCAAGAGCACGGCAGGCTGGTCACTGTCGCCGGCGTTTGACTTGAACCCCAACCCCGAAGGCGCAGCAAGACATCTGGCGACCGCGATCGACGAGAACAACGCGCAGGCAAGCCTCGCCACGGCCCTCGAAGTCGCCGACCTGTTCAGGGTCTCGGAGGTGCAGGCGCGCGACATCGTCCGGGAGGTATCGGATGCGACTGCGCGCTGGCGAGATGTCGCACGGACGACCGGCCTCGGCGATCGGCAGCTTGAGCGGCTCGAGCCGGCATTCGAGCATGAGCAGAGCGCCGCAGCGCGAGACTTCGTAGCGATTCGCGGCTGACCTGTGAGCCAGACCGGGTCCGACGGCGCCTCCGTCAAGACCGGCCTGGCTCATTCGTGCACGTGGGGCCTAGAACCGTTTCGCGACGGCTTTACGGCCCGTGGTGGTTCGAGTCCGCTCGAGCGCATGGAAATGCCCTGTAGTCGCGGCATTCCCGATAGCTGTTATCGATTGGCTCGCCGTGCCCGCGCCCGACCTACCCTGGCTCCCGCCCGAGTTCGTGCACCCACAGCGGGTCGAGCTCGCGACCGGCGAGCACCTGCGCCCGATCCGGGCTGACGATGTAGCGATCGACTACCCGGCGGTGATGGGCTCGCGCGAGCGGCTCTGGCGGAAGTACGGAGAGGCGTGGGGCTGGCCGCCGGCAAGCATGACCCCCGAGCAGGATCGCGCCGACCTCGCGCATCACGAGCGGGAGATCGCTGGTGCGCTGTCGTTCAACTACGCCGTGCTCGACGTCGAGGAGTTGCAACTGCTCGGCTGCGTCTACCTCGATCCGCCCGATCCCGGCGAGGACGCCAACGCGGTCGTTTCTTGGTGGGTCGTGGACGAGCGGGTCGGGAGCCCCTTGGAGCGGGAGCTCGAGCGGTTCGTGCCCGACTGGGTCACGAGCGCGTGGCCATTTCGGCGGCCGGCATTCCGGCCCGAGTAGCCGCTTTACTCGCCCCCTCGCAGCGCCTCGCCGGCGAGCTCGAGCTGATCGTCGCCGTAGAAGAGAGCCCCTCCGAGCCGCAGAGTGGGCACGCCGCGCACCCCTTCCTCCCACGCGCGGTCGGTCGCCTCACGCAGCGACTGCTTCAGCACCGGCAGCTCCAGCGCCGAGCCGAGCGCCCCAGCGTCGAGACCCGCCTCGCGCGCGCAACCAAGCAACACATCCAGATCGGCGATGTCGGCGCCGGCGGCGAACTGCCTGTCGAACACGGCTCGCGCAAACGCCTCCCCCCTCCCCCGCTCGCAAGCCCAGGTAGCGCAGCGCATGGCCATGAGACCGTTGGCCGGCCACCCCTCGGGCCAGTGCACAGGCGGCAGCCCATAGCGAAGCGCCCGCTGCTCGACCTCGGCCATCCGTGGCTCACGGGCTGGGGTGCGCCCCCACGAGCCGAAGCCGCGACGCGCGAAGATCGCACCGAGCAGCACAGGGCGAAGCTCGGGCTGCACGCCGAGCACGGATCCAGCGCGCGCGAGCGCGAGGTACGCGTACGGAGAGCCGAGGTCGAAGTAGATGACTGGGTCGTCGGCGGGCAAGCGATCCTCCTGGGGCGAGCGTGTCACGACTGGTGCACTAACTTGACGCTCGACAAGTTATCAGAGTTAGCTTGTCGATCGACAAGCTATGATGCGGACGTGGCCGGTCAAGTTCCAGAGCGAACCCGCGACGCCGAGCGCAGCCGCAGCGCGATCCTCGACGCCGCGACGCAATCGTTCGCCGCATGTGGCTACGACGGCGCGAGCATGTCGGAGATCGGCGCCGGCGCCGCCCTCTCACGCGGCGCGCCGAGCTACTTCTTCGGCTCCAAGCAGTCGCTCTACGGCGCGGTGCTGACGGCCGTGTTCAGCAGCCGCCAGCAGGCGACCGAGCAGGCCTTCGCGCCGGTGCGCGCGTGGTGCGAAAGCGATGCCGAGCTGGAGCAGCTACCGAAGGCGCTGGCCGCGGCAGCGGCCGGTTACATGCGCTTCCTGCAAGAGCATCCCGAGTTCGTGGCGCTGATCATGCGCGAGGAGCTCGACGGCGGACGCAGGCTGAGCCGGGCGAGCCGCTCCTCGACGGCGATGCGGGACGCCTTCAAGGCGCTGCGCCGCGCCGGCGCCAAGCGGGGTCTGCGCCCATTTGAGGTGAAGGAGGCAGTGCTGCTGTTCGTCTCGCTGACGTTCGCGCCGTTCTCCTACCGCCACACGCTGCTGCGATCGATCGGCGCGGAGCTGACATCAGAGCGTGACCTGCGCAGGCAGGCGAGGCTCACCGCGGCGCAGCTGATGAGCCTGCTGCACAGGTGAGTTTCACAGTTCGGAAATCGGGGTAACGAGCGTCCATTCCGCCGCCCTGACAGCGGCGGACCATCCCCAGACCTCAACCTCGAGCCGGAGGAAAAATAGATGCTCAACGGTCGCCTACTCGGCGTGTCGCTCACGCTCGCCCTTGCCGCTTCCCTGCTCGCCACGTCGGCGGCGTCGGCAATCCCGATCAAGATGCCGACGCTGAGCAACGAGATCGCCCAGCAGCAGGCGATCGTGGCAGCGCACAAAGCGATCAACCCACCGGCGCCGCCGTGCCCGGAGACGGGAATGCTGCCGGAACCGTTCTCCAACTGCGGCCTGCCGGAGGCGCCGGCGACGACGCTCCCCTATCCGGGCAACATGGCCTACTGGGGCGGCCACGTCCAGGTCACCCCGCAGGTCTACATCGTGTATCTCGGCTGGGGCCGGCCGGGCGCGTTTCCCGAAGGCGCCGGATGCAAGCCGGAGACGCTCGAGGAGGGCGCGTTGAAAGCCCGGCTGAAGTGCGACCCGGACGGAGCCGGCGCGCGCATGGCCGACTTCGTACAGCAGATGGGCGGAACCGAATGGGCCACCGTCAGCACGCAGTTCTTCCAGACCGCGGCGGACGGCACAACGCAGAACATCACCAACCCAACCAACGTGCTGTCGGGAATCTGGGTCGATGACACAAAGACGGCGCCGAACCTGACGGGCACCTCGGCGAGCAATCCCCCGGGCCCCGGTAATACCTACACGGACCTCGCCACGGAGGCGGCGCGAGCGGTCAAGCACTTCCACGTCACCGACCTCGCCAACGCCGACATCGTCGTCGCCCAGCCACCCGGCTCGAGCGACCCGAACGCACTCGAAAGCGGCTACTGCGCGTTCCACGACTACACCCAGCCGGAAATCGAGGGCGGCATCTACAACGGCATCCAGCCGAACATCGCCTACACGAACATGCCCTACGCGCTGGCGATCAACTCGACCTCCGAAAACGGCGAATCGAGCAACGACTGCGGCAAGAACGCTGTCAACAGCGGCGAAGCAGGCAAGCTCGACGGCTTCTCGATCGTGCTCGGCCACGAGCTCGAGGAGACGATCACCGACCCCGGCGCCGAGGACGTCATCGGCAGCGGCACGAGCGCCGCGAAGCTCGGCGGCTGGTACGACACGATCGACGCCAACGAGAACGGCGACAAGTGCGCGTGGGTCGGCGAGCCGCTCATCGGCGGGCTGCCGGGAGCGCCGAACGTGCTGCCGATCCCGGGCGCGATGGGCGACATCGAGGGCAACGCCGGAACGACGTTCGCGGTGCAGTCGCTGTGGAGCAACGAAGCGGCCGCCGGGACGGGCTACTGCGCGGGCGCCGGGAGCGACCTTCCATAGCCGACGCGACTACCGGGGCGCCGTGGCGAGCGTTCGCTTGCCCGGCGCCCCTCAGCCGGATCAGGCGTGGGGCCGCACTGCCCCGGCCGACAGATACGTCGGACCGCTGCGCGAGCACGCCTGGAAGGGAAAGGGGATCACCTTGGAGGCGCGCTGACTTGGAAGCACGACGCGCAGGCCGGCCGCTGTCACCTGCCGGCAGGCCGAGGCCGGGAAGTTGCCGACTTCGGTGATCTGCAGGATGAAGGACGCGGTCGAGCGGTTGGCGAGCGTGACCGGCGAGCGGTGTGAGACGAACCGGGTCGCGGCGCCGCCGAGCCGGCGGCCGGCGAGATCGACGCCGGCGACCCTGGGATAGCCGGAGAGGGTGCACGTACGGCCCAACAGGTTCGTCAGCTCGACGGTATAGAACGTGCTCCCGGCGGCTCCGGATCCTTGCGTGTCGAGCCAGATGACGAGGCCGCGCGGCGTGCAGGCCGGCGAGCTTGCGGCGGCCGCACGCGAAGCTCCCCGGCGAGCATCGCGCAGACCAGCACGGCGATGCCCACGAGTGCCGTGTTGCGTGCCGAGGCCATGGTCAGTCGAGTGAGATCGCGCGCATCGTGTGCTCGTCGGGGAGCTTCTCGAGGATCGCGCGCAGGCGCTCGAGATCCTCGGCCTGCTCACGCCCGAGGTCGCGAAAGAGCGAGCGCAGCGCGGTGTGCGTGATCTTCATCTGGCGCGAGCCGAGCGTCACGGAGAGGATCCCGTGCTCGTCGGGGCGGCCGTCGAGCTGCGCGAGCACCTCCCGCGCGAGCCCGCGGATCTGCTGCTCGTGGGCCTCGTCTGAGATCAGCAGTTTGAGCGCGGTCGCCGTCACGTCGATCTCGTCGACTGCGAGTAGCAGATGGAATGGAGGCTCGGGAGCTGTCGGTGCCATGGCGCTCTGCTCCGCGAGTGTGGCGAAGCGGGTGGCAGTCTACTGCCCATCTCCGATTGCTCGGGGAGGCAGGCTGAGTGGGAGCCTGCCTCCCCGGCCTCTCCGCGTGGGGACGCGGACTGTACCAGGATACGAATAGTTGGGACTTTAATGCATTAGGCCTACTTGCTCTGGACATAGACAGTCGTGGTCGGATTTTGTTGACACTCCGATGCCCGAGCCGCTGTCAAATGCCACGCGCGTGCTCGGCGAGCGCGTGCGCAAGCGGCGTAAGGAGCTCGGTCTGAGCCAGGAGGCGCTGGCCGACAGGTGCGCCGTCCACTGGACCTTCCTCGGGCAGGTCGAGCGAGGCCGGCGCAATCTCAGCCTGCACAACCTGCTGAAGGTCGCCGGCGGCCTCGGGGTGGATCCGGCCGAGCTCGTGCACGGCCTGAAGGCGCCGCGCCCATAGCACTTGGCCGAAGCGACTTCGGCGAGCAGGACGCGACTCAGCTGGAGCCGGCCGGTGGCGGCTTGGCGCGCGCCGGCTGATCCTCGAAGGCGCCGGCCCGGTCGCCGAGGCCGTGCGGCCAGACCGTGAAGACCGCGAGCGTGCCCATGCGCCCGCGCACCTCGAACTCGCCGACATGCGAGAGCTCCTCGGCGCCCGAACGCATGCGTTCGCGCGTGGATGCGGCGATGAACAGCATCGCCTCGCTGTTCTTCGTCATCCCCTCCAGACGCGAGGCGGTGTTGGTCGTGTCTCCGATGGCCGTGTACTCGATCCGCTGCTCGGAGCCGACGTTGCCCGCCATCACGGTGCCGCTGTTCAGCCCCACGCCCATCGCGAAGCTGTGGTCGAAGCCCTCCGCGGCGAGCCACGCGTTGAAGCGCTCCAGGCGCGGGCCGACCATCTCGCGCGCCGCCGCGACGGCCCGGTCGGCGTGATCGTCCTGCTCCAGCGGCGCGCCGAAGATCGCCATGATCCCGTCTCCCATGTATGAGATCAGCGTTCCCCCGGCCTCCAGGATCGCCTCGGTCATCTCGTTGAGGTAGCAGTTGACGACGTCGATCACGCGCGCCGCGGGCTGCGTCTCGGAGAAGCTCGTGAAGCCGCGAAGGTCGGAGAACAGCACGGTGCAGTCGCGCTCTACCCCGCCCAGACGGAGATTCTCATCGGCGCTCGCGAGCACCTCGTCGACGACCCCGGCGGGCACGAAACGAGAGAACGCGTAGCGCGTGCGCTCGCGTTCGATCGCCTCCCCGACGTAGAGGATCACGATCGTGCCGATCGTGCCCAGCAAGAGCGCGAGCATGGGGTAGACGAAGCTCAGGATCAGACCGTCATCGAATGCGATCTGCGTCGCAACCGTGAAAACGAGCGCGAGCGCCAGCGCATCGACGAGCGAGCGCAACCGCCGCAGGCGCAGGCTGCCCAGCGGCACCGCCACCGCGAGCAGCACGATCAACAGCAGGTTCAGCCAGCCGGGCGCATCCTTCAGCGGCACCCCGAGCAAGAGCGTGTTGGTCGCGTTGGCCACGATTTCATCGCCCGCCATCTGACCCGAGCCGGTCGTGGCGGTCGTGTGGACGTCCTGCAGGATCGGCGCCGAGGCGCCGACGATCACGACCTTCCCGCGGAACGTGCTCGGCGCGAATTCGCCTTTGAGCACATTCGAGTAGGAGATCGCCTTGAACGTTTCGGGCGGTCCGGCGAAGTCGATCGGCAGGGTGCCACCGCCGAACAGCGAGCTGTGCACGCGACGGCCGCTCGCGACTTCGGCCGTGACCACCGGCAGGCTGCCGAGCTTGTTGTAGGAGTGCGCGAAGCGACGGGTGGCGCCGTCTGAGTCGACAACCAGCCGCACCTCCGCCACGCGTGCGCCGAGTTCGCGCAACAGCTTCGGTCCGTTCGGCGGACCCCCGAACACATCGGTCGTTCCATCGCGCGCCACTTCGGAGGCCGCCAGCACTGTTTTCCCGTGGGCGCGCCCGATCGCTTCGATCAGGGCGTTGTCGTCGCGTACGTCCGTTTCGTGGGTGAACTCGAGATCGAGCGCGATCGTGCGTGCGCCGTCGAGGCGCAGCCGGTCGATCACCTTTGCGTCATAGCGACGCGGGAAGGGGAACTCCGATCGCAGCTTCGCCCGCGCGAGTGCCTGCAACGTGGCGTTGTCGATCTGAACCAGCACGAAGTCGCGGGGTGCCCTGCGGCTCCCGCGGATCGAGAAGCGCGCGTCGATCGTCTGGTGCTCGGTGCGCCGCAGCAGGTGCGCCGCGTAGGCCAGCACGCCGATACCCGCCGAGAGCACGGCCACGACGAGCAATGCGACGGTCCTGCGCTGTCGCCTTCGCATCCGCATCAGACGCTCAGCACGGTGCGTCGTCCGGTCAGCCGGCCCACCGGCGCGGCCCCTGCGAGCAGCCACTGCGGTGCGTCCTCGAGCGCCGCGCTCGCCGCCCTGCGCCCGGCCGCCCGCGCCTCGTCGATCTGGTGGAACTCGAGCATGCCGACGCCGACGAGCGGCACCTTGATCGTCAGGTCGGCGTGTCGCCTGGCCGACTCGTCGGTGTTGGCGCTGCTCAGCAAGGCGATCCGCGCCATCGTGTCGGTCAGCGGCGGCAGTCGCCGATGCGACGCCGCCGATGCGGCGGCGGCGGACTCAGCTGACTCGAGCGGCTCGTCGGCGTTCTTGATGTCGATCGCCAGCACCGGTCCCTCGCCGCTGGAGCTCATCGGCGCCAGCGGCAGGTTGTCGAGCAGCGAGCCGTCGATCAGCAGGCTCTCCCCGCGACGCACCGGCGGCGCGATCAACGGCAGCGCGATGCTCGCGCCAACCGCCTCGGCGACGGGTCCACGACGGTCGATCCTCAGGCTGCTCTCGCGCAGATCGACGCTGGTGCAGTAGAGCGAGCGCGACAGCTCCTCGATCCGGGTCTCGCCGAACACGCGCTCGAGCATGGCCTGTGACTTGCGCCCTCTGATCAAGGACGCACGCGGGAACGTGTAGTCGTTGATCGGGTTGCGCCTGACCCACTCCTCGTAGCAGCAGGCGTCGATCGACGCGCTGTCGTGCCCGACGGCGAGCAGCGCGCCCACGAACGCGCCCATGCTCACGCCGCCGACGCGATCGACGCGCACGCCGGCGCCGAGCAGCACCTCGAGCACGCCGAGGTGCGCGAACGCCCTCGCGCCGGCGCCGCCGAAGACGACTCCGAGCGAGCGGCCCGATAGCCGGCGGGCCATCCGCGCGACATCCCGCTGCCGACCGGCTTCGGGGGAGAGCGCGAACGTGCTCCCCGGCTCGATCCGCTCGATCCAGCGACTCAGGCCGCCCGTGCCGGTTTGCAGGCCGTAGCCGACGAGGTCGCAACCGCGAAGGCGCCCGATCGAACGTCCAGCCGGGACCTCCGCGACGCCTCCCGCGCCGGCCCCGCCGGCGACCGGCGCGGTCGCGTCGACGACGGCCAGCACGCGGTCGGCGCGTGCGAGGCAGAAATCGTCCCAAGCGCCTGAGCGCGGATCATCGCCGCACACCATGATCACGTGGTCGTGCTCGAGCTCGCAGCGCTCGACCACGGGCGCGAATCGCCCGACGGCATCGCCGCGCGACTCGACCCCGTCGGCGGGCTCTGCGTGGTCGCCGGGGTGGAGCACGGCGACCCTGCCGAACGTGCACATCGCCCTGCTGAGCTCGTCGGCGATCTCGAGCAGCGGCACCCCGGGACCCAGTGCGAGCAGCGCGATCGTCACCGGTCGCGCGCGCCGCCTGACGGGCAGCGCGCGGCTGGCCTGCAGCTGCGCGCTGAGCACGCGTGTGAGCCCGAGCGCGAGGGCGGGCTCGGAGCGCAGCAGCTCGTCGAAGTGGAGCGTCTCGATCTTCAGCATCTCGCTGTCGCGCAGCGCGCGCGCCGAGCCGCTGCGCGTGGAGCCGCTGAGCAGCGCCAGCTCGCCGATCACGGCTCCGCGCGTGAGCGTGTTGAGCACGGCGGGCTCAGGCTGCTCCTGCACGATCTCGAGGTGCCCGACGCGCACGATGTACACACCGTCGGCTGGATCGCCTTCGCGAAACAGCCACTCCCCGCGAGCCAGGCTGACATTCCGCGCGATGCCCGCGACCCGCTCGAGCAGCTCGTCGGGCAGCTCGGCGAATACGTGTACGTTGCGCAGGAACTCGGCGACGCTCTGGGGCGCCACGCCCGCCCGCTCGCCCTCCGACAGCGCGAGGCTCGGCAACGCCGGCAGCTCGAGCTCGGCCGGCTCGGCAACGACAGCGCCTTGCGCGCCGTGGAGGTCGTCCGCGTGTGCTCGCGCATGGCTGTCGCCTTTGACGACGAGCACGAGGCACGGAAGCGCCCCCGCCAGGATGCAACCGCCGGCGAAGAGCCAGGCCTCGCGCAGCGTGTGCAGCGTCTCGGCGCCGGCCACCGCGATCAGGATCGCCACCCCCAGCGCGGCGCCGACCTGTGTCGCCACGGAGTTCAGCGAAGTGGCGACGGCGAACCGCGGGCCGGGCACGGAGTCGATCGCCATGCCGCTGAGCGTCGGCAGCGCCAGCCCCCCGCCCACGCCGAGGATCGCCATCCCGGGGAGCCAGCCGCCGAGGAAGTCCGGCTTGCTGCCGAGCCGCAGCGCCAGGTAGGCCATGCCGGAGGCCCAGATCAGCGCGCCGAGAACGAGCAGCAGGCGATGCGCCATGTCCTGCGCAAGACGCCGCAGCAGCCGGATCGTCGGCTCGGCGAGGGCCAGCGCCAGGATCGGCTCGGGCGTCAACGCGAGGCCGGCCTGCAGGATCGAGTAATGCCACACGCCTGTCAGGAACAGGACGTTGCCGAGCGTGTACGCGAAGAAGCCGGTCGACATCAGCAGCGTCGCCGCGTTGGACAGGACGAAGCCAGGGATGCGCAGCAGCGACGGATCGATCACCGGCGAGCGCGCGCGCGTCGCGCGCACCACGAAGTACCAGCCAAGCAGCAGCGATGTCGCGAACGCACCGAGCACGCGTCCGCTGGCCCAACCCCACTCCTCGCCCTTGACCACGGCGAGCACGAGCGAGGCGATCGCCACGGCGAGCACGAGGCCGCCGAGCAGATCGGGCAGACGGCGTCGACCGGGCGCCCGGCTCTCGACGATCACCCGGCGGGCGAGCGCGAACGTGAGAATGCCGAGCGGCACGTTCACGAGGAACACCAGACGCCAGCTCGAAGCCGTGATCAGCAGCGCGCCAAGCGGCGGCCCGACGCCGGCCGCCACCGCCGCCAGCGCAAACCAGGTGGCGGCCGCGTGCGTGCGCTCGTGCGCACTGCGCGCCTCGAGCACGATCGCCAGCGAGCTCGGTACGAGCAGCGCTCCAGCGGCCGCCTCGAGCACGCGCGCGGCGATCAGGAAGTTGAGCGAGGGCGCCACGGCGCAGAGCGCGGAGGAGAACGTGAACGCCACGATCGCGAAGGAGAAGGCCCGGCGGCGCCCAAGCAGGTCGGCCAGCTGGCCGCCGCCGACGAGGAACGCGGCAAACACGATGCTGTAGGCGTTCAGCACCCACGAGACGTTCGAGAGCGGCGAGCCGAGGAACCCCTCGGCGATGTCGGGGATCGCGATGTTGACGCTGCTCGCGTCGATGAACGCCATCGAGCTGCCGAGCACGGCGACGGCCAGCACGGCCCACTGAGTGGACACTCGGCGCGTGCGCGACGCCGGCGCGCTGCTCGCCCGCGTGACCATCAGCGGCGCCGCAGCCGGTGCCTACGGGACGGTGATCCGACCGGCGGCGGAGTCGTGTCCCAGACGCTGCGATTCTCTGCTCGTGCCCCCAGGTCGAGCAGTGTAAGTCACCTCGAGCGCGCTCGTGCACGGCCGCGTTTTCACCGATAGCGGCCTGGGCAGATGTCGAAGTCGACCTGCCGATTGTGGGCACGGTGGCCCTATCGGTCCACCGATGTGTCAGATTTCATACTTGCGGGTGCCCGCCGGGGGCGCTCGACGCTTGTCAACACGTAGCCGGTCACGTCTACGGCTCGCGGGGGATGGAATGACACCTGGCCGTACCCACGCTCAGTGGCCTCATGCGATCTTCGCCTGGCCTTGCCTGCTCGCCGTAGCGGCTTCGTGCGCGCTGCTCGCAACCGTCATGCAGCGCTCGGGCCAGATCGAGCAGCTGCTCTCGCAGGCGCCGACGCACGCCGACGCCGGTGGCGAGACAACACGGGCGAACGCCCCCGCCGGGTTGCCTGACGAGCTGCGCGGAGCGCTCTCGCGCGCGATCGGCGCCGCCGACCCGAGTTATGCGATGCGCGCGACGAGCGACGGCTTTCGCGCGGCCGGCCCGAGCGGACGGATGCGCGCGGAGCTTTCGCGCGCCGGGGTAACCGTCAGCTCGGGCTCGACGCAGCTGCGGCTCTCGCCGCCGGCGATCGGCTCTGGAGCATCCCAGCGTCGCCTCGGCACGGTCAGACCGAGCGCGCGGGGCAATCGCGCGACCTACGCGCACAGCGGTGTGGATGAGTGGTACGCGAACGGTCCACTCGGACTCGAGCAGGGCTTCACGGTGCGCCACGCGAGGACGAGCGGCGCGAGCCGGCCACTCGCTTTGTCGTTTGCGATCTCGGGCAACGTTCACCCCTTGCTCTCGGCAGACGGGAAGGCGATACGACTGCTGTACGACGGCGGCCCGTCGCTGAGCTACGGCGAGCTCAGCGCTCACGATGCGACTGGACGGCGGCTGGCGAGCCGGCTCTCGCTCAGCGGCTCGACGATCACGATCGACGTCGACGCTGCCGGCGCGCGTTATCCGGTGAGCATCGACCCGCTGCTCTCACAGGGCGGGGAACGCCCACTGCCGAGCGACGAGACCGAAGGCGCTCAGTTCGGCTTCAGCATCGCCCTTTCGGCCGATGGCGGCACGGCGCTGATCGGCGCGCCCGCAGACAGCGGGTTCGCGGGCGCGGCGTGGGTGTTCACGCGGGCGGGGTCGACCTGGACGCAGCAGGGGCCGAAGCTGACCGTGAACGAAGCTACCGACGCCGAAGAAGAAGAACAGTGCGCGAAAGAAGTAAACGAATGCGGCTTCGGCCGCAGCGTGGCGCTCTCGGCCAACGGCGACACTGCGCTGATCGGCGCGCCGCGCGCCAACGACGCGCAGGGCGCGGCCTGGGTCTTCACCCGCTCGGGCTCGACCTGGTCGCAGTTCGGCACGAAGCTCACGGGCGAAGCCGGAGCCAAGGGCAACGGGAGCTTCGGACGAAGCGTGGCGCTCTCCGGCGATGGCGAAACCGCCCTCATCGGCGCTCCGCGCGACGGCGGAGGGCACGGGGCAGCCTGGGCGTTCATGCGCACCGCTTCGGACTTCGTCGCGCTGGGCTCGCGCCTGACCGGAGCGGGTGAGCTCGGCGGCGCCTTCTTCGGGCGCAGCGTCGCGCTTTCCTCCGACGGCACGACGGCGTTGATCGGCGCTCCCGGCGACGACCACTACTTGGGCGCCGCCTGGGCGCTCGCCCGCAGCGGCGCCGGGTTCGTCGCACAGGCAGCCAAGCTCACGGGTGGCACCGAAGAGTCCGGCGAAGGCCGCTTCGGCTACAGCGTCGCCCTGAGCGCGGACGGCAACACCGGGCTCGTCGGCGCCCGCTCGGACGCCGCCGGCGCCGGCGCCGCCTGGATCCTCGCGCGGACCGGCTCGACCTGGTCGCAGCAGGGTCCGAAGCTGACCGCCACCGGCGAGCTCGGCGAAGGACAGTTCGGCTATGCCACGGCACTCTCCGGCGACGGCGACACCGCATTGATCGGCGCGCCCCACGACCAGGCCTCGACAGGGGCGTCTTGGACGTTCACCCGCTCGGGCGCGAGCTGGACCCAACAGGCCGAGCAGGGATCGGGCAGCGGAGAACCGGGGAAAGCCATGTTCGGCGGGGCCGTCGCGCTCTCGGCCGACACGAGCACGGCGCTGATCGGCGCCCCGCGCGAAGACCGCAGGCTCGGCGCCGTGTGGGCCTACCTCGGACCGCCGTCGACCGTCGGCCCTCCCCCGCCCGCCGAAGAAACGCCGCCGCCGGGCGAAGAAGAAGCGGGCGGCGAAACGCCGGGGAGCACGGACACGACGAGCTCCTCGACATCCCCCACCCCGCTCGGCGGCGTGCTCGCGAGCACGACCACGGCACTTCCACCACCGAGGCTCGCCGTCACGGGCAACGTGTCGCGGATCTCCGGGGTCGTGCGCGTGAAACTGCCGGGCTCGCACGTGTTCACGCTGTTGACGGGCGACGAGCAGATCCCGTTCGGGAGCATCGTCGACGCGACGCACGGCAGGGTCTCGGTCACGACGGCCGCGCTGCACGGCGGCACGCAGACGATGGTCTTCTACCAGGGCGAGTTCAGGCTGACGCAACGCCGCGACGGCCTCGTCGTCTCGGCGCTCTACGGCGGCAGCTTCGCCGGGTGCCCCAGGACGCGAGCGCCGACGCGCGGTGCGCGTACGAGCGCCGCTCACGGCAGGCGCCCCGTGCGCAAGCTGTGGGCCGAAGGACATGGCAGCTACTCGACCAAGGGCAACTACGCCACGGGCGCCGTGCTCGGCACGAGGTGGCTGACGGAGGATCTTTGCGCCGGGACGCTGATCCGCGTGCTGACCGACCGCGTGGCCGTGACCAACCTCGTCACCCATCGCCGCGTCACAGTCAGGGCGGGGCACTCCTACCTGGCGAGGGCGCCGCATAAGCACGGCGGTTGACGCCAGGCCCGAGCCTTCACGGACGTCGTGGTGTGGCGTCGCCCACGACGCCCGTGAAGACCCGGGCCGCTGCCAGATCGATAGAGCAGTTCGCGGGCGCCCTAACGCAGCTGAGCCGAGCTCCTGCCGAGCAGCGTGCGAGCGACGATCAGCAGCTGGATCTGCTGGGTGCCCTCGAAGATGTCGAGGATCTTGGCGTCGCGTGCCCACTTCTCGAGCAGCTCATGCTCGCTGTAGCCGACGCTGCCGCACAGCTCGACACAGGCGAGCGTCACATCGACGCTCATCCGCCCGGCCTTGGCCTTGGCGAGCGACGCCTGCAGCGAGTTGGGGCGGCCGTTGTCGGCCATCCACGCGGCGTGCAGCGTCAACAGCCGCGCGGACTCGTATTCGGCCTCGAGCTCGAGCAGCCGCGCCGCCGCCGCCGACTGGGCCAGCGCGGGTCTGTCAAAGCAGACGTCGACCCCGGCCTCGGCGAGCTTCGCACGGGTTTCCTCGAGCGATGCCCGGGCAACCCCTACCGCCATCGCTGCGACGAGCGGACGCGTGTTGTCAAACGTCTGCATCGCCCCACCGAAGCCCTGCTTGGCGTCCCCCTCCTTCCCGGCGCTCCCCAGCAGCGCCTGCTTGGGCACGCGACAGCCCTCGAGCCTGAACGTCGCCGTATCCGAAGCACGGATCCCGAGCTTGTGGTCGAGCCGCTCAAGCTCGAGCCCCGGATTGGAGCGCTCGACGACGAACGAGCGGATCGCGGCACGCCCGCGCGAGCGGTCGAGCGTGGCCCAGACGACGACGAGCTCGGCGCGCTCGCCGGCCGTCACGAAGATCTTCTCGCCGTTGAGCACGTACTCGTCGCCGTCGAGCACAGCCGTCGTGCGTATCGCAGCCGAGTCCGAGCCGGCCTCGGGCTCGGTGATCGCCATCGCAGCCCAGCGCCCGCCGTAGCGCGCCAGCTGCTCGTCGCTCGCGACGGACGCGATCGCTGAATTGCCGAGTCCTTGGCGCGGCATCGAGAGCAGCAGGCCGACGTCCCCCCAGCAGAGCTCGATCACGCTGAGCACGGTCAGCAGATTGGAGCCGTTGCGGTTCGCGCCATCGCGCTCGACGGGTGTCTTGCGGCGAACCGATGCCGCGCCCGCGCCCTCCTCGGCGCCGCCCTCGTTCAGGCCGTCGATCAGCGACGCCAGCATGTCGAGCTCCTTGGGGTACTCGTGCTCGGCCAGGTCGTACTTGCGCGAGATCGGGCGGAACACCTCGCCGGCGACGTGACGGGCCTGGGCGATGCGCTGCTCGAACTTCTTCGGCGTCTCGAGGTTGATCATCGCGTCGCGCTAGACGAGCAGCGCGCCCTCCATCACGCCGGCCGCACGCAGATCCCGGTACCAGCGCTCGACGGGGTGCTCCCTGGTGTAGCCGTGCCCACCGAGCAGCTGCACGCCTTCAGAGCCGATCCGCATGCCGTGGCGAGCACACAACGCCCTCGCGATCGCCGCCGCCCGCGTGAAGTCCCGACCCTGATCGGCCAGGCTCGCCGCGCGATAGGTGGCAAGTCGCATCCCGCTCGACTCGATCGCGATGTCGGCGACGGCGAAGGCGACGGCCTGGCGATCGGCGATCGGCTCGCCGAACGCAGTGCGCTCCTTGACGTAGGGGATCACGTAGTCGAGCGTGGCCTGCGCAACGCCGACGGCGAGCGCGCACCAGGCGATGCGAGCACGCTGCACGCATTCGACGTAGGTCTCACGCTCACCGTCCCCCAGCAGCGCGTCGCTGCTCACGCGCACGCCGTCCAGCAGCAGGCGGCCGGTCGCGGCCGCGCGCAAGCCCATCGCCGGTTCGGCCTGCACCGCGAGCCCTGTGGCGCCGGACTCGACCACGAACAGCGATGGCCCGATTCCGGCCACGTCGGCGGCCACGACGAACAGCTCACAGTGCTCGGCGCGCGCGAGCAATCCCTTCGCCCCCTGCAGCAGCCAGCCACCCGCATGACGCACGGCCGTCGTCTTCAGGCGCATGGGGTCGAACAGCGGGCTCGGCTCGAGCATCGCCAGCGCGGCCGCCGGCGGATCATGGCCCGTGAAAGCCGGCAGGTAGGTCGCTTGCTGGGCGGCCGTCCCCCAGCGACCGATCGCCGTCGCCACCGCCCCAGGCGCGAGCGCGGCGTAGGCGATGCCCATGTCCCCATGCGCCAGCGCCTCCGCCACGAGCGTGGCGGTGACCGCTGCCTGGCCATGCATCGCCCCACTCAGCTCCTCGGGCACCCCAAGTGCGGTCACACCGAGCTCACTGAGCTGGGCCAGAATCGCTTCGGGTGCACGAGCATCGGCGTCCGCTTCGGCGGCAGCGGGGCGTACCTCGGCGGTGGCGTATTCGCGCATGGTCCCCTGGATCAGCGCCTGCTCGGCGTCGGGCTCGACATCGAACAGGCCGGCGGAGCTGCCCGGCGGCTGCCGCGCCGGGCGCCCGCCACCATTCACCACCTTGAACCTGCGCCCGGCGGCACTTGCCGAACGCAGGCCGCTCTTGGTCGTTCGAAACAGCGCCCGCTCCACATGCTTTCGAGCGCCGACACGATCGAGCACCTCCGATCCGGCGAGCACTCGCATCGCGCGCAGACCCACGTCCATGCCGAGCCCGCGCGCCGATGGACGCCTGCCGTTGGCCCCACCAGCCGCGTCGCCGGGCGCGCTCACTGACTCACTGGTCCCCGCCGCCGAACTGCACGGCCGAGTGTTCGCGACTCAAGCGTTGGCCCAGATCGCGCCCGACGGCCGCGCCTCGATGGGTGATGTGCCAGGCGTTCGGGCGGCCCTTGGCCTGTCCGGCGCCGGCATTACGGATCAGCCCAAGCCCCTCGACCCTGCTGAGCAGCTTCGAGATCTGCCCTTGGTCGCGGATCCCGGCAGCCTCGGCCACCGCCTGATTGCTGATGCCCGGCGCAGCCCCGATCTCTGCGAGCACGCGAAGCGTGCGATAGGTCAGGCGCATGTCCACGCCGCCACGCGCCTCGCGCGCGCTGTCACTCGGTGGCCGCGTGCTTACAGCCGTATGGACTGGTCGCGCGAGCTCTTCCCATGCCGCCTCGCCGCCGAGATAGGGCAGCGCGATCACGCTCATCAGCGGGTTAACGAGCGACGTGAGCGGCGCGTCGCCATCTTCTGAGAGGCGTGCCTGGACCACGCCAAGAACGCCGCCGACGACCGTCTCGCCGGTCAGCGGCGGGGGGTTCGACGCAGGATTAGCCGCACGGCCTTCGCTGTCGATGAAATCGATCAGTTGCCATAACAGCTCGTCGCGCCGCCCCCTCGCCGGACTGGTGGCCGTCGTGTGCAGGACGAGCAAACGGGCCAACTCCGGCTCGGAGTCGAAGAAGGAGAGCACCGCCGAGAGCCCGGCACGCATCCGATCGCTCCATGCGCCCTCCCCGCCGTAGGCGCGCGAAGCCCGTGCCTGGACCTGTCCGACCGCGTCCTCGAAGACGGCTCTGAAGCAATCGCCCGAGCTCGCGAAGAGCTCGTAGAAGCGGCGCCTCGACACGCCGGCGCACGCGACGATCTGCCGCACGCTGGCTCCCTCCACTCCATGCTCGCAGACGACCTTCGCCAGCGCCGACATCAGCCAGCCGCGCTGAACACCCCGGACGAGCTCCTGCTGCACCTCATGCATGAGTTGCTCGGAGCGGTCTTCGTGCACGGCGCTCACCGGGTGCCTAACCGAAGGAGTCGGTACGGGCGCCGGACAGGATGTGTGTCCGGCGCCCGTCGAGCCTCAGCGGAGAGGGACAGAGGGGCCGCCGAGCTTCTGCGAGCGCCACCGCGGGAACGAACCCGGCCGTGACGCTCGGACAAACCCTTCGACCGATCCTTGCTGCACCCCGCACCAATCCCCCCTCCTCCCAGCCGACCGGAATCGACAGTTCTCCACCCTGTCGAGACCGACGCGCTGGCGTCTCTACGTCGCTTCTGAACGAGGTCGTTATCTAAACATAAAATGATCCATGCGTCAAGTGGTCGGCCAAAGCGAAGGCTTGCAAGTGCCGTGTCTCAGGCAAAAACACGGCTCTACCTAGCGATTTCGGCGCCTATCGCGGCGGCTCCCGCCGGGCGCTCCCGGTGATCGCCGACTTGACGCCGCGTCCGGCGAGAATGAAACCGAGTGGTCGGACTTGGATGAATTTCTGTATGCTTCTGGAGTCGCCCATGCCACCACCTGCTCGTCGCCCCGCTCCGGAGTTCCACGACCGCCAAGCCAAGGCACGCCGCACCACGGCCGGCCGAGCGGCCGCGACGAAGCGGACCCAGCGCGAGCGGCTGACGGACGCGATCATCGAGCTCTCGGCGAAGGGTGGCTATCAGGGAGTCAGCGTCGCCCAGATCAGCTCGCACGCCCGCGTCTCCAGTGCCACGTTCTACAAGCTGTTCAGCGGCAAGGAAGACTGCCTGCTCGCGGCCTACAGCTCGGTCGCCGATCGCCTGCGCGAGGAGGTTCGAACGCACACGGTGGAAAGCGACGACTGGCGCGAGATGCTGCACGGAGCGCTGCATGCGTTGCTGAGCGCCCAGCGCGACGATCCCGACAGCGGGCGTCTGCTGTTCGTCGAGGCCGCAGCAGGAGGATCGCTGATCGACGAGGAACGCAAACGGGTTTTGGGGCAGTTCGAGCGCCTCGTGCAATCGATGTTCGACGGCATGCCGCAGACAGGTGAGCGGCTCGACGTACCGGCAACTGCCTTCATCGGCGCGCTGCGCAGCATCGTCGCCCGCCGGCTGCGCACGAACACGGCCGATCAGCTTCCGGCGATGACAGACGACCTGATCGGCTGGCTCGCGTCCTATGCCGTCCCGCCGGGAGCGGGCGTCTGGAGCACCAGCCCTCGAGCGCTGCTGAGCGGCGCGCCATCGCGAACGCCGACGTCGGACCTGCCCCCCCACAGACGGCTCCCCCGCGGCAGGCACGGGCTGCCTGCCGGCGTGGTCGCGCGCAGCCAGCGCACGCGGATCATCTACGCGACCGCGGAGGTGACGATGGCCAAGGGCTACGCCAACGCGACGGTCGCCGACATCGTCGCGCAGGCGGGCGTCGCGCGCGACGTCTTCTACGAGCACTTCACCGACAAGCAGCACGCCTTCCTGGAAGCTCAGCAGCATCCCGTCCAGCACATCGTCGATACCTGCGCCGGCGCCTACTTCTCGGTCGCAAGCTGGCCGGAACGCGTGTGGAACGGGCTCGGCGCGCTGCTCAAGATGATCGCCTCGGCGCCGACGATCTCGCACCTGCGCCTGGTCGAGTGCTACGCCGCCGGCCCGGTGGCGATTCGCCGTGGCGAGGAGATCACCCGGTCTTTCACGATCTTCCTCGAAGAAGGCTACAACTACCGACCCGAGGCACAGCAGCTGCCGCGCGCCACCTCCGAGGCGATCGGGGGCGCCTTGTTCGAGATCATCCAGCGTCACGCCGCGCGCCAGGACTTCGCGGGCTTGCCGGCGCGACTGCCGCAGCTCACCTACATCGCGCTTGCGCCCTTCACGGGACCCGAAGAGGCCGTTCGGCTGATCGAAGAGCTCAGCGAGCAGAGCCCGGCCGACTCTCCGCTGGCGGCCAGCGCGTAAGAGCCCGCGCCGGTCGCGCGTTCCCGCCGAAGCACAAGGGCGCGCGCGCCGCTCGTTGTCGATTGTCCCCGGCTGATGCCGGCGCGCGGCGCCGTCGACTTGACTCCTGGCGGAGTCAGGCAGGGCGCGTCGCTTCAGCGTTCAGACCTGTGAACGGGATTGGTATCTAATTGACGGAAGCTCGCACGAGTGCTCGCGATTGCCCGCGGGTGACTGTGTTTCTAGGCTTGACATGGGGATTCAACGCGGTCCACGGCGGGCGCCGGCGGGCAAGTGCGCGATTCCGCATTATCAACCTGCTGAAACTCTTCGGTCGCTATATGCAGACCGGAGATTTGTGTACCCTCCGGTGTCCGTGGCCGAGGACGAAACAATGTCGCCGGAACCCGGATCGGGGGCCGGCGCCGCTCCAGAGGGGAAGTCGAGCCGGGCAGATCAGCGAGCGCGGCTGCTCGAGGCGATCGTCTCGGTCGCCGTCGAGGGCGGCTACCCGGCCGCGCGCGTCGGTGATGTATCCGCACGCGCAGGGGTCTCGCGGGCTACGTTCTACGAGCTGTTCGAGAACAAGGAAGCATGCTTCTTTGCCGCTCATCGCGAGCTCGCTGGGCGGCTGATCGACAAGGTCGCCGACACGATCGCCGCGGGCGAGGCGCCGCGGGCGATCGACCTCGCCTTCACCGCCCTGGTCGACTCCGCCCGGTGCGATCCGTCTGGATTTGACTTCCTCACGCACGAGGCGATGCTCGCGGGGCCCGCCGTGCTCGAGGCGAGAGATGATCTGCTGGCGGAACTGCAGGACCTGGTCGTCCAGGCGCACAAGCGCGTGCGTAAGCAATCGCTGCTGCCCGACATACCTCCCGGCATCCTGCTCGGAGGGCTCGTGCGCGTACTCGGTATGCGGATGCGCCGGGGTCCGTATGACTCGGACGAGCTGCTCGGCGAGATGCTCGCGTGGGTCGACTGCTATCGCGCACGTGCGCGCAGCGGGCGCCGTCCGGTCCAGTTCCCGCAGTCCGAGCGCACAGCCGAGCCGGGCCTTGCGCAGGGCGCGATGGCTCCGGCACCGCTGCCTAGAGGGCGCCATCGTCTTCCCTCGGCGCTCGTGATCCGCGTGCAGCGTGAACGGATCCTGCATGCGACCGCCGACGTCATCCGTGCCAAGGGCTATGAAGACACGACCGTCGCGGACATCGTCGCCAAGGCCGGCGTGTCCCGCGAGGTCTTCTACTCCCACTTCCACAGCCGCTCGGACGCGTTCCTGGCCACGCACAAGCTCGTGTTCGAGCAGATGATGGCGACCGCTGCCGGTGCGTTCATCGCGTCCTCCGGCAGCTGGCCCGACCGAGTCTGGGACAGCTGGGGTGCGGCGACCGGCCTGGTCGTGGGCTCGCCGAGCCTGGCTCACTTCGCCTTCGTCGAATCGTATGCCCTCGGTCCGTCGGTCGCCCGACGCACCGACCAGGCAGTGGTCGCCTTCACGGTCTTCCTCAGAGACGGCCACCGCTACGTTCGCGGCGGCGCGGAGCCGTCGGCGACGATCTCGACCGCGATTGCCGGCGCCGTGATGGAGACCACCGCCTCCTACATCCGCCACGACCGCGCCGAGGAGCTGTTCGCGCTGCTGCCGATGCTCGTGTACATGATCCTCGCGCCCTTCCTCGGAGGCGACGGCGCGATCGAGTTCATCGAGGTGAAGCTGCGCGAGGAGCCGGCGGGAGCGGACTGAGGGAGCCGCTGCTCAGCGGAACAGCTTCTCGCAGAGCTTCTTGATCCTGGCGCGGCGCTTGGCCGTGAGCCGGTGCTTCGCCGTGGTGAGCTGCCTGCAAGCGGAGGCGCCCTGCGGGCGCACTCCGCCGAGGCGGGAGGACCTCGGGCTCGTCACATTGCCGCTACCAGGCGGCGACGAGGTCTTTCTCCTCACCCCGCCAAACGATCGTTGGGCGTGTCGCGCAGGGCCCGCCGGGTCTTGCTTGGCGGCCGCCGCTCGACTTGGCGCCGCTCGAGCCTTGGGTGCCACGGGTGGGCCGGGCGCCCTTTCGCTCCGGGCCTTGGCCCTGTCCGCCGTCGCGTCGCTCGCGGGCGTACTCGCAACCGTTGCGATCGTCGTCGCAGTCGCGGTCGCTGCGACCTCGGCCGTCGTCGCGATGCTCCGGCTCGTCGACGCAGTGCCCGAGCCTGCACCGCAGCCGGCCACAGGCAATACGCCTGCAAGCAGGACGGCCACCGCGCCGATCGCCCGACGATTCATCGCTATGCGTGCTTCTTCTGCTTGACCGTATGCCGAGCTTTGCGGACCTTCTTCGCACCGTACTTCTTACGCGCGGTCTTTTCGCACGCGACGCGCTTCTTCTTGCGGTGCCTGAACTGCTTGCGGCACTTCTTCAGCGCTCTCGCAAGGCGCTGCGCTCGCGACACCTTCGATCCCTTCACAGCACCGCAGCCGGCCACCGGGATCGGCGTGTTCTGCTGGATCACCGCGCCGTTCTGGCCCGTGATCGTGGTCGGCATCGTCAGTTTCGTGCCACACAGGTTGAAGTTCTTGCTCTGCGGGACGTTCGAGGTCAGCACCGAGTGAGGGCCCTCCGGCAGCACCGTTTCGAAGCTGCTCACGGGCGCGTCGGGAACCGTGTTGAACGTCGACGTGGTGATCCCATTTTTGATGTCCGTTTGTCCATCGAGGATCAGCGTGATCCCTTCGCCCTGCAAGACGAACTCGACGTCGGGGAAGGCGGCGTTGCCGTGCGAGACGAGATACGCCGGACCCGTCAGCGGACTCTTCAACACGGGCGTGTGAGCCGTTGCGCTGCCGATGTTCGAGCCCTCCGGGCACGCCGCCGGGTTGGCTTCGAAGGTTGCCGCGAGGCAGGATTTCTGGAGCGTCGTCAGCCTCGCCGGCAGCTGGATCGGGAGCACGAGCTTGGTTTTTGCGATATTCGCCTGACCCGGCGAGGAAGTCACTCTGACCGTGAAGCTGGCGCCGTTTGCTTTGCTCGCGTCGCCTTTGGTCGAGGCCGTCAGCGTCGGATGGAACGGCAACGCGCTGCAGTTGCCCACCTGGAAAGGGCTCGACACGGAGGCCGCCCCGCCCCGCTCCCCGCTCAGCGTCCCGGTGATCGACATCGGGGCGCAGCTGGTCGGGTTGAACTGGAAGCCCGGGCGGTCGACGACCACGGTCGTCTGCTTGAGCTGAACCGGGATCCCGGTGTTTGGGTGCTGCGCCGTGCTGACCATCGTCGGCACGGCGGTCGAGATCGTGACCGCCGCCGTGTGCGGGTCCACGTTGATCGCCGAGCGGACGATCACGTTGCCGAGGTGGAACGGGCCGGCGTCGGCCGGCGTGACGATCGACAGGCCGAACGGAGCGCCGTTGTAGGGGCCGGTCAGGTAGACCGTGCCTGGCAGCGTAAACGGATCCGAGCCCAGGCCGGCGCTCGAGCTCGAGTGGCCGATCTCGCTGTCCGCCGCGCATTGGCCGCCGGCCGCCTGCGGTTCGGGGCAGGGCTCGACCGACGCCAACATCGCCGCCACGCCGGGGGGTAGGTGCACCGTGATCGAGCTCAGCGCCTGATCGGCGTCGGGGCGCCCGATCGTCAGGGTGAACGGCGAGAACGCACCTGCCTGGGGATTGCTCGACCCGGCGCTGAAGGACGGCGCAAACGGCTGGGGTTCCGCGCAGGCGCTCGCTTCGGCGCCCGCCGTTGTCTGGAAGGTCGAGGAGGCGGTCTGTTGTGCGCCTGACCAGGATTCGAAGGACGCGCTGGTCGTGTGCGCTCCGCAGCTCGCCGGCGTCGTGAGCGAGGCGCGCGGGCCGCCGAAGAACTGCAGCTTGAGGTCTTCGAAGGGCAGTTGCGGCGTGTCCTTGAAGGTCGAGGAGATCTGACCCGTGCTCGGGTCGAGCTTCACTTCGCCGGCAAGCTTGACGAGCACGTGCGAGACAGGCGATTCGGCGACGATGTAAAGAGCCAACAGCGAGCCGAACGGGTTTGCTTCCTGCGCGGCGAGATAGACCGCGCCGTCGATCGTTTCAAACGGTTCGCCCTGCTCCTCCCTTTCCTTCGGCAGAAACGGCGACTCGATGTGCACGACGCCGACCTTCGACTCCTTCGGGCAGGCGATCTGCGCGTTCGAGTGCAGTCCGATCTGCTCTTCGCTGCAGGCCAGTAGGCCATCGGCAGCAGCCGGGTTGAGCAGCATGCCTTCAGGCAGCGTGACCGTCGTGCTCTTCACATCGGCCTCGGCCAGGCCGCCGAGCTGCAGGGAGGGCTGCTGTGGAACTTTGACCTCGACCGTCATGGCGCTCGGCGTGTTGCCCCCCTGCTGTTCGGGTGTGACTTCGATCGACGGGCCAAACGGAAGCGATCCACAGCCGACGAGCTCATCGAGGAAGGCAGTGTCACCCGGCAGCGGCTCGGGCTGGCGCAAGGGAAGGCCGGCCGGCGCCGCGCTCGTGGGCCAGGAGAGGCCTTCCGCCTTCATCGCCAGCGGCTCGCAGGAGGTCGGCAGGCGCAGGAAGGGGAGCGTCGGGCGTTCTGCCGGGGAGGGGGTCGTGCATGGACCGGCGCCGCGCCAGGGGGCCAGGCACGCCCAGCCGCGCGAGGGATCGTGCTCCTGGATGCCCGGTTCGCCCCACAGCGTGACCTGCGCGCTGAGCACCTGCGCAAGCTGCGAGGTTTCGGTCGTGCGCACGGCGATCGCGTAGTCCTCACCCGTCAGCACTTCTGTTTTCAGGATCACCTGCACTTTTTCGACCTCGAAGCCGAACTGCGCGGGCTCGCCGGGCGCCGGGACCATGTTGAACACGGGCACCCTGCGCGTGCCGACGCCGACGTTGTTGGGTTCGGTGATCGCGACCGTCGCCACGCCGATCGCGCTCGCGGCCGAGCAGCCGTTGAAGTTGCCTTCGAAGATCGTCGCGAACTGCGTGTCGGTGCACTGCGCGAGGGCGTTGACGTTGCCCAGCAGCCCGGGCGCCAGCTTGAAGGAGAGGTCGCGCGGCAGCGCGGCCGCCGCGGGCACCGCGCCGCGCCCTTCCAGCGGCGGAAAGCCGGGGAAGGCTTCGAGCTTCTGGTTCAAGTCAAGGAAGGTCGTCAGCTGGAAGGGGATCGAGCCCGCCTGGGAGTCGGGCTCGCCGCCGACTTCTTCTGGTACCAGTTCGACTTTTTCGATCCCGAACGGCACGGCTTCCTCGGAGACCCGCAGCGGGCGTGTGAGTGTCACCGGGGCAGGGGCGCCGCCGCCGGACACGCTCAGCGTGTTCAATTCTCCTGTCTGAGCCCCGGAGGCTTTGACCGTGAGTTCGATTTCAAGCCGTTCAAAGGGTTCGAGCCGTTTTTCATAGGTGCAGCTCGGTTCGCTGTGCGAGCTCGGCGGGCCTTGGCAGAACGAGCCCGTCGCTTCCAGTTCGGAGTGCGCGAGGATCGTGGTGGCTTGCAAGCCGGCAGGCAGCTTGTCGGTGATCGTGATCGGCCCGCTCGTGGGCGCATCGCCGAGATTTGTCGCCGAGAGGATCAGCTTGGCCTCGCCGGAGGCCGGCAGGTAACTGGGCGCCGGGCGCACGCTCAGGCGCCACCAGGGGGCGGGCGCGGCGGCGCGCGCGGCGCCTGCAAGCGCCAACATCGCCCCCAGGGCGAGCAGCAAGGCCGGAAGCGCTGAGCGCAGGCGGGCGGGGCGGCGCATCAGTGCCTGCCCGCCTTCTTCTTCGCGCGCTTGTGCTTGGCGCCGTACTTCTTGCGGGCCCGGCGTTCACAGGCCAGTCGCTTGTGCCGGTTGTGTTTCTTGCGGCACGCCTTCAGCGCGCGTTTGAGCTTCTGCGCGCGCGTGAGCTTGGTGACTTTCTTGGGCAGGACCCCGCCGCCGGCTTTTTGCGTCTGGGCGATGTTGCCGGACCCCGAGAGCGTCGCGGTCGCCGGCGCCGAAGGGCCCTCGTGAGACGATTCCGCGCCCCGGCAGGAGCCTTCGCCGCTGAGTCCTTCACATGGCGTGGATTTGCTGACTTCGTAGGTCAGACACGGCGAGGAGGCCGTACAGACGCGCGCATCATAGACGTCGTAGTTGGTGTCCTGGTCTGTCGCCACCAGCCGCTGGGCGGTCGTGAAGAACGCATCATCGCCGCTTTGCGATGCGTCCAGGAAGGCCGATTCGTGCGCCGAGGCCCCCGAGGAGAGCAGCCCGACGCATCCTTCTTCTTGACAGCCGCCCACGCCTCTGGGCTCGTACTGATAGACGTTCTCCACGCCAACCTGGGTCTTCACGCCTTGCACTTCCTCCTCGCGCGTGCGCGTAAGCAGCTCGCTGGTGAGCCCTTGGGGGATCAGCGCGTCGGCGCCGTTGAAGAACAGGCGCCCGGAGTCCGAGAGATAGCGCGACTGGTAGTGGGAGACGAAGCCGGCGGCAACGCCGGAGACAGCGGTCCAGCCGGGGATGCTCGCCGCCAGCCAGTGACCGCTCCAGGTTTCCGGACGGTCGACGAGCAAGCCTTTGCCTTCGCCGGAGTTTTCCGTGTCCAGCACGCCGTGCGGGCGCGCGCCGGAGGGGTTGCAGGAGGCGCAGGACAGGCGGCCTTCCTGTGCGTCATAGAGGAAAACCTCCTCGTCGCGCGCTCCCTGCGCTGCGGGATTTGCGTCGCGGTTGTCATAGCCGGTCAGGCTGCGTTCTGACATGAACGCCACGTAGCGGCCGTTGGGCGAGACGCGCGAGCTCAGGCGCGCGAGCTCGCCTCCGACTTCTGAAAGCCAGCTGTGTTCGTCTTGCCCCGAGAGGGTCGCGATGAACCTCGGCTCTTCCCAGCCTTTGGCGAGCGCGTCGTAGTGCTCGACGTAGAGGCTGCACGTTTCGCCAGGCTGATGTTCTTCTTTGCAGCTGCCGGGGGCCGCCCCGGGGGCGAGCACGCCGTTGGCGACGAAGTAGATGTAGGAGCCGTCTTCCGATGCGCCCAGCACGCCGCGAACGTCGGCGCTTTCACCGAAGCGAGCGACCGTCAGATCGGTCAACGTGCATTTCGTCGCCGCTTTCGGCAATTCGCAGGCGTAGAGGTCGTTGCCTTCTTCGAGGTATACGGCTTCTCTTGGCAGCGTCGAGGTCACCGTCAAGGCGAACGGATAGGTGAAGAAGACCCGTTCACCGCTTGCGCTGGCCGTCTGGAACTCCTGTTCTGACTGGGGTTCTTCTTTGGGTTCTTCGACTCCTTGGGCGGCGTCGATCTGGACCGTTCGGGCGTCCGTCGTGTCGCGCATGAACAGGTGCGCAAAGGATTCGTGCGCTTCGTTTTCGGCCAACCCCGTCCAGAACACGCGCGAGCCGTCCTCGGATACTGCGTTTCGCACGTCCTTGCCTTCGTTGCCGAGTGCCGCTTCTTCGGCCGGCGCGCCCGAGGGCAGCACGCTGACCAGCTTCAGCGACTGCGCCGCCGGCTGATCCGCAGTCCACTCGTAGAGGTTCTGCTCGGAGGGTGGCGTGGGCGCGTCGGCCGTCAGCCCGACCTTCGATTCGAGCACCACGTGGGAGAGGTCGGTGCTTGCGCCCATCAGTTCGAGCTTGGCCCCGAACTTCGTCTTTTCGCCCGCGACTTCGGCCGTGTCGCTCAGCCCGGTGACGAGCGGTTGGAAGCAACTCTCCGGCGTGCTCGTGCAGGCAGGCGCGTTGCGGCGGTAGATCGTCCGTTCGCTGGCCTGGGGCGAGAGCGGTGGGCGTTCGAAGGGTTCCAGGGGAGGCTGCGGTTCGACCAGCGCGAGTGAGAGGTCGGGCGAGAAGGCCTGATACTCACGTCGCCCGCCCCCGAGAAAGCCTTCGCCGCGTTCGTTGGGCGTGACGATGTCCTGCGAGCCCCAGCCGCCGCTGCCGCGCGTTGAGAGGATCTGGTTGGGTTCGAGCACGCGATTGCCTTCGATCTGGGAGCCAAACGGGGCGTTTGCGATGTAGGCGATCGTCCCGCCGTCTGCCGCCGCTTGGATCACGCCCCCTTCAGAGGTGATCGGTTCGACCGAGCCGCCGCCCTTTTCGGCCGGCGAGACGAGCTCCCAGGAGCGCCCGTCGGGCAGGTAGGCCGTCGAGGGCAGCGTCTGGAAGGTGGCGCTTTGGCTTTTGCTCTGGCCGCTGGAGTTGACGGCGATCACGCGGTAGAAGTAGTCGGTGCCCGGACGCAGGTCGCTGACCTGCACGCTCACCGCGTGCTCGCCGAAGCCCGCGCTGAGCGGTTCGCCGGGAAGCGCCGGCACGTTGGAGCACAGCGCCGGAGAGGCCGCGCAGTCGGCTGTGCCGTACTGGAAGTAGTAGTGCGTGTCAGAGCCCTTGGGGTCGATCTGCGCATTGAGCTGCCAGGCACCGGGGTTGCCCGGCGCTTCCTCAGCTGAGATCGCGTCGATCGCCGGCTTTTCGGCAGGTTCTTCATAGACGTCGATCGCACCGGTCTGTTCGTCGGCGACGAGCACCTCGCGGCTCTTTGAATCGACGGCCACACCGCTGCCCCGTTGCAGTTCGTGTCCGGCTTCCTGGCCGAAGCGATCGACCAGCACGCCGGCCGGCGCGAACGTAGCGATGGTCTTGCCGTCCTGCACGTAGACGTCGCCGGCGTCGCCGCTTGACAGATCCACCGCCACGCCGGTCGAGCGTTCGTTTTGCAGCGCGCGCCTCAGCACGCTGCCGGCACTCGAGTACTGGGCGATCACCCGACTCGGTTCCACACACGATTCGCCACGCGATTCGCGTTCTTTGTCCACGTAGAAGGCTTCGCCCAGGGGTGAGACGGCAAAGCCCGAATACGGTTCCAGGCATCCGCCTTCCAGTTCGGTCTGAGTGAGGAACTTGTTTTTCGGCGCTCTGTTGTCGTATGCGATTACGCTTTCTTCCTCATAGACGTAGAGGTTGCCCGATCGATCGACGGCGACCCCGTGGACTTCGAAGAGTTCTTCTTCGCCCTTTTTGATGCCGCTCAGTTTGCCTTCGAGTTTGTTCGCGGTTTCTTTGGCGTCTGCTTCGTACTTCTGGATCGCTTCGGGTTCGGAGCCGTTGGCGACGACGTAGACGTCGCCGAAAGATGGGCTGGCTGGGTTGTTGTCGACCGCGATACTCGAGCTTTCAAACGTGCCTTCTTCAAGTTCGCGCACTTTGACTTTGAAGTGAGCTAGACATTCGCCGGAGTGGCCGAAGCGCAGGACCCGTGAGTGGCCGCGGTCAACGACATAGACATCTCCTGTCGTTTCGTTGACTGCGACGCCGCCGGGGCTGGACAGGGCGCATTCGCCAGATGAGTTGAAGGAGCGCTCGTAGACATGGGCTGACTGGGCCGGCGCTGAAGCCGCGAAGGCCAGCAGGGCGACGATCGCCACCGCCAGCCCCCAGCGCAGCCGGCGCGTGGTGTGGGGCATGCCCACACGGCTGCCGACGCACCTCACCGCGCCCGGTCGCCGACGCCCCGCGTCACCGCGCGTACCCCTGCTTCCCGAAAGGGGCGTTCCGCTGCTCATTTCCCTTGTTCCCATGATCCCCTCTTACCAAGCTCCCTCTCGCAATCGTCCCGGAGGGCGCCTCGGCGGACGTGGCGATCCCTGCCACGTCCGCCGAGCACGCCGCGCCGAGGCGCCTTGCTCGATCCGGTCAGATCTGCGTGTTGATCTCCAGCTTTTCTTCGGCCGTCTGGATCGTCGTCAGCGCCTGGCCGGCCTGCACCACGCCGCCGCCGACGAGTTTGTTGCTTTCCAGCACGCGTTTGGTCCCGGTTGGGTCCGTCGCGAACTTTTCTGGTTTCTGCTTGCCTTTGGAGGCCTTGAATTTCACCGTTGCCGAGAGCTTCATCGCGTTGGCCGTCAGCGGGTTCAAGACTTCGCCTTTGACTGTGACCGGGATGCCTCCGCATTCAAATTCGGTGAACGTTACGCCGGAGGAAGGTTTGAACAGGTTCGCGACCTTGTCCGTGGCGTGCGTCGCGCCGAATTTTTCTATGCCAAGGAGCCCGACGAGTTCTTTGACCTTGATTTCGCCTTTTTCGCCGGCCACGGGGTTCGTGCTCGTGCACTGCTGCCCGGCCTCGGCGCAGCCTTTGAAGACGATGTTCGTGCTCTTCAGGGTTTTCGGGCCCGTGATTTCACCATCGGCCGTCTGCGTTTTACAGCCGATCCCTTCGCCGGTGACCGTCGTAAGCTGGATCAGCGTCCCCGTTTTCGACACCGACGTGAATTTGAGTTTTTCAGCCAGCTTGGTTTCACCGTTTTCGGCTTCGCCGAAGGCGGGGTACCATTCGTACTTCTGTTCAGACGTGCCGATGGCCGCTGTCTTGCAACTAGCGTTCTTCCAGTGGCCGCCTGTGTGCTTGATGCAGCGCCCGACTTCTGGGGCTTCGCGCACGAACGCGCCGGCGCTCGACGCCACGAGTACGCTCATCGCGCACACTGCGACGAGGACTGCCCCCCCGATCCTTATGCGTCTCATCTTCTAGATCTCCCTTTCCGCTCATCGCGGTTTCATTAGTGGCGGCGGAGCCCCGCCGAATTGCCGACGAGGCTCCGCCGAGCGACCGTTAGTCGTTTCTGCTAACGGCCTATTTGCTGCCTTTTTCTAGTTCTTCGTGGGCACGATGGGCCGCCGAGTCATGCAGGTTGCCCGTCAGTACCGTGACGCCTTTCCGCCAGGAGATTTCGCCATACGGGGTTTCGACCTCCAGCGCGAAGTTGAGCGCCTTGTCGACGTATGCTTCGTATTCACTGCCACCGCAGCCGTGGGCTCCCTGTTCCGGCGAGATGTGCCAGCCGACGTCCACCAGCCGGGTGTTGGCCAACTCAAGTTGTTCGAATTTTGGTTCTTCGAACACGAGGTTGCCCCCGCTGCCGGCGCCGGCCGTGACCAAGTTCTGTTTGATCGGGTGTTCGTCACTTCCGATCAAACAGGGGCCGCCACCGAGTTTGTCAAGCCACGAGTTGTCGACTTTCACCTTCAGAGGCAGCCTGAAGGCCGGCGGTTCAGGTTCTTCGAACAGGATCGATTCCGTGTCGATGCAGCCCGGCACGGTCGTGCATTCGTCGCCCGCCATTTCGATCGTGGCGGTCGCCTTGGTTTCCTTGTTCGCCACCGCTTCGGCGAAGCTGGCCTTCAGCGCTTCCGGCCATTCCGCTTCAGTCTGGATCCGCGGGGTGATGACCTTCAGCCCCTTCGTGATCGGCTCAGGCGGGCTTTCCAGCAGCAGCGATCCGTCTTCCGGAGCGACGACTTCGATGTGGTCGCCGGCTTCTTTGTATCCGCCCTGGATCGTGATCGACTTGGTGAGCCTCGTCAGCACCGAGCCGTACTGGAAGTAACCGCCGGTCGCTCCGCCACTGGTGATGCCGGTGAAGCAGTCGGTGATGTCAGCGCTGAACGGGCAGTGTTTGTACTGCTGCCAGGTGTTGACCGAGTATTTGTCTTTCGCCAGCGCGGATCCCGCGCCCGCTGTACCCAGAATCAGCGCGGCGAGCACGCCGACCCCGAGAACCCGCATCCTTACATGTCTCACTCCTGAGAAGTGAGGCGCGTTTGGTGGGGTTTTTCGGCATTTTGCGCGCGATGCGCCAGTGTTTGCGCCAGTCGGTGAACTTGGATGCGCGCCAACGCTGGCGCGAACGTTGGATTTGGGTTGACTCCCGGGAACGGGCTGATGATTCGAGACGCAGTGCAGTTGCCCCGACTCTGGCGCGGCGCATGGCTTGGATGGAACGCGGTGCGAAGGGTACGCGCCCGACGAAGACCGCGAAACACGCGGGACGCGGTTACCCCCGGTGAGCAGGGGGCGGGGCCGCTCGAGCGTACGGGCGGATCTACGCAGCCCGCCGGCTTGCGTGAAACGGAACGGTATGATAAACAGAGGCTTGACAGTAGGGAACGTGCATCAGGGGACGAATTAGAGGGGAACACGGCGTGGCTGGACGCGGGCGTCGCGGCGTGATTTCGACGCCGAGAGGCCGCTGGCCGCGGCGGCCAAACGGGGGGTATGGCATGGCTGTTGGGATTCGGCAGCGGCACGGCCGTAACTGCCGGGGAGGGCGCTGCCAGTGCTCGTGGGAGGCGTTTGTCTACTCCAAGCGCGACGGCAAGAAGATCCGAAAGACCTTCGCCACGCAGCCGGCGGCGAGGAGCTGGCGACAGGAATCGAGCGTCGCGGTGCGCAAGATGCTGATGCGGGCCCCGACGGCGATCACCGTCGCGGAAGCCGCAGACGCGTGGCTCGAGGGCGCGCGGGAGGGCTGGATCCGCAACCGCTCGGGCGACCGCTACAAGCCGGCGGCGATCCGCGCGTATGAGATCGGCTTGGAGGGTACGCGTCAAGCCGGTGCTGGGCGCGATGCGTCTTTCGGATGTCACGCGCAACGATGTCCAGGATCTCGTCGACGCGCTCGTCGCCGAGGGCTGGAACGCGTCGACGATCGTCGTGACGATCGCGTCGCTGAGGGTCATCTACAAGCGCGCTCTGGGCCGCGGCGAAATCGCGGTCAACCCCGTGGTGGGCGTGCAGATGCCGGCCGTGCGCGGCGGGCGAAGCCGCATCGCCACGCCGGCGGAATGCGCGGAACTGCTCGATGCTCTTCCCGCGCGCGACCGTCCGCTATGGGCAACGGCGATGTACGCCGGTCTACGCCGTGGCGAGCTGATGGCGCTGCGCATCGAGGACATCGATCTCGACCGGGGCGTGATTCACGTGCGCCGCGGATGGGACACGCTGGAGGGCGAGATCACCACGAAGTCCGGCCGCGAGCGAACGGTGCCGATCAACCAGACGCTGCGGGGCTATCTCGAGCCGCACTTGGCGGCGCTGCCGTGGAGCGAGGGTCTCGTGTTCGGCGTGAACGAGCGCAGTACGTTCAACGGGACCCCTCTGATGAAGCGCGCGGACGATTCTGGGAGGCGGCAGACCTCCGTCGGATCACGCTTCACGAGTGCCGCCACACGTTCGCCTCGCTGATGATCGCAGCCGGGGTCAACGCGAAGGCCCTGTCGACCTACATGGGCCACGCGACCATCTCGATCACGCTCGACCGCTACGGCCATCTGATGCCCGGAAACGAGTCTGAGGCGGCAGAGATGCTCGAGCAATACCTCGCCAGAAATGCGCCACGATCGCGCCAATCGAGCAATGGGAAGATGCGAGCGAGAGCGCGCCGCCCTTCGCCTGCGGGGCTTGCGTTGACGGGCCGCTAAGTGAGATGGCCGGCTCGTGCCAGTCACGTGCGACGGCTCACGGCCCCGTCAGGGGCTCGGGCTGGGGGCGAGCGTGGTGCGCGCCTGCGTGACCGCGCGGATCGCCTCCTCGGTGCCCATGAACGGCACGAGCGAGATATAGGTCAGCTGCGGCAGATGCCGTGGCAGCTCGGCGCTTTCGCCGCGGGCGACCCCCCGCGAGAGGACCTCGAGCACGGCGCCGCTGATCGCCTGCGTGCACAGGCGCGGCAGTGCGCGATTCTCCTCGCGATACGTGAAGCCTTCCTCGAGGAAGATCGTCGCGGCCCGCACGAACTCCTCGATGCTGCGGATCGCAGCTTCCCCGGCCGCGTAGCACTCGACCAGGCGAAGATGGGCGATCGCGGGGTGCTCGGCGATCAGTTTGAGCATCGCATCCAAAGCCCTCCACACTCGTTCAGGCCAGTCGCTGACGCTGAAGTACGCCGCCGCACACGTGTTGAGGATCGCCTGGGTCGCGAACTGCTGGGCCTCGAGGAACGCGTTCTGCTTGTCGGCGAAGTGGTCGTAGAAGACGTCTCGGGAGACGCCCGCGGCCGAGACGATGTCGGCGACGGTCGCGTTCGCGTAGCCCTTGGCCGCCATCACCTCTGCTGTCCCGGCTATCAGCCGGTTTCGCTGGCTCCGCGCCACCACGCTTGGTGGAAGCCCATGCCGGCCGCGCGGCAGACGCTCGGGCCGGCCCTCGGTGCCTGCGCCGGGGAGGCTCGATTGAGCAGTCGCCGATGCCGATGCCGGCAGCAGCGCATCCGGGCTGGTGCTCCAGCGTTGCTCGCCCGCGGGAATCGCGTAGCAGGACATCCATGTAAGGATCTCCTCGACGCGCGAGCAGAGCAGGTCCTCGCTGTGCGTCCGCAGGTGGCGGGAGACGATGTAGCGGCGGGCACCCTCCAACGCCACGACGGGGATATCGAGCGTCTCGGTTCCGGGTGGCCTGCTGCTGAGAAACTCCTCGACGCGCCGCTCCTGCTCGGCCAGAGCTTGTTCGCGCTCCTCGCGCATCTGCTCTCCGCCTGCAAGCGACTCGACGAACAGCAGCCGGCCGGCGGCAGGGTCGGCCTGCAGCCCGCCAAACAGCCCTTCGAGTGCGTCTCGACCCGAGTCCAGCCACGACTCGCTCGTGCTCCGCGGCTGCATCTGCCTGTACACACGGGCACGCGCGGCGCTGAAAGCAGCCAGCAGGCAGTCTTCCTTACCGTCGAACTGCTCGTAGAAGGTGGCGCTCGAAACACCCGCCCTAGAGCTCACTTCGGCGATGCTGACGCTCTGGTAGCCGACCCGCGCGCAGAGGTCGATCATCGCGCTCACAAGGCGCTGGCGCTGGGTCGGCTTGGGCCCTATCGCCGACATGCTGTCGCTCGGCTTGGCGGAGCGGCGTCGGCTGGCGGAAGCCCGTGGGCGGGGAGGCTGGGGCACGGTCGTGGTTCGCGAGAAGAATACAGCAGGTCCCGCAAGCCAGACCACGCTGTTTCAGACCCAAACCCGTGAAACCGGGATTCTGCATACCCCTCATTTTGCCCCACCGATTCCTCCCCCCAGGCGCCGGTCCAACAATGCGAAAACAGCAGGCCCAGTAAGCGTACACGGTGTACGTTCTTGACATGTCTCCCCCTCGTGTGGTTAGATACCGCCGTCGTTCAGGTACGAGGCCGCTTCAACAGGCGACGGCCGTTCGCACTTGATGACTCAAGTTGGGGAAAGGGGAGTGAGAAGGTGGGGGGTCAAGCTGTACTACCTGCGTCGCGGGTTTCCCTGGAGGGAATGAGCCGCACGCCGAGCAGCCGCTTCGGCGATCGCTCGGCCGCAGGGGCGACGCGTCCTGTGCTCTTGCAACGGGGTGCGGCGCGCGACTTGGCCTTCTCGCGGGCGCGCAGGAGTCGAACACGGCGCGCTCGACTCTCGACGACTGGGGAGCCCGGCGCAGCGCTCGCGCGGCCGGGCTCGCCTCGTCTGACGCTCGTCCCATGCCCGCCCGTTGGCGCCCGACTCGGGCTTGCCGACCACAGACGTCCGTCGAGGAGGCTCATCGATGCACCCTCGACGACGAGCGTGAAGCCGAGCAGGGGGGCCGCTGGTCCCGGTCGGCCTCGCTGTCGCACGTTCGCCGCCGCCGTCCCGACGTTCGGGACAGCGCTCCGATGGCGACCGATCATGACCAGAGGAACATCAAAGGAGGACAAGTGAGACATCTAAGGATGGTATTTCTTTGCGCAGTAGCCGTGTTTGCCATGAGCGCGGCGACCCTCGTAGTCGTGTCGCCGGCTTCGGCGAGCTGCGACGCGCAATGCAAACACGAAAAAGAAAAGGCGAAGACCGAACAAAAGATCGCGAAGTGGGAAGAAAAGCGTGTGGGCGATCCGTTCAGTGTCAACTCCTGGGCTCAGTACAGAGCTTGCGACTACAGTCGCGCAATCGCTGAACGTGAAACCTGCTACGCGGGTGTTACTAACGGCGGCAAAAGCGGCGGGTTCTTCGAATATGGCAAAGTCAAGGTACCTCTGAGCAAGTCGATCATCCTTCAGGGCGGTTTCGAAGGCGAAGGTACTGAAATCAAAGCCTTTCCTGCCGCGAATGGCTACAAGACGCTAGATGCCCCCCCGATGCCCGTCACCGGCGGGATCAAGCTGTTCGACAAGGCTACGCAGGCACAGGCGAACTGGCCCGCTGCGATGGCCGAAAGCTGGAAGGAAGCCATCAAGAACAAAGAAGCCGACGTGGAGGCCACGATCGAAATGGCCGGCAACGGCTGCTTCGAAGAACTCGGCTGTCTGAATACGTTCAATCTGCTCACCAGACAAGGCGTTGCGTTCAAGCTGCCGTTGAAGGTCAAGATCACGGCGCCGTGGCTCGAAAAACTGGGTAGCGAACCGTGCTACATCGGTAGCGACGAACACCCGATTCGTATTAACTTGACGACCGAAGGCGCAGGGGCAGCGTACGAACTCAAATTCAATGAAGCCTTCAGCCAAATCGTACTGCCCAGTAGGTTGGTCGATGTCGGCTGGACGATCGAACCGGCATCCGATCCGACGGGCTGCAGCGGACCGTATGGGTCCTATCTCATCGCCTCGCTGGACCACGTGCTGGAAGGAAACGAAAGGACCGGAATCGTCGTGCTCAACGGCATCCTGCACACCTCAGAAGCCTACAGCGTCGCCGAAGAAGGCGTAGCAAGCGGTGAACTGTAGGAAGTAGAGAGAATCCCGTAGAGATGGATAACACGGAGTAGGAAGGACGTAGTCACTGTGACGGGGCCCCGTCACCCAGCCGACGGGGCCCCTCCGTGATGACGGACAACGCGACTATCGCTGTCGCACAATCTTGGTTTTGATGTTCACGACCTTGAAGATCGCTGGCAATAAGGAGGGAATGCATGATGAGGCGTATGAAAGTCCTGGTAGTAAGCGCAGTAGTTGCGCTGATCGTTAGCGCTGTGGCGGTAGGGAGCGCATCGGCAGCGGCACCGGAATTCGGTAGGTGCGTCAAAGTCGAAAAAGTTGGGAAAACGTACAACGGCACATACACCGACAAGGGCTGCACCAAAGAAGCAACCGCAAAAGAAAAAGAAGAAGCCAAAAAGAACAAGTACAACTGGCTGCCCGGAGGCGTGAAACTCAAACAAACGAGCGCGGGCGGCAAAGCGGTCCTGCAGGAAGTCGGCAAATATGCGGTTGGTTGTGAATCGCAAACAGGCACAGGCGAATACGCTGGGACGAAAGAAGTCAAGAAACTTATTGTGAAGTTCAAAGGCTGTCACGTGCCGCCCTTCATCTGCACCTCGCCCGGTCACGCGGCGGGCGAACTGGAAACCAAAGAACTGGAAGGGCGCGCTGTCTGGAAAAACGAAGCAAAACACGAAGCGGCGCTCGACCTCTACCCCGCCCACGGTGAAGAACAGTTCATCGCGTTCAGCTGTGGTGCACTGACGGTCGAAGTCCGGGGCTCGCTGCTCGTGCCGGTGAAGGCGAACAAGATGGAAACCAAACCGAAGTTGAAATACAAGCAGAAAAACGGCTTTCAGGAAATGAAATTCTATGAAGAAGGCGGAAAACTCGTAGAAGACGTCCTCGAAGCCAACTTCGAAGGCAAAGGCTGGGCGAAATCCGGCCAGAGCATCACCTCTACGGTGACAAACGAAGAAGCGCTGGAGTTGAACACCTACATCTAAGGGAGATGACCGGAGAGGCGTGCGGGGCCCAAGTGGCGCCGCACGCCGACCGATCGACAAGTGTCAGAGGGCGAGAGGGTCGATGAGTAGAGCGGAGCAAAACGGGGTGAGGGTAGGCTGCCTAGCGTCGCGACGCAGCGGCTGGCTCTTGGTGATGACTGTCGCCATGGCTCTGATCTACTGCGCCACAGCCCAGGCGCTCACGGATGCCGGACATGTCTTTGCCGGAGCCTTTGCAGGTCCAGGCGCCGGCGAAGGGCAGCTCAGCCACCCCGCCGACGTGGCGGTCGACGAAGCAAACGGCCTAGCCTATGTCTCTGACACGGGCAATGGCCGCGTCGAGGTGTTCCGGCGCACCGGGGCGGGAAGCTTTCAATACGCCTCGCAGTTCAAAGTCCGCTACCCGGGCCCAATAGCCGTCGATAACTCGACCAGCCCATCAGATCCTTCTCCCGGCGAGGTCTATGTTGCCGGCGCGGGCAGCAAGGAAGAGGAAGAAGAAGGCCTGCGCAATGCGCTGTATGTGTACTCGCCGGGCGAAGGTGAAACGGTGCGCAAGATCCACAGCTTCAAGTTCAAAGAAAAAGGCGGCGAAGAACTCGAAGAAGAATTTGAAGAAGGCATCTCCGGCGTCGACGTCGACGCCAGCGGGACGCTGTGGGTCTACTGGGAAGAAGAAGGGCTGATCGATGGTTTTGAAAAACAGCTGACCGGCGGTGGGAAGTCAAAGCTCGCGTGGAATCCGGCGCTTCGTAGAAGCATGGAAGAGCGCTTTGAATGTTTCGCGCGGCCGGCCTTCGCGGTCGCGGCTGACGCCAGGTCCTTCTATGTCGGCTATGAACGCCCAAACGCGCGCGAAGAATGCCCCGGCGAAGCAGCCGAAACGACGCCCGACTCGACCATCGTGGCAAAGCTCGACGGCGGGGCGCCGCTGCCGGCGACGCTGATCGCCGAACTGGATCACCACAACACCAGCGGCGCGGCCGTGGACAGCTCCAATGAGGGCGTCTACCTGGACAACCTCAGCAGCGTCGCGGACTACACGCCCGAAGGAGTGCTGATCCAGCGTTTTGGCAGCGGCGAGTTGGTCAGCGGCAGTGGGGTGGCAGTCGATGCGCTACACGGCGAAGTGCTGGTGCCCGACTCAAGCGAAGACCGCGTCGCCGTATTCGGCCTCGAAGGCACGCCGCACCAGCCGACGATTGATCGTCTCTCCTCACAGAACCTGACGCCGCAGTCAAGCGAACTGTACGCGCGGATAGACCCGGGCGGTCTGGCAAGCGAATATCACTTCCAGTACGGCACCAGCGACTGCGCGCAGAGCCCCTCAGCGTGTGTGGATCTGCCAAGCGCCACGATCGCCGCGGGCTACGGCGACGTATCGGTCAGCGCTCCGGTCGGCGGCCTGTTGCCAGCGACCGCCTACTACTACCGCCTCGTTGTCGACAACGCGCTGGCGCCCCAAGGAGTTTCAGCGGCGGGCACGTTCACGACGCTGCCCTCGCCGGGCACTCTGCCCGACGGGCGTGGCTGGGAGATGGTCTCCCCGTCACAGAAGCACGGCTCGACGATCGAAATGATGGCCCAGCTGCGCGGCGGAAGCATCCAGGCATCAGTGGACGGCAGTCGCCTTGCCTGGCTTGCGGCGGGGCCGGTGGTCAGCGAACCGCAAGGCAATCGTAGCTTCGAACTGTCGCAGCTGATGTCGGTCCGCGAACCGAGCGGTTGGAGCACCACCAGCCTGGAAACGCCCCATACCAATGGCTGGGGTCTGCTGCTGCCCTCGCCGGGTGAGTACCACTTCTTCTCGCGGGATCTGAGCTCGAGCCTGGTTCAGCCCACCGAATACGAACAGGGCAAGACCGAAGGGATCGTCGAACACCCGGCGCTGTCGCCGATGGCCAGCGAAAAGACGCTCTACCTGCGTGAAGCTCTGCCTTCCTCGCCGACTGAATTCCTGCCGTTGGTGACCGCGCAGAACGACACGGCGGCCACGAAGTTCGGTGGCGGGCTTGACTTCGTCGGCGCCACGGGCGATCTGAAGCATGTCGTGTTTCACTCCAAGGTCGGGCTCAGCACGGACGCGCCATCGGCAGCCGGGCTCTACTTGTGGCAGAAGGGCTCGCCGCTGTCGCTGCTGAGCGTGCTTCCCGACGGAACGCCTGCGCCAGACGGCGGGTTCGTCGAACCGTCGCTGGGAGCCGCCGAAGGGCTGAACGCGCGCAACGCGATCTCCGAAGACGGCAGGCGCGTGTTCTGGACTGAGGGCGAAGGGCGCGCCCTCTACATGCGCGACACGGTTGCAAACAGGACGATCAAGCTCAACGCCGCACAGGGCCACGAAGCCACAGAAGCCGGCCCCGGCGGCCAGCAGGTGCCCGAACCAAGCGAAGCAGAACACGAAGCGCGCCAAGTGCGCTTCCAGGGCGCAAGCGCCGACGGCTCGACGATCTTCTTCACAGACACCGCACGGCTGACCGAAGACTCCACCCAGCAACCGACCGGCGAAGAATCACCGACTGACCTCTATGAGTTCCAGCTGACCGGCGAAAGCCCGCTGCGCGGTCGTCTGCGCGATCTGAGCGCCGGCGCGTCCGCCGCCAGCGGGGACGTGCTCAACGTCATACCGGGCGTCTCTGAAGACGGCTCGGTTGTCTACTTCGTGGCCAACGCGGCGCTCGCTCCTGGAGCGACTCCCGGCCAGTGCTCTCGCAACCCCGAATTCGGCGAACCCTCGCCGCCCGGTGCGACGTGCAATCTCTACGTCTCCGAAGCAGATCCAACGCACCCCGGCGGACGTCGCACGCGCTTCATCGCGACGCTGTCCAGTCAAGACGCTGCTGACTGGGGAGCCGGGGAAGCCTCGCACCTCGGGCCCAGGAGCCTGAATCTCAGCTCCGTTAGCTCGCGGGTCTCGCCGGACGGGAGTTATCTGACGTTCATGTCGCTGCAGAGCCTTACCGGCTATGACAACCGCGACGCTGTCAGCGGCCAGCTCGATGAGGAGGTCTTCCTCTATGACGCAGCCGCCGGACGCCTCTTGTGTGTGTCGTGCAACGCCGCCGGCGATGGCGCGGGCTGGACACGCCCGCACGGCGTCTTTGACACCGAACTGGCCGGGGAAGGCCTGGGACTGCTGGCCGACCGTGGCGAAATATGGCAGCAGCGCTGGCTTGCGGGCTCGCTGCCGAGCTGGGGCTTTAACTTCAACGGCGCCTCTCAGCCCGCGGCGCTCTATCAGCCGCGCTATCTATCGGACTCTGGGCGCATGTTCTTCAACAGCGCTGACGGCCTGGTCAGTCAGGATCAGAACGGCAAGGAGGACGTCTATGAGTACGAGCCCGCGGGCGTGGGCTCCTGCACCGACTCCGCCGGCTGCACGGGGCTGATCTCCTCGGGCACCTCCGATCGGGAATCGGCCTTCCTGGACGCTGGCCAAAACGGCAACGACGTGTTCTTTCTCACAGCAGCGCCGCTGGTCGCGGCTGACAGCGATCAGTCGATCGACATCTATGACGCGCATGTCTGCAGCGACGGCTCGCCGTGTCTGCAGTACCCGACAGCGTCGACCTCGCCGTGTGAATCCGCTGCGGCCTGCCGGCCCTCCTCGACAAGCTCACAATCGGGCGGGGGCCCGGCGACCGCGACCTTCTCCGGACCAGGCAACCCCCCACCGGGCGCTCAGCAGGTTCGCGACAACAAAACGGCCAAAGCGCCGGTGCGCCCGACGCGCGCGCAGAAGCTGACCCGGGCGCTCAAGCAATGCCGAGCGCGCGACAAGCATTCAAAGCCAAAGCGCTCGCGCTGTGAACGTCAGGCTCGGAAGAAATACGGCCGCCACGGGCACAGGGCCGCCAAGAAGACTGGCGGAAAGAAGAAGACTGGCGGGAAGAAGAGATGATCGTCTCGGCGCGCAAGCTCGCGCTGGCGTGCGTGCCCATGCTGGCGCTGCTGCTCGTTCTGGCGTCGGCCGGCCCGGCGCTGGCGGCGCCGCGCTGGGAGCTGTCCTCGCGCGCGGCCCCGACGAACCTGCCACCCGGCCAGGAAGGCCTGATCAACATCGCCGCCGAGGATCTCGGCGATGCGCCGGTCAGCGGGGCGGTCAGTGACATCACGATCACCGACGTGCTGCCGATCGGGCTACAGGTCCAAGATCCCAGCTCGATCAAGCCGCGCCTGGCTCGCGGTCAGCTGGCCGAAGAAATCAAAGAAACCTGGAAATGCACGGTCGGCGAACAGCGGGTGGTCAGCTGCAGCACGACCGTGGCGGTGCCGATCTACGAACGCCTGGAAGTGGAAATCCCCGTGCAGGTGGACGAGCCGCCGGGCACGGTCACGTCGTTGAGCAACCAGGTCAGCGTGCAAGGCGGCCAAACGCCAGACGGCAGCCAGGCGCCTAGCGCCTCGCTGTCTCGCACGATGCGCGTGAGTGGCGCGCCGGTGAGCTTTGGCGTCGAAGACGGCGGCTATGCGATCAGCGTCGAAAATGCCGACGGGTCACCCGACACGCAGGCCGGATCCCATCCCTATCAGCTGACGAGCAATCTGTTTCTTAACCAGACGCTCGTTGAACTGCAGAAATCCGGGGAACCGAAGAAGCTGGCTCCGGGCGCGCCGGCGCTGGCGAAGAACCTCACCTTCAACCTGCCGCCGGGGATAATCGGCAACGTCACGGCGGCCAGCCGATGCTCAGACGCCGACTTCTCCTCGCTCGCGTCCACCCCTCACGCGGGGGTGCGCGACTTCTGCCCGCAGAGCTCGGCGATCGGGGTCGTCACGGTCACGCTGAACTCTCCCAGCCCGATCGGCTACAAAACACTGGTCGTGCCGCTGTTCAACCTCGAACCGGCAGAAGGCGAGCCGGCGCGATTTGGCTTTGAGGCCGAAGCGGTCCCGATCGTGATCGACACCTCGCTGCGCACCGGCGGCGACTACGGCGTGACGGCGACCGTCACCAACGCCACCGCGGCCGCACAGGTGCTGGGCACGCAGGTGATCTTCTGGGGCCAGCCCAACTCCCAAAGCCACGACAGCTCGCGCGGCTGGGCCTGTCTGCGCGGCGGCTTTGCGGCTTTCGAAGGCGAGACGTGCACGCCGCCGAGCCCGCGCGTCACAACCCCGTTTCTGATCCTGCCGACGGCCTGCAGCGGGCAGCTCAGCACGACGATGACAGGCCTTTCCTGGACCGGGCAGCAGTTTGAAAGCAACTACGTCTTCAGCGATCAGCTTGCCCAGCCGCTGGCGGGCCTTGAAGGTTGCGCGGGGCTGCCCTTTGACCCGACGATCGCCGTTCAGCCCCAGTCCGAAGCGGGCCACCCGACGAGCAGCGCCAACACCCCGACGGGATTGGACGTCGCGGTGAAGCTTTCACAGTCGGGCACGCTCACCGAAGAAGCACTCGGTGACGCCGACGTGCAGAGCGCGACAGTGACCCTCCCCCAAGGCGTGATGCTCAACCCCGGCGCCGCCAATGGCCTACAAGCCTGCTCTAGCCAGCAGATCGGCTACATCGGCGAAGGCCAAAGCGACCCCTTCTCACCGGGCTCAGCGCAACCACTGCAGTTCACAACTGCCGAAGCGCAATGCCCGGAACAGTCAAAGCTCGGCACGGTGAGCATCAAGACACCGCTGTTGGAAGAAGAACTCACGGGCAGCGTCTACCTGGCCGCGCAGAACGCCAACCCCTTCGGCTCGTTGATCGCTCTCTACATCGTCGCCGAAAACGAAAAGCTCGGCCTGCGCGTCAAGCTCGCCGGCGAGGGCCGCTTGGACGAACAGACCGGCCAGGTCTCAACGACCTTCACCGACACGCCGCAGGTCCCCTTTGAAGAACTCGACGTCAAGCTCTTCGGCGGCCCGCGCGGTTCGCTGTCCACGCCGCCGCTCTGCGGCGCCTATGCCACCACCAGTTCGTTCACGGCCTGGTCGGGCGCGACGCAAACACCGCAGGGCCCGCCTTTTGAGATCACCTCCGGCCCCGCAGGCATGCCGTGCCCGCCCAGCCCGCTGCCCTTCGCACCGTCCCTTCAGGCGGGCTCGAGCAACCCGCAGGCCGGGGCGTTCACCCCCTTTACGCTGAGCATCACAAAGCCCGACGGCGATCAACCACTCGGCAGCCTGACGGTGCACCTCCCATCCGGCATCGCGGCGATGCTCGCAAACGTCACGCCCTGTCCCGAACCACCGGCCGGGCAGGAATGGGCATGCGGCCCCGACAGCCTGATCGGGCACTCGAGCGCAGCCTCGGGGCTCGGCCCAGAACCCTTCACGCTCCCTGGAAGCGTCTACCTCACGACGGGCTACGGCGGCGCCCCGTTCGGCCTGCTCGTCGTCACGCCCGCCAAGGCCGGCCCGTTCGACCTCGGCAACGTCAACGTGCGCTCGAAGATCAACGTCGATCAGAACACCGCTGCCGTCACGATCTCAAGCGACCCCTTCCCGACCTTCGTCAGGGGCGTCCCCGCGCAGATCAAACAGATCGACGTCACGATCGACCGCCCCGACTTCCAGTTCAACCCCACGAGCTGTGAGCCGAAGTCGATCTCAGCGACCCTGACCGGCGCCGAAGGCGGCTCTGAGAGCGTCTCAAGCCCCTTCCAGGTCGGCAACTGCGCAGCCCTGCCCTTCCACCCCACGCTCAGCGCCGGCACGCAAGGCAATGCCAGCAAAGCCAACGGCGCGAGCTTCACGGTCAAGGTCAGCTCCTCCCCGGGGCAGGCCAACATCGCCAAAACCAAGCTCGTGCTGCCGATCGCGCTGCCGGCCCGCCTGACGACGATCCAGAAAGCTTGCCCCGACGCCGTCTTCGAGGCCAACCCCGCGAGCTGCCCCGAAGGCTCGAACATCGGCTCGGCAACCGTGCACACACCGGTTCTGAAGAGCCCGCTCAACGGGCCTGCCTATCTGGTCTCCCACGGCAACGCGGCCTTCCCCGATGTTGAGTTCGTGCTGCAGGGCGAAGGCATCACGCTGATCCTCGACGGGCAGACCGACATCAAAAAAGGGATCACGACCTCGACCTTCAACAGCGTTCCCGACGCTCCGGTGAGTAGCTTCGAAACGGTGCTGCCCGAGGGGCCGCACTCGGCGCTCACCTCAAACGTGCCCCAGAGCAAGAACTTCAGCCTGTGCGGGCAGAAGCTGACGATGCCGACCACGATCACCGGCCAGAACGGCGCGGTGATCCAGCAGAACACGCCGATCCCGGTTGCCGGCTGCGGCGCCGTGAAGGCCTTCAAGGCCACCCGCGCACAGCGGCTCGCGAAAGCGCTGAAGAAGTGCCGCAAGCAGTTCAAGCACCGCAAGAAGAAGCGCGTTACATGCGAAAGGAAGGCGCGCAAGCGGTTTGGGGCGAGGAAGAAGGCGAAGAAGACGCCGCACAAGGCCCGCGCGGTACACCGCTAGCGCGGCCGAGCTTGCGCCCGAGGAACCCAGGGCATCCCTGCGAGACCCCGGCTCAGGTCGTCTTGATCAAGCCGCCGTCGATCACCCAGTTGGCGCCCGTCACGTTGGCCATCCGCGGCGATGCCAGCAGCGCGACGAGCGTGGCAACTTCTCGCGGGGTCGTGAAGCGCCCCATCGGTAATGCCCGCGACGGCCTGCTCGCGCACGGCGTCTGCGCCGGCGCCGGTCGCACGCCCAACCGTTGCGGCAACGCCGTCCTCGCCAAGCCACAGATCCGTCGCGACCTGCCCCGGGGAGACGCTCGTCACGCGGATGCCCTTCGGGCCGAGCTCCTGCGAAAGCGACTTTGCGACGTTCACGAGCGCCGCCTTGGCCGCGCCGTAGTCGATCACCGCGCCGTCGGGCTCGAAGAACGAGTTGACCGACGCGACGTTGACGATCGCGCCTTCGCCCTGCTCGGTCATCCTCGCCACGGCCGCGCGGGTGGCGCGAAGCGCGGCGAAGAAGTTCAGGTTGAGCGAGCTCTCGAAGTCGTCGTCGTCGCTCGCCAGAAACCCGTCGAGGCGCACGTGCGCAGGGCCGTCCGCCTCGGCGAGGTCGACGGCGTTCGAGATCCACGCACGCAAAGCTACATCGCGACGGCGCCTGCAGTCGTCGACTCCCCCTCCCGATCCGCAGCGTCCGCGACACCGACGCGCGGCAGCGTCAGCAGCGAGCAGCGGGCGTGGCGCTCGAGGTAGTCGCCCGTGCTGCCGACCACGCGGCGTCGTACGGGCCCGAAGTTGCGCGAGCCGACGATCAGCAGGTCGAGCTCGTCGCCGAACGCCGACAGCTCTTCGCCGGGCACGCCGTAGACGGCGCGACCCTCGACGTCGGGCATTCCCTCCATCCGCCCGCGCGCTTCCTCGATCAGGCTGTCGATGCTGTCGCCGAGGAGCGGCGGCATCAGCCCGCTGTACATCACCGGCGGGATCGTCACGATCTGCAGCGCGCTGACCGAGCCCTTGCTCTCGCCCGCAAGCTCCCTCGCCACGGCGAGCGCGGCGCTGCTCTCGGGCGAGCCGTCGTAGCCGACGCCGATCCGCATCAGCGGCCTCGCCGCCGTCGCATAGCCGCGTGCCGCAACGGCCACCGCGCATGGCGTCCCGTTCAGCGCCGCGCGTGTGTCGTCGCCGAGCATCGCGCGGCCGAGCAGTCCTCGGCTGCATGAACCAACCACGATCAGGTCAGCCCCCTGCGCTTCGGCCTGTTCGTGCAGGCCGCGTCCGGGTGTCGGAGCGGTCACGTTGATCAGCTCCGCCTCCACCCCGGCTTCGGCGCGCTCGTGGCGCAACAGCTCCTCCGAGCTCGCCGCTTCCTCGGCGAGCAGCTCGGGGCCGATCGCCTGGAAGACACGCAGGTCGGCGCTGTGCACGTGGGCCAGCGTCATCCTGCCGCCGTCATCGAGCAGCCGCGATGCAAGGGCGATCGCGTCGCGCCCGTTGGGCTTCCCGTCGATTCCCACCAGCACGTTCTTGAACATCGTCGGTCTCCTCGGATCGGATCGCGTGATCGCAGTTCTCGACTGCCTACATCGCAAGCTACGCGCGCAAGCGCCGTGCTCCCTCCGTGCGGAGCACCCCAACACGCTGCGGGTTTCTCCTGAGGGCGGTCTCCTCCGAGACCGGCCCTCCCATCAAAACGTCCCGCCCGGCCCCCTACTCGGTGAGCCGTCCATAGGCGTCGGGCCGGCGCGTCTGCAGGAACGGGAACAGCTCGAGCCAGTCCTCGCGCTGGTCGAGCTCGAGCTCGGCGACGAGCACGGCCGGCTGCTCGCGCGGGGCCTGCACGAGCTTTCGCCCGTACGGGTCGCAGATGAACGAGCAGCCGTAGAAGTTCAGCGGCGGCTCTGCTCCGATGCGGTTGACGGCGACCATGAAGACGCCGTTGGCGATCGCGTTGCCGACGATCACCTGCTCCCACAGCGGCTGCGTGTCGAACTCGGGATGATCGGGCTCCGAGCCGATCGCGGTGGGATAGACGAGCACGTCGGCGCCCTCCAGGCTGTACGCGCGGGCGACCTCCGGGAACCACTGATCCCAGCACGTCGGCAGGCCCAGTCGCGCGTCGGCCAGCGCCACGAGCGGATAGGGCTGCTCGCCCTCGCCGGGCCCCGGGCGGAAGTAGCGATCCTCGTGGTAGCCGGCCGTCAGCGGTATGTGCAGCTTGCGCGTGCGCGCCACCAGCTCACCGCTCGGCGCCACGACGATCGCCGTGTTGAAGCCGAGCCCGTCCTCGCCGTCGGCGCGCTCGTACAACGAGGCATGCACGTGCGCTCCCGTCTCAGCCGCCATCCGCGCGGCGAACTCGAAGGTGGGACCACCGGGCAGCTCCTCGGGCTCAGCCCCTGCTGCCTTCGGACCACCGGGGTCGGTCGCGAAGTAGCGGCTGAGCGTGAGCTCCTGCAGGCAGACGAGCTGTGCCCCCTGCTCGGCGGCGCTGCGGATGCCCTCGGCCAGCGCCTGCTCGTGCTCCTCGCGATCGGCGTGCCAGCGCTCCTGCACGGCGCCGATCCGAAACGGCGCGCGCCTGGGCGGGCGCTTGCGCGCCGGCGAGACGTGCCCGCCGGTCGACACGATCAGATGAGTCTGCTCTGCCACCCCAGTGAATGTACGGTGGTATCGCGATGAGCGCCACGATCGACTCGACACCGCGTGCCGACGGCTACCGCATGCCCGGCGAGTTCGAGCCGCATTCCGGCTGCTGGCTGGCCTGGCCCGAGCGCCCCGACAACTGGCGCCTCGGTGCGAAGCCCGCGCAAGCAGCCTACGCGGCCGTGGCCGAGGCGATCAACGCCTCCGAGCCGGTCACTGTGGCGGTCTCCGATGCCCAATTCGAGCACTGCCGCTCGCTGCTCTCCCCTTCGATCCGCCTCGTCGAGATCTCGACCGACGACGCCTGGATCCGCGACACCGGGCCGACGTTCGTAGTCGACGGCGAGCATGGGCGACGTGGCGTCGACTGGCACTTCAACGCCTGGGGCGGCCTGCGGGGAGGGCTCTACTTCCCGTGGGATCGCGACGATCGCGTCGCCGCCAAGGTGCTCGAGATCGAACGCGCCGATCGCTACCGCGCCCCGCTCGTGCTCGAGGGCGGCTCGATCCACGTCGACGGCGAGGGCACCGTGCTGAGCACCGAAGAGTGCCTGCTGAATCCGAACCGCAACCCCGAGCTCTCACGCGAGCAGATCGAGCAGGCGCTGCTCGACCACCTCGGCGCGAGCAAGCTGATCTGGCTCGGGCAGGGTCTCTACGACGACGAGACCGACGGACACGTCGACAACCTCGCCTGCTTCGCCCGCCCCGGCGTCGTGCTGCTGACGTGGACCGACGACGAGTCAGACCCGCAGCACGCGATCTCGCGCGACGCGCACGAGCGCCTGATCGCGGCAAGCGACGCCCGCGGGCGCTCGCTCGAGGTGATCCACCTGCCCTCCCCCGGTCCGATCACGATCACCGAGCAGGAGGCGCGCGGCGTGGACGCGGTGCAGGGCACCCAGCCGCGCCGCGCCGGCGACCGCCTGGCCGCCTCCTACGCGAACTTCTACATCGCCAACTCGCGCATCGTCCTGCCGCTGCTCGACGAGCGCTACGACGAGCAGGCGACGTCGATCCTGCGCGGGGTGTTCCCCGAGCGCGAGCTGGTCGGCGTGCCGGCGCGCGAGATCCTGCTCGGCGGCGGCAACATCCACTGCATCACCCAGCAGGTGCCGGCGCCGGCTCACGCTGCGGGCTGAGCCCGCCGGCGAGCGCCTCGCGCAGCCCCTCGCGCGCGTCGGGGTGCGCGGCCTCTTCGATCATCAAGCGCGCCTGCGCGCGCTGGCTGCGACCGAAGATCCGCGCGCAGCCCTGCTCGGTGATCACGGCCGAGTGCTGGAACGAGGTCGCCGGCCCGCCCAGGCGCGGGACGATCGTCGAGCTGTCGCTCGGCTCGTGCCAGGAGCGCAGCGCGATGATCGCGTGCCCGCCGCTCGAGCGCAGCGCGCCCTCGACGAAGTCCGGCTGCCCACCGAAGCCCGAGTAGACGCGCCGGCCGATGTGGCTGGCGCCGGCCTGGTCCGATAGATCGACCTGCAGCGCGGTGTTGACCGAGATCATCGCCGCCTGCCTCGCGATCCGCGAGGGATCGTTGGTCGTCTCGGTGCGCGTCATGCGCAGCCGCGGGTTGGCCTGCACCCACTCGTACAGCTCGGGCGAGCCGAACAGGAACGAGCACACGATCGGCCGAGCCGGGTCGAGCGCGCCGCCGTGCTCGAGCGCCATCACGCCATCGCTGATCATCTCCGACCAGATCGCCAGCCGGCGGCGCTCAGAAACCGCGCGCAGCGTCGCGTCGGGCACCTGCCCGATGCCGAGCTGCAGCGTCGCGTCGTCGGGCACGAGCTCGGCGACACGCTCGGCGATCGCCTCGGCGTGCTCGTGCCCGGCTCCGAGCGCGGGTACGGCGAGCTGCTCGTCGCATTCGACCGCCAGGTCGATCAGATCCTCGGCGATCTCGCCATCGCCGAGCGTGTAGGGCATGCGCGGGTTCAGCTGGGCGACCACGAGCCCACCGCGCGCGCGGACCCGTTCGATCGCGGCGGGCAGCACGTTGACCTCGATGCCCAGCGAGACGCGCCCGGCGCGGGGCGTGGAGGTGTGCAGCAGCACGATGTCGGGCGGGCGCAGCGTGTCGAAAAGCCGCGGCACGAGCGACAGGCGCATCGGCAGGTAGTCGAGCCGCTCGCCGGCGTCGCGCATCCCCGGCCCGACGAACGGCGTCTCGAAGATCACCGACTCGCGCTCCGGCAGCGGACCCTGCGCCGCGAGCATGAACAGGCGGTAGCGCTCGAGCGAAGCCTCCAGTACGCCGAGCAGCACGCGCGGGCTCGCGTGGTTGCCGCTGGCGACGACGCGCGGCTCGCCGCCCTCCAGCGCAGAGAGCTCCCGCTGCAGCTGCTGTACGGAGATCGTCCTCACCGCGCAAACGCTACGCCCCCGACGACGCGCATCATGAGTGAGAACTACGTAGATCGTTCAGGGTGAAGTGCCCTGGGCGCCGGGCGCCCGCGCCGCTTGACTTCGAGGAGTCCGCTCGATCGATCTCGACGCAGGAGGAGAAACGGTGAACGCCCCAACCTCGGCACCCGCCAAGCCCCAGCTGCAGGCCGTGCGCGCGTTCGCGTCGCTGCGCCGCGAGGACGTCCCCTATGCCGGTGGCAAGGGCGCGAACCTCGGCGAGCTGAGCGCGGCCGGACTGCCGGTGCCCGACGGATTCGTCGTCGGCGCCCCTGCGTATGCCGCCTACTGCACCGAGACCGGCCTGCGCGACCGCCTGGCAGCACTGCTCGACACGCTCGACGTCGAGGACACCGCGGCGCTGCAGAGCACGAGCGCGGCAGCCCGCGAGCTGTTCGATCGGACCCCTGTGCCCGAGCAGCTGCAGCGCGCGATCCGCGAGGGCTACGAGCGGCTGGCGGGCGGGCACGGCGACGCGCCCGTCGCGGTTCGCTCCTCGGCGACCGGCGAGGACACCGCCGAGTCCTCCTTCGCGGGCATGAACGAGACATACCTCAATACCCGCGGCGCCGACGCGGTAATCGACGCCGTGCGCCGTTGCTGGCGCTCGCTGTTCGGCGCGCGCACGATCTACTACCGCGGCGTCAACGGTCTCGCGCAGGCCGACATGGACATCGCTGTCGTCGTGCAGCTTCAACTGGCCTCGACGCGCGCCGGCGTGATGTTCACGGTCAACCCCGCCACAGGCCAGCGCGACGAGCTCGTGATCGAGGGCTCCTTCGGCCTCGGCGAGGCCGTCGTCTCGGGCTCGGTCTCGCCCGATCGCTACATCGTCGAGAAGGCCACGCTCGCGATCCGCCGCCGCGAGGTCCACCACAAGGAGCTCGTGATCGAGTACGCGCCCGATGGCGGAACGCAGACGCGTACGCTCTCCGAGCAGGACGCGCTGCAACCGGTCCTCAGCGACGACGAGGTGATCGCCGTGGCGGACCTCGGCCGGCGCATCGAGCAGCACTACGGCTCTCCCCAGGACACCGAGTGGGCGTTCGATCCCGATGGAGCGCTGTGGATGCTGCAGAGCCGCCCGATCACGACGCTGCACGAGGAGACCTCGCCGGGCGGAGCACAGATGACGAGCGGCGAGCCGCAGGCCGTACTGCTGCGGGGGCTGGGCGGCGCACCGGGCAGCGCCGGCGGACCCGCGCGGATCCTCGCCTCACTCGCCGACGCCGAGAAGCTGAAGCAGGGCGACGTGCTCGTCACGCACATGACCGCGCCGGACTGGCTGCCGTTGATGCGCCGCGCCGAGGCGATCGTGACCGACTCCGGTGGCATGACCTGTCACGCGGCGATCGTCTCGCGCGAGCTCGGCATCCCCTGTGTGGTCGGCACCGGCGAGGCGACCACCAAGCTGCGCGACGGCGAGATCGTGACGGTCGACGCCACGCGCGGAATCGTGCTCGAGGGTGCGATCGCAGCCGCCGAGCGGGCGTCTGCCGGGGCGTCTGCCGCGTCCGCGGCTACAGGCCCGGCGGCTCCGGCGGTCACGGCGACGCAGATCCTCGTCAACCTCTCCGAGCCCTCCCAGGTCGAGCGCGTCAAGGACCTGCCCGTCGACGGCGTCGGGCTGCTGCGCGCCGAGATGATGGTGCTCGAGGCGCTCGCCGGCGAGCACCCGCGAACGCTGCTGCAGGAGGGCCGTGGCGAGGAGTTCGTCGCGCGCATGGCCGACGGGCTCGGGACGTTCGCGACGGGATTCGCGCCGCGACCGGTCACCTACCGAACGATCGACTTCCGCACGAACGAGTTCGCCGGACTGCGCGGCGGTGAGCAGTTCGAGCCGCACGAGGCGAACCCGATGATCGGTTACCGCGGCGCGCTCCGCTACACCAAGGAGCCCGACATCTTCGCGCTCGAGCTCGACGCGATCCGCAGGGTGTGGGACACGGGCGGCTCCAACCTTCACGTGATGCTGCCGTTCGTGCGCACGACGCGCGAGCTGCATCGCTGCCGCGAGCTGATCGCCGCCTCCGGCCTGCTCGAGCGGCCCGGCTTCGAGCTGTGGGTGATGGCCGAGGTGCCTTCCGTGCTGTTCAACCTGCGTGAGTACGCCGAGCTCGGGGTCACGGGCATCTCGATCGGCTCGAACGACCTCACGCAGCTGCTGCTCGGCGCAGACCGCGACAACGAGGTGCTGGCGGAGACCTTCGACGAGCGCGACCCCGCGGTCACGTCCTATCTGCGCCAGCTGATCCCGCTCGCGCGCGAGCTGGGGCTGCGCACCTCGATCTGCGGGCAGGCGCCCTCGGTGCACCCGGAGTACGCCGAGCTGCTCGTGCGCGCGGGGATCGACGCGATCTCGGTCAGCGTCGACGTGATCGCGCGCACCCGCTCGCTCGTAGCCTCGGCCGAGCAGCGCGTGCTGCTCGACGCGGCGCGCGGCGGTTAGTCGATGTTCGAGGTCCGCATCCACGGGCGCGGCGGCCAGGGCGTCGTCACGGCTGCCGAGCTGCTCTCGCTGGCGGCATTCGACGAAGGGCGCTGCGCGCAGGCCTTTCCGAGCTTCGGCTCCGAGCGCATGGGCGCGCCCGTCGTGTCCTTCTGCCGCATCGACGAGCGTGAGATCCGCACGCGCGAGCCGGTGATGGAGCCCGACGCGCTGATCGTCGGCGACCCGACACTGCTTCACCAGGTCGATGTCTTCGCCGGCGCCAAGCGCGACGGCTTCATCCTGATCAACACGTCGCAGAGCTTTGCCGAGCTCGGCCTCGGCGAGTTCGTCGAGGGCTTTCGCCCCGAGCGCCTCGTGACGGTGCCCGCCAGCGAGCTCGCGCGCGAGCACACGGGCCGTGCCGTTGCCAATGCCGCGCTGCTCGGTGGCTTCGCGGCGCTCACGGGATGGGTCTCGCTCGACGCCGTCTCGCGCGCGATCCTCGAGCGCTTTGCAGGGCCGGTCGGCGAGCGCAACGTCGAGGCCGCTCACGCCGCCTACACATGGGTCGCCACCGAGGTGCTGGAGCTGAGCGATGCTGCGCCAGCTTGAGGGCTCGCGCGCGGTCGCCGAGGCGGTCGCCCTGTGCCGGCCGGAGGTGATCTGCGCCTACCCGATCTCGCCGCAGACGCACATCGTCGAGAACCTCTCCCAGCTCGTCAAGAGCGGCGAGCTCGCGCCGTGCGAGTTCGTCAACGTCGAGTCCGAGTTCGCCGCGATGTCGGTGGCGATCGGCGCCTCGGCGACCGGCGCGCGGTCCTACACGGCGACCGCCAGCCAGGGGCTGCTGTACATGACCGAGGCGCTCTACAACGCCTCCGGGCTCGGGCTGCCGATCGTGATGACCGTCGCCAACCGCGCGATCGGCGCGCCGATCAACATCTGGAACGACCACTCCGACTCGATGTCCCAGCGCGACTCGGGCTGGATCCAGCTCTATGCCGAGACCAACCAGGAGGCGCTCGACCTGCACATCCAGGCCTTCCGCCTGGCCGAGCAGCTCTCGACGCCGGTGATGGTCTGCATGGACGGCTTCATCCTCACGCACGCCGTCGAGCGCGTGGAGATGCCCGAGCAGGCGGCCGTCGACGCCTTCCTGCCGCCGTTCGCCCCGCGCCAGGTGCTCGACCCCGAGGAGCCGGTCTCGATCGGCGCGATGGTCGGCCCGGAGGCGTTCATGGAGGTGAAGTACCTCGCCCACGCCAAGCAGATGCAGGCGCTCGAGCTGATCCCCGAGATCGCGCGCGACTTCGGCGACGCCTTCGGGCGCGACAGCGGCGGACTGATCTCGTGCTACCGCACAGCGGACGCCGAGACGATCGTGCTCGCGCTCGGCTCGGTACTCGGCACGATCAAGGACGCCGTCGACGAGCTGCGCGAGCAGGGCGTGCCGATCGGCGCCGTCGCGCTGAAGTCCTTCCGCCCGTTCCCGATGGAGCAGGTTCGCGAGGCGCTGGGCCATGCCCGGCGCGTGGTCGTGCTCGAGAAGGCGCTCGCCGTCGGCGTCGGCGGAATCGTCTCGGCGAACGTGCGCATGGCGCTCGCCGGGATCCAGCTGCACGGCTACACAGTGATCGCGGGACTCGGCGGCCGGCCGATCACGAAAGCCTCCCTGCTGGCGCTGTTCGCCGACGCGGTGGCCGATCGCCTGCAGCCGCTCAGCTTCCTCGACATGGACTGGGAGCTGGTCGAGCGCGAGCTCGCGCGCATGCAGGCCTCGGCCGCCTCCGGGCCACATGCCGAGAACATCCTGCGCGACGTCGGCACGGTCGCCGCGGGACCGGTATGAGGGGCGCACGCGGATGAAGGCCCCGGCGATCCGCTTCTACCAGACCGGCAGCTTCGCGGTCGGCAATCGTCTGCTCGACCCCGAGCAGCGCTCGCTGCAGGCCGACGAGCAGCGCACCAATTCGATCACCTGCGGTCATCGAGCCTGTCAGGGCTGCGGTGAGGCGCTCGGCGCGCGCTACGCCCTCGACGCCGCGATGCGCGCGTGCAACGGGCAGATGATCGCGGCCAACGCGACCGGCTGCCTGGAGGTCTTCTCCACCCCCTACCCGGAGACCTCGTGGCGGATCCCTTGGATCCACTCGCTGTTCGGCAACGCGCCGGCCGTCTCGACGGGCATCGCGGCCGCGCTGAAGGCGAAGGGGCGCGAGGACGTGCGCGTCGTCGGCCAAGGCGGCGACGGCGGCACGGTCGACATCGGCATGGCGTGCCTGTCGGGCATGTTCGAGCGCGGCGACGACGTGCTCTACATCTGTTACGACAACGAGGCCTACATGAACACCGGCGTGCAGCGCTCGGGTGCGACGCCCCCTGCGGCGCGCACGGCGACGACACAGGCCGTCGGCCCGCAGCCGGGCAACGTCTTCGGTCAGGGCAAGAGCGCCCCGCTGATCGCGATGGCGCACGAGATCCCCTACGTCGCGACGGCCACCGTCGCGGAGCTGCGCGACCTCGAGGCGAAGGTTCAGACGGCGATGGAGATTCGCGGGCCGCGCTACCTGCACGTGTTCGTGCCGTGCCCGCTCGGCTGGGGCAGCGCGTCGAAGGACACCATCCGGATCGCGCGCCTGGCGAAGGAGTTCGGGCATCTTCCCGGTGTTCGAGGCGCGCGACGGCGAGCTCAGCGCGGTCTCGAAGATCCGCAGGCAGGTGCCCGTGGAGGACTACATGCGCCCGCAGAAGCGCTTCGCGCACCTGTTCGCGCCCGAGCTGCGCAGCGATGTGCTCGCCCGCATCCAGGCCGGCGCCGAGCGCAACATCCGCCGCTTCGGGCTGCTCGAGGACGGCGTGTGATGGACAAGCCTTTTGCGATCACGCTGGACGTCGGCTTCGAGCCTCGCCAACAAGACCGGCTCCTGGCGCGAGGAGCGTCCGCAGTACGTGCACCGGCTGCCGCCGTGCAACCACGGCTGCCCGGCCGGCGAGAACATCCAGCAGTGGCTCTACCACGCCGAGTCGGGCGACTACGAGGCGGCCTGGCGCGAGCTCGTCAAGGACAACCCGCTGCCCGCCGTGATGGGGCGCGTCTGCTACCACCCGTGCGAGAGTGCCTGCAACCGCGCGCAGCTCGACGAGACGGTTGGCATCCACGGCGTCGAGCGCTTCCTCGGCGACGAGGCGATCCGCCGCGGCTGGAGCCTGTCGCTCGACGCGCAGCCGAGCGGCAAGCGCGTGCTCGTCGTCGGCGCCGGCCCGTCGGGGCTGTCGGCCGCCTACCACCTGACCCGCCGAGGGCATGACGTGACGATCCGCGACGCCGGCCCGATACCGGGCGGGATGATGCGCTTCGGCATCCCGCAATACCGCCTGCCGCGCGAGATCCTCGACGCCGAGATCCAGCGGATCCTCGACCTCGGCGTGACGCTTCAGTGCGACGCGAAGGTCACGAACATCCGCGCGGCGATGAGTGACGGCGGCTTCGATGCCGCCTTCCTCGCCGTCGGCGCGCACATCGGCAAGCGCGCATACATCCCGGCGGGCGAGGCCGCGCACATGCTCGACGCCGTCTCGCTGCTGCGCAGCATGGAGGGCGAGGAGCGCCCGCTGCTGGGACGGCGCGTCGTCGTCTACGGCGGCGGCAACACGGCGATGGACGCCGCCCGCACGGCCAAGCGGCTGGGGGCGAGCGAGGCGGTCGTCGTCTACCGGCGCACGCGCGAGCAGATGCCGGCACACGACGACGAGCTCGAGGAGGCGCTGCAGGAGGGCGTGATGATGAAGTGGCTCTCGACGATCAAGCGCGCCGAGCAGGGCAAGCTGATGCTGGAGAAGATGGAGCTCGACTCCAGCGGCTTCCCGCAGCCGACGGGCGAGCTGGAGGAGCTGCAGGCCGATTCGCTGGTGCTGGCACTTGGACAGGAAGCTGATCTCTCGCTGCTCGACGACGTGCCCGGCCTGGTCGTGGAGGATGGCGTCGTGCAGGTCGACGAGCGGATGATGACCGGCTACGAGGGAATCTTCGCCGGCGGCGACATGGTGCCGGCAGAGCGGACGGTGACGGTCGGCGTCGGGCATGGCAAGCAGGCCGCGCGCAACATCGATGCGTGGCTGCGCGGCGAGGAGCCCTCCGCGCATCCCGACAGCGGAGAGCCGGTCGCCTTCGGGGAGCTCAACACGTGGTACTACGCCGACGCGCCGAAGACGGTCGCGCCGCAGCTCGACGCGATCCGCAGGCAATCGAGCTTTGCCGAGGTCACGCAGGGGCTCGACGCACAGGACGCGCTGTTCGAGGCACGCCGCTGCATGAGCTGCGGCAACTGCTTCGGCTGCGACAACTGCTTCGGCGTCTGCCCCGACAATGCCGTGCTGAAGGTCGAGCAGGACGACGGCTACGCCTTCGACCTCGACTACTGCAAGGGCTGCGGGATCTGCGTGCAGGAGTGCCCGTGCGGCGCGATCGAGATGATCCCCGAGAGGACCTGAGTCGAGCTGACCCGGACGGATCGCCTGCCGGCGCCGCAACGCACCGAAGCACGGCGGCCAGGTTGCGTAGTTGCTCTGCGCCCGATGTGGCGTTGTACGGAGGCCGGGCGACCGGCAGCTGGCGTAGCTTGGAGCCATGCTTGCTTTCGTGATCGCCGCGCTCGTGTGGGTGATGCTGTCGGCGATGCTCGTAGCCGTTTGCCAGGCCGCGAATCGCGGAGACCTTGCCTTGGCGAGGCCTCCATGCGATCGACGTGAGCAATCGCGAGTGAGTGCCCACTCAGAGCGCCCGACCTGTCGTGACGGAAACGCACCCTCGGAGCATGACGGGGTGCTGGGGCGCCTCCTTTCGCGAGCGGCCTGCCACCGCCACAGCGGTCCTCCGCTGCGACGTTCGAGCGTGGGCCGTGCGCGCCGCTTGCCGCGCCGCGGCGTCACGGTGCCGCCTGCCATCTGCCCGGCGCGCGCCAACCGCTGGGGACATGTCCGCGGCGGCCAGCGCGACCGTTCGCCGCTCGCCCCGGGACCCACGCTCACGCGAGCGTGCGCTTGCGCTTCCGTACGCGCCGAGCGCCACTAGCCGGGACGATCGAATGAGCGCGGAGGCGCCTGCCCGCGGCGCAGTGGCCCGATCTGGAGTCCACGAGCACGTTCCCCACGTCGCGATCTTCGCCCCCCATCCCCTGCTGACGGTCACGCTCGAGCGCGAGGGCGGCGAGCGCGAGGCGGTCCACTTCCACGCGGGCGGGCAGGGGGTCTGGGTGGCGCGCATGGCCGCCCAGCTCGGAGCTCGCCCGGTGCTGTGCGCGTTCTGCGGCGGCGAGAGCGGGGCGCTGCTCGAAGGGCTGCTGCACAAGCTCGACGTAGACCTGCGGCTCGTCGCAACGGCGGCGTCGAGCGGCTGCTACGTGACCGACCGGCGCTCGGGCGAGCGCGAGCTGCTGACGTGCACGCTCAGCGACCCGCCATCTCGGCACGAGCTCGACGAGCTGTTCTCGATCGCCTGCGCCGAGGGAATCGCCGCCGGGTGGCTCGCAGTCACCAACCCGATGCCGGGCGAGGCGCTGCCGCTCGAGATCTACGGCGATCTCGTCACGGACGCGCGCGCAGGTGGCTGCCGCACGCTCGTCGACCTCTCGAGCCCGCGACTGGACAGCGCGTTGCGGGGCCGCCCCGACCTCGTAAAGCTGAACGACTGGGAGCTGGCGGGTTACGTATGCGGCCCGGTGGGCGAGCCCGCGCAGTTGCGCGCCGCAGCGGAGCGGCTGCTCGAGGCGGGCGCGGGCGCGGTCATCGTGACGCGCGGCGAGCGCCCCTCGCTGGTGCTCTCCGGCGATCAGGCGTGGTGGCTGCGGGCCCCGGCGCTGAGCGCCGGCTTCCGCGAGGGCTGCGGCGACGCGATGCTCGGCGCGCTGCTCGCAGCGATGGCCCGCGGCGAGGACCTGCAGACGGCGCTCAGGCTCGGTGCGGGAGCAGGTGCGGCGAACTTCCTGCGACACGGGCTCGGCAGCGCTTCGGGCGAAGTTGCCGAGCGTCTTGCCCAGGGCGCCGTGCTCGAGGAGCTCACGGCATAGCGCCGACTCGCTCGGCGCGCAGGATCGCACGCGGCGCGTGCTCGCGCATCCAGCGCACGCGGTCGGGTGAGCAGACCGATTCCAGGCGCGCAAAGCCCGCGGCGAGCTGAACCGGGCGTCCGATCGAGGCTGAGTGCGAGTCGCTTCCGAGCAGGTGCACGAGCCCCTCCTGCGCGAGCTCGAGCGCAAGCTCGCCCGGGACGGCGTCGGCGACGAACTGAGCGGTCCATTGGATCAGGCAGCCGAGCTCGGTCAGTCGCCGCAGGCGATGCTCGAAGTCGCTGCCCGCGTGGCGCTCGGGGTGCGCGACGATCACCCCAACCCCACGCTCGGCGAGCCCACCGACCGTGCGCTCGAGATCGTCGCCGAGCGGCCCTGCAGCCGGCTCGAGCAGCACCCAGCCGCCCGCCCCGCCAAGCGCGACCGCGTGCAGCTCCTGATCGCTCAGGCGGTCGGCTTCGCCCTGCGCGAGCTCCCCGCCGGGAACGATCCTCACGCGAACGCCGCCGGCGTCCAGCTCTCCCTGGAGCAGGCGCACTCGCTGTGCGATCTGATCGATACCGACCGTGTGATCGCTGCGAATGTGCGGCGTTGCGCAGACGATCCCGACACCGTCCAGCTCGCCCTGACGCGCCATCGCGATGCTGTCCTCGATGTCTCGCGCACCGTCGTCGAGCCCCGGCAGGATGTGGCAGTGCAGATCGATCAAGGCATCCGCCCCGCTTCCTCCGGCATCCGATCATGCATTGGGCCCTCATGGCACTTCGAGATCCGTCGCCGTCTCACCGGAGCAGGATAAGCATCTACAGACGAGGACCATCGGTGGAAAACCCCGTCTCGCGTGCGTGGGGACCCGGCCGAAGCCCGCGTGATCTCGCCGATGGAGCCAGGCGCGCAAGGCGCGAGAATCTGTTGATCGTCTGCGACGCCGTCGATGCGTCGTCTTGAGTCGAGCAAGGAGCGAGCCGATGCGGCGGGCCGGAAACAAGATGTCGGGACACGGGCGATGACGCTCGATCAGGCCATCCGCACACGCTTGCGCGATGGCTCGCATGTCACGGTCCGCCTCAGCACAGCGGACGACGAGCCGGCGTTGCGCGGGTTCCTCGCGGGACTTTGCCTCGAGGCACGCCGTCTGCGCTTCTTCACCGGCGCCGTGGACCTGGACGAGGCGGCGCATCTGAGCGCTGAAAGCGGTCCGGACCGCCTTGGCCTCGTCGCCTTCGACGAGCACGGGGCGCTTGTCGGTCACGCGCTTTGCATCCAGCTCGCCGCGCGCGAGCCCGGCCGCGCGGAAGTGGCGGTGGAGGTGGCCGACGAGCTGCACGGACTCGGCCTGGGAACGATCTTGATCGAGCGTCTGGCGGAGATCGCCGAGCGCCATGGCCTCGCCACGCTGGTCGCCGAGGTCCTGCCCGACAACGAGGCGATGCTGGATGTCTTCCGCGACGGCTTCGATGCCGACGTGAGCTGGCGCGAGGGTGTAGAGCGCGTGGAGTTCCCGACGTCGGCCTGGCGCCTGGCACGCGAGCGCTACGCCGTCTGAGCGACAGACCCGGCTCCGCGGCGTCGGCAGCGGCCGTCCACGCGCGCGTGAAACCTGCGCCCAGCCGAGGCCCCCGCGGCGGTCGCTTGATCAGCGGCCGGGCCGCAGCGCGCGCAGCGCGTTGAGGATCACCACTACGTCGATCGCCTCCTGCGCGACCGCACCCTGGATCGGCGCCAGCATTCCGATCGCCGCGAGCACCATCCCGCAGGCGCTCAGGCCGATGCCGCCGACGACGCTCTGACGGGCGATTTCCGTGGCTCGGCGGCCAACCGCGATCGCATCGGCGACACGGGCGATGGCATCCACCGTGATCACTGCGTCGGCCGACTCGGAGGAAACCGTCGCGCCGGCGCCGCCCATCGCGATGCCGACGTCCGCCTCGGCGAGCGCCGGAGCGTCGTTGATGCCGTCGCCGACCATCACCACCGGCGCGAGCCGAGGATCGGCACGCAGGCGCCGTACGATCGCGAGCTTGTCGGCCGGGCTCTGCTCGGAGTAGACGCGGTCGAGAGCAAGGCCCTCGCCGACGGATCGCGCGACGTCTCCGCGGTCGCCGCTGAGCAGCGCGATGTGGCGGACCCCCAAAGTGCGCAGGCGCGAGACGAGCTCGCGTGCGTCCGGGCGCAGGCGATCCCCCATGACGAGCGCGCCGCTGAGCCGACCGTCGATCGCGACCAGCACGATCGCGTTGCCGGCCGCGACAGGCGGCAGCGTCCGCTCGGGCGGCAGCTCGACGCCGCACTCGAGCAGCCAGCCACCACTCCCGAGGGCAACGCGCAGACCCTCCACGACCCCGGTGATTCCCGCCCCGGGAGACTCGCGCACATCGCTCGGGTCGGCGAGCGCCAGGCGTTCGCCGCGTGCCTGGCGCACGAGCGCCTGCGCGACCACATGGCCCGAGAGCTGATCGAGCGACGCGGCGAGGCGCAGCAGCTCCTCGCGCTTGTAGCCGTCGATCGCCACGACGCGCTCGACGGCCGGCACGCCCAGCGTGAGCGTCCCGGTCTTGTCGAGCAGAACGGTGCGCGCGCGGCCCAGCGCCTCGAGCGCCGCGCCCCCCTTGACGATCACCCCGGACTTGGCGGCGCGCGAGAGCCCGGCGACGAAGGCGATCGGCGCAGCCAGGATCAGCGGGCACGGCGTCGCCACGACGAACACGGCCAGGGCGCGAACCGGATCGCCGCTGATCGCCCAGGCCACCGCGGCGATCGCGACGGTCAGTGGCAGGAACAACGCGGCATAGCGATCGGCCATGCGCACGAACGGCGCTTTGCGCTCCTCCGCCTGCGCGACGAGCCGGACGAGCGCCGCGTAGACGCTCTCCTCGGCGCGAGTGCTCACGCGCAGTTCGAATGCATCTCCGGCGTTGACCGTTCCTCCGGACACCGTGCGACCGGCCGGATAGGTCGCAGGGAGCGGCTCGCCCGTCAGGCTCGACTCGTCGAGGACCGCGCGATCGCCGACGATCACGCCGTCGGTCGGAAGCACCTCTCCAGGCCTGATCAGCAGCAGCTCCCCAACCGCGACCTGCGCGACCGGGATCTCCTCCCACCCTTGCTCGGTGTGTCGCCGGGCCAGGCGTGGGACACGATCGACGAGCGCGGTCAGCTCACGCCGGGCGCGCGCCGAGGCGAACTCCTCGAGCGCGTTGCCGCCGGCCAGCATCAAGGCGATCACGGCACCCGCGAGATACTCGCCCAGCGCCAGCGCGCCCGCCATCGCCAGCAGCGCGATCAGGTCGACCCCCAGGTCGCCGCCCATCAGCGCCCGCGCGACCGACCAGGACAACGGAATCAAGATCAACGCGACAGTCGCAGCCCATACCGCGTCGGCGGCTGTGCTGCGGGAGAGGAGCGCGAGCGCTGCGCCGAGCACGAGCCCGCTCAGGGCGAGCAGCGGATAGACGCGGCCACGTAGGGACTCCGCGTCGAGCACCCGCGCGCGCCTGCGCGCATTGACGGACGCTCGCATGCGTCGAGGCTACGAGCTGGCCGACGCCGACGCATCGGTGGCCTGCCGTCCGCACCCGCGGATAACTACGGACGGGCAGGCGACCCGAGGAAGTCCTCGCGGTGGTCAGCCACCGGCGTCGATCAGGCCGCGCTCGAGCGCGTAGCGAACCAGCTCGGCTCGCGTGGAAAGCCTCAGCTTCTGCTGGATGTGCGAGCGGTGCGTCTCGACGGTCCGCACCGAGAGGTACAGCTGCTCGGCGATCTCCGCGTTGGTGTGTCCGAGTGCGATCAGCCGCAGCACCTCGACCTCGCGCTCGGAGAGGTCGTCGGGCGGACCCGGCGGAGGCTCGGATGCGATCCGCGCGCCGAGGCGCGGGTTGAGGTAGCTCTCGCCGATCGCGGCGTTGCGCACGGCTTCGACCAGCTCGTCGTCGGCGGCCTCCTTGAGCACGTAGCCGAGCGCTCCCGCGCCAAGCGCCTCCCGCGCGAAGGCCGGCTCCTGCTGCATCGTCAACACGACGATCTGCGTTTCGGGCGACTCCTCGCGAATCTGCGGGATCGCCTCCAGGCTCGAGCCGCCGGGCATGTTGAGATCGAGCACGAGCACGTCGGGGTGGTGCCCGCGCACGTAACGGCGCGCGCTGTCGACGTCGCTGGCCTCGGCGACCACCTCCAGGCCCTGCTCGTTCTCGAGCAGCAGGCGCAGCCCGCTGCGGACGACCTGGTGGTCATCGGCGAGCACGATTCGGATCGCCTGCCCCGCCTCACCGACTTTTTCAGCGCCTGCCTCCATCGCGCGGGACGGTACCGCCTATTGCGGTCGCCGCGTCGAGACCCAATGTGCCGAATCCCGCCCAATCAGTCCCGGGGCATCAGGCCACGATCGGCGACTCGGCGTCCTCCGCCACGGCACCCTCGCTCGATGACGAGTAGCGGGTGCCACGCGGCAGGATCAGCAGCGGCCCACGCGCTCGGGACTGGAGGTTGATCGAGGTGCTGCCGAGCATCACCCGGCGCAGCGGCCCGTAACCGCGCGAGCCGACCACCAGCAGGTCGACGCCGGCGCTGAACTCGGCGAGCTCCTCGCCGGTCAGGCCGTACGTGGCGTCGCCGCGCACGCCCGGCAGAGACTCCATGTGCTGCTGAGCCTCGGCGATCATTTCGTCGAGGCCGGAGCCGATCGGCCCGACGAAGCCCGTGTAGGGAATCGAGACGACCTCGCGCGCGCGAACCTCAGCGTTGGTGCGCTGCGCGAGCAGCTTGGCGGCCTCGAGCGCCGCCTCGCTCTCGGGCGAGCGGTCATAGCCCACCCCGATCGTGGCAAACGGCTCTGCGTGCTCCGCATACCCGAGCGGTGCGATGGCGATCGCACAAGGAGCGCCGTTGATCGCCGCGCGCGTGTCGTTGCCGAGCACGGCACGGCCGACGATGCCGTGACGGCAGGTGCCGAGCACGAGCAAATCGGCGTCCTGCTGCTCGGCCTGTTCGTGCAGACCCTGCCCTGGGCTGGGCGCCTGCACGGCGACGAGCTCGGCCTCCACCCCCGCCTCGGCGCGCTCCTTCTCCAGCAGCGCCTCGGCGCGTTCGCGGTCTTCGCTGACCATCCCGCGGACGACCGCGTGCGAGGGCTTGTGGACGCCGGGGTATACGTGAGCAAGCGTGATCGCTCCGCCCGGCTCGGTGAGCTGCGCGGCGAGCGCGATCGCGTCGCGACCGCTGACCCTGCCGTCGACGCCGACGAGTACGTTCGTGAACATCGTCTGTCTCCTTGTCCGGATGGAACGGATTGCAGCTCCCAAGCTATGCCGGGCTCGGCGATGCGCTATCCGGGGCTGACACGCGACCTGCTGCGGGTTTTCCACGAGCGCTCCCGCCCACGGCGGGATACCGTTGTCCGAGCCCGTGAGCCCGTCCTCGATCGCCGACAGCACGCCGCTCTCCGCGCAAGAGCTCGCGACGCTCGACGCCTACTGGCGCGCCGCGAACTACCTCTCGGTCGGGCAGATCTACCTGCTCGAGAACCCGCTGCTGCGCGAGCCGCTGCGAATCGAGCACGTCAAGCCGCGACTGCTCGGGCACTGGGGAACGACGCCCGGGCTGAACTTCGTCTACGCCCACCTCAACCGCGTGATCAAGGCCCGTGAGCTGAGCGTCCTCTATATCACGGGGCCGGGCCACGGCGGCCCCGGGCTGGTGGCGAACACATACCTGGAGGGCACCTACACCGAGCTGTATCCGCACATCGGCCATGACGAGGAGGGCCTGCGGCGGCTGTTTCGCCAGTTCTCCTTCCCCGGCGGGATCCCGAGCCACGTCGCGCCGGAGACCCCCGGATCGATCCACGAGGGCGGCGAGCTCGGCTACTCACTCGTGCATGCTTTCGGCGCGGCATTCGACAACCCCGACCTACTCGTCTGCTGCGTCGTCGGCGACGGCGAGGCCGAAACAGGGCCGCTGGCGGCGAGCTGGCACTCGAACAAGTTCCTCGACCCCGTACATGACGGCGCGGTGCTGCCGGTGCTGCATCTCAACGGCTACAAGATCGCCGCGCCGACGGTGCTCGCGCGGATCCCGCAGCAGGAGCTGCGCTCGCTGCTGGAGGGCTACGGCTACGCGCCGCGCTTCGTCGAGGGCTCAGAGCCCGAGGAGATGCACCAGCTGATGGCCGCCACGCTCGACGAGGTGACCGGGGAGATCGCCGAGATCCAACGCGCCGCACGCGAGCGGGGCGTTCGGGAGCGCCCCCGCTGGCCGATGATCGTACTGCGCACGCCGAAGGGCTGGACCGGTCCCAAGCGGGTCGACGGGCTACCCGCCGAGGGCTCGTTTCGCTCTCACCAGGTGCCGCTGGCCGACCTTCAGGCAAAGCCCGAGCACCTGCGCCAGCTCGAGCAGTGGATGCGCTCCTACCGCCCCGAGGAGCTGTTCGACGAGGGCGGCGCGCTGCGCGCCGAGCTGGCAGCGCTTGCGCCGAGCGGCGAGCTGCGGATGGGAGCCAACCCGCATGCCAACGGCGGGCTCTTGCTGCGCGACCTCGAGCTGCCCGACTTCCGCGCCTACGCCGTCGACGTTCCCGCGCCGGCGAGCACGTCGAGTGAGGCGACGCGCACACTCGGCGTCTGGCTGCGCGACGTGATCAAGCAGAACCCCGAGAGCTTCCGCATCGTCGGCCCCGACGAGACCGCCTCCAATCGCCTCGGTGCCGTGTTCGAGGCGACCGACCGCACCTGGGAGGCGGAGCGCCGCCCCGACGACGACCACCTCGCCGTCGACGGGCGCGTGATGGAGGCGCTCTCCGAGCACCTCTGCCAGGGCTGGCTGGAGGGCTATGTGCTGAGCGGCCGACATGGCCTGTTCAACTGCTACGAGGCGTTCATCCACATCATCGACTCGATGTTCAACCAGCACGCCAAGTGGCTGAAGGTCTCGCGCGAGATCCCCTGGCGCAGGCCGATCGCCTCGCTCAACTACCTGCTCTCCTCGCACGTGTGGCGCCAGGATCACAACGGCTTCTCCCACCAGGACCCCGGCTTCATCGACCACGTCGTCAACAAGAAGGCCGAGATCGTCCGCGTGTACCTGCCGCCGGACACCAACTGCCTGTTGTCGGTCGCCGACCACTGCCTGCGCAGCCGCGACTACGTCAACGTGATCGTCGCCGGCAAGCAGCCGGCGCTCGACTACCTGACGATCGAGCAGGCGATCGCGCACTGCACGCGCGGGATCGGCGTGTGGGACTGGGCGAGCAACGACGACGGTGCAGAGCCCGACGTGGTGCTCGCGTGCGCCGGCGACGTGCCGACGCTCGAGACGCTCGGCGCGAGCGCGATCCTCCGGCGCGAGCTGCCCGAACTGAAGGTGCGCGTCGTCAACGTGGTCGACCTGATGCGCCTGCAGCCCGACTCAGAGCATCCCCACGGGCTCTCCGAGGAGGAGTTCGACACGCTGTTCACGACCTCCCAGCCGGTGATCTTCGCCTACCACGGCTATCCGCTCTTGATCCACCGCCTGACATACCGGCGAGCCAACCACGACAACATCCACGTGCGCGGCTACAAGGAGGAGGGCACGACGACGACGCCGTTCGACATGGTGATGCTCAACGACCTCGACCGCTTCCACCTCGTGATCGACGTGATCGATCGCGTGCCGGACCTGCGTGAGCGCGCGGCGCACCTACGCCAGCACATGGAAGACGAACGCCTGCGCCATCGCTCCTACACGCGCGAGCACGGCGACGATCCGCCGGAGCTGCGCAACTGGGTCTGGCCGGACCCGGCCGAGACACGGCCGGCGCCGGGACCACACACAGGCGCGGACGACGTCGGCTGAAGCGTGCGCGTGCTCGTCGTCAACGCGGGGTCGAGCAGCCTGAAGCTGACGCTGCTCGGCTCCGGCGACGAGACGCTCGCCGAGCGCGAGCTGCAGGCGCCGCGCGCGCAGATCGACACGAACGAGCTCGCCGATGCACTGAGCTCGCCGCTGGGCGACGCCGAGGCGATCGGGCACCGCATCGTGCACGGCGGCGAGCGCTTCCGCGAGGCCGTCCGCGTCGACGCGCCTGTCGAGCGTGCGCTGCGCGAGCTGAGCGATCTGGCGCCGCTGCATCAGCCGAAGTCACTCGCGGCGCTGGACGCCGTGAGCGAGCGGTTGCCGGCGTTGCCGGCCGTCGCCTGCTTCGACACGGCCTTTCACGCGACGCTACCGGCGGCGGCGAGCACCTACGCGCTGCCGGCGGCCTGGCGCGAGCGGCTCGGCGTGCGCCGCTTCGGCTTCCACGGGCTCTCGCACGGGTGGATTGCGCGCCGCGCGCCCGAGCTGATTGGACTGCACGAGCGGGCGGGCCCGCGGATCGTCAGCTGCCACCTCGGCGCGGGCGCCTCGCTGTGCGCGATCCGCGACGGCCGCTCGATCGACACGACGATGGGCTTCACGCCACTGGAGGGACTGGTCATGGCGACGCGCTCGGGCAGCATCGACCCCGGCCTTCTGCTGTGGTTGGCGCAGCACGAGCGGATCTCGATCGACGAGCTGGCCGACACGCTCGAGCACGGCTCCGGGCTGCTCGGCCTGACGGGCACACCAGACATGCGCGAGGTGCTCGCGCGAGAGGCCGACGGCGACGCCGCGTCGTCGCTTGCCGTGGCCGTCTATCTGCATTCGCTGCGCGCGCACATAGCGGCGATGGCTGCGGCGATGGACGGCCTCGACGTGCTGTGCTTCACCGGAGGCGTCGGCGAGCGCTCGCCCGAGCTGCGCCGGCGGGCGTGCGCGGAACTGGGCTTTCTCGGCGTCGAGCCTGCCGAGCGGGCCGACGAGCATCACGGGGCCGACCGCCTGATCTCACCGCCCGGCGCAAAGGTGAGTGTCGCCGTGATCGCCGCGCGCGAGGACCTCGAGATCGCCCGACAGACACGTGCCGTGCTCGGCGGACACTTGCGCTAGGACAGCGCGAGCGCCCGGCCTCGCCTTGCATGCTGGAGCGCCATCAGAGCCCGCCCGCCACCGAACGATCACCCCCTTGATGCGCATATCCGAGGCGCTTCAGCTGGCCGGCAAGCCGCTCGACGGTCCCGAGAACGCCGCGAGGCCGGACCGCGCCCGCCGCCGGATCATCAGCCGCCGCAGCTCATCGGCCCCCCACACGACGAACGGGAACGGCAGCGCGAGCGCGAGCGCGTCCGGGCCGAGCGCGGCCGTGCCGAGCAGCGACTGCAGCGGCGGCAGGTAGATGATCGCCGCGGCCAGCAGCAGCTCGAAAGCGATACCCCATAGCAGCAGCGGGTTGGAGAAGACGCCGACCGAGCGCAGCGAGGCGCGCTCGGTCCGCGCCGCGAAGGCGGTCCCCACCTGGCAGGCGACCATCGAGAAGAACGTCATCGTCGTGGCCTCGCGGTAGACGTGGTGAAGGGGGTGGCCGTTGCCCGTCGCGGCGCCCAGCGACCAACCGCCTTTCGCGAGGACGTAGAAGAAGCCGCCCATCTCGAGCGCCGCCGAGATCACACCGAGGAACAGCCAGGCACGCAGCAGCATCGGCGTCTGGATCACGCTCTCGCTGCGCGGGCGGGGCGGGCGCTCCATCAGCCCCGGCTCGGCGGGCTCGCGCCCGAGCGCGAGCGCCGGCAGCGTCTCGGTGCCGACGTCGAAGGCCAGCAATTGCAGGACCGTCAGCGGCAGCGGGATCGCGCCGCCGCTGAGCGCGTACACGAGAAACGGCGTGACCTCGGGCGTCGCGTGGGCGAAGATGTAGAGGATGAACTTGCGGATGTTGTCGTAGACCCGGCGCCCGGCCTGGACGGCGGCGGCGATCGTCGCGAAGTTGTCGTCGGTGAGGATCATCGTCGCCGCCTCGCGCGCCACGTCGGTGCCCGAGCGGCCCATCGCGATCCCGATGTCGGCGCGCCTCAGGGCAGGAGCGTCGTTGACCCCGTCGCCGGTCATCGCCACCACGTGGCCGCCCGCCCGCAGCGCGTCGGCGATCCGCAGCTTCGCCTCGGGCGAGCTGCGGGCGAAGATCAGCTCGCGATCGCCCTCCAGTGCACGGTCGAGCTCGGCGTCACTCATGCAGTCGAGCTGCTCGCCGGTGACGATCGCCGAAGCATCGGCCCTGATCCCGACCTGGCGTGCGATGGCTGCAGCGGTCAGCCCGTGGTCGCCGGTGATCACGATCACGCGAATCCCGGCGGTGTGACAGCGCTCGACGGCCGCGGCCACCTCGGGGCGCGGCGGATCGATCAGCGCGGCGAGCCCGAGCAGGCACAGCTCGCGCTCGACCTGCTCGCGGCGGGCGGGCAGCTCGGCATCCACCGCGAGCTCGCGACGCGCCAGCGCCAGCACGCGCAGCCCTTCGCCGGCGTAGCGCTCGACGGTGGCACTCACAGCCTCCCGGTCTGCGTCGCTCAGCGGGCGCTCCTCGCCGGCCGGGCCCAACGTCGTCGTGCAGCGCGCCATGATCGCCTCGGGCGCGCCCTTCGCATCCAGCCACAGACCGCTGGGCAGCTCGTCGACCGTCGACATCAGCTTCAACGTGGGATCGAAGCGGAACTCGCGCCGGCGCAGCTCGGCGCGCTCGCGCTTGGTGAACGTGGCGCCGAGCGATGCCGAGGCCTGCAGCAGCGCGAGCTCTGTCGGATCCCCCGCCGGATCCCCGCCGGCGTCGAGCTCGGCGTTGTTGCATGCCGCCATCGCCTGCACGAGGGCGTCCAGGCGCCGGTCGGGCACGTCGCGGTCGCGCGCCTCATGCGCGGAATCGAGCAGGTGCTCGGCGCCGAGCAGCCAGAGCGATGTGGCATGCATCCGGTTCTCGGTCAGCGTGCCGGTCTTGTCGGTGCAGATCACATCGGTCGATCCGAGCGTCTCGACGGCGCTCAGTCGCTTGACGACGGCGCCGTCGCGTACGAGTCCGCGCACGCCGACCGCCAGCGCCAGCGTGATCACCGGCAGCAGCCCCTCGGGAACATTGCCCACGAGCAGGCCCACGGCGAACACGACCGCGTCGTTGAACGGCAGGCCCGCTCCGATGATCGCGATCGGCAAGAACGCGATCCCCAGCGTGACCGCGATCGCGGCGATCAGCCAAGCCACGCGGCGAACCTGCATTTCCAGCGGGCTCTCCTCCGCTTCGACCCGCTCGGACAGCGCGGCGATCCGGCCGAGCTCGGTGCGCATGCCTGTGGCGAACACGAGTGCCCGGGCTTCCCCCTCGGTACAGCTGGTGCCGCTCAATACGAGGTCGCGCGCCTGGTCGAGCGGGACGTGGACGTCGAGCAGCTCAGCCGAGCGGAGCACCGGCGCCGACTCTCCAGTGAGCATCGAGAGGTCGACCTCGACGGCGCCCGTCAGCAAGCGCGCGTCGGCGGAGACGCGATCGCCTTCTTCGAGCACGAGCACGTCGCCCGGGACGAGCTCGGCCGCAGCCGTCGCGACCGTCCTGCCGTCTCGAATCACCTTCGCCTGCTCGGGCAGGAACGCCGCGAGCGCCTCGACGGCTCGCTCGGCCTGAGCCTCCTGGATGAAGGCGAAGATCGCGTTGACCACGATCACGACGACGATCGCGATCGCCACGGCGTGAATACCGACGAGCCAGGCCAGCAGGGCCGCGGCCCACAGCAGCAGTGCCAGTGGGTGGCTGAACTGGCGCGCGAGCTCTCTCGGCCAGCGAGGGCCTCCACGCCGGCTGAGCGCATTGGGGCCGTGCTGCACGAGGCGCCGCTGAGCCTCGCGTGCGGAAAGCCCCTGGCGCGAGCTGCGCAGGTCGCGCAGCAGCAGCTCGACGGCCTCCTCCGCATCGATCTCGGCGGCAGCCGCAGAGCCGGGAGCGCCGGTGGCACCGACGCCCTCGACGGTCGGTGCGCTCATCCGCGCGTCTCCCCCGCCTCGGGCCGGAGCTCGCCCCGCTGATCGCGGGCGCCGGGCGAATCCGACCTGTGGCCTGTGTCGAGCGTCGAGAACAGCTGCAGTTCGTCGCGCAGCAGCCGCGGCAGCAGGAAGTGCTCGCGCACGTGGGCGCGCCCCGACTCGCCGAGTTGCTCGGCCAGCGCGCGGTCGTCGAGCAGCTTCAGCATCGCCGTGGCGCACTGCTCGACGGAGTCCACGAGCAGGCCGCCCACCCCCTCGGGCATCTGCATCGGGATCCCGCCGGCGCGACCGGCAACGACCGGCGTGCCCTTCCACAGCGACTCCGACACGACGAGGCCGAAGCCCTCGCGGATCGACTTCTGCACGATCACGTCTGAGAGCCGCTGGAAGGCGTTGACCTCGACGTTGCTGGCACCCGTCAGGTTGGTGAAGATGTGGATCAGGGAATCGCGCTCGGCATGCTCAGTCAGCTGCCGGTGGATGTCCCACCCCTCCGGGTCGTCGAGCGCCATCGAGCCAACCAGTGCGAGCTGCAGGTCGGGGATCTCCTCGCGCACGAGGCGGTAGGCGGCGATCACGCCGAAGGGGTCCTTCCACGGGTCGAAGCGCGAGACCTGCGTGACGAGCCTGCCGGGGCGGTCGATGCCGATCCAGTCGAGGATCTGACTGGCCGTGGACGCCGGGATCTCGATGTTCTTCGGGCTCAGCGGGTCGATCGCCGGCGCGATCGTGCGAACCCGCGCGACGGGAAGGTCGGGCGGCACGAACTCGGGCATCGTGAAGACCGCAGCGTCGAAGTCCGCGATGAACGGGCGCAGGAAGCGCCAGGCGTCGGGATTGGGCTCGGAGGTGTCGATGTGACAGCGCCAAACGGTGCGCGCGTCCCCCGCCCCGTGCACGCTCAGCAGTGCCGCCGGCTGGGGATCGTGGATCACGACGAAGTCGTAGCCGTGGTCGAGCTTCGGCGCGTTCTCGCGCGTGCAGTCCAGGTAGGCCTGCCGCTCCTCCTCGGTGAGGCTCTGCGGAGCGCCCTGCAGCGCGTTGTGCAGGGCCTTCGTGGCGCGGAAGAACTCGGGGCTGCCGCCGAGCACCTGCCAGTCGACGTGCAGGCCGAGGTCGCGCAGCAGGGGCACCGAGGAGCGCAGCAGCTCGGATACACCGCCACCATAGGGAGTCGCGTTTACGTGCAGGATGCGTGCGCCGGCCAGCTTCTCTGCTTCCTCGCGCAGCCCTTGCAGGATCGCCTCCGGGACGATTCCCTCATAGGAATCAAGCGACCAGCGTCCGACGGAGACCGGTTGCAGCACCGCTAGACCCCCGCCGGGTCGCGTCCCCGCGACAGCAGGGCCGTCGCTGGGTCTCGTACGCGGACCAAGGCCATGCGCCAAGCATCGAGGCGGGCGAGACGAGTGCCATCCGGGGTTTTCCCGCAGATCGAGCGTGCATCGCCGCATCGGGCAGCACTCAGTAGTCTCCCGCATCACAGCAACGGCCAACTGCCGATTTCGCCGGATGCCGCGAAACGTAGGGTCCTCGCATGTTCAAGCGGATCCTCTTCGGCTACGCAGGCGATCCGGCCGGCCGCGACGCGGCGGTGCTTGCCGAGCAGCTCGCCCGCCTGTGCGCCGGCAAGCTGAGCGTCGCATTCCCCTATCACCCGATGCTCGCCACCGTACCCGGGGAAGTAAGCGAGCAACGCGTACGCGACGAACTTCATTCGCTGCTCGGAGACAGCCCGGTCCTCGCGGACGCGCGCTACCACTGGGCCAGCTCCTCGTGGCCGATCCGCGCGCTGCAAGAGCTCGCGGACTGGGAAGGGGCGGATCTGATCGTGTTCGGCGCCGCGCCGGTCCGGGTCGAGCGTCGCCATGTGAGCTTGATGGAGCGCATGGTGCACGGCGCTCCGTGCGCGGTCGCGCTGGCGCCCGCCGGCTACGCGGACGGCCCCGCTCACGAGTTGCACTCGATCGGGGTCGGCTTTGCCGATACCGAGGAGGGTCACGCGGCGGTCGAGCTGGCGCACGAGCTGGCCGGCCGCGCGAGCGCGCGACTTCGGCTGATCGCCGGCGCCGGGCTCAGCCCCGAGCTTCTCAGCTACGCCGCCGGCTCGCCTGCCCTACCCGAGGCGGAAGCCGAAATCTACGATCAGACGAAGGCGGCCGCCGAGCGCGTCGCCGGCGAGCTGCTCGCCGGCGAGGGGTGCGAGGTCGACGTGCGCCGCGGCGACGCTTGCCGGCTGCTACTCGAGGCCAGCGAGCGCCTCGACCTGCTCGTGCTCGGCTCGCGCGCATACGGGCCGATTCGCCATGCGCTGCTCGGAGGCGTCTCTGCCGCCGTGATGCGAGGCGCGGACTGCCCGGTGCTCGTGGTGCCGCGCGGAGTGCAGGTGGCCGGCACGGCTGCCGATTCCACTGCCCGCAGCTCCGTGGAGGGCTGAGATGCCCTGCCCGGCAGCCGCCACATCGCTGCACGATCAGTCCTTTGCCGCAGGCGATAGGGCGATTTACCACGTCGGCGCAAGCGGCGGCGAAGCGTAGCGTGACGATCATGGAATCGACCCGTCCCAACCTCACAGCGGTCCTCCCCGGCGACTCGGCCGACGCCGCGACGCTCAGTGTCGTCGTCGCCGACGATCACGCTGTGATGAGGCGTGGGCTGCGCCAGCTGCTCGAAGATGAGCGGGGGATCACGCTGGCCGGCGAGGCGGTCGACCTCGAGTCGACGGCGCTGGCTGTCAGCGAGCACCGGCCAGACGTGCTCGTGCTCGACCTCACGTTGCCCGACGGATCGGCGATGGAGCTGCTCGACGAGCTGCGAGCGAAGTCGCCGCAGACGCGAATCGTGATCGTGAGCATGGAGGACGCGCCGGGCTTCGCGCAGCGCGCGCTCGCGGCAGGGGCGAGCGGCTTCGTGCTGAAGGAGCTGGCCGACGAGGATCTGGCCGGCGCGATCTACGCGGCTGCCCAGGGCGATGAGTACCTCAGCGCCCCAGTCGCCCACCGCTTGGCGGCGCTGCGTCAGGCACGCACCGACGGGCGTCTGACCCTGCGCGAGGCCGAGGTCCTGCGGCTGATCGCCCTCGGGCACACGAATGTCGAGATCGCCCGCCAGCTTGGCGTATCCGCGCGTACGGTCGAGACGCACAGGGCCAATATCCACGGCAAGCTCGCGCTACGTACGCGCGCCGAGCTGGTGCGCTACGCGCTGCGCTGTGGCCTGCTCGAGTCTTGAGCGCCGGCGCCCACTCGCACGCGAGCACGACCTGCCGGCACTGCCGGGAGGTGATCGGCGTGTACGAGCCGATGGTCATAGTGCTCGACGGCGAGGCGCTGCTGACCTCCCGCGCGGCCACCGATGCGACGATCCCACACGACGCCCACCGCTACCACGAGACCTGCTTTGCGCTGATCGAGGCGGGGCTCCGGCCGGGCAGCGCGTGAGCGCCGCGTAGTTCACCGCAGCGCGATCTCGGAGTTTCCCCCGTCGCGCCGCCGGCGCTCGAAACGTAGCCTCGGTGTCGAGATGAGCGAAGCGAGACCATCGAGTCAGATCACGAAGTCCGCCCTTCCGCGCGCGCAGGCCCCCGCCGAACAGCGTTTTGCGATCCACGCGACCGCAGGCGCGGACCCGCGATGAGCGCGACCGCTTCTGTCTCGGGCACTCGTCAGGCGGGCGCTTGCGCGGAGGCGGCGTCCTCCGAGCGCGATCGTCCGCTCGAGCGACTGCACAACCTGCGCACGATTCTGCCGGTGATGGCCGCCGAGCTCGCAAGCGCTCGTCGCCAAGCCGCGCAGCTGCTCGTCGAAAACCGCAGGCTCAAGGAGCAGCTGCGACGCGCGCACGGCGACGGCCGCGATGCGAGAGCGTCGGCCACCGTGCACCGACGGCTCGCCGCGAAACTCGCGCGGGAGGGTCGGGCCGGCGCACCTTACCGGCCCTGAGCCCACGACCGCTGCCCGGCGCTCGACACCCGCCTGGCGCTCGACCGCTGCCTGGCGCTCGACCGCTGCCTGGCGCTCGACCTCTCAGAACTCGAAGACCAGCCGCGCCGTGCCGGCGCTGCCGTCCTCGACTTCGCGGAACGCCTCGTTGACCTGATCCAGGCGTCGCGTCTCGTACAGCACGCGCGTGCGCCCATCCTGGTGCAGCGCGAAGACCTCCTCGAGGTCGTGGTGGGTGCCGACGATCGAGCCCCTGATCGTGATCCCGTTCAGCACCGTCTCGAAGATCGGCAGCTTGACGAAGTTGTCCGCGGGCAGGCCGACGAACACGAGCGTGCCGCCACGCGCCATCGCCGCGTATGCCTGCTCGAATGCCCTCGGCGATACGGCCGTGGAGATCGCCACGTCGGCGCCGCCGAGCGCCTTGATCGCCGCGACGGGATCTTCCTCGGCCGCGTTGATCGTGTGCTCGGCGCCCAGCTCGCGTGCGAAGTCGAGTTTGTCCTGGTGGATGTCGACGGCGACGACTGAGCAGCCGGCGATCCGCGCGTACTGCACGGCCAGATGTCCGAGCCCGCCGACGCCGAACACGGCGGCCAGCATCGACGGCCGCGCACCGGAGACCTTCACGGCCTTGTACGTGGTGACGCCGGCGCACGTCAGCGGCGCGGCGACGAGCGAGGGCACCCCGTCGGGGACCTTCACCACGTGGCGGGCGAAACCGGTGGCGTACTCGGCATAGGAGCCGTCGACGCCGTAGCCGGTGTTCAGCTGGCTTTCGCACAGCGTCTCGCGCCCGTCGTTGCAGTAGCGACATTCGCCACACGCATAACCGAGCCAGGGAATCGCGACGCGGTCGCCTTCGCCGACCGACCCGTGCACGCCCGGGCCAAGCGCCTGTACGCGACCCACGCCCTCGTGGCCGGGGACCAGCGGCAGCGACGGTTTGACCGGCCAGTCGCCATGCGCGGCGTGGATGTCGGTGTGACACAGGCCGGACGCCTCGAGGCGCACGAGCACCTGACCCTCGTCGGGAGTGGGGATTGGGCGCTCCTCGATCGTCAGAGGAGCCTTGAACTCGTGTACCACTGCAGCCTTGGGCATCTGCGTCTCCTTGGAAGTCGCGACATCGCGGATCGGACGTGATGGCTCGAAGCTACGAGCCCACGCCGTCCGTCACATCGGCAATCGGCCGTACTCGCCTCCGTAGTTCTGCCCGATGCGAGTGGGCCTCGTTCGCGCGACGCTGCAGGCGAAGGTCGACCAACTGCCCTCGATGACAGGAAGCGCCGTGCAGTCCGGCACGCTCGCGATACCCGATGGGACCTGAAAGGGATCCACGCATGAGGCGATGCGCAGCCGGCGAGGCCTTCGCGGCCGCTAGTAGGGGCGAGCGCCGCCGACTGCTCGACCGTCAGTGCCTGATCGACTCCGCTGCATGGGCATCTGCGCACGGATGGTCGTACCGCCGTCAAGTGAGGACTCGACTCCTAGCTCTCCGCCGAGCAGCGCTACACGCTCGTGCATCCCGAGCAGCCCGAACCCCTCGCTCTTAGCCTTGGGGTCGAATCCGCTGCCGTCGTCGCGAACGAGCAGTCGAATCTCACCCGACTGCTCGCGGATCTCGACGACCGCGCGCGAGGCTTTGCCGTGCTTGGCGGCGTTGGTCAACGCCTCCTGCGTGATGCGGTAGAGCGCACTCTCGAGCTCACTCGACATGCGCTGCGGCTCGCTGCCCTGCTCGTGGGCGAGCTCGATGCTCACGTCGACCTCGAGGCCGTGGCGCACGTTTCGCTCCGCCAGCGCTTCGATCGCCGCCTCGATACCGAGTTCGTCGAGCGCGGCGGGACGCAGATCGGTGATCAGCGCGCGCAGGTTGGCGATCGATTCCTCGATCTGCTCGATCGCCTGCGCCACCGCCTGATCCAGTCCCCCCTCGCGGCCGGAGCGCCGCGCGGCGGAAAGCCCGAAGCGCAACGCGCTGAGGCTCTGCAGCGTGTCGTCGTGCAGCTCGCGCGCCCAGCGATGGCGCTCGCCCTCGGCGGCCGCGACACGCTGTCGCTGGCGCTCGGCGGCGACCGACTGAGCCGTCGCCACAGCCGTCGCGGCGCTCGTCGCGAACGATTCGAGCAGACGCTCGTCCTCGGCGGAGAAGCTCGGGCCGTCCTCGAGTCGATCGACGGCGAGCAGCACCCCGTGGCTATGCCCGCGGAAGATCAGTGGAACCGCAATCCCCCCACGAGCGTCGATACCCACCTGCCCGAGGCCATGCTCCTCGAAGCGTGCCCGGTTGAGCTCTTCGTCCAAGCGCTGGACGCGTTTGGTGCGGATCGCGTGGGCGGCAACCGTGTCCGTCAACGGCAGGCAGCGCCCGATCAAGCCCGCCGGGATCTCGCCGGCGCCGGCGGCAACTTCCAGCTCCTCGCCGCGCTCGAGCTCGATCAGCAGCGCCCGTGCGGAGACCAGTGCGCGTCCTCGCTTGGCGACCAGCTCGAGCACCACCTCGGGATCGGTCTCACCTCCGACCGCTCGCGCGATCTGCGTAGTGGCCTCGAGCGCATCGACGGTCCGCTGCAGCCGGTCGCGATGGTCTCGCGTGCCGGTGTACCGGCGCGCGTGGTCGATCGCCATGCCGGCGAACTCGGCGAGCACCGCGACCGACTGCTCGTCGGCCGCGGTGAACTCGTCCGCGCCGATCTTCTCCGTCAGGTACAGGTTGCCGTAGGGGACTCCCTCGACGAGGATCGGCACGCCGAGGAAGGAGTGCATCGGCGGGTGTGCGTGGGGGAAGCCGTAGGAGCGCGGATGATCGCCGACGTCGGCGATCCGCAGCGGCGACGGATCCTCGATCAGCGCCCCCAGCACACCGCGCCCCCGCGGCAGGCTGCCGATCGTGGCATGCGCCGCCTCGTCGATCCCCCGCGTCAGGAAGCGCACGAGTTCGGTGCGCGACTCGTTGAGCACGCCGAGCGCCGCGTAGCGCGCCTCGGTCAGCTCCTGCGCCGACTGCAGCACCCGGTCGAGCACGACGTCGAGATCGAGCTCTGTGAGCACGCCGCGGGCCACGTCGAGTATTCCCTGTGTTGCGCGATCCACTGCTTGCCTGCTCCTAGCTGTAGCGCGCGGGCGGGCTCATGTTGACGCGCTCGCCAACCGCTCCCCGCAGATGGATGATTGCACTACCGGGGGGCCCGAGCCGAAGACCACGAACAGCTAGCTTGAGCGAGCGGGCGTGAACGACGACGGCAAACAGCAGAAGCACGGGCCGGAGCCTGAACCGGCCGAGTTGCCGCGCGACCTGAAAGCCTCGGCGGCGCTCGGCACCGGGCGCGTCGAACTGCGCGAGACGCACGCCTCATGGGTGTTCCTGGCGGGAGGCTCCGCGTACAAGATCAAGAAGCCGGTGAAGCTCGAGTTCCTCGACTACTCAACGCCTGGGCTACGTCGCGCGGCGTGTCACGCGGAGGTCGAGATCAACCGCGAGCTGGCCGCCGGGATCTATCTCGGCGTCCGCGCGCTCGTGCGCACGCCGGCGGGCCTCGCACTCGCCGAGGAGCGCGATCCGCGCGCGTTCGAGTACGCCGTGCAGATGCGCCGCTTCGAGGAGTCCCGCACGCTGCAGGGCCGGATCGATGCCGGCGAGCTGCGCGAGCGGGACATATGCGGGACCGCCCGCGTGCTCGCGCGCTTCCACGAGCGCGCGCCGATCGCCAAGGGCGCAGAGCCCGCGCAGGTGCTCGAGCGCTGGCAGCGCAACCTGCACGAGCTCGAAGCGATCGTCGACCCCGCGCACTGGCGGCTGCACCTCGTGCGCGAGTTCGCGCACGCCTTCGTCACAACGAACGCGGCGAAGCTCAACGAGCGCACGCGCGGCGGCTACGTACGCGACGGACACGGCGATCTGCGCTGCGAGCACGTGCTGCTCGAAGACGGCGTGCAGATCGTCGACCGGATCGAGTTCGACCCGCGGCTGCGCCGGCTCGATGTCGGCGCCGACCTCGCCTTCCTCGCGATGGACCTCGAGGCGAACGGTGAGCCGGGCGCCGCGCGTCTGCTGACGGATGAGTATCGCCGGGCGGGAGGGTCGCCGGGCGAGGCCGCGCTGCTGGCGTTCCATGCGGCCTACTGGGCGCTCGTGCGCGCGAAGGTGGCAGTGATCGCGGCTTCCCCGAGCGGCGACCCGGCTCGCCTGGGCGAAGCCGAGCGGTTGCGCGCGCTCGCCGAGCGGCTGCGCTGGCGCGCTCGCGGGCCGCTGGCGCTGATCGTGTGCGGCCCGGCGGCGAGCGGCAAGTCGACGCTCGCGGGCGAGCTGGCGAAGCGCTCGGGTCTGCCGGCGATCGCGAGCGACGAGCTGCGAAAGCGCCTCGCCGGCATCCCGCCGGCCGAGCGCGCCCGCCCCGAGCACTACAGCGCGGAGTTCACACAGGCGACATATGCGGCGCTCGGCGAAGCCGCCCGCGCCCGGCTTGCGCAGGGCGAAGGTGTGATCCTCGACGCGACGTGCCGCACCGCCGAGCAACGCTCGGTGCTGCTGGGGGCGATCGAGGGCGTCGCCGCGCGAGTCCTGCTCGTGCAGTGCCGGGTCAGCCTGGCGACGGCGATGCGGCGTGCGTGCGAGCGCATGCGCGAGCCCGGGCACGTGTCCGACGCGACGCCCGCGGTCGTCGAGGCGCAGTACGCCGAGCTTCAGCCGCCGAGCGAGCTGCCCGCGGAGCACGCGCTCGAGCTCGACTGCGAGGCGCCGCTGGAGCGCCAAGCCAACGAGGTCACGCTCGCGCTCGACCGCCGCAGCTCGATCGGGCCCGTCGCCGGGACTACGTAGTTCACCACCCTACTCGGCGGCTTTTCTCGGCTGGCGCTGGGCGGGCGCGAGCTTAGTCTGCGGGACATGACCACTCAAGACACCCATTCAGAGAAGTTCCGGGTGCTGATCGCGGGCGGCGGCGTGGCGGCGCTCGAGACGGCGCTCGCCTTGAAGGAGCTCGCGGGCGACCGCGTGCAGATGACCGTGATCGCCCCCAACGACGAGTTCGTGTACCGGCCGATGACCGTGCGCGAACCTTTCTCCTTCCTCGGCGCCCGCCACTTCCCACTCGAGCCGATCCTCGAGGACATCGGCGCCGAGCTCGTCCGCGAGAAGCTCAGTTGGGTCGACCATGCGTTGCGCGTCGCGCACACCGAGCACGCGCAGCAGCTCGAATACGACGCGCTCGTGCTCGCGCTCGGCACGCGCATCTCGGCGCGCTACGAGCACGCGCTGACGATCGACGACCGCACGATGGACGAGACCTTGCATGGCCTGATCCAGGACGTCGAGCTCGGCTACGTCGACAGCCTCGCCTTCGTCGCGCCGGGTCGCATGGCCTGGCCGCTGCCGCTGTACGAGCTGGCGCTGATGACGGCCGGCCGGGCCTACGACATGAACGTCGAGCTCGAGATCACGATCGTCACACCCGAGGAGAAGCCGCTGGCGATCTTCGGCGATCGCGCCAGTCAGGGCGTCGCCGAGCTGCTGGCGAAGGCGAAGATCGAGACGATCACGAACGCCTACGCCGAGATCCCCGCGCAGGGCCAGATCACGATCGGGCCGGGCGACCGCCACGTGCACGCGGCGCGGATCGTTGCGCTACCCGAGCTCTACGGCCCGTCGATCCACGGCTTTCCGCTGAGCGAGGACGGCTTCATCGCCGTCGACCAGTTCGGCCAGGTGCCCAACTGCGGGCCGCTGTTCGCGGCCGGGGACGCGACGGACTTCGCCGTCAAGCAGGGCGGCATCAGCTCACAACAGGCCGACGCGGCGGCCGAATCGATCGCCGCCCTCGCCGGCGCACCGGTCGATCCACAACCGTTTCACCCGGTGCTGCGCGGGATGCTGATGACCTACGACAAGCCCTACTACATGACGGCGCAGATCACAGGCGGTCACGGCTACAGCTCGGAGTTCAGCAGCGAGCCGCTGTGGAAGCCGGTCAGCAAGATCGCGGCGAAGTACCTGGCGCCCTACCTGGACGCGCTCGAGAATCGGCGAGCAGCGGCATGAGCGCCCGCGAGGCAACCGGCGCTCACAAGGCAACCGGCGCCGGCGAGCGCAAGGCGCCGGAGCGAGCGAGCGATCGCTGCCTGGTCGTCGGCTACGACCGCGGCGAGAGCGCGCGGGCGGCGGTCGAATGGGCCGCGCGCCAGCTTCCGCCCGACGGCCGGCTCGTGATCGTGTTCGCCGAGAAGCCGCTGCACGCGCCGCAGTCACCGCTCTCCTCCGCCGGTGAGCGCCGCCACTTCGCCGGCGCCGCGATCGACGAGCTCCTGCTCGAGACCGACGGCGCGGTGCTGGACTGCGAGATCAGCACGGAGATCTCCGAGCAGGACCCGGTCAGCGCGCTGCGCGAGGCCGCCAGACGCCACGGCGCCGAGGCGATCGTGCTCGGCTCCCAGCAGCATTCCCGCGTGCACCAGGCGATCGGCACGGTCACCAGCGGTCTGCTCAAGGACTCGCCGGTCGCGGTCACGATCGTGCCCTCGTCGGCGATCGACCCGCTGCCCTCAGACAGCTACTGAGCTGACGCGCGGCCGCGCACGCGCGGCGAATGCGCGACGCTCATTCGACGGTCAGCGTCGCTTTCATCCCCTTCTGCTCGTGCGTCGGCAGCGAGCAGAACAGCGTGTATTCGCCGGGCTGGATTTCGAGCTGCAGGTCGCTGATCCCTTTGGACGGCGTGTTCGCGAAGGACCCCGCGAGCGGGCCTTCGCTCGGGGCGATCTTCAGGTTGTGTTCGTCCTGGCCGTTGTTGACGAACTGGAAGATCACCTTGCCCGCAGGCACGCTCGTGCGCGAGAGCGTGAAGGCGTACTCGACGGCGCTGACCTGCACGTGCGGGATCGACGGCGGTTCGACGCTTTCGCCCGTTTCGCCGTCGCCTTCGCCGGACTTGGTGCCTTCGCTCGACGGCGCCGGCGCGACCGGCGCCGGCGGCGCGGGCGCGGGCGCCGGCGGCGGGACGGCGATCGGCGCGACCGGCTGAACGGTCGGGCCGGCGGGCGCCGCGAGCACGAGCACTGGAGCCGGGCGCTTGGAAGCCGTGTGCCGGTGAGCGGAGCAGTGGCGCCGACGCCGAGCGCGGCGACGCGCGTGCCGTGCGCACCTGCCGCGATGAGACGCGGCCGAGGTGTGCCGCTTGGCGTGGCCGTCGGGCGCCGTCGCGGCGGACGCGAGCGAGGCGCCGGCGGCCGGCGCGAGCGAGGCCACCACGAGCAAGGCGAGGAGCACGAGCACGAGCCCTGCTCCCGTCCTCGCCGGCGGCACGCGCAGGCCGAGCGGACAATGCTTGCGCACGCGGCTCGTCATGCGATCAGCTGCGGCACGGTGCCGTATGCGCTCGCGCCGGGCTCCCCGGTGCCGGCGCCGGGGATCACGAGCCCGGCTTCGGTCTGGAACCACTGCGCGAGCAGTCCGGCATACATCGCGCGGAAGTCGGAGGTGTTGAGCAGGTTTTCGTTCGGGTCGAGTTTCGACAGGCCCGGGAACTCTCCGACCATCTCGCCCTTCACGCGCGAGCCGATCAGAAAGGCCACGCCGGCGGCTCCGTGATCGGTGCCGGAGCCGTTTTCGCGCGGGCGGCGGCCGAACTCCGACCACAGCTGGATCAGCACGCGGTCGTCGAGCCCGCGCGCTTCGAGATCGCGCTGGAAGGCGAGCACCGATGCGACGGTCTCGCCGAGGTTCGTGCTGAGCGTGTCGACCTCGTCGGAGTGCGTGTCATAAGAGCCGACGGCGCTGAGCGAGACGCATTTGATCGGCAGCGCTTCGTCGTCGAGCATCGCCGCGAGCGCGGCGAGGCGCTTGGGGAACTCGCCGCCGCTCGCCGGATAGGTGACGGGCGAGCTGAAGCCCGGTTTGCCTTCGTGTTCGCCGAACGGGGCGATCTGGTTGCGGATGATGTTCGTGTTCAGCGAGGCCGTGCGCGCCTGCGCGAAGGCCGGCGAGGGTGAGGACAGCGATCCGAGCGCGCCGAACGCGTCGAGCGTCGGCGAGGTCAGCGGTTCGCCGAGGCCGTACGCCCAGAAGTCGTAGTCGCTCGGCGAGGAGACGGCGGCGACCGGCACCCTCGTCGTGGCCAGCGCCGGCGCGAGCGAGTAGTCGAGCGAGAGCCCCTGCAGCGGGTTGCCGGGATCGCCGGCGACGTCGAGATAGCGGCCCATCCAACCCGAGCGCGTCTGCGCGTCGAGCTCGCCGACCTCCCAGTAGTGGCGGCTCGTGAAGTGGCTCTCGTCGGGCGGGTCGTAGCCGATCGCCGGGAACACGGTGACCTTGCCCTCGCCGTGCAGCTGGGCGAGGCCACCGGCCTGCGGGTGCCACATCAGCGCTTCGTCCTCGGTGAACTCGACGCCTTCGCCTTCCTGGCGTCCGAGCGACGGGCGCAGTTCGTGGTACTTGGCTTCGCGCACGGGCGCGAGCACCGACAGCGCGTCCCAGCCGCCTTCCATGAAGATCGAGACGAGCACGGGCTGGTTGGGCGGCGCGGCGGCGGCGGCCTGCAGGATGCCCTGCTCGAACTGGTGCGGCGCGAGCGCGGCGGCGCCGTAGACCGACAGCACGGCTCCGGCCGAGCGCAGCAGGAAGGAGCGGCGGTCCATGCCGCTGCCCGCCGGCACCGGCTGCCCGGGCTCGATCGAGGGCAGGCCACGCCCGGCCTGGGCGACGCCGCGGCGCAAGAGCTGCGCGCGCGTGAAGTCGTTGCAGGAGCAGCTGCGGGCCATGTTCAGCTCACCTGCATGTCGGGCGAGGTCGCGATCAGCATGCGCAGCGCGTTCTGGCGCATCGCCTTGTACGGGCTCTTCTGCCATTTGGCCGTGACGAGCCCCTGCAGGCAGGACTGCGCGAAGGCCGCGATCGAAGCCTGCGATTCGCCGGAGAGCCCGGGGTTGGCCCAGTAGGCGATCGCGCCGGCGAGCGCTTCGGCCGGTTCCTCGCTTTCGCTGTACTTCGCTTCGCCGGCGCCGGGCCATGGGTTGGGGTAGGTCTTGGCGGTGACGTAGCTGGCCAGTTCCCAGCGGGCCTTGGCGGTCGAGGTGTCGAGCCAGCGCGTGAAGTCCCAGCCGGAGACGTTGGGCGGGTAGAACAGCTGCTGCCCGGCGCCGGCGCACAGCCAAGCCCACGCGGTCGTGTCGATCGGGCGGGCGATCGCGCGCAAGAGGCCGGCGTTGTAGACGACCGGCGGCGTCACGAGCTCGGGGCCGGTGAGGAAGTCGGGGTGCTGCAGGATCGCCTCGACGACGGGCCGGATCTCATAGCCCGAGTTGACGTACAGTCCCTGCAACGAGGCGAGCGTCGCTTCGGAGGGCGGCGCCGGCACGAAGTAGCCCCACAGCTTGCCGACGAAGAACGACGGGTGCAGCGGGTGCGTGACGCACAGGCGCACGGCGTCTTCCCAGCCCCATTTGCCGGTCTGCCCGAAGACGGTCTTGTTGGCGTTGTCGTGACGCGAGGCGAGGAAGCGGAAGTTCTGCAGGCCCACGCCTTCGACCCAGTCGGCCGTCCAGCCGCTCAGCGCGCGTGCCATTTCGCGCACGTCGTCCTCGCCGTAGGCACCGCGATCGGCGCCGAGCGAGAACAGCTCCATCATCTCGCGCGCGTAGTTCTCGTTCGGGTCCCACTTGTCGTTGTAGATCCCGTCGAGGAACACGAGCATCGCCTGGTTGGTCGTGACGGCCGTGAACAGGTCGTGGAAGTTGCCCAGCGCCTTTTCGCGGAACAGGCCGTTCTGGTCGAGCATCCGCTGCTGGTCGTTGACCTTTTCGTTGGAGTTGGCGAACCAGTCGTGCCAGATGAACGTCATCCGCTCGATCAGCTGCTGGTCGGAGCGGACCATGCGGTCGAGCCACCAGCAGTGGTCGTGGCCCCAGGAGTCGGCGGGCGCGAGCGCGTTGCCTTCGTCGTCGGTCGGCGCCGGCCCGTGCAGAACAGCCGGGCCGCTCGGCCGCGTGAGGCTCTGCACGACCGCTTCGACGGGCTGGCCGGCGAGCGCCTCGGCCTGACCCGGCGTCGGCCCGAACCCGGCGCGCCACAAGAGGCGCCGCGCCTGGGCGAGCGTGATCGGCGCGCCGATCGCCGGCGCGGGAGCATTTGAGGGCGCCGGCGGGCCGGCCGGGATCGCCGGGGGCAGCGCGGCACCGGGAAGGCCGGCGGCCGGTGCGACGAGCGGCGCTTTCACGCTCGGCGCCACCGCCTTGTGATGCTTGTGGCGCCGGCGATGCTTGCGTCGGTGCTTGCGGTGATGCTTGTCGGGCTTGTGCGCACCGGCCCGGTGTGTGGACGCGCCCGGCTTGCCCTTGAGCGGATGCCCCACCGCTTTGTGCGATGCCGACTTGCCCCCGCGCTTTTGTGCGACGCCCCCCACGGGCTCGAGATTGTCAGAGCGAGCCGCCCAGATCACGTCGTGCGCGCGATCTTCGACGTTTGTTCGAACCGGTGCGGTCCACGCGCCCGAGCGGGCCGGTGGCGGCGCTCGGCCCGAGACCCGGCGCAATCGATCGATCGCCCGGGGCCGGCGCCGGTGCCGGTAGAGTCGGTGGGGCAGCGATCGACCCGGGATACAGAGGGACAGCGCCGGCTCGCCCGCCTCGCGGGCAGCGGGCAACGGTGAGCGAGATGCGACAGCCAGGCCAGAGCAGCGACCGCGAGCGCCTGCTCCGCGGGATGATCGATGCGGCCAACGAGACGGGCTACGCGGGCGTCAGATTGCCGGCGGTCTGCGCGCGCGCAGGCGTCTCACCTGCGCTCTTCGGCGAGCACTTCGCGAGCTGCGACGAGTGCTTCCGGGCGGCGATCGAGGACGTCCAGCTGCAGCTGGCGACGCTCGTCGAGCAGAGCATTGCGGCGCGCCCCGCGCTCGAGGCCGCGTGCGCAGCTGTCGAAGCGATCGTGTCGTTTGCCAGCACCGAGCCGGCGCGAGCGCGCTTCGCGATGAGCGAAGCGCTCGCCGGAGGCGCCCAGGGGCGCGAGGCGCGCGATGCGGGCATCGCGACGATCGCCGAGTCGATCGAGCGGGCGCTCGCGACAGCCGAGGAGGACAGCATCGCCCCGGACGTCGCGCATCGCGTGCTGATCGGCGGCATATACCGGCTGCTCGCGCCGCGCCTGCGCCGGGGCGAGCCTGCGATCTCACGGCTGACCGACGAGCTCGAACGATGGCTGGGCACCTACCGCCGCCCTTTGCGCAAACATCGCTGGCGAGCGCTGCGGCCGACGGCGCGGCTGGCGCCCTCGCCATACGTGCCGGAGGAGCCGATCCAGCGAATGGAGAACGTGCATGCTCCGGGCCGCCCGCGCTTCACCGAGGAGGAAGTCGCCGAGAACAACCGCCTGCGGATCCTCTATGCGGCGGCGAGGATGGCCGAGCAGAAGGGCTACATCGCGACGACCGTCGCCGACATCACGAGGCTGGCCGGCGTCGACGACTACGTCTTCCACGGCCTGTTCGCCGACAAGCAGGAGGCGTTCCTGACGGTGCACGAACTGGGCTATGCGCAGGTGATGGAGCTGACCTCGACAGCGTTCTTCTCGGGCGAGACATGGCCGGTGCGCAGCTGGGAAGGGGGTCGCGCGCTGACCCAGCTGATCGAGGACAACCCGCTCGTCGCCCACGTCGGCTTCGTCGAGGCCTACGCCGTCGGCCCGACGGCGATCCAGCGCGTCGAGGACAGCGCGCTCGCCTTCACGTTCTTCCTGCAGGAAGGCCTCGTCCACCGCAAGCAGCGAAACCCTCCGTCGGGGCTGGCGATGGAGGTGATCGTGACGAGCATCTTCGAGATCATCTACCTGCAGGCGCGCGATCTCGGCCGCCCGGAGGTGTCGGCGATGCTGCCGCACATCGCGCACCTGTGGCTGACGCCGTTCCTCGGCGTGCACGACAGCGACGTGTTCATCGACGGGCAGCTCGCGGGCGAGGCTCCGGCAGAGCGCTCGAAGACGGCGGGGGGCGAGGCCTGAGCCCAGGCTTAAGGCGTCGCCGTCAGCGCCGCCATCAGACCGCCGGTCGGCGTGCCGAGCCCGGTCATCGAGTCGAACCCCGGAGCGGCATTGAGCGCGACCTTCTGGTGTGTGCAGTTGCCGGTGCCGCTGCAGAATGTCTCGCGCCCTTCGTAGCCGAGCACGCGCGCCGAGGTGAGGATGCCTTCTCCCGCGTCGACTTCGTTGAGGAAGTTGTTGCGCACGTCGGCCTGCTTGCCGCCGGGCAGCACGTCGTAGTAGGCGGCGGCGCCTGCGGGCGAGGCGTAGAGCTTGTACAGCAGCGGGTTGACGAAGCCGAGCGGCGCGCCGGCGGCCTGGTCGGCGTCGGCCATCACGCCGGCGAGCAGCGGCGATGACAGGCTCGTGCCGCCGATCCGGTACTCGTCGTAGTAGGTGCCGTCGGGGAAGGTCTGCGTCTCGCCGACGAGCATGCCCGTGGTCGGGTCGCCGTCCATCGAGATGTCCGGCTCGACGCGGTTGGCGATGCCGGTGACGGCCGTGTTGCGCCCGGCCAGCGGCGCCGGCACGACGCCTTCCTGGTACCACGGCTCGGAGTAGGAGTAGCTCGTGCCGCCGCCTCCGCCGTAGAGGTATTCGCCGGGCGCTTTGGGCGTCCACGTGTTCAGGCGGTTCTTGGTGCAGCCGGGGAGCCCTTCTTCATGCAGCAGGGCCGTGCAGAGGTAGCTGCGCGAGGTCGACCAGCCGAGCTCGCCGAGCCGTTGGCCGGCTTCGCCGACCTGCAGGCTCGTGCCGCCGACCGACGTCGCATACGGGCTCGACGCTGGGTAGTCGGCGACGGTCATGCCGAGCGTCGTGAACTCGTCACCTTCGTCGCCCGAGGAGAACTGCACGCCGATGCCGGTGGCGCCGGCCATCATCAGGATGTTGTCGAACGCGCGTCGTGAGCCGGGCGAGTCGAGCAGGTCGCCGCCACCGTCGCCCCACGAGTTGGTGACGATGTCGGCGAGGTGGCCGTCGACGACCTGCTGCACCGAGCGATACAGCGCCGTTTCGCAGTTCTTGGCACCGACGTAGAGGATCTTGGCGCCCGGCGCCGTCGCGTGCACGGCCTCGACGTCGAGCGTCTGCTCGCCGAACCACCCGCTCGCTTCGCAGAAGGCGGCGTTGTTGAACTTCTTCGCCGGCAGCTGGCTGTACTGGCCGCCGCTGAGCGGCTGTGAGGGCTGGTGGCGCGTGCTGTACTGCTGCGCGTCGGCGAGCAGCGTGGGCGAGACGTAGGCGTCGACCACGGCGACCGTGTAGCCACGGCCGTCGAGACCGCCGGTGATGGGGGCACCGAGGCCGTAGGCGCCCTGCAGCTGCGGCGGCGTGTAGCCGCACACGGCGTAGGGCAGCGGGCTGGGGAAGCCGCCGCCGTATCCGGGGTCGCTCGTGTCGGCGGTCTTGCCGTAGGACGGCGAGCACGGCGGCGCGTTGCGGAAGCCTTCGGGCTGCGGGATTTCTTCGGGCGCTTTCTTGGCCAGCGGCGCGCTCGCCCGCGGCGCGGCGCTCACGCGCTTCTTGCGCGCGGGCAGGCTCGCGCCGGTCAGCCGCCGTGGCGCCTGCGGGCGCTGGTCGACGCCGCTCACGCCGGCGATCAGCGGCGCGATCGAGGTTGGCACCGACAGGGCGCCCGAGCTCGAGCGCAGCACCTCGCCGCCGCGGCTGTACTGGGCGAGGCTCGTGCCGAAGGCGCGTTCGACGGTGGCCGCCGGCGCGGCGGCCTGGATGCTCAGACGGTCGGGGCTGACGGCTTCGACGGCGACGCCCTGCGACTGCAGCCAGCCGCTGACGGCTTCGACCGATGCCTTGCTCGGCGAGAAGCGCTTCTCCCACTGGGCGGGGGTGAGGTAGTGGCGGTAGCCGGGGCTGCTCGGGTCGGAGACCGAGCGCAGCAGCGCGGCGGCACCGGCGGGGTCGCTCGGTTCGAGCCCGACGTCGAATTCGATCGGCGTCGCTGCGGGCGTCGCGCCGACGGGCGTGCCGCGGGCGGCATCGGGAGCGCTGCCCTGCAGCTGGACGGCGTTTGCGGAAGCGGGCGGAGGGCTCGCGCTCGCGGCGAAAGCGGGGGCGGCGCTGAGGCCGATCCCGAGCATCACCGATGCCAACGTGACGATCACCGGTCGACGCATCATCTGCCTCCTTGTCCCGATCCGTGGTTGCGACCCTGCGCGGCGCGCTTGACTCTGTCGCCGTCGCCGTAGCTCTGGCGCCATCCTACAGAGCAGGGTTAGCCCGCCGACGGGCGCTCCAAACATGCCTCGCGGGGACGTGGCCGAGCGCCGCGGCCACGCCGGTGACCACAGAGGGCTCGCACGCGATGCCCGGCCGCCCGCGACCCCGAGGGCCGCGGGCGGTTGCCGATCAGGGCGTGGGCAGCGAGGGGATCGCGCCTACAGAACGCCCTCGACGAGCGTCGTGAACTCAGCCTGTCCGCTGACGTTCGGGTGGTAGCTTTCTTCGAGCGGGTTGGACTGGCCGTTGAGCCACTCAGAGGACGAGCAGACCTCGTGCGATTCGAACGGCGCCGTCGGGTTGACGAAGGTGTATTTGGAGGCTTCCGCGCGGCCCTTGATCACGGAGTCGAGTTTTTCGGCCGTTTCGTTCATTTTCTTCTCGTTGCCGGAGGTGAGGAAGTTGACGTTGCAGGTGGCGCCTTCTTTGGTGAACAGCTTGGGGTAGCCCAGCACGACGACTTTGGCCGTGGTTGCTTTTTCGCGGATTTTTTTGTACGTCGCTTCGAGCAGGGCGGGCAGTTTTTTGGTGATGAATTCGTTGGCTTCGCTGATCGCCGAGCCGCACGTGAAGTAGTACAGCGCGCAGTTGATGATCACGTTGGAGAAGCCCGCGTCGTTGCCGCCGATCGTGATCGTGACGAGCGCGGTCGAGCTGCTCAGTTTGCTCAGCTGGTTGGCGTTGACGTCCGTCGTCTTCGCGCCGCTGCACGCTTCGAAGTTGAGCGTGTAGCCCTTGGCGGCGGCCACGAGCGGGCCGTAGGCTTTGGGGCTGCGCTTGCAGCTACCGGATTCTTCGTAGAAGACGCGCGTGCCGACGCCCGATGCGTAGGAATCGCCAAGCGCGACGTACTGCGAGGCGGCGGCGGACGCCGCCGGGATCAGGACTGCTGCGAGGACGGCGAGGATGCCGACCACGCGGGCTTGCTTGTTCATGACTTCTCCCCTGTTCGCACTGCGGTTTACGTGCGCCCAGGGACCGATCAGCGCATCCCTTCTCCCCAAGGCGCGGACCGGCCAAAGCTAGCCTCGCGGGCAAACGGCCGTCAAGACGCCGCGGCCGTTCGGCGCAAAGATCATTTTTTCTATTTTAATTATTAATATATGGATTAGCGGGTTATCCGCAGCCGGGACCGGACCGCGGAACGCGGCCGAGAGTCCGAGACAGCGGCTTGGCGCCGGGGGGTCGGTATAGGATCGGCGCCATGTCCGCGTCGCCCGCCGCGCGCTCGCCCGAGACGCGTCGGGCGGGGCGCGCACGCTCGACGGGGAGCCTTGCGCTGGCGATCCTTGCGGCCGTGCTGGCCGTGGCCGGCGGCAGCTGCCTGTACGTGCGCGAGGCGCTGCTCAACGCGAACAGCTTCGCCGACCGCACTGTCTCGGCGCTGGCCAAGGCGCCCGTGCGCCACGTCGCCTCGCGCGAGATCGTCGTGCAGGTGATCGACCAGGGCTCGCCCGACCTGCTGGCGGCGCGCCCGCTGATCACGACGGTCGTCGACACGGTCGTCGGCACGCAGCAGTTCCACGGCGCGTTCCACCTCGTCGCCGAACAGGCCCACAGGCTGCTGTTCGACCGCGGCGGCAACGTCGTCTTCGACATCGCCGACGCCAGCACGGTCGTGATCTCTGCGCTGCGCACGCTCTCGCCGCAGATCGCGTCGAAGATCCCGAAGAACATCGACGGCAAGCTGCTCGACCTGCGCCGCCAGAGCTTCGCCGTGCGCACGCTGCGCATCGCCGACAAAGTCCGCCTGCTCGGGATCGTCGGGCCGCTGCTCGCGCTCGCCCTGCTCGCACTGGCCGTGGCGATCGCGCCGCGCCGCCGCCAGGCCGTGACGCGCTGTGCTGTCGCGCTCGCCGTCGCCGGCGCGGCCGTGTACTTCGACCTGATCCTGCTGCGTCACGCGACGATCTCGAACCTGTTCGGCGCAGAAGAGCTGAGCAACGCCGACGTGCGCGCGGCCGCCGGGGCGCTGTGGGACTCCTACCTCGGCAACCTCTCCGACTGGGCGCTCGGCCTGACCGTCGTCGCGGCAATCGTGGCCGCCGCCTCGGCCAGCGTGCTGCGCCCATACACGGCCGACGCCGGCCTCTCGCGCCTGCGCGCCCGCCTCACGCCGCGCTCGCAGCGCGGGGTGATCGTGCGCGGCGCGCTGGCGTTGCTGTTCGGCCTGCTGCTCGTCGGCGACCCGTCGCTGGCGATCGACATCATCGGCGTGTTCGGCGGCGTTCTGCTGGTGTACTTCGGTGTCGGCGAGCTGCTCTCGGCGGCCGGCCTGCCGCCCGAGCACGAGCGGCCCACGCTGCGGCGCTACCGCGCGGGCATCGCCGCGACCGCGGTCAGCCTCGGCGTGCTGATCGGCGGCGTCGCCGTCGCGCTCGGCGTGAGCGGGCACTCCCCCTCGCGCCCGCCGGCGGCCGAGGCGCTGAGCACGTGCAACGGCTACTCGCAGCTCTGCTCGCGGCGGCTGGACGAAGTCGTGCTGGCGGGCACGCACAACGCGATGTCCGCCGCCGACTCGCCCGGCTGGTTCATCGCCAACCAGCAGCGCGCGATCGCGCGCCAGCTCGACGACGGCCTGCGCGCGTTCAAGGTCTCGACGCACTACGGCGAGGGCAAGCCGGGCAACGTGCGAACGGACGTCGCCGCCGAGGGCGCGCGCGCCAACCGCGTCTCGGAGAAGCTCACCCTGCAAGCCCGCGCCGCGCTGCAGCGCTTCAGCGGCTCCGTCGGCTTCGGCGGCAAGGCCAAGGGCAAGCGCGAAGTGTGGCTCTGCCACACGCTGTGCGAGCTCGGCGCGACCAACGCCGTCAGCTTCTTCCAGACGATCGGCCACTTCCTGCAACGCAACCCGGGCAACGTGATCGTGCTGTTCGACGAGGACTACGTCTCGGAGTCCTCGCTCGAAGACGTGTTCAAGAAAGCCCGGCTGTTCTCGCACCTCGCCGTGCTGCGCCAGGGCCAGCAGATGCCCACGCTCGGCCAGCTCGTGAGCTCGCAGCACAACGTCGTCGTGTTCACGCAGGAGCCCGTCAGCGGACGCTATCCGTGGGACATGTACGCCTTCGGCGGCTTCATCCAGGACACGCCGCTCGGCGCCGTGAAGCCGAAGCAGTTCACGTGCAAGCTCTACCGCGGGCTGCCGAGCAGCCCGCTGCTGATGATGAACGACTGGGCCGACGTGTTCCCGCCGCGGCGCAGCCCCAACCTGCCGCTCGTCAAGCGCGACTTCATCGTGGGACGCGCGCGCCAGTGCGAGCGAGAACGCCACAAACTGCCCAACCTGATCCTCACCGACTTCTACGACAGCGGCGACGTCGTTGGCGCCGCGCACGTGCTCAACGGGCTCGGCGGCGAGAAGCCGGCGCCGATCGCGCGGCTGGAAGCGGGCGGGCGCTGAGCGAAGAGAGGGCCCCGGGATCGCTCCCGAGGCCCTCTCCGCAGAACCATCTGCTGCTACTCGCTACGGACCGGTGAAGCTGCCCGCATAGCAGGCTTTGTTGCCGCAGTTGTCCGCCTTCTGGATCGCTCCGTTGAAGAAGTCGGACACGAGCTGCTGCTCGCCCGCCGCGGCGCGCGGCGCGCCGTGCGGGTCTTCGCCCGTGCGGTTGGGCAGGTTCTCGTACGGCGGCGGTTCGGTGCCGATGAATTTGCCCGATTCCGGCGAGCTTTCGCGCACGGGACCGATGTCCCAGTAGTACGCGGCCGAGCCGGTGTACGGGTAGCTGGTGATCTTGGGCACTTCCCACAGCACGTTCGTGCTCGGCCAGCGGCCTTTGTAGAGCACTGGCTTGTGCGCAGAGGCGCCGATCGTGCGCGCCTCCACGTCGGCCTGGTAGTCGCTCACCTGGTGGTCGCCGAAGGCGATGTCCAGCAGCACCTGGTGCGCCGGCGTGCCGGGCAGCGGGTTGGACGTCATCCGCGACGCATAGCCGTCGGGCTCGCCGCGATCCCACAGCATCTGCATCATGTCGAGCACGAGCGGCCGCGACGTTTCGTTCGGGTAGTACGGGTAGAACACCTGAGCGAATTCGTCGAAGTCGACCGAGCGCGGCAGCAGCACCGAGTAGTTCATCGCCGGCACGCCGAGCGAGGCGCGGGTGAAGTCCGGCGAGACCGCCGTCAACGCTCCGCCCATGATCCCGCCCTGGCTGTTGCCGTTGTAGAACAGGTGGCTCGTGTCGAGCACCGAGCCGCTCGACAGCGTCCCGTCCTGGTGGAACGCCGCGCTCGTCGTGAAGCCGCTCGAGCTGATCATCGCCCGGCCGAGGTAGAGCTCGTCGAGCAAGCCCTGCTGCAGCCGGTCGGGAATCGCCGGGAAGTTCGAGGCGTTCTCGAGCGCCCCGATCACGACGGGCACGTCCGATTCGGCCATGCCGATCTCATCGGTCGCGCATTGCACGATGTCGTGTGCTTGGGAGAGGCTGCGCTGCGGGCTCGAGGCGACCTCGGAGGCGCTGCCCAGCAGGCCGTGCCCGTACAGCGAAGGTCGCCCCGATCCGGCGGGACCGCTCGTCGCCGACAGCGGGATGATGCAGTCGAAGTTGGCCGTCCACGTGCCGTTCTGCACGGGCACGCCTTCGCCGTTGAGGTTCAGCTTGCCGCCGGGCGCGCAGCTCGGCGTCAGGTAGCAGGGGACCGTGAACGTGCCTTTGACCCGGCGCGCGATCTGCCCCGGGTTCGGTTCGTTTTCGACTTTGGTCACCGCGAAGGTCGGCGAGACGCCCTGGGGCACGCCGTCTTCGAGGTTCGTGTCGCCGAGCTGGGCGAACGCGTCGTTGCGCATCGCGAGCTCGCGGCTCGTGTTGCTGGCGTCGCTTGCGACCGTGAAGTCCCACGCCAGGTACAGGCCGGAGCGTTCGATCCCGGCGCCCTGCAGCGTCGAGAGGATTTCTTCGAAGTGCGGCCTGCGCGCGTTGATCGCTTCCTGTTCGGAGGCGACGTTGTCGCGGTAGTAGCGGAAGCCGGCCGGCGCCTGCAGCTTTTCGTTGGCCGCGTTCTTCAGGTTGCGCAGGGCGACGATGTAGCGGTCGCCCGGCGTGAAGTTGACCGCCGGGTGGATCTCGAGATCGGCCTTGTTGGCTTCTTTGGCGGTCGAGTCGATCTCGACCCAGATCGGCCAGCGCTGCCCGGTGCTCGTATCGATCACGACGACCGGCGCGTTGGGGCGCTTGTACTGGCGCAGCTTGTTGATCGGCACCGAGCGCATCGCTTTGACGTCGGCCGTCGTTTCGATGCCCGGCACCTTGGCGAGGATCACCGAGCCCGGGCTGAAGCCGTCGGCGGCGTTGTACGGCGCGCCTTCGACGTGCTGGCCCAGCACGTTGGTCGGCGTCGATTCGTCTTTGAAGGCGATCCGCCGGCCGGTGGCGCTGTTGGGGTCGGCCGTCGTGTAGTAGTCGTCCGGGAACGGCAGCATGCAGACCGGGCTGCCCGGGTTTGCAATGAACTCACAACCGCCGGCCGTTTCGATCGGCGGCAGCGGTTCTTCGGCTTTTTTGGCGGCGCGTTCGCGCTGCGGCGCCGCCGCAGCGACCCCCGTCAGCAGCATCGCGGCCAGTGCGAAGACGGCCATCGTGGCCGTCAACAACGTGCGAATCCTCATCCTGAACCCCCCTCTGGGCTCCGTGGGCGGCCGGTCCCCACTCTCGTCCCTTGAGCGCGCCCTCGTCCTCGAGCGCGACGCGCCGGAGCCGGCCCTCTCCGGCTGGCGTGACCATAACAAACTGACGCGTACGTCAGAATCCAGGGGTGACGCCGGCGCGACCCCCACGCACGCTCTACTTCGCCTACGGGCGCAACATGGGCACGCTCGCGATGCAGCTCGCCTGCCCGGGCCACGGCTTCCTCGGCGCGGCCGAGCTGCGCGAGCACCGCCTCGCCTTCACGCGGCGCTCGCTGCGCACGGGCACCGGCGTCGCCGACATCCTCGCCGCGCCAGGGCAGAGCGTGTGGGGCGCGCTGTACGAGCTCGACGACGCGCACCTCGCGGCGATCGACGATAAAGAGGGCAACGGCTGGGCCTATGAGCGCCGGCCCGTGCGGGTGATCCTCGCCGCCGCGGGTGCCGCGGGCGCCGCGGGCCAGGCCGGAGAGCTGGAGGCCTTTGCCTACGCCGTGATCACGCCCGACGGCGAGCACGTGTCGCCCTCGCGCGAGTATCTGCAAGCGCTGCTCGACGGGGCGCGAGAGCGCGGTCTGCCCGATGACTACGTGGCCGCGCTCGGCGCCGTCGCCACCTGAGCGCCGGGCGCGCTACGGTCCGGCTGTGACCGAACTGCTGGAATCGCTCGGCAACGTCGCGATCTACGTCGTGCTGATCGGCGCACTGCTGTGGTCGCTGCACTTCGCCTTCGGCTCGCAGGTGTTCGGCCTGCCGGCGATGCTCGGGGTGTTCGTGCTGATCGCCGGCGTGAAGATCTTCAGCAACAGTGGCATCGGCGGGCTGGTCGCCGTCGTGCTCGGCCTGGCCGCCGTGGTCGTCGTGATCGGCATGGCCATGAACGTCGGTGGCGGGCGCACCAGGCCGCTCGAGCGCGAGCTCCCGCCGGACGAGCGATAGCGTCGAGGACAACGACCAGCTCGCCATGGCCCGCGCACGAACGCTGCCCCACGTCGATCCGTACAAGCCGCGCAGCCGCCTGTACCTGGCCGTGGCCAGGCTCTCCTCGACGAAGTTCGGTGCATGGTTCTCGATCAACTTCGCCTGGAAGCTCGACCCGCTGCTGCTGAAGCTCAGCGGCGGGCGCCTGAGCACGACCGGGCCGCTCGCGGCGGCGCTGCTCGAGTCACGCGGCGCGCGTACGGGTAAGCCGCGCCGCAACGCCACGCTCTACTTCCACGACGGCGATCGCGTGACGATCGTGGCCTCCAAGCGTGGCCTGCCGGAGCACCCGGCCTGGTACTACAACCTGCGCAAGCACCCCGAGATCATCTACGGCGGCCTGCCGTACCGCGCCGAGCTCGTCGAAGACGAGGCCGAGCGCACGCGGCTCTGGGCTCTGGCCGACCGCGTCTTCCCCGAGTACGCCGACTACCGCGAGCGTGCGGCGCACGCCGGACGTGCGATCCCGATCTTCCAGCTCGCTCCGCGCGACGGATAGCATTCGCCGCGTGCCGGCGCAGCTGCACTTCACCGACTCCGCCGAGGCCAACCGCCTGATCGCCTCCGACCCGATGGCGCTGCTGATCGGGTTCACGCTCGATCAGCAGGTCAAAGTCGAAATGGCCTTCATGGGACCGCTCGTGCTGCGCGAGCGGCTCGGGTCGCTTGACCCGAAGAAGATCGCAGCCGCCGACCTCGAGCCGATCTTCCGCGAGAAACCGGCGATCCACCGCTTCCCCGGGTCGATGGCCGGGCGCGTGCACGACCTCGCCGTCCACATCCGCGACGAGTACGACGGCGATGCGGCGCGCGTGTGGAAGGACGCGAAGAGCGCCGAGCAGCCCTGCGCGCCAACATCGAGGCGCTGCCCGGCTTCGGCGAGATGAAGGTCAAGTCGCTCAGCGCAGTGCTCGCCAAGCGCTTCGGCGTGAATACAGCCAAGGAGCTCGTGCCGTGGCACCCGACGCTGGGCGATGTCGACTCGGCGCAGGCGCTCGTCGACTACCAGGCGGCAAAGCGGGTGCACAAGAGGGAGTGGAGCGGCAAGCGCTAAGCAACACTCAATGCGCCGTCCAACGACCTGTCGCGCTCCTCGAGTCTACGGGCGCTAGACCGTCTGGCGGCTCGTTGAAGCCAGCATTCCGTCTATCGCCGGCGGCGGTTCAGACCTACTTGGCGAGAGACGCGACGAGATCGTTGACCGAGAAGAATCGCTCGAAGCCCTGCTCGCGAGTGCTGAAGTAGCTGGAGTGGGTTTTCTTGATCGTGTCAATCGAGTCAGCACCGAGCAGCACGACCTCGATATCACCGCGACCCCGATAGGTCTCCTCGGCCTGCGAGTACGCCTCAAGGGCAGCCTCGTAGTCGCTGCCGAAATGATCGTCGACGTGTGCCTCGCGCGCGGCGATGTCATAGATGACGAGGAAGTGGTGGATGTCCGCGCTGCTCATCGTTTCCCTCCCGTGTCGGTCGTCAGATAGGGCTGCGCTGCCTCGTAGGCTGCAAGAAGGCGCTGTCGAAGATCTTCATCGGGCTCCACGTCCAGTTCCCTGAGCGCGAGAAGCTCCGAGACGACAGCATAGTAGTCGTGGACCTCCCGTTGCCCCTCCCCGCCCTTGAAGTTACGCCCGACGCGCCTTGAGTCCTCCTCGACTTGATTCGCCCATGCGTCCTGCAGCGGGGTTCGCAGTTGCACCTCGATCATCCGACCTTTGCGCCGAACGATCAGGTGGACGGCTCGGTAGCCGGAGTCCTTTGGTTCAGCAGCGTAGTCGCGGGTGCGCGTGACGTCCCAGTTCCGGCGCAGGCGGGCAGCAACGGCGTATGCCTTGTCTTGGTCGGCGAGCAACGCGCGGCAGCCGCCGATGTCGGCCATCTGCGTGAGATTCATGGTCCGCTCCCGCAGTAGCTTGTCGATCATCGTGGGTGCGCGCTTCAGGCGCTGTGTGACAACCACCGGCCCCTGCTCCTTCAGGTAGTGCCGGAGATTCGCGCTGAGCGAGGTGAGCGGCTTGGCGTGCAGCCCGCGCCACCACTCGATGACCTCAACCGCGACCTCCAGGCGCTCGAGTTCGTCTACTTCGAGGCGCTCGAGCGTCTCGGAATCGTCTGCCTTATAGGCAGCGAGAAGCTCCGCGACCAGACGCCCTGCTCGATTAACCGCTTCCTTTGTCGGCTCCACCATCGCCACTCATGTTCGCAGCGTAGAGCGCACGACAGGGCGGCGGTCCGCCGACTCTCAGCCGCAAACGCACGACCTAGCGGGGAGCTTCTCGTCGCCGGCGCTAAGCGAGTGCAACGGGTGCGCGACCGGCGGGCGCCGGCGCGAGATCGGCCGGGCGCTCGGGCGGCGCCTCGGCGCGGCTGGCGCTCTTCAGCCCGCGCCGGCGCGGGCGCCACACGCGCAGGTACTGCGCGGCGACGTAGGAGCCGAGCACGAGCAGCAGGACGAGGCCCTGGCCGATGAAGGTCTCCCAGTTGTTGAACAGCGAGAGCCACGTGCCCATCCAGCCGGGGATGTGCAGCCAGGTGATTTCGCTCGTGCCGATCCAGCCGGCGAGCTGCATCTCGTTGACCTGCTCGCCGACCGAGACGACGAGCACGAACAGCAGCATCACGCCGGTGATCACGAGCAGCCGCTTGTAGGGCAGGCGCTGGTGCAGAGCGAACGTGAGCACGCCCGCGGCGGCCGTGAACAGCAGCCCGATCGCGACGCCCTCGAGCACGACGCTCGAGCCGTACAGCTCACGCAGGTTCTGCAGGAAGATCACGACCTCGAAGCCCTCGCGGTAGACCGAGGTGAAGCCGAGCAGCGCGAGCCCGAGCAGCATCCGCCGCTGGTTGGTCTCGGGGTCCGAGGAGAGCAGGCTGCGCCTGCGCTTGTGATGGCTGGAGATCCAGCCCGTCCAGTAGACCTTGTGGAAGAACCAGTTCATCACGATCAACAGCACGATCAGCGCGGGCAGTCCCGTCGCCGCCTGCACGTCGAACTCGCCGCCGTGGAACTGCCCGATCAACCAGACGACGAGGAACCACGTCCCGATCGAGGCGAGGATCGCGCCGCCGCCGCCCGCCACGACCGGCCGGCGGTAGAGCTTGTTGGCGCCGAGGAAGCTCGCCAGCACGGCGGCGAGCACGAGGATCGTCTCCAGTCCCTCGCGGAACACGAGGATCGCGCTGTTGACGACGACCGTCGTGTGGCTCAGGCTGCGCCCGGCCGGGAGCGCGGTCGGGTTGGCCGTGCCGCCGCTCGCGTGCCATCCGAGCACGACCGCCGTCACGGATACGCCCAGCACGACAAGCGTCCAGAGGTAGAAGCTCACGCGCTCGTGCGCGCGCCTGGCCGGCGACTGCGTGGTCGCTGCCTCGGCCTGTTTCATCGAGGCCTCCGGTCGGCGCTCGCCTGTTGCGTACCCGTCATCGCGGCGGCACGCTATCAGATTAGGTAACCCTAAGTTAGGCCACCCTAAGACACGTCGTAATGGCCTCGGTTATCAGGCCTTCTCGGCTGGTGCGTCGCAGCCGTACAGGTGCTCGCGCAGCTGATCGCAGTTCTCCGCCGACCACCGGCCGCTGGTCTCCAGCGCCTCGATCTGGGCCTCGGCCGCGCGGACCTGGCGCTCGCTCTCGGGCTCGCCGAACAGCAGCGCGTCGGCGGCTTCCAGCAGCTGTTCGCGCTCTCCGGGGTGCAGCTTGGCGGGACCGTGGTGGTCGATCAGCTCGAGCAGCGTCGTGTAGTGCGCGCTGCGGGCGACCATCGGCTCGGTGCTCATCATCGTGCCGCTCACGTTAGCGGCCAAGCGTCAGCAGGGCTGAAAGCGCTTGCCGTTGAGGCTCTTGGCGTAGCGCACGCCCATCATCCCCGCCGCCACGTCCGCCGGGCAGAACTTGGCGTTCTGCTTGGCGTACTCGGCGTTGAGCACCGGCTTGCCGGCCGCCAGATACGGCTCGTACTCGGCACATTCGCGGTACTGGTTGCACTGCTCGGTCAGCGCCCCGTCGAAGTAGGGCTGCTGCTGCGCGGACTGCTCGCCGTCGTTCTTCTGCAGCACGGCCATGCCGAGCGAGTGCGCCTCGCGCGCGATCCACAGGTCGTATTCGAGCTGCTGCGCCGCTGTGATCGGGAATCCGGACTTGTTCGAGAACGCTTCCATGTTGTCCGGCTCGAGCGCGTCGAAGCCCTTTTCGCGGCACATGCGAAAGCGCGCTTGCATGATCGGCTCGAGCACGTCGAGTCGGCGGATGTCGAGCCAGCGCTCTCCCGGCCAGCCGTTCGAGCGCCCGAGCACAGAGCGCGGGAACTCACCGTAGTCGGGCCTGAAGTTCTCGGCCGTGCCGACGTCGATGTAACAGATCACGTGCTTGCCCTGTGCATGCAGCGCCGCCACCTCGGAGGCTTCGTTTTCGAAGCCGTCGATGTCGTACGCGGCGACCGGCTTGCCGTTGTCGACAGTGCCCTGCAGCTGCCAGAACCACGTCAGCTGCTGCGGCGGCGTCCACCAGCCGGGAGCGGTCGGCGTCGGGGCCTCCATCGCCGCGGCGGGCACGGCGGCCGAGGCAAGCGTGGGCATCGCCAGGAGCAGGCCCGCGATCAGCGTGAGGCCCGCCGCGAGCAGCGCTCTACGCCGCATTGCCCATCCGCCGGGAAGGGAGCGAGCGCCGCGCAAGGATCGCGCCCCAGTCTCCGTCCTCGATCGCGCCCGGCTGCGTCGTGCGCATGAACTCGCGCAGCAGGCCCGCGAGCCCGTCTGGATCCTCCAGGTGCGGGAAGTGGGCGGCGTCGGGGAGCGTGTGAAAGCGGCTGTGCGGGATCGCCTCGTGCGCGCTGCGTCCGTGCGCCAGCGGGATCGTGTTGTCGCGCTCGCCCCACACGATCATCGTCGGCAGCGCCTCCAGCAGATACAGGCGGTCGGTCGCGCTGACGCGCTGGCCGTGGATGTCGATCACGGCACGCAGCGTGTGCAGGAAGGCACCGCGCGCATCGGCGCTCTGCAGCGGACGCAGCGCCCGGGCGGCGGCCTGCAGATACACGCCCGCCCCCACCCCACGCTCGCGCATCCGCGCGCCCGCTCCGTACAGCCCGCCGAGCAGGCGCGGGCGGATCGTCATCGCCAGCAGCGCCGAGACGCCCGGCATCGCCGCCGTGCGCAGCGTCGGCTTGACCTCCCTGCCGAGACCGCCGCTCGAGACCAGCACGAGGCGCTCGACGCGTTGGGGGAACTGGTAGAAGAACTGCATCGCCACGCCGCCGCCGAGCGAGTGCCCGACGATCGTGGCGCGGTCGATCCCGATCGCCGCGAGCAGGTCGCGGATGCTCGCCGCGTGCGCGCCGAGCGAGTAGTCCCCGCGCGGCGCGGCCGAGTCGCCGTGGCCGATCAGGTCAGGGGCGATCACCGTGTACTCGCTCGCCAGGTTCAGCGCCACCGAACGCCAGTGGCTGGAGGAGTTGAGCATCCCGTGGATCAGCACGATCGGCGGGCCACTCCCCGCCACGCGGTAGATCACGCGCCGTCCGTGCAGCTCGATCTGCCACTCGTCGAACTGCGCAGGCAGCGCCGTCACCGAGGCCGGCGCCGGGGCGCCTCCCGGCGCGCGTCGCGCCGGCTCCTCGCGTTCGCCCCTGCCCTCTCTTGATCTCAGCGCGGCACCTCGCGGTTCACCCTACCAAGGCCCTCCGCGCCCACCGCGCAGCGCTAGCCGGCACGCCGCCGGCGCTTGAACCCCTCGACCGCCATGCCGACGAAGCCCGTGCTCGTCGCCACGAACGAGCCGACCACACCGGCGCGATAAAGGGGGTGGTCTTTCGCATCCGGCGCCGCCACGAGCACGCCGAAGGCCATCGCGTTCGTCCACGCGCCGACGCCGAGCGGCCACTTCACGCGCGCAGGCAAATCCGGCAGCGCGGTGCCCGCGAGCACCGTCAGGCCGCCGAGCGCGATCAGGTCGAGGTGCCACTGGCGCATCCTCGCCGTCGAGCGGATGCCGAGCGCCCTTGCCCGAGCCGGATCGGCGATCGCGAGCGCGTAGGGCCAGCCCGTCAGCGCGCCCAGCGCGAGCTCGCTCAGGCCCGAGAGCACGAGCCCGTTGATCGTGCCGCCGCGCGCGGGCGACCCTGCCCGCTCCGCCCGCCAGCTCCGCCTCACGCCGTCAGCCAGCGCTTGGGGTTCTCCACGAACACGGTCTGGAAGGAGGCGTCGTCCATCGTGCCGGCCTCGCGCAACGCCGGCACGACCTCGTCGAACACGAGCGTCATCGACCAGTTGCGGATCGCCCCCTGACCTTCGAACACCTCCGCCGCCTCCGGCGGGAACCAGTCGATCGTCGCGCAGAAGTCCTGGGAGATCATCAACCGCTCGGCATGACCTCGGCGCAAGAGCTCGGCGGCGATCGCGTTGCGCTCATCGATCGGCCGGTACATCTCCAGGCCATAGCGGTCGAGGCCGACGTAGACGCCCTTGTCGATCAGCCCCTGGATGTACTCGACGTCCTCGCTGTCGCCGCAGTGCGCGATCTGCACCTTCGCCATGTCCACGCCCTCCTCGCGGAAGATCTCGACCTGGCGCGGGCCGGTGCCGACGGCGGGCATCGAGTGCGCCATGATCGGCGCGCCCGTCTGCACGCTCGCGCGCGCGACCGCGCGGTGGATCTTCTCGACGTTCTCCGTCACGCCGGCCGCGTCGGCCGCGCACTTGAGGAAGGCCGCGCGGATGCCCGTGCCCTGCACGCCGATTTCGATGTCCTCGACGAAGTGGTTGGCCATCACGTCGACGTCGCGGTTGGCGAAGTAGTGGGGCAGGTAGTCGTAGCTGTAGATGCCCGTGCACGCGACGATCCGCACGCCCGTCTCGTCGGCCACGCGCTTCATGAAGTTCACGTCGCGCCCGCCGAACATCGCCGTCGGGTCGACGATCGTGCGCACGCCGCGGTCCTTCGCGTCGTTGACCGCCAGCAGCGCCGCGTCGAGCTCGAGCTGCTCGTCATAGCGTCCCGGCCACTGCTCCGCGACGGCCTCGTCGCGAAAGCGCACGTGCTCGTGCACGAGCGTCAGGCCGAGCTCGTCCGCGTCGACCGGGCCCTGGACGGTGTGCACCTGTGACATTCCCCGCTCCTCGCTTTCGCCTGCGTTGGCGCCAGCTTACGCGCGCACGGGGTTCGTCAGCGCGCCGAGCCCCTTGACTTCGACCTCGACCGTGTCGCCGGCGCGCAGGAAGCGCCCCTGCGAAGCGCCGACGCCGGCCGGCGTGCCCGTGGCGATCACGTCGCCCGGCAGCAGCGTCATCGTGCGCGAGAGCCACGCGATCACCTCGGCCACGCCGAAGATCTGGTTCGCAGTCGTTCCCTGCTGCAAGGTCTCCCCATTGACACGTGTGCGCAGCGCGAGCGATTGCAGGTCCTCGATCTCGTCGAGCGTGACCAGTGCCGGCCCGCACGGCGCGAACGTGTCGATCGCCTTGCCGCTCGTCCACAGCGGGTTCTGGAACTGCAGGTCGCGCGCCGTGACGTCGTTGAACGGCATCGCCCCCGCGACGTGTTCGAGCGCCCGCTCAGCACTCACGCGCAGCGCCGCGCGCCCGATCACGACGGCCAGCTCGGCCTCGTAGTCGACGTGCTCGGCGTGCGCCGGCGGCAAGACGATCGACTCGCCGCTGCCGATCAGCGAGTTCGCGAACTTGGCGAACCACATCGGCGCCGCCGGTATCTCCTGCCCCGCCTCGGCCGCGTGATCGCGGTAGTTCAGGCCGAGGCAGACGATCTTCTCGGGGTCTGGGACGGGCGCGAGCAGCCGTACATCCGCAAGCGCCAGGCGCCGCTCGGCCTCGCTCGCGCGTGCTCCCAGCTCGGCCAGCCCGTCGGCGTCGAGCGCGTGCAGCAGCCCGCGCAGCGAGCTGGCCGGGGCGCCCAGCGCGGCCACCGGCACGAGCTCCTGCTCGAGCTGGATCCCGGCCTGCGGGCCCGAGCCATCGTCGAAGGTGAGCAGGCGCACGGTCGCTCGCCGCGCCTATAGCTGCGTCGTGTCCGTGTTCAGCCCGAGCAGCAGTCGCCCGGTCAGCTCCCACGTGGCCGGCGCGACCATCACGTGCTGTGTGGCCACGTGCACGTCGCGGAAGCGACGCTGCAGCGGGCTCGAGTCATAGATCGAGGAGCCTCCCGCCGCGTGGTACATCGACGTCGTCACCTCGGCCGCAACGCCCGTCGCGTGGGTGGCGGCCATGCGCAGACCCACGCGGTGGCGCTCGGCGATCGGCCCCCCGCCCTCGGCCGCCCGCCAGGCCTGCCCGGCTTCCTCCAGCACGAGCCCCCGCGCCGCGCGCAGCGCCGCCTCTGCGCTCGCGAGCTCGGCCTGCACGGTCGAGCGTTCGGCAAGCGTTCTGCGACCGCCCGCCGGCGTCTTCGCGCCGGCCAGCGCGAGGAAGTCCTCGACCGCGCCGCGGGCGATGCCGAGCGCCACCGCGGAGATGCCGATCGCGAGCAGACCGAACAGCGGAAAGGCGTAGAGCGCGCCCGGATGCCGCGGAGAGTCGCTCAGCAGCGAGATGCCGCGCGCCTGCGGCACGACCTGCGAGACGACCGTCATGTCGTGGCTGCCGGTGCCGCGCAGCCCGGACACCGACCACGTGTCGAGCACCTCGACGGCGTCCGCCGGCATCAGCATCAGCCGCACGTCCGGCGCGCCGCTCACGAGTAGCTCGGGCTCCTCGCCGTCGTGCACCACACAGCCGCCGAGCACCCAGTCGCAGTGCTGCACGCCGCTGGCAAACGACCAGCGGCCGCTGACGACGTACGCGCCCTCACGGCGCTCGGCACGCCCACGCGGCGCGAACACGCCGCCCGTGATGTTCCGCCCGCCGGCGAAGATCAGCTCGGCCTCAGCCTGCGGCAGGTAGGCGCCGAGCAGGCTGCTCGTCGAGGCGACCATCGCGCACCATGCGCTCGCGCCGTCGCCGCACGCCAGCGCCTCAAGCGCGCGCACCATCTCCGCTGGCTGCGCCTCGCGCCCGCCGAGCACGGCCGGCAGGCACAGCGAGAACAGACCCGCGTCGAGCAGCTCGCCGACAAGCTCCGCCGGCAGCGTGCGCTCGCGCTCTGACTGCTCGGCCAGCTCGGCCGCCCGCGGCGCGAGCCGCTGCGCGGCGCTCAGCGGCGACTCGCTCGTGCCGATGCCCTGTGCCCGGATCGCCATCCCTCCTTCAGCTCGCTCGGCGTTGACCGAGGCGCGAGCCTACCGGGCGCCGCCTGTGCGTGCGCTTGCCGGCGGCTCCCGGCACCGCGCAGCAACGCCGAAGCTCACGGCGACAGGCGCGTCAGCGACCAGCGCTCGCCGTCGCGCTCGTACAGCAGCCGGTCGTGCATCCGATCCCCGCCTTCGAGCCAGAACTCGACCGCTTGCGGGCTGACGCTGATCGCGCCCCAGTCGGGCGGGCAGGCAGGCGGCGCCTCCATCGCCTCGAGCAGGTGCGCGTGGCGCGCCCGCAGCGGCGCGAGGTCCTCGATCGGCTCGCCCTGACGCGAGACGAGCGTCTGCACCTGATGCGACGGCGCGCGCTCGGCGAACAGCTCCTCTGCGAGCGCGCGCTCGGTGAGCACGGCCTCGCCGGCGACGTGCACCTGGCGCCCGAGCGAGGGCCAGTGGAACAGCAGTGCCACGTGCGGGTTCGCGGCCAGCTCGCGAGCCTTGCGCGTCCACAGCGCCGAGGTGAACAGCAGCGCGCCGTCCTGCACGCGCTTGAGCGAAACCGTGCGCGCCGTCGGGCGCCCCTGCTCGCCGACCGTGACGAACGCGACCGAGTGCGCCGACGGCAGTCCCGCCTCGCGTGCGTCCGCGAGCCAGCGCTCGAGCAATTCCAGCGGCTCGCGCGGGCTGCTCGCCGGATCCAGGCGCGCGCTCACTCGGTCAGGCAGGTGTCCGCGTCTGAGTAGGCCGGCGCGCACGCGCACACCACGCGCAGCGGCTGCTCGCCGACGTTGAAGAGCTTGTGGCGTGCACCCGGCGGGATCAGCGCACAGTCGCCCTCCTCCACGAGCCGCTCCTCGCCGTCGATCAGCAAACGCCCGCGCCCGGCCGTGACCAGGTATAGCTCCTCCGTCGTGCGGTGGTAGTGCTCGGTCGTCGAGCCGCCCACCGGGATCGTCGCCTCGGCCAGGCTCTGGTTGCGCGCCGGCGCCGAGACCGGTCCCGCCCACTCGCGGATCTCTGAGCCGTCGAGCGTCGTGAACGGCTCGATCTCTGCGTAGGAGCGGACCTCCATGCGCTCAGCATACGCAGCGCACGCCAGCCGATTCAATCGCTCGTCCAGAGCGAGCGAAGTGTCGGGGGTCGCGGCTATCTTCGCCCCATGTCATCCGTGGACCCGACCGCAACGCAGGGCTCCGAGCGCGTGCTCGACCGCGCGACCGTGCTCGCGCTCGTCGCGATGGGCGTCGCCGTGTTCATCATCGCCAACGACTTCACCGCGCTCGCCGTCGCGCTGCCGGCGATCGAGAAGCAGTTCAACACCGACGTCGGCACCGCGCAGTGGGTGATCAACGCCTACGCGCTGACCTTCGGCGTGCTGATCGTCGTCGGCGGCCGGCTCGCGGACATCTTCGGGCGCAAGCGCATCTTCATCGTCGGCGCCGCGATCTTCGCCGGCTTCTCGCTGCTCGGCGGTGCCGCGCAGGACACCGCGTGGCTGCTCGCCTGCCGCACGCTGATGGGCATCGGCGGAGCGCTGATGTGGCCGGCGATCCTCGGCATGACGTTCGCCGCGCTGCCCGAAAGCAAGGCAGGGCTCGCCGGTGGGCTGATCCTCGGGGCGGCCGGGATCGGCAACGCCGTCGGGCCGATGTTCGGCGGCGTGCTGACCGACCTCTTGAGCTGGCGCTGGATCTTCTTCGTCAATGTGCCGATCGCCGCCTTCGGCGTGCTCGCCACGTGGCTCGCGATCCACCAGACCGAACCGGAACCGGCGGACCACCGGATCGACTACGCCGGCGTCGCCACGCTCTCGCTCGGGCTCGTCTCGCTGCTCGTCGCACTCGACCAGGTGACCGACTGGGGCTGGGGCGACACGCGCATCGTCCTGCTGCTCACGCTGTGCGCGGCGATGCTCGTCGGCTTCGGCTTCGTCGAGCGGCGGATGGGCGAGGCGGCGCTGATACCGCGTGACGTGATCGCCAACCGCAACTTCGCCACGGCCTGCCTCGCGGTGCTCTTGATGTCGGCCGTGTTCTTCGCCTCGCTGCTGTACCTGCCGCAGTTCATGCAGAAGATCCTCGGCTACTCACCGCTGGAATCGGGCGTCGGGCTGGTGCCGATGATGGGCACGTTCGCGCTGACCTCGTTCGTCGCCGGGCCGCTGTATGAAAAGCTCGGAGCCAAGCTGATCGTCTCGCTCGGCTGCGGTGCGATCACGGTCGGCATCCTGCTGCTGTCGCTGATCAGCCGCGACTCGCAATACGCCGGCCTGGTGCCCGGGATGCTCGTGCTCGGGGTCGGCATCGGGCTGTTCTACTCCTCGATCACGACCGCCGGCGTGACCGCGCTCGACGCCTCGCGCTCGGGGCTCGCCGGCGGGATCGTCTACATGTTCCAGATCGCCGGGGGTTCGGTGGGGCTCGGCCTGAACACGACGATCTTCACGTCGTCGTCGAAGACGAATCTCAATGATCATCTCGACAAAGTCGGCGCGGCTGTCACGGAAGCGCAGTCCGATCTCGTCCACGGGATCCTCGCCGGGACGGCCTCGGGCAAGCACGTGCTCTCCCAGTTCTCGGCCGGCGTCGCGCAGCGGCTCTCCTCGCTCGTGCGCGACTCGTTCGTCGCCGGGCTGCACACCGCCTTTCGCCTCGACACGGCGCTCGCCTTCTGCGCGCTGCTCGTGGCCGTGCTGTTCGTCGGCGGCAGGCTGCACGGCGGCGGCGTGACCGGCACGCCCCAGCCGGAACGCTCCTCGGTTTGAGCCCAGGCGCGGCAGAGCAATAGAATCGTTCGATGGGGTTCGACCAGTACCACGAGCCACCCGAGGAGCTCCCCGAGCAGACGCGCACGTTCGCGCGGTTGTGCGCCTCGCTGACCGAGGAGGCCGAAGCGATCGGCTGGTATGGGCAGCGGCTCGCCGTCGAGCGCGATCCCGAGGCCGTCGCCGTGATGTCAGACGCCGTCGGCGAGGAGTACAAGCACTTCAGCATGGACCTCGAGTTCCTGCTGCGGCGCACGCCCAAGTGGCGCGAGATCGCCGAGGGCGTGCTGTTCCAGGAGGGCGACATCGTCGAGCACGGCGAGGCCGCCGAGGCTGCCGCCGACGACGACGGCGATCCGGGCAGCGGCGACGCTCCCGGCGCCGGCTCCCATGCCGGCGGTGGCGTGTCCGGCGGCGGCTCGCTCGGCATCGGCAGCCTGCGAGGGGAGGGAATGTGAGCCATCTGCTGCGCGAGCACGCGCCGATCACGGCCGACGGCTGGAAGCTGATCGACGAAGAGGCGCGCGAGCGCCTCACGCCCGGCCTCGCCGCGCGCCGGCTCGTCGACTTCTCCGGCCCGCACGGCTGGGAGCACTCGGCGACCAACCTCGGCCGCGTCGAGAGCGCCAACGTGAGCGCGCTGAAAGGGCTCGAGGCCAACCGCCGCGTCGTGCTGCCGCTGCTCGAGCTGCGCTCGCGCTTCCTGCTCTCGCGCGCTGAGCTGCGGGCCGGCGATCGTGGCGCCGAGGACGTCGACTTCGACGATCTCGACGTCGCAGCGCAGCGGATCGTCGAGGCCGAGAACACGGCCGTCTTCCATTCCTGGCCGAAGGCCGGCGTCGAGGGGATCGCCGGCAGCTCGCCGCACCCGCCGATCGTGCGCAAGAAGAGCTTCGAGGACTACCCCGGCTGCGTCGCCCGCGCCGTCGAGCTGTTGCTGCGCAACGGCATCGCCGGGCCCTACGGCATCGCGCTCGGCGGCGAGGACTACACGAGCGTCGTCGAAACGGCCGAGCACGGCGGCTACCCGCTGCTCGAGCACCTGCGCGCGATCGTCAACGGACCGCTCGTGTGGGCGCCCGGCGTCAAAGGCGCCATCGTGCTGAGCATGCGCGGCGGCGACTTCGCCTTCGAGAGCGGCCAGGACCTGTCGGTCGGCTACGAGTCGCACGACGCCGAGAGCGTCTCGCTGTACATCGAGGAGTCCTACAGCTTCCGCGTGCTCACGCCCGAGGCGGCCGTCGCGATCGTCGCTCCAAGAGGGCGCTGAGCTTCCGCCGGGCGCCGCCGGCGCTCATGACCGTCGCGCTATCAGCCCGTATACACGCGCGAGAGCGACTCGGCGACGCACACCGGCTTCTCGCCGCCCTCGCGCTCGAAGGTCAGCTCGGTCGTGATCTGCGCCCCGCCCGGGATGTCATCGACTGCGATCAGCTTCGAGCGCATGCGCACCCTCTCGCCGACCGGCATCGGCGCCGGGAAGCGCACGCGATTCAGGCCGTAGTTCACGCCGAACGCGAAGCCGTTGAATTTGACCATGTCGTAGGAGAAGCGGGGAGCGAGCGAGAGCGTGTAGTAGCCGTGGGCGATCGTGCCGCCGAACGGGCTCTGCTTGGCGCGCTCGGGGTCGATGTGGATCCACTGATCGTCGCCTGTCACCTCGGCGAAGCGATCGATCTTCGCCTGCGTCACCGTCAGCCAGTCGCTGACGCCGAGCTCCTTGCCGATGTAGGCCTTCACCTCGTCGAGGCCGTTGAGCGTGAGCATGGTCAGCCGCCCGCCTCGACGGCCGACTCGCCCGGCGCGATCTGCCGGCTACCGCTGAACAGCAACCGATGCACGCCTGCCCCGAGCAGCCCACCGGCGAGCGGCGCGACGATGAACAGCCACAGCTGGCTCAGCGCCCAGCCGCCGACGAAGATCGCGGGCCCGATGCTGCGGGCAGGGTTGACCGAGGTGTTCGTGACCGGAATGCCGACGAGGTGGATCAGCACCAGCACGAGCCCGATCGGGATGCCGGCGAAGGCGACGTTGGCGATCCGGTCGGTCGCGGCGAGCACGGTGAAGACGAGGAAGGCCGTGAGGATCACCTCGACCGCGAGCGCCGAGCCGACCGCGAAGCCACCCGGCGAATGCGCGGCGTAGCCGTTTGCGCCGAGCCCTTCCATGCGCACGTCATAGCCGCCTTTGCGCCCCGAGACGATCGCGAGCAGGATGCCGGCGGCCGCGATCGCGCCGAGAATCTGCGCGACCCAGTAGCGCACGGCCTCGCCGAGCTCGACCTTGCCGCTTACGAGCAAGCCCATCGTCACGGCCGGGTTGATGTGACAGCCGGAGATCGGGCCGACGGCATAGGCCATCGCCAGCAGCGACAGGCCGAAGGCGAACGCCACGCCGAGGTAACCGACGCGATCGCCCGCGATGACCGCCGTCCCGACACCGCCGAACACGAGCACGAAGGTGCCCAAAAACTCCGCCGAAGCACGCTTGAGAGCCATCCCAACCTCCTTCTCGAGATCGCCGGTGAGGGACCGCTGTTAGTTCGCTGTCTGCGCGCAGATCCCTGCGGAGGGGGACTTCAGCGAGACTCTCGCAAGACCCGTCCCGCCGGCCGCCGAGGCGAGCACGTGGTCGGCTGCCGGCGCCATGTGCCAGCGCGCGATCAGCCAGCTGCCGAGCGCCAGAACCTCGGTGAGCGCGAGCAGCTCGAGCGATCCAACGGCTTCGAGCGTGACCACGAACGCGCCGCTGTGAGCCGTACCGCCGGCTGCATCGCCGACGCCCCACTTTCCCGGCCGTTGCGCGTGCTCTCCCGGCTCATCACCCGGCGCCGTGACGGTCGCATCCACCCTCCGCCCGTCCGGCAGCGAGAGCGCCCAGCCCTCGTGGGCCCACGGCCGGCCGTGCAGCGAGACCCCGATCTCGCGCACGCGCAGGCGGCCGCCGCGGCGCAGGCGAAACGGCTGGAAGCCCCCGGTGCGGGCGCCCTCACCGTCACGCAGCTCGAATCCCCAGCCGGTCTGGGCCAACTGCACGATCTCGTGCTCGTCATCGCCGGCGATCAGCCGGGGCCCGGTGCCGTTGCGACCTTCGACCACGCGCGAGAGAACCCGCGACTCGCCCCCCCGCGCCCGCTCGCGCAGCTGGCCGTCGGCGGTGAACGAAAGCCGGGTCATGCTTCGGGGCAAGCTTTGCATACGTCGTCACTCGAAGTAATCTTCGTTTCTTACCATCTTTCCCGACGGTTCCGGCGAACCGAATGACGGCCGGTAGGGATCGCAGGTGTAGGCGAGCTGCGCTCGCCTAGGACCGATGTCCGCGTCAGGCGATGCCGGAGGGCGGGACGAGGCCGACGTGGGTCTCCTGCACCCGGGTCATCTCCGGCCGCTCGTGGATCTCGCAGAGGCGCTCGACGACCTCCGGATCTAACTGGGAGCCTGCACTCCGCCGCAGCTCGGCCACCGCCTCGTCGCTCGAACGCGCTGCGGCGTATGCGCGCTCGGAGGTGATCGCGTCGAAGGCGTCGCACACGGCGATGATCCGCGATCCGAGTGGGATCGCGCGACCGGCGAGCCGATCCGGATAGCCGGCGCCGTCCCAGCGCTCATGGCTCGAGCGCACGAGCCGGGCGACCGGACGCAGAGCAGGAGCTGCGTTGAGGATGCGCTCGCCGATGAGCGTGTGCTGGCGCATCAGCCGCCACTCCGCCTCGCTGAGCGGCCCCGGCTTGTCGAGGATGCGATCCGGAATCGCAAGCTTGCCGAGGTCGTGCAACTCGGCCGCCCTGCGCAGCTCGTCGAGCTGTTCGGAGTCGAGCTCGTAGGTGCGCCCGATTGCCGTCGCCAGCTCGCCCACATCGCGTACGTGCCGGTGCAGGTCCGGCTGGCGCTCGTTGAGCAGTTGCAGCAGGACCTGTTGCTGCATCGTCACGCTCTGGACGTGCGCGCGGGCGGCGTGGCCGGAGGCCGACTTGTCGGCGTACATCCGCTCGTCGGCCAGGTTCAGAGCGCCGCCGACCGAGTTGGCGTCCTCGGGCAGCACGACCACCCCGCAGGAAGCCGTCACAGCGAAGCCGCTTCCACGCTCGGACAGCGCCGCGCGGCAAGCCGCGATCTGCGCGTCCTCGCGCTTGAAGCTCCCCGGCAGGAGCAGGCAGAACTCGTCTCCACCTAGGCGGAAAGCCGTCCCAGTCGTCCCGACCCGGCTGGCCAGGGCGCGACCGAGGCGGATCAGCAGGGCGTCGCCGGCGCTGTGGCCGAAGCTGTCGTTGTAGCGCTTGAAGCCGTCGAGGTCGAAGAAGGCGAGCGTCGCCGGCTCGCCGCCGCGAGCGCCCCTCACGGCGATCTCGAGCTCGTTCATCAACGCGCGCCTGTTGGCGAGCCCGGTCAGCGGATCGGTCGTAGCGCCCTCCACTTCGCGCTCCAGCAGCCGGACGTTCTCCATGTAGGTGATGCAGGCCCGTGCCCCCGCCGCAAGTAGAGCAGCCGCGGCCAGGCCGACGGCGAGCGGCGTCAGCCGGTCCAGCGCCGCGCTCACGAGCAACGCGAGCGCCACCAATGCGAACCCGGCCGGCAGGACGATCGTGTGTCGGCCCGTCGTCGGGCGCAGCGACTTCGCCGGCGCCGCCTGCCACGCTGCCGCCGCGAGCACGACCATCGAGGCGGGCCACATCGTTTCGAGCACGCCCCCTTCGACATAGGTGCCCTTGGCGACCTGGTAGGCGTAGATCATGTCGGCGACCGCGTTCAGCGCGATGCCGAGTGCGATCAGCATCCATTGACGCCCCGGTCGCCAGTTGCCCAGGGCAAAGCCAACCGCCACGAACGCGAGCAGCAGGACATCGGCGAACGGATAGGCCAGGTTCACGCCGACCGACGCCGCCGAGCCCTTGCTCGCGCTGAGCACAGCAGGGAAGACGAGATCGGCGCCCAGCGCCGCCAGCGTCAGGCCGACGACGACCCCGTCGAGCCAGACGGCCGCGCCGGTGTGGCGGAAGTGCGAGCGCATCAACAGCGCCAGGCCGACGAACGCGGCCGGGTACTCCGCCAGGTAGAGCGCGTCCGCGATCGACGGGTACGGCGGGCTCGAGACGTGGTCGAGCCACAGCGTCCACACGAGATCGCCACCCGTCCAAGCGAGCAGGCCCGTCGCGACCAGCAGCCACGCCACTCGATCCTCGGAGCGCCGCACTACTCGCGCGAAGCAGAGGCCCACCGCGACGAGCTCGATCGCCGTGTAGAGGTACTCGTTGCAGAACGTCGCCAGGCCGGCGCCGCCGAACTGGGCCAGCGCGTGGGTCGCGTGGAACGCGAGCGCGGTCGCAAGAACAGCGAATGCGACGAGTAGCAGCCTTGGCTGCGACTCGGGCGGCGAATCGTGCGTCGGGACGGGCCTGCTTGTGAGCACTTGCCAATGCATCGCCCGGGTGCCGCGCGAACTTGAAGCGCGCAAGGGCGGGATGGACGTAGGCGGTGCGGGGATCTACGTGGGGGCAGTCAAGGGACGACCGACTCGAGCAGCCGGCGTCGCTCCCCGACGTCGGCTGCTCGCGCGCCCAAGAGCCGAACATGCAAATCGAGAGTCCCTCGCCCAAACTCTCGTCGCCGAGAGTCTCGCGAAGCTCTGTTATCCGTTCTCCGGTGTACCTGACGGCAGCGGTGGGACGACCCACTCCACGTCTTCGACGCTGATCACGTCGGACCCCGCTCGAAGACTGTCGGAGAACACCGCGAGGACTGTCCCAGTGCCGGTCGCCGACGGCGCGATTATGCCCTCGAAGCCGAGATAGTGCGCGGCGGCACCTATCTCTTGACAGTGTCTTGCATCTTGGGCGCGCAGCGCGTCCGGCGTGAGGCTCAGGGAGTCTCGCGCTGTTGGGGGTCTGAGGTCGAGCGTGGCAGCCAACGTGACCTCGTACCGGTGCATCTGGCGGGGCAGGAAGTCCGCGGGTGCCCGTCCTTGGCGCTCTGCCAGCCGGTAGAACTCTGCAACCACAGTTGACTGCGCGAGCGCCAGGTAGAGCGTCGAGAACCTCTGCGGTGGGTTCCAACGGCCGCCGTGAAGGCGAGCTCCGGTTCCCGAGAGCGGGTGCCGATCCTTAGCAATATGGCGAAACGCCTCGGTCGACAGAGTGGTCGGCTCGACAGCGTCAACCCTCGAAAGGAGCTCACGGTCGAACACCCTGGGTGCTTAGACGAAGACGCCCTCAGCCATCGCATCAATGCAACCGAGCACCCGGCGGAACTCGCCGTCCCTTAGTAGCTCTACGGGCTTGTGATGCTCAAGCGATGGGTTCGGCGTTAGCAGCCAATCGTGCGCTGCATCGGGACGCAGGACGCCCGACAGGCGCTCAAGGACAGCGATCAACTCAAGAAGTCTCTCCCGGGCATCCGGGCGCGGAGATGTCTGTCGCGAGAGCCAGCGCGAAACGGTTCGCGGGTTCGTATCCAGTACCCGCGCTAGGTCTGCCTGGTCAAGCTCGACCTGCCCGCTCGCCTTGCCGAGCCTCTCCGCAAGATCAGCCACCGTAATGCCTTTCCTTTGTCGTCCTATATGTCGCCCAGTATGGCACGAACGGACGGAACCCTAGGAGATGCTGCGGACCTCTGCCCTCGCGGGGCATGCCTTGCGTTCAAGGGTGAGCGACGGGACTTGAACCCGCGACCGCCTGGACCACAATTAGGAGCCCAGATAGTCGAACAGTCCCCTAAAAACTCACGATTTACAGGGAGTTTTCGTGACGCTCGATCGAATAAGATCCGACGAGCGGGTCGCAGGATAGCCGAATTTGACGGGATTTGGGGCCGTGTTTCGGCAAATGGCCAAAACCCCCATGCCGTTGCTGCCGAGCCCCCGCTCTATCTGGAAGCCTGACCCAACCACGGCGCGCTGAATGTCGCGGCTGAACCGGCCGTGCTGGTCGAGCTTCTAGTGGGCTCATCGACGGTGTCGCTGCCCTCTACCAGCCTCCTGAGCTTGGCGGGCTCGCCATCGTGGCGGTGCATCTCTTTGGCGTAGATCGAGAGCGTCAGGCTCGGCGTGGTGTGCCCCATTTGGCTCGTCACGTAAGGCGGTGGCTCTCCGAGCGCGAAGAGCAGCGAGGCGAAGGTGCGCCGCAGCGAGTGTGGTGTCAGGCCGTCGGGCAGCGGCGGCAGATCTTTCTTGCGCAGTTTGCCTTCGGCGTCTTCGATCGCGGGCGCGAGGATCCGCCGGCGTACGTTCGTCGGGTCAAGGGCCTGGCCGGTGCTGGTCACGAACAGCAGCGAATCGGGCTCGTCTGCGTGCCTGGCCTTGTAGGTGCGCAGTTCGTCTCGGAGGATCGGTAGGAGGTTTACGTCGCGTATGCCGGTCGGGGTCTTTGCCCGGCGGATGCGGATGACACCGGCAGCCAGGTCGACGTCTTGCCAGCGCAGCGAAAGTGCCTCGCCGAGCCGCAGGCCGGCGAAGACGAGGGTCGCCAGCAGCGCTCGTCGCTGGCCGGGCCTGAGCTGAGCTTCGCGATCGAGACGGCCGGCGCCATCCAGCAGCGCGATGATCTGCTCGGAGCGATCGAGCCAGGGGCGGCTTGGCTTGGTGGCGGCGAGGCGGCGTCGGCGTCCCTTGGCGGGGTTGCGATCGATGAGCTCGTATTCGACCGCCATCTCGAGGATCGCGGCGAGCGCGGTGAGCGTTTTGTTGACCGAGTTGGCCGAGAGCCTGCCCTGGCTGACCTTCGCGAGGCGATAGCGGTCGACGTGAGCGATCGTGATCGCATCGATCGGCATGGCCGTGAAGTGCTCGAGGAGATGATCGAGCGCCCAGCGCAGTTCGGCCTGACTGGAAGGAGCGAGGCCGACACGGTTCCTGCCGCCCTCCAGGCACTGGCGGGCAAACCACTCCATCGCAAAGGCGCCGAAGCTCGGCACCTCAGGCCTGGCCCACTTGCAGGGCGGCGCCCATACCCCGAGGCCGATCTCCTCGACGATCTGCCTCATCTCGGCTTCAGCAAGGAGCCGCTCGCGAGCCCTCAGTCGGACGCTGCGCCGCTGGCCGTTGTAGGTCACGCGCGCGGAATACGAGCTGACCTCACCGGTCCTCGTGGAACGGATCTCCAGGAGATTCCCCGTCGCTGGCCTGCCCATCCCCTACCTCGCTACCACGCGCGTTCAGAGCTGCTCTACGCCGCCGGAGCGGACCCAGAGATCGAGCTCCTCTGGGCGGAATCGCATCCGCGCACCGACCTTGTGGTGGGGAATCTGCTGGCTTCGCGCGAGTTCGTAGATCGTGGCTCGTGAGAGCGCCAGCCGCTCGGCGGCGCCCCGCGCATCGAGCCACGGCGCGGCGCTGACGGACTCCCCCACGAGCATGCCCAAGCGCGGCGCCAGTGCCATCGCAAGCCGATCGAGCGAGCGCTCGTCCAGAGCGTCGAGCAGCGCCCCGGCGAGCTCGCTCATCGCCTCCGCACGTGCATCACGAACAGCCGTCATAGACGGCACTATCCCAACTCCCATGACATCACGGACGCTCGATGTCTCCAAGGTCCATTCCGGCCGGCCCGGTGCGCGCATGCTCTCCGCGAGAAGGGCACGGATACGGCGCGAGCTCCGCGGGCGACGCCCGAATCGCGGGTCGCGCTCCGTGAACGCGACGGCCGACATGACAGCGCTGCCTCCCAACGCGACCCTCAGCGGCGTTAGCATTTGCAGCATGACTGCGAAGGAGAAGCTGCGCGCCCGAGTCGAAGACCTCACCGAGCAGGAGGCCGAGGCAGCCCTCGACTTCATCGCCTCGCGCGGGCAGAGCTTCGGTGACTGGCTTGACGCTCGTCCGGAGGATGACGAGCCGCTGACACCTGAGGAGCAGGCGGCGCTCGCCGAGAGCGATGCGGACATCGCAGCCAGGCGCACGGTGTCCTACGAGCAGGTCAAGCAAGATCTCGGGTCCAGCGCCGAGTGAGCAACCGGCGTGAGCTGCGCTTCACGCGCAGCGCCGAGAAGGAGCTGCGCCGCCTCGACCCGCCGATCCGCGCGCGGGTGCTTGGTGCGCTCGACCGTCTCGCGGCCGACGACCGCTCGCTCGATGTCAGGCGACTCACTGGCAGTGAGCACTTCCGGCTGCGTGTCGGAGACTGGCGCGTGATCTTCGACTACGACCGCGACACACAGACGGTGCTCGTTCGGCACGCTCTGCCGCGTGGGCGGGCGTACGAGCGGTAGCATCGAGCACACTGCAACCATCCCCCAGCGGCAATCCGCCATCGCCGCAGATACACGCACGGGAGATCGAGGACGAGACGTCCGACTGGCAACTCTGCGAAGCGGTCCTTAACGACGGAACCCCGGTCATCGCCTATACGACTCCCAGGGCTCTAGCTAGTTCGTCGGGACAGCTTTTGTAGCTACTTCAGCTTCGTCTCGCTGTATCCGCTGCCCGTGGACCCTGGCAAGACTAGGCGAGTCGGGGCGTCGCGCCCCAGTGCGCCTGAGGCATCGCGCCTCTACGACAAGAATAAGGCCGCTTCGGACGGAACTTCTCACGGGGCGGGAGGGACTTGAACCCTCGACCCCTCGGCCCACAACCGAGTGCTCTAACCAACTGAGCTACCGCCTGAGTCGACCCTTGCGGGCCGTGAGGGAGCTTATTTGGTTCATGCATTCCGGTCCAGCACTCGGCTGGCTGGATTCGAAGAGCCTCGCGATCTTCTCGATGGTTTCGAGCTCGGATCCTGAGCAGATGCCTGTGCTAGTCGTCAGACCGCAAAGCCCAGTAGTTTGCGCAAGATGGCCGAGTACACCGATCTGAACGAGACCTTCGAGGCGCAACTTCTGCGTACCGCCAGGTTCGTGCGAGCTGCCTTCCATGTTCACTCGATCGAGAGCTACGACTGGGGTAAGGACGCCAACGCAACCACTAACGACCGCGAGCTGTTTACCGGTCCTAACGGACAGGAACGCTACCTCAACGCGCTCGTAGCTGCGGGCCTGGAGTTGGTCTGCGTTACGGATCACATGAAGTCCGGATACGCATTCGAACTCGCCGCGCGCGCCGCAGCGCGCGATGACATCACTGTGCTGCCCGGCATGGAGATCTCCTGCGCCGTTCCACCCGCCCATAGTGAGCGCGATCCACATCCTTGTGATCTATCCGCCAGACGCAAGCCCAGACGTGATCGAGCGTCTGTTCGCCGGCCAAGACGACCTGCCTGGCACCCCGCAGCGCAGCGGCAAGGAGCAGGTGCGGTTTGCCTCGCTTTCCGCCATTAGAGGGCTAGTAGACAAGGCTGGCGGCCTGTTCGCGCTTGCCCATATCGACCAGCTCCCGCGCGGTCACCGCTGCTTTGTGCGAAGTGTCCGCGGCGAGACCTTCGAACATGTTCGCGATCGACTCGACGGGCAAGGAGGAGAAGCGTGACATCTCCAATGAGTACGCCGAGTACCTGATCGAACTCTCACCTCACGCGGTCGAGGTACGCGGTCACGGCGACCGAGAGCATTACTGGACAGTCACATCCGCCGGCGGGGCCGTGAGCACGTTTGCATGTATCGCGCGATCTGACCATCATTCGATCGAGGCAATGAATAACCCCGCGGCCGTCACGTACGTCAAGCTCTCGCGCAGAGATATTGGCTGCGTCCGCGATGCGATGCTCTTTCACCAAACGCGAGTGCGCTTCGCCGAGGACTTGCCCGAGAGCCCCTCGCCGAGGTTGGTCGGAATGCGGCTACGCGGCGGCGGCCTGTTTAGTGACGCGACGATCGCGTTCAACGAGAACCTCAACTGCTTAATCGGCCCCCGCGGGTGTGGGAAGAGCACGATCATCGAGGCGCTCAGGTACGTTCTTGGCCAGCGGCCGCTACTCGACGATCCCGGTGCTCTGGGCGGCGACGACCGTAGCTACGCGAGCCTCGCGATCGCCACCCAAGACGCGAATCTCCGTGACAGCGAGATCGAGCTAATTTACGAGCATCATGGAGAGCGGCACGTTCTGACCGCCACCTACGACTCCTCCCAACCCGTCACGACACGAGTGTTCACACTCGACGGTGCCGACTGCCGTGTCGCCCCCGATCAGCTCTCCGCCGCGTACCCCGTTCGCATCTTTAGCTGGAGCGAGCTTGAGACCCTCGGTCGCCAACCGCGGCTCCAGCGTATGGTGGTTGATCGCCTCGCTGACCAACTACCTGCCCTACAGGAGCAGGAACGGATCCTCCGTGCCGAGCTTCGCGCAAACCGCGAAGGCGTGAAAGCCAACCTCAAGACCCTGGCTGGCCTTCTCACGGAGGATCAGAGTGCACTGCGTCGCTGGGCGGAGAACACCAGCGCCTACGAGCGGCTGAACACCACGGAGATCAAGACCCTATTTGGCGACCTTGACAGAGCGCGAGCGCAGATCACCATGCTCAAGGGGCTCGACAGCCGCCTCGTAGAGATCGAAACTGCAGCTAAGGCCGTCGACACTTCGGAGTCTGATCTGCTGCTGGCCAGCGGACTTGAGGAGGCGGACGAGGATCTCACGGAGTGGTGGGAGCACCAAATCGCCCCGCAGCTTGAGCTTGCGGCCCTGGAGCAGGCGATCACTTCACACACCCAAGAGATCGTCGGCGAGCTGAAGAAACGACGCGAGCTGATCGCGGAGCGGCTCTTCGAGGCTCAGCAGCAGGCCGAGTCGCACGAGACAGCAATCCGCGAGCAGACTAACGCCACGCCGGACAGTGCCATCCAGCGGGATCAGCGAGAGCAGGCCCGCGCCAGGCTGGAGCGATCGACCACCTTGCGCGAGCGCTACGAGGCGGACTACACAGTCCTGCAACAGCTCCTGAGTGAGCGGGCCAGCGTTCTCACCCAATTGCACGACACGGCAGTCACTATCAGCGAAGCACGGGCACAGATCGCCCAAGACCTCGCAGACCGGCTTGCCACGATCGACCAGCGCGGCCCCATGATCACGATCTCCGTTGAAGCCAGCGCTGACTGCACCAGCTTCGAACGCTACTTGGACGACACCTTTCTCAACCAAGAGCGCGGAGGTCACTTTCACGCCCGTGGCGTCGCAGGCAAGCTCAGCCAACTCACGCCCGCTGAACTGGCCTGGGCCATTCTCACTTCTGATCAGGAAATGCTCGTGGCCGAGGACCGTCTCGACGACGAGCAGGCGACGAGACTACTCGCAGCATTCACCCTCTTTGAGGATGATCCGGACACTGGTGTGACGCTCGTCGCAGATGAGCTACTGGAACTGCTCGAGCTTCAGGAGCAGCCGCTGGAAGACCTTGTCACGATCCTCGCCGACGGCCGCCCTGTCCACGAGCTCTCGCCCGGTGGCCGCAGCAGCGCGATGCTTCCGCTGATAGCGCTTTCTGACGAAGTGCCGTTGATAATCGACCAGCCCGAGGACAACCTCGACAACCGCATGGTTGGACAAACACTCTCCTCGATCCTCGCACGCCTGAAGGAGCGGCGACAGATCATCGTCACAACGCACAATCCCAACATCGTCGTCGGCGGAGATGCCGAGCAAGTTGTCGTGCTAAACGCGCCCACCAGCCGCAGCGCCGAGGTGGAGGACACCGGAAACATTGATCGGCCCGAGATCATTGACGCAGTCATAAAGATCATGGAGGGTGGCCGCGAGGCCTTTGAGGAGCGAAGCCGTCGATACCGCGAGCGCATTGCTAGATAGCTCTGCCCAGTGGGCGCCGAGCGACCCTTTCGGCTGGCGCCGTACTGGAAAAGTCCGACTCGGCTCTACGTAGAAGGTTACTCAGTTACGGGCGCGCGTCGAAGTATTCACGCTTCAGCAGATGCTCCCGTAGCTCATCACGTGGCGCCTGTGCGGCGGGGCTGTTTCCGTCGAGCAATCGCAGGCCAGCGCGTCCAATATCGTCGAGATACCAAAGCTTCTGGTCAGCGGCGAGCAGCCCGGAAACGATCCGGATGGCACGTTCGTCATCAGGGGTCGTCGTTGAGCGCTCAGCTATCTGGCTGGCTTGGTCAAGCTGGCCGTGCGCGGCCTCGACTGCCGAAAGAGTAAGGGTGAGCCACGTGTCGCCGTCGATGCGCTCGACTCGCGATAGCCAGCCGAGCGACTCGTAAGTACCGCCGGGTAGACCGACCTCGAGCGCGAGCCGGAAGAACTCGATCGCATGCTCAAGCGGCATCTCAGACTCGTGAAACGCTCCGAATGCGAGCCAGTGGATCGCCTCCGTCACCTGATCGTCACCGCTTCCGGTGAGCATCTCGAGAACGGTCGAGGGGTCGTAGCCCTCCACGCCCCAGATCATGGCGTGCAGGAGATGCCGTCGGCCGTGGTCGGGTACGCGGTCGAAAGCGGCCCGGTAGAGATCTTGGTGCTCAGTTAGAAGCGCAGCCGTTGGAGCTCCCCACTCAAGGTATTGGTCGAAGGTGTGTGGGCCGAGCCCGGCTGGGGCATCGGCACCGACGAGGCGACTCCAGCGGGAGCGTGCCCACTCTGGAGCACGCACGGTGAGCCATGGCAGATTCCGGCCGATGACGGCTCGGGCTAGCAGTCCGTCGGGCGGCTCGAGCCCGAGCGCTTCGTCCAGCAGCGCCAGCAGGCGCTCGGGCTCGCTGCCCTCGTCAGTCGTCGCGTCGGCGTAGACAAAGGCATCGCCAAGCGCACGCATCGAGCGCCGACTGATGGCCGCCTGAAGCGAGCCGACAGCGTCGCGCTCATCGAATGAGGACAAGTCCTCACGCCGGCGGACCGCACGCTCGATCAGGTCCCAGCCACGACTCGAGCTGTCACCGAAGGGAACGGCCGCGGCTAGTTTGCTGATCAGATCGATCCCGGCGCTCACCGCGTTCGCCCAGCCCACCACATCTTCGGCCTCGCCGGATGCGGACCCCGCGGGTAGCTTGTGCTCTGCGAATTCGATCGCATCCAAGATCTCGGGCACGTGCCCATCAAGGATCCCGATGTGGTCAGCAAGCGCGATGAGATAGCGCTCCGCGTACATCGGGTCATCTAGCGCCTCGAGGATCCGTGTTGGACTCGGAGCGAGCCAGCGCTGTGGGTCTTGGCCGATCAGCTCCTGAAGCTGCCGTCCGGCGTCGTATCGAGTGGCACTAGCAAATTCCTCTGTGGGTGCCCATTCTGCGATCCGCTGCGCCGCTTCCAGCGGCTCGAGAGCGGCCAGCTCCTCGATCGCGATGGCCGTATGTGACGAGAAGCTCCCGACCAAGGGCTTCGGCCAGAGAAGACCATTGAGAGAGGCTGCTCCCCAACGGCCCTCGACGAACTCATTTGCCTCCAGCCACACCTCCTTGACAGCTGCGGGCATCGCGATCAGCCAGCCGAAGGCATGAGCCCAGGACCGTGGCACCTCCGCCCCCTCATCGAGCGTCGCCACCTCCTCATCGCTGGGCGGATCACCGAGTGCTTGCAGCATGAGCCGATCAAACTCGGGCGGTTGCCGCTCGGTGAGCTCGCGCAACAGCGCGAGAGTCTCGGGCATCGGGTCGCGCTGGGCGACCTCATCGGTGATCAGTGTCGTTGCTACGGTCGCGTCCGCATCGACCGTCTCGATCAGATGCGCAGCGATCATTCGCCCGGCGAGCGGAGCGGGAATCCTGCGGAGCCGCTCGACCCGCTCAGAACTCGACACGCCCTCATCCGCAGCGAGGCGCGCCACGTCACGGACAGCGGCAACGAGTTGATCCAGTACTGGAGCGTCTGGGTTGAGACTGAGGCCGTCAATTGCCCGAAGAAGGCGTACGTCTCTCAGGTGGTGGTCGCAGGCAGCGCTCAGCTTCGCAGCCAGGATCCCTAGCCATCGGCGCGCCTGTCCCTGACGGGCGCCTGACACAGCGATGCGCAGCATCCCGGCCGAGAGATACGTGTTGTCTGCTGGAGACGCCTCGCCCGTCACCCCGTCGAGCGCTCGCTTGACCAGGCTGATCGTCGCGTCATTCACGTGCGCCTCCTCCGGTAGGTCGCCCAGGTAGCCCGCGATCTGATGGAGCACGCCGGTGTCACCGGTTCGTCCCTCGGCGATGTGCAGAACGGCCTCGGCCACTTGCCCCGCGACTGAGCGTGCGATCGCGATCAGCAGGTACGCCTGGTGGTCAGTGAGCTCGCTGCCGTTCGGCCGTGAGCCAAGCCAGCTGCAGACCTCCTCGGGGTGCGACGCCGCCAAGTTCGTCAAGTAGCCGTAAGCGAACCAGGGGCCCTCCTCCGGAGGCGCCAAGAGGGTGCGGTCAGCGAGTGCGACCAGCCAGCCGGGTCCCTCGAGACGACTGAAGAAGTAACCAAGCGTTCGGGGATCGCCAGCGAGACCCGCCAGCTGCGCCACATCCTCTCGTGTCGGCTCCGCAATACGCGTAAGCGGATCGATCTCCTCGAGTCGTGCAGTCATCGGCCCAAACAGGCGTCCGAGCGTTCTCTCGACGCGCGAGTAGAGGTCGCGCGCAGACTCAACGGCGACATCGCCGTGCAGCGCGTTTGCCTCGCCCAGCAGCTCGATATAGGCCTCGAGTAGGTCTGCCTCGGCGCGCACCGGCGGGCGGCGGGCGAGTGACTCGATCAGTGTCTGCAGCCGGACCATGTGAGGTCCCGGGCCCTCAAGCGCCGCTGCCAGCTGCTGGATGGCGTCCAGAAGGGCCTCCTGCGAGGCTCGCTCGCGACGCAACTCCTCCCCCACCTTCACGACGCGGTCCGCGGCGGTGCTCACCAGCCGCTCCCGCTTTCCACCCAGATCCAGAAGCGACATCAACGCCTCGCGGATGCAATACGCGATCTGACTCCCGGCTAGCGTTCCTGGACTTGCGATGTGCTCTGAGGCAGCCGTGAGCATCGCCGCGGCTCGCTCCCCCTCAGGACCGAGCCGGCGCAGCTCCTCTAGTAGCTGGTCGGAAGGGCTCTGATCCACGCGGTACACGATGGCAGAGGATGGGCTCCCATCTCAGCGCATCGCTCAAGCGAGTCGCATACCGATTTCAGCAACCGGTCGACTTCGCACCAAGTCAGCAGAACGGCTCTCGCCAATCCCGCGAGTTGTCCCTCACCAAGACCAAACTGTATGACCATGTAGATCAGACCTGCGAACAGCCAGTGCTCAGCTCAACTCCCGCCTGACACACCACAACTGAGCACGGACCCACCGACGACTAGAAAAACCCCTGCAAATAAGCCCTTTTAGGGTGAGCGACGGGACTTGAACCCGCGACCGCCTGGACCACAACCAGGAGCTCTACCAACTGAGCTACGCCCACCACGGGAAACGGGAGTCTAGCGCCGCAGGGTCAGCTCTTGCGGGCGATCAGGACCTGCTCGTGCCCACCGCCGGCCCAGGTCCCGACGGACGCGAGGATCGTCTCCTGCGACCGTGGCGCGAGGGCCTCCCCATCCTGCGGACCAACCTGCAGCACGGCGAGCCCGCGCCCCAGCAGCGAGCCGACAGCGCGCTCGCCGAGCGCAAGCGCGTCGGCGGCCGAAGCCTCACCACCCCGCTGACCGAGCCGCTCCTGCGCCATCAGCCACACGCGAGCAGGCGCGACACCGCCATCGTCGAGCAGCGCGAGAACCTCGAGCGCGAGCGAGTTGGCGAGCAGGTCGAGATCGCGGGCATGGTCCCCCCCGCCACCGGCGTCTCCAGTGGCCTCGCCGAGCTGAGCAGCGGGTGTCGCCGTCGGCGTTCCGCCCCCGTTGCCAACGCCACCGCCAACGCCAACGACGGCCGAAGCGCCCCCCTGCGGCTCCTGCCCGCCGCCCTGCCGCGCAGCGCCAAGCACCCGCTCGGTCACATCCTGGCTGCGCTTCTGCGCGTTGCGCCAGCCTTTGCCCATGGCCAGCTCGGGCATCGACAGCTTGGGCCCCTCGAGGATGGTGAGGCTGGCTTCGTTGACGTTCCACTTGCGTTCGCCCTCGTCGACCCATTCCTGGCGCACCCAGGGCACGACGAGCGCGCGTAGCTGCGCCTCTGACTGGTTGAAGCGGCAGACGACGTGGGGGAACTTGCGCAGCTCGAGGTGGTACATGCGGCCCAAGGCTCGCACGTCGGCACGGCGCGGGGCGCGCGCCTCAGCCGGCGCCGGCGATGACGGCGGGCTCGCCCGTGCAGCCGAGCCGCGTGCGCATCACGCGCACGGCCTCGGGATTGGAGTCGATCAGCACGTAGCGGCGTCCGAGCTTGGCGGCGACTGCGCCGAGCGTGCCGCTGCCGGCGAAGAAGTCCAGGCACCAGTCGCCGGGGCGCGAGGAGGCCTGCACGATGCGGCGCACGATGCCCTCGGGCTTCTGCGTGGGATAGCCGGTCTTCTCGGCGCCGTTGGTGGGCACGATCGTGTGCCACCAGACGTCGGTGGGCAGCTTGCCGCGGGCGGCCTTCTCGGCGCTGACCAGCCCGGGCGCCATGTAGGGCTCGCGGTCGACCTCGGCGGAGTCGAAGAAGTAGGCGGCGGGGTCCTTGACGTAGACGAGGATCGTGTCGTGCTTGGCCGGCCAGCGGCGCTTGGCGCGGGCGCCGTAGTCATAGGCCCAGATCAGCTCGTTGAGGAAGCACTCGCGGCCGAAGATCTCATCGAGCAGCAGCTTGCAGTGATGCGCCTCGCGGTAGTCGATGTGGAAGTACAGCGTGCCGTCCTGGCGCAGCAGCCTGTGCGCGTGCTCCAGGCGCGGCGCGAGGAAGCCGAGGTAGTCGTCGAAGGCGTCGCCGTAGGAGGACTCGGCGAGCAGCCGCGTGCGGTAGCGCCGTCCCTGAAAGCCCGTCCGCTCGCCGTGCTCGTCGCCGACGACGGACAGCGTCTTACGCACCTGCGCGCGCCCGGTGTTGAACGGCGGGTCGATGTAGATCAGCTGAAAGCAACCGCCGCCGAAGGACGGCAGCAGCTGCAGGTTCTCGCCGAGCAGGATCTGATCGGTCTCGGGTTCCTCACCTGGGCGCACCGAGCGAGAGCCTACGTCGGGGCGGGGATGGAGCGATCACGCTCGGCGCGTTCTCCTCTCATAAATATTTATTGAGAGAAAGATGGCCGCATCGTGCAAGGCAAGGCGTTCAGCGACTGACGAGCTCGATCCATTCGTATTGCTGCGCACACGACGCTCCCGGCGAAGCGCCGATGGGAAGCGTCACGAGCGTCCGCGCGGGCGTGCCGGCGGGCGTGAGGAAGACAGCGGCGAGCACGGCCGCGCCGCCGTTGCCCGGCGCGAGGCTGAAGCCGCCGCGGGCGACCGTCAAGCGGTGCGACCCTGCGGCGAGTCGCACAGGCAGCGGCGTGGCCGTGTCGGGGACGAGCGAGTTGCCGGCGAGCTGTCCCGAGATCGTGCCGAGCGGGCGCCCGTCGACGGCGACATGGATCGGTGGCATGAACTGCCCCTGCAGCCACAGCTCCCAAGTCCCGGCACGGGGCAGGCTGAAGCGAAGCGACACAGAGCCGGCCCGTCGCATGGTGAAGCCGCCGTGCGAGCGCCCCCAGCCCGGCGGTCGGTGCACGTGCCGCAACCGCACGCGCACGAGCTCGGGCGCGAGCGCGGCGATGGCGCGCGCATGCCGACTCCGGGCCGTGCGCAGGACGCGCGTGACACGTGCGCAGGAGAGCGGGCGCTTGCGTTCGTCGGCCGGGACGTGCACGAGCGCGGCAGTGGCGCCGGGACGCCGCGCCCAGACGTCGTAGTAGACGCCCTGCCAGGCGAGCGCGTAGGCGGCCGGTGGCGACTCGGCGCTCGGGTCGCGCCGCGTGACGATCAGCGGATACGCGGCGAGCGCGCTGGGCGGATGCCGATCGAGCTCGACGGGATGTCCGTACGCGACTGCAAGTCCTCCGGCGGGCGCGCGCGGCGGGTAGACGAAGTCGGGCCCGCCGACGTCGAGCCCGCGCAGGACGTACATCGAGTATTCGTCGAAGTCGGTGAACAACGCCCGCCCGCGCCCGTGAAAGCGCTTGCCGATCGAGGCGAGCTCTTCGTAGCGCGCCGTCGGGGCCAGGTTTGAGCTGTGGTACTGGGTGAGGTCGGACGCGAGCGTGCCGCCGGCGAGCGCCAGCGCCAGCAGCGCGGCGCAGACGACGGCAGCTGACAAACCGCGAGAGCGACGACGACCCCCTCGCCGTGCCGGATGGCCCCGCTCGGCCGGCGCGCCACCCTCAGCCCGCGCCCCGCGCAGCGCGGCGACGCCGCCCCAGGCGAGCAGCACGAGCACGGGCGAGCTGAGCACGAGCGCCTTGGCGTCGACCCAGGTCGTGGCGGTGCGGCTGAGCACGAACCACACGAGCAGCGTCAGCGCGATCCAGCCGAGCAGCGCAAAGCGGCGCAGGCGCAGCAGCTGCAGCGCGCCGAGCAGGCAGGCGGCGAGCGTGACGCCGACCAAGGCGTAAGTGGCCACGGCTGCGGTACCGGCGGGTTCCTCCTTGTAGCTGCCGCGCAACCAGATGCCGAAGGCCTGCGTCCATTTGAGCGGCTCGTGCAGGTTGCCGGGGTTGGCCGTGGAGGAGATGTCCTGCGCGACGTGCAGCGACTGCGAGACATGCCGCCAGGTCGGCCAGGCGGCGAGCAGCAGCACGAGCCCGCCGGCGGCGGCGCTCGCCCAGGCGGCGCGCACCGCGATCCGCCCGCCGCGCACCCCTTGCACGAGCGCGGCGAGCAGCACGGCACCGGCGGCGAGCGCCCATGCGCCGAAGCCGACGCCGAGCGCTGAGACGCCGGCGGCGAGCACGAGCGCGCAGGGGATCGCGTGGCGTGGCGTGCGGGCCAGCCAGCGGCGCTGCACGGCGAGCAGCGCGCCGAGCGTGAGCAACATCACGATGGCGACGAGCTCCTTGACGGAGCCGATCAGCTGATAGCCGTAGACGATCGCGGGCACGCTGGCCGTGAAGGCGGCCGGCGCGGCCCAGCCGCCGCGCAGCCCGCAGCGCCGCGCGATCACCCACGCCGGGCCCGAGCCGAGCGCGAGAATCAGCCCGCAGAACGGCTGGAAGGCCCAGATCAGCGGCAGCCCGAGCAGCAGCGCGCTGCCGCCGAAGAGCGTGTCGGCGCCGGAGGGGTAGCCGGCGCCGTAGTAGGCCTGGATGAACTGGCCATAGGAGTTGCCCAAATCGAGCTGCCCGTAGCTCTGGCCGTGGTGGATCAGGTAGTCGGCGCCGATCATGTGCACGGCCGAGTCCGACAGGGCCATGAACGAGGAGAAGCCGGCACGCCCGGAGAGCAGCACGGGCGCGAGCGCGAGCAGGTAGGCCAGCAGCGGCACGAGCAGCGCCCAGCGCCGTGCAGCGAGCCGCGTGAGCAGCTCGTGCCGGCGCGCCGGCGCGAAGCCGAGCAGCGCGAGCGCGAGCATCAGATACGGCGTGGCCGGGGCGAGCGCGACGATCCACGTGCTCAGCTGCGAGAGCGCGATCAGCGCGGCGGCGCCGACGCCCGGCAGCAGCGCCACGGGCAGGAAGCCGCCGCTGCAGCGATCCACCGCCAGGCCGGCGCCGAGACACAGCAGCGCAAGCACCAGCGGATAGGCGAACACGGTGAGCGCGAACAACGCCGCCATCATCCTCGATCGCGCGAGAAAGCCTCGCGGCGCGCCCGGCGTCGATGCCGGACGCGCCGCAAGCGATCCAGGACCGCCCCCGCCGCTCTCGACAGCCCCGCGCGGGGGATTGGGGCTGCATGCTGAGAGCGGCCGGGATCCGGTCCCGTCCCCATCGGGGCCCCTGTGCCGGGGTGAGCGGGGCCCCGTTTGCTTCGTACCCGCTCCATCGGCGGAGAAACCATTTGGTCGAGAGCGCCCCCGGCTGGACTCGAACCAGCAACCCCCGGCTTAGAAGGCCGGTGCTCTATCCAGTTGAGCTACGGGGGCACGAGGCGCGACGGGCGCACGCTCGGACGTGCCTGGCAAGGCTTCGGCACGCCATCGAGCGCCCTTTACACACGCGCGCCACTGCAATCGTGGCACGAGCTTAGACACGCTTGATCGGAAATCTGTAAAAGTTCGTGCCATGAGCACGGTGGAGGACGACGAGCAGGATCTCACGCGCAAGCAACGGCGCGACCAAGCGCGCGAGCAGCGCAAGGCGATCGAGGAGGCCGAAGCCGCCGGCGCACAACGCCGCAAACGCTTGATCCAGCTCGGTTCGGTCGTGGCCGCGGTGGTCGTGATCATCGTCGTCATCCTCGTCGCGACTGGCGGCTCCTCGAAAACGGGCATCGAAAAAACCCCGACGACGGGCGGCGGCTCGGCGACACCGAAGGTGGTCACCGAAGTGACCTCGCTGATCGGCGGCATCCCGCAGAACGGAAACACGCTCGGCAGCCCGACGGCCCCGGTCACGATGCAGTACTTCGGCGACCTCGAGTGCCCGATCTGCAAGCAGTTCAGCGACGGCGCGCTGACCCCGCTGATCGAAAAGTACGTGCGCAAGGGCAAGCTGAAGATCGAATACCGCAACCTCGAGACGGCGACGCGCGAACCGGAAACGTTCCGCACGCAGCAGATCGCGGCGCTGGCGGCAGGCAAGCAGAAGAAGGGCTGGGACTACATCGAGCTCTTCTACCGCCAGCAGGGCGCCGAGGGCACGGGCTACGTGACCGAGAAATACCTCCAGGAACTGGCCAAACAGGTGCCGGGCATGAACCTCGCGACGTGGACGGCCGACCGCAGCAACGGCGAATTCACGAACGTGATCACGACCGACGCGCAGGCGGCGAACAACTCGGGCTTCACGGGGACGCCGTCGTTCCTGATCGGCAAGACCGGTCAGAAATTGCAGAAGTTCGAATACAGCTCGCTGAGCGACCCGTCGTCGTTCGAATCGGCGATCGACGCACTGCTGAAGTAGCGCGGGTACGACGATGAGCGCGCGCACGCTGAGGATCACGATGACCGTCCTCACGGTGCTCGGCATCGCGCTGGCGAGCTACCTGACGTACATCCACTACGCGGGCATCAAGCCGCTGTGCGGCACCAACGGCGGCGGCTGCGAGATCGTGCAGACCTCGCAGTACTCGAAGCTCGTGGGCGTGCCGGTGGCGCTGATCGGCCTGCTCGGCTACGTCGCGATCCTCGGCTCGCTGCTCGTGCCCGAGAGCGAGACCTCGCGGTTGGCGACGGTCGCCTTCACGGTCGTCGGCTGCGGCTTCAGCGCCTACCTGACCTACCGCGAGCTGTTCTCGATCCACCACATCTGCGAGTACTGCGTCTCGAGCGCGGTGCTCGTGACGATCCTGATGTGCCTGGCCGTGTGGCGCTTCCTGCGCGGCGACCCGGGCACCTACGAAGCCGCCCGCCGCTCGGATCTGAGCCCCGGCGAGGCCGCGGCACCGCTGGGCACGTAAGCCTCGTATAGCCCGAGAACACGGGCTTTCTCGTTAGTAGATCCGTCCAGATGGGGGGTCGTGCCGCTCGCACGCGCACGTGGCCGCCGACGTGGTGAGCAGGAATGCATTCCCCCAGCTCAAGCACCCACGTCGAGGCTGCACGCCTCCAGGCGCTGCGATCGGTCGGGCCGAGCGCGGCCGTAGCCGGCGCGGCTGCAGCCGGCTCTTCGGCTGCGAGCGCCCAGATGCCCGGGGCGACTGCGGCGAGCGAAGCCGCACCTGCGGCAAGCGGGGGGCCCGCGCTCGCCCCGGTCGAGCCGGCCGGTCAGGGCGCACAGCCGCCCGACGAGCGCATCGAGCGGCTGTTCGAGATGACCAGCGACCTGCTGGCGACGATCTCGCTGGACGGCCACTTCACGCTGCTCAACCCGGCCTGGGAGGCCGTGCTGGGCTGGACGCTGCAGGAGCTCGAAGCGAACCCGATCCACGAGTTGCTGCACCCGGACGACATCGAGCAGACGCTGGCGCTGCTGCTGGCCGGCAACCACCGCCCGGCGCACCTGGAGAACTTCACCAACCGCTATCGCCATCGCGACGGCTCGTGGCGCTGGCTGCTGTGGAGCGCGCGCTGCGACGGCGACGAGTGGTACGCGGCGGCCAAGGACGTGACGGACCGCATGTGGCTGGAGCGCCAGGCGCTGCGCGACCCGCTGACGCACCTGCCCAACCGCCTGCTGCTGATGGACCGCACGCGCCAGGCGCTTTCGCGCCTACAACGCAGCGGCGGCGTGGTTGCGCTGCTGTTCATCGACCTCGATCGCTTCAAGGCGGTCAACGACAACTTCGGCCACGACATCGGCGACAGGCTGCTGATCGCGGTCGCCGACAGGCTGGCCGAGATGATGCGCGACAGCGACACCGTCGCCCGTCTCGGTGGCGACGAGTTCGTGATCCTCGGCGAGGAAATGAGAAGCGACGAGGAAGCGTTCGGCCTGGCCGAGCGCGTCGTGCAGACGCTCAAGCAGCCGTTCCGCGTGGGACCGGTCGAGGTCTCGATGCCGGCCAGCGTCGGCGTCTCGATCACACATGATGCCGAAGCCGACCCGGAAGGCATGCTGCGGGAGGCCGATGTGGCGATGTACCGCGCCAAGGGCGCCGGCGGGCAGCGCCCGGAGATGTTCGACGAGAGCCTGCGCCAGGAGATCACGGCGCACCTGGAGATCGAGGAACGCCTGCTGCAGGCGCTGCCGCACGACGAGCTGGTGCTCACCTACCAGCCGATCCTGCCGCTCGGCGGCGGCCGCGCGATCGGCTGCGAGGCGCTCGTGCGCTGGCACCCCGACGGCGAGGAGGAATCGGAGATCGACGAGCTGCTGCCCGCGACGTTCCTGCCGCGCGCCGAGGAAAGCGATCTGATCGTGCAGATCGGCGATTGGGTGCTGCACACGGCCTGCGCCCAGGCGGCCGCATGGCGCCGCCAGGGCATCTCGATGCCGATCTCGATCAACATCTCGGCGCGCGAGCTCTCAGAGCTCGACCTGGCTGCGCGCGTGCACAAGGAGCTCACGCGCTTTCAGCTGCCCGGCCGCGCCCTCTGCCTGGAGGTGACCGAGGAGGCCGTGCTACGCGACCCCGAGCGGGCGCGGGCGGCGCTCGGCGACGTCCGCCGTCTGGGCGTGGCGATCGCGCTCGACAGCTTCGGCGGGCGCGACTCCTCGATCACGCTGCCGCGCAAGCTGCCGCTGGACATGCTCAAGCTCGACCGCGGCCTGATCCAGTCCTTCGAGCGCGACCGCGAGACGCGCGCGATGGTTGCGGCGATGATCGCGCTCGCGCACAGGGCGGGCCTGACGGCGGTGGCGGTCGGAATCGAGACGAACCGCCAGCTGGCGCTGGCGCGCGAGCTCGACTGCCGGGTCGGCCAGGGCTTTCTGCTGCATCGTCCGGACACGCCGCAGCGGCTGCGTCTCACGAGCGATGCGGGGGCTGTAACGTCCGCGCCATGGCGTCCGCGCGTGCGACTGGGCGAGGGCAGCCGGCGACGCTGAGCGACGCCGGGCCGATCGCCCTGCGCAAGCGCGAGGCCGCGTACGCGGCCGCCGAGGAGGTACGGGACGGGATGCGCCTGGGCCTCGGCACGGGCTCGACGGTGGCCTTCCTGCTGCAGGCGCTCGGCGAGCGCGCCTCCTCGTTGGGCAAGCTGCGCTGCGCCGCGACCTCGCCGCAGACAGCCGAGGCGGCGCGCGCGCTCGGGCTCGGCGTGCAGGAGCTCGACGAGCTCGGCGAGCTCGACTTGGCGATCGACGGAGCCGACCAGGTCGACCCCGAGGGCTGGCTCGTCAAGGGCGGCGGCGCGGCGCACACGCGCGAGAAGATCGTCGCGGCGGCGGCTGAGCGCTTCGTCGTGATCGTCTCGGCCGAGAAGGTCGTCGAGCGCCTCGGCGCCCCGATCCCGCTCGAGTTGGTGCCGTTCTCCGTGCAGACCACGCTGCGACTGCTCGGCCAGGCGCAGCTGCGCGACGTGCCGCGCAGCCCCGACGGCGGCCTGATCGCCGACTACCTCGGCGACGTGGGCGATCCGCGCGCGCTTGCGGCCCGGCTGAGCGCACAGCCGGGCGTGGTCGAGCACGGCCTGTTCGCGCCGGAGATGGTCAGCTCGGTCGTGATCGCCGGCGCTTCGGGCGTCGAGTGCCGGGCCGGCGCCAAGCGCGACAACTAAAGTGGCGTGCAGCTCCTCGTGTCCGAGGGCGAGACGAAAGTCGTGAGATGGAGCAGCCGTGGCGTGCGACGCCGAATACGACGAACCGGGGCGAGGGGTCGCGTCGGACGGCTGCGTTGGTCACACTTCGGCGCCTCGACGGGCGCACGAGGGCAGCGGACGGACGCGACGTTGGCGAGATGGGGAGCACTACCGTTGAGCTGAGAAATGATCGCCTACCCCCGTTCCTGCGCGAGGCGTTCGGCGGCAGCACGGGCCTCCTCGATGTCGGAGATCGTAAGGCGTGTGATCAAGCCTCGTACCCACACGAAGACCCATCCCTCGCGTTGTCTAAGGTGACCGGCGCTGCCAGCCAGACGACCGTTCTGAACGACCACGGCAAACACAACCCCATTACCGAGGTCGCGGACTTCCTCAAGCCCGACCTCCAACTCCTCGTACGCGCCAAACCAGTCCTCGAGGAAGCTGCGAATGGCCGCCCGTCCCTGGAAGCGGTCCCCCAACGCCCTCCCGTCGAAGGTCGCATCTTCGGCGAAGCTGCTGGCCACGGCGTCGAGATCACGGCGATTCGCAGCCTCAAACGCCCTGCCCATAAGCTCGACCAGGTCGGGGGTCGCGGACTCGTCAGGCATCACGGCAGCCAGTATCCCGCTCGCCGCCACGACGTGCCGCTCAGCCGCGCATGGACAAGCCACCTCGCGAACGCTGCACTAGCTCTTCTTCGTGTTGCTGCTCGGGCGCGTCTCGGCCAGGTCGTTTGCGGCGATCGCTTTTGTCACCGGTGGAGCTTTGGGCTTGCGAGGCCCCTTTGCGCCCGGAGGGCGGGAGCGCCGAGAAGCGCTCGTTCCACCTGTGGCCTTCACTCGTGCTCGCCGCCGGCGCGTCGTCGCTGCCTCGCCGACGTCGAGGGCAACCGTCCGCTCGGGAAACGCGGCTCGAACCTCCAAGCGCCCGCCGAGCGCCTCGACGTAGCGGCTCAGCGTGGACAGTCGCACGTCGGCCTCGCCGCGCTCGATCTGCGAGACGTTCTCCTGCGTCACGTCGAGCCGCTCGGCGAGGATCACCTGCGTCAGGTCGAGCTCGCGACGCAGCTCACCGAGCATCGCCGCCTTGTGCTCCTCGACTTGCCCGCGGCGAGCCGGATCAGCATCGATCTGCTTGCGCAGCTCGTCGAATCCTTTGCGGCGTTTGATGGTCTTGGTCGGGGTCATGGGATCGCTCCTTCGTCGCGCAGTGTTTGCAGATGCTCGTCGTAGAGTTGGTCGGCGGCTGGGATCGCCTCGGCGTACAGCTGCTCCAGCGGCGGCTCTTGTCGCCGCCCATCAGCAGGATCGCCATGCGGCGCGGATCGAAGGCGAACAGCACGCGCATGTGTCCGCCGTGAGGGCGCAGCTCCTTCATATTGGAATGACGAGAGCCTTTGAGGGTGTCCACGAGCGGCCGTCCGAGCGCCGGGCCGCCCTCCTCGAGCAGCTCGACCGCAGCCGTGACGCGCTCCTGCTCCTCGGGCGTGAGCCGATCCCACCACGATCCAAATGTGTCGGTGTACTCGACTTCCCACACCGGGTCAGTATAAAGACCGGCTTGTAGAAGTCAAAACTTATGGTGAGCTCAGTTCAGAGCCTCGGCCCCATCCTCTCGGTACTCCATCGATCCTGTCCTCGGCCGCGCCATCCGTGAGCTACGCGAGCAACGCGGTCTCACCCAGGAAGAACTTGCAACCCCATGCCGGCATGACTTTCGGGACGGTGAGCCGGCTGGAGTCAGCAAAGAGCGCGCCGGCGTGGGGCGACGGCGCGATCGAGTTCGCGGCACGCCTGCGGGAGCGGCACCACCGCCGAGGCGCGTAGAGAGCGTCCGCCGCCCCCTGACTCGCCGCAGAGTCGCTCTTGCGCCAGCCGGCTTCGCCGAGCCCGGGCTCCCGGATAGCCCCGTGGATAGAAAGGGATCGGGTCGAGCGGATTCCAGCGGATCGATGCGGATCGCAGCCCCGCGCCGCCATCACCCCGCAATCGCCTCTACAAAGCGAAAAACCCCGGGTAGCCGGTAGCCGGGGCTTCTCGAAAGCGGGGGACCCAGGAATCGAACCTGGCGTTGCGGTTTTGGAGACCACCGTGTTACCGATACACCAGTCCCCCGGGAGTCGGGATTGTAGGCACAAGCGCCTCCGCCGACCGTGCTCGCCCCTGCGCCGAGCGGCGCCCCCAACGCTCAAGGCGCCGCCGCGCCATGCCGACACGAGACGTAGTAGCTCCAGGACTTGCTTGTAACAATGATCACTTTCTCTGCCATGCTCCGGCCTACCCATGGCACCCACGCCCGCGTGGGTCGATTCGCGGCGCGTCTGCGCAGTTCGCGCGCGATTGCGACGCTCGCCGCCGAGGGCGGCTCGGAGTCGGGCGTGACGCTGATCGAAGTCGTGATCAGCTCGGTGCTGGTGGCGATCATCGCGATCGCGACACTCACCGGTTTCGACGCGGCCGGCCGCGCGACGGCGGATGAGCGCCAGCACAACCAAGCGACTTTGCTGGCTGGTCAGGACCAGGAACGGCTGCGTGGCCTGAACGTGACCGAACTCGGCCGCCTCGGCACCGTGGCGAACATTGAAAAAATCGACGGCACGAACTACACGGTCACCTCGGAAGCCCACTTCGTCTCGGCCGCCAAAGAAGCCTTCGCGTGCGAAACAAGCGGCGGCAACGCCGACTACCTGCAGACGACCTCCAAAGTCACCTGGCCGGCGCTGGGCTCGCGTGAACCGGTCTCGCAGTCGAGCATCGTGGCCGTGCCGACGAGCACGAGCCTGCTGGTCAACGTCCGCAACCAGGCCAACGAAGCGGTCGAAGGCGCCTCCGTCAAGGTGACCGGCAAATCTTCGGGCGCGACCGCCGAACAGACGACGCCTGTCTCGGGCTGCGTGATCTTCGGTGCGCTGCCCGACAGCGAAGTCGGCATCACGGGGACGAAAGCCGGCTGGATCAACGAAAAACTCGAAACCGAACCGTCGGCGACCGAAGCGCAGCTGTCGTCGACCTCGCTCGTCAGCAAGACCTTCGTGATCGCCAACCCCGGCACGCTGCTGGTCGAATTCGTAAGCGCCGGCCACCCGACCGGCGTGCAAGGCGACACGGTGTACGTCGCGCACACCGGTGCCCCCGAAAAAACCGTCGGAACGGCGGGCACGTACAGCTCGACGATCTCCGTGCCGAACCTGTGGCCCTACCAGACGGCCGGCTCGCCGCCAGGCGAAAGCCCCTACACGGTGTACGCCGGCTGCAAAGGGCTCGACCCGGGCCTCACCGCCAGCCCGAACCCGATCACGGGCGGCAAAAAAGAAGTCAACACCCCCGCTCCGCAGGTCAATCCGGGCCAGGTCACGCCGGTCGAAGTCGAACTTCCGGCCGTCAACGTCAAGGTCTACGAAGGGGAATCCTCGGCGAAACCCGGTGCGCTCGACGCCGGCGCCGAAGCGAAGCTCACGTTCTGCGGGGCCTCGCGTGTGATGAAAACAACAGCCACCGGCGAACTCGAACACCCCTACCAGCCCTACACGAAACTGACGCTCTGCCTCGCACATAAGTTCGGGACGCAGTACTACAAATTCTCGACCGAAGTCTCCAACCTGGCGCGCGCCGGCACATCGCTGCTGACGGTCTACATGAAAGCGTCGGCCTACAAAAGCACGACGGGATGCTGAGAATCACGCCGCCCATAAGAGCATCCCTGAGCGACGAGCGCGGGTTCACGCTGATCGAGCTGCTCGTGGCGATGATCGCCGGCCTTGTCCTGACCGGAGCACTGCTCGCGATCCTCGAGATCTCGCTGCGGCAGACGACACGCTTGACCGACCGCGTGCAGGTGGACCGTGGCGGGCGGCGGGCGATGAGCAACATCGTCGACGAGTTGCATTCGAGCTGCACCGGCTTCGGGTCGACCGCGATCCAGGGCCCGTCGACGACGCCGACAAGCCCGCTCGCGCCGCTCGGCGCCGCGAACCTATGGTTCCTCAGCGCGTACGCCAACCCGACGAGCCCTGAACCGGCCGTCTCGAAAATCGTCCAGCACGACATCAACTGGACGGCGACGGGCACGAGCAACACGGGCGAACAGCTCGGCACGCTGCGCGACTACTCGTTCACGGGCTCCGGCGAATCCCCCTACTGGACGTTCCCGGCGCTGAGCACGGGCAACGCCAGCTCTCGAACACTGGCGACCAACGTCGTCCCGCTGACGACTTCCACGGTGTTCCACTACTGGCGCTATGAAACGACTTCGCCGAAAGCGGCAACCTACGGCAAGCTCGTCGAAATCGCTCCAAGCGAACTGGCGTCGGTCGCAGAAAGCAAAAAGGTCGCGCAGGTCACGATCTCCTACAGGCAGGCCCCGGAAAAAGCCGATACGCGCGAAGGGCACACGACGGTATTCAGCAGTTCGGTCGTCCTTCGCCTGACGCCGCCCGAATCGGCCACGGAAGGATTCACGTGCACATGACTCTTCCCAGACGCCTAACCGACCGCCTCGCCCGCGAGGACGGCTTCACGATGCTGTTCGCCCTGCTCGCGCTGTTCGTCGGCTCGCTGCTCGTGGCCGCCGCATTCACGGCAGCCAACGGCGACGTCAAACTCACGCGCCGGGCGACGGTCCAGACCAAGGCCTACTATGCCGCGGTGGCGGGCATCAATCGCTACCAGTACCAGTTGACGAGCTCGCCCGAATACTGGACGAAATGCCCGACGCTCGGCACAGAAGCCGTGCCGCTGAAAGTGACCGGCACGACCGACGAGAACTACACGGTGAAGACGCTGGGCTCGACCGGCCACACCTGCGAAAGCGGCAAACAGGCGACGATCCTCGAGACGGGCGGAACCGCAAAAGGCACGTTCCGGATCCTCTCTACGGGTACGGTCAAAGAAGGGGCGAACACGGTCACGCGCAAGATCGTCGCCACGTTCTCGCACCCGGGCTTCACCAAGTACGTCTACGAGAGCAACTACGAGGTCGAGGACCCGGTCAACTTCGGGCTCGAACCAAGCGTTTGCGAACACTATTACGCGTATCGCTCGACGCACAACCTGACCGGGACGTGCCCGGTCATCCAGTTCGCCTCGACCGACGAAGTCAATGGCCCGATGCACACAAACGACGCGGCGGCCGTCTGCACGAGAAACGGCAGCGCGCCGAAATTCGGCCGCGAAGGGCGCAACGACGAAATCGCGATGAACGGCGGCTGGTACGAAGTGTGCTCCGGCCCACCGAACATCGTCGGCAAATACACGACGACGGCCGGCTCGATCCTGCCGCCCGAAACCGACGCCGAACTGCTCGAAGCGGCCGGAACGAAGTTCGATGGTCGCACCGAAATCGAACTCAAATCGGGCACGCCGAACACGATGGTCGTCAAAAACAAGGGAACGACAAAAACAGAAGCCTTCCCGAGCAACGGGGTCGTGTATGTCGAAAACTCAAAATCCGAAGCTTGCGCGATCACCAACTACACGCCGTTCGGCACCGACACGGTCCATGACACCGGCTGCGGCAACGTCTACGTCCACGGCACCTACACCGAATCGCTCACGATCGCCTCGGCCGACGACGTGATCGTCAACGGCAACCTGACGACGACAAGCGAATCCTCGGGCGAACCGACCGGCGGCGCGACGCTCGGCCTGATCGCCGAAAACTTCGTGCGCGTCTACCACCCGGTCAAAACCAACTACGAAACAAGAAACATCCAACCGGCGACGCAGCCGCCGCTCAACGGCAAATGCGTCTCGCTGAAAGAACTCAGCGCCAAGGTCCTCCCATCCAACGAAGTCACCGAAGTCGCGTCGAACTTGCTTTCCTCGGGCGACGAAGTTGAAGGGACGGTCGCCGGCGAGATCGAAACGGGCACTACGGTCTCGGAAACCAAATCGGGCGAAAAGCTCAAGCTGAGCAAAGCGGCCAAACCGCCGGCGAAAGAACTCACCGCGAAAATCACCAACAACTCGACTGAAATCAAAGAAATCACCACGACCGGACTGGTGACCGGCGCCGAAGTCCAAGGGACCGTGGCCGGTCAGATCGAAGCGGGCACGACGATCTCAGAAGTCAAAGCGTCCGCGATCAAGTTGAGCAAAGCGGCGCACACCAAATCGACGGAAGCCAGCGGAGTGATAACCAGAACGACCGAAGTCAAAGGAATCAACACGACCGGGCTTGTCCTCGGCGAGGAAGTTGAAGGGGAAGGAATCGAAGCAAAAACTATCATTTCCTCGTTCAGTGCGGGCGCGAAAACGGTCACCTTGAGCAAAGCCGCCAGCCCGAACCTGCAATCGGTCAGCGGCAAGATCAAAAACAACTCGACCGAAGTCGAAAGAATCAACACCGCCGGGCTCGTGGTAGGTGCCGAAGTAGAAGGAACGGGGATTCCATCTAACACCACAATCTCCGAAATCAAATCGAATGAAAAGATCAAGCTCAGCAACGCTGCGACGTCGAGCAAAACGACGACGCTCAAGTTCTATGGCGAAGCGGTGACTCTTACGTTTTCCGCCGTCTCGGAAAACACGAAATTGAAGGTCTACGGCGAACTCACCAAACTGAAGTTCTACCACGCTACCGGCTACGCTTACAATCCGGTATTCGAAGGAGGGGCGTGCCACAAAGTGGAATTCGGCTACTCTGAATACCGCGAAAGTGAAAACCGCTACATCACCGCGTGTGAAGGTGGCTCGAAAAACTATGAAGGCGAAGGACTCTGCAAGATCGAATTCGGTACAGGTAACTGCCCGTCGAAGGCGACCGAACTCAGCGAAGGGGAAGATCCGAACCATTGGGGCCCGCTCAAAGACCCGGTGATCGACGCCGCGATCCTCAGCACGAACCACTCGTGGATCGTCGACAACTACAAGTGCGGCAACCTGCTGGGCACGTTGACCGTATGGGGCTCGATCGCGCAGTTCTGGCGCGGTCCCGTCGGAACCTCCGGCGGCAGCGGCTACATCAAGGACTACAACTACGACGACCGCCTCGCCAACCAGCAGCCGCCGAGCTTCCTCAGCCCGACGAACGCGACCTCGTGGAAAGTCAGCCGCGAGACCGCGGCGCCGACGAGCTTCACCGGCTGAGTCGGCACCGCGCGGGGCGGCGCGAGCGATGCGGGCGAAGGGACTCGAACCCCCAAGGGCTTAACGCCCACCGGCTCCTAAGGCCGGCGTGTCTACCAATTCCACCACGCCCGCGCGCGACGCGGGGAGAGATTGTATGGTGATACTGCGATGGCCATCAGCGCAGGCAGGCAGCCGTCAGGCGACCCGGCGTCGCCCGGCGTGATCATCACCCATCCCAACCGCGACAAGCCGGTCGTGCAGGCGACGCGCGCCACGGTCGTGCTGCTGCTGGTCGCGAGCGCCGCGCTCGTGCTGATCGTGACCGTCGGCGGCTGGAGCGTGCTGCAGGGCGCCGTGCCCGTGCAGATCGCCTACGTGATCGTGTATCTGACGCTCGCCTTCTACGCGATGCGCTGGAACCGCGGCGTGCTGCCCGTCTCGGCCGTGCTCGCCGTACTGCTGCTGATCTTCGCCCTTGTCGCCGGGCCCGGCTGGTTCAATCGCGACAAAGCGGGCTTCGAACAGCCCTCGATCGACGCCGGCCTGCTCGGCGTGCTGACGCTGCTGATCGTGCCGCTGCAGATCCTGCTCGTCGCCTTCGCCATGCGCGGCTTCCAGCAGGGCTGGAACGTCGAGCTCGAGCGTCGCGACCCGGCCGCCGCGCCCGGCGGATTCGCCGGCGCCCCGCCGCAGCCCGCCTGAGCTCACTTACACTGAGAGTCGCACGTGCGGCGGTGGCGGAACGGTAGACGCGAGGCCCTCAAAAGGCCTTGTCCGTAAGGGCGTGTGGGTTCGACTCCCACCCGCCGCACTGGCTGAAACCGCCCTACGAGGCGAGCATCCTTCGCAGCGCCGACGGCGTCATCCCGGTCTCATCCCCGACGACCCGGCACATATGACTCTGATCGGCAAAACCGACCTCGGCGGCGACGCGCGCCAGCTCACGTTCGCCGCCGGCGATCCGCTCGAGCGCATCGCGCACGCGCAGGCGCATCCGGTGCCGCGAGATCGTGTGGCCGGTCACCTCGCGAAAGACGCGGCTGAGATGATGCGGCGAGACGGTCAGCGCGCGCGCCAGCGAGGGCAGCGATCGCTCGACCTGCGTAGCGAGCATTTCGCGGGCGCCGTCGGCCAGCGCACGTCGCGTCCTGGTTGCGCCCGGGAGACCGGAGGAGACGCGTCGGGCATCGGCCTGCTGGAGCATTCCCGCAGCCAGCTCGATCGTCCGCTCGACGAGCCCGTGCGTATCCTCGCCCCGCTGCACCGCCGACAGCAGCAGCCTGTGCTCGAGGTCCAGCGCAGGCGTAACCGGCAGCGGCCCGCTCGGCAACCGTGGGTCGCCGCCCCACAGCGAGGCGAGCATGCTTGTGTCGAGCACGAGCGAGGTGCACGCGTCGCCGCTGTCGTGTGGATGGTCGTACCGCTGCTCCTCGCCTGGCCTCATGCAGTAGCCGAGCGTGGAGTCGAGCAGATGCTCGCGTCCATCCGCGCTGCGCACGAAGCATCCGCGGCGCACGAGCACCAGCGCATACCCACCCGAGAGCTCGCTTTCCCGCCCCCTGCCTCGCCCGTGCGTGCAGAGCACGTCGGCGAGCTCGAACGCCGTCGCTGCGCAAGAGCGTTCTGGCGCTCAGCATCGGCCAAGCATCGCACGGCGCGCACGAATGTCCAAGACAGCCGCGCTGTCGGCTGGGAGCCTCTGCGCACCCGGCGATACACCCGACGAAGAGAGCAACATATGGCCCGCATTCACGAGGAGATCCTGATCGACGCCGAGCCCGCCGAGGTGTGGGCGGCGCTACGCGACTGGGGCGCGCTGCACGAGAAGCTCGTGCCCGGCTTCGTCGTCGACACGCAACTCGACGGCGAGGATCGCATCGTCGCCTTCGGCAACGGCGCCGTCGTGCGCGAGGTGCTGCTCGACCTCGACGAGCAGGCACGGCGATTGGCCTGGACGATCGTGGACGGCCCGTACACCCACCACACCGGCTGCGCGCAGGTCTTCCCGGCCGGCGCCGGGCGCGCTCGCTTCGCGTGGATCGCCTACGTCCTGCCCGAGGAGACCGCAGCGACCACCGCCGCGATGATGGGGCAGGGCACCCGCGTCGTGAAGCAGACGCTCGAGGCAGCACACACGGCCGCGAGCGCAGCGGCGGCGGACGCGGCCCCGCCGGTCTAGCCAAACGCCGCTTGCGCAGCCTTCGCGCCTACTTTGGCGCGCTCCCAGAAGCCGTAGGTCCCTGACTGCTGCAGCTCCTCGGCCGCCTCCACCAGCGCGCCGAGCGCGGCGAAGGCGAAGGCGCCGCCCACGGACACCCGCGCCACGCCGATCGAAGCCAGCTCGCCGACCGACGGCGCGCCTGGTCGTGCGAGCACGTTGACCGGAAGGCCGACCGACTCGACCACCCGGCGGATGTCGGCCGGCTCGGTCAGCCCCGGCGCATAGAGCACGTCGGCGCCCGCCTGCTCGTAGGCCTGCAGGCGTGCGATCGTGTCGTCGAGGTCCTTGCGCCCGTGCAGGTAGTTCTCGGCGCGCGCCGTCAGCACGAGACGCCCGCCGCTGCTGCCCGATGAGCCCCCTCCCCCGTGCGCCGCCTCAGCCGCGGCCGCGACACGCTCCGTCGCCTCGGCGAGCCCGTAGATCGGCGCCGCATCGTCTCCGGAGTAATCCTCGACCGAGCAGCCGGCAAGCCCGACCTCGATCGCTGCGCGCACCGTCTCGGCCACGCCGGCGGCGTCCTCGGCGAAGCCGTTCTCGAGGTCGGCCGAGACCGGCAGATCGGTGGCGCCGACGATCTGCGCCGCGTGCTCGAGCGCCAGCTCGCGCCCGATTGCCCCATCGAGCAGCCCGAGCGTGGCGGCCGAGCCGCTGCTCGTCGTCGCCAGCGCCTGGAAGCCGAGCGAGGCAAGCAGCTTGGCCGAGCCACGATCCCACGGGTTGGGCAGCAGCAGCGGGGGCTGCTCGTGGTGACGCTCCAGGAACCGGGTCGCCATCACGGCCTGCTCGGTCATCGGTCCTCCTCCGATCGCTCGCGGGACGAAAAGATCGCACACGCACCGCGGCGGAACCCGGCCGGCCCCGCTCGTGAAAGGCCTATTCGGCGGGGAAGGCCACGAGCATGTGCCCGCCTCCCGCCGCAAGCGCCGCGGGAGCTCCCGTGAGGTAGGGGCCTTCCGGGCACGGGCCCGCTGCGAATGGCGCGCAGACGTGCACCGGTACCGGGCTCGATTCCGGCTCCCCGTCGCCGAGCGCGCCACTGCCTCCGACTCCCCATGTCACGAAGGTGTCGTCCTGCAACTGAGCGATCGCCGTTTGGCTCCTGGGTCCGGACGACATCGCCCGCACGTCGCCGAGACCCGCAACCGTCATTGGCGCCCTGCTGCAGCCGTCGTCATAGCCGGCGCACGTCTGCGGCCCGGTGCTCGTGCCGATGCCGAGCAAGCCTCCTACGTTCAACCCCCACGAGCGCACCGTCCCGTCGCGCATCACGGCGAACGCCGTGTGTTCGTCCACGGCGATCGCCGCAACTTCGCTCAGTTCGCCCTTGCATTTCGTCTTCACCCAAAAGGCGCAGACCGGAGCGGGGGCAGCGACCTTGGGCTTGTTGCGCCCGTTGCCGAGGGTGCCGTACACGTTCGAGCCCCACGCCATCACCGTGCCGCGGCGCGTCAGCGCCAGGCTGAAGTCATAGCCCGCCGCGATCGCCGTTACTTCGCTGAGCCCCGGCACAGGGATCGGCACGGTGCTGCATTTGATCCCCTTGAGCGGGCACTTCACGGCGGTCTTCTTGACGCCGAGCTGGTCGACGCCGTTTTCGCCCCATGCCAGGACCGTGCCGTCTTCGAGCAACGCCAGGCTGTGCAAGCGCCCCGCCGCGACCGCCGTAACCCCTTTCAGTTCATGAGCCGGTGCGCACGGCCATTCCCTCACGGTGCATACCGGCTGCTGGGCGCGTGTCTGTATCCCAAAGCCATTGCCGAGCTGCCCGGACCCGTTGTGACCCCACGAGACGATCGAGCCGTCGTGCAGCAGCGCCAGGTAGAACTCGCCGCCGCCGGAAATTGAGCCAACCCCTTCGAGGTATGGGCCCCCGGCGCACTGCGTCGCGCCTACGGCGCAGACCAGGGCCGGGACGAGGCTTGGGCCTTCGGTGCCGCTGCCGAGATCGTCGAGGTTTTCGCCCCACGTCATCACGCGCCCGCCGCGCAGCAGCGCCGCGCTGCCGCCGCCGACCGCCGCCAGCCCGACGGCTTCTTCCGGAAGGCCCTGGACTTCGACCGGCGTCGTGCGATTGACGGTCGTGCCGTCGCTCAACTCGTGGGCGTTATTCGAGCCCCAACCGAGCACCGCCCCCGAGGCATCCGCGGGCGTCGCGGTCGCACCGGCGACCGAGATCGTGCCCACCAGCAACACGAGCGTGAGCGCGCACGCCCCTCGTCCGACGATAGCTCGCCACATCTCGTCCTCCTCCTCCCAAGCCCTTCCCCAGCCCCCTGGGGCGTGCGCCCGAGCCTAACGCCTGCAGACCCAAGGGCGCAATGGACTACAAGCCTTCAACACGGCGGGAACGCCCTCGTTCGGCCCGATGATGAGAAGATGCCGCCGTGCCCACGCTCCCCAGCCTGCGCCGCGATGGCGAGGTCCTCGTGCTCGACCTCGGCGACGGCGAGAACCGCTTCAACAACGACTCGCTCGGCGCGATCGAGCAGTGCCTCGACGAAGTCCAGTCGGCAGCAGCTCCGCGAGCGCTCGTCACGACGGCGAGCGGCAAGATCTGGTCGAACGGACTCGACCTCGAGTGGATGGCGGCCAACCAGGAGCTGATCGGCGAGTTCGTGCCGCGCCTGCACGAGCTGCTGGCACGCGTGCTCGAGCTCGACGTGCCGTGCGTGGCGGCCCTTCAGGGGCACACGTTCGCCGCCGGCGCGATGCTCGCGCTCGCCCACGATCAGCGCGTGATGCGTGCCGACCGCGGCTTCTTCTGCCTGCCGGAGGTCGATATCCGCATCCCCTTCACGCACGGCATGAACGCGCTGATCGCGGCGCGACTGAGCAAGCACGCGGCGCACGAGGCGATGACGACCGGCCGCCGCTACGGCGGCCTCGACGCCCAGGCCGCCGGGATCATCGACCACGCTGTCGAAGAGGAGCGCGTGCTCCCCCAGGCGGTCGAGCTGGCGGCGGCGCTCGCGTCGAAGGACCCGGCCACGCTCGGCGCGATCAAGCGCAGGCTGTACGAGGCGCCGCTGGCGGCGCTGCGCGACCGCGAGGCAAACGCGCTCGTCGGCGCCGGCTAGGGCCGGTCGACGAGCGCCAGCAGCGGCTCGACCAGCGCGGTCGGCGCGACGAGGATGCCCCACGGCAGCCCCTCGCGCTCGGGCAGCTCGCGCACCTGCAGGCCCGCGCGTTCGCAGACGAGCGCACCGGCGGCGATGTCCCACTGCTTGACCGTGCGCTCGTAGTAGGCGTCGTAGCGACCGGCCGCCGTCCACGCGAGGTCGAGCGCGGCGCTGCCGAAGCGGCGGATGTCGCGCACGCGCGGCAGCAGCCGCTCGAGCACCTTCGCCTGCGCGTCGCGCACGCCGGCGTCATATGAGAAGCCGGTGGCGATCATCGCGCTGGCGAGATCCTCGCCGCCGGGCCCGGCATCCTCCCCGGTGCGGCGCTCATGCACCTCATCGCCGGCGCCATCACGCCTCAGCTCGCTCACGCCGTGCGGGCCGTCGAGCACGGCCGCGCCGCCGCGCGTGGCGCTGAACAGCTCGCCGCGGTTGGGGTCGAACACGGCGCCGGCCAGCATGCCGGTCTCGTCGGCGACGGCCACGCTGACGCACCACTGCGGGATGCCGAAGAGGAAGTTCACGGTGCCGTCGAGCGGGTCGACGACCCAGCGAAGGCCGCTCGTGCCTGGCTCGGACTCGCCCTCCTCCTCACCGAGGAAGCCGTCGTCGGGGCGGCGCTCGCCCAGCAGCGCGCGGATCGCTCGCTGCGAGGTCACGTCGGCCTCGCTGACGAGATCTGTCGGCGTGCTCTTGCTCGCCACCTCGTGCTCGGCGCCGTGACGCGCGCGCGCCAGCAGCAGGCCGCCTGCCATGCGCGCCGCCTCGACGGCCAGGTCGAGCAGCGAGCGCTCGTCGCTCGGAGAATCGCTCGTGGCGCTCGGCGGCCGCTCCGCCCCGCTCACGCGATCTCCGGCGGACGCGCGTCGGCCCACGGCCGCTCCGCCTCGATCTGCGCGGCCAGCGAGAGCAGCGTCGCCTCGTCGTTGGGGCGACCGACGATCTGCACCCCGCGCGGCAGTCCGTCGGCGCCGAAGCCGGCCGGGACCGAGGCGGCAGGCTGGCCGGTCACGTTCCACACGCCGTTGTACGGAACCCAGCCGGCGACGGCGTTGAGCGTCCACAGCGCGCCGCGCCCGTGCAGCTGGCCGATCCGCGGCGGCCCGGTCGCCGTGGCCGGCGTCAGCAGCACGTCGTGGTCGGCGAAGATCGTGTTCAGCCGGCGCGCGAACTCGGCCTCGCCGGCGAGCGCGCGCTGAAACAGCGGCCCGGCCAGCGCGCCGAGGCGCGCCATCCCCTTCGTGCGGCGCTCGAGACGCTCGGGGTGGGCCATCGCGCGCGCGTCTTCGTAGACGCCGCGCACGTAGCGGGGGATCAGCGCCGTGGCGGTGCCCATGCCGTAGTCGGGGTCGCGCTCGGTCAGCTCGTGCCCGAGCGAGCGCAGCAGCTCGACCGTCTCGCGCAGCGCCCGCGCTCCGTCGTCGTCGAGCTTTGCCAGCACGCCCGGCGGGATTCGCGTGGAGTAGGCGATCCGCAGCCGCCCGGGCGGCGTGGCGGCGGCCTGCGCGAAGGGCACGGCCGGCGGCGGCGGTTTGTCCTCGTCGACGTCGATCGCACCCGAGGCGACGTCGTGGAACAGCGCCGTGTCGGCCACGCGGCGCGTCAGCACGCCGTCGACGGACAGCCCGTTCCAGGCGCGCGGGCGCGGCGCCAGCGAGACGCGCCCGCGCTGCGGCTTCAGACCGAACAGCCCGCACCAGGCGGAGGGGATGCGGATCGAGCCGGCGCCGTCGGAGCCGAGCGCGGCGCCGACGAGCCCCGCGGCCACCGCAACCGCGCTGCCGCCGCTCGAGCCGCCGGGCGCGCGCTGCAGGTCCCACGGGTTGCGCGTCGCGCCGAACGTGGCCGTCTCGGTGAACGGCCACACGCACAGCTCGGGCACGTTGGTCTTGCCGATGATCACGGCGCCGGCGGCGCGCAGAAGGCGCACGACCTCGGCGTCGGCCGCGGCGGGCTCGCCGTAAGCGTTGCTGCCGAGCGCAGTCACCTCGCCGGCCACGTCGATGTCGTCCTTGACGGCGATCGGCACGCCCAGCAGTGCGCGCCCGCCCCCCGCGCCGCGACGCGCGTCGGCCTGATCGGCTTCGAGCAGCGCGCGCTCGGCGAACACGACACGGAAGGCGTTGAGCGTCGGCTGCGTGCGCTCGATCCGCCGCAGGCACAGCTCGACCAGCTCGCGCGAGCTGAGCTCGCCGGCGGCGATCAGATCGGCCTGGCGGGCGATCCCTGCGAAGGCGATCTCCGAAGTGTCCATCTCGCCTGGAATCTATTGAAAACAACGCTCCACCGGCCGACCTCCCCCGTAGGATGTCCATCGAGCGCCATGCGGGCTCGCGGGGGATGGCGCACGGCCATCGAAAGAGCACGCGTGGCGGGGCGGTCCTTACGACCAACCGAAAGGGAGTGTGCACGTGTCCTATCCAGTGACCTTCGAGGTCGACTACGTCGAGCAACGCAATCGGCTGACGAGCTTCTTTCGTCTGATCCTGGTGATCCCCGCGGCGATCGTGCTGTACGTGTTCGGGATCGTCGCCAGCATCGCGATCTTGATCGCGTGGTTCGCGATCGTGATCACCGGCCGCTATCCCGCCGGGCTGTACGAGTTCGTCGCAAACTTCAACCGCTTCTTGGCGCGGGTGACGGCCTACGCAGCGCTGCTGACCGATACCTATCCCCCGTTCAGCGGCGCCGACGATCCTTCCTACCCCGTGCGCATGGCGTTCTCGGGGCCGCTGGAGAGCTACAGCAGGCTGAAGACGTTCTTCCGCATCATCCTGGCGATCCCGATCATGATCCTGCGCTACGTGATGGGCCTGCTGCTGGAGGTCGGCGCGTTCGCCGCGTGGGTCGTGATCGTCGTGACCGGGAAGATGCCGCGTGGGCTGTTCGACCTGATGGTGCTCGCCAACTCCTACACAGCCCGCAGCGATGCCTACCTGTACCTGCTGACGGAGACCTACCCGCCGTTTCAGGATGAGACGACACGCACTGCCGGCACGCCGGGCCCGACGATTCCCGAGGCGCCCTCGCCCTCATAGGCACTCGTCTAGACGGGCGTCATCGGGTTGTGCTTGGCAGGCCAGGTCCGTCGCTTCGAGGCAGCGTGCGCGAAGCGGCGGATCAGCTCGCCGCGCAGCAGCTCGGGCTCGATCACGGCGTCGATCACGAGCTCTGAGGCGAGGTGCAGGATGTCGATGTCCTCGGCGTACTCCGTGCGCAGCTGCTCGGTGCGCTGCTCGCGCTCGACGGGGTCCTCGATCGCCTGCAGCTGGTTGAAGTAGACGGCGTTGATCGCCGCCTGCGGGCCCATCACGGCGATCGACGCGCTCGGCAGCGCCAGGCAGCAGTCGGGCTCGAAGGCCGGTCCGGCCATCGCGTAGAGCCCGGCGCCGTAGGCCTTGCGCACGACCACCGAGATCTTCGGCACGGTCGCCTCGCTGACGGCGCTGATCATCTTGGCGCCGTGGCGGATGATGCCTTCGCGCTCGACCTGCGTGCCGATCATGAAGCCAGGCACGTCGGCCAGGAACAGCAGCGGCACGTTGAACGCGTTGCAGGCCCAGATGAAGCGTGCGGCCTTGTCGGCGGAGTCGCCGAACAGCACGCCGCCCTTGAACTTGGGCTGGTTGGCGACGATCCCGATCGCCCGCCCGTCGAGGCGCGCGAAGCCGACGATCAGCTCCTTGGCCCAGCGCGGGTGGATCTCCAGCAGCGAGCCCTCGTCGACGAGCGCGGCGATCAGCGCCTTCATGTCGAACGGCTTGTTCTCGTCGGCCGGGATCAGACCGCCGATCGACTGCCCGTCGGGCAGCACGGCGGGATCGACCGGCGAGGCCTGCGGCGCGGCCTGCTCCCAGTTGGCGGGCAGGAAGGAGAGGTAGCGGCGCGCCGTCTCGATCCCCTCCTCGTCGCTCTTGACGAGCTGGTGCCCGCAGCCGGAGACGCCCGTGTGCATCTTCGCGCCGCCCATCTGCTCGAGCGTGACCTGCTCGCCGATCACCATCTCGGCCATGCGCGGCGAGCCGAGGTACATCGAGGCGTTGCCCTCGCGCATGATCACGATGTCGCAGAAGGCCGGGATGTAGGCGCCGCCGGCGGCGCTCGGTCCGAACAGCACGCACACCTGCGGCACGACGCCCGACATCTTCACCTGGTTGTGGAAGATCCGCCCGGCGCCACGACGGCCGGGGAACATCTGCACCTGCTCGGTGATGCGTGCGCCGGCCGAGTCGACGAGGTAGACCATCGGCACGCCGAGCGAGAGGGCGCGCTCCTGGATGCGCAGGATCTTCTCGACCGTCTTCGGCCCCCACGAGCCGGCCTTGACGGTCGGGTCGTTGGCCATCAGCGCGACCGGGCGGCCTTCGATCTCGCCGACGCCGGTGACGACGCCGTCGGCGCCGAGCCCGTCCTCGTTCCAGTTGGCCAGCAGCGCCTCCTCGGCGAAGCTGCCGTCGTCGAGCAGCAGCGCGATCCGCTCGCGCACGGGCAGCTTGCCCTGCTCGCGCGCCTTCTCGCGGTGTCGCTCGGGGCCGCCCGCGAGCGCGCGCTCGGTCGCGTCCTGCAGAGAGCCCATGCCCTACAGCGCCGCGTTCTGCTGCGGCGCCTCGCCCGAGTAGTCGTAGAAGCCGGTCCCGGCCTTGCGCCCGTACCACCCGGCGCTGAGCATCTTGCGCAGCATCGGCGGGCGCGCGAAGCGGCGCTCGCGGAACTCGTCGAACAGCACGTCGCAGATCGAGCCGAGCGTGTCCAGCCCGACGAAGTCGGCGAGCGTCAGCGGACCCATCGGATGCCCGGCGCCGGCCTTCATCGCCTCGTCGATCTCCTCGATCGAGCCGACGCCCTCTTCGTAGGCGCGCATCGCGTCGAGCATGTACGGGACGAGCAGGCGGTTGACGATGAACCCGGCCTTGTCCTTGGTCGGGATCGCGAGCTTGCCCTCGGAGCGGGCGAACTCCAGCGCGGTGTCGAACGTCTCGTCGCTCGTCGTCACGCAGCGCACGACCTCGACCAGCTTCATCACCTGCGCCGGGTTGAAGTAGTGCAGGCCGACGAAGCGCTCGGGACGCCCCGTGGCCGCGGCCTGGTCGATCACGGCCAGTGAGGACGTGTTCGTCGCGAACACGGCCTCTGGCTTGACGATCGCATCGACCTCCTTCCACATCTCGAGCTTCAGCGCGAGATCCTCGGTGATCGCCTCGATCACGAGGTCGCAGCCGGCGAGCTCGCCGTAGTCGGTCGTTCCCTGGATGCGCCCGCGCACCGCGTCGGCGTCCTCCCGGCTGGACTTGCCCTTCTCGACGGCGCGTGCGAGCTGCTTCTCGATCTTGCCGATGCCCTTGGCGAGCGTCGCCTCGTCGACCTCGCGCAGCACGACGTCGTAGCCCGTCTGCGCGGCCACCTGTGCGATGCCGTGGCCCATCAGCCCTGCGCCCAGCACCCCGACCTTCTCGATCTTCGCCATCTGACCTCCGCTCGCGTTCTTCGTTGCCGGGAGCCTAGTACGATCGCACCCATGAGCATCGTCCTCACCGAGGACCGCGGGGCTGTGCGCCACGTGATCCTCAACCGCCCGGAGAAGCGCAACGCGATGAACCAGGAGCTGCTGCTGGCGCTCGGCGAGACGCTGCGCGCGGCGGCCGCCGACAGCGACGTCCACTGCGTGGTGCTGCGCGGCGAGGGTCCGGTCTTCTCGGCCGGCGTCGACCTCGTCGAGCTGGCCCAGTCAGCCGGCACGCCGGGCCAGCTGCGCCCGTTTCGCAAAGTCTTCCTCGACTGCGCCAACCTGTGCGAAGAGATGGCCAAGCCGGTCATCTGCCAGATCCACCGCACGTGCGTGGGCGGCGCGCTGGAGGTGGCGCTCGGCTGCGACCTGCGGATCGCCTCGAGCGACGCCCAGCTCGGCCTGCCGGAGGTCAAGTTCGGGATCATCCCCGACGTGGGCGGCTCGACGCGCCTGCCGGCCGTCGTCGGCCTGGGCCGCGCCAAGGAGCTGATCATGACGGCGCGCACGATCGACGCCGAGGAGGCCGAGCGGATCGGCCTGCTCAACCGCGTCGTGGCACCCGAGCGAGCTCGAGCAGGCCACGCAGCAGCTCGTCGACGAGCTGCTCGCCAACTCGCACATCGCCGTCGGCCGCGCCAAGCGCGTGATCGACGCCTCGGCGCGCCCGGCGCTCGCGCAGACGCTCGAGATGGAGGTCGCCGTGCAGGAGTACTGCGTGGCCGCCGCGCGGGAGATGGCGCGGGAGGCTGAGCAGGCCAAGAGCGCGGACGAGATCGAGCAGGAGATCGAGGCCGAACCCGTCGGCGGCGGCTAGGTGTAGGCGCTAGCTGGGCGGGGCCCACTCCACGGGGCCCGCCACGAGCGTGTGACTGCCGAGCGGGCGGCCGAGGACCTGCTGCACGCGGCGTGCGCAGGCGAGCAGCGCGACAAGGTCGATGCCGGTCTCCACATCCATCTCGTGCAGCATCGAGACGAGATCCTCGGTGGCGATGTTGCCGGTGGCGCCGGCCGGCACGGGGCAGCCGCCGAGCTCGCCGAAGCTCGACTCGAAGCTCTCGACGCCGGCTCCCAGCGCGGCGAGCACGTTGGCAAGCCCCTGCCCGCGCGTGTTGTGGAAGTGCGCGGTCAGCTCCACGTCGGCGCCCAGCGCATCGCGGGCGACTCCGAAGAACTCGGAGACCTGCCGCGGGTTGGCCATCCCGGTGGTGTCGCCGAAGCCGATCTCCTGGGCGCCGGCGTCGCGCAGGCGCGCGGCGATCTCGAGCACGCGCTCGGGCGGGACGTGGCCCTCGTAGGGGCAGCCGAAGGAGGTCGAGATCACGCCCTCGCAGCGCAGCCCGGCCTCGCGGGCAGTCGCGAGCACGCCCTCGAGCTCGCTCGAGGACTCGGCGATCGTGCGGTTGACGTTCTTGCGGTTGTGCGTCTCGGAGGCCGACATGAAGACGTTGATCTCGTCGATCCGATCGCGTTGCTCCAGCGCGAGCTGCAGGCCGCGCGCGTTGGGGATCAGCACGCTGACGGCGACCTCGTCGGGCACGTCGATCCGCGCGAGCACCTCGGCGGCGTCGGCGAGCTGGGGGATCACGTCGGCGCGCACGAAGCTCGTCACCTCGATCCGGCGCAGACCGGTGCGCGCAAGCGCGTCGATCAGCTCGACCTTGTCGTCGGTCGCGATCGTCTCGGGCTCGTTCTGGAAGCCGTCGCGTGGACCGACCTCCCTGATCTCGACCGCGCTGCGTATCTCGTCCATCGCCACGCCCACGATAGGGCCGAAGCCTATACTCGCCGCGATGTCCACCCCCCCGACCGCCGACCCCGTCGCGATCATCGGCGCGTCCGGCTCGCTCGGCTTTGGCCTCGCCGTGCGCCTGCGGCGCGCCGGCATCCCGGTCGTGATCGGCTCGCGCGACGCGGCTCGCGCCGAGGAAGCTGCCGGGCGCGCGAACGATGCTGTCGAGGGCGCGACCTGCTCGGGCGCCGAGAACGGCGAGGCGGCGCGCTCGTCGAGCGTCGTGATCCTCAGCGTCCCGTTTCGCAGCCACTCCGAGACGCTGACCAACCTCAAGGACGTGCTCACGCCGGGCCAGCTGCTGATCGACGCGACCGTGCCGCTCGCGGCGGCCGTCAGCGGCAAGGCGACGCGCATGCTCGGCGTCTGGCAGGGGTCGGCTGCGCAGCAGGCGGCCGAGATGGTGCCCGACGGCGTGCGCGTCGTCTCTGCGCTGCACACGGTCAGCGCCGCATCGCTGACCGACCTCGAGCATCCGCTCGCGCAGGACGTGCTGGTGTGCGGCGACAAGCGCGCCGACAAGACCGAGGCGGCGCGCCTGATCGAGCGGATCGACGGGCTGCGCTGCGTCGACGCGGGGCGCCTCGAGATGTCGCGCATCACCGAGTCGCTGACGGCGCTGCTGATCGGCGTCAACGCCCGCTACAAGGTGCACGCAGGCGTGCGCCTCGCCGGGCTGCCCGACCCCGACTGGGAGTGAGCGCGACGGCCCCGCACGCGGGCGACGTCGTGGTGCTCGCCGGCGGCACCGGCGGCGCGAAGCTGGCGCGCGGCATGCTCGACGCGGTCGGGCCGCAGCGGCTCAGCGTGATCGCCAACACGGGCGATGACATCGAGGTCTACGGCGCGCACGTCTCGCCCGACCCCGACCTCGTCTCGTTCTGGCTGGCCGACCTCATAGACGAGCGCGGCTGGGGCCTGCAGGGCGACACTTTTTCTGTGATGGACGCCCTCCGGGCGATGGGATCGGAGATCTGGTTCAACCTGGGCGATCGCGACCTGGCGTGGTGCATCGAGCGCTCGCGGCTGATCGGCGAAGGGCTCTCGGCGACGGCCGCGCACGAGCAGCTCACGGCGAGCATCGGCCTCGAGGCGCGCGTGCTGCCGATGAGCGACGATCCGGTGCGCACGTGGGTGCGCACCCCCGCCGGCTGGCGCTCCTTCCAGGAGTTCATGATCGGCGACCGCGCGGCGGGGCCGGTCGAGGGCCTCGAGTTCCGCGGCGCCGAGCAGGCGCGGCCGAGCGAGCAGGCGCTGCAGGCGATCGCGCGGGCCGGCGCGATCGTGATCGGGCCGTCGAACCCGCTCGCCTCGATCGCGCCGATCCTCGCCGTGCCGGGCATGCGCGAGGCGCTCGCCGAGGCCGCCGCGCCGGTCGTCGCGGTCAGCCCGATCGTCGGCGGCGAGGTGCTGAAGGGACCGACCGAGGCGTTCATGGCATTCGCGGCGCTCGACTGCAGCGCGCACGGCGTGGCCGACTTCTACGGCGAGCTGCTCGACGGCATCGTGGCCGACGAGGACGCGGGGCCGCACGTTCCGTCGCTGCAGACCGCCACGCGCATGGACGACGCAGCGGCCCGCGAGCGCCTTGCTCGCGAGACGCTCGCGTTCGCGCAGGCGCTCGCGCCCGCCGCGTAGCTTCACGGCCGGTGCACCGGCCCTCGCGGCTCCCTAGCTCGGGACCTCCGCGCCACTCTCGCGCCAGGCACCGAGCGCGTCGAGCGCGCCACCGATCACCCGTTCGACGAATTCGCCGCGATCGTTGGCGTGCGGCAGCGGCTCGTCCGGCACGGGCACGCCGAGGAATGCACAAAGCGGCTCCCAGCCTTCGCCGACCTCCCACACGAGCAGCCGCTCGGGCGGGACGGCCGCCTTGACCCGCTCGTGATGGCGCAGCATCTGCTCGATCAGCTGCGCCGGCGTCTCGTGCCCGTCGGCGAACGTGCCCTGCGGCCCCCAGAACATGCGATCGACGAGCTCGAGGTAGCGCTTGAAGCGGGGGTCGACCTCCGCGCGCGCATGCGCCAAGAGCGGCATCAGCTCGCGGCCGTGGCTCATCGTCCAGATCGTTTCGCGGAAGCTCGGCTCCCACTTCTCGGGGTCGCGCACGCTGAGCAGCACCTTGGCCTCCGGATAGGCGTCCATCAGCTCGCGATAGAAGTAGCCACCAGGCCAGTCGACCGTGCTTTCGTGACCCGCGAAGACCTGCTCCCACGGCGCCTGGCCGTCCATCGCGCTGTCCCACAGCTCGACCTGGTCGAGGTCGGCGATCACGTTGACCCAGTGGTAGCAGGGCCCCTGCCCGAGCTGCTCGAGCGCGAGCTTCTGCGTCAGCGTGCCCGTGCGCGGCAGTCCTGCGCCTATTACCTTCATCGCGTCCCTTCGTCGTAGCCGTGCGGTGAGATCCGCCTGAAATCAGGGCCCAATGCCAGCAGATCGGCCTGATCGCCTGCCGAAGAACTGGATAAGAACGGCCGAAAAGCGCCGTCGATCCGTGTTGAGGGGTCATATCGTCGCAGGCACCTCAGCCGGATGGCGATGTCCATCCCCTCCGCGATCAAGGAGCTTCGACTGTGAAAAGCGGCCTTCACCGTCCCGGTGATCCATCTGCGCTCGCCGAGACGACGATCAAGGCTCGCGCCCGCCGGCGTGCACGAGCCCGCCGCACCGGGACGCGCATAACGGGGCTGGCCGTGTCGGACTCGCCCGACGTGCTCTCCCAGCGCCAGGTGCTCGACCAGCTCGGCCTCGCCGGCGACGACTTCGCCGAGAGGATCTTCGGGCGCTGCGGCGTGGACAACCGTCATCTCGAGCTGAGCGAGGACTTCCTCTCACTCACGCTGCAGGGCCGCACGGCGCAGGTCGAGATGCAGCTGCTCGACCACTCGATCCGCGCGATCGACGAGCTCGAGATCGACCCGCGCGAGATCGGCACAGTGATCAGCTCGAGCCTCTACTCGCTCGGCTGTCCGACGCTCGCGCACCGCCTCGTCGACCACTACGAGATGGACCCGGCGACCGACAAGTACCACATCACCGGCGTCGGCTGCGCGAGCGCCGTGCCGCTGATGAAACTCGCGGCGCAGGCGATGCGCGAGCACCCAGATCGCCCCGCGCTGGTGGTCGCCGCGGAGAGCATGAGCGGGATCCTGATGGGAGCCACCGAGGAGGACCCGCGCGCGAAGACGGTCGGCTCGGCGATCTTCGGCGACGGCTGCGCCGCTGCGCTGCTCTCGGCCGACCCGCAGGCCGACGGGCCGCTGATCCTCGACTCGCAGGTCCACCAGATCGCCGGCACGCTCGGCGCCGTCGAACTCGAGTGCAGCGACGGCGACAGCCACCTGCACCTCGCCCGCGAGCTGCCCGACCTGGCGGGCGCCGGCCTGGGCGAGGTCGTCGACCGCTTCCTTCAGCGCAACCGCCTGCGGCGCGGGCAGATCGACCACTGGATCGTGCACCCCGGCGGCCGGCGGATCATCGAGAACGTCGAGTCGGCGCTCGAGCTCGAGCAGACGCAGACCGAGCTGAGCTGGCGCGTGCTCTCCGAGCACGGCAACGTCGGCACGCCGTCGATCATGTACGTGCTGCGCGACACGATCGAGGCGCGCGAGCCGGAGCCCGGCCAGCGCGGCCTGGCCGTGACCGTCGGGCCCGGCGTGACCGTCGGCCTGATGCTGCTCGGCTGGTGACGCCGGGCGGCCGATAGGGCCAGCCGGCATCGGGCAGGGCAGCATGTGGACGCAGGCCTGCGCCACTATCGTGGGCAGTGATGCGCACGGCGGCGATCCTCCCTGTCAAGCGCTTCGCCTCGGCCAAGTCGCGGCTCTCGCAGAGCGTCGCCGAGGAGCTGCGCGCGAGGCTGGCACGAGCGATGGTGGCCGACGTGCTGCAGGCGCTCGCCGAGACCGCCTCGATCGAGCTCACGATCGTCGTCACGCGCGAGCCGAGCCTGCCCGAGACGGCGCGCGAGCATGGTGCGCTGGTGATCGAGGACACCCCCGAGCAGAGCCAGTCGGCGGCCGTGACGCTCGGCGTGCAGCGCGCGCTGAGCGACGGCTTCGAGCGCGTGCTGTGCATACCCGGCGACTGCCCCGCGCTCGATCCGGCCGAGCTCGACGGGCTGCTGGCGCGCGCTGAGGACCGTTCGGTCGTGATCGTGCCCGACCGCCACGGCACGGGCACGAACGGGCTGCTGCTGACTCCCCCCGACGCGATCGTGCCGGCGTTCGGCCCGGGCAGCTGCGAGCGCCACCGCGCGCTTGCCCACGAGGCCGGCGCGGAATGTCGCGTTGCGCACACCTCCTCGCTGCTGCTCGACGTCGACACCGGCGCCGACCTCGCCGCCCTGCGCGAACGCCTGGCGGGCGCCGATGCCGCCGCCACACGGACACGGGCGGTGCTCGCGCAGCCCGCTACCCATCCGGAAATCCTCACGAACAACGCCGGCTGAACGGGGGCGTCCATGGCAAGCCTCAGCGCCAGCGCCCTCGCGGGCCTGCCCGAGCTGCGCGCCGGCGACGATCTCGCTGAGCTGATCGCCGACGCCGCCACCTCCAGCGGCCGGGGACTGCGGGACGGACAGCTCGTGCTGATCGCGCACAAGGTCGTGTCCAAGGCCGAGGGCGCGGTCGTCTCACTCGGCGACGTGCGGCCCGGTGAGCGGGCGCTCGAGCTCGCCGGCAGGCTGACGGCCGAGGGCACCGGCGAGCTGCGCGATCCACGCGTCGTGCAGGTCGTGCTCGACGAGTCGGCCGAGATCGTGCGCGCCGAGCGTGGCGTGCTGATCTGTCGCACCCATCACGGCTTGCTCTGCGCCAACGCCGGCGTCGACGCCTCCAACGCGGCCGACGAGCAGACCTTGATCGTGCTGCCGCGCGACCCCGACGGCTCGGCGCGGCTGATCCGCGCGCGGCTGAACGAGCTGACCGGAGCACGCGTCGGCGTACTGATCAGCGACAGCTTCGGGCGCGCCTGGCGCCACGGGCAGCTCGACGTCGCCATCGGCCTCGCCGGGATGCAGCCGCTCGACGACTGGCGCGGGCGCGCCGACGCACGCGGGATGGCGCTGCGCGCGACCTGGCTCGCCGTCGCCGACGCCGCCGCCGCGCTCGGCGAGCTCCTGCGGGCGAAGGACTCGCGCGAGCCCGTCGTGCTCGTCGATGGCCTGCAGCGCTTCGTCACCGACGATGACGGGCCCGGCGCAGCGGCTCTGCTGCGCCCGCTGCACGAGGACATGTTCCGCTGAGGCTCAGCCCTCGCCCGCGGCCAGACGCGACCAGAAGCGGATGAACTGGCGCTCGTGGCCGATGCCGCACTCGAGCGCAAGGCGCTGGCCCTCGGGCAGCGCCTCGGCACCCTCGTAGATCTGCTCGTACTCCTTCAGCCGGCCCTTGTGCGCCTCGAGTTGGGCAACCGCCAGGATCTTTGGATCGCCGCCGAAGAACAGCTTCAGCGTGGCCGCGTCGCGCAGTTCGTAGAGGTCGCTCGCCGGCTCGTTGCGCCACGCCTCGAGCGCCACCCGACCGCGCGCGGTCAGGCGATACATGCGCCGGCGCCGCCCCGCCTCCTCCTGATGCTCGTCGAGCAGCCCCTCCCCGGCCAGTCGCGCGCACTCGGTGTAGATCTGCGTGTGCGGCACCGACCAGAAGTTGCTCGTGCTCAGCTGCGCGAAGCGCTTGAGGTCATACGGCGTCGCCGGCTCACCCTGCTCGAGCAGGCCCAGCACGATGTAGGACGTCTCCGTCAGGCGCAGCTTCTGCTCGGAATCGACACTTGACATGGCTCGCAGACTAGCGTACGGTGCGAATGGTCCGAGTCGAACCATTCAGGAGGCATCGTCATGGCCAGCACCGCAACGCCCGCAGACGCCCCGGCACACGCACCGGCCCCAGGCTCGCCTTCTAGCACGGTCGGCGACTCGCCGGCACTCGGTTTCACGACGCTCGAGCGGGAGACCGTGATCCACGAGCTAGCGCTGAGCGGTGAGCTCCCAGCCTGGCTCGGTGGCTCGCTGCTGCGCACCGGGCCGGCCAAGTTCGAGGTCGGCGAGGATCGCATGCGTCACTGGTTCGACGGCCTGGCGATGCTGCACCGCTTCACGATCGACGCCGGCAAGGTCTCCTACGGCAACCGCTACCTGCACAGCCGCAACTACCGTTCCGCGCAGGAGCAGGGGCACATGGTCTACGGCGAGTTCGCCACCGATCCGTGCCGCTCGCTGTTCAAGCGCGTGCAGACGCTGTTCGCGCCGGGCAAGACGCTGCCCGACAACGCCAACGTCAACGTGACGCGTCTCGGCGAGCGCTTCATCTCGATGACCGAGACGCCGATGCCCGTGCAGTTCGATCCGCAGACGCTGCAGACAGCCGGCGTGCAGCCCTACGAGGTCCCCGGGCAGCTGACGACCGCGCACCCGCACATGGACCGCGCGAGCCGCGGCATGCTCAACTACGCCGCCAAGCTCGGGCGCACGAGCAGCTACCGCTTCTTCGCCGTCGACCCCGACGCGCGCAAGCCTCGCACGATCGGCTCGCTGCCGGTCAAGGAGCCGGCCTACATGCACTCCTTCGGCCTGACCGAGCGCTGGCTCGTGCTCGCCGAGTTTCCGCTGGTCGTGAACCCGCTCGCGCTCGCGCTGTCCGGCCGGCCGTACATCGAGAACTACAAGTGGAAGCCCGAGCTGGGCACGCGCTTCACGCTCGTCGACCGCGCCACCGGCGAGGCCACGGGCGGCTTTCAGACCGACGCCTGCTTCGCCTTCCACCACGTCAACGCCTACGAGCGGGACGGCGAGGTGATCGTCGACCTCTGCGCCTTCGCCGACGCCGGTGTGATCGAGGACCTCTACCTCGACCGCCTGCGTCGGGGAAAGCCCGTGCAGTCGCCCGAGCTGAGCCGCTTCCGGCTGAAGCTCGCCGACCGCTCGGTCAAGCGCGAACGGCTGTCCGACGCCGAGATCGAGCTGCCCCGGATCAACTACGGGCGCTGCAACGAGCGTCCCTACCGCTACGTGTGGGGCGTTGGCGACGGCCCGAGTGGCTGGCTCGAGCGGATCGTCAAGATCGACACCGACGACGGCGCCGCGCTGTCGTGGGCCGAGCCTGGCTGCTACCCCGGCGAGCCCGTGTTCGTCGCGCACCCCGACGCGCAGGGCGAGGACGGCGGCGTGCTGCTGTCGGTCGTGCTCGACGCCGCCGCCGAGAGCTCTTTCCTGCTCGTGCTCGACGCGGCCGACCTGCACGAGCTCGCGCGGGCGCGCGTGCCCCATCACATCCCGTTCGGGTTTCACGGGCAGTTCGCGCGCGCGTAGCCGGCGCCTGGACGGGCACGCGGCGGCGGGCGCAGGTAAGGGACGCCGCGCGCCCCGCCGCTTGGCCTGCCGTTAGGCTGCGCGTCGATGCGGGGGCGCGTGTAGATGCGCAGGATCCGGCGGATCGCGCTGCTCGTGCTGGCCGCGCTGGCGCTGATCGTCGTCGTGCTCAACTGGACCTACGGCCGCCTGCCCGGCGAGCCCAAGCCGCATGGCTCGTTCGTCACGGTCGACGGCCTGCGCATCCACTACCTCGAACGCGCGGGAACGGGCACGCCGGTCGTGCTCATACACGGCCTGCCCGGCACGGCCGAAGACTTCAACAAGGTCACGCCGCTGCTGGCCGGACACCGCACGATCGCCTTCGACCGGCCCGGCTTCGGCTACTCCGGCGATGGCTATCTGAGGTTCGACCGCCAGATCGCGACGCTCGACTCGCTGCTGCGCGCGCTGCACGTCAACCGACCGATCCTCGTCGGGCACTCCTACGGGGGCACGATCGCGCTCGCCTTCGCCGAGCGCCATCCCAATGAGGTGCGCGGGCTCGTGCTCGTCGACGCGGCCGCCGCCGGACAGCACCTAGGCAGCTACGACGAGCTTCAGGCGCACCTCGTGAAAGCGCTCCAGCTGCCGGTGATCCATCAGATCGCCGACGCCACGTTCGCACAGCTGCTGACGACGGCCTCCGTCAAGCAGGGCGACGACCAGGCCTTTCACCCGCACGCCGTGGACTCGGCACACGAACGCCGCCTGCTGGAGATCAACTCGACGCGCGGCAACCTCGAAGCGTTCGCCGGCGAGCAGCTCGCGGCCAACGGCGTGATCGACGGCGTCGACAAGCACCTCGCGACGATCGCCGTGCCGGCCGTCGTGATCCAGGGCGCGAACGACCAGCTCGTCAAGCCCGTTCACGGCCGCCGGCTGGCGGCGACGCTGCCGCGCGCGCGCCTGGAGATCGTCTCGGGCGGGCACATGGCGCCGTACACGCACCCCTACGCCGTCGCCGCGGCGGTGGGCTCGGTCGAATGAGTGGATCGGTCGGGTACGCTCGGCCGAACATCCAAAGCGGGAGGTAGCAATGGCGTACCTGATCACGCACTTCTGGCCGGGCGCAACGGAGGATCAGTACAACGCGACGATCGCCGTCGTGCACCCGCCCGGCGGGCTGCCCGAGGGGCAGACCTACCACGCCGCCGGCCCGACCGACGGCGGCTTCCTGATCGCGGCCGTGTGGGACTCAAAGGAGCGCGCCGAGCGCTTCGTGCAGGAGAAGCTGATCGCGAGCATGCCGATCGAGGGCGGCTTCGAAGGCCAGCCCGACGAGCGCGCAGCCGAGATCGCGAACCTGCTGAAGGCCTGACGCCGCAGCTCAGGCGGCGACGGCGAGCTCGTAGCGCCGGCGGATCTCATACAGCGTCGTGCGCTCCGCGGCGGGGCGCCCGGCGCGGTGCGCCGCGGCGACGAGCTCGTCGGGGTCGAGCTTGGTCCCGTGATAGCTGCCGGCGAGCCGGCTGATCGACTCCTCCATCAGCGTGCCGCCGAGGTCGTTGACGCCCCAGCGCAGCGACTCGGTGGCGGCGTCGAGCCCCATCTTCACCCACGAGGCCTGCAGGCTCGGAATCGTGCGCCCGAGCGCGAGGCGGAAGACGGCGGTGTGCTTGAGGTTCTCCTCGCGCGATATCTCCTCGACGCCGTGCGTGCGCCCGAGCAGCGTCTGGAAGGGGATGAACGAGAGCGGCACGAACTCGGTGATCCCGCCCGTGCGCTGCTGCAGCTCGCGCACGACGCGCATGTGCTCGGCCAGCTCCCACGGCTCCTCGATGTGGCCGAACATCACGGTCGAGGTCGAGCGCAGCCCGGCGTGGTGCGAGGCCTCGATGATCTGCACCCAGCGCGCCACGGGAAGCTTGTTCGGCGAGATGCGCTCGCGCACGCCGTCGTGCAGGACCTCGGCGGCCGTGCCCGGCGTCGAGCCCAGCCCGGCGTCGCGCAACTGCGCGAACACCTCGCCGGGCGGCAGCCCCGAGATGTCGCACATGTGCGCGATCTCCATCGGGCTGTACGCGTGCAGGTGCAGCTGCGGCGCGAGCTCCTTGGCGAAGCGCAGCCAGCCGAGGTAGTCCTCGAGCGTCCAGTCCGGGTGGATGCCCGACTGGATGCACAGCTCGGTGGCGCCGTAGTCGATCGCCTCGTGCACGCGCCGGGCGAACTCGTCGCGGTCGTGCTCGTAGGCGTCGGGCGAGCGCTTGCCCTGACCGAAGCCGCAGAAGGCGCAGCCGACGGTGCACACGTTCGAGACGTTGATGTTGCGGTTGACGACAAACGTGACCGTCTCCCCCGCGAGCTCCGAGCGCAGCTCATCGGCGGCCTGGCGCATGTCCTCGATCGCCTGCGGACGTGTCTCGGCGAACAGCGCCGTCAGCTCGGCCTCGCTCAGCGGCTCGCCGGCCCGCCCGCGCTCGATCGCGTGCGGCACGAGGTCGAGGCGGATCGGCGCCGGCGGCTCCGTGCGCCCCGAGCCGCGGCGCGGGATGAAGCTCCAGTACTTGACCTTGATCGTGTCGAGCACGCCCGGCGCGATCCACTCGGGGTCGATGTACTTCGGGTACACGCACAGGCGCTCGGTCAGCGCGTAGCCCTCGGCCTGCAGCTCCTTGCGCACCTGGTGGGGCGAGGGGAACGGGTGCTCCGGGGAGATGTGGTCGCCGTTGGCGCTGAGGCCGCCGAGGTCGCTCGCGCCGGCGGCGACCAGCTCGCCCCACCAGTCGGCCAGGTTCGGCGGGATCTGAATGCCGACGTCCGGCATCAGGCGCTTGGCCTCGGCGATCAGCCGCTTCATCTCCTCGATCGAGACCGGGCACGCCCACTCGGGCAGCGGCAGGCTCGGCCGCTCGTCGCCCACGCCCGTGCGCCAGTAATCGCGGGCGGCGGCGTCGGCGATCTCGGCCGGCTCCTGCCCGTAGTAGCGCTGGTGCGGGACGAAGTTCTGCAGGATCACCTCCTGCAGGTGCCCGAACTCGGCGTGAACAGCCGCCAGCGCTTCGAGCGATTCCACGCGCTCCTGCTCTGACTCGCCGATGCCGACGAGGATCCCGCTCGTGAACGGGATCTTCAGCTCGCCGGCGGCGCGGATCGTCTCCAGACGTCGCTGCGGATGCTTGGTCGGCGAGCCGGCGTGCACCGTCTGCATCAGCCGCTCTGAGATCGACTCGAGCATCAGCCCCTGCGAGGCCGTCACCTCGCGCAGCCGCGCAAGATCCTCGCGCGAGAGGACGCCGAGGTTCGTGTGCGGCAACAGGCCGCGCTCGAGCGCCCGCTCGCACGTCCACACGACGTACGCCGTGAAGTCCTCGTGACCGTACTGCGCCAAGCGCTCGCGCACCTGCGAGTTGACCTCCGGCTTCTCGCCGGTCAGCACGAGCAGCTCCTTGACCTGCCTGCGCGCCGCGCCGTCGAGGATCGCGATCACCTCATCGGGCGAGTGCAGGTGCGCCTGGTGCGTAGCGAACGCGCAGTACTTGCAGTAGCACTGGCACGTGCGCGAGAGCGACAGCGTCAGGTTGCGCGAGAAGGTGACTCGGCGACGCATGGGGGGAGTCTATGACGGCTCGGCTCGCTCGCCGGAAGGCCCGAAGTGCAGGCCTGCGCTCGATCGGGTATCACCCGGCCATGCCCACGCGCCGCGTCATGCTCGACCACATCACGATCGGCGTCAGCGACCTGCAGCGCAGCCGCGACTTCTACCTGCAGGCGCTCGCCCCGCTCGGCTTCGACGAAACGAGCACGAGCGAGATCCTGCCGAGCGAGATCGAGTTCGGCAGCGCCGAGAAGATGGACTTCGCAATCTCCACCGACTACGACGTCGGCGCTCCGATCCACGTCGCCTTCGCGGCCGACTCGATCGAGCAGGTGCACGCCTTCCACGCCGCCGCGCTGGCCGCCGGCGGGCGCGAACACGGCCCGCCCGGACCAAGGCCTCACTACGGCGAGGGCTACTACGGCGCCTTCGTGCTCGACCCCGACGGGCACAACGTCGAGGCCGTGTTCCACGGCTGAGTGCGACTCGGCGCCACACCACAGCCTGTCCCGATGCCCGGCGCCCGGTCGGAGCAGAGGGCAGAGAACTTGTCGTAGACAGATATATTCAGCATGCGAATCGCATGCTAGTCTCCCGGGAGCAATGTCGATGATCCAGATTCGCAACGTTCCAGACGATCTGCACAGGGAACTGAAGACGCGCGCGGCGCAGAACGGAAAGACGCTCTCGGACTATCTGCTCGATGAGCTACGGATGCTGGCTCCCCGGCCGACCATGCAGGAATGGCTAGCCCGCACCGCCAAGCTGACGCCCATCGAGCTCGACGAAACGCCAGCCGAAGCGATCGCGGCCGAGCGAGCGCGCAAGCCGCTTTGATCGTCGCCGACTCGAGCGCGATCGCGGAGGTGCTGCTCGCACAGCCGCGAGCGGACGCGATCCGCTTCGCCCTCTCGGGCAACACCGAGCTGCATGTCCCGGCGCACTTCCACATCGAGGTCCTTTCTGCCCTGCGTCGCTATTCGCTCCACGGAAAGCTGAGCGACCTGGAGACGACAGAAGCACTCGCGACGCTCGCCGACCTACGGGCGCTGGCGTACCCGATACGCGAGCTGATTCCGGCGATCTGGCCACTTCGTTTCAAGCTCACGACTTACGACGGCGCATACCTCGCGCTCGCACGATGGCTCGACGTCGGCCTGCTCACGTTCGACGCCGCGCTGGCCGACGCCGCCGCGCGTGACGGTCGTCTCGTCAGCGTGTGAGCACCGATCGCCCTGCGCGCCTCGGCTCCCGGACTACGACTCGATCGTGCTTGCCTCGATACCCTCGTCTCGCCCACCGTTTGAGAGCTGAAAGGGACACGAACGAGATGACTGAGAGCGAGAGCGAGAACCCGGCGATCCCGAGCCCGACCTCCGAGGTGCCCCGCCCGAGGACGAACCACGACTGGTGGCCGAACCAGCTCGACCTCAGCGTGCTGCACCGCAACTCGCCCCTCTCCGATCCGATGGACGAGGGCTTCGACTACGCCAAGGAGTTCGCCACGCTCGACCTCGAGGCGCTCAAGCGCGACCTGGTCGAGCTGATGAGCACCTCACAGGACTGGTGGCCCTCCGACTACGGCCACTACGGTCCGCTCTTCATCCGCATGAGCTGGCACGCCGCCGGCACCTACCGCATCGCCGACGGGCGCGGCGGCGGCGGACAGGGCGCCCAGCGCTTCGCGCCGCTGAACAGCTGGCCCGACAACGCCAGCCTCGACAAGGCGCGCCGGCTGCTCTGGCCGATCAAGCAGAAGTACGGCCGCAAGATCTCATGGGCAGACCTGCTGGTCTTCACCGGCAACGTGGCGATGGAGTCGATGGGGTTTCAGACGTTCGGCTTCGGCTTCGGGCGGGAGGACATCTGGGAGCCTGAAGAGATCTTCTGGGGATCGGAGGACACGTGGCTCGGAGACGCGCGCTACAGCGGGAAGCGCCAGCTGGCCAAACCGCTGGCCGCGGTGCAGATGGGCCTGATCTACGTGAACCCGGAGGGCCCGAACGGGAACCCGGACCCGGTGGCGGCCGCGATGGACATCCGCGAGACGTTCGCCCGCATGGCGATGAACGACGAGGAGACGGTCGCGCTGATCGTAGGCGGGCACACGTTCGGCAAGACGCATGGCGCAGTCGACCCCGGCACGCTCGGGCCGGCCCCCGAGGGCGCGCCGCTCGAGCAGCAGGGACTTGGCTGGAAGGGCAGCTTGCAGCGCAACGGGAACGGCGTGCGCATGCTCACCGGCGGGCCGGAGGGAGCATGGACGAACGAGCCGACGAGGTGGAACAACGACTTCCTCGACAACCTCTTCAGATATGAGTGGGAGCTGACGGAGAGCCCGGCCGGCGCGAAGCAGTGGACCCCGAAGAACCCCGAGCCGGACGACATGGTGCCCGATGCGCACGACCCGTCGAAACGGTCCCCGGTGATGATGCTGACGACGGATCTCGCGCTGAGGTTCGACCCCGTCTACGAGCCGATCTCCCGGCGCTTCTACGAGAACCCCGACCAGCTCGCGGACGCCTTTGCGAAGGCCTGGTACAAGCTGCTGCACCGCGACATGGGGCCGATCTCGCGATACCTCGGGCCGTGGATTCCCGAGCCTCAGCTGTGGCAGGACCCCGTCCCGGCGGCCGATCACGAGCCGATCGCAGCCGCCGACGTCGTCGCGCTGAAGGAGAAGATCCTCGCGTCCGGGCTTTCGATCTCGCGACTCGTCTCGACGGCGTGGGCGGCAGCGTCCTCGTTCCGCGGCACCGACAAGCGCGGCGGCGCCAACGGGGCGCGCATTCGCCTCGCGCCGCAGAAGGACTGGGAGGCCAACGAACCGGCCGAGCTGGCAAACGCGCTGCAGACGCTCGCGCAGATTCAGGGCGAGTTCAACGATTCGCAGTCCGGCGGCAAGCAGGTCTCGCTGGCCGACCTGATCGTGCTCGGTGGATGCGCGGCCGTCGAGCAGGCGGCGAGCAGCGGCGGGCGCGAGATCTCCGTTCAGTTCACGCCCGGGCGCACGGACGCCTCGCAAGAGCAGACCGACGTGGAGTCCTTCGCCGTGCTCGAGCCGACCGTCGACGGATTCCGCAACTACTTCCGCCCCGGAGAGCCCCTGCCGCTCGAGCACGGGCTCTTGGACCGCGCCTTCATGCTGAGGCTGACCGCCCCGGAGATGACCGTGCTGGTTGGCGGATTGCGCGCCCTGGACGCGAACTTCGGACAGTCCCGGCACGGCGTGCTCACCGACCGACCGCGGACGTTGAGCAACGACTTCTTCGTGAACCTGCTCGACATGGCCACGGAGTGGAAGGCGTCGGGCGAGAACCTCTACGAGGGACGCGACCGCACGTCGGGCGAGCTCAGATGGACGGCCACGGCGGTCGACCTCGTGTTCGGCTCGAACTCGGAGCTCCGGGCGCTGTCGGAGGTTTACGCCTCCGACGACGCCGGGGAGCAGTTCGCGCGCGACTTCGCCGCCGCCTGGGAGAAGGTCATGAACCTCGACCGCTTCGACCGATCCTGACCGGCCCCGCCACCACCGGCGTCTTCCTGGCACGCCACGGCCGCACGGCCTACAACCGCGAGGGTCGCTTCCAGGGCCAGCAGGCCATTGCGCTCGACGAGCTCGGGCGCGAGCAGGCAGTCGAGCTGGCCGAGCGCGCCGTCTCCTACGGCTTCGCCGCGCTGTGGTGCAGCCCGCTGCTCCGCGCCCGCGAAACGGCCGATGCCGTCGCCGCGCGGATCGGCCTGCAGCCGCGCGAGGACGCGCGCTTGATGGAGACCGACGCCGGCGACTGGACGAACCGCTCGTTCGAGGAGGTGATCGCCGAGGCGCCGGAGCAGTTCGCGGCCTTCGCCAACGCCGACCCCGACTTCGCCTTCCCCGGCGGCGAGTCCTTCGTCGCAGCAGGAGGAACGCGTCGGCGCGGCGCTCGACGACGTCGAAGCGGGCGAGCTGCCCGCGCTCGTCGTCTGCCACGGGATGGTCATCCGCGCGGCGCTCTCGGTGCGCATAGGCCGCTGGCTGCCCTACGGTCAGCGCGTGCCCAACGGCGCGATCGTGCCGCTCGAACCCAGCGAGGCCGAACTGGCCGAGATCGGGCGCGCCCAGGCAACCGAGGCGAGCTGAGCTCAGCTCGCGGCGACGCCGGACTCGACCTCGGCCTCCCCCTCGGCGAGCAGCCGCGTGGCGAGCACGCCGAACACGATCAGCGCGGCGCCGACCCACCACGGCGCGGTCTCGAGCGACAGCACGAGGATCCCGACGGGCACGAGGTAGCCGGTCAGCGGCAGCGCGAGCTCGCGCACGGTCGGTGCCGGCTCGACGCGTTCGCCGTGCTCGATTTCGTCTCGCGCATGCGCCATCTGCGGGTACCACTCGGTGAAGCGCAGCGCGAAGATCAGCGCGCCGATCTGCACGACCCAGTTGGTCCACATGTTGTCGGGCTGGTCGAGCGGGCCGTCGCCGATGAAGCCGACAGCGGCCGTGATCAGGAACGCCGCCGTCCAGACCCACGTGACGCGGTAGTTGATGCGCATGAACAGCGGCGAGTCCCAGTGGCGCGGGTGGATCGACTCATGCGCGTACTGGACGGTGAACGGTTTGTGCAGGACGATCGAGCCGAGCGCGATCAGCGCGATGACCACGTTCGACAGGTCGCCCGACCAGCGCTCGAGCCAGTGCCGCGTGACGTCGTCGACGAACAGGCCCACGCCGAACAGGGCGGTGAAGAAGGCGATCCCGGTCACGTCGAGCACCATCGGCTTGATCCCGACGAGCCAGTTGGCTGCGGCGATGGCGAGCGCCGTGAGCAGCGCCAGCCCTGAGGCGAGCACGAAGCGCTGCGGACCGACGATCACCGACATCACGATCCACGGGGCGAAGTCGAAGAACGGGCTCGACAGCAGTCCGCGAACGCGCTCGCGCTCGGCCGTCGCGGCTTGACGCTCGATGCTCGCCGCGCGGCGCTCAGCCATCGGCGGCGAGGCGCGCGACGAGCTCGGCGCCCTCGCGCGCCATGCGCGAGCGCGGGACGACCAGGTCGAAGCCGGCCTCGCGGGCGCGCGCGCCCGCCTCGGCATCGACGTGCGAGTAGAACGCGAGCGTCTTGACGCGATCGAGCAGCCCGTGCTCGACGAGCGATTCGTGCACGGAGGCGCCGTCGAGCTGCGCATCGGTCAAGTCGACGACGAGCACGTCTACATGAGGCTCGTCAGGCGCCGAGAGCCGCTCGCGCAGCCGCGGCACGTCGCCGAGCAGCTCGACCTCGTCGCCGGCCGCCGTCAGCGTCCCCTGCACGCGCGAGCCGAACAGCAGGTCTGGCACGAGCGCCAGCACGCGCGCCATCGGCTACTGCGCTCGCAGCTTGCGGAACTCCTCGCGGGCCGACTGCGGCCGACCCCAGCCGTGTGTGATCTCGGCGCGCCCGCTGCGCGTCTCGCGCACGACGAGCTCGGCCTCGATACCGGCGTCGTCGAGCAGCGCGAGCGTGCCGTGCACGGTCGGCGCCGAGGCGGCGTGGCCGAAGCGGTGGGCGACGAGCAGCCGCCAGTGCCAATCGTGCTTGGAGTACGGCCTTGCGTTGCACGTTGTCAGGTACAGCGCGGCTTCGACGTAGCGCGACTCGTCGGCGATGCGCATGTCGAGCTCGAGGTCGGTCCAGTCGTCGGGCAGCGAGTCGACGATCTGCTGGAAGGTGTCGGCCAGGCCCATTGCCCGCAAGCCTAGCGTGGCTATGCTCGGATCAGTGGCCGCGACAGAGACAGACACCCGCGCCGCCGAGGCCGGCGCGCCCGCCGAGGAGCACAGCGCCGCAACCGAGCGCTGCGGACTGCTCGACCGCTCCGAGCGCGGCAAGCTCGCGCTCAGCGGCCCCGGCGCGCTCGAGTTCCTCAACGGCCAGGTCACCAACGAGCTCGCCGAGCTCGCCCCGGGCGAAGGCCGCTACGCGGCGTTCCTCACGCACAAGGGCAAGATGCTCGGCGACCTGCGCATCCTCGCCACCGGCGACGGCGCAGACGGAGCCCCGGCGGAACTGCTGCTCGACACCGAGCGCGTGGCGCTGCAGGAGCTGTTCGACATGATCCGCCGCTTCAAGGTGGGCTATGAGGTGGAGCTGCACAAGCGCACGCTCGAGCGCGGGCTGATCTCGCTGATCGGGCCGGAGTCGGCGCGCGTCGCGGGCACCGAGAGCCTCTCCGCCGGGGAGCACTCCAGCGCGCCGGTCGAGATCGACGGCATCGCGGCGCTGGCGATCCGCACGGACGTCGGCATCGACCTGCTGTGCGACTCGGCCGACACCGAGCGCCTGCGCGATGCGCTGCTGGCGCGCGGCGCGCGGACGGTGTCCGAGGAGGAGGCCGAGTGCGTGCGCATCGAACGCGGTCGCCCGCGCTACGGCGTGGACATCGACGAGAGCACGATTCCGCAAGAGGCCGGGTTGAACGAGCGCGCGGTGAGCTTCACGAAGGGCTGCTACGTCGGCCAGGAGACGGTTGCGCGCCTGTACTACAAGGGCAAGCCCAACCGCCACCTGCGCGGGCTTCGGCTGTCGGCGCCGGTCGCCGGCGGCGAGGAGCTACGCCTGGGAGAGCGCACGGTGGGACACGTCGGCAGCGTCGCCGTCTCCCCCGTGCTCGGGCCGATCGCACTGGCGCTCGTGCGGCGCGAGGCGGCGCCCGGCGAGACGGTGCAGGTCGGAGCGGCGGGCACCACGGCGCAGGTCGTCGAGTTGCCGTTTCAGCCGACCGGCTGAGCTTCGCTCGCGGTCAACCGGTACGGGGCGCCCGGCCGGACCGGGACTATCCGCGACGCCCGATGCGACGAGCAACGGCTGCGCGCACCTCGAAATCTGTGATGCACGTCACAGAGACAATCATTATCTCTCTATATATAATTAATTAGATGCAATCAATTTCGCCACCGCACGCAGCAGCGCGAGACGCGTTGACGCGCGACATGTATGCGCTTGCCAGCTACCTGATGCGCAGCGCCAACGTCGGCACCTTCCAGAAGATCGGCGAGTTCGATCTGTCGTTCACGCAGCTCAAGGCGCTGTGCGTGCTCGAGTCCGACGACGATGGCGAGGGACGCTCCGTGAAGGCGCTCGCCGATGCGCTCGGCGTATCGCTCCCCGCCATGAGCCGCGCCGTCGACGGGCTGTTCGAACGCGGATTCGTCGGGCGCGAGGAGGACACCGTCGATCGGCGGATGAAGCGCGTGCGCCTGACCGACGCCGGGCGCGCCGCGCCGCTCGCGCTCAACGAAGCGCGCCTGTCCGCGCTGCACGAGCTGATGGACTCGCTCGACGACGAGCAGGCCGACGCGCTCGCCCGAGCGCTCGAGCTGATCCTCTCACGGCGCGAGGAGATTGCCGCCTACCGACCAACCGACGAACGAGCCGCGCATGACTGAGCGAATCCGGGCCCTGCAGATGCACGACGGCAACCGCCGCTGGTGGGCGCTCGGGGCGATGTGCTTCGCCCTGTTCATGATCATGCTCGACAACACCGTCGTCAACGTCGCGCTGCCTTCGATCCAGCGCAGCCTGAACGCCTCGACGTCCTCGCTCGAGTGGACCGTCAATGCCTACACGCTGTCCTTCGCCGTGCTGCTCGTCACCGGCGGTCGCCTCGGCGACCTGTTCGGCCGGCGCAAAATCTTCCTCGCCGGCGTCGTCATCTTCGCCTGCTCGAGCGCCGCCATCGGCTTCTCCCCCAGCGACACCTGGCTCGTCGCCTGGCGCGCCGTGCAGGGCGTCGGCTCCGCTCTGATGATGCCCGCCACGCTGTCGATCATCACCAACGCCTTTCCTCCCGAGGAGCGCGGCAAGGCGATCGGCACCTGGGCAGGCGTCTCCGCGATGGCGCTCGCCATCGGCCCCGTCGTCGGCGGCTTCCTCGTGGAGAGCGTCAGCTGGCAGTCGATCTTCTTCCTCAACCTGCCCGTCGCCGTCGGCGCCGTCGTGATCGCGCTGTTCGCCGTGCGCGAGTCGCGCGATGAGACCGTCGAGCGCTCTGTCGACATCCCCGGCGTGCTGACCCTGACGACCGGCCTGGCCGCGCTAGTGCTCGCGCTCGTCGAGGGCAACGGCTGGGGCTGGGGCTCCGGGCTCGAGCTCGCCATGTTCGCGCTCGCCGCCGTCGGGCTGACCGCCTTCGCACTCGTCGAGCACCGTCGCGAGGCGCCGATGGTCGACTTCAGCTTCTTCCGCTCGCGCACCTTCCTCGGCGCCAACATCGTCGCCTTCATCGTCAGCTTCGCGATGCTCGCGATGTTCTTCTTCCTCGCCCTCTACATGCAGAACATCCGCGGCTACTCGCCGCTGCAGGCCGGCGTGCGCTTCCTGCCCTCGACCGTGATGATCATCATCATCGCGCCGCTCGCAGGGCGCCTGGCCGACCGCGTCGGCTCGCGCCCGCTGATCACCTTCGGCCTGCTCGCCGTCTCCGGCGCCCTGTTCTGGCAGTCGCACCTGACCGTCTCCAGCGGCTACGGCGCGCTGCTGCCCGGCTTCATGCTGATGGGCGTCGGCATGGGCTTCGTCATGTCGCCCATGAGCCTCGCCGCGATGAACGCAGTCGACCGCGCCAAGGCAGGCGTCGCCTCCGGCATCCTCTCGATGAACCGGATGGTCGGCGGCACCTTCGGCGTGGCCATCCTCGGCGCCCTCGTCGCCACGCTCGGGCGCTCGAAGATCGACGAACTGCTGCCGCGGCTGCCCGACGCCGCGCGCTCCAAGCTCGCCGACGGCCTCGGCTCCGGCGGCGTCGCGCATGGCATCCCGGCGCGCGTGATCGATGCCTCGCAGCAGGCATTCGTCTACTCGCTGCACTACGGCCTGCTGCTCGGCTCCGGCGTGGCGCTGCTCGGGGCGCTCGCCGCGTTCACGCTGATCCGTAAGCGCTCCGACGAGCAGATCGAGGCCGCAGCCGTCGCCGAGCCCGAGGCGTCCAGCGGCCCGGGCCGCGCGCTCGCCGGCTCCGGCGCAGCGTCGCCGCAGGGCACCGAGCACGCTCGTGAGCCCGAGACAGTCACCGCCTGAACCCCGCCGCCCGGGCGAAGCTCAGCGGACGATCGTGAAGCTCAGCGTGGCCGTGCGCGAGCGCTTGCCTGCGACAGTCGCGACGACCAGCAGCTTGTAGGTGCCCGGCTTCAGCTTCTTGCGCCTGGAGATCAGGCCCTGGAAGCGGACCTTGTTCGTGCCCGCGTGCGCCGAGAACGTCAGCGCACCCGCGATCACGGTGCGTTTGCAGCGGCGCTTGTGCTTGTTCTTCGGCGTCTGCGCGACGCAGCGTTTGCCGACTTTGCGACCCGGGGCGGGCTTCGTGAACGTGAACACAACCTGCGCCGCCTGATCGAGCTTGAACGAGAACGTTGTACCGACCGGCAGCTTCCTCTTGCCCTTGGCGTGGGTCGAGCTGAGCTGAGCGGGCTTCGTGCCCTCACGCCACTTCTTCGCCGTCTGACCCAAGCCAGAGAGCGTCGGCGCCAGCGGCGGCTGCGGGTGCGAGGACAGGATCGTCGGCGGGCACGAGGGCGCCGGGTAGGCGTACTCGGCCGCGCCCATGTCTACGATCGCCGCCGGGCTCACACCACACAGGATCGGCCCGAGCACGCGGGGGCCGCCGAACGCGTCCGTACCCACGCCCGCCGGAATCAGCGCGTTCGAGCCGCGCTCCAAGGTCGGGCTTCCGGCGGTCTCGCGAACGTCCGCGCTGCCGGGGTCAGGACCGAGCAGCAGCGGATCTGCGCAGATGTTGCCCGCGCCCGCGAACGGCGCTGCACCCGAGCAGACGTCGCTGTTCCCGGCGCCGACCCCCGCAAGGCCCTGGAAGCCCCCCAGCTCGGGGCCGCCGCTGTCGCTGTAGACGATCGTGTTGGCGAGGCTGAGCGCGTCGTGGGGCCCGCCGCTGATGCCCGCGACCCGGCCGCTCGTGCCGGAGACCACGTTGCCCGCCACCGTCGAGTCGTTCAGCTGCAGCGTCGCGTAGGCCGCCGGGCAGACGAAGCCGACGTAGATGCCCGCGCCGTTCGCGCTCGGACCGCTCTGCAGCGTGTTGCCCGCCACGACCGCGTCCGTCAGCGTCGATGTCACGTTCGGGACCGTGGGCGGTTCTTCACCCGTGTCGCCGCACTCCGCCACCGACAGACCCGCGCCCCACCCGAAGACTTTTTTCGGTTTTGCTTCGGCGTTTTCCGTGGCGTTCGGTGACTGCAGCGTGTTGTTCGTGAAGTGGTCGCCGGTGCTCTGCAGTTCGATGTGGGTCGTCGACTCGCCGCCGCCCATCGCCGAGACCGGCGCCGCTTTGAAGCTCACGCTGTTGCCGTCGAACGTGTTCCCCCGCTGTACCGCGGATATCGGCACCGTGCCCTCGCCTTCCAGCGCAAGTCCTCCGCCGCGATAGCCGCGCGGGCTGGCGCTCGTACCGGCCGGGTCGGAGACGCTGTTGTGGCTGAACGTGTTGCCGCTCACGGTGATCCCGACCCCAGGCGCCTCCGCGGCGAGCCAAGCTCCGCCGCCCTCGCCGTCCGACGAGTTGCCGGTGAACCGCGAGCTCGAAAGCGCAATCGGACCTTCGACCGTGCTCGCGGACAGTCCCCCGCCCACCGCCGCTTCGCCCGTGACCGCGTTGTCGGTGAACGTGTCGCCGTCGAGGTTCGCGCTCGTCGCGAAGATCGTGAGCGCGCCGCCGTCGAAGGCACCGCTGTTGCGCGTGAAGGTCGAGTCGGTCACCGTCACCGTCGCGCTCCCCGTGTTGATCCGCGCGCCCCCGCCTTCGCCGCTGGCCGCAACGTCGTTGGAGAACGTGTCGCGCGCCAGCGTGACTGCCGTCGGGGAGCCCGAGACGTTGAGCCTCAAGCCGGCGCCGCCGCTGTTCGCGCCCGAGCTGTGCGCGTTCTCGAAGATCAGGCCTTCGATCGTCGTCGAGGCCGAGATCGCGCCTTCCAGTTGAACGGTGTTGCCGCCATCGAAGCCCGCCCCCGGCGTGCCCGCGAGCGTCAGCTGCGTCCCCGGCAGTTTGTAGGGGAAGCCGGTTGTGCAGAGTTCGCTGAGCGTGACCTTGTCGCCCGCTTTCGCCCCGCTCAGCGCGCTCTGAAGATTGGCGCAGTTGACGGTCGTTTCCGCCGCACCCGCCGGCGAGGCGAGCAACCCCAGCGCAAGCACCGCCCCGACCAACACCCCCGATTTCCTAGCCATCTCGGGCAACTTACAGCACGCCGCGGGGGCCGCTCGACCGAACGTCCAGCCGGGTCCCGCGACAAGCCGAGTGTCCCGGCCGAGAGCGGCTCTGCCCGCCCCCACGCCGGCCGGGTAGGATGGCGGGCGCAACTTGTCCCCCAACACGCGAGGTTCATAGGCCAGTGGCACTCGACCTGCAGCAAGTATCCGACGTGAGCACAGAGCCCGGCGAGCTGCCGAAGACGATGGCCGCCTGGGTGATCCGCGAGGAGCGCCAGGGCGAACCCAAGGACGCCTTCCAGGTCGAGGAGATCGAGGTGCCCGAGCCGGGCGCCTTCGAGGTGATCGTGCGCGTGATGGCTGCCGGCGTCAACTACAACAACGTGTGGGCCGCCCTGGGCGAACCGGTTCGGGGTCTGGCGCTACGGCGACCACCCGCAGTACGGGCACCACATCGGCGGCTCCGACGCCTCGGGCGTCGTCTGGAAGGTCGGCGCCGGCGTGACCCGCTGGAAGCCGGGCGACGAGGTCGTCGTGCACTGCAACCAGGCCTCCTACGAGGACCCCGAGGTGCACGGCCTCGACCCGATGGCCGCCCCCTCGCAGAAGATCTGGGGCTATGAGACGACGTGGGGCTCCTTCGCCCAGTTCACCAAGGTCCAGGCCCAGCAGCTGCTGCCCAAGCCGCACGCGCTGACCTGGGAGGAGGCCGCCTCCTACGGCCTCGTGTACTTCACCGCCTATCGCATGCTGATCACGCGCTGCAAGCTGCAGGCCGGCGCCAACGTGCTGATCTGGGGCGCCGCCGGCGGGCTCGGCGTGTTCGCCACGCAGCTCTGCGCCGCCGCCGGCGCGCACTGCGTCGGCGTCGTTTCCTCGCCCGAGAAGGGCGAGCTCGTCAAGCGCCTCGGCGCCGTCGACTACATCGACCGTGCCGAGTTCACGGGGATGATGCGCACCGGCAAGGAGACCCCGGAGGAGGAGAAGGCCCGCTTCGGCGTCTCGCGCGAATTCGCAAAGCGCGTCAAGGGCATTCTCGGCGACGCGCCTGACATCGTCTTCGAGCACGTCGGCAAGGCCACCTTCCCGACCTCCGTGTTCACGGTCAAGCCGTTCGGCAAGGTCGTGATCTGCGCCGGCACGACCGGCTACAACCTCGACTTCGACGTGCGCTACCTGTGGATGAAGCAGAAGGAGATCGTCGGCTCGCACTTCGCCAACGCCTACGAGTGCATGAAGGCCAACGAGCTGATCGAGTCCGGCCAGATCCGCCCAGTGCTGTGGCGCACGCTCGGCTTCGATGGCGTCGCCGAAGCGCACCAGCTGATGCTCGAAAACAAGCACCTCGGCAAGATCTCGATACTCGTCGGCGCCGAGCGCGAGGGCGAGGGAAAGACCGCCGAGGGCCCGGGCGCGATCCACGCCGAGGTGGGGGCCTAGTGGCCGGCCACGTGATCGTCCCGTGGTATGCCACGGGCTTCCGCGCGGACGCCTTCGAGCGGGAGCTCGAGCCGGTCGCCGCCGCCGCGCTGCGCTACGGCGCGAGCGCCTACGCCGTCTATCGCGCGCGCGACGACCGCTACAAGTTCCAGCAGTTCGCGGCCTTCGAGCACCACCTGCAGTGGGACCGCTACTGGGCCGGCCCCGAGATGACGCACTTCCGCACGGTGCACATGAGCTGGTACCAGGTGCCCGTGCTCTACGGGTGGTGGGACAAGACCGCCGGCGGGGAGATCCACACCGACGCCGCCGGGCCTGCCGGCAACGGGCACGCCACGAACGGTCTCACCAACGGCGCGCCGCACGGCGTCGTCGAGGGCGAGAGCGGCTGACTCAGCCCTGCTCGAGGGGAGCCATGGTGAGGCCGGCGCCCTTGAGCTGCTCCCAGTAGTGCTCGGCGGGCTCCTGCATCCCGGTGTAGACGATCGCCTGACCGGAGCTGTGGATCACGTTGGCGATCTCGTGCCCGCGGGGAAGCGAGATGCCGGGAATGAAGCGCGCCAACGTGCGTGCGACGTGCTCGAAGGTGTTGTGGTTGTCGTTGCGCACGATCACGCGCCACGAGCCGCCGAGGCCACTCCCCGGGCCGCCGACGCGCGGAAGCTCGATCGTCTCTGCCACGTCCCAGAGGATAAAGGGCGCGCCGCAACCGTACAATTGACCGTATGAGCGGAGATCATTCCCCGCGCCTGCCCGAGCCCGACCGGCCGTGGATGATGCGCACCTACGCCGGGCACTCGACGGCGAAGGCCTCAAACGAGCTCTACCGGCGCAACCTGGCCAAGGGCCAGACGGGCCTGTCGGTGGCGTTCGACCTGCCCACGCAGACCGGCTATGACCCGGACGACGAGCTCGCGCGCGGCGAGGTCGGCAAGGTCGGCGTGCCGATCTCCCACCGTGGCGACATGGCGGCGCTGATGGACGGCATCCCGCTCGGCGAGATGAACACGTCGATGACGATCAACGCGACCGCCGCATGGCTGTTGGCGCTGTACATCGTCGCCGCCGAGGACCAGGGCGTCGCCCAGGAGCAGCTTCAGGGCACGACGCAGAACGACATCATCAAGGAGTTCCTCGCGCGCGGGACATACGCGTTCCCGCCGGCCGCCTCGATGCGCCTGATCGCCGACATGATCGCCTACACGGTCGAGCACGTCCCCAAGTGGAACCCGATCAACATCTGCTCCTATCACCTGCAGGAGGCCGGCGCGACGCCGGTGCAGGAGATCGCCTACTCGATGAGCAACGCGATCGCCGTGCTCGACGCTGCTGCCGAGCGCGTGCAGCTCGCCCACGAGGGCGACGAGCAGGCCACGCGCGAGTTGATGGAACAGGTCTTCGGGCGGATCTCCTTCTTCGTCAACGCCGGCGTGCGCTTCGTCGAGGAGCACGCCAAGCTGCGCGCGATGGGGATCCTCTGGGAGGAGCTCGGGCGCGAGCGCTACGGCGTGCAGAACGAGCGCCACCTGCGCTTCCGCTACGGCGTGCAGGTCAACTCGCTCGGGCTGACCGAGGCGCAGCCGGAGAACAACGTGCAGCGAATCGTGCTCGAGGCGCTCGCCGTGACGCTCGGGCGCGACGCCCGCGCGCGCGCGATCCAGCTGCCGGCGTGGAACGAGGCGCTCGGCCTGCCCCGCCCGTGGGACCAGCAGTGGTCGCTGCGCATCCAGCAGGTGCTCGCCTATGAGACCGACATCCTCGAGTACCCCGACATCTTCGAGGGCTCGATCGTGATGGACGGCCTCGTCGCCGAGCTGCTCGAGGGCGCGCGCGCCGAGATGGCCGTCGTCGCCGAGCACGGCGGCGCCGTCGAGGCGGTCGCCTACATGAAGGCCGCGCTCGTCGACTCCCACCGCGAGCGCCTGCGCCGGATCGAGGCCGGCGAGCAGGTCGTGGTCGGGCAGAACCGCTATGCCGAGACCGAGGAGTCGCCGCTGACGGCCGACGCCGAGGGCGGCATCCTCGTCGTCGACCCCGCCGTCGAAGCCGAGCAGATCGAGGAGGTCCGTGCCTGGCGGGCCGCGCGCGATCAGGCCGCCGTCGATGCCGCGCTGGCCGAGCTCGCCGAGGCGGCTGCGGCGCCCGAGCAGAGCACGAACCTGATGACCGCCACGATCGCCTCCGCTCGCGCCGGGGCGACGACGGGCGAGTGGTCGCGCACGCTGCGCGAGGTGTTCGGCAGCTACCGCGCGCCGACCGGCGTCGGCGAGGCCGCGGCCGCGCCGGCCGACGGCGACCTCGGCGAGCTGCGCGAGGAGGTCGCGCGTCTGCAGGAGAAGCTCGGCCGCCGGCCGAAGATCCTGGTCGGCAAGCCGGGCCTCGACGGGCACTCCAACGGCGCCGAGCAGATCGCCGTGCGCGCGCGCGACTCGGGCATGGACGTCGTGTATGAGGGCATCCGTCTGACCCCCGCCCAGATCGCCGCCTCGGCGCTGCAGGAGGGCGTACACGTGATCGGCCTCTCGATCCTCTCCGGCTCGCACCGCGAGCTGATCCCGGCGGTGATCGACGCGCTGCACGAGGCGGGCGTCACAGCCCCCGTGGTCGTCGGCGGGATCATCCCCGAGCAGGACGTCGAGGGACTGCGCCAAGCCGGCGTGGCTGCGGTGTACACGCCGAAGGACTTCGACATCACGCGCATCATGCGCGACATCGTCGAGCTCGTCGGTGCCGAGGGGGCGGGTGGCGACGGCGCCGTCGCGGCGGCCCCGGTGGCGGTGGCCGGCAACGGCTCCTCCGCCAACGGCGCGGCGTGAGCGGAGAGGGCGCCGCGCTCGGCGCGCGGCTGCGCGAACGCGATTTGAGCGCCGCCCCGGCGACGCTGAACCTGCTCGAGAGCACCGCCGCCGGCGACCGCGAGCAGGCCGCGGCGCTGCTGCGCGAGGTTTCACCCGCCGCGCTCGGCGGCGAGGCGCCGGGGCACGTGGTCGGCGTCACCGGCCCACCCGGCGCGGGCAAGTCCACGCTGCTCTCGGCGCTCTTGAAGCACTGGCGCGCCGACGGCCTGACGGTCGCGATGCTCGCCGTCGATCCGAGCTCGCGCCGCTCCGGCGGATCGCTGCTCGGCGATCGCGCGCGCGTCGAGTTCGACCCTGCCGACAGGGAGGTCTTCATCCGCTCGACCTCGGCCGGCGAGCGGCTCGGCGGCCTCGCCTGGGCGACGCGCGCGGCGGCGCATGCGCTGGCGGCCGCCTTCGACGTCGTCGTGATCGAGACCGTCGGCGTCGGCCAGGCCGAGACCGAGGTCGCCGACGTGGCCGACACGGTCGCCGTCGTCGTGCAGCCGGGCAGCGGCGACGTCTTGCAGTTCTTGAAGTCGGGGATCATGGAGATCCCTGACGTGCTCGTCGTGACGAAGGCCGACCTCGGACAGATTGCGCTGAGCACGCGGCGCGACGTCACCGCGGCGCTGCGCTCGCTCGGCTCGCGCGACACGCAAGTCGTGGCCGTCTCCTCGCTCTCGCCACCGCAGGGGATCGAGGAGCTGACCGAGGCGCTGGAAGGGCACCGTGCGAGCGTCGACGTGCGCGAGCGCAGGCTGCGTGCGCGGCGGGCCAACGCCCTGGCCGACTTCGCGCACGAGCACGGCGAGCGCGGGCTGCGCGCGATCGGAGGCCGCCACGCGGCCGAGCAGCTGCTCGCCGCACAGGCTGCAGAGCTCGACACCGCGGCGCTGGTGGCCGCGCTCGAAGGAGGCGCCCGGCGATGAGCAAGCGCTCCGCGCGTGAGGACCCGCCGGTAGGAGTGGCCGATGAGCCGCGCGAGCCGACTGGAAAACCCGCCGCAACACGCTCGCACATCTTTGGCGATCTGTTGCTGATCCTCGGCGCGTTCGTGCTCGCCAGCGCGCTGGCCGCTGCGCTGGGTGCGGCGAACCTGGGCACGGCGCTGTCGTTTGGCCAGATCGGACTGGCGCTGACAGTCGTCTACGTGCTGCTCAGGCGCTGACGCCGTTCTTACTGTTCGTGCAGCGTGCCGACGCGGATCGCGGTCAGCTCGGACTTTTCAGCCAAGCCTTCTTCGCCTGAGCAGAGCAGCGAGACTTTGTCTGCGCTGTCCAGGTGGACCGGTCCCCCGAGAACCAGTACGACAGGGCTGCCGGCAGGACTTCCACTCCTTCTGCGTCGACGATCCCGGCGGAGTCACGCAGTTCGCAGAAGATTTCCTCGGTTTCGGCTTTTTGGCCGTTGGTCCATCTGACCTTGCTGAAAAGCTCGTAGTCGCCGGCCGGCAGGGAGATCGGCGAGCCGTGAGATTTGCTCGTGTAGGCGTCGCTCGGTCCGGTCGGTCCGACCGAGCCGACGATGCTCTGTCCGCTCGGGCCGGTGCTGCCGGTGTCGCCCGTGACGCCACGAGCGCCCGCCGGTCCCACGGCACCCGTACCACCAGCACGACCGGCCACGTTCCAGGCCACGGCGGTTTGGCCCTTGGCGCAGCGGCGCCCCGGCTTGAGCACCTTCAGTGCACCGCCGGCGCCGACGCAGCCTGACAGCTGGCCGTTCTTCGCCACGAACCCGCCGACCGCCGCGTAGCTCGTGCCGCCGAGGGCGACGAACAGAGCGAGCAGGGCAAGCGCGTTGCCTCGCAGGTGGGTTGCGATCCTGGCCGGCATTTCGACCGCATCGGCAACGACCAGAACGGGCTTGAGTCATGCACCAAGGTAACGCGCTGACATAAGCTGGAGCACATGGGAACCGGGTGTTTCGTCTCGAGCGGCCGCTCACTGGACACAGCGCTCGAGCGCGTCAAGCTCGCCGAGTCGCTCGGCTACGAGGCGGTCTACGTCACGCACATCGCCGGGCGCGAGTCGCTGACGGTGGTGACGGCATATGCGCTCGCCACGAGCAGCATCCGCGTCGGGCCGGGCGTCGTGCCGATCTACACGCGCACGCCGGCGACGATGGCGCAGACGGCGGCAACGATCGACGAGCTCTCGGGCGGGCGCCTGAACCTCGGCATGGGCGTCTCGCACCGGCCCGTCGTCGAGGGCTGGCACGGCCAGACGATCGACAAGCCGGTCGCCGAGATGCGCGAGTACACCTCGATCGTGCGCGGGATCCTGCGCGGCGAGAGCTACGAGAGCGGCGAGAAGTGGCAGACGGGCTTCCAGCTCGCCGGGGTCGATCCGCGGCCACAGTTGCCGATCTACATCGCCGCCCTCTCCCCCGCGATGCTGCGCCTGGCCGGCGAGATCGCCGACGGTGTGCTGCTGTGGCTGTGCTGCCCGCAGTACATCGAGGACGTCGTGATCCCCGAGCTGCGGGCCGGGCGCGAGCGCGCCGGCAAGACACTCGATGACTTCGATGTCGTTCCGGCCGTACCGTGTGCGCTGACCGAGGAGCGCGACTCGGCCTACGCGGCAATGCGCATGGAGCTGATTCCGTACTTTGGTCTTCCTTTCTACCGCGCGATGATCGAGCGCTCGGGCTTCGGCGCCGACATCGAGCGCTACGACGCCGCCTCCGGCGATCTGGCGGCGATGCGGGCCGCGATCTCCGACGACTTCCTCGCCCAGCTGACGGCGGTCGGCACCGAGGCCGACGTGCGCGTGGGCATCGATCGCTACCGGCAGGCGGGCGCCACGACCCCATGCGTGGGGCCGATCTCGAAGACCGACTTCGAGGCCACCTTGCGCGTCGGAATCGGTGCCTGACAGGCACGACTCGGCGTAGGCTCTCACTCGATGCTCGTCCTCCTCGGCTTCGCCGTGCTCGCGGGCGCGGGCACGGCCCTCTCGCCATGCGTGCTTCCGGTGCTGCCGGCGCTGCTGTCAGCTGGCGGCGTAGGCGGCAGACGCCGGCCGCTGGGCATCGTGCTGGGGCTGTCGATCACGTTCACGGTGACGATCGTCGGCTTGGCGCAGGTCGTCGACGGCGTCGGCCTCGGCTCCGATCCGCTGCGCGACGTGGCGATCGTCGTGCTGCTCGTGTTCGGCGCAGCCTTGATCGTGCCGCAACTGGCCGATCGGATCGAGGCGCCGCTGTCGCGCCTGGCGCGCTTCGGTCCGCGCACGCGCGGCGAGGGCTTCTGGTCGGGCATGCTCGTCGGCGGCGCGCTCGGTTTCGTCTACACGCCGTGCGCGAGCCCGATCCTCGCGGCCGTCATCTCGGTCAGCGCGGCGAGCGGGAAAACGATCGTGATCGCGCTCGCCTACGCACTCGGCTCGGCCCTCGTGCTGCTGGCGCTGACGCTCGGCGGGCGGCGACTGTTCGAGCGCATCCGCCGGGCCGGCCGCGGACCGGCGCTGCAGCGGGCGCTCGGCGCGATCATGGTCGTCACGGCGATCGCGATCGCGACCAACCTCGACGTCAACTTCGACCAGTTCGTCGCCCAGCACATCCCCGACGTCAACCTGACGGCGTCGCTGGAGTGCTCGAAAACGGTCACCAAGCACCTGCACGAAATCTCGGGGCGCCAGCCCAAGTTCGCCCCGGCCAACGGATCCTCGACCTGCCACGGCTCGGGCTCGAGCGTGAAGGCGGCGCCGGCAAACGCGAGCCAGGCGACGCTGCTCGCCGACGCACATGGACTGCGCAAGCTCGGACCGGCGCCTGAATTCATGCAGACCCAGGATTGGTTCAACACGCCGGGCATGAAGCCGCTGTCGCTGAGCTCGCTGCGTGGACGCGTGGTGCTGATCGACTTCTGGACGTACACGTGCATCAACTGCATCCGCACGCTGCCCTACCTGAAGGCCTGGGACGCCTCCTACCGCCACGACGGGCTGACGATCGTGGGCGTGGAGACGCCCGAGTTCGCCTTCGAGCGCGACGCCGGCAACGTGGCCAACGCGATCAAGCAGTTCGGCCTGCGCTACCCGGTCGTCCAGGACAACGAAATGGGAACGTGGAACGCCTACGGCAACGAGTACTGGCCGGCCGACTACCTGATCGACGCGCACGGCCAGGTCCGCTACGCGGCGTTCGGCGAGGGCGATTACGACAAGACCGAAACGGCGATCCGCGCACTGCTCGCCGAAGCCGGCGGCCGGGTCGGCGGGCGCAGCGCGCCGAAGGACGTCGTCGTGCCCAGTCGGCAGGCCACGCCTGAGACCTACCTGGGCACCGAGCGCGCCGAAGGCTGGCTGGCAAGCCCGAGGGACGGCGTGCATGACTACGGCGTCCCCGCCACTGGGCGGCTCGCACTCAACGAATTCGCCTACAGCGGCACGTGGAAGATCGCCGCGCAGCCGGCAGAAGCCGTCTCGAACGCCGGCATCGACGTCGAGTTCCAGGCGAAGAACGTGTACCTCGTGCTGAGCTCCGCGGGCGCACGCCCGCGGCAGGTTCAGGTGCTGCTCGACGGCAAGCCGATCGCCGCTGCCGATGCCGGCTCGGACGTGCACGGCGGCAGCGTGACCGTTCGCGGGCAACGCCTCTACACGCTCGTCTCGCTGCCGCGCAGCGAGCGCCGCCGTCTCAGCCTGCGCTTCGCGCCGGGGGTGAGCGGGTTCGCGTTCACGTTCGGATAGCCGCAGTCCACTCGTCCAGCGCTGTGTCTTGCGATTCGCGCCAGGGTATAGGCTGCGCGGAAAGGCAACTGGCGGTGCCTGCGGGAGCATCATGGGCCGGGGCACAAGGAGGCACAGGCATGACTAGTCGGACCAACGAGCGGACCACGCCGAGGGCGCGTCTGCGTCTGATCAGATTGACGAGACGTACGCTGTCAAGCTCGCTCGCAGCGATCGCGCTGCTCGGCTTGACTGCCGCCTGCGCGAGCGCGGCGGGAACCGTCACGCTCCCAGGATCGCCGTTGATCGTTTCCGTGGGGGCGGAGGGACAGTGTCAATCGAACTACCTCAACGCAGGCAACAACTTCTTCCCGGGCGACGGCACGCTTGGTGACTGCGGCTTCTTTCTCGGGTTCCCCGAAGCGGGCAACCCTACCGACATACAGAAGACGGTCTACGGGTTCCAGGGCATCGCGGGCCCCAGCCTCGGCGCAACCGAATACAACGAAGTTAGCCCAGGCTCGCCGACCGGCAGCGGCACGACTGGCGACCCGTACAAGCTCGTGACGCAGTTCAAGGTGACCAATGCCAGCACAAAAGAAGACTACGTGCTGATCACCGAGACAACGACCTACGTCAACGGCGAAGCGCAGTTCTCGTCGACGTTCGACGTGAAGAACATCACCGGTGAACCAGAAAGCGGGGGGCTGAAACCGGCGAAAGGCGCGACGCTCAAATTCCACGCCATCTACGCGGGAGACCTCTTCACCGACAACAGCGACTTTGGCACCGGCGTGTTCCTTGGCGGCCCGCCCCGCTTCGTCGGCGGGCAGAACAACACGACGGGCGTGTTCGGCGGCTTCATCGAATCGGCGCCTCAGTGGACCAATTGGCAGACCGGCTGCTGGAACGTGGTTCCCGAGGAACGATGCCCGGCCACCAGCCCGCTCGACGGCGGCATCTGGCCGGCCGTTGAGGCAGCCGGGTCAGAAGGGCCGGTGTTCAATGAGGACATCGATCCCAATCTGATCGACAACGCCGTTGGCGTGAGCTGGGACAATCACCTCTCGGCTGGCCTGAAAGAAGGAGAAACCGCCAGCTACTCGATCATCAACCGTGCACAGATCCCGGCAGGTCTCTCGATTCAGCCCGTCACACAGACGCACACGGTCGGAGAAACCGGCACCGTCACGGTAACCGCAATCGATACGGGGGGAACGCCCTACGCCGGGCGCCCACTCGTCTACAAAATCGACGGCTCCAACCCCAAAACGGGCAGCGTCACCACGAACGCCTCCGGCCAAGCAGTGATCAGCTACGTCGGCACGGCCCCGGGCCTCGACACGATGCAGATGTTCCTCGACCTCGCCGGCACCGGGACGCAGCAGCCCCAGGACCCGGCCTCGGCGGCGCAGCTCACGTGGAACCCGGCGCCGCCGACGCCCAACAGCACCTACACGATCCAAAGCATCAAAGCCAACTCCGACGGCACGATCACGATCGTCTTCGTGCCCTCGCAGGACGGCGCGGCGACCGTCGAAGTGACGGTGCCAACGGGGACGATCTCGCGTAACGCGTCGATCGCCAAGAAGAAAAAGAAGTGCAAGAAGAACCAGGTGCGCATCAAGGGCAAGTGCCGCCCGAAGACGACCGTCTCGGGCAAGGTCACGGCAGCCGGCAAAGCCGGAGTGGCCCTGAAGGTCACGGTCAAGCCCTCGAGCAAGGTGAAGAAGGCGCTGGCGAAGGGCAGGAAGGTTCAGCTGACTGCCAAGCTGACCTACAAGTCCGTCCTCGGCGGTGCCCCGACCGTGAAGACCTACCACTTCACGGTGAAGGCCAAGAAGAAGAAAAAGAAGCACCACCACTGAGCGACTCGCATCGCTCCAGCTGACGGGAACGGGGCGCTTCGGCGCCCCGTTCTCCGTTAACCCTCACGAGCTCCGAAAGGCGCTGGACAATGCGCTCGCGCGCGCGTCGGGGCGGCAACGAGCGTGTACGTATACGTGCGTACCGAAGCCGCACACCGCCGGCTGCGGGCCGCCGGTGTGCCCTAGGGTCGGCCGTCACGCAGGACACCGACGGACAGAAAGCTCACGACTCCCGGGGGGAAAGAAATGCCTACGCAAGGACGTACGCCGCTCGGCAGGAAGCCACGGCGCCTGTGCACGCTGATCGCGGCCTGTACCGCACTGCTGCTCGCCGGCATCGGGCCGGCGGCCGGCAACGCCTCAGCCGATACGCCGGCTCACACGGACGTCATGTTCGTGTTCGACACGAGCGGCTCGATGGGTGCGGTGCTCGCCGAAGCCAAGACCGAAATCGTCGGCGTCATCAACCACATCAACTCGACGCTGCCGGACGTGCACTATGGCGTGGCCGAAGTGCGGGACTTCCCGTTCAGCGAAGCGGAAGCCGAAGGCCTCGAAAAACCGTGGAAGCTCGATCAGCCGCTCACCTCCGACCCGGAAGCGGTCAAAAAAGCGATCGAACCGCTTGTCGCGAGCGGCGGCGGCGACCTTCCCGAATCGTATGGCCGCGCGCTGTGGGAGACCGACACGAACCCGAACGTCGGCTGGCGCGACGAAGCGCGCCACGTGATCGTGCTGATCGCCGACAACGTGCCGCACGACCACGAACTCGACGAAGGCATCCCGGAAAGCTCTTGGGCCGTGTCGCCGCCCTGGGACACCGGTGAAGAACTCCCCGGCGCCTGGGCGATTCCAGGCACGCGCTGGGCGCCCGGCACGAACCTCGACTTCCAGTCGACGATGACCGAGCTGGGTCTCGACGGCAAGCCGCTCGAGGACGTCGACTTCTCGGGCCCCAGCGGCTACCTGCCCTACTGGGAACACTGGGCCGCCCTCTCGGGCGGGCACGCGCTCGGCGGCGCCGGCGGCAACCTCGCGGGCAGCCTCACGACGCTGATCGAAACCGGTGCCACGACAGCGCTCGCGCCGTGCCCCACCGGGCAGGAACGAAGCGCGACGGGCGTCTGCGTGCTGGCGAGCAAACCGAGCTCGCACCCGACGGTCAGCCAGGTGATCTGCAACCTGGTGATCGCGACGGCATCGGACACGTGCACGGCCACGGTCGGCGACGCAGCGCCGTCGGGATCGACCAACCCGACAGGCCTGGTCACGTTCGCGAGCGCCAACGGGGGCGTGTTCAGCTCGGGCAACACCTGCAACCTCACGCCGACGCCCCTCTCGGGCAACGTCTCGAGCTGCTCGGTGCAGTTCCTACCGCCGGCCGCACCGAGCACGCTTCCGGCGATCACGGCGACGTACTCGGGCGACTCCACGCACAACTCGAGCACGGCGCAGACGCACTACGGGCCGGCGAGCGCGCTCGCCGAACACGTCGACCTCTCCGAACTGGGCACGATCAAACCAAACGGCGAAGTCGAAATCCCGATCGATTGCGGCTTCCCCTGCGAATCGCTTGGGGAACTGTTCAACGAACCCGGCCTCGCCCAGATCGCATCGCTCGTGCCGGGCGCCTCGGCGGGCGGCGGGGTCTTTGCCGAAGTCGCGGCATCGCATGCCAAGAAGAAAAAGAAGAAGCGCAAGCCGGTGCTGCTCGGCAAGGGCAAGGTCAAGCTGAGCAAAGCCGGCAAGGGCAAGTTGATCCTGAAGCCGACCGCGAAGGGCAAGGCCGCGCTCGGGCACTTCAAGGGCAAGTCCGTGCACCTGACGCTGAAATTCACGATCCGCACGCTCAACGGCACGGTCGTGGAGGTCAAGAAGCAGCACGTCACGCTACGTCCGAAGAGGAAGAAGAAGGCTCACAAGAAGCACCACTGAGCACATCGCCACGCTGTCCCCTGCGACGCTCGCACTGAGCGCCGCAGGGGATGCGTCCTACAATTGCCGCCATGGAGGGCTCCACCCCAGAGACAGGCGCCCGCAGCTGGCTGCGTTGCTACCGCTGCTGGTCGCAGGATCTGGAGGTGCAGGTCCACTACGAGGGGATTCACAAGATCGATCCCGACACGGGCGAGCGCGCGGAAGTGATCGACGAGCTGCAGGAGGCGGTCGTGCAGTGCCTGGACTGCATGCACGACCAGCCGCACCTCGGCTTCAACAACAGCCGCGTCGAGCCGATCGAGGATCGCTGGGAACGGATGATCGCGGGAACGCCGTGGGTGGCGTCGTGCACGGTCACCGTCGACGCCGACGAGGTCGAGAGCTGCTCCGGCCCGGAGGCCGGCGATGCGCTCTCCTACGCCGCCTTCGGCGACCACGGCGTGCGCGAGTTCTTCACGCACGTTCGCTTCCACAAGCATGAGGACGACGCGCGCATCATCGTGCACCTGCTCGTCGAGCTGTACGCCCGCTCGCTGGAGGAGGCGACCGAGGTGCTCGAGTCCTCGGCGCGGGGCGCGCTGACGATCACCTCGCTGGCCGAGGAGTCGCGCCCACCGGCGGCGGCCGCCGGCGACAACCACGGCCACGAATAGGCGCCGCAGGCTGTCGGCGGCTGCGTCCGCTCCCGGCGCCCCGACTTGAGTCGAAGCGGACGTCGGCCGATGCTGCTCGTGTAGGCATCGACGATGGGAGCAGCGCATGGAGCAGGTCTTGAAGGTGCTAGTCGCAGATGACCATCCGTTGATCGTGCAGGGGCTGCGCCGGGCGCTCGAGGCATGCGATGACATCGACGTGGTCGGCGAGGCGCACACCGGCGCCGAGGTGCTGCCGCTGATCGAGCGGCGCAACCCGGACATCGTGCTGCTGGACATGCGCATGCCGGAGATGGACGGCGTCGAATGCATCACCGAGCTGAAGGGCCGCTGGCCGGAGGTCAAGGCGGTGGTGCTGTCCGGTTCTGACGATCGCGCGTCGATCGACGCGGCGAGGAAGGCGGGGGCCAGCGCATACGTGATCAAGAGCGTCAGCTCGCTTGACGTGGCGGCGCTGCTGCGCCAGGTGGCGGCCGGCTACACGCTGTTTCACACGCCCAACGACGAGTCGAGCAACACGGCCGGCGCGACCGACGGCCCCGAGGCGACGCTGACCGAGCGCGAGCTGACGATCCTCGCGGCGGTGGCCGGCGGGCTCACGACGAAGGCGATCTCCAGCGAGCTGTGGGTCAGCGAGCACACGGTCAAGTTCCACCTCACCAACATCTACCGCAAGCTCGGCGTCAGCAACCGCAGCGGCGCGGTGCGCTTCGCCTACGAGCACGGACTCGTTCCGGTCGCCGGCTGAGCCTGCGCCCGGCTGAGCCGAGCCCGGCGTCGCCGGGCTGCTGAGAGCTCTTGCCCCGGCTCTATTCGCCGCCGGCAGCGGCTACGGGGCCGGCGATCGGCTCCCAGCGCGGCAGCGTCAGCGAAACGCTTGTCGGACCGCCGGGCCTGCTGTCGACGACGCACTCGCCGCCGAGCAGCCGTACGCGCTCGTGAATGCCGGCGAGCCCGATCCGCCCCCGGCGCGCCGCGCCGAGCAGCGCAGCCTCGACGTCGAAGCCACAGCCGTCATCGCGCACGCGCCCGCTGGCGCCGGCCGCGCCGAGCGCGATCGACACCTCGACCCCGCTAGCCCCGCGCCCATGCTCGCGGACGTTGTTGAGCGCCTCGCCGACGACGCTCAGCAGCGCGATCCGCTGAGAGGGCGACATGCCTGCCGGCTCGCCGTGCAGGCTGAGCGAAGGCACGATGCCTGTGCGCGCCGCGAAGGACTCGGTCAGCTCGCGCACGGCGTCGGCGAACGGCCGCTCGATCAGGAAGCTCGCATGCACCTCCGTTGAGATCTGCCGCAAGCCACGCTCGAGCGCCACGAGCCGGGCGTCGAGGTCATCCAAGCGACCCCGCAGGAGCCAGGCCTGGCGATCCTCGCCGAGCACTCCAGAGAGCTGCCCGCGAAACATGCGTAGGTCCTCGCCCAGCAGCAGCAGCTCCTGCAGCGGGCCGTCGTGCAGGTCGAAGCCCAAGCGCGTGAGGCGGCGGTCGCCGCCTTCGACCAGCGCCAGCAGCGCCTCCACCCTGAAAGCCTGCGGCTCGCCGTCGAGATCGGGTGCCTCGAGCAGATCCCGCGCGACATCGGCACGGGCATCGCCGAGCGCGCCGGCCAGGCGATCGACGAGGCGCGCGACCAGCGCCGGATCCTCGGCAAGCGTGCGCGCGGCCTGAGCGAACAGCGCTCGCGCGAGCAGCAGCACCGCCGTCTGCCTATCGGCGCCCGGCGAGTCTGGCGGTGCATGCACCGCTTCGGCGGCCTCGCGCGCACGCTCGCGCCCCGGCTCGTGGGGCAGCAGGCCGAGCTCGGCGAAGGCGCTCTCGACACGATCGAGAGCGCGCACTGAGGCGTCCTGTGCCGGGGTCTGATGTCTCATCGCTCTGGCACGGGCCGTCCCTACGGCCACGCGCGGAGGATTTATCGGCACCTCGCCGGCAAAGCTCAAACGGCGCGCGGCGACAGCGCCGGGGCCACACGACGTCTGAAGAAGGGCGCGAGCTTGACCGAGGACCGCGTCAGTCGAGCGCGCGAGCCGCCACCCCGGGGGGAAGGACGGTGTCGTCGCGGACCGGTACGCGCACGCGCGCGCGGTCGGCGCGCACGATCGCCGCGAAGAGGTCCTCGAACGGCGCCCACTTCTCGATCGCAGGCTCGTCCGTCGGCCCGACCTCACCCGTGTCGCCGGCACAGACGACTCCGACGGGCGGCACGAGCTCGGCTGTCACCGCGAGCTCTCCGATCAGCGCGCGCGTGCGATCCGGACCGTCCACGACGACCACGTCGATTCGTTCGCGCGCGATCAGCTCAGCCGCGGCGTACGTGCCCGTCAGGCTGAACACGCGGCAGTCGCGCCTTGCGATCAGCATCGCGTTGACCGCGCGGAAGGGCTCGTCCTCGGACACCACGAGCACCCGCAGCGGGCGCAGCCTGATCACCTGCGCCTCGCCCGATGTCACACCCCAATCCATGACTGACAGCTTTGCGCCGGACCGATCCGGGGCCTACTGCACCTTCGTCTAGATCGCGCCCGCCCGCAGTCGCGGCGGCCCGGCGACTCAACGGCGACCTAGCGGAAGGTGCAGGTCGAACTAGCCGAAGTTCCGGCGAGATCGCGCTGGTTGCAGGTCAGGATGACGGCCATATGGAGACCGTGGCCGAGGATCGATCGCGACGCGAGCATGCGGATGGGGACCGCAGGCTCGTTCGATCCCTCGAGCCCGCGACCAGGGCCGGTGGTGGGGAGGCAGGGACGCTTCCCCACCACCGGCCCCTTGGCACTGCAGGCCGACTGCTCGACAGGCGTCGACCGCTTGACCCAATCTCCGTGGAGCGGCACTGAGATGCGCCGCGGCTGCCAGAAGACAACGCCCGCGCCGCCGCGCGGCCGTGCGCGGCGGTGCCTCTACCGGCGCGCGGGCCTGTGTCGTCCGCAGCGCAGCCACGACCGTTTCGCGCCACCGTTCGGCTGCGATCCGTGCCTTGGCGGGCGCGGGTGCCGACGCGAGGTCGCGCGCCCGGAGCTCGGCGGCCTCTGAGTAGTACGGGCTCTCAGCCCAGGCGCTCTTCGAGAGCCTGCAGCTGCACGTTGAGCGCGTCGGGCAGACGGTTGAACTGCGCTAGATGCGCATGGAGCTGGGGAAGCTGTGCCTTCCACTGATCGACGTCGACGCGCAGCAGCTCGGCCATGTCGGCATCGGAGACGTCTACACCGCGCGTGTCGATCCCGTCGGCCCCGACGGGTGGGATCAAGCCGATCGGCGTCTCGGTCGCCGCGCCGTGGCCGGCACAGCGCGCGAACACCCACGAGAGCACGCGCGAGTTCTCGCCGAAGCCGGGCCAGAGGAAGCGCCCGCCCTCGTCCTTGCGAAACCAGTTGACGTAGAAGATCTTCGGCAGCTGAGCCCCCTGTCGGCGGCCCATCTGGAGCCAGTGGCCGAAGTAGTCGGCCATGTTGTAGCCGCAGAAGGGCAGCATCGCGAACGGGTCGAAGCGCAGCTCGCCGACGGTGCCGGCGGCGGCGGCGGTCTTCTCGGAGCTCATCACGGCGCCCAGGAACACGCCGTGCTCCCAGTCGAAGGCCTCGGTCACGAGCGGTACGACCGTCGAGCGCCGGCCGCCGAACAGCATCGCGTCGATCGGCACGCCCTTGGGGTCCTCCCACTCGGGCGCGATCGCCGGGTCCTGCGCGGCGGGCGTCGTGAAACGAGCATTCGGGTGCGCCGCTGAGGCGTCGGACTCGGGCGTCCAGTCGTTGCCGTGCCAGTCGATCAGGTGCGCCGGCGGCTCCCTGGTCAGACCCTCCCACCAGACGTCGCCATCGTCGGTCTTGGCGCAGTTGGTGAAGATCGAGTTGCGCTCGATCGTGTGGATCGCGTTGGGGTTGGTCTCCTCGCCCGTGCCCGGGGCGACGCCGAAGAAGCCGTACTCGGGGTTGATCGCGTACAGGCGGCCGTCATCGCCGAACTTCATCCAGGCGATGTCATCGCCGATCGTCTCGACTGTCCAACCCTCGAGCGTGGGGATCAGCATCGCGAGGTTCGTCTTGCCGCACGCGCTCGGGAAGGCGCCGGTGATGTACTTGACCTCGCCCTCGGGCGAGGTCAGCTTGAGGATCAGCATGTGCTCGGCCATCCAGCCCTCGTCGCGCGCCATGACCGAGGCGATACGCAGCGCGAAGCACTTCTTGCCGAGCAGCGCGTTGCCGCCGTAGCCGGAGCCGAACGACCAGATCTCGCGCGTGTCGGGGAAGTGGACGATGTACTTGTTCTCGGCGTTGCACGGCCACGGCACGTCCTCGGCGCCGTCGACGAGCGGCATCCCGACGGAGTGCACGCACGGCACGAACTCGCCTTCGGAGCCGAGCGCGTCGAGCGCGGCCTGGCCCATGCGGGTCATGATCCGCATGCTCACGGCGACGTAGATGGAGTCGGTCAGCTGCACACCCACGTAGCTCTTGTCAGAGCCGAGCGGGCCCATCGAGAAGGGCACCACGTACATCGTGCGCCCGCGCATCGAGCCCGCGAACAGCTCGTTCAGCGTGGCGCGCATCTCCTCCGGCTCACGCCAGTTGTTCGTCGGCCCCGCCTGATCCTCGGTCTGCGAGCAGATGAACGTGCGGTCCTCGACGCGCGCCACGTCGCCCGGGTCCGACAGGGCGAGGTAGGAATTGGGGCGCTTGGCGTCGGACAGCTTCTCGAACGTGCCCGCGTCGACGAGCTCCTGGCAGAGGGCGTCGTACTCCTCAGCGGAGCCGTCGCACCAATGAATGTCGTCGGGTTCTGTCAGCGACGCTACCTCGCCGACCCAGGTCAGCAGGCGCTCGTTCGTCGTGGGGGCGGAGGCGGTCGTGTTCATGGGGTAATGCGGCTCCTCGATCGCGGTCATGATCGGCACGCCGACTCGCTCGTCTGTCGGTCGGCGCCCGTCCGAGGGGCTCTTCATGGCCCCGGGAACGGAAAAAACGCCCATCGGGGCGGTCCTTGAGAGGGTATCGCACGCTCACGCGACGGGACTGGCCACCGCGTCTCTGTCTCGACCAAGGGAGCCCCGCGGAGGCGCTCGGAGCCCGCGCGCGGGCGCTACAGCGAGGCCTCCTACTCGACGTTGCCCTCGGCCTCGCCGCCCCCGGGGGTCTTGCGCGGGACGAGCACGAGCCGCTTGAACTCGGCGACGAGCACGCCGTCCTGGTTGAGCACGCGCGTGTGCACCTTGACCGTGCCGCGGTCGGGCTTGGATTTGGACTCCTTCTTCTCCAGCACCTCGGACTCGCAGAACAGCGTGTCGCCATGGAACACGGGCGCCGGGTGCTTGAGCTCTTCGGTGGCGAGGTTGGCGATCGCCTTGCCGCTGACGTCCGAGACCGACATGCCAAGCGCCAACGAATAGACGAGCGGGCCGACTACGACGTTGCGCCCCTGCTGCGATTTCGCGGCGTAGACGTCGTTGAGGTGCAGCGGGTGGTGGTTCATCGTGATCAGGCAGAACAGGTGGTCGTCTGACTCGGTGACCGTCTTGGCCGGCCAGTGCTTGTAGACCGCGCCGACCTCGAACTCCTCGAGGTAGCGGCCATACGGGTGGGCGCCGCTCGCCTCGCGCGCGGCCTGGTCGGTCTCGACGGTTTGCGTCTCGCTCATGGGGTGCTGGAGTCTCCTCGAATGGCTGGTCTTGGGCCTGGGACTCTAGTGGGCGCGGCCGAGCCGATAGCGTTCAGTCGGCAGCGATCAGGAGATCGCGCTCAAACCGCAGACCCGACAGCAGACCCAGGAGAGCCGACTTGCGCAACCCCCGCGACTTCCTCAAGCCCCTCGCGATCGACGCCCCCGAGCCGGCGCGCGAGATCCCGTTCAAGCCGTCCCGGATGATCCACTTCATGGACTTCTCGAACCCGAAAATGGTCGAGAAGACGCCGGATCTGGCGCCGAAGGTGGACATCCTGCTGGGCAATCTCGAGGACGCGGTGCCGCTGGAAAAGAAGGAGGCGGCGCGCGCGGGCCTGATCAAGGTCGGCAAGGAGATGGACCTCGGCGACACGGCGTTGTGGACGCGCGTCAACGAGCTGGCCTCGCCCTATGTGCTCGACGACCTCACGCAACTGGTCACGGAGATCGGCGATAAGCTCGAGGTGATCATGATCCCGAAGGTCGAGGGGCCGTGGGACATCCACTACGCCGACCGACTGCTCGCCCAGCTGGAGGCGAAGGCGGGAATCGAACGGCCGATCCTGATCCACTGCGTGCTGGAGACGGCGCAGGGCGTGGCCAACCTCGAGGAGATCGCGAGCGCCAGCCCGCGGATCCAGGGGATGAGCTTCGGCCCGGCAGACCTGGCGGCGTCGCGACGGATGAAGACGACGCGCGTCGGCGGCGGGCACCCGGGCTACCGCACGATCGGCGACCCGGACCCGGAGAACCCGGACGCTCCGCGTCCCTCCTACCAGCAGGACCCGTGGCACTACTCGATCGCGCGCATGGTCGACGCGTGCACATCGGTCGGCGCCCTCCCCTTCTACGGCCCCTACGGCGACATCTCCGACGCGGAGGGTTGCGAGACGCAGTTCCGCGCGGCCTTCCTGCTCGGCTGCGTCGGCGCGTGGTCGCTGCACCCAGGGCAGATCGCGATCGCCAAGAAGGTGTTCTCGCCGGAGCCCGAGGAGGTGGCGTTCGCGAAGAAGGTGATCGAGGCGATCCCCGACGGCCGCGGCGTGCACATGATCGACGGCAAGATGCAGGACGACGCGACGTGGAAGCAGTGCAAGGTGATGGTCAACCTCGCTGAAATGCTCGCGAAGAAGGACCCGGAGCTGGCCGAGGCGTACGGCTTCGCGCCTGCGCCCGCCGCTGTCTGACTCTCGGCTGGGCATTGGGCAGCATCCGTCCTGCGCATTACACATTGCTATGCTTTTCACATGACACAGGTGGTAACGCGTCTTGACGACAGGCTGGTCGCCGACCTCGACGCTCTCGTGGCCGATGGAGTCGTGGCGAGTCGCTCGGAGGGCGTGCGCGTTGCACTCGAGAAGTTGGTTGATCAAGAACGAAGGCGCCGCATAGGAGCCGAAATCGTTGCGGGCTACGAACGCCAGCCCCAGACCGACGAGGAGCTCGCCGGCCTCGATGCCGCCACGCGCGCATTGATCGCCGAGGAGCCCTGGTGAGCTTCCCCCGTCAGGGAGAGATCTGGTGGGCGGAGATTGAAGATACGCGGCGCCCAGTCCTTGTCGTGACGCGCTCTGAGGCCGTTGAGGTCTTGACCGGGATCGTGATCGCACCGATCACCCGCACTATGCGCCGCATCTCGACCGAGATCGCGCTTGGCCCCGACGAGGGCCTGTCTGTCGAGTGCGTCGCCTCGTTCGACAACCTCCAGCGTATTCGGCGCTCGACACTCACTGAGCGCGCCGGCGAGCTCGGCGTCCGCGCCTCCGAGCTGTGCGCCGCACTGCGAACGCTTGCAGACTGCTGATCGTCGTACCCACCACAACCGTCGGCGTCCGCTGGCGCGTGGGTGCATTGCGGGCGGGCGCCATATAGGCTTCCGCGCCGCATGAGGTTCCGAGCATGAGGTTCTTCGAGTTCGAGGCGCGCGAGATCGTCAAGCGCGCGGGCATCCCCGTGACCGACTACGGCTTCACGACCGATCCGGCCGAGGCAGCGCAGATCGCCGAGCGGATCGGCGGGCCGACGGTGATCAAGTCGCAGGTGCTCTCCGGCGGGCGGATGAAGGCCGGCGGCGTCAAGTTCGCCGACACACCGGCCGAAGCCGAGTCCTACGCCAAGGACATCCTGCAGTTGGAGATCGGCGGGCACATGCCGCGCGGCGTGCTCGTCGACCCGAAGGCCGAAGTCGCCCAGGAGTACTACGCCGGCGTCGTTTGGGACGGCGCCGCGAAGAAACCGCTGATGCTCTTCAGCGACATGGGCGGCATCGACATCGAGCAGGTCGCCGAGGAGCACCCCGACCACGTCGGTCGCGGCCACTTCTCCTCGCTCGAGCCGTTCTCGGACTTCCAGGCCAAGCAGGTCATCGCCGCGGCCGGCGTCACCGGCAAGGCCCTGCAGCGCGCGACGCCTGTCCTCGCTCACTTGGCCCGGCTGTTCCTCGACAACGACATGACGCTCGCCGAGATCAACCCGCTGGCGGAGCTGAAGGACGGCTCGTTCGTCGCGCTCGACGCGCACATGGAGATGGAGAACGAGGGCATGCCCCGGCAGAAGGGCCTGATCAAGGCGCTCGGCATCGGTGATGAGGAGGGCACCCGCGAGGGCCACACCCCGACCCCGTTCGAGGAGGCCGTCAAGGCGATCGACGCCGCCGACCACCGTGGCGTCATCCAGGGCAAGGACACCGGCTTCAACGGCAACATCGGTCTGGTGATCGGAGCGGGCGGCGGCTCGCTGACGCTCACCGACGCCGTGCGCCAGCAGGGCGGCAAGCCCGCCAACTACTCCGAGATCGGCGGCAACCCGTCCGTCGCCAAGGCCTGCGGCCTGGCCAAGCAGGTGCTGCAGAAAGACGGCGTCGAGAAGATCGCCGTGATGATGTCGATCGTCTCGAACACGCGCGTGGACATCGTCGCCCGCGGCGTGATCAAGGCCTGTCTGGAGCTCGGCAAGGACCCCGGAGAGACGATCGCGATCTTCCGTATCCCGGGCGCCTGGGAGGAGGAGGGCTTCAAGATCCTCGACTCCTACGGCATCGAGTACTGCGACCGGTCGGTGTCGCTGTGGGAGGCCGCCGGCCGGGCTGTCGCCAAGATCCAAGGAGCGTCGGCCTAGCCATGTCCATCCTGATCGATCAGGACACGACCTTCATCATCCAGGGCATCACTGGACGCGAGGCCGTCAACCTCACGCGCGAGTGCCTCGACTACGGCTCGAAGATCGTCGGCGGCGTGACCCCCGGGCGCAAGGGCCGTGAGGTGCACGGCGTTCCCGTGTTCGACACCGTCGAGCAGGTCGTCGAGCACAACGGCGGCGTCGTGCCGGACGGCTCGGTCGTCACCGTCCCGCCCGCAGGCACGCGCGACGCCGTCTTCGAGGCGCTGCATGCCGGCATCAAGACGATCGTGATCGTCACCGAGCGGATCCCGCGCCGCGATGTGGCGATGATGGTCGAGCTCGCCGACGCCAAGGGCGCACGGATCATCGGCCCGAACTGCCTTGGCGTGATCGTCCCGGGCGTCGCCAAGATGGGCGGCATCGGCGGTCCGGCACGCAACGCCGCCGTGGCCTACCAACCCGGCGCAGTCGGTGTGATGAGCCGCTCCGGCGGCATGACCACGGAGATCTCCTCCACGCTGACGGCTGCCGGACTCGGGGTATCCACGGCAGTCTCGATCGGCGGCGACGCGATCATCGGCTCGACCTACGCCGAGCTGATGCCGTACTTCGAGGCCGACGAGCAGACGCAGGCGATCGTGATCTACACCGAGCCAGGAGGCCGCATGGAGGCTCAGTTGGCGCAGTGGGTCGCCGAGCACAACTCGCGCCTGCCGATCATCGCCTTCATGGCGGGCAAGTTCATGGACGACGAGGAGATGCAGGGCATGTCCTTCGGGCACGCCGGCACGATCGTCGAGGGCAAGGAGGACTCAGCGACCGAGAAGATCGCCCGGTTGGAGGCGGCCGGCATCCCTGTGGTGCAGCGGATCGACGAGATCCCCGACCTCGTCAAGGCCAAGCTCGCGGAGAGGAGCGGGGCATGAGGAAGGACGCCCTCTTCATCGCCGTCGAGGTCGACGACGCGGCCGCCGCCGATGCCGAGCTCGCGCGCAAGCTGACCGAAGCCTGCCCGGTCGACATCTTTGCCCAGGAGGCCGATGGGTCGCTCGAGCTCGTGGAGAAGAACCTCGACGAGTGTGTGCTGTGTCGCCTGTGCCTCGACGCCGCGCCGGACGGCGCCGTGAAGATCATCAAGCTCTACGACGGCGGCGCGACGCTCTGAGCGGCGTCGAAGCGGCCGTACCGAGGACGCCGACAGGCGAGTCGAGTCCGGGGCAGGGCGTGCATCGGACGGCGGCGTGCATTATCTTGGTCACAGGGTCATGAACGAAAACTTCTCGCTGATCGTGATGTGCCTGTTCCTGCTCGGCTCGCTGGCATTCCTCGCACAGCAGCTGACCTCCTATCACTGAGCGTCCTCGCGGCCCCGGTCAGGACGCGCTCAGCCGCGAGGCAGCGCGAGGCGGTGCGAGTGGGCGATCCGGTCGCTCATCGCCTGCTCCAAGCCGACGGAGGCGGCGATCTCGCGCCAGCCGACGACGGCGTCGCTCACCTCGGCGAGCACGGCCTCGGCTCGTCCCTGCTTGAGCCCGCCGAGGCGAGCGACCTCGCGCAGGTCGGCCACCGTGAAGCCGTCGCGCTTGCCGTTGATCGACATCTGATGGCTGTCGAGCCAGAGGTTGCCCGGCTGCCATGCCCAGGTCAGGTCATAAGCCGGCGCCAGCGACCAGACCCCCCGGCGATCCATCAGGAAGCCGATGTTCTTGACGTGGTCGTCCTGGTTGCGCGCGACGACGTTGAAGACCATCCGCCGGAACAACTGCTCGACGCTCGGCGTGCCGAGGCCCATCCGGCGCAACAGCAGCAGCGCCTGCTCGTAGCTGTAGGAGCCGGGCTCGTTGTAGCTGACATGCTCGATTCCGCCGAGCGTCTGCATATGCAGCTTGCCGCCCTCCTCGGGCCGGTCGAAGCGGCGCGTCATGAAGTGCCTGCGGCCGTGCTCCTCGAACAGCTCGCACTCGCTCATCTGCACGCCCGCGGCGCCGGCCATGATCGAATACGCGTACTCGATCGCGCACCAGCCCTGAGGATCGGTGAGACCGTGGTCACCGGCGCGGGCGACGCCGTCGAACTTCAGCAGCCAGTGGCGGAAGCCCTCGCCGGCGTCGACCTGCCCCGAGCGGACCTGCCGCGTAGCGTCGTTGTAGGCGATGATCGCCTTCGGGCGTGCCCCGCCTGCGGAAGTTCCGACGGAGAGGATCGCCTTGATCGCGTCCTCTTCGGGGTCGGCCGCCAGCTCGGCGACGAACCGCTCGCGCTGGGCGAGCATCTCGCTGGCGAGTCGCACGAGCGCGTTGAACTGCAGGTCCGCCCCTTCGCTCGCCACCGGTTCGCGCGCCGGCTCGAACTCGAGCGCACCCATTCCCCGCTTGCCCACGTAGCAGAGCCGCTCGACGACGTTGAAGCTCGACTCCTCCCTCCCCTGCGATGCAAGCCACGCGTTGACGAGTGCCGTCCCCCAGCGATCGGGCAGCGAGTCCGCGAGCATTCCCGGCAGGCCACTGAACGCGTCCTGCGGGAGCCCGGCGAACCTGTAGGGCTCCTCGCGCAGCGGCATTCGCACGGGCGATACCTCGATTCCGCTGCCGACGAACGCCGGGTCGTACTCGAACGTCGCATAGCGCTCGCGCGGGGCGATCGAGACGGCCGCGATGCGGCTACCCCAGAGCATCACCGCGGCGACAGTCATGCGTCCGGCTCGGGCTCCTCGCCCCATCGCCAGCCCGGCTCGGCGCGCTCCTTGCGCCCCCGCGGGCTCGCGCGCCGGCGGACCTTGCGCAGGCGCTCACGTTCGAGCTGCGCGATCGGACGCTCCAGCGCCTGTGGCAAAGCTGCGTCGAGCGCTTCGAGCAGACCGAGCGCCCGCAACAGCTTGACGATCGAGGTGCTCTGCACCGACTCGCCGCGCTCGAGGCGCTGCAGGGTCGCGCGGCCGATCCCGGCGCGCTCTGCCAGCTCGTCCTGGGTCAGGTTTCGCTGCAGGCGCTGACGCTCGAGCCTGCGCCCGAGCTCGCGCAGAACCGCGTCGTTGGTGAGAAGATCGTCAAGCATCGTAAATGAGGCCTTAGCTGAGATAGCAGCCATAATCCATCATATCTGATGCTTAGCGTGTTTTCTACATCTATATGGCAGAATCGATGCATAGTCGCGTAAAAAAGCTACTAAGCATCGAGTTTGATGCGCTAATACACTCTGCTGGCGCCTAGCCGGCTCCGGATATCAGGCCGACTTGCGAGCCTTGCGCGTGCGCTCGCGCTCCTGCTGCTTCTCGACGACGTTGACGATCAGCTTGAGGAACTGCTCGGGTCCAGATGCCTTGGCCTGGCCGTAGGCGAAGGCCTCGACCCAGTCGGGCACCTTGCCTTCGCGCGCCATCACGTTGAAGAACTCGCGGCGCATGTCGACGCGCAGGCGCGCATCGGCTGCGGGGCCCTTGGTCACCTTCACATCGGGCATCTCCAGGCGGAAGTGCTGGACGTCGCCGCGCCCGCGCAGTTCGACTCCGACGACGAGCTTGATCGGCGCGAGCGCCGGCACCTCCTCGATGAACCGTCGCGTGGCGAGTTCGATCAGCGCCTTGGCATCCTCTGCCATCGGATCAGATCTTATGCCGCTGCAGTAGCTTGCGCCCGATCACCATGCGCTGGATCTCGGAGGTTCCCTCGCCGATCAGCAGCAGCGGCGCGTCGCGGTAGATGCGCTCGATCTCGTACTCCTTGGAGTAGCCGTAGCCGCCGTGGATCCGCAAGCTCTCCTCGGCGCAGAAGCGGCCGGCCTCGGAGGCGAACAGCTTCGCCATCCCGGCCTCCACGTCTGAGCGCTCGCCGAGGTCCTTCATCGCGGCTGCGCGGCGGACGAGCAGACGCGCAGCGTCGATCTGCGTCGCCATGTCGGCGAGCTTGAACTGGATCGCCTGGTGCTCGGCGATCGGCTTGCCGAACGTCTTGCGCTCCTGGGCATATTTGATCGCCAGCTCGAAAGCACGCTGGGCGAGCCCGACGCCGCGCGCGGCGACGTTCACGCGCCCGAGGTCGAGCGCGTCCATCATCTGCACGAAGCCCTTGTTCAGGCCCTCCTCTTCGCCGCCGAGGATGTTCTCGGCGGGGCAGCGGTAGCCGTCGAACACGAGCTCGGTCGACTCGACGCCCTTGTAGCCCATCTTCTTGATCTGCGGCGGCACGTTGAAGCCCTTCAGCTCACCCGTGTTCTCCGCGACGCCCGGCTCTTTCTCGCAGATGAAGCAGGTCATGCCCCTGTAGCGCGGATCCGCATCCGGGTCGGTCTTGACGAGCGTGAAGACGAGCGCCGCGCGCAAGCCGTTGGTGACCCACATCTTCTGGCCGTTGATCTCCCACGTACCGTCGTCCTGCTTCTTGGCTGATGTCTTGATCGCCTGCACGTCGGAGCCGAGCTCGGGCTCGGACAGCGAGAAGGCCGCGCGGATCTCGCCGGTCGCCATCTTCGGCAGGTACTTCTGCTTCTGCTCCTCGGTGCCGAACATCATCAGCAGGTAGGAGCCGATGAAATGGGTGTTGACGACGCCCGAGATCGAGATCCAGCCGCGTGAGAGCTCCTCGACGATCATCGCGTAGGTCGTCAGGTCGAGCCCCATGCCACCGTACTCCTCGGGGATCGTCACACCGAACAGCCCCAGCTCCTTCATCTGCTCGACGATCGGCTCGGGGAAGGAGTCCTCGTAGTCGTAGTGCTCGGCGTTGGGCAGGATCTGCTCGTCGACGAACTGGTGAACCATCTCGGTGATGGCCTTCTGCTCGTCGGTCTTGTCGGTGTACGGCGTCGCGGCTACGGCCATGCGGATTAGCGCTCCAAAGTCGTTTTTTTCTCGGTAAAGGGAGAATACCGGCATGAACTTCGCCAGCGACGTAGTCGAAGCGATGCCGGCGCAGCGACTGGCGCTGCTCGAGCTGACGCGCGCGGGCGAGCGGCGCGAGTGGACGTTCCGCGAAGTGAGCGACCGCGGCGCACGGATGGCCGGCGCCTTCGCCCAGCGCGGCGTCGGCCGCGGCGATGTCGTGATGACGCTGATCGGCAACCGTCCGGAGTGGGTGTTCGCGATGGTCGCGTGCTTTCGCATCGGCGCCGTGGTGCTGCCGTGCACCGAGCAGCTGCGCGCCAAAGACCTGCGCATGCGCCTGGACGCGGTGCGGCCGTCGCTGATCGTCGCCGACGAGCGCAACCGCTCAGAGCTCGAGGCGGCGGGCCCAGAGTGCGAGGTGCTGCTCATTCCCGACGAGAGCCTGTACGCCGCCGAGCCGGCCCAGCCGGTCGAGCTGTCGGCCGGCGATCCATGCCTGATCACGTTCACGAGCGGCACGGCCGGCGAGCCGAAGGCGGTCGTGCACGGCCAGCGCTACCTCGACGGCCAGCGCCTGCAGGCGGCCAGCTGGCTTGGGCCGCGCGCGGGCGAGCTGGTCTGGTGCACGGCCGCCAGCGGCTGGTCGAAGTCTGCGCGCAACGTCTTCATCGCGCCCTGGTTGCAGGGCGCCTCGGCGCTGCTGCACGACGGGCGCTTCGATCCGCAGGAGCGCCTGCAGTTGCTCGCGCGTGAGCGCGTCAACGTGCTCTGCATGGCGCCGACCGAGTACCGCGTGATCGCCAAGCGCGCGACGCTGACGCCGATGCCGCAGCTGCGCGGGTTGGTGGCGGCCGGCGAGGCGCTCAACCCCGAGGTGCTGCGCGCATGGCGCGAGAGCACGGGCCTTGAGATCCGCGACGGCTACGGGCAGACCGAGACCGGGCAGCTGACGGGCGCGCCGCCGGGCGTGCCGGCGAGGGCGGGGTCGATGGGCAAGCCGCTGCCCGGCATCGGGCTGCTGGTGAAAGACGGCGAGCTGACGGCCAATCCGCGCACGGTGCCGACGTTCTTCCTCGGCTACCTCGGCGAGCACGTGCAACGCAGCGAGGACGGCGCGTGGTCGATCGATGACCGCCGCACGGGTGAGGTCTGGCGCACGGGCGACCTGGTCGAGCAGGACGAGGACGGCTGGCTGCGCTTCCAGGGCCGTGACGACGATGTGATCATCTCCTCGGGCTACCGCATCGGCCCGTTCGAGGTCGAGTCGGCGCTCGTCGCCCACCCCGCGGTCGCCGAAGCGGCGGCTGTCGCCGCGCCGGATGAGGAGCGCGGCTCGGTCGTGCGCGCGATCGTCGTGCTGCGCGACGAGGGCTACGCCCCCTCGCCGGAGCTCGTTCGCGAACTGCAGGAGCACGTCAAGCGCGAGACGGCGCCTTACAAGTACCCGCGCATCGTCGAGTTCGCGCCGGAGCTTCCGAAGACGGCGAGCGGCAAGATCAAGCGCGCGCTGCTGCGCACAGAGAATTAGCTCCCACCGCCCTGACGTGAACGTAAGCCGCCCGCCGCCCCGGGGGAGGGCGGCGGGCGGCATGGCGGCGCCGGCGGGGGGCGCCGCGTCGGGCGGTGGCTCAGACGAGTTGCTCTGCGGCCTTAGCGCTGGCGCTCGCGCGCCCGAAGTCGTGCTCGAGCTCCTCGACCTCCTGCATCACCGTGCGCGACGGCGGGCGCAGGGTGAGGAAGGCGGCGATGATGCCGACCGCCACGGAGATCGCGGCGACGATGTAGGCGAGGTGGTAGCCGCCGGTCAGCGCGCTCGTCAGCGCGTGCCCACTCGCCGTCAGCGCCTTCGTGTGGTCAGTTGCGATCGTGCCCATCGTGGCCAGGCCGATTGCGCCGAACAGCTGCACCGAAACGTTGACGATGCCCGACGCCAGCCCGGCGTCGCGCTGCGGAGCGTCGGCCATGCCGATCGTCAAGAGCGGCAGGAACGAGGCGCCGGCACCGAGGCCGAGCAGCAGGAACGCGAAGAACAGGCCGGGGAAGTAGCTTGCGTGCACGCCCTGTGTGGCGAGCAGCACGAGCCCGGCGATGATCCCGACGAGCCCCGCGGCGAGCGTGTTGACGGCGCCGAACGCGCTCGACGATCCGCGCCGAGACGCCCATCGACATGACGGCGATGGCGATCGTCAGCGGCATGAATGCCAGCCCGGTGCTGATCGCGTCGTAGCCGAGCACGTGCTCGAGGTAGAGCGAGCCGAGGAAGAAGGCCGAGAACATGCCCGTGATCAGGAACCCGCGCACGAGGCTCGAGCCCATCAGGGCGCGAAGGCGCAGGATCCTCAGCGGCATGATCGGGTTCTCCAGCCGCGACTCCAGCCAGAGGAAGCCGGCGAGCAGGACGAGCGCGCCGCCGCCGACGCCGAGCGTCCGCGCCGAGGTCAGGCCGTATTCACTGGACTTCACGATCGCGAACGCGCCGGCCATCGTCGCCAGCGTGATCAGCACGGAGCCGAGCCAGTCGACGCCGCCGCGCAGGCCGATCCCCTCGTTCTCCACGATCAGCCGCGAGCCGAGCGCGAAGGCGACGATGCCGATCGGCACGTTGACGAAGAAGATCCAGTGCCAGTCGAGCGACTGCGTCAGCGCGCCACCGGCGAGCAGCCCGATCGAGCCGCCTCCGGCGGAGACGAACGCGTACAGCCCCATCGCTTTGGCCTGCTCCCTTTTCTCCTGGAACTCGGTGACGATGATCGCGAGGATCACGCTCGAGGCGACGGCGCCGCCGACGCCCTGCAGCAGGCGCGCGCCGATCAGCAGCCCCTGGCTGTCGGCGATCCCGCACAGCACCGACGCCGCCGTGAACAGCACGAGGCCGCTGAGGAACACGCGCTTGCGCCCGACGAGGTCGCCGAGCCGGCCGGCCAGCAGCAGGAAGCCGCCGAAGGTGATCAGGTAGCCGTCGAGCACCCACGTGAGGTTGCCCTGGGAGAAGCCGAGGTCGTGCTGGATCGAGGGCAGCGCGACGTTGACGATCGTCGAGTCGAGCACCATCATCAGCTGCCCCAGGCAGAGCACTGCGAGCGCGATCCAGCGGCGGCGCTCGCTCCTGCTCGCGACCTCGGCGGCGGACGCGGTGAGCTGCGCGTCCTCGTGCAGCCTGTCGACCGGCCGCACCTGCGCGTCCGTCGACTGCTCGGTGGCGGTCTGCCCACCCGCCAGGGGGGTCGATTGGGCCGCGCGGCGACGCCTGCGGCCGGCTGGTTTTCTCTTCTCGAGCTGTTCGATGATCGTGGCCATGTGGCTCCCTTCGGTTGCGATCTGGGACACCATAGCAAGGATCATCCCTATAACAAGGAAGATCAATCTAAAAATTAACATCGCTGCTATAGTGACAAGCGATGCGAGATGGTGTAAAATACGCCGCGATGGGTGCAGAGAGGCCTTGTGCTCCTGGTTCGATGGCCCTGCTGACGCGCCTGGCGAAGCAGGTCTACAGGCGCAGCACGGAGGACCTGCTCGGCATGCACATGCGCCACCTGATGTCGCTCAGCTACGTCCGCGACCACAACGGCGGGCCCCAGCAGGAGCTCGCCGAGGCGCTCTGCATGGACGCCAACAACGTCGTGCTGCTGCTAAACGAGCTCGAGGAGCTCGGCTACGTCAGCCGCAAGCGCGACCCGAGCGATCGCCGCCGCCACCTGGTCGACCTGACGCCGGCCGGCGCCAAGGCGCTGGGCGACGCCGAGCACCGCCAGGAGTCGATCGAGGACGACGTGCTCAAGGCGCTCGACGACGACGAGCGCGCGACCCTGTGGCGCCTGCTCGGCCAGGCGCTGCGCGGCGCCGAGCCCGAGCTCGACGCGGCCTGCGAGCCGGCCGAGTCGCTCGGCGCGACCGTCGCTTAGAGCGCCACGATCGCGTCTATCTCGACGAGCGCGCCCTTCGGCAGCTCGGCCACGCCGACCGCCGCGCGGGCGGGCGGGCTCTCTGCGAAGAACGAGCCGTAGACGTCGTTGATCTCGGCGAACGCGCTGAGCCGGGTCGTGTAGATCGTCAGGCGCACGGCCTGCGCCAGCGTCGTGCCGGCGGCCGCGCAGACCTCGCCGAGGTTCTCCAGGCAGCGCCGCGCCTGCTCGGCCGGCGTGTCGCCGACGAGCTCGCCGCTGCGCGGGTCCAGCGGTATCTGCCCCGAGCAGAACAGCAGGCCGCCGAAACGCACTGCGTGGCTGTAGGGGCCGACTGCCGGTGGCGCTGCCGGCGCGTCGACGATCTCGCGTTCGCCGGGCACTCGGCAGAGGCTATCGCGCGACCGATTCCCCGCGCCGGCGCGCGGGTAGCTCCAGACCATGGCGAATGCCCTGCAACTGCGTCGTTTCGACCACGCATACCGCTAACGTTGCCCGGCATGCCACGGCGACTGCTCACTCAGACGCTCGCCGTGTGCGTCGCTGCCTGCATGCTCGCAGCCGCGCTCGCCGCTTCAGCCGGCGCGGCGCTCCCGTTCGCTCCGTGCACGAACATCTCGGGCTTCTCGTGTGCGCCGCTCGCCGTTCCGCTCGACCGCAGCGGCAAGGCGCCGGGCACGATCGTCCTGCCGATCGAGCGCAAATCGGCGGGCACGATCCAGACGCAGAGCGCCGTCATCGCGCTCGCCGGTGGACCCGGCCAGGCGGCCAACCCACTCGGCGAACAGCTCGCCGCGGCGATCGCCCCAGCCCTGACCTCGCACGACCTGCTCGTATTCGACCAGCGCGGCACGGGTAACGCGAGCCCGCTCAACTGCCCGGTCTTCAACGACGTGGCGGCGCTCGAAAAGGCGACCGAAAGCACGCTCGGTTCGCTGATCGAACTGTGCGCGCTGCAGATCGGTCAGGCACGCGGCGCGTTCACGACGCAGGAATCGGTCGAAGACATCGAGTCGATCCGCCACACGGCGGGCTACAAGAAGCTGATCCTGTACGGCACCTCCTACGGCACGAAGGTGGCGCTCGAGTACGCCGAACGCTACCCGCAACATGTCGAAGCGCTCGTGCTCGACTCGGTCGTGCAGAGCTCGGGTCCCGAAGCGTTCGGTATCGACCGGCTGCAGGCAATTACGCCGGTGCTCACCGAGCTTTGTGCCAACAAGGCCTGCGCGGGCATCACGACGAGCCCCGTCGGCGAACTCGCGAAGCTGCTGGCGCGACTGCGCCAGCATCGCCTCAGCGGCTCGGCGTTCGACGGCGCAGGCAGGCGCCACGCAGTGTCGATGGGCGAGCTCGATGTGCTCAACATCCTCCAGGCCGGTGACCTGAACCCGGCGCTGCGTGCGCTGCTGCCGGCCGCCGTGCACTCGGCGATGAACGGCGACCCCGACCCGCTGCTGCGCCTGAACCTGATCGCCGAGGGCCTGGTCCCGAGCGTGCCGATCAATCCCGAACGCGAAGGCGAACGAGTCGGCAACGAAGAAGAAAACAACGCGCTGTTCATCACGACCTCGTGTGAGGAGACGCTGTTCCCGTGGCAGCGAGCCGCGACCGCCCCGACCAAGCTGGCCGAAGCGATCAACGCGCTGCACGGTCTGCCGAGCAGCGACTTCTACCCATTCGACACGACGACGGCGCTGCAGAGCAGCCTCGTGCCGGTGTGCGATGCGTGGCCCGACGCCTCACCGGCGCCGCCGGCGGCCAGCCCGCTGCCGAACGTGCCCACGCTGATTCTCTCGGGCGAGCAGGACCTGCGCACGCCGACCTCGGGGGCGAAGGCGGTCGCGGCGTTGATCCCCGACGCACAGGTGCTGACCGTTCCCTACACCGGGCACTCGGTGCTCGGCAGCGACTTCAGCGGATGCGCCCAGACGGCGGTAGGCGCCTTCTTCACGAGCACGCCGGTGCAGCCGTGCACGACCACGACGAACGTGTTCGCGCCGACGCCGGTCGCGCCGCGCAAGCTCGCCTACCTGCGCTCGCCGCCGGGGCTGCGCGGCAGGCCGGGCCGCACGCTCACGGCGGTGCTCGACGCGATCGTCGACCTCGATCGCCAGGTCGTCGCGGCGACGCTGCAAGCCGAGCAGGAACTGCCGAGCGGATCGAGCTTCGGCGGGTTGCGCGGGGGCTACGCCAAGCTCACCTCCACGGCAGCGACACTGCGCAACTTCTCGTTCGTCAACGGCGTCAAGCTGAGCGGGACGTTCCCGGTCAAGAACCACGAACTGCAGCCCGCCACGATCCGCATCTCAGGCGCCGGCGCCGCGCAGGGGAGCGTCAGACTGTCCTCGGACAAACATGTCACGGGCGTGCTCGGCGGCAAGCGCTTCAACGTGAGCCTCGCCAAGGTCAGGCTCTCGCGCACGGGCGGTGGCGAAGCCGAATGGCCCGCGCGCGCCCGCTTCCGCCTTCCCGGCCTCGTCCGCGAAGGCGAGCACAAGCTGCCCTGAGCAGACGGGCGCCGCAGTGAGGGCCGCCCGCGGCTGACGAGCGCGCCGGAGTCGATACCGCACCGGTGCGGTACTAGGCTGGCGGGCACATGCCCAACGCGCTTGCCGAGGAGACCTCGCCCTACCTGCGCCAGCACGCCGAGAACCCGGTCGACTGGCTGCCGTGGGGCGAGCAGGCACTGCGGCGCGCCGCCGAGCGGGACAAGCCGCTGCTCGTCTCGATCGGCTACTCCTCCTGCCACTGGTGTCACGTGATGGAGCGCGAGTCCTTCGAGGACGAGCGGACGGCGGCGCTGATGAACGAGGAGTTCGTCTGCGTGAAGGTCGACCGCGAGGAGCGCCCCGACGTCGATGCCCTCTACATGGAGGCCGTGCAGAGCATGACCGGCCAGGGCGGCTGGCCGCTGAACGTGTTCCTCACGCCCGAGCAGCTGCCGTTCTACGGCGGCACCTACTTCCCGCCCGAGCCGCGTCACGGGATGCCCGCCTGGACGCAGGTGCTGCAGGCGATCGCCGAGGCCTGGGGCGAGCGCAGCGAGGAGATCCGCTCCGGCGGCGAGCAGCTGCGCGAGCGTCTCTCGGGCGGAGCGCTGCTCGAACCTTCTTCACAGCCGATCGACGAGGGTGCGCTGACGGCCGCCGTCGAGCGACTGCGCGACTCCTTCGACCGCCAGGACGGAGGCTTCGGCGGCGCGCCGAAGTTCCCGCACGCCTCGGCGCTCGAGTTCCTGATGCTGCGCGGCGAGCGAGAGATGACGCTCGCGTCGCTGCGCGCGATGGCAGCCGGCGGCATCCACGACCAGATCGGCGGCGGCTTCTCCCGCTACAGCGTCGACCGCTCGTGGACGGTTCCGCACTTCGAGAAGATGCTCTATGACAACGCATTGCTCGCGCGCGCCTACCTGCACGGCTTCCAGCGCTTCGGCGAGCGACGCCTGCTCGAGGTCTGCCTCGACACGCTCGGCTGGGCGATGCGCGAGATGCGTGGCCCCGAGGGGGGCTTCTACTCAGCCCTCGATGCCGACTCGGAGGGCGTCGAGGGCCGCTACTACGTATGGACGATCGTGCAACTGCGCGAGGCGCTCGGCGAAGACGCCGAGGCGGCGATCGACTGGTTCGGCGCCACCGAGCAGGGCAATTTCTCAGACCCCCACCACCCGCAGCCGGGCCTGAACGTGCTGCAGGCCCCGCGCGGCGCCGACGGCGGCCTGGACGACGCCACGCTCGAGCGAATCCGCGAGCGCCTGCTTGCCTCACGCAGCAAGCGCGTGCGCCCGGGCCTCGACGACAAGCGCCTGACCTCGTGGAACGCGCTGATGATCTGCGCGCTTGCCCAGACCGGTGCTGCGCTACGCGATGATCCCGTGGTCGGTGTCGAGGAGGCGCTGGGCGAGCAGCTGCTCGGTGCAGCCGCCGCGTGCGCCGAGTTCATCCTGCGCGACCTGCGCGACGAGCAGGGCCGCCTGCTGCGCACCTACAACGACGGCCGCGCCAAGCTCACCGCATACCTCGAGGACCATGCGTTCCTGCTCGAGGCGCTGCTCGTCCTGTTCGAAACGACCTGCGAAGAGCGCTGGTTCGAGCAGTCGCTAACGCTGGCCGACGAGATGATCGAGCGCTTCGCCGATCCCGAGCGCGGCGGCTTCTTCTCGACGGCCGCAGATGGACAGCCACTGATCGCCCGGCGCAAGGATCTCGAGGATTCGCCGATCCCGGCCGGCGGCTCGAGCGCGGCGATGGGCCTCTTGCGCCTCGCCCAGCTGACCGGGGAGGAGCGCTACGAGCGCCATGCCGTCTCCGTGCTGCGTCTGCTCGCCGAGATCGCGCCGCGCCACCCGAGTTCTTTCGGGCACGTGCTGCAGGTGATGCACTGGCACCTCTCCCCCGCGCGGCCGATCGCCTGCGCGGTGCCGGTGCATAGCAAGTAGCCAGCTGCATACGAGTTCTATCTGGGCGGTCGACGCCTCACGTCCACACTTAGGTCAGGGGACAGCACCAAGACCATATTCAGGGACTACGCATGGTACACTGAGATGGACAAAAAAAGATCTATAATCTTATTTTCCTCGTAGATCAAGGGTTTTTGTGCCGCTAGTAATGGACATCTCACAGGACAATCGCGAGTACATCACCACGCACCCGTGGATCACCTTCCGGCTCGACGTGAGCAAGGTCCCATGGACACTCTGGGACAACGTAGGGGAAGCGCGATCGAAGTGCAGGCATCTATCCAAGACGCCGCTTCCGCCCGATCTAGCAAGGGAGATGGAGCGCGTTTACCTCGCGAAGGGGGCCAGGGCTACTACAGCAATCGAGGGCAACAGCCTTAGCGAGGAGCAAGCAGTAGCGGCAGTAGAGGGGAACCTGCGCCTACCAGAGAGCCAGAAGTATCTTCAGCAAGAGCTAGAGAACATCATTGAAGCCATCTCGTCGATTGAGCGAGAAATCTATGATGGCAGTCGATTCGACGTCAGCCCTGAGCGGCTCCGCGATCTCAACCGCCGCGTCTTGGCAGATCTCGAGGTTGAGGACCACGTCACGCCGGGAGAGTTCCGAACGAGCGGGGTCGCTGTGGGGGGGGTATATCGAGGCGCCCCTGCGGCCGACTGCGAGTACCTCGTGAAGGCTATGTGCGATTGGCTCAATGGGCACGACTTTCGCGTGGCCGCGGGCGAGGAGGATCACGTTAGGAGCTTTATGCTCGCGCTCCTAAAGGCCGTTGTCGCGCACGTCTATATCGCCTGGATCCACCCGTTTGGAGACGGAAATGGGCGCACCGCTCGGCTAATTGAGTTCGGCATCCTTACGGCCGCAGGAATCCCATCCGTTGCCGCCCATCTCCTATCGAACCACTACAACGCAACGCGCACGCGCTACTACCGAGAGCTTGAGTACGCCTCAAAGTCCGGAGGAGACTTGACTCGATTTTTGAGCTACGCGATTGAGGGTTTCGTGGGCGAACTCCAGCAGCAACTGGACAACGTCCACGGATGGATCTTGGAGGCGGCATGGAGCAATCACGTGCATTCGCTTTTCTCGGAGGCGCACACGATTACGGCACGGCGACAGCGCGATCTAGTGCTCGCATTGCCGGCGGAGGAGTTCGTGCCGCGGGCAAGGATCTCGACGCTCACCCCGCAGCTCGCAGAGGGTTATGCGGGCAAGCAGGCTAAGACGGTAACTAGAGACCTCAATGCACTGAGCAAACTTGGGCTCATTGAGCGTCGCCCGACGGGGATCCGAGCGAAGCGAGAGATCATGCTCTCGCTTCTACCTCGCGTTGCCCCTGGGGTCGACAGCGACCGAGCGACGCTATTCCCTGCCGTTACTTAAGTCATCTGCCAGCGTGAAGCGCGCTTAGAGAATCGCCAGGTAGCGGTCGCGCTCCCACTGCGTGACCTGCACCCGGTAGTCGTCCCACTCCTGGCGCTTGATCTCGACGTAGCGGTTGAACATGTGCTCGCCGAGCGTGCGCAGCACGAGCTCGGACTGCGCGGTCAGCTCGATCGCCTCGCCGAGGCTCTCGGGCAGCTGCTCGACGCCCAGGCGCCGGCGCTCATCGCCGGAGAGGTGGTAGAGGTTCTTCTCCATCGGCTCCGGCAGCTCGTAGCCCTTCTCGATCCCCTCGAGCCCTGCCTGCAAGAGCGCGGCAAACGTCAGGTAGGGGTTGCACGCGGGATCGGGGCAGCGCAGCTCCATCCGCGTGGCCTTCTCGTTGCCCGGGTGATACAGCGGGACGCGCACGAGCGCCGAGCGGTTGCGCCGCGACCAGGCGACATACGTAGGCGCCTCGAAGCCCGGCACGAGGCGCTTGTAGGAGTTGACCCACTGGGCGAAGATCGAGCAGATCTCGCGCGCGTGCTTGAGCTGGCCGGCGATGAACGCCTTGCCGACGTCGGAGAGGAAGTACTGGTCATCGGCGTCGTAGAACGCGTTGCGCCCGCCGCTGAACAGCGACTGATGCGTGTGCATCCCCGAGCCGTTCTCGCCGAACAGCGGCTTGGGCATGAACGTCGCATGCCAGCCGTACTTCATCGCGTACTCCTTGACCGTGATGCGATAGGTCATGCAGTCGTCGGCCATCTTCATCGCGTCGGCGTAGCGCATGTCGATCTCGTGCTGGGAGGGGCCAACCTCGTGGTGGGTGTACTCGACGTGGATGCCCAGCTGCTCGAGCGCCAGCACCGTCTCACGGCGCACGTCCGAGCCGGCGTCGAGCGTCGTCAGGTCGAAGTAGCCGCCTTCGTCGAGCACCTCCGTCGAGCGCGAGTCCTTGAACAGGAAGTACTCGAGCTCCGGTCCGACGTTGAAGACGTCGAAGCCCATCCCGTGGGCGCGCTCCAGCGCCCGCCGCAGGACGTGGCGCGGATCGCCCTCGTAAGGCGTCCGCTCGGGCGTCACGACGTCGCAGAACATGCGACCCACGCCCTGCTCCTCCGGGCGCCACGGCAGCACGGCGAACGTCGAGGGGTCGGGCATCGCGATCATGTCGGACTCCTCGATCGCGTTGAAGCCGGTGATCGAAGAGCCGTCGAAGCCCATCCCCTTCTCGAACGCGTCGTCGAGCTCTTCGACGTTGATCGAGAACGACTTCAGCTGTCCGAGGATGTCGGTGAACCAGAAGCGGATGAAGCGGATCTGGAGCTCCGCCACGATCACCTTGACGTCCTCCGCGGTTTTCGGCGACTCCGTCATGCGTGCCTGACCTTATCGACGGTCCCCGCCGAGCGGTATCGACGAATGGCTAAATCGCCGGACGCGACCGAACGGCGCGCGAAACGGCTAGTGCCCTGCGACGGCCGCTACGAAGTTGGCGACGTCTTCGGCTTCCTTGCCCTGGTAGAGCAGCGCCGGCATCTGCCCGAGGCCGCGCGCGCGGCCTTCGGTGATCGCGCTCAGCACGAGCGCCTTGCGTCCCGAGGGGGTCGCGATGTCAGCGCCCACGCGCACGTCGAGGTTCGGGCCGATCTCGCCGACCGACTTGGTCGCGGCAAGCGTGTGGCAGACGGCGCAGGACTTCGAGAACAGTTCGCGCCCCTCCTGCTCGCCCGCGGTCAGGTGCACACCGCCGATACCCACGCTCGCCTTGTGGTCGCCGTTGAACGCCAACACGATCGCCGGCACTGCGAGCCCGAAGGCGAACAGCACGATCACGCCGAGCGTGACCGAGCGGCGGCTGACCTTCGATTCTGTGTGCAGCGCTTGGCGCGCGCCGCGCGGGCCTCCGCGCATTGCGACGAAGAACACGGCGAGACCCAGCAGGACCCAGCTGAGGACGATGACGATGACCATGCGCGCGAGAACATATCGCCTGGAGGCGCCGAACGGTCGATCGAGGCCGTCCGGCGCCCCATTCGCCGGCGCTTTCCGGGCAACGACCCTTTAGGCGGCGCCAAGGTCTGGCGCTACCCTGGAAGTCAGGCTCATCCCGAGCTTTCGAGGTCTTGACCATGGACGCGCAGTCGTGAACATCCTCCGCCGCCTCCCCCTCTCCCGTCTGCTGCTCGTATGCGTGCTGGTGGCCGTGCTCGGTGGGTCGCTCGCCGCGCTCGCGCTCGCGCTCGGCTCCGGGCCGACGCCGCCGCCAAAGCCGCTCGCGCAGGCCGTGCACGACGCGCTCGCGGCCCCATCCGTGGAAGGCGTAAGCGCGAACGTGAAGCTGACCGACAACCTGCTCGAAGGCGCCAACCTCGCAAGCGGCGGCAACGGCGGCGAAGCCGGGCAGCTCTCCCAGAGCCCGCTGCTGTCGGGCGCATCCGGACGGCTGTGGGTCTCCAAGGACGGGCGCGTGAGGCTTGAGCTGCAAGCCGAAAAGGGCGATACGCAGGTGCTCTACGACGGCCACACGCTGACCGTCTACGACGCGTCCTCGAACACGCTCTACCGCTACACGCCGCCCGCGGGCAACGGGGCGCCGGACACGCACTCCTCCTCCGGCGGCACCGACAAGCACGAAGTCCCAAGCGTGGCCAAGATCGAAGAAGCCATCGCCAAGCTCGACCACGTCACGGTGTCGGGCGCCACGCCGACCAACATCGCCGGTCGCCCCGCCTACACGGCTCGCGTCTCGCCGAAGGAAGGCGGCAGCCTGATCGGCGGTGCCGAGCTGTCGTGGGACGCCGAAAACGGCCTGCCGCTGCGCGCGGCGCTGTACTCCTCCACAGGCGCCTCGCCCGTGATCGAACTCGCCGCCAGCGAAGTCTCATTCGGCCCGGTCGCCAGCTCGGTGTTCGAATTCACGCCGCCGTCGAACGCGAAGGTCGAAGACATCACGCTGCCCGCCGCCGGCGAACAGCACGGCGCGGGGGCCTCCGGCGGTGCCGGGCGCCCGAAGGTGACCGAGCAGGGCAGCGGCATCACCGCCGTGCATGTGCTCGAAAGCAAGGTCAAGCCCGGCGAGAAGGCGCCGAACCTTCCAGAAGGGCTGCAGAAGGTCAAGATCGACGGCACGACCACGGCGACCGAGCTGCCGACGGCGCTGGGGACGCTGCTGAGCTTCGAGCGCTCGGGCGTGCGCTACGTGCTGGCCGGCGCGATCACGCCGGCACAGATCGAGGCAGTCGCACGAGGTCTGTAGGCGTGTCGCAGACGGCCGTCGCCGTCGCCGACGACGAGCTCCAGCCGGTCCGGGCCCGCGGCCTGGTCAAGCGCTACGACGACGTCCTCGCCGTCGATCACATCGACCTGAACGTCCGCAGCGGCGACGTGTACGGCTTCCTCGGCCCCAACGGCGCCGGCAAGACGACGACGCTGCGGATGGCGCTCGGGCTGATTACGCCAACCGAGGGGAGCGTCGAGCTGTTCGGGCGCGACCCGATGCGCCACGGCGCACGCGCCCTGCAGGGCGTCGCCGGGTTCGTCGAGGCGCCGCGCTTCTACCCGTATCTCAGCGCGCGCAAGAACCTCGAACTGCTCGCCGCGCTCGACGGCGGCGGCGCGGCCGAGCGGATCGCGGAGGTGCTCGAGACAGTCGAGCTGGCGCCCCGCGCAAAGCACCGCGTCGGCGGCTACTCCCACGGCATGCGCCAGCGCCTCGGCATCGCCGCGGCGCTGCTGCGCCGCCCGCGCCTGCTGATCCTCGACGAGCCCGCGACCGGCCTCGACCCGGCCGGGATGCGCGACATGCGCCTGCTGATCCGCCGCCTCGCCGAGGAGGGCATCACGGTGCTGCTCTCCAGCCACCAGCTGCCCGAGGTCCAGGAACTGTGCGATCGCGTCGCGATCGTCGACTCCGGCCGCGTCGTCTACGAGGGCGCGCTCGCCGACCTGCGCCGCCAGGGCGGCGCCGGCTACCGGCTGCGCACGACCGACGACGTGCGGGCGCTCAAGATCGTGCGGGCGCAGCGGGCGCTCGAGTACCCGAGCTCCGGCGAGCACGGACTCGGCTTCGAAGGCGATGAGCCCGCCGTCGCCGAGCTGTCGCTCGCGCTCGGCGCGGCCGGCATCGGCATCCTTGCGCTGACGCCCGAGCTGGCGACGCTCGAGGACCTGTTCTTCCGCCTGACCGAGGGCGCCGCACGCGATCGCGCGAACGCCGAGGCGGGCAGCGACGCCGGTGAAGCCGGCGCCAACGGCGCGAGCCCGGCCACACCGATCGAGGTCGCATGAGCGCGACAACCGCCTCTCCCCCGGCGCTGGCCCCCGCCTCCGCCCGCGCTGCCCGCTCGCCGCGCCCACATACGTGGACGGTCTGGCGCTGGGAGATGCGCAAGCTGATCTCGCAGAAGCGCACCTATCTCGGCCTCGGCCTGGCCGTGATCCTGCCGCTGATATTCGTGCTCGTGCAGCAGCTGCGGGGGCCGCAGGACCACGACCGGGGAAACATCTTCGCCTCGCACATCACCCAGTCCGGCCTCGCCACGCCGGTGCTGATGCTGCTTTTCCTGTCCGTCTTCATGCTGCCGCTGATCGCCGCGCTCGTGGCCGGCGACATCGTCGCCGCCGAGGACGGCAACGGCACGCTGAAGACGATCCTCACGCGATCGGTCGACCGCGGCCAGGTGTTCACGGCCAAGGCGCTCGCCGCGTTCACCTACGCCGCGATTGCGGTACTGCTCTCCGCCCTCGTCGCCACGGGCGCCGGCGTCGCCTCGTGGGGCTTTCACAGCGTCGTCACCTTCTCCGGCACGGTCGTCTCCGCGCCCGAAGGGCTGCTGCTCGTCTTCGCCTCGAACGCCGTCTACCTGATCCCGCTGTTCGCCGTCGTCAGCTTCGGCCTGCTGCTGTCGACAATCACGCGCAACAGCGCCGCCGCCGTCGTCGGCACGATCGGCTTCACGATCCTGCTGTTCATCGTCGCGCAGATCCCGGGCGTCGAAGCGATCAAGCCGTATCTGGTCACCGAACAGTACGAGAACTGGCACGGCCTCCTGCGCACGCCGACCGACTGGGCGCCGATCCTGCACTCGCTGTGGGTCTGCGCGGTGTACGCCGGCGCGTCGCTGAGCGCCGCCTACCTCGTGTTCCTGCGGCGCGACGTCGCCGGCGGCTGAGCGCTTGAGCTAGCTGACCTGCGCCGGAAGCTCGACCGGCGAGAGCTCGACGTCGCCCATCAGCCGCCGCGCCTCGCGCGGGTCGATCAGCCCGGCTTCCAGGCGTCCGGTCGACTCCGCGCCACAAGCCACACCGAGACGCAGGCAGTGGTCCGGCGGGCGGCCCTCGTAGCGAGCCGCCACATAGCCCGCCAGGAAGGCATCGCCCGAGCCGCGCCTGGCGATCGGCTCGCGCTGTGCGATGCGCGCACGTTTGGTCTGCGGCTGGCCGTCGATCAAGACCTGGGCGATGCAGCCGTCGGGCAGCGTCATGATCGCCTCCCGCGGGCCGATCGCGGCGATCTCGCGCACGACCTGCAGGCGCTCCTCCTCGCCCGCGAACTCGTGCCCCACCAGTTCCTCGGCCTCGAGCACGTTCGGCGAGACGACGTCGGGCTCGGCGCGCGCCGCCTGGCGCAGCGGCTCGCCGTCGGTGTCGATCACCGTCGTCACCTCCAGGCGCTCGAGGTCGTGGATCAAGCTCGCGTACAGGTCGGGCTCGACGCCGCGCGGCAGCGATCCCGCGAACACGATGATCGCCGCCCCGCGCGCCAGGTACAGCAGCTTGTCGCGGAACAGCTCGACCTCGCGCTCGGAGATCGCCGGACCGCGTTCGTTGATCTCCGTCTGCTCGCCCGTCGTCGGGTCGAGCACCGACGTGTTCGTACGCGACTCCTCGCGGATGCGCACGAAGTCGTTGAGGATCGACTCTTCGGTGAGCTGCTCGACGATGTGCGTGCCCGTCGCGCCGCCGGCGAAGCCCGTCGCGATCACCGGCTGGCCGAGCGCCTTCAGCGTGCGCGCGATGTTGACGCCCTTGCCGCCCGCCATCGTGCGCTGCTCGACCGTGCGATGACGCCTGCCGAGACGGAAGTTCGGTACCGAGAGCGACTTGTCGATCGCGGCGTTCAGCGTGACCGTGATGATCATCGTGGCTCCCTTCTACCTTCGACCCGATCCCGCCGCAGGCATGCCGCGGGACGCACCACAGGCTAGCGGACGCCCGCTGCCGGGCTGCCGGGCTCAGGCGGGCACGGCCGAGAGCGCCCACGCCCGCTCGCGCAGACGCGCGGCCTCCGCGTGCGCCGCCTGCGCCGGATCGCCGCCGTTCTTCGCGTACGCGTCGACGATGCTGCGCGAGGCCGTCACCAAGCCACCCGCTCGCCCCGGCGCGAATGCCGGCGCCAGATCCTCCACGCGACCGCCCTGCGCGCCCACACCGGGGAGCAGGAAGAAGGCGTCGGGCATCAGCTCGCGCGCGCGCGCCAGGTGCGCCGGCTCGGTCGCGCCCATCACCGCGCCGACGTCGCTCAGGCCCGACTCGCCCACCCCCGCGGCGCCGAGCTCGCGCACGATCGAGGCGACCCGCTGCCACACGGTGCCGCCGTCGGCCAGCCGTAGGTCCTCGATGTCTGCGGCCCCCGGATTGGACGTGCGCACGAGCACCAGCACGCCCGCGCCGCATGTACGCGCCGCCGTCACGAACGGCTCGAGCGCGTCCATGCCCATCAGCGGGTTGACCGTGACCAGGTCGGCGCCGAGGCCGTCGAGCCGGCCGAACGGCGTCTCACGCCCCTCGATCAGCGCCCCGGCGTAGGCGCGCGCCGTCACGTCGATGTCGCCGCGCTTGCCGTCGGCGATCACCAGCAGGCCCCGCTCGTGCGCGTGCGCCACGACCGATTCCAGGGCGGCCCAGCCGGGCGCTCCCAGCAGCTCGAAGCGGGCCAGCTGCGGCTTCACGGCCACGCAGGCATCGGCCGTCGCGTCGATCACCTCGCGGCAGTGGCGCAGGACCGCGGCGGCCGCGCGGTCTGCCGGAAGGAGCTCCGCGCCAGTCGCAAGCTCCGCGCCCGGCCACAGCGCCCCGGGGTCGGGGTCGAGCCCGATCACGATCTGCGATTCCCGCTCGCTCACCCGAGCGGCCAGTACGTCCCCGAAGGTCTGCGCCAGGCTCAGCGGCCCTTCACCGCGCTCTTCAGGCCGCTGCCCGCGGTGAAGCGGGGAACGCGGCTGGCCGCGATCTGGATGCGCTCACCCGTGCGCGGGTTGACGCCCATCCGCGCGCCGCGATCGCTCACGTGGAACTTGCCGAATCCCGCCACAGTGACCTCGCTGCCGCGACGCAGCGCGTCCTCGACGGTGGCCAGCACCGCATCCACCGCGCGCCCGGCGTCCTGCTTGGTCAGATCGGCGCGATCCGCCACCTGGTCAACCAGCTCGGCCTTCGTCACTTGGGTTCCTCCTCATTCGTGAAACCGGTCAATCGACGCTAACACCATGCGCGGACGCGCCGCAAGCCGCGTGTCGTGCTCATCGCCGGGCCGCGTGAACCCCACGGCGCCGTGCTCGGGCCCGCACACCGGGCCATCCGCCACAATGCCCCGATGAGCGTCACCCGAATCGCCTGGCTGGCGACCGTGCTCGTCGCGCTGCTCACCGGGTTCCTGCTGCTGCTGGGCGGATACAACGGCTACGCCGCGCTCGGCCTGGCCGTCGCGATCGCCGCCGCCATCAACCTGCTGTAGCGCGGCGCAGCCGGCCGCGCCCAGGCGGTCAGTCGGCGGGGAGCTCTTCGCCGAGCCAGCCGAACAGCGCCCGCGCGGCGCGCCCGCGGTGGCTGATGGCGTCCTTCTGCTCGTCGCTCAGCTCCGCCATCGTCAGCCCCTCCGGTCCCTCCTCGGGCAGGAACGCCGGGTCATAGCCGAAGCCGCGCTCGCCGCGCGGGGCGGGCGCGAGCTTGCCCGCGCAGCGCCCGTGGAAGATCCGCTCGGTCTCACTCGCCGGGTCGACGTAGGCGATCGCGCAGACGTACTCCAGGCCGCTGCCGGCCGGCGCCTCGCGCAGCAGCTTCGCCAGATTCTCCCCGTCGCTCGCGTGCTCGCCGGCGTATCGCGCAGAGCGCACGCCAGGCGCGCCAGCGAGCGCCGCCGCCGCGATGCCCGAGTCGTCGGCGATGCTCGCGCGCCCCATCGCCTGAGCCGCCGCGCGCGCCTTGCCGAGCGCGTTCTCGGCGAACGTCTCGCCGTCCTCGGGCGGCAGCTCGACATCGACCGGCAGCACGTCGAGCTGCCACGGCTCGCCGCCCGCCGGCGGCTCTGGCAGCAGCCGCGCGAACTCGCGTGCCTTGTGCTCGTTGTGCGTCGCCAGCAGCAGCTTCACTTGCGTCGCCTAGTCGGCGGCTGGGGACGCCGTGGAGCCGGCGGCCGACGTCGCGGCGGCGATCGCCCGCTCCTGTGCCGCGCGCAGCTCGGCGATCCCGTCGGCGGCCAGCGCCAGCAGCTCGTCCAGGTGCGCGCGCGAGAGCGGCGTGCGCTCGGCCGTGGCCTGCACCTCGACGAGGCCGCCGTCGCCGGTCATCACCACGTTCGCGTCGACCTCCGCGGTCGAGTCCTCCGAGTAGTCGAGGTCGAGCAGCGCGCGGCCGCCGACCATCCCGCACGAGACCGCCGCGATCGAGCCGTTCAGCGGCGAGCGCTCCAGCAGGCCCCGCTCGCGCAGGCGCTCGCACGCCAGCGCCAGCGCCACGTATGCGCCCGTGATCGACGCGCAGCGCGTGCCGCCGTCGGCCTGCAGCACGTCGCAGTCGAGGTAGATCGTGCGTTCGCCGAGCGCCTTGAAGTCGACCACGCCGCGCAGCGAGCGCCCGATCAGGCGCTGGATCTCCACCGTGCGCCCGTCCTGGCGTCCGCGCGTGGCGTCGCGTTGCTTGCGCTGCCCGGTCGAGGCCGGCAGCATGCCGTACTCGGCCGTCACCCAGCCCGTGCCGCGCCCCTTCATCCAGCGCGGCACGCTCTCTTCGGCCGAGGCCGTGCAGATCACGCGCGTCTCACCGGCCGAGATCAGCGCCGAGCCGGTTGCCGTGCGCATGAAGCCGGGCTCGATCTCGACCGGGCGCAGGCCGCCGGCGTCGCGCCCGTAGCTGCGCTCAGGCGCCCCGTGATCGCTCGAATCGCGCTCCATGCCGGGCATCATCCCAGAGCAGCTGCTCGACGCCGTCGGCGGCCGCGGCGGCGCCTCCTGCGCGCCGGTAGGCCGCGGCGATGCGGCGAGCGCCTTCGCCGCATCCCATCGCCAGCTCGACGGCATCGCGAAGCCGGCTCGGGCTCAACCGCCGCGCCACGAGCCGCGAACCGGCGTGCGCCACCTCGACGCGGCGTGCCACCTCGAACTGGTCGCGCCCGAACGGCACCGCGCACACGGGCACGCCCCGGGCGAGCGCCTTCTGCGTGGCGCCCATGCCGCCGTGCGTGACCGCACACACGGCACGGTCGAGAATCGCGCCGTGCGGCACGAACGAGACGACCCGCGCGTTATCGGGGACCGTGAAGCTCGCCGGGTCGCCCGAGGGCAGCGTCACGACCACGTGCAGCGGCTGTCCGGCAAGGGCCTCGAGCGCACAGCGCGCGAGGCGCCCGTCGTCCTGGAACTCCGACGACGTCGTGACGAGCACGATCGGCGCGTGCACCTGCTCGAGCCACGCCGGCGGCTGCGCCGGCGGATCCCAGTCGCACGGCCCGACCAGGCGCACGTTGGCCGGCCAGTCCGAGCGCGGGTACTCGAAAGGCTCGGCCGTGAGATAGAGCAGCAGCGGCGCCCCGAGGAACAGATCGCTCGCGCTGCTCACCGGCTTCACGCCGACACGCGCGCGGATCTCGTTGACCCGCGGCTTGACGAGCCGCTCGAGCGTGCCGAACACGATCGGTCGCAGCAGCGCGTCGCGCAAGCGCCCCGGCATACCGCGAGCCGGGCGCAGGCCGGGCCCGAACGGGGGCGCGTCGCGCGAGGCCACAGGCAGCGGATACGGGCACCACGCCGCCCATCTGCCACCCCATGCCTCGGCGGCGGCCATCGCGCCCCAGCAGGCGACGTCGACGAGCAGCACGTCGGGCTGGACCTGCTCGATCGCCCTTCGCAGGTCCTCGGCGTCGAACTCGGCGCGCGCGCAGAACGTGCGCAGCGCGCGCTTCTGCGCGGCGATCGGCGTGCGAGCGACGTAGTCGTCGTGATCGAGCTGCTCGATCCGCTCGTCGATCGGGTCCGCCTGAAAGCCGAGTGAGCGCATCAGCTCGACCTGCGAGGCGAGCGTCCTGACGGCGACCTCGTGGCCGTGGCCGGCCAGCTCTCGAAGGATCGGCGTCACCGGGAACAGATGCCCGCGCGCCGGCGAGGTGTAGGCGAGCACGCGCGCCATCAGGACTCCTCTGTGAGGATCGCCTGGAGCATCTCCAGCAGCGCGAGCTCGGTCTGGCGGCGGCTGAGGCCCGAATCGCGACGCAGCAGCCGCCACGTGTAGAAGTCGCAGATCGCCACCAGCTGCGCGAGGCGACGCTCGCGCGCCACGCCCGACAGCGGATCGAGGCTCGGCGCGAACACACGCGCGCACCACCGGCGATGGAAGGCTCGGCCGGCGTCGGCGAGCTCGGACAGACCCGGGATGCGGTGCTCCTCGGCCAGCAGCCTGCCGATGCGATCGCCGAGCTGCTCGTAGTGCTCGACGAGCACGCGCACGGCGCCGCGAAGATCACCGACGGGCGCCTCGTCACGCTGGGTGCGCACCAGCTCGGCCTCGCGCTCGCTCGCCGCTGCGAACAGCCCGGCGCGGCCGCCGAAGCGGCGGATCACCGTCTGCACGGTCACGCCCGCCCGCGCGGCGATCCGCTCCAGCGAGACGCGCTCGCCGGGGCTCTCCCAGAACAGCTCGACCGCCGCGTCGAGGATCCGTTCGCGCGTGGCCGCGGCGGCCTCACCGCGCGCGCCCATCCGATAGCGCCGGCGTGCCGCAGTCGTGGTTTTCATTTTAATGAGATTAACATGAAAATAAGACCGATGCCGGCGTCGCCGTCGCTTCGGAGCGCTACCTTCGAGGGCTCGTGCGCGCGCTCGTGCTCTCCAACATGCGGCCCGATCAGGCGCACCCCGAGCGGGGCAGCTTCGTGCGCGATCAGGTCGCCGCGCTGCGCCGCCTCGACGGGCTCGACGTGGAGCTGTACGAGTTCCCGCCCGGGGCCGGCGCACTCGCACGCGCGGCGCGGGAGCTGCGCAGCAGGTTCGCGAGAGGGCGTACAGGCACAGGACAGGGGCGCGCCGGCGGGCGCTTCGACGTCGTACACGCCCACTTCGGCCTGACCGCGTGGCCCGCGCTCGCCGTCCCGGCCCATGCGCGGGCGCTCACGCTGCACGGCACCGACGTGCGTCATCCGCGCACCCGCCTGTTGACGCTCGCCGCACTGCCGAGCGTGGACCTGCTCGCCGTCGTCTCCCCGGCGCTCGCCGAGGAGCTGCCCGCGCGCGCGGCGCGGCGCGCGCAGGTGCTGCCCTGCGGCGTCGAGCTCGAGCGCTTTCGCCCGCTGCCGCGGGCCGAGGCGCGTGCCGAGCTCGGGCTCAGGCCGGATGGACGCTATGCGCTGTTCGCCGCCGACCCCGCCCGCCCCGAGAAGCGCTATGACCGAGCCGCCGCGCTCGTCGCCGGCGCCGATGTCGAGCTGCTCACGCTCGGCGGCATCGAGCCGGCGCGCGTGCCGCTGCTCGTCAACGCGGCCAACGCCGTGCTCGTGCCGTCCGAGCGCGAGGGCTTCGGCCTGGCCGTGCTCGAGGCGCTCGCCTGCGACGTGCCCGTGCTCGCCACCCCCGTCGGAATCCACGAGCAGGCGCTCGCCGACGTGCCCGGCACGCTCTGCGCGCCGTTCGATCCCGCCGGATGGGGTGCCGCGCTCGAGCCGCTGCTGGCTGACACAGACCCGCGCGTCGCCGGCAGAGCGAGCGCCGAGCGCTGGTCCGCGGTGCGCATGGCGCAGCGCGTCGCCGACGCATGGAGCACGGCCCGCGGACGCGCTGGGTAGCATGGGATTGCCGTGGACAGCCAGACATCCGCCACGACCCCCGCAGCCCCGCCCGCGCAGCCGCTCGGCGACCCGGGCGCAGGCGCCCCGCCCGCCACGGCCCCCTCGACGGCCGCGACCGCTCCCAGCGACTCCGCCGCGCCCGAGCCCGAGGCGAACGCCTCGGAGCCGGATGCCGGCTTCGGCTCGCGCGGGCGCCTGCGCCGCCGCGCGCGCTTCCTGCGCAAGGCCCGCGAGCTCGCCTATCGCGACCTCGGCGGGCTCGTCTTCAGCCTGCACCGCTTCGGCCAGCGCAACGACTCGCTCGTGCTCGCCAAGCTCGGCACGCTCAGCCGCATCGATGCCGAGCTGCGCACGCTCGAAGACAGCCTCGGCGAGCGCCAGCCGGTCACGGTGCTGCGCGAGGCCGGCATCACGGCCTGTCCGCGCTGCGCCGCCATCCACAGCGGCGAAGATCGCTTCTGCCCGAGTTGCGGCCTGTCGATGAGCCGCCGCAGCGACCTGCCGATCGCCGGCGCAGCGGCCGGCGGCGCCGGCCAGCCTCCTGGGCCAAGCGCGCCGGCGCCGGCGCCCGTCACACCGGCGCCCGTGGCAGCGCTCCCGCCCAGCGCCCCAGCCTCGCCGGCGAGCACCGCTCCGGCAACCGAGCGGCACGCCGCGGTCGCCCCCGCGAGCGGCTCCCAGGCCCAGCCGCACGCAGCGCCGCAGCCGGCCACGCAGGCCTTCGACGCGGTTCCGCCCGCAGGCGGGGGCAGCGCCGGGCGTTCGCCCATGCCGCCGCCAAGCGAGCCGTCGGCGCCGGCCGCGCCCGCCGGCAAGGACGACGATCAGCCGACCGAGATCATCCGTCCGCCGGCACCCGGCTCGTGACGGTCGCCGCGCCCGCCGAGCACCCGCCCACCGGCGTCCCCGCGCCCTCCGCGCAGAGCGCCGCCCCGCCGGCCCCGCCGGCCGTGATCGAGGCCTGTCCGCTGTGCGGCGCGCCGCTCGACCCGCGCCAGGACTGGTGCCTGCGCTGCGGCGCTGCCGCCCGCACGCGCCTGGCCGCGACGCCCAACTGGAAGGGTCCTGTCGCCGCTGTCGCCGCCATCGCCGTGCTCGCGCTCGGCGTGCTCGCCGCCGCGCTCGTAAAGCTCGCCGGCGACTCCGGCTCGAGTGCTGCGCCGGCTACGACGACAGTCACGACAGCGCCCGCCGCGAGCACACCGGTCACGCCCACCACCGCCGCCACACCGGGCGCCGCGACGAGCACCGCCCCCGCCGCGACCACGCCGAGCACGCCGACCGTCACAGCGCAGCCCGGCAGCGCCGGTGGCATCGCCGGCCCGAGCACCACCCCGACCGTGACGGCCAAAGGCGGCATCGGTCCCAAAGGCGGCATCGGTCCCAAAACGGCCAAAGGCCTCACGCCGGCCCAGCGCCTGCGAATCGAAAAATTCCTCCACCCGGGGGCGAAGGGGAAAGCCGGTCCTTAGCGGCCCGATGCCGCTCGCGGCGCTCCCGCCCGCTGACGACGGATACGGTTGGAAGCGATGCCCGCCCCTCCTCCGGCGGTCTCGCGTGAGGTTGCGCGCGAGACCGATGTTGCAGTCGTCGGGGCCGGCGCGGCGGGGCTGTACGCCGCGCTGTGCGCCGCCCGCGACGGCGCCTGGGTCGCGCTCGTCTCGGCCACGCCGCTCGCGCGGACGGCCAGCTACTGGGCGCAGGGCGGGCTCGCGGCGGCGCTCGCCGACGACGACAGCGCCGAGCTGCACCTGCGCGACACCGAGCTCGCCGGGCGCGGTCTCGTGCGCACCTCAGCCGCCGAGATCCTTGCCCGCGAGGCGCCCGACTGCGTGCGCGACCTGCAGGGACTCGGCGTGCGCTTCGACGCCGATCGCGAGGGACGCCTCGCGCTGGGCCTCGAGGGCGGGCACTCGGTGCGCCGCGTCGTGCACGCCGGCGGCAGCGCCACCGGCCGGCGCGTCGTGCGCCAGCTCTCGGCGCTCGCCGCCGAGGAGCCGCGCATCGCCGTGCTCGAGGGCGCGCGCGCCCGCGCGCTGTGGCGCACCGACGGACGTTGCGCGGGGCTGATCTGCGAGGACGGCCGGATCCTCGCCGCGCGCGCCGTCGTGATCGCCACCGGCGGCTGCGCCGCGATGTGGGCGCGCACGACCAACCCGCCCGGCTCCCAGGGCGTCGGGCTGCTGCTCGCGCACAGCGCCGGCGCCGCGCTCGCCGACCTCGAGCTGCTGCAGTTCCACCCGACCGCCGTGATCGGCGTGAAGGGCCGCGAGGGCTTCCTCGTGACCGAGGCCATCCGCGGCGAGGGCGCCACCCTGCACGACCACACCGGCGAGCGCTTCGTCGAGGAGCTCTTGCCGCGCGACGAGGTCTCGCGCGCGATCCAGGAGCGGCTGGCCGAGTCAGGCGAGCGCTCCGTTGGCCTCGACATGCGCAATGTCGACCCCGGGCGCTTTCCCAACGTCGTCGCCGCGCTGCGCGAGGCCGGCCTGGACCCCACGCGCGAGCTGATCCCCGTGGCCCCGGCCGCCCACTACACGATGGGCGGGATCGTCGCCGACCTGCACGCGCACTCCACGCTGCCCGGGCTGTATGCCGTCGGCGAGTCCTCCTGCACCGGCCTGCACGGCGCCAACCGGCTCGCCTCCAACTCGCTCAGCGAGTGCTTCGTGTTCGCACGCCGCGCCGTCGCCCACGCGCTCGCCGAGCCGGCCCCGAGCACCTGGCCTGCAAGCGCCGGCGCGGCCGAGCTCGCGGCGCTCGCGGCGCTGCCCGGACCGCCCGTCGGCGACCACGACACGCGCGCCGCGCTGTGGCGCGACGCCGGCATCGTGCGCAGCCCCGACGGTCTCACGCGCCTGCTTGGGAGCCCCCACCCGCTCGTGCGCGCGATCGCCCGATGCGCGCTGACGCGCACCGAGAGCCGCGGCGCGCACCAGCGCATCGACTACCCGCAGCCCGACCCCGCGCTCGAGCAGCACCACGTCGTCGTGCGCGGCGCCGCCGAGCCCGGCCGTGACGAGGCGGGCGACGGCGCAGCAGCGACGCCCCCCGATGTCGAATGGCAGACCTGGGGCTGAGCTTCGGCGCGACCCGAGCAGAGACGCCGCGATCGTCTCTCTCTACATAAAAAAATCGTCTTTACCTCTTTATCTCGGTCCTTTCGAGATCGGAGAGGTGTTCTTGCACGTAGAAGGAACCGAAGTCATCGGAGTCTTTTCGAATAGGCGGGTTTGCTCCAACCATGAAGGAGGGCCAGGAGTAGCCATGTACCAGTTCAGCCGAGCCATTTACCGCGAGCTCGCCCCGCAGATCGTCCCTGCGCCGCCCGGCGAGCCGGCGGCCGCCAACCACGCCGCCGTGCTGCGCGCCTGTGAGGCCGTCGTCACCCGTCTGGCCGTCGACCGCCACCACTTCGCGCGTCCCGAACGCGTGCTGTTCGCAGACATCCGCAACTACTTCCCGATGACCGCGCAGTCGCACGTGCACCAGGTCGTCTGCCGCTACGTGCAGCTCGCCCAGGACTACCTCACGCTGCACCCGCACGAGGGCTACGCCGCCGTCAGCGGCGCCCCGCCGCAGTGTCGCGCCACGACCCGCAAGGGAGCCGCCTGCCAGCGCGTGCCGCTGCCGCACAACGGCTACTGCCCCTCCCACCAGCACCTCGCCGACACCGAGGACCGGGAGCTCGCAGCCGCCTGAGTCGTTTGCACTTTGGGTCGCATCCGCGCTGGGAGGAGCGGAGCGCCCCAGGCCGTCGACGCGGGACCTCGTGTCCCGCGTCCTCGCGGATTGCCCGGGCCCGGCGTAGGCTCCCGCCCGTGCTCCTCGGAGTCGATGTCGGCGGCACCTTCACCGACGCCGTGCTCGTCGGCGCAGATGCCGACGGCGATTCCCAGGTGTACACCGCCAAGGTGCCCACGACCGCCGGCGAGCAGGCCGTCGGCGTGCTCAAGCCGTCGCGCTCGTGCTGCAACGGGCCGGCGCCCAGGCCGGCGACGTGCGCCGCTTCGCCCACGGCATGACCGTCACGACCAACGCCCTGCTCGAGGGCGCAGACGGCGCGCACCGCGCTGATCGCCACCGACGGCTTCACCGACGTGATCGAGCTCGGCCGCCAGGCGCGCCCGCACCTCTACCGGCTGTGCGACGCCGCTCCCGCCGCCGCTCGTCCCCGCCGAGCTGCGCTTCGCCGCGCCCGAGCGGATCGCCCCCGACGGCAGTTCTGCGCGCGCTCGATCCCGGCGCCGCGCGAGCGCTCGTGCAGCGCGTCGCCGACGCTCGGCCCGAGGCAGTCGCCGTCGCGCTGCTGCACTCCTACGCCGACCCGCGCCACGAGCGCATGCTCGGCGAGCTGCTCGCGGAGCTCCTGCCCGGCGTGCCCGTGTCGCTGTCCGGCGAGCTCGTCGGCACCTTCCGCGAGTACGAGCGCACCGCCACCACCGCACTCGACGCCGCGCTCTCGCCGCTGCTCGCGAGCTACCTGCGCCGGCTCGCCGCCGCCGCTCGCGAGCAGGGCCTCGCCGAGCCGCAGATCATGCAGTCCTCCGGCGGGCTCACCGACATCGCACGCGCCTCCGCGCACGCCGCCCTGACCGTGCTCTCCGGCCCCGCCGGCGGCGTCGGCGGGGCACTGCTGCTCGCCCAGCTCGCCGGCGAGCCGCGACGTGCTCTGCTTCGACATGGGCGGCACCTCCTGCGACGTCTGCCTGATCGACGGCGGCGAGGTCGTCGGAGACCGCTCGAGCGCTCGGTCGCCGGGCGCCCGCTGGCGCTGCCCGCGCTCGACATCCACACCGTCGGCGCCGGCGGCGGCTCGATCGCCTGGCGCGACTCCGGCGGCGCGCTGCGCGTCGGGCCGCAGAGCGCCGGCGCCGCGCCCGGACCCGCCTGCTACGGGCTCGGTGGCGAGCTTGCCGACCGTGACCGACGCCAACCTGCTGCTCGGGCGGTTGCTCGGTGGACTCGCCGCTCGCCGGCGGGATCGCTCCTCGAGCGCGCCGCCGCCGAGCGCGCCGTCGCGGCGCTCGCACAGGAGCTCGGCATCGACACGCTCGCCTGCGCCGAGGGCATCGTGCGCGTCGCCGAGCACGAGATGCTCGGCGCGCTGCGCCTGATGACCGTCGAGCGCGGGATCGACCCGCGCCGCTTCGCGCTGATGCCCTTCGGCGGCGCCGGGCCGCTGCACGCCTGCGCCATGGCGCGCGAGCTCGGCATCGCCCGCGTGCTCTGCCCGCGCGCCTCCGGCGTGCTCTGCGCGCTCGGGCTCGCCGCCGCCGCGCCGCGCCACGACGTCTCGCGCACCGTCATGCTGCGCGGCGAGCGGCTGAGCAGCGAGCGCCTGCGCGCCGTGCGCGACGCAGCTGATCGCCGAAGCCGACGCCGCCCTCGCCGGCCCGCGCGCCGCAGTGCGCGTCGCCTACGAGCTGCGCTACCGCCGGACAGTCCTTCGAGCTGCCCGTCGAGGCGCCGGGCGATCCCGCGCCTGAGGTGCTCAGCGAGGGCTTCGCCGCCGCGCACGAGCAGCGCTACGGCTACCGCGACGACGATGCGCCCGTCGAGCTCGTCAACGTGCGCGTGTCCGTCTGGGGTCCCGCGCCGCAGCTGCGCCCGCACGCCGACGCGGGCGCCAGGCCCGAGCGCTCGACCGCGCAGATCGTGCTTCGCCGGCCAGGCGCTGCAGGCCAGTGTGCTGCGCGGCGAGCTCGCGCCCGGCACCGAGGTCCGGCGGACCCGCGCTGTGCGCGCTGCGGGAGGCCACGCTGCTCGTGCCGCCCGGCTGGAGCGGCTTCGTCGACGAGCACGGGACGTGCGTGCTGGAGGACCGGACACGCGAGAGGTACGGCGGGGCCATCGAGGCATCGAACGCTGCGGGGCTCGGCGCATGAGCACGCTCGACCCGATCGAGCTACAGGTCGTCACGGGCGCGCTGCGCGCCGCCTGCGAAGAGATGGGCGTTGCCCTGATCCGCTCCGCCTACTCGTCGAACATCAAGGAGCGCCACGACGCCTCGACGGGCCTGTTCGACGCCGACGGGCAGATGATCATGCAGGCCGAGCACATCCCGGTGCACCTCGGCTCGATGCCCGCCTCGGTCGCCGCCGTGCTCGGCGAGCGCCACGCGCCAGGCGTCTCGTGGATCCTCAACGATCCGTTCCGCGGCGGCACGCACCTGCCCGACATCACCGTGATCACGCCCGTGTTCGCCGCCGACGAGCGGACGCTGCTCGGCTTCGCCGCCAGCCGCGCCCATCACGCCGACGTCGGCGGGCGCGTGCCGGGCTCGATGCCCGCCGACAGCCGCACGCTGGCCGAGGAGGGCGTCGTGATCTCGCCGCGCCCGCTCGACGACGCGGCGATCGAGGAGCTCGTCGTGCAGATGCGCCAGCCCGAGCAGCGGCGCGCCGACCTGCGCGCCCAGCTCGCCGCCAACCGCATCGGCGCCCAGCGCTTGGGCGCGCTCGCCGAGCGGCTTGGCGTGGAGCGGCTGCGCGAGGCGACCGGCGCCGTGCTCGACTACGCCGAGCGGCGCACCCGAGCGTGCATCGCGGAGCTGCCCGACGGCGACGTCCACGCCGAGGACGTGCTCGAGGGGCGCGAGGGCGACCTCCTCCTGCGCCTGCGCGCGCGCGTCGAGGGCGAGCGGCTGATCCTCGACTTCGCCGGCAGCGCGCGCCAGCACGACGGCAACCTCAACTGCCCGCTCGCCGTCACGCGCTCGGCCTGCTACTTCGCCGTGCGCGTGCTGACCGACCCCGACATCCCGCCCTCCGCCGGCGCCTACCGCCCGATCGAGGTGCGCGCGCCGCTCGGCTCGCTGCTGAACGCGCGCCCCGGCGCGGCCGTCGCGGCCGGCAACGTCGAGACCTCCTCGCGCGTCGCCGACCTCGTGCTCGGCGCGTTCGGGCGGGCACTCGGGCAGGGCACGATGAACAACCTGACGCTTGGGGCCGACGGGGCGGCCGGCGAGAGCTCGTTCACCTACTACGAGACGCTCGGCGGCGGGCAGGGCGCGTGCGCCGAGGCCGACGGGCCGAGCGGCGTGCACGTGGCGATGAGCAACACGCTGAACACCCCCGTCGAGGCGCTCGAGCGCGAATTCCCGCTGCGCGTCGTCCAGTACGCGCGCCGGCGCGGGTCCGGCGGCGCCGGGCACACGCGCGGCGGCGACGGCGTGATCCGCGAGCTGCAGGCGCTGCGCGAGATGTCCTTCTCGCTGATCGCCGAGCGCCGCCGCCACTCACCGCCGGGCGCCGGCGGCGGTGAGCCGGGGGCGCTCGGGCGCGACCTGCTCGACGGCGAGCCGCTGCCCGGCAAGGCCACCGGGACGTTGCGCGCCGGGCAGCGGCTGCGCATCGAAACACCCGGCGGCGGCGGCTTCGGGCCGCCTCGCTGACGAGTCAGAAACACACGCTGAAAACGCGTCGATAGCGAGACTGGCCACGCGGACAGTCTTTGGCAGGCAAAATAAGGCCGCGATTTGCAGGGGATTTGGGATTTCCGCCTGGGTTTCGGTATCTTTAAGGGGTCCGCGGCCGCCGAACCCAGCCGGCAGCGGGCGACAGACAGAGACGTACTCCTAGCTTCACCCGTTTATGCCAATTGCTTTCAAAGAATGGGCTGTCACCGTCCGCGCGCTAGCCGAAGGTGAGCAGCTCATAACACTCCGCAAGGGCGGCATCCGCCAGCCGGGCAAGTCGTTGAGACTGGCCCACGAGCGATTCTTCCTCTACCCGACGTTCGAGCACCAGCCGGGTGACCTCGTGCGCGAGTCCCACCAGCCCGAGCTGCGCAGAGCGCTCGAGGAGGGTGTCTGGAGCGACGGCGAGCCGCTGCTCGGCGCGTTCACCTCGGGGGCGCCCGTGCAGCAGCCCGACCGCGTGCGCATCCGCGCCTGGGCCGAGGTCGCCGGTCACTTCACGATTGCCGACCCGCGCTGCGTCGACGCGCTCTCGCCCTTCTACGTGTGGACGCCCGACTACGCCGAAAAGCGCCTCGGCTGGCGCCGCCACCAGCCGCTGCACGTGCTGCTGCTGCGCACCTACCGCATCCCGCGCCCCGTGACGGTGAAGGTCAAGGACGAGTACACAGCCACGCAGGCGTGGATCGAGCTGCAGCGCGAGCTGCCCTTCGAGGGCACGCCCGTGCTCTCCGACGCCGAGTTCGAGCGGGCCTCCGAAGAGATCCGCGCGATAACGAGCGAAGCGGCCGGCGCTGAGGCCGGCCAGCCGGTCTTCGCCTAAGCCTCCGCTCCAGGACGCTGCTCGTCGGCTGCGAGTGCTTGCGGCGCGAGCGCTTCACGGGCGGCCTCTGCGCCCGACTCGGGCACGAGCACGTCGCGCGGACCGGCGGCGAGGAAGTCGGGCACATCGAAGCCGCCGGAGCGGCGCGACATGCTGGGGATGCCCTCCTCGAGCAGCAGCGTCTCGATCAGCTCGGCCTCCGGCTGACTGCCGGCACGCGCGACCTTGACGAGGCGGCCTTCGGAGTACTGAGGCTTGATCTTGCGCGCCTTGCGCTGGCGCTCGCTGCTCGGGCCACGCTCGCTGCCCGGCAGGTACACGAGCGGCATCTCGCAGCTCGCACAGAAGCGCTCGGTGCGGGGATAGTCCACGCCGCAGCTCGGGCAGATCAGCGGCGTCTGGCTCAGCTCGCGGTCTCCTCGACGGCGATCTCGCTGACCTGGGCGCCGTCGATCAGATAGGAGCGCACGTCCGGCTCGGCCCCGCCTGCGAGGCCGACGATGATCCACTCCAGGCCCGGCCAGCCGGCGGCAAAGCCGATGTCGGTCTGCGACGGATAGGGCGCGCTGCGCACGTGCGAGTGATAGATCGCGCCGATCTCCCAGCCCTCCTGTTCGATCTCCTCGTTGAGACGGTACAGCTCCATCGGGCCGATCTCGAACTTCAGTGCGCTGGCGTGCACGTTCTCGGCGCGGAACACCCGGGCGGCCGTCTTCCCGGCGCCGCCGTCCTCGCCGGACAGCACCGCGACGATCCCGCAGCACTCGATCCGCGGGTCCTCCTGCGCATGGGCGACGATCTCCGCGAGCAGCTGCTTGGCGATCTTCACGCGGGCCTGGGCCTCGGGGTTCTCGGTGGTCTCGGTGATCTCGCGGGCCGGGCGCGGGCGCGGGCGACGCGGCCTACCACCAGACGGTCGCGTCCAGGTTCTCGATCTGATCGACCGGCAGCGTGTAGATGCCGCTCGATAGGTACTTCCAGCCGTCGTCGGCGACGACGAACACGACGTTGCCCTCGTCGAGCTCGCCGGCGATACGCACGGCGATGCTCGCGATCGCGCCAGTCGAAACGCCGGCGAACACGCCCTCCTCGTCGAGCAGCTTGCGCGTCCAAACGATCGCGTCTTCGTTGGTCACGAAGATCTTGCGGTCGAGCAGCGAGATGTCGATGATCGGCGGGATGAAGCCGTCGTCGAGCGAGCGCAGTCCCTGCACCGGCTCGCCCTGCATCGGCTCGGCTGCGACGATCTTGCAGGCGTCGCCGAATGTCTCCTTCAGGCGCCTGCCGTTGCCCATCAGCGTGCCACCCGTGCCGAGCCCGGCGACGAACGCCGAGATCTCGTCGAGCTCTTCGAGGATCTCCAGCGCCGTGCCGTTGTAGTGGGCGTTGGGGTTGGCCTGGTTGCCGTACTGGTAGGGCATGTAGACCGAGGGGTCTTCGGCGGCCATCTGCAGCGACATCGCGACGGCGCCGTTGGAACCCTGGTCGCCCGGCGAGTAGACGATCTCGGCGCCGTACATCTCCAGCAGCTGCGTGCGCTCGGGCGTGACGTTCTCGGGCATCACGACCTTCAGCCTGTAGCCCTTGAGTTTGGCGATCAGGGCGAGTGAGATGCCCGTGTTGCCCGACGTCGGTTCGAGGATCGTCTGTCCGGGCGAGATCGCGCCCTTCTCCTCGGCATCCTCGATCAGCGCGCGCGCCACGCGATCCTTGACCGAGCCCGTCGGGTTGTGCGACTCGAGCTTTGCCCAGATGTGCACGCCCGGCTTCGGCGACAGGCTCGGCAGCTCGATCAGCGGCGTGTTGCCGATCGACTGGACGATGTCGCCGTAGCGGCCGCCGCACGGCCGGTTTCGAACCCTCTCAACCGCCATTACTTCACGGAATATAGCGGGGTTCGCGCGTCGCGCGAACGCTCTCTCATTCGCGTTGAGGAGCAGGCTTTGCTACCGGCGCGCACTCAGCGCTCGCTCATTCAGCGCATCCGTCCCAGCCACTTCGCCGCAGAGCGGTCGGCAGACGAGTGCTACAGCGGCGCAAGTCTTCTAGTTCGTGTTTCTGGAGTCCTTCTCCTGGAACGCATATCGCACGAAAATGCCGCTATTTGCGGCATTTTCCGATAACCTCAACTAGTAGTCGAGGGTAGCTGGGCCTAGCTTGGAGTTCTAGACGACACATACGGCTCGCACAAGCACCTACGCGATCGTGCCGATGCAATCCGCGTTCCATCCGAGTTCTCTCGGAGGATGCGTATGCCGAAAGCACGAACACATTCCAACACCATGCCCATCCGGATCACGCTCAGCGATAACGAAGTAATCGAGGTTGGGGTCTCGCTCGATGAGTGGAACCAGGCCTATCAGGAGGCTGTCCGCGGGCACACGATGGTCGAGATTGAGGAACCCGGCGGCCGGATTCTGAGCATCAACCCGAACCTCGTCGTCAAGCTCGAGTCGAGCGTTCCTGCTTAGCCGCCGGCTCAACCTGCCGCGTGGTCGTCTTTGCTTGCAGTCGTGGGGCCTTCGGGGACGCGAAAGTGGCCCCTATCTTCAAGTTGCCCCATTGGAACCCCCAGTGACCCTTGAGCCGTGGGGATACTCCGGTGAACATCGCGATGCCCAAGGCGAGCCCTACGATCCCGGGCCATCGGTTCTCCGCAATTAGATAGCCCGCCGCGCCGAGGCAACAGCTCGCAATCACATCCGATCGGCAGAGCGGGCCCCACAGTTTGTTCGGATCGTCGGTATCCATGAGGCAACGCTAACCGGTGCCGCAGAATTCTCCGTTCCGCGTTTCCATTGAGCAAGGACGTTGCCGGCTGCGGTTCGTACCCCGGCCGTTTGGCCAGACAGCCAGTCAGAGTCTAAGATCGACCTCGAGGTTCCACTTCTACTCAGGGGGCAGCGGGCATGGCGATGACGGGCGGCGGCAACTTCGACTTCGACTGGCTCGTGATCGGCTCGGGCTTCGGCGGCAGCGTCTCGGCGCTGCGCCTCGCCGAGAAGGGTCACTCGGTCGGCGTGCTCGAGTGCGGGCGGCGCTTCGCGGACGACGAGTTCCCGAAGAACACGGCGGATCTGAAGCGCTACTTCTGGAACCCGCGCGTGGGCATGAAGGGGATCTTCCGCCTGACCAACTTCAAGGACGTGGCGGTCGTCTCGGGCTGCGGCGTCGGCGGCGGCAGCCTCGGCTACGCCTGCACGCTGTACGTCCCGCCGAAGCAGTTCTTCGAGGATCGCCAGTGGGCGGAAATGGCGGACTGGGAGGGTGAACTCGCGCCCCACTACGAGGAAGCCCAGCGAATGCTGGGCGTAGTCGAGAACCCGCACGAGGACCCCGCCGACCAGCTGCTGCGCGAGCTCGGCGAGGAGCTCGGCGTGGGCGAGACCTACAAACGCACGCCCGTAGGGATCTACTTCGGCCAGGCCGGCAAGACGGTGGCCGACCCCTTCTTCGGCGGAGAGGGCCCGGAGCGCACGGGCTGCAAGCTGTGCGCGCGCTGCATGGTCGGCTGCGTGCACGGGGCGAAGAACACGCTCGTGAAGAACTACCTCTACTTCGCCGAGAAGCGGGGTGCGCAAGTGATGCCGGAACGCACCGTGGTCGACGTGCGCCCACTCGGGGCCACGGACGGCAGCGACGGCTACGAGGTCGAATCGGTTCGCTCGGGCGCGTGGCTGCGCAAGGAACGGCGCGTGCAGCGCGCACGCGGCGTCGTCGTCGCGGCGGGGCCGCTCGGCACGAACCGGCTGCTGCAGAAATGTCGTCTCGAAGGCTCGCTGCCGCGGATCTCCTCGCGCCTGGGCGAGCTCGTGCGCACGAACTCGGAGTCGATCCTCACGGTCACGGTGCCCGAGGACTACCCCGAGAACCTGATCAAGCGCGTGGCGATCAGCTCCTCGATCTACCCCGACCCGCACACGCACATTGAGACCGTCACCTACGGCGACGACGGCGACTCGATGCGGATGCTGTACACGCTGCTGACGGGCGACGGCACGCGCGTGACGCGGCCGCTGAAGCTGCTCGCCCAGCTCGTCCGCCACCCGCGACGCTTGGCGAAGATCCTCTTCGCCAAGCACTGGTCGCGCCGCACGATCATCCTGCTCGTGATGCAGACGCTCGACAACGCGATCGCGCTGCGTCCGCGCAAAGGGCCGTTCGGCTCCTTCTGGCTGCAAACCGAACAGGACCCGGAGCGCCCCAACCCGACGTTCATCCCGATCGCCAACAAGGCCGCCGAATGGTTCGCCAAGCGGACCGGCGGGATCGCCCAGAGCTCGGTCACCGAGGCGCTGTTCAACATTCCCTCGACCGCGCACATCCTCGGCGGCGCCGTGATCGCGCCCGGTCCCGAGCAGGGCGTCGTCGATGCCGGGCAGCGCGTCTTCGGCTACGAGAACCTGCTCGTCTGCGACGGCTCGGCGATCCCGGCCAACGTCGGCGTGAATCCGTCGCTGACGATCACGGCGCTGGCGGAGCACGCGATGAGCCTGGTGCCGGCCGCCGGGATGCCCGCCGACGAGATGCCGGCGCCGCAGACCGCTGCGGCCTGATCTCTAGCCCTCGCCGAGCTCGGTCAGCACAGCGAGATCTTCGAGGTCGACAGGGCGCGCGCTCGCGCGCTTCATGCTGATCAGATCGTCGCGACCGGCGACCGCGAGCGCCAGGTCTCCGAGCTTGATCTCAAGCGCACGCCGGCGCAGCTCGTCGTACGGTGGCGCTCCGGGCGCGTCGTGCAACACGTCGATCGCTCCGTGTCGGGTCTCGAACTGCCAAAGGGTCGCGCGCGGCAAGGTGGCTGCGTCGATCTCCAGATCCTCGCCGCCAGGATTGAGGGCGCGTGCGTCGAGCGCCCGAAGCGCATCGGCGAGGCGCTGTAGATTGGCCGGCTCCGGACGGGGATACACGTCGATGTCGACGGTCGTGCGCACGTGTCCGTGCGTCTGCACCGCCAGCCCACCGACGATCACGTAGTCGACCGAGTGCTCTGCGAGCACGGTGAGGATGCGTTCAGCGTCGAGCGGCGTCTCACCGTGCACCGATCGCCCCCGCTCCAGCCAGGCGCAGGCGACCGGCCAGGCGGTTGGCCGAGATCGCCAGCTGGAACCGCTGCTCGGGCGAGCGCTCAAGCGAGGCGGCGAGATGCAGCGGGTCCCACCTCCCCCGCAGGCGACGCATCCCTAGCTCGGGCTCGTAGCCGAGCGCGAGCAGCAGCGCGCGCACGGTCTCCCATGTGGGCGTCGTCAGACCTCGCTCGATCCTGCTCACGGCAGCCTGCGTCGTGCCGGCACGACGGGCAAGCGCGCGCTGGCTCAGGTGCTGGAGCTCCCGCCGCTCACGGATCAAGGCCCCCGGAGTCATAATATATAAAAATATATCAAATCAGGCGCGGAAAATCGCCCGCGGCAACGACATCTCACCCGGGCGGCGGACCGGGAATCGCAAGCTTGGCCGTGGGCTCAGCGCCGACGAGCCGGAATCAGCAACCGCCGGCCATCGCCGGCAGGATCACGAGCGTGTCGCCCTCGCCGACGGACGTGTCGAGCCCATCGAGCACGCGCACGTCCTCGTCGTTGAGATAGACGTTGACGTAGCGGTTGAGCTCGCCCTCGGCCGAGAACAGTTGGCTCTCGGTCGCGGGGTGGCTGGCGGCGAGGTCCTTCAGCACCGCGCCGACGTTCTCGCCGGAGGCGCTGACCTCCTTCTCGCCGCCCACCGAGGCACGCAGCACTGGGGGGATCTTGATCGTCGCCATGCTCGGCGAGAGACTAGCCTGCTGCGGCGCAGAACGCCTCGTAGTCGGGGAACACGCCGAGCTCCTCGTCGCGGATCTCATCCGGATCGCGCGAGCAGATCGGGCACTCGGGATCGCGGTGGACCTTGACCTCTGTCAGCGTCGCGCCGAGCGCGTCGTAGAGCAACAGGCGCCCGATCGCTGGGTCGCCGATGCCGACGATCAGCTTGACGACCTCGGTCGCCTGCAGCAGGCCCATCGTGCCGGGCAGCACGCCGAGCACGCCGTTGGCGCCGCAGGAGGGAGCCAGCTCAGCCGGCGGCGGCTCGCGGAACAGGCAGCGGTAGCACGGGCCCTCGTAGGGCTTGAACACCGAGAGCTGGCCGTCGAAGCCGAGGATCGAAGCCGACACGACGGGAATCTTCAGCCGCACGGTCGCATCGTTGAGCAGGTAACGCGTGGGGAAGTTGTCGACGCCGTCGACGACCACGTCGTAGTCCTTGATGATCTCGACGATGTTCGACGCGTCGATCCGCGTCTGGTACTTGACGACGTTGACGTCGGGGTTGAGCGCGTGGATCGACTCCTCGGCGGAATCGACCTTGGGGATGCCGATCCGCTGCGTCGAGTGGATCACCTGGCGCTGAAGATTTGAGAGGTCGACGACGTCGTCGTCGACGATGCCGATCGTGCCGACGCCCGCAGCGGCGAGATAGAGCGCGGTGGGAGAACCGAGGCCGCCGGCTCCGAGCAGCAGCACCTTCGCATCGAGCAGCTTCTGCTGGCCCTCGATGCCGATCTCGGGCACGAGCATGTGGCGCGAGTAGCGCTCGCGCTGCTCAGCGGTCAGCGTGCGCGGCACGTCGACCTCGTAGCCGCGGTCCTTCCACAGCGTGATCCCGCCGGTCATCGAGGCGACGTTGGCGTAGCCGAGGTCCTCTTCCAGCGTGCGCGCGGCCCAGGCCGAGCGGTTGCCCGACTGGCAATAGAGCACGATCTGCGCGTCGCGGTCGGGCACGACGCCCTCGATGCGGGTCTCCAGGTAGCTCTTCGGCACGTGCCTGGCACCCGGCAGGTGGCCGGCGCCGTACTCCTCGGTCTCGCGGACGTCGATCAGCACGACGCCCTCGTCGATCAGCTCGTGCACCTTCGAGGGGTCGATCTCCTCGATCCGGCTCTTGATATCGCGGAGAAGCTCAGCTCCAGAGGGACTCATCGTGAAACTCCTAAACCACGGTCGGCTTTTATTGACTTCACAAAGTATAGCGCCGAAAACGCCCCCTCGGGAGGGGGCGCTCGGCACGATACGACGCCTGGGCGCGAGCGCTCAGGAAGCCGACAGGTAGGAGAAGCCGACGGCGCTGGGACTCGCCGTTCGCGATCCGCCGTAGGAGGCGTTGGCACGCCAGCGCCCGACCGTCGGCGGCGTGAACGAGACGCTCGCCGAGCCGCCCCCCGCGGCCGCGTGGGACTCGCGGTAGAACTGCCAGCCGAACACCGGGTCGAAGCGCTCGATCTCGACCGTCACCGGACCGGAGACGGCCGGCGAGAGCTTGACGTCGATCCCGACAGGCTGCCCGGCGGACACGGTGTTGCGCGTGAACGACAGCCTCGTAGTCGTGATCGTGCGCGACTGGCGCAACAGCGTGAAGTTGCCCGAGGAGGTGCCGCGCGCGGAGACGACGGCGTAGTAGCGACCGGGGCGGAGCTGGTGCTGCAGGGTCTGCGAGCCGCTGTCGCCGCACTGGCATTCGATCAGGTTGCCGTTGGCGTTGCGAAGCTGCAGGTTGAATTCGGCCGCGCCCGGCGCTTTGAGCCTGAGCGTGAGGTTCGAGTGGCTCGTCACCTGCATCCGGTAGAGGCGCAGCACGCGCACGCCGCGTCCGTTCAGATGCCCGCGTCCGACGCCGTAGTTGCCGAGCGACAGCCCGGGGCGGTCTCGCGAGGAGTCGGCCCGTGCCACCTCGATGTGGAAGCGCTGGACGCCGCGACTGCCGGGCGTGATCTCGAAGCTGTAGCGCCCGCCCTGGCCGGCTCCCGGCGTGAACAGGCGATAGCCGCCGCAGCCGATGTGCAGGACCGGCGAGCCTTCTTCGAAGGAGGTGTGCCGGGCGGGAACAGCGCTCCGCGGACGCAGCCGCCATCGCGCTCGTTGGCGAGGTTGATCAAGTAGCTGACGCCGGCGCGCAGCGTGACCGCGTATGCCGCGTTGATGTTCTGGATCGGATCGACCTGTCCGCCGGCGCCGCCGCCGGGCAGCGGAGATCCCGGTGGGCGCACCGCCGGCGTCGGCAGGAACACGTTGAGCTTGAACGGCGCCAGCTGCGAGCGTTCTGAGTGCAGCTACGCGAATCAGATAGAGGCCGTTCTTGGAGGCCTTGAACGAGAGCGACGCCTTGCCGTGGGCTTCGGTGCGTCGCATTCGACCCCGCCGAGCTGCGAGCGCACGGCGTGGTAGACGTCGACCGTCGCGTCGAGCGCGCCGCCGCGCCTCGAGGTCGACCGCGATCCGCTCGGCGGCCGAAGGCCGCACGCTGTACCAGACCGAGTTGCCCGTGGACCGGCGCAGTTCGAGGCCGGTTCGCCCGCTTCGCTGGTCGCGCCGATCGTCGTGCCGGTGATCGTCGCGGGCAAGCTGTGGACGATCTGCGCGTTCGCGAGCTGTCGTTCGGCGGGGGCGGCGGCGTGGTCGTGGCAGCCATCGCGATTGCGCTCGTGCCGAGCGCGGCGGCGAGCAGCGCCAGTGTGGCGGCAACGGTGCCGTGGACACGTCTCACGGCGGCGCGGTTACGCGAGCGACGCCGGCGCAGCCGGGTCGAGCATCGATGCAAGTGGAAATCGTCCATCGGGTTCCCCCAAGTCCTCGGATTTGGATCGTTCCAACACGTCGAGCGATCAGGTGTTTCGCTAATCGGAAGCGCTACGCCCAGCCTTGAGCCCTTCACGTACGCTGGCGGCGATGCCCGCTGGCCGCCCGAACGCACTGCGCAGCCTGCTCGTGTGCCTTGCGACGACGCTCGGGCTGATCGCGAGCGGCTGCGCTTCGGGCTCGGCAGGCGACTCGAGCTCGCATCCGGGCTCCGCATCGACGAGCGCGCCGAGCTCGATCGTCGGCAGCGATGGCTTCGACGGAGCGGCGATCCCGCCCGGCGCGCCGGCGCGCGACTTCACGCTGAGCGACCAGAACGGCGCGCGCGTGTCGCTCGGGGACTACCGCGGCAGGGTGACGATCCTCGCCTTCCCCTATGCGATGTGCGGCGGCGCATGTGTCGTGATCGCCCAGCAGATTCGCGGCGCACTCGACGAACTGGGCCGGCCGGTGCCGGTTCTGTTCGTCAGCGCAGACCCGCAGACGGATACGCCGAGCAGCGTCCGCGCCTTCCTCGCGCGAACCTCTTTGACCGGCCGCGTGCGCTACCTGACCGGCCCGCCCGCGCAACTGCAGCAGGTCTGGCGCTCGTTCCGCGTCGTGCCGGCGAGCGCGGGCAAGACGGCGTTCGACCAGTCCGCGTCGGTCTTCCTGCTCGACCGCGAGGGTCGCGAGCGCGTGATCTTCCAGCTCGAACAGCTGACGCCCGAAGCGCTTTCGCACGATCTGCGCAAGCTGCTCGGATAGACCCTCTCCGCGCCCTCGACGAAGTCGCGGCGCCGCCGGAAGAAAAGCGTGGACGCGCGAGCGCGGTTGATACCCTAGCGCCCAGGTAGGTATTCGATCGCATGATGTTCTCAACCAAGTCCGAGTACGGCGTACGCGTGATGGTCGAGCTGGCTCGGCAATCCGGCGAGGAACCGATCCCGCTCGCCGAGATCGCCGAGCGCGGCGGCCTGCCGCTGGCCTACCTCGAGCACCTCGTGGCGCGGCTGCGCAAGGCCGGCCTCGTCGACTCGCGGCGCGGCTCGCGCGGGGGCTACCTGCTCGCGCGCTCGCCCGTCGAGATCACGATGGCCGAGGTCGTCGAGGCGCTCGAGGGCTCGATCGCGCCGATCGAGTGCATCACCGAGGGAGCCGACGGCTCGATCGTCTGCTCGCGCGAGACCGACCCCGCCCACGTGTGCCCGACCAAGCTGCTGTGGACCCGCGTGCGCTTCTCGATCGTGCGCACGCTGCAGGAGACGACGCTGGCCGACCTCGTGCTCGGCCCGTCGCTGCCGGCGGGGCCGCTCACGACCGGCCCGGCGCTGCCGGCGCTCGGCGCCGTCACACGGGCCGCCACATCCTGACCCGTCGCATCCCGTACCCCGAGAAACCCCGATACCTGGAGCACGAACGGAGAACATGGCCGACCTAGAGATCAGAGACCTGCATGTGCGCATCGAGGAGCGCGAGATCCTCAAGGGCGTCGACCTGGACATCTCGCGCGGCGAGATCCACGCCCTGATGGGCCCGAATGGCTCGGGCAAGTCGACGCTCGCGAGCACGCTGCTCGGCCACCCCTCCTACGAGATCACAGAGGGCACGATCACGTTCAAGGGCGAGGACATCACCGAGGCCGAGCCGCACGAGCGCGCCAAGGCGGGCCTGTTCCTGGCATTCCAGTACCCCGTCTCGATCCCGGGCGTGTCGGTCGCCAACTTCCTGCGCATGGCGATCAACGCCAAGCGCGAGGAGCCGATCCAGGTCAAGGAGTTCCGCACCCATCTGCAGCATGCGATCGACCTGCTCGACGTCGATCGCACGTTCACCTCGCGCCACCTCAACGACGGCTTCTCCGGCGGCGAGAAGAAGCGCGCCGAGATCCTGCAGATGGCGATGCTCCAGCCAGACGTGGCGATCCTCGACGAGACCGACTCGGGCCTGGACATCGACGCGCTGCGCACGGTCGCCGAGGGTGTGCAGCGGCTGCACGACGAGCAGGGTCTCGGTGCCCTGATCATCACCCACTACCAGCGCATCCTGCACTACGTGAAGCCCGAGTTCGTGCACATCTTGATGGACGGGCGGATCGTGCTCGAGGGCGGCGTCGAGCTGGTCGAGCGCCTCGAGCGCGAAGGCTATGACGAGATCCGCCGCGAGTTCGGCGGCGACCTCGACGCCGTGGCCGCCGGTGACAGCGGTGTCTGAGGCGAGCCCGGCCACCACGAGCGAGCCCAACGGCAATGGCGCGGCTCCGGGCGGCGGTCCGAGCCCCGGAGGCAGCGGTACGCCCGGCGGCGCTGCGCCGGCGCAGATGAAGGCCGGACGCCACCGCGAGGCGACCCTCTATCACGCACTGGCCGGCTCCGGCGCAGGCGACGGTCGCACGCTTCAGGAGCTGCGCGAGACGGCACAGGGAGCCTTCGAGCGGCTCGAGCTGCCCGTGTGGCGCCGCTCGGGTTTCTGGACGACGAGCCTCGAGAGCGTCGACTTGGACGCGCTGGCGACCGACCCCCCGCCGGCTCCACAGGGAGTGCCCGACGTCGTCACGCGAACGCTGCCCGACCGCCCCCGCGCCGGGCGCATCGTGCAGAGCGCGGGCACCGTCGTGAGCGTCGAGCTCGACCCGGCGCTCCAGGGGAAGGGCGTGATCCTCTGCTCGCTTGAGGACGCCTTCCGCGATCACGCCGAGCTCGTCGCGCCGTGGTACTCCAAGCGCCTGCCGATCGACCGCCACAAGCTGGAGGCCGCCAACGCAGCCTTCTGGAGCGGCGGCGCCTTCCTCTACGTGCCGCCGGGCGTGGTCGTCGAGGATCCGTTCGAGATCGTCTATGCGATCGAGCAGCCGGGCGTGGCACAGTACGGACGCACGCTCGTGGTCGGTGCGGCTACCAGCGACTTCCGCGTGCAGGAGTACGACCTGGCCGAGGACTTCGAGGGACAGGCGCTGCATGCGGGCGCGTTCGAGCTGTACCTGCAGGACGGCGCGCGCTGCCGCCTGGCGCAGGTGCAGGACTGGGGCTCGGGCGAGGTGTACGACGTCTCCACCCGCTTCGTCGGCGTCGGCCGCGACGCCTACTGCCACTGGCTGCCGGCGCTGCTCGGCGGACACCTCGTGCGCCAGCATCTCGAGCTGGCCGTCTCGGAGGCCGGCGGCGACATGGCCTTCCGCGGCCTGTTCTTCACCGAGGAGCACGAGCACCTCGACGTGTTCGCGGTCGACCTGCACGAGACGGGGCCGTCGGGCGGTGACGTGCACTGGCGCGGTGCCGCGACCGGCGAGAGCCGCGCGAGCTTCGAGGGCTTGATCCAGATCGACCCGGGCGCGCAGCAGACGCACACCTACCTGCAGATCCACTCGATGATGCTCTCGCCGAAGGCGCGTGTCGACGCGATCCCGTCGGTGCTCGTCTCCTCCGACGACGTCTCGGCCTCGCACGGCGGCACGGTGGGCGAGCTCGACGAGACGGCGATCTTCTACATGCAGACGCGCGGGCTGGACCGCCCGGCCGCGGTGCGGGTGATCGTCGAGGGCTTCTTCGAGCCACTGATCTCCGAGCTCGGCGACGAGGCATTGGAGGATCTCGTGCGCGAGAAGGTCGCCGACAAGCTCGCGGCGGCGCGCGAGGACATCGAGGCGTATGCCACCAGTCGTTGAGTCAACACTTGGCGTAAAGGCCGACTTCCCGATCTTCGAGCGCCGCTTCGCCGGACGCGAGCTGATCTACCTGGACTCGGGCGCCACGGCGCAGAAGCCGCAGGTCGTGATCGACGCGCAGGCCGAGCACCTGCGCAGCCACAACGCCAACGTGCACCGCGGCGTCTACGCGCTCGCGCAGGAGGCCGACGCGGCCTACGACGACGCCCGCCGGCGCGTGGCGGCGTTCGTGGGCGGCGATCCACGCACGACGATCTTCACCAAGAACGTGACCGAGGCGATCAACCTGCTCGCCTACTCGTGGGGCCGCGCCAACGTCGGCCCCGGCGACGCGGTGCTGATCACGCAGATGGAGCACCACGCGAACCTGGTGCCGTGGCAAGTGCTGTGCCGCGAGCGCGGGGCCGAGCTGCGCTACCTCGAGGTCGACGAGCGCGGCGAGCTCTCGCTCGATCAGCTCGACTCCGAGTTGGCGCGCGGCGACGTCAAGCTCGTCGCCTTCGCGCACGTCTCGAACGTGCTCGGCACGATCAACCCGGTCGCCGAGATGACGGCGCGCGTGCGCGCGGCGGGGGCGGTCTCGATCGTCGACGGCGCGCAGGCAGTGCCGCAGATGCCGGTCGACGTCGCCGCGCTGGGCGCCGACTTCTACGCCTGGACGGGCCACAAGGCAGTCGGGCCGACAGGCATCGGCGTGCTGCACGGCGGCGAGGCCCTGCTCGAGCGGATGGAGCCGTTTCTCACGGGCGGGGACATGATCGCGTCGGTCGACTTCCAATCGGTCAGCTGGAACGAGCTGCCCTACAAGTTCGAGGCCGGCACGCCGCCGATCGCGGAGGCCGTCGGCCTGGCCGCCGCGGTCGACTACCTGGACAAGCTCGGCATGGAGCGCGTGCGCGCCCACGAGCGCTCGCTGACGGCCTACATGCTCGAGCGCCTGGCCGAGGTGCCCGGCCTGCGCGTGGTCGGCCCGCCCGAGGCCGAGCGCCGCGGCGGACTGGCATCGTTCACGGTCGAGGGCATCCACCCGCACGACGTGGCCGAGCTGGCCGACCGCGGCGGCGTGTGCATCCGCGCAGGGCATCACTGCGCCCAGCCGCTGATGCGCTGCCTCGGCGTCGGCGCCACGGCGCGCGCCTCCGTGGGCGTCTACAACGAGGCGGGCGACATCGACGCGCTCGTCGATGCGCTGCAGGCCGGGCGCGAGATCTTCCAACTCTGACCGTCACGAAGGGCCCTCGCATGGACGACCTGTATCGCGACTACATCCTCGACCACTACAAGCGCCCGCACAACTTCGGCGAGCTCGATCCGCACGACCTGGAGGCGCTCGAGCACAACCCGCTGTGCGGCGACGAGCTGGGCGTGCACATCCGCGTGAAGGACGGGCGGATCGAGGATCTGCGCTTCCACGGCCACGGCTGCGCGATCTCGCAGGCGTCGGCGTCGATCGCCTCGGAGGAGCTGAAGGGCATGCAGCTCTCCGAGGTCGGCGAGCTCGGCGCCGATTGGATGATCGAGCTGCTCGGCATCCCCGTCTCGGCGACGCGGCGCAAGTGCGCGCTGCTGAACCTGAAGGCGGTGCGCGGCGCGGTTACGGGCGACGGCGACTGGCCTTCGTAGACCTTCGGGCGTTGCGGGCTTTCCGCGTCGACCATTGGTCCAGCATCGGGCTGTCGATGCGCTTAGCGGAAATGTAGCTCGACAGAGACTATATGTCCTCTATCTCCCACCCTATGGCGGAGGGGCGCGCTCCGAGCGCGGCCGATCCCCGCAGATCGTCGCGGGCACGCCTGTTCGACGCGACGACCATAGGGGTCGTTGTCGCGATCTTCGCCGTCACCTTCGTGACCCGGGGGAAGCTCTCAAACGCGGTGGACGCGGACGAACTGCTGCCGGTGGCACTGCTCGCGTTGCGCTTCGGACGACGGGGAGGCTTCGCGGGCGCCGTCGCCGCGACCGCGCTCACGGCGGCGTGGGAGCTCGGGCACGGCGATGGCACGGTGACGCTCTTCGGCTACGCGAGTCGAATCGCGGGGTTCACCCTGGTCGGCCTGCTCCTCGGGCTCTTCGTCGAGCAGCGGCGTGGGGCCGAAGCGAAGCTGGTGCGCTACTTCGACGCCTCGCTCGACCTGCTCGCGACCGCCGACGCGAGCGGGCGCTTCGTGCGCGTGAACCCCGCTTGGCAGGCCACCCTGGGGTACACGGTGGATGAGCTGCTCGCCCGGCCGTTCATCGAGTTCGTCTGTCCAGACGATCGCCAGGTGACACGTGAGCAGTTCGCGAAGCTCCTGGCGGGAGCCCAGGACGTGGTCAGGTTCCGTAACCGCTACCGGAAGGCCGACGGCGGGATCGTGTGGCTTGAGTGGAACGCCAACGCGTCAGGTCGCGACGGGCTGGTCCACGCTACGGCACGCGAGATCACGGCCCAGGTCAAGGCCGAGGAGCAACTCGACAACAACGCCATGGTGCTCGAAGGGATGGTCGCGAGGCGCACCAAGGAGCTCGAGGAGGCTCGCGCAGAGACGCTGCTGCGTCTTGCGCGGGCGGGCGAGTATCGCGACGACGACACCTTCCAGCACACCGAACGGGTGGGCGCCACGGCGGCAGCGATCGCAGCTCAACTCGGGCTCGACGCCGAGCAGGTGGAGCTGATCCGGGAAGCCGCCCCGCTGCACGACATCGGCAAGCTCGCCATCTCCGATGGAATCCTGCTCAAGCCCGGCCCGCTCACCGCTGAGGAGCGCAAGGAGATGGAGACCCATGCAGAAGTCGGCGCCCGGCTCCTGTCGGGCAGCAACTCCCCCGTGCTGCGAATGGCGGCAGTGATCGCCGCAAGCCACCATGAGCAGTGGGACGGCACGGGTTATCCAGCCGCGATCGCCGGCGAGAGGATCCCGCTCGCGGGGCGCATCGTCGCCGTCGCGGACGTCTTCGACGCGCTCACCCACGACCGTCCTTACAAGGCGGCCTGGCCGCTCGAGCAGGCAATCGCGCAGACCAGACGGATGGCCGGAGGCCGTTTCGACCCCCGCGTGGTGGCTGCCTTCCTGGCCACGAGCGGCCAGCATCAGACATCGGCGCCGCAGCCGAGCACTTCGCAGCACGCGCTGGTCGCCGGCGCGGCCTGAGCCGCCTCGGCCGTGCGGAGCACAGCCGGCGCAATCCCTCCCCGGCCCGGCGTCCGCATGCCCCGATCGGGACAGAGCCGCGAGCATCGATACAATTCCTACCTCACAGCACAGGATTCCCAGAGCGACGCTGCAAGGAGCGGAATGGCGACACTAGACCGCACGAAGATCACGAAGCCCAGCCCGATCGTCGAGGACGAGCAAGGCCAGCTGCACGCCCGCCAGGGCATCTCGCGTGAGGTGGTCGCCGAGCTGTCCAAGATCAAGGGCGAGCCCGACTGGATGGCCGAGAAACGGCTGAAGTCGCTGGAGATCTTCGAACGCAAGCCGATGCCGAACTGGGGCCCGGACCTGAGTGGCCTGAACCTGGACGACCTCGTGCTCTACTCGCCGCCGACCGCCGGTCGCTTCAACAGCTGGGACGAAGTCCCGCAGGAGATGAAGCAGACCTACGAGGATCTCGGCATTCCCCAGGCCGAGCGCGAGCACCTCGCGGGGGTCGTCGGCGTGTGGCGCCAGGAGCCCGTGTACGAGGGCCTGAAGGAGGAGTACGCCAAGCTCGGGATCCTGTTCTGCTCGATGGACACGGCGATCGACCAGTACCCGGAGCTCGTGCAGAAGTACTTCATGAACAAATGCGTGCCGCCGCAGGACAACAAGTTCTCGGCGCTGCACGGCGCCGTGTGGTCGGGCGGCTCGTTCCTGTACGTGCCCAAGGGCGTCAAGGTCGACCTGCCGCTGCAGGCCTACTTCCGCATGGAGGGCGCCGGCGAGGGCACCTTCGAGCACACGCTGATCGTCGCCGACGAGGGCTCTGAGGTCAACTACATCGAGGGCTGCACGGCGCAGACCTACAGCGTCAACTCGATGCACTCGGCGGTCGTCGAGATCTTCGTGCACGAGGGCGCCAAGGCGCGCTACACGACCGTGCAGAACTGGTCCAAGGACGTCTACAACCTGAACACCAAGCGCGCGATCGTCGACGCCCACGGCACGGTCGAGTGGGTCGGCGGCTCGATGGGCGCCAAGTACGTGATGCTCTACCCCGGCTCATACCTGATGGGCGAGGGCGCGCGCGCCGACCACCTCAACGTGGGCGTGGCCGGCAAGGGCGTGCACAAGGACACGGGCGCCAAGGTCGTGCACCTGGCCCCCAACACGACCTCGAACATCCTCGCCAAGTCGATCTCCAAGGACGGCGGCATCATGGGCTATCGCGGCCTGGTCAAGATGGGCCACAACTCGGCCGGCTCGAAAGCGCGGGTGCAGTGCGACGGGCTGATGATGGACGGCGAATCGCGTTCTGACACGTGGCCGGACATCCAGATCCAGAACCCCCACGTGACGGTCGCCCACGAGGCGACGGTCGGGCGCATCTCCGACGACCAGCTGTTCTACATGGGCTCGCGCGGCTTCACCGAGGACGAGGCCGCGGCGATGATCGTCAACGGCTTCATCGAGCCCGTGACGAAGGAGCTGCCGATGGAGTACGCGGTCGAGCTCAACCGTTTGATCCAGCTCGAGATGGTCGGCAGCATCGGCTGATCTGGACGCCGATGATCGGCGTCTGCCGGCGTCCTCCCTCACTCGCGTGCTAGCGCACGCCACGTTCGGTGCGTCCTTGGCAGCCTTGATCCTCGACGCCCAGATCGGCGTCATGCCCACATGACTCCACCCTCCCTCCCGTGCGCGCTCCCGTAGACACCATTGCCGCGCCGCTGTTCCCGCGGAACCTGCCGTGGGTGAACACGCCGGCGGGCGGGCAGGTGAGCATCATCCAGCGCGACAGGCCGCTGCTGGTCGAGTTCTGGGACTTCTGCCGGCCGAACTCGATGCGGACGCTGCCGTACGTGAAGGCGTGGCACGAGCGCTACGGCGCTGACGGGCTGCGCGTGGTCGGCGTCCACTGCCCCGGCTTCGAGCTCTCACGCGGCGAGGATGCGGTTCGCGGCGCCGTGGCGCGGCTGGGTATCGAGCATCCGGTGCTGATCGACTCGGAGCTCGAGCTGTGGCGCGAGTACGAGAACGAGGGCTGGCCGGCGCGCTACCTGTTCGACGGCAGCGCGCGGCTGTTCGAGTATCACTTCGGCGAGGGCGGCTACGAGGAGACCGAGCGGGCGATCCAGGAGCTGCTCGGGATCGAGCGCGACACGCTTCAGCCGCTGCGCGCCGAGGACGCTGCGGGCGCCGTACTCGCGCCGCCCACGCCCGAGCGGGCGGGCGCCTACTCGGGCCCCTACGAGGCCGGTGCCGTTTGGGCGGTGCTCGGCGGAGCGGGAGTCGTGCGCGTCAACGGCGGCAACGCGGGCGGGGGTACTGAGCTGCGTATCGAGCAGTCCGGCGCGTATCCGCTGATCGAGCACGAGCGCCACACGACGGGCGTGCTCGAGCTCGAGCTGGGCGAGGGCGTTCGAGTGCATCGCCACCTGCTTCACACCTGGCGTGGCCTGAGCACCCGGCGAGGCGAGAGCTCGTCGTGCGAGCGATCGAGCAGCAGTCGTCTGAGCTGCGGCGGACCGGTGTCGTCGATCAGCGCGCACGTCCCCGGCCAGTAAGGGCTCTCGCCGGGCTTCTTGGTGAGGAAGATCGAGTCATAGGTCCAGCAGCCGACGTTCACGAGCCGCGCGCCCGAGCGCTGCGCCGGTCCCGTCCGGCCGGCCGCGGGGGGCCGGGTCCACTCGTTCGCATCGTCGCCGGGCAGCGGCCCGGCGCGGTGGGTGTGGCCGAACACGACATAGGCATCGCCGAGCCCGAGGCGCGCCGCGACCTCTCCCATCGCGCGCAGACCGGCGCCGCGCAGCTCCCCCGAGGAGATCTCGGCGCTGAGCGGCCCGAGGCCGGCGCGGTTCAGCGCGGCGACGGCGAGCGGGAAGCCATGGACGAGCGCGCGCGTGCGCAGGTTCGCGCCGAGTGCGCCGAGCCGCCTACGAACTCCGACGCTCTTTCCACCGCCGCCACCGTTGGTGTCGGCATCGCTTCCGCTCAGCGCGCGCCAGGCATGCACGGTGCCCATGCCGTTGAGCGCATCTCCGGTCATCGCTTCGCGCGCGACGGCATGCCGCCAGGCATACATGGGCGCCGTCACGGCCTCGTAGTCGCCGACGCGCTCGAACGAGCTCGCCGGGCGGCGCATCAGCCGGCTCATCACGCCAACGCTCAGCCGCTCGATCGTCGGCACGGTCAGATGGCAGTCGAGATAGTGCCCGTGCGTGGCATATACGTCGGGGCGCAGCCAGAGGCCGGGGTAGGCGAAGCGGACCCGCGCCGGCGCGGCCCAGTCGGCCAAGCGCTTGACCGCGGGTGAGGCGTCGGCCGGCTCGATCAGCTGCTCCAGGCCCAGCGGCTGCGGCTCGGGCAGCTCGGCGCGCAGCGCCAGCCACGGCTCGATCATGGCGTGATCGTGATTGCCGGCGACGAGCACCAGCTCGCGCCCGGCGAGCGCCTGCCCGAGCTCCTCGAAGAACGGTCGGGCCACGGCGAGCGCTTCGCGCGGCGGCCCGTGGCGCAGCTCGAGCACGTCGCCGAGCAGGACCACGCGATCGGCCTGTGCCGCGAGCTCGAGCAGCGGCGCGCGCAACTCCTCGCGGCGCAGCAGGTCCGAGCGTGAGGTGGTGCCCAGATGCAGGTCGGAGATGACCAGCGTGCGCATCAGCTCGTCCTTCCCCGACTACCTAGAGGGCGATCGCGACGCGCCCTGCCTTGGGCGCCCGCCGCCGGCCGCGCGCGACGGTCAGCCCGCCTCGGCGACGGTCGCGGCTTCGCGAATCGTCTTGGGCAACATGAAGCGGACGTCCTCCTTGATCACGTGGAACTCGTTTATGTCGCTGTCGCTCACGCCGCGATCACGAAACAGCTGAACGAGATCCTGAACGAGATTCTCGGGGGCGCTTGCGCCGGAGGAGATGCCCACGACGCGCGTGCCGTCGAGCCACTCCTCGCGCACCTCCTCGGCACGGTCGATCAGGTGCGAATCGGTGCCGCACTCGCGCGCCACCTCGACGAGCCGCACGGAGTTCGATGAGTTGCGCGAGCCGATCACGAGCAGCAGGTCGCAGTGCTCGGCCATCTGCTTGACGGCCGCCTGACGATTGGTCGTGGCGTAGCAGATGTCATCCGTGCGCGGCCCGACGATCTTCGGGAAGCGTTCGCGCAGGCGGGCAAGGATCGCCGTCGTTTCATCGACGGCCAGCGTCGTCTGGGTGATGAAGGCGACGCGATCGGGGTCCTCGATCTCGAGCGTCTCGACGTCCTGCTCGTCCTGCACGAGCACGATCCGCTCGGGCGCCTCCCCCATCGTGCCTTCGACCTCCTCGTGGCCGTCGTGGCCGACGAGCACGATCGTGTAGCCCTGCTCGGCGAAGCGCACCGCCTCGCGGTGCACCTTGGTGACGAGCGGGCAGGTCGCGTCGATCGTCTTCAGGCCGCGCAGCTCGGCGCCTTCGCGCACGCTCGGCGCGACGCCGTGGGCGGAGAACACGCAGACCGCCCCCTCAGGCACATCTGTCTCCTCTTCGACGAAGATCGCACCGCGCTCGCGCAGCTGCTCGACGACGTGCTTGTTGTGCACGATCTCCTTGCGCACGTATACCGGCGCGCCGTGGATCTCCAGCGCGCGTTCGACCGTCTGCACCGCTCTGTCTACGCCCGCGCAGTAACCACGCGGGGCTGCGAGCAGCAGCTTCTCGACTGTGTTCGGACACGATTGCCATTGTAGGGCCCACCCAGGTACGCTAGGCGCCAGTGCCCCAGCGCCACCTCGACAGGTTGACACCGGTAGACGCTTCCTTCCTGCATCAGGAGGGGCAGCACTCGCACATGCACATCGGCGGCCTGACGATCGTCGAAGGCCCGCCGCCGAGCATGAACGAGTTCCTCGAGCAGATCCGCAGGCGCCTGCACCTGGTCCCGCGCTACCGCCATAAGCTCGCCTCGACGGCGCTCGACAGTGGCCGCCCGGTGTGGGTCGACGACCCCAGCTTCAACCTCGAGTACCACATCAGACACACGGCGCTGCCCAGTCCGGGAGGCTGGGAGCAGCTATGCGGGCTGACCGCGCGGATCTTCTCCCAGCAGCTCGACCGCTCGAAGCCGCTGTGGGAGATGTGGCTGATCGAGGGGCTCGAGGACGATCGCTTCGCGCTGATCACCAAGACCCACCACTCGCTGATCGATGGGATCGCCGGCGTCGACCTCGCGACGGTCCTGTTCGACCTATCGCCCGACGCGCCGCCGATCAAACACTCGGGCAAGGCCTGGCAGCCGCACCGCGAGCCGAACTCGGCAGAACTCGTCGCGGCGGGACTACGCGGCGCCGTCAAGGCGGGACTCGAACTTGCCGAGGGCGCGATCGACGCCCTGACCCACCCCGAGCGAGCGCTCACGCGCGCCCGCGAGGCGGCCGAGGGGGTCGGCGAGATCGTCTGGGCCGGCCTCAACCCCGCGCCCGAAACGCCGCTGAACGTGCCGATCGGCCCGCACCGGCGCTTCTTCGGCATCGGCTCCCAACTCGATGACTTCAAGACCGTGAAGAACGCCTTCGGCGGGACCGTCAACGACGTCGTGCTGGCCGTCGTGACCGGCGCGTTGCGCACATTCCTGATCTCTCGCGGCCGCAGCACAGCGGGCGTGGAGATGCGCGCGCTCGTTCCCGTGTCGGTACGTGTCGAGGACGAGCACGGCCAGGGCGGGAACCGCATCGTCGTGATGCGCGGGCCGTTGCCTGTGTACATCGCAGACCCCGTGCAGCGGCTGCGCTTCGTCTCGCACGCGATGGACGGTCTGAAGGAGTCCAAGCAGGCGCTCGGCGCCGAGGTCATCGCCGGCGCGCAGAGCTTCGCCCCGCCGACGATCCTCGCTCAGGCGTCGCGGCTGAACTTCTCAACGCGCCTGTTCAACCTGATCGTGACGAACGTGCCCGGACCCCAGTTCCCGCTTTACGTGCTCGGGCGCGAGATGCTCGAAGCCTACCCAGTGGCCTTCCTGCCCGAAAACCACGCCCTCGCGATCGGCATCATGTCCTACAACGGCCAGATGAACTTCGGCCTGCTCGGCGATTTCGACGCGCTGCCCGACATCGACGCGATCAGCGACAGCATCGCCGAAGAACTCGCCACGCTCGTCGCGCTCGCGCGCGAGTCGGTACCAGCTCCAGCCTAGATCAGTAGCCGAGCGCGAACTTGGCGTCCTCGCTCATCCTCTCCGGCGACCACGGCGGCACGAAGACCATCTCGGACTCGATCGACTTGACCCCGTCCAGTTCGCCGACGAACTCTTCGATCTGCTCGGTTACCTGCGGGCCGATCGGGCAGCCCGGCGTCGTCAGCGTGAACGTCACACGGACGTTGCCGTCGAGCACCTCCACGCCGTAGATCAATCCGAGCTCGACGAAGTCCAGGCCAAGCTCCGGGTCGATCACGTTCGAAAGCGCGTCCATCACGTCGTCGACCGAAGGCGCTGCGCCCGTCCCAACCGAAGCATCAGGCGCAACCACCGCGCCCTCCGGCGCGATCGGCTGCTCTGAGCTGAAGTCCTCGGACATGCCCCGAGTCTAGCGGTGCGCTAGTTGTCGCTGCCGAGCCGGTCCCATATATACAGCTGGATGCACTCGTTGGCCAGCTCGATCGCGCGATCGCGCGAGAGGCGCGGGAGCACCGTGTCGAGCGCCTGCTCCTCGGAGACGCCCGCCTGGAAGGCTTCCTCGCCGCGAAAGCCGGCAGCGATCTTCAGCGCCTCGCGACGGTTCTCGCCGAGGCTCGGGAAGACGCCGACGAGGAAGTCGGTGTTCGGGATCGGCTGGCCGACCTCCAGCGAGGCATGCCATGCGGCGAGCAGATGCAGGTCGTCCTCGTCGAGATCGGCGATCGCCTTGGCGTAATGGACCGACAGCTCCGGCTCGGGAATGTCATCGACCCACGCACGCACGACCTCGCCCACGAGCTGGCGGCGCGCCTCGCGACCGACTGACTCGGCGATGACTCGGATGGCGTCCTGGGGCTCGATGAAGCAGAGTGGCATCTTGACTCCCGCGAAGATGGGAAACAGGTGACTGCGGTGGACTGTAGGGAGCGGTGTGGACGGCACTTTCGTGCGTTCCACGGCGGCGGCGGACCGGCTTAGAGCCCGAGCGCCTCGCGCGCAACCTGCAGCGTTTCGTCGTCGGCCGCCTCGGCGGGAAAGCCAAGCGAAGCGCGCTCGCCCGTCTGCCAATTGGCGAGCGCCAGCTCGAGCGCCGCCACCGGTAGCGGGACCGCCTCGGCCAGCGCACGCGCCCGCCGCTCGAGCAGCAGCGGGTCGCCGATCGCGAACAGGCGCTTGGCGGCGAGCATCGTGGCGTCCTCCTGGCCGCCGGCCCGCGCCGCCGAGAGATGCAGCGAGTCGCCTTCGAGCTCGAACGGCCCGAGCGTGCCGAGCAGCACGAGCAGCTCATAGCGCGCAGCGCGCGTCAGCCCGGGCAACGCCAAGCGCTCGAACAGGCGCTCGAAGCGCCGCTCCGGGCTCCAGCCGGGATCGCCGGCGAATGCCGTGGCCTGAGAGCCTGCCTGCCCGTACCAGGCGCGATACGCCTCGAGCGTCGCCGTGCCGCGCGCCGGATCGTGCGAGGTGCGTGGCCCCAGCGGGGTCTCGGAGAGATCGGGGAGCTCGTCCGGGGCGACGGCCAAGGCAAGCCTGATGCCGGCGAACGGGTCAGGACCCTCCAGCGGGCACAGATAGGCGATCAGGAAGCAGCTCCAGGCGGCTCGCTCGAGCTCGCCGCCGGGCGCTAGCGAGCCGCACCTCCGCGTAGAGGTCGGGTAGCGGGACGGCGCCCGGCGAGCCGTCCAGCGCGAGCAGCCGTCCCTGGGAGAAGGCGAGCTCCTCGGCCAGGCGCGCCGCGTCGGCCGAGGCGTGCACACCCGGCAGCAGCGCGCTCGAGTAGCCGTCCTCGACAGCCCGCTCCTGGCGCCTGACGCGCAGGCCGCCGGCATGCGCCCCGCCTCGCCGCGCGCGAGCACCGCCACCAGCGCGCGTGCCGGAGGAGGACGAGGACGAGCGCCTCTTCGCGCCACCCGTGGATCTACCCGCCGGGGTCGCCCCGGGCAGCGTCTTGCTGCAGATCGGGCAGCGCTCTAGGAAGCGGCCGTGACGGCAGAAGCTCGGCACTCGAGCGGGGGCTGGAAGCCGTTCTGGCGCGCACGCTCGGCTCCGGCGGCGCGCTCCTTTGCAAGCGCGTACAGGTAGTCGTCGAAGTCGACCTGGATCGTGTGGCGCTTGGATGCGACGTAGCGCTTGCGCATCGCCGCCTGGTCGGCGGCGATGTCCGCGCGCAGCTCCGCGTTCGGCGGCAGCGCGGTAGTCGCCGCGCAGGTAGTCCCCGACCCACGCCCCCTGGGCCTCGGCGATCGGCATGATCGCCCCGAGCGGCTGCAGCAGCCCGATGAAGAAGACGTTTGGGATGTCGGGATGGAAGACGCGCCGGAACAGCTCGATGTGGTTGTCCGGGGCCGAGATGAAGTCCTCGTCGAAGAACGGGAAGGTGATCTTGTAGCCCGTGCAGTAGACGACCACGTCGGCGTCCACGACGCGTGCCGTCGACGAAGCGCACCTGCGCGCCCTCGCAGCGCCTCGATGTTCGGCTTCGGCGTGATCGTGCCGTGCTGGATGCGGTCGAGGATCCGCCCGGAGACGGTCGGGTGGGCCTCGCCGAAGCGGTGGGTCGGCTTGGGCAGCCCGTAGCGCTCCGGCGGCCCAGCGTAGCTCTTGACCAGCTGCTGGATCATCCGCTGGCGGATCGCGAACGGCACGCGCGGGTCGTTGCGCATCTGGTCGACCGGTTTGCCGAAGACGTACTTCGGCAGGATCCAGACGCCCGAGCGCGCGGCCAGGTAGGTCCGCTCGGCGACGTATGAGGACTCCACGGCGATGTCCATCGCCGAGTTGCCCATGCCAAGGACCACCACGCGCTTGCCCTCGAAGATCGAGTTGTCGACGTAGGAGTGCGCGTGCAGCTGCTCGCCCGCGAACGTCTCGCTGCCGGGGAACGCCGGTTCCGGCCAGCGCGGCTTCCAGTGGTGGCCGTTGGCGACGAGCAGCGCGTCGTAGCTGCGGGTCTCGCCGGTGTCGAGCCGCACCTGCCAGACGCCGTCGCTCGTCGCGCGCGGCGTGCTCCACGCCCGTCTCGAACATGATCTGCTCGCGGAAGCCGAAGTGGTCGACGTAGTCGTCGAAGTACGCCGCGATGTGCGTGTGGTGCGGGAAGTCCGGATAGGACTCCGGCATCGGGAAGTCCGAGTATGCCATCCGCTGCCGCGAGGTGTTGATGAACAGGTCCCGGTAGGCCGCCGACATCCCGTTCTTGTTGTTGAACACCCAGTTGCCGCCGACGCGGTCTGACTTCTCGAAGCAGTCGAACGCGATGCCCCGCTCGTGCAGTGCCTTGGCCGCGGCGATCCCCGAGGAGCCCGCGCCGATGATGCAGGTCCGCGGAAGTGCCACTAGTCCTTCGCCGGAACGCCTGGGCTGACGTGCCGCGGTGGCCCCTCTGGCCCCGTGTCGGCGTCTTCGTGCCCGGCGATCCCCTCGTCCCGTTCGGACAGCGTCGACTCGGCAGCGCCGTTGCGGCGGGCCGCGAGATAGCGGTCGACCATGCGCGCGCACTGGCGCCCCTCGTTGATCGCCCACACGATCAGCGACTGCCCGCGACGAGCATCGCCGGCAGCGAACACGCCCTCCACAGAGCTCGTGTACGGCGCCGCCGTCTTGACGTTGCCGCGCGGGTCCTTCTCCACGCCGAGCCGCGTCGAGCAGCGCCGGCTCGGGGTGCAGGAAGCCCATCGCCAGCAGCACGAGCTGCGCCTTCATCTCCCGCTCGGTGCCCTCGAGCGGCCCGAATGGAGGCGCCGGCTCGGCCTGCGCGACGTGCAGCGCGGCCACGCCACCCTGGCCGTCGTCGGAGAAGCGCGTCGTCACGATCGAGTAGTCCTGCTCGCCGAGCTGCGCATCCCTGGCCTCCTCCATCGCGTAGCTCATGCGGTACTTCAGCGGCCACTCCGGCCACGGGGTGCGCTCGTCGGGCCGCTTCGGCGGCGGCTCCGGCAGGAGCTCCAGCTGGGTGATCGAGCGCGCACCCTCGCGCAGCGCGTTGCCGACGCAGTCCGCGCCCGTGTCGCCGCCGCCGATCACGACGACGTCGCGGTCCTTGGCGCGATGATCTCGCGGGCCGCCGTCGGCTGCGCGGCGGTCGGCTCGGGCCCGAACTCGCGCGCCGCCCAGCGGTTGCGCTGGTAGAGGTAGTCCATCGCGAAGTGCACGCCCGTCGAGCTCGCGTCCCGGCACCGGCAGATCGCGCGGCACGCGCGAGCCGGTCGCGAGCACGACCGCGTCGAAGCCGCCGCGCAGCTCCTCCACGGTCACGTCGCGGCCCACGTCCACGCCGCAGCGCAGCTCCACGCCCTCGGCCGCGAGCTGCTCGACGCGGCGCTGCACGACGGTCTTCTCGATCTTGAAGTCGGGCACGCCGAAGCGCACGAGGCCGCCGATCGCCTCGTCGCGCTCGAACAGCGTCACGCGATGCCCGGCGCGGCGAAGCTGCTGCGCCGCGGCCATCCCCGCCGGCCCCGAGCCGACGACCGCTACCGCCTGGCCGGTCTCGCTTGCGCGGGGGCATCGGGCGCACCCAGCCCTCCTCCCAGGCGCGGTTGATGATCGAGTTCTCGATCTGTTTGATCGTGACCGCGTCGCCCTCGCGGATCTCGAGCACGCAGGCCGCCTCGCACGGCGCCGGGCACAGCCGCCCGGTGAACTCGGGGAAGTTGTTCGTCGCGTGCAGTTGCGCGATCGCGTCCTGCCAGCGGTCGCGGTAGACGAGGTCGTTCCAGTCCGGGATCAGATTGCCGAGCGGGCAGCCGTTGTGGCAGAAGGGCACGCCGCAGTCCATGCAGCGCGCGCCCTGATCGCGCAGCTCGCCCTCCGGGCGCGTGATCAGGAACTCCTTGTAGTCGTGCGCTCGCTCGGCCGGGTCCCGGTAGGGGACGCCATGCCGCTCGATCTGCAGGAAGCCGCCGAGCTTGCCCATCAGGCGGGCACCGCCAACTGCTCCTGCGCGCGTTCGGCGAGTACACGCTTGTAGTCGTGCGGCATCACCTTGACGAAGGCACCCTTCGCCAGAAGCTCCTCGAATCCATCGAGCACGCGCGCCGCGACCGGCGAGCCGGTGCGCTTGGAGTGCTCCCCGATCAGCTCGCGCAGTTCCTCGGCGTCCTGGGCCGAAGGCGCTTCGAAGCCGACCATCCCCATGTTGCAGCGCTCGGCGAAGTCGCCCTGCTCGTCGAGCACGTATGCCACGCCGCCACTCATCCCGGCCGCGAAGTTGCGCCCGGTCGGGCCGAGCACGACCACGCGACCGCCGGTCATGTACTCGCAGCAGTGGTCGCCGACCCCCTCGACCACGGCGCTCGCGCCCGAGTTGCGCACAGCGAAGCGCTCGCCGGCGAGGCCGCGGAAGAACGCGCGGCCGCGCGTCGCTCCGTAGAGCACCGTGTTGCCGACGATCACGTTCTGCTCGGCCACGAACTGCTCACCCATGCCCTCGCGCGGGCGTACGGCGACGGTCCCGCCCGAGAGACCCTTGCCGGCGTAGTCGTTGGCGTCGCCGTGCAATGTGAACGTCACCCCGGGCGCCAGCCAACCGCCGAAGCTCTGTCCGGCGGAGCCCTCGAAGTCGACCACGATCGAGTCCTCGGGCAGGCCGTCGGCGCCGTGCTCGCGCGCGATCCTGCTCGAGAGGATGCCGCCGACGCAGCGGTTGCGGTTGCGGATCGGCAGCTCGATCCTGACCTGCTCACCGGCGATCCGCGCGCGCCCGTCGAGCGCCGGGTCGCCCGGCGGGGCGATCAGCGACTTCGAGCGCTCCACCAGATCCCAGTCAAGCGCGTCCTCGAGCACCGCCGGCGGCGGTTCGATTCGCCGGCGCGGCGCGCCCTCTGCCAGCTCGATGTGCGTGAGCACGTGCGTAAGGTCGACGCCGCGCGCCTTCCAGTGATCGATCGCCTCGCGCACGGAGAGCAGGTCGACGCGGCCGATCGCCTGATCGAGCGAGCGCAGGCCGAGCGAGGCGAGGATCTCGCGCACTTCCTCGGCCACGAAGAAGAAGAAGTTGACGACGTGCTCGGGCGTCCCCTTGAAGCGCTTGCGCAGCTCCGGGTCCTGCGTGGCGATGCCCACCGGGCACGTGTTCAGGTGGCAGGCGCGCATCATGATGCAGCCCGTCGCGATCAGCGGCGCCGTCGAGAAGCCCATCTCGTCGGCGCCGAGCATCGCCGCGATCACCACGTCGCGGCCCGTCTTCAGCTGGCCGTCGGTCTGCACCTTGATGCGCGAGCGCAGGTCGTTGAGCAGCAGCGTCTGCTGCGTCTCGGCCAGGCCGATCTCCCAGGGGATCCCGGCCGACTGGATCGAGGACAGCGGCGAGGCGCCCGTGCCGCCGTCGTGACCGGCGATCAGCACGCGGTCCGCGTTTGCCTTCGACACGCCCGCCGCGACCGTGCCCACGCCGACCTCGGAGACGAGCTTGACCGAGACCTCCGCCTCGGGGTTGCCGCAGCGCAGGTCGTAGATCAGCTGCTTGAGGTCCTCGATCGAGTAGATGTCGTGATGCGGCGGCGGGGATATCAGGCCCACGCCGGGCGTCGTGTGGCGGATCGAGCCGATGTACTCGTCGACCTTGTGGCCCGGCAGCTGCCCGCCCTCGCCGGGCTTTGCGCCCTGGGCCATCTTGATCTGCAGCTCGTCGGCGTTGACAAGGTAGTGGATCGTCACGCCGAAGCGGCCCGAGGCGACCTGCTTGATCGCCGAGCGCCGGCGGTCGCCGTTGGCGTCGGGCGTGAAGCGCGACGGGTCCTCCCCGCCCTCGCCCGTGTTCGAGCGCCCGCCGAGGCGGTTCATCGCGATCGCGAGCGTCTCATGGGACTCGCGCGAGATCGAGCCGAGGCTCATCGCGCCGGTGCAGAAGCGCTTGACGATCTCGCTCGCCGGCTCGACCTGCTCAAGCGGGATCGCCCGGCGGTCATCGTCACCGGCCCCGCCGCTCCCGGCGGGGCCGATTTTCAGAAGACCCCGCAAGGTCGCCTTGCGCGAAGCGTCCTCGTTGATCATCTCCGCGTACTCGCGGTACTTCTCGAAGGCCGCGCTGCCGCGCACCTCGTCATAGGCGGCTTCGTCGCCGCGCAGCGCGGCGCCGACGTTGCCGTTGGCCGCGCGCACCGCGTGCTGGACGAGCGCGATCGTCTCCGGGTTCCACTGGTGGTGCTCGCCGTCGCGGCGCCATGCGTAGACGCCGCCGACCGGCAGCAGCTCGTCGTGCGGCACCGGGTATGCGCGCGCGTGGCGCTCGAGCGCCTCAGTCGCCAGCACGTCCAGGCCGACCCCGCCGATGCGCGATGCCGTGCCCGTGAAGAACTTCTCGATCACCTCCGGCTCCAGCCCGACGGCCTCGAAGATCTGCGCGCCGCAGTAGGACTGGATCGTCGAGATGCCCATCTTCGAGATCGTCTTCAGGAGCGCTTTGCCGAGCGCTTTGACGACGTTCTCGGCGGCCTCGACCGCGCCCACGTCGATCGCTTTCTGGTTGAGCACCATGTCGTCGAGCGTCTCGAGCATCAGGTACGGGTTGATCGCAACCGCGCCGTAGCCGATCAGCGTGGCGAAGTGGTGCACCTCGCGCGGCTCGCCCGACTCGAGGATGATCCCCGCGCGCAGGCGCGTACCTTCGCGCACGAGGTGGTGGTGAACGGCGGCGACCGCCAGCAGTGACGGCACCGGCACGCGGCGCGGGCCGACCAGGCGGTCCGAGAGCACGATGATGTTGACGCGTTCCTCGATCGCCTCCGACGCTTCCCGGCAGATCCGCTGCAGCGCCTCGGCCATGCCGGCGGCGCCCGCCTGGAGCGACCACGTCGTGTTGATCGTGCGCGCCGCGAACACGTCGTGGTCGACGTGTCTGAGCGTCTCGAGCTCGCGGTTGAGCAGGATCGGCTGGTTGAGCACGAGCTTGTGCGCATGCTCCGGCGTCTCCGCGAAGAGGTTTTTCTCCGAGCCGAGGGTCGTCGCCAGGCTCATCACGATTTCCTCGCGGATCGGGTCGATCGGCGGATTGGTCACCTGCGCGAACAGCTGCTTGAAGTAGGAGAACAGCGGCGGCGCCTGATCGGAGAGCACGGCCAGCGAGAGATCGTTGCCCATCGAGCCGACCGGCTCGGCGCCGTCGCGCGCCATCGGCGTGAGCAGCACGCGCAGGTCCTCCTGGCTGAAGCCGAACGCGCGCTGGCGCGCGCGCAACGGCTGGTCTGAGATCGTCACCTGGTCAGAGGGCTCGAGCTCGGAGAACGGCACGGCGTTGTGCTCGTACCACTCGCGATAGGGCTTGCGTGTGGAGACCTCGCGCTTGACCTCCTCGTCCTCGACGATCCGCCCGCGCTCGAGGTCGACGAGGAACAGCTTGCCCGGCTGCAGGCGACCGAGCCGGCGGATCTGCTCAGGCGGGATCTCGAGCAGACCGATCTCCGAGCCGAGCACGACGTGCCCGTCGGTCGTCTCGACCCAGCGGCCCGGGCGCAGACCGTTGCGGTCGAGCGTCGCGCCGACCACGCGCCCATCGGTGAAGGCGACCGAGGCCGGGCCGTCCCACGGCTCCATCAGACAGGAGTGATACGCGTAGAAGCCCTTCAGGTCCTCCGGCAGGTCCTCGCGTTCGCGATAGGCCTCGGGGATCATCATCATCGCCGCATGCGGCAGCGAGCGCCCGCCGAGCATCAGCAGCTCGAGCACGTTGTCGAATGTCGCCGAGTCGGAGTTGCCCGCGCTGACGACCGGCAGGATCTTCGGCAGGTCCTCGCCGAACAGCTCGCTGCGCAGCTCGCTCTCCCGCGCGCGCATCCAGTTGACGTTGCCGCGCACCGTGTTGATCTCGCCGTTGTGGCAGATCACGCGGTAGGGATGCGCGAGCTCCCAGCTCGGGAAGGTGTTCGTCGAGAAGCGCGAGTGCACGAGCGCCAGCGCGCTCTTGGCGCGCTCGTCGCGCAGGTCGGGGTAGAACGCCGCCAGCTGGAAGCTGATCAGCATGCCCTTGTAGTTGATCGTGCGCGAGGAGCTCGACGCGATGTACAGGCCCGGGACCTCGGCCGTCAGCTCACAGACGCGGCGGATCACGTACAGCTTGCGCTCGAAGGAGTCCTGATCCGCGGCCTGCTCGGGCCCGGCACCGACGAACAGCTGGCGGATCACCGGGCGGCAGGCGCCCGCGACGGCACCGGTCTGGCTCTCCTCGACCGGAACGTCGCGCCAGCCGAGCAGTTGCTGGCCCTCGGCCTCGACGGTGCGCTCGAGCAGCTGCTCGACGCCGGCGCGCGCGGGCTCGTCGGTCGGCAGGAAGCACATCAGCACGCCGTACTCGCCGGGCGGCGGCAGCTCGAAGTCGACGACCGCGCGCAGCAGCTCGTCGGGCATCTGCATCAGGATCCCGGCCCCGTCGCCGGTCAGCGGGTCGGCTCCGTTGGCGCCACGGTGCTCGAGGTTCTCGAGCGCCGTGATCGCCCGCGTGATCACCTCATGGGTCGGCTCGTTGTCGAGCCGCGCCACCATGCCGACGCCGCACGCGTCGTGCTCATAGCTGGGGTCGTACAGTCCGACCGCCTGTGGAGGCTGCTTGATGTGCGGATTCATGGAAGTGCTCCCTTGGGGCGGTGCATCCCCCGTGGCGCGGGCAGGCGGGCACCTGAGGCTGAGCCAGAAAGCGTAGCAGCGCGCCGGGCCTTGTAAACGCGCGATTCAGGGGTGCTCGCGGAGCGTCTCGGCCTCGCCCCAGGAGCAGAGTCCGGCCCGGCCGGGGCAGGTCAGGCAGAGGCCGCGGTGAGGCTCGGCGCTGACCGCGAACGGATGCTCACGCATGCGCGCGATGCGGCGGGCGAGCTGCTCCTCGAGCACCACCCGGTCACCCGCCGCGAAGCGGGCGACGACCCATGCCCCACGCTCCAGGAACCAATGGACGATCTCGACGGCCGGCGCGCCGTCGCGCAGCACGGCGAGCGCGTAGAGCAGCCGCTGGACCCCGTACTCGCGCTCGACGAGCTGCTCCAGGTCGACCTCGGCCGCAACCCGGTCGCTCTTGTAGTCGACGACGAGGCTCGAGCCGTCCGGCTCCACCGCCAGCAGGTCGATCACGCCGTTGATCAGCGGCTCGCTCGCGGCCAGCGAGAAGGCGAACGGATGCTCACGCCGCACGCTGCCCGCCGCCGCCACGCGCGCCGTCAACTCCGAGCCGCAGCTCACCGCGATCAACCTCGCCAGATGCTCGCGCTCACCCGGCCCCACGCGGATGCCGAGCTCGCGCGCCCGCTCGTCCACCTCCGCCGGCGACGGCGGCTGCGGTGCGGCGAAGTCGAGCAGCTCCATCAGCCTGTGCACGAGCGTGCCCCGCGCACGCGCCTCGAGCCCCTGCTCGCCCTCGCGCCCGCGCGCCGCGGCGCGATCCTCCGCGATCCCGAGCACCCGTTCCAGGTAGTAGCGATAGCCGCAGCGCTCGAGCTCGGTCAGCGAGCTGTAGCTGAGCGTCGTGATCGGCGACACCGGCAGCGAGTGCTTTGCCGGAGTCACCTCAGCCGAGGCCGAGGCCGGCGTCGGCGCGGCCGAGGCCGGCGCAGGCGAGCCTGAGGACTCGTCGAGCGGCTGCACAAGCGTCGTCCACGGATCGTCGAGCGCCGGCGCGGCGGGCGAGTTGAGCAGCAGCCCGACGCGGGCGGCGCCTGCCGGGCCGACCGCCAGCTCCGCAGGGGGCGGCTCGCCCTTGGCCAGCAGCTCCGGCAGCTGCGCGGAGATCGCCGGGCCGAGCCAGGAGATCGCCGTGGCGCCCGGCCCCTGGCGCGGCCAGCGCGCGAAGTCGACCGATGCGCTCAGCACGAGCAGTTCGCGCGCGCGGGTCATCGCCACGTAGAGGATCCGGTCCTCCTCTTCGGCTTCGCGCCGGCGGCGCTCGGCGCACAGCTCCGCGTAGGCCAGCGCCGGGCTCGAGCCGCCGCCGTCCAGGCGCATCAGGCGCAGGCCGACGCGCGGGCCGTCGACGAGCAGGTTGGGCAGGCGCGCGTTCGGCTGACGGCCGAGATCGGCCACGCACACGACGGGGAACTCGAGGCCCTTGGCCGCGTGCACGGTCATCAGGCGCACCGCGTCCGGCTCGGTTCCCTCCACCGGAGCGTCCGGCTCGACTCTCGCGGCGTCCTGCAGGTACTCGACGTGGTCGAGGAACCCGCGCAGGTCGCGCCCTTCGCTCGCCTCGAACTCGCGCGCGAGCCGCAGCAGCTTGTGCACGTTGGCCAGGCGACGCTCGCCCCAGTCGAGCCCGAGCACGTGGGCGCGATAGCCGCTCTGCTCGATCGCGCGCTCGATCAGCGAGGCGATCGTGCGCCGCGCGGCGGCGGCGCGCTCGCGCTCGAGCAGGCCGAGGACCGACGCGAGCGCGGAGCGGTCCCGCGAGTCGATCCTCGCCAGCAGCCCGTCGGCATCGTCGCCGGCCGCCTCCTCGCCGCCGGGCGCGACGGCTCGCCTGGCGATCTCCCACACGCCCGTCCGGCTCGCCTGGGTCGCGCGCGCCAGCAGCGCCAGGCAGTCGCGCGAGCAGTCACCGAGCGGCGAGGCCAGCACGCCGTACAGCGCTTCCTCGTCGAGCGGATTGGCCAGCGCGCGCAGGTAGGTCACGAGATCGCCGATCTGCTGATGCCCCCAGAAGGCGCCGACGGCGGCGAGCGTGCGCAACCCGACGAGCTGCAGCGCGCGCTCGAACACTTCGAGGTCGCCCGAGGCGCGAAGCAGCACGACGACGTCCCCAGCTCGGGCCCGCCCGCTGCCCACGAGCTCGCCGACCCGCTGCGCCAGCAGGCGCGCCTCGGCCTGGCGCCAGGCCTGCGCCGGCGGCAGGCCGGTCGCGATCCGCTCGGCCAGCGCCTCGTGCTGCTCCCATCCGTCGGCGTCGGTCAGCAGCAGCTCCACGGCCGGCCGCGCCTCGTGCGCGGCGCCCTCCTCGCGCCCGGCCGTGAGCAGCGCCATGCCCGGGAAGCGCTCGGCGAAGACCGCGTTGACCACATCCAGAAGCTCGCCGCGGCTGCGGAAGTTGGTGCTCAGCGGCAGGCTCCCGCCACTCTGCTCGAGCTTGGCGCGCCGCTCGCGGAAGAGGCTCACGTCGGCGTGCCTGAAGCCGTAGATCGACTGCAGCTCGTCGCCGACCGTGAACAGGTTCCCGCGATCCAGCGCATGCAGGATCGCGAGCTGGCGGGGGTTGGTGTCCTGGAACTCGTCGACCATCAACAGCTCGAAGCGCTCCGACCAGACGGTGCGCACGCCCTCGCGCTCGCCCAGCAGCCGCTGGGCGAGCAGCTCGAGGTCGTCGAAGTCGACCGCCGAGCGCGCACGCTTGAGCCGCTCGTAGGTGAGCCCGAAGCGCTCGAGCAGCTCGCCGAGCAGGGCGCACACGCCGGCCGCCTCGAGCCCCTCCTCCGAGGCATCGCCGTCGAGTACCGGGGCAGGCAGCCGCGGTAGCTGCTGGCCGCGGCTGCGCAGCTCGAGGTAGACCTGCTCGAGCATCGTGCCGACGCGGTCGACGCCGTAGGCGGCGAGCAGATCGGACGCCTCCTCGCGATCATCGCTCAGCCACGAGCGCACGGCGCCCTCGAAGGCGCGCCGGCGCAGGCGCCCGGCCAGGCCCTCGTCGAGCACGGCGAAATCGGGGTCGAGCCCGGCCGCAAGCGGCTGAGCGCGCAGCAGCCGCGCGCAGAACCCGTGGAAGGTGCCGACGTACGCGGCCTCCGTGTCGCGCGCGGCCTGTCGCTCACCCAGCTCGAGCAGCCGCGCCCGCACCCGCTCACGCAGCTCGCCGGCGGCGCGCTCGGTGAACGTGATCGCGAGGATCCGGCCCGGCGCCACGCCGTCCTCGCGCACGGCGCGCACGAAGCGCTCGACCAGCACCGAGGTCTTGCCGCTGCCCGCCGCCGCCGAGACGAGCAGCGGCTCGGCGCGCCGCGCGACCGCCTGCTCCTGCTCGACCGTCAGGACCGGACCGTCGCCGCTCGGCTGCGCTCCAGCCGACTCCATCCCCGGAAGCGTCTCCAGCTGCGGCGCGTTGCGCGCGCTCACCGCTCGCACCGGCAGATCGTCGGGTACCGGCAGCCGCCGCGCCAGGCGCACGTCTGCGGTCGCGCCTGCAGCTCGCCTCGCGCCGTCTGCTCGGCGACCGCGCGGGCCATCGCCAGCGCCTCGTCCAGCAGCTCGGCGACCTCCTCGTGCTCGCGCACGTCGGTCGAGACGCAGTCGAGCTCGACGCCGCTGTCGCCGTCGAGCACTCCGCGCGGACGCAGATCGCTCCCGGCGAGCGGTTGATACAGGCCGCCGATCACCTCCAGGCCGAGTAGCTGCTCGGCAGCGCGCATGTAGAGCGCGACCTGCAGCTTGCCTTCCCTGATCCAGCGTGCCGCCGCCGGCGCGTCTTTTCCCTTGTAGTCATAGACGACAGCCTCACCCCGGCTGCCCACGTCGATGCGGTCGATCCTGCCGCGCAGCTTGAAGCCGCCGCCCAGCTCCAGCGCGGGCAGCGCACTGGCCCCGCCGCGGTCGTCTGAGCCGTCGAAGCCGAAGCCCAGCTCGAGCTCGCTCGGCTCGAGCGGGCTGTCGGCCTCGGCCGCCTGCGCCAGGTAGCGCTCGAGATCGGCCTGCAGCCTGCGGCGAACTGCGGCGCGGCGCTCGGGGGCGGCCGACAACGGATGCTCGGCCTCGCGCGCCGTCAGCGCCGCGGCGAGCAGCTCGCGCGCGAGCCCCAGCGTCGCCGGGCGCAGCCGCGCGCTTCCCGACTGCCCGCGCAGGCCCTCGAGCGTGTCCTTCAGCGCGGCATGCGCAAGCGCCCCTCGCGCAAGCGGCTCGGGCTCGGGCTCGAACTCGTCGGGGCGCAGCAGGCGCTCGACGAACCACGCCACCGGGCAGCCGATCCGGCGCTCCATCGCCGAGGCCGACCACGGGCGCGCCGCCAACTCGGCCAGCAGCAGCTCGTCGCGCAGTGGCTCATCCGAGCGTGGCTCGCCAGTGGCGGACGTCGCCCGCTCGTCCACCCGCGAGGCGCCACGGTCGTCGATTGCGCCGAGCGCCCGGCGCGCTCGGCCCTCCAGCAGGCCCGCCTCGAACAGATCGCAGACGTCGTCCACGAACAGCGAGCGCGGCGTCGCCTGCCCTTCGTCGTCTGAGGCATGCCAGCTCAGCACCAGCAGCTCCTGCGGTCGCGAGACGGCCGCGTAGAGCAGGTAGCGCTCGGCCGCGAGCTGATCTGCCTGCGAGCCGTCGACGTGCTCGCCGAGGCGCAGTCCGGACACTTCGGCCAGGCGCCGTCGCTCCTCCTCCGACAGCAGCGGTTGCGGGCGCGAGCGCGCCGGAAACGCTCCTTCCTGCAGCCCGCAGACGAACAGCGCGCGCACGCGCCGGGCGCGCAGCGCCAGCGGATCGAGCACGGCGACCGCCCCCGGCGCGGGAGCCTCGCCGCTGAGAAAGCTGACCTGCTCGAGTAGCGTTGCAAGCTCGCGTGCCCCCGACGGGGCGAGCTCGGGCGCGATTCGCGCGAGCTCGCGCAGCTCGGCGAGCGCACGCCGCCCGCCGGCAAGCGCAGCCGCCTCGTCGAGCTCCTCGGCCGCGAGCACCGCTGCCGCCGAGCGGCGCGGAGCGCAGAACAGCCAGTAGAGCTCGCGCGCGGCTCGCTCGATCAGGGCCGCCGGGCCGCGCGCCTGCGCCTCGTGCAGACGATCGATCGACTCCAGCCGCCAGTGGCGCTGCTCCCACAGCGCCCTCCCCTGCGCGGCGCTGCGCGCGCCCGCTCGCCGGGCGCGCAGCTCGAGCCGATCGGCCAGAGCCGGGACCTCGAGCAGCCCGGGCGCGCGCAGCCAGGCGAGCAGGTCGCCGAGCTCGCCCGTCTCATCCGGCTCATCCGGCGCTCCGCCTTCGGCCGCCGGCACGCAGCGCAGCAGCCCGAGCAGGGCCCGACCGACCGAGGCGTCGCCGAACGGTCGCCTGCGTTGCATCGCGTAGGGCACGCCTGCAGCCGCGAGAAGCTCCTCGAGCAGCTCGGTCGAGGTGCCGGCGCCGCGAACCAGCACGGCGATCTCCTCCGCAGCCACGCCGCGGCTCAGCAGCGCGGCGATCTCGGCCGCCACCAGCTCGAGCTCGGCGCGCTCGCCGCCTCCCTCGAGCAGCCGAACCGCCGAGCCGGCATCGATCCGCGCCGCGCCCGGCTCGAACAGCGAGCGCTCGAGGTGGCTGAGCGCGCGACGGGCGTGCGGGGCATAGTGATCGCCGCGGGCCTGCAGCACGCGGTGCTCGCCGTGCTCGCCGAGCAGTGGAGCGAGCGTTTGAAAGGTTGTCGCGCGCCCGCCGAACGCCGCCCGGCCGGGCTCATACGGCAGCGAGACCGTGACCGGCGCGTCGATCACGACGCCGAGCGTCTCGACCGCGTCCAGCTGCAGCGTCGTGAGGTCGTCGAAGCCGTAGAACAGGACCGGCGTTCGTCCCCACAGCGCCGGCCGCTCGCGCAGCGCGTCGAGCGCGAGCACGGCCCGCTGCTCGGCATCCAGGCGCCCCAGGCGCCGCAACGCGTCGCGATAGCCGGCGTAGATGCGCCCCAGCTGCAGCGGCGCCGCATCGGTGCCGTCGGCCGCACGCCAGTCCTCCAGCGCGCGCAGCAGCCTGCCGGGCGCGACCCGCCGGAACTGCAGCTCGGCGAGCAGGTCCGAGAGCGCCCGCGTGAGCCCGCGCCGCGCGCTGTGCGCGCGCTCGGGGTCCTCGGCTGCGGCCAGCGAGCGCAGCAGGCGCTCGCGGGCCAGGCCGCCGATCACCGACTCGGCGATCCCGGCGCGCAGGACGGCCTCGCCGATCAGCCCCGCAAAGCGCTCCACGCGCACGCCGATCGCAGCTCGATCGCCGGCCAGCTCGCGCAGGTAGTGCTCGACGTCGGCCCGCGTGGGCACGACCAGGATCGGCTCCGCGCCTCGCGCCAAGTGCGAGCGGAGTGCATCCATCACCAGCTCGGCCTTGCCGGCGTTGGCTGGCCCCGTGATCAGCGTGATCGGCATCGCGACCCATCCTGGCGCAACCGCCCGACAACGCCGCTAGGCGTGGAGCGGCCTCAGGCGGCGCTGCGCTGGCTGACCGGCGCGGCTTTTTTCTTCTTGGCTTTCGACTTGGCGGCGGTCAACTCGTTCGCCTCGGCCTCGGCCTCGGGCGCTTTGGCGCCCTCCTTGGCCCACTCCTCGTCGAACTCGACGCGCCATTTGCCCTCCTCGGTCTGGCTCATCGCCAGGTGCGCCCTGAACGAGCGCCCGCTGCGGCCGCGAAAGCCGGTCACCTGCTTCTCGGTGTAGCCCGTCTTGATCAGTTCGCGTGCAAGCGGCACGGTCAGCGTCTTGCCGGCTTTGGCCTTCCAGATCACGAAGCCGCAGCCCGGGTCCTCGCGCGCCCAGCACGAGTAGCCCTTGCGGTTCTCGTTGATCTCGTGCCCGCAGACGGGACACGGGCCGAGCTTGGCGCGCGGGATGCGCACGTCCTTGAGCGTCTCATCCAGCTTGTGCACGGTCTGCTCGGCGAAGCCCGCGATGTCGCTCATGAACTTCTCGCGCGAGTCCTCGCCGCGCTCGATCTTGCCGAGGCGGTGCTCCCAGTTGCCGGTCAGTTCGGGCGAGGTGAGCATGTGCGCGTCGAGCAGGCGGATCACGTTCAGCCCCTTCTCGGTGGCCACCAGCGCGCGCGCGTCGCGCTCGACGTAGGCGACCGTGATCAGGCGCTCGATGATCGCCGCGCGCGTCGCCGGCGTGCCGATGCCCGACTCCTTCATCGCCTCGCGCAGCTCTTCGTCGTCGACCAGCTTGCCCGCCGTCTCCATCGCGCCCAGCAGCGAGGCGTCCGAGTAGCGCCGCGGCGGTTTCGTTTCCTTGCGTTCGGCCGCGATCTTGTTCGTGTCGACCGTCTCGCCGTCCTCGAGCTTGGGCAACTGCTGGTCGACGCCCTCGTCCTCCTCGCCTTTCGGGCGCGTGTCGGCTGCGACCTCGTCGTAGACGCCGCGCCAGCCCGGGACGATCAGCAGCTTGCCGCGCGTGCGGAACACATGACCGCCCTCGCCGACGGTCGTCTCCACGCGCGTGTTCTCGAACACGGCCTCGGGGTGGAAGACGGCCAGGAAGCGCCGCGTGACCATGTCGTAGATGCGCCGGTCGTCGGCGCCCATTTTGTCGAGGTTGTGCTCGGAGCGGGTGGGGATGATCGCGTGGTGGTCGGTGACCTTCTCGTCGTTGACCACGCGCGCCAGCGGCAGCAGGTCCAGGCCGATCACGTATTCGGCGCCCTTCGTGTACTCGGAGTTGTGGCCGACGAACTCGGCCGTCGGCTTGATCTCGGCGACCATGTCGTTCGGCAGGTAGCGCGAGTTGGTCCTCGGATAGGTGAGCGCCTTGTGCTCCTCGTAGCAGCGCTGCGCGGCGGCCAGCGTGCGTTTGGCCGAGAAGCCGTAGCGGTTGTTGGCCTCGCGCTGGAGCGTCGTCAGGTCGTAGAGCATCGGCGCTTTCTCGCGCTGCTCTTTCTTGTCGAGCTTGGTGATCGTTCCCTGCTTGCCCTCGCAGGCGGCGACGATCGCATCGGCCTCCTCTGCCGTGGCGATGCGCGGCTTGGCGCCCTCGTGGAAGCGGCCCTCGTACACGCGCTTGCCGTCGGCCTCGAAGGTCGCGTCGACGAGCCAGTAGGGCTCGGGCACGAAAGCTTTGATCTCCTCCTCGCGGCGGGCGATGATCGCGAGCGTCGGCGTCTGCACGCGACCCAGCGAGACGGCGCCGTCGAAGGAGCTGCGCAGGCGGATCGTGGCCGCGCGCGTGGCGTTCATGCCGACGATCCAGTCAGCCTCCGAGCGCGAGCGCGCCGCCTGCTCCAGGCGCGCGAACTCTTCGGCCGGGCGCAGCGAGGAGAGCGCCTCCTTCATCGCGGCGCTGGTCATCGAGTTCAGCCACAGCCGCTGCACGGGCTTCTTGCCTTTGGCCTTCTCGTAGAGGTAGGCGAAGATCAGCTCGCCCTCGCGCCCGGCGTCGCAGGCGTTGACGATCTCTGCGATGTCCTCGCGGCCGATCTGTTTGGTCACGACCGACATCTGCTTGCGCGAGCGCTCGTCGCGCACGACGAGCTTGAAGCGCTCCGGCACGATCGGCAGATCTTCCATGCGCCAGCGCTTGAACTTGGGGTCGTACTCGTCCGGTTCGGCGAGCTGGACGAGGTGCCCGACCGCCCAGGTGACCACGTGCTCGGGGCCCTCCAGCACGCCCTCGCCTTTCTTGAAGGGGCCCTTCAGCACGCGTGCGAGGTCCTGCCCGACGGAGGGCTTCTCGGCGATCACGAGGGTCTTGGACATGGCGGCAGCGTAGCGGGTGAGTGCGGTTGCGAGGACGGCGCGAGCAACTACCCGCCGATCGGGGCACGCGGATTGGCGCCCCAGAAGACCTGCGTTCCGAGCATCCCGATCAGCGTCACGAACACGAGGTTGAGCACCATCGACTTGGCCGTGGCCGTGCCCACGCCGACCGGTCCGCCACTCGCGTTGTAGCCGTAGTAACAGGCCACGAGCACGATCACGGTCGCCATCGACATGCCCTTGATCACGCTGAACAGCAGGTCGGGCGCGTTCTGGAACTGCCAGAAGACCAGCAGGTAGCCGCCCGAGGAAACGAAGCCGAGTTGCTGCACGACGCCGATGTAGGAGCCGAGGTAGGCCACGCCGATCCCGCCGATGTACATGAACGGCAGCACGATCCACGACGCCAGCAGGCGCGTGGCGCAGAGGAACACCATCGAGTCGATCCCCATCACCTCGAGCGCGTCGATCTCCTCGGAGATGCGCATCGCGCCGAGCTCGGCGACGATTCCGGTGCCGACCTTGGCGGCCATCATGTAGCCGAAGGCGTAGGGCACCGCCTCGCGCAGGTCGCACCAGGCGGCGAACACGCCGGCGTAGGACGGAGCGCCGGTGGAGAGCGTGAAGTAGGCGCCGGAAATGCCACACACGCCAATCCCCATCAGGAACACGAGCGACCAGATCACGAGCGTCGAGCCGACGATCAAGATGCCGGCCTGGCGCAGCGACTCGCCGAAGAAGCGGAACACCCGCAGGCCGTAGACGTCGGTGACCATCCGCCCTCCGAAGCGTGCGATCTCGCCTGTCGCCGCGAGCCATTCGCGCGGCATCAGCAGCAGCTCGTTCACTTGATCACCAGGATGTTCGGATGGGTGGCCAGCAGCGTCTGCGTGAAGACGTAGTTGAACGCCCCGATCCCCAGGAACGAGACGACGACGGCCTCGTTGACGGCGCGCCCGACGCCCTCGGCGCCGCCGGAGGCGGACATGCCCTTGTAACAGCAGACGATCGCGATGATCGCGCCGAAGCAGCTCGACTTCAGCACGGACCCCCACAGGTCGGTCGTCGAGGCGTTGGCGAACAGAGTCCCCCAGAACGGCCCGAGCGGCTGCCCGTTGACGAGCTCCGCCGTGATCCCGCCGAAGATCCCGAACAGCAGCGAGTAGATGTCGAACAGGCCCGTCACGACGACCAGCGCGAGGAAGCGCGGCACGACGAGGTTCTTGACGGGGTCGACGCCGAGCACCTGCAGCGCGTCGAGCTCCTCGCGAACCTTGCGCGCGCCGAGGTCGGCGGTGATCGCGGTGCCGGCGATCCCGGCGACGACGATCGAAGTGATCAGCGGGCCGATTTCGCGAATCGCCGCGAGCACGAAGAAGCCGCCGAGCCGGTCGAGCGCGCCGAACAGCGTGAGGAAGTTGGCTGCCTGCAGGCCGGGCGCGCCGTAGCTGATCGCGACCGTCGTCACGAGCAGCGGGAACCACACGAGCCGCAGAGCGAAGAGGAACTGCGAGACGAGCTCGCCGCCGTATGGATAGGGCGGACGCGCGGCTGAGACGATCGTCCTCCCCGTCAGCAGCACGACGTCGCCGAATTCCTCGAGCACTCCGCGCGCCGGGGCGAACAGCCGATCGACCATTGTGCGAGTGTACTAGTGAACTAGCACACTATGTTCTGCGCCCCTGCAGCGGGTACCCTGGAGACGTGGCTCGCCCTATTGACAATGCCCCCGTACCTGCCGAGCTCGAGCTCGAGGGCCTGGCGATCGACCGCAAGGCCGACGTGCCGATCGGCGTTCAGCTGACATGGGCGCTGCGCTCGCGGATCGCCGAGGGGCGCTACGCCGCCGGCCAGCGCCTGCCCGCGCTGCGCGACCTGGCCGAGGCGACCGGCGTCAACGTCAACACCGTCCGTGCCGTCTACCAGCGCCTCGAGCAGGATGGCCTGATCGACCGCCAGCAGGGCAGCGGCACGTTCGTCGCGCCCGCGCCGCGGCGTGCGGCTGCGGTCGGCACGATCACCGCCAACGCCGCGCACGAAGCCCGCGAGACGGGGGTCGACCCGCGCGAGGTTGCGGCCGCGCTGTACATCGAGGACACAGCGGCGCCCGCCGACGCCGGCGAGCAGCAGCCCGAGCAGGCCCGCCGCCGTTCGCTGCGAAGCCAGATCGCGGCGTTCGAGCGCGCGATCGCCGAGCTCGAAGCCGAGCACCCGGGTGTCGCCCCGCCCCCTCCCCGCAGCCGGCGCGGGATCGGCCCGGCGCTGCTCACCGTCGAGGAGCTGACGCGCGTGCGGGCCGACCTGATCCGGCGCCTGACGATCGTGCAAGCTGCGATCGACGACGAGCTCGAGCGGCGCAGTGGAGGCGCCACGACGAAGGCGCCCGCACGCGAGCCCCGCAAGGCCAAGGCCCAGAGCAGCGGCGCGGCGAAGAAAGCCTCCCGCGCGAGAGCGACGACGCGCCCGGCACCCGCCGGCGGCTGAGCGGTCGCCACCCGCAGCACGCTCACCCCGCCGCGCAACCCTCGGTGCTCGCGCCCTCACCCGCGCGGGCACGAGCGGCCGCCTGCGCCAGCACGCGGGCGACCGTCGAGTTGGCGACGCCGTAGCCGCCGTGCGGACCGCCGCCGACCGTGCCGGCGAACACAGTCGTCAACACACGTCCTTCGCCGTCGATGAGCGGGCCGCCGGAGTTGCCGGGACGCACGAGCCCGCGCAGGGGCGTGAGCAGGCGGTGCACGGGACCGTTGCCGTAGGCGTCGTCGGTGAGCACCGTCTGCGTGCGCCCGATGCGCGCAGAGCGTGCATCGAACGGGCCGTTTTCCGGATATCCGAGAATCGCACCGGCCTCACCGGAGGAGGGATCTTCCACGAGCTCGAGCGCTGGCTCTTGAAGGCCGGGCACGCCGAGTACGGCCACGTCGTCGCGCGGGTCGTAGGCGAGCACGCGCGCGGGGAACGTCGGCGCGTGCCCGCCCAGCTCGACCGTCGTGTCGCGCTCGCCGGCCACGACGTGTGCGTTGGTGATGACCTCGCCGGGCGCCGCCACCCAGCCGGAGCCCTCGATCGCCAGCCCGCAGGCCGTGCCGAGCACCCGCACGACGCTGGGCGAGGCGGTGCGCACGCCGGGCGCGTGTGCGATCTTGGCCGGCGGCGGCGGGACGTCAGCGGAGGGACCGGAGATCGACGGCAGCGGATCGAGGCGCGCGAGCGCGTTGAGGATCGGCCCCGAGGGCGGAAGCAGCGCATTCAGCTCGCGCAGGATCGCCGAGCGCTGGATCTCTTCGCGCAGCTGCGTCTCGCTGGGCGTCTGGCCGACGACGGCCGCCACGATCCACACGACGCCGAGCGCCAGGGCGATGCCGAGCGCGGCGCCGAGCAGGCCGTCGAGCGCGCCGATCCCGGGTAGCAGCAGCGCGCGCCTGACCCTGAAGCCGACCCCCTCCGCCCCGCTCGCGAGGATCCCGCCGGCCAGCAACGCGCCGAACAGGCCGAACGCGGGAGCGTACGGCGATGCGGATCCCTGCGAGAGCAGTAGAGGAGCCAGGCGAGTTCCGAGGAATGCCCCAAGGGCGAACCCAACAAACGACAGCACCCCCACGATGAACCCCCGCCTGAAGCCAAAAGCAGCGAGGATTGCCGCGAACGCGACGATGATCCAGTCGAGGCCCGTCACCCGCCATGTTCTACCGTGCCCTGAGCGAAGAGCAGACGCTTAGGGTCAGGCGCGCGCGCCCGGTGATCGCGTTGGCCGCCGTGGCCTTCGCGGTCGGCGCGATCGTCGGCGCCAACAGCGGGTCCTCGCCGGCCGACTCGCTCGCCGCCAAGTTCGTCGGCGAGTGGGCGAAAGCCGAATACACGGCGATGTACGCCGAGATCGACGCCGCCTCGCGCCACTCCGTCACCGCCGACGAGTTCGTCTCGGCCTATCACGAGGCGATGAACACGGCGACCGCCACGCGCCTGCGTGTCGCCGGCAAGGCGCACGCGGCGCCGGGCGGGCTCGTGGCGGTGCCCGTCAAGGTCACCACGCGCCTGTTCGGCACGCTCGCGCTGAGCGTCGAGCTGCGTGTGAGCAGCGGTGCCGAAGGCGGCGAGAAGATCGCATGGTCGCGCTCGCTGGCCTTCCCCGGGCTGCGCATCGGCGAGCAGCTCTCGCGCAAGACCACGCTGCCCGCGCGAGCGAAGCTGCTCGCTCGCGACGGCTCCGTGCTCGCCGAAGGATCGGCCGAAACGACTGGACCGCGCATCTCCCCGGCCGGCGAATCAACGAGCGCGGTCGTCGGCGAAGTCGGCCCGATCCCGAGCTCGGAGCGGACAGCGCTCGAATCGCAGGGGATTCCCTCAGACGCGATCGTCGGCACGAGCGGGCTCGAGCGGGCACTCGACGCGCGCCTGCGCGGCACTCCGGGAGGCGAGCTGCTCGCCGGGCAGCGAGTGCTCGCGACGGCCGCCCCGCACGAGGCCCACGCCGTGCGCACGAGCGTCTCCCCCGCCGTGCAGAAAGCTGCCGTCGCCGCGCTCGGCTCGCGGCTCGGCGGCGTCGTCGCGCTACAGCCCTCCACCGGCCAGATCCTGGCCGTCGCCGGGATCGCCATGAACAGCGTGCAGCCGCCCGGCTCGACGTTCAAGATGGTCACGCTCACGGGCGCCCTGGCGGCGCACATCGCCACGCCCAAGACGACCTTCCCCTACTCGACCTACGCGACGCTCGACGGCGTCAAGCTGAGCAACGCCAACGGCGAGGAATGCGGCGGCTCGCTCGCGCTCGCCTTCGCCGTCTCCTGCAACTCGGTGTTCGCGCCGCTCGGCGTCAAGCTCGGCGCACCGCGGCTCGTCGCGATGGCCGAACGCTTCGGCTTCAACCACCCGACCGGCATCGAAGGCGCCGCCGAGAGCACGCTGCCGGCAGCCACGAGCATCCAGGGCGAACTCGACGTCGGATCGACAGCGATCGGTCAGGGACAGGTGCAGGCCAGCGCGCTGCAGATGGCGATCGTCGCAGCCACGATCGCCGACGGCGGGCACCGCCCGACACCGACGTTCGCGATCGAGCATCCCGCACCCGGTCCCTCGGTGACGAGCGTGGCCGTCGCGCGCACCGTGCGCCGGCTGATGATCGGCGTCGTCAAAGAAGGCACCGGCACCTCGGCGGCGATCTCGGGCGTCACCGTCGCCGGCAAGACGGGCACGGCCGAACTGAAGACCGAGTGCACCTCCTCCGGCGAATCCGGAGAATCCGGCGAAGAATCGAGCTCGGGCGAATCGAGCTCGGGCGGCTGCGTCGGCGCCGACAGCGAAGCGAGCAACACCGACGCATGGTTCGCCGCCTTCGCGCCTGCGCTGGGCCCGCGGATCGTCGTGGGCGTGCTGCTCGTCAAAGACGGCGCCGGCGGCGACACGGCCGCGCCCGTCGCGCGCGAAGTGCTCGAGGCCGGGTTGCAGGCCAGCCGCTGAGGCGCCCGCCGCCGGCCGATGAGCGCTCGGTGCCTGAAGCGGGCCGCCAGCCGCTAGACGTCGAGCTCGGCCGTGGCCGTCTCGGCCGCGTCCGTGGGATCGACGATCCTCAGCTCGAGCGGGCGGTTGTCGAGCGAGACCGTCTGGATCTTGAACAGCATCATCGAACCCTGCGTCGCGCCGTTGGAGGCGACCGTGTTGAGCGCAGGCAGGCGTTCTTTGCCGGGCACGGTGCCGCCGCTGTAGGCGAACGAGTTGTGCCCGGCCGGGACGAGCGGCAGGTAGGTGTTGCCCTGCGTGTCGTAGATCTTCATGTCCGTAGAGGCCGTCTGGGGCTGGGAGTGGTTGTTGTAGACCTGCACGAACACCGCGAACCACTCCTGGCCCGGTTCCAGCTTGCGCTGTTCGGGCGAGAGGCCTTCCAGGTAGGCGGCGTCTTCGACGTCGTAAGGGTTCAGCTCGCGCGAGAGCTGAACCTCGTAGACCAGTGGCCCGACGTCGAGGTACGGCGCGTTCTCGCCGGACTCGCCGGCGTAGGTCCCCGTGGTGACCTTCGTGTGCGAGTCGCCGCAGGCGCCGAGGGCGCCGGCCGCGAGCAGGATGAGCCCGAGAAGCGGGAGCTTTCGCAGACGGCTGGACATGCGACGCGGCAGTCTATCCGGCGGCGACCGTCACGCGATCTCCGCGCTGCTCGCCACGCTCGATGATCGCGCGCAGCCGCCGCATCGCGCGTGTGTTCTTCCGCCTCAGCCAGCCGCGCGCGCCGAGCGACTCCATCAGCCGATCCGACAGGGTCGCCGGTGCCGTCTCGAGCGTGAAGCGCACGCGCGTCGTGCCCGACGCGCCCGGCGCCAGCTCGTAGGTACCGAGCGTGCGGATGCGGTTGTTCTTGCCCGTGCGGCCCGCCTCGACGATGCGGTGCGGGCGATCGACCTCGACGAACGTCGCGTCGCCCCAGCCGAAACGGTTCCCCGGCGCCTTCACGCGGAACCGGGCGCCCGCCCCCCGACCGACCGAGTCGATCCGCGTCAGGTGCCAGTCGACCATGAAGTGATCGGTGAACTCGCTGTGGTTGGCGATGTCCTGCAGGTAGTCGAACACCTGCTCGCGCGGCGCAGAGATCACTGTCGAGACGGTCAAGGGGTCCACAACGCTCGCCAGTCTAAAGCGCGCCGCGCCGGACCAGCGTGCCGCTCAGGCGGCGCGGGCCGTCAGGCGGACCGTGTGGCCGTGCTCGCAGTGGCGCACGATCTCGCTTGCCACCGGGGGCTCGCGGCGTAGCGCGCGGCACAGCTCGCAGACCACGCCGCCGCCCCGCCCGTCGTACAGGTGCACGTGCTCGCCTGTCAACGGCGTGCGCCCGCAGTCGGCGCAGCGCTCGCGATCGGCCTCCAGCGCGCCCACGCCGCGGCGCAGCAGAAAGCGCTCGAACTGCTGCTCGTGGTCTGTCGTCGTAGGAGCCATCTCGCGGGTTTTCGCCGTGCGGGCGGCCCTTCCTGCCCCTGGCACCGGTGAACCGGAGCCGGGGGAGCCGGGGCCTGGGTTTGTCGGCAGATGGCCTCGGGTATCTGAGCCGTGCCGAGGTGTCGGCGATCGGTTGGGCTTGACAGCAGCGTCGTTGACCTTCCCGGAAAATGCGGGAATCGTGAATACGCCGGTTTGGCCAAGCTTGTTATGATCGCCACGATCTTTCCCTCGACGGAAGCACCCAGCAGCACATCGCGGAGCGCCGGGCAAAGAGGAAGGAGGAGAGCAGCATGGATCTACTCAGCAAGGGGCCCCTCAGAGGCGGCGACTCTGCGGCTGGAGCCTTCGTCGGCGCCGGCTCGTTCTGCTGCCGCAGCTGCGGCTATGTGCTGACGTTGAGCGGCGAGGACACGCTCAGCGCCTGCCCGGGCTGCGGCGGCAGCGACTTCGTGCGCGCCTCGCTGTTCAGCGCCGAGCCCGCTGCAGGCGTCAGCGGCGAGCAGACCGCCCGCCACGGCCGAGTGCTCTCCGAGCCCGCCCCGCTCGACCACAAGACCATGCTGGCTCAGGCGCGCCGGAAGATCGAGCAGCCCGGCGAGTACCTCTGCTTCGCCGAGGGCGCCGAGACGCGCACCGTCCCGCTCTCGCGCGAGTGGACCCGCATCGGGCGCAGCCTCGCCGCCGACGTTCGCTTCGACGACCCGACCGTCTCGCGCCGCCACGCCTTGATCGTGCGCCAGCCCGACGGCGTGCGCGTGCTCGACGACCGCAGCCTCAACGGCGTGTTCGTCAACGGGCAGAGGATCGACGGCAAGCTGCTGAAGGACGGCGATGAGATCATCGTCGGGCGCTACCGCCTGAGCTACGTCGTGGTCGCGCCGTAGCTCGCTGCGCTCCAGCCATCCGGCCAAGCCAACGCGCGCGCGAGCGCGCTGCGACGTAATATCAGCCGATGGCTGACACGATCGCCGTGCTCTCCCAGAAGGGAGGCACGGGCAAGACCACGACCGTTCGCACGCTGACCGACGCATTTCGCCGCAGCGGCGTACGGACGCTCGCGATCGACCTCGATCCCCAGGGAAACCTGTCCGACTACTTCGACGTCCCGCCCGACGCCGAGCCGACGATCGCCGACGTGCTCTCCGGCCGCGCCGGCGCGGCCGAGGCGATCCGCGACGACCTGATTCCGGCCAACCTCACGCTGGCCGAGGCCGAGCTGATGCTCGGCGGCAAGATGGGACGCGAGCTGACCCTGCGCCGCGCGCTGGCCAAGCTTCCCGACGACTACGAGCTGATCCTGATCGACTGCCCGCCCTCGCTCGGCCTGCTGACCGTCAACGCGCTCGTCGCTGCCGACCGCGCGCTCGTCACCGCCGAGGCGCAGTACTTCGCGCTGCAGGGCGTCGAGCAGGCGATGGAGGTCGTCGAGCTCGCGCGCGACGGCCTGAACGAGGGACTGTCGGTCGTCGGCGTGCTGCTCAACCTCGCCGACATGCGCACGATCCACTCGCGCGAGGCGCTCGTCTCGCTGAAGGAGCGCTTCGGCGAGCTCGTCTTCGACACGACCATCCGCTCCTCGATCGCCTACGCCGAGTCGGCCGAGCGTGCCCGCTCGATCCTCGACCATCGCCCCGACCTCGGCAGCCGACTACCTCGACCTCGCCGGCGAAGTGCTCGAGCGCCTGCCCGCGCTCGGCGAGGCCTCCGAGCGTCTCGCGCAACTGCGCTAGCAACGCGCCCACCGAGGCCGCGCGCACCGGCCACCTCGACCGAGCTACAGCTCGGTCACGTACGCCCCCTGCGGCTCGAACGGCGCCCGCAGGAGCGTTGCCCAACCGTCGATCTCCGGCCGCAGCGCCTCCGCCACGGCGCCCGTCTGCTCGTAGAAGCACCACACGAGCACCGTCGGCCCGGCGCCCGAGATCGTCGCCCCCAGCGCGCCCAGCTCGCGTGCGCGCAGCGCCAGCTCGTAGGAGCGCGGGAACAGGTGCGAGCGCTGCTGCTGGTGCAGGCGGTCCTGCAGCCCGCGCCCGAGCATGTCCCAGTCGCCGCGCGCCAGGCCCAGCGTGAGCAGCGCTCCGTGGGCCACGTTGAACACGGCGTCCGCCAGCGGGACCTCGCCCGCCAGCGCCGCGCGTGCCTCGCTCGTGTGCACCGCCGCCTGCGGCACCACCGCCAGCGCCTCCAGACCGGTCGGCGGCTCAAAGCGCGTCGCCTGCCCGTCCGCGCAGATCACGAAGCCGCCGTGCAGGGAGGCCGCCACGTTGTCCGGATGGCCCTCCAGCCCGCTCGCAAGCGCCAGCAGGTCGGCGTCGAGCTCGAACAAGTGATCCGCGGCCATCAGCCCCGCCACGATCGCCGCCGCGCTGGAGCCGAGGCCGCCCGAGAGCGGCACCTGCGAGGAGATCTTGAACGTGAAGTCATCCGCCGGATGCAGTGCCTCGAACGCGCGCACGCAGAGGTTCTCGCGCCCGCGCGCCACCGCCAGCGCAGTCTCCACCGCGAAGCTGCCCGTCTCGAGCACCTCCAACTCGACGTGCAGCGCCAGCGCCGCCGCCATGCAGTCGAAGCCCGGTCCCAGGTTCGCCGAGGACGCCGGCACGCGCACCAAGCGCCTGCGGATCACGCGCCGGCGCTCACGGATCGCCGAGGACGGCTTCCTCGATCGCCGCCGTCTCGGCGACGCACTGGATGATCCGCCCGTCGTTGTTGACCAGCGCCGTCTCCGGGTCCTTCAGACCACGCCCCGTGAGCACGCAGACGATCTGCTCGGCGCCTTCGGCGCCGTACTTCAAGAGGCCCGCCACCGACGCCGCCGAGGCCGGCTCGCAGAACATCCCTTCCCTCGATGCCAGCAGGCGGTAGGCCGTGAGAATCTCCTCGTCTGAGACCACACGGATCGCCCCGCGCGAGTCGGTCGACGCAGCCATCGCGTCCTCCCAGCGCACCGGGTTGCCGATCCTGATCGCGCTCGCCACCGTTTCCGGGTGCTCGATCGGGTGCCCCTCGACGAGCGGCGCCGCGCCGGCCGCCTGATAGCCGAGCATCCTCGGCGCCGCCCCGACCTCGCGGAATCCGCGCCAGTAGGAGGTGATGTTGCCGGCGTTGCCGACCGGGATGCACAGCGCCTCGCAGCCACCTTCGAGCGCCTCGTGGATCTCGAACGCCGCAGTCTTCTGGCCTTCGATGCGGAACTCGTTGACCGAGTTGACGAGCACGATCGGGTGCGTCGCCGTCAGCTCGCGCACGAGCGTCAGCGCCTGGTCGAAGTTGCCCGCAAGCGAGATCACGCGCGCCCCGTGCACGAGCGTCTGCGCCATCTTGCCCTGCGCGATCTTGCCCTCCGGCACGATCACCGCGCATGTGATTCCGGCCCGCGCCGCATACGCCGCCGCGCTCGCCGCCGTGTTGCCCGTCGAGGCGCAGATCACCGCCTTGGCGCCGTCGCGCGCGGCCGCCGAGACCGCGCACGTCATGCCACGGTCCTTGAACGAGCCCGTCGGGTTTGCCCCCTCGAGCTTCAGCCGCACCGTCGCGCCGACCATCTGCGAGAGCACCGGCGCGCGCAACAGCGGCGTCGAGCCCTCCTGCAGGCTCACCAGCTTGTCGCCCGGCTCGAACGGCAGTCGCTCGTGGTAGCGCTCGATCAACGGCACGTGCGTGCCCGAGAACGCCGCCCCTTCGATCCGCGGCAGCGGCACCGGCGGCAGCTCGTTTATGTCCGTCGGCATCGTCAACTCAACCGAACTCCTCTTCGATCACGCGGATCGCGCGCGTGGGCGCGCGGATGAAGTCGAAGGCGTCGACCTCGGCCACGGCCGCGCGCAGGCTCGACTCGAGCACCGGGTGGGTGACCATCACCAGCCGTGCGTGCTCGGCGATGCCGCGCTGCACGACCGACTTGATCGACACGTCGTGCTCGCCCAGCACCCTCGTCACCGCCGCCAGCACGCCCGGCACGTCTTCCACGTCGAGGTGCAGGTAGAAGGCGCTGTCGACGTCCTGGATCAGCTCGAGCTGAAGCGGCGGCGCCGGCGGTCGCGCGCCGCCCGTCATCACGCTGACGACGTCGCCGAGCACGGCGCTCGCCGTCTGCCGACCCCCCGCGCCCGGTCCCGACAGCGTTATCTCCGTGATCGTGTCCGACTCGACCGTTACCGCGTTGAACGGGCCCGACACCGACGCCAGCGGGTGCCCCGAGTAGAGGAACGTCGGGTGCACGTGCACCGACAGACCGCCTCCGCGGCGCTCGGCCGTGCCGACCAGCTTCAGCCCGAGGCCGAGCTCGCGCGCGTACTCCAGGTCGTCTGAGTCGAGCTGGTCGATGCCCTCGTAGCGGACCTCGTCGAGGTGCACCGGCGAGCCGAACGCCAGGCGCGCCAGGATCGCCATCTTCGCCGCCGCGTCGCGCCCCGAGACGTCGTCCGACGGATCGGCCTCGGCGTAGCCCACGCGCTGGGCCTCGGCGAGCGCCTCCGCGTAGCTCTTGCCGCCGGCCATCTCGGAGAGGATGAAGTTGGTCGTGCCGTTGACGATCCCGTGGATCCGCTCGATCGGCGTCGCCGAGAGCGATTCCTCGAGCACGCGCACGACCGGTACCGCGCCCGCCACGGCCGCCTCGAAGCGCAGTCGCACGTCGTGCTCGCGCGCCGTCTCGAACAGCTCCTCGCCGTGCTGGGAGAGCAGCTGCTTGTTCGCCGTGACCACGTGTTTGCCGCCGCGCAGCGCGCGCAGCAGACACTCGCGCGCAGGTTCGATCCCGCCCATCACCTCGACCAGCAGGTCCGAGTCGGCGAGGATCTGCTCGAAGTCGCCGCGCGAGCGCGTGAGCACGCCGCAGATCACCGGCCGGCGGCCGTTGAAGCGCTCGATCTCATCCGCGCGCTCGTCGAGCAGCGCCGCGAACGCGCCGCCGACCGTGCCGTGGCCGAGCAGGCCGACCTGGAACGGGCGCCGGCCGCCGGCAGCGGCCGGCGTCGTGTCTTCTGCCGTGCGCGCCTCAGCCGGCATCGCGCGCCGTCAGATCCTCGAAGCGCTCGCGCCTGACCACCACGCGCGCGTCCCCGTCCTTGCAGAAGATCACCGGTGGCCGGGGCACGCCGTTGTAGTTGTTCGCCATCGCATAACCGTAGGCGCCCGTCGCCGGCGTCACGATCACGTCGCCCGGACGCGGGTCGTCGAGCAGCGTCTCGCGCACGATCACATCGCCCGACTCGCAGTGCTTGCCCGCCAGCTCGCAGCGCGTCTCGCCGTCGAAGCGGTCGGCCACGTGGGCTTCGTAGCGCGCCCCGTACATCATCGGGCGCAGGTTGTCCGACATGCCGCCGTCGACCGCAACCCAGCGCGAGACGTTCTGCTTGACCGACTCGACCGTGTACAGCGTCACGCACGCGTTCGCGCACAGCGCGCGGCCCGGCTCGATCAACAGGCGCCTGCCCGGCGCGCCCATGCCGTGCTCGCCTGCCGCCGCCAGCAGCGTCGAGACGTACTCCTCGATCGACGGCGGCTGCGGCTGATCGCTCGTGTAGCGCGCGCCCAGTCCGCCGCCGAGGTCCCACAGCTCGAAGTCGCCCAGCTTCGCCAGCTCGGCGACCTCGCGGCGAAACGGCTCCAGCTCGAGCAGCTGCGAGCCGATGTGCGCGTGCAGGCCCGCAAGCGAGAGCCCCGCGACGGCCTGCACCCGTTCGATCGCCTCCGCCGCGCGCGCGATCGCGAAACCGAACTTCGAGTCCGCCTGGCCGGTGGAGATCTTCTCGTGCGTCTCGCCGCGCACGTCGGGCGTGACCCGCAGGAGCACCCGCTGAACGTCCGAGCCGCCGCCGGCTGCGCCCGCGCCGTGCGACGCCACGAGCCGCTGCAATCGATCGATCTCATCAAAATTATCGACGACGATCAGACCGACGCCGTGCGTCAGCGCCGTGCGCAGCTCATCCTCCGACTTGGCGTTCCCGTGCATCACGATGCGCTCCGGCGCGAAGCCCGCGTTCAGCGCCAGGTGCAGCTCCCCGCCCGAGGCCACGTCGCACCACAGCCCCTCTTGCGCGAACAGCGCGAGCACAGCAGTGCAGGGGAAGGCCTTCGAGGCGAACACGACGTGGAAGTCCTCGTGGCCCGCCTGCGCGCCCGCGTCGACGAACGCACGCGCACGGGTTCGCAGGTCATCCTCCGCCACCACGTAGGCCGGCGTGCCGAACTCCCGCGCCAGCTCGATCGTGTCGCAGCCGCCCACCTCCAGCCGGCCGGCCTCGTTCAGCCGGCTGCCCAGCGGGAACACATCGGAGAGCATCGTCTCGGTCGCCATCGACGCGGATTATCGCGTGCCTGCTCAGGCAGGCGAGGCCCGCAGCGAAGCCGCGCCCCCGCGACGCGCCATCAACGCCAGCCAGAGCAGGCCGATCGCCATCAGCCCGAGGCTCTCCAGCTGCGGCGCCGTGAGCCCCGCGAAGACCTCCGTGTTGCGGCGGATGAACTCCACCAGGAAGCGCTCGAAGCCGCTCAGCAGCAGGTACAGGGCAAACACGACCCCTGGCCTGACGCGATCGCGCAGCTGCCACAGACCCCATGCGACGAGGCACATCGCGACCGTCTCGTAGATCGGCGTCGGCTGAACCTTGACCCCCGGCGGCGTCGGCAGCGTGCCGTGCGGATAGCCCATCGCCCACGGCAGGCTCGAGCGGATGCCGTAGTCGCCGTCGCCCGAGACCTGGCAGCCGATGCGCCCGATCGCATAGCCGAGCGCCAGCGCCGTCGCGCACGCGTCGAGCATCCGCAGTTCGAGCACTCCTCGCCAGCGCATCCAGCCGAGCACGCCGATCGCACCGCCGATCGCGCCGCCGTACCAGACCAGGCCCGAGCCCGAGAAGACGCTGCCCAGCAGGTCGTGCTTGACGCTGTCGTAGTTCTGGATCACGTAGTAGCCCCGCGCGCCCACCACGCCGCCGATCAGCGCCGCGAACGTGATCTCATACGCCCAGTCCACCGGCCTGCCCAGCTCCTTCAGGCGTCGCGCGATGACCGCGCCGCAGGCGACGAAGCCGAGTGCGAACGTCACGCCGAACGTCTTGATCGAGATTCCGAGGAAGTGGATCTCGGGCTTCATGGCTGGTGGCGGTCGGACATCGGCTGCGCGCGCAACTTTAGGGCACGCGTAGCCGCTTCTGCGACAATCCGCGCATGGCCGCGAACCGTCGGAACTTCGGCAAGGACAACGGGCTGCAGGTGCGTATGGCGCTGACGCTGTTCCTGCTCGGCCTGCTCTACGTCGTCTTCGTCGGCGTCCTGTTCGCCGCCGGCGCCGGCGCCGGGCTGATCGTGGTCGTCGCCGTCGTGCTGCTGCTCGGTCAGCTGTTCGGTTCCGACAAGCTCGCGATGGCCGCGATGGGCCTGAAAGAGGTCTCGCCCGAGGAAGAGCCCGAGCTGCACGGCATCATCGACCGCCTCTGCGTACAGGCCGACCTGCCCAAACCGCGCGTCTGCGTGATCGAGACCGCCGTGCCCAACGCCTGCGCGCTCGGGCGCTCGCAGAAGTCCGCCACCGTCGCCGCGACCCGCGGCATCCTGCAGATGCTCTCGCCCGCCGAGCTCGAAGGCGTGATGGCGCACGAGCTCACGCACGTGATCAACCGCGACGTGATGGTGATGACGCTCGCCAGCTTCTTCGCCTCGCTCGCCTCGCTGATCCTTCAGTTCGCCTTCTTCTTCGGCGGCGGCTACGGCGGCGAAGAAGAGGAGCGCGAGATCATGCTCGTGATCCTCGTCTCTGTGGTCGTCTACGTCGTCTCCTTCGTGCTGCTGCGCACGCTCTCGCGCTACCGCGAGTTCGCCGCCGACCGCGGCTCGGCCGTGCTCACGGGGCGTCCCAGCGCGCTCTCCTCGGCGCTGATCAAGATCAGCGGCGCGATCGAACAGGCGCCCAGCCAGGATCTGCGCCGCGTCGAAGGCTCGAGCGCCTTCTTCATCATCCCCCCGCGTGCCAAGAAGTCGCTGATGAACCTGTTCGCCGACCACCCGCCGCTCGAGCAGCGCCTAGCAGCGCTCGAGCGCCTGGAGTCCCAGCTGCAGGGCGGCCTCAGCGCCGCCAACGCCTGAGCCGCCTGAGCCTTGGGCCTGCGCGACATCCTCACCGGCCGCCATCAGGTTAAGGGGCCCGCTCCCGACCGCCTGTTCGCGATCACCACCGCCTACGTCGACCTGCAGGCCGAGCACGGGGTCGACCCCTCCGGCAGCGCCGCCATCGTCTTCCAGGCGCTCGCCACGAGCGAATTCGAATCGACCATCAAGGACATGGAAGAAGTCGTCACCGCCACCGGCGGCGACAACGGCACGACCGTCAAGACCGAAGACGACAGCTACGGCTACCGCTGGATGATCCTGCGCAGCCCCGACGGCGCCCCCAGCATCGAAGACCTCGCCGTCGGCATCAACGCCGTCTCCAGCTCGATCGAGACCGCCGGCTTCGGCGAACGCCTGCTGTGCGCCGTGTTCGGCTTCACCGACGCCAAGGGGCGGCGGATCTACTTCATCTACAACTACAAGCGCGGCGCCTGGTACCCCTTCGTGCCCGCTCCCGGCGGCGCGCAGGAGCGCTCCACCGAGCGCGAGCTGCAGCTGAAGGCGCAGGTCGGAAGCGAGCTGCCCATCGAGGGCGAAATCGAGCGGTGGTTTCCGCTGTGGGGGATCCCGATCTAGGGGCCGAGCAGCCCAGCCGCTCGCCAAGACACGAGCTCCACTCTAGGCCTGGAGGGCCTTCGGCAAGTCCGCAACAGCGCTGTAGAGATGTTTGTGACCCGACTTGCGGCGACTGAGAAGGCCCCGCTCCTGCAGCTGCAGGAGATCGGTACGCGCGGTCTCGTGTGTCACTTTGTGACTCGACGCGTGTGATTGGTAGGTGTAAACGTTCTCCGGGTGGCGACTAACGTCCGTAAGCAGCGCCAGCTGCCGATGGTTCAGGCCGTCTGAGTCCTTGATCAGCTTCTCGACCTTTCGCACTTCTCGCATCTTGCGATTCAAGTACACGTGCAGCTCCTCAACCGCGCGCTTCACCACTTCCAGTTGATGCAGCAAGAAGTACGTTGTATCTCCGCCGTCGGACTCGGTGTACAGAAACGCCCTGCCGTACTTCGCCGGGGCGTCGCGAATGACACGTGAAATCGAGAGATACTCAACCAACCAATACCTCTGCTTGCGCATGAACCAGTAGAACAGTGCACGTGCGGTCCGTCCGTTGCCGTCCAGGAACGGATGGTCGTAGGCAAGCCAGAAGTGCAGCAGAATGCCTCGAACCACTGGGTGAATGAAGCCCTCCGTGTCGTCGTCGTGGCCGTTGGCAAAAGCGCACATGGCATCCATCCGCTCACGCAGCTGATCGGCCGGCGGAGGAGTGTGGATCAGGGTGCCGTCGGTTGCATCAAGCACGACGACCCGCTCTTCGTCAGCCGTTTGGAGACGACCAGCCGCACCGGCATCATCGAGCGTTCCTTCGGTGAGTATCTTCTGCAACGTCATCACGAGCTCGGGAGTAAGCACCTCCCCCATGCCGTCACGCATGAATTCAAGTGCTCGATAGTTGTTGAGGATCATCAGCTCACTTCGGTCACGCGGTGCCCGACCGGTGCGCAGCAACTCCTTTGCCACCTGGCGAGAGGTGGTCGCGCCCTCCAACTGGCTCGACCGGATCGCCTCCTCCATCAGCGAGCTGACCAGGTAGTGATGGCGCGCTTGCTCGTCTGTCGGGACGACCTCCGACATCGCTATCTCGCCGCCACAGTGCTGATCCACGAAATGGAGCAGACGCTGGATGCTCGAAGGGACGCCGTACATGAAGGGCTTCCCCGCCGAGTCGCGCAGCGGCAGGCTGCCCAGACTTCGGCGAATCGTGATCGCGAACCACCAATCCTCGTGCGTGAGGCCCTCGGGCGGCGTCAGATGACGCAGCTTGTCCCAGTGGACGTAGCCGCTCGGGCGTCCCACGACGTCGGCAGCGTCCAGTGCAGCCAGCAAGCGCTCCGGCTCGTCGAGCAGTTTTCGATCGTCGGGAGGTGGCGCTACGTACAAGGCAACTCCAGATTAGTTCCAAATAGATCCAGAATTTGGAGCTTAGCACAACTCCAAGCGCTTGGAACTCCTTGGAACTAGCTGGGAGTGGCCTGTCAGTCCGGAATCAACCCCTCGCCCGAGAAGTCGTACTCGGCCTCGGCGAGCGTGAGATCGGCGGGCGGCAGGATCAGGTCCGAGCCCTCGAGCTCGTCGTCGCCGAGACGCTCCCCGTTCGCCCGTACGAAGTCGAGCAAGGCCGCGAAGGACTGCTCGAAGCGAGTCGCGTCCTCGCCCTCGACCGTGGCGACGACCGCGTTGTCGAGCTCGTTCAGCTCGTCTCTCTTCTCGTTCGCGAGGCGGTACTGCGCCTCGCCGGAGATGCGCACGATCATGCCTGGCCGCTCTCGCTCGGCGGAGCCGCCGCGGGCGCGCCGGTCCCGGCGTCGCCTGCAGGGGCGATCTGCGGCGTCTCGCCGCCGCCCTTGCCCAGTTCGGCCTTCATCTTCTCCAGGTCGTCGTCGACGGCCGGCTGGCTCGAGAGCTGCTTGAGCTGGCGGTCGATGTCGTCTTCGCCGCCGCCGAGCGCCGTGATGTCGTCGAACGTGCCCGCCGCTTCCAGCTCGGAGACGGCGTCGGCGCGCGCTTTCATGTTTTCGGTCTTGTCGACGGCGCGCTGCATCGCAAGGCCGACGTCGGCCATCTGCTCGCCCACGCCGGTCGCCGCCTCGGAGATGCGCACCTGCGCCTCGGCTGCCGAGTACTGCGCCTTGATGACCTCCTTCTTCGTGCGGAAGGCCTCGATCTTGGCGCGCAGTTTCTGCTCTGATTCGATCAGTTTCTGCTGCTGGGCTTCCAGTTCCGCGACCTGCCCGTCGAGACCCTGCAGCTCGGTCTGCGCGACGTTCTTGCGTTCCAGCGCAGTGCGCGCGAGATCCTCATTGCCCGAGGACAGCGCCTGGCGCGCTTGCGTGTCGAGCTTGACCACGCTCTGCTGCAGCGTCTTTTCCTGCATCTGCAGACGCTTCTTGGCGGTCACCACGTCGGCGATGCCCTTCTTCACGTTCTGCAGCTGTTCGACCTGCTTCTGGTAGCTGTAGTCCAGCGTCTCGGCCGGGTCTTCGGCGCGATCGAGCAGTTTCGAGACCTTCGCCTTTACGACGGTTGACATGCGCCCGGTCAGGCCGGCCATGAGATCCTCCTATTGCGTTGCGCGGGGGCAGCCGGTCCCGGATCGACCGGCTCTCTCAAGCCTAGCCGACCGGGAGCGACGCAGATGCCGCTGTCTTCTAGAGGCCGAGCGGGTGGCGCACGGTGTAGCCGCCGTTTTCGCCGCGCAGCGGACGCCAGCGAGGGCCCTGCTGGTTGGACGGGTCGTCGGCCGCGCTCGTGTCCAGGCGCAGCCCCGCCACGTCCATGTAGGCGTGGCCGGCGTTGCCGAACACCGCGATCCAGCGACCGGCGCCGTGCGAGCCCCAGTGCATGAATTCCGAGGAGTCCATCGGCGTCTTCAGCAGTTCGCCGCCGTGCAGCGCGAAGGACACGGTGCCCGAGCAGTCGTAGCCGGATGAGGTGAACGAGGCGTGGCCGCCGCCGTAGACGTAGGGCAGGCCGATGATCTCATTCGCCGTCCAGATCACCTGCTGGACGTTGGCCGGCGCGTTCATCGGCGCCGCCGCATAGCCGCCCACGTAGCGGGCGATCGAGCCCGGTACGAGCAGCTCCGGCTGAGGCGTGCCCGCTGTCGGCGTCGCCGCTTCGCTCGTGTTCGCCGCGGCCGTCCCGACGGGGCTGCCGCCGGTGGCCGTCGTCAGCTGCGCCGCCGGTGCCGTCGGCACGTACGGAACGACTTCGCCCGTGGCCGTCTTCTCGTAGATCGGGCCCTTGTAGCTCAGGTGCCGCGACTTCGAGACGATCGGGGACAGGTGGATCGCCGGCGCCGTAGCCGGTGCCGGCGTCGTCGGGGTGGTGCTGCCGGCGGCGGCTCCGCCTGTGCTGGCCGCCATACCGGGGGTGGCCGCAATGGCCAGGATCGTCAAGCTGCTTAGAAAACTGCTGAGGGTTCGCACCCGCAAGACAACAACCTCTTTCGTCGGCCTCCGGGGTTAGCTGACGGGCTAGCGCTGAAAGAGCCTGCGCTTCTCACGGGAACTCCGTGTGATTCGCCCCAAAACAACTTGGGTCCCCCGGTCTCTGACTTCTGGTCAGGGACTCGGCGTTCTTGGCGGCGCACGCTAGCAAACTGCAATGACGCTTGCAGCACGTGGCCGCCGGTATGCACGTTTTGCCTGCAAACAAGCAAAATAATCGCCTCATATACCCGAGCGTCGCGCGCTCAAACCTTTGCATTCCTGCTCGTCGCGCCGATCCCTGCACGCGGAGCGGCCGAGATGGGACTCGGATGCGGCTTGGGGTCCGCCCGAGACTGGCACGCTCGAGCGCCGCCGGAACGTGGCTGAGCGCGGCCGGAGCGCGTCCGGAGTCGGCCTCGGGCTCCGGCGCTCCCGCTAGTGTCCGCGGCCATGCGCGTCCCCCCGCTCCGGCTGCTTGCGGCGCTCGCGCTCTGCGGTGGCACGCTCGCCGTGCTCGCCGGATGCGGCAAGGGCACCCACGCCGACGGCGCGAAAGCCGGCGGCGGTGCCCTGCCGGCGCCCGAAGCGCTGGGCGTAGCAGCGGTCGCCACGAAGAACACGACGAGGCTGGGCGGCGCCGACCCCGCAGACGATGCGGCCGCCGTCGCGCGAGCCGTCTACCCCGGCTTCACGCCCGCCACCCGTCCGCAGGCGGTCGCGATCGTCGACGAGCGCGACTGGCCCGCCGCGCTCGCCGCCTCCGCGCTCGCGTCCGTCCCGCTCGCGGCGCCGTTGCTCTACGCCGAAGGCGACGCGCTGCCCGAAGCCGGCGCGCAAGCGCTGCAGGCGATGCGACCGCTCGGCGCAGCCAAGCTCGGCGGCGCGCAGGTGATCGCCGTCGGCGCGGGCGTCGCCGCTCCAGCCGGCTACACGACCAAGGCAATCGCCAGCAGCGTCGTCGGGGCCGACAGCGGGGCCAAAACCGGCGCCGGGCCCGGGGCGGGTGCCGGCGAAGGCGAAGCGGCGGCGAGCGCAGGCGTCGCCGTGCTGAAGCTGCTCGAGGCCGCGCGTGGACGCTCCCCGCACTCGGTCATCGTCGTCGCGGCCGACGCGCCACGAGCGCTGCAGATGCCGGCGGCCGGTCTCGCCGCCGAGAGCGGGGCGCCGATCCTGTTCGTCACCCGCTCGAGTGTGCCCAAGGCGACGAGTGACGCGCTCGAGGCGCTGAAGCATCCGGCGATCTACGTGGTCGCGCCGACGACGCTGCACAGTGCGACGTACGCAGCGCTGGCGCGGCTGGGCACGGTCGTGCACGTCACCGGCGAAGCCGGTCCCGGCGAAGGGACGGCGCGCGCGAGCAATGACCCCGTCGAGAACGCGATCTCCGTCTCGCGCTTCTCGCGGGGAACGTTCGGCTGGGGCATCCACGAAGCGGGCCACGGGCTCGTGTTCGCCAACCTCGCGCGCCCGCTCGACGCACCCGCCGCGGCGTCGCTGTCGGCGCACGGCGACTACGGGCCGCTGCTGCTGCTCGAACACGCCGCCTCCGTGCCCGCGCCGCTGACGCACTACCTGAGCGACATCGAGCCGGGCTATACGGCGGCGATCCCGCCCGTGCGCGAGGTCTACAATCACGGCTGGCTGATCGGCGACGAACAGGCGATCTCGGCGCTCGCGCAGGCCGAACTGGACACGGTTCTCGAGATCGCCCCGCGCCAGCAGTCGACCGCGGAAGAATCGGTCGCCCAGGCCGAATGACAGCAGCTACGACACCATCGGACAGGACGAAGCGGGAGATCGCCAGCGGATGAGGACCGAATGAGCCAGGCCGAGGACCCGCGGACGCTGCGCAAGGAGCGCGCGGGCGAAGTCACCGTCGAGGACGTGCGCAAGCTGATGGGCGCCTCCACGCCGCACTTTGCGCTGCAGTTGCGCGAACGCATCGCGAAGCTGATCGACGGGCTGGGAGAGGACCACCCGGCCCACGTCGAAGGCGCGCGCGAGATCGCGCGACTGGAGCGTCTGGGCCTGGAGGGCGAGGTGCGCGGCGAGCCGGGAGCGCCCGGCGAGCGCACGCTGCCCTCACTCGACGACAGCGCCGCCGGGCGCGTCTGACACCAGCGGGCGGCCCGGCACCCGGCGGGCGAGCGTCTAGCGCCGCCCGGCGAAGACCCGCTCGCGGCGCGCGTCCTCGAAACGGGCGCGGAGCAGTTTCAGCAGCACCGCGAACGCCGGCACGTCGAGCACGAGCGGCACGAGCACCCACGTCACGCGCGGCGCCCCGAGCGCGAACAAGCCCAGCGCGATGCCGCCGTGCATCAGCGCCGTCGGCACGGCAGCCAGCAGCCCGGCGTGCGAGCGGTATCCGCTGAGGTGCTCGCGGATGGTCGTATCGAGCGTGCCGAACACGACCACGAGGACGCCGACGAGCAGCAGCGTTTTGCCCGCTTCGCCGCGCGCCGCGCCGATCGCGACGGCGATCAGCCCGACGAGGATCGAGAGCTCGGCGAGCGGGAACGGGTGCCACGGGGCGCGCGGGCGCTCGCCGACCGAGCCGGGCGCACGGTAGCCGTCGTCGGGCCGGGCCGCACCCGCCCGGCGCCGCTCACGCGGCCGTCGCGCCGCACGCTCCCCCCGCGCGCCCTTCGCCGCGGCGGCGCCTGACGCGGACCGCGATCCGCTCGGCGGAGCCTGATCGGCCTGCGCCGCCTCGGCGCCTGCCACAGCCACCGCGGCCTTCGCGCGAGCGCCCGACCTGCGCTTGCGCGAGCGCCCGCGACCGCCCTTGCTGCGATTCGCCACGGCAGCCGCTGCTAGGCGCCGGAGTGCCGGGGTCGAGTGCCGCGCATTGACGTCGATCGTACCGCCTATGCTGGCCTCTCATGGCCCGGACGGACCCCTCCATCGAGCCTCTGCCGACGGCCGCCGGGATTCCCGAGAGCAGCCTCGCGGGACCGTTCCCGGTGGGCGAGTACGCCGCCGCCCTGCGCGGCAGGCTGCGCTCGTTCACACGCGTGCAGGTGGTCGGCGAGCTGGTCAACGTACGGCCTTCGCGCGCCCGCGTGTACTTCGAGCTGCGCGACGCCGGCGGGGCGCTGCCATGCGCCGCGTGGCGCGACGATTGGGAGAGGATCGTGGCGCGCGCCGGCGGCGAGCCGAGCGAGGGCGTGCAGGTCGTCGTCGCGGGCGGCTGCGACTACTACCCGGGCAGCGCCACCTCCTCGCCGGGCTTCTCCTTCGCGGTCAGCGACCTGCGCGTGGCCGGCGAGGGCGACCTGCTCGCGCGCATCGACCGGCTGCGCAAGCAGCTCGACGGCGAGGGGCTGCTTCAGCCGCAGAAGCTGCTCCCGCGCGCGCTCGTGCCGCGCGCGATCGGCGTGATCACGGCCGAGCAGGGCAAGGCACGCGACGACGTGCTCGCGGCGCTCGCAAGACGTGGCTGGGCTGGGCGCCTGGTGTGGGGCTTCGCGCCCGTGCAGGACCGCCACGCGGCGCCGGCGATCGTGCGCGCGCTCGGCGACCTGACGGCGCTGGCCGAGGTCGACGTGGTGATCGTGGCGCGCGGCGGCGGCTCGCTGGCAGACCTCTTGTGCTTCTGCGACGAGACGCTCTGCCGTACGGTCGCGCTGCTGCGCGTCCCGGTGATCGCATCGGTCGGCCACCACACCGACCGCACGCTGCTCGACGACGTGGCGGCGGTCAGCTGCTCGACGCCTACTCACGCGGCGGAGGCTGCGGTCGGGATCGACTGCGCGGCGGCCCGCCTGGAGCAGGCGAAGATGGCGCGGCGGCTGCGCGAGCACGGCAGGCGCGCGGTGCTGAATCGGGCGCGGCTCCTGGCCTCGCTCTCGCGCGCGCCCGGTGCCCACGTAGAGCGCCAGCGCGTGCGGCTGCACCAGCAGCTGCGCGAGATCCGCGCCGGGTCGCGACGACGCGTGGAGGGCGAGCACGCCGTCACCGAGCGCCGCGCAGTCGTCCTGCAGCGCAAGGCCGAGGCGGCGCTGTCGGACTGCCGCCGCCGCCAACCGCGCGAGCTGCAAAGTCTCGCGATGGCGCTCGCCGCCCATGATCCGCAGCGCACGCTCGAGCGCGGATACGCGGTCGTGGAGTCGGCGGCGGGCGAGCCGCTGACGAGTGCGGCGCGGGCGCGCGAGGCGCGCGAGCTGCGACTGCGCTTTGCCGACGGCGCGGTGCCGGCGCAGGTGCGCGACGAGCGGACGGACGAGCGATGAGCGACGGCGAGCAGCACAGCGACCCCCTGCCGGCTCCGAGCGCGACAGCCGCGCAGCCGCTCAGCTACGAGGCCGCCTCGGCGCGCGTGGAGGAGATCATCCGCCGCCTGGACTCGGGCGAGGCGAGCCTCAACGAGACGCTCGAGCTGGTCAAGGAGGGCAAGGCGCTGATCGAGCTGTGCGCGCGCGAGCTCAGCGCGGTCGGCGACGCACTGGAGGAGCTGCGCCTGGACGAGCTCGTCGGGCGGCTCGAGCGAGAGGCCGCAGGATGAGCACGTGGGAGCTGCTCGCCGAGCTGCCCGTCGAGATCGAGGGCTACGCGCTCGACCCCTTGGAAGCAAGCGTCTCGAGTGACTTCACGCGCAAGAGCACGGTGATCAGGCTGCACGGCAAGGGCGAGCAGGGCGTCGGCGAGGACGTCACCTACGACGCGGAGGACCACGAGATCCTGCAGGCCGCCGGGCCGTCGCTGGCGCTGGCAGGAAGCTTCACGATCGCCTCGTTCGCCGAGCATCTCGCCGGCCTCGAGCTGTTCGGAGAGCCGCCCCAGCGCGAGGTCTCGCGCAACTACCGCACGTGGGCGTACGAGTCGGCCGCGCTCGACCTGGCGCTGCGCCAGGCGGGCACGACGCTGCATGCGGCGCTCGGGCGCGAGCCGGAGCCGGTGCGCTTCGTCGTCTCGCTGCGCCTCGGCGAGCCGCCGACGCCGGCGCCGGTCAGCAGCCGCCTGGAGCTCTACCCGTCGCTGCGCTTCAAGCTGGACCCGACGAGCTCGTGGGACGAGCAGCTGATCGCCGAGCTGAAGGCGACCGGCGCGGTCGACTCTGTCGACTTCAAGGGGCTCTACACGGGCACGATCGTCGACCAGCCGGCCGACCCGGTCTTGTACGAGCGGGTCGTCACAGCCTTTCCGGACGCCTGGATCGAGGACCCCAAGCTGACGCCCGAGATCGACGAGCTGCTGGCCGCTCACCGCGAGCGCTTCTCCTGGGATGCGCCGATCCACTCGATCGCGGACATCGAGGCGCTGCCCTACCCGCCGCGCATGGTCAACGTCAAGCCCTCGCGCATCGGCGGCCTGCGCGAGCTGCTCGACACCTACGACTACTGCGCCGAGCGCAAGATCGGCAACTACGGCGGCGGGCAGTTCGAGCTCGGCGTCGGGCGTGAGCAGATCCAGTACCTCGCCTCGCTGTTCCATGGCGATGCGCCGAACGACGTGGCGCCGACGGGCTTCAACCTGCCCGAGACACCGACGGGACTGCCCGCGAGCCCGCTCGCGCCGGCGCCCTCGGCGGTCGGCTTTCGCTGGGGCTGAGGCGCGCGCAAGCGCCGCGCACGCAACTTCCGTCGCGCTGCTCGGTTCTCTGAGGCATAGCGGCTAACCTCTGACGCCGCCTCAATCGGGCAGTGCAAACGTGCCCGCGTAGAAGGGATTGTCTTGGCGATCGAAGCCGCCCACAAGCGATCCAGGCCCTGGCTCAGACGGCTCACGGCGATGCCGGCCGCGATCTCGCTGTGCCTGCTCGGAGCGCTGCTGAACCCCGCCGCCGGCCTGGCCGGCACGAGCGCGGGCGGCACTTCCCAGGGCAGCATCAGCGGCGGCGCAAGCCCGGCGGCGGCACCATCGACACCGACGGCGCCGCCTGCGAAGAGCCGCAGCACGTCGAGCCCGCACGTGCTGAGCGTGCGCATCACGAGCGTCAGCTGCGTGCCGAGCGCCAGGTGCAGCGGCAACCCCCACCAGGTCTCCACGCGGGGGACGCTGCTGCTGGCAGGCAAGGGCCTGGGCGCGGGCTCGGCGATCGGCTTTCCGCGCACCCCCGGCGGGCGCATCGCGCGCAACTCGCCGATCGCGCACCTGCGCAAGACGAGCGCCGGGCTGGTCCTGACGGTGCCGAGCAACGCCCACTCGGGCCACATCATGGTGCTGCTGAGCCACGCGCGGCATTCGAGCTCCTACGGCCCGATCTACATCTACAGACACGCGCTGCACCCGCCCGTGCAACCGCACCCGCTGCCGGCCACGGTCGGCGCGGTCAGCGGCTCGCCGTTCGACGGGCAGGGCATGTGGATCTGGTACGTGAGCAAATCCAACGGCGGCAACGTGGCCTCGATCGTCGCGCAGGCCCACGCGGCGGGCGTGAGCACGCTGTTCATCAAGAGCTCGGACGGCTCGAGCAACTACTGGAGCCAGTTCTCGCCGCAGCTCGTGGCCGAACTGCACGCCAACGGGCTGAAAGCGTGCGCTTGGCAGTACGTGTACGGGACCAACCCGGCGGGCGAGGCCAACCTCGGCGCGGAGGCGGCGGCGAACGGCGCGGACTGCCTCGTGATCGACGCGGAGAGCGAGTACGAGGGCCACTACGCGGCGGCGCAGACCTACATCGAAGACCTGCGCGCGAAGATCGGCCCGGCCTACCCGCTCGCGCTGGCCTCGTTCCCCTACGTCAGCTACCACCCGTCGCTGCCCTACTCGGTGTTCCTCGGGCCGAACGGGGCGCAGTACAACGCGCCGCAGATGTACTGGAAGGACATCGGCGTCTCCGTGGACACGGTCTACGCGAACACCTACATCGGCAACCGCATCTACGGCCGCCCGCTGTTCCCGCTCGGGCAGACCTACGGCGGCGTCAGCGCCAGCGACGTGCTGCGCTTCCGCGAGGAGGCCGTCGACTACGGCGCCACGGGCTTCTCCTTCTGGGACTGGCAGGAGACGCCGGGCAGCGGCTGGAGCGCGCTGACGGCGCCGCTGGCGCCGCTCACGAGCGTCGTGCCGAACGCGTCCTACCCGGAACTGCGCAGCGGCGCCAAGGGCGACCAGGTGCTGTGGCTGCAGGAGCACCTCGCGAGCGCGATGCCCTCGCAGGAAGTCACGGGCAACTTCGCCGGGCAGACGACGGCCAACCTGAAGAGCTTCCAGGCGGCGCACGCCCTGGCGCCGACCGGCGTGGCCGAAGCGCCCACCTGGGCGGCGCTGCTGGCCGTGCCCCCGGTCGCGGTGAACTGGACCGGGGGCGGGCCGAGCGGCTAGAGACCTGCCGGTCGGAGAGCCGAGGCTTTCGTAACCGGCATCCGGCCTCTCGGGCCGGCGCACGCTCGCTCTTGGTTAGAAGAGACCGCTGCGCGTGCGCCGGCGGTTACCACGGGCGGCCATCCGGGCCGCCTGACGAAATCAGACCCTCTGGATGAGCGTCCCGGTGCCGAGCCCGCCACCGCAGCACATGGTGACGAAGCCGATCTCCTTGTCGGAGCGCTCGAGCTCGTGCAGCAGGGTGGTGATCAGGCGGGCGCCGGTGGAGCCGAGCGGGTGCCCGAGGGCCATGGCGCCGCCGTTGACGTTGACGCGGTCCATGTCGGGGTCGAGCTCGCGGCGCCAGGCGGCGACGACGGGCGCGAAGGCCTCGTTGATCTCGAACAGGTCGATGTCGTTGATCGACATCGAGTTGCGCTGCAGGATCTTGCGCGTGGCCGGGATCGGGCCCTCGAGCATTTTCACGGGGTCGCAGCCGACGGTGGTCTGGTCGACGATCCGCGCGCGCGGGGTGAGCCCGAGCGCCTTGGCCTTGTCGGCTGACATCAGCAGCACGGCGGCGGCGCCGTCGGAGATCTGCGAGGCGTTGCCGGCGGTGATCTTGCCGTCGGGCTTGAACGCCGGCTTCAGCTGGGAAAGCGTCTCCAGGCTGGTGTCCGGTCGGATCCCCTGGTCGGCGACGATCTCTTGGCCGTCGACGGTCATCGCCACGATCTCGCGCTCGAAGCGACCCTCCTCGGTCGCCTGCTGGGCGAGGCGGTGCGAGCGCACGGCGAGCTCGTCGAGCTCGGAGCGGGAGATCTCCCACTGGTCGGCGATCATCTCGGCGCCGAGGCCCTGCCCGACGATGTTGTGCTTGGCCATCAGCTCGGGCGTGAAGGCGTAGCCGAAGTCCTCCTGGGTCTTCATCCCGGCGGCGAAGGGCAGGTGGCCCATGTGCTCGACGCCTGAGCCGATCATGGCGTCGTGCACGCCGGCGGCGATCAGCGCGGCGGAGAAGTTGACGGCCTGCTGGGCGGAGCCGCACTGGCGGTCGATCGTGGTGCCGGGCGTCTCGATCGGCAGGCCCTCCTGCAGCCAGGCGTTGCGGGCGATGTTGAAGCCCTGCTCGCCGAACTGCTGCACGCAGCCGGCGACGACGTCCTCGACCTCTGCGGCGTCGATCCCGGAGCGCTTGATGACCTCGGAGTAGGTCTTGCCGAGCAGCGCGTTGGGGTGGGTGTCCTTGTAGTAGCCCTTCTCCTTGTGCCCGCGTCCGATCGGCGTGCGCACAGCCTCGACGATTACGACCTCGCGGCCCTCTGCTTGCCTCATTTTGGTTGCCTCCTAGAGCGGTTTTGCGCGGCGGTTTTGCGCGGCGGATGCTGGGAAGACGCGGGGCGCTCCCGACCGTCGGGCGCGCTCGAAGATGGTGCCCGGCCCCTGCAGCACATACTCTACCGCGGTGGAGTCACGAGTAGATTGACTGGTCAGTCAACAACGAACAAGCACCTGGCGGTCGTGGGCAGCGGCGCGATCGCGTGCGGCCTTGCGGCGACGGCGGCCCATCACGGCCCGGTGCAGCTGCTGGCCCGCTCGAGCAGCTCGGCCGAGCGCGCGCGGGCGACGGTCGAGAAGACGCTGGCGCGCCTGGGCGCGGAAATCGACCCGAAGCACGTGGAGATCGTGACCGACCCTCAGGAGCTGGCCGGCGAGCAGTTCGTGGTCGAGGCGGTCGTCGAGGACCACGAGGTCAAGGCGGGCCTGCTGGGCGAGCTGAACGAGATCGTCGGCCCGGAGGCGATCCTGGCGAGCACGACGTCTTCGCTGTCGATCGAGCGCCTGGCGGAGGCGAGCGGACGCCCGCAGCGCTTCGTCGGCCTGCACGTCTTCAACCCGGTCACGAAGATGCAGCTGGTCGAGCTGATCTTCCCGCGGGCCGCGAGCGAGGAAACGCGCAAGCGGGCGCTGACGCTGTGCGAGACGTTCGAGAAGACGCCGGTCGAGGTGCCCGACGTGCCGGGCTTCGTCGTCAACGGCCTGCTGTTCCCCTACCTGTTCGGCGCGGTGCGCCTGCAGGAAGAGACGGGCATGGAGGCGGAGGCGATCGACACGTGCATGCGCCTTGGCGCGGGGCACCCGATGGGCCCGTTGGCGCTGCTCGACCTGGTCGGCCTCGACGTGAGCAAGGCGATCGGCGAGACGATCGGCGAGACGATCCCGCCGCGCATCGAGCAGCTGATCGGCGAAGAGGCGCTCGGGCGCAAGAGCAAGCGCGGCTTCCACGATTATTGAGATGGAGGCGCTGGCGCGCCTGAGATGAGATCGACGCAGGCGGCCCCCGCCCCGCTTCGTGCCCAGCCGGCGCTTGTGAGCATCCGCACACCAACCCTTTGAGAAACGCTCAGGAGACTTTTAGCTGGCATTCATCGGGCGGGCAATACTGGTTATCAGCGACATTGAGTCGCAATGCACACCCGCCTCCTCCCAGTGCAACGGTCCGGCCCGCTCCCCCCGCGGGCCGGATCGCTTTAACGGCCCGGTAGGCCTGGGAGCTCAGTCCTCGTTCTCGCCGCGCGTGTCGCCGGTCTGCACGGAGCGGCGCTCGCGGATGCGGACGGACTCGATGCGGTTGTCGCGCACGGCCTCGACGCGTACGGAGAAGCCGTTGATGGCAACGGTGTCGCCGCGGCGGGGCAGCCGGCCGAGCTCGGCGAAGACGAGGCCGCCGATCGAGTTGTAGGCGTCGCTGTCGACGGGCAGGTGCAGACCGTAGTCGGCGAGGTCGGTGACGGCGACGTGCCCGCGCACGAACCAGTCGCCGTTGGCGAGCTTGCGGATCTCGCCGCCGGCCGGATCGGTCTCGTCGGAGATCTCGCCGACGACCTCCTCGATGATGTCCTCGACGGTGACGATGCCGACGACGCGGCCGTACTCGTCGACGATCACGGCCATCGAGGTGCGCTCGCGCTGCAGGTCGGCGAGCAGGTCGTCGAGCGGCTTTGTCTCGGGCACGATCGGCGCGTCGTGCACGAGTGGCGCGATCGGCGAGTGCGGGCCGTCCTCCATCAGCTGCTGCACGAGCGTGTTGGAGTGCACGATCCCGCGCACGCGGTCGCGGTCGTCGGCCTCGGTCACGACCAGGCGCGTGTGGCCGCTGGAGACGCACAGCTGAAGCGCGGCCTCGACGTCCTGGGCGGCGTCGACGGTGACGACGGCCGGGATCGGCGTCATCACCTGGCGCGCCTCCTGCTCGTGCAGGTGGAAGACGCCGCTGAGCATGCCGGCCTCGCCGAGGTCGATGTGCCCGCCGGCGTGGGACTCGGCGATCAGCCGCTTGAGCTCATCGGGCGAGCCGCCGCGGCGCTCTTCGCTCATGTCGACGCCGAGCAGGCGCAGGATGCGGTCGGCCACGCCGGTCAGCACGGTGGTGATGGGGTGGAACAGGACGCTGACGGCCTGCAGCGGGCGGGCGACGCGGCGGGCGACCGACTCGGCGCGGTCGATTGCATAGAACTTGGGCACCATCTCGCCGGCGACGAGCTGGGCGCTGGAGATGATCAGGAAGGCGACGATCGCCGAGATCGCGACGGCGGCGCCGTGCGCGAGGGCGGTTCCGAGCGCGCTTTTGAAGACGTCGGCGAGCGCGGGCTCGCCGAGCGCGCCGATCCCGATCGAGGTCAGCGTGACGCCGATCTGCACGGCGGAGATGTACTCGTTGATGTTGGCCAGCTGCGCGAGCGCCAGCCGCGCGCCTTTGACCCCCTCGTCGCGCATCTGCTCCAGGCGCGTGCGGCGCGAGCGCACAAGCGCGTACTCGGCGATCACGAAGAACGCGTTGATCGCGACCAGCACGGCCGCGAGGATGATCTTCAGTGCGTTCACGCGGCGGCGAGCACCTGTGGGGCCGAGCGCCCGGCGCGAACGCGCCGCGGGAGTTGACGGCGACGCGGGAGGCCCTTCAGGGCGGCGCTACTTCGGGGAAGTTCTTCGTCGTCGTTCATGCTTTGCCGACCCGCCAAAGGTAGCAAGGCGGAGCGTCGGAAACAGCAGGGATTGGCCGGACTCGCGGGGGTGATCGACGGCGCGCTCAACCGTCGAACACGGGCCCGATCGGTTCGTCGATCTGCTCGGCCAGCGCGAAGTCGGCAGCTGTCAACCCGCGCTCTGAGTGCGTGGAGAGCGTCAGGCGCACCTTGTTCCAGCCGTGCACGAGGATGTCGGGGTGGTGGTTGGCCGCCTCGGCCAGCCCGGCCACGCGCTGCACGAGCTCGATCGCGGCGACGAAGTCGGCGAGCTCGTGGTCGCGCACGATCGAGTTCCCCTCGCGTCGCCACTCGGAGCCTTGCAGTTCCTGCTCGATCTGCGCCTCGCTGAGCAGTGTCATCGCTGCGGCGAGGATAGCGAGCGCGCCTCGCGATGAGAGCGTGCATGCCGGGGGACGGCTCGTAGAGTCATGTCGATGCGCATCGTCAGCCTCGTGCCCCACGCCACCGAGTTGCTGTTCGCGCTCGGCCTCGGCCCGCAGGTCGTGGCGGTGACGCACGAGTGCGACTTCCCGCGCGAGGCGCTCGAGCGGCCGAAGGTCACGCGCGACGTGCTGCCGGCGGGGCTCAGCGCGGGAGAGATCGACGCGGCCGTGCGCGAGCGCACGCTGCAGGGCGAGGCGATCTACTCGCTCGACCGCGAGCAGCTCGGCGAGCTGGCGCCCGATCTGATCGTCACGCAGGAGCTCTGCCCGGTCTGCGCTGTCTCCTACGACGAGGTCGCGGCACTGGCCAAGGAGCTGCCGTCGAAGCCTCGCGTGATCGCGCTGGACCCGAAGACGCTGGGCGAGACGCTCGGCGACGTGCGCACGCTGGCGCAGGCGACGGGCAGCCGCGATCGCGGCGTCGAGCTGATCGCGCAGGCGGCGGGGCGAATCGACCGCGTCAAGCTGGCCGTGCGCGGGCAGCGGCGGGTGCGCGTGGCGGCGCTGGAGTGGCTCGACCCGGTCTACGTGGCCGGGCACTGGACGCCGCAGATGATCGAACTGTCGGGCGGCGAGGACGTGCTCGGCCTGGCGGGCGAGCACTCGCAGGTGCTCTCGTGGGAGCAGGTCGCGGCGGCGCAGCCTGAAGTGGTCGTGGTGATGCCGTGCGGCTATGACGCGGCCCGCGCGCGCGAAGAGGCGCTCGAGCACGCCGGCGAGCTGGCGGCGCTCGGCGCGCGACGGGTCGTGGCGGTCGACGCGTCGGCCTACTTCTCGCGCCCGGGCCCGCGCCTGATCGACGGGCTGGAGCTGCTCGGGCACATCCTGCACCGCGAGCAACTGCCGGCGGCGCCGGCCGAGGTGCTCGAGCTCGAGCTGTCGGCGCCCGCGCGATAGCGGTCTGCACCGGCGGGCTCTGCCGGGGCTTACTAACCGGGTTCGACCAGCCGCACGGGCGTGCCGGCTTCGGCTTCGGTCGACTTGGAGACGGCGATGCAGCCGGCGAAGCACGCCGCGCCGAGCACGACGCAGGCGCCGAGCGCGACGGCCTGCCGGCGGAAGCGCAGGCCGAGCTGCAGCGCGATCGCGGCGAGCGCGCCGCCGATCAGCCCGCCGACGTGCCCGCCCCAGGAGATCCCGGGCAGGGCGAAGCTGATCACGAGGTTGATCAGGATCAGCCCGCCGACGCCGCTCTGCATGACCGGGATCTGGCGCGAACGCATCTCGACGGCGGCGCAACCCATCACGCCGAACACGGCGCCGGAGGCGCCGACGGTGACGACGTGGGGCGAGACGATCAGCGCGCCGAGCGAGCCTGCCAGCAGCGAGACGCCGTAGATCAGGCCGAAGCGCAGGCGGCCGAGCGCGGGCTCGAGCATCGAGCCGAGCACGTACAGCACGTACATGTTGAAGCCGATGTGCAGCAGGTTCTCGTGCAGGAAGCCGCCGGTGACTATGCGCCACCACTGCCCGTGCGCGACCCCGAGGCCGGGCACCCCTCCGATGCTGCCGAACAACGCGCCTTCTTCGTAGACGTTGTTGCTGGGCCGTCCACCGATCGAGACGTTGCCCTCGGCGAGGAAGGCGACGACGTTGACGGCGATCAGCGCGAGCGTCAGCTCGGGGCGGCTGGACACGTTGCGGATCGTCTTGACCTTGGTGCGTTCGCCGGCGCACTCTGGGCAGCGCATGCCGACGGGCGTGGTGGTCATGCAGTCGGGGCAGATCGGCCGCCCGCAGTTCGAGCACGAGACGGCGGTCTCGCGCGAGGGGTGGCGGTAGCAGGTGGCCATGCGCTGGGCAGAGACTAGCTTGGCGCCCCACGGGCGAGCGCAGCCGGCGAGCGCCGGCTCAGCGCTCGCCGAACAGCTTGCGCGTCTCGCTGGCGAGGTCGCGCAGCGCGCGCTCGGCGCCGGCGCGATCGAGATGAGGAAGGTCCAAGCCGAGCGGCCGGCTCGTGCGGGCGGCGGCGCGACGGCGGGTTCGCAGCACGACGAGCGCCGCGCCGGCGGCGCTGCCGGCGACGATCGCGGCGGCCGGGCGCACCCAGTTGCGCGGGTCGCGCATCGCCGAGAGCTCCCACGCCTCGAGCTCGCCGGCGGCCAATTCGGTGATCGAGGTGAGCGTCGACTCGAGGCGCTCGACGAGGTCCTCGGGCGGCTCGACAGGGGTCAGCGCTTCGCGCAGCAGGCTCTCGAAGTTGTGCGCTGCCTCAGTCATCGCCGATCTCCTTGCGCGGATCGCCGACGAGCTCCTCGAGCTGTTTGATGGCGCGATGGATCAGCACCTTGGTGGCGCCGTCGGTGCGGTCCATCGCCCGGGCGATCTCGCGGTTGTCCATGCCCAGGGCAAAGCGCATGATCAGCGCCTCGCGCCGGTCGTCCGGAAGCTGCTGCACGCCGGCCAGCACGCGGCTCAGCTCGTCGCGCCCCTCGACGAGCTGCTCGGTCGTGTGCAGCGCCGTGAGGTTGCTGTTCTCGTCGATCGGCGAGGCCGGCTTGCGCGAGCGGTCGCGGTAGAGGTTGGCGGCGAGGTTGTGCGCGATGCGGATCAGCCAGGGGCGCAGCGGGCGCCCGTTGGACTCCTGCTGGGCGCGCTCGAAGTGCCGGTAGGCCTGCAGGAAGGTCTGCTCGGTCAGGTCCTCGGCGTCGTGATGGTCGCCGACGCGGTAGTAGGCATAGCTGTAGACGTCGCGCAGATGGGCGCGGTAGAGCTCGGAGAACTCGGCGTCGAGCTGCGCCTTTGACTTCTTGACGTTGGTCTCGCTCACTCATGGCACACCCTATCCCGCGCTCGTGGGCGTCCAGCCCGTCCGGCCCATGCGGACGCGGCCGGCTCAGGCCGCGCGGCTCTCCTCGTCGCCGGCCGGCTGCGAGTCCGCCCGCGCGTCGCCGCCGGCGACGGTCGAGGCCTGGCGCGCCTTGCGCTCGGCGCGGGCTGGCGACGGCTCGCTGCGCTGCCGCCGAACGAAGGTCGTGGGCGCGCGCCGCTCGGGGGCTGCTGCCCGCTCGGGGGGTGCGCCGCCGAGCCACTCCCATTGCAGGCTCACACACGACCAGACGCGATCGGTGACGCCCTCGGCGAGCGAGGGCGAGGAGCTGCCGGCGGTGGGGAAGTTGAGCGGGCGCCCGACGCGGATGCTGACCTTGCGCGGGCGGATGCGCCAGCCGCGGCGGACGTCTTCGGTGCCGATCACGGCGACCGGGGCGACGGGCACGCCGGTCTCGAGCGCCAGGCGCCCGACGCCGCGGCGAGGCTGGGCGAGCGGGCCGCGGCGCACGCGCGTGCCCTCGGGGAACACGACCACGCAGTCGCCCCGTTCGAGGATCGTCCGCGCCGTGTCCATCGCCGCGCTGTCGCCATGCCCGCGGTCGACGGGGAAGGCGCCGAGGGCGTTGAGGATCCACGCCTGCCAGCGCTTCTCGAACAGCTCGCGCTTGGCCATGTAGTAGACGGGGCGGCGCACGAGCATGCCGATCACGAACGGGTCGAGGAAGCTGCGGTGGTTGGAGGCGAGCAGCAGCGGGCCCTGCTTGGGCAGATGCTCGCGCCCGATCCGCTGCATGCGGAAGTAGACGAGGAAGGCGGGCACGAGGATCGCCCGCAGCGTCCAGTAGACGAAGGGGTTGACACCCTTGCTCAGCGAGCGCTCGCGGAAGGAGTCGAGGTCGGCGCTGCCCTGTCGCTGCTGCTCCATGCCTGGAATACACCGGCCGAGACGGCGTCGTTACAGTGGGTCGAGGCGATGCACGACACGCTGACCCATCGTCACGGCCGCCACGTCCACAGCCATGCGCACGCGGGGCGCCACCGCCACATCTGGCTGCCCGCGCCGGCCAGGCCGCTCGAGGTAGGACATGCACACGCCGGCGAGCACGCCACCGCCGTGGAGCCGGCGCACGCGGAGGGTCACCACGGCCACAGCCACGGCCTGATCGACGACTCGATCAAGCGCTCGCGCGAGGGCGTGCGAGCGGTCTCGCTGTCGCTGCTCGTGCTCGGGCTCGCGACCACCCTTCAGGCGTTGATCTTCGCCGCGTCGGGCAGCATCGCGCTGCTGGCCGACCTGATCCACAACGGCGGCGACGCGCTGACGGCGGTGCCGCTGGGGGTCGCCTTCATGCTGCGCTCCCGGCGCGCCGAGGGCTACGCGGGGTTGGCCGTGGTGGCGGCGATCTTCGTCTCGGCGACCGTTGCCGGCGTCGAGGCCGTCCACCGCCTGATCGACCCGAGCACGCCGAGCGACCTGTGGGCGCTGGCGGCAGCGGGCGTCGTCGGCTACGCCGGAAACTGGACGGCCGCGCAGATCCGCACGCGCGCCGGAAGGCGACTCGACTCGCCGGCGCTGATCGCCGACGGCAACCACGCGCACGCCGACGCGTACGTCTCGCTGTCGGTGATCCTCAGCGCCGCAGTCGTCGCGCTCGGCGCCCCGATCGCCGACCCGCTGATCGGGCTGGCGATCACGCTGGTCATCCTGCGGATCACGTGGGCTTCGTGGCGGACCGTCCGCGGCGGGGCGCACAGTCATTAGCGCTACGCCAGGTTGCCACCATTCGCCATGGCCTCTCGGCGTTTGTAGACAGATCGAGCGCCTATATTGTAGACTTATCACATGAGCACCACGATCAGAGTGAGCGAGCCGACGCGCGATCGCTTCGCCAAGTTGGCGCACGCAACCGGGCGTCCCATGAGTCAGCTCCTTGATGAGGCTGCCGAGGCACTCGAGCGGCGTCTGTTCTTCGATCGGCTCTCCGCCCGCTATGAGGTTCTGCGCGTTGACAGAGACGCATGGAAAGAGATCGAGGCCGAGCGCGCTGTTGAGAGCGGCGCGTTGCGCGACAGCTCGTCGTGAGCGCTCGCCGCGGCGAGATATGGCTGGTCGACTTCGGCGACCCTGTGGGTCGGGAGCAGTCAGGCAATCGACCGGCCGTCGTCGTCTCGGCTGACGCGCTGAACGACAGTCCCGCCGGCGTCGTTGTCGTGGTCCCGCTCACAACGAGCTATCGCGGGCTGCCGTCTCATGTAGAGATCGACCAAGCCGGTTCAGGGCTCGACGAGGTGAGCTACGCAAAGTGCGAGGACGTCAAGTCGATCTCTGAGCAGCGTCTGACCACTCGCCTCGGCGCCGTCGGTGATGACGTGATGTTCGAGGCCGCTCGCACGCTGCGCTTCCTGCTCGACCTCTGACGACGACGATCATGCCGGCGACGTCTGGGCAATAGTGCTACACCTGGGTGCTACCGTTAGCAACATGGCCTCCCGCCACCCCCGCTTGGGCGTGGTGCGCGATCCAGAGATGGAACGGGCGCTCGCGCTGACCGAGCCTTTACTCGACCCCGCGGAGACACGCTCAGCGGCAGCGCAGATCCGTGCGCTCGCGCTGCGCGGGGCACGAGCCGTGCTGGCTGATGGTGGCTCGGAGTCGCAGCTGCGAGCCAAGCTCGCCGAGCGCTATGGCGCGAAACCCGGCCGCGGCAGCCTGCTCGAGCTGGAGCCGCCACCGGGCGAGCCAGACCCGAAGGGCAAGACGCCGGCATCTGACGCACTGCGGTGGGTTCGCGGCGAGTGAGCGCCGCATACGTCGACGCCTCGGCGCTGGTGAAGCTGTTCAAGGCCGAGCGTGAGACGGAAGCCTTTCGCGCAGCGCTCGCCGACTGGCCCTTGCAGGTCGCCAGCGAGCTGATCCGCGTCGAGGCGATCTGCACGGCAAGGCGTCTCGGCGACGAGGACACGCTTCGGCGAGCAGGCGCTGCGCTCGAGCAAATCACGCTGATCCCGCTGTCCTCTGAGATCGTGGAGCTCGCAACCGACGCCTATGCGCCACCGCTGAGGGCAATGGACGCAATCCACCTCGCCACCGCGCTGACCATGCGCGAGGACATCGGAGCGCTGTTCGCGTACGACAGCGATCTGCACGCAGCGGCAGAGGCCTGTGGCCTCGACCCGCTGGCGCCGGGCTGAGTCACGCCGGAGGAGCACCAAATCCACCGTCGCGATCGCACCGCGACGGTACGATGCCCGAGCGTGCCGGAGTAGCTCAGTTGGTAGAGCACCTGTCTTGTAAACAGGAGGTCACCGGTTCGAACCCGGTCTCCGGCTTGCACGAAAGCCCTGCCCATCGCGGGGACGATCTGACTGGAGGGAGCATCTTGACGAGAGCAATCGGAACATCGACGGCGGTGCTGGCCGCACTCGCGCTCGCCGGCTGCGGCGGCTCGTCGGGGTCGACGCCCGTGCAGGTGGGCGAACAGTGGTACCGCGCGACGGCGGCCGCAGACGGGAAGAAGCTCTGTGAGCTCAGCACCGCCGAGCGGCAGCGTCGGTTCATCGAAATCGCCAAGCGCTTTCCGGGCGGCAAGACCAAGGCCGGCACCTGTGCAGGCGCGGTCGAGCTGACACTGAGCCGTATCGCGGGCGGCAGCGCGCGGCTTGGGACGCTCGCCCACGTGAAGCTTCACCTCGTCTCAAAGACGAAGGACGACGCGACAGTGCAGGCCGAAAAAGCGGCGCCGCTGAAGCTCGTGCGCTCGGGATCGACCTGGCTCGTGGCGGGCGCCGGGGGCTAGATGCCCCGCCACGACGAGCCGCGGGCGAAGCCATGGGATGTGAGGCTCGTCGAGTGGATGTCACGCGGCTCGGGCACCGCGCGCGCCGGTCGAATGACTCCGGAGGCAGCCTGCTTCCTGGCGCTGGCGTATGTCGTTCTCGCGATGCTGAACGACAACGCCGGGTGGTACGTGCTCGCCGCTCTCGCCGTTGCAAACGCCTTGCGCATGCTGATTCGGGCGCGGACGCCCGACTAGCTGCCTACGGTCACCGAATCGAAGGCGTCTCGCGAAACGCTACAGCCAGCGAGCGACGCCGCCGTGCGACGAGCAGGTTCCGCTGCGCGATTCGCTGAAGCTGTATTCGCCGTCAGCACATTCAGCGGTCGCACCTGCAGGCGGGCCGGACGAGTTTCCCGGTTCCGGTTTGCACACAGTGTGGCCGGCGGAGTTGACATACGTCCCGTTCGTGCACGTCGATTCCGTTTTTTGATGTTGCTGTTCTTCTTCGCGACGTCTAGCTTCATGCTGTTCCGCTTCCCGCTTGCGTTGAGCAGCCAGCCGTTGTGCTTCTTCGCGTGCCTGGGTCGCAGCGCACCAGCGCGCGCTGAGCTGCGTGTGGAAGTCGACGTGCGTGGTGACCGTGTCGCCGACGTGGCCGCGCGCGGTGAGCTTGAAGTGAAAGGACCGTCCCGGATGGCGGCAGTCCCAAGGAACGGTGACGACGTTTTCTTCGGCTTCTTCGGTGAGCCAGCGCCGATGGATCCTCGCTCGCGGTTCGTTGGCGGTCATGTACGCCGCTTCGGGCGTACTCACGAGTTCGATCGAGCTGTAGCCGGGGCGCTTGTAGCTGGAGCCGTGATGAGCACGGACCACGGCCCGCAAGGACGTGACCGGCTGCCCTTCTTCGCTTTCGCACACGCCGCTGGGGCCATACATGCATTCCGCATGCGCCGCCGCTCCACTGAGCGCGAACACGGAAGCGGCGGCAGCAAGCACCATCGCGGCTCTCCCCCTCATCCTCGGCGACGCTATAGGGCGCCCTCTGGATCGTCAACAGACGAATGCTTCCTCTGTTCGGAATAACGATTCCGGCCGTCGTCCACGCGGTCTCCTCAGCTTGGCGCGCGCACTCGTTCCGGTCGCCGAAAGTGCCACGATCGTCACGGTGCCCAACCTCGTCTTCTCCCTCTGCGCCGCCCTCGCCTGCCTGATCGTCGCGATCCTGGCGGGCGTCAAAGGCGCGCCCGTCGTGGCGCTCGTGTGGGGCCTGCTGACGATCGGCTTCCTCGGCCGGGCGGCATACGGCTATGCGCGCATGGGCAAAGACTGATGGCGCTCCGGCCAATACGTCCGCTCTGCTGACGGCGCCGGCGTCGCGTCTCCCCCCTGGCCTATGCTCGGCGGCATGATCCTCGCTACCGACTACCCACTGCTCGAAATCTTCTGGACGATCCTCGTCTTCTTCGCGTTCATCGTCTGGCTGATGATCCTGTTCACGGTGCTCAGCGACATCTTCCGCCGCCACGACACGACGGGCGCGGTCAAGGTGCTGTGGATCATCGCGATCATCGTGTTGCCCTATCTCGGCACGTTCATCTACCTGATCACGCAGCACACGGGTATGACCGAACGCGCCCAGCGCCAGCAGAAAGCGGTCGAAGACGAATTCGGCAAGTACGTGCAGTCGGTCGCCGGCAAGGTCGATCCGACGGACAAGATCGCCAAAGCGCACGAGCTGCTCGAGCGCGGCGCGATCAACCAGGCCGAGTTCGAGCAGATCAAGCGCCAAGCGCTGGCCGAGGGCTGAGCTTCACCGCGAGCCGGCGCGCAGGCCGCGACGCGGTCATATCGACCCCGACAACGCTCAGGGCGAGTCGTCCAGCGACTCGAGCAAGCGGATGTCGGCCAGATCTTGCGGACGACCGGCGGCCCGCTTCATCTCGATCAGATCTGTTCGGTGGGCGATCGGAACCGACAGCTCGCCGAGGGGGACCTCATGGGCGCGGCCTCGTAGCTCGGCGAAGGATCCGAGGTGAGCGGGCACCGTGACGAGGTCGAGGGCGCCGTGCACAGTGATCAGGTGCCACTGATCGCTCGATGCAAGCAGGCTCGCGTTGGGGGCGGATGCCGACCGTTGGCCGTCAGGGCCGAGGATGCGAGCGTCGAGGTCACCGAGGGCGTCTGCGAGGCGCGCGAAGTTCTGGGCAGATTGTGCGACGGCCAGATCGAGATCCTGCGTCAGCCGCTGCCCGCCATGGGCCTGAATCGCGATCCCGCCGATCGTTACGTATTCGACGTCGTGACGCGCGAGCGCGGCAAACAGCTTGCGCGCGTCGAACCGCTCCGGCTCGTTCACCGGTTGACGTTGTCGCCAGTTGCCGCAGCCAGACCCCGGCGAAGTTCGGCCGCGACGGCATTCCAGCTCAGTGCCAGCTCTAGGCGCTCGGACATAGGGCGCCGGCGCGCGGCGACCACGGCCTCCGGGACGGAGAGTGGATCACGCACGCCGCCGGGTGGCGCCGTGGTCAAGTCCGTCGGAGGTTGTCGCGACGATGCCACTACCCCAGGGTAACGACTGCGATGCGACGCGGAAATGCGCGCAAGCACGCAGTCATATCGAGCCCGACAGGGCTCTAATCGGAAAGCAGTCTGCGCTTGGCCGCGGCGAACTCCTCGTCGGTCAGCTGGCCTCCGGCGTGCAGCGCAGCCAGGCGCTCGAGCTGCTCGACCGACGACGCCGGGGGCACCGCGGCAGTCGTCGTCGCCTGCCTGCCCTGCTCGGCCGCGGCCACGCCCACTCCCGCACGTAACCGGCCGCCCCCACGCACAAGCAGATCGCGCGCGCCGAGCGTTCTACCGCGTAGCCCGTCGCGCTCAGGCAGGTAGTGGGCGGCGGGGAACTCAGAGCGCGTCTGGCGCCTCAAGAGCTCCACCCCGAGCAGCGTCAGCACGGAGATCAGGACGATCCCGACCACCCTGTGCGCCGCCTGGATCGGGCCCCACAGGAAGAACAGCAGGAGCACCGCACCGGTCGCACCGAACGCCAGGTCCGGGCGGTCGCGCAGGTACGGCGCCAGCACCCGTCGCAGCGACGAGGCCCAGTGCGAGCGCCCCGCGATCAAGCCCGCGATCGAGACGAGGGCGCCGATGAAGATCGTGCCCACGGCGACCTCGACGAGCACGCTCGTGGCGATCGACCACGCCGCGTCCGCCGCCGGGCGCACCGATTCGCCGGCGATCACTTCGCCCACGACCTCGTTGCCGGCGATCGAGCGCACGATCAGCGCGGCCACGCCCGAGACGATTCCCACCAGGCCGGCCGCGACGAGCGCGCGGCTGCGCCTGCCCGCCGACAGCCCGACGGCGAGCGCGAGCAGCAGCAGCACGAGCGCCGGCAGCACGAGCGCCAGATCGCGCAGGCCGCGCGCCGCCCCCTGCAGCGTTTCCAAACGCTTGGCGCGCAGGATCGTGACCTCCCCGACCGAGCTGCGCAGCTTTTCGACGACAGATGCCGGCGTGCCGAAGCGGTTGGCCAGGTTCGCCACGATCGGGCGCAGGTCGAGCACGACGGCGCCGCCGTTACGCACGCGCACGACCGTGCCCTTGTTCTCGATCACATCCACCAGCTGTTCGTGCGTCGCTTCGCTGGCCTTGCGCCAGAGCTGCTGCACCGGTGCGCTCTGCAGCGCCGCGAGCACGCCTTCTTCGACCACCGTGCGCAGCCCGCCCGCCGCCGGCCCCGCAAGCGGCTTGAGCTCCTTCGGCAGCCCCGAGCGCAGCTCGCCGGCGAGATCGACGTTGGCGTAGAGCTGGTCGGTCAGATACGTCGAGAGCTGCTGCTGGATCGCGTGGTTCTCGAGCAGCTTCGTGTTCGTGCGCGTCCAGTAGCCCGTGTCGAGCAGCTGGCGATTGGCCCACACCGCGTGGATGCCCGCCACGCTCAAGACCGTCGCCACGAGCAGGATCAGGCGCACGGGCCACGACAGCGAGCGACTCATGGCAAGCAGTATCGTTGCCTCAAGCGAGGAAGGGGAGCCAGATGTACGACTACGTGATCGTCGGCGCAGGATCGGCGGGCTGCGTGCTCGCCAACCGTCTCAGCGAGGACCCGGACGTGCAGGTGCTGCTGCTCGAGGCCGGAGGGCCGGATGTCAACGAGAACATCCATGTGCCGCTCGGCTACCTGCAGCTCGGCTCGACGGAGGTCGACTGGGACTACCACTCGGCGCCGGAGCACGAGTGCGGTGGGCGGCGCATCACGCTGCCGCGCGGGCGCGTGCTCGGCGGCTCCTCGTCGGTCAACGCGATGGTCTACATCCGCGGCAACCGGCTCGACTACGACGAATGGAACGTGCCCGGCTGGAGCGCGGCCGACCTGCTGCCTTACTTCATCAAGGCCGAGGACAACGAGCGCGGCGCCTCGCGGTGGCACGGCGCCGGCGGCCCGCTGCCGGTCAGCGAGGAGCGCTCGCACAACAAGATCTCTCAAGCCTTCGTCGACGCCGGCGAGCAGGCCGGCCTGCCGCGCAACCCGGACTTCAACGGCGAGACGCAGGACGGCGTCGGCCTTTACCAGGTGACCCAGCGCGGCGGCATGCGCGCGAGCACGGCAGTCGCCTACCTGCACCCGGCGGCCGAGCGCCCCAACCTCACGGTGATGCCGTACATGCTCGTGCAGCGCATCCTGTTCGAGGGCACGCGCGCGGTCGGCGTGCAGGCGAGCCAGCTGGGACAGCTGCAGCAGCTGCGCGCCGAGCGCGAGGTGATCCTCTGCGGCGGCGCCTACAACTCGCCGCAGCTGTTGATGCTCTCGGGCGTGGGCCCGGCCGAGCACCTGACGATGCGCGAGATCGAGGTGCTGCTCGACCAGCCGCAGGTCGGCGAGAACCTCTCAGACCACCCGGCGACGCAGCTCGTGTGGACGACGCCTGAGCCGGAGAGCCTGTTGCTCGCGCTCGAGCCGGCGGCGCTCGAGGAGTTCGAAGCGACGCAGACGGGACCGTTCGCGTCGAACCTCGCCGAGGCGGGCGGCTTCGCGCGCGTGGGCGACGGTGCGCCGGCGCCCGACATCCAGTTCCACGTGGCCCCGGTGCACATCGTCGAGGAGGGCATGCGCGACCCCGAGGCGCACGGCGTGTGGGCCTCGCCGTGCCTGCTCACCGAGCAGAGCCGCGGCACGGTGCGCCTGCTCTCCAAAGACCCGACGGCCAAGCCGGTGATCCACAACGCCTTCTACACGGCCGGCGACGACATGCAGCGGATGGTCGCCGGGCTGCGCCTGCTGCTCGACATCTGCGCACAGCCGGCGATGAAGCCCTACGCGGCGACGCCGTTCAACACGCCTGCCGGAGACAGCGACGAGGCGCATGCGCGCGCACGTGGCGCGCACGACGTTCGCGGTCTACCACCCCGTCGGCACATGCCGCATGGGCGAGGACGCGGGTGCGGTGGTCGACGCGGAGCTGCGCGTCAACGGCATCGAGGGCCTGCGCGTGGTCGACGCGTCGGTGATGCCGGTCGTGCCGCGCGGCAACACCAACGCGCCGACGATCGCCGTGGCAGAGCGCGCGGCCGACCTGATCCGTCACGGGCGGGCGCTGCAGGAGCCGATGGCCGCTGCGAGCACGCGCAGCGAGCCGGTTACGGCCTAGGACGACGGACGTCAGATGACTGCGGGCTGGCCTCGCTCATGCTTCCAGCAGGATCGTGACGGGTCCGTCGTTGACGAGGCTCACGGCCATGTGCGCGCCGAACTCGCCGCGCTTGGCGCCGGCGCGCTCGCAGAAGCGCTCGTAAAGCGGCTCGGCCTGCTCGCCTGGCGCAGCGGCGACGAAGCTCGGGCGGTTGCCCTTGCGCGCGTCGCCGTACAGCGTGAACTGGCTGACGCAGAGGATCTCGCGCTCGCCGAGCGGCTCGTTCATGCGCCCGTCGGCGTCGTTGAAGATGCGCAACGCACGCACCTTCTCGGCTAGCTTGTCGGCCGCCTCGGCGCCGTCCTCGTGGGCGATGCCGAGCAGCACGAGCAGGCCGGGGCCGATCTGCGCGACGGTGCGCCCGCCGACGTCGACGCCGGCGCTCGAGACTCGCTGCAGGAGGGCGCGCACGCCCCAAGTGTCCCGCAGAGCTCAGCGCGCCGCAGGCTCAGCGCGCCGTCGCGCTCAGAACAGCGCCGACAGCGCCTCGACCAGCCCGGGCAGCTTGTCGGGCCCGCGCGCGAGGTCGAGCTGGCGCTTGGGCCGCGGCGTGGCGGCGAGGTTGCGCGTGAGTTCGAGCTCCTGCACGCAGCGCAGGTCTTCGGCGTGGGGCAGGCAGCGCTCGAGCAGCGCCTCGAGCACGTCGGGGACAGGTGAGCGACGGCCGAGCCGCGCGTCGATCAGGCTCGCCTCGGCGCCGTCGCGGGCGGCGAGGAAGCGGTTCTCGGCGAGGATCTCGGGCAGGTCGAAGGCTGGGTCGATGTCCGAGCCCTCGGTCGCCTCGAGGTGCACGAGGCACTGCACGAGCGCGGTCAGCGCGGCCGAGTCGGCGACGGTCGTCTGCGCATCCATGATCCGCACCTCGATCGTGCCGAAGCGCGGCTGCAGGCGCGCGTCCCACCACAGGAAGGTGGGCTCGGGGAAAGCCTCGCAGCGCAGCAGCAGATCGATCGTCGATACGTAGTCTTCGTAGTCGAGGAAGGCGCGCGGGATGCCCACGCGCGGGAACGCCTGGAACAGCGGCGTACGGGCCGAGGCAAGCCCCGTCTCGCGTCCCTGCCAGAACGGCGAGTTGGCCGACAGCGCGAGCAGCAGCGGCAGGTGCGAGCGCAGGCGGTTGATCGCGCGCACGGCGGTTTCGGGGTCGGGCAGCGCGACGTGCACGTGCAGCGCGAAGGTCGGCTCGCGCCGGGCGAGCTCGCGCATCGACCCGTAGAGGAAGCGGTAGCGATCTCCTTCGGAGATCTTCGTGTCCTGCCACAGCGTGAACGGGTGCAGCCCGGCGACGGCCGCGCGCAGGTCGAGCGGAGCGAGCTCGCGCACGAGATCGCCGCGCAGATCCTCGAGCTGAGCTAGGCCCTCGGCCACCGTCGCGTGCGGGTCGGTGCGCAGCTCGAGCGCCGAGCCGTGCGTCTCGGTGCTTGCGTGCGAGGCGAGCTCGCCGGTGAGCCGCGACATGACCGCGTCGGCCTCGGAGGCGAGCGCCCAGTCGGAGGGGTCGAGCAGCATCACCTCCTCCTCGACGCCGATCGTCCAGGAGGAGCCGGCGGCGGGCGCCCAGCGCGACCACTCGCCGACGTGCGCGTCGATCGGCGGCGCCTCAGATTGCGCGGGCACCGAAGTCCTCCTGTTCGTCGCGGTCGGCGCCCGGGCGCCGGCGTTCGCGCGGGGCGGGCATGCCGGGGTGCCTGGTCGCCTCGACGAGCCGCTCGAACAGCGACAGCTGCTCGGCGTCGGCGACGAGCGTCTCGGCGTGCCACTGCACGCCGAGGATGAAGCGGCCCTCGTTCTCCTCGACGGCCTCGATCAGGCCGTCTTCGGACCAGGCCACGGCGCGCAGGCCGAAGCCGATCTGATCGATCGCCTGGTGGTGGAAGGAGTTGACCTTGACCGGGCCGCCGCCGGTCGTCTGGGCGAGGCTCGAGTCGGGCGCGACGCGCACCTCGTGGCTCGTGCGCGTGCCGATTTCGGCCTGACGATGCTCGATCGTGCCGTTGGTGAACTCGGGCACGTGCTGGTGCAGCGTGCCCTGGCGCGCCACGTTGAGCAGCTGCGCGCCGCGGCAGATGCCGAGGATCGGCATCCTGCGCCGGTAGGCGTGACGGCAGAGCGCAAGCTCGAAGGCGTCGACGACGGGGTCGGTCGGCCCGAGCTCGGGGTGCGGCGCGGCGCCGTAGGTGGAGGGGTCGAGGTCGGGCCCGCCCGTGAGCAGCAGCCCGGAGAGGTGGTCGAGCAGCGCGTCGACGTTCTCGGTGCTCAGCGGCGGCAGCGCGACGGGCAGGCCGCCGGCCATCTCGACGGCGCGCATGTAGGAGAGGCCGAGCGTCATCTCGGTGTGCGTCGGCTCGCCGTGCAGCACGTTCTGCACCTGTTCCTTCTGGCGGATCTCCGAGACGGTCACGCCGATCACGGGCCTGCTCATGTCGCTCCTCGTTCCCTGTCGTTTTTCATGCGAGCACCCATGTGTCCTTGCTGCCCCCGTTCTGGGAGGAGTTGACGACGAGCGCGCCGCGGTCGAAGGCGACGCGCGTGAGCCCGCCGGGCAGCACGCGCACGTCATCGCCGGAGGCGATCGCGAACGGGCGCAGGTCGACGTGGCGGGGCTCGAGCCGCCCGTTGGTGACGGTCGGGTGACGCGAGAGCATCACGGTCTCCTGCGCGACGAAGCGCTCGGGCGCAGCGGCGAGCTGCTCGGCCGCCCGGCGCACGTCCTCGGGACGCGCGTGCGGCGCGATCACGACGCCGTAGCCGCCGTGCCCGCTGCGCGGCTTGATCACGAGCTCGTCGATCCGCTCGAGGATCATCTCGAGCATCTCGCGGGTCACCGGGGTCATAGGTCGGCACCGACTGGAGCAGCGGCTCCTCGCCGAGGTAGAAGCGCACCATCTGCTCGACGTAGGCGTGCACGAGCTTGTCGTCGGCGACGCCGGTGCCGAAGGCGTTGACGCAGGCGAGCGTGCCCTCGAGCACAGGCTCGAGCAGCAGCTCGGCGACATGCGTGAGCTCGCCGCGATCGCCGGTCAGCCGATCCTCGTCGGTGCGCCGGTAGACGACGTCGACGGGGCGCTCGCCGCCGGGCAGGCGTGCGTAGAGCCGCCGGTTGCGCAAGGAGAGCTGCTCGGCGAGCACGAGCGGCACGCCGGTGTGCAGGGCGATCTGCGTGTGCTCGTAGAAGGCCGAGTTGCTCCTCGCCGTCGCTGAGCAGCACGACGGTCGGATCCTCGCGGGCGCCCTCGGGAGCAGCCGCGCGCAGCGCGGCGCCGAGCATCTCGAAGGCGGCGTCGAGCGAGCATACGTGCACGCCGCTGGGCGGCGCCAGATGGGCGCGCAGCGCCTCGCGCGTGGCGACTGCGTAGGCGATGCCGGAGGGCGTGCGCAGGTTGTCCTCGAGCACCTTGAACGTGCCGTCGCTGTCGCGCACGATGTCAAGGCCGGCGACGGTGATCCACGTGCCGATCCGCTCGCCGGCGCCGTCGAGCAGCGGCTCGTGGTGGTCGGCGCCGTCGACTGCGCGGGCAGGCACGACGCCCTCGCGCACGATCCGCCGCTCGCCGTAGACGTCGCGTACGAACAGCTCGAGCGCGCGCACGCGCTGCGCTACGCCTGCGGCCAGCGTGCGCCACTCGGCGGCCTCGATCAGCCGCGGGATCGGATCGATGCGGAAGTCCTGCACGCCGTCGGCGGTGCCGAAGCAGACGCCACGCCGGCCGGCCTCACCGGCGACCTGCTCGCACAGCTCGCGCAGGTCGAGTCGCTGCAGGGCTCGACCGAGGAGCCTGTCGTGCTCGGTCGCGTGCGGCCCGGCGATGAGTCCCTCGTCGTAGGGCCGATCGCCTGGGTTGCGGGCGTCGAGCACGTCCCAGGGCTCGGCGACGTCCTCGCCGAGCGACGGCGAATCGACGGTCGCCGGCTCGCGCGGCTCGCCGATCGTCGCCGCAGACGCGGCGAGCGCACGCCCGTCTTGCAGCTCCGCTGGCGCAGTCCCCGACATACCCCAATTGTGGGGCGCAACGGCGCTCGGGTCGTTCGACGCGCGTCCAAAATGGCGCTCCGCGGCTTGGACCCCAATAGCATCGCGCCGGAGGGCTCGGGATGACATCGTCAGATATCTAGTGCCCTCGTGTCCGCCGTTCTACTCCGAGGAGGCCAGATGTCGTTCCAGACGCTGCTGTACGACACCGAGGGCGCGATCGCGACGATCACGCTGAACCGGCCGGAGCGTCTCAACACGATCGTGCCGCCGATGCCGGATGAGCTCGAGGCGGCCGTCCACGGCGCGATCGCCGACGAGCAGGTCAAGGTGATCGTGCTGCGCGGGGCTGGACGGGCGTTCTGCGCGGGCTTCGACCTCGGTGGGGGCTTTCACCACTGGGACGAGTCGCTGACGACCGACGGGCAGTGGGACGCGGGCAAGGACTTCGCGATGGCCACGTCGCAGGCGGTCGGCCCGGTGCCGAAGTTCATGAGCCTGTGGCGCTCGCCGAAGCCGGTGATCGCCCAGGTGCACGGCTGGTGCGTGGGCGGCGGCTCGGACATGGCGCTGTGCGCCGATCTGGTGATCGCGAGCGAGGACGCGCGCATCGGCACGTCGTACTCGCGCATGTGGGGCTGCTACCTGACGGGCATGTGGCTCTACCGGCTGGGGCTGACGAAGGCCAAGGAATACTCGCTGACGGGCAAACCGCTGTCGGGCGCCGAAGCGGTCGAGGCGGGGCTGATCAACGCGGCCGTGCCGTTCGAGCGCCTGGAGGCGGAGGTGGCCGAGCGCGCACGCCAGCTCGCGGCGATCCCGCTGTCGCAGCTGACGGCGATGAAGTTGATCGTCAACCAGGCCTACGAGAACATGGGCCTGGCCTCGACGCAGTTGCTCGGACCGGTGCTGGACGGGCTGATGCGCAACACGCCGGAGGCGAAGGAGTTCATCGAGCTGGCCGAACGCGAGGGCGTCAGCGGCGCGGTCGTGCAGCGCGACGGTCCGTTCGGCGACTACAGCCAGGCGCCGCCCGGGGAGCAGCCGAACCCGGCCAACGTGATCGTGCCCTAGCGCTTTTTTCTATTTATTTATTTATATATATTAATTAATTAATTGATTCTGTTGGACGGCCTGCCGGCGGGCTTCTTCGCGCCGTATCGCTGCCAGTGGCGCTCGGGGATCTCGTCGGGGTCCTTGTACCAGTACCAGGTGCAGGGGTCCTTGGAGTAGTCCTCGGGCGGGTCGCAGGGATACAGCGGGTAGCCGGACCACTGGATCGGCATCGACTCGTTCATGAAGCTGCAGTGCGTGCAGTACAGGGGAAAGCCCTTGCGCTGGAAGGACCAGTCGTGCGCCTCGCGCGTGCCGCCGCCGTCGGGCAGCCCCTCGTAGGCGCCGTTACGCACGAGCCGCTGGCCGGAACCGCAGGGGTTCATCGTGAAGGTGACCTTCTCGTCGTCCTCGGTGATCGTGAAGCTGCCTGGATTGGGGCCGACGCCGGAGGTCGAATGCGCGCGCCAGGTGGCTGCGAGCAGGGGGACGAGGTCGCGGCGCTGCAGCGTGGCGATCGCGTCGTGGTGGCGGCGCCAGCCGCGCCCCATGCTCTGCTCCCAGGCTGCGGCGACGCCGTCGTCGCCGAGGCGCTGCTGGATGAAGGAGACGAGGTCGAGCACGCCGGAGGCCATCAGGTCGTGCAGCATCTGCCACTCGTGCTTCATCTCCTCGCACAGCCGCCGCGCCTCGTCGAGGTCGCCGCGATCGATCGCCTCGACGGCGCGGTCCATCGTCGGCCGCGCGAGCTGCTCGAGCTCGCGCTCGCTGAACCAGCGGTCTGTCATCGTCTCCTCCTTCGATGATGATCGGGGCCTCATTGTGAACGAGACGCGCAGGGCGCTCGTGACGGGAGCGGCGCGCGGGATCGGAGCGGCGACCGCACGGCGCCTGGCGGCGGACGGGCTGCAGGTGCTGACGCTCGACCTGCTGGAGGGATGCGACATCGCGCTCGACGTGGCGCGCGATCCGTTCCCGCCGCTGGACGAGATCGACGTGTGCGTCGCCAACGCGGGGATCACGACGACGATCGCGCCGGCGCACCGGATGACGCCGGAGCAGTGGCAGCGCGACATCGACGTCAACCTGACCGGCGCCTTCCGCACGGTGCAGGCGTGCCTCGGCGGGATGCGCGAGCGGGGCTTCGGGCGGATCGTGGTGATCTTCGAGCATCGCGGCGCTCGGGGGGCTCCCCGGCCAGGTCGCCTACGCGGCGTCGAAGGCGGGGCAGCTCGGCATGGTGCGCACGCTGGCCAGTGAGAACGCGGCGCACGGGATCACGGTCAACGCCGTGCTGCCGGGCCTGGCCGCGACGGAGCAGGTGCTGGCGATGCCACAGGACGTGCGTGAGCGCGCGGCGGCGACGTTGCCGTCGGGCAGGCTCGTCGAGCCCGCGGAGATCGCGGCGGCGGTGGCGTTCCTGGCGAGCGACGAGGCGGCCCAGATCAACGGGCAGTCGATCGCGGTGGACGGCGCGGCGTCGCTGTCGCAGCTCTCGCTCGGCAGCGACCGACGCTAGCGAGGCACCGCAACGACACGGGCCTGGCCGGGTTACTTCCAGCACCACGAGCGAGACAACAGGAGGCGCGTAATGCGTTCGATCAAGTTGACATGGGCCCTTGCGGCGATCGCCGCGATGGGTGCCGCGCTGTTCCCGGCGGGCGCTTCGGCCAGGCGCCACGCCCCCAGGCACGCCCCGCGCGCCGGGCGCAGAGCACCGGGTACAGGTGGCTGCCGCGTGCACCTCAACGTGGCGCCGCGCTTCATCGAAGCCGGCGAATCGACGGTCGTGTTCGGCCAGCTGCTCTGCCCGACGCAGCCTACGGCGGGACAGACGGTCACGGTCTTCGGGCGCTCGGTCGGCGGACCGCCGGCGGCGGCGGCCGGCACGACGACGACCGACGAACACGGCAGCTTCGCGTTGACGACTCCGGCCGTGCTGACGAACAGCCAGTTCTACGTGCTCGTCGACGGCGTCCAGAGCGGGCACCGCGGCGTGAGGGTCTCGCCCAAGGTCACGATGACCGGACCGCCCGACGGCTCGCAGCTGTTCACGGGCGCTGGCCCGTTCATCCGCTCGCACCTGCGCAGGCAGAGGCTGAGCAACAAGGTCGTCTTCTCGGGCAGCGTCAGCCCGGCGGACGCGGGCGCGCTCGTCGTGCTGCAGCGCGAGAGCTCGGCGGCCGGCGAAGAATGGCGCCGGATCGGCTTGAGCACGGTCGGCCAGGGCGGCACGTACTCGATCACGCACATCTTCGCCGTGCCGGGCGACGCGAACGTCCGCGTGGTCGTGCGCGCCCACAAGCTCAACGCGCCGGGCGCCTCCGAACCGCTCTCCTATGAGATCTCCCAGGCGCAGAACCCTGCGCTGACGATCGAAAGCTCGGCCGACCCGATCTCCTACGGGCAGCCGGCGACGATCAGCGGCAAGATCGAATCGGCCACACCCACGGCGCTCACGCTGCTGGCGCGCAATCGACTGCAGCACGACTTCGTCGCGGTGGCGAGCACGACGAGCGGCACGGGCGGCGCCTACTCGTTCCCGCCGCAGACGCCGACGCAGAGCACCTTCTACAAGGTCACCGGCGCCGGCAAGACGTCCTCCCGTCTGTTCGAGGGCGTCCGCTACGGGATCACGGCGAGCGCATCGGCCGCCAGCGTCGCGGCCGGTCAGCCGGTCACGTTCTCAGGCGCCGTCACACCGGTCCACGCCGGCCACCCCGTGTACCTGCAGGCGCTCGGCGGTACGGGCGTCGGCTACCACACGGTCGAGGTCGGCCAGGTCGCCGCCGACGGGACGTTCGCGATCGCGCACACGTTCTTCGCGGCGAGCACGCGCAAGCTCAGGGTGAAGATCCCCGGCGATCCCGAAAACCAGGGCTCCTCGACGCCGACGGTGGCGCTCGAAGTAACTCCGGCCCCGGCGGCGGCGCTGACGCCGGAGTCGCCCGGCAACTCGGCCCAGCCCGCCGAAGGCCACGTCTAGGCCGCACGGGTAGCTCCTGCATGCGGCGCAGGGAAACGGGTCTGTGCCGCATGGGCCGCCGATCACTGCTCCGGCGGGGAACATGATTCCCCGCCGGAAGCCCGGCGGCGGTTGCTCGTGGCGACGGCTGGGGTCTGCTCAGGCGGCGACGGCCCGCGCCTGCAGGTGCGCGCCGACCTTGCGCTTGACGCGCTGCAGAGCGTTGTCGACGGTCTTGGTGTCGCACTCCAGCCGCTCGCCGACCTGCTCGTAGGAGTAGCCGTCGAGATACAGCGAGAGCACGCGGCTCTCGAGCTCTGAGAGCGCGCTCGAGAGGCAGCCGACGAGCGAGCGCAGCTCCTCGGAGCTGATCACCTGGTTGACGGGATCGTGCACGGTCGGCCCGGGCAGGATCTGGTCGAGCGTCGGCACGTCGTCGCCGGCGCCGGCGGGCGTCGAGGAGAACGAGACGTACTGGTTCAGCGGCGTGTGCTTGTTGCGTGTCGCCGTCTTCACGGCCGTGATGATCTGGCGCGTGATGCAGAGCTCGGCGAAGTTGCGGAAGCTCGACTCGCGATCTGTGCGGAAGTCGCGGATCGCCTTGTACAGGCCGACCAGGCCCTCCTGGATCAGATCGTCGGAGTCGCCGCCGGCGAGGAAGTACGAGGAGGCCTTCAGACGGACGAAGCCGTAATAGCGCCGTACGAGCCGGTCATAGGCGTAGCGGTCCCCAAGCTTGGCGAGGGCGATGAGATAGCCATCGTCAACCTTTGGTTCAGAGTTAGGGTTATGGGAGATTCGAGCCACGAGCAGATCCTTTCCAAGCGGCCTGCCCACGGGCAGGCCCCAGTTTGCTCAGTGGCGCACTCCTCCCCTGGCGCCAAAGCTATGTACACCTGACCTGAGGCTTCTTCAACCTTAGGTTCAGCGTTATGTTGGCGCGAGCCTCGCACAGTTATGGAGAGTTGTCAAGACCCGCCGTCCGGCGCTGCAAGATCTCGTACAGAATCGCCGCGGCGGCGGCGCTGACGCCGAGCGACTCGATCCGCCCGAGCAGCGGCAGCGCGATCAGCTCGTCGCATGCCCCGGCGACACGCGGTCGAAGGCCGCTGCCCTCGCTGCCGAGCACGAGCACGACCCCGGAGCCGGCGTAGTCGGGCGCGTCGTAGGGAATCGGCGCCCGCGCGCCCCGGGCCGCAGGCGCCCGGCTGCGTGACTCGGCCGGCTCGCGCTCGGCGCCGTCCTCGTCGCCGCTCGCGCCGTAGCACCAGCAGCCGGCCTCGCGCGCTTCGGCGAGGAAGTCGGCCATGTTGCGCACGCGCGCCACGAGCAGGTGCTCGACGGCGCCGGCAGAGGCCTTGCAGACGGACGGCGTCACCTCGGCGGCGCGGCGCTCGGGGATCACGACGCCGGCTGCGCCGGCGCACTCGGCGGTGCGGCAGATCGAGCCCAGGTTCTGCGGGTCCTGCACCTGGTCGAGCGCGACGATCAGCGGCTCCCGGCCCGCGAGCAGCCGATCGGCGGTGCAGTAGCGATAGGGGCCGGCATCGGCACAGACGCCCTGGTGGGCGCTCGAGCCGCAGCGGCGCTCGATCTCCTCGCCGGTCACGATCCGCGCCTGCGCCTGCTTCAGCCACGGCTCGCGCGCAGCGGCGGCAGTCGCCCAGACGTCCTTGACGGCGACGGCGCGGCGCCCGCGCAGCGCCTCCAGCACGGGGTTGCGCCCGTAGAGGATCACCGCGGAAGCAGCTCGAAGCCGTCGGCTCCGTCGCGCACGTCCCAGCCGAGCGCGGCGATCTGCTCGCGCAGCCGGTCGGAGGCGGCGAAGTCGCGCGCCACGCGGGCCTGCTCGCGCTGCTCGGCGAGCTCGCGCACCTCGGCGGGCGCCGCCTCGTCGGGCTTCAGCAGCCCCTCCAGGCCGAGGACGCCGAGCATCTCGGCCAGATCGGCGTCGCCGCTGGCCTCGGCGGCGGCCGCCGCCGTCAGCCACTCGTTGAGCTGCGCCAGCGCGAGCGGCGTGTTGAAGTCGTTGGCGAGCGCCTGCAGGAACGCCTCGCGCGCCGCGTCGAGGCGCTGCTTCTCGCTCGGCTCGCGCGTCGCCGTCGGCCCGGGTCCGAGCCTGCGCCCGGCCTCGCGGATGCGCCTGACGTTGGCGACGGCCTGCTCCAGCGCGGACTCGGAGAAGGCAAGCGGCTGGCGGTAGTGCCCGGAGATCAGGTACATCACGACGGCCTCGGCTCCGTACTCGCCGACGACCTCGTGCAGCAGCGCGATGTTTCCCGTCGACTTGGCCATCTTCTCGCCGGTGAACTGGATCATCCCGTTGTGCATCCACAGCTTGGTCAACTCGCGGCCGCGCGCCGCGCGCGTCTGCGCGGCCTCGTTCTCGTGATGGGGGAAGACGAGATCGGAGCCTCCGCCGTGGACGTCGAAGCCGACGCCGAGCAGTTGCTCGGCCATCGCCGAGCACTCGATGTGCCAGCCCGGACGGCCCGGGCCCCAGGGCGAGTCCCAGACGGTGTCCTCGCCCTGCTTGTGCGCCTTCCACAGGGCGAAGTCGAGCGGGTCCTCCTTGCGCTCGGAGCCCTCCACCCCCTCGCCCTGATCCATGTCGTCGAGCTGACGGTGGGAGAGGGTGCCGTAGCCCGCGTCGGAGCGCACGCGGAAGTAGACGTCGCCGTCGGCGGCGTAGGCGTGGCCGCGCTGGACGAGCGCCGCGATGTGCTCGACGATCGGCCCGATCGTCTCCGAGGCGAGCGGCTCGTGGTCGGGCCGGCCGATCCCGAGCGAGTCGGTGTCCGCGCGGTAGAGGCGCGTCATCTCCTCGGCCAGCTCGGCGCTGGGGAGCCCCTGCGCGCGAGCGGCGTCGTAGATCTTGTCGTTGACGTCGGTCACGTTGATCACGAGTTGCACGCCATAGCCCTCGTGCTCGAGGAAGCGCTTGAGCAGGCTGAAGATCACGAAAGGGCGCGCGTTGCCGATGTGGATGCGGCTGTACACGGTCGGCCCGCACGCGTAGATGCCCACGCGCGCCGGATCGCTCGGCGTGAGCGGCAGGATCTCGCCGCTGCGGGTGTCGTGTAGCTGGACTGCGCGCATCGCGCGGCAACCCTAGCGCTCACGCGGTGGCGCGTCTGAGCTCAGGCGCCGCCGTCGGCGGGATCGGCGGGCGCGCCGAGGCCGGCGACGGCCAGCGCGGCGACGCCCTCGCCGCGCCCGACGAAGCCGATCCCCTCGCCGGTGCTCGCCTTCACGTTCACCCGGCGGACGTCGAGACCGAGCACCGCGGCCAACCCGTCGCGGATCGCCTGGCGATGCGGCGCGAGCTTCGGGCGCTCCATCACGACGGTGCAGTCGACGTTGACGATCTGAAGGCCCGCGTTCTGGACGCTCGCGACGACCTCGGCGAGCAGCTGCATCGAGTCGGCATCGCGCCAGCGCTCGTCGGTGTCGGGGAAGTGCTCGCCGATGTCGCCGAGGCCGGCGGCGCCGAGCAGCGCGTCGATCACGGCGTGGGCGAGCACGTCGGCGTCGGAGTGCCCGTCGAGGCCCAGCTCGCCGGGAATCTCGACGCCGCCGATCACCATCCGCCGTCCGGCGAGCAGCCGGTGCGAGTCATAGCCGATGCCGACGAGCGCGCTCACGACACCGGCTCGCTCGCGCCGATCGGCTCCTGCCGTCGTTGCGCGGTGCTCGAACACGCTGAGCTCGCTCACGCCGAGCTCGGCGAGCAGCTCCTGTGCGCGGTCGTAGTCGGCGCCGATGTCCTCGGGGCGGTGGGCGTCGCTCGAGAGCGCCACCGGCGCGCCCGCTTCCAGGCACATCTCCAGGAACGCGGGCGCCGGATAGATCTCCTGCACGCGCTTTCGCAAGCCCGCCGTCGAGACCTCGACGGCGATCCCCGACTCGGCGATCCCGTCGATCGCAAGCTCGTAGTAGCGGCGCAGGTCGCCTTCGGGCAGTGGACGCTCGCCGCCCCAAACCTTGACCAGGTCCGGGTGGGCGAGGATGTCGAACAGACCGCTGCGGGCCGCCTCGCCGATCGTCTCGAAGTAGCGCCGCCAGATCTCCTCGACGCTGCGCCCGGAGTCCCACACGCTGTAGTCGTCCATGTCGACGGCGCCCTCGCGGATGAAGTGCACCGAGCCGACGACGTAGTCGAAGTCGCGCGCCTGCAGCAGGTTGGCCATGCGATCCTCGGCCCCCGGCACGAAGTCGGCCTCGATCCCCAGGCGCAGGTCGGTCTGCTCGCGCACGAAGGCGCAGTAGGCGTCGAGGTCGTCGCGCGCGAACGGGACCCAGAACGGGTGCTGCCACACGTCGAGCGCCTGCTCGAAGCGGTAGATGTGTTCGGAGACGCCCAGCTCGGCGATTCCCCGCGCGCTCGCCGCCGCGCGGTAGCGCTCGACGTTGGCCTGCGTGAAGTACTCGTCGGGGCGCGCGTCGAGATCGTCGGGGCGCAGGTGGAGGTGGTAGTCGGTCAGCATGTTCGTGCGCCGGCGTCGGCTGGCCGGCGCTGCGATTCAAGCAGGATCGGTGCCACGATCGCGGCCGGCAGCGTCCGCGCGGCGTGAAAGCAGCTCGCCCGCGATCTCGAGGTCGAGCGGCGTCGTCACCTTGAGGTTCTCGCCGGCCACGCGAGCCACGACGACGCGCCCGCCGGCGCGCTCGACCAGCCAGGCGTCGTCGGTGGCTTCGGCGAGCACCTGATCGGGCGCCCGCAGCGCACGCTCGAGCGCTGCGCGGCGGAAGACCTGCGGCGTCTGCACCGCCCACAGGCTGCTGCGGTCGAGCGTCTCGACCACTCCGCCGTGCTCGGCCAGGCGCTTGATCGTGTCGGTGACCGGCGCCGCCGCGATCGCCGCCGCGGCCTGTGCGTCGGCCTCGAGCACGCCCAGCACGTGGCGGGCGATCGCCGGTGTGAGCAGTGGTCGGGCGGCGTCGTGCACGAGCACCGGATCGCCGGCGCCTGCGACTGCGAGCGCGCAGCGCACCGACTCCGAGCGCGTCGCGCCACCCTCGACGCCGACCACGTCCGTGCCGGGCGTTCGCGGCAGGCCGGTGCCTGCCGGCAGCTCCGCGCCCGCCGGCAGGGCGACGACGATCCGCTCGATCTCCTCGGTCGCGCCGAGCGCCTGCAGCGACCAGTGCAGCATCGGCTGTCCGGCGAGCTCGACGAGCGCCTTCGGGCGCCCAGCCCCCAGGCGCTCACCGCTGCCGGCGGCCACGATCAGCGCGATCGCCATCTGCTCACTCCTCGCTCGTGGCCATCTTCACTCGAGGGACTGTCGCGCACGCTCCAGGCGAGCCTCGCCGCTGGAGCGTGCGCGAGAGCCCGGTTACTCGGCTGCTGCTCCAGCCATCTGGCTGGTGGCCGAGGCGGCGAGCAGCTCGTCGAGGTAGCTCTCAGCCTCTTCCTCGTCCTTGTCGAGCGCGTACATCAGCTCGGAGGCGAGGATCTTCTTGGTGCGCGTGAACATCTGCTTCTCGCCCGTGGAGAGGCCCTTCTCGCTCTCGCGCAGCGAGAGGTTGCGCACGACCTCGGCGAGCTCGTAGATGTCGCCCGTCTTGATCTTGTCGCGGTTGTGCTTGAAGCGGCGGTTCCAGTTCTTCGGCATCTCCGAGACCTCGTCCCGCAGCACGTCCAGAACCTTCTTGACCGTCTCCTCGTCGATCACCCTGCGCAGGCCGGCGAGGGCGGCGTTCTCGGTCGGCACCCTCACGGTCATGTCGTTGTGGAGGATCTTGATCGTGAGGTACTCGCGCCGTTCGCCGAGCATCTCCATCTCCTCCTTCTTCAGCACCTTGCCGGCGCCGTGATGGGGGTAGACGACGTGATCGCCGAGCTCGAACTCGATGAACTCGACTTCGCGCGTGACCTCGATCTCCTCGTCCAGCACTTCGTCTTGCGTTGCTTGTGGCGGAATGGTGTTCTCCTTTGTTTCGGCCGGCCACACGAGCCGGCCCGTCTTCAAGTCTGCAGGTAGCGATCCACGAGGTTGATCTCCTGCAGCCGGCGCAGGCCCTCGCGGATGTCCTTCGCCCTTATCTCCCCGACGCCATCGACCGCCTCGAGCTCGGCATCGGTCGCGGCGAGCAGCTCGTCGAGGCCGCCGAACTCGCCGACGATCTCGCTGACGACGATCTTCGGCAGCCGCGGGATGCGGCCGAGCACGCGATAACCGCGCGGCGAGACCGGGTAGTCGAGCGTGTTCAGCTTGCGGTCGTAGCCGAGCAGCTCGGCCAGCCGGCCGAAGTCGAGCAGGTCCTGGTGGGCGAGCCGGCCGATCTCCTCCAGCCCGGCCGCGAACGCCTCGTCGGAGTAGTCGAACAGGTAGTCGCGCACGAGCGCGGCCTTCTCGGCCGCCGTGCCCACCGTCGTCTCCTCGAGCTGCATCTCGATCAGCCGTCCCTCGCTGCCGAGCTCGACGATGTAGCGCTCGATCTCGACCGCCATGCGCGTGACGAGCTCGGAGCGCTGCAGCACGGTGAGCACGTCGTGCAGCGTGGCGCCGCCCTCGAACTCGAGCGCGGTCAGCCGCGTGGAGACCTGGTCCAGGCGCGTGCGGTACTTGTCGAGCGTCGCCAGCGCCTGGTTGGCCTTGGCGAGCACCACCGGGATGTCCTCGAGGATGTACTTGGCGCCGTCGACGTACAGCGAGACGACCTCGCGGCGCTGGGAGATGGCGATCACGAGCGCCTCGGTCTGCTTGGAGACGCGCTCGGCCGTGCGGTGCCTCGTGCCCGTCTCGTGCGAGAGGATCGTCGGATCGGGCATCAGCTGGACGTTGGCCATCGTGATCTTCGTGGCGTTCGCGTTGAGGATGATCGCGCCGTCCATCTTCGCCACCTGGTAGAGGAAGGCGGGCGTGTAGTCGATGTCCAGCTTGATCCCGCCGGAGTTCAGGAAACTGAGGTCTTCAGGCTCGCCGATGACGATCAGGCCACCGGTGCGTGCGTGAAGGATGTTCTCGATTCCCTCGCGCAGCGCGGTGCCTGGAGCGATCATCTCCAGTGCCTTCATCAACCCCGGCTCCGGCCTTACTTCTGTATGAAAATCTTCGCCGGATCGTAGAGCCACTGCCCCTATTCTAGGGCATTTAGCGTTTCTTTAGCGCCTCGTACACTCCTGTACGCCAGGTCAAGCGACAGCCTCCGTCAAGCGCCCCGTACCGGCCCTCGAAGATGACGGCAGAGCCAGCGCAAGCGCCTCGCGCAACGTCGCCGCCTCGCACGCGCCGCCGCCGCTGTCCGGCGGCGCGATCACGTCTGTGCAGCCGTGCTTCGCCGCCTCTTCCAGGCGCCGCTCGGGGTGCCCCACCCAGCGCAGCTCGCCGGTCAGGCCCAGCTCGCCGAAGCAGGCTCGGGGGGTACCCGTGAGCGGCACCCCGCGGCTGGCGCTGGCGACGGCCAGCGCGACCGCCAGATCGCAGCCTGGCTCGTCCACGCGCACGCCACCGACGACGTTGACGAACACGTCCGCGCCGCCCGTGCCCACGCGACCGTGGCGCCCGAGGATCGCCAGCACGAGCGCCAGGCGGTTGCGATCCAGGCCGGAGACCACGCGGCGCGGCTGCTCGAGCTCCGACGGCGCGACCAGCGCCTGCACCTCCACGAGCAGCGGGCGCGAGCCCTCCATCGCGGCCAGCACCACGCTGCCGGGCGCCCGCGTCGCCTCGGCGACGAAGCGCGCCGAGGCGTCGAGCACCTCGACGAGGCCACCCTGGCGCATCTCGAACAGCCCCGCCTCGTTGGTCGAGCCGAAGCGGTTCTTCAAGGCGCGCAGCTCGCGGTAGGGCCGCTCGCGCTCGCCCTCGAACTGCAGCACGCAGTCGACCAGGTGCTCGAGCACGCGCGGGCCCGCCAGCGCGCCCTCCTTGGTCACGTGGCCGACGAGGATCACAGCCGTGCCGCGCGACTTGGCCAGTTCCATGATCCGCCCGGCCACCTCGCGCACCTGCCCGACCGAGCCGGGAGCGCCCGACAGCTCGCCCGAGTTCAGCGTCTGCACCGAGTCGATCACGCACGCCGCCGGTCCTTCGGCGGCGATCGCGTCGAGCACCGTCTCGAGGTCGGTCTCGGCGAGGATCGGCACCTTCAGCGCGCCCGGCCCGAGCCGCTCGGCGCGCAGGCGCACCTGCTCGGCCGACTCCTCGCCGCTGACGTACAGCGTCCTGTGCCCCGCATCCTGCAGGTGCCCGAGCGCCATGTTCGTGAGCGTCGACTTGCCGATCCCCGGCGAGCCGCCGAGCAGCACGAGCGAGCCCGGCACGAGACCGCCGCCGAGCACGCGGTCGAGCTCGCCGATACCCGTCGACATGCGCTCGATCGGCGCCGCGCCCACGTCGCGCAGCGGACGGGCGGCAAGCGTGGGGCGCCGCTCGCGCCCTCTGGCGCCCGCGCCGGCCCCCAAGCCACGCTTGGCGGCCGTCTTGCCGCCGCGCCCGCCCGCCGACGGCGCCGGCAGGCGTTCCTCGACGAGCGTGTTCCAGGCCTCGCAGCCAGGGCACTTGCCGTGCCACTGAGCCGATTGCAGGCCGCACTCGCTGCAGCTGTAGGCGGTCTCTCGAGCCACCGGTTGAGCCTACGTTGAGCAGGGGACGCAACGGACTCGCCGGTCGAATCAGCCAAGCGACGCACTGAGCTGAGCCGTCGCCAGCTCGAATGGATCGCTGGTCTCCTTCGGAGCGCGGCCGGCCTGAATGCGCCTACGTTCCGCAAGCAGGCTCGGTTCGCCGAGGTAGTAGCGGCCCCGCGTCTGGCCGATCGGCCTCAGCAACTTCGCGTCAACCAGTGCACGAAGATCGCGGCTGGTGGTCAGCTTCGAAACCGTCTCGCCCGCGGTTAGATCGACAAGCATCTTGTACGTCGAGTTGGTCAGGCGAAAGCCATATGCGGCCTCGACGAGCACTCCTGTCGTTCGATCGGGGAGGCCGTGGCTTGCTGCGATCTCTCCGCATGCCGCGTAGAGCCGCTCGGTCTCCTCGGTCCGGCGAAGCTGCGTCCTGGCTTGGTGGTAGTGGGCGGTGAGGCAGAACCTCAGCCACGGGCGGGCATCGTGCTGAGGGTTCCACCGCCCCTGCCCAACCTCTCCCAGCACCTCGTAGTAGCGCTCGGTGTTCCTGCCGAGGTACTCCTCGATGCTCGAGAAGACCGGCGCCATGATCTGCTCGCGAGCGAGGACAAGGGTCTGTAGAGCGCGCGCGATGCGACCGTTGCCGTCCCGAAATGGATGGACCATGACCAGGTTGAGATGCGCCATAGCGGCCCGGACGAGGACCGGCGCATCACTGGCTTCGAGCTCGGCTATCGCACCCGCGACCAGATCCGGAACCCGCTCGAAGGACGGGCCCTCGTAAACGCGCTCTCCGGTGGACTCGCGGACGACGTACACCTCACCTGGTCGCCAGCGTCCCGGGCTCTTGTCGAGTCGATGCTTGAGCATCATGAAGTGCAGCGACTTCAGAAGCCCCTCGTCAACGGTCGCCGCCGCATCCTGCGCCACCTGAAGCACATAGGTCATGGCATCGCGATATCCGGCCAGCGCCAGACGCGTCTCCTCATCCGCGCCGAGCGTGAGCTCGTCATCGACTGCGGCTAGGACATCGTCGAGACTGGCGTCATAGCCCTCGATGCTGTTGGAAGCCTGCACAGCCCGGGCGAACGCCATTCGGCGCAGCGTGCCGAACCACCTACGAGGCTCGGGGTCGACGTTGGCACGCAGCTGAGCGCGAAGCTCGTCGATCATGCCAAGAACCTCGACATCGACGGGCTCCAACGCGGGCGTTCGGTAGACCAAAGGCATGATAAAAAGATTCTATCATTAGATCAGTCGCCTCGAACGCCACGCGCGGTGGGCGCAAGAACATATTTATCATCCGGTCCTGCCCTGTAACCAAGGGCGGGAGCAGGGACTATCTGACCGAATACTCCTACTCGGCGTCAGGCTCGGCCGGTGCGTCCTCGGGGCTCGGCCCCTCGCCCTCGGTCAGCTCCTCCGGGGAGCCGCCTTCGGCGCCGACGCCGACCGGCGTCTTCTGCTTCTTCGGCTTGACGATCGTCAGGCGCACGTCCTCGGCGTTGTCCGGCGAGGGGTCGACGACGATCGTCGCGCCCGGGACGACCTGCTCGCGCAGCACGAAGTCGGCGAGCGGGTCCTCGATGTAGCGCTGGATCGCGCGGCGCAGCGGGCGGGCGCCCATCGACGGGTCCCAGCCCTTCTCGACGAGCAGATCCTTGGCCTCTCCGGTCAGCTCGAGCTGCAGCTCGCGTTCGGCCATCGACTCGCGGATGCGCAGCAGCAGCAGCTCGACGATCTGCTTGATCTCGTCCTTCTGCAGCTTGTGGAAGACGATCACGTCGTCGATGCGGTTGAGGAACTCCGGGCGGAAGACCTTCTTCAGCTCGCCCATGATCCGCGCCTTCATGTCGTCGTAGGTGATCCCCGTCTCGTCCTCGGAGACGGCGAAGCCGAGCGGCGTGTTGCGAGCGATCTCCGAAGCGCCGATGTTCGAGGTCATGATCACGATCGCGTGGCGGAAGTCGACCGTGCGCCCCTGCGCGTCGGTCAGGCGGCCGTCCTCGAGGATCTGCAGCAGGATGTTGAACACGTCCGGGTGCGCCTTCTCGATCTCGTCGAGCAGCAGCACGCTGTAGGGCTTGCGCCGCACGGCCTCGGTCAGCTGACCGCCCTCGTCGTAGCCGATGTAGCCCGGAGGCGAGCCGACCAGCCTGGAGACGGCGTGCTTCTCCATGTACTCGGACATGTCGATCCGGATCATCGCGTCGTCGTCGCCGAACAGGAACTCGGCGAGCGTGCGCGCCAGCTCGGTCTTGCCCACGCCCGAGGGGCCGAGGAAGATGAACGAGCCGGTCGGGCGCTTGGGGTCCTTCAGGCCCGCGCGTGAGCGGCGGATCGCCTTCGAGATCACCTCGATCGCCGGGTGCTGGCCGATCACGCGCTTGTGCAGTTCGTCCTCCATCCGCATCAGCTTCTGCGTCTCGGCCTCGGTCAGCTTGAACACCGGGATGCCGGTCCACATCGAGACGATGTCCGCGATCTCCTCTTCGCCGATCGACGGGCGCTCGCCCGACTCGCCCGATTCCCACTCCTGCTCGAGCTCGCGTTTCTTATTCGTCAGCTTGCGCTCGGTGTCGCGCAGCGCGGCCGCCTTCTCGAACTCCTGCGCCTCGATCGCGGCCTCCTTCTCGCGGCGCGTCGTCTCGACCTCGCCCTCGAGCTCGCGGTTGGCCGGCGGCGAGGTCATCGACTTGATCCGCATGCGCGAGGCGGCCTCGTCGATCAGGTCGATCGCCTTGTCGGGCAGGAAGCGGTCGGAGATGTAGCGGCTGGCCAGTTCGCCGGCCGCGCGCAGCGCCTCGTCGGTGATCTGCACCTTGTGGTGCTGCTCGTAGCGGTCGCGCAGGCCCTTGAGGATTTCCACGGTCTGGTCGACCGTCGGCTCGTCTACGCGGATCTGCTGGAAGCGGCGCTCGAGCGCCGAGTCGCGCTCGAGGTACTTGCGGTACTCCTCGAGCGTCGTCGCGCCGATCGTCTGCAGCTCGCCTCGGGCCAGCGCGGGCTTGAGGATCGAGGCCGCGTCGATCGCGCCCTCGGCCGCGCCGGCGCCGACGAGGTTGTGGAGCTCGTCGATGAACAGGATGATGTCGCCGCGCTGGGTGATCTCCTTCATCACCTTCTTCAGGCGCTCCTCGAACTCGCCGCGGTACTTCGAGCCGGCGACGAGCGCCGCCAGGTCGAGCGTGTAGATCTGCTTGTTGCGCAGCAGCTCGGGCACGTCGGAGCTCGTGATCCGCTGGGCCAGGCCCTCGACGACGGCCGTCTTGCCGACGCCCGGCTCGCCCACGAGCACGGGGTTGTTCTTCGTGCGCCGCGAGAGGATCTGCATGATCCGCTCGATCTCCGTCTCGCGCCCGACGCAGGGGTCGAGCTTGCCTTCGGCGGCGAGCTTGGTCAGGTTGCGCCCGAACTGGTCGAGCAGCTTGGAGGACTTCTTGCCCTCGCCCGGGCCCGCGGCCGCACCGGAGCCGGAGCCGCCGGACTGACCCTGGCGGCGACCGCCGGGGCCGGACAGCATGCGGATGACCTCGTTGCGGATCTTCTCCGAGTCGGCGTCGAAGTCGAGCAGGATGCGCGCCGCCACGCCCTCGTTCTCGCGCACGAGGCCGAGCAGGATGTGCTCGGTGCCGATGTAGTTGTGGCCGAGGCTCAGCGCCTCGCGCAGCGCCAGCTCGAGCACCTTCTTGGCACGCGGCGTGAACGGGATCTGACCAGAGGTGACCTCCTCACCGGAGCCGACGATACGCACGACCTGCGCGCGCACCCGCTCGACGGTGATGTCCAGGCTCTCCAGGACGCGGGCAGCCAGGCCCTCCTCCTCGCGCAGCAGTCCGAGCAGGATGTGCTCGGTGCCGATGTAGTTGTGCTTGAGCGTTCGCGCCTCCTCCTGCGCGAGAACGACCACCTGCCTGGCTCGTTCTGTAAATCGCTCGAACATGCTTTTCCTTCCTGGTGAGGACGGCGCCTCAAGTGAGCTATGTGGTCTGGTCGAGGCCTGTCTGGACGGGGTCAAGGCCTAAACGGCAGTCTACCAATCGGTCCTTCGGCCCCGTAAGGGTCAATCGTCAGCGCGGCCTCGCAGCTTGAGGGGCGAGCGCGCTCGCGCTCGGGTGCAGGACTTTCGAGGAGCAGCGCACAGACGCGGCTCCGCCGCTCGCGGTGGGCCGTGGGCGGGGCGGCGCTCAGTCGCGCATCGCCGGGAACAGCACGACCTCGCGGATCGAGTCGCGACCGGTCAGCAGCATGACCAGGCGGTCGATGCCGAGCCCGACTCCGCCGGTCGGCGGCATGCCCTGCTCGAGCGCCTGCACGTATGCCTCGTCGTAGGGCATCGTCTCCGCGTCGCCCTCCGTCTGCGCGTCGATCCGCTCCTGCGCCTCGAAGCGCGCGCGCTGCTCGTCGGGTCGATCAGCTCGCTGAAGCCGTTTGCGATCTCCATCCCGCCGGCGAACGCCTCGAAGCGCTCGACGATGTCCGGGCGGTCCGGGCGCTCGCGTGCGAGCGGCGAGAGCTCCTTCGGGTAGTCGACGATGAACGACGGCCGCGTCAGGGTCGGCTCGACGTACTTGCCGATCAGATCGTCGGCGAGCGCGAACCAGGCCAGGTCCTTGCCCTTCGCGCCGATCTCCAGGCCGCGGCTCTCGATCTCCGCCGCCAGCGCCTCCGCGCTCGGATGGGCGAGCAGGTCGATGCCGGTCGTCTCACCGATCGCCTCGACGAAGCCGACGCGCGGCCACGGCGCCGAGAAGTCGAGCTCGCCCGCATAGCCGATCGCCGCCGCGGCGGCGCGCACGATCGCTTCGGTCCGTGCCATCGCGCCCTCGTAGCCCACGTAGGCCTCGTACCACTCGACCATCGGTGAACTCCGGGTTGTGCTTGTGCGAGACGCCCTCGTTGCGGAAGTCCTTGCCGAGCTCGTAGACGCGCTCCAAGCCGCCGACGATCAGGCGCTTGAGATACAGCTCGGTGGCGATCCGCAGGTACAGGTCACGGTCGAGCGCGTTGTGGTGCGTCGTGAACGGGCGCGCCATCGCCCCGCCGTAGAGCGGCTGGAGCACGGGGGTCTCGACCTCGATGAAGCCGTCGCCGTCGAGCGTCGCGCGGACCGCCGAGATGATCCTCGCGCGCTCGACGAACAGCCGCCGGCTGTCCTCGCTGGAGATCAGGTCGAGCTCGCGGTGGCGGTAGCGCGTCTCGACGTCTGACAGACCGTGGTGCTTGTCCGGCGGCGGGCGCAGCGCCTTGCCGAGGATCTGGAAGTCCTCGACGCGTAGCGAGACCTCACCGTGGCGGCTTCGCATCGCGCTGCCGTCGACCCCGAGCAGGTCGCCGAGATCAAGCGAGGTGAGCAGCGCATAGCGCTCCTCGCCGAGCACGTCCTGGCGAGCGTGGAGCTGGATCTTGCCGGTGCGGTCGACGAGGTCCATGAAGGCCGCCTTGCCCGAGCCGCGGCGCGCCGTGATCCGTCCGGCAACGCGGTGGCGCTCGTCTGTTTCCTCGCCCGCCTGCAAGTGCTCGTAGGCGCTCAGCACCGACGACACCGGTTCCACGTCGGGGAACGCGTGGGGGAAGGCGCTCGGGTCGGCCGCGCGCAGGCGCTCGCGCTTGGCGCGACGCTCGGCGATCAGCTCGGGGAGGCCGTGTTTGGTGGTTGGCTCGGGATCGTTCGGGGTGTCGTTCATGGCGTTTGTGAGCGGCATCCAGCCTTCTGGCCGAGCCGGCCTCCGCTTCAGACGGCGACACGAGGTCGCCGCTCCGATTCCGCGAGACCGGACGTCTCGCGGAGGTAATCATCCTTTGAAGCCGCTCCGGCCGCCACGGCAGTTACCGGGCCGGCCATCCAGGCCGGCTAACTCTATGCCCCGGCTGGCTGCTCGGCTCGGGCGAGCATGCTCGCGCGCTGGGCACGCTCGCGCGCTGGGCGGTCCGTCCGCCGGCCGGCGAGGGCGCTACTTCAGGCCGACGTCGATCTTGGTGATCTTCAGCTTGCGGGCGGGACCGCGGGGGACCTTGACGGCGACCGTCTCGTTGCGCTTGCGGCCGATCAGGGCGCGGCCGACCGGCGACTCGTTGGAGAGCTTCTGCTCCTCCGGCTTGGCCTCGGCCGAGCCGACGATCGTGTACTTCACCGACTTGCCCGTCTTTTCGTCTTTGACGTGCACGACCGAGCCGACCTGCACGACGTCCGTCGAGAGATCCTTCGTCTCGATCACGCTCGCCATGCGCAGCTTCTCCTGCAACTGCGCGATGCGGCTCTCGAGCATCGCCTGCTCGTTCTTGGCGTCGTCGTACTCGGAGTTCTCCGAGATGTCGCCGAACTCCCTGGCCTCCTTGATGCGTTCGGCCACCTCACGGCGCTTCTCCGTGGAGAGCAGCTCGAGCTCATCCTTCAGCTTCTTCAGGCCTTCGGGGGTGAGGATGACGTCCTTCGGCATGTGACCCTCGATCGCGATTGGAGAATGGGGCCGGCGGAGAGCAAAAACCCGCCTGCAGGCGGGGCTTCTCACGGCAAACGACCCCCAGAGAGCGCAGCAGTATAGCGGGGCCGCAGCGGCCCAGGGACTGGGTTCAGACGGCCAGCGCGAGCGGCGCATCGGAGCGCTCGAGGAGCGCTCGCGCCTGCGTCAACGTCTCCGACTGCTGCAGCGCCGCCTGCAGGCGCTTGGCCTGCTGAGCCTCCAGCTGCAAGCGCTCGACGTACCACGGGTAGAACTTGCGCAGGTAGCGCGTCGCGCGCGGCTCGCCGAGGTGCTCGACGGCGCGGTCGATCGTCCACCCGAGCTCCTCGCGGACCTCCGCGCGCGTCGGCGGCCCCTGCCGCTCGCCCACCAACTCGGCGAACAGCCACGGGTTGCCGAGCGCCCCGCGCGCCAGCATCACCGCTGCCGCACCCGTCTGCGCGAACGCCTCGTGCACGCTCTGGGCGTCGTTCATCCCGCCCGTAAGGATCACCGGGGCCGCCAGCTCCTGCACCAAGCGCTGCGCCAGCGCGTAGTCAGGCACGCCCTTGTGCTGCACAGCAGCCGAGCGCGGGTGAAACGCGATCGCCGCCACGCCCGCCTCCTCGACCAGGCGCTGCGCCAAGTCGAAGCCGCTCGTCTCGCCCGTGCGCAGCCCCGAGCGCAGCTTGACCGTCACCGGCAACCGTCCCCGCTCGCTGCGCGCGCCCTCGACCGCCGCCCGTGCCACTTCGACCGCGCGGTCCGGGTTGCCCAGCAGCGCCGCACCGGCGCCCGTCTTGCACACCTTCGGCACCGGACAGCCCATGTTGATGTCGATCGCATCCGCCCCCACGCCCGCCACGTGGCGCGCCGCCTCGCACATCAGCTCCGGGTCTTCGCCGAACAGCTGGATCGAAACCGGACCCCCGGGGGCGGGTGGGCACGGTTCCCGCTCGCGCGGGTCGATCCGCAGCATCTCCACATGCGTCTTCTCGTTGCCGTAGTGGATCGCATGCGTCGAGACCATCTCCGACACCGCCATCCCCGCGCCGTAGCGCTTGGCCTGCAGCCGCACGAACCAGTTGCCGATGCCCGCAAGCGGCGCGAGCAATACCCGGTTGGGCACGCGCAGATCGCCAAGCATCCAGGAGTCGGTCAGGAGGAGTGCTGGGCGCATGGTCCAATTATGGCCCTACGAGACGACCGGCCCGAACAAGGTCACGGCGCCACACCTGCCAGCTGGAACACCGGACCCGCGGCTTGGCCAGCCACAACCCACCCTTCCTAGTCGACCCAAGACCATCACTAGGACTTCTTTCGCAAATACGGCGGATGCCGTCGTTAGTCTGGAGAGCTATGAGTTCCAAGAATCCGACCGCGATTGGCTCCTACACGGCGGCTGAGGTAGCCCGCCTCGCTGGCGTATCTGCGCACCGCGTCGGAAGGTGGGCGCGCGAGGGAATCATCTTGCCAAGCGTGTCGCGGCGGCCAAACGTGTACTCCTACGCCGACGCGGGGGAGGCGATCGTCGCGCACTATCTCGTGGAGCGGGGGAAGGCGCCAAGGGAGGTCAAGAACGCCGTCCACAAGCTGCGCGAGCAGTACGGCGATTGGCCGCTCGCCACGGCACAGCTCGCACATGATGGTGCGCTGCTTCTCGAATGGGATGCCCAGAAGGGGTGCTGGCGCTCGGTGGATATCCCGGAGCACGAAGTCATAGAGGACACCTTGATTGACCTCACCGAGATCAGCAAATCCTTGGCTCGCGGAGGCTGGGTGGCGATTGAGAAGCCGCGCGCACATATTGAAGTGGACCCCGACATGCACTCGGGAACGCCTGTTGTAAAGGGGCGACGCCTGCCGACGACGCTCGTCGCTGGGATAGCGAGCCGCAACGATGGCCTCAGGACGCTTCGCGAGGACTACGGGCTATCGGATGCCGAGATCAACGATGCGGTCGGCTACGAGGCGGACCTAGCGAAACTTGCCGCCGCCTGAGCGACGCCGCCTCGTCCTCGATGAGGACATCAACTGGAAGCTGTCGGCAGAGCTTCAGAGACGCGGACGCGCAGATGCGACCGGCGTCGTCCCAGAAGATCTGGCAGGCACGAAGGACGCGGCGCTGTTCAAGGCCCTTGCGGCCCACGAGCCGTTTGTGCTCGTCACTTGGGATAACAAGATGTTCAGCGCTCACGCCGCGGAGCTTGACCACCACGGCACCACTGTGGCGATGGTGGATGAACGTTGGTTCAAGCAGCGTGGCCTATCTGCCACCGAGCAGGAACCCTATATCCGTGATGTCGTACATCGGTGGCTGCATCGGATTGAGCGCCTCGCACCCGGGAGTCGGCGCATCTACTCTCCGACCGGCTCTCGCCCAGGCTGAGACCGCGACGTCCTGGTGGACTTGCGCGCCTGACACCGCAGCGGTTAGCGGTTTTTCTCGTGCAGCAACCGCAGCCCCGTCAGCGTCAGCAGATCATCGACCTCGTCCAGCTCCTCCGCATAGGGCACCACCAGCCCAGCCAGGCCCCCCGTAGCGATCGCCTGCGCCCGTTCCCCGAGCTCGTCGTAGATGCGCCGCAGGATCGCGTCGATCGCCCCCGCGTAGCCGAACACGACGCCCGAGCGGATGGCGTCGATCGTGTTCTTGCCGATCACGCTCTTCGGCGGCGCCAGGTCGATCTTCGGCAGGCGCGCGCCGCGTTCCGACAGCGCCTCCAGCGAGATCTCTATGCCCGTCATCAGCGCACCGCCCATGTACTCGCCACTGCTGGAGACGACGTCGAAGGTTGTCGCCGTGCCGAAGTCAACGCACACCGCCGAGCCCTCGAAGCGCTCGCGGATCGCCACCGCGTTGACCAGCCTGTCCGCGCCGATCTCGCGCGGGTTGTCGTAGCGGATCGCCATGCCCGTCTTCGTGCCCGGCCCCACCACGAGCATCTCGTGGCGCAGGTAGCGGCTCGCCATCGTCGTCCACTCCGGCTCCAGCTGCGGCACAGTCGAGGAAACCACCGAAGCCTCCAGGTCGCCGAAGCCGTAGCCGCGCAGCTCCATCAGGTTGCGAAGCGCCGCCCCGAGCTGGTCGGCCGTCGACTGGCGCACCGTCGCAAAGCGCCAGTGCTCGACCAGTTCCTCTCCTCGAAACGCACCGAAGTGCGTCTGCGTGTTCCCCACGTCTACGACGAGCAGCATCGGCGAACCATTATGCTCGGGCATGCCGATGTCGAGAACCGCGACCAAGCTGTACGTGCTGCCCGGCTCCCATCCCTGCGCCGCCGTCGAAGTCGCGCTGCGGATGAAGTCGATCGACTTCCGGCGCATCGACCTGCTGCCGCTCAGCCAGATCGTGATCGGACCGCTGCGCTACGGCGGCAGCACCGTTCCCGGCTTGCGCATCGACGGCGAGCGGCTCGTCGGCTCGCGCGCCATCATGCGCCGCCTCGACGAGCTCGTGCCCGAGCCTGCACTGCTGCCGCCCGCCGGCACGCCCTCCTACGCCCAGGTGCTCGACGCCGAGCGCTGGGGCGACGAGGTCCTGCAGAGCATGCCGCGAAGGGTCCTCGATCTTGCCTTCCTCAGCAAGCCCGAGGCGATGCTCAGCTACGCCGCCGACGCCAAGCTGCCGCTGCCCAAGGCGCTGCAGCGTCCCGCCGCGCCGCTGACCGCGAAGCTGATGGCGCTCAAGAACAAGGCCCGCGAGGACGCTGTGCGCGCCGACCTCGCCGCCCTTCCCGCACAGCTCGATCGGATCGACGGCTGGATCGCCGACGGCCTGCTCGGCGGCGAGCAGCCCAACGCTGCCGACCTGCAGATCGGCAGCACCATCCGGCTGCTGCTGACGCTCGGAGACGTGCGCCCGCTGATCGAGGCCCATCCCGCCGCCGCGCTCGCGCGCTACTTCCCGCCTTCCGTCGGCGAGGTGCCCTCCGGCGCGCTGCCCGCCGAGTGGGTCCCCGCCGTGCCCGCCGGCGCCCACTCCTAGCTCCCGACCGTCCCGGCAGCGCAAACGCCACGGCCGGTGCACGCGGCGCTACAGTCGCGAGTGGATCGGTCGCCGCGCCGGCGCGGCCTTCGACTCCTCGCCCGATGCGCATCCTCGACCCCGAGTCCCTCAGCCAGCACGTCGATCGCCTGTACCGGGCGGCATGGGGCCTGTGCGGCTCGCGCGAGGACGCCGAGGATCTCGTGCAGGAGACCTTCGCGCGCGTGCTCTCGCGTCCGCGCATGCTGCACGGCGACGATGAGCTGTACTACCTGATGCGCGTGCTGCGCAACACGTTTCTCACGAGTCGTCGCACCGCCGGCCGGCGCCCCGTCACGGTCGCCACGCTCGAGGATGTCGTGACGGCAGATCCAAAGCCCCTCGGCAGACCCGAGCAGGCGCTCGAGATCCAGGAGCTCTACGCCACGATCGCCGAGCTGCCCGAGGACTTTCGCATGGCGCTCGTCGCGATCGACGTGCTCGGCCTCTCCTACCGCGAGGCCGCGCGTGCCCTGCGCGTGCGCGAGGCGACGATCACGACGCGGCTGTTCCGCGCGCGCAAGCAGGTCGCCAAGCTGCTCAGCGACGAGATCGACCCCGGCGACGGGACCCCGCGCCCGCCCGCCGAGGACAGTTCCGCCCGCAAGAGCGCCGCGTCGCGCGCAGCAAAGGGACCACGCGGCGAGAGCGCCCCGGCGCGGCGGGAACAAATGCGCCCCCGGCGGAGTCCTTCCGGGTAGGGATACGCCATGAACGATCCGCACGCATCCACGCCCCGCCCGGTCGACGAAGCCGAGCTGATCGAGCTCGTGCGCTCGATCGACGTGCCCGCCCCCGAGTCGCTGCACCGCTCGGTCGAGGCGATGATCGCCGAGCGCTCCGGCGGCGCGAGGCGAAAGCGCACGGGCGCTCGCACACGCGGGCACGACCGCGACGCTCCGGCCCGCTCGTTCGGGCTCGCCCCGCGGCTTGCCGCGATCGGCGCGATCGCCGCCGCCATCGTCGCGCTCGCGATCGCGTTCAGCCTCAACGGCGGCTCCAAGACGCTCAGCGTGCGCGACGCCGCCGTGCTCACCCACCGACCGTCCACCCAGCCCGCGCCGCATGAGCAGACGAGCAACCGGCGCGAGCTCGCCGCCGCCGTCGAAGGCGTCTCGTTCCCCTACTGGGGCGGTCGCCTGGGCTGGCACTCGACCGGCTCGCGCACCGATCTGATCGACGGCCGCACGGCGCGGACGATCTTCTACGAGAACGGCCACGGCAAGCGCATCGGCTACGCGATCGTCTCCGGCAGCGCCCCCTCCCAAGGCAGCGGCGGCGTCGTCTCGCGGCGCGACGGCACGCCCTACCGCCTGCTCACGATCGACGGCGCGCCCGTCGTCACATGGCAGCGCGACGGGCACCTGTGCATCGTCTCCGGCCACGGCGTCGGCGGCGCGACGCTGCTGCGTCTGGCCAGCTGGGACGAGCACCGCTCCGAGAGCTCCTGACCGCGCGCGGCGGGAGCTCCCGTGTGCGCCTGCGGGAAGTTCTCCCCGCTTGCGGCGTCTAGTCGGCATGAACAGAAAAAGGCTTCTCCTCCCGGCGGCGATCGCCGCGCTTGCCCTGCTCGCCGCGATTCCGGCCGGGGCCTTCGGCGGCGCCCACGCGTCCTCCACCCACACCGTCTCGCTCAGCGGCTTCAGCTTCCACCCGAGCACATTGACGATCAAGCGCGGCGACAGCGTCACCTGGTCCTGGCAGATCCCCAAGAGCGAACACAACGTGACGTTCCACAGCACGCGTTCGCGTACCGGGTCCAGCGGCTCGCTCACCGTCCGCTTCCCCAACGCCGGCACGTTCTCCTACATCTGCACCGTGCACATCGACAAGGGCATGAAGGGCAAGGTCATCGTGCGCTGAGGAGCGCCGGGCCGCGCGCGGGGGCGAGCGCGGCTCTCAGGGCAGCTGCAACGACGGCCCGGCCCAGCGCACGCCCTCCTGCAGCAGCGGCAGCACCGCGAGCGCATCCGACAGGCGCCTGCCGTCGGGCACGGCCGTCTCGAAGTCGAGCTCGAGCGCCGGGATCAGCACGAAACGGCGGCTGAGCAGCTGCTCGTGCGGCAGCGTCATCCGCTCCCCGCGCAGCTCCAGATCGCCGAGCAGCAGCACGTCGATGTCGATCGCCCGCGGGCCGTGGCGCTCGCCGCCCTCGCCACGCCCCAGCTCGCGCTCCAGGCGCTTGACCGCGTCGAGCAGCTCCAGCGGCTCCAGCTCGGTCTCGATGCGCACGCACGCATTGAGGAAGCTCGGCTGCTCGAGCACCTCGCCGACCGGGTCCGTGTCATATGTCGAGGAGCTCGCCAGCGCTCGGATGCCGGCGCCCGGCAGCGCGTCCACCGCCGCCTGCAGCTGCGAGCGACGATCGCCCACGTTCGAGCCGAGCCCGAGCAGTCCGATGTGCTTCGCCATCGCCGCTCTTCAGGCGCGCGTCGTCTGCAGCCCGGCGGCCTGCGCGCGCTCGCCCATCGCCTGCGCGAAGGGCACGAGCGCCGAGAGCGGGCGCAGCATCACCGTGAAGTCCGCGATCAGCCCGTCGGCGTCGAAGCGCAGCAGGTCGATGCCCTCGATCTCGCGATCTGTGCCGGCGACGCCGGCGCGGAAGATCAGCGCGTGCGCACCGTCCATCTCGAGCTCGTCGGTGTAGCGAAAGTCCGTGAATACCTGCGCGACCTCGCCCAGCAGCGCCGACACCGTCTCACGCCCGAGAAAGGGATGGAACGTCACGGGGCTGTGGAAGACCACGTCCGGCGCGAGCAGCTCGCCCGCAGCGGCCAGATCCTTGCGCTCGACTGCAGCGCGGAAGCGCTCGGCCGTGCTCACGATGCTTGGGATCCTCGTGCGTGGCGCATCGCCGTGAACTCTAGCCCTCGCCCTCGCGCCAGACCTCGACCGAGACCTCGTCGACGCTCAGCGGGATCGGCGGCTCCGGCTTGGTCGCCTTCACCCACACGCCTTCGAGCTGGTAGTCGTCGAGCAGGCGGTTGGCGATCGTGCTGCACAGCCGCTCGAGCGTCTTGTGCGAGCGCTGCTGGGCGATCAGCGCGACCAGCTGGCAGACCTCGGCATAGTCGACCGTGTCCTCGATCGCAGTCCGTCACCGTCGCGTCGGTCTCGCCCACGTCGAGGCGCAGGTCGAGCACCAGGCGCTGGCCGACCTCGCGCTCGGCGTCGCTGACGCCGTGGTGCGTGTAGAGCGAGAGACCGGTGATCTCGACCGTGACCGCCTCGGCCGCTTCTTCGCGATCCTCCGGATCGCGCGCGTCCTCGTCTAGCTCGTCTGGGTCGTCCGGGTCCTCGCCCCGGGGCTCTCCGTCCATCGTCCCGCCAACGTAGCAGCCGCCACCGCGAGCGCCTCGCCCAGCGCAGCCACGTCGTGCACGCGGAACACCTGAGCGCCGCGCTCGAGCGCGAGCACGTTCGTGGCGATCGTGCCCGGGAGCCGCTCAGCGCCGGCCGAGGCGCCGCCGAGGCGCCCGAGAAAGCTCTTGCGCGAGGTGCCGATCACGATCGGACGGCCCAGCCCGACGAGCTCGTCCAGTCGCTGCAACAGCTGCAGGTTGTGCTCGACTGTCTTGCCGAAGCCGATGCCCGGGTCGAGCAGCAGGCGCTGCTCGGCGATGCCCTCGCGCACCGCAAACGCCATGCGCTCTTCGAGGAACGCCTTGACGTCGTCGACCACGTCCTCGTAGCGCGGGCTGCGGCCACGCTTCCCCGCGGCAGCCCGCGCATGTGCATCAGGCAGCAGTCGGCGCCGCTCTGCGCGACGAGCCCTGCCATCTCGGGATCGGCGCGCAGCGCGCTCACGTCGTTGACGAGGCTCGCGCCCGCCGCCAGCGCAGCGCGAGCGACCGGCGCCTTGGAGGTGTCGATCGAGATCTGCGCGCTCACCCCGAGCGACCGCGCCTCTTGCAGGCGCGCCGCGATCCCCTCGATCACTCCCAGCACGCGGCTCAGCTCCTCCTCGGCGCCGACCGGCTGCGCTCCCGGCCGCGTCGATTCGCCGCCGACGTCGACGATCGCCGCGCCCCCTGCGATCAGCGCGCACCCATGGTCGATCGCCGCCTGCGGCTCGAGGAAACGGCCGCCGTCGGAGAACGAGTCGGGCGTGGCGTTGACGATCCCCATCAGGCGATAGCCCGCGGGATCGGTCGAGCTAGACGAGGCCAGGGCCCTTCGGATCGGCGCCGTGCATCTCGGCCGTGCCACCGGCGAGCCCTGGGCGCGGGATCGTGCGCGGCGCTTCGCGCTCGGGCGTGCCGCGGTCGGGCACCGGCGGCGCCGGCAGCTCGGGCTTGGACTCCTCTTCGATGCCGAACACCTCCTCCTCGCTCTTGCCGGCGAGCAGCGCGAGGAACTCCTCCTTCTCGATCGTCTCGCGCTTGACGAGGATCTCCGAGATCTTCGTCAGCTCGGTCTGGTGCTCGCTGAGGATGTCGCGCGCGCGCTGGTGCGCGGCCTCGATGATCCGGCGCACCTCGTCGTCGATCTCGCGCGCGATTTCGTCGGAGTAGTCGGGCTCGGTCGAGAACTCGCGACCGAGGAACGGCTGGCCGTGGTCGTGGCCGAACACGCGCGGGCCGAGCTTCTCGCTCATGCCGAAGCGCATCACCATCTGCTTGGCCGTAGCCGTGACCTTCTCGATGTCGTTCGACGCGCCCGTCGTGATCTCGCCGAAGATCAGTTCCTCCGCGGCGCGCCCGCCGAGCGTCATCGCCATCGTGTCCTTCAGCTCGGCGCGCGTCGTCAGGAAGCGGTCCTCCTGCGGCATCGAGATCGTGTAGCCGAGCGCCTGGCCGCGCGAGATCACCGAGATCTTGTGCACCGGGTCGGAGTGCTCGAGGAAATGCCCGACGAGCGCGTGGCCCATCTCGTGGTAGGCCGTGATCAGCCGCTCCTTCTCGCTCATCACTCGGGTCTTCTTCTCGGGGCCGGCGATCACGCGCATGATCCCCTCCTCGAGCTCGTCCTGGCCGATCTCGCGCTTGCCCGTGCGCGCCGACAGCAGCGCGGCCTCGTTGATCAGGTTCGACAGGTCAGCGCCGGTGAAGCCGGGCGTCTGGCCGGCGAGCGCGTCGATGTCGATCACCTTCGCCAGCGGCTTGCCGCGCGTGTGCACCTCGAGGATCTTCGCCCGGCCCTTGCGGTCGGGGCGGTCGACGGCGATCTGGCGATCGAAGCGGCCCGGGCGCAGCAGCGCCGGGTCGAGGATGTCCGGCCGGTTGGTGGCCGCGATCATGATGATGTTGTCCTTCGCCTCGAAGCCGTCCATCTCGACGAGCAGCTGGTTGAGCGTCTGCTCGCGCTCGTCGTGCCCGCCGCCGAGGCCCGCGCCGCGGTGACGCCCGACGGCGTCGATCTCGTCCATGAAGATGATGCACGGGCTGTTCTGCTTGGCCTGCTCGAACAGGTCGCGCACGCGCGAGGCGCCGACGCCGACGAACATCTCGACGAAGTCCGAGCCGGAGATCGAGAAGAACGGCACGCCCGCCTCGCCGGCGACGGCGCGGGCGAGCAGCGTCTTGCCCGTGCCCGGGGGCCCGTACAGCAGCACGCCGGTCGGAATGCGCGCGCCGAGCGCCTGGAACTTCTTCGGGTTCTCGAGGAATTCCTTGATCTCGTGCAGCTCCTCGACGGCCTCGTCGACCCCCGCGACGTCGCGGAAGGTGATCTTCGGCGAGTCCGCCGACAGGCGCTTGGCGCGCGACTTGCCGAACGACATCACTTTCGAGCCGCCGCCCTGGACCTGGTTCATCAGGAAGATCCAGAAGCCGAAGAAGAGGACGAACGGGATGATGTATGTGAGCAGGCTCAACAGCGCGCTGCTCTTTTCCGATTCGACGTTGTAGGCGACGCCGGCGCTGCGCAGTTCTTTGATCAGTTCCGGCGCGGCCTGGTCGATGTAGCCGACTTCGTAGTCTTCCTTGTTCTTCAGCTTGACTTCGAGCGACTTGCCCTTGTTCTTGAACTTGACTTCGCGGACTTCGCCGCCCGGAAGCTCTTTGGAGACGAGCGTCTGGTAGCTGTGCGAGCGGTGCGCGCTCGAGCCCGGATTGACCAGTTTGACGGCGAGGAACGCCAGCACGACCACGATCAGGATCGGGAAGGCGGCGCTCTTGAAGAAACGGCTCATGGGCTGATTTTGGGTGCTCTGGCGCCGTCGGAAAGCGTGGTCACCAGTCCCCTAGCGTACCATGGGACCGCGATTTGACCCGCCGCTTGTACGCTTGCGTACAAGGGTCGCAGAGGCGTCGCCCGATGCTTATCGGGCGCTTGCACGGGGTACATGAGCGTCGTTCCGCTATCGCTCTAGCGCTGCAACGTACGGCAGATTGCGGTGGCGCTCGTCGTAGTCCAGCCCGTAGCCGACGACGAAGCGGTTGGCGATCTCGAAGCCCACGTAGCGCGTAGGCAGATCCACCTTGCGCCGCTCCGGCTTGGTCAGCAGCGCGCACACCTCGAGCGTGCTCGGGTTGCGCGAGCCGAGGTTGCGCATCAGGTACTGCAGCGTCAGCCCCGAGTCGACGATGTCCTCGACGATCAGCACGTCGCGGCCTTCGATCGACGCGTCCAGGTCCTTGAGGATTCGCACCACGCCCGAGGAGTCCGTCGCCGAGCCGTAGGAGGCGACCGCCATGAAGTCGACCTCGACCGGCACGTCGATGAAGCGCATCAGGTCCGAGAGAAAGAAGACGGCGCCCTTCAGCACGCCGATCAACAGCAGCGAGCGTCCCGCGTAGTCGCGTGAGATCTGCTCGCCGAGCTCGGCCACACGGCGCTGCACCGCCTCGGCGCTGACCAGCACCTCGCCGACCGCCGACTCCTCTGGAGCACTCACCGGACTCGCCACCGGGGGGAGTCTAGTCGCCGTCCGGCGGCGTCCCGCGCCGCTCGGAGCTCTCGCCGGGCGCCAGGCGACGCATGCGCAGCACGCCGTCGTCGATCACCGCAGCGGCGAATCGGCCGACGTGCAGCTCGCTACGGCCTCCGCGCGCGCCCAGCGCGAGCAGCTCGGCGACGCGCTCGCCGGCCTGCGGCACGTAGGTCCCGGCCGCCAGCTCGGCCAGGCGAATCACGACCAGTCGCGCGAGTGCCGGCGAGAGCCCCGCGAGGCGCTCGAGCTCGATGCGCTCGCCGTCCTGCAGCTCGCGCTCGACGAGTGCGTCCAGCAGCTCGGCCTCCTCTCCCAGCAGCCGCGCCGTGCGCAGCACGTTGGACTCGGCCGCCGGATGAATCTCGCGCAGCGCCGGCACGAGCAGCTTGCGCACTCGCGCGCGCGCGAAGCGCTCGTCCTCGTTGCTCGCGTCCTCGCGCCACGCAAGGCCGCGCTCTTCGCAGTAGGCGGCCGTCTGCTCGCGCGCGACGTTCAGCAGCGGACGCACGAGCCTGCCCTCACTCGGCGACATGCCCAGCAGCGCGCGCCTGCCCGGCGAGGCGGCCAGGCGGTAGAGGATCGTCTCGACCTGGTCGCTCGCCGTGTGGCCCGTAGCGACAAGCGCGCCGTCATCGCCGTTCCCGTCCGGCTCGCGTGCGAGGCGCTCGGCGGCGGCGTAGCGCAGCTCGCGCGCCCAGGCTTGCACGTTGCCCTGCTCGTCCCCCGGCGCCGGCCCGGCGCGCACGATCGAAAGCTCGACGCCAAGCTCCGCGCACAGCGACGCGCAATGGCGCTCGTCCTCCTCGGCCGCCGCGCGCAGCCCGTAGTTGACGTGCAGCGCGCGCACGGCGCCGGCACCGCGCAGCGCGACCGCCACGTCGAGCACGCAGACCGAGTCGCGCCCGCCCGAGAGCATCGCCACGAGCGCGGCGGCGCCGTCGAGCAAGCCTCCGGCGCGGACCGCCGCGCGCACCCGTTCAACCTCGCTGCGGCGCTCGACGTCCACGGCCGAGCTACGACTCCCTGGTCGCCGCGATGAACAGCTCGGTGGGCTCGGAGAAGCCCTTCAGGCCGACCTCGCCGATGCGCTCGAAGCGCATGCCATCGAGGTTCGAGGCGACATCCACGACGGGGCGCGTCACGAGCACCTCGCCCCCGCCTGCGCGGGCGACCACGCGCGCGGCCTGGTTGATCTCCCGCCCGTAGTAGTCCCCGTCGCGATAAAGCGCGTCGCCGTAGTGCATGCCGATACGCGGCGGCGGATCGCCCGGCGAGGTGGCCGAGCCGAGCGCGACCGCCCAGCGCGCGAGGCTGCCAGGATCGGGGCCGACGACCATCACCTCATCGCCCAGCGTCTTGATCACGCGCGCGTCCGAGGGCAGCGTGCGTTCGACCGCTTCGACGAAGCGCTCGACCGCCGCCAGCGCCTCCTCGTCGCCGCGCTCGACCGTCAGGCGCGCGTAACCCGCTAGGTCGGCGAACACGATCGCCACGCGCACGCGGCCCTCCTCGGAGACGCTCTCGGCGAGGTCGTTCTCCATGTGGCCGATCACATCCTGCTCGACGAAGTGCCCCAGCAGCCGGTCGTGCACGTAACGCAGGAGCGGTGCGGCGAACGGGATCAGCTCGCGCGCGAGACCCTCCATCTCCTCGGCGATCTCCACGTTGGGCATGCCCTCGCGCATCAGCGGCTCGTGCACGTACAGGTGGATCAGGCGCACCTCGGCGTCGGCGATCTGCGCGATCGCCTGCCCGTACACGCGGGCGAGCTGGAGGAAGGCGACCGCGGGCAGCCCCGCCTCGAGCACGGCCGCCACGTACTTGATGATTTCCATGTCCTCCTCGGAGAGCAGCTCGCCCGATGAGCGGCCGAGCCCCATCGCCGCGAAGAGGCGTTCGATCAGCGCCTCTTCGAGACCCGTCTCGCGCGCGACTTCGCGCACGGTGTAGCGCCCCTCCGAGCCCGCCAGCAGGTTCTCCAGCGGCCCCACCGCGAGCTGACCGTTGTCGCTGGCGCGCTTGATCTGCTCGAGCGAGTGCCCGCGTGCGCGCAGGCGTGCGACGACGCGCACGTAAGCCACCGCGGCCGGCGTCCAGCGCCCTTCATAGCCCGGCACCAGGCCCTTCTTGATCCAGCGCGTGACGGTCCCCGGCGAGACGCCCGCGTGCGCGGCCACCTGGGCGAGCGTCGGCTCGGCCGCCTGGCTCGCGGAATCTGCTTCGGGCTCAGCCACTCAGGCGGGACGCCAAGGACTTTCCCATGCCGCGCAGTCTAGATGAGGCACGACGCAGGGCATCCCGCCGCACAAGCCCCTCCGGGCGGTGGCCAAATTTCGCGACCACAGGCGTCGACGGACCGCGGCCGCGGCGTACCGTCCGCAAGCACTGCGGACAACTACTGTCGAACTGATCTCCGATTCGTCCGATGCCGTTGTGTGTATCCATGCCGGCATCGGTAGATCCAGTCCCCCCAGGGGCAGCCAAGCGCCCACTTTCGACCGGCCCCTCAGGGGGGCCGGGCGCCGCCGGCTCGGACGCGGCCGGGCGGACGCGCCGCCGGCGTCGTGGCGGCTGGGTCGCCGCGACGATCGTTCTGGTCGTTACCGGCGTGGTTGCATCCTGCATCGGCGCCCGCATGGTGTCGGAGAACGACCGCCGGAGTGCTCGTGCGGCGTTCACCTCCACATCCGTCGAGATCGCCTCGACGCTGAGGCTCGCACTCCAGCATGAGGAAGACCTGGTCCTCAGCGCGCGCGGGTTCATCGTGGACAATCCAAGCGCCTCACAGGCCGCGTTCCGGCGCTGGGCCACGACCATCGATGCGCTCGCCCGCTACCCAGAGCTCGAAGGGGGCGGCGAGGTGGCGTTCGTACCTGACGCGCGCCTGGCCGCGTTCGCGGCACGCGCGAGCGCTGATCCGGCCGCCCCGCTGCCCGCCGGCCACTTCGATCTGTTGCCCCCGGGCAAACGACCGTTCTACTGTCTCCTGGCGCTCTCCTTCTCGCGCACGTCGACCCAAACGACCGCGCTACCCGCCGGCCTCGACTACTGCGCGACCGACGCGAACCTGCGCGCCGCGCTGCTCACGGCTCGCGACTCCGGCCATAACGCGTACCTGCCGTACCGATCGGGATCGAAGAACGTACTGGTGGTCGAGGCGCCGATCTATCGCGGTGGCGCGGTGCCGAAGACCGTCGCCGCGCGTCGCGCGGCATTTCTCGGCGGTTTCGGCACGACACTGATACCGAAGATCGTCCTCGACACCGCGTTGGGAAGTCGTCGTGGCTTCGCCGTGGCGCTCACCTACGGCCGCTCGTCCCGCGTGTCGTTCCGTTCCGGGCGGGCCCCGCGCGGCGCACAGACGTCGACGATCGATCTCGGCAACGGCTGGGTGATGAGAGCCTCCGCGGCCGCGCTCGACTACGGCGTGCTCGCCGACGGGAAAGCGCTGACGCTGCTGATCGGCGGCCTCGCATTGACCGTATTGCTCGGTCTGCTGGTGTTCGTCCTGGGGACGGGACGCGCACGAGCGCTGGCGATGGTGCGCGACAAGACCAGGGAGCTCTCACACCAGGCTCTCCACGACACCCTCACCGGGCTGCCGAACCGCGCACTGGCGCTCGACCGCGCCGAACGGATGCTCGCGAGAGCGAGGCGCCAGCCGAGCATGGTGCCGGCGGCTTTGTACGTCGACATCGATGGGTTCAAGCACGTCAACGACAGCTTTGGACACGCCGCCGGAGATCAGCTTCTGAGGGTCGTCGGCGAGCGGCTGCGAGCAGCCGTCAGAGACCAGGACACAGTCGGCCGTCTGGGAGGAGACGAGTTCGTCATGCTGCTCGAGTCGGCCACGCGCGAGACGCCGCCGCAGCTCGTCGCCGAGCGCGTGATCGAGGCGATGCGCGCGCCCGTCGCGTTGGACAACGGCGAGACGACCCTCTCCCCCAGCGTCAGCGTCGGGATCGCGATCGGCTATCGCGAGACGGCCGACGAGCTGCTGCGCGATGCCGACCTGGCCCTGTACAGCGCAAAGGCGGATGGCAAGGACCGCGCGGTGCTGTTCGAGGCAAATATGCAGAGCAGCGAGGAAAATCGCCTGGCGCTCGAGGTGGATCTCGGCGGTGCCGTTGAGGCCCGTCAGTTCTTCCTGCTCTACCAGCCGATCTTCGAGCTGACCAGCCAGCGCGTGATCGGCGTCGAGGCGCTCGTGCGCTGGCGCCACCCCACGCGCGGCATCATCGAGCCCGACGACTTCATCCCGCTGGCGGAGGAGACCGGGAGGATCGTGTCGATCGGTCGTTGGGTGCTGGAGGAGGCCTGTCGCCAGGCCGCCGAGTGGTCGGACCGAGGCCGCCGTATCGGCATGTCGGTCAATGTGTCCGCCTACCAGCTCGACAGAAACGGGTTCGCGCAGGACGTGCGGCAGGTACTGAAGAGGTCGGGCATCGAGCCGTCGTCGCTGACACTCGAGATCACCGAGACGGCGCTCATGCGCGACGTGGCAGCAGCCTCCCGGCGGCTGGAGGAGATCAAGGCGCTCGGCGTGCGAATCGCGATCGACGACTTCGGCACCGGCTCCAGTTCGCTCGCCTACCTGCGCCAGTTCTCACCGGACTCGCTGAAGATCGACCGGTCCTTCATCTCCGGGATCATGACCTCCAGAGAATCCGCGGCAATCATCCATACGCTCGTGGCGCTCGGCAGAACGCTCGACATCGAGACGCTCGCCGAGGGTATCGAGGATCCCGATCAGCTCGAGCAGCTTCAGCGCGAGCGCTGCGACCAGGGACAGGGCTTTCTTTTCGCCCGGCCGCTTGACGTGCAGGAGATAGAGCAATTCATCGGAGTTGAGCATGGCGGGCGCGCGGGCGCGGCTCGCCAGGCAGCCACAAAGCCCTAGCGCATCTAAGGTCACGGAGCGTGACCTCGATCGAGCCGATCCATCTCAGGCCAACCGCGCAGCTCGCCGAGCGCGTGCTGCTGCCGGGCGATCCCGGCCGCGCGCTGGCGCTCGCGCAGGCGCTGCTCGAGCGCCCGCTGATGTTCAACCACAACCGCGGGCTGTGGGGCTACACGGGGGTTGCCCAAGACGGGCTGCCGTTGACGATCCAGGCCACCGGGATGGGCGGCCCGTCGGCCGCGATCGTGCTCTCCGAGCTGATCGCGCTCGGCGCGCGGCGGGCGATCCGCGTCGGCACGTGCGGTGCGCTCGAGCGCTCGCTTGCACTCGGGCAACTCGTGGTCGCGCGCGAGGCGATCTGCGCAGACGGCACCTCGCGCGCGCTCGGAGGTGGCGAGCGCGTGGCCGCCGACGGCTCGTTGACCGAAGCGCTCGCACAGGGGGACCCGCAGGCTGCCGCCGGCGCCGTCGTCAGCGTCGATCTGTTCTACGAGCGCGAGGGGGCGCCGCGCGCCGACACGCACGCCGGTGCACTCGCCGTCGAGATGGAGGCGGCCGCGCTGTTCGCGATCGGCGCGGCCGAGACGGTGCCAGTCGCGTGCCTGCTGGCGGTCTCCGACACGTTCGACGAGAGCGGTGCGCGCACGCGCATCGGCGAGCACGCGCTGCACGACGCGGCCGAACGAATGGGCCGGGTCGCGCTCGGCGCGCTCGCCTAGCTTCGAAAGAAAGGGACCGGCGGCGCCTCGATCGATTCCGAGGCGCCGCGGCGCGCAGCCGCGCGCGTCAGCTTCTGCGTGCTTTGGCTTTCGCTTTGGTCGATTTGGCCGTCGCGCGTTTCGCTTTGCCGGCGCGCGTCGTTTTGGCTTTGGCAGCTGATGCTTTACCGGCTTTACTCGCCGCTTTGCTGCGGCTCGCCGCGGTTTTCGCTTTGCTCGCGGTTTTTTTCGCCGCTTTGGCTTTCGTCGCGACTTTCGCTTTTGCTTTGGTCGCGGTTTTTTTCGCTGCTTTGGCTTTCGTCGCGACTTTCGCTTTTGCTTTGGTCGCGGTTTTTTTGGCCGCCGTTTTCGTGCTCGCGGCTTTCGCTTTGCTCGCGGCTTTGGCTGGTTTCGCTTTGGCTTTGGTTTTCACTTTGGCTTTCGTCGGTTTGGCTTTGGTCGATTTGCTACGCGTCGGTTTCGCCGCTGCCGCCGCCGCACGTGCGGGACGGACGACTTCCGTTCTGAGCTTGCCCGTGAGCTTCCCGAGCTGATCCTCGATCGCCGACAGGCGTGACTCCACCCCGCTCGGCGAGAGCGCGCGGTCGAGACGCTGCACGCCATCCTCGATGCCCTCCAGCCGATGCGAGACCGCCCGCAGTCGCCGCGTCAGCCGTTCTATGTCTGCGGCCGACGGGATGTTCAGTGCACCCATTGCAACCTCCTGTGCTTGAGAAGCCTTCTCGCGGGCGTCGAACGCCCGGCCGATCGCTCCTGTTATCAGAGGGTTTTCCAGTAGATCGGAGAGCGCCTTCCCCATACGCTCCTCCGTGTTCACGCTCAACCGCTCGCGCAGGCTCTTGGCGAGATTATTCGCATCTGACATCCGGCGCTCCTGGTGGTCGTGATCGAACGGGCACGCTGCCCGCGGCGGCTACCCGGTCACCGCCAACGCGGAAGGATACGGTGCAGCGATGTCCGACCGCTGGTTCCTGTTCACACAGTTCGAGTTTCCGTGGGAACTCGGTCCGCAGGACGGGCGCTACCTGATGCGCGCGGGACCCGACGCCGACCCCGAGCGCGTGATCGTGCTCGGCACGCACGGCGCGCGCAAACGCCCCCCCACGCGCGGGCAGCTGTGGAGCGCGGCGACACGCTCGGGCTCGCGCAAGCGCCCGGTCGAGCCCGAGCCCGCGCCCGAGCCGGTGGCGACCGCGCGCGCGACGATCGTCGACCCCGTGTCGGTGTCGGCCGAGCGCCAGGCCAAGGCATGGCTGTCCGAGCTCGACGGCGAGCGCGAGATCGGCTCGGCGCTCGCGGCGCTCAACCGCGTGCTGCACTTCCACCGCATCGCCGCCGCCGATCCGCACGTGCGCGAGGTCGTCGCCGAGCAGGCGCTCGTTATCCGTGCCGGCTGGGGCGAGGGCGAGCAGGTGGCCGACGGCCTCTGGACGCATGCCGTCGAGCTCCCGTGGCGCGGCCCGGGCGGCGTGCGGCGCAAACGGATCGGCGACCGCGCCGCAGCGCTGCGCCCGCAGGAGCGCCTCGCGGTGCTGCTCGGCGGACGCGGCGCGGCGCTCTTGTGCGAGGACCTCGCTCTGCGCGCCCGCGCCGACCTCGATCGGGGTCGCACCGCGCATGCGGCGGTCGAGCTGCGGGGCGCCTACGCCGCGGCGCTCGCCGAGCTGCCCGGCGAGGGGCGCGAGGATTTGGCGATCCGCATCGCCGAGCTGCACAAGCTGCGCGACCGCGTCGAGGCGCAGGCGCGCGCGGCGCTGGCCCTGCAGGAGCTCGACGAGGGCGTCGTGCGACACGCGCTCGGGCGCCTCGAGGCGGCGCTGCGTGCGCGCACGGCCACGGGCTTTAGGCTGCAGTGAGCATGGATCCGACGACGACCGCGATCGGCACCTGGAGCGGTGGGCGCTTCATGCACTTCGGCGAGCCGCTGGCCGAAGAGCGCCTGCTCGCGCTGCTGCGCCCGGGCGAGGGGATCGACACGGTGATCACGGCCGACGCATACGGCGCGGGCGAGGCCGACAGCATGCTCGGACGCGCGCTCGCCGGCGTTCCGCGCGAGGACTTCTGCCTGATCGGCGCGATCGGCCACGACTTCTACGAGGGCGCGCGCGAAGGCGCCAAAGGCTTCCCGCGCTTCACCGACCCGCGCCTGCGCGGCGAGCGCGACTACGCCTCCTACATCCGCATGGCCGCCGAGCGCAGCCTGCAGCGTCTCGGCGCCGAGCGCTTCGACCTGCTGCTGCTGCACAACCCCGACCGCGCCGGGTACACGAGCCCGGCCGTGTGGGAGGGCATGCGCGCGGTGCGCGAAGAGGGGCTCACGCGCCTGCTCGGCGTAGCGCCGGGACCGGCCAACGGCTTCACGCTCGATTTGATCGACTGCTTCGAGCGCTTCTCGGAGCTGATCGACTGGGCGATGATCATCCTCAACCCGCTCGAGCCGTGGCCCGGTGAGCTCGCGCTCGACGCCGCCACCACGCACGACGTGCGGCTGATCGCGCGCGTCGTCGACTACGGCGGCATGTTCCACGACGACGTCGAGCCGGGCCACTCCTTCGCCGAGTACGACCACCGCAAGTTCCGCCCCGACGGGTGGGTCGAGCGGGGCCGCGAGAAGCTCGATCTGATGCGCCCGATCGCCGAGCGCCACGGGCTGAGCATGCTGCAGCTCGCGTGCGCCTGGAACCTCGCGCACGCGCAGGTCGGCTGCGTCGCCCCGACGCTGATCCAGGAGAGCGGCCCCGGCGCGCGGCCGATCGAGCAGAAGCGAGCCGAGCTGGCCGCCGTCGAGGCGCGCTCGCCGCTCAGCGAGCAGGAGGTCGCGCAGCTCACCGCGATCGGCGAGAACCGCGGCTGCATGGCGCTGAAGGGCGCGAGCCCCGAACACGAGGGCGACGCGCTGGCCGACCGCTGGGCGCTCGACGAGCAGCTCGCCACGCTCGCCGCGCGCTGGCGCATCGCGCCCGAGCGAGACCTCGTCAAGCAGCCCCACTGATTGCACGAGACACCTGAGGAGGAGACACGAATGAGCATCGACGTGAGCGGGATCAAGGAAGGGCAGCGGATGATGTGGACGGCCGGGGACTATCCCGACCTGGCGCGCACGATCGAGAGCGTCGCCGAGCTCGTCGTCGAGCGCGCCGGGGCTGCGCCCGGACAGGCGCTGCTCGACGTGGCCACGGGCAGCGGCAACGTCGCGATCCCGGCCGCGCTCGCGGGCGCCCGGGTGACCGGCCTGGACCTCACGCCGAAGCTGCTCGAGGTCGCGCGCGGACGCGCCGCCTCGGCCGGCCTGGACGTCACGTTCGTCGAGGGCGACGCAGAGGAGCTGCCGTTCGCGGAAGACTCCTTCGACCGCGTGACCTCCTGCTTCGGCGTGATCTTCGCCCCGCGCCACGACGTCGCTGCCGGCGAGCTCGCGCGCGTGGCCAAGCCGGGTGCGCGGATCGTCTTCACGGCTTGGACCCCCGAGGGTCTGATGGGCCGCATGTTCCAGACGGTCGGCTCTTACATGCCGCCCCCGCCGCCCGAGCTGAACCCCCCGGTCACGTGGGGCGACGAAGCTCACGTGCGCGAGCTGTTCGCTCCCAGCGGCGCCGAGCTCGCCTTCGAGCGCCACACGGTGACCTTCGAGCACGAGTCGCCCGAGGGCTGGCTGGGCTACAACGAGCGCGTGCTGGGCCCGACGATCATGGCCAAGGCCGCACTCGAGCCGCAGGGCAGGTGGGAGCAGCTGCGAGCCGAGCTGATCAAGCTCTACACCGACGCCAACGAGGCCGAGGACGGCAGCATGCGCGTGCGCGCCGAGTACCTGCTGGGCGTCGCGCAGCTGCCCGGCTGACGCCCGCCGCGCGCCTACTTGCCCTCGAACTTCGGCGCGCGTTTGCCGAGGAAGGCGGCGATGCCCTCCTTGGCGTCGTCGCTTGCGAACACCTCGGCGAAGGCGCGCTTCTCGGCGTCGATCCCCTCGTCCAGGTCGCCGGCGGCCGAGATGCGCTTGATCTGCTCGAGCGCGAGCGGCGCCTGCTGGGCGAGCTTGCGCGCCCAGGCGAGCGCCGTGTCGAGCAGTTCGTGGTCCTCGACGACGCGGTTGACGAGGCCGAACTCGAACGCCTCCTCGGCGCCCATCGGGTCGCCGACGAGGTTCATCTCGAGCGCCTTGTTGGCGCCGACGAGCCGCGGCAGGCGCTGCGTGCCGCCGAAGCCGGGGATGATCCCGAGCTTGATCTCGGGCTGGCCGAACAGCGCCGAGCGCGCGGCGATGCGCACGTCGCAGGCCATCGAGAGCTCGCAGCCGCCGCCGAAGGCGAGGCCGTTGACGGCGGCGATCGTCGCGATCTGACCCTCGCCGAGCTCTTTGAACAGCGCGTGCGTTTCGTTGACGAGCGCCTCGCCGGAGGCGGCGTCCATCTGCGTGAACGCCTTGATGTCGGCGCCGGCCGAGTAGAGCATCGGGTTGGAGGAGGCGATCACGAGCGCACGCACGCCGCTGGACTTGATCTGCTGCCACACCTTGGCCAGGTCGCCGGCGACCTGCGGCGAGATCGAGTTCATCTGCCCGTTGGCGAGCCAGGCGATCGCGACGCCGTCCGCGCGCGTCTCGAGCTTGATCACCTCGGCGGGCTGCTCGGCGTCGGGCTGCGGGTAGGCGTAGAAGCCCTGCCCGCTCTTCTGCCCGAGGCGGCCCTGCGCGACCATCCGGCGCAGGATCGCGGGCGGCGTGAAGCGCTCGCCGAACTTCTCCTGCGCGTTCTCCATCCGCTCGAGCACGGTGTCGAGCCCGTCGACGTCGGCGCGCATGAACGGCGGCAGCAGGCCGCGGCGCGGGTCCAGGCCGGCGCCGGCCATCATGCCGAAGTCGATGTCGCGGTGGCCGGCGACGCCCTCCTCGAGCACGAGGCAGGCCTCGAGGAAGGTCTTCAGCGAGAGCAGCTCGACGAGCTCGTCGATGTCGGGGTCGTTGTCCCCCGCCAGGTTGGCCTCGCCGCTGGGCGAGTAGAAGCCGTCGCCGCCGGTCTTGGCGCCGAGCTTGCCGTCGGCGACGAGCTTCTGCATGCCCTTGGGCACGAAGAAGCGTTCCTCGCCGTATGACTCGATCAGGTGTTCGGCGACGTGCAGCACGGTGTCGAGGCCGAGCAGGTTGATCAGCGTGTAGGGGCCGAGCGGCAGGATCCCGGCCGAGCCGAGGCCCTCGTCGATCTTCTTGATCGAAAGGCCCTTCTCCTCCTGCTCGCGCCAGACCTCGGCGCTGGAGGAGTTGAGGATCCGGTTGACGACGAAGCCGGGCACCTCGGCGCAGGTGATCGGCTGCTTGCGGATCGCCTGGGCGAAGGTGACGGCGGCCGAGACGGTCTCGGCGGAGGTCTCCTCGCCCTCGACGATCTCGATCAGCGGCATGATCGAGGCGGGGTAGAAGTAGTGGAAGCCGACGACCTTGTCGGGGCGCAGCGTGGCTTCGCCGATCTCGGAGATCGACAGCGAGGAGGTGTTGGAGGCGAGGATCGCGTGTCCGGGAGTGGAGGCGTCGAGCTCGGCGAACACGGCCTGCTTGATCTCCATCCGCTCGGGCACGGCCTCGACGACGAAGTCGACGTCGCCGAACGGCGCGTATGAGGTCGTGCCCTCGATCCGCCCGAGGATCTCGGCGATCTGCTGCGCGGCCTGCTCGGCGGTGATCTTGCCCTTCTCGACGAGCTTGTCGATCTGCCCGGTGGTCACGTTGCGGGCCTCGTCGAGCCCGGCCTGCACGAGCGCGTCGTCGATGTCCTTCAGCACTACCGGAATCCCGGCGGCGGCGATCGTCTGGGCGATCTGGCCGCCCATCGTCCCGGCACCGACGACTGCTGCTCTGAACACGAACATTGCTTTTCGGTCACTCCTTCTGGCTAGGGTTGCCGGAGCCTAGCGTCCTGGCGCCCGACGGCGTCCGGCAGCATCGCACCGCACCTCCCGCCACCCGCGCGGGTTGATGCAGGTGACGGGATCGCGATCGCGGGTAGGAGAGGTCTATGAACAAGCTCGAAGAACCTCACATCAGACGTCGAGGGGGTGACGGGCCGCGAGCACGCACTGCGCGGCGGCGTGGCCTGCTGGCCGGCGCGGCGGCGATCGCCGCGTTGGCGCTGCCCGCCGCCGCGCAAGCGGCCGGCCTGCCGAAAGTCAACACCCACGGAGCACGCGAAGTGAGCTACGGATCGGCCGTGCTGACGGGCACGGTCAACCCGAACGCCGGCAACACGTCCTACTACTTCCAGTACGGCCTGACCAAGGCGTACGGCTCGCAGACGGCGATCGCCGACGCCGGCTCGGGCGCCAAGGCGGTCGCGGTGCGCCTGCCGATCTCAGGGCTTGCACCGCTGACGGTCTACCACTACCGGCTCGTCGCGGTCAACGGCGCGGGCGCGAGCATCGGCGACGACGAAAAACTGCTGACCACGAAGGTGCCGCTGTCGCTGGCGATCCTCTCCTCGCCCAACCCGGTGCCGTTCGGCGGCGCCGTGACCGTGCAGGGCACGCTGTCGGGCACCGAAAACGCCAACCGGGCGGTCGTGCTGCAGGCAAACGCGTTCCCGTTCACGGCCGGCTTCCAGAGCATCGGCAACACGGAGCTGACGAGCGCGACGGGCGTCTTCATCTTCACGGTCCCGTCGCTCACGAGCTCGACGCAGTTCCGCGTGTTCACGCCGACGAACAAGCCGGTGGTCAGCGCGGTGGCGAGCGAGAACGTCGCCGTGCGGGTCTCCAGCCACGTGGCGCGCACCAAGCGCCGCGGCTTCGCGCGCATCTACGGCACGGTCACGCCGGCGGTGGACGGCGCGCAGGTCGGCATGCTGCGGATCGCCCGGGGCCACGGCATCCTCGCGGGCGGCACGGTGGCCAAGCCGAAGAACGCCTCGAGCTCGCGGTTCAGCCGCGTGGTGCGCGTGCACAAAGGCGCCTACCGCGTGCTCGTGAAGGTCGCCCCGGGCGCGGTCGTCTCGGCGTACGGGACGCCCCTCTTGATCCACTGAGGCGCGAGCGCCTGCACCGGGTGAGCGCCGCTGCGCGGAGGCGGCGGCGCTCACCCGGGTCTTTCTCTTCAATTAATTGATTTGAAGAAGAAGTCCGGCGCGAACGCCCGCGACTAGACGGCGACCGTTTCGACGCCGCCGACCGCAGCCGGCTCCTCGACCCGCCGCGGCAAGAGCGTTTCGCGCGCGATCACGAGGCGCTGGATCTGCGAGGTGCCCTCGTACAGCTGCATGATCTTGGCGTCACGGAACAGCTTCTCCACGGGGTACTCCTTGATGAAGCCGTAGCCGCCGTAGACCTGCACGGCTTCGGTGGCCGTCTTCATCGCCGTGTCGGCCGCGAAGCGCTTGGCGTGCGAGGAGATCAGCGTGTTGCGTTCGCCCGCGTCGAGCATCGCCGCCGACTTCCACGTGAGCAGACGCGCCGCCTCGATCTCGGTCGCCATGTCGGCGATGATGAACTGGATCGCCTGGTGCATCGCGATCGGCACGCCGAACTGCACGCGTTCGCGCGAGTAGTCCGTCGCGAACTCGAACGCCGCGCGGGCGATGCCGGTAGCCATCGCCGCCACGCCCGGGCGGGTGCGGTCGAGCGTCATCATCGCCAGCTTGAAGCCCGCGTTCTCCTCGCCCAGCAGGTTCTCGGCGGGGACCTCGACGTCGTTGAAGGAGATCGTCGCCGTGTTCGACGCGCGCTGGCCGAGCTTGTCCTCCTTCTTGTCGACGACCACGCCCCAGTCGCGCTCGACGACGAAGGCCGAGATGCCGCGGTGGCCGGCCTCCTTGTCGGTCTTCGCGTAGACCGTGTAGTAGTCGGCGTAGCCGCCGTTGGTGATGAAGCACTTGGAGCCGTTGATCACGTACTTGTCGCCCTTCTTGACGGCCGTCGTGCGCATGCCCGAGACGTCCGAGCCGGCGTCCGGCTCGGTCAGGCAGAAGGAGGCGAGCTTGGGCGCTTCGGTGAGCGCGCCCAGGTACTTCTTCTTGATCTCCTCAGAGCCACCGAGCGCGATCGGCGCCGTCGCGAGGCCGTTGCAGCCGAGCGAGGTCTGGATCCCCGAGCAGCCCCACGAGAGCTCTTCCTCGATCAGGCAGCCGTCGAGGTAGCCGGCGCCGGCGCCGCCGTACTGCTCTTCGATGTGCGAGTTCATCAAGCCGACCTCCCAGGCCTTCTCGATGATGTCCTGCGGCCACGTGCCGTCCTTGTCGTACTCCCAGGCGACCGGGCGGATCTCCTTGACGGCGAAGTCATGCGCCATCTCGCGCAGGTTCTTCTGCTCGTCGGTGAGCGTGAAATCGACCATTCTTGGAATTACCCCCTACGGGTGGCGGATGGCGCTTGGCCCCTGCCGGGGCGCGCGGCGCGCTTGGACAGTGATTGACTGGTCAGTCAACCCAATGATCCAGGGTAGCGAAGCAGGCCTCGATCGGCAACAATCAGAACGTGGCGCAAAGCATGGCCCTAGCGCTGCAGAGCGCATTCCCGGTCGTCGTGTTCGGCGCCGTCGCGCTGTCGATCGTGATGTCGCTGATCTTCCTGTTCAGCCGCGGCAGCGTGTTCGACCACATCGGCGACGGCGGGCTGACGGGCGAGCTCGACGCCGGGCCCGAACTGCCCCCGGCCCCGCCCGAGTCGGCCGCCGGCCGGGCCGAGCAGGAGCTCGAAATCCGCCAGATGCTGGCGGCGCGCAGCGCGCGCCGGGTCGGCCGCGGCGAGGCGCCGCTCGACGTCGAGGCCGAGGTCGCGCGCCTGCTGGCGCCCGCGCAGCGAAGCGGCCACGACCCGGGCCTGCTGAACGAGGTCCGCCAGCTCGTCGTCGCGCGCAACGAACGCCGCGCCCGCCAGGGCCTGCAGCCGCTCGACGTCGACGCCGAGGTCAAGCGCACGCTCGACGAGCTCGATCCCTGAGCCGCAAGCCGCTCGACGCTCGGCGGCTCGGCGCACGCGCGGCACGGTCGCGAGGCCCGAGCGTTCACCACTCGGCCCCCACGCCGTACGGCCGGTCGGGTATAAACGGCGCCATGAAGGACGCGCGCCGCTTCGCACTCGACGAGCTGATGATCCGTCCGGGCACCTACTTCAACCCGTCGACGGAGGTGCTGATCGTCGTCGACGACTCGCCCGAGGTCGATCACGAGATCTTCGAGTCCGACGACTTCGACAGCACCGACTGGGTGCTGATCTCCGACGACTCGCCCGTCGACGAAGGCAAGCGCGACGACCTGATCGAGGAGTTCCGCACGACCTACAAGCCCGGCGGCGAACCGCTGTCCGACGGCGACGACATCGAGGACGAAGAGGACGAGCTCGAACCCGACGACGACCTGGAGCTCGATCCGGAGTAGCAGCACGCGCCGGCGCGACGCCGCCACGCATGCGCAACTCGATCGCCCGCGCAGGTGTTCACAGCCATGTGCCCGCTTTCCACTGGCCTGCAACGAGCCCTGCATCGCAGCGACGCGCCGCCCCTAGCATGCGCCGCGTGCGCGCAAGGCTTCTCGCAGCGCTCGCCCTCGGCGCGCTGACCCTGGCCCTCGCGGCCTGCACCGCTTCGGCGGCCAAGCCGCGCGCGCGCGCCAGCCGCGGCCCGAGCGTGACCGCCGCCCTGAAGGGGCTGCAGCGCAGCGGGCAGATCACGCCGGCGCTGTACACGAAATACGCCGGCGCCTACTCGGCCGCCAGGCGCTCACTCGGCCGCTTGAGCGGCACGCGCCGCTCCGAACTCGGCGCGGTGCTGGCGAACGTCGAAGCGATGGCCGCCGGCGGCTACTTCATCGCCTCGCGCCTGCCCGTGATCTTCCTCACGCTCGAACGCAACCGCCAGTGGTGGACGACCGAACCGCTCGTCGGCAGCGGCGTGCGCGTGAGCTTCCCGGGCTCCAAGCTCGTGTGGGAGCACTACGCCGGGCAGGGCATCGAGATCCAGTGGCTCGGCACGTTCGGCGAGGGCAACGGCTACTACCTCTCGGGCCACGAAAACGCCAACCTGCGCCAGCTGCTCTCCGAAGTGCTGCCGCTGGCCACCAAACGCGCCGGCGGGATCGCGTGGGAGTACATGTTCCAGTTCGACGGCGGGCGCCCGCCGTGGACGAGCGGGCTCTCCCAGGGCACCGCGCTGCAGGTGCTCGCGCGCTCGTGGCAGCGCTTCAAGGAACCGGAACTGCTGAGCGGCGGCGCAGCAGGCCGTCGGGATCTTCCAGACGGCGCCGTCGAGCGGCGTGCAGGTCAAGACGGCGGCCGGATCGGAGTACGCCGAGTACACCTACGCGCCGAGCGACCGCATCCTCAACGGCTTCATCCAGGCCGTGATCGGGCTCTACGACTACACGCAGATCACCAAGGACCCGCTCGGGCTGAAGCTGTTCGAAGCGGGCGACGCCGAGGCGCGCGCCGAGGTGCCCCACTACGACACCGGCGCCTGGTCGCTGTATGACCAGTTCTCCGAATCGAACCTCAACTACCACGAACTGCTCACCGAATTCCTGCAGCACCTGTGCGAACGCACGCGCAAAGGACCGCCGATGAGCACAGCGCCGGTCCCGACGCCGACGACGCCCACCCCTACGACGCCCACGACCACCACGCCGACGACGACCGCGCCGACGACCCCCTCGGGCGGCACGGCGCCGGGGACCGGCACGACAGCCGGCGCCGCGCGTGCCCGCGCGGCCGCGACGAGCGCGACGCCGCCGGCGACGCAGATCGCGGGCGATCAGATCTACTGCACGACGGCCCAGAAATTCACGGCCTACGAGAAGACTCCGCCGGTCATCTCGCTGGTCACGAAAACGCTCAAGGGCGGTACCCGCGCGGGCGTGCAGCTGTCGCTGTCGAAGATCTCCACGGTGCGCCTGACGGTGCGCCAGGGCGGGCGCACGGTGTGGACCAACAGCGCCTACCTCGCGCGCGGCAAGCCGAAGCTGCTGTGGGTGACGCCGAAGGCCGGCGGCACGTTCAGCGTCACGCTGAGCGCGACCGACCCGGCCGGCAACTTCGCCACGGCGACGGGAACGATCGTCGTCTCGCACGGCTGACGCGCCGGGCGCGCATCCTCGCGCCGGGCCGCGCCTAGACTGGTTCCATGACGAGGCTGCTCAACGCTTGGGGCGCGCTCGGCCGCGACCAGCGTGTGGCCGCGCTGACTTCGCTGGGCCTGTTCGTGTCGATGCTGCTGCCGTGGTACAGCAAGACGAGCACGGTCGTCGTCAAGGGCGCTGCCAGCTCGACCGAGCAGAGCCTCAGCGCCTTCCAGGCCTTCTCGTTCGTCGAGGCTGCCGTGCTGCTCGTCAGCGTCGGCGTGCTGGCGATGCTGTTCGCGCGCGCCGAGCGGCGCGACTTCCAGCTGCCCGGCGGCGACGGCACGATCGTGATGGTCGCCGGCGCGTGGGTGGCGATCCTGATCTTCTACCGCCTGTTCGACAAGCCCGGGCTGCAGGGCAACGAGCGGATCGTCTCGACCGTCGGCGTGCAGTGGGGCATCTTCGTCGCGCTGCTGCTCGCGCTCGGGCTCGCCTACGTCGGGCGGATCGTGCGCCTCGGCGAGCGCGGCGCGCCGCCGCTGTCTCGCGCGCACCGGCGCGGCTATGAGTCCGTCGGGCGGGGCGGCGGCGAGCGCCCAGGCGAGCGGACCACGGTCGGCACTCCACCGAGCTACGAGCGGCAATCGGCTGGCGCCAGGAGCGATGACGAGCGTGCCGTGCGTCCGGCATCCGGCAGAGCTGTGCCGGCACGCGCACCCGATGGCGACGCTCCGACCACGCCGACGGCTCCGTCCACGCCGGCCGGCGAGCGGCGCTCGCGCCGGGATCGTCCGCGCTACCCGCCCGGGCCCTCCGAGCAGATGTCCTTCGAGGACGCGCCGCCCGAGAAGGAGTAGGAGAGGTGCCGGAACGCTGACCGCGGCATGCATCCCAAACGTTCGGCGCGGTGCCCACTCGTCGACCGCCCCACCGACCGCGGGAGCCATCGCCGGCCGGATGTAGTCTCGGTAGATGGCCTCCACCCAACAGCAATTCCTCAGCGGCGAGGCGCACGCCGCCTCGATAGTTGCCTCAACTCTCGAGGAAGATCACGAGTACGGTGCCGTCTTTACGCGGCGCTGGGTAGTTGAGTTGATCCTCGATCTCGTCGGCTACACGGCCGACCGTGACCTAGCTGTTCTTCGCGCGGTTGAGCCGGCTTCCGGCTCGGGAGCTTTCCTGGGGCCTATGGTTGAGCGGCTCGTAAGTTCATGCCGTGCTCATGGTCGGGAGATCGGCGAGGCGAGCAGCGCCATCCGAGCGTGCGATCTTCAGCCCGCGAGCGTCACTGAGAGTCGCCGCGTAGCGCAAGAACGCCTAGTTAGCGGTGGCCACTTGGCCGAGACGGCACAGACTCTTGCCAAGGGTTGGGTCACCCACGACGACTTCCTGCTCAATCAAGGAGATGCCGGTACCGCCGACTTCGTGATCGGCAACCCTCCGTATATACGACTAGAGGCTGTTGCGCCGTTTCGTAGCGAGGCCTATCGCCGCGCGTGTTCGACGATGGGCGGACGCTCGGACGTTTATGTTGGGTTCTTTGAGGTCGGTCTAAATGCGCTGCGCCCCGGAGGCGCGCTCGGGTTCATATGCGCGGACCGATGGATGCGCAACCAGTACGGACAACGCCTTCGCAACATGGTCGCCACTAGGTTCTGTGTCGAGGCAGTGATCGAGATGCACGATGTCGATGCCTTTGACGAAGAAGTAAGTGCATACCCGTCCGTCACGATTCTTCGTCGGGAGCAGCAGGGACCCGCGATCGTCGCGACGGCGAACGGCAGCTTCGACCAATCGGCGGCGCGGCGAGTCCGCCTATGGGCCAGCCGCAAAAACGATCTGAGGATGAGCGATCCCACCTTCGAGGCGGCGCGTCTGCCAGCGTGGTTCGATGGCGCATCATCGTGGCCGACGGGATCACCAGAGCGGCTCGCGCTCGTAGCCCAGCTGGAGCGAAACTTGCCCCCCTTGGAGGACGGCAAGACGACCACGCGGGTTGGCATTGGCGTGGCGACCGGCGCAGACCGCGTATTCGTGACAAAGGACCCGGCAATAGTCGAAGAGCATCGGCTGTTGCCCCTTGCGATGGGGCGCGACACTCTTAGCGGTCAGCTGGACTGGTCTGGCCATTTCCTCGTGAACCCATGGGATGGCGACACCGGAGCTCTTGTTCCCCTTGACGACCACCCGCGACTGCGAGAGTACTTCGAGTCCAACGCACCAGCGCTATGCAAGCGAAACGTCGCCGGCCGTCGGCCACAGCAGTGGTACCGCACTATCGACCGAGTTGACCACTCACTTACGAGTAGGCCGAAGCTCCTCATCCCCGACATCAAGGCCGAGATTCACCCGGTGCTTGACGCGGGCCTCTTCTATCCCCACCACAACCTCTACTGGGTTGCAAGTGACCACTGGGATCCAGAGGTTCTCGGGGGACTCCTCCTGTCTGGAGTGGCCCAAATGTTCATCGAGTGCTACGCGGTGAGGATGCGAGGCGGGTACCTCCGGTTCCAGGCTCAGTACCTGCGCCGAATCCGTGTTCCGCGACTCGACCTGCTTGCGAGTCGGACTGCACGTGAGCTACAGCGGGCGTTCGCGGCACGAGACGTCGAACAAGCCACAGCCGCGGCGCTTGGCGCGTACGGACTGCGGGAGCTCCCGGGGTAGGAAGGCGCGCCAGCGCCTCGAATCTACCCCGAGGAATGGATAGGCAAGCTTTCGACGCAGCAATTCGCCAATACTGGATAGTCCGCGAGGGTCAGGCGCAAAAGCAGCACGACTCCGGGCGCATAGACGCCGGTCTGCGAGGCGCCGTCACGGGTGGCGCTCACATGGATCCGATGGCCGAACTCATGGAGTCGATCTTTGTCGATGCAGGATTCCCGCCGTCAAGCATCAGCCGCGGGTCGGCCGTCGAGCTCCCCGGCTACTTCCGCCCTGAGAAGAAGTGGGATCTCGTGGTCGTCCACGGCGACGCACTCGCCGCAGCGATTGAGTTCAAGAGTCAAGTTGGGCCATCGTTCGGCAACAACTACAACAACCGTAGCGAGGAGGCAATCGGCAACGCGGTAGACATCTGGACCGCCTACCGCGAAGGGCGCTTTGGCACTGTGCGCCCCTGGCTGGGATATCTGTTCCTGCTGGAGGAGGCTCCCGGCTCCACCAAACCGGTGCGCGTCAAACAACCCTTCTTCGAGGTCGACCCAGAGTTCCTCGACGCCTCCTACAAGAGACGTTACGAGCTCCTGTGCCGCCGACTGATCCTCGAGCGGCTCTACGACGCCGCCTGCTTCGTCACGGCCTCTGCGGATCCAATCTCACCCATACACGAGCCAGCGCCAGACCTGAGCTTTGCGACTTTCGCTGCAGCTATAAGGGCTCGCGCTGCAGCGCTCCTCGCAACGCGATGACCCTGCTGCCGAGAAGGAGCACAGGCCCGGCGAGAGCGGGAACTGATCGAATGGTGGCCGCCTTCGCGGGCCGTCTGTGGCGTCCACGCGCGCCACCGGCCGCTCGCTCGTGGGGCGAGATCGGGATTACGCTCGACGTCTCTCGTCAGGCCGCCCGTGAGCGGTTTGCCGAGAAGATCCGCGCGTAGCTTTCGCGTTGCGGAGCTCGGCCTCGAGCTCAGGCGACCAGCCGCGGACACCTATCATTGCGCTGAGCATGCCCCCCGCCGCCCCAGAAGGAGCCGTCCAGCTCTCGCCCGAGCCGAGCACCGTGCAGGACGTCGCGGCGGGCCTGCGCGCCGTTGGCTACCTGCCGGGCGAGTCGACCGCGCTGGTCTCGTTCCTGGCGACCAAGCTCGGCAAGCCGGTGCTCGTCGAGGGCCCGGCGGGCGTCGGCAAGACGGAGCTGGCCAAGGCGCTGGCGAAGTACCTCGGGCGCGAGCTGGTGCGCCTGCAGTGCTACGAGGGCCTCGACGAGGCCAAGGCGCTGTACGAGTGGAACTACCGCAAGCAGCTGCTGCGGATCCAGGCCGAGGCGTCGGGCACGGGCTGGGAGGCCGTGCAGGAGGACATCTTCGGCGAGGAGTTCCTGCTGGCGCGCCCGCTGATGACGGCGATCGCCTCGGAGCAGCCGGTCGTGCTGCTGATCGACGAGATCGACAAGACCGACCAGGAGTTCGAGGCGATGCTGCTCGAGGTGCTCTCGGACTTCCAGATCTCGATCCCGGAGCTCGGCCGCGTCGAGTCGCGCACGCACCCGATCGTGCTGCTGACCTCGAACAACTCGCGCGAGCTGACCGAGGCGCTCAAGCGCCGCTGCCTGTACCTGTGGCTCGACTACCCCGAGCTCGAGCACGAGCTCGAGATCGTGCGCCTGCACGCGCCCGAGCTGCGCGAGACGGTCGCGCGCCGGCTGGTCGAGGTGATCGGCATGGTCCGCGCGCTCGACCTGAAGAAGCCGCCGTCGATCGCCGAGTCGATCGACTGGGCGCGCGCGCTGCTGCTGCTCGGCGTCGAGGACATCGACGCGGACACGTTCACCGAGACGATGTCGGTGATCGTCAAGCACCGCACCGACATGGACGTGGTCGCCGAGCGCGTCGGGCTGAAGCTCGGCTCACCGGCCGACGTCGCCTGAGGGCCGTCGTGGCAAGCGTGCCCGGCAACGACCCAGGCCTCGACCCACAGGCCGCGCGGCCGGGGCTGCCCGCGCGGATCCTCGAGTTCGGCGAGGAGCTGCGCGGCGAGGGCGTCGCGGTCGGCACCTCGGAGCTGCTCGACGCGTTCGCCGTGCTCGCGCGAGATCGACTGGACCGAGCGGGAGGACTTCCGCGAGGCGCTCGCGGCGACGCTCGCCAAGAGCCAGGAGGACAGGCGCGTGTTCGAGCTCGTGTTCGAGCGCTTCTTCTTCCGCGCGGTCGAGCTGGCGGCGACGCGCGAGGGCATTCGCGAGGAGGACCTGGCGATGCTCGGCGAGCTCTCCGAGCAGGAGCTCGACGCGCTGCGCGCCGAGATCGCGCAGGCGCTGCGCGACGGCTCGGAGGGCGCGATGCGCGACCTCGCGCGGATGGCGATCGCGGCGTTCGCGCGGCGCCAGGAGGGCTCGGGCGTGATCGGCGTCGACGTGCAGCGGATCCGCCGCGCGCTCGGCCTGCGCGCGGAGCCGCAGCCTGATCTGCCGCCCGAGGACCCGCGCCACGACGGCCTGCCGCGCGATGCGCTGCGCCGCTTCGAGGCGCTGCTTGCGCCGCGAGCTCGAGCGCTCGCAGATCGAGCGCACGGGCAGCCTGCCGCCGGCGCGTCCGCTGGGCGAGCTCGACCGCGCGCTGCCCTCGGGCCCGCTCGCCGACCTCGCCGCGGTGCACCGCGTGGTCGCGCAGCTGCGCCGGCGCCTGGCGACGCAGGGCAACCAGATGCGCGGCCACCGCAAGCACGCGCACGTCGACGTGCGCCGCACGATGCGCGCCTCGCTGCAGACCGGCGGCGTGCCGGTCGAGCTGAAGTTCCGCCCCAAACGACCGAAACGGCCCGAGATCTACGTGCTGTGCGACGTCTCCACGAGCGTCACCTCGGCCTCGGTGTTCTTCCTCTCGGTGCTGCACGCGCTGCACGACACGTTTCGCAAGATGCGCTCGTTCGTGTTCATCGAGCGGATCTCCGAGGTCACCGACATCTTCGAACACGAGCGCAACTTCAAAGCGGTCAGCGAGCGGATCGGCTCGGACGCGGGCGTGGCCGACATCTCCGGCTACACCGACTACGGCCGCGTCTGGTCGGAGTTCCTCGTGCAGGTCGAGGACGACCTGCACCCGCGCGCCACGGTGATCGTGCTCGGCGACGCGCGCACCAACGGGCGCGACCCGCGCGCGGACATCTTCGCCGCAGATCGCCGCGCGCGCCGGGCGCACGTTCTGGCTGAACCCCGAGCCGCGCCTGTACTGGAACTACGGCGACTCCGTGATCGCCGCCTACGAGGAGTTCTGCACCGCCTTCGAGTGCTGGACGACGGCGCAGCTCGAGGACTTCGTGCGCGCGCTGACGCGGCCTGTCGTCGTCGGCTTGAGCCACGGTCGCACCGCGCTTGACGCCCCGCACACCGGGTAGCATCAGCCCGAAGAAGCAGACACCAGGGGGGCTGGCGGGCAGGCCGGCTGAGATGGCGTCCGGGAAGCGATTCCACCGGCGCCGACCCTTAGAACCTGTGGGGTAATGCCCGCGAAGGGAGCGAAGTGGCCACCGAACTGCAGTCCCGCACCAAGCGCCCGCCCGGCGGAGCGCAGCCGCCGCGCGAGCCCATGGCGGTGGCGGGCGACGCGATCGAGCTGCGGGCGGTCGAGCGGACATTCACCGACCGGCGCGGCGCGCGCGTGCCAGCCCTCGCCGGGGTCTCGCTGCGCGTGGCGCGCGGTGAGCTGCTCGCCGTCGTCGGCCCGAGCGGCTGCGGCAAGACGACGCTGCTCGAGCTGATCTGCGGCCTGCAGGCGCCCGACGCGCGGCACGCTCGCAGAGCGAGCCGGCGGTGCTGATGCCCCAGCGCGACCTGCTGCTGCCGTGGCTCGATGCGCGTCGACAACGCGGCGCTCGCCCTGCGCATCGCGCACATGCCGCGCGCTCAGGCGCGCGAGCGCGCAAGCGCGCTGTTCGCGGAGCTCGGCCTGGACGGCTTCGAGCGCGCGCACCCGAGCGAGCTGTCCGGCGGCATGCGCCAGCGCGTCGCGTTCGCGCGCACGCTGCTCGCGGGCAAGCCCGTGCTGTGCCTCGACGAGCCCTTCGGCGCGCTCGACGCGATCACGCGGCAGAGATGCAGGACTGGCTCGCGGGGGCGCTGGCGCGCGAGCCGCGCACGGTCGTGCTCGTCACGCACGACGTCGAGGAGGCCGTGCTGCTCGCCGACCGCGTGCTCGTGCTCTCGCCGCGGCCGGGACGCGTGGTCGGGCGAGCTCGCGGTCGATCAGCCGCGGCCGCGCAGCCGCACCGACGGCCGGGGTCATCGCGCTGCGCGAGCGCGCGCTCGGGTTGCTCGGGGCAGGAGCGCGGCCGGCGTGAGGCGAGCGTCCCCGTCCCGTCTGCTGCCGCCGCTCGTGCTTGGTGCTCGCGCTGCTCGGCGCGTGGGAGCTGTACGCCGACCTCGGCACGACGAGCTCGTTCGTGCTGCCCGCGCCGCACGCGGTGGCATCGGCGCTGTGGGACAACGCGGGCTTCATCGCGGCCAACCTCGGACCGACGGCCGAGGAGGTCGGCCTGGGCATCCTGCTTGCGCTGATGCTCGGCTTCGCGCTGGCCGTCGCCGTGCACCTCTCGAGCCCGCTGCGCCGCGCGGTCTACCCGCTGGCGGTCGGCTCGCAGGCGATCCCGGTCGCCGTGATCGCGCCGCTGCTCGTCTTCTGGTGGGGCTTCGGCGTGCTGCCGAAGCTCGTCGTGATCGTGCTGATCTGCTTCTTCCCGGTGCTCGTCACGACGGTCGACGGCCTGCGCGCGATCGAGCGCGAGCAGCTGAAGCTGCTGCGCACGCTCGACGCCTCGCGCTGGCAGGCGTTCCGCTTCGCCGAGCTGCCGGCGGCGCTGCCGGCGGCGCTCAGCGGCGCGCGGATCGCGCTGGCGGTCGGCGTGATCGGCGCCTACATCGCCGAGTCCCAGACGGCCACGAGCGGCGTGCACGCCGGCCTCGGCCACGAGATCAACGCCGACCTGACTGCGCTGCAGACGCCGCGTGCCTACGCTGCGGCGTTCGTGCTGTTCGCGCTGGCGATCGCCTGCTTCTATGCCCTCGTCCCTCGCCGAGCGCGTGCTCGCGCCGTGGGCGCACCCGACCGACAGGAGAGACGACTTGAGAACGATGCCCGCACCGCTGCCCGCACCGCACCATCGCGCGCGTCGTCGTCCGCGAGCGCGCTCGCCCTGCTGCTGGCGGCCGGCTCGCTGCTCGTGCTCTCGGCGTGCGGCTCCAAGCAGGACAAGATCTCGCCGTCTGCGCACCAAGCCCTTCACGGTCGTGCTCGACTTCTTCCCCAACGCCGACCACGCGGCGCTCTACTCGGCGATCGCGCACGGCGACTTCCGCGCGGTCGGCCTCGACGTCAAGCCGCAGACGCCGGCGGACCCCTCCGAACCGCTGAAGCTGCTCGCGGCCGGCAAGGCCGACATGGCGATCTCCTACGAGCCCGAGCTGCTGCTCGCGCGCGACGAAGGCTTGAAGCTCGTCTCGATCGGCGCGCTCGTGCAGCGGCCGCTGACCTCGATCATCGCGCTGCCACAGGGCCACGTGCAGCAAGGTGGCGGACCTCGCCGGCAAGACCGTCGGCACGGCCGGCATCCCCTACCAGGCGGCCGAGCTGAAGACGGCCGTGCAGTCGGCCGGCGCCGACCCGGCGAGCGTGAAGGAAGTCAACGTCGGCTTCAACCTCGTGCAGGCGATGCTCTCGAGCAAAGTCGCGGCGACGCTCGGCGGCTTCTGGAACTACGAGGCGATCCAGCTGCAGCAGCTGCACAAGCACCCGCTGGTGATCCCGGTCGACAAGGCCGGCGTGCCGACGTACAACGAGCTCGTGCTCGTCGTGCGCGAAGACGAGGCGCACACGCGCGGCGCAGGACCTGCGCGCGTTCATGCAGGCGCTCACGCGCGGCGAGCACGAGGTCCGCGCCGACCCGGCCGGCGGCGGCGGCGCTCGTCGTCAAGGCCAACCCCTCGCTGGAGCAGAAGCTGCAGCTGGCCTCGATCGAGCAGACGCTGCCGGCCGCCGTGCCGAGCGCCGGCAAGCCGTTCGGCTGGCAGACCCCGTCGGCGTGGGCGTCGTTCGGACGCTGGATGTTCGACCACGCGCTGCTCAAGCACAACCCGAACTCGGCGCTGCCACCGTTCACCAACGAGTTCCTCCCGGGCCAGGGCATCTAGCCGATTGCCATAGGCTGAGGACATGCGCATCGGACTGCTCACCGGCGGAGGCGACTGCCCCGGCCTGAACGCGGTGATCCGCGCGGTCGTGCGCCGCGGCCTGGCCGAGCCCGGCAACAGCTTCGTCGGCTTCCGCTACGGCTGGGCCGGCGTGCTCGCCGACGACGCGATCGAGCTGACGCTCGCGAGCACGGCCGGCATCCTTCCGCGCGGCGGCACGATCCTCGGCACCTCGCGCACGAACCCTTACGCCGACGGACAGGACGGGACTGCGGCGATCCGCGAGACCCTGCGCACGCGGGAGATCGATGCGCTGATCCCGATCGGCGGCGAGGACACGCTGGGCGTGGCGCTGACGCTGCACGAGGCCGGCGTGCCGATCGTCGGCGTGCCGAAGACGATCGACAACGACCTCGGCGGCACCGACGTGACGTTCGGCTTCCAGACGGCCGTGCAGATCGTGACCGACGCGATCGACCGCCTGCACACGACGGCCGAGTCGCACAACCGCGTGATGGTGCTCGAGGTGATGGGCAGGCACACGGGCTGGATCGCCACGCACGCCGGTCTGGCCGGGGGCGCCGACGCGATCCTCGTGCCCGAGCGCCCGTTCGACATCGACACCGTCGTCGCGCACCTGCGCGCCCGCCACGAGCGCGGCCGCAGCTTCTCGATCGTCGTCGTCGCCGAGGGCGCGACGCCGCGCGAGGGCACGTTGCAGGTGCTCGAGGGCACGGCGACCGACGCCTTCGGCCATGCCCGGCTCGGCGGGATCGGCGTGATGCTCGAGGGCGAGCTGGAGCGGCGAACGGGCTATGAGAGCCGCGTGACGATCCTCGGCCACGTGCAGCGCGGCGGCACGCCGGTCGCGTTCGATCGTGTGCTCGCGACGCGCTTCGGCGTCGCCGCGATGGACGCCGCGCTCGGCGGGCGCTCGGGCGTGATGGTCGGGCTGCGCGGCACCGAGATCGTCGAGACGCCGCTGGCCGAGGCGCTGCGCGAGCCGAAGCTGCTCGACCCCGGGCTGTACCAGACGGCGGAGCTGTTCTTCGGCTAGCACCGTGCGCGCGATGCTCTTCGAGCAGGTTTCCCAGCCGCTGCGAGCGGTCGAGCGCGATACGCCCGCGCCGGGCCCGGGAGAGCTGCTGATCCGGGTGCACGCCTGCGCCGTCTGCCGCACGGACCTGCACCTGCTCGACGGCGAGGTCGAGATCGAGCAGCCGCCCCGCATTCTCGGTCACCAGATCATCGGCACGGTCGAGGCGGTCGGCGAGCCGGCCGAGACAGCGATCGCGATCGGCGATCGCGTCGGCGTGCCGTGGCTCGGCTGGATCGACGGCGACTGCGCGTGGTGTCTGCAGCGGCCGCGAGAACCTCTGCCCGAACGCGCGCTTCACCGGGCGCGACATCGACGGCGGTATACGCCGAGTACACGGTCGCCGACGCGCGCTTCTGCTTCCCGATCCCGGAGGGCTACCCGGACGAGCAGGCGGCGCCGCTGATGTGCGCCGGGCTGATCGGCTACCGCGCGCTGCGAATGTGCGGCGAGGCGCACCGCATCGGCCTGTACGGCTTCGGCGCCTCGGCGCACATCCTCGCGCAGGTCTGCAGCTCGCAGGGGCGCGAGGTCTACGCGTTCACGCGTGCGGGCGACGAGGCCGACGCAGGCCTTCGCGCGCGAGCTCGGCGCCGTCTGGGCGGGCGGCTCCGAGGAGCTCCCGCCCGAGCCGCTGGACGCGGCGATCATCTTCGCGCCCGTCGGCCCGCTCGTGCCGCTCGCGCTCGCCGCCGCTCGCACCGGGCGGAACGGTCGTGTGCGGCGGCATCCACATGAGCGACATCCCCTCCTTCCCCTACAGCGCGCTGTGGCAGGAGCGCGTCGTGCGCTCGGTCGCCAACCTGACCCGCGACGACGCCCGCGAGTTCCTGCCGCTCGCGCCGCAGGTGCCGGTCCACACCCACGTAACGACATACCCGCTCGAGCAGGCCAACGAGGCGCTCGCGGACCTGCGCGCCGGGCCGCTTCACGGGCGCCGCCGTGCTCGTCCCCTGAGCCCGCGATCGCGCCGCGCCCGGTCTAAGCGGGTTCTCATCGCCCGCTCAGCGTCGCTTTAGAGCGCTCGAAGAAGCTGGCCGGAGTGTCCGCCGCCTCGCGTTCCAACACGCAACGCTCGGTCGCGGCGCTGCCGGCCGCCTGTGCCGCGGTCGCCGCCCTGCTTCTGACCGGCTGCGGTGGCGCGGGGTCGGGCTCGGGCAGCGGCAGCCGGGCCGCGGCGCAGGCCACCGCCGGCGCTCAGACCAGCGGCACCAGCAGCACCGCCTCTGCGCACGGTGGCACGACGGCTGGCGGACCACCCCCGTCGCTGCACGTCGGCGCGAGCACCAAGCTGCCCGAAGCCGTGCAGCTGCCGGCCGTGACCGCCGGCCTCGGCGGCGTGCTCGCGCTCGCCGGGCTCGACGCGGCCGACTCCTCGCTGACGAGCGTGACGCTGATCGACGGCAGCTCGGCGAGCACCGTCGCGCAGCTGCCCGAAGCGTTGCACGACGCCGCCGCGGCAAACGCCTCCGGGCGCGCCTACCTGTTCGGCGGCGGCAACGCCGGCACCGCCAGCTCCTCGATCCTCGAAGTCACGCGCTCGGGCGCGCATGTCGTAGGACATCTGCCGGCGCCCTCCTCCGACGTGGCCGCGGCCGCGATCGGCGCTACCGCCTACATCGTCGGCGGCTACACCGAGACGACGCCGCTGCGCACGATCGTCGCGTTCACGCCCGGCGGGGCGACGCACGTCGCCGGGATGCTGCCGCGACCGCTGCGCTACGCCGCGGTGGCAGCGGTCGGCGGGCACCTGCTGATCGCCGGCGGCACCTCGGGCGAAACGGCCCAGCGGGCGATCCTCTCCTTCGATCCGGCGAGCGGGCGCGTGCGGCAGATCGGCGAGTTGCCGCGCGCCCTTACGCACGCCGCCGGCGCGTCGCTTGACGGCTACCTGTACCTGCTCGGCGGGCGCGGCGAAGGGCTCACCGATCAGACCTCGGCGATCCTCGCGGTCGACCCGGCGAGCGGCGCGATCAGCCCGGCCGGGCGCCTTCCGCAAGCGCTCTCCGACCTCGGCGCGGCTTCGCTGCCCGGACGTATCGTCGCCGTCGGCGGCCGCGACAGGGCAGGGACCGTGCACGACCGCGCACTGACGCTCTTGCCTACCGCGCGATGAGCGCGCTGCGCACGCTCGCCGCCACGGCGACGCTGGCGCTCGCGACGACGGGGCTCGCCGCGTGCGGCGGCGGCTCCCCGGCGAGCCGATCTCCCGGCGGCGCGTCGGCCAAGACCTCCGGTGCGGGCGGCGGCGCGAGCGACGGCGCGCGCGCGGGCAACGGCGTCGAAGTCCCGCGCCCCGGGCGGGTGCCGCCGCCGCTCGGGCACCGGGACGTCTACGCGGCCGACCGCCCCGGGGCGCTTCAGCCCGCGCGTGCGCGGCGACAGGGCGCTCGTATACGTGCCCAACAGCGAATCGAACACGGTCGACGTGATCTCGCAGAAGACGTTCAAGGTGATCGACAGCTTTCCCGTCGGCACGCTGCCCCAGCACGTCGTGCCGGCCTGGAACCTGCGCACGCTGTACGTCACGAACGACCTCGGCAACAGCCTCACGCCGATCGACCCGCGTACGGGCCGCCCGGGGCGGCCGATCCCGGTGACCGACCCGTACAACATGTACTTCACGCCGAACGGGCGCTGGGCGATCGTCGTCGCCGAGGCGCATCGCGAGCTCGACTTCCGCAATCCGCGCACGATGGCGCTGCACCATGCGCTGCCGACGCCGCAGTGCCGCGGCGTCGACCACATGGACTTCACCGCCGGCGGGCGCTACGCGCTGGCTTCGTGCGAGTTCGACGGCAGCCTGATCGTCGTCGACCTGCGCAGCGAGCGCGTCGTGCGCAAGATCCCGCTGGCGGCCGGCGCAAAGCCGCAGGACGTCAAGCTCTCGCCCGACGGGCGCACGTTCTACGTCGCCGACATGGCGCTCGGCGGGGTCTGGCTGATCGACGTGCACACGCTGCGGGTGATCCGCTTCGAGCTGACCGGCGCGGGCGCGCACGGCCTCTACCCGAGCCGCAACGCCAAGGATCTGTACGTATCCAATCGCGCCGAAGGCTCGATCAGCGTGATCTCGTTCGCCACGCGCCGGCCGATCGCCAAGTGGCGGCTACCGGGCGGCGGCTCGCCCGACATGGGCGGCGTCTCCGCCGATGGCAGGATCCTCTGGCTCTCGGGCCGCTCGGACTCCTCGGTCTATGCGATCTCGACGCGCAGCGGACGGCTGCTCCACCGCATTGCGGTCGGCCAGGGACCGCACGGTCTATGCGTGTGGCCCCAGCCGGGCCGCTACTCGCTCGGGCACACCGGCATCCTGCGCTAGCGGTGCCGCGCCGACCGGGTGCGCCCGGGGCGGAGTGCCCGGCGGCGCGCTTGGCACGAAGCCGGGGATCACGAGCTCGATGCGGGCGCCGCTCTCGGGCGAGCTGCCTGCGCTCACCTCGCCCCCGTGCGCGAGCGCGATCGCGCGCACGATCGAGAGGCCCAGGCCCGTGCCGCCGGAAGCGCGGTCGCGCGCGGAGTCGGTGCGGTGGAAGCGATCGAAGACCCGCTCGCGCTGCTCGCGCGGGATCCCCGGGCCGTCGTCTTCGACGAGCAGCCGCAGGCGTCCGGAACGCAGCGCCTCCACGCGCAGGCGCACGAGCCCCACTCCGGGGGCCGTGTGCTCGATCGCATTGCCGATCAGGTTGCGCAGCGCCTGGGCGAGCCGGTCGGGGTCCCCAGTGAGCACCCCCTGAGGCACCCTGCCGGCAAGCTCGAAGCGACGTTCGGCGAGCAGCCCCATCCCATCCCACAGCTGCTCGACGAACGGGCGCAGCTCGATCGGCTCCAGGCGCAGGAACTCGGTCTGTTCGCTGCGCGCGAGCAGCAGCAGGTCGTCGACGAGGCGGCTGACGCGCCCGATCTCGGCCTGCACGAGCGCCTCGACGCGACGCAGTTCGGCAGGCGTAGGCTGCTCCTGCGCGGCCAGCACTTCGAGCTGCCCGCGGATCACGGTCAGCGGCGTGCGCAGCTCGTGCGAGGCGTCGGCGACGAACGCGCGCTGTCCGGCGAACGCCTCGGTCAGCCGGTCGAGCATGTGGTTGAAGGCGTCGCCGAGCACGCGCACCTCGCGCGCCTCGCCCTCGGGGTCGTGGATCCGCGGGTGCAGATCGCCGGCGTCCACGCGCGCCGCGACCGCGGCCATCCGCCGCAGCGGGCGCGAGACGCGCGTGCCGATCAGGTAGGCCGCCAGCAGCGCACCCGCCAGCGCGAGGATCCCGGCGAGGATGAACGCCCGCGCCACGCTCGCCTGCGCGTGCGCGACCCCGGCCAGCGACTCGCCCACGCCGACCGTGACGTAGGAGCCGTCGCGCAGACGTACGTGGTGCTTGAGCAGGCGCAGCTCGCCGACGTCGCCGAGCGACAGCGTCGAGTAGCCGCCGGGGCTCGTCAGCAGCGTGGCCGAGAGCGCGTCCTCGTGCGCCTGTTCGGTCGCGCTCTCGCCGTCGTCGGGCCTGGACGCGTCGGAGAACAGCTCCGGGCGGTTGGTGACGGTGCCGCGGCCCGGGACGTTCGCGAACAGCACGATCGAGCCGGCCGCGAAGGACTGATCGCGCACGTACTCGCCCGCCTCGGCGTATGCCCGAGCGCGCGTAGGTCGCCCGCCACGGGCGAGATCGTGCGTGAAGCCGTTGGCGTAGCCGGTGATCTCGCCGTCGATCTGCTGGCGCAGCTGGGTGCCCGTGCCGCTGTAGACGGCGACGAACGCGACGCCCGTGCAGAGCAGCGTCACGAGTGCGATCCAGCCGGCCAGCCGCCAGCGCAGACCGATCCGCGCGAGGCGTTCGCGTAAGCCGCGCATCGCGCTCAGCCGCTGCCGCCCAGCCGGTAGCCGACGGCGCGCACGGTGAAGATCGGCGCCGGATCGCCGGGCGCCCCGAGCTTGCGCCGCAGGTAGCCGACGTAGACGTCGACGACGTTGGTCGTCGGATCGTGCTCGTAGCCCCACACGGCGCTGAGGATCTGCTCGCGCGAGAGCACCTGCCCGTGGTGGCGCATCAGGTAGGCGAGCAGCTCGAACTCGGTCGTCGAGAGCGTCACGGCGCGGCCCGCGCGGTTGGCCTTGCGCGTGAGCAGGTCGACCTCGATGTCCTCGGCGCGCAACGTGTTCGCGGAGGCCTGCGCGACGACGCGCAGATGGGCGCGCACGCGCGCCACGAGCTCGGCGATCGAGAACGGCTTGACCAGGTAGTCGACGGCGCCGGCCTCCAGGCCCGCCACGCGATCCTCGATCTCGCCGCGCGCGGTCAGCACGATCACGGGCATCGTCGGTCGCGCGCGGCGCAGCGCTCGCGAGGATCTCCATGCCCGAGCGACCGGGCAGCATCAGGTCGAGCACGACCGCGTCGCAGTCACCGCCGATCGCCAGCCGCTCGCCCTCGATCCCGTCGAGCGCCGCCTCGACGGAGAAGCCCTCGGCTTCCAGTCCGCGCTGCACGAAATCGACGATGCCCGGCTCGTCCTCGATCAAGAGGACGCGCGCGACCGCCTGTGACTCGCGCTGCCCGGCCGGCTCGTCACCGGCCGAAAGCGCCTCAGCGCGCTGTGCGCGCGTGCTCGCCGACATTGCACAAGGATAGGCCGCCCACCGCCTGACATCGGCGCCTACGGGTTTTGGAGAACTTTCTCATCTATCTGTTACCGCGTCCTTAGTTCCCGCTCACACACTGCGATTCATGGCAGTCGACCGTCAAGCGTCGTTTCCGCCGTCGACCTGGGCTCGCCTCGGAGGCCTCGTCGGCGGCGGGACGACGGGGAATGAGCGCCTCACGTCGGCCGCCGGCGCGGTGCTGATCGTGCTGCTCGCCGTGATCGGCGTGACGATCATCGCCCTCGGGCCGCTCCTCTCCGTCCACCTGTTCGTGGGCATGTTGCTGGTCGGGCCGGTGCTGCTGAAGCTCGCCAGCACGGGCTACCGCTTCGCCCGCTACTACACGGCGAACCCGCGCTACCACAGCAAGGGCCCGCCCGCGCTGCCACTGCGGATGATCGCGCCGATCGTGGTCCTGACCACGATCGTCGTCTTCGCCAGCGGCATCGCGCTTCTGTTCGCGGGGCCGAGCTCGCGCGACACGCTGCTGCCGATCCACAAGGTCAGCTTCATCGTCTGGGTCGGATTCATGGCGATCCACGTGCTCGCGCACCTGCCGACGATGCTGCGCTCGCTGGGCGCCGACTATGGGCCGACGCGTGCAAGCGGGAGCGCGAGGCCGAGCGCGTGGCAGCATTACCTGGGCTCGCGCGACAGCGTCAACGGACGCGCCGGACGGGCGCTCTCGCTGACGAGCGCGCTTGCCTTCGGCGTGGTCCTCGCGATCGTGCTGATCCCGCAGTACGGACCCTGGCTCTCGGCCCACTACCTGCACCACTGACATGCGCCGCCACGCCACACACGCACGTGACAGCTCGCTGCGCAGGCTCAGCCGCGCCAACCGCTGGCTGCTCGCGGGCAGCCTCACGGTGACGGGGGTGCTGACCGAGGTCGTCGCCCACGCGTTCCCCGGAAGCGCGCATGCGAGCTCCAGCGCCGCGGCCAAAGCCGCGCGCCATAAGCACGCGGACCACTCCTCCACGCAAAGCTCGACCTCGACGAGCACGCTGAAACCGCCGGCGCAGGCACCCGAAGCGAGCGAATCGAGCAGCGAAGCCTCGAGCGAAGCGCCAACCGAACCCGCGCCTGAAGCGGCGCAGGAATCGGCGCCCTCGTCGAGCTCTCCCGCCGAAGAATCAGCACCGGCGCAGGAAGCCGCCCCCGAAGCCGCGCCCGAAGCGGCTCCGGAACCCGCGCCGGAAGTGGAAGCGCCGGTCGTCTCGGGGGGATCGTGACGCTAGAGCGCCGGCGTTCCTCGCGCTGGAGCGGCTGCGCCTCCTGGCAGGCGCTCGGCACGAGCGTCGTGCTGCGTACCGCCGATCCCGCCGGGCTGACGGCGGCGCGCCGCGCCGTCGAGTCGGAGCTGGCGGCAATCGACCGCGCCTGCAGCCGCTTTCGCCCCGACTCCGAGCTCTCGCGCCTGAACGATCGCCCGGGCCGGCCGATCCTCCTCAGCCCGCTGCTGTTCGAAGCGCTCTCGCTCGCGCTCGACGCCGCGCGCATGACCGGCGGCGACGTCGACCCCACGCTCGGGGGTGCGCTCGAGCGCGCCGGCTATGACCGCGACTGGCGCCTGCTGCCCGAGCCCGGTGTCGAGCCGACCCGTACTGAGCGTGAGTCACCTTCCGCGCCACAGCCCCCGGTGCTGAAGCTGCGGGCGCTCAGCGGCTGGCGCGCCGTGTCGCTCGATCTCACGACGCAAACCGCCCGTCTGCCGCAAGGCGTGCGGCTCGACCTCGGTGCCACCGCCAAGGCGCTCGCGGCCGATCGCGCGGCGGCGGCGGCCCACGAGGCCGGCGGCTGCGGCGTGCTCGTCAGCCTCGGTGGCGACATCGCCACCGCCGGGCCGGCGCCCGCCGGCGGCTGGCGCGTCCACGTGACCGACGATCACCGCAGCGACGCCACAGCGCCGGGGCAGACGATCTCGATCCGCTCCGGTGGCCTGGCCACGTCGAGCACGACCGTGCGTCGCTGGAGCCACGAAGGCCGCACGATGCACCACATCCTCGACCCCTCGACGGGAGCGCCTGCCGACACCTGCTGGCGTACGGTCAGCGTCGCCGCCGAGAGCTGCGTGCACGCGAACATCGCGTGCACGGCCTCGCTCGTGCGCGGTCGTGCGGCGCTGGACTGGCTGACCGAGCTCGAGCTGCCGGCGAGACTGCAGGACCGGGCCGGCTCGGTGACGACGATCGGACGCTGGCCGGCACCGCAATCCGCCCCGGCGATCGCGGCGGTGGCGGGATGATCGCTCCGCTCGCTGTCGTCGGCGGCAGCGCCTCCTGGTATCTGACCCGCTCGACCGGCGTCGTCGGCCTGTTGCTGCTGACGCTGGCCGTGGCCCTCGGCGTGGTCGACGTCCGCCGCTGGAGCACGCCACGCTGGCCGCGCTTCGCGCTCGACACGCTGCATCGCAACGTCTCGCTGCTGGCGATGGCGTTCCTCGGCGTGCACGTGCTCACGTCGATCCTCGACAGCTTCGCGCCGATCTCGATCGTCGACGCCGTGATCCCCTTCGTCGGCAGCTACCGCCCCTTCTGGCTCGGCCTAGGCGCGCTTTCGCTGGACATGCTGCTGGCCGTCACGATCAGCAGCCTGCTGCGCCGGCGCCTCGGCTTCGCGAGCTGGCGCGCGATCCACTGGCTCACCTACGCGAGCTGGCCGATCGCACTGCTGCACAGCTTCGGCACGGGCACGGACGTGAAGGCCGGATGGCTGCTCGCGCTCAGCATCATCTGCCTGCTCGTCGTGCTGGCGGCGGTGCTCGCACGCGCGATCTCCGGCTGGCCGGAGCACCTGCGCGCACGCGGCGCCGCGCTCGGCGGCGCAGGCGCGTTCTCGCTGTTCCTGCTGCTGTGGCTGCCGGGCGGCCCGCTCGGGTCCGAATGGCCGCGGCGCTCGGGCACGCCGGCCAAGCTGCTGGGGCACTCCGCAAAGGCCAAGACGACCAAGGGCGGAACACGATGAGCGCATCGTTCCCCACGGCCGAGTTCTCCACGGCCGACGACGCCACGCGCGTATACGAGCGGCCCCCCCGGCCCGAGCGGCCCCCCGAGCCGACCGACCCGGCAGGCGCCGGCTCGCTGCCGCGCCTGCTCAGAGGCGTTCCGGCCGCCGGCGAAGCGCTCGACATCGACGGCCACCTCGACGTACATGGCGAGCTCCCGCACGAGCGCAAGCGCAGGCGCCGCTCGGCGGATGAGCTGATCGAGCAGGTCGAGCGGGCGGGCCTGCGCGGGCGTGGTGGCGCGGGCTTCCCGACGGGCGCCAAGCTGCGCGCCGTGGCGACGCAGCGCGGGCGTCCGATCGTCGTCGTCAACGCCGCCGAGGGCGAGCCGGCGAGCGACAAGGATCGCGTGCTGTGCCAGCTCGCGCCGCACCTGATGCTCGACGGCGCCGTGGCCGTAGCCCAGGCGCTCGGCGCGCGCGAGGCGATCGTCGGCGTCTGCGAGTCCTCCGTAGGCACCGAAACGCTGGCCCGTGCGATCGCGGAACGCGGCAGCGGCGACGGCGTGCGCATCGAGATGTCGACCGTGCCCGCCGGATATGTGGCCGGACAGGAGTCGGCGCTCGTCGCCCACCTCAACGGCGGCCCGGCACTGCCGACGTTCACACCGCCGATGCCCTTCGAGCAGGGCGTCAGGCGACGCCCGACGATGCTCTCCAACGCCGAGACCTTCGCCAATGTCGCGCTGATCGCGCGTCACGGGCCCGACTGGTTCCGCGCGCTCGGCACAGGCGAGCAGCCAGGTTCGACGCTCGTCACGCTGTCCGGACCACTCGCCGCGCCGGCGGTCTACGAGATCGAGTACGGAACGTCGCTGCGCGCGTTGATCGACGCGGCCGGCGGCCTGCTCGCGCCGGTCCGCGCGGTGCTGCTGGGCGGCTACGCCGGCGCCTGGGTCGACGGCGCGCTGCTGTCCGACCTGGCGCTCTCCGATGCGCAGCTCGCGCGCCATGGCGCCTCGCTCGGGGCCGGCGTCGTCACGCTGCTCTCCGACGCCGCCTGCCCGGTGGCCGAAACGGCGCGGGTAACGCGCTGGATGGCCGGCGAGAGCGCCGGCCAGTGCGGCCCCTGCGTACACGGCCTCGGCGCGCTCGCCGGGACGATCTCCGAGCTCGCTGCCGGCGTGGCCGGCCACGACGCCGAGCAGCGCATGGAAACGCTCGCCCAGCTCGTACGCCGCCGCGGCGCCTGCGCCCATCCCGACGGCACCGCCCGCTTCGCGCTCAGCGCGATCGAGGTGTTCCGCGACGAGTTCGCCGACCACGCCCGCCACGGGGCGTGCGAGCGCTGCGGCGCCCCAGCCGAGCTGCCGCTGCCCGAGCACGCGCGCGTGCAACCGCGCACCGCTTCCCGCCAGCGCGCCCGCGCCTCCTCACGCCCGCGCCCGCGCACGCTCTCCGCTGAACGAGCGGTCCGATGAGCCACCGGCTGCGCCTGAACCCGATCGCCTGCGAGGCGCACGGCATGTGCGCCGAGCTCCTGCCCGAGCGGATCACGCTCGACGAGTGGGGCTACCCGGTGCTCGACGACGAGCCGGTCGCGGGCGCGGTGCTCGAGCACGCAAGGCGCGCCGCGCAGGCCTGCCCCACGTTCGCCCTGCTCGTCGAGCGCGAGCGCGAGCGCAGCCGCAGCTGAACCGCCGCACACGCGGTCGCGGCGCCTTGACCGATGACTCATCTCGATCGCGGGCACATCATCCTCACCGCCGGCAAGCGCAACTGTCGTTGCACGCAACTCAGGCGCTCTGCCGATGTCTTAGGGGCGTGAAACGACTCGCTGCAGCCGCAGTACTCTCGCTCGCTTGGCCGATCGCGGTGCCGCAGGTCAGCGAAGGCGTTGTGCGACGAGGACACACCAAACGATGTCCCGCTCGGCACGTCGTGCTACTGAGCGCGAACAGTCAGGCCGAGCTGTACATCCGCCCGGAAAGCTCCTCGCCCAGCGGCCCCTATCACTCCGTCGAAATCGGTGGCTGTGCGTTCGCGCATGGCCGTGAAGTCAGTATCGGCCGCCCGGCGGGCTTCTCCTCGCAAGGCGGAGGAGGGATCGACGAGGAGGTGCTCGCCGGACATCTGGTCGCATATGAGCGCGTTGCAATCCCAGGCCCACAGAGCCCTTTTAGCGCAACTTATGTCGTGATCGTTCGCGACCTGCGTAGTGGGCGCCTCGTGCGAGCAATGCCCAACGGCGCTCCTCGGCCGGGTAGCAGGCAGGTGGGCGCAGGCCCAACGAGCGCGATCGTTCTACAGGCCGACGGAGGGGTTGCCTGGATCGTTGAGGACGAAGCGCGAAGGGGTGCTCGGGCCGTCCACGACGTGTACGCCGCGGATCGCACCGGGACGCGCATGCTCGCAAGCGGAGAAGATGTTGATCCCGGCTCGCTCGCGCTTGTCGGACACCGGCTCTACTGGCTTCAGGCGGCGGTCCCCGCCAGCGCGCTCCTGTATTGAGGACCTCCCTCGTGAGCTAGCGAGCTTCGCGCCCCTCACAGCGCCCACGCGTGCACGGCGGCCAGCCCGGCCCACTCCTGATACGGCGCGAAGAAGGCCCGCACCTCGTGCTCCTGCGCGCGCGCGTACGGGTCGCCGCCGGCGAGCAGGCGGCCGACGAGCTTGAGCAGGCCGACGTCGCCGGCGGGCACCTGGTCGTAGCGCCCCTGGCCGTGCAGGGCGAGCATCTCGAGCGTCCAGCTGCCGATTCCCGAGATCGCCCGCAGCCGGCGCCAGGCGCGCTCGTGATCTGAGCCGTACAGGTCGACGCGGCCCTTGGCCACCTCGCGCGCGGCTCGTACGAGCGTGATCGCCCGGCACGCGGCGAGGTCGAAGGACTCCAGGCGCGCGGGGGCCATGCCCGCGAGCGCCTCCGCCGTGGGCAGGTCGCGCAGCGTGCTCAGCGCGCCGTCCCAGCCAAGCCAGCGCCGGCCGAGGCGGAGAGCAGCCGGCGCTCGATCGCCACCGCCCGCTCGTACTCGATCAGTTGCTCGCAGACCGCCCAGGCGAGCGCCTCGAACGGCTCGGGGCGCCGTCGCACGCGCAGCCACGGCCGCCGGCTCAGCGAGCGCCCGATCAGCGGGTCGCGCGCGAAGCGGCGGTGAAACGCGCGCAGGTCGTCGTCGACGCCGAGCGCGAAGCGCATCCGCTCGATCCCGTAGGACGCGGCAACGCGCGTGCCCGCCCGCGCACCGAACAGAACCCGGTCGCCCGCCGTCTGCGCGACACGCACGAGCACCGGCTCGCCCTCGTGGTGCAGCAGCCGCTCGAGCACGCCGCCGCGGCGGCGCACCGTGCCGTCCATCGCGCCGCCGGGCAGGCGAAAAGGCCCCGCCGGGCGCACCTCGACGCGCTGCTCGACCGTGCGCACCGCCGCGCCCGCGCCGTCGCGCTAGTCGCGGCCGCCGAGCAGGTGCACGTCGAGCAGCAGCGAGCGGCTGCCGACGATCTGCACGAGCTCGCCCGCGCTCGAACCGTTGCGCCGGCGACCGCGCGCGAGCCGACGCCCCGCCCGGCCCCCTTGCGCAAGCGCCTGCGAGCGACGTTGGCGGCGCGTGACGAGCCCGACCACGGCAGCGCCGGCGACGAAGCCGCCGGCCGCGACCGCCGCGGCCTGGACCGCCGGAAGCGTCGTGCCCTCGCGCGCCGGCAGCAGATCGCCGGAGACGACCTCGGCGCGCACCACGCGCGCCTCCTGCGCCAGCACCGGCAGCGAGCCGCCCTCGGCAGCGCCCTGGTCCTCGGCGCCCGGCGCGATCGTCTCCTCAGGCTCCGTGGCTGCCTGCGCGCGCTGTGTGGACGTGCTCATCGGGCGAAGTGTAGAGAGCTGCTCAGACCTCTCTGCAGCCCGCCCCGGCGCTCGCGCTACAGCTCGCGCTCGTACATGCGATAACGCTTGACGATCTTCCCGCCCATCGCTTCCATGCCGCGGTTCATCGCCGTGTTGGTCTCGAGGATCCAGCCCATCTCGCCCCCATCCTGGGGCCGGGCTTCGGCGGCGTCGTAGTGCAGCTGATACAGCCTCGCGGCGACGCCCGTGTGCTGGTACTCGGGCTTGACGCCGAGGAAGCCGACGCGTACGCGGTCGGTCAGCCTGCCCTTGTTGAGGAAGTACCACCAGCCGAACGGCAGCAGCCGGCCCTTCATCCTGGCGAGCACCTGATTGACGTCGGGCACGGTGATCGCCATACCGACGACCTCGCCGGTGTCCTCGCGCTCGGCGATCATGAACCAGTGCCTGTCGAACACCAGGTGCAGCTCCTGCGCATAGGCATCCAGGTCCTTCTTCGAGAACGGGACGAAGTCCCAGTTCTTCGACCACGCGGAGTTGTAGACCTCGGCGAACTTGTCCATGTCCCTGCGTAGCTGGGAGCGGCGCATCGGGCGCACGCGGATGCCGTGCTCGCTCTGGGCCTTCTCGGCCAGCTCCCAGATCACGGGCAGCACTTTGTCGCGGTCGGTGACCTCCAGGTTCCACATGAACAGGTCGATCGCCTTGGTCATGCCGGCCGCCTCGATGCGCTCGCGGTAGTACGGCGGGTTCCACATCTGGGCGATCATCGGCCGCAGCTCGTAGCCCTCGATCAGCACCCCGCTCTCGTCGTTCATGGCGAAGCTGGCCGGACCGACCATGCGCTCCTTGCCGCGCTCGCGCAGCCACGCCGGCGGCGGCATCGAGCAGCGCGTCGAGCACCTCCTGATCGTCCTCGAACTCGAGAAAGCCGAACCACCCCCAGTTCTTGTCCTGGTACTCGTTGAACGCGTCGTTGACCTGCGCGGTGATACGCCCGACGACGCGGCCGTCGCGCCACGCGAGGAAGTACTCGGCCTCGCCGTGGCTGAAGAAGGCGTTGAAGCGGCGGCTGAGGAACAGCCGCCGCTCGAGCTTCAGCGGAGGCACCCACTGCGGGTGGTTAGCATGCAGGCGGAACGGGAGGTCGATGAATCGCTTCACATCTCTGCCGCCCGATACGGACCTGATTTCGACTCCCACGGCCGAGGCACACTACATGCACACCTCCATCGACGTCTTCGCAAAGGTCCGCGACCACGACCGCTCCGAGCTGCTGGCGGCGGCGCGGGAGGCCGACATCCTGCCGTACTTCCATCTGCTCACCTCGCCGGCGATGCCGGTCGTCGAGATGGAGGGCGCCGAGCGGATCATGCTCGGCTCGAACAACTACCTCGGCCTGACCGGCGACGAGCGGGTGATGCAGGGTGCCGAGGACGCGCTGCACCGCTACGGCACCGGCCTGACCGGCTCGCGCCTGCTCAACGGCACGATCCCGCTGCACCTCGAGCTCGAGCGCGAGATCGCCGAGTGGATGGGCAGCGAGGACGCGATCGTCTTCACGACCGGCCACCAGGCCAACGTCGGCACGCTCGGCACGCTGCTCGGGCCGCAGGACACGGTGATCGCCGACGCCGGCGACCACGCGTCGATCCTCGACGGCTGCCTGCTCTCGCGCGCCAAGCTGCGCCCGTTCCGCCACAACCGCCTGGACAAGCTCGAGAAGATGCTGCAGCGCGCCCAAAACGACGGCGGCGGCATCCTCGCCGTCGTCGACGGCGTCTTCTCGATGGAGGGCGACATCGCCCCGCTGAACGAGATCTGCGAGCTGTGCGAGCGCTACGGCGCGCGCCTGATGGTCGACGAGGCGCACGGCGCCGGGGTGCTCGGCGCACACGGCGCCGGCACGGCCGAACTGCTCGGCGTCGCCGATCGCGTCGACCTGCGCATGGGCACGTTCTCCAAGTCGCTGGCCTCCTGCGGCGGCTTCGTCGCGGGCTCACACGAGGTGATCGAGTACCTGCGCCTCTACTCGCGCGCCTTCCTGTTCACCGCCTCGGCCGTCCCCGCGGCCGTCGGCGCTGCGCTCGCCGCGCTGCGCGTGCTGCGCTCGCCCGACGGGCCGCCGCTGCTGGCGCGCGTGCTCGACAACGCGCGGCACCTGCGCGACGGGCTCGAAGCACAGGGCTTCGCCGTCGTGCGCCCGCAGACGCTTCCGAGCGACGCACCCGTGCAGCAGCACGCGCCAGGCCTGCGCCCCGGCGGCGGGGGCTCCTCGGACTCGTCGCAGACGATCGTCACGCCGATCGTGCCCGTGCTCGTCGGCGACGACTGGAAGGCGGCGCTGCTGTGGCGCGCGCTGTACGACGAGGGCGTGTTCGTCAACACGGCGCTGCACCCGGCCGTGCCGCCCGGCGGCGCGCTCTTGCGCACGAGCGTGATGGCAACGCACGACACCGCCACGCTCGACCGCGCGCTGGAGGCCTTCGCGCGGGTCAAGCGCAAGTTCGAGGCGGAGCACGGTCCGCTTCCGGCGCCAGGCGCCGAGTGATCGCGCGAGGTCTGACTACCTCGCCGTCCAGCCCATACCCGCCGGGCGACTTGTCCAAATCTTCACAAGTCCGAAGCCGACATAAAAAGGTCGCTTCTAGCGTATGTTGCGCGAGAACCGCAGTTGACCGGATGCCCCGCCCTGACATAGCTTGCGGGAGCGCTCCGCATGTCGTCCAGGTTCGTTCCGCACCTGTCATCTCCGAGACAATGCTTGATGGGCCGAAAGCTCCGGCCCTGGGTTGATTCTGGACGTCCTCGCGAGCGCTAACCCGTCAAAAAATCAAGCACGGATGTTGCGGCTCGGACCCCCGGGGCCGCAACGGGGAGAGTCCCAAATGAACGCGACAGCGACGATTGCCCCTGCTCCGCAGTACATGCGCGCCCTGGAGCGCGCCAACAAGGTTCGCTTGGCCCGTGCGGAGCTCAAGCGCAAGGTCTCGATGGATGAGATCGATGCCGCCGAGGTGATCCTGTCCTGCCCGTGGGAGGCGCACAGCATGGCCGTCGCCGACCTGCTGATGAGCCAGCGCCGCTGGGGACAGACCCGCTGCCGCAAGTTCCTCGCCCAGATCCCGATGTCCGAGAAGAAGACGATCGGCTCGATGACCGACCGGCAGCGGCGCACGCTGGCGCAGATGCTGAGCTCCTCGACCGAGCGGGGCCGCGCCTGGGGCGCGACCCCTTTGCTAACGGACAGCCTGACGAGAGCTTGAGCTCCCACCAGCCGGCGAGCATCCCGATCAGGCCGAGCCGCGGGCGGACCTCCCATACCCCGCAGCCGCCCTCACCGAGATCGCGCACCGGCAGGCGCACGAACTTGTAGCGGCCCGGTTCGAGCTTCATCCGCTCGAGCTGCTCCTGCGCGCGCAGCTCATGCAGCGCGCGTCCACGGGCCATGCCGCGCAGATCCTGCACGCGCGCGGCGAGCCGGTCGCGCTGGCGCTCGAGCTGCTCGAGGCTCAGCAGCCGCGGCCCGCCGAAGGATTCCTCGCGTGGCAGGCGGGCGACGCCGACGGGGATGTGCGGGAAGCCGGCGGCGACGATCTCCGAGAGCTCGCGCTCCAGGCGCGTGACCTGCGCGCGAAGCGTCCGGCGCGGCGGCCGACTCGTCGAACGTCTCGCAGCACGGGCGCGGCCGGTGCGCCGCCTTCGATCGTCAGCTGCTCGGTTTGGCTCACGCCCCCGACTCCTCCTCGTAGCGCGCAGGACGCCGAAATTCTACCAGTGCGCCCGGCCCACCGTTGCGGTTTGCGGCACTCCCACGGCGGGGGTCACGGGGTCTCCAGCGAGGCACGGCAGCTCCACAGCGCCTCTTCTGCGTAGAGCCTGGGCACGCCGGCGACCTGCACGGCGAACAGCGCCAACCGCGGCGAGCGCGCGCGCGGCGCATGGGCCGGGGCGGTCTCGCCGAACAGCACCGCCAGCGGCGTGGCGGCGTCGGCCACGACCAGCCGTCCCTCGGGCAGCGCCGGCGAATCCTCGCCACGGCCGAGGCGCTCGCCCTGCGTGCTCGCCCGGATCCCGAGCGGTCCGTCGACGCTGTCGGCGTCGAGTGCCCACACGGGCACGCCCGTGTCGAGCAGGCCGATCAGCAACACGTCGCCGAGCAGTCCGGCCGAGACGAAGCCACCCTGCATCATCCGCTCGAGCACGGCCGCCTCGATCGGGGTGCGCACGACCTCCGGGTCCAGGCCGATGTGGCGGAAGAACACGCGGTATGCCGACGGGACCGGCTCGCGCCGCACGGCGCCAGCGTTGGCGCCGCGGAAGCGATCGGACTTCTCATGCAGGCGAGCGAGCAGGTCGGCCGGCGAGTTGCCCGTCAGCGACCCCTTGCGGGCGACCTCGACGTGCGTGCTGAGCAGCCGCAGGCCGGGCAGCTCCTGCTCGACCTCGCGCGCACACCAGCCGGGCACGAGCTCGGGGTTGGACGCGGCGCTCATCGCGTCGGCCCGCGCCAGCCGCGCCGGCGAGCGCCGCTGACGAGCGCGGTCAGCCGCCGGCGCAACTGCCCACGAGAGGGGCGGTTGAGCAGCGCGCTGCCCTGCGCCTCACCGCCGGGGTAGACGAAGCTCAGCTGCGGGCAGGTGCCGACCTTGTACAGCGCCGCAAGCGCCCCGTCCCGGTCGATCCCGATCGGCAGCGACAGCCGGTGCGTGCGGATCAGCTTGCGCGCCTTCGTGCGATCGCCCTTCAGCGCGACCGCGGCGAAGCGTACGCCGGGGAACGACGGCGCGAGCGCCTGCATGTCGTCGAGCACGTCAGGGCAGGAGCCGCCGTCGACGAACAGCGCGAGCACGACCGGCGCGCCTTCGTACAGCTCGCAGATGTTGAGGATCTGCGGGCCGCGCTCCTTGCAGGCGGGCACACGCCCGGCGGCGCCCTCGTTGGGCCGTGTCGCCGTGTCGGCGTCGCCTTCGAGCGTGCCGAGCGCCAGCGGCACGGCGAACGGCGGCACCCGTTCGCCGGGCGCCAGGCCCTTGACCCCGTTGGGCTTGGTCACGATCGTGTTGATCGTGATCAGCCCGATGATCAACAGCGCGAGCAGCCCGACATAGCCGCCGTAGCGAGGCGTCGTGCGGCGCGGCGGGCCCTTCTCAGGCGTGCTCATGGACGGGCTCGCCGGTACTACGCGCTCGCGGTGCCGGCGGCTCCGCTCCCTCGCCGTCCGCCGCGGGCACGCCGAAGCGGATCAGCGCGGCGGGCAGCGCGACGAGCACGCCCAGCAGCGAGACGGTCAGGTCGATCAGCGTGACGAGCCCGAAGTCGCGCAGCATGCGGATGTCCGACAGCGCGAGCACGCCGAAGCCGGCGATCGCGGTCACGCCGGAGGCGGCGATCGCGGCCCCGGTGCGGCGATAGGCTGCGGCGCAGCGCCTCGACCGTGTCGTACCCCGCGCGCAGCTCCTGGCGGTGGCGCTCGGACAGCAGCACGCTGAACTCGGTCGAGATCGCGATCACGAGCGCGCCGAGCGTGACCGACATCGGGTTCAGCGGGACGCGCACGGCGAACAGGATCAGCGCCGACCAGCCGCTCGCCAGCGCGATCGGCACGAGCGGGACGAGCGCGCGGCGGCGATCGCCGCCGAAGGCGAGCAGCAGCACGAGCGCGACCACGGCGAGGCTCGCCAGCAGCGTCTCCACGCGGCGCAGCGGCGAGGCGACCGCGGTGCCCGACTTGGCCGCGAGCACCGGCAGGCCGACGAGCTGCGCGGTGACACCGGCCGGCGGGTGCAGGCCCGCGCGCATCCCGTCGATCAGCTGCTGTTGCTGTTGCAGGCTCATCAGCCGGATGCCGAACGCGAGCGTCGCCACCCGCCGATCGGGCGTGATCACGTCCTGGGAGAAGTACGGCGGGATCGCGTCGAGCAGACCGGTCACCTCGGCCTGCGTGAGCTTGCTCGATTTCCCCGGCGCCGCTTTGCCGGCTTTGCCCGGTTTCGCTTTGACGCCTTCTTCGGGAACGATCTGCCCGGCGGTGGCGCCCTGCGTGGAGAACAGGTCGGGCAAGCGAGAACGCCGGGCACAGGCGGGCCTTGCCGCAACCGCTTGCTGAGCTGTAGCCGTAGCGCTCGAGCACGCTCTTCTCGTATCTACTCATCCATTCGATCGTGGCCGGCTTCGTCAGCGCGTTCGAGCTGACCATCAGGTCGATCTCACCGCCCACGCCGGTCGAGTGCTCGAGCGCGTCCAGCCCTTCCAGCGAGCTGAGGTTCTGCGGCACGAGCTTGGTGATGTCGGTCTCGACGCGGGTCTGCGTGTCGAGACCCCAGCCGAGCGCCGCGAGCACGAGCCCGGCCAGCAGCACGCGGCCGGGACGCTGGATCGCGCCGACCAGCGCTCCGCGTGTGACGGCGCGGGTCAGCGGGTTGTCGCGCAGCAGCTCACCCGCCTCGCGCCAAGCCGACGCGACGTCGGCGGCAAGCGCCGCCAGGGCCGACGAGCGCAACGTCACGGCCGGTCGCGCCTCGGCGCCCGCCCGACGCCGTCCGGGCAGCGCGAGCACGCCGGCGCCGGCCGTCAGCGCGCAGAGGAAGGCGACGATCACGCCGAGCACGAGCAGCAGCCCGAAGCCGCGCACCATCGGCACCGGCGAGAGCAGCAGCACGAGCATCGCCGCCGCGCTGGCCGCGCCCGCCGTGGCGATCGTCGGCGCGCCCAGCGCCGCGGCACGGACTACGACCGTCTCGCGCGCCTCGCCGGGGTCGCGCTCGGACTCCTCCTGCACGCGCGACTGGAACTGGATCGCGTAGTCGACGGCGAGGCCGACGAGCACGGGCAGCACGGCGATCGATGCGACCGTCAGCGAGGCGCCGGCGAGCGACAGCGCGCCGAACGTGAGCGCCGCCGCGAGCACGGCGACCGCCAGCGGCAACAGCCGCGGGCGACCGGTGAAGATCAGCCCGAGCGAGGCGGCCATCACGAGCAGCACGGCGATCAGCAGCAGCTCGATCGAGTGCGTGATCGAGTTGGTCAGATCAGACACGATCACGGGCACTCCCGTGACGAGGTAGCGCTCGCCGTGGCGCAGCCGCCACTGCGGCATCGCGACGGCCTGGCGGATCAACCCGATCGTGCGCGTACGCTGCGACTCGCTCAGCCCGGCGCGCATGCGCACCGAGACGAGCGCCGTTTCGCGGCTCGGGAACAGATAGGCGAAGCGCTGCTTGGGCGTGCCCGCGCGCTTGCTCGAGTCGAACACGAGCGCCGTGACGAATTCGTGGTTGTCGATGCTCGGCTTCGAGGTCAGCCCGTACTGCAGCGCCAGCGTCACGAGCCCCTCTTGGAAGCGAGCCGTCGTGATCTTGCTCGCCTGACGGCCGAGCGTGCGCGCTTCGGCAGCGCTCAGCCCTCGTTTCAGCGCCGCCTGCGTGACGGCGCGTTCGGCCTGCTTGGCCTGCGCTTCGGCCTGCTTGCTCTGGCTGGCCAGCTGTTCGTCGATCTGCCCGGCCGCCTCGTTGACGAACGTGCCCGGGCCGAACACGACCTTCACCGGATGATCGTGCGGCGAGCTTGCCGCAGGGGCCGCCCACGCCACCCTCCTGCGCGAGCGCCTTGACGGGCACGTTGCCCGACAGGCACCCCTCCAGGCCGAGCAGCCGCTGCAGGTCTTCGCTGAGCACGAGTTTCTGCAGGTCGCCTTTGACGAGCACCTCGACGGGCTCTTCGCCGAAGTTCCGATAGAAGCTCTGCGTGTCGCGGTACTCCGAGCTCGAGCTCGACACGAAAGTGCTCGTCGCCGCCGTCGGCTTCAGCCGCAGCGCCAGCCCGGCGCCGGCGAGGCCGAGCACGATCGCCACCGCGATCACGAGGCGCGGACGGCGCGCGGCCGCGGCGGCCAGCCTCGAGAGAAGACGTGAAGCGTTCACAGACAGAGGAAGGCTAACCGCGGGCGACGGTCAGACGCGCAGGCGTCGAGCCGGCGGCGGCCCGGCGCCTCACTCCATCCCGAGCGGGCCTGCCGATTCTCCCGACAGGAACTGGCGCACGAACGGGTTTTCCGAGGCGAACAGCTCCTCGGCGGGGCCGGACTCGACGATCCGCCCCTTCCACAGCACGGAGATGTGCTCGGCCACGCGGCGGGCGCTCATGATGTCGTGCGTGATCACGACGTAGCAGCCGCCGTTCTCGGCGTGGATTTCCTTGATCAGCTCGCACAGCAGCGCCGTGCGCACGGGGTCGAGGCCCGAGTCGGGCTCGTCGAACAGGACGATCTCGGGGTCGAGCACGAGCGAGCGCGCGAAGCCGGCGCGCTTGCGCATACCGCCGGAGAGCTGGTTGGGCATCTTCTCGCCCTCGCCGCCGAGGCCGACCTCGCTCATCCGCCGGTTGACGATCTCGGCGATCTCGTCCTCACCCTTCTCGGTGTGCTGGCGCAGCGGGAAGGCGACGTTGTCGTAAAGGTTGAGCGAGCCGAACAGCGCGCCGTCCTGGAACAGGACGCCGAACTTCTTGCGTATCTCGAACAGCTCGGCGTCGGCGAGGCTGGGGATCGAGACGCCGTGCACGAGCACGTCGCCCTGGTCAGGGTAGAGCAGGCCGACGATGTGCTTGATGCAGACCGACTTGCCCGTCCCCGACGGCCCGATGATCATCGAGATCTGGTTCTCGGGCAGGCCCATGTTCAGGCCGCGCAGCACGTGGTTGCGCCCAAAGGACTTGTGCACGTCGATGAACTCGATCGCGGGTGGGTTCTCGGAGGGACGGATCGTGCCCGTGTGGAACTCGAACTCGTCCTCGGCGCCCCTGGCGTCACCGTTCGGTACGGGCGGCTGCTCGGCCATCGCGCTAGCTCACCCCCCGATCGGGGCGCGCGGATTGGCGCCCCAGAAGATCTGCGTGCCGATCATGCCGATCACGTGCACGAGCACGAGGTTGAGCACCATCGACTTGGCCGTGGCTCTTCCCACCCCCACTGGTCCTCCGCTCGCGTTGTATCCGTAGTAGCACGCAACGAGCACGATAGCGGTGGCCATGAACATGGCCTTGATCAGGCTGTAGAGGAAATCGGGTGGATTCTGGAACTGCCAGAAGATCAGGAAGTAGCCGCCGGATGAGACGTAGCCGATCTGCTGCACGACGGCGATATAGGACGCGAGGAAGGCGGCGCCGATGCCGGCCAGGTACATGAACGGCAGCACCAGCCAGGCGGCGAGCAGACGCGTGGCGCAGAGGAAGGTCATCGAGTTGATGCCCATCACCTCGAGCGCGTCGATCTCCTCGGAGATGCGCATGGCGCCGAGCTCGGCGACGATCCCGGTGCCGACCTTGGCGGCCATCATGTAGCCGAAGGCGTAAGGCGTGATCTCGCGCAGGTCGCACCACGCGGTGAACACGCCCGAGTAGGCCGGCGCGCCCTGGGCGGCGGTGAAGTAGGCGCCCTCGATCCCGCACTGCAGGCCGAGGATGAACATCAGCGTCCAGATGATCGTGGTCGAGCCGACGATCAGGATGCCCGCCTGGCGCAGCGACTCGCCGAAGAAGCGGAACACGCGCAGGCCGTAGACGTCGCCCACGATCTGGCCCGTGAACTTGCCGATTTCGCCGGTCGCCGCGAGCCATTCGCGCGGCATTGCGAGCAACTCGCCCATTACGCAGTCACCTCCCTCACTACTTGATCACCAGGATCTGTGGGTGGGTGGCCAGGAGCGTCTGCGTGAAGACGTAGTCGAAGGAGAAGATCGCGGTGAAGGCGAGCACGACGGCCTCGTTGACGGCGCGCCCGACGCCCTCGGCGCCACCGGAGGCGGACATGCCCTTGTAACAGCAGACGATCGCGATGATCGCGCCGTAGATCGTCGTCTTCAGCACCGAGCCCCACAGGTCGGTGGTCGAGGCGTTGGCGAACAGCGTGTTCCAGAAGGGGCCGAGCGGCTGGGCGTTGATCAGCTCGGCGATGATCCCGCCGAAGATGCCGAACAGCAGCGCGTAGATGTCGAACAGCCCGGTCACGACCATCAGCGCGAGGAAGCGGGGCACGACGAGGTTCTTGACGGGGTCGACGCCGAGCACCTGCAGCGCGTCGAGCTCCTCGCGCACCTTGCGCGCGCCGAGGTCGGCGGTGATCGCGGTGCCGGCGACGCCGGCGACGACGACGGCGGTCACGCTGGGGCCGATCTCGCGGATCGCGCCGAGCACGAAGAAGCCGCCGAGGCGGTCGAGCGCGCCGAAGATCGTGAGGAAGTTGGCGGCCTGCAGCCCGGGCGCCGCGTAGCAGAGGCAGACGGTCGAGATCAGCAGCGGGAACCAGCACAGCCGCAGGGCGAAGAGGAACTGCGAGACGAGCTCGCCGCCGTAGGGGTAGGGCGGGCGCAGGGCGGACAGGATCGTCCTCCCGGTGAGGATCATCATGTCCCCAAATTCCTCTAGCACGTGCCGTGCCGGGACGAACGCCCGCTCGGCTACGCTGCGCACCATCTCTGCTGCCCCTCCTCGGGTCGCCTTTCGCTGTCGGGGACTCTACGCGATGCACCCGCGCCACGCCAGCGCCAAGCGCCCCGCGGCACGGCCGGCAAGCATGGATACGCGGCTCGGCGCCGTTGATATGGTCCGTCGCCGGTGAGGCGAGGGAAGCGCATCTGGGTGGGGACACTGGCGGCGAGCGCAGCGCTGCTCGTCGCGGGCTGCGGCGGCGGCAAGAAGCAGACCTCGGGCGAACCCGAACACACGTACAAGATCCAGGTGCTCGACGTGACGTTCAAGCCCGACCAGGCGATCGCCAGGCCGGCGAGGATGCGGATCGAGGTGCGCAACGCGGACACGCGCACGATCCCCAACATCGCGGTCACGCTGGACTCCTTCTACTACACCGAAAAGTACCCGGAACTGGCGGCGGACAAGCGGCCGGTGTGGGTCGTCGAACAGGGTCCCGGGACGCCGCCGCAGGCGCCGGTCCAGAGCCAGGCGGTGAGCCCGCCGGGGGGCGGTCAGACCAACTACGTCAACACGTGGGCGCTGGGCCCGCTCGCGCCGCACAAGACGCAGGTGTTCGAATGGAAGGTGATCCCGGTCAAGGCCGGCGTCCACCGCGTCAGCTTCGAGATCTTGGCCGGCCTAGGCGGGCTGGCGAAAGCGACGCTGCCGGGCGGCGGCGCGCTGACGGGCCGCTTCCGCGCGGAAATCGCGCCGGCGCCGCCGCAGACGCACGTCGACCCGAGCACGGGCAAGGTCGTGCCGGGGACGTTCCCGTCAAGCTCCAAATAGCGTCCGGCGGCACACAGGCCGCGTAGGCCCTCGATGGCGTTTGGCCCGCTGTCGAAACCGGCTCTCGCCGATTTCGCCAGGAGATGATGTCGGCGAGCGCGCTTGGCACTACGATTGCGTTCGGCTTTACGGGCCTTCGCCCAACCGCCGTTCGCACGATCTTCGACCGACCCGGCGAGCGCACGTCGCTCGCTTGACCGCCTTCAGGAGGAATCGATTCCGCTCATGCCCAGGACACGTCAGCAAAATGTCACCGCCGCACAGTGGAGCGCCAACGGCTCCGCGCTCGGCTCCCCGGATCTGACCGTCGCGGACAACCAGGTCTTCGGCGCGAACGTGTTCTCGCCCGCGGTGCAGCGCAACCGCCTGCCGAAGCACGTCTACAAGGCCCTGCACCGGACGCTCTCGCGCGGCGAGGCGCTCGACACGACGCTGGCCGACTCGGTCGCCCAGGCGATGAAGGAATGGGCGATGGAGAAGGGCGCGACGCACTACACGCACTGGTTCCAGCCGCTGACGGGCTCGACAGCGGAGAAGCACGACTCCTTCTACGGGCCGGTCGGCGACGGCACGGCGATCGCGGAGTTCTCGGGCAAGGAGCTGATCCAGGGCGAGCCGGACGCTTCTTCGTTTCCGACAGGCGGCATCCGGGCGACGTTCGAGGCGCGCGGCTACACGGCGTGGGACCCGACCTCGCCGGCGTTCGTGCTGGAGAACCCGAACGGGGCGCTGTTGTGCATCCCGACGGCGTTCACGTCGTGGACGGGCGAGGCGCTGGACCACAAGATCCCACTGCTGCGCTCGATGGACGCACTCTCGGGCGCGGCGATGCGCGCGCTCGAGTCGCTCGGCGTGGATGAGGCCTCGCGTGTGTTCACGACGACGGGCTGCGAGCAGGAGTACTTCCTGATCGACGAGCAGTACTTCTTCGAACGGCCGGACCTGGTCACGACGGGCCGTACGCTGTTCGGCGCGAAACCGCCGAAGGGCCACGAGCTGGACGACCACTACTTCGGCTCGATCCCGGAGCGGGTGCTGGCGTACATGCTCGAGGTCGAGCTCGAGCTGGCGAAGCTGGGCGTGCCGATCAAGACGCGCCACAACGAGGTCGCTCCGAACCAGTTCGAGGTGGCGCCGATCTTCGAGAACTCGAACGTCGGCTCGGACCACCAGATGCTGACGATGCAGGTGATGCAGAACACGGCGCGCCGCTACGGCCTGGTCTGCCTGATGCACGAGAAGCCGTTCGCGGGCGTCAACGGCTCGGGTAAGCACAACAACTGGTCGATGGGCACGGACACGGGCCTGAACCTGCTCGAGCCGGGCGACACGCCGGCGGAGAACCTGCAGTTCCTGTTCTTCTGCGCGGCCGTGATCAAGGCGGTCAACGAGCACCAGCAGCTGCTGCGGGCGTCGATCGCGAGCGCCGGGCAGGACCACCGCCTGGGCGCCAACGAGGCGCCGCCGGCGATCATCTCGATCTTCCTCGGCGCCGAGCTGGAGAAGGTCTTCACGGCGATCGAGAAGGGCAAAGTGCAGGCGTCGAAGCCAGGCTCGTTCCTCGGGCTGGGCACGCCGGTGCTGCCGCCGCTGCCGCTGCACGGCGGCGATCGCAACCGCACGAGCCCGTTCGCGTTCACGGGCAACAAGTTCGAGTTCCGCGCGCTCGGCTCAAACCAGTCGCCGGCCTTCCCGAACACGGTGCTGAACACGATCGTGGCGGAGTCGGTCGACGAGCTCTCAGACAAGCTGAAGGCGGCGCTCAAACGCTCGGGCGCGACGCTCGAGAAGGCCGTGACGAGCGTCGTCAAGGATGCGTGGACGGAGAACAAGCAGGTCGTGTTCGACGGCGACGGCTACTCGGAGGAGTGGCACAAGGAGGCCGAGAAGCGCGGCCTGGCGAACCTCAAAACGACGCCCGACGCGCTGCCGTGGCTGATCGAGAAATCGACGGTCGCGACGTTCAAGAAATACAAGGTGCTGTCGAAGCGCGAGCTCGAGTCCCGCTACGAGGTGTTCACGGAGCAGTACGTGATCAACCTCAACATCGAGGCCGAGACGGAGGCGACGATCGCGCGCACGATGCTGCTGCCTGCGGCGGTGCGCTACCTGACCGAACTGCGCGCCAGCGGGATGGAGGAGCTCGTCGGCGAGGTCGAGCCGCTGATCAAGGAGCTGCACTTCGCGATCACCAAGCTCGAGGACGCCAACCTCGACGAGAACCACCCGGAGGGCGCGCAGAAGGAGGCCGTCTACATGCGCGACTTCGTCGTCCCGGCGATGGAAGACGTGCGCGACGTGGCCGACCGCCTGGAGAAGATCGTGGCGGACGACCTCTGGCCGCTGCCGAAGTACTCGGAGATGCTGTTCATCAAGTAGGTGCGGGCGTTTGAGAGCGCCGACCGTTTTTGATGAGAGAGCCCGCTTCGGCGGGCTCTCTTGATATCGGTACGCGATGAGCGCCTAGCTGACTGCCTCTGGCTCCGGTACGAGAAAGTAGTGGCGACCCTTGGTGCGCCCATCAGCACCGACGACGCCGTCCTCAATGAGCTGGTTCAGCGCGCGCCACCATTGTTCCGGAGTGGCCTCAATCCCGAGAGCCGCCGCAATCTCGTAGCGACTCGCCGGACTGCGCCGCGCTCCGAGGTATCGGACGATCGAGCTTGTTTGGATCGCGCGCCCCTCGCGCTCATGGACATCAACATCGAGGAAGCGTCCAAGGCTACCCGCTATGTACTCGAACTCTGGCTCCGTCGTAATCCACTCACGCTCGAGCGCCTCGGCCGTGGCACCGGTGGTGTTGCTGCCCCCAAACGGATCGAGCACTAGATCGCCCTCGTCAGTAAGGAAGCGGATGAAGAACTCCGCGAGGTCCGTTGGCATCCGTGCCGGATGAAGTTTGAGGCCTTGCTCCTTACAGTACTGGCGGTAACTGTCGGTGGAAATGGTGTTCGGGATCTCAAGCAGATTCTCCAGGACGTCCTGATCCTCGGGGTCGGGCTTGAGCTTGAGGACGTTGGAGGGGATTGCTCCGCCATGGTCCGGCAGAAACGACTTCTGCCCGATGTTGTGCTCGGATGGGCGGCTCCCGGCGTTGTACTTTTGACGCTGGATGAGCTTCTTCATTGATGGGCTGTACTCGACAAGCACCTTGCGGTTGTCGGCCTTCGGTCTGGGATTGCGGCTCATCCACCACACGTGGGTGTACGAATCCTTGAGTCGACAGCGATCCACGTTGACCCACTGCGCCGGCGAGGGCAGTCGGGCAGGGTTGTGGACGACGAACTGCTGGCAGAGATAGAAGCCGCCCTTTTTCTTGAGCTCCATAAGCGCCTCGAGCGCGAGCGTCGACATGACCGGCTCCCCCGGTTCCCAGGCGTTCCCGAGCTCGACCACGAGCGAACCGTCCTCGGTCAGGAGGTCTCCAAGCGACGAGGCAAGACCGCCCAGCCAGTCCAGGTACTCCTCGCCGACGCGGTTTCCGTACTTCTTCTTCCGATTCAGTGGGAACGGCGGCGACGTAAAGACGAGCTGGACCTGGCCGCGCAAGAGCTTGCCCGGAGACGAGGCCAAGAAGTCCTCAATCGTGGCTCTGTAAACGACACCTTGGTCGGTTGAATACACGATCTCAGGCGTTCCGACGCCGAGATCTTCGGAGGGGAGGGCTATGGCTTCTACTTTCCGAGTTTCGAGTGATGGCTGCTGAGGGATCGTATGGCGGACCTCGGACCCCTCGGTCGATTCGCGCCCGATCCCCTGCCAGTCAAACCGTAGAGCGGTAACTGGAGTGGCGTCAACGTGTGGTTTTGCACGTTCCTGCCCAGCTGGCCCGATGAGCTCAGACATAGCGGCCTACTCGGATCGACGCCATATTGCAAATACACGCATGGCAAATTGCTAGCGTTGCAACCTCACTAACCTGTTACAATCCCGCTTGCAACTTGAGCAAACAACGATGGGGGCGCCGTTGCAATCCGCTCGTGAAGTGCCAATCGACCTTGACATCTACGAATATCTAAAGAGTCGCAGTACTTTCGAGGACACCGTGAGCACGGTGCTTCGCCGAGAACTCAAGCTACCCTCGCCGGCCGAGGACAGCGGCCCGACGGCTACGAAGAGCTCGACCGTCGCAAGCGCCGGCGGCGACAAACCAGCCACGAGCCAGCAAGCATCCCGACAAGCAACGCGTCAGAGGCCGAAACGCCGCAGGGCGGCTGCAGGCACGCTGCTTCCCGAGTCGGAATACATGCGGCCGATTCTTGAGGTCATCGCACAAGCCGGTGGCCAAGCGCCGAAGCAACTCATCATGGAGGAGGTCGGTGAGCGACTCGGTGACCGCTTGACTGAGGCCGACCGAGAAGAGCTTGATAGCGGTGGCATCCGCTGGCAGTCACGAATCCAGTTCGCTCGCCTGCGTCTCGTCGACCGAGGACTTATTGATAAGACAGCGTCCCGAGGTGTCTGGGCGCTTACATCCGAGGGCATCAAGGCCCTTGAGGAGGGAGCTGTCTGATGGCTGCTGCGAGTGTGACTGGCGACTACACGCCCGATGACGACCTAAAGCTACATTCCGCGAACGCGATCAACCTGATCTGCAAGCCGTTTCAGAGCCATGAGTCGGGCTACCCCGAGTGGCCAAAGAACGCGGCGGATGAGTACGCCAGAACGGGCGCGCCCGAGGATGAGCGCGTCATCGTGCTTTTAATGCAGAACGGTCGATCGGGTGGCCCTGCAACCACGATCGGGTGCCTCGACTTCTCCGGCATGACCAGCCAAGTCATCGACGAGTTGTTTCGACACTGGGCTGACCCAGACGCATCGAGGCGCGGCGGGGGCGAGGCAGAAGTCCAAGGTGGCCATGGAAACGGCGGCAAGTGCTACATGGTCCAGATGTTCGACGACCGAGCCTATTTTCACACGGTCAAGAACAACCTTGGCAACGTCTACGGGACAGTCGCCGGGTCAATCCACCTCGGCTACTTCCCAAACCGCGAGCAGGGCAAGGACTTTGCGGTCACGGACGCACAGGCCGAGCTTGACCGTGCGCTCAACGAGATCGGGCTGAGCACAACCGACCTTCCGGCCGAGGCGATGTACGCGCTCGCGAAGCGCAAAGGCTTCACGCTGATGATAGGTCGAGGCGCTAAGAACTACTCCAGTCGTCTGCCAACTACACAGATCGTCGAGTCCTTGGTCGAGCACCCCCAGATGCGGATGACGCTCGAGATGTGCTCGGTTTTCGTCGTCGCCAACAAGACCGTCGCAAACAATGGCCGGCCGCTGCGTCTAGCCGTCGTTCCACCGATGCGTGGCGCCGAGGAGCCCCGCATCGTCGAGGTCCCCGAGACGCTAGTCGATCCGGTCTCTGGCAATGATGTCTCGACGACCGACAACGGCAGCGAGCCGAGGGGATCGCTGACACTGCTGACCTCTGAGACGCGAATGTGGCGTGGAGCCAAGAAGTCGCGTCACAACATCGTGTACAAGGCCAAGAGTGGCTATATCGGCTACAAGCCGGTCAACGATTTCGGCGTTTATTCGAGCTACCGCGAGCGGATCTATGGCGACTGCGTGTTGATGGCACTGGAGCCAGCGAAGATGAACGAGCGCGCCGCTCTCGCGTCCAGTCCGCTGGTTCGTGCGGTCGAGCAATGGATCAGCGAAGAGATCGAGACGTACGCAAAAGAGTTCGAGGCGCGCGATCGCAGCAAACACGACCAGGAGGAGAAGGACGCACTTGCGCAGATGAACGCTGCGCTCGACTCGTGGAAGAATAGGCTTCTCGACAAGGTGCTCGGCGAGGATGGCGGCGGGGACGGAGATGGGCCCGGTCCACGCCCCCCGCGGAAACCGCTGCCGACCGGTGTGCCTGCGCGTATCGAGCTGAGTTTGGGCCACTACAAGGCCGGCGTGGGTATCGCTATGCGTCCAGCCCTTCACGCTTTTGACGCCGCTGGCGAGCCGATCCGGCCCCCGGCTGTCACATGGACGTCTAGCGATCCTTCGGTCGCGAGCGTCGATGAGGACATCCGAGTACTCGCCACCTTCACGCCGGGGCAGACCGTACTGCAGTGCGATACGTTCGACAAAAGCGTTGCGTCCAATACGGTAACGCTCGAGGTCGTCGAGATTGAATCGATCTCGCTCGCGCCCGAAGACGTCGAAATACCAGCCGGATCGCGCCGACGGATCGTCGCTACCTGTGTCCTCGCCTCCGGCGAATCAGCGACCGACGTTGCGCTGCTCTGGATCGAGAACGATCCGGCGATCGCGTCGGTGAGCGCGGCCGGAATGGTGTTCGGCTTCGCCGAAGGCGTGACCGAAGTTACCGCGAGTGATGACAAGATCTCTGCCGATAACAGCGTGACTATCGAGGTCGGACCCGGCGATGCTGACGGTGACTCTGGCAGCGCATATCCGCGCGTGATGATCTCCGAGATCGATCGCGATCCGGACACACAAGAGGAAGTCGTGCTCAGCGCGGACGATCCCCCGGTACATCAACGAGTCGTTGACGTTGAGCGCAACATCTGGTGGATCAACAGTGGCTCACCTCTGGCGCGCCTGTATCTCTCGCAAGAGTTCGGACCGGAGTCGCGCGAGTGGCGTATTTACCATCTTGAGCGCTACGTCGAGGTGATCGCCCAGATCGCGATGACGCAAGGTCCCGGATCGGACGAAGTGCTTGACATCGGCGAGTGGACAGCCCGCTGGGGCGAGCGCGCCGCGACGGTGCAGGAGGCCGCCGCTGCAGGCTTGAGCTCCTTTATTCACGATGGGGATCTGCCCTCATGAATGCCACGGCACCAAAGCTCACTGTGCACGAGAAGCTTTTGCTGGCCGCCGCCGGCTTGGAGGATGCTGGGCATGCAACCTTCACGGCCGAGGATCTCGTCGTGGCGGCGTGGCGACTAGACCCAGAGACCTTCGGCCTCTCCGGGCACGTTGACGATGCTGGCCGCCCCGCCTATCCGAACTCGAATCGCGTCTTCGTAGAGATCATGGGCTCAAAGCCGGTCCGCAAGCAGGGCCTGCTCGCCAAGTCAGGTACAAAGACCTTTAGGCTCACCGAGTCAGGACGCCAAAAGGTGAGCGAGCTACGCGCCCGTGGGACGGGCACCAATGGGCGGCCCGGATCCGATGCAAAGGTGTCCTTCGGGCGCGAGACGGTACGCAAGCTGCAGAAACTATTCGGCACGCGAGCGGTCGACAAGCTGCGAACTGGACGACGGGACGAGGTGACCTTTACAGACGCTGCTTCATTCTGGGGGATCACGCCTCGAAGCTCTGCGATGGCTTTCCAGGGCCGCCTCGGCGACGTGGAAGGCGTGCTCCATGCTGCGGAGGTGGCGTCCAAGCAGCGGCCCATTCGCTTTGAGCATGGCGGCCGAGTCCACACGCACGAGGAAGTCCAAGCGCTACTTGAGCTACACCGCAGCATGCTCGACGACTTCTCGGACCAGCTGGATGTCATCCGCAAGCGCCGCGACGAACGCTGATCGAAGTTCAGTCAGTTCTCGCGCCCTCGTCGTCCGTCTACTTGAGTGCTGCGGATGGTCGTCCCCCGCATGTTGGCCTCACATTGTCAAGTATCGCGAGGCCCCCGCTAGGCAGAGGCGCAGACAGCCGCAACTGAACGCCTCGAAAGAACTTCAGGCGGAGGCGAGGTCATCATCCACCGACTAGAAGCCTCAACCGTCGTAGCTCACGGAAGTCTCCTAACGACGTCTGAGGCGCGGCGGCGAGTAGGAGGTGCTGCATTCGTAGCCGTAGCGCTCGTACTGGCGCTCGTAGCGGCGCGCGCAGTACTCGCCTGCGTGCAGGCACTTGTGGCTACCGCCGATCGTGGCCGAGGTGTAGTGCGAGCCTGCACGACACGTGCGCGACCGGGCCGGCCGGTGCAGCCGCGGGCGCGGCGAGCGCGGCCGCCGCGAGCAGCGCAACAGCGAATGACCTCACGTTGAGCTTCATCGACGACGATCCTACATGCCGGAACGAGCCGCGCGATTCGGTGCTCAGCCGCCTGACCCGATCGCTCCCAGCGCGGCGGATGACCACAGCCCCTGGTCCTCCTGCCCGAGCCGCCACAAGCCTCCACCCAGCCCGTGCGCGCGCGCGATCCGCAGCAGCGCGGCGTCGGCGGCGCCATCCATCGACCAGACGTGATGTGGCACGCCTTCGGCATCCGTGTACGTGAATGTCAGCTCGTGCGAGGCGGGGTCGCTGCGCACCTGTGCGTGCTGGACATGCGCGAGCGCGACTATTCCCGAGTACTGCAGGGCGGTGGCGTCGGCGCCTTCGGGCCAGTCCAGCCCGTACATCGGCGCCCCGAGCACGAAGCGCCGGGCGTTGGGCAGCGAGGCGAGATAGGCAGCCGTTTCGGAGGCGGCGCCGAGCGGCGCGATGGGGCCGGGTGAGGAGCCTTCCCAGTGCGCACCCCAGGCGAGCACGAACACGCTGTCGGCGAGCGCGGCGAGCGCGCGGTCGTCGTAGAAGCCGGTCGACTTGCGCGGGTCGTCGACGCTGACGCCGACGACGACGACGGACAGCTTCCTGTGCATCGCGTGCAGCCGCGCGGCGAGCGCCGCGACGAACGACGTCAGTGCCTGCCGATCGGCCGGGCCGTCGTTCTCGAAGTCGAGGTTGAGCCCCTGGAAGGACGGGTCGCGCGCGATCGATGCCAGCCGCGCGAGCGTGGCGGCGCGCAGCGCGGGCTGGGTAAGGATCAGGTGCACGGTGGCGCCGTCCTGGCAGTTGAAGCGCGGCATCACGGCGATCTGCTGGGCGCGCGCGTAGGCGGTGTCTTCGGGCACGTCGGCGCCGGTGACGCGCCCGCTTGGCACGGCGCAGTCGAAGTAGGTCGGGTAGAGCACGCCGATCGAGCGCGCGTGCGCGCGCAGGTCGCGCAGCGAGTCTGGCGCGCTCGAGAGCAGGTAGGCCTGCAGCGGCCGCGCGGGCACAGCTTTGCTCGTGGCCCCGGCGGCACCTGATGCGGCGGAGGCGAGCGCGGCGGCGCACGCAATCGCCGCGAGCACGGACGACGCGACCGCGGCGGCGCGCACCGATGCCTGGGCCTTCATCAACCGGCGGCGACCTGCGGCAGCGACCAGATGCTCTGATCCTCGCTGCCGAGATGCCACAGCCCGATCTTCAGGCCAAGCGATTCGGCGAGCTGCATGCGCGCGCCGATCGACTGCCGGTTGGTGAACCAGACGTCGTGGCGCACGCCGGAGCCGTCGTGATAGGTGAAGTGCGGGCTGAGCGCCGTGGCGTCCCACTCGGGTAGCACGCCGAACACGGTCTGCAGCGCGACGATGTCTTCGTACTCGAGCGGCGTGCCGGGGTTGCCCGAGCCGCCGCCGTTGGGCCAGTCGATTCCGTACATCGGCATGCCCAGCACGAACTTGGCGCGGTTGGGCAGCGTGGCGGTGTATTCGGCGACGCGCTTGAACCAGCCCCATTCGTCCATCGAGCCGGGCGCGGACGTCGTCCAGTGCAGCCCCCAGTCGGTCACGAACAGGTAGTCGGCGACGGCCGACAGCGCCGCGTCGTCGTACATCGCGGCGCGCCCGGTCATCACGTTGTAGTACTTGGCGGTGACGATCGTCGAGACCTTGTCGCCCTGCCCGTGGAGCTTTTCGGCGAGCGCGGTGATGAACGCCGTGAACGGCGCGCGGTCGCTCGGCGGGGCGTCCTCGAAGTCGACCTGAATGCCCTGGTAGCCGTCTTCCCTGCAGAGGGCGGCGAGGTTTTCGATCATCGCGGCGCGCGCTGCGGGCTGGTTGAGGATTTCTTCCTCGCGGTTGAAGTTCTGGCAGTTCAGCCGCGGCATCACTTCGATCCGCCGTGCCTCGGCCCAACCGGTGACGAGCGGGTCGTCACTGCCGCTGACCGAGCCACCGACGTTGCAGTTGAAGTACGTCGGGTAGACGACGCCGACCTGCTGGTAGTGGGCCTGGAGGTCGTGGAAGCTCTGGTCTGTGGTGGCGAGCAGGAAGGCCTGCGCCGTGCCGGTCGTGGGCGTGGGGTCGGCCGTGTGCACGGTCAACGCGGGCGTCGGTTCGCTGATCGCGCCGAGCGAGTCGACGGCGACGACGGTGACTTCGTAGTCGCTCGACGGCGCAAGGCTGCTCAGCGTCATCCCCGGTTCGGCGCTCTGCCCGACGGGTTCGCCGTTGCGGAACACGCGATAGCCGACGATGTCGCCGCTGACGGCCGCGGCGGGCGACCAGCTGAGCTGCGCGGACTGGCTCGTGACGGCGCTCGCCGTCAGGCCGCTCGGCGCAGACGGCGGGGTGTGCGTCGTCACGACGGTCACGTCGGGCGCGGGCGCGCTGAGATAGCCGGCGGCGTCCTCGGCGCGCACGGTGAACGTGTAGGAGCGCTGCGAGGCGAGCGCGACGGTCGCGCTCTGGCCGTGCACGACGCCGACGGGCGCGCCGTCCTTGTAGAGCACATAGCCTGCGAGCGAGCCGGCGGTGACGCTGCCGGGTTGCCAGGAGAGCGTCGCGGAGGTGTCGGTCACGCGTTCGGCGGCGATCAGCGGCGAGCCGCCGGGCGGCGTATGCGTCGTGCTCAAGCTGAGCGTCGCGCTGCGCGCGCTCTCGTGTTTGCTCGCGTCGATCGCACTGACTGCGATCGCATAGGTGTGCGGATAGCTCAGGTGCGTGACGCGCATCGAGCTGCCGGGCGTCTGCCCGACGAGCCTGCCGTCGCGGTAGACGCGATAGCCGGCGATCCGCGAGCCGCCGGCGTTGCTTGGAACCCACACGATCGTGGCGCCCTGTTCTGAGACTTCGGCGGTGCTGACGCCGGTGGGCGTGCTCGGGCCTCCCCCACCCGCGCCCGAGCTCACCTGCCCACCGGCGCCGATCACGAGCGCGGCGCTCGCCGGGCCGAGGTGCCCGCGCGTGTCGACGGCCGCGACGGTCACACGATGGGCGCGCCCGGAGCTGAGCTTCAGCACGTAGCTGCGCGCATGCGTCTGCCCGACGACGGCGGCATCGCGCACGACGCGGTATCCGGCGAGCGGCGCGTCGCCGCGCGCTGCGGTGCGCCAGGAGAGCGTGACCTTGCCGGAGGCGCGGCTGACGATGCGCACGCCGGCAACGCGCCCGGGCGCGCGGAACGGCACCTTGCTGCGCACCTTCGACCAGCAGCCGTGGCCGGCGCCGACGCCGCCGCGCGCCTGCACGGAGAACGTGGCCACACGACCGGGCGTGACGCGCAGCACGATCGAGCCATGCGTGGTCTGCCCGACGGTGCGCCCGGAGCGTTGCACGCGGTAGGTGACGCCCGAGCGGGCACCGGCCGGCGCCTTCCAAGTGAGCCGCGCGCGCGGGCCGCCGATCCGCGTGAGGTGCAGGTCGCGCGGAGTGAGACCGGCGCAGCCGTGTGTCGAAGCTGCCGTCGCGGGCGTGGGCACGGTCGAACCGAAGGCCGCAAGCGCGAGCAGCGTGAGCGTGAAGCGGGCGGGCCTCATCGCGTCGGCCCCGGTCGCACGATGCCTTCGCGCCCGATCTGCGGGAACGCGTGCCAGTGCCCGTAGATCTTGCCGAGGCTCGCCTCGGCGGCCGCAGGTGGCGCCGGCTTCGGGCGCGGGTGCCCAGGCTGCAGCTTGCGCTCGAGACGCACGACACCGGCCCACGCCTGTCGCGCGAGGTGGCGCGGGGCGTTGAGCTCGCCGGGCCCGAGCAGCGTGACGGGCAGCAACGATGCGGGCAGCACGAGCATCGCGAGCACGCGCTTGGGTGTGAGCCCGCGCGCACGGGCATCCTCGCCGGCGGGTCGATAGGCGTCGGCGACGGTGGCCATCAGATGCTCCCCCCATCGGTCGCGAGAGTCGGGCCACCGGGCCTCAGCCCGGCGCCGGGCGCCGCGCCGGGCGGTGCGCGCGTCCCCCATTTTGAGGTGCGGCAGGTGGCGATCGCGTAGTAGGTCTGCCACAGCATGATCGCCAGGTAGAAGAAGACGAACAGCACGCCGTAGAGCCAGACGAGGCTGTACTCGTCCTGGAAGAGCACGTAGTAGAGCGAGTAGACCATCGCCAGCGAGTAGATCCCGGCGAGGTAGACGAGCGGCAGCGTGCCGCCGTGGATCAACGGCCCCCAGACGAGCGCATGCAGCGCCGCGACGGGCGCAACCAGCGGCAAAACGATCGAGAGGTAGGTGAAGAAGGCGGCGACGGGGTGCTTGCGCCAGATGAAGCGCGCGACCAGCAGCGACTCGCGCGTCCAGGAGCGCTTCCAGCGGGTCTGCTGCTTGAGGAAGCCGCGGAAGCCGTTGGGCACGATCGTGTGCGAGACGGCGCGCTTCTCGTAGACCACACGCCAGTCGCGCAGCACGCAGTTGGTCAGCGAGCGGTCGTCGCCGAAGGTCGACTCGATCCCGAGGAAGGTCTGGTTCTCCCACCACTCCATGCGCGGGAGGATCGCCGCGCGGCGATAGGCCGAGAAGCAGCCCGAGCAGCACGTGACGGCGTTGAACACCGATTCGGCGGCCTTGACGACGCGGAAGGCGACGAAGTAGCGCACGCCCTGCATGCGCGTGAGCCAGTTCTCGCGCAGGTTGAGCACGTCGGCGTGGCCGCACACAGCCCCTACGCGCGGATCGGCGAACGGCTGCACGAGCCGGCGCAGCGCGTCGGGCGCGACGACGGAGTCGGAGTCGACGAACACGATCACCTCGGCATCGCTGCAGCGGATGCCGGCGGCCATCGCGGCGCGCTTGCCGCGGTTCTCGGGGAAGTCGATCACCTGCACGCGCCCGGGGGCGCTGTCGGCCACGCGATGCATCTCGGCGAGCGTGTCGTCGTCGGAGCCGTCGTTGACGGCGATCAGCTGAAGCTTCTCGACGGGGTAGTCGAGCTTCAAGAGAGAGCTGAGCGACTGCCCGATCGCCTGCTCCTCGTTGAAGCCGGGCATCACGATCGCGATGCGCGGCTCCTGGCCGGTCTCCTTGCAGGAGCGGTAGAACAGGCTCAGCACGAAGCGGCTGATGATGTAGCCGGCGACGCAGACGCTGTAGATGCCGAAGAAGACGTTGGAGAACATCAGGTCGATGAAGGCGGCCTTGTAGGCCATCACGGAGACGATCAGCGCGACGAGATAGAGCGCCGCGACGGCCTTCAGCACGCGCAGGAGCAACATCGCTAGGGCACCAGCCTGCGACGCCCGCCGGGCGTGCGGTAGGTGCAATCGAGCACCGCCGGGCAGCGTTCGAGCCATCCGTAGTCGTACCCGGGATGCACGGTGACGACGATCGCCAGCTGGTAGTCCTCGGGACCGAAGCCGGAGGCGTCGACGCGCGGGTCGGGGCAGACGCTGCGCAGCTCGTCCTCGCCGAGTCGCATGACGGGCACGAGCGGGTCGTGATAATCGACGACGGCACCTTCCTCGCGCAGGCGCCGCATGATCTCGCGGGAGGGCGCTTCGCGCGCGTCGGCCACGCCGGGCTTGTAGGAGGCGCCGACGACGAGCACGCGGGCGCCGGCGAGCGACTGGCCGGCTTCGACGAGCGTCTCGTGCGCGCGGCAGACGACGTGGCGCGGGCGGGCGGCGAGCTTGCGCAGCCCCTGCTCGGCGACGGTGGCAGGGCGTCCGCGCCGGCGCAGCGGATGCACGAGGTAGTACGGGTCGACGCCGATGCAGTGCCCGCCGACGCCGGCCGAGGGGTAGTGGGCCATGAAGCCGTAGGGCTTGCTCGCTGCCCCCTCGGTCACCTCGATCGGGTCGAGCCCGTGCACGCTGCAGGCTTCGGCGAGCTCGAAGGCGAGCGCGATGTTCACGGCGCGGAACGTGTTCTCGTACAGCTTGACCATCTCGGCGGCCTCGGGCGAGGAGACGCGGTGCAGGCGCTCACAAGTGTGTTGCAGCACGGCGGCGGCGCGGCGGGCGCACGTCTCGGTGACCCCTCCGAGCACGCGCGGCGTGGTCGTCTGGGAATGCTCGTCGACGCCGGGGTCGATGCGCTCGGGGGCGAACGCGACGAACACGTCCTCGCCGGCGTGCAGCCCGCGCTCGGCGAGCGGCTCCACGAGCAGCTCGCGCGTGCAGCCGACGTACGTCGTCGAGGTGAGCACGATCGTCTGCCCGGGACGGGCGTGGCGCACGACCGACGCACATGCCCCCCGCAACGCACGCGTGTCGGGCGTGCGCCACTCGTCGATCGGCGTGGGCACGCAGATCATCACGAGATCGGCCGCGTTGAGCGCCTCGCTGCGGTCGGTCAGCACGAAGCCGTCGCCTTCGAGGTGGCCGCTCAGGCTGTCACGCTCGGAATCGAGCAGCTCGGCCTCACCGCCGCGGATCTGCGCCAGACGCTCGGGCGAGCTGTCGAGGCCGACGATCCTGCAGCCGGCGTCGCGCAGTGCGATCGCGGTGGGAAGCCCGACGTAGCCGAGCCCGACGACGGCGACCACGGCGTGCTCGCTTGCGACGGCGGCCGAGGGGTCGAGCGCGGCGGCGCGCACCCCGAGCGCGTCCGCCGGCTCGACCTCGGCCCCCATCCGCTCGACCGTCGTTTCGGACGCGATGTCTCGCAACATGGTGATTCCCCCTTGTCCAATCGGTGAAGTCCGCATTGCAGCGCCGCGCCGCGCCGATCGCGCGGTGAGGAGCCCCTGTCGTTTCGTTGCGAGACCTTCGCGGAGCCGAGTTGTCCTCCCGTTCCGCTGCTCGTCGCGGCGCAGTGTGCACACCGCGCAGGCGTTCGCCAAAGCGTTTGGACGGCCGTTCTAGGAGCGCGTGCCAAAGGGCATACGAGGCGTCGTCCGGAGTGGACGGCGCGTGCCCGAAACGGGCAGCGAGCGGACTGCGGGCACACTCAACAAGACAGGGCGCCCACCTGGGGCGCCCTGTCTGCTCTGGCGGTGCTCGGCCGGACGGGTCCTGCGGCGTCAGCCGCGCGCGAAGGTTTTGACCTCCAGCAGTTCCCGGTTGACGGGTTCTTCGATCGGCTGGCCAAGCCCGGAGCGCGCTTCGAGTTTGGTCGTCAGGCCGGTCTGTTCTTTGGTCGTGGTCAGGCCTGTCACGGCGGTGGTCGTCAGCACGTCTTTTTCGGCGCCTTCGAACATTTCAGGCTGCTGCAGCCCTTTGACCGCCTTGTACTTGAGCACGGCGTATTCGCTCATTTTGTTCACGTCACCGCCGAAGAAGCCGTGCGCGAGCGGACCGATCACCGAGCCTTCGATCGTCTCGAGCGAGACCGTCTGCGGCGGTATCCCGCACTGGAAGACGAAGGCCGGACGGCCGCCTTCGCGCTTCAGATCCCAGCCGACTGTCGGCTTTTCGGCGGCCTTGATCACGCCGAGTTCGCCTTCGAAACCACCCGTCGCTTCGATTTCGCCTTCTTTGGCCGGGTTGGTCTGGCACTCCCTGACCGTTTCGGTGCCGGTCTCACAGCCGCCGAAGGAGACTTTCGCCTTGAGCGTTTTGGGTCCGGTGTATTCACCTTCGACGATCATCTCAGAGCATTCGACGAGCGCGCCACCGGTCGTTTCGAGTTTCGGTTCCGGTTCTTCGCCGATGCCGTAGAAATGGTTTGCCGGGCCCGGACCCGAGAGGAATTCGTATTTGCCTTTTTTTGTCGCGCTTTTGTGCACGCAGTTCTTGCCCGTGTAGGCCCCGTTGTAGACAGTTTTTTTGCCTTCCTGCACGCCTTCGACTTTGACGCACCGCCCGAGTTCGGGCAGTTCGGCCGAAGCGTTCGCGGCCGCGAACGATGCAAGCACGGCAATCGTCCCGAACAGGACGCCTGCGGTGGTACGGATTCGTCTCATGTGACGCCTTCTCCCTTTCCCCTCTGATGGTCCGGCCCGGACGGGTGGCGTCCTCTGCCAACCTCCTCGCCAGCGCTCTTCGCCTCCGACGCCGTGTCCCCCACGTCGTGGATTGCTGGATACCCTGATTACAGGTTCGCAAACGGAGTGCCGGTGTCAAGGGCTCGAACGCCGGGCACATCGAGCGCTAGCTAGCATGGCTTGATGGCCCGCGACTACCTCAAGGCGATCTCCGAGCACGTCGTCGTCTACGACGGCGGCATGGGCGCCACGCTCGAGCAGTTCGAGCTGACCAACGAGGACTACGGCGGCCTCCAGGGCAAGTGCCACGAGGCGCTCGTGCTCAACCGCCCGGACGTGATCGAGGGCGTGCATTCCTCGATGCTCGAGGCCGGGGCGGAAGTGGTCGAGACGGACACGTTCCAGGGCTCGCGGATCAAGCTCGAGGAGTGGGGCCTGGCCGACTACACGGTCGAGATCAACACGAAGGCGGCAGAAATCGCGCGCAAGGCGGCCGGCGAGGGGCGCTTCGTGGCCGGCTCGATCGGCCCGACGGGCTACCTGCCGGCATCGGAAGACCCCTCGCTCGGGCAGATCCGCTTCGCAGAGCTCGTCGAGGTCTTCACCGAGCAGGCGGCCGGGCTGATCGACGGTGGCGCGGACCTGATCATCATCGAGACGGCGCAGGACATCCTCGAGGTCAAGGCGGCCGTCTTCGGCGCGCGCGAGGCGTTCAAGAGCACCGGGCGCACGCTGCCGATCCACACCTCGGTCTCGCTGCTGCCGAACGGCGGCAAGATGCTGCTCGGCACGGACATCTCCTCTGTCCTGACGACGCTCGAGGCGCTGAAGGTCGACGTGATCGGGCTGAACTGCTCGACCGGCCCGGAGGACATGCGCGACGCGATCCGCTTCCTCGGCGAGTTCTGCCCGGTGCCGGTCGCATGCATTCCCAACGCGGGTCTGCCGCTGCAGGGCCCGGAGGGCGAGACGATCTTCCCGGAGCAGCCCGAACCGCTGGCGGAGGCGCTGAAGGAGTTCGTCGAACGCTACGGCGTGGGCATCGTCGGCGGCTGCTGCGGCACCACGCCGGCGCACATCGCCGCGATCGTGGAGCGCGTCTCCGGACGCGAGGTCCCGTCGCGCCCGGCGCCACGCCCGCCGCAGCTCTCCTCGATGATCGCCTCGACCCCGCTGCAGCAGGAGCCGGCACCGACGATGGTCGGCGAGCGCGTCAACTCGCAGGGCTCACGCAAGGCCAAGGAGCTGCTGCTCGCCGACGACTACGACGGCCTCGTGCAGATCGCCGAAGACCAGGTCGAAGGCGGCGCGCACGTGCTCGACCTGTGCGTCGCGCTGACGGAGCGCTCAGACGAGGACGAACAGATGCGCCTCGTCGCGAAGAAGGTCTCGCTGACACAGCCTGCGCCGATCCAGATCGACTCGACCGAGCCCGAGGTGATCGAACGCGCGCTCGAGCAGGTCCCGGGGCGCGCGATCGTCAACTCGGTCAACCTCGAGGCGGGGCGCGAGAAGCTCGACCGCGTCGTGCCGTTGGCGATGGCTCATGGCGCGGCGCTGATCGCGCTGACGATCGACGAGGTCGGCATGGCAAAGACCGGAGAGCGCAAGGTCGAGATCGCCAAGCGGATCCGCGACCTGTGCTGCGAGGAGCACGGCCTGGACCCGCAGCTGTTGATCTTCGACTGCCTCACGTTCACGTTGACGACGGGCGATGAGGAGTGGCGCCCGTCGGCGGTCGAGACGATCGCGGGGATCAAGGAGATCAAGCAGCAGATCCCGCAGGTGAAGACCTCGCTCGGCGTATCGAACGTCTCCTTCGGCGTCTCGCCGGGGGCGCGCGCGGTGCTCAACTCGGTCTTCCTGCACCACTGCGTAGACGCGGGCCTGGACCTGGCGATGGTCAACCCGAACCACATCACGCCGTACTCGGAGATCCCGGACACCGAGCGCGAGCTCGCCGACGACCTCGTGTTCAACCGCCGCGAGGACGCGCTTGAGAAGTTCATCGAGCACTTCGAGTCCAAGGGCGAGGAGGAGCAGGCGCAGGGCGCGGCCGATCCGACGGAGGGCATGGAGCCGGAGCAGGCGCTTCACTTCCACATCCTGCGCCGGCGCAAGGACGGCGTGGAGGCGCAGATCGACAGGAGCGTCGAGAAGATCGGCGCGGTGCCGACGCTCAACGAGGTGCTGCTGCCGGCGATGAAAGAGGTCGGCGACAAGTTCGGTGCCGGCGAACTGATCCTGCCGTTCGTGCTGCAGTCGGCCGAGGTGATGAAGAAGGCGGTCGCGCAGCTCGAGAAATACCTCGACAAGATCGAGGGCTACACGAAGGGCACGGTCGTGCTGGCGACTGTGTTCGGCGACGTGCACGACATCGGCAAGTCGCTGGTCAACACGATCCTCACGAACAACGGCTACACGGTCGTCGACCTCGGCAAGCAGGTGCCGATCCAGACGATTCTCGACGCCGCCCAGGAGCACGAGGCGACCGCGATCGGCCTGTCGGCGCTGCTCGTGTCGACCTCCAAGCAGATGCCGGCGTGCATCGAGGAGCTGCACGCCAAGGGGCTCTCCTATCCGGTGCTGATCGGCGGCGCGGCGATCAACCGCGCGTTCAGCTACCGCGCGCTGTATCCGGGCGGCAAAGACTCCGAGGAGATCTACGAGCCGGGCGTGTTCTACTGCAAGGACGCCTTCGAGGGCCTGTCGGTGATGGACCAGCTGATCGACTCCGACGCGCGCGGCGCGCTCGTGGAGAAGCTGCTCGCGGGCGCCACGGAGTTCCGCGCCAAGGGCGAGGAGCCACAGGAGGAGCTGAACTTCGCCGATGACTCGGTACGCTCGGCGGCGCGCACGGACGTGCCGATCCCGGCACCGCCGTTCTGGGGCGTGCAGGAGATCGAGGTGGACATGGACGAGGTCTACCGCCACCTCGACACGCACGTGCTGTTCAAGCTGCACTGGGGCGGGCGCGGCGTCAAAGGCGAGGCATGGCAGAAGCTGCTCGACGAGGACTTCCGCCCGCGCCTGGAGCGCATGTGGCGCGAGCAGACCTATTTGCACCCGCGCGCGCTGCTCGGCTTCTTCCCCTGCTACGCGCTGGGCAACGACATCGTGGTGCTCGACCCCGAGGACCGCGCGACGGAGCTGACGCGCTTCGTCTGCCCGCGCCAGCCCAAGGGCGACCGCATCTGCCTGGCCGACTTCTTCCGCCCGGCCGTCGACGGCAAGCCGCCGCAAGAGCTCGACGTGATTCGCCGTGCAGGCGGTCACCGTCGGCTCGGAGGTGACCGAACTGATGGCCAAGCTCGAGGCCGAAGGCGAATTCGCCGAGCAGCTGTTCGTGCACGGCCTTGGCGTGCAGACGGCCGAGGGCCTGGCCGAGTGGCTGCACTGGCGCGTGCGCCAGATGCTCGGGATCGGCGAGGCACAGGGACGTCGCTACTCATGGGGCTATCCGGCAGTGCCCGAGCAGTCCGAGCACCTGAAGGTGGAGAAGCTGCTCCAGCTCGAGCAGATCGGCATGAAGATCACCGACGGCTACGCACCCGAACCGGAGCAGTCGACGCTGGCGCTGATCGCGCACCACCCGCAGGCGATCTACTTCGGCACGCGCCAGGGCCGGCTGCTGCCGGACGGCTCGCCGGACGACCTGATCCGCGGCTCGGCGCGCGACCCCTCGCTGTTCGGCGAGATCGGCGACGACGACCCGCCCGAGGGCGCCGTCGAAGCCGAGGACGAACCGGCGCTTACCTAGTCGTCTTCGCGCGGCGGGGGGCGGAAGAGAATCCGCTTGACCTCGGAGGCGGTGCCGCCACCGAGCCGCAGCGCGGTCTGAAAGCCCTCTTCGCCGAGCTCGCCGGCGTCGAGCGCGCGGCGCAACGCGTTGAGCGTCGGCAGATCGTCCTCGGAGACCTGATCGCGGGCGACCTCGAGCAGGATCAGATGGCGCGGTCGTTTCAGCGCGGCGGCGATGCGCACGAACGGCTCGCGCTCCTCGGCGCCGACGCCGTCTGCGGCGAGCACGACCGTCTCCCTGTTCTGCAGGCGCTTGGAGACGGCCGCCTGCAACAGCTCTTGCGCGCGCGGCTCGAGCTCCTGCTCGGCGACCTTGCCGCTGAGCAGGCCGCGCACCTTGGGCAGCGAGAGCAGGCTGGCCCGGTCCTCGATCAGGCGCTTGACGAAGCCCTCGCGCTCGGCCGCGGCGGCGGAGACGATCACGACGAGGCTGCCGGGCGAGTAGCGCAGCCTGTCGGCCGGCTTGAGCACCTTGCAGTGCACCGAGATATTGGGCGGGCGCTCGGGCGCACCCTCGCGCCGCGGGCGATCCGAGGACCAGCCCGTGCGCTCGTCGGCGCCGATTTTGACGCTGCGCGAGCTGGGCCGGCTGGCTGAAGGCTGGTCTGCCATACCCCCATCATGCCCTAAGCGCGCCGTCGAGCCCCCCGCCCCCCAGACGCTACGCCCCCTGATCGGCGATCAGGGCGAGCTTTCGGGGCCGGTCGAGCGCCTTGATCCGCGCCTCCTCGCGGCGCGCCGCCGAGCGGTCCTCCATCGCCACCTCATAGACCAGCTCGACGGGCAGGCGGCTGGCGGTGTAGCGGCTCGCCGTGCCCGCGTTGTGGCGCTGCAGACGACGTCCCACATCAGTGCTCCAGCCTGTGTACAGCGAGCCATCGGCGCAGCGCAGCATGTAGACCCAGGCATCGTTCATGGTTGATCGATACGCCGCGCGCAAGCGGATGCCTGCCCGATCGCCGGCGAAGCTCAGCGCCCAGTGACGACGGGCGCGGCCTGGCCCTGCGGCAGCGGCCTCAGCCGCACGGGCGCACCGTGCATCGTGCGCAGGCGCACCTCGCGCCAGGAGAGCCCCTCGTTGAGCAGCGCCGGAACCCCCATCAGCACGGCCGTGGCGAGCTCGATCACCTGCAGCACGATGCCGTAGGCGATCGCGTCGGCCGTGGACACGTGGTAGGCGCCGGCCAGCACGGCGACGCAGGCGGCCTGGAAGACGCCGACGTTGGCCGGCGTGGCGGGCAGGATGGCGGTGACGTTGACCGCGAACAGCACGCCGGCGGCGGCCTCGGGCGCGGCGTCGACGTTCAGACCGAAGGCGATCAGCAAGAGCCAGCACGACAGCCACTGAAGCGCCCAGGCGGCCAGCTGCGCGAGCGTCGCCTTGGCCGCCTGGCGAGGCATGGCGAACAGGCGCAGGCCGTCGCGCAGGCGTGCGAGGCCGCGACGGGCGCCGTCGAGCAGCAGCTGCGCGCTGCGCGCGCGCGGGACCTGCGAAGAGGGTGCGAGCAGGGGCAGCAGCCTGGTGACGACGAGCGCCACGAGCGGAGCGAGCGCGACGAGCAGCAGGCCCCGGTCGTGGCCGTCGAGCACGCGCACGCTCGACAGCGTCACACCGCAAAGGATCGCGAGCGCCAGCAGGTTGAGCATCGCCTGCGAGACGATCGTGCCGAGCACGAGCGGAAGCGTCTCGCGCGCGCGTCCGATGCGCCGAGCGACGATCAGCGCACGCGAGGACTCACCGAGACGGGCGGGCAGCGTCGCGGACATGAGCACGCCGATGAACGTGCCCTGCATCGCGTCGCGTCGCCTGGCACGGCGCCACGTGGGCGATGCGGCGAGGATCGCGTGCCAGGAGATTGCCCGGGTGAACATCGCGGCGCACATCAGCGCGAGAGCGGCGAGGATCAGGCCGGGCTTGGAGGCGAGCAGGGAGGCGAGGATGCGCGTGACGCCGACGCGTTGCAGCGCGAGCGCACCGAGCGCACCCCCCGCGAGCGAGGTCAGCGCAACCCCGGCGCGCCGCACGACACGCGCGCGGCGCTCGCGGCCGACGAGCGGCGGCGGCACGGGAGCGAGCGAGGGCAGCCGCTGCGCGGGCACGCGCGGCTGCAGGTCGGCCGGCGCGAAGCCGTGGCGCAGCGCGAACCGCGTCGCGGAGCTGCGGGCGCGGAGCCGGGCGGGGTCGGCCAGCGCGATTGCCCGTTCGTAGCAGTCGCGGACTTCGGCGGCCACGTGCGGCCAGGCAAAGCGCTCGGCGCGCTCGCGCGCTGCAAGCGCCATCTGGCGTCGCCGGGAGGAGTCGAGCGCGAGCAGGCGCAGCGACTCGGCGAGCGCGAGTGGATCGCCTGCCGGAACGAGCCGACCGTCGATGCCGTCGCGCACGACGTCGCGGTAGCCGGGGATGTCGGACGCGAGCACGGGCGTCGCCGTGGCGAAGGCCTCGGTGAGGATCATGCCGAAGCTCTCGCCGCCGAGCGAGGGGGCGCAGAGCAAGTCGGCGCGCGCCAGCTCGGCGAGCTTGCGCTGCTCGGAGACCTTGCCCAGGGCATGCACGCCGCGCCCGTCGAGCATCATGTGCGAGACCTCCTCGGCGGACGCCCCGACGAGCGTCAGCGAGGCCGGCACGTGCTCGCGCAGCGCCTCGAAGGCGCGCAGCAGCACGGGCAGGCCCTTGCGCTCGACGGCCGCGCCGATGAACAGGATGCGTAGCCCGTCCTCGTCGCCGGCCTGCGGCTCACCGCGCGCCGCAGACGTCAGTTCGGACTCGCTGGGTATGCGAACGCCGTTGGGGACGATCCGGTAGCGCCCGCCGTAGAAGCGCCGAGCGGTCCACGCGGCGGCCTCGGAGACGGCGATCCGCACCTGCAGCCGATTCATCCGCCGGCGCCCGCCGAGCCCGACCGAGGCGATGCCGTTGGTCAGCGCGTTCTCGGAGTAGGTGTGGAAGGTGCCCACGATCGGCAGCTCCCCGGCGGACAGCAGCGCGTCCCAGCCGAGCAGGGGAACGACCGGCTCATGGATGTGCAGCACGTCGTAGCCGCCCTCGCGCAGCTCGCGCCGCAGCGCGTACACGGAGCTCGGCGTGATCGCCATGTTGCTGACGGCGCCGTTGGCCGGGATCCCGACGGTGCGTCCCATCGAGACAAACCCCTCGGGCACGGGATGGTGCTGGGGCCGTGCACCGCGATGCAGGCGACGGGTCAGCCGGTCGTCGGGGTCGTACGGAGCAAGCACCCGCGCCACGTGCCCGTCCTCGCGAAGCTCGCGCGCGAGCGCTTCGATGTGGCGTGTGACACCACCCGGGTACGTCCACGAGTACGGCGAAAGCAGCGCTATCCGCACGCGCCCACTCTATCCGCCGCCGCTGTCGTCCGACGCCCGGTGCGCCACGCGGCGGCTGCGATAATCCCCAGCGTGAGTGCCCGCCACTTCGTCAAGTACACGTTCCTCAAGCTCGATCCGGCCTGGCGGCGGCTGGACGCCGAGCAGCGCGAGCAGGACAAGCGCGAGTTCATCGCCGCCTGCGAGGACTTCGCCGACGGCCACATGCTGCAGAGCTTCTCGCTCGTCGGCACGCGCGGCGACGCCGAGCTGATGCTGCTCTCGGAGGCCGAGAACCTCGATCGGATCCACGAGTTCCACGTCGTGCTCGCGCAGAGCGGGCTGATGAAGTGGGCGGCGATCCCGCACTCGTTCCTCGGCATGCGCAAGTCTTCGGAGTACTCCGAAGACGAGCGCACGGTGCCGCGCGGCTTCCGCGGCAAGTACGTGTTCGTCTATCCGTTCGTCAAGTCGCGCGAGTGGTACGCGCTGCCGGCTGAGGAGCGCTGGCGGATCATGCAGGGCCATATCCAGGTCGGGCGCGAATACCCGGGCGTCGACAACCACACGACGTACTCGTTCGGCCTCGACGACCAGGAGTTCGTGGTCGCCTTCGACACCGACGACGTCGGCACGTTCCTCGACCTCGTGCAGCGGCTGCGCACGACCGAGGCCTCGCGCTTCACGGTGCGCGACACGCCGAGCTTCACGTGCCTGGCGATGTCGCTGGAGCGCACGCTGAACGCGCTCGACGGCGAACGGATTGCGCTGAGCAGCGCACTGCCGGGCGCCTGAGCGGTGCCGCCGCGCAAGGCCACCTCGGCGAAAACGGGGTCGCCCAAGCCCGCGAAGCTCCGCGCCGGCAAGTCCGCCGCCGGCAAGACGGCTGCCGCGAAGGCCCCGCCCCGGCGCAGGGTCTCGCTCGCGAAGGCAGGCGAGCAGCTGCGCGCCTCCGATCCGGTGCTCGCCGGCATCATCGACGCGGTCGGCAAGCTGCCAAGCACGCGTGCGGGGCGCCCGGAGCGGGAGGACCACTACGGCGCGCTCGTTCGCTCGATCGTCGGCCAGCAGCTCTCGGTACTCGCCGCGCGCGCGATCTACGGGCGACTGATCGAACGCTTCGGCGGGCGCCCGCCGACGCCGCAGGAGATCCTCGCCGACGAGCCCGAAGAGCTGCGCGCCGCAGCCGGTCTGTCGCGTGCGAAGGTCGGCTTCCTGCGCTCGCTCGCCGAACACGCGCTGTCGGGAGAACTGGAGCTCGAGCGACTCGACCGCCTGCCCGACGAGGAGGTGATCGCCGAGCTCGTCGCGGTCAAGGGACTCGGCGAGTGGACGGCGCACATGTTCTTGATGTTCCACTTGGAACGCCCCGACGTGCTGGCCGTCGGCGACCTCGGCATACGGCGCGCGATCGAGCGCGCGTACGGGCTCGAAGAGCTGCCGACACCGGCTGAGGTGGAGCGCATCGGCGAGCCATGGCGACCCCACCGGACGCTCGCCTGCCGCTATCTGTGGCGCTCGCTGCAGAACGAGCCGGCCAGCTAGCGGGTGTCCCACAGCTAGGCACAGAGAGCCGGCGGCGGACCGCGCTGTCCACGCCCGCGAAGGCCGCCCCCTCGGACCCGCACCGGGCGGGGCTACTTGTGCTTCTTGGCGTGCTTCTTGTGGTGCTTCTTGGGGCCGAACTTCTTGCGCGCCTGCTATTCGCACTTGGCGCGCTTGTGCTTGTTGTGCCTGAACTGCTTGCGGCACTTCTTCAGCGCTTTCTTCAGCTTCTGCGCACGCGTGAGCTTGATGCGCTCTATTTCCTTTGACCGCGCCGCAGCCTTCGACGGGCACCTTCGTTTCCTGCTGGATGACGACGCCGTTCTGACCGGTGATCGTCGTCGGGATCACGAGTTTCTGCCCGCACAGGCTGAACCTCTTGGCGGTCGGCACGTTCGAGGTGAGCGCCGAGTGCGGACCCTCGGGGAGGGTTGTTTCGAAGGTTTCAACCGGCGCGTCGGGCACAGAGTTGAACGTCGACGTCGTGATGCCTTTTTTGATGTCGGTCTGGCCGTCGAGGATCAGCGTGATGCCTTCGCCCTGCAGCACGAACTCGACGTCGGGGAAGGCCGCGTTGCCGTGCGAGACGAGATAGGCGGGACCCGTCAGCGGGTTCTTCAGCACGGGCGTGTGCACGGTTGCAGAACCGATGTTCGAGCCTTCGTCGCAGGCCGCCGGGTTCGCCTCGAAGATCGTGTCGGGGCAGGCTTTCTGGATCGTCGTCAGGCGCGAGGGCAGCGCGATCGGCAGCACCAGCTTGGTTTTCGCGATGTTGGCCTGCCCCGGCGAGGAGGTGACCTTGACCTTCAGCTCGGCGCCGTTCAGTTTGCTCGCGTTGCCTTCCGTTGAGGCCGTGAGCGTCGGTTTGAACGGCAGCGCGTCGCAGCCGGTGACGCCGTAGGGGCTCGACACGGCGGCGCTCGCGCCTCTGCTGCCGACGATCGTGGCGGTCGTCGACTGCTGGCTGCAGTTGGTCGGGTTGAACTGGAAGTTGTCGCGGTCTACGGTCACGTTGATCTGTTTGAGCTGCACGGGCACGCCGCGCACGAACGTCGGGAACGGGTCGCTCACGATCGTGACCGCGGCGGTGTTGCGGTCGACGAAGATGCGCGAGCGCACGTTGACGTTGCCGAGGTGGAACGGCCCCGCGTCGGCCGGCGTGACGACGAGCAGCCCGAACGGGGCGCCGCCGTAGCCCGCCGTGAGATAGACGGTCCCGCCGAGTGAGAAGGGCGATCCGCCGAGACCGGAGGTCGAGGTCGAGTGCCCGATCAGGCTGTCCGCGCCGCAGCTCCATTCCTGCCCGACCGCTGGTTCGGGGCACGGGTTCGCGTTGGCGATCATCGCGGCCGAGCCGAGCGGCAGGTGCATCGTCAGGCCTCCCAGCGGCTGGTCGGCGTCGGAGTGACCGATCGTCAGCGAGAAGTGCGTGAAGGCGCCGGCCTGAGTGTTCGTGTTGCCGGCCACGAAGGAGGGGGCGAGCGAGGCCGGGTTCGGGCAGCCGCTGCCGCCGGGGCCTTCGCTGATCGCGAAGTCGCTGCTCGCCTGCGCGGTGGCGGCGCCTGACCAGGGCGTGAATGCGCCGGTCGTCGTGTACGTGCCGCATTCCGGCGGCGTGGACTGCGACGCCGTCGGGCCGCCGAAGAATTTGATGATGATGTTTTCGAAGGGCACCTGCGGCGAGTTCTTGAACGCCGAGGTGAGCCTGCCGGTGCTCGGGTCCAGGTGCACGTCGCCGGCCAGCTTCACGCGCACGCCCGATTCTTCGTCGTAGGCTGTGATGTAGATCACGAGCCGTTGTTCGAGGAGCCCATCCTCCAAACCGGCAATTCCGGTGTCCTCGTTGGCCAGGTAGACGCTGCCGTGCAGTTCGTTTTTCAGCAGCGGGGTCTTGACGCTGACGGTACCGAGCTTCGAAGCGTCGGGGCAGACCTCCGCCGCCGGCGATATCGGCACGTTGTCCAGCTGCGCCGGCGAGTCGAGCGGGCCTTCGAAGCCGAACCCGGGGAAGCCCGACGAGCACGTCCCGAGGCCGTTTGCCGCGCCGGGACTCGCCAGCAGCCCTTCGGGCAAGGTGACGACCGTTTCTTTCAGATCGGCCTCGGCCAGACCGGTCGGCGAGAGGGTCGATGTCTGCGGCATTTCGATCTTGACGGCGAGGCCCGTGGGCGTGCTGGCAGCGTGCGTGTCGGGTTCGACCGAGAGCACCGGTTCGAAGCCGAGCAGCTCGCAGCCGGTCAGCGCCGGGAAGAGGGACTTCGACGCGCCTTCGCCGTCGATCGAGAATTCCTGATGAGCCGTGCCGATCGGCCATGAGCGCCCGGTCACGGTCGTTGCCGGGCGATCGGTCGGGCAGGACGTCGGCAACGACAGGAACGGAGGGGCGGAGACACTGCCGGAATGGATGCAGGGATGGCCCGTTTCATACGCTTCGTCACCGACGCATTCCCACCCGCGTGCGGCGTCGTGCGTCGGCGACCCCGGCTGCCCCCAGAATGTCACCTGCGAGGTCAGCACCTCGGCGGCCTGAGAGAGGTTTGTCGAGCTGACTTCGACAGCGTAGTTGCCGCCGGTGCGCACGGAGGTCGTCAGCGCCACCGTCACTTTGTCGAACTCGAAGCCGAAGCGGGCCGGTTCGCCGGGCGCCGGTTCGAGGTTGAACACCGGCACCGTTTCGGTGGCGACGCCCTTGAGGTTGTTTGGTTCGTTGAAGTTGACGCGCGCCACGCCGACCGCAGTGTTTCCGGGGCAGAGGTTCGTCGGTCCCGACTGGACGATCGTCGAGAACGCAAGGGAGGAGCAGCGGGGCAGGACGTTCACGTTGCCGAGCAGGCCGGGCGGCAGCAGGAAGTGCAGATCCCTGACCAGCGCTGGGTTGCTCGTCACGATTTCGGTTCCTTCGGGATCGCGCCGCAGCACCTGGTTCATTTCCAGCGTCGTCGTCATCTGGAAGGGATGCTTTCCTGCCTGCGTCTCCGTCTGCCCTACTTCGTTTTCAGGCTGCAGTTCGTAGTTCTCGACGCCGAAGCCGGTCGACGGCGCACCGCCAACGGTGAATTTGCGTTCGAGCGGCGCCGTCGGCACGCCACCTTCGAGCTTCACTTCGTTCGTGAGCGTCGCACCGGCTTTCGCCGTCACTTTGACCGTCGCGAACAGTTCGAGGACGCCGTACGGAGGCACGGGCGACGTGGACGTGCAGCTGACGACCGGAGCGTTCGCCTCGGTGCAGGCGAGCGCGTTCTGTTTCTGCCCACGCTGGATGTTCGTCTTCTTCGTCGGCAGCGAGCCGCGTAGCGTGCCCGGCACGAGCTGCACGCCGGCGGGGAGCGTGTCGGAGATGGTGATCGAGCCGCTGGCGTCTTCGTAGCCGAGGTTGGCGGCCGAGGCGACGATCTGGGCTTCTTCGCCCGAGACCGGCGTCGTCGGGGCGGCAACCGAGGAGAGGTGCCACCACGTCCCAGCCGCGTGCGCCGTGCCGGTGCCGACGACGGCGAGCACAGCGAGCGCCACGCCCGTCACGAGCACGGCCGGCAGCGTCCGCAAGCGCACGACTTCCACCGCGGGCATCATCTGCCCGCCTTCCGGTGCACGGTGCCTCTCCTGTTCTTGTGCGTCTTCTTCGTGCCGTATCTCCTACGCGCTTTCCTCTCGCAGGCCTGTCGCTTCTTCTTCTTCTTGAGCTTGTGGCAAGCCTTCAGCGCTTTCGCGAGCCGCTGCTTGCGCGTTGGTTTCGTCGCATGTTTCGCCGGTGCCGAGACTTTGGCCGGCAGCACCCCGCTCTGTCCGGGGACGTTGCCACTGCTCGGCGTGGTCACGCCGGGTGGCGCGGGGAACGGAGGGATCGATGGCGTCGACGGCCTGCATTCTTCGATCGAGTTGCACGAGGTCGCCGTCGTTTCCGGCGGCACGATGCAGCCGGCGGACCCGCACACCCGCGCGTCGTAGACGTCGAAGTCGCGATCGCGATCGGTGCTCACGAGCGTCGCCGCGGTCAGGAAGAAGACATCGTCGCCGGTCGCGCTCGCGTCGAGGAAGGCGGATTCGTGCGCCGAGCTACCCGAGGAGATCAGCCCGATGCAGCCGCCTTCGCCTTCGCACCCGCCGATACCGCTCGGCTCGTACTCGTAGACATCTGTCGCCTTGTTCGTGTCGGCATGTGCCAGCGGCTCGGGGCTGTTGAAGAAGAGCCTGCCGTTGTCGTTGAGGTAGCGCGACTGGTAGATCGCGGTCTGACCTTCGGTACCGGTCCAGCCGGGAAGGTCGCCGGCCAGCCAGCGGCCTTCCCAGGCGAGCTTGCGGTCGATCAGGAGCCCGATCCCTTCCGCCGTGCTGGCTTCGCCGCCGTCGAACACGCCCGATGGCCGCGAGCCGTCGGGGTTGCACGAGGCGCACGCGATCTGCCGTTCGGCGCCGTCGTACAGGAAGACCTCCTCGTCCGCCGCTTCGTGAGCCGCGGGGGACGTATCGCGGTTGTCGTAGCCGGTGAGCCTACGGCTCGACATGAAGGCCAGGTAGCGACCGTTGGGAGACACCTTCGACGTCACGTACTCGAGGTTGCCGTTGGTGTTTTCCCAGTCGGGAAGATCGTCGCTCGACAACCGTCCGATGAACGTAGGCTGTTCGCCTTCGGCCGAGCCGTGCTTCACGTAAAGGTTGCAAGTGGCGTTCGACGGGGTTTCTTCTTCGCGTTCGGTGGCGATCGTGTGGCAGTGGCCCGGCCGCGCCGATTCGCCGCTTGCGTTTGGCGCCGTCGTCAAGACCCCGTTGGCCACGAAGTAGACGGTCGAGCCGTCTTCGCTGGCCCCGGGCACGAGCCCCTTTACGTCTGCGAATTCACCGGTCGCTTTGAAGCTCGGGTCGACTGAGATGTCAGTCAGCGTGTGGGTGTTGAGATCGAACTCATACAAGTCGCTCACGCCGCTCGCGCCGCTCGATTTTTCGGTGAGCTTCGCTTCGTCGGTGAAGAAGATCTTGGTGCCATCGCTGCTCGCCGTCTGATAGTTGGCCTGACGTTCCGGGCCCAAGAGCGTCGGGCCGTCCACCTGCGTGGTCACTCGCGCGATCATGTCCCGCACGAAGAGGTGTTTGCCGAACGTGAAGATCACCCGCGAGCCATCGTCGGAGATCGCATGCCTGAGAACGTGATTGTGCCCCACTTCAGGAACCGATCCTTCCTCTTCGCTGACCCCTTCTGGCAGGATGTTCACCAGGTGCAGCGCGCCGGCCCACCACTCATAGACGTTGGTGTGGCCGGCATTGACAGGCTCTTCCGTGAGCGGTACGAGCGAATTCAAGAGGACGTGCGAGAGGTCAGGCGAGGCGTTGACGAATTCGACGCCCCGCTTCTTGCCTTCGGCGCCGCCGAATTTGGTGCCGGCCGTGTCGTTCGCGGCCGTGACGAGCGGCGTGTAGCAGGAGGAGGGAGGCGCTTCGCACGATTCGGTCTGCCTCGTGTAGATCGTTCGTTCGGTATCTTCGGGGGAGAGCCGCGGTTCGGCTTTCGGCCCCAGGCCGAGCGGTTCGACCAGCGAGAGGCCGAGGTCGGGCGTGAACGCGCGATATTCCTGTTTGCCGTTTCCGGTCACGGCGCCGGTGGCGCCTTCGCCGGGAAGCGTGATGTCGCTGTGAAGCCACTGCGCCCCACCGCTTGCGTCGCCGCCGCGCTTGGACAGCAGCTGAGTGAAGGTCGGCACGCGGTTGCCTTCAGGGTTCGCTTCATCCGGCGCCAAGGCGATGTACGTCAGCGCGGTGCCGTCTTCGGAGGCCTGGATCAGCCCACCTTCGCGCGGAATCGATTCCAGCCCGGCCCCGCGTTTTTCGGGCGAGGAGACAAGCTCCCACGCGCGGCCGTCCGGCAGCTTGACGCTTGCGCCTTCGGTGCCCGTCGTGAACGTCTGCGTGGCGCCGAGCACCGTGCTCGCCCCGCCGGCGAAGGTCGCAACGACGCGATAGGTGTAGATCGTGTTAGCCGCCAGACCGGACACCGCTTCGCTGACCTGCTTGGTGACTTCGCCTGCTCCGATTGCGGTGCCGGGCGGCGTCGGAAGGTCGACGCACGAGGCATCCCGGCAGAGTTCGAAGTAGTAGGCCGTCTGGACGCCGGTCGGGTCGATGCCGGCATGCAGCGTGGCGCTCGTCGCCGTCACGTTCGACACCGACTCCGAGTCGATCGTCGGCTGGCCGGAGACTTCCGCCGGCCCGAACACGTCCAGCGCGCCGGGCAACGGTTCGAGGCCAAGTCCGGCGCGCAGGCGTTCGACGTTACGCGTTTCCGTTCGGTCGAGGACATACACGTTGCCGGCTTTGTTGAGGGCGACGCCGGCCGGTTCGCTGAACGCCCCGCTCGGCGTGCCCGTGAGTTCCCCGATGTAGTGGCCCGAGCCGTCGAACTCGAACACGACGCGCCGCGCCGAATCGCTCGCGTACACATTGCCTTCCGGTCCGACCGCGACGCCGGTCAGGAGCGCTTCTTCGGATCGTTCGGCGCCGAATCCCGGAAACGCCCCGCTGCGCTGCCCGCTGATCTCGCGTAGAAATTGGCCGGAGGAGCTGAAGGCGTAGATGAACGCGAAGCTTTCGTTTTCCGCTTCGTCGATCGCCTGGCCCAGAACGGAGACGTAGAGTTCGCCCGTCGCCTGGTTCACCGCGAGGGCGCCCGGAAGGTGCTGATTTTCAGCGCTGCCCGGAAAGGCCAGCTGTCCTTCGTATTTGCCCGCTTCGTTGAAGTAGTCAACGACTTCGTTTTCGCGGTCCGATACGTAGAGCCGGCCAGCTTTCTGATCGATCGCGATGCTCAGTTCTTCGCCGAATTCTCCCGCCGGCGTTTCCTTGCCGGTGATTTCGGCGCCGGCGATTTTCTTGCCTTCTTTGTTGGTGCGGAAGACCTGGTGGCCTTCTTTGTCGAACGGGTAGATCGCATACGTTCCACCGTCCGCGACATACAGGTTGCCGTTTTTGTCGTTGACCGCCGTGCTGCAGAACTCTTCGAGTTCTTCTTTTTCAAATTTGCCGGCGACTTCTTTCGGCGTTTTGCCTTTTTCGATTTCTTTTTTTTCTTTTTCTTCGCGTTCGAGCTTTTCCTGTGCCGTTTCTTCTTCCGGGATCAGGATGCTCGAAGATCGTGCGCCCGGGCAGGAACGTGCCCGATCCGTCGAAGACCTGGACGTCTTCTGCTTCGGAGTCCGGGTCCGATACGAAGATTTCGCCGCTCGCGGGGTCGATCGAGATGCCGCAAACTTCTTCGCCGAATCCTTTTTTGTTCTTGGCGACCGTCCCGATAAACGGATGGACGAGGGCGGCACTCGCCGAGGCGCTCCATACCAGCACGCCAAGCAGGACCGCCACAAGCACGACTGCACGCGCCGACCCACAGCCGACCCGCGCGCCTGTCGCAGCACCGTACCCTTCCATCCGCGTCCCTCTCCTCGTGTCAACCCCACAGCGGGCCCTCTTGAGACGAAGTGTAGCCATAGCCCTCTTCGTGTCAAGCGGGAGCTTTCAAGCAAAGAACACGCTCCGTCCCGGGGAGTTGCCGCGCGATCGAAGACTTCTCGCGAGCCTGCGCGATGTCGCGGAAGCCCCCGCATCGATACCCCCTCGGGCCGGGCGCGCGCCGACTCGGCCCCGACCGAAGATGCCACGTTAAAGCGGCGGGGCCCCGGCGAACCGGGGCCCCGCATACGACCCTGCTCAAGTCAAGCCCTGACGGGCTCGAGCGTCGGCTCAACGAGCCTACGCTTTGACCTCGAGTTCTTCGCCTTTGTTGGTCGCTTCTGCCTGCTGGCCGGATTCGAACGGACCCGAGCCGTTGATCGTCGAAAGCAGCACGTGTGTTTCGCCGCCTTCGAATTTCTTGACCGTCTGGAAGCCTTCGCCGTTGACCTGGAACTTGTTCACCTCGGTCTTGGTGAAGACGTTGACCGGTTCAAGCGTCCCAATCACGCTGCCAGTGGTCACGATTTCGAGACCTTCGCAGTTGAATTCCGCGAGGACCGAACCAGTTTCCGCTTTCAGCGCGACGCCGACGCTTTTGCTCGCTTTGTTGATGTATCCGAGTTCGCCGGCGAGGCTGTTGGTCTTGATCGTCCCTGCTTTCTGGCCCGCCGAGGCGCACTTTTTGCCGAGGCTCGTGCACACCTTGAATTCCGAGATGACTTTACCCTCGGTGGTGGGCGTCGTGACGTGTCCTTCGTCCTTGAACGATTTGCAGCTCACTTCGCCGCCGACTGCCGGCGTGTGCAGCGTCGCAGCGCCACCCTTGCCCTTGAAGGCTTTGCCTTTGGTGCCGATGCCTTCCTGCAGTTCGTACTTGTTTTTCTTGCCTTCGGAGATTTCGGTCGGCGAGGCTTCCACCGAGCATTTTTTGTCGGTGTATTTGCCCGTGTACGGTTTCGTCGTCAGTTTGTGACATTCGTAGAACGCCGGTTCAGCAGCCGACGCGCTCGCCGAAATGGCGGCTGTCAGGGCAAACACGGCGACGAGGCAGAGCCCCATCATCTTCAGACGCATCTAGATACTCCTTTTCCCTCTTGTCCGTTGCCGGCAGGAGTCCCCGCGCTGCATAGAACCCCGGTGCCAGTCCCTGCCCCTGAGCTGTACCCAGTCAGCGGCCCTCCAATCTCGACCTTGGCAGATGGAAACATCTGCGTCAAGTCAAGCCAAATGTGTCAGCCCATCTGCTTCCTTGCCGGCGCACCCGCTGCATCCGTGTAGGCGAGAGCGCGCTGCGCTCGTCACTGCGAGGGCATACGCCGCAAAGCCGAGGCGATCTATGCCACACCTAGCGCACACCCAAATCCCTCCCGCAAGACGTCCGATCTGTCCGGGCCCCGGAAGCTCCGAGCCCCATGGCGACGCTTGACATCATGTCCGGCGCGAAGCTAGCACAGGCCTTGACGTAATGTCAAGTGTTTAGCAGTTCTGCCTCGGTTTCGTCGGGTCAACCAGCGTTTGCACGCACTCGTCCGGTGCATCGCTCAACTACCCCCCGACCGCGTCTGTCAAACGCCCCGAGCGAGCTCAAGCCTGGCGACGCGCGACGACCGTCCGATCGGCCTCCGCGACGATCCGCCAGCCCGGCGTGGACCCGGCGCGCAGATGGCGCGCGACGACCGCCGTCGGTCCCGGCAATCCCCGACCGCCTTGGCGATCGGAGCGCGCGTCGTGGAAGGCGACGCGGCCCCCTGGACGGACGAACTGGCGCCAGCATTCCCAGTCGCGCTCGCAGCCGGCCTCCGAGTGATCGCCGTCGATGAACACGAGGTCGACCTCCTGCCGCCACCCGGATGCGACCTCGTGCGAGAGGGCCACGTGCCAGTGCACGGCCGGAGCTCGCGCGCCCAGCCGCCGCCGTGCGCGGTCGACGAGGCGCCGCGTGGCACGCTCGTCGGCCCCCCATCCCCCCGGCAGAGCGTCGGGGTGGCGCCCGAACGGGTCGATCAGGTGCAGCTCTCCCTGCGGCCCGAGCTGGCGCTGCAGCGCCAGCGCCGAGGAGCCCTCGTACACGCCGATCTCGACCACGCGGCGGGCTCCGCGTGCGGCCTCGAGCAGGACGCGCGCGTCCTGCTCGGAATGCATCGTGCGCGGCGGGATCAGGCCCGCTCCGACGGCGAGTGCGCGCAGGCGCACATCGTCGCGTAGACGCGCCGGCGCCAGGCTGCGCAGGGATTGCGGGACGATCGCCACGGGGGCAGCCTACGTGCAGCTCGCAGCGGGCGCCGGTGGCGGCGCACCGCGGGCGCGGGCCTGCGCATAGGCGAGCCACAGGTGGTACGCCGGGTAGGTGTGCCGCAGATCGGCGCTCAGCAGGCCCACCGGGAAGGCTGGGTCCTCGCGGAAGCTGTACTGGAAGATCGCGCCCACGCGCGGATCCTCGGACCAGTGCTGTAGCTGTGCACCGAGTGCCCTGCAGCCGGCTCCTTCGCCGAGCTGCCCCGGCGGCCTTGCCCCGCCGGGGTGCGGCGCGCCGGCACCGGTCTCGGTGACCCAGATCTGCGCCTTCGCGGCGCACGAACCTCGCGCGTCGAGTGCTCGCGTCAGCATTTCCACAGGTTCAGCCTCAGGTCGAGCGTTATCCCAGGTGGCGTAGACATGGATCGCCCAGACCTCGCCGAGACAGAGAACGCGCGACGGCAGCGCGGCGACGAAGCCGGCGACGCTCGTGCGGTGGACGGAGTCGGTGGCGTATGCAGCCAGCTCACCGAGCAGCAGGTGGTAGGTGCCGCCGTCGGCGGTCAGCTCGGCGGCCATCGCCTGCGCGAGCTGCGCGTACACGGCCGGCGCCGAGGATGGAGCGTCGACCGAGCACGACGATCGCTGCGGGCTGAGGAAGTCGGGGTTGTTGGGCTCGTTCCACGGGCTCCACCACTCGAGCTCCACGCCCTCCTGCCGGCCCAGCGCGAGCAGCGCGTGGATCAACGCCCTATAGCCGGCCAATCCGGCGTTGCTCAGCGGGCGCGAGAAGGGCTGCGCCCCGGGCAGCTCACAGCCGCTCGCCGCCGCGGCGGCCCAGGGGGGCACGCCGAAGACGTCGAGCACCACTTCGAAGCCGGCACGGCCTTCGGCTCGCGCCGCGCGCTGCTGCGTGGCGACCGCCGCAAGCTCCTCGCGGATGCCCGCATAGGGAGCGCACGGAGCGACAGCCCGGGCGCAGCCGTCGACCGGCTCGTCGAGGCTCGCCGGCCGGTCGCCTCGCGGCTGCAGGACCGCCCAATCGACGAGCAGCCGGACATAGCGCGGATGAATCGCGGTCAGCTGCTTGCGCGCGGACTGCACCGCCGAGCCACCCGGCCTCGAGCCCGAGCTCGGATTCCACAGCAGTTCGGCGTTGTCCTCGGTCAGGCCGAGCGCCGGCCCGCGACCTTCGGAGGGCGCGACCGCGGGGGGCACCGGATGCGCCGAGCTGCCCGTCTTGCTGCGCACGCCGCCGCAGCCGGCGAGGATGACCGCGGGCAGCAACAACAGGCCCGCGAGCAGCCGCGGCGTCTTCAGACCGCCGAGACCTGCTCTTCCTCGGCCACGCGGAAGGAAGATCCGCAGCCGCAAGCTGCGACGACGTTGGGGTTGGAGACCTTGAAGCCGGCGCCCTGCAGGCTCTCCTCGTAGTCGATCACCGATCCCCGCACGAACGGCAGGCTCTCGTTGTCGACCAGCAGCTTCAACCCGTGGTCCTCGAAGACGAGGTCGTTCTCGCGTTGCTCGTCGAAGGCGAGCTGGTACTGAAAGCCCGAGCAGCCGCCTCCGCGAACGCCTACTCGCAGTCCCGCCATGCTCACGTCGGCCTGCTGGGCGGAAAGGAACTCGCGCACCTTCTCCGCGCCCTTGTCGCTGATCGTGATCATCGGTTCACTCCTCGTTGCGGCCTCAAGACTTTCCAAAGTATAGCGGTGGCTGGCAGGCCCGCCGCGATCCTCTACGCTAGCCCTGTATGCCCTCAGCGGAGGATCTCAAGCAACGTATCGAGGCCTCGATTCCAGGCGCGCGCGCCGAGGTCGAGGACTACACCGGCGGCGGCGACCACTTCCGCGCGACGGTGACGGCGAGCGCCTTCGCCGGGCGCAGCCGGATCGAGCAGCATCGCCTCGTGTACGAGGTCTTCGGCGCCGAGATCGGCGGTCCGATCCACGCGCTGTCGCTGAAGACGCAAGTCCCGCAGCAGGCCGAGACCGAGAGCGCAGCGGCCGAGGCCGTTCTCTCTCCGCAGCCGACCACAACCACCTGAGCCAGGAGCCCTTCATGTCCAGCACGACCAACTCCACCAGCGAGCTTCCCATGTCCCCCGGCCAGCCCGCCCCGAGCGCGGGACCTTCGCCCGCCGGCGAGGCCAACCCGATCCGCGACGCGATCGCCGAGGCGATCGCAGAGCACAAGGTGATCCTGTTCATGAAGGGCACGCCCGAGGCGCCGGCCTGCGGCTTCTCGGCGCGCACCGTCGCAGCACTGCAGGCGCTCGACACGCCGTTCGCGGCCGTCGACATCCTGCCCGATCCGCGCATCCGCCAGGAGCTCTCGGCGATCTCCGACTGGCCGACGATTCCGCAGCTGTTCGTCAACGGCGAGCTGCTCGGGGGCTGCGACATCGTGACCGAGATGTACGAGTCCGGAGAGCTCGCCGAGGCGTTGGTGTAGCGTCCCGCGGCGCATGCCCGCCGTCGCCGTAGCCACCGACAGCACCCATTACCTGCCGCGAGAGCTGGCGGCGCGCGAAGGCGTTCACCAGATCAGCCTGTACGTGGGCTGGCAGGGCGAGCCCGAACGAGAGCTCGACATGCCGAGCTTCGACGCCTTCTACGAGCGACTGCGCACCGACCCCGAGCTGCCCACGACCTCCCAGCCCTCGATCGGCGACTTCCTCGCCGTGTGGGAGCCGCTGCTCGAGCAGGGTCACGACATCGTCTCGATTCATCTCGCCGGCGGCATCTCGGGCACCTGCGAGGCCGCCCGCCAGGCGCACGCCCTGCTCGCCGAGCGCGGGCTGGGCGAGCGCGTCGAGGTGCTCGACGCCGAAAGCGGCTGCGGCGGGGCGGCGCTGCTCGTGCTCGCCGCGTGCGCCGCGGCCCGTGCCGGGGCCGGCAAGGAGGCAGTCGTCGCACACGTACGCGAGACGCGCAAGGCACTGAAGATCTGGTTCTGCCTGGACACGCTGGAGTACCTGCGCCGGGGCGGACGGATCGGCAAGGCCCAGGCCTGGCTCGGCGGCACGCTGAAGATCAAGCCGATCCTCTCGCTCGAGTACGAAATCACGCCCGTCGAGCGGGTGCGCACGGCCGGTCGCGCGTTCGAGCGGATGGTCGACTACGCCAAGGAGCTGCACGACAACGGCGCCGACGGCTGGGTCGTGCAGCACATCCAGGCGCCCGATCAGGCGCAGCGACTGATCGATCGCTGTCGTGAGATCTTCGACTCAGAGCCCGTGTTCAGCTCGGAGGTCGGACCGGTGATCGGCACCTACACCGGGCCCGGGCTGATCGGCGTCGGCGGCGTGCCGCGCTCGCTGTTGAGCTGACGCCGCGCGATCAGCGCTCGTTACGAGCGATCCACTCCGCCAGAAACGGTTCGGCGATCCGATACTCGCCGCGGCCGACCCGGCCCACGAGCTCGGCAGCTGTCAGCGCATCGAGCGCGGTCTGCACCGTGGCTGCGGTCGGGAGCGAGTGGCGCCTGCGATAGTCGCTGCCGAGTGGACGACCCGGCTGCTCCACGGCGAGCGCCAGCAGCACCAGTCGCTGAGCGGCGGCGGCCCGTTCCCAGAGCAGGCTGAAGTGGGCATGCTCGGAGCGCAGCAGGGCCTCGAGTGCCCGTTCGAGGCGGTGGGAGTCGGCCGTCTCGTCCACCGGCGTCTGCTCCCAGAGAAAGTAGAACGCCTCCTGCGTCGCGTAGGGATGACCGCCGGTTAGCTCGAGCACGCCGACGGAGGCCTCGGCGGAGAGCCCGCGGCCGGTCTGCTCGAACCGCCGGCTCGCGTAGCCCTCGAACTCGGCCGGCGGAATCACGCCGAGCTCGAACTGCTTCGCGCTGCGCCAAAACGGCTCGTTCTCGTCGTTGAAGATCCGCTGCATCATGTGTCGCTTGCTGCCCAGATAGACGTGGGCGACCTCCGGTTGCTCCTGGAAGACCGAGCGCATCAGCTTGGGCAGCCCCGGGTCGATCTCGACGACCTCCTGGAACTCGTCGAGCACGAGCACCACGCGGCGGTCACGTTCGGTCGCGAGGCGGCCCGGCAGCGCCAGGAGGCCTTCCAGCGTGGCGTCGATGTCCTGCTTGTCCGCGTGCGTGTCGAAGCTGAACGACACCGAGCCATCGTCGGGATCGACAGTCACGGTTGGTTTGATGCGCAGACCCGCGAACACGCGGAGACGCTCGCGGGCACGAAACAGGCGCGAGGCGACCTCCTCGTGGATCGTCTGCGCGAGCTTCTCGGCGAGCTTCTCCCGGGTCGGCGTGCGCATCAGGTCGACTTGAGCCACGAGCAGACCCTCGGTGACGAGTTGCTGCGCGACGCGCCAGATCAATGACGACTTGCCATAGCGCCGGGGAGCGAACACGACCACGTCCTGGCCGTTGCGTGCATCCGCGACGAGTTCGTCGACCTCGCTTTCGCGATCGGTGAACGCGTCGTCGAACGCCAGCGCGCCAAAGCGAAAGGGGTTGACCACCTGGGCATCCTCTCGATCGACCATGGCCATATTATGCCAGTTTAGATAATGTCTCGCAGCATAAAGATTTCTATCTAAATAAAGATTATCTTGCTTGGCATAAAGCCTGCCGCGGCACCTCTCGGGCGGCGGCACTTCTCGAACCGCGGCGCCTACTCGGCGGAGCGGTCGCTGACGCAACGCAAGCGAGCACCGACGTGGGAATCGTGGCGTGCTCATCGGCCGGTACACAACGCCGCCCGAGACCGCTCGAGCCGCCATCGGCGGCGTGCCGCGTTCGCTGTTGAGCTGAGCCGAGGAGCTAGCGTTCGCGCCGTCGCCGGCGGCGACCGCGGAGGATCTTCACGCCCAGCGCGAGCCCGACGATCGCAGCGCCCGCGGTCAGTCTGCTCGCGGTGGCGCTCGACGTGCCCGCGCCAGTCGGTGATGTGCGCCACCTCTCCGCGCAGACGATCGATCGACACCGCCAGCTCCATGCGGTTGCTCTCGATCGAGTTGCGGATCTCAGCCGGCGAGCGTTGCGCCATCAGCCGCCGACCCCCGTACCGGGACCGGCGCCGTCGCCTGCGCTGCTGACGGTCTGCTTGATCTTCTTGCGCCTCGTCAATCGCCATGTTGGGCATCGGCGGCGAGCCTTTTTTGACCGCTCTGGCCGCGAGCAGACCGGCGAGCGCGCCGAGCAGCAGCAGGATCACGGCCATCGCGAAGAAGCCCCAGAAGTATGTGTAGTTGTTGCCGGGAAGGTAGTAATAGAGCAGCCACGCGAAGCCGACGAGCGCGAAGATCAGCGCCATCGCGAAGAAGATGCCGGCGGCGGCGCCGACGACGGCGCCCTTGACGAGCTTGCGTCGCCTTCTCGCTGACCTCGGCCTTGGCGAGCTCGATCTCCTCGCGCACGAGCACCTGCGCCCGCTCTGAGACCTCGGCGATCGCCGCGGCGATGTTGTGTGGCGCCTCCGGCCGCCTGCTGGCCCGGCGGAGGCGTCGCGGTTGCGCTCACTCGGGCGGCTCCTCGTCGAACGCGCGCCGATAGGCGATCGCGGCGGCCCGCTGAGCGACGATGCTCGCGAGCGCTCCGAACGCAGCCAGCAAGCCCGACCAGGCCAGCCGCTTGACCATCTCGTTCTCCATCACCGCGGCAGTCTATTGCCCGGGGTGGTCCCATCGGAAACGGCGGCGAAGCTCAAGGCCCGCCGCAGACGGTCTCCACGACAACCGACTTGGCCTGCTCGAACTCCTCCTCGCCCTGCGGCAAGCAGGTCGAAGATCCAGCCCGTCAGCAGCTGCTCGATCACGCCGTAGAAGGCCATTGCCGCGAAGCGCGCTTCGATCTCGGGCTTGAAGACGCGCTCGTCCTGCGCCTGCTGGACGATCCCGCCGATCAGCTCGTAGGCCTCGCGGATCGTGCCGATGTGGGTGTCGCCGAACGAGTTGGCGGCGCGCGTCACCTCGACGATGATCACCTTCATCAGGTCCGGGTCGTGGCGATAGCTGTCGATGATGAACGACGCGATCGCGCGCGAGCTTCTCCCGCACCGGCAGCGGCTCGGCATCGACCTCGCGAATCAGCTCGAGCATCACCCCCCAGCGCTCGAGGAACAGCGTGTCGAGCACCTCGTCCTTGGAGCCGAAGTAGTGGTAGACGAGGCCGTACGCGACGCCGGCCTCGTCGGCGATGTCGGCGACGCGACAAGCGTGGAAGCCCTGGCGCGCGAACACCCGCACAGCCGCATCGAGGATCAGGCGGCGCTTGTCCTGCGCCGGCTTCGCGCCGGCCGCCCGCGCGCCGGTGCGGGTCGGGGCCGGACTCGCCCCGGAGCTCGGCGTCGCGCCGTCCCCACTCGAGCTCGCGGCGCTCATGCGCGAACCGCCTGCGGCCAGCGGTAGGTCTCCGCGCGCCGGTTGGCCAGCGACGGCAGCTGCGCGCGGATCTGCGCGCTGGCGCTCGAGGTCGAGCTCGGCGATCGCGTGACCCTCGCCGTCGGGCGCCTGCGCCAGCACGACGCCCCACGGGTCGACGATCATCGAGCGGCCGCCCGAGCGGTTGCCGCCGGGGTGCTCGCCGATCTGGTTGGCCGCGACCACGAACGCCTGGTTCTCGATCGCGCGAGCGCGCAGCAGGACCTCCCAGTGATCGCGCGTCGTCGCCAGCGTGAAGGCCGCCGGCAGCGGGAACACGCGCGCGCCGCGCACGGCGAGGATCCGGAACAGCTCGGGGAAGCGCAGGTCGTAGCAGATCGACATCCCCAGCTCGACGCCCGCCGGCGGTCTCGGAGAGCACGATCTCCTCGCCCGGCTCCTCCAGGTCGGACTCGCGATAGGAGCGCCCGGCGACTTCCACGTCGAACATGTGGATCTTGCGGTAGACGGCCTTCAGCTCGCCGTCGGGGCCGACGTGCACAGAGGTGTTGGCGAGCTTCTCCCGATCGGGCACGCGCTCGACGATCGAGCCCGCGATCAGCTCGACGGCGAGCTCGCGCGCGAGTCGAGCGCGCCCAGCTCGATCGATCGGCCCGTCGAGCGGCTCGGCGGCGGCACGCAGCTGCTCGTCCGAGCCCATCGCGGTCCACTTCTCGGGGAGTACGATCAGCTCTGCGCCGTCGGCCGCCGCCGCGCGCACGAGCCGGTCGGCCACGGTCAGGTTGGCGGCGCTGTCGGCGGCCGGCGTTGAGCTGGACTGCGGCGGCCTTCAACTGAGCCCTCCCTGCGCGCTGCGCGCGCACGCACACCAGACACGTGCCCCGATCCCCAAATAGATTGACTGGTCAGTCAACGTGCAAAGCATAACGCCCGACACACGCGCCGCCACGGCGGACGCGTACCCGCTCGCCCGCCGGATGGCCTTGCTACGGGGCGGGCGGCCGCTCAAGCGCTGGCGCTACGTGGGTGTGTTCAGCGAGGAGCTGATGGCGTGCGCGGCGCTCGTGCAGGTCGGTCCGGCGCGGCAATCCTTCTGGGCGCTCTACCGGCGCGGCGAGGACGAGCTGTACGAGCGCACTCGACTGCTGCCTCGCCGCGGGGAGCTGCGAGCTGGAGCGCGGCCGGCTGCTGCTGCGCGACCGCGGCCTCGCGCTCGACCTCGCACTGGACGAAGACGCGGGCTTCCAGGCGCGCTGCCCGAACGGCCGCCAACACGTATGGACGCGCAAGCAGGCGGGCATCGCCGCGCGCGGAACGCTCACCGTCGGCGGACAGCCGCCGCGCTCGGTCGAGGCCCGAGCCGTGATCGACGATACGGTCGGCTACCACGCGCGCCATACCGAGTGGTGGTGGTCGGCGGGCGTCGGCGAGAGCCCCGACGGCGAGGCGCTTGCGTGGAATCTCGTGAGCGGCGTCAACGACCCCGAGCGGGGATCGGAGCGCGCCGTCTGGATCGCCGGCGAGCCGCACGAGGTCGAGCCCGTGCGCTTCAGCGCCGACCTACGGCGCGTCGACTCGGCCGACGGATCGCTGCTTCGCTTCCATGCCGAGGCCGAGCGCAGCCGCAGCGAGAACCTGCTGATCTTCAGGAGCGACTACCGGGCGCCGTTCGGCACCTTCTCGGGAGCGCTGCCCGGCGGGGTCGCGCTCGCGCATGGGCTCGGCGTGATGGAGCATCACCGGGCGCTCTGGTAGCGGCGCCCGACGCCGCGGCCTCCGTGCCGCCGCTCCGCCGGGCGCCCGTGCGGCCTACCCTTTCAGCTCGAAGTTTTCGCCCCGGTAGGTGTAGGAGCCCCTGATCGCGCCTTCGAACGGCCCGGAGCCGTTGATGCGGAACATGGGGACGTCTTCCGGTCCGCCTTCGAAGCTCTTGATCGCCTGGAACTCTTCGAATTCGACTTCGCTCTGCAGCGCAAAGGTGACCGTGTAGGCGTTGGTGAACACGTTGACCGGAGAGATCTCGCCGATCAGCGAACCGGTCACTTCGTATTCAAGGCCTGTGCAGCTCCAGCTCATCATCACCGGCCCGCCTTCGCCGGCCAGATCGAGACCCACGCGGTGTTCGGCGGCGTTGACGTAGCCCAGCGTGCCTTCCAGCGGTTCCGTCACCACGACGCCCGTTTTCTGTCCTGCGGTCGTGCATCGTTTGCCGCCGGCTTCGCATTCGGAGAACGTCAGCACGACGCCTTTCTGAACCGTAGGCGTCGCCTGTTTTCCGACAACCTTGCTGATGCCCTTGCAGAACGGGCCCCGGTCGCCGATCGCCGGCACGTACTTGCGGAATTCGGTCCCCTTGCCCTTGAACGCTTTGCCTTTGCCCACGCCTTCGACCAGTTCGTGGTTGCCTTTGGCGCCTTCGACTTTGCACGCTCCCTTGAATTTGCCGCCCACAGCTTTGGCGCATTCGAAGAACGCCGGTTCGGCGGCGCTCGCCGCCGACGCCCCCGTCGCCACCGCGAGCAGTCCTACGAGACAAGCGCCCAGCATGACTCGTCGCATCCCGTCCCCTTCCCCTCGGCTGAGAGTCCGCCCCACCGCGATCCTCGATGGTCGAACCTTGTGGGCAACCTATACACAGCCGGTTCAGTTGTCCACTCTCACGGCCCCGACGGCCGACCTGGCCAGATCGGCGCCCGGCAGGGCGCCCGCGAGCGCCGTCCGTGACGCTAGCTTCGCGCCCGCTGCCGCCGCAGCTCTGCGAGCAGCAGCTTGGAGTGCATCGCGCCGAGCAGCTCGCGCAGCGGTTCGACGCCGGCGGCGACGATCTCCATCGCCCGCTCCACCTCGACCTCGCCGGCGAGCCGCTCCAAGAGGGCCCGGACCTCGGCCTGCACGAGCGGTTCGAGCGCCTCGCGGTAGCGCAGCGTGTCGTACACGGTGAAGCCGAGCGCCTCCTCATAGCCGCCCGCGCGGAAGCTCGCGATCGCCTCGATGATCTTCACGTCGTCCTGGTCGTAGCCGTTGCGGTTGGGCGTCAGCACGCCGATCTCGGCGAGCCGGTCGAGCACGTTGCGCGGGATCTCGTAGCGCTCCTGGACCCCCTTCAGCGAGACGCGTCGGGAATCCTCGGCGCTGGCGAGTGCCCGCTCGAGGATGCGGTCCTCCAGCTCGATCAGCGCGTGCACGCGGCCGGGCTCCTCCTCGAGCGTGCCCTTGATCACGCGCAGCGGCATGTAGCGCTTCTCCTGCAGGCGCTTGATCAGCTCGATCCGCTCGACGTACTCGGGCGGGTAGTAGGCCATGTTGCGGCTCGTCCTGACGATGTCCCCGCCCTCGCCGAGCAGCCCCTCGCGCAGGTAGTAGCGGATCGTCCCGGCGCTCACGCCCGAGCGCTCGGCGAGCTCGCTCATCTTCAGCAGGCGGCGCTCCTGCGACGCGGCGGGCTCCATCACACCTGGAAGGAGATGTCCTGCGCCTCGCCGGCCGCGCCCGCCGCTGCCCCGTCGGCGAGCAGCTCGGCGACCTCCTGCGCGCTGTAGCCGGCCGCAAGCAGCACCTCCTCGGTGTGCTCGCCCAGAGCCGGCCCCGGCAGGCGCGCTGTGATCGCCCGGCGTGCGGCCGAGCTTGACCGGCAGCGCCGAGCAGCCGCACGGCGCGCTCCGCTCCGGGCTGCTCGATCTCGACGACCATCTCGCGCGCGCCGACGAGCTCTGAGCCGAGCGCCTCGTCGAGCTCGAGCACCGGCTCCAGGCAGCAGTCGTTCTCGCGCGCGAACGCCTCCCATTGCTCGCGCGTGCGCCCCTTGAAGATCGCCTGCACCTGCTCGTGCGCCGCCGAGCCGGGCCGCTCGAACTGCGCCGCGATCAGATCCTCGCGCCCGACGCCGCGACAGAACCCCTGCCAGAACTTCGGCTCGAGCGCGCCGAGCGTGACCCAGCCGTCGGCGCACTCGTACGGCCGGTAGCAGATCAGCGAGCCGGCCAGCGGGAGGTCACCACGATGCGGCACGTTGCCGTCGGCGAAGTACGTCGCCGCGACCATCGCCAGCCACGACAGCGCGCCGTCGGCCATCGAGACGTCGACCAGCTGGCCCTCGCCGGAGCCTGGAGAGTCTCGAGCCTTGACCGCCACCGTCGCGCTCGCGCAGCGCGGCGAGGATGCCGAACGCCGCCATCAGCGCGCCGCCGCCGAGATCGGCGATCTGCCCGGCCGCCTGCACCGGCTCGCCGCCGCGCTCGCCGGTCAGCCCGAGCAGCCCGATCAGGCCGAGGTAGTTCATGTCGTGCCCCGAGGCGTCGCGTTTGGGACCGTCCTGGCCGTAGCCCGAGATCGCGCAGTAGACGATCCCCGGGTTCTCCTCGCGCATCCGCTCGTAGCCGACGCCGAGGCGGTCGAGCACGCCCGGGCGGAATGACTCGAGCACGACGTCGTATTCGCGCACCAGGCGCAGCAGCGCCTCGCGCCCGCGCTCGTTCTTCAGGTCCAGGCGGATCGAGCGCTTGTTGCGGTTCAGCGAGAGGAACAGGGCCGAGCGCGCGGTCTCGTGGGCGCCCTCGTAATACGGCGGCGACCAGCGGATGTAGTCGCCCATCCCCGTGTCCTCGACCTTCAGCACGTCGGCGCCGAAGTCGGCGAGCAGCAGCGAGCAGAAGCCGCCCGGCAACAGGCGCGAGAGGTCGAGCACGCGGATGCCCTGCAGCGGCAGGCTCATGCCGCTGCGCCCTCCGCCACGCCGGGAGCGGCGGCGGCGGCAGCGCCACGCTGCGGAATGTCGAGCGCGGCACGCGCCTCCTGCACCGTGGCCGGGCGACGACCCACGTCCTCGGTCATCTGCCGCGCCTTGGCGATCAGCTCGCCGTTCGACTTGGCCATCTCGCCGCTCGGCAGGTACAGGTTGTCCTCGAGGCCGACGCGAATCGAGCCGCCCAGCGAGAGCGCCGCCGAGACGAGCATCCACTGGTCGCGCGAGACGCCGATCACACCCCAGTGCGAATGCGGCTCGCCGGGCGGATTCTCGGGGATGTTCTCGACCATCGCGGCGAGGTTGCGCGCCGTGGGCGGCACGCCGCCGACGACGCCCATCACGCAGTCGACGTGCAGCGGCGTCTTCAGCACGCCCATGTCGATCAGCGGCGCGAGGCTGCCGACGTGGCCGAGGTCGAAGCACTCGTGCTCCGGTTTGATGCCAAGCTCGTTCATCGCTTCCAGCAGCTCGCACGATCTCCTCGAACGGATTCTGGAAGACCATGCTGAAGACGAAGCTCTTGCGTGAGCGCGAGTACTTGGCGTAGTTCATCGAGCCCATGTTCAGCGCTGCGACCTCCGGTCGGCAGGCGCGCAGGTATTCGATCCGCTTCTCGAGCGCCACGCCGATCGTGCCGGTCGAGTAGTTGATGATCGCCGCGTCGCCGACTTCGGTTCGGATCGCCTCGGTGATCGCCGCGAAGTCCTCGATCTCATAGCTCGGCGTGCCGTCCGGTTTGCGCGCGTGGATGTGGATCATCGTGCCGCCCTCGTCGACGATCCGTCGCGCCTCGGCGGCGTACTCGGCCGGCGTGTACGGGATCGCCGGGCACTGATCGCGGTTGGCGATCGCCCCCGAGATCGAGCAGGTGATCACTACGGGATCCTCAAGGCTCATACCGGAACAACTCCTGACTTCTTGTAGGGACGCTCGATCTTCTTGCCCTCAGCCATCTCCAGCCCCCGGCAGATCGTCAGGCGCGTCTCGCGCGGGTCGATCACGTCGTCGATCATGTCGTTGCCGGCGGCGATGTAGACGTCGATGATCTTGCGGTAGGCCTCGATCAGCTCGGCCTTCTTGGCGGCAGGGTCCTCGGCTTCTTCGACCTGTTTGCGCATCACGATCTCGACCGCGCCCTCGGCGCCCATCACGCTGATCTCGGCGCTCGGCCAGGCGACGATCAGGTCGGGCTCATAGGCGCGGCCGTTCATCACGTAGTAGCCGGCGCCGTAGGCCTTGCGCGTGATCACGGTGATCTTCGGCACTGTCGCGTTGGCGACCGCGTAGAGCATCTTCGCGCCGTGGCGGATGATCCCGTCGGCCTCGACCTTCGAGCCGACCATGAAGCCGGGCACGTCCATCAGGAAGACGAGCGGGATGCCGAATGCGTTGCACAGGTTGACGAAGCGCGCGGCCTTGTCGGCGGAGTCGTTGTCGAGGATGCCGCCCAGCTGCTTGGGCTGGTTGGCGACGATCCCCGCCGGGCGTCCGCCGAAGCGCGCGAAGCAGGTGATCAGCGTCTTGGCCCACTGCGGCTTCATGTCGAAGTAGAAGCCGTCGTCGACGATCCGGCGGATCACCTCGTACATGTCATACGGCTTGCGGTTGGACTCGGGCAGCACGTCGAGCAGCTCCTCGTCGCCGCGCTCGATCGGATCGTCGGTCACGCGCAGCGGCGGCTTGGCTTCGCAGTTCTCGGGCATGAACGAGAGGTACTGCTTGATCCGTAGGATGCACTCCTCGTCGTCGGCCACCTCGAGGTCGCCGACGCCGGACTTGCGACAGTGCACGCGCGAGCCGCCGAGCTCCTCCTGGGTAACGTCCTCGCCGACGGCCGCGCGCACGAGATGCGGGCCGGCGAGCGCCATCGAGCCGCGCCCCTTGACCATCGGCACGAAGTCGGCCAGCCCGGGGATGTACGCCGTGCCGGCCGCGCACGGTCCCATCAGCGCGGCGACCTGCGGGATCACGCCGCTCATCACGACCTCCTCGCGGAACAGATGCCCGGAGCCGGCGAACAGCGAGCCGACGGCCTCCTGGATCCGCGCACCGGCCGAGTCGAGCAGCCAGATGAAGGGGATCCGCTTGGTCAGCGCCAGCTCGCGCAGGCGCGTCACCTTCAGCTCGCCGGTCATCCCCATCGAGCCGGCCATCACGGTGAAGTCGTACGCGCACACGGCCACCAGCCGCCCGTCGACCTTGCCGTAGCCGGTGATCACGCCATCGGCCGGCGCGACCTTGCCATCCATCGCGCGCTGGGCGAAGTGCGGGCGCCCGTGGATGCCGAGCTCGGTGAACGTGCTCTCGCCTGTGCCCTCGTCGGTATCGATCAGCAGCGCCAGGCGCTCGCGCGCGGTCAGCTTCTCGGCGGCGTGCTGGCGGGCGATCTTCTCCTCGCCGCCGCCGAGCTTGATCTGCTCGCGGCGCGCGTGCAGGTCCTCGACGAGCGGGCGCAGCAGCGAGCTGCTCGTCTCGCCGGCGCTCGGGGTCGCGGGCGGCTTCTCGGTCGTGCTCATCAGCGTCCTTTCCATTGCGGCTCGCGCTTCTCGAAGAACGCGCTGACGCCCTCGACGATGTCCTCGGTCGACATCGCCAGCGTCAGCTGCGCGCGCAGGTAGTCGAGCGCCTCGTCCAGCTGCATGTCGAGCTGGCGGCGCATGGCCTCCTTGCCGAGGCGCATGATCACGGGTGACTTGCCGGCCAGCTTGACGGCCCACTCGCGTACGGCCGTCTGCAGCTCGGCGGCGGGCACGACCCGGTTGACGATCCCCGCGGCGAGCGCCTCCTGCGCGCTCCAGCGCTCGCCGAGCAGCAGCAGCTCGTTGGCCTTCTTGCGCGGCACGTTGCGGTAGATCAGCGCCATGATCATGAACGGGAACGTGCCGATGTTGATCTCGGGCGTGCCGAAGCTCGCATCCTCGGAGGCGACGATCAGGTCGCAGGCGAGCGCGATGCCAAGCGCGCCGGCGAGCACGTGCCCCCCGGCGGCGACGACCGTCGGCTTGCCGAGCTCGCCGATCAGCCTGAACAGCCCGACGAAGCGCTCGGAGCCGAAGTGGCGCTGCACGAGCGGTGTGTCGGCGGCGAAGCCGCCGAGGTTGGCGCCCGAGGAGAACGTTCGCTCGTGCGAGGAGGCGAGCACGACGCAGCGTGCCGCGTCTTCTGAGCGGGCTCGCTCGAAAGCCGCGATCAGCCCACCGAGCATCTCGGCCGACAGCGCGTTGCGCGTGTCGGGCTGGTTCATCGTGATCGTCGCCACGCCCTGCTCGTCGAGCGCGTACAGAACTGGGTCCTCGCCGGCCATCGGAGCATCCTAACCCGATCCGCGCCGAGTGGGAAGTGCGCAGCCTTACTATCTACTTTCTTGGGCTAGTGCACCTTGCCGCGGCGGACGGCGACGATCCGCCGCCCGTGCTTCCGCCGTCTCGCGGCCACGCGACGTGCGTGCCGGCGCACCGCGCGCTCGAGCTCGGCGGCCGTGATCGTTTCGGCGGCCGGCGGCGCCTGCACGAGCACGGGCACGTCGATCGCCGTGATGTCGGACTGCTCGATCAGTTCGCCCTTGCCGTGGCGCACGTACAGGATCAAGCTCGTGCGGACGGGCAGGCCGGTTTCGGTGAGGAACAGCTCGACGCGCACAAGCGGCGCGAACAGCTTGTGCTGGATCCGAGCTCGCAGGCGGTCCTGACGAGAGTGACCGCGCTTCAGCAGTGCCGCGAGCGGAATCGAGAGCCTGAAGCCGGTCGCAGCCTGGCCGTCGATGGTCGCCGGGCCGAGCTCGACGATGCTCCGTGCACGCCCGATCAGCGCGGTCAGCGATTTGAAGCCGGCGCCAGGCGCTCCACCGGAGCCCCCAGGCCCCGCCGGCTGCGAGCCGAGCGCTTCAGCGAGGCTCTTGTTGCGTTCCTCGACCCACGGGCGTCCGCCGTCGAGCTTCGCGATGAACGGCTCGCGCGCATACAGCGTGGTCCCGATCAGCCTCAGGCTGATCGGGATGCCGAGGAAGGTGCCGTCGATGCTCGCCTCCTGCGGTGTGCCGAAGCTGACTTCGCCGGCCAGGGTGAGCAGCGGCGTGGCGATGGCACTGGCATGCCCGAAGATGTGTTTGAAGCCGCCCACCGGCCCTTTGACGGTGGGCTTTTCGGCGACGTCGACCGTGGCCGAGAACCGCTCGCTCGTGGGCTTCAGCGCGAGCATCTTCTGCTCGAGCGCCTGCAGGTCGGGAGGAACCGCGACCGGTGCGACCGCTGCCGGCGGGGCCGCTGCGGAAGCGCTCGGCTGAGCCGCAGGCGCGATCGCTGCGAATGCCAGTAAAGCCGCCACGACGATGCGCCCAACCATTCGATCCCTCCTGAATCGTGAAAGCGGTCCGGCCGCGGAGGGTAACGCTCGGGCACCACCTCCGCCACCGGCTTCTCTCGATCCTGACCGCGGATGGAACGGGTGTGCCCCGTCGCGAGCGTCCCCTTGACAGTATCCAGCGCATGTCTGCACTCTCCGCGGCGGATGTCCGCAAGGTGCTCGACTTCGTCGGCGAGGCCCACGGCGCGGGCGACCTGCAGGAGCTGCGCGCGTTCCTGCCGAGCGGTCTGAGCGGAATCGTGCGCACCGACTGGGCCTCCTACAACGAGGTCGGCGTCGACGGCTCGGTGCACGTGGCGGTGAGCGTGCCCGAGGTGCCTGACGAGCTGGTGGCCGATTGGGTCCGCTATGCCCACCAGAACCCGCTCGCCAACCGTCACGCGCGGACGCGCGACGGACGCGCCTACCGCTTCTCCGACGTGGCCGCGCGCGAGGAGCTCGACCGCCTGGAGCTGTTCCAGGGCTTCTACAAGGCGCTGGGCATCCGCCACCAGATCGCCTTCACGCTGCCCTCGCCGCCGGAGCTGACGTTCGCGCTGGCGCTCTCGCGCGGAGGACGCGACTACTCCGACCGCGACCGCGACCTGTTGAACCTCACGCGCCCGCACCTGATCCAGGCCTACCGCAACGTGCAGGCGCGCGAGCGCGCCGGGCGGCTGATCGAGGCCCTGCGCCGCGGCGTCGACGCCGGCCGCGAGGCGATCGCCGTGGTCGACGGCGGCTCTGTCTCCTTCGCCTCACGCGGCGCCGAGAAGCTGCTGCGCGCGCTTGGCTGGCGCGAGGGGCCGGCGCCCGAGCTGCTGCTGGCGCCGGGCCCGACGGGGCGCCTGTGGGACCCGCTGCTCGTGGCGAGCGCCGACGGCAACCTCGTGATCCGGCGGCTGCCGAGCGGCAGCCGCCACAGCTTCGTCGTGATCTTCGAGCAACCGCGCAGCGACCTGAGCGATGTCGCCCTGCGCGGGCTCGGGCTGAGCCCGCGCGAGTCGGAGGTGCTGCGTCTGCTCGCGGGCGGGCGCACGACGCAGTCGATCGCGGCCGAGCTCGGCATCAGCCCGCGCACGGTGCACAAGCACACCGAGCGCATCCACGCAAAGCTCGGCACGCACGACCGCGCGCAGGCGATCGCCACGGCGCTGGCGGCCGAGCGCGAAGCCGCCGAGCCGCGCCACGCGCTCGCCGGCTGACGCATCAGCGCGCCGGCTGCAAGAAGTAGCAAGCTCTACTGTTTACTTTTGCGGGCGGCTGCGTTAGCGTCTGCGACCAGGCGCCGGACACGCCACGATCGCTTCCGTGCGTCCGCGCACCGCATCCAAGCACCGATCACAAGGAGACTTCCCGAGATGGCCGCGACCGCCGAGAGCGTGCTGAAGCCGGACTTCCAGGCCCAGCGCAAGCACTTCATCTTCACCGACGAGCACGAACAGCTGCGCGAGTCGATCCGCAACTTCGCGACCAAAGAGCTCGCGCCGCACGCGGAGGAATGGGAGGAGACGACGTTCCCGGACTCCGTCTTCGCGCGCATGGGCGAGCTCGGCTTCCTCGGCCTCGACAAGCCGGAGGCATACGGCGGGCAGGGCGGCGACTACTACTCGGCGCTCGTGCTCGCCGAGGAGATCACGAACGCCAACTCGGGCGGCCTCGCGATGGGCCTCGCGGTGCACACCGACATGGCGATGCCGCCGATCCTCGCCTTCGGCAGCGAGCAGCAGAAGCAGGAATGGGTCGTGCCGGCGATCAAGGGCGAGAAGATCCTCTGTCTCGGCATCACCGAGCCGGACGCCGGCTCGGACGTCTCGGGGATCAAGACGCGCGCGGTCAAGGACGGCGAGGACTACATCATCAACGGCTCGAAGACGTACATCACGAACGGCCACCGCGCCGACGTGATCGTGCTCGTGACGAAGACCGACCCGGACGCCGGCTACGACGGCTTCACGCTGTTCCTCGTGCCGATGGACGCGCCCGGCGTGATCCGCGAGAAGAAGCTCGAGAAGCTCGGCATGCACGCATCGGACACGGCGCTCTTGGCCTTCCAGGACGTGCGCGTGCCGGACTCAGCGGTGCTCGGTCAGGTCGGCAAGGGCTTCTACCACATCATGTGGGAGCTCCAGGGCGAGCGCCTGATCGGGGCGGCCGGCATGGTTGCGGGCGCGCAGAAGTGCTTCGAACGCACGCTGCAGTACGCGCACGAGCGCAAGGCGTTCGGCCGCGAAATCGGCAAGTTCCAGGTGATCCGCCACAAGTTCGCCGAGATGGCGACGAAGATCGAGGCGGCGCGGCAGATGACCTACATGACCGCGTGGCGCTTCGCCAACGGCGAGTACCCGGTGCGCGAGATCTCGATGTCCAAGCTGGTCGCCTCGCGCGTGCTCTGCGAAGTGGCCGACGAGTGCATCCAGATCCACGGCGGCGCGGGCTACATGAAGGAGTACGGCATCGAGCGCGTCTGGCGCGACGCACGCCTGAACCGGATCGGCGCGGGCACCGACGAGATCATGCTCGACGTGATCGGTCGCTCCTACGGGCTGTAGTCCGATCGCCGAGTGGCACTACTCGAGATAGGAGACGTCGACGCCGATCGCCTCGTAGGCCTCGCGCGCGCGGCGGTCGGCGCTGAGCAGCGTCGCGCCGTGCTTGCGCGCGGTCGCGGCGATCAGCGCGTCGTAGAGCGCGCCGCCGCGCATGCCTGCGTCGACCGCGCGGCGCAGGCAGGAGCGCTGGCCTTCGGCGTCGAGCGCGAGCCACGAATCCGGGAAGTCCAGGTCGAGGGCATCGCGCACGGATACCGGCGTCATGCGAAGCCCCTCGGGCATCCGGCTGAGCACGGAGGTCGTCTCGAACGCGACATGAGAGATCAGCCGCGGCGAGCGGCCGGCCAGCGCAGCGACGCAGCGCTCGTGCCCCTCGAAGGTGCTCGCGAGCGCCGGGATCAGCACGCTGGAGTCGGGCGCGATCAACGGCGCGAGCGTTCGATCTCTTCGCGCACCATCTCGGTCGTGAGTGTCGGCACGGGCTGGTCGGGCACGATCACCGTGAAGCCGTCGCGATCCTCCAGATGGGCTTTGATGTACGGCACGGTCAGCTCGAGCGCCCCGTCGCGCTCGGTCAGCTCAAGCTCCGTCGGCCCCTCGATCCCTAGTGCATCTCGCATCGGCTTCGGGATCACGATCCGACCCACACCATCGATGGCAATTCGCATACCATCAGATTACCAATCGGCCTCGGCCTGGATCTCATGAGCACTCTCACACCCCCCTTCTCCGACGAGCACGAGCAACTGAGACAGTCGATCCGCGGCTTCATCGACCGCGAGCTGGCGCCGCATGCTGCGCAGTGGGAGCAGGACGAGTGGTTCCCCGACGAGATCTTTCCCAAGCTCGCCAAGCAGGGCCTGCTCGGGCTGAAGTACCCGACTGAGTACGGCGGCCAGGGGGGCGACTACCTGCACGAGTCGGTGCTGTGCGAGGAGATGGCGCGAATCGGCTCCGGCGGGACGGCGGCAGGGCTCGGCGCGCACACGAACATCGCCACGCCGCCGATCTGGAAGTTCGGCACCGAGGAGCAGAAGCAGCGCTACCTCGTGCCGGCGATCGCAGGCGAGCGGATCGGCGCGCTCGGGATCACCGAGCCCGGCGCCGGCTCGGACGTGGCCTCGCTGAGCACGCGCGCCGAGCGCGTCGACGGCGGCTGGGTGATAAACGGCGAGAAGACGTACATCACCAACGGCGTGCGTGCGCACTTCATCGTGACCGCCGTTGTGACGGGTGCCGGAGGGCGCGAGGGCGGCCACCACGGCATCTCGTTCCTGATCGTCGACCGCGGCGAGGGCGTCACCTCGTCGAAGCTGCAGAAGCTCGGCTGGCACGCCTCGGACACGGCCACGATCGCCTTCGAGGACGTATTCGTACCCGAGCAGAACCTGCTCGGCGAGCTCAACGAGGGCTTCAAGCTGATCATGGCCAACTTCCAGTGGGAGCGCCTGGCGATGGCGCTCGGCGCGGTCGGCGCGATGACGCTGGCGTGGGAGCGCACGGCCGAGTTCGCGCGCGAGCGCGAGACGTTCGGCCGCCCGCTCTCGGGCCATCAGACGATCCGCCACAAGCTGGCCGACATGGCCACGTCCGTCTACACATGCCGCTGCGTCACCTACGACGCGCTGCGCCGCTTCGTCGCCGGCGAGGAGCCGCTGAAGGAGGTCTCGATGGCCAAGCTCTTGACCCAGCGCGCCTGCTACGAGCTGATGGACGACTGCCTGCAGATCTACGGGGGCGCCGGCTACATGCGTGAGTACTGGGTCGAGCGCGCAGCGCGCGATGCCCGCCTCGGCCCGATCGGCGGCGGCACCGACGAGATCATGCGCGAGATCCTCGGGCGCGTGCTCGCGCTCTGATTGCTCAAGTTCCGGCCAGCCCACCTCCGACGGAATCGGGCGGGAATACCGGCTGAACGTAGTCGGGAGAACGTGCCGGTGGCTCCGAAGCCACGCCCCAGCCGGCCGCATACATGGCACCGTCGAGCGCTAGAACGGCGTCACGGTCCCACTGCTTGACCTTTTCGTCGAGGTCTAGCCACGGCGTCAGGTACGGCGAGACGAAGCGCGACAGCTGCCGGGTCCGGCCAAGCTCCCAGCCGGCGGTCAACCGCTCGCAGTTGTAGCGACCATGCTCGATCTCCGCCAGCCGCTCGACTTCATCGTCGTCCAAGCGGAGCCTCTCGCCGCCGACGCAAAGGCGCAAGCCGAGCACATGGAGCTTATTCGGGATGTCGTCGACCGCCGCGAGATTGGACCTTTGAAGCATCGGTGCCAGCCGCTCCCACGGGACGAGCGCCGGATCATCCCATGCCTTATGCCGGCGGTGCTCCATGCGGTACTGCTCGTGCAGCTCCCGCGCGGCGATCAGGCGCCGGGCCTCGTCGAGTTCTTGGTTGGGCCACGTCAAGAAGGCCCTCAGCGTCATCGCATCGTTCGGCAGGCTGAGCACGCCGCCGGCTCCGAACGGAAGCAGTTCCTCAAGCGGCTCGAGGAGCACTTCGGATGGGTCGAGGCTAGCGACGGCCGCCCCGAGCGCGCGGGCCAGCGCGATCTCCATCCGGGTGATCCTGCCGCCGGGGAAGGCGACGAGGCGCACGTCGGCCGCCGCCGCTCCTGCCCGCTCCCCCGACGTGGCCGTGAGGATGTCGGTCCACATCGCTGCGGGCTCTGCCTCGCTGAAATCTCCCTCCGGCGTGGAGCGAATCCAGGTACCCTCGGCGCCGGTTCCACAAGGCGCGTACCCGAGCACCGGCACGTTGCTCGCGACGGCTGCCTCACGCACAGCTCCGCAGATGCCCACGTCGTTCCCACCCGTGAGAAGCAGGCCGTCGTAGCGATGCAGAGCCCGAGTAAGCAGCTTCTTCGCGGCATCCCGCGCCTCGCCTGACATCGAGGCCGCGCCCCCGGCGAAGATCGCTATTCGCCTCGACGTGCGAGCGCGGAGGTGCTCGACCACAGCGGGGTCCGCGTCAAGTCGTTCGAGGGCGGAATCAGCACCAAGCGTGGCCGCCTTCAGCTTCAGCGGGACAGCTTGGCAATCGCTCGCTGCCGCTGGCTCGACCAGGCCGAAGGCGTCCGCTCCGCTTGGCAAGGCGCGCGCGTACTCACACCAGGCAAGGAAGGCGTCGGGACTTCGATCGTCGGTCAGCTGCTGAGCGGCCCGTCTCAGGTTGCTCGGCGAGGCGAGATCGGGCGAGAGCCCGGCCGCGACGAGCGCGCTCACGGTCACAGCCGAACCGTCCCCGCGGACGGCTCTCAACAGCCCCTCCACGACCGTCGCGCTCGCGGGGCTGATCGCAGGAGCCGAGTCCGAGTGGAGCGCGAGGCTGCGCTGGCGGAGCAGCTGGTCGACCATCTGGCCTGCCTCCAGCTCGGCGACACCCTCGGCCCGCAGGGCCGTCAGGAGGCGGCGGGCCGGCGGTACGTCCTCGACGCGCTCACCGAATCGACCCCAGGCGAGATCGGCGATCGAGAGTACGGTTATCGGTGCGAGCCGGGGCGGATGGCCGGCGTAGCCTTCGAGCTGCCTGTCGAGCTCGTTTGGTGGTTGCGTGGCGATCCGAGCGAGCTCGGCAGCAGGCCTGAGGATCTTGCTGAGGGTCACGGTGATCGCGAGGCTCGCGTGTTCGTCCTCACATGCGACGACAGCATGGGTGACATCCCGACGCCAGTCACTCCATACCTTGCTCGAGAGAACCGCCGGCTCGGTGCGCGGATCGACTTCGCTCGAGGCGAGCTCGACGACTCCCGGGTCGAGCCGCCATCTCTTCGAGATGGCATCGGCGTAGCTCTGCGCACCCTCACCGAGGAGCGTGATCCGCAGGGACGGGCTACCGCCTGAGCGAGCCCCTTCGCGCAAGCGCCGTGCACGACCGCGCCGGAGCGCGGTCACAACGATTGCCTCGAGAATGTCGTGATCACCCGCCAGTAGCAGATGACAGTCTTTGCCCGCCGCGATGTCGGCGAGGAACGCATCCGGGTCGCGCTCGAGTGGCGTGCCGGCGAGTGGACCACCACCGAACAGAGTGACGGCCGCGAGCGTGTTGGCTCCGAACGTCCTCACCTCGGGGCCTCGGTTGCCGGCCTTGCTCGCTCCATCCTCGCCGTCGGGCAGCGAGCCGTCGCAGTCCTCGAGGAACCTGGCGAGTATCCGATCCTCGGCCTGCACGAGGAGCAACGGCTTACGGTGCCATCGCTCGTTATGGCAGAGGTCCCGGACGGCGCTTGCGATCTGGGCGTTGACGACGTCATCGCCGGTCACCGCAATTATCTGCGCTGCACGCGATATTCCGGCTCGGTGCAGGGCGTCCTTGTTGACCGTGTCGGCGACGAGTCGCGATTCCCGCCGCTTCAGCCGACCCTGCAGACCGGGGGCATTCGCATTGATATCCACCAGGACAACCGGCGTGCCTGCCTTGCGCAGGTTCTCCGCCAGCCTCGTCCCATGCACCCCGGCACCACAGATGATCGCGTGCCGAGACGAGTGCGTCAACCAGGCGTGGCGGATGCGTGCACTGAAGGCCGCCGTCAGTAGGGAGACGGTGGCAAACACCAGGAGGGCCGGCGCGAGGAATCGCGAGGCCTCAAGCTGCCACGGTAGTCGTCCCGGCAGCTCCTGTGGGTGCATCACGAATAGCTGCAGCGTCAGGTAGCTGCGCCCGAGGAAGTGGTGAGCCAGGTGCTGCGCCGGCCCCGGGTGGGCGGTGTGCTGCCCTGAGATGCGCAGCCACCCCCAGTAGCCAAGGAAGATCGAGATCGCGAAGCCGACGACGGATGCCGCGGCGAGATGAACGTCGCGTCGCTCATCGGCCTCCACCCTGTGCCCCTCTCGAGCCATCACCGGGTCACGACAGACCAGGCGCCTTCGGACTCGACGCGTAGGTCCCCATGGAAGTGTCTCGGTAGCGGGACGATCCCGTGATCTTCTCCGGCAGCGACGACTCCGCCGTCGAGCAGAATCGTCACCAGGTCTCCACCCTCGCTGCTCCATTCGAGCAGCCCCTGTTCGGCCACGACGGGGCCTACGTCGGTAGAGCCGACGCCGCGGCGGACCACGCAGCCGCCGCAGGATCTTCCCGGCGGCGAGGCACTGGGGGGAGACGATTCCGTAGTGGCTGCAGGCGGCGGCGAGGCACTCGTGAGAGACAATGCCGGAGAGTTCACGTCCGGCGCCGACAGCCTGCCATGGACACCGCTCGATCCAAAGAAGAGCCGGGAGCTTGAGATCAGGCTTGCTACCAGGACGAGAGCCAGCAGGCCACTCCCGACCTTCAGGAAATGGCCCCGACGCTCCAGGCGTGATGCCGAGGCAGGACCGTGCCGCGACGCGCTCGCGCCGGGCGGCGCGGATTGCGGCGGGGTAGAAGGGATCGGAGCAGCCGGCGGCAGGGAAGTCGGTTTCACGGGTTCGGAAGCCGCGGGCATCCCCTGGGGAGCATCGCCGGCGAGACTTCCCTCGAGCGTGGCGCGTTGCTCATGTTCGAGTGTGCTGGTGGTCGCAGGAGCGGTGCCGGTGGCCACGGCGCGAGTACCCGGAGCCACGCTTGCTCCCGCAGTCGATGAGCCGAAGGTCAGGAGCCCGAAGTGAAGTCGCCGCAACTCGGCCGGCGGCAGCCCGGCTGCGGGCAGTTCCGGCAGAGGCTGCTCCCAGTAGGTGGGACGGACGAAGTTCGCACGGCTCAGGCCCAATGCGAAGCGCCACTCCTTCGCCACCCACTCGGATCTGATCGAGTTCGTGGACCAGAAGAGCTGAAAGATCTCGGCTTCCCTGATCATCTGCTCGATTCGCTGATCCCACACCTCCCCCGAGCGCAGGGCCCGCGCATCTCTGAGCACCTCGTCGCCGAGACACGTGAGCGCCCATTCGACCTGATCCACGATGACCTTGTCGTAGTGAGAATAGGAGAAGAAGATCTTCCGGTAGGGACGGGCATGTGAGGCGACAGGGGGGCGATCGACCTCACCCACCTGCATTGAGAGACCTACCTCGGCGATCAGTATCGCGCCGCGGTAAACCGCGAGCGAGCCGCGAACGCGCTTCCCGAGCAGCCCGGCTGGTGCCCGCAGCCGGAACTCCTCGACATGCACTGGCTCCTCCCACAGGAAGCTGCGCTGCGGAGGGTTGAACTCGACCCCCTCGACGTAGGGAGCGAGCGTGAGCTCGGATCCGCGGAGGAGACTCTGGGAGCTGTCTTGGGTGGCGGTGGAGTAGTCACCGACGCTTGCCCCCAACCGCGCAGAGGCCTGTTTGCGCACCTCTTCGACGGGATCAGAGAGGCCGACGATCTCATCCACCACCGGGTCGGTCTTGTGCGCGAACACGAGGGCGGTGTGCCAGCGCTCCGGCCGGATGGCCAACGGCCGATAGACCGTGAATTGGACGTCATCGTCGAAGGGCTCTGGGGGCGATCCGACCGCTGACCCATCGGGGTCGCCGAGAGCGGCGAGCGTCGGCAGGTGCTGCTCGCCAAACGCAATGTCATGATCATCGACTCGATCTGCTTGCTCATATCCGTCGGGCGGTTCCGCCGCGCCCCGTCGATCGTCGCCCTCGGCGCGTCGACTGAGCTCCGCCAAGCCGCGCAGCGCAGCAGCCGGATCGTCCGTCGGCTCCGGCACGAACGCCGGCTGATCGCCGAACGCGTTGCCGAGTCCGGGGACGTCCGCGGCCGATCCGGCAAGCAGCACTGCCACGACAGGACCTGCGATCTCGATTTCGCTTGCGAGCGCCTCCATCACCCCCGCGATGAGTTCCGCGAGCCGAGATGCAAGGCCGGAGTCGAGTGCATCGATTCCTAGGTCGTGACGTTGCAATTCAAGAAGAACAAACGACCTTGTGGAGCGTTGGAGCAGCGACACCTCCAAGCCGTCCTCTTTGAGGTCGAAGACCGCCACGCGCTCGCCGATCTGCAACCGACCCTCGGGCAGAGCCTCCACGAGTGCAATCGGCTCCGGCACGAGCTGGACGTCGTCGAACCCGGCAAGGCGCGCCGCCTCGCTCAGCCGCTCAGCTTCGGGGCCGCCGCGTGTCACCGCCGGTCCTGTAATCCAAACTCCGCCTGGCGCGAGGTCATCCGCGAAGGGGTCGGCAGCCTCGAGGATCCGACCCAGCAGAGCCACAACCTCGTCCGGCGTCACGGAGCCTTGCTCGACCGGCCCGCGATCCGCGTCATCGCGGCGCACCGGCGAGGCGAGCCACGGCCTGCCATCGAAATCCAGGATCGTCAGCGCTTCCCCTTGGACAATCCCCGCGCTGACCCTGAAATCGCCAAAGTCGATCACCAGGGCCCGGCCCCCCATCGAGCGGACTGTACCAGCGCGCGTCGCGGTACGATGTGGCGCGTTGGTCGAACTCGTTGGCCAACCTGAATTTTGAGCACATCGAGGCAGAGACCTGCCGTGCGGCTGAGGACTGATGCCGGCGCTGTGCGGACCGATCGTGGTCGTTGGGGGTGGCACATGACGGAGCAGCTCGACGGGCCAGCACGAGAAGGCGACGGTAGACACCCATCTCCCTCGTGCGCACCGAAGGTGTTCGTCGGATACCGCAGCGACGACGCACCCGACGCTGCCCACCGGCTCGCTGAACGCCTCGAATCGCGGTTCGGGGAGTCGAGCGTCTTCCTGGACATCGACCGCATATCGCCAGGGGCGGTTTACGCGAAGGTCATCTCCGACTGGGTCGGCAAGACGGACGTGTTCGTCGCCGTCATCGGACGTGGATGGCTCGGCGAGAAGAGCGATGGCAGCCTGCGAATCAAGGAGCCAAGGGACTTCGTCCGCCGCGAGCTCCAGACAGCCCTCAGCAAAGGTGTTCCCGTTATCCCCGTCTTGATCGAGGACGCCCCCATCCTGCGGGCGCAGGATCTTCCGAAGAGTCTCGCCCAACTCTCGGATCTCGAGGCGATCCGGCTGACGCGAAGCCATTGGGCGGCTGACGTCGAGCGGCTGCAGTCGGCGATCACCGAGCTTGCAGGTGGTGGACCTGACGAGGCCACACAACCCCCAGGAGGTCGGCGCCCGTTCCGCAAGTCCGGCCGGCGACTGCTGACCGCTGCGGTCGTGATTGCCGTCGCCGTCGTCGCCGTCGTCGTCGCCGCGGCCGGTGGGAAACCCTCCGGCCGGTCACGCTCGTCCACGGTCGGCCCGGGTTCCACTTCTGCGCCGCCCCCGGCGGATGCCGCCAGATCGAGCAAGCCTGCGTCAGGCTCGTCCACCAGCGCATCGCAAGGGCATCAGCCCATCTCGTCCGCACGCGGACCAAGCGAAGTGGTCGGCCAGTACTGGACGGACATCGAGAACGGTAACTTCGCCGCCGCCTACAAGCTGTTCGACAATGGATACAAAGAGCACGAAGCCGAACGCAACTTCATCAAACGCCACGAAGCCCAGGCGATAAGGGGAGCGAGGTTCGTGGGGAGTTCGTCCTTCGGGCCGGGCGCGAAAGCGCAGGTGAGCGTGGCCTTGCTCTTGACTGAAGATGCCCTGCGGGGCTGCTGGTTGTGGAAGGGCCATTACGCGATGGAGCACAGCAGCGGTCGCTGGCTGATCGACGAAGCGATCGTCAGACACAAGAAGGAATGTGCACACTGAGAGGCTTGGCAGGCCCCGTCGCGGATCGGCAGCGCGCCTGCAAAAACTCGTCCAAGCGGGTCAAACCCGCTCAGGTGAGGCAGACGGGGGTCCGATAGCCGGTATGTGGACCCCGCACGCCGAAACCATGACTCGATCCGCCGCCATCTGCTGCAAGCGGCGATCTGCGCTGCATTGCTCGCGCTGTGCGTGTGCTGCTGCGCGATCGCCTCGAGCGCCGCGCCCGCTGCCACGCTGAAGGGCAGGCATTCGGCCAAACGCGCCTCGAGCCACACGACCTCGCCGCCTGCCCATCCGCGCAAACGGCGCGGCTGTGCCAGGCGCGCCAGCTTCCACAACATCAGCACGCCCGGTACGAAAGGTGGCAAACGGCGCAGGCGTGGCGTCAAATGCCGCCGTTCTGGCCATCATCACTCCTCGCGCCGCCGCGGCGCGCAGCACACGGCCACGGCACCGGTGCCGCAGAACGGCGTCTGCCCGAACACAGGGCTGCGGCCCTCCAACCGGGACCTGCCGCTGATCCGCACGGCGACGCTGTGCCTGGTCAACCGCGAACGCCTCAGCCACGGCATGGCCGCGCTGGCGCCCAACGCGCACTTGGAGCTCGCGGCGCAGGGACACTCGATGGACATGTCGGCGGGCGACTACTTCGAACACGACGGGCGCCACGGCGACACGCCGCTCTCGCGGATGCGCGCGTCGGGCTACATCTTCAGCTCGCGCATGGGCTACGCCGTCGGCGAGAACATCGCGTGGGCGACATTGTGGATGGCCACGCCCAAGGCGATCGTGGCCGGCTGGATGGCCTCGCCGGGCCACCGCGCGAACATCCTCGACGCGACCTTCAGCGAAACTGGAATCGGCGTCTCGCCGCACCCGCTCGCCTCGCTGGCGCACGGCCAGGGGGGCGCGATCTACACGCAGGACTTCGGCCACATCATCGCTCCTTGACGGGGGCGCTCGGATAACCTCCGGCGCACCTCAAAACGACAAGGAGACGGAACGAACATGGGAGTACTCGACGGCAAGTCGGCCATCGTCACGGGCTCGGCGCGCGGGATCGGTCGTGCAACGGCTGAGCTGCTCGTCGCGCAGGGCGCGCAGTGCCTGATCAACGACCTCGACGGAGACGTTGCCGAGCAGGCCTCCTCGGAGATCGACGGCGAGACGGCCGTCTACGCCGGCGACCTGACCAAGCCGGGCGCCGCCGACGAGCTCGTGCAGAAGGCGGTCGACTCGTTCGGCAAGATCGACATCATCGTCAACAACGCCGGCTACACGCTCGACGCGCCGATCCACAAGCTCTCCGACGAGCACTTCCAGGCGATGCTCGACATCCACACGATCGTCCCCTTCCGCGTGATCCGCGCCGCCGCGCCGCACCTGCGCGAGCCTGCCAAGAAAGAGCGCGAGGAAGGCAAGGAGGTGTTCCGCAAGATCGTCAACATCTCCTCGACGTCGGGCACGTTCGGCAACGCCGGCCAGGCCAACTACTCGGCGGGCAAGGCCGGCGTCGTCGGCCTGACCAAAACGGTCGCCAAGGAGTGGGGCCAGTTCAAGGTCAACGTCAACGCCGTCGCCTTCGGCTTCATCGACACGCGCCTGACGCAGGCCAAGGTCGACGAGAACGTGATGGAAAAGGATGGCGAGAAGATCCAGCTCGGCATCCCCGAGCAGATGCGCGGCATGGCCTCGATGCTGATCCCGCTCGGCCGTCCGGCCTCGCCCGAGGAGGCCGCAGGCGGCGTGTTCTTCCTCTGCTCGCCGTGGTCGAACTACGTGCACGGCCAGACGCTGCACGTGACCGGCGGGCTGTTCGGCGGGATGACCGGCTGAACCGACACAGGCGCCCGAGACGCACGTTAGGGTCGCGAAGACATAAAGACGCGGGGGCGCTGTGTGCCCCGGCGGACTTCGGTAGCGATGGTATATGCGTACATACCATCGCTACCGGTACTTGAAAAAGTCCCTACGAGCCTCGGCCCCCTCAGCCCGGACCTCTGAGGTCGAGCTGGCAGCCCGAGAAGTAGTCACCTGCGGGCGAGGCCAGGTAGGCGACGACGCCGGCTAGCTCCTGCGGCGTCGTCCGCGGCCCCGGCGCGATCGTGACGGGCGTGATGCCGTAGCGCGCCCACTCGATCGAGAGCGTGCGCGCGAGGTTCTCGAGGCCCGCGCGAGCGGCATCGGTCTGGGGCTCGCCGCCACCTGCCTGCGTCGGCGGCGCCACGTAGACAATCCGCCCACCTGCCTCGCCCGGGATGAACGCGGCGTTGGCCACGGCGCGCGTCACCCGCCAGCTCGCCTCGAGCGCGGCGATCAGGGCATCGGCCTGGCCGGCGAACACCCCGCAGGCGTCGACGAGCAGCATCCGCATGCCGGCACCGCCGTCCGGCGTCGCGGTCAGGGCAGCGTCGAGCGCGGCGTCGTCCGCCTCCGGCTCTCCGCTGCAGATCAGCGCCAGCTCGTGCACGACGGCGCCGAGCTCCATGCAGGCCGCGCCCACGGCGGATGCCACCGACCCGGCCGGCGCGCCTCCCGAGCCCGCCGGCCCGGCGTGGGCCAGCGCGATCGGCACGCCGTCGAGCAGCCCCGCGCGCAGCACCTCGGTCACGTCGATCTCGGTCATGCTGCCGCGCACCCTAATGGGGCGCGCGCGTTCAGGCGATCGGCGGCGGGCTGGGAGCGACGGGGCCGTCCGCCGCGACACGCTCGCCCGAGACGGCGCGCAGGTCGAAGTAGAGCACCGCCGCGGCCAGCGCGGAGATCGGTCCCGTGAGGATGCCGACGATCACGCGCGCGACGATGCCGGCGCCGGTACCGGCGGAGTCGGCGCCGATCTGGATGGCCGAGGTGACGATGATCACGAGGAAGAACAGCACGAAGATCACGCCGAACACCTGCCAGCCGTTGCCGCGAACGAGCTCGCGGCTGCGAGCGAGCGCGGCGAACACGCCGCCGGGTCGCTCGAGCACGACGACCGGCGCGGCCACCGACCAGATCGTGATCAGGATCAGGCCGGGGACGATGATCAGGACGAAGCCGATCACGATGCCGATGCCGGCGACGATGCCGACCAGGATCAGCTGACCGAGCACGGGCGTGGCGGCGCGCAGCAGCTCGCCCGCGCTGTGGTCGCGCCGCCCGTCCTGGACGTCTGACACGAGCTCGACGACCATCCCCGTGAACAGCGTGCCGGCGATCAGACTGAGCAGCAGCGCGAGCAGCGCCAGGCCGGACGCCGCGGCGACGAGCAGCGCGGAGATGATCCCGGTGATCACGAACACGACGGCGGAGGCGGGCAGCAGCACGTGGTACTGATCGACGTAGATGTCGAACACCCGGCGGATCACCGCCCCCACGTCGAGCCGATCTGTCATCGCGATGCAGCCTACCCGCGGGTTGCGACGGTACCGTCGATGCTGCCGCGCTGTTCGCGCAAGCGGCGCAGGATGCCCTTGCGCCCGTGCGCTTCGAGGCCGGCGTAGAGCTTGCGGATCTCGACGAGGATCTGGTCGGCGACCTCCTGCTGCTGCTCGCGCGTGGGGTGCTCGATCGGCTCCCAGCGGATCGGCTCGCCGTACTGCACGGTCACGCGCGGGAACTGCAGGCGCTTCCAGTTGCGCACGCGCGAGGAGCCGTAGATCGCGATCGGCACGACGGGCACGCCGGTCTCGAGCGCGAGGCGCCCGATCCCGCGCTTGGCCTGCTCGGCGACTTTGCCGGTGCGCGAGCGGCCGCCCTCGCAGTACATCGTGATCGCGCCGCCGCGGGCGAGGATCGTCTCGGCGGTGATGAACGTGTCGTCGTCGCGTGCGCCGCGGCGCACGGGGAACACGCCGCCGTGGGTGTAGATGAACTGCATCGGGCGTTTGAACAGCTGCGACTTGGCCATGAAGCGCACCTTGCGGCGGATGAAGCAGCCCATCAGGAAGTGGTCCATGAAGGAGAAGTGGTTGGGCGCGAGCAGCACGGCGCCGCTGCCGGGCACGTTCTCGCTGGAGATCGAGCGCGCGCGCAGGAAGGTGTAGGCGTACAGCGAGGTCAGCACGCGCACCAGCTCGTACACCCAGTCGGGCTCGCGCGTGCGCGCGCGCTCGTGGAAGCGGTCGAAGTACTCCTTGGGGCGCGGGTCGGAGTAGACCTGCTCGCGCATCGGGGCCAGCTCGCTCATCTGAGCGGATTACCTCCCATGCCCAGCAAGGTTACGCGCGCGCCCGGCTCAGCGCATCGCCCCATCCGGCGAGCAGGCCGGCGCGCTCGTCCTCGCCCATGCGCGGCTCATACGTTCGCGCGACCCCGCCGCCGAGTCGCCCGCGCCCACGGCGCAGGTCCTCGACGGTCCACAGCCCGGCGCCGACGCCGGCGAGGTAGGCGGCACCGAGCGCGGTCACCTCGGCGAGCTCGCCGAGCACGACGGGCACGCCGAGCACGTCGGCCTGGAACTGCATCAGCCAGCCGTTGGTGCTGGCGCCGCCGTCGGCGCGCAGCTCGGAGAGCGGCTCGGGCAGGGCGGGCTCCATCGCACGCACGGCGTCGACGGTCTGGTAGGCGATCGCCTCGAGCGTGGCGCGCGCGAGATGGGCGCGCGAGCTGCCGCGCGTGAGCCCGACGATCGTGCCGCGCGCGTCGGCATCCCAGTGCGGCGAGCCGAGGCCGGTCAGGGCGGGGACGAAGTAGACGCCGTCGTTGCCCTGCAGCGAGGCGGCGAGCTGCTCGGTCTGCTCGGCGCGCTCGATGATGCCGAGCCCGTCGCGCAGCCACTGCACGGCGGCGCCGGTGACGAAGATCGAGGCCTCGAGCGCATAGGCGCGCGACTCGCCGACGCCGCAGGCGACGGTGGCGAGCAGGCCACGCGGCGGCTCGGGCGCGGTGAAGCCGGCGTTGACGAGCACGAAGGAGCCGGTGCCGTAGGTGTTCTTGCCCATGCCGGGGTCGACGCAGGCGTGGCCGAACAGCGCGGCCTGCTGATCGCCGGCGACGCCGCTGACGGGAACGACGTGACCGTGCAGCGCGTCCGCCCGCGTCTCGCCGAAGGGGCCGGCGCTTGCGAGCACGCGCGGCAGCGCGCGCTCGGGGATGGCGAACAGCTCGAGCAGCTCCGGGTCCCAGCGCCGGGCGGCGATGTCGTAGAGCAGCGTGCGCGAGGCGTTGGTGGCGTCGGTCAGGTGCTCGCCGGTGAGCTTGAAGATCAGCCACGAGTCGACGGTGCCGAACACGGCGCGCCCGCGCTCGGCACGCTCGCGCAGACCGTCGACGTGCTCGAGCAGCCACTGCATCTTGGTGGCCGAGAAGTAGGGGTCGAGCACGAGCCCGGTGCGCGCGCGCACGAGCGGCTCGTGACCGTCGGCGCGCAGCTCCTCGCAGCGCGCGGCGGTGCGCCGGTCCTGCCAGACGATCGCGTTGTGCAGCGGCTCGCCGCTGTCGGGGTCCCACACGCAGACGGTCTCACGCTGGTTGGCGATGCCGAGCGCGTCGAGGTCGCCGGGCCGCGCGCCGGCATCGTCGAGCGCGTCGGCGACGACGACGGCGGTCATCTCCCAGATCTCGCGCGGGTCGTGCTCGACCCAGCCGGGACGGGGGAAGTGCTGGGTGAACTCGCGGTAGGCCCGGCCGATCGGCTCGGCCTGCTCGTCGAAGACGATGCTCGTGGTGCCGCTCGTGCCCTGGTCGATTGCGAGGATCATCCGCGCGCGAGCCTACCCGCCGCGACGTGCCACATACACGCGCGCGAAGTCGAGCAGCTGAGCGCCGCGATGGCGGAAGCCGGCGAGCGTGCGCCCGGTCGCGCGATGCTCGAGGTCGAGCTCGATCTCGCTGAGGCTGTGGCCGGCGCGGACGGCGTCGATGGTCATGCCGATCTCCATGCCGAAGCCGTGCGCGAAGGGGAGCACGTCGGCGAGCGTGGCGGCGCTCAGTGCGCGCTGGCCGGAGATCGGCGCGGTCGTGCGCAGGCCGCAGCGGCGGCGGATCGCCCAGCGGGCGAAGCCGAGCGCGAGGCCCACCCCTCCGCCCACGCGCCGTCTGAAGGCCGCGACGGCGAGATCTGCCTGCCCGCGCGCGACGGCGTCGGCCAGGGCTGCCAGCTCGCCGGCCGAGCTGCCGAGATCGCCGTCGCAGAGCACGAAGATCGAGCTCCCTCTGACCTCCCTGCGCACGCGCATTGCTCAGCGCCTCGCGTGCGGCGAGCGTGGCGGCCTCGCCCTTGCCGATCATCCGCTCGCTGCCCACCACGTGCGCCCCTCGCGCGGCGGCGATGCTCGCGCGTGGCGTCGGTCGAGCCGTCGTCGGCCAGCAGCACGCGTGCACCGGGGAACGCCGAGGCGAGCGCAGCGAGCGTCGCGCCGATCCGATCGGCCTCGTTGTAGGCGGTGACGATTATGAAGATTTGACGATCCATCCAGTGCGGGCCTCTTGCGCACGGCGCCACGGTGAGCATCGCCGGCCGTCGTGCGCGAAGGCTATTGTCCCGGCGGTCAGCGACGATCGGCGATCTGGACGTCTGGAGGTTCGTGAATGTCTGCGGTGGAGGCGCACATCACCGGCACCGTGTGGAAGATCGAGTGCGCGGTCGGCGACCAGATCGAGGAGGGCGACACGGTCGCGATCCTCGAGTCGATGAAGATGGAGATGCCGGTCGAGGCGGAGGACTCGGGCAAGGTCACGGAGATCCTCTGCGAGGAGGGCCAGGCGGTCAACGAGGGCGACACGCTCGTCGTGCTCGAGTAGCGCCTCTCGCGCGCGGCTCCCCTGCGCGCGAGTCAATAGCCTTCGGCGCGTGCCGAGGAGCGCAACCACCCGCGAGCTGGCCGACGGCAAGCTGCTGATCGACGAGCCCGGCGAGGGCGTCGTCCGGCTGACGATCTCCAACCCGGCCAAGCGCAACGCGCTGGACCACCCGATCCTCGACGCGATCACGGCGACGCTCGCCGAGCTCTCGGCAGGGGACTCGACCGCGCGCTGCCTCGTGGTCACGGGCGCAAACGGGATGTTCTCGGCGGGCTACGACATCGGCGAGATCCCGGCGGAGGAGTTCGAAGAGCGCGCGGAGCGGCTCGTCGCGCACCCGTTCACCGAAGCGATCGACGCGCTCGAGGCGTTCCCGTACCCGACGCTGGCGATGCTGCCGGGCCACACGATCGGCGGCGGCCTGGAGCTCGCGCTCTCCTGCGACATGCGCGTCGCGCTCGACGGGATCAAGCTCGGCATGCCGCCGGCGAAGCTCGGGCCTCGTCTACTCGCACACCGGCTTGCGCCGCTTCATCGACGCGATCGGCGCGGCGCGCACGCGCGAGCTGTTCCTGCTCGGCCGCTACGTCGACGCGCCGACGGCGCTTGCAGTGGGGGCTCGTCAACCGGGTCGCGATCGGCGAGCAGCTCCAGGCGCTGACGCTCGAGCTGGCCGGCGAGCTCGCGGGCAACGCGCCGCTTTCCCAGAAAGGCAACAAGCGCGTGATCGCGGCGCTGCTGTCGGCCGAGGGCGAGCTGCTCGCCCGACGTCGAGCAGGAGCTGATCGAGCTGCGCCGTGCCTCGTTCGCCTCGCAGGACATGCGCGAGGGGATGCGCGCGTTCGCCGAGCGGCGTGCCCCGCGCTGGCTTGGCAAGTAGCGTCCGCAACGCTCCATAATCTCCGGCCCATGCCGCCTCTGATCACTCGCGAGGAGGCCTCCAGGCTGGGCGAGCTGGAGGATCACGCGCAGATCGAAGCGCTCATCGAGCGCGCCTGGCACGCCCGCGTGGAGCGCTTCGGCGACTCGACCGACATGTGCTCGCTGGTCAACGCCAAGTCGGGCGGCTGCGCGGAGGACTGCGGCTTCTGCGCGCAGTCGCGCTTCGCCGAGGCCGAGACGCCGCTGCACGCGATGATGGAGCCCGAGCAGATTCTCGAACATGCGAAGGCGGCGGAAGCCGCCGGAGCCCATCGATTCTGCATGGTCACCCAGGGGCAGGGCCTGTCCAAGCGCGACTTCCAGAAGTACCTGCAGGGCGTGCGCCTGGTCTCCGAGCACACCAACCTCAAGCGCTGCGCCTCGATCGGCCACATGAGCGTGGCGCGCGCGCAGGAACTGAAGGATGCGGGCGTGCAGCGCGTGCACCACAACGTGGAGACGGCACGAGTCCTACTACGACGAGGTCACGAGCACGGTCCGCTACGAGGGCCGCCTGCGCACGATCGACGCGGTGCGCGAGGCGGGCCTGGAGACATGCGTAGGCGGCATCCTCAACCTCGGCGAGTCGCGCGAGCAGCGCGTGGAGATGGCGTTCGAGCTGGCCGCGATCGAGCCGACGAGCGTGCCGATCAACATGCTCAACCCGCGTCCGGGGACGAAGTTCGGCGACCGCGAGTACATGGACCCGTGGGAGGCGGTCAAGTGGATCGCGATCTTCCGCCTGATCCTGCCGGAGGCGCTGTTCCGCCTGTGCGGCGGGCGCGTGGAGAACCTCGGCGAGCTGCAGCAGCTGGCCGTGCAGGCCGGCATCAACGGCGTGATGATGGGCAACTTCCTGACGACGCTCGGCAACGACCCCGAGACGGACCGGGAGATGTTCGAAGAGCTCGGCCTCAACGTGGCGCGCCAGCCGGACAACGCGGCCAACCCACGGCCGGACAACCGCTCGGGCTGGCTCGCCGGCGAGACACCTGACGTGGTCGAGCAGCTGCTCGACGATGCGACGGACGCTCCGGGCGAAGACGCCGCGGATGCAGGTGAGGCGCTGAAGATCCGCTTGTGGGATCCGTCGAGCCAGCTGCGCTTCCGCGCCAAGCGGCTCGTGCCGCCACGCCCGGACGGGGCCCCGAACCGCTCGCGGGACGGGGTGAGCGCACGCGCGCCGGGCGCAGGCGACGGCGCCAAGCCTTCGCCCACAACGGTGGCGAGCGGCTGAGCGACCTACGAGCAAGGGAGGACACGAGGCGATGCATGGGGAGACGGGAACAGCAGAGCTCGAAGACCGCCTGGCCGAGCTCGAGCGCGCCGGCCTGAGCCGCCGGCTGCGTCTGGTCTCGGGTCCGCAGGGCCCGACGGTCCTGCTCGACGGGCAGCCGGTGCTGCTGCTGTGCTCGAACAACTACCTCGGTCTCGCCGACCACCCGCAGGTGCGCGAGGCGGCGGCCGAGGCGGCGATGCGCTGGGGCGTTGGCGCGGGCGCGTCGCGCCTGATCTCGGGGACGATGACGGTCCACCGGCGCCTGGAGGAGCGCCTGGCCGACTTCACCGGGCGCCAGGCTTCGCCTGCTGTTCGGCTCGGGCTATCTCGCCAACCTCGGCGTGATCGGTGCGCTGGCGGGACGCGGCGACACGGTCTTCTCGGATGAGCTCAACCACGCCTCGATCGTCGACGGCTGCCGCCTGTCGCGCGCCGAGGTCGTCGTCTACCGCCATCGCGACGTCGAACATCTGCTGTGGAGCATGCGCCACCACGGCGGGCGTCGCGACGCTCACGGCGGGCGCGTGATCGTGACCGACTCGATCTTCTCGATGGACGGCGACGTGGCGCCGCTTCAGGAGATCGTCGAGCTGGCGCAGGCCACGGGCGCGCGCACAGTGGTCGACGAGGCGCACGCGGTGGGCACGTACGGGCCGGGTGGGCGCGGCGCGCTGGCGGCGGCCGGGCTGGAGGGCGAGGTCGACGCGATCGTGGGCACGCTCGGCAAGTCGCTCGGCTCCTACGGCGCTTATGTGTGCGGCGATGCGGAGATGTGCCGCTACCTGCTGAACACGGCGCGCTCGTTCATCTTCTCGACGGCGCCCTCGCCGCCGTCGATGGCGGGGGCGCTGGCGGCGCTCGAGCTGCTGCGGCAGCGCCCGCACCGCGTCGAGCGCTTGGCGGCCAATGCGCGGGCGCTGCGCCGCTCGCTCGCGAATGAGGGCTTCGGAGTGCCCGAGGGCGACATGCACATCGTGCCGCTGATCGTGGGCGGGGAGCGCGACACGATGCGCCTGTGCCAGGCGGCGATCGAGCAGGGCGTGTTCGCGCAGGCGATCCGCCCGCCGACGGTGCCTGCCGGAACGTCGCGCCTGCGCCTGGCGGCGATGGCGTCGCACACGGCCAGCGACATGCGCCTGGCGGCGGAAGTGCTGGCTCGTGCGGCGCGCAAGCTCGGCCTCGACCCGAGCGAGATCGGCTCACCGCCGGAGCCCGAGACGGCGGCCGAGCCGCAGGAGCTCGAGCTGGAGCGCGAGGACCGCGGCGAGCGCGAGTGGGCGACGGCCCGTGCCGGCGAGGCCCCGCCCGCGACGGCGCCCTTCGACATCGAGGCGCCTCGCCCCCGGCGCCCGCCGGCGCCTGCCCAGGCGGACTCGAGCGGCGCGAGCGCACCGTTCGACGGCGAGCGCGAGAGCGCCGTAGCGCACGCGGCCTGAGCGCTTCGAGTACAAGAGGCCAGATGCGCGGGCTGTTCGTCACGGGCACAGACACGGGCGTCGGCAAGACGGTGCTGAGCGCTGCGCTGCTGGCGGCGATGGCCGCCGAGGGCGAGGCCATCAGGGCACACAAGCCGGCGGTTACGGGTCTGACCGAGCCGCCGGCGGCCGGCGCGGGCTGGCCGGCAGACCATGAGCTGCTGGCGGCGGCGGCGGGGATGGCGCCGGAGCAGGTCGCGCCGCTGCGCTACGGGCCGGCGACCTCGCCGCTGCTGGCGGCTGAGATCGAGGGGGAGCCGCTCGAGCGCCAGATGCTGCTCGCGGCGGGCGCCGAGCTGATGCGCGCGGCCAAGCGCGAGGGCACGACGGTGATCATCGAGGGCGTCGGCGGACTGCTCTCGCCGCTGGCCGAGAACTTCACGGTGTGCGATCTGGCCGCGTCGCTGCGACTGCCGCTGCTGATCGCGGCGCGCCCGGGGCTGGGCACGATCAACCACACGCTGCTCACCCTGCAGGCGGCACGGGCGGCCGGACTGGATGTGCGCGCCGTCGTGCTCACGCCGTGGCCGCAGCAGCCCTCGCGCCTGGAGCAGTCCAACCTGGAGGCGATCAGGCGCTTCGGCTTCGTCGAGGTCGACACGCTGGCGCGGGCGGCCGGTCCCGAGCTGGACGAGCTGGCTCGCGTGGGCGGCGCGCTTCCGTGGCGGCGCTGGCTGGGCGAGCGCCGCGCGGTTCGCCAGCCCGCCTGAGCAGGAACCTGCGTAGGGCTTGCGCGGCAGGCAGTCGGCGGACTATGGTGCAGGAGATGGCCGTCAGCACGCCCGCCAGCGGCGTTCCGCTCGACTTGCGCGACTTCACGGCGCGCTACACGGCCGCCTGGAACGCGTGCGACACGGCCGCGATGGCCGAGCTCGTGAGCGAGGACGTTGTGTGGGCCGACCCGGCGCTGCCGGCGCCGGCGCAGGGCGTGGCGGAGGTCCAGGAGTTCATGCGCACGAGCTTCCGTGCCTTCCCGGACCTGCACTTCGGCGAACCCGATCCGCCGTCGTTCGCGGTCAGCGGCGAGACGGTCTTCTGGTCGTGGTACATGGAAGGCACGCACCGAGGCACGATCGACCCGCCGGGCTTCGCGCCGACGGGCAAGCGCATGCGCGTCGAGGGGATCGACCACTGGACGATGCGCGGCGGGCGCATCGTGCTGTACCGCGCCTACTACGACATGAACGACGTCGCCCGCCAGCTCGGCATCGTGCCGCCGCCGGGAAGCACGGCCGAGCGGGGGATGGTCGCGCTGCAGCGCCTGCAGGCCCGGCTCGCCCGGCGATGAGCACGGGCTCGCACGACGAGCACTTCGACGTCGCGATCGTCGGCGCCAGCACGGCCGGGTGCACGGCGGCGCGCCTCTATGCCCAGCGTGGCGCGCGCGTGGCGCTGATCGAGCGCAGGCCATCGCCGGACGCCTACAAGACGGTCTGCACGCACTTCATCCAGTCGAGCGCGACGCCGACGATCGAGCGGCTCGGCCTGGCGCCACTGCTGGAGGAGCGTGGCGCGGTGCACAACGGGGTCGACGTGTGGACGGCGCCGAGCGGCTGGATCGAAACGAGCCCGCACGCGCCGTATGGCTTCAGCGTGACGCGGCGCACGCTCGACCCGCTGCTGCGCGGGCTGGCCGCACAGACGCCCGGCGTCGAGCTGATCGCGGGCTGGACCGCCGTCGGGCTGCTCGGCGGCGAGCGACCGGCGGGCGTGCGGATCGAAGACCGCTCGCACGCGCGCCGCGAGATCCGCGCGAAGCTCGTCGTTGCGGCCGACGGGCGCGACTCCAAGGTGGCGCGCTGGGCGCGCGTCCCGGGCCGTGTGAAGCCACACGGGCGCTTCTTCTACTGGGGCTACTGGCGCGGCCTGCGCCCGGCCACGGAGCGCTCGAAGATGTGGCTGATCGACCCCGACGCGGCCTACACGTTCCCCAACGAGGACGGGATCACGGTCGTGCTCGTGGCACCCCATCGCGATCGCCTGCCCGACTTCCAGCAGGACCTGCACGGCGCCTACCGCAGGATGCTGGGCTCGCTGCCCGAAGGCCCGGACATCAGCGAGGCGACGCTCGAGGGGAAGCTGCTCGGCAAGCTCGATCTGCCGAATGTGTACCGCCCGGCGGCGCGTCCCGGCGTGGCGTTCGTCGGCGACGCCGCGCTGGCCGGCGACCCGCTGTGGGGCATCGGCTGCGGCTGGGCCTTCCAGAGCGCCGAGTGGCTCGTCGAGCAGACGGCCGAGGCGCTCGACGGCGGGGCCGCGGCGCTCGACGCGGCGCTGGAGCGCTACCGCAAGCTGCACCGCAGGCGCCTGCTGCCCCACCACCTGATGATCAGCGACATCTCGAGCGGACGGCCGATCAACCAGATCGAGCGGCGGCTGTACCGTGCGGCGGCGCGCGACAGCGTCGTGCGCGAAGCGTTCGAGCGGATCGGCAGCCGCGAACGCCCGCCGTCGGCCATGCTCAAGCCGGGCCTGATCGCGCGGATCGTGCGCTCCGGTTCGGCGCAGCCCGCCTGAACGCCGACGCGGGCAGCAACCTCAGCCGGCGCGCGCGGCGGCGAGGATCGCGTCACACACGCGGGCCAGGTCGTGTTCGTCGATCACGTACGGCGGCATCGTGTAGATCAGATCGCGAAACGGCCGCAGCCAGACGCCGTGCGAGACGGCGGCGTCGGTCGCAGCGGCCATCTCGACTGGATGGTCAAGCTGCACGACGCCGATCGCGCCGAGCACGCGCACGTCCTCGACTCCCGGCAGCTCACGCGCCGGCGCAAGGCCCTCGCGCAGCCGGCGCTCGATCGCTGGCACCTGCTCGCGCCAGCTCGCACCCGCCTCACCGGAGCCGCCCTCGAGCAGCTCGAGCGAGGCGAGCGCGACCGAGCACGCAAGCGGATTGGCCATGAACGTGGGCCCGTGCATCAGACCCCCACCCTCTCCGTCGGAGACGGCGTCGGCCACACGGCGCGTGCAGAGCGTCGCGGCAAGCGTCATGTAGCCGCCGGTCAGCGCCTTGCCGACGCACATCACGTCGGGCGAGACGCCGGCGTGCTCGCACGCGAACATGGCGCCCGTGCGTCCGAAGCCGGTGGCGATCTCGTCGAGCACGAGCAGCAGCCCGTTCTCGTCGCACAGCTCGCGCAGCAGCCTCACGCAGGCGGGCGAGTGAAAGCGCATGCCGCCTGCTCCCTGCACGACGGGCTCGACGACGATCGCCGCGAGCTCCCCGGAGTGGCGCTCGGCGAGCGCGCGCACGCCCTCGGCCCAGCGCTCGTCGAGCGGCGCAGCGAAGCCGTCGGGCGGGCGCTCGGCGAAGACGTGCTCGGCGAGCGCTCCCGTGAACATGCTGTGCATCCCGCCGACCGGATCGCACACGGCCATGGCGCCGAACGTGTCGCCGTGGTAGCCGCCCCTGACCGTGAGTAGCCGCTTGCGCTCGGGATGCCCCTGCGCGCGCTGGAACTGCAGGCACATCTTGATCGCCACCTCGACCGAGACCGAGCCCGAGTCGGCGAAGAAGACCGCGTCGAGCTCATCCGGCGCGAGCGCGAGCAGCCGCTGCGCGAGCGCCACCGCCGGCTCGTGCGTGAGCCCGCCGAACATCACATGCGCCATCCGCCCGAGCTGACCCGTGACGGCTCCGTCGAGCGCCGGGTGCCGGTAGCCATGGATCGCGCACCACCACGAGGACATCCCGTCGATCAGCTCGCGCCCGTCGGCCAGCTGCAGGCGCACGCCCTGCGCCGAGACCACCGGAAGTGGAGCCGGCCCCCCCGTGAGCGAGCCGTATGGATGCCACACGTGCTCGCGGTCGAACGCGAGCCGCTGCTGCCAGTCGTCCAGACTCGCGCTCAGTCTTCGTAAGGGACGAACTCGCGCTTACGAGCGCCGCACACGGGACAGAACCACGTGTCGGGGATGTCCTCGAAGGCGGTGCCCGCCGGGATGCCGCCGTCGGGGTCGCCTTCGTCGGGGTCGTAGATGAAGCCGCAGGACTCGCAGATCCACCGCTGCAGGGTCTTCGTGTCGGTGCTCATGCGCCAAAGACTAGCGGCAGGTAGGGTCAGCGGATGAGCTCGCACGGGGAGAGCGGCCATGGCGGCGCCGACGCGCCTGCCGAGCTGCGCGACGCAACGAGCGGCGAGGAGTACAACCCGGGAGCAGTGACCGAGCCGCGCCAGGCGGCGACCGTGATCCTGCTGCGCGGCGAGCACGATCTGCTCGAGGTGCTGCTCGTGCGCCGTACGCCCAAGGCGCGCTTCATGGGCGGAGTGTGGGTGTTTCCCGGAGGCGCCGTCGACGCTCACGAGGGCGACGGCGACCAGGCCCACCGGTCCGCCGCCATCCGCGAGCTGCGCGAGGAGGCGGCGATCGCCCTCGAGGACCCCCACGCGCTCGTCAAGTTCTCGCGCTGGATCACGCCGGCGCAGGTGAAGATCCGCTTCGACACGCACTTCTTCCTCGCCCCCCTGCCCGCCGGCCAGGAGCCCCAGGTCGACGGCGAGGAGGTGATCGACCTCGGCTGGTTCACGCCGCGGCAGGCGCTCGAGGCGCACGGCGAGGGCAAGATCGAGCTCGTCTTCCCCACGATCAAGCACCTCGAACAGCTCAGCGGCTTCGCCTCGGTGCACGAGCTGCTCGAGCACGCGCGCGGGCGCGACGTGCAGCCGGTCGAGCCGAAGGTCTTCCTCGAAGGCGAGGTCGCCCGCGTGCTGCTGCCCGGCGACCCCGGCTACTGAGTCGCGCTCGGCGTCGCCCCTGCCCGGGGCTCGCCGACGCTCAGCCCGGCTGCTGCGCCGCGATCACGTGCGTGACCGCGTTGATCAGCGCCAGGTGCGTGAACGCCTGCGGGTAGTTGCCGAGGTGCCGGCCGCTCGAGGCCTCGAGCTCCTCGCCGTAGAGCTCGAGCGGTGAGGAGTAGGACAGCAGCCGCTCGCAGAGGTGTTCGGCATCGCGGTCCTCGCCGATCTCCGACAGCGCCGAGACCAGCCAGAAGGAGCAGATCAGGAACGTGCCCTCCTTGCCGCTCAAGCCGTCGTCGGTCTCTTCGGTGCGGTAGCGCATCACGAGCCCGTTTTCCGTCAGCTCGTCCCGGATCGCGCAAACCGTCGCGCGCACGCGCTCGTCGTCAGGCGGCAGGAAGCGCAGCAGCGGCACGAGCAGCGTCGAGGCGTCGAGCGCGTCGGTGTCGTAGTGCTGGCGGAAGACGCCGCGCTCATCGACGCCGTGCTCGAGCAGATCGGCGCGCACTTCGTCGGCGATCCCTTGGAACTCCTTGGCCAACTCGTCGTGGCCGCGCCGTTCGCCCAGCCGCGCGCCGCGGTCGAGCGCGACCCAGCACATCAGCTTCGAGGAGACGTAGTGCTGAGGCTTGCCGCGCGCCTCCCAGATGCCCTGATCCGGTTCCCGCCACACGTCCGCTGCGCATTTGACCTGGTCGATCAGCACCGGCCACAGCCGCTCCGGGATGTGGTCGCGCTGCTTGGAGTGCAGGTAGACCGAGTCGAGCACCGCGCCGAACACGTCGTTCTGGCGCTGGTTGTAGGCGCCGTTGCCGATCCGCACCGGGAGGGAGCCTTCGTAGCCCTTGAGGTGCTCGAGCGTCGACTCCTCGAGGTCTTTCTCGCCCCTGACGCCGTACATGATCTGCAGCGAGCCGTCCTCGTTGCGCGGGACTTCGGCGACGTACTCGATGAAGTCGTCGGCCTCCCAGTCGAGCCCGAGCGCGTGCAGCGCCCACAGCGTGAACGAGGCGTCGCGCATCCAGCAGAAGCGATAGTCCCAGTTGCGCTCGCCGCCCGGCGTCTCGGGCAGCGAGGTCGTCGGCGCGGCCACCAGCGCGCCCGTCGGCATGAACGTCAGCCCCTTGAGCACCAGCGCCGAGCGCTGCAGGTGCTTGCGCCAGGGGTGGTCCGGATAGGTGCCTTCGGCCAGCCAGCTGCGCCAGAAGTGCCCCGTGCGTTTGATGATCTGCTGGGCTTCCTCCGCCGTGTGCGGACCGCCCCGGGCCTCCGTCCAGGAGATCGCGCAGAAGCGTTTCTCGCCCTCGGACATCGTGTGGCGCCCATGCGTGCGGTTGCCCTCGATGCCCATGCGGATGTCGCTGAACAACCTGAACATCGTGCGGCTGTCGGAGGCGTCCATCGCGACCGCGTCGTGCGCGTCGGGCGGCTCCTCGGCATCGCTCTGGAGCTCGACCTTCTTCCACTCCGCCGGGGTGGCGCCGTAGTCGAGCATCGGCTCGCACACGACCTCGACCTGGACCTGGCCCTGGACGCATTCGATCATGCGCACGAGCAGGTGGTCCGCATCGAAGTCCGTCGGCGGTCGGGTGTGGCTCGAGCCGTGTTCGTTGTCGTGCCATTCGCCCATCGCCAGCGCGTCGACGACGCGGATCCAACCCTGCGGGGTCATCCACGTCGTCTCGATCATGTTGGTGCCCGGGATGTAGCGCCGCCCGGCCGGGACGTACAGGCCGTAGGGCCCCACGCGCCACGAGCCCGCGCCGCGATCGAGCAGCGCGCCGAAGACCGACGGCGAGTCGAAGTACGGCATGCACATCCACTCGATCGAGCCGTCCGAGGCGACCAACGCCCCCGTATGGCAGTCCGAGAGGAAGCCGTAGTCGGCGATCGGCGGGAACGGAGAGGCTTTGCCGAAGCCGCGCGACGAGGGTGTGCTCGCGGGCTGCGCCCCGGCCTTCTGGCCGCCGGCGCCGCTGCTGCCGTGATCTGAGCTCCGCGCACGCCGGGCCGGAGAGGGAACGCGCGGGGACATCTGCGAGAACGGTAGCGGGGTAGGCTGCGGGGAGACGAATATGAGTGCCACGCCCTTCACACTGCACCCGCCCGCTGCGCGCCTGCTCGAAGGCCGACGCGCGCTCGTCACCGGTGGCGATTCGGGGATCGGTCGGGGCGTCTGCTTCGAGCTCGCCGCCCACGGCGCCGCCGTCGCGATCAACTACCTGGCCGCGCCCGAGGAGGCCGAGCGCATGGCCGAGGAGATCGAGTCCGCCGGCGGCAGGGCGCTCACGGTCAAGATGGATGTCTCATCGGAGCCCGACGTGCAGCGCGCCTTCGGCGAAGCCAAGGACGCCTTCGGCGGCGTCGACCTGCTCGTCAACAACGCCGGCCTCGAGCAGCAGCACCTGCTGCTCGAGATGCCCCTGGAGGCCTGGCAGAAGGTGATCGACGTCAACCTGACCGGCTCCTTCCTCTGCGCGCGCGAGGCCGCGCGGATGATGCACGCCGAGAAATCGCCAGGGACGATCCTGAACATCTCGAGCGTGCACGAGCGGATCGCCTGGGAGCGCTTCTCGCATTACTGCGCCTCCAAGGGCGGGATGATGATGTTCACGCAGTCGATCGCCAAGGAGCTCGCACCGCTCGGCATCCGCGTCGTCAGCGTGGGCCCCGGGGCGATCGACACGCCGATCAATCAGTCCGTGCTCGAAGACCCCGACGAAAGCGCCAGGGTCGTCGGCGAGATCCCGCTCGGGCGCTGGGGCCACGTCAGCGACGTCGCCCGCGCCGTCGCCTGGCTGGCCAGCGATCAGGCCGGCTACATCACCGGCGCGACGTTGTTCGTCGACGGCGGCATGACGCTGTACCCGCGCTTCGTCTAGCCCGTCGCGGCGTTCACCACTCGTCGAAATCGAAGCTCGGGCGCTGCACGCCGCGCGGCAGGATCTGCTCGTCCTCGAGCTTGTCCAGGTGCGCCGCCAGCGTCGCCGTGGCCGCCGGGCGCAGCTCCTCCGGAACCTCCGGCCAGACCGCCGCTAGCAGATCCGGCACCGTGCGCAGCCCTTCGTTGAGCGCGAGGATCAGCATGTTTTCGCGGTCGATGCGGTGGGCGATGTACTCCTCGAGCTTCTCCCGCGCCTGCCACACAACTTCGCCGTGACCCGGGCACAGCACGTTGAAGTCCTCACGCAGGCGCAGGCCCGTGAGCGCCAGCAGGTAGCCCGACATCGCGCCCGGATGCGGCGTGATCAGGACGCTTCCGTCGCCGAGCACCGCGTCGCCCGTGAAGCACGCTCCATCGGCGACGAACGCGTAGTGATCCGGCGCGTGACCAGGGGTCGGGATCGCCTCGAAGGGACCCACGCGCTTGCCCTCGCCCAGCACGATGTCGACGTTGCCGCGAGCCGCCGCCAGCGGCGCCGGGTGTACCTCCAAGAGCGTCTCCACCGCCTCGGCGTGGTCTTCGTGATCGTGCGTCAGCACCACCCCGCCGAGCCCGCCGCGCGACTCGATCGCCGACATCAGCTTGCGCAGGTGATCGTCGATCAGCGGTCCCGGGTCGACGACCCATGTCGGACGCCTGCCGACCACCCATGTATTGGTTCCCGTGAGCGTCAGCGGGCCGGGATTCGGCGCACGCAGCCGCAGAATGTCGTAGTCGCGAAGTAAACCCGCGTCCGTGCGTGCCTCATCCTCAGTCCGCGCCTCTCCGAGCTCGGAATCCGGCGGAATCGAACCGTTCACAGACCACGACGTTAGCTGAGACGTCGGGTACTTGAACTGCCGGATCGCCGGAAAATGCGGCGCGTAATCAGCTCGTCAAAGCTCAGCAGAGCTGCGCCGGGCTCTTCTTCGGGTTGCTACGTATCGGATAACCCCGCTATGCGAGGTTGGCCATCACATGCTTGACGACCGTGTAGTCCTCGAGCGAGTACACGCTCAGGTCCTTGCCGTAGCCCGACTCCTTGAAGCCACCGTGGGGCATCTCCGAGACGAGCGGGATGTGGTCGTTGATCCACACGCAGCCGAAGCGCAGCGCGCGCGAGACGCGCAGCGCCCGTCCCACGTCACGCGTCCAGACCGAGGACGCCAGGCCATAGCGCGTGCTGTTCGCCCACGCGATCGCCTGATCCTCGTCGGCGAACTGCTGCACCGTGATCACCGGGCCGAAGATCTCGCGCTGGATCATCTCGTCGTCCTGCTCCAGACCCGCCACGACCGTCGGTTCCAGGTAGAAGCCCGGGCGCTCCGGCTGCTTGCCGCCCGTGACGATCTCCGCACGATCTGGGCGGCGCGCCAGGAAGCCCTCGACCCGCTCGCGCTGTTTCGCCGAGTTCACCGGTCCCAGTGTCGTCTCGGCTGCCAGCGTGTCGCCGATCACGAGCCCTTTGGCCTGCTCGGCCAGGCCGCTGACGACGTCGTCGTAGACCTTGGCGCCCGCCAGCACGCGCGTCGCCGCCGTGCAGTCCTGGCCGGCGTTGTAGTAGCCCGTGCCCGCGATCGTTTCGAGCGCGCTCTCCAGGCTGACGTCGTCGAACACGACCACCGGCGCCTTGCCACCCAACTCGAGGTGCACGCGCTTGAGCGTGTCCGCCGCCGTGCGCGCCAGGTGCTTGCCCGTGTCGACCGAGCCCGTCAGCGCCAGCATGTCCACGTCCGGGTGGGAGATCAGCGCCTCGCCCGTCGGCTGCCCCGGGCCCGTGATCACGTTGAGCACGCCCTTGGGCAGGATCTCCGCCGTCAGCTCGGCCAGTCGCAGCGTCGTGATCGGCGTCGTCTCGGCCGGCTTCAGCACGACCGTGTTGCCCGCCGCCAGCGCCGGCGCGATTTTCCAGATCGCCATCATCAGCGGGTAGTTCCACGGCGTCACCTGACCGATCACGCCGACCGCCTCGCGCCGGGTGAACGATGTGTAGCCCTCCATGTACTCGCCCGCCGCGCGGCCCTCCAGCATGCGTGCCGCGCCGGCGAAGAAGCGCAGGTTGTCGACCGCCACCGGGATCTCGTCGCTCTTGACCGCCTCGATCGGCTTGCCCGCGTTGAGCGCCTCCAGTCGCGCGATCTCATCGCCGTGCTCCTCGAGCGCCGCCGCGATCTGAAGCAGCGCTTCCGAGCGCCGCTGCGGCGTCGACTGCGACCAACCCTCGAACGCGCGCCGCGCCGCGCCGACCGCGCGGTCGACCTCCTGCGCCGAGGAGATCGGCGCGCGCGCCAGCTCCTCGCCCGTCGCCGGGTTCAGCACCGGTTCGGTCTCGCCCTCCGCGCCCACCAGCTCGCCGTCGATGTAGTTCTTGAGGGTCTCTACCGTCGTTGCCATCTCGCTGCTCTCCTCGCGTCGATCGGGTCTGGGCTGTCGCCTCTGGGTCGGTCCGGAGCGTCCAAGCTACAGGCTCACCGCCGGCTCGCCGAGCGCCTCCGCGACGGCCGGATGGGTGATCTCGCCGGCGCGGACGTTGAGGCCCCCGCGCAGCGCGTGGTTTGCGTGCAGCGCGCCTTCCACGCCGAGCTCCGCCAGTTCGATCACGTACGGCAACGTCGCGTTCGTCAGCGCATACGTCGAGGTGATCGGCACCGCCCCCGGCATGTTCGTCACGCAGTAGTGCGTGATCTCGTCGACCTCGTACGTCGGCTGCGAGTGCGTCGTCGGGCGCGAGGTCTCGAAGCAGCCGCCCTGGTCGATCGAGACGTCGACCAGCACCGCGTGGCGCTTCATCAGCTTCAGCTGCTCGCGCGTGACCACGTGCGGAGCACGCCCGCCGTGAACGAGTACAGCGCCGATCACGAGGTCCGCCAGCGGCAGCATCTGCTCGATCGCCAGCGTCGAGGAGTAGACCGTCGAGGCACGCCCGCCGAACGCGACTTCCAGTTCGCGCAGCCGGTCGATCGAGCGGTCGAACACGAACACGTCCGCCTCCATCCCGATCGCGATGAACGCCGCGTTCATGCCGACCACGCCGCCGCCGATCACGAGCACCGTCGCCGCCGCCACGCCCGGCACGCCGCCGAGCAGGATGCCGCGCCCACCGAGCGGCTTCTCCAGCATGAACGCACCCGCCTGCGTGGCGATCTTGCCCGCCACCTCGCTCATCGGCGCAAGCAGCGGCAGCCGCCCGGCCCCGTCCTCGACCGTCTCATACGCGATGCACGTCGCCCCCGAGCGCTGCAGGCCGCGGGCCAGCTCCGGCTCGGCCGCCAGGTGCAGATAGGTGAACAGCGTCTGCCCTGCGCGCAGCAGCTCGACCTCCGAGGCCTGCGGCTCCTTCACCTTCAGCACGAGCTCCGCGTCGGCGAACACCGCCTGCGCATCCGCCACGATCCGCGCGCCCTGCGCCGCGAACTGCCCGTCGTCCATCGCGCTGCCCTCGCCCGCCCCCGCCTGCACGATCACCTCGTGACCGCGCGAGGCCAGCTCGCGCACGCCCGCCGGCGTGATCGCCACGCGGTACTCGTCCTGCTTGATCTCGCTCGGTACGCCGATTCTCATCGCCGCCGGCTCCGTTTCCTCGTGGTGCCCGGCCGAGCCGGGGCGCTCGGGCGGGTTCTCTTCATCAAAAAAATCATCACCGCGCGAGCTCCCGGCCGCGCAACGCCAGCCAGAACTCGATGCGGTCGCGCGCATTGGAGAAGTCGCGGCCCGTCAGCTGCTCCACGCGACGGACCCGGTAGCGCAGCGTGTGCCGGTGGCAGAACAGCGCGCCCGCCGCCTTCTCCCAGTGGCCGTTGTGTTCGATGAACACGTCCAGCGAGCGCAGCAGCTCCTCGCCGTAGTCGCCCTCGTCCTGCTCCACCGGGCCGAGCACGCCGCGGCAGTAGGACAGGAGCGCATCGTCGTCCTGCAACGAGAGCAAGAGATGGAACGCGCCCAGGTCGCGGTAGGTCGCCACCTCCGGCGCGCCGCCGTTCTGCAGCCGCACCGCCTCCAGCGCGCAGCGCGCCTCGTGGAAGCTCAGCCGCAGCGAGTGCGCCGCGCCCGCCCGGCTGGCCGCCGCGCGGACCTCGCCGAAGCGCGCGCGCAGCTCGCCGCGCAGCTTGCGCGCGAGCGCCTCCGGATCGACCCCCGTCCCCGTTGCGTCGATCACCGCGCACAACAGCCCCGCCCGGATCGCCACCAGGCTGTGCGTGCGCTCGTGCTCGAGCGCACGTTCCAATGGCGCTGCCGCCGCCGTCGGGTCCTCCAGCGCGAACGCCAGCACCGCCGCCTGCTCGCCAATTCCGAACGGCCGCAGCCGCGCCTGCAGGTCCTCCGGATAGAGGTGGCCCGTGAGCGCCTCCGCCAGCACGTCGCCCGCCATGTTGCGCTGCAGCATTTCGTAGCGCTCGTTTACGAGCTGCGCGAAAGCCCGCTCCGTGATCGCGATGAACGGCAGCTCGTACGGCACCTCGAACAGCGGGAACCCGCGCTTGCGCGCAGCCGCCAGGAGCGCCGCCGGCAGGCGCTTGTGCTTGAAGCCGGTGCCGAGGCCGAGACCCGCGATGCGATGGTCCGCCAGACGGTCGATCAGCTCGCGCTGGCTCTTCGGCCCGTTCAGCTGGATCCCCGTCGTCAGCACCAGCTCGCCGCCGCGCAGCCACGGCGTCGGGTCCTCGAGCTCCGTGCTGTGCACCCAGCGGACGTGCGTATGCGCCGACTCGTGGCCGCTCGCCAACTCCAGGCCGAGCTCCGCGATCAGGCTCTCGACCGTGAGCTCCACGACTCCATCCGCTCGCACGCCTCCGTCAGCACCGGCCGCAGCACCGCCAAGATCTCCTCGAATTGCTCCTCGCCCGCGATCAGCGGCGGTGAGAGCTGGATGATCGGGTCGCCGCGATCGTCCGTGCGGCAGATCAGCCCGCGCTTGTACAGCTCCCCCGAGAGAAAGCCGCGCAGCAGCTGCTCCGATTCCTCGTCGTCGAACGTCTCCTTGGTCTCCTGGTCCTTGACCAGCTCGATCGCGTGGAAGTAGCCCGCCCCGCGCACGTCGCCCACGATCGGCAGGTCGCGCAGGCTCTCGAGCATCGCGCGGAACTTGCCCTCGTTCGCGAGCACCTTGCCGCCCAGGTCCTCGCGCTCCATCAGCTCGATGTTCGCCAGCCCCACCGCGCACGCCACCGGGTGACCGCCGAACGTGAAGCCGTGCACGAAGGACTCCTTGCCGTGCATGAACGGCTCCGCGATGTGGTCGCCCGCGATCACCGCGCCGAGCGGGGCGTACGCCGAGCTGATCCCCTTCGCCGTCGTGATCATGTCCGGTTGATAGCCGAAGCGTTCGCAGCCGAACCAGTAGCCCAGGCGGCCCCACGCGCAGATCACCTCGTCCGAGATCAACAGCACGCCGTGGCGGTCGCAGATCTCGCGCACGCGCTGGAAGTAGCCGTCCTGCGGCACGAAGCAGCCGCCGCCGTTCTGCACCGGCTCGAGGATCACCGCCGCCACAGTGTTCGGCCCCTCGAATTCGATCGTCTCCTCGATCGCGTCCGCCGCCCACAGCTCCTCGCGATCCTCGTTCCAGCGATAGGAGTTCGTGTTCGGCACGTGCGCCCCGCCCGGCGTCAGCGGTTCGAACGGCTCGCGAAGCGGCGGCAATCCGGTCGCCGTCAGCGCGCCCATCGAGGTGCCGTGGTAGGAGAGGTGGCGCGAGATCAGCTTGTGGCGCATCTGATCCCCGCGCGCCCGGTGGTAGGCCTTCGCGAGCTTCCACGCCGACTCCACCGACTCCGAGCCGCCCGAGGTGAAGAACACCCGGTTGAGGTTGCCCGGCGCCAGCCCCGCGATGCGCGCCGCCAGCTCGATCGCCGGCGGGTGCGCGTAGCTCCAGTTCGTGTAGAAGCCGAGCTGCTTGGCCTGCCTGGCCGCCGCTTCGCCGAGCTCCGCGCGGCCGTGACCGGCGTTGACGCAGTACAGCGCCGAGAGACCGTCCAGGTAGCGCTTGCCGTGCTCGTCGTAGACGTAGCAGCCCTCGCCCCGCACGATCACCGGCACCGAGTGGTGCTCGTCATAGGAGCCCATCCGCGTGAAGTGCATCCACAGGTTGCGCCGCGCCAGCTGCTGCAGGCGATCGGGGTCTTCGGCCAGCGCCATGCCTGCCGGTCCCGGCGCCCACGACGTTCCCGTCGACTCGCCCTGCTGGTCCGAGTCGCCAGACGTCTCGCTCGCGCCGGCCATCTGATCGAGCTCTGCGGAGTCGCTCATTGCATCCACTCCCTGTGCCGGTGCCGGTGCGCCCGGCCATCGCCGATAGACACTCAGGACAACCGTACTGCGCCAAGTAGTGCCTATCAAGTACGTACCCGGTCAAGAGGCGCAGAGGTCGTTGTACGGAGCGTACAAGACACCTCGTTCGTTTTGGGACAAGCGCCCATTGCCCGTGACCGGCCGGGGGCATAGGTTTTGCCGTAGTTCGCGCGACCACCCACAGGAGAGGACGAGATCGATGGCCACCGAGAGCGGCGCCGTACCGACGGGTTCCGGCCAGCAAGGGCACCAGGGGGTCATGGACAAGGGGCTGAAGAAGGGCGCCATCAGCTACATCTCCAACGTCGTCATCGGCGTCGCATCGACCGCACCTGCCTACTCGCTCGCCGCCACGCTCGGCTTCATCGTCGCGATCAAGGGCATCGGCCTCCACGCTCCCGCCGTGCTGCTCGTCTCCTTCATCCCGATCCTGCTGATCGCGGTCGCCTACAAATACCTCAACCGTGCCGACCCCGACTCCGGCACGACGTTCGCCTGGACCACGCGCGCCTTCGGGCCCAGCGTCGGCTGGGTCAACGGCTGGGCGATCTTCCTCGCCGACATCCTCGTGATGGCCTCGCTGTCCGACATCGCGGCGATCTACACCTTCAAGCTCTTCGGCTTCACCGAACTCGGCGAATCGAAAGCCGCGCTGGTGATCGCGGCGGTCGTGTGGATCGCGATCATGACCTGGATCTGCTGGCGGGGTATCGAGCTCTCTGCCGCGTTGCAGCGCTGGCTGCTTACCGCCGAGGTGATCATCCTCGGCCTGTTCGCGATCGTCGCGCTCGTCAAGGTCTACGGCAGCCACCCGACAGGGTCGATCGAACCGCAGGCTTCCTGGTTCGACCCCACCAAGATGAACTTCGGCGACCTGCTCGACGGCGTCCTGCTCGGCGTATTCATCTATTGGGGATGGGATTCCGGCGTCGCCGTCAACGAGGAGTCCGACGACCCCGCCAACGGACCGGGCAAGGCCGCCGTCATCTCGACCGTGCTGCTCGTCGTGATCTACCTGCTCGTCTCGACCGGGGCCATGGCCTTCCATGGCCCCGGCTTTCTCGAAAAGAACGCCGAAGACGTGCTCAACGCGCTCGGAAAGCCCGTGCTCGGCGGCGTGCTCTACAAGCTGCTGATCATTTCCGTGCTGACGTCCGCGTCCGCCTCGACGCAGACGACGATCCTGCCGACCGCTCGCACGACGCTCTCGATGGCCCACTGGAAAGCCGTGCACAAGGTGCTCGGCAAAGTCCACAAAACCTATTTGACCCCCGACGTCTCGACGATCGCCATGGGGGTGCTCTCGGTCGCCGTCACCGTGCCGCTTTTGCTCGTCTCCGAAAGCGTGCTGTCCGACTCGATCACCGCGCTCGGCTTCCCCGTCTGCTTCTACTACGGCTTCACCGGCTTCGCGTGCGTCTGGTACTACCGCCGCGAGCTGACCAAGAGCGCGAAGAACTTCTTCATGCTCGGCCTTGTGCCATTGCTCGGCGCCGTGATGCTGTTCGGCGTGTTCATCAAGGCCGTCATCTTCTACGGGCACGCCGAAAACGTCGAATCGGCTCCGCTCGCCGGCATCACGCTGCCGATCTGGTTCGGCATCGGCGGCATGATCCTCGGCATCCTGCTGATGCTCGTCTCGCGGCCCTACTTCAAAGAGTTCTTCAAACGCAAGACCGAAACGGCGCCGCCCGGGATCCTCGACGCGCCGCCGTCGCCGGTGCTGCCGGCGCCGGTCGATTTCTAGAAGGGCCGCTCAGCCGCTCGGCGTCGCGGGAAGCCGCATGATCGCGGCGATCGTGTCGAAGCCTCGATCGAAGCTGAGGATCTCGACGATTTGGTGGCGCCGCATGACTGAGACGTGGAGAGCGTCACGGGCCGAGAGACGCGGATGACCGAACAGCAGGTCCTTGGCCGCGAACACATCGGCCTCCTCGACGGCAAACGTCTCGTCGACAATCCCGCGAAGCGTCTCGAACGCCAGCTCCAAGTCCTCGCTTCGACCGATCGAGCTCAGGCGATGCAGCATCTCCTGGAACACCTCGCTGCTCGTCACCAATCGGCGCCGTTCGCTCGTCAGCCGCTCGACCAAACGCAGCGCTTCGAACTTGTGGGGATGATCGTTCCCGACGAGATACATCGGAACATTTGCGTCGACGAAGATCAAGTGTCAGCAGTGCCCATGCCGGTCTCCAACTCCGCCAGCCGCCCAGCCTCGGTCTCGGCAAGCATCGTCTCGATGTCGACTTCGCGCCCGCCCGTCCTGTTACCGGCCGCCCTGCGGATAAGCGCCAGCCTCGCCTCGACGTCCCCGCTCGACGCTTCGCGCGTCGCGGCTCGAAGGGCCTGGCGCGCCCACTCCGACATGCTCAACCCTGCCGCCTCGGCGGTCTGTGCGTAGCGCTCGATCTCGGCGTCCGCCACGACGACCTGGAGCCTCTTACTCATACCAGTAGTATATCGTACTACTCCATTGAGAGATGCCCTCAGCTTGCGGCGCGCCTTCCATCCGACAGCGCCTAACGGAGCATCTCCAACACCCCGTGCGGCGAGCCCAGCTCGGCGAGCTTGTCGAGGAACGGCCCCGGCGGGAACGCCTCCGGCCCGAGCACGCCGCTGCCCTTCCACACGCCCTCGTCGAGCAGCTCGAGCGCCACGACCGGGTTGACAGCCGTCTGCCAGACCACCGCCTGGCTGCCGTATTCGCGCATCGTCTCCTCGTTGTCGACCACGTGGTAGAGGTACGTCGAGCGCGGCTTGCCGTCGACGCCCGTCCCCCTGACCCACGTTCCGGCGCACGTGCGCCCCGTCATCCGCTCGCCCAGCGTCGCCGGGTCGGGTAGCGAGGCGGCAACGACGTCGCGCGGCGCGACCTGCACGTCGCGAACGCGCACCGGCTCGGTCGAGTCGAGTCCGAGCTTGTGCAGCGTGCGCAGCACGTCGATGAACTCCTCGCCGAGCCCGTACTTGAACGTGACGCGCTCGCACTGCACCCAGCGCGGGATCAGCACGACCTCCTCGTGCTCGACGTTGACGCACTCGACCTTGCCGATGCCCTCGGGGAACTCGAACACCTCGGGCTCGGAGAACGGCGCCGTCGTGTAGAAGCCGCGCTCGCGCTCCCAGATCAACGGCGGGTTCAGGCACTCCTCGATCGTCGTCCAGATCGAGAAGGTCGGCGCGAAGTCGTAGCCATCGACGACCAGGTCGGCGCCGTCGCGCACGCCGACCTCCTCGACGCTCGAGAACAGCTCCTGCGCGGCGTAGGCGGCGAACACGTCCGACAGGCCCGGCTCCACGCCGATGCCGACGAGCGCCAGCACGTTCGCCTGCTCCCACGCCTCATGTGCCGCCAGCTGCTGCTCGCCGAGCAGCTTGCCCGGCAGCTCGTACGGACGCTGCGGGTGTGGGCGCGACAGCGTCATCGCCATGTCCAGATAGGTCACCTTCGCCTCGAAGCACGCTTCGAAGATCGGCTCGTTGAAGCGAGGGTCGCACGCGTTCAGCACCGCGTCCGGGTGGACACGGGCGATCAGGTCGAGCACGCTCTGCGTGTCAGAGGCGTCGACGCGCTCGGCCGAGAAGCGCCCCGGCTCTCCACGCGCGGCCACGGCCGCCTTCACGCGCTCGGGGGCGATGTCCGCCAATACGACCCGCTCGAACGATGGGCGGCGCTGCGCGATCGCGGCAAACGCCGAACCGACGCCCCCCGCGCCGAGGACCAGGATCTTCATCGAGCGCAGTCTGACGCATATCGACTGGTCCGTCTGGCACATCGGCCCTGAGCCCTTGCGCCGGAACGTCTCAGGGACCGGTCGCGGCTGCGCCGGCCTGCGTTGCGTCGCTCACCGCTCCCGTATGCTGCGCCGATCCCTCTTGTCGCGAACACGAGCAGACGATGAGCACCGGGATCCCCGCCCCCTCGCACACGCCGGCTGATCAGCCCGTGCGCCCAGGCAGCGTCCCCACGGCCGAAGAGCGCGACGGTGACGTCGAGCGCGGTCGCCCGACGGCGCCGCACGCCGCACGCTGGACGCCCTCGCCGCAGCTCGCACGCAGCGAGATCCTCTGGGCGATCCTCACCGGCGTCGCGCTCGCCGTGCTCGTCACGTGGCCGCTCGTGCTGCATCTGCCCAGCCGCATCTCGCCGGACCTCGGCGACCCCGTGCGCACCGCCTGGCAGATCGCCTGGGTCGGCCACGCCATGCTGCACCAGCCGCTGCACCTGTTCGACGCAAACGCCTTCTATCCCCACCCGCTGAGCCTCGCCTTCTCCGACTCGCTGCTCGGCTACGGCCCCGCCGCCTTCTTCGGCTCGGGCACCGTCGCCGCGCTCGTCCGCTACAACCTGCTGTTCCTCTTCGCCTGGTCGCTGGCCTTCGTCGGCTGCTACCTGCTGGCCCGCGAGCTCGGGCTGCGCAAGCTCGGCGCGGCTGCCGCGGCGGCCGCCTTCGCCTACGCGCCCTACCGCGTGACCGAGGCCGGGCACCTGCACGTGATCTCCTCCGGCGGGATCGCGCTCGCCCTGTTCCTGCTGCTGCGCGGCTACCGGCGCTGCTCGCGCGGGCTGGTGATCGCCGGCTGGCTCGTCACCGCCTGGCAGATCTCGCTCGGCTTCACCCTGGGGCTGCAGTTCGCCTACCTGATGGCCGTGCTCGCCGTGCTCGCCGCGATCTACTGGCTGCGCGCCGGCCGACCCTCGCTGCCGCGCGATCTGATCGCGATCACCTGCATCGGCATCCTGCTCGTCGGCGCCGTGACCGCCTATGAGGCGCGCCCCTACCTGAAGATCTCACACGACTACCCGACCGCCAAGCGCACGCTCAGGGAAGTCAAAACCTACTCCGCCGGTCCCGCCGCGTGGCTGTCGGCGTCGTCGGAGAACCGCGTGTGGGGCGGCCTGACCTCCGGCATGCGCGAACACGTCCACTCCAAGAACGAGCAGGTTCTGTTCGGAGGCGGATTCATCCTGCTGCTCGGACTGATCGGGCTGGCCGCGCCGTTCTACACGCGCCGATTGCGCATCGGGCTCGCCGTCGGCTTCGTCGTCTGCGCCGTGCTCGCCGTCGGCCTCGGCCTGACCGGCTACGGCTATCCCTACCGCCTGCTGTTCAACTACGCGCCCGGCTGGGACGGCGTGCGCGTGCCCGGGCGCGTGTTCACGACGGCCACCCTGTTCCTCGCGCTGCTCGCCGGCGCCGGCGCGCAGCTGCTCGCCGGCCGTCTCGGCTCGCTGTTCGCGCGCCACGGCGGTCGCCTCGCCTCGCGCGTCTCGCTCGCCGGCGCGACCGCGGCCGTCGGCGTCGTGATCGTGATCGGGATCGTCGGCGAAGGCGCCGGGCACATGGCCCACCCCGTCGTGCCGCAGCCGGCGCGTGCCGAGATCGGCCTGCCGGGCCCGCGGCTGGACCTGCCCACCGACGGTCGCCTCGACCGCATATGGCAGTACTTCTCGACCGACGGCTTCTACAAGATCCCGATCGGCAACTCGACCTTCGACATCCCCGCGGTCGACGACCTGCGCGGCGGGGTTCACAAGTTCCCCGACAAGGCAAGCGTCGAGAAGCTGCGCTACTACGGCATCAAGACCGTCGTGCTGCACCTGGCGCCATTGCAGGAACTGCCACCGTCCCACGGCTTCTCGCAGCTCGAGCCGCCGCAACCCCGTGGCTGCCGCGGCAAAGCCGATCGCCGGCCTCGGCATCACGCGCAAACGCATCGGCTCGCTCGTGATCTACGAGATCGGGCCCGGGCCGGCGGCGCTGCACGGAAGCGACTGATGCGGGCTCGGTTTCCCAGCAAGCGCCTCGCGCTCGTCGCGATCCTGCTCGTCGGCGTCGCCTACGCGACGATGATCCAGAGCTTCTCCTGGAACCAGACCTCGCACTACGACCTGATCCGCTCGCTCAACGTCGAACAGACAGACATCGACCAGTTCCAGGAAAACACGGGCGACAAGGTCTTCTACAAGGGTCACTGGTACTCGGCCCGCGCGCCCGGCCTGGCGCTGTTCGCGCTGCCCTTCTACGACACGCTCCAAGGCCTCGACGCCGAAAAGTGGACGCGCAGCTCCGAAGCGCTGCGCGGCGAAGACGAGATGGTCTACCTGATCGGCCTGTGGGGCAACGTGCTGCCGGGCCTCTTGCTGCTGCTGCTCGCTCTGGCGCGTGGCCGATCGCTTCGAGCCGGGCTACGGCGCCGCCGCCGCCGTCGCCTTGGGGCTCGGCACGATGGTGCTGCCGCTCTCCACGCTGCTCTTCTCGCACGTCTTCGGCGCCTTCCTCGGCTTCGCCGCCTTCGCCTTGATGCTGCGCGAGCGCGACGGGCCGCCGGCGCCGTCGCTGCTGGCGCTCGCCGGCCTCGCGATCGGCTACGCCGTCGGCTCGGAGTACCCGCTGTTCTTCGTCGGCGCCGTGCTCGGGCTGTACCTGCTCTCGCGCCGCGACGCGTGGAACGTGCGCGGCGTGCTGACGCGCGCCGGCGCATACATCGGCGGCGGCATCGTCGGCATCGTGCCGCTGTTGCTCTACAACCACTACGCCTTCCACTCCTGGACGCACCTCGCCTACTCCGACGTGCCGCGCCAGCAGAAAGGCTTCTTCGGCATCGACCTGCCCAGCCTGAAGGTGCTCGCCACGCTGCTGTTCGACTCGCGCGGCCTCTTGACGATCTCGCCCGTGCTGATCATGGGCGCGGTCGGCGCCGTGCTGCTCTACCGTCGCGGCAAGCGCGCCGAGGCGCTCACGATCGGCGGCATCTGCCTCTGCTACGTGGGCTACAACTCGGGCTACTACCTGCCGTTCGGCGGCGGCTTCATGGGCCCGCGCTTCCTGACGACGATGCTGCCGTTCCTCGCGGTCCCGCTCGGGGTCGCCTTCAAGCGCTTCCCCGGCCCGACGATCGCACTCGCCGCCGTGTCGATCACGACGACCGTGATCGCCACGATCACGCACCCGCTGATCGGCTACGAGAACGAGGCCGTCGTGTGGACGCGCTACCTCAGCGAGGGCTTCTTCCAGCCGACGATCGCCAGCTCGTTCGGCGCCGGGCGCGGCTGGGGAGGCATCTGGCCGTTCCTGCTCGCCGCCGGCCTCGGTGTGACGCTCGCCACGCTCGCCACGGCGCGCATGCGCCTGACGCTGCGCTCGCTCGGCGCCGGCGCGCTGGCGCTGCTTCTCTGGGGTCTGTTCGCCGCGCTCGCGCCGACCGAACTGGGCATCGACCACCAGGGCCTCTTGAGCATCGTCGGCGCCGGCGACCACACCGCACTGAACCTGAAGCTGCACTCGGGCAGCACGTTCCCCCTGACCAAGCTCGTGCTGATCGCCGCCGCCGCCGGACTGCTCGCGCTGGCCGCGGCGCGGCTGCTGCGCAACGAACCGACCTCGCCCGGCCCGGCGCGGCGCGCGAGCTCGGGGCGCGAGCTCGAAGGCCCGGCCGACGCCGATGCCGCGCGGCGCGCTGCCGCCGGCCCCTCGGGCAGCCCGGCCGTCAGTGGTTACTGATGCGCTTGACGTTGCACTTGGCGCCGTGCAGCTTCTTGCAGACGACCACGTAGCCCGGCCGCGGCACGTGGTGGGCGTCGGTCAGCCCCGCGTCGAAGCGCGTGCGCGCGTTGCCGCCCGTCCAGTCGTAGATGTACAGGCGCTTGATCTTCGCGTGCGAGGCGGCGACGTTGAACATGTATGCGAGCACCTTCGCCGCGCGCCGCAATCCCGAACCGCGCCTGTTGGGGAAGGCACCGCCGAATTTGACGATCCCGCCGGTCTCGGTCAGCCACGTCTGCCCGCCCATCGCCCGCACCAGTTCGCGCGTGCGCCAGCTTTCCAGCCGGTTGATGTCCGAGTAGTTGTGCAGCCCCCAGATCTTCGGCATCACCGTGCGCAGTTTGCCCACCTCGCGCTTGAATTCGGAGATGTAGCGCAGCGTCGGCGAGATGTTGTTCGCGTCGAGCACGTCGAGCCCGAGCACCGTGCAGCCCTTGCACACGCGCAGCAGCGCCTGGTAGTACTTCGCCGCCGCCGAGGCCGACGGGCTCGCCAGCACGCCGCGGATGTTGCCGCGGTTGGCCTCGTCCCACGACTGGTACTGGTGGACGTGCGGGAACAGCTTCACGAATTTCTGCACGTCGTGTTTATAGGCGGCGACGCTCGGCATCTTCGTCGGCGTGTACTCGGAGTGGTAGAAGGCGATCAGGATCTGCTGGTGCCTGGCTTCGGCCGCTTTGATCCACAGCTTCGCCTGGTCGAGCGAGTAGGAGCGCACGGCTGCGTCGTAGGGCACGATGTAGCGCGCGATTTTCGTCCGCAGCTGGATCCAGTTCGGGTCGGTGAACATCTCCAGCGACTCATCGCCGACGCCGGTGAAGTAGGTCGAGGCCGCGTGGGCGCGGGGGCCGCCCTTGGCCGGCTTCGCCGACTTCGCGCCGGCCGCCCCGGGGGCGGAGCCGAGCGCGAGCGCGAGCGCCGAGAGCAGGGCGCCGATCGATACGAGTGCCACGAGCCGTTGCGAGCGTCGCGGGAGATGGCTATGAAGATTGGGCATATGCACGCGGGAACAGGGTCGGAGGGGCAGGGTTGCGCAGTTGGGAGCGACTGCAACGAGTCTTACGCGCCCTTTAGCCCGCCACCTGCAACAGACGCTTCATCTTTACGACGGATTTACTCCCCGCGCTGGTCGTGCTCGGCCACCTGCCGCTCCGCTGCGCGTCCGCTGCGCAGCGTTGGATCGGCGACGATCCGCACGTCGACGCCGGGCAGCTCGCGCAGCAGGCGCCCGAGCAGAGAGCCGTCGAGCCCGCCGCCGCGAAGGCCGAGGCGGCCGATGCCCCGGCGAGCGCTCGGCGTGCCGATCAGCACATATGTGGCCCCCAGCTCGCGCGCCACCGAGACGGCAACCGCGGCCACGTCCTCGCCCTCCTCGACGCGCAGGCGCGCGCCGAGCATCGCCGTCAGCCGGCGCAGCGCCTCCAGGCGCTCGCGATCCTCGCGGCTCGGCGGATGCCCGGGCGGGCGCACGAGCAGCACGTCGAGCTCGGCGTCCAGGCGCTGCGACGAGCGCCATGCCCGGCGCACGACACGCTCGGAGTGCGGCGCGAGCGTGACCAGCGCGAGCAGCCGATCGGCGATCGCCTGCGGCTGGGGCTCGCCGGCCACCGCATCGCCCTGCTCGTCGCGGCGCACGAGGAGCCTGGGCTCGCGCACTAGACGCTTTTCCTCGACGTCCTCGGCGACCTGGCGCAGCGCCGTCTCGCGCAGCGCCGAGAGGTTCTCGATCTTGAAGAAGTTGTTCAGCGCCGCCTGCACGCGCTCGGGGCGGTAGACCTTGCCCGCGCGCAGGCGCGCGATCAGCGCCTCGGGCGTCAGATCGATCAGCACGACCTCGTCCGCAGCCGAGAGCACCTCGTCGGGGATCGTCTCGCGCACGCGCGCGCCGGTCAGCTGGTTGACCTGGTCGTTGAGGCTCTCCAGGTGCTGCACGTTGACCGTCGAGTAGACGTCGATCCCGGCTTCGAGCACCTGGCGCACGTCTTCGAAGCGCTTCTCGTGCTCGACACCCGGCGCGTTGGTGTGCGCCAGCTCGTCGATCAGGCACAGCTCCGGCTTGCGCGCGAGCACCCCCGGGAGATCCATCTCCTCGAGCGCTTTGCCGCGGTACTCCACGCGCCGGCGCGGAATCAGCTCGAGCCCCTCTGCCTGCGCGAGCGTCTCCGCGCGACCGTGCGGCTCCAGGTAACCCACCGCCACGTCGCGTCCGCTGTCGGCTTCGGCCTTCCCCTCCTGCAGCATCCGGTGGGTCTTGCCGACCCCCGGCGCCATGCCGATGAAGACCTTCAGGTGTCCGCGGCCGTCGGGCATACGGCCATTCTCGCCGAAGATCGGGGGCGCGACGGCTCGGCCCGTCTCTCGAGCACCACGGCCGCCCGTCGAACGTGCGTCCCCGTCAGAAGTGCCCGGCGACGGCCTGGGTCGAGATCCGGCGTGTGTCCTCCGGCGCGGGGCGCAGGATCATGATCTCGGCCGGAACGCGCTCGAGCAGCCACTTCAAGTCGTCATAGCTGAGCCCCGCGCGGGGGTCTTCGTCGGCTGACACGATGATCCGGTCGAAGTGCTCTTGCGCGAGCAGGTTGCGCAGCGCATCGCGAGCCGTTCGCCCGCGGCCGATACGCGAGTCGACCGGAACTCCCTGCGAGGAGAGCCGCTGCTCGATCGCCTCGATCAGGGACATTCCCCTCGCACACTGCACGGGCAGCGCAGAATCCAGCGGCAGGCTCATCGGCACGCGCGCGAGGAAGGCGGGCATCACGATCGCGTTCTCGGCCTTCGCCAGGCGAACGGCCGCCTCGAATGCGCGGCGTGAGATCGCCTGACCGGTGAACGGCAGCAAGATCCGCCGAACCGGCCGCGGGCGATTGCGCGCGACGAGTCGCCCGTGCGGCGGCAGCCAGTAGCCGGCTGCGACTCCCAAGAGGATCCCGGCGGCGGCGACCAGCACGAGCGCAAGCACGGTCATGGCTTCTCACCGTTCGCACGCATCGGGCGGTCGGCGACGATCCGCACGTCGACCCCCGGCAGACGCTGCATCAGCTGCTGTGGCAGCGGCACGCGCAGACGGGCCAGGCCGCGCGCCGGGCGCGAGCGCCCGAGCAGGAGGTATGTGCTCCCACGCTGCGAGGCGACCTCGACGATCGTCGAGGCGAGATCGTCCGATTCCTCTTCGACCATTTTCGCGCCGAGCACCGAGGCCAGCTGGCGGAGCGCGATCAGCGAGCGCTCCTGATCGCCGGACAGGCCTTGACCGGGTGCGCGCACCCACAGAAGATCGAGATCGGCGCCGAGGCGCTGCGCCGAGCGCCACGCGCGGCGGACCAGGCGCTGGGCCCCGGGGTAGGGCTCGACGAGCGCGAGCAGGCGCTCGCCGACGGCCTGGGGCGCGTCGGCGGCGAGGCTCTCCTCGCGCGAGCCGACCAGCTCGGTGGTGAGCCGCTTGGCGCCGACCTCTTCCGCCACCTGGCGCAGCGCGACCTCGCGCAGCGCCGCGAGGTTCTCGATGCGGAAGAAGTTGTTGAGCGCAGCGTCGATTCGCTCGACCGGGTAGACCTTGCCGGCGCGCAGCCGGTCGAGCAGCGTCTCCGGGGTGAGGTCGATCAGCACGACCTCGTCGGCTCGCCCGAGGATCGCGTCGGGGATCGTCTCGCGCACGCGGATGCCGCTCAGCTCGGTGATGTGGTCGTTGAGCGACTCGAGGTGCTGGACGTTGAGCGTCGAGAGCACGTCGATGCCGGCGGCAAGGACCTCCTCGACGTCTTCGTAGCGCTTGGCGTGCTCGACGCCGGGTGCGTTGGTGTGGGCCAGCTCGTCGATCAGGCACAGCTCGGGCGCGCGGCGCAGCAGCGCCGGCAGATCCATCTCCTCGAGCACCGCCTCGCGGTAGCTGATCCTGCGGCGCGGCGCCGACGGGAGCCCCTCGGCGAGCTGGGCCGTCTCGCGCGCGACCGTGCGTCTCGAGCAGCCCGATCACGACGTCTCGCCCCGCCTCCAGCTCGGCCTGGCCCTCGAGCAGCATGCGAAACGTCTTGCCGACCCCGGCGGCCATCCCGATGAAGACCTTCAGCCGGCCGCGAGAGCGCCCGCCGCGACCGGTCGTCGGGCCCGGAGCCGCTCGCGTTCGGCTCGCCGTTCACCCCCCGAGCAGGTTGTGCACGATCAGGTCGATCAGCTTGATCCCGATGAACGGAGCGATGATCCCACCCAGTCCGTAGATCAGCAGATTGCGCCGCAGCAGCGCGCTGGCCCCGATCGCGCGGTAGCGCACGCCGCGCAGCGACAGCGGGATCAGCAACGGGATCACGAGCGCGTTGAAGATGATCGCCGAGACGATCGCCGAGCGGGGCGAGCCGAGGCCCATGATGTTGAGCACGTGCAGCGGCCCCTTGCCCCCGGGCGTGACGGCGTATGTCGAGATGAACACGGCCGGCAGGATCGCGAAGTACTTGGCGACGTCGTTGGCGATCGAGAACGTGGTCAGCGCGCCACGCGTGATCAAGCAGCTGCTTGCCGACCTCGACGATCTCGATCAGCTTCGTCGGGTTGGAGTCGAGGTCGACCATGTTGCCGGCCTCACGCGCGGCCTGGGTGCCCGTGTTCATCGCCACGCCGACGTCGGCCTGCGCGAGCGCCGGCGCATCGTTGGTGCCGTCGCCGGTCATCGCCACGAGTCGCCCGTCCTGTTGCTGCTCGCGGATCAGCGCGAGCTTGCGCTCGGGCGTTGCTTCGGCGAGGAAGTCGTCGACGCCCGACTCCTCGGCGATCTTGCCGGCCGTCAGGCGGTTGTCGCCGGTCACCATCACCGTCCTGATGCCCATCGCGCGCAGCTGGTCGAAGCGAGCCTTCATCCCCTCCTTGACGGTGTCCTTGAGGTAGACGACGCCGAGCACCTGGCTGTCGCGCGAGACCGCCAGCGGCGTGCCACCCTCGTTGCCGATGCGGTCGAGCTGAACTTGCAGCTCGGGGGGCGGGGAGCCTCCTTCGTGCTTGACCAGCTCGATGATCGCGTCGCCGGCGCCCTTGCGCAGCTGCTGGCCGTCGTAGTCGACGCCGCTCATGCGCGTCTGCGCGGTGAACGGCACGAACTCGGCGTTCATCTGCGACATGTCGTGCTCGCGGATGCCGTACTGCTTGGCCAGCACGACGATCGAGCGTCCCTCGGGCGTCTCGTCGGCGAGCGAGGAGAGCTGCGCGGCTTCGGCCAGGTCGGCCTCGGCCACGCCGGGCATCGGCACGAACTCCGACGCGAGACGATTGCCGATCGTGATCGTGCCGGTCTTGTCGAGCAGCAGCACGTCGATGTCGCCCGAGGCCTCGACCGCGCGCCCGGACAGCGCGAGCACGTTGCGCCGCACGAGACGGTCCATGCCGGCGATCCCGATCGCGCTCAGCAGCGCGCCGATCGTCGTCGGGATCAGCGCGACGAGCAGCGCGATCAGCGTCGTCTCGGAGATCGACGTGCCCGAGAACAGGCCGAACGGGCGCAGCGTCGCAACGACGATCACGAAGATCAGCGTGAGCGCCGCGAGCAGGATGTTCAGTGCGATCTCGTTCGGCGTCTTGCGCCGTGAGGCTCCCTCGACGAGCGCGATCATGCGGTCGAGGAAGGACTGGCCCGGCTCCTGGGTGATTTCGACGACGATCTCGTCCGAGGTCACGCGCGTGCCGCCGGTCACCGCGCTGCGGTCGCCGCCGGACTCGCGGATCACGGGCGCCGACTCGCCCGTGATCGCCGACTCGTCGACCGTCGCGATGCCCTCGATCACCGTGCCGTCGCCGGGGATCAGCTCACCCGCCGTGACGACCACGACGTCGCCGCGCGCCAGCTCCGAGGCGGCCTTTGTGGAGCCGTCGCGAAGCTTGGCCACGGTCTCCTTGCGCATTGAGCGAAGCGTGTCCGCCTGCGCGCGTCCGCGGCCCTCGGCGAAGGCCTCGGCCATGTTCGCGAAGACGACCGTCAGCCACAGCCAGACGGCGATCGTGAACGTGTACCAAGCCGGCTCGTGAGCCGCCGCCCAGCGGCTTGCCGCCGAACGCCTGGATCAACCACGTGACAGTCGTGATGACCGAGCCGATCTCGACGACGAACATCACCGGGTTACGGATCTGCACGCGCGGGTCGAGCTTGCGGAAGCTGTCGATCAATGCGCGTTTGACGATCTCGCGCTGGAACAGCGAGATCGCTTGGCGCTCGTGGGTTGCCGGCATCGGTGTGGACATCAGGCTTTTCCTCCGGACAGGCGGTCGAGCGCGAGGTTGAGCTCGAGCACGTTGACGCCCGGTTCGCCGGAGAAGCCGAGTCCGCGAGCGTCTGTGTACTTCGCGAGGAGCCCGTCGACGACGCTCAGCGAGAGCCCGCGCTTGACCGCGATGCGGTGCGCTTGGATGCGAGCGTTCGCCGGTGAGATTTCCGGGTCTAGGTTCGAGGCCGAGGTGTTCACCGCGTCGACCGGGACCTCGGCCGTCGTCAAGCCCGGGTCGTAGGGCTTCTCCAGTTCGAGGTAGGCCTTGATGTTTTCGGCGTCTGCTTGCTCGGTCGCCTTGTCGTTCGGGCCGCGGTTGGAGAACGTGCTCGCGGCCGCGTTGTAGGCGCCCCCTTCGGTCGCCGACGGGCGGCTCTGGAAGTAGCTCGGGTCCGGTTCGGTGACGACTTCGTCTTCTTCTTCCTTCGGCTTGCCGTTCTTGTCGAGCACCGGCTTTTCGAAGCTCTGGCCGATGATCTTCGAGCCGACGAGCTTGCCGTTCACGTAGACCTTCTGGCCGTTTGCGTTGCCGGGGAAGGCGACCTGGCTCACGCCGGTGATCACGAGCGGATAGGCGATCCCGAGCAGAACGGTGAAGACGACGATGCCGATGATCGAGGTGACGATGTCGCGGCGCATATCAGTAGAGGTGTCCGGTCACGCCCTGAACGATCGGGCCGAGCAGCAGGGCAGGGAAGAAGGTGAGTGCGCCGACGAGGATGATCACGCCGATCAGCAGCACGACGAACGTCGTGTTGTCGGTGCGCATCGTGCCGAGGCCGGCCGGGGTGACCCGCTTGCCGACGAGCGCTCCGGCGACGGCCAGCGTGAGCACGATCGGGCCGAAGCGCGCGAACAGCATCACCAGGCCACCGAGCAGGTCGGCGAAAGTGACTCCGTGCGAGCCGAGGTTGCCGGCGTTGGGCTGGATGAAGCCCGTGTAGCCGGCGAACGCCGAGCCGTTGTTGTTGGCCTGCGAGAGATATGCATAGAAGCTCTCTGAGAAGCCCTGCGGCCCCTTCCCGAGTTCGGAGATCGACGCGCGACCGGCGTGACTGGCGGTAGCCAATGCCGTCGCGAAGAGCGCCGCCAGCGGCGTGATCAAGATGGCCAGCCCGGCAAGCTTGATTTCCCTCGCCTCGAGCTTCTTGCCGAGCCACTCCGGCGTGCGTCCCACCATCAGCCCGCCGATGAAGACCGCGAGCAGCACGTACAGCAGGATCGAATAGAGCCCTGTGCCGACCCCGCCGAAGATCGTCTCTGAGGCCGACATGTTCGCGAACGGCACAGCACCGCCGATTCCGGTGAAGGACTCGATCGCGCTGTTGACCGCGCCGCATGAGGTGACGGTCGTGATGACGTCGAACAGCGCCGACCCGGCGATGCCGAAGCGCTGCTCCTTGCCTTCCATGTTGCCGCCGCCGGAGCCAGAGATGGCGTGCGTGTGAAGACCAGCCGCGTGCTGAGCCGGCGAGCCGTGCGCCTCGGCGATGTAGGCGACGATCACGGCGCCGAGGAACATCACCATCATCGTCCCGTAGATCGCGTACCCCTGGCGACGGTTGCCGGTCATCCGCCCGTATGTGAACACGAGCGCTGCCGGGATGATCAACACGAGCAGCATCTCGAAGAAATTGGTGAACGCCGTCGGGTTCTCGAACGGGTGGGCGGAGTTGACGTTGAAGAAACCACCACCGTTGGTGCCGAGCTCCTTGATGACCTCCTGGGATGCGACCGGCCCCATCGCGATCGACTGGGTGACGCCGGTGAGCGTGTGAGCCGTCAGGAACGTCGAGAAGTTCTGGATCACGCCCTGAGAGACGAGCACCAGCGCGCCGAGCACCGCGATCGGCAGCAGCACGTACAGGACCGTGCGCACCAGGTCCTGCCAGAAGTTGCCGAGGCTCTTGCCGCTGCGCCCGACGATCCCACGGATCAACGCCACCGCGACGACGATCCCCACTCCGGCCGAGAGGAAGTTCTGCACAGCCAGACCGAGCATCTGGCTGAGGTAGCTCATCGTCGTGTCGCCGGCGTAGTACTGCCAGTTGGTGTTCGTGACGAATGAGGAGACCGTGTTGAACGTGACGTTCCACGGCGCCGAGTGGTAGGCCAGCGGATTGGCGGCGTGGGGAACGAAGAAGGCGTCCTGCGTGCGCAGGATCACGTACAGCAACAGCCAGCCGGCGAGCGAGAAGATCAAGAGGCTCTTCGCGTAGGACTTCCAGTCCTGCCCGCGCTGCGGGTCGGCCCGCAGGATCTTGTAGAGAAGCCGCTCGGGACCCGCGAGCAGCGGCGTAAGGAATACCCGGTCCCCGCTGTACACCTTCGCCATGTAGCCCCCGAGCGGCATCGCCAGCGCACTCAGGATCACGACGAAGAGGAAGATCGTCAGCCAGCCGGGGAATGTCATGCCCTCACAGCTTCTCTCCGCGAATCAGTGCGTAGAAGAGGTAGCCGATGATCAACACGCAGACGACCAGACCGAAGAAGTCGGCGCCGCTCATGTGCGCGATGAACGCGCCGAGAGGCAGTGACACGGTCATATCCGGTCGACCCCCTCGATCATGTAGAGGAGAATTGCGAAGGTGACGATCCCGATGACTATCGCGAGAACATCCATGCGACCACTATTGACGCTCCAGCGTCACGCCCGTGTAACGATCGCGGCGCGAGGCATAACGATTTTGTGACGAGCGCGTCAGCCGGCGAAGCGGTAGCCGACACCGGGGTCGGTCACGATGTAGCGTGGCCCCGCCGATCCCTCGGGCTCGATCTTCGCCCGCAGCCGCGCGATGTGCGTGCGCAGCGGCTGGATGTCGTCGACGTACTCCGGTCCCCACACCTCGACGATCAGCTTGCGGTGCGTCATCAGGCGGCCCCGGTTGCGCAGCAGCACGCGCAGCAGCTCGAACTCGATCGGGGTCAGATGGACGGGCTCGCCGTCGCGCAGCACGACGCGCCCGGCGAGGTCGACCTCGAGCCCCTCGACGACGATCCGCGGCTCATCGCCGGACGGAGCCGCCCGGCGCAGCGCCGCCTGTAGGCGCGCGACCAGCTCGCGCGCTCCGAACGGCTTGGTGATGTAGTCGTCGGCGCCCGCCTCGAGCGCTCTCACCTTCTGCTCCTCCTCGCCGACCGCCGAAAGCACGAGGATCGGCATCTCGCTCCATTCGCGCAGACGACGCGTCACCTCGATGCCGTCGCCGTCAGGCAGCACGAGGTCGACGATCGCCGCCTCCGGCGGGTGCACAGCCGCGACGTCGAGCGCCTCGGCGGCCGTTTCCGCCGGCACCGCCTCGAAGCCTGCCTCACGAAGCACCACCTTCAGCGCGCGAACGATCTGCGACTCGTCGTCGACGACCAGCACGCGCGTCGCTCGCGCCGCCCGCGGCTGCCCGCTGCTCATTCGTTGCCTGCCGCCGCCGAGGCCCCCCGCGAGGCCTGCGCCGGCTCGGCGGCCGCCCGCGGCTTGCCCTGATCGTCGGCGGCGTCCCGAGCGCTCTCGCGCAGCGGCAGCTCGAACACGAACGAGGCCCCCTGTCCGGGAAGGGACTCGACGTGCAGCGAGCCCGCGCTCGCCTCCGTGAAGCCGCGCGCTATCGCCAGGCCGAGACCTGAGCCACGATGCCCGCCCGTGGGGGTGCCCGCTCGGTAGAACGGCTCGAACACGCGCTCGAGCTGCGCGGGCGGGATGCCTGGGCCGCGGTCCACGACGCGCACGATCACGCGCCCGCCGGGTGGATGCTGCCCCTCGACCGAGTTGCGCGCAAGGCCACGCACGGCGCGCGCCCGCACCGACACGGGGTGCCCGCCCGAGTGCCGCCGGGCGTTCTCCAAGACGTTGACGAAGGCGCGCTCCATCTGCACGGGATCGACGCTGACCAGCGGCAGCTCACCGTCGATCGACAGGCTGAACTCCTCCGCACGTGCGCCCAGCTCGGCCAGCGCCGCGCGGATCAGCTCCTCCACCGAAGTCCACTCGCGTCGCGGCTCAGCCGCTCCAGCTTCCAGTCGAGACAGATCCAGCAGGTTGTCGACGAGCCGCGAGAGGCGCTTTGCCTCCTCCACGATCACCGCCGCCAGCTCGGCGCGCTCGGGCTGTGACAGCGACGCCGAGCCGAGCGCCTCGCCGGCCGCCGAGATCGCCGTCAGCGGCGAGCGCAGGTCGTGCGAGACGGCGCGCAGCAGCGCCGTCTTGACCGTGTCCGCCCGGCGCAGAGCGGCGGTCTCGACGACGCCGCCGAGCAGGCTCTCGCGCTCGAGCGCCGCGCTCAAGAGCGCCTCGAGCGCGGGCACGACGCGCTCCTGCAACCTGCGCAGGCTCGCCTCGGAGGTGTCGGCGCCGACGAGCAGGGTGCCCAGCCGGCGCGTCCCGTCGCGCAGCGGGAAAGCGACCGTGCGCTCGTCGCCCTCGACCGCGTCCATCTCGATCGCCGCAGAGGAGAGCTCGAGCGCCTGCGCGAGCCGCGCCGCCGCCGTCTGCAGCTCGCCCGCGAGGTCGTCCCCGCGCAGCAGCAGACGCGCCATCTCGGCGGCCAGGTCCGCCTCACGCCTGCGCGCTTCGGCGTCGCGGGCGCGGGCGCGGGTGACCTCGGCCACCGAGCTCGCCAGGCCCGCGACGACGAGAAAGGCGATCAGCGCGACCCAGTTGCTCGACTCTCTCAGCGCGAACTGGCCGGTCGGTTCGAGCTGGAAGAAGTTCAGCGCCGCCGCGCTGAGCACAGCCGTGGCGCCGCCCAGCCACCCCCCCCAGATGACCGAGACGACGAGCACGGCGGGCAGGTACACGACCGACAGCGAGACGACCGGCGCGACGTGCTTGAGCGGATATACGACGAGCGTGCAAAGAGCAACCAGCAGCGCCGCCGTCACCAGGCCAACGCGGCGCGGCGGCGGGTTGGGCGCCAGCAGGAAGCCAAACGACGAGGACATCGCCACTCCACCCTAATGGCGCCCCGGGCATCCGCGGCACTCGATCGACGACGGATGCCCGAACGCAGACGTGTGCCCGGCGCCTGCGGCTACCTACAACGTCCGTCTGCGGGCCGCCACGCAGGTCAAGGGCGAGGGTAAGAGCAGCCGAGCCGACTCTGAGAGTCAACCCCCTATGGACCCCCTCCCGATCAACCGCCGCCGGCCCGGGCCGCTATCGAGCGCCCTGCGTGCCCGGCTCGCTGCGTCGATCCTGCTCGGCTCGCTCGCCCTCGCCGGCGCCGCGCTGACTCCCGCAGCCGCATGGGCCCACCTGCCACTGAGCCCATCGGATTACCAGGCGAGCGCGATCTGCGCGCAGCCGTCGCCCGGCTACTCGGGCTGTCTCTCGCTGCGGCTGATCGCCGACGAACCGTCGTCCGTGCCCGGCGCCGAAACGACTGGGCCGGCGACCGAATACACAGAACCGCTTCGCGGCAGCCTGACGCCGGCCGACCTGATCAGCGCGTACGGGCTGACCGGCGCCGCGCCGCCCAGCACTCAGACGATCGCACTGGTCGACGCCTACGACGACGCGACGATCGCCGCCGACCTCGAAGTGTTCTCCAAACATTTCGGCCTGCCCGCGTGCAACGAAGCCAACGGCTGCTTGCGCAAGGTCAACCAGAACGGCAACGCCGGGCCGCTGCCCGCCTCGAGCGGTGAAAAAGAACGAGGCTGGGCGCAGGAGATCGCGACCGATGTCGAGGTCGCGCACGGCGTGTGCCCGAGTTGCCACATCCTGCTCGTCGAGGCAAGATCGAACGCAAACGGCAACCTCTACGCCGCAGAGCAGACCGCCGCGGCGCTCGGCGCAAACGAGATCTCAAACTCCTGGGGCGGTCAGGAGGGGGGAACCGACAACCCGGCCTTCAACCACCCCGGCACCGTGATCACGGCCTCCTCGGGCGACTACGGCTATCTCGACTGGCTCTCAGAAGAACCGGCCGACATATGCCAACTACCCGGCGAGCTCACCGCACGTGATCGGCGTCGGCGGCACGCGCCTGACGCTCAGCTCGGCGAAGACGTGGGAAAGCGAGACGGTATGGAACGACGGCGGCGCGAGCGGCGGCTTCCTCGAAGGCGCCGGCGCGAGCGGGGGCGGCTGCAGCGGGCACTTCGTCGCGAACGTCTGGCAGCAGGACGTGGCCGATTGGACGTCTGTCGGCTGCGGCAGCGCGCGCGCCGTGACCGACATCTCCGCCGACGGGGACCCCTACAGCGGGGTGGCCGTGTACGACTCGACCGAAACCCCGCGAGGCGAAAAGGGCTGGGCGGCGATCGGCGGCACGAGCGTCGCCTCGCCGATCATCGCCTCGATCTTCGCGCTCGCCGGCGGCTCGCAGAACGTCGCTTACCCGGCCCAGCTGCTCTACGAAAACCTGCAGCAGAACCCGGCGTCGCTGCACGACGTGACCGTCGGCTCAAACGGCGAATGCCTGAGGAAATTTCACAAAAACACCGGCGTCTCGGGCTGCACGAGCGCCGAAGACGCGCAGATCTGCTCGGGCCTGGCGATCTGCCTCGCCGGCCCCGGCTACGACGGGCCCAGCGGCGTGGGCACGCCCAACGGGCTCGCCGCCTTCAGGCCGCCCGTCCCGGGCGGTGGCGGCACAGAACCGGCCGTGACGCCGGCGCCGCCGCCCACATCAGGCGGCGAACCGCCGCCGAGCGGGACCAGCTCGCCGGGCACGAGTGGGACGGCGGCGGTGCTCATGCCTGCCGTCTCGGCGCTCAGCCTGACGCGCAGCGCTCTGACTGCGCTGCGCAAACGCCCGCGCGTGTCCAAGCTCGGTGTCGCCTTCACGCTCAACACGCCGGCGCGTGTGCATGTGAGGGTGGCGCGACGGGTGCGTGTCCACGGTCGCATGAGGTGGCGCACCGTCTCCGTGCAGCTCAGCTTCAGCGCGCGCGGCGGCGCGCAGACTCGGCGGCTGATCGGCCGTGTGGCCCTGCGCCGCGGGCGCTACCTGCTGACGGTCACACCTGAGCACGGTCTCGCCCGGTCGATCATCTTCCGGATCGGCTGAAGACCCGCCGTTGCGCCGCTGCACGAGCGCTCCCGGCGCTTGTGAACCGGCATGGCCCTGGCTAGCTTCACCGATTCATGCCCCGGAGCTCTGGATACCGCTCGCCGTTGCCGCGTGGCCGCCGCGGCCGGCCCGGCCGCCGCCTCGCCGCGAGGATCGCGGTGGTGGCCGTGCTCTCCGCCGCCGCTACAGCCGCGCTCGGCTCGGTCGCCGACGGCTCGACGCCGGGCGCGCTGGAAAGCAAGATCGGCACGGCGCAGAGCAAGGAAGGCGAGGTCCGCTCGGGCATCCATGCCGACAGTCATCAGATCGCGGGCTTCCAGGGCAACATCGACGACCTGCAGACCAGGCTGTCGGCGCTCGAATCGAGCCTGGCGGCGGAGCGCAGCCTGCTCGAAAGCATCCGCTCGCAGCTGAGCGTCGCGCGCACGCGCCTGGCGGCGCTGCAGGTGCAGCTCGCCCACGACCGCCGAATCCTCGTGGCACAGCTCGTCGCCTCCTACGAGTCGCCGCCGCCGGACATCGCGACGGTGATCCTCGAGGCGCACGGCTTCGCCGACCTGATCGAGCGCGTCAACGACCTGCGCGCGATCTCGCGCGAGAACGCCGCCGCGACCACGCACGTGATGCAGACGCAGCAGGAAGTCACCGCCCAGGCCAAGCACCTGGCGGCGCTGGAGAGCACGCACGCCAACGAGACCCGCGCCGTGCAGGTGCAGCGCGACGAGGTCGCCCAGCTGCACCTGGCGCTCGTCAACCGCCAGCTCGAGTTCATCCGCGCACGCAACCAGAAGAGCGCCGAGCTCGAAGAACTGCAGTCGCACAAGCACTCGCTCGAACATGAGCTGGCGCACGTGCAGGAGCGCGAACTCGCCGCCTCCGGCGTGACCTTCTCCGGTCCGATCGGCGAATTCAACGGCACGCCCGAAGGCGAATACGGCTTCTTCCCCGCCGCCGGCACCAACTACTCGGTCGGCGAGGAGCCGACGCTCGCCGAACACCTCAACACGCTCGGCAAGGCGCTGCACCTGCACCTGATCGGCATCTCCGGCTACCGCTCGCCGCAGCACTCCGTCGAGGTCGGCGGCTTCGCCAACGACCCGCACACGCGCGGCGAAGCATCCGACACGCCCGGCGTCGAGGGTGTGCCCGAGGCCACGCTCAACCAGTTCGGGCTGACGCGACCGTTCCCCGGGGCGGCCGAGGCGGACCACATCCAGTTGGCCGGCAGCGCGTAGCGGGTAAGTCGCTCAAGCGTTGACGTCAATTATTTGGAAGGGAATATCGCCCCCGACCAGTCCGTCGATCGTCAGGCTGATGCTGTGCGGGCCAGGGGACTCAACCAGGATCGTCACTGCGCCCGCAACAGCGTAGATCCCCTGCCATCCATCAGCGTGATGCACGCCGAGGCGCGGAGTGATCTCGAAGTCAGTCGGCTTGCCCACCGGCTGAAGCTGAGCGTCGAGGGTAGCCAGAGAGACGTTGAAGGCCTTCCCAGACTCGTCTTCGGGATATCGAAACTGCAACGCGAAAGCAACCGTGAACTCAGCGGGGAAACTCTTGACTCCGAACACGTCGATGCCGCCGCCCGTCAGATTGAGCAAACCGCCCTCGCCCTCGATCTCTGCGTAGCGAGCGAGAAGGGCGAACGTCAGCTTCACGCCGCGCTACTGCCCAGCATGAGCACTCCGCCGTTCTTGTCAGCCTGTCTCCGCGCGGCTTCTGCCGCGGCGCGGGCAGTTTCCGCGTCGTCCAGGGCGCGGCTCTGGCCCGTCGCGAGGTTGATCGCGACGGTCAAAAAGTTGCCACGAGCCGTTGATTGCTCTTGGGGCTGGGCGTCGTGCTTGGCCATGGTTCGCCTCTCAGTTTAGGTCGTTCAGGTGGCCTGTTAGAGCCTGACCGCCAGATCGGACGGAGCCGTCAACGACGCGAAGTGCTCGCCGATCTAACCGATACTCGCCGGCGCCAGCCGCGCCGGCGCGCCGTGCGGCACGAGCACTTCGGGCAGCTCGACGCTCCCATCGGCCTGCTGCCCGTTCTCGAGCAGCGCGACGATCGTGCGCCCGACGGCGACGGCGGTGCCGTTGAGCGTGTGCGGCGTCTGCGTGCGCCCGCCGCCCTTGCCGGCCCCCTCGCCACCGCCGGCGCCCTCGCCACCGCGCATGCGGATGTCCAGGCGCCGCGCCTGGTAATCGGTCGTGTTGGAGCACGAGGTGAGCTCGCGGTAGCGCTCCTGGCTGGGCAGCCACGCCTCGCAGTCGTACTTCTTGGCGGCCGAGTTGCCGAGGTCGTTGACAGCGATGTTGACGACGCGGTAAGGCAGGCCGAGCTCGCCGAGGATCTCCTCCTCGATCGCGAGGATCCGCTCGTGCTCGGAGACGGAGTCCTCGGGCGCGACGAAGCTGAACATCTCGACCTTCTCGAACTGGTGCACGCGGAAGATCCCGCGCGTGTCCTTGCCGGCGGCGCCGGCCTCGCGACGAAAGCAGGGCGAGAAGCCGGCGTAGCGCAGCGGCAGCTGCTCGGCGTCGAGGATCTCGTCGTCGTGCAGCGAGGCCAGCGCGACCTCGGATGTGCCGACGAGGTACAGCTCATCCTCGGGCAGGCGGTAGATCTGCTGCTCGGTGTCGGGCAGGAAGCCGGTGCCGTACAGCGCGCGCTCGCGCACGAGCACGGGCGGGATGACCGGTTCGAAGCCCTTGCCGCGCAGCTTCTGCAGCACCCAGCCGACGAGCGCGAGCTCGACCATCACGAGCTCGCCGCGCAGGTAGGCGAAGCGCGAGCCGGACAGCTTGGCGCCGTGGTCCATGTCGATCATCCGCCCCGGCCAGCTCGAGGTGGTCCTTCGGCTGGAAGGAGAGCGCGGGAGGCTCGCCCACCCTGCGCAGCTCCTCGTCCTCGGGGCCGTCGGCGGCGGTCGGGTCGGGCAGGTTGGGCAGGCGCTCGAGCAGCTCGTCGAGCCGCTGCTTGGCGCTTGCCGCCTGCTCGCCGAGCTGCTTGACCTGCGCGCTCAGCTCCTGCATCGCGGCCACGCAGCTCGGGGTCGTCCTCGCCGCGCGCCTTGGCGGCTCCGTAGGCCTCCGAGCGGGTCTTCTGCTCGGCGCGCATGGACTCGGCCGAGGTCGTCGCGGCGCGCCACTCCTGTCGCGCTCGACGCATCTCGGCGACCAGCGCGGCCAGCGACGGATCGCGTCGCGCGAGCGCGTCGGCAACGCCGCTCGGATCATCCCTGATGCGCTTGAGGTCGAGCACGCCTCTCCGCCCTGCGGGCGACCTATTTGGTCGACAGCGTGATCGGCGTGGACGGCGCTTTCTGCGCCTGGCTGCCGGAGTACTTGGCGAGGAAGTCGGCGATCGCCTTGGCGTCGTCGCCGACGACGATGTTCTCGGGCATGATCGCCCCCGAGAAGCCGCCGTTGCGGATCGCGTAGAGGACCTGTTCGGGCTGCTCCTTGCGGATGTTGAAGTTCGGTCCGCTCGTCCTCACACGGTCCTTGATGCTCGTCGCCGAGCCCTGTGCGCCGACGACCGACAGCGTGTGGCAGCCGGAGCAGTGTTCGCGGAACAGCACGGCGCCGCGGTAGTAGGGGCTCGACTTGGACACGCTCACGCCCTGCGAGCCGCACGCGCTGAGCGCGAGTGCCGCGACGAGCAGGGCCGCCAGTGGGGCGACGATCTTCGCGCTAAGCCTGGGCCTCATGCGCGCCGGAATATATAGCTCGGGCGGGCATCCAGCCCGCCCCTCCAAGTAAATGCGCCTCCGTCCCGACGGCGTTGACCGGGGCTTCGCCCTTCAGGCCCGGCGTTTAGAACCCATGAGCCGTCCCCGCGGCCCGCAGCGCCAGGAACACGACGACGAGCGCGGAGAGGGCCATGATGCCGATCTCGCGGCGGACGATCTCGCGCACGACTCGCCGCTGCTCGTCCTCGGGAAGCTCACCGACGGCGCCGGCGTCGGCGAGCTCGCGCTGGTCGAGCACCGCCTGGGCGGAGGCGAGGCGCAGCTGCTCGGCGAAGAAGGCGACGGCGAGCGGCAGCAGCGCGTACAGGTAGAAGAGGTGGTCGCTGGAGTACCTGCCGGCGGCGGCGAGCGAGCCGACGGCGAGGGCGAGCACGAGCGCGGCGCCCTGACCGGCGCGCAGGAGCACCCAGAATGCGGCGGCTGCGCGCTCTGGAGGATCGCCGTCGTACCACAGCCGGCAGCCGAGCAGGCCGGCGAGCGCGCCGAGCGCGGCGACGGCGATCGAGCCGGCGACGACGGCCTGTGTCATGCGCGCGCGGGACGGTCGTCGGCGCCGATCCCACAGCCGCCTCGCACCGCCCTCTCAACGCCGATCGTGACGCCTGTTTCCAGCCGCGATTTCGAGCCGATTGCCACTATGTAACAGAGTGCCACAAGCGGTGATATAACAGCGTCCGGTGCTCCGCAGCTATCTCCCGGCGATCGTTTTCCTGATACTCGGCGGTGCCGTGGGCGGAGCGTTCGCGGCGCTCAATTCATACATCGGGCCGCGGCGGGCAACGCCGCACAAGCAGGACCCCTACGAGTGCGGCCTGCCGTCGGAGGTCAAACGCGGGATGCGCTTCGGGATCAGCTTCTACCTGATCGCGATGCTGTTCATCCTGTTCGACATCGAGGTCGCCTTCCTCTACCCGATCGCAGTCGAGCTGCGCGCGTTCGGCAGCTTCGCGCTGGCGGAGACGATCGTCTTCATCGTGCTGCTGTTCGTGGCGTTCGTCTACGTCTGGCGCCGCGGGGCGCTCGAGTGGAAGTGAAACGCGAGCCGGCACCGCTGCGCGTACGCGAGCTGAACGCGCACCAGCTGCTGCGCGGCGGCGAGCTCGAGGGCGCGAACCGCCCGGCACGACTGGAGGGCGAAGAGCTCGAACAGTACGTGAAGAGCGCGTGCTGCTGACGACGCTCGACAAAACGGTCGCGTGGGCGCGATCGAACTCGTTCTTCCCCGCTGGGCTTCGGGCTGGCTTGCTGCGCGATGGAGCAGTTCCACGCCGCCGGCCCGCGCATGGACATCGCGCGCTTTGGCTTCGAGGCGTTTCGCGCCTCGCCGCGCCAGGCCGACCTGATCATCCTCGCCGGACGGGTCTCGATCAAGATGGCGCCGATCATCCGCAAGCTGTACGACCAGATGCTCGAGCCCAAGTGGGCGATCTCGATGGGCGCCTGCTGCAGCTCGATGGGCGTGTTCAACAACTACGCGCTGGTGCCGGCGGACAAGTTCATGCCGGTCGACCTGCACGTGCCTGGCTGCCCGCCGCGACCAGAGGCGTTGATGCACGGGATCCTCAAGCTGCGCAAGCTGGTGCAGGACGACCCCGACATGGGCTGGCGCGAGCGCTACGACGCGGTCGGCACCGAGGAGGCTCCCGCGGATGCGTAGTCGCCGCCGGCCGGCGACTGGAAGGCAATTGGATGCCTGACGCGACCGGGCTGGAGCTGCTCGCCCAGGAGCTCGGCGACGCGTCGCTCGAGACGGTCTACTTCCGCGAACGGGCGACGCTGCTCGTCGATCCAGCGCAGATTCGCGCGGTCCTGAGCACGCTGCGCGCAAAGGGCTACGCGTTCCTGGCGAGCGTTCACGGCGTCGATCACTACCCCGAGGAGCCGCGCTTGGGCGTCGTCTACGAGCTGCTGGACATGAGCCGAGTCGACCGCGTGACGGTCAAGCTCCGCGTGCACACCGACGCTCCGCACGTCGACTCGGTCACGGCGGACTGGCCGACGGCCGATCATCAGGAGCGCGAGGTCTACGACATGTTCGGGGTCGTCTTCGACGGGCACCCGGATCTGCGCAGGATCCTGATGCCGGAGGACTACGAGGGGCATCCGCAGCGGCGCGACTTCCCGATCGGCGGCGAACCGGTGATCTTCACGCGCAACGAGAGCAAATGGCTGGAGGCACGCGAGTGAGCGCCGGCGGCGAGCAGCCGACGCTGTCGGACTACCGCAGGCGCGAGCAGAGCATCACGCTGTCGCCGCTGGACGAGCCGATCGAGATCGAGGAGGGCGGCCCGGACACGACGCAGGAGCTGCTGACGCTGAACTTCGGCCCGCACCATCCGGCGACGCACGGCGTGCTGCGGCTGCTCGTGACGCTGCAGGGAGAGATCGTGCGCGACATCAAACCGGTGATCGGCTACGTGCACACGGGGATCGAGAAGACGGCCGAGGACAAGGCCTACTGGAAGGTCATCCCGATCGTCGAGCGGATGGACTACCTCTCCTACTACTTCAACGCGATGGCGTATTGCAGCGCCGTCGAGACGCTGCTCGAGGTCGAGGTGCCGACACGGGGTCAGTACCTGCGCGTGATCCATCTCGAGCTGAACCGGATCGCCTCGCATCTGATCTGGCTCGGCACGAGCGCGCTCGATCTCGGCGCGGTCTCGATCTTCCTGTACTGCCTGCGCGAGCGCGAACTGATCCTCGACCTGTTCGAGATGTCCTCGGGCGCGCGGATGCACACGCGCTACTTCCAGGTGGGCGGCGTGATCGAGGACATCCCGCCCGGGTTCGAGCGCAAGCTGCGCGAGTTCCTCGAGGTGATGCCCGAGCGCGCGGACGAGTACGGCGCGATCCTCAACTCCAACCAGATCGTGCTCGAGCGCCTGCGCGGCACCTGCCCGCTCGACGCCGAGACGCTGCTGTCGCTCGGCGTCACCGGTCCGCTGCTGCGCGCCGCGGGCAATCCGTGGGACCTGCGCAAGGCCGCCCCGTACAGCTCCTACGGAGACTTCGACTTCAAGATCCCGGTCGGCACGGTCGGCGACAACTACGACCGCTTCGCCGTGCGCCTGGCCGAGATCTACGAGTCGGTGAAGATCGTCTCCCAGGCGCTCGACGGGCTGCCCGAGGGACCGCACATCACCGAGGATCGCAAGGTCGCGCTGCCTCCGCGCCACGAGCTGGCCACGTCGATGGAGGCGCTGATCCATCACTTCAAGCTCGTCACGGAGGGGTTCCGGGTGCCGCCGGGTGAGGTCTACTACCCGATCGAGTCGCCCCGCGGCGAGCTCGCCTGCTTCGTGCGCTCGGACGGCAGCTCAAAGCCCGCGCGGGTGCACATGCGCGACCCGAGCTTCGTCAACCTGCAGGCGCTGTCGCACATGGCCGAGGGCGCTTACATCGCCGACATGATCGCCACGGTCGCGATGCTCGATCCGATTTTGGGAGGGATAGATCGATGATGGCCCAGGTCCCTCGCCTGCAAAACGCGCCACACGCGGACGGCTGGGATCGGCCGGCCGACCTGGAGAAGGACCCGGCGCTGATCCCTGACCCGGCGAGCGACGGAGGTCCCGGCAGAGCTGCGCAAGAAGATCGAGGACGCGATGGCGCTCTATCCCGAGCGCCACTCGGCGGCGATCCCGGCGCTGCACGCCGCGCAGCGAGCTGCACGGCTGGTGCTCGCCGGAGGCGATCGAGCAGGTCGCGTGCGTGATGAGGGTGACGCCGGCCTATCTGGAGTCGGTCGCGAGCTTCTACGACATGCTCGAGAACCATCCGGTGGGCAGGCACAGCGTGTACGTGTGCACGAACATCTCGTGCTCGCTGCGTGGCGCCGATGCGCTGCTGGCGAGGATTCAGGAGCAGGCCGGCGAGGACCCCGACTTCAACGTGCGCTCGTTCGAGTGCCTCGGCGCGTGTGACCTGGCGCCGATGGCGTCCGTCGACGGCGTCTATGTCGGCCCGCTGGAGCAGCGACGATGTGCCGCGGCTCTTGGACGATGCGCGGGCCGGGCGGCCGGTGCTGGCAGATAAGCAACTCGCGACGCGCCTGGTCGCCGACCCGAACGCGAACTCGCAGGAGTTCCCGCGCCACGCGCCGGAGGGCGGCACGCGATGAGCGACATGCTGCTGTTCAAGGACATCGACGAGCCTGGGCTGAACACGCTGGCGGTCTACGAAGCGCGCGGCGGCTACTCCTCGCTGCGCAAGGCGCTTGCGATGACGCCGGCGCAGGTGCTCGAGCAAGCTCGAAGCCTCGGCCCTGCGCGGACGCGGCGGCGCGGGCTTTCAGATGGGCAAGAAGGTCTCGTTCCTGCCGCAGGGCTCGATGGACAAGTACCTCGTGTGCAACGCCGACGAGTCCGAGCCGGGCACGTTCAAGGACCGCGAACTGATGCAGAAGACGCCGCACACGCTGATCGAGGGGATCGTGATCGCCTCCTACGCGGCGGGTGCGCAGCGCTCGTTCATCTACATCCGCGGCGAGTACGTGCTGCAGGCCGACGTGCTCGACGCGGCGCTCGCCGAAGCGCGCGAGGCGGGCTACGTGGGCGAGGCGATCCTCGGCTCCGATCACTCGCTCTCGCTGGTCGTGCACCGCGGCGCGGGCGCCTACATCTGCGGCGAGGAGACGGGGCTGCTGGACTCGCTGGAGGGCAAGCGCGGCAACCCGCGCCTGAAGCCCCCGTTCCCGGCCAACCAGGGCCTCTACCAGGGGCCGACCCTGATCAACAACGTCGAGACGCTCTCGACGGTGCCGAGCATCCTCGCGATGGGCGGCGAGAACTACGCGAAGCTCGGCACGCAGACCTCGACGGGCACGAAGCTCGTGAGCGTCTCGGGCCACGTGCAGCGGCCGGGCAACTACGAGATCGAACTGGGCATCCCCTCGCGGGAGATCATCTACGGCCTGGCCGGGGGTCCCCCCGAGGGCAGCGAGATCAAGTGCTGGTTCCCCGGCGGCTCCTCCGCGCCGGTGCTGACGCCCGCGGATCTCGACGTGCCCTACGACTTCGACTCGCTCGCCAAAGCGGGCTCGATGCTCGGCTCGGGCGCGATCATCGTCGTCGACGACTCGACGCCGATCGTCGACCTCGCGCTGAAGGTGGCCAAGTTCTACCGCCACGAGTCCTGCGGCAAGTGCACGCCCTGCCGCGAGGGGACCAACTGGACGGTGAAGATGCTCGAGCGGATCGACTCGGGCGAGGCGACGCCGATGGACCTCGACATCATGGCCTCGGTCCAGGACCACATCATCGGCAACTGCCTGTGCGTGCTGGGCGACGCGATGGCGATGCCGATCGGCTCGATGATCGCCAAGTTCCGCCCGGAGTTCGAGCGGCACATCGAGACGGCGCGCATGCGCAGCAACCTGACCGCGCCGGTCGTACCGGCCGACGAACGCGCGCTGCTCGCGCACGAGGCGAGCTGATGCCGCGACCCGAACCGAGAACGATCACGTTCACGATCGACGGGCGCGAGGTGCAGGCGCCGGAAAACGCGATGCTGGTCGACGCGGCCAAGCACGGCGACGTCGAGATCCCGGTGTTCTGCTACGAGCCGAAGCTCGGCAACCCGGTCGGCGCGTGTCGCATGTGCCTGGTCGAGATCGAGGGCATCGGCAAGCTGCAGACGGGCTGCTCGACGCCCGTGAAGGACGGCATGGTCGTGAACACGCAGACCGAGCGCGTGAAGGAGGCGCAGCGCTCGGTCGTCGAGTTCCTGCTGATCAACCACCCGCTCGACTGCCCGGTCTGCGACAAGGGCGGCGAGTGCCCGCTGCAGGACATCAGCTTCGGCTGGGGCGGCGGCATCTCGCGCTTCATCGAGCCCAAGCGCCACTTCGTCAAGCCGCTGGAGCTCTCGCCGAAGATCGCGATCGACCGCGAGCGCTGCATCCTCTGCTACCGCTGCGTGCGCTTCTCACAGGAGATCTCCGAGGACTACCAGCTGGTGCTGCTCGAGCGCGGCGCGCACTCGTTCGTCTCGACCTTCGACGGCCACCCCTACGTGGCGCCGTTCAGCGGCAACATCATCGAGCTGTGCCCGGTGGGCGCGCTGACCTCGCGCTCCTACCGCTTCCGCGCGCGTCCATGGGATATCGAGGACGCGGGCACGGTATGCACGCTCTGCCCGGCACAGTGCAACGTCAAGCTGACGGTGCGCGACGAGCGCGTGCTGCGCGTGCTCTCGCGCGAGCACTCCGAGGTCGACGACGGCTGGCTGTGCGACCACGGGCGATTTGCCTACCCGGCGCTGGCAGAGGGGATTCCGGGGCCGAGCGCCAACGGCAGCGCCCCCAGCGCCCATCTCGGCATGCGCGTGAGCCAGCCGCTGCTGCGCGACGGCGGCGAGCTTCGCCCGGTCACCTGGGAGCGCGCGCTGCAGGAGGCGGGCGCCGCGCTGAAGCGCGCCGGCGCGAAGACGGCGGCGATCGCCGGAGCAGGAGTGACCAACGAGGAAGGTCTGCTGCTCGCGCGGATGCTGCGCGAGGGGCTCGGCTCGCCGCACATGTCGACTCGCGCGTGGCCGGAGCGCTCCCGCTGGAGCTTCTGCAGCAGTTGAGCGACCCGCGCCTGCAGGCGGAGGTCTCAGACCTCGAGTTCGCCCACGCGGTGCTGCTGCTCGACTGCGAGCCGCTGACGGACGCGCCGATCCTCGACCTGCGGCTGCGCAAGGGCGTGCGCCGCCAAGGGATGCGGCTCGAGCGCTGCTCGGGCGAGGACATCGACCAGCTGCGCGAGCTGGCTGGGCGGCTGGTCGAGGAGGCCGGCGAGGAGCTCGTGATCGTCTGGGGCGAGCGCCTCGCGGCGGGGCCCGAGGGCGCCGAGCGCGTACGTGCGCTGCTCGACCTGGCGGGTGAGCTTTCGCTGGCCGACGTCGACGGCGCGGGCCTCTTGGAAATCCCGGCGACGTCGAACGGGCGTGGCCTGCGCGAGGCGGGCGTGCTGCCGAACGCCGCGCCGGGCCTGCGCGCGGCCGCGACCGACGGCGGGCTCGACACGCCCGGCATCGCCGCCGCGCTGGCCGGCGGTGAGCTGAACGCGCTCCACCTGCTGCAGGCCGACCCGCTCGACGCGCTGGACCCGTTCGCGGCGAGCGCCGACGCTTCGGCCTGGGGCGCGGCGCTGGAGCGCGCGAGCACGGTCATCGCACACGCGACGCTGCTGACGGCGGGCATCCACGAGCACGCCAACGTGGTCTTCCCGGCCGAGTCCTACGCCGAGAAGGAGGGCACGGTCACGCACCCCGACGGGCGTTTGCAACGGGTGCGCCAGGCCGTCGCCCGCGCGGGCTCGACGCGGCCGGGCCGGCAGGTGCTGGTCGAGTTGTGCGAGCGCCTCGGCTTCGACCCGCACGTGCGCGACGAGCACGCGGCCTCCCAGCTTCTGCTCGACGCGGTGCCCTTCTACAGCGGATTGACGCTCGAGGAGATCGGTGGACGTGGCGTGCGCTGGCAGGAGCGTCCGCGCAGCAGCACGAGCGACTCCGAGCAGGCCGGCGACGCCGGGCACGAGGAGGCCTCGACGCGCTCTGCGCCGGATCCGCACGCCTTCAGCGGCGCGGAAGTCGAGCAGCACCCCTCCGAAGCCTCCCCGGGAGACGAGAGCGCATGAGCGCCGCCACGCAGCTGGCCGTAGTCGGCTACTACGAGCCGTGGTGGATCCAGATCATCAAGGCGATCGTGATCTTCGCCGTAGGCCTGCAGCTGGTGCCGGTCGTGCTGCTCGCCGAGCGCAAGCTGCTCGGCCGCTTCCAGAGCCGCTACGGCCCCAACCGCGTCGGCCCCTACGGGGCGCTGCAGCCGCTGGCTGACATCCTCAAGCTGCTGACCAAGGAGCAGTTCCGCCCGACCACGTCGATCGGCTTCCTGTTCGCGCTGGCGCCGACGATCTCGATCCTCACGGCGGTCGCCGCGTTCGCGCTGATCCCGTTCGGCAACGCGCAGGACATCTTCGGCACGAAAGTCGGGCTGTATGGGCTCGACGTCTCGATCGGGCCGCTGTACCTGTTCGCGTTCGGCGCGGTCGCGTTCTACGGAATCATGCTCGGCGGCTGGTCCTCCGGCTCGAAGTACTCCTTCCTCGGCGCGATGCGCGGCGCGGCTCAGCTGATCTCCTACGAGGTCTCCCAGGGCCTGGCCCTGCTCGGCGTGATCTTCTCGGCGCAGACGCTCTCGCTGACAGGCATCGTCACGGCCCAGAAAGGCATGTGGTACATCGTGCCGCAGTTCTTCGGCTTCCTGATCTTCCTCACGGCGAGCTTCGCCGAGACCAACCGCGCCCCGTTCGATCTGACCGAGGCCGACGCAGAGCTGGTCGGCGGCTACAACACCGAGTACGGGGGCGGGCGATTCGCCTCCTACTACTTCGCCGAGTACCTCAACGTGCTCGTCGTCTCGGGGATCGTCACGACGGTCTTCCTCGGCGGCTGGCTGCTCCCGTTCGGCATCCACCCCCCCGGCTTCCTGGACCCGTTCATCGTGCTGTTCAAGATGGGCCTGTTCACCTTCCTGTTCATCTGGGTGCGCGCCACTCTGCCGCGTCTGCGCTACGACCAGTTGATGAGCTTCGGCTGGAAGATCCTGCTGCCGCTGGCGACGCTCAACGCGCTCGTCACGGCCGTGCTCGTGGTGGTGACGCACTGATGGCCGGGACTCCTGCATCGCCCGACTCCGCTGCTTCGCTCGCGTCCGCACCGGCGCACACGACGAGCCTCAACGTCACGGCGTGGAGCCCGGGCGAGGACGTGATCGAGGTTCAGCGGACGCCGCCGCCGGGGGCCGCGCGCAGCATCTGGCGCACCTTCGGCGAGACGGCGCGCGGGCTGATGACGACGTTCGGCCGTTTTCGGGAAACCCCGGTCACGGTTCAGTACCCCGAGGAGAAGACCCCCGTCTTCCCGCGCTTTCGCGGTCGTCACAAGCTGCATCGCTTCGAGGACTCGGGCCTGGAGAAGTGCGTCGGCTGCTCGCTGTGCGCGGCGGCGTGCCCGGCGGACTGCATCCGCGTGGTCGCCGCCGAGAACACGCCGGAGCATCGCGTCTCCGCCGGCGAGCGATACGCGGCGGTCTATGAGATCAACCTGTCGCGCTGCATCTTCTGTGGTTACTGCGAGATCGCGTGCCCGTTCGACGCGATCACGATGGGCCACGACTACGAGCTCTCCGACTACGACCGCACGGATCTGATCTTCACCAAGGAGATGCTGCTCGCCGAGCCGCTCGAGCGCACGCCGCTGAGGACCGAGGACGAGTGACGGGCGAGGAGGCAAGATGAGCTCCATTCTCTTTTTCATCGCCGCGATCGGCGTGATCTCGGGCGCGGTCGGCGTGGTCGTGCTGCGCAACCCGTTCTACGCCGTGCTCGCGCTGGTCGCCCATCTGCTCTCGCTGGCGGTGCTGTTCCTGCTGCTGCGCGCGGAGTTCGTGGCGGCGATCCAGGTCGTGATCTACGCGGGTGCCGTGATGGTGCTGTACGTGTTCGTCGTCGCCTACGTGGGCGATCAGACCGAGCCGCTCGGCGAGCGCCTGCGCAACCCGGGCGCGGTCGGCTCGCAGCTGCGCCTCGGTGGCGCGATCGTCGCCGGCGCGCTGCTCGTCGAGCTGCTGATCGCGCTGCTCGGCACGGGCCTGCAGGCGATCGACGGCAAGGGCGCCGGCTACAGCCCGGGACCGGAGGCGTTCGGCACGCCCGCGTACATCGGCAAGCTGCTGCTCACGCGCTTCCTGCTGGCGTTCGAGGCCGCCTCGTTCCTGCTCTTGATGGCCGCCGTCGGCGGCGTGGTGCTGGCGCGGCGTCGACATGGGCTGGAGGAGGAGGACGAGCAGGACGTGCTCACGCCGATGAACCTGCTGCGCCCGCGCTCGACCGGCACGATGGCCGAGGGAATCGGCAGAAGGCGATGAGCATCGCCTGGTACCTGGCGGTCTCGGCGATCGTCTTCACGCTGGGCGCGATCGGCGTGATCACGCGCCGCAACCCGCTGGTCGTGCTGCTGTGCCTGGAGCTGATGCTCAACGGCGGCAACCTCGCGCTGATCGCCTTCTCGCGCATGTGGGGCAACGGCGACGGTCAGATCCTCGCGATCGTCGTGATGACGGTCGCCGCGTGCGAGGTCTGCATCGGCCTTGGCATGATCGTCGCGCTGTACCGGCGGCACCTGCCGATCGACGTCGACGAGCTACGGGAGCTGCAGGGGTGAGTCAGACCACCTACGGCTGGCTGGTGCTGGCGTTCCCGCTGCTGGGCACGCTGACGATCGCCCTCGGCTACCGCAAGCTCCCCGGACGCAGCGCGGGCTGGATCGGCACGGGCGCGATCTTCCTCGCGTTCCTCGCCGCGCTCGGCGCGCTGATGGAGATGCAGGGCCACGCCCCGGAGCACCGCCAGGTGGTCTCCTCGCTGTGGAGCTACGCCTCGACGGTCGGCGTCGACGCGCAGATGTCGATCCTGGTGGACCCGCTGTCGGTCTTCATGATCCTCGTCGTCACGGGCGTCTCGACGCTGATCCACCTGTACTCGATCTCCTACATGACCGAGGACCGCGGCTTCGCCCGCTACTTCGCCTACCTCAACTTCTTCGTCTTCTCGATGCTGCTGCTCGTGCTCGCGGGCAACTTCGTGCTGCTGATCGTCGGCTGGGCGTTCGTCGGCGCCGCCTCCTACCTGCTTGATCTCCTTCTGGTACCGGCGCAGGACTGCGACGGCGGCGGGGATCAAGGCGTTCGTGATCAACGTCGTCGGCGACGTCGGGCTCGTGCTCGGGACGTACTTCATCTTCAAGCACACGGGCACGCTCGATTTGCTGCGCGCGTTCCACGCGACCAGCGGCGGCGCATTCGGCTCGAGCGGCGATGGCGACCTGACGGCAGGCTGCCTGCTGCTGCTCGTCGGCGCGTTCGCCAAGTCGGCGCAGATCCCGCTGCACACGTGGCTGCCCGACGCGATGGAAGGCCCGACGCCGGTCAGCGCGCTGATCCATGCGGCGACGATGGTCACGGCCGGCGTCTACCTGATCGCGCGCATGCACCCGCTGTTCGAACTGGCGCCGGCGGCAGAGGACGTCGGCGCGGTGATCGGCGCGGCGACGCTCCTGATCGCGGGCACGATCGCGATCACGCAGACGGACATCAAGCGCGTGATCGCCTACTCGACGATGTCGCAGATCGGCTACATGATCATGGGCGTGTCCGTCGGCGCCTACGCGGCGGGGCTGTTCCACCTGATGACGCACGCCTTCTTCAAGGCGCTGCTGTTCATGGGCGCGGGCTCGATCATCGGCGCGATGGCCGGCGAGCAGTCGCTGGAGAAGATGGGCGGCTTTCGCAAGGCGATGCCGTTCACCTACGGCTGCTTCATCGTCGGCGGCCTGGCGCTGTCGGGCCTGCCGCCGTTCTCGGGCTTCTTCTCCAAGGACGAGATCCTGCTCGTCACCGGCGAGCGCGGCGGCTGGCACTGGGCGCTCTACGTGGTCGGCTACATCGGCGCGCTGCTGACGGCGATCTACACGTTCCGGATGATCTTCCGCGCCTTCCACGGCGAGCCGGTGAAAGAGGCGGTGGAGCTCGAAGAAGGCCACCTGCACCACGCCGAGCAGCCGACGAACCCGGCCAACGGCGAAGTCGAGGACACCGACGTCGGCTTCCCGGGCCCGTTCCACACGATCGCCGAGCGCGCGCTGCCGATGCGCGTGGCGATGTTCGATCCTCGCGCTCGGGGCGTTCGGCGCGGGGCTCGTGCAGATCCCGAAAGTCGACTTCGTGATCGACGACTTCCTCGCCCCGTCGTTCATCGGCTCGCGGCTGTACGAGGTCCACGAACGCAGCGGCCTGCTGATCTTCGGCATCGTGCTCGGCACGGCGCTCGGCCTGCTCGGCATCGCGATCGCCTACCGCGTGTGGGTGCAGCGCCCGGGCACGGCGACGGTCGTGCGCGAACGGCTGCGCCCGGCGTATCAGCTGTTCGTCGAGAAGTGGTACTTCGACGAGCTGATCGACGCGCTCGTCGTGCGCCCGTTCGCGGCGATCGGCCGCTTCGCCATGGGGACGTTCGAGCGCGTGTTCGTCGACGAGACGCTCGATCGGCGGCACGACTGGGCTCGTGCGAATCGGCTCGGCCGCGGTGCGCGCGGCGCAGAGCGGCTTCGTGCGCTACTACGCGGCGCTGCTCGTGCTCGGCCTGACCGGCGTCGGCTTCTACTTCCTGCTGCAGACATGAGCGAGCCGAGCTGATGCCAGCACTTTCGATCATGCTCTGGCTGCCGGCCGCCTGCGGGCTGCTCGGCGCCGTGCTCTCGCAGCTGGCGCGGCATACGGGCGTCGCCCAAGCGGTCGAGCTGCCAGCCGGGCAGACGAGCAAGAAGGGCGCTCCGTTCTCGCGCCTGAGCACCTCCGGCGGGCTCGCGCTGCTCGGCTCGCTCGTCACGCTGGGGCTCGCGATCGGCTACATCGCCGACTACTCCTCAGGCTCGCACGGGCTCGCGCACGTGACCGACGTCGTGTGGATCTCCGAACTGGGCATCCACTACAAGCTCGGGATCGACGGCCTCAACGTCTTCATGGTCGGGCTGACGGCGCTGCTGTTCGCGGTCGCCGTGATCGCGGCCAACCTGCGCGAGTGGGAGCGCCCGCGCCTCTTCTACTTCAGCTTCATGCTCGCCGAGTCGGCCGTGCTCGGCGCGCTGCTCGCGCAGGACCTCGCGCTGTTCGTGGCGTTCTTCGACCTGATGCTGATCCCGTTCTACTTCCTGATCGGCGTCTGGGGGCGCGAGCCGGGTCGCGTGAAAGCGACGATCAAGCTCGTGATCTACACGCTCGTCGGCTCGCTGCTGATGCTCGCCGCCGCGGTCGCCACGGGCGTGCTCGCAGCCCAGCACGGCGGCGGGCACATCACGTTCGTGCTGTCCTCGCTGCGAACACCTGCCGCTTCCGCGCGGCTCGCAGGAGTGGATCTTCCTGTTCTTCGCGGCCGCCTTCCTCGTGAAGATGCCGGCGTTCCCGCTGCACGGCTGGATGCCGGACGGCTACAAGGCGATGCCGATCGAGGTGCTGATGGTCTTCTCGGGCGTGCTCTCGAAGATCGGCGCCTACGGGTTCCTGAAGATCGTGCTGCCGCTGTTTCCGCAAGCCGCGGCGCACTTCCAGACGCTGATGCTGCTGATCGCGCTCGCCTCGATCCTGTACGGCTCGGTGATCGCCTTCACGCAGACCGACGCGCGGCTGATCGCCGGGTACTCCTCGGTCGCCCAGCTCGGCTTCATCACGCTCGGCATCTTCTCGCTGAACCCGCAGGGCGCCCAGGGCGCGCTGCTGCAGATGGTCAACCACGGCCTGGTCGTCGCGCCGCTGCTGTTCATCGTCGCGCTGCTGGCCCAGCGCGCGGGCGGCTCGGAGGACATCCGCGAGATGGGCGGCATCGCCTTCCGCGCGCCCGTGCTCGCGACGATCTTCCTGATCGTCGCGCTCGCCACGCTGGCGATGCCCGGGCTCGTCGAACTTCGTCGGCGAGTTCCTGATCCTGCTGGGCGTCTTCAAAGCCAAGCTCGTGATCGCGATCATCGCCTTCACGGGCGTCGTGCTGGCGAGCGTCTACGCGCTGCGGCTGTTCATCAGCGCGATGCACAACCGCGTCGGCACGAACGTCGAGTCGCGCGAGCTCAGCCTGACGCGACGGCGCTCGTGCTCGTGCCGGTCGTCGGCGTGATCCTGTTCATGGCGCTGTACCCGCAGCTGGCGCTGCACCGCAGCGAAGCGTCGGTGAAGACGGCCGTGGCACAAGCGCATGCCGATACGGGCCCGACGCGCACGGCTGCGCTCACGAGCTTCAGCCGCGAAACCACGACCGGCGGGCTGGGCGTGAACGAAGAAACGACCTCCGAAGCATCCGGGACGAGTCGATGAGCGCCCTACTCGCCACAGCCCACCTGAAAGGCCCGCACGTCGACTTCGCGGCGCTCTCGCCGCTGATCGCGCTGCTCGGGGGCGCCACGATCGTGCTGCTGGTCGGGCTCCTGCGCGCGCGCTGGGTGCGCGCCCAGCCTCGTGCCCGCGCTCAGCCTGGTCGCGCTCGGCGCGGCGGCAGGGCTGACGATCTGGCAGTGGCACGCCGAGAAGTCGATCGTCTCGGGCGCGCTGCGGATCGACGACCTGTCGCTGATGCTCAACCTGATCCTCGCGGCGGGCGCGGCGCTGCGCGGTGCTGCTCGCGTGGCGCTCGCTCGCGGCACGCGAAGCGGCGCACGGCGAGTTCCACGCGCTGCTCTTGACCTCGATCGGCGGCATGTCGCTGCTGGCGGCGGCGCAGAACACGGTCGCGCTGTTCGTCGGCCTCGAGCTCCTGTCGATCCCGCTCTACGTGCTCTGCGCGAGCGAGCTGCGCCGCGAGCACTCGCTCGAGTCGGGGCTGAAGTACCTGATCGTCGGCGCCGTCGGCTCGGCGACGCTGCTGTACGGGCTGGCGATGATCTACGGAGCGACCGGCGCGACCGACTTCGGCGCGATCGCCAGCGCGCTGTCGAGCGGCAGCCTCGCGACCGACCCGCTCACGCTCACCGGCATCGCGCTGTGCGTGGCCGGGCTCGCCTTCAAGGCCTCCGTCGCGCCCTTCCACCAGTGGACGCCCGACGTCTACGAGGGCGCGCCGACGCCGATCACGGCGTTCATGGCGGTGGCGACGAAGGTCGCCGCGCTCGGCGTGTTCCTGCGCTTCTTCGACGTCGCGCTGATCAGCGCGCAGAGCACGTGGGGCCCGGCGCTGGCGGTGCTCGCGACGATCACGATCCTCGTCGGCAACGTCGGCGCGCTCGGGCAGTCCTCGCTGAAGCGGATGCTCGCGTACTCGTCGGTCGCGCAGGCCGGCTACATGCTCGCCGGCGTCGTCGTGGCGACGCAGCTCGGCGTGCGCGCGACCGTCTTCTACCTCGCCGTCTACCTGTTCATGAACATGGCCGCGTTCGCCGTGATCGTCGCGCGCGAGCGCGAAACGGACTTCGGCGACTCGATCCAGGGCCTCGCCGGCCTCGGTCGCGAGCGCCCGTGGCTGGCGTGCGCCGATGACGGTCTCGATGCTCGCGCTCGCCGGCATCCCGGCGACGGCGGGCTTCACCGGGAAGTTCTACTTGATCGACGCGGCCGTCTCGGGCGGCTACACCTGGCTCGGCGTGGTGATCGTGATCGGCTCGATGATCTCGCTCGGCTACTACCTGCCGGTGATCGCGGCGATGTGGATGCGCCCCGCGCCCGAGCCGCAAGCCGACTTCGCGGCGCCGGCACCGCCGGCCGGCGCGCCTGCGCCCGGTACCCCCCTTCCGGCACTCGCCGGCGGCTCGCCCGAGCTCGACGAGCTGGGCTCGACGGCTGCAGCCTCCGCCACAGGCCCGCAGCCGGAGGTGCTGTTCGTCGCGCTGCTGGCCGGGGCGGCGACGATCTTCTTCGGCATCGTGCCGCAGCCCCTGTTCGACCTCGTCCACCACGCCGGCAGCGCGCTGGGCGGGCTGTTCTGAGCCGATGAGCGCGCACGGCAACAACTTCGGCGTGCTGCTCGACATCGACGGCGTGCTGTATGTCGGCGACGAGCCGATCGAGGGAGCGCACGAGGCGCTCACGGAGCTTCGCGCACAGAGCGCAGGGCTGCGCCTGGTGACGAACACGACCTCGCGCTCGCGGCGCCAGGTGGCCGAGCACCTGGAGCAGCTGGGCTTTCAGACGTCGATCGAGGAGATCCTCACGCCCGCCGCGCTGGCGGTGCGCCACTGCGAGGAGCGCGGGCACTCCTCGGTCGAGCTGATCGTCAGCGACGGCCTGCGCGAGGACCTCGCCGCACTTGGCAGCGCGGTCGAGAGCGAGCGCGGCGGCGGGCGGCCGGGCGCGCCGATCGACGCGGTGATCCTCGGCGACGTCGGCAACCGCTTCGACGCACAGCTGCTCAACCACGCGTTTCGCCTGATGATGGACGGCGCCGAGCTGATCGCCTTGCAGCACAACCGCTACTGGCGGCGCGGCGACGGACTCGCGCTCGACGTCGGCGCCTACGCCGCGGCGCTCGAGTACGCGACCCGCAGCGAGGCGGTCGTCGTCGGCAAGCCCTCGGAGGACTTCTTCGCCGCCGCGCTCGCCGACATGGAGCTCGATCAGGCCGTGATGGTCGGCGACGACGTCGAGGCCGATGTGGGCGGCGCGATGGCCGCGGGGCTCCCGGGCGTGCTCGTGCGCACCGGCAAGTTCCGCCAGGACGCCCTGCCCGAAGTCACGCCGACGGCGATCGTGGACTCGATCGCGGACGTGCCGGAGCTGCTCAACCGGATCTTCGGCTGACAGCCTTCTCCTTCATCGTTTATTCCTCACAAATACGGGTAGGAAGGTTCTCTAAGTAGCCGGGCGAGCTCTGCCGGGAGCTCGGTGCCCTGCGCCCACCCCATCAACACCGAGATCGGAGACCGAAGTGCCCACGACAATGGACCGGCGGGCGTTCATCAGGCGCGCCGCCGCCGCGAGCGGAGGCCTGCTCGCGCCGAGCCTGCTGAAGCCGCTTGCCACCGCCGCGGCCTCGCAGAGGCGCCCGAACATCCTCGTGATCATCGTCGACGAGATGCGCACGCCGCAATGGTTCCCCTCGCAGCAGGCGCTCGACACGCTGCTGCCCAACCTCGCGCGGATACGCAGCCGTGCGACGTCGTTCGAGAGCCACTACACGGCGGCGAACATGTGCGTCGCCGCGCGCGGAACGATGCTGACCGGCCTGTACGGACATCAGACGGGCTGCATGCTGACCAAGGCGGTCGCCGACAGCAGCACGCTGAGCCCCAAGTTCCCCACGTGGGGCACGATGCTCCGCGAGCACGGCTACCGGACCAGTTGGTGGGGGAAGTGGCACCTCGGGCCTGTGCCCGACAAGACCGAAGGCGGTCTCGAGGCATACGGCTTCGACGGCGGCACCTACCCCTCGCCCAACGGCAACCCCGGGCAGGGGAAAGAAAAGGACCCGCAGATCGTCGAGCAGTTCGTCGAATGGCTCGACGGCGTCGCCGGCCGCAAGCCGTGGTGCACGACCGTCTCGCTCGTGAACCCGCACGACATCAACTGGTGGCCGCGCTTCACGACAGCCGACGAACTGACCCAGGCGGCCGACTACCGCTTCACGGGAAGCCCGCCGAACGTCGAGACCGCGGCGCAGCTGCTCGCGAACAAGCCACGCCTGCAGACCGCCCTGGAGCAGACCATCGCGATGGCCAGCGGGCCCGTGCCCAACGAAGGCGGCGCGCTCGAAGAAGCGAGCTGGGCAGAGAACCGCACGATGTACCTCCTCTATCAGCAGGAGGTCGACGCGCAGATCGGCCGGGTGCTCGACGCGCTGCACGCGCGGCCCGAACTCGAGCAGAACACGATCGTCGTGTTCACCGCCGATCACGGCGAGTACGCCGGCTCGCACGGGCTGCGCGCCAAGGGCGGCGGTGCCTACGAGGAGGCGATCCACGTGCCGCTGTACATCTACGACCCTCGCGGGCAGCTCTCCAACGGCGCCGGCACGCGAACCCAGTTGACCTCCACAGTCGACCTCGCACCGCTGCTCTTGACGATCGCCTCCGGATCCTCGAGCTGGCGCTCGAAGAAGCGCTACTCGCACCTCGCCTCGCGCGCCGACATCGCCCAGATCGCCGCCAACCCGTCGGCAGCCGGCCGGCCGTGGATCGCGCACATCACCGACGAGACGACCGTCGAGGAGCTCTCCTACACCTACAGCTTCGCCAACGAAGCGCCGCATCACGTCGCCGCAGTGCGAACGCCGAGCGCGAAGTACGCGGTCTACTCGCCGTGGAAGGACGGGACGATCGAAGTGGATACCTCCGACCAGGACTTCGAGCTCTATGACTACTCGAGCAGCGGCGGGCAGTTGGAGCTGGCCAACGTTGCTGAGAAGGGGTCGAAGCTCCAGGACGAAATGTCGGCGTTGCTGCTTAGCGAGGTGATCCCGAACGAGGTTCGCGCGCCGCTGCCGAAGCATTTGAAGGCTGCGCAGGAAGAGGGGCTGGCGGACTTCTATGCGCGGAGCGGGGAACTCTCGCCGTGAGCTGATCGCGCCCTGAGCTCACGCCGGCACTGCGATCATTCGCAGGATTCAGAAGGCCAGCATGACGACCTGCGTCAGCGCCGCCACGGCTTGGGCAACCGGCGCGACGGCGACAGACAGCTCCTTGAGCGAGTCGAGCTTGGTGAGCAGCCTGTTCCGGTCGGGTCTGGGCGCGTTCAACTCCTCGGCGACTTCACCATGGGCCACGAGCAGCGCCTGACGGGTGTCCGAAGGAACATCCGCGGTTTCGATCGCGCGCTGGAGATCGGCGAGCGGGGCGTTGAACGTGCCCCCGAAGACGTTCTGCTCGATCCTGCTGTCGGGCCCGATCGCGACGTTCTGCCCCGAGATGGTGATGTTCTGTCCGCTGACCCCTTGATTGACCCTGTCAGACATCTGATCTTCCTTTCCGTGTAGGAGGGCACCGAAGCGCTAGCTCCGGTGCGGGAGCTAGTCGTCTCTCGAGCCGCCACCCGGCCGCGGAATCGCTCCGAGGATCTTCGAGCGCGGCCCAATCGCGAGGTTCTTGTTGCCAAGGAAGTTGGCCTCCTTGGACATCACCCCGTTGTTTATGATCGTCGTGCTGCGCTCGACCAACTCAGCCGTATCGATTCCATGCCTTTCGAGCACCGTTACGAGCGAGTTGAGAACCGAGCGCTCCAAGACCTTGTCGTATCTCACCCTGTCCAAGCGCTGAAAGTAGCGCCGATACCGCGTGGAGCGGACTCGATCGAGCGCCGTGACCGGCGCTCCATAGTCGTAGAAGGGGTCCCGGGCAACCTGCCGGGCGGCGCTCGAGGCCTCCATGCTGCGGCTCAGGGGCCTGAAGAAGACTTTGGGCGCGCGCAGCGACAGACCAGGTGTAGCCGTGGCCGAGCGCCCAATCATCCCAACGACATCGCGTAGCTGGATGCCTCCGCCCATGTGATCCAGGCGATGGAGCTCCTCCTTGAGCGGCAAGAGCACGAACTTATTCAGCTCACAGAACAGGCGACCGTTGCTGATTGCGAGGCGCAGGAACAGCGACAGGACCAGCTCCCCGCGCCAGTCAACGATTTCAATGCACCGGTAGTGCCGGATCTGGTGCGTGGGCGCGACCATATACTTGCTCAGGACGTCGAGCTCGACCCAAGCCCGCGGCGGTCCCTGCGAGTTGGACAGGAGGTCGGCATCGTTGCGCACATCCGAGCCGCTTACGAACAGCCGATCTCTGATCTCGAGGTTCTCCATCTCGAGCATGGCCAACGAGCGCCCAACCTCGGCATAGAGCTCGGTCACTGTCAGCTCTCTCGGCGTCGAGCGCTCCCCGAAGACATCGCCTTGGCCCTTGTTCAGGTCGATCAGGAAGGACCAGTCTTGTTCCTCGTCCAGCTTCAAGCCGGCGCCGGAAAACGGCATGAAGCCGCTGTACACCGTGAGGTTGCCGCGCTGATCGCGCGCTAGTTCCTCGATTCGGCGGACCAGCTGGGGGTCGACGGGGCTGGGTGCCTGGTGCGTGGCGAAGTCCCTGGGGTTCAGGCGCTTGACGACCACGAGGTAGGTCGCGCTCCAGGTGTCCCAGAGGACGATTGCACAGGCGAGCAGATACCCGAGTGCGAGCCACAAGATGGAATGTTTCGTCAGAAACAGGACGATCGACAGGATCACGTCCAGTGTCAGCAAGCCATCGCGCACGATCTTCTGGCGGCATGCAGCCAAGCAGTGCTTGGCGACCGTCGCGATGTCGACGCCGGTTGGTACGGCGATCGCGCGATGCTGCTCGTGGATGATTTCGTCGACGACATCCTGCGCAAACGTGTGGTCGAGGTAGGCCGCCGTGCACATCAGACGCGTGGCCTCGGTCCAGTCCTGACCCGAGCCACCTTCCGCACGGGGCGCGAACGGGCGGGCGTCCGGCGCCGGATCGAATACCGCAGCGGGGGTCGCGCCCTCGGCCCCCGGCGGGGTCGGAGGTAGAGGCGGATGCGACACCGGCGCGGGCTCCAGGTCCGCCTCCGTGATCCTGAGGCGGCCCGAACCGTCTCCTTGAGGAACTCCGTCGTTCATCCTGTCTCCGTTCAGTCGGATTTCGTCACTGTTGACTCAAGTGCTCAGCTCGCAGCCCAGACCGTACGGCGACGAAGATGCGTTCGAGCGCGGCCGGCGCGGCGGTGATACCAGGGTTGTCGTTAGTGGGCTGCAAGTTCGGGAGAAAAAGCGCCACGACAGCTACCGGCGTGTGCGCTATGTGGAGCACCACCAGCTGGCCAGCCAGAAAATGAGCGGGGTGCTGCTGGCTGCCACCCCATCCCGCCTTCCAGGCCGGGTGCCAGGCGTTGGGGAAAACCGCGCCGCCTCCCCAGTCCAATGCAGGCGCCGAGGGTGGTAGTGGTTCTTCCAGCGGCGGCTCCTTGGGCTCTGCCATCAAGCCCAACAGGTACGCACCGGAGGCCCCATATGTACCGTCGCTGAGCGCATGGGTGAAAGCGATCGCATCGTGCACGCTCCACTGCGCCGTGCCGAACTGGGGCACTACGCCCAGATCGCCGCTCGACAGCCGGCCACGATGGCGTTCCAGATACGGCACGCAGGCCTGTTCGGCGGCGGCCGCCTGGGGCGCCGCCTCGCTACCGGCACCAGCGTCTTCGAGAACGCCATCGAATGCGTCCTCCGTGCCCACGACACCGTGATTCACATGCTCCTGCAGGCCGACTATGACTCGCCTGATCGCGCAGTTGTCCGAGCGCCGGATCGCATCCGCCAGCGCCGAGCCCATTACAGAGTCTGGTTTGTCTTGGACTGCCTGCAGCGCGGCGATGCTCACGACCGCCTTGCTCATGCTCCACATCCGATGGGGCGCGTCCGCCGGTCCGCTCAGCAGCGGCCGGGCGTCACCGGAGATCCACACGGCCGCGGTCGCCTGCCCATCCAGCTCATCAGCTCTACGCACCCCGCGGTCGAGCGCGACTTGCAGCTTGGGGCGCGGGGCATCGGCATCGCCTCGCGCGGCGGTGAGACTGGTCCCACGACGACCTTCTGGGTGAGCATCGGACCCTGGCTGTGCAGGATGAAATGCGGCGCTGATCGTCCGCGCCGATGAGCTGGGGCGATTTCCCGGCGCCTGGCGCGCAACGATCAATCCGACGGTCGCCGCGACCAGCAGTCCCGCCGTCGAAAGGATCACCACGGGGACTCGATCCCGACGATGCTTGCGCGTCGAGTCGCTCACTCAGCAGCTCCCGCCAAGCAGCTCGGTGTAGCGAGACTTCCACTCTTGCTCGCGCTGCTGGGTGGTCGAGTATCCCGGGTCGTAGCGCCATTCTTCATTTTCGCGTTTCACCCAAGTGATCCCCGACCATTCACTGCAGTGCGCACCCGGCTTATCCCATGTCATTCCAGTCACATCGACCTGAGCAACCCCGCCTTCCGCTTCCAAGTCTTCGATCGAGACCTGAAGACCGGCTGGCTTGAGATAAGGCCGCAGCGTGGCCTGGTTCTTGGCCCACGTCGCATAGCCACCTTCGCCTTCAGCCTGGGCCTGCTTGCGTGCACTCAGGAGTTCCCATGCAGCGTGGTAATCACCTTGCACGACGTCTTCGTGCCAATCACGGAGCATCACCTGAATTTCCGACGCGGTCTGCTGAGTTGAGACGGCCGGCGGCGCCTCTTCGCCGGTCGAGGTGGTGGCTCCCGTTTCCCCACCCGTCGATTCAGAGTTCTCTTCCTCGGGGGCCGTTGCGGTCCCCGTCGGGCTAGTGGCTTCCGTGACGGTCTCTTGCGCAACCAGGCGCGTTTCGTGCCGATCGCCGTGACTGACGACGATCGCCACCGCCCCGCCCACCAAGGCGAGCACGAGCGCGGCGGCAGCTATAGCGATGAACGGTTGCCAGGGTCGAGTTGGGGGCGTCGCTTGCACCGACGGCGGTGGAGGTGCAGGCGAGATGACCGGGGTCTCGGCCGGCCGCGGGCCAGCGGGAGCCTGGCGCAGCGAGGGCGCAGGCGATCGCGGTTGCGGTTGGTCAGACTCCGGTGTAGGCGAGTGTCCCTGGGCCGGCGTGAGCACCACCAGGCGCAGGACATCGTTCTCGCTCACCCACGCCTTCGCCAGCGTCTCCTCATCGCTGATGAGCCGACCGCTCGCCTCATGGCGAAAGCCGTACGCGATCGGCTGGCCATCTGCTCCAGCTTGGGGCATCTCCATTAGCTGGACGAGGCGCAGTGCTATCCGCCCTGCGGCGACCGTGTCCGGCACGCTCACCTGTTCGGTTCTCGTCCCCGTCTCGTCGATGACCGTCAGATCCACAGTGCCTCCCCCAGCGACATCGACGGCGCACGCAACTAGCCCAGATGGCCACCGTCTCACCTATACGAACACAGCGGAGCGTACACGATCAATCATTGAAATCGTCCTGGCATGCGCCCATGTGGCGGCTTGGTTGCCTGGGCCTTTAGGGAGACACGGGCTCACATACCGGAGCCCGGGCACTGCACGGTCGGCTACCAGCCCGATGCAAACGGCTACGCCAGCCGCTCACACAGCGCGCGCCTGATACAGATCCTGATCCGGTATCCGCCGCACCTTCGTCCGCTTCGGCGCGGAGAACCCAGCCTCGGCGAAGTGACTCGCGAGCTCGTCGGGACTCGGCAGATCCGCCCCCGACGTCAAGTGAAAGAACAGCCCGAGTCCCGCAGCAGACGCCCGCTGCCGCTTGGCCTCGGGCGAGCGGAACATGTCGAGCACGGCGATAGTCCCGCCCGGCTTCATCGCGCCCCGGATCCGCTTGAGCACGGCGACGACCTGCTCGCCGCTGAGGTGATGGACGATGTCGAACAGCAGCGCGCCGTCATAGGGCCCGCCGAGCTCGGCCTCGAGCATGTCGCCGTCGCGGTGCTCCACGCGGTCTGACATCCCGGCCCGAGCGATGATCTCGCGCCCCACGCGAGCGCTGCCGGGCAGGTCGAGCACGGTGGCCTTGAGCCCCTCGTGGCGCTTGCACAGCTCTGCGGAGAACCAGCCGTGCGCGCCCGCGACGTCGAGCAGTGCGGTGGGACGCGCCGGCAGCTTGATCGCCTTGGCGACTTCGGCCGCGGACAGCCGCGCGATCTCGTACTGGCCGGTGATGTAGAGGCGCCAGTACTCCTCGTCCTCGGCTACCTCGCGGTGGATCTCGAAGCTCCCCCCGTCGCGCACGATCCGCTCGAGATCGCCGTACCACTCCCAGTAGGTCGTCGTGTGTTCGAGCCACGTGCCGATGTAGGTGTCCGACGCCGGGTCGAGCCACTTACGGGCGCTCTTCGCCACGGAGAAGGTGTGGCCGTCCTGGCGGAGCACCCCCAAGCCGGCGAGGTTCTCGCACAGCAGCCGCGTCCCCGCTACCTGCAGCTCGAGCTCCTCGGCCACGCGCCCCGCCGTGGCGGGCCCTTCGAGCAGCTTCGCGAACACGCCGAGCCGCTGCGCGACGCCGACGACGCGCCCCGCAACCATCCCGTACATCGCATACGCGGCCGGCAGCGGCACGAGGTCCAGCGACAGCGCGATCCGCTCGAGCAGATCGTCGGGAGCGGGTCTCAGTTTCATTTCGCGGGCAGCCTACAGCCGGCCGCCTGTCGCGCGCGCGCCGCGCCGATCAGGGCACTTCGCCGACGCCGGTCCGATTGCTCGTCGCGACGGGCACGCCGCCCGACCAGTCGACCTCGAGGCTCTTCTTCGTGTTCAGCAGCGTCGGCAGCGTCGTGAGGACTTTGCGCGTGGCCGTTTCGATCACCTCGCCCGAATCGCCGACGTAGACGAGGCGCCCGTCGAGCGAGCGCTGCAGCCAGCCGCCCCGCCCGCAGTCATACGCGCACGGGGTCTCGGTGCCGCTCAGGCCGGCCACCGAGATGGCCGTCAGCTGCGTTGGAGCCACGCCTTCGGCCACGCGCGAGACGTCGTAGACGCGGACCTTTTTGTTCGGGCTGTCGATCACGTAGAGCTGCTTCTCATCAGGCGACAGCGAGATGCCGTGGCTGGGGCCGGTGAAGGCGAAGCCTTTGGGAACCGCGCCGAAGGAGACCGTGAACAGAGCTTTGCCGGTCGTGATGCTCGACACTTGAAAGCCGTCGAAGTCGGTCGCCGTCGTGAACGCCAGCGTGTTCGAGCCGTTGACCGTGAACGGGCGCACGGTGTTGACGAGCGGGCCGATCGCGCGGACGGTGCCTTTGGCGGTGTCGTAGACGTCGAGGTAGTTGTATTCGCGCCCGCCCAGGTAGACGTAGCGGCCGTCGCTGGAGGCGACCGTGTTGTGCGCCCCCGAGCCCCCCTGGATCGTTCCGATGACGGCGCCGTTGGTCGTGTCGAGGATGTTCCAGATCCCGCTCGGGGTGTTCTCGCCGGTCGGCATGTACAGCCGTTTGCCGTCCGGGCTGACCTGGCCTGAGTCGATGCCGGTTTTCAGATGCACCGTCCAGACGACCTGTTCCGTGACCAGGTCATAGGCCAGGACCGAGCCGTTGAAGCCTGTCCCGTCGCCGCCGTAGGAGATGAACAGCAGGTGGCTGGAGGGAGCGACCGTCACGCCCCTGACGCCGCTTTCGGTCTGCGGCAGGGGGATCGTTTTGATCAGTTTGAACGACTGGTCGACGTCATAGACCGAGATCGAGCCGTCGAGGAAGACGTACTCGTAGTGAAGCGTGCCCGCGCCGGCCCCGACGACGGCCGTCTGCGCGCTCGGCACCGCCTTCGAGTGCCCGGCGGCGTTGCGCGCGACCACGTACACGCGCAGCGTGCAGCCGGCGTCGGCGCTCTGCACCGTGTAGGTCGTCGCCGTCGCTTTCTTGATCGCCTTGCAATGCGCCCCCTGCGCGTCGCAGCGGCGCCATTTGTATTTGTAGGACGTCGGTTCTTCACTCCACGAGCCGGGCGCCGCGGTCAGCGTCATCCCTTCCCGCGCGGTACCCGAGATCGTTGGCGGCGTCGAGTTGGCCGGCGGTGCGAGCGCCGCAAGCAGCGCCGTCTGGCCGCTTGCGAATGGCTCCGTCGCGGCGCCTTGGGCGAGCGGTTCGGCGCTCGCGGCGCCCGTCCACAAGGCCGCCGAGAGGCACAGCGCCAGCACGGCGAGTCCCGTCGCACCTGCGACGGATCGACAGCTTCCCGGCCGTTGCCTCGTTGGGCAAGCGTGCCCGCGCATCGGAACCTCCCTATTCCGCCTCGTCTCCACGAGCCTGCAGCCTCCAGCCGCGGGTCCGGTCCCTCACATGGGAATGGTGAGGATAGCGCCGGCGAGCGCTACAGGCGCCCGGAGGCCTCGGCGGCCTCTTCTGCATGGGTCAGCTGGCGCTCGACGAGCTCGAGCCCGGCATCCCAGAAGCCGGGGTCGGCGAGGTCGATGCCGACGATCCGGCCGAGCTCCTCGGGGCTCTTCGAGCCGCCCGCCGCGAGCAGCTCCAGATATTGCGGCACGAGCGCCGCGCCCTCCTGCTCGTAGCGCTCGTACACCGACAGCGCGAGCAGCTGCCCGTAGGCGTAGGCATAGACGTAGCCCGGCGAGCCGATGAAGTGCGGGATGTAGGACCACCACGAGCGGTAGCCCTCGGTCACCTCGACGGAGTCGCCGAGCAGCTCGTGCTGACTCTCGGCCCACAGCTCGCCGAAGCGCTCGACCGACAGCTCGCCCTCCTCGCGGCGGGCCGTGTGCACGAGGTCCTCGAAGCGGTTCATCGCGACCTGGCGAAAGACGGTCGCGATCGTGTCCTCGAGGTTCTCCGCCAGCAGCGCCAAGCGGGAAGCCGGTGAGGAGTCCTCGGCGAGCAGCCGCTCGAACACGATCGTCTCGCCGAACACCGACGCGGTCTCGGCGAGCGTCAGCGGCGTGCCCTGGTGGAAGATCCCCTGGCGCGCTGCGAGCGCGAAGTGCACGCCGTGGCCGAGCTCGTGCGCGAGCGTCAGCACGTCGCGGCGCTGGGAGGTGTAGTTGAGCAGCACGTAGGGCTCGACCGACGGCACGGCCGAGGCGCAGAAGGCGCCGCCGCGCTTGGCCGGGCGCACGGGCGCGTCGATCCGCTGCCCGCTGAAGAACGCGCCGGCGACCTCACCCAGCTCGGGTGAGAAGGAGGAGTAGCAGTCGAGCACGATCTCGCGGGCCTGGGCGAAGGAGAAGCTCGCTTCGTCCTCGGTCACGGACGCCATCCGGTCGTAATCGGCCAACCGCTCGAGGCCGAGCAGCCGCGCCTTCAGCCGGTACCAGCGGCGCGGGATCTCATTACGGGCGCGCACCGCCTCGATCAGCGCCTGCACCGACTCGTCGCTGGCCTCGTTGGCGAGGTTGCGCGCGGCCAGCCAGTGCGGGTAGTGGCGCAGGCGGTCGTCGATGCCCTTGTCGGCGAGCAGCGTGTTGAACAGGAAGGCGCGCGTGCGCAGCCCGGGCGCGAGCGCCTCGGTGACGGCCTCGGCGGCGGTGCGCCGCGTCTCCCGGTCGGCCAGCGCCAGCCGGCTGAGCGCGACGTCCAGCGCGACGGGCTCGGCGTCGCCGCCAAGCTCGACCTTGATCGACGAGGTCAGCTCCTCGAACAGCCGCGTCCACGCGCCGGCGCCGGTGAGCGACTTCTCCGAGAGGATCTTCTCCTCGGGCTCTGAGAGCAGGTGCTCGCGATAGCGGCGCACGTTGCGCAGGTAGTGGGCGCAGAAGTCGAGGCCGTCGCCGCAGAGCAGCTGCTCGGCGCGCTCGTCGTCGAGCGCGGCCCACTCCAGCTCGAAGAACAGCAGCGTCGTCTCGATCGCCGTGCCGCGCTCCTGAGCGAGCTGCAGCAGCGCGCCGATCGCCGGGTCGGCGGTGTCGGTGGAGAAGCGCAGCGACGCATAAGCGCCGGCGCGACCGACGAGATCGTAGATCGCGGCCAGTTCCTGCATCGCCTCGACCAGCCCAGAGGAGTCGATCTCATCGAGCTTGCCGGCGTAGCGCTCGGCGAAAGCCTGCGCGCGCTCGAGCGCCTGCGCCAGACGCGGCTCGACGCCGTCCGGGCCCTCGCCCTTCGACGAGCGGTTCGAGATCCCAGGCGGTCGCCTGCTGGCCGATCTCTGATCGGTCGGGATCGGTCGACTCGGGGGCGGCGGCTGCCATCGCCTGGCAGCTTAGCCGCGCGCGCCGGGAGGCGGACTACTCGGAGGTGACGGCTTTGAGGAAGTCCAGGCGCGCCGCGCGCCGCGCCGGCAGCTGCGCGGCGATCACGCCGGCGAGCGCGGCGACGACAAGCAGCACGATCAGCGTGCCGACGGGGACGGCGATGATGTAGCCCGATCCGGACAGCAGGAACACCGCGACGAGCACGGCGCCGATCACCCCGATCACCAGCCCGAGCACGCCACCGATCAGCGACGTGATCACCGACTCGTAGCGGATCATCTGGCGCAGCTGGCGGCGCGAGGTGCCGATCGCGCGCATCATCCCCAGCTCGCGCGTGCGCTCGTAGATCGAGAGGATCAGCGTGTTGACGATGCCGAACAGCGAGACGATCACAGAGAGCGCCAGCAGCACGTAGATCAGCGTCAGCAGCGTGTTGACCTGCTTGGCCTGTTCTTCCTTGAACTGCTCGGCCGTGCGCGAGCGCGCCTGCGGGAACTGGGCGGCGAGCAGCCTGTCGATCGCCGGCTGCACGCGCGCGTTCTCAGCGCCCGGCGCGTACGCGACGAAGTCGAACGCGTCTTCGCGCAGCCCGAACGCCGAGCGTGCGAGCGGCAGCCCGATCGTCAGGTCCTGCAGGACGCCGAATTCTTCGTCGACGATCCCGATCAGCCTCAGCGAGACGTGCTGGCTTGCGGGCGTCAGCACGGAGATCGTCTGCCCCACCCGCAGGTGATGGGCTTTGGCGTATTTCTTGCTCGCGATCGTCCCGCCGCTTTGCAGCCCGGCGAGCGTGGCGTTCGAGCCCTGCTTCCATTCGATCCGGTAGACGCGCGCGAACGTGCCCGCATCGATCGCCGTGATCGTCGCGTTGCTGCTCGTACCGCGCATCCGCCCGACCGTGAACGCGACGGGTGTCGCGCGCGATACGCCCGGCACGCCTTCGATGGCCGTGGCGACTCCGGCCGGGATGCCCTGCTGTTCGCCACCACCCTGTGAGTTCTCGACGATCAGGTTGCCGGCGAACGAGCGGCTGATCGTGTGATCGATCGTCGCCTTCAAGCCGTCGGCGAACACGGCGACGAAGGCGACGAGCGCGATCCCGATGGTCAGCGCCGCGGCGGTCACCATCGTGCGCCCCGGCTGGCGCATCGAGTTCTCCTTGGCCAGGCGGCCGGTGATCCCGCGCCAGGCGACGAGCGCGCCGATCGCGTTCGCGAGCGCAGGGACCACGCGATAGCGGGGCGGACGGCTGCCGCGCCGCAGCCGCACGACCAGCCGGATCGCACGCAGGACCACGAAGATCACGACGATCGTGAGCACGGCCTTCTGGTCGATCGCCGCGACGAGCGCGACGATCACCAGATATGCGGCGAACCTGATCAGCAGACCGCGCCGGGTGACGACGCGGGGCGGGATCTCGATGCCTTCGCGCATCGCCGCCAGCGGCGAGACGCGCGTGGCGCGCAGCGCCGGCTGCAGGCCGGCGAGCACCGTGATGACGATGCCGACGGCCAGCGAGACGACGATCGTGCGCGTCTCGAGCACGGTGCCGCTGTCGGGCAGGTCGGCGCCGAACGCCTTGAACAGCTGATCGAGCGCCGGCGCCAGGCCGATCCCGGCGAACAGCCCGAGCACGGCGCCGAAGACCCCGAGCAGCAGGCCTTCGGCGACGACCTCGCGCATGATCTGTCCGCGCGAGGCGCCGAGCGTGCGCAGCAGCCCGAACTCCCGCGCTCGCTGGGCGACGGTGATCGAGAAGGTGTTGAAGATGATGAAGGCGCCGACGACGAGCGAGACGTAGGCGAAGATCAGCAGGAACGTCCGCAGGAAGCTGAGGTTTTCTTCCAGGTCGGAGGTGTTCTTGGCGGCCTGCTGCGTGCCCGTGCGCACGTCGACGGTGCGCGGCAGCTCAGCGCGGATGCTCGCGCGCAGCTGCCTCGGGGTCACGCCGGGAGCGGCGGCGACGTCGATCTGATCGAAGCGGCCGGGTTCGCCGACCACGCGCTGCGCCTCGGTCGGCACCAGCACGGCGGCCCCCGCGCCACCGAAGGATTCACCGCCGCCGAACTTGACGATGCCGACGATCGTGTAGCGCTTGGCCGGCGCGCGCCCGGCGATCAGCATCGCGCCGCCGACCTTCAGCTTCGAGCGTTCGGAGGTCGCCTGGTCGATCGCCACTTCGTCGGGGCCCCGCGGGAAGCTTCCTTCGATCGGCTTGAACGCCTCGAACGGCGCCGGCACCAGCCCGGCGACGAACGCCGGCGCGCCGCCCGTCGTCAGCCGTTTGCGGTGCACGTCGAGGAACGTCGCCGGCGTGAAGATCCCGCCGGCGGCCTTGGCGACGCCGGGCGTCGCGCGCACCTTGGCGAGCATCTGCTCGGTGATCGGCGAGGTCTGCGAGCGCGTCTGATTGCCAAGCGTCTCGGTTGGCGTGACGACGACCGAGTCGCCCTTGGCAGCCGTCTTGAAGATCCCCGCGAAGGACTGGTTGATCGTGTCGGTGAGGATGTAGGTGCCGGCCATCAGCGCGACGCCGAGCGCGATCGCGATGCCGGTCAGCGCGACGCGGAGCTTGCGCTGAAGGAAGCCTCGGAGGATCAGCCGCGCCACTCAGCGGCTCCGTGCCTGCTCCCCGCCCGGGCGGGGAGCGTGCCCGGCACGCCTGCGCCCGCCAAGCGTCATCCGATCGCCTTCATCAGGTCGAGCGCCTCGTCGGTCGTGACCGCCGGGCTGTCGTGCACGATCCGCCCGTCGGCGAGCACGAGCAGGCGGTCGGCGTAGGAGGCGGCGTGCGCGTCGTGCGTGACCATCACGACGGTCTGCTCGAAGTCGTCGACGGCCTGGCGCAGCAGATCGAGCACGTCGCCGGAGGCTTTCGAGTCGAGGTTGCCGGTCGGCTCGTCGGCGAACACGACGGCCGGGCGCGAGACGAGCGCGCGGGCGATCGCCACGCGCTGCTGCTGGCCGCCGGAGAGCTCGGCCGGGCGATGCTTCAGACGATCGCCGATGCCGACGGTCTCGACCAGCCGGTCGAGCCACTCGCGGTCGGGCTGGCGCCCGGCGATCGACAGCGGCAGCAGGATGTTCTCTTCGGCGTTCAGCACCGGGAGCAGGTTGAAGGTCTGGAAGATGAAGCCGATCTTGTCGCGGCGCAGCTCGGTGAGGTGCTTGTCGTCGAGCCCGCTCAGCTCGACGTCGGCGAGGCGCACGGTGCCGGAGGTCGGCCGATCGAGCCCGGCGAGGATGTGCATCAGCGTCGACTTGCCCGAGCCCGACGGGCCCATGATCGCGGCGAAGCGCGAGGCCGGAAAGGCGACGGTCACATCCGAGAGAGCATCGACGGCGGCCTCGCCTTCGCCGTAGCGGCGGCTGAGATCGCTGGCCTCGACGAGCGCCTTGGAGCCGCTTTCGGCGGTCACGGAGTTCATCTTCGGGCAGACTAACAATCCCTACCCCGGGACCCGCCCAGACCACGGAACCGGACAAACGATCGGCCGTCGGGGTGGCCTGCGCCGTCCGGGACACGGCCTAGCATCCGCGCCCCGATGCACGAGACGACTCCGCAGGTCTTCCTGATCGCACGCCCGTCGATCGACGCCGAGGGGATGCGCGGCTACCTGGCCGACGTCGGCGGCGAGTCGTGGCTGCGAGCGCCGCCTGGAGGAGTCGGCGGGAGCGCCGAACGGCGGCGAGCTGCTCGTCGAGTTCGGCGGGCGCGCCTGCTATCGCAGCTGGGAGCCGGGGCTGAACCCGAACGTCACGAAGGTGCGCACCGACCAGCGCGAGTACTTCGCCAACATCCTGCGCTCGGCGCACGGGAGCGTGATGGAGCACGCGAACTACTCTTTCGTTATTCGGAATTGTTCGAGGGTATTTACCCATGAGATTGTTAGGCATCGCGCCGGCTCGGCCTTCAGCCAGGAGAGCCTGCGCTACGTGCGCCTGACCGACATCGGCTTCCGCGTGCCGCCGGCGCTCGAGCCGGTGCGCGAGCAGGTGCTGGCGATCGTCGAGCAGCTCGAGGAGTTCCAGGTCAGCGCGGCCGCCGAGCTGGGGATCGACGAGGAGGGCGTCCCCTTCCACGTCAAGAAGGAGGTCACCTCGGCGCTGCGCCGCCTGGCGCCGATCGGCTTGAGCACGGACATCGTCTGGACGGCCAACGCGCGCACGCTGCGCCACGTGATCGAGATGCGCACGGCGCCGGGCGCCGAGGAGGAGCTGCGCATCGTGTTCGACACGATCGCGCGGATGATGCAGGCCGAGGCGCCGGGGCTGTTTCAGGACTTCAGCCAGGACGACGAGGGCTCCTGGGTGCCCGAGCATCACAAGGTGTAGCTCGCCTGCCAAGGGGCGAGCGCAGGCGCACGCCCGCCCGGCGGCTGAGGTACCGTTAGCCGATGACCATCGTCCGGCGGGCCGAAGCGCGCCTGGGACGCAAGCGCAAGCGATCCAGCAAGCGCGTGCGTTCAGCAATCGGGCTAGCCTGGCTGACCCTGCTGTTCGCGCTCGCCGGGCCGCTCGCGTCGGGGGCCGAGGCGGCGCCTGCCTGGCTTTCGCCGCTCGACGTATCGATGTCGGGCGCGGACGGCAGCGAACCACAGGTCGCGACCGACGCAATCGGCGACGCCACCGTCGTGTGGGAACGTTTCGACGGCGTGCAGCAGACGGTGCAGAGCGCATCTCGTCCAGCGGGCGGCTCGTGGCAGGCGCCGGTCACGCTATCCGTTGACGCCCCGACGGAAGACAGCTTCCTACCGCAGGTCGCGATGGACCCGGCCGGAGACGCGATGGCGGTCTGGGCTCACTTCACAACCGGCCCGGGCGAAGTCGTCCAGGCCGCCGCGCGCCCTGCGGGAGGAGCGTGGGAGGCGCCGCTGACAATCTCGCCCGAAGGCAACGAAGTGCCGCATCCCGAGGTCGCTCTCGACGCCCGCGGCGACGCGCTCGCTGTGTGGGAACTGCACACCGCTCCAGCCAACAGGATCGAAGCCTCGTTTCGCCCGACCGGAGGCGCTTGGCAGGCTCCGGTCGAGCTGTCCGATCCGACGCACGACGCCAACATCGGCGGCATCAGCGTCGATCCGGCGGGCGACGCCGCCGTCTCCTTCGTCCAGGAAACCGGATCGACGGAGGTGGTCGAGGTCGCCTCTCGCCCAGCCGGCGAGGCCTGGCAGAAACCGCTCGAAGTATCGGGCGGCGAAGCCTCTTTGCCAAGCGTCGCGCTCGACGCCCGCGGCGACGCGCGTGCGATCTGGACGGTGAAAGCCGGGGCGAACTGGATCGTGCAGAGCGCCTACCAGCCGAGCGGCGGCAGCTGGCAGGCGCCGCTGGAGCTCTCTCCGGCCAACGGTGCCCGGCCGCTGGCGCGCATCGCCGTCGGCGAAGCCGGCGACGCGGTTGCCGACTGGCTTGCCTCCGACGGCAAAAACACGCTCGTCGAAGCGGCGCTCGGCGCGCCCGGCGGTTCCTGGCAGCCAGCCGAGAAGCTCTCCGCGCCCGGCCGGGATGCCGGCGAACCGAAGGCGGCGATCGACCCTCGCGGCAACGCTTTCGCCACCTGGGAACGAACGAACGGCGTCGATGAGTTGGCCGAAACCGCCACGCGTCCCGCCGGCGGGACGTGGCAGGCGCCGCTGCCGCTCTCGGCGGAAGGAGGCAGCGCCTCGGCGCCGGCCTTGGCGGCGGACGCGCAGGGCAACGCGGTGGCGGTGTGGGAACGCTCGAACGGAGCCAACGAGATCGTCCAGGCCGCCGGCTACGACGGAGCTTCGCCCGTGTTCGGCGCCGTGCAGGTGCCCGGCTCGGGCTACGTCGGCGTGCCGCTGACGTTCTCGGCCTCGCCGCTGGACACGTGGTCGGCGCCGGCGAGTACCGACTGGAGCTTCGGCGACGGCACGAGCGGCGCGGGCACAGCCGTCACGCACGCCTATGCGGCGCCCGGGACCTTCACGGTCACGGTCACGAGCGCCGACGCCCTGGGCAACGCGGCAACTGCCTCGCGCACGACGACGATCGTCGTGAAAGCAGCCGCCGGTGTCGGCGCGCCCACGATCTCGGCGCTGAAGCAGTCGCACGCTAAGTGGCGCACGGGCGGCAAGCCGGCGAAGCTCGCGCGCACGCCGCGCAAGGCGCGCAGGCGCCGAGCGCCGGTGGGCACGACGTTCTTGTTCGCCCTCAACGAGCCTGCGCGGGTCAGCTTCGCCTTCTCGCAGACGGTCGCCGGGCGCAAGGTCAAAGGCCGCTGCGTCGCGCAAAGCCGGCGCACCCGGCACAAGCGCGCGTGCAAGCGCACACTCGCTCGGGGCACGCTCTCGCTCGCCGGCCACGCCGGCCTGGACAAGCTCTCCTTCCAGGGCCGCATCTCGCGCTCGCGCAAGCTGGCACCCGGCAGGTACGCGCTTGCGCTCACGGCCACGAACGCCGCCGGGCAGCGCTCGCGCCCGGCCACACTGCGCTTCAAGATCGTTCGCTGAAGCGCCGCGCCGCCGCTCACTCCTCCTGCGCCTGCAGCTCCTTCACCCGCTCCTCCAGCTGCTCGGTCACGGCCGGATCGCGCAGCGTGGTCACGTCGCCCAGCGCGCGGCCCTCGGCGATGTCGCGCAGCAGCCGGCGCATGATCTTGCCCGAGCGCGTCTTGGGCAGATCGTCGGCCCAGATGATCCGCTTGGGACGCGCGAACTTGCCGATCCGCTCGGCGACGGTGGCGCGGATGCCCTCGACGGTCTGCTCGTCGCCGCCGAGGTCTCCCTGCAGCGTGACGAAGGCGACGATCGCCTGGCCGGTGTCCTCGTCGTGCTGGCCGATCACGGCCGCCTCGGCGACGTCGGCGTGGGCGACGATCGCCGACTCGACCTCGGCCGTGGAGAGCCGGTGCCCGGAGACGTTGACGACGTCGTCGATCCGCCCGATCACCCACAGGTAGCCGTCTGCGTCGCGACGCGCGGCGTCGCCGACGAGGTAGGTCTCCTTGCCGAAGCGCTTGAAGTAGGTCTCGACGAAGCGCTCGGGCTCCTTGTAGAGGGTTCGCAGCATCGAGGGCCAAGGCTGGGTCAGCACGAGCAGGCCCTGGCCTTCCTCGATCGGCTCGCCGGTCGACTCGTCGCGGACCTCGGCGAACACGCCGGGAAACGGGAAGGTGGCCGAGCCCGGCTTGGTCTTCGTGATCCCGGGCAGCGGCGTGATCATGATCGCGCCCGTCTCGGTCTGCCACCACGTGTCGACGATCGGGCAGCGTTCTGCGCCGATCACCTTGTGGTACCAGAGCCATGCCTTCGGGTTGATCGGCTCGCCGACCGATCCGAGCAGCCGGAGGCTGCTCAGATCATGTTTTCCCGGCCAGTCCGCGCCCCACTTGATGCACGCGCGAATCGCCGTCGGCGCGCAGTAGAGGATCGTGACGCCGTAGCGCTCGACGATCTCCCACCAGATGCCCTTGTCCGGGTAGTCGGGCGCGCCCTCCCACATCACCGACGTGGCGCCGTTGGCGAGCGGGCCGTAGACGATGTAGGAGTGCCCGGTGACCCAGCCGACGTCGGCGGCGCACCAGTACACGTCGGACTCCGCCCGCAGGTCGAACACGTAGCGGTGGGTCGCCGCAGACACCCGTCAGATAGCCGCCGGTCGTGTGCAGGATCCCCTTCGGCTTGGCCGTCGAGCCGGAGGTGTAGAGGATGTACAGGGGGTGCTCGGCGTCGAGCGGCTCCGGCGGGCAGTTCGGATCGGCGGCGGCGCAGATCTCGTCGTAGAAGACGTCGCGCCCCTCTTTCATCTCGCAAGCAGTGCCGGAGCTGCGCACGACGACGATCTTCTCGAGCGTCTGCAGGTCGCCCATCACCTCGTCGACGCGGTCCTTGACGGGCGCCGTCTTGCCCTTGCGCGCGGCCCCGTCGACGGTCACGAGCAGCTTGGCCTCGGAGAACTCCATCCGCTCGCGCACGGCCTCGGCGGAGAAGCCGCCGAAGACGACGTTGTGCGGCGCGCCGATCCGCGCGCACGCGAGCATCGCGACGAGCACCTCGGGGATCATCGGCAGGTAGATGCCGACGACGTCGCCCTTCTGCACGCCCTGGTCCTTCAGCGCGTTGGCGAAGCGCTCCACCTCGGCGAGCAGCTCGGCGTAGGTGATGTCGCGCTCCTGGCCCTCCTCGCCGCGCCAGTGGAAGGCGATCCGCTCGCCGCGGCCGGCGATCACGTGGCGGTCGAGGCAGTTGTAGGAGACGTTGAGCGTGCCGCCCGTGAACCACTTGTAGAACGGCGGGTCGTCGTCGTCGAGCACGCGCGTCCACTTCTGAAACCAGTCGAGCCGTTCGGCCTGCGCCACCCACCAGGCCTGCGGATCCGCTGCCGCCTGCTCGTAGACGGCCGGATCGTCGAGCAGCGCGTGCTCGCGGAACTCGGCGGGGGGGTCGAACGTCTCGACCTTCAGCAGCTCGGCCAGCTCGGCGTCGAGCGCCTCGCCTGTCTCGGCGGTATCTGGTTGGGTCGACATCGCTCTCGCTCCTCTCACTCCAAGTCACATATGGACTGTCTGGGGGGCCATTCTCTCACCGGCGCGTCTGGCATCGGCGCACCGGCGAGAGCAGGACCGTCTATTGGATCTGGCGCGCCTCGCCGCGGCTGCCGGGCGAGAGCGGAATGACAGGCGCGACGGTGCGCCCGAACGTCGAGTTCACGACGGCCGCGAACGACGCGTACCAAGCGGCCGCTGCGGTCGCCAGGCCCACATAGCCGCCCCAGTGGGTGACCGTTTCGTGCGCGCCCGACGCGCCGATCGCCAGCAGCACGAACGTCGCCGTAAGCAAGGCGAACACGAGCAGGACGGCGGCGCTGGTGCGCATCGCCGCGACCGTCATGTACGCGGTGAAGATCGCCCAGCCCCACAGGTAGAGGCCCACGGCGTGCCCGGCATTGCCGGTGATGTCCTTCGCATAGAACGCCTCCAGCGCCCAGAAGGAGATCCAGAACGCGCCGAAGGAGGAGAAGGCGACGGCACCGAACGTGTTGCCGTTGCGAAACTCCCACATGCCCGCGAGCAGCTGCACGATGCCGCCGTAGGCGAGCGCGAGGCCGAGCACGACGGGCACTCCCTTGCCGTTGACCAGGTTCGAGTTGAACATCGACAGCACGAACGTCGTCATCGCGAAGGCCGCCAGCCCGAGCGGCCCCGGGTCGGCCGGTTTCCAACCGCTCACGGCCCTCTCGTTCGTCGCAGGTTCGTCGTGACGGCGCGCGGTCTCTGCACGCTGGATCGTTGCAGCCTCCATCAGGACCTCCTTCCCCGTCGCCGGCGATCGCGCGGCGGTGCTTGCCAATCGGGTGGGCAGCCCGGGGGAACCGCAGTTGCACGCGCTCCAGCGAGTGCCCTTTGACAGTTGTTTTCCCGCTCTGCCGACGCACTAATCATCTGCGGGCAAGCCTGCGTAGCCGGGCGGCGCTCGAGCGGCCGCAGGCCACGCGCGTCAGCTACGCAAGAGCGTCTGCGTCAGCTGCGCGGGCCGCGCGTGCGCTTGCGCGAGGCACGACCGCCGGACACGGTCTTCGGCTTGGCGGCCGGCGTGACGTCGCCGGCGCCGGTGGCGAGCGCCGGCTTGCCGGCAACGGCCTGCTCGCGCATCTGCGCGCGCGAGGGCCACGGCCGCGCTTCGCCGGACTCCCAGGCGGGCGGCTGCCCGTTGGGCCATTTGCCGATGAACAGGATGCCCATGGCCACGATCCAGAAGGACGGCACGACCTCGAGCGTGGCGCCGCCGATCGGCAGGAAGATGAGGATGCCGCTGAGGATCCCGACGACGCCCATCCAGCGGGTCACGAGCCCGACGCGCATGGCGTTGATCATCGTGACGATCATGCCGACGGCCAGCGACAGACCGGCGACGAGCGAGAGGTAGTCGATCGCGAGGTTCGCGGCGCCCTTGGTCAGCGCGTTGTCGACGGCGTGGTTCGAGAGGTCGTGACCGACCGCGAATTTGTGCGTCTCGATCGCGGCGACGATCTGGTGGGCGACGCTGATCACGGCCAGGCCGATGCCACCGCCGAGCACGAGCATGCGCGCCGGCCCCCACGTCTCGGGGCGGCGGAAGCGCGTCGCCTGGAGCACCAGCAGCAGCACAAGCGTGAGCACGCCGATCGCGAGCGCGGCGATCAGGCTGCCGGCGATCAGCGGCCCCGCGTGGTGGCTGATGAATTTGACCTCGGATGCGCGCGGGCTGACGGTCGGGTTGGCGACGCCTTCGAGCGCCGGCGCGAGACCCTGCAGGATGCCGACGGTCGGCGCGCCGTTGAGCGTGGACTGCGTGATGATCCCGCTGAGCAGGTAGAACACGCCGCCGGCGAAGGCGGGCACGGCCAGCCGCGTGCGCCGCTCGGTCTCCCAGGCGACCTGCTCCTTGATCTCGCTCGAGCTCGGCATCTGGGGCAGTCTATGATGAGCGCATGGAGAGCGGCGGTCTGGGTGACCTGTTCGGAGATCCGGAGGAGCTGCAGCGGCGGCTCGCCGAGTTCGCCGATCAGATGCAGGGACAGCAGAAGCTGGCCTGGGCGGACAACGCGATCAAGCTCGCCGTGGACATGACGGTGGCCGCCGTCGAGCGCGTCAACCTGCAGGGCAACGCCGAGGCTCAGGCCGAACAGATCCGCACGGTGATGGCGCTCGTCTTCCCCGAGGCGGTCACGCTCGTGCGCGAGGCACGCGCCGGACTGCAGTAGCGCCGCCCTCGCCGTCCTCGACTCGCTCCCCGGCCCCATCCCCCCGTTCGGCTGCGCGCTGCTGCTCGCGCTCGGCGTCGCGCGAGGCGCGCCCGGCGGAGATCACCTCCTTGAAGGAGCGGAAGCGGAAGATGAACACGACCGACGCCAGCCCGACGGTGGCCGTGAACGCGGCGATCGCGATCTGCTGACCGACCGAGTAGGCGGCGACGACGGCAGTGGGGGCGTTCTTGGCGAAGACCTTGACCAGCAGCGCCTGCTGCACGCCGGCGCCGCCGGGCGTGAACGGCACGGCGCCGGCGACCTGGTTTACGCCGAACACGAGCAGCACGTTGTTGACCGAGCCGCCGACGCCGAACGCGTCGAGCAGGAACCAGAAGGAAGCGAAGCGCGCGAGCCAGGCGAGCACCTGCAGCGAAGCGACCTCGCGCAGGTAGCGCGGACGGTCGGAGAGGATCGTGACGCCCTGGCGCACGCGCGCCCAGAAGGCCTTGACGCGCGAGGAGAGCACGGCGAAGGCGGCCAGGCCGAGCACGGCGATGGCCGTGAGCAGGAACAGCGTGAAGCGAAAGTGCTGGGCGAAGTAGGAGATTTCGAACGCGTTCAGCTTGGCGAAGTCGGGCGGCTTGGGGAAGACGCCCTGGCTGAAGGCGAAGATCAGGACGAACACGCCGACGGTGGCGTCGAATACGGACTCGACGAAGAAGGCGGCGGCGACGGTCGGATAGGTCGAGCCGGGAATCGAGGAGCGCGTGAGGAACAGCTTGATCACGTCGCCGCCGCGCGCGGGAACGACGTTGTTGAAGCCGACGGCCGCCCAGTACGCGCCCCACACGCGCCGCCACTGGAAGCTGACCGAGGGGTAGGCGGCGCGCAGGCTGTGGAAGAAGCCGCGCGAGCGCAGCGTCAGGTTCAGGCCGAAGAACAGCAATCCGAGCAGCAGCAGTCCCCAGTTGACGGCGGCGAGATCGGCGAAGAACTTCCCGACGGCGTCGAAGAACGAGGTGAGCGTGTTACCGATCGAGGCGGACGCGAGCAGCGCGGGCACGAGTCAAGCGTACGGGGCACCGGACTCGCCTCGCGCCCGTGCGCCGGCCCGACTTTGGCTCCGACGCTGCGGGCGCCGCTGCGGTACAACCTGTCGATGGCGCCTGCTGCGGTCTCCAAGCGCGGCCTGACCGTCGCGGTGACCGGACCGACGGGTGAGATCGGCCAGGCGGTCGTGGCGGCGCTCGAGCGCTCGCGCGCCATCGGGCGGGTGCTGGGCATGGCGCGCCGCCCGTTCGACCCGCGCGGGCATGGCTGGAAGAAGGTCTCCTACCGCCAGGGCGACGTGCTCGACCGCGCTGCCGTCGATCGGCTCGTGGAGGACGCCGATGTGGTGCTGCACCTCGCGTTCATCATCATGGGCGGCGCCGAGGAGAGCGCTCGGGTCAACCTCGACGGCTCGCGCAACGTGTTCCGCGCGGCGGCCGAGGCCGGCGTGCAGCGACTGGTCTACGCCTCCTCGGTCGCCGCCTACGGCTTCCACGCGGATAACCCGCAGCCGCTGACCGAGGAGGTGCCGGCACGCGGCACGGCGGCGCACTACTACTCGGCGCAGAAGGCCGAGGTGGAGCAGCTGCTGCGCGAGACGCTCGCGGGCAGTCAGACGGCGGCCTACGTGTTTCGCCCGTGCATCGTCGCCGGGCCGGACGCGCCGCTGCTGCTCGACAGCCTCCCGTACACGCAGATCTCAGAGCGCCTGCCGGCGCCGGTGCTGCGGCTGCTCGACGGCGTGCCGATCCTCAAGCCCGTGCTGCCCGACCCTGGCGTGCCGTTTCAGCTCGTCCACCACGACGACGTGGCGAGCGCGATGCGCGCGGCGGTGCTCGGACGGGGCGAGAGCGGCGTCTACAACCTGGCGGGGCCTGGTGAGATGACGGTCAAGCTGCTCGCGCAGGAGCTCGGCTGGTACTCGATCCCGGTGCCCGAGCTGGCGGTCGATGCCGTGGCGGAGCTGGTCGGGCGCCTCGGCTTCCTGCCGGCGCAGGCGCAGTGGATCAGCGCCTTCCGCGAGCCGGTGATGATGGACACGGCAAAGGCCCGGCGGGAGCTGGGCTGGCGACCGAAGCACGACGCGCTCGGCACGCTGCGCGAGACGATCGCCGCCGCGCGGCTGGACCCGCTGATCCGCTGATCGCCCGATCCGCCGGCAGCGAGTGAGGCGCAACGGAGCTGAGACTCGACGCGCCCGTCGGGCAAGCGTCGTAGGGTTTCTCACCTGATGGGTGCACACGCGGACGTTGAGCAACCGACGCAACGTGCCGTGGCGCTCGTCACGGACACGACGCCGTACCTGCCCCGCGCCCTGATCGAGCGCTGGGGGATCCACGAGGTCAGCCTGTATGTCGGCTGGGACGGCGATCTGCGCCGCGAGAGCGAGTACGCCGACCTCGATGCGTTCTACGCCAAGCTGCATCACTCGAAGCTGCTGCCGACGACCTCACAGCCATCGGTGGGCGACTTCCTCTCCTGCTATCAGCCGCTCGTGGACGCCGGGCTCGACGTGCTCTCGATCCATCTGGCGGGCGGACTGTCGGGCACGTGCGAGAGCGCGCGCGAAGCGGCGCGGCTGATCGCGCAGGCGGGCCACTCAGAGCGCGTGCAGGTGATCGACGCGGAGACGGGCGCCGGCGGCCTCGGCTGCCTGGTGATCGCAGCCGCACGAGCGTTCGAGCAAGGCGCGTCGCTGCAGACGGCGATCGAGACGGTGGCCGCGGCGCGAGCGAGCCTCGACATCTGGTTCTGCCTCGACACGCTCGAGTACCTGCGGCGGGGCGGGCGGATCGGCGCGGCGCAGGCGCTCGTCGGCTCGGCGCTGAAGGTGAAGCCGATCCTGACGTTCGGGACGGAGATCGCACCGGTCGGGCGCGTGCGCACACGCCGGCGCGCGTTCGAGCAGATGACCGCCTACCTGCGCGAGCTGCACGCGCGCGGCGCGAGCGACTGGATCGTGCAGCACGCCCAGGCGCCGGAGGACGCCGAGCGGCTCGTGGCGCAGGGGCGCGAGATCTTCGCCTCCGAGCCACTCTTCTGCACGCAGGTGGGGCCGGTGCTCGGCGCGCATCTGGGTGCCGGGATGCTCGTCGGCGGCATGACCCAACCGAGCCTCGCGCCGGCCCCGGAGCCCGCCTGAGCCCGGAGACGCGACGAGCCCGCCCCGCTGGCTGGCGGGACGGGCTCGTGCAGGTCCTGCGCGGCGTGCCGCGCGTGCGACTGCGCTACTTGACGATCTTGATGATCCGCTCCATCCCGATCAGCGTGTGCGGGCGCCCGTCCTGCGTGCGCATGAAGCAAGCCTGCACGTACCAACCGGGCCTGGCCGTGATCAGCTCCTGCTGGAATCCGCCGGTCGAAAGCGGCCCGGCGAAGTCGGCGGGCGGCCCGGCGACGAGCTTTCCAAGGCCCTTTTCGTGGCCGGTGGCAAGAGCCTTCAGCACCCGCTTTGCCGCCTTCTTGCTCTTCACGGGGAAGGCGAAGTCCATGTGCACGAGATAGCCTTCGTTTTCGAAGCGGACGAGCTCACCGACTTTCAGCACGCTCGGTCCGCGGAAGCCGAAATCGATCGTCTTCACGGTCGCCTGAGCGGCGGGAAGCGCAGCCGGCGAGGGCGAGGCCGTGACGGCGAAGCTCGAGCGCGGCCAAGTCGATGACTTTTCGCCTTCGGCGTTCAGTGCCACATACTGACCCGGCGCCAGAACCGTCTGAGCTTCTGCCGGTTTGCCTTTACCGGCTTCGGCGTCGAACACGATCGCGCCGTACTTGCCGGTCAAGTTCGGATCCATCGCCACCTTGTTGGAGTCGAGCAAGGCGGTGAATTCGGCCAAGCTCACACCCGGCTTCAGCTGAAACAGCGTGACCGACGGTTCCTTGCCGCCGGTGGCGGTGCTCGCGATGTTTACGGCGCCCGACTGCAGCACGCCGGGGAAGGTGATCGAGCTGGCGGAGACTGTGGCAGTCACCGTCGGCAGCGTCGCGGCCTGTGCGGCGCTTGCACCGAACGCGCCCAGTGCGAGCGCCGTGCAGACACCCGCGACGGCGATGATCGGATGGAGCTTTCTCCCGGCCCGGACTGGGCTGGTGGAGCGATGTGACATCTTGGTCGATCCTTTCGTTTGACAAGCGGTACGGGCCAGCGTCCGTTACCCCCGGAACTGCTGTGATCGTCTGCTCGGCCCATTGCCGAGCGAGGACGCTCGTCCGTCCGTTGGACTCCCGGTCCGGCTGACAGCCGGAACGTTCCGCGCGGGCGGAAGTATATGCAGTGGTGAAGGCCGTGTAAACGGCGCTTTCACCCAGCCAGGAGCTCGGCAAGGCGATCGTGTGAGTCGGTCGATCCCTTCTCCATTCCGGAGGCGATCATCCCGCTACACCAGTAGCCGGCGCGTGCTCACGGCTGCGCTGTCACCACCGGCGTGTCGAGCACCTCCGTCGAGACGAGGATCGCGCCCTCTCCCGTGGCGTAGGCCTCCTCGCCATGCTGCACGACGTCCATCCCCAGGCCCTCCTCGCGTTCGGTGACACGGAGCGGGGTGAACAGCCCGAGCAGTCGCAACAGCACAAAGGTGGCGACGAACGCGTACGCGGGACCGGCAAGCCCGGCGATCGCCTGCCAGGCGAGTTGTTTCGAGTTGCCGTAGAGCAAGCCGTTTGAGACTCCGTTCCATGAAAGCTGAGCGACGAAGCCGAGAAACAGGATCCCGGTCAGACCGGCCGTGCCATGGGCGGCGAGCACATCGAGCGTCTCGTCGACCCGCGTGCGCGGGCGTAGGACGATGATCGCGTAGCTCGGAAGCGCGGCGAGCGCGCCAAGCGCCATCGCCCAGGTGGGGCTGATGTAGCCGCCGGCGGGCGTGATGCCGACACAGCCGACGACGATCGCCGTGGCGGCGCCGATCGCCGTCACCCGACGTTGGCGCAGGAGATCGAGCAGAAACCAGACGAACAGCGTGCAGGCCGGTGCGAGCAATGTGTTCGTGAATGCGAGCACGCTGGAGCGCCCCGCAGAGAAACCGCTTCCACCGTTGAAGCCGAACCAGCCGAACCACAGCAGTCCGGCTCCGAGCAGCACGTAGACGGCGTTGTGCGGCAGCAGCGCCTGGCGACCGTAGTCCTTGCGCGCACCGACGACGAGCGCAGCCGCCAGGGCCGAGAAACCGGAACCCATCTCCACCGGCACGCCACCGGCGAAGTCGAGTGTTCCGTGCGCCTGCAGCCAGCCGCCGCCGAACGCCCAGTGGGCGAGCACTGCGTAGACCAGCACCGACCAGAGCGCGGAGAACACGAGCATCGGAACGAACCGCATCCGCTCGACCACCGCCCCGGAGACGAGCGCGACGGTGACGATGCAGAAAGCCGCCTGGAAGCAGAAGAACACGAGCTGAGGGATCGAGCTGCCGGCTCGTGGCGCAAAAGCGACGCCTTTGAGGAACGCGTGGCCGAGTCCGCCGATGAAGCCATCGCCCTGATCGAAGGCCAGCGAATAGCCGACGGCGGCCCACATGATCGTGGCAACGGCGATCGCGGCGATCGACATCATGAACGTGTTCAGCGTGTTCTTCGAGCGCACCAGCCCGGCGTAGAACAGCCCGAGCGCCGGAGTCATCAGCAGGACCAAGGCCGTCGCGGCGAGCATCCACGCCGTGTCGCCCGCGCTGATCCGGGCAGCGCCGAGCGCGATCACTTGTCCACTGGCGTCACGGCGCCTTCGTCGGTCTCCCCCGTGCGGATACGCACCGCCTGCTCGAGTGGCGTGACGAAGATCTTGCCGTCTCCGACCTCACCCGTCCGAGCCCCTGAGCAAAGCGCCTCGACGGTGCTCTGCACGAAGTCGTCGGACACCGCGACCTCGAAGCGCACCTTCTCGGATAGCTCCATCTTGACGGTCGTTCCACGGTAGGTCTCGACGCGCTCGAGCTCGCCTCCATGGCCCTGGACGCGGCTCATCGAGACACCACGGACATCGGCGCGATACAGCGCCTCGAGCACATCGTTGACCTTCTCGGGCCGCACGATCGCGGTCACGAGCTTCACAATCCCCGCTCCTTCGACCCTGCAGGCGGCGCAAGGCAACCATCGATTAGACCGTCGCCGGCTCCCGGCGAGAGCCGCATCTCGCGCCGAGCGCGGCGACACTATCACGGGGCCCTGTGCGCCAGATCTCGAGGCCCGGCGCAGTCGCTCGCCACCTCGCACCGGGCGACCGCGAGCGTAAGTCCCGCCCGTATCGCCCAGCGCTCGTCGTCAGCGTCGCCGCGCTCCCCCTGTGGCTGTGCCCGCGACGGCGGAAGACCGCTTCGCGCGTGAAGCGGGTTTCCTCGTGCGCGCAGCAGGTTTCCTCGCCCGTGCACCGGATTTCCTCGTGCGCGAAGCTTTTGCTCGCTCGGCGGCGGGAATCTCCGCTTTGGCGACGGCCTTCGTGAAGCGCGGGATCTGCTTCTCCAGGTAGGAGCGCATGCGCTCCTCCTCGCGCAGGATCTCGCGGGCCAGATGCTGCGTGTCCTTGTCGCCGAGCGCCTCGGCGAGCGCGTGGATGCCGGTGTAGGTGGCGATCTCCTCGGACTCGCCGGCGTACTCGGTCTTGACGTTCTTCAGGTGCTTCTCGTCCTGCCCGGTGCCCCTGATGGCGTGCAGCGGACCCTGGGCCAGGGCGATCACCTTCTGAGCGCCCCCGAGGACGGCCTGGGCGGCGTCGCCCACGACATCGGGTCCGGGAGGATCGATCGTCGCGGGAACGCCGCCGAGCGCCTTGATCCGTTTCTTGACCTCCCTGCTGTGGCGCTTGGTTTCGGTCAGGTGCTCTTTCAAGCGCTTCTTGTAGGGGGCGTCGGCAGTCATCGCGATGTGCGCCTGCAGCGAGGTCTCGAGCTTCTGCTCCAGACCGTAGGCCTCGTTCAGGTACTGGGCCAGCTTGGCTGCGGCAGCCGTTGGTTCAGCCATTCGAGTCTCCTTGTCGTCTCGGCGGCTCAGCCGCCGGTGATTGTCTCCATGCAGGGCAGGACGCCCAAGGGCGGCATGGCGGCGGAGCACTTTGCTCGCGCCCGGGCCGCGATGGAGTCGATCCTGTTCATGGGCTACCCCCGATCGTCGAAGGGCAAGCAGAGCCGCGACGGCGTGGCGAGTTGCGGGCCATGGCTGCCCGCAGCTGACGGCCGGGGCGTCACGCCTGGTATTCCTCAACGAGCCCTCATCCGCCCTGCGTCGCAGGCTCCGAGCCAGCCGACCCGACCACCGCAAGGAGACCACGTGCAACTGATCAAGAGCTCCATCGAGACGACGCCCGGACCAAGCGACTGGTTCACGGGCTCGGTCTACATCGACACGATCGCCGAGCCGTCCGGGCCTTCGCGACTTGCGGCAGCCAGTGTCCACTTCACGCCCGGCGCCAGGACGACCTGGCACACCCACCCGAACGGGCAGACGATCTACGTCACCGAGGGCGTCGGGCTGTGCCAGCGCGAAGGCGGCGCGGTCGAGGTCATCCGACCGGGCGACCGGGTCTTCTTCGAGCCGGGCGAGAACCACTGGCACGGCGCGGCGCCCGGCCGCTTCATGACCCATCTCGCGATGCACCAGGTCGACGAGCAGGGCAACGCCGTCAGCTGGGGCGAGCACGTCAGCGATCAGGAGTACGCGGCCGCTCCGACGCCCTAGTGGCGATGCGGACTTTCGCGGCGATACCTGCGGTCGCGCCTGAGGGCCTCGGCCGGGATTCGTTGGGACGAGATAGACCCGGTTTGCCGGGAGGGGATGACTACCAGGAACTTGCTCACGTCCCTACAGAGGACAGGAGCCACAGCCCGAAGCTCGTGAACGCGACCATGACCGCGAGCATCCAATACTGGCTGCGTACCGCAGCATCGATGCGACCCCTGTAGAGCACCAGCGCCCTGTCGTGCGCGAGCACTAGCCCAGCCACGTGACCGGCCAAGAGCGCGGCGACCTGGACGTACCAGATCCCCGCATAGGAGATGACGTGGTAGTCGATCTGGTAGCCGGCGGTACCGAGAAGGTTCGAGCCGTTGCCGAGCGGGTCCGAGAAGAGATAGACGACGGCCTGCCCTTGCCAGAGCAGCAGCGAGAAGTAGTGCGCGAGGACATAGGCGAAGGCGATCGGCACGAGCGTGTGCGCGAATGTCCGCGAGAGGGTCTTCATGTCGTAACTTGCGCTGACGCTCGCGACGCCGCGAATCCCGAGTCGGTAGACGCCGAGGATCAACAGGATGCATAGGACGAGCCCGACCGAGTAGGTCAGCTCAGCGGCCGCAGTCGACCCGAAGCCGAGGTCGGCGAATACGTTCTGGAGGCTCGGCTCGCTTTTGCGCCAGACGGCGCCGTTGCTGAGCCCGTCGAAGGTGGTTGTGCCGATCAGCGCGCAGATCACCGCGACCGTGCCCGGGCGAATCGGCAGCTGCGTGATGCCGCTCAGCGGCCGCCTCAGGCAGAGCGCACCGTCCTCTCCGCGGCCGAGGGGTGCGAGCCTCGAGACCATGTTGAGGTACACGCGGAAGCCGTCCGCCTGCGAGTCCCACTGCTCGACTCCGAACAGCATCATCCCGGCGAGCATCGCCAGGAAGTAACCCAGCGAGAGGGCCGCGATGGTGGCCGGATGATCGCGAAGGTTCAGTTCGTAGACCAGCTCGAGCCAGGCGAAGCCGACGAGTCCGGCCAGGGCCGGCCAGTTGCCCAGCCGGTCCGGGTAGCGAAGCACTGGCGAGGGCGTTCCTCGGCGCAGCAGGCCCACCACGGCCCATAGGACGCGCGCGGATGTGCGCCACGGACTGAGCGCCGCAAACACGTCCCCGAACAGCACGCTGAGCACCGGGAGCCCGACCCAGAAGATCACGTAGACAAAGGTCACCGAGAAGTTCGCGCTCGCCACCTGAGAGCCGGCGAACCCGCTGTAGAGGACCAGGGCGAAGAGCGCGATCCCCACGATGCTCGCCGGCCATTCAAGGAGCCGCGGGAGCTTTATCAGCCTTCGCAGCCGCGCTTCCTGAAGCTGCGGCGTGCGCCAGAGCGTTGAAAGCGCCACGAAGGAGAGCACGAGGACGATCGCCGCGGCCCAGCTGAACAGCCACGTCGGAATCGGCAGGTCGGCTCGCCCCACGATCCCATGCGCGAACGCGGCCTGCGGGAAAAGGACGCCGCCGCCCAGCCCGCAGGCCCCGAGGAGCAGGCTGCGCCTGAGCGGCCGGGATCGCGCGCGCCACCCACGAACCGCCCGGGGCCTGGCGGTTCGTGGGTGGGAGCTGGTCATTGCGATCGGGCTCGCGATCAGGCGGCGGTCTTGCGCCGTGAGGATGCGAAGGCTCCCAAGCCGACGACCAACCCGAGCGCGCCGAGGATCAGTGCGACGATGCCAAGGCCCTCGCTCGCGCCGGTGCTCGTTTTCGCGGTGGCCGGCGTCGAGGGCGCTGCCGAGGAGCTAACCGGGGTCTGTCCCGCTTCGGGTCCCGCCTCCGCTCCCGCAACGTCCTCGATCACGCCGCCCTTGGCCGTGACGTTGATCCTCGGCGAGGGGTGTTCAGCGTCGAGCGCCGGTTCGATCCAGTGCACGACTTCGCCGTTGCTGTAGGTCTGGACGGTCCTGAATTCCAGCGGCTTGCCGGCCGCGTCCTCGGGGATCGCCAGCGAGAGCGGGAAGTTGACGAACTGGCCGTTCTCGACCTTGCCCAGCGGGCCAACCCACCTCCAGACGATCTGCGAGACCTCGCTGTCGATCGTTTCACCGTCTTCTTTGATCGGGGTCGCGAGCTTGCTTTCGATCACCTTCACGCTCCAGCCCGGCACGTTTTCGTAGTCAACACCCGTGAACCCCTGCGGGAACAGCACGTCGACCGTCTTGATGTAGGCGCCTTCCTGCTCGCCGGGCACGCGGACGTCGAGCGTCGCGGAGGCCCCGGCGGGGATCGTGTTGGGATGCAGGCTGACGTGCGCCTGTGCGCCTGCGGGCGCCACGAGCGCTCCCGCAGCAAGCAGCCCTGCGAGCTTCTTGGCTTTCATGTTTGACGTTCCTCCTGAGTAGATGAACAGTTGATGGCTGTGCTGTACTCAGGGGTGGAGCGCGTCCTGCCAGCGCACTGGCAAGTAGGGCGCCCCCGCGCGCGATCAGCACGCGGGTTCGGAGAGTAGGTGCTTGAACGACTGCGCCGGCGGGCGGGCGGGCCGGTCGCGTGCGCGAGAGAAGATGCCGCTCCCCGGGATAGCGGCCCAGGCCCAAGAGCAGGAGCAGGAGCGCCGCAGGGCCGAGGTAGGCGAGTCCGAGCGCCAAATCGGGCACCTTGGCGAGCCAGGCCAGCAGCGCCACGCCGGCGCTTGCGAGCACGATCCTCGCGCACCGTCGGCGCCCGGGCGCGCTCATCGGATCGGCACCTTCACCGTACGGTTGTACTGCTCGAATTCCGAGACGCGGTCGTGGATCTGGATGCTCCAGGTACCACCCGGACTGAGCACCGCGGAGTTCAGTACGTAATGCCCAGGACCCGCCAGGCTCGCCTTCAGCGGCAGCGGGCCGATGTCCTTGGACGGCAGCCTGGCCGTGGCCGTGAGTTCCTTGGTCGCGGTGTACTGAGCGCCGGTCTTCGCGTCGATCAGGTAGAGGTGGATCGTGTTCGGACCGACCTTCGCCGGTTCGACGGTCATCTCGAGCTCGGCCGGCCCGATCGTCGTGTTCGTCGAGAACGGTCCCGACGCGAGATCGATCGGTGGCGCGTAGCTGACGAGTGCAGCGGTCACGCCGAGCACACAGAGCATCAGCCCCAGCTCTCCGCGCATCGTGCGCCGTGCCAGCATCCCGACCCCGCCCGTCGAGCGCCGCTCGCCGACCGCTCGCCTCAGCGCGGGAATGACACGCTCGCGGTTGACCCAGCCGAGGGCGATCAGCGACGAGAGCAACACAACCTTGACGAGCACGAGCAAGCCATAGGTGGTGTGGAAGAGGCCATGAACGCTGCGTACGTCGATGTAGGCCTGGAGCACCCCGCTCGCCGCGATCACGAGCACGGCACCGAGCGCGAGCGGCGAGAAGCGCGCGAGCGTCGCGAGCAGCAGTCGGCTTCGCTCCGCCGCATCGAGCCGGCGCGTCGCAGCGGGCACGGCGAGCAGCAGGCAGGCGACCCCCCCGACCCACACGCTGGCGGCTAGCACGTGCAGCACGTCGGATGCGAAGAACACGGCGACCGGACTCTCGATGCTCGGGTGGCCGGCGAGCGCCGGCGTGATCGCGAGGTACGCACCGCCGAGCACCAGCAGCGCGATCACCACCCGCGGCGGGCGCGGCGTCGGCGGGGACTCGCCCTCGCGCGGGCGCTCGTAGGTTGGGACTGCGCTCCTGCCGAGCGCCCGTGTCGCAACGAGCAGGGCGCCGAGCAACACCCAATCGATCGCGCGCAGGCCCCAGACCTCACCGAAGCGGCTTTCCAGCGTGTCTTCGACGATCGAGCCTTTCAGCGAGTTCCACAGCGACTCGCCTGCCGCGCTTGCACCCTGCAGGAGCACGCCGAGCACGCTCACGATCACGCCAAGCGCGACAGCCGTGGCGAGCAGCCTCCACACCCGCGTCGCAAACGCACGCGAAGCGAGCCACCAGCGCTGCTCGCCGCCGGCGACGGCCGAGAAACCCGGCAGCCACACGAGCAAGAGGAAGGCGAGGCCGCCGATCATCAGCGCGAGCGTCAGGTAGTTCAACGCGCGGACGACGCCGAATGCGATCGTCGTGACCCGGCCGGTCTCGCCCTTGCCGATCAACCCGGCGACCGTGAACTTGGGAGCGGCGCCGGCGTGGCCGATGTCGAAGACCAGACCGCCGTAGACGATGTGCGTGTCGGCGGAGATCACGCGATATGTGGCGGTATAGGTGCCGTCCGGCAGATGCGCGTTCAGCCCTACGCCCATCCAATGCTCGTGGCCGTCCGGGTGTCCGACGTCCAGGTCATCGACCTCGTTGCCTTTGGCGTCGTACACGCGCACCGCGCCTGGCGTGCCGCCGACGGCTTGGTTGAACTTGAAGACGACCTCGCTCGGTTGGACCTTCACGGTCGAGCCCGACAGCGGCGAGGTGCCAAGCAGCTGCGCGTGCGCCCACGCGGCCGGGGCGCTGGCGAGCACGCCCGCTACGGCGAGAGAAAGCGCAAGCGCGACACCGCGCAAGCCACGCGCGCGCGCGTGGGTGGTGCCGCTCCTCACCAGGCCTCCCGCGCGGGCCGCCCAGGCGTCTCGTCTGCTCCGGGTCCGGTTCCGGGTGGACCGCCACCCCGCCTGCGCCTGCGCACGAAGAGCACCAGCGCGAGCCCGGCAAGAACGATCAGCAGGAGAGCGACGATGGCACCGACGGGCGTTTTGGTTCCCTGCTCGGGTACCCAGAACAACTGGCCGGCGACGGTCCCTCGCTTTGCCCCCACGGCGATCGGCACCTGCCAGTCGAAGATCTTCGTGCGCTTGCCCTTGTCCTTGACCTGCGGAGGGAGCACCGGGGACATCCAGTGGATGCGATGGTCGTGCCATTCGAGCTGGCCGGTGCGGTCGATCAGCGTCCAGGCGGGCTTCGCGCTCGGCGAGGCCGAGGGCGGCACGTTGACCGCTGCGTAGAAGCTCTGGTTGAGGAAGTAGGCGGGCGAGCGCTCGTTGACTTCGACGGCTCCGCCGGCGAGCACTCGGGCGTACGGTTCGCCCTGGTAGCCGTAGACCGTCACGGTCTGGCCCGTGTGGTTACTCAGCACGAGGCGGTCGGCAAACTCCAGTACTTCGAGGTGCAGACCGGGGACGTTCGGAGCAACACGGGTGATGGTCGAGCGGTAGTTGTAGTTGCTTCCCTGATCGTTGATCGGGCTGCCGCTCTCCTTCGTCGCCGGGTTGCCTTGCGCCTGCAGCGTCGCCGGGAAGGCCAGCAGCAACGCGCCAAGCATGGCGGTGATGAAACGACGTGACATTGCACGCTCCTCGAATACGGCCCTCGCGGGCACGAATGGACAGGCCGTCCGCGACGCAGCGGTACGCGGGCCGGTCTCTACGGCGATGAGCAGCCGAGCCGGGCGAAGCCCGGAATCAGAAGGCGGCTAGCTCGCGTGCAGGAGCGGCGGCGGACGAACCGCGAGTGAGCAGCCGATCAGGCGACCGCCGCGAGCGAGGATCGCGACGAAACGAGATCGGGGGACGCTACGGAGGGGTGGACGGAGCCGTAGTCGCTCGGTGCGCCGCAGCGCCAGCAGCGCGCGCTCACCCGGATAGCGCCTGGCAAGCAGCGGGACCAGGAGCATGAGCACCGGCGAGAGGCAAAGGAACGCGTAGAGCACGGCGAGCGCGACTCTACTCCCAGCTCAGTCCGAGTGCGACGCTGCGCGGAGCTCAGTGCGCGGCGAGCAGCGGAGCGTCGTGCGCAACGGCAGCCGGGTGGAAGCTCGCCGTGTAGAGCGTCGCGCGCTTGCCCGAGCCCGTGATTCCGTAGATGAGTCCCGAATGATTCACGAACTGGGGCTGCTGCACGTCGCGCTGGGAGCCGACTCCCCACGCCTTCCAGACCGGCGCAAGTTCGCTCGCCGAGCCGACGAGGTACTGCATCCGGCCGGTCATCTCGTGCTGCGCGAGGAACGCCGCAACGGCCTTCGGGGTGTCGCCTTTCGGATCGACCGAGACCGCGATGATCTGCGTCTTCGAGCGCACCGACTTGCTCATCAGGTTCTGCGCGACGCGGAGGTTCGACGTGATCAGCGGGCAGACGTCGGGGCAGTTGGTGTAGAGGAAGGTGACCAGCACGGCCTTGCCGCGATAGGAGCTCAGGTTGACCGGCTGCCCGAGATAGTTGCGCAGCGCCAGAGGCGGAGCCGGCGTGGGCGGCGACAGCGCCGCTTCGGCGTGGTAGGCGGTCTTCTTGGAGCTGCTGGCAGTCGCCAGGCCACTGCTCTTGGCGCCGGAGGAGCCGCCCCCGGCCAGCAACGCGACGGCACCGGCGATGACGAGGAGCGCGAGGAGCGCAAGCAGCAATCGAGGGTTCAGGCCGCTGCGACGCATCTCGGATCGAAGTTACCAGTGGCGGGCGTGCGGCGCGCCTGCCACTGGATCCACGCGCCGGCGCCGCGCGGTCGAAACAGCCCAGCCAAAGCGGCGGCCGGCTTAAGCCTCAGCCAGCGCCGCCAAGACCCGCTCGTCGTGCTCGGCGGGTTTCACCTTGCGCAGCACCTCAGCGATCTTGCCCTCGGAGTCGATGATGAACGTGGTGCGCTCGTTGCCGAAGTACTTGCGCCCGTACGTCGATAGGTGCTTGGGGGGTATTGCGATGACCCGTTGCGCCTGCTGATATCACAACCCTCTCGTCGCCGCTACTAATTGCATAATACCCTATGTAGCTGCTATGGTTTTGATATGGATCAAGACTTGATCAGCGTCAAGGATGCAGCCCGCGAGCTGAACGTCGACCCGTCCTGGGTGCGCGCGCTGATCGCCGGCGGCTCGCTGGCGGCCGAGAAGGTTGCCGGCCGCTGGCTCGTTGACCCTGCGGGTGTCCGTGAACGCCAGCGTGACCCGCGGCCTGCCGGGCGGCCGCTCACTGCGCGTAACGCGTGGGTGCTGATCCTCGAGGCCTCCGGCGAACCGCCCAAGAAGGATGTGGATCCATTGGTGCTGTGGCGGATGCGGCGCTCGCTCGCGCACCCCGGCCTCGCCGCGATGCGTCCCCGGCTTGCCAGCCGCGCGACGCCACACCACCTGTGGGGGCTCGACAGCGAGCTGGAGCGTCTCCTCGGATCGGAAGGCGTCGTCGCGAGCGGTTCGAGCGCAGCCGGGAAACTGGGGCTCGAACTTGCGGCACCGAACACCCTCGACGCGTACGTACCCGAACTGAAGCTCGACGGACTGATCCGCGAGCACGCGCTCGAACCAGCACGCCCCTCACGAGCCAACCTGACCCTCAGGGCGGTGCCTCGGGAGGCGTGGATGATTGGCGGCCGGAAGCTCGCACCGCCCGCAGCGGTCGCGCTGGACCTCACGTCCTACCCGGATTCTCGCTCAGCACGTGTCGGCCAGGAGATGCTGAGCGACCTCGAGCAGAGAGCGAGCGGAAATGGCTCGACGCGATCGAGGAGCGGGTGAACCTCGGGGACCCCGCGCTCGAGGCGAGATTCAGCCTGGCGCAGCTGCGGGTCGCGAACGCCGCGTACACGCTCCTCAGGAGATAGGCCGTCAGGCACGGTAGGGCTCGCGCTCGAATGCAGCCGTCCCGGGAGCTGCGTCACCCTCCTACAACTTCGATCGCCTGTGTAACGACGCAGCGAGGAGATTAGACAGTTGGCGGAGTTGACTCCGCCAACGCAGTGAGCACCAAGGCGTCGTGTTCGCCGGGCTTTACCTTGCGCAGCATCTTGGCGACGCGACCCTCCGTATCGATAACGAACGTCGTGCGCTCGTTGCCAAAATACCTTCTCCCGTACATCGACTTCTCGACCCACACTCCGTACGCCTCGGCCACGGCGTGATCCTCGTCGGCGAGCAGCGCGAAATCGAGCGAGAACTTGTCGTGGAACTTCTTCACCTTGGCGACGGGATCGGGTGAGACGCCGAGCACGACCGCGCCGGCCTCGGCGTAGTCGGCCTTGCGGTCGCGCACACCGCAGGCCTGGGTTGTGCATCCCGGCGTGTCGGCCTTGGGGTAGAAGTAGACGACGACGCGCTGGCCGCGGAAGTCCTTGAGCCGAACCGGCCGTCCGTCCTGGTCGGGCAGCTCGAAGTCGGGGGCGGTGTCACCGGCCTCGATCACAGCTCGATCCTAGCCGCCTGCTTGGACCAGAGCGGCAAGCGGTCTCACCTAAGCCGACCGGTCGGCCGTGCCATTGCCGTCCGGGTTATGGGGCGCGTCCGCCAAGGCCGGCACGTCCTCGTCGGGAAGCTCCTCGGAGCCGCGCGGGCGGAGCACGAAGATCTCGGCCTGCAGGTCATTGGCGGGATCGTTGGCGCTCATGAACGAGCGAACGGAGCGGTACATGATCTTCTCCACAGCCGTGCGGAACTCGCTCTCGACGGAATGCTGCATCGCCAATCGCGAGCTCATGACCTCCCGCTCGTGACCGTGGTCGTGCAGCGTCTGCTCGCTGCGCGTGAAGCCGCCCTCGAGGAGCACCGTCAGCAGATCCTCGGAGAGATGAGCGCGCGCCCTGACGGGGCCCTTGCCGTAGAACTGCTTGTGGATGCGCACGATCGCGTTCGAGACGTCGGCAAGCATCTGGCCTCGCTCGGAGACGCTCCCGTTGCCGCGATCCTCACCCTGCGGCTCGACTGGCGCCGATCCCATCTAGCTCACCTCGTCTCGTTCGAAGCGCCGGCCGCCGGCGCGATGCGAGGCGTGGTCGGTTGCGGCTGAATTGGCCCGTCATGGGCGCACGATAGCCGCTCGAGGACACCTCGGGGGGACTAAATCGGGCGCGCGCTCCGCGCCTGCCCCAATGAGGAGGCGCGTCGCACGCGCCCTGCGGCTCAACGATGAGCGAACTCAAGACCCATCGAGTGAGCCGCCAGGAGTCCTATAGCCGGGTGGGCGTCGGCTAAACAACGCCGCGTCCGCCTACCGCAGCAGCCGCGACAGCCGCCGATCCTTCAGCACGCGCCCCTCGGTCTGGCAGTGCGGGCAGTAGGCGATCACGTAGTCCTCGAAGTGCACGGCCTCGAGCGTCTGCCCGCAGCGCGGGCACGGCTCGCCCTCGTGGCGATGCACCTTCAACGGCATCGGCAGCTTGTCGGGGATCGGCAGCTCGACGAGCTCCTCGTAGCGGGCGAGCGCGTCGCCGAGCACGGTCACGATCGCGGCGCGCAGACGTGCGCGCTCGTCGGCGTCGAGGTCGGCGCCGCGCTTGAACGGCGAGAGCTCAGCGGTCCAGAGGATCTCATCGACCCAAGAGCGCCCGATGCCGGCGATCGTGCGCTGGTCGCGCAGCAGCGAGTGAAGCGGGCGTGGCGTGTCGAGCAGCTCGGCGAGCCGATCGCCGTCGGGCGGCTCGGGCCACGCTTCGGGACCGAGCTTGGCGAGCGCCTCGTCCTGCTCGAGCTCGGCGGCGCGCAGCAGCTTGACCCACGCCGCCTGCTTCGAGCCGAACTCGCGCAGGCGCAGCTCGCGCCCGTCGCGCCAGGCGCACGAGCAGCCGCGAGGTGCGATCGCGCGGCCCGGCGCGCTTCTCATACAGCTGCAGGCGCCCGGCCGACATCAGGTGCAGCAGCAGCGACAGTCCGCCGTCGGTGTCGACGATCAGGTGCTTGCCGCGCCTGCGCACGCCGGCCACGCGCAACCCGTCGAGCGCGGACAGCGGCGGGGCGAAGGTCTTCAGCGCGTTGATGCCCGGCGCCTGCGCCGACTCGATCTCGGCGCCCGCCAGCGCGCGGTCGAGCAGCCGCGCGGTGATCTCGACCTCGGGCAGCTCGGGCACGTCCCCCACTCTAGGAGGACGCCGACCGGCGCGATACGGCGTCCTCAGTCGCTCGCGTGCCGATCGTCGATCAGATGCGATCGACTGATCGGCCAGCACGCCACGCTTCCTGCGTCCTTGTCTCGCTTGGCCAGCGAGCGCCCTCGCGCCTCAGTGGGCGGAGATCGGTGGCCCTTCGTACTTGACGCCCGCGGGGCTCTTCCACTGCACGCGCCAGTGCGCGCCCTTGGTCGAGGAGTGCAGCGTCCAGTAGCCGAGGCTGTTGGTCGAGACGGTCTTCAGCGTCGTGTACCTGTGCGAGCCCTTCTTCTGGATCAGCACGGTGACCTTGGTGGCACCTGTCGTCGGGCGCACGAGCCCCCACAGCGAGTAGCCGTGGCGGGACTTGGACACGGTCAGCGGCAGGGGCCAGCCGAAGTACAGCGGCTTGGGCTTGCCGCTGAGGTACTCGAGGCCCGTCTGGAAGCCGATCGTGCCGCCGCTGACGCTCGACCCGGGCTTGCCGCCGAGCGGGTCGTCGACGAGCAGGTACTGCGAGAAGGCCGCCACGCGGCCGTTGCTCCAGGCGATCTGCTCGGCGATCGCGTCGAATTCGGCCTGCCGGCCGACGGACACGCCGAGGAAGCGGTTGGGCTTGCTCTGCACGCCGAACTCGGTCAGGTAGATCGGCAGGTTCGACGTCGTGCCGTGCGCGCGGAAGGCTTTGCTCAGCGCGCTCGACAGGCGCGAGAGCACGCCGATCGTGACGTCGTCCTTTTCGCGCGGCTTGTACAGCGGGCCGGCGGCCGTGGTGTAGGCGTGATGGGCGTAGCCGGACGCCGTCAGCGGCGTGCACGAGCCCGATTTCCGGTACTTCTTGTTCAGGCACAGCGTTTCGCGCAGGAACAGCAGCGGCGCCACGTCGTGCAGCAGCGCTCGCGATTTTTCGCGCTTGTAGTTGACGCGATCGAATCCGGTCGGAGCGGTCTCGCCGAGCAGCACCTTGGGGCTCGCGATGCCGCCGGCTTTCAGCCCGGCGTAGCCGGCCTGGTAGAGCCCGCGGTAGATGCGCGGCGAGGCGGCCGTGCCGTTGGTGTTCCACTGCGGCTGCAGGAAGGCCGGGTGGTTGGGCTCGTTCCAGATCGAGAACAGCGAGACGGTCGAGCCGAACGGGCCGGCCGGGCCGTAGTGGCGCGCGACGGCGGTCATGAATTCTTCGAAGTCTTTGGGGTCCGGTTTGGTGACGTAGGGCGCTTTCTTGTTCGACGTCGCCCAGCGCGGCACGGGCGAGGTGACGGTCAGCAGCACTTTCCAGTGCAGCCGCTGCGCTTCGGCGATCAGCGTGTCGAATTCGCCCCAGGCGTAGTTGCCGGGGTTGGTCATGTCGAAGGCCGGCTTGGTCGTGCTCGTGGGGCCTGGCGCGACGGCGCTCCAGTAGAGCTCGACGCGCAGGGCTTTGACGCCGAGTGTCTGCATCTGGGCCAGCGCGTGGGGACGCGTGCGGGCGCTCAGCAGCGTCGCTGGAGCCCTCGAAGTAGTTGGCCTGGCTGTGCGAGGCGAGCGCCGGTGCGGCGCTGAGGGCGCCCGCCGCGAGGGCGCAGGCGAGCGTCGTGGGGATGAGCTTTCTGATCTGGGGCATGGTGGCTTAATGACACCGGAGCGCGCGCAAGGTTGCGGTCCGGCGGGACGATTGACGTGTAGCTTTCGGTCAGTGAGTACAGCCATCGCACCGGACGACATCGTGCAGACGGCGGCGCAGGCGGCGGGCAACGAGCGCCCGCCGCTGCTGATTCTCGAGCCGCTGGCGGCGTTCCTCGACGCCCACGGCCTCGGCGAGGGCGAGATCGAGGCGGTGCCGATCGGCGAGGGTCACTCCAACGTGACCTACCTGATCAGCCGCGGGGAGACGGAGGTCGTGCTGCGCCGCCCGCCGCGCCCGCCGCTGCCGCCGAGCGCCCACGACGTGCTGCGCGAGGCGCGGCTGCTGCGCGCGCTGGCGGACACGCCGGCCCGCGTACCGGTGGTGCTTGCGGTCGGCGAGGACGAGCAGACGATCGGCAGCCCGTTCTACGTGATGGAGCGGGTCGAGGGCGATGTGATCGTCACGGACATCCCGGCGGCGATCGACACGCCCGAGCAGCGAGCGCGCATCAGCGACGAGCTGATCGACGCGCTCGTGGAGATCCACGGGGTCGACTGGCGCGCGGTCGGCCTGGAGGGCTTCGGCAAGCCGACGGGCTACCTCGAGCGCCAGCTGCGCCGCTTCCGGGGCCTGTGGGAGCTGAACAAGACGCGCGAGATCGACGCCGTCGAGCGAGTCGGCGGATGGCTGGAGCAGAACATGCCGGAGTCGGGGCCGGCGACGATCGTGCACGGCGACTTCCGCCTGGGCAACACGATCTTCGCGCTCGGGCGCTCCGGCGCGGCTGGAGGCCGTGCTCGACTGGGAGATGGCGACGATCGGCGACCCGCTGGCGGACCTCGGCTACCTGTGCATGATGTGGACCGAGCGAGACGACCCGGAGGGTGGCCTGCGCGAGGCGCTGGCGACGGTCACGCGCCGCGAGGGGTTCCCCACGCGCGAAGAGCTGATCGGGCGCTACGAAGAGCGCACGGGGCGCTCGATGAAAGACCTGCGCTGGTACACGACGCTGGCCGTGTGGAAGTCGGTGGTGTTCATGGAGGGCAACTACAAGCGCGCGGTGGCGGGCACGACGGACGACCCCTACCTGAAGACGTTCGGTGAGGGCGTGCTCGAACTGGCAAGCCAAGCCGAAGCGATCGCACATGGCGGCTGAGCCGAACGGCTCGGCGGCCGACGAGCTGCGCAGCGGCCTGCTGATCGACTGGGGCGGGGTGCTTACGAGCAACCTGTTCCACTCGTTCCGCGAGTTCTGCATGCGCACGGGCGTCGACCCGCAGACGCTGCGCGATCGCTTCTCCTCGGATCCGTCGTTTCGCGAGCTCTTGATCGAACTGGAGAAGGGCGAGCTCGAGGAGGGCGAGTTCGAGCAGCGAGCTGGCGCCGCTGTTGGGCGTCGAGCCGGACGGGCTGATCGACGGCCTGTTCGCGGGCGTGCAGCCGGACGTGGCGATGGTCGAGGCGGTGCGCAGGGCGCGCGCGGGCGGCGTGCGCACGGCGCTGGTGTCGAACTCGTGGGGCGTTCACCGCTACCCGCACGACCTGTTCGACGAGCTGTTCGACGGCGTCGTCATCTCGGGCATCGAGGGCACGCGCAAGCCGGCGCGGCGGATGTACGAGCTCGGCGCCGAGCGGGCGGGCGCGGCGCCAGAGGATTGCGTGTTCGTGGACGACCTCCCGTTCAACCTGACGCCGGCCGAGCAGCTGGGCATGGCGACGGTGCACCACACGAGCGCCGAGCAGACGATTCCCGAGCTCGAGCGCCTGCTCGGACTCGCGCTTCGCTGAGCAACACCTGTCGAGATCCAGCGCGAATCTGCTGCAAATCTGGGTGATGACCCGAATAAACGTCCATGGGCTGGCTGCTGGCCGACTCGGACCTGGCCGATCTCAGGACGACCGACGCACAGACTGGCGCCAGCTTCGGCACGGAGCTGACGGCGCGGATCCTCGCCACGCTGTTCGCGGCTGGGGCGACGCTGGCCCTGCTGACGGTGGCGCTGCCGCATTCCTCGCACGTGCAGGTGACGGCGGTGCTGACGATCGTGGCGACGGCGTACGGGGTCTCTGGACTGCTCGCCTGGCAGGCGGCGCATCTGCAGGCGCGCATGCTGCCGTGGGCGCTGGCGAGCGGCACGACGCTGATCGGGCTGGTCGCATACTTCACGGCGCCGAGCCCGAGCCCGCTGGTCTTCCTCTACCTGTGGATCTTCCTGTACTCGGCGTACTTCTTCACGACCGGCGAGATGGCCGCGCAGATCGCCTACGTGGCGCTCGGCTTCGGCGCGCTGTTGCTGCTGCGCCTCTCCGTCGAGCAGGCGGCTGCGTGGTGGCTGGTGGGCATGGGCACGATGGGCGTGGGGGCGCTCGTGATCCGCACGATGCGGGCGCGTGTGGAGACATTGATCGCACAGCTGTTCGACGCGGCGCGCACGGACCCGATCACGCGCCTGTCCAACCGCCGGGGCTTCCGCGAGCTGCTCGACCTCGAGCTGGCGCGAGCGCGTCGCCGCGAGGGCCGGCTGTCGGTGATCGTGGGCGAGCTGGACCGCTTCGAGGAAGTCAACGACCGCTCTGGTCACCAGGTCGGCGACCTCGCGCTGCAGCGCGTGGCGCGCCTGCTGCAGCGGGGTAAGCGTGACGTCGACGCGGTCGCGCGCGTGGGCGGCAAGCAGTTCGCGCTGGTGCTACCCGACACGGACGCGCACGGCGCGTTCGTGATCGGCGAGCGGCTGCGCAGCGAGCTGCGCGAGGAGTTTCGCGCGGACGCGGTGCCGATCACGATCAGCTTCGGCGTCGCCGGCTACCCACGCGGCGGCGAGACGGCGGCGGCGCTCTTGCGCGCCACCGAGGAGGCGCTGCAGGCGGCGAGCTGGAGTGGCGGCGATCGCACGATGCTGCACGACCGGGCGATGCGCGGCATGCCGGTGGGCGATGGCGCCGATGCCGGCGCCGGGCGCGACATCGCCTCCGAACGCTTCCTCGCGGTGATGCTCGATTTGGCGGAGGCGATCGACCTGCGCTTCAGCGGCAGCGCGCGTCACTCCGAGACGGTCGGGCGCTACGCGGAGATGATGGCGCGCGAGCTGGGGCTCTCGCCGCAGCTGACGGGCCGCGTGCGCCTGGCGGGTCTGCTGCACGACATCGGCAAGGTGGGCGTGCCGGACAGCATCCTGCACAAGCCGGGTCGGCTGACCGACGAGGAGCTGGCCGTGATCAGGCGGCACCCCGAGCTGGGCGCGCAGATGCTCAGCCACCCGAGCCTGGCGGACGTGCGCGAATGGGTCGCCGCGCACCACGAGCAGCCCGACGGCAAGGGCTATCCGCGCGGGCTGGAGGGCGAGCAGGTCACGCTGCAGGCGCGCATCATCGCGGTGGCGGACGCGTATGAGGCGATGACGAGCGAGCGCTCCTATCGCGGCGCGATGGACCACACGGCAGCGCGCGAGGAGCTCGAACGCTGCGCGGGGACGCAGTTCGACCCGCGCGTCGTAGGCGCCCTGTGCACGCTGCTCGAGCGCGAGAGCGAGCGCGCTGAGCTGGCCTTGGGCCGCAGCTAACCGCTAGTCGCGGTTGCCGCGCCCGTAGAGGAACTTGAACACGCCGGCGAGCAGCTTGGAGTTGCGCGCCTTGTACGGGTACATGTGCGGTTCGCGCTTGAGCGCGAGCTTGGGCGTGACGACGATGGCCTGCTGGGAGGCGTACTTGCGGATCCCGCCGGCACCGTGGCGCGAGCCGAGCCCGGAGTGCTTGGCGCCGCCCATGGGCAGCTCGAGCACGGTGTAGTTGATCATCGCGTCGTTGACGTTGGCGGCGCCGGCCTCCAGGCGCCGGGCGATCTGCTCGCCGCGCTCGACGTCGCGGGTGAACACGGAGGAGCCGAGGCCATAGGGCGAGTCGTTGGCGAGACGTACGGCCTCGTCGGCATCGTCGACCTTCATGATCGGCAGCGTCGGACCGAAGGTCTCCTCGGTCATGCACTTCATCGTGTGGTCGACGTCGACGAGCACGGTGGGCTCGTAGAAGCGCCCGCCGCCCTGCTTTGAGGCGTGACCGCCGGCGAGCACGCGCGCGCCCTTGTCGACGGCGTCGGTGACGTGGTCTTCGATCGTCTGCAGCTGCGGCGGGAAGGTGATCGCGCCGACCTCGACGGAGCCGGGGCCTTCGGGCTTGCCGACACGCAGGGCGCGCACTTTCTCGGAGACTTTCTGCACGAACTCGTCGTACACGGGCGCCTCGACGTAGGCACGCTCGATCGAGATGCACGTCTGCCCGGCGTTCTGCATCGAGTAGTAGGTGGCGAAGTTGGCTGCGCGCTCGAGATCGGCGTCGGAGAGCACGATCATGGGGTCCTTGCCGCCGAGCTCCAGCGAGGCCGGGATCAGCCGCTTGGCGGCCTCCTCGGCGACCTTCTTGCCGGTGCGCGTGGAGCCGGTGAACATGATCATGTCGACGTGCTCGACGAGCGCGGCGCCAGTCTCGCCGCGGCCGGTGGCGATCTGCAGCACGTCCTCGGGCAGGCCGCACTCGCGCAGGCCTTCGGCGAGCAGCAACGAGGTCAGCGGCGTCACCTCGGAGGGCTTGAGGATCACGCTGTTTCCGGCCATCAGCGCCGGGATGCAGTCGCCGAAGGAGTTGGTCAGCGGGTAGTTCCAGGGGCCGATCACGCCGATCAGCCCGAGCGGGCGGAAGCGCAGGATCAGCTTCTTGCCCTTGACGAGCAGCTGGCTGGACTTGACGCGCTCGTCTTGCAGGTACTCCTCGGCGTGCTTGGCCCAGAAGCCGAAGGCGTTGCCGGCGTAGGAGATCTCGGCGAGCGAGGCGTCCTCGAAGGTCTTGCCGGTCTCGGACATGATCGTGGCGATGACCTGCTCGGCGTTGTCCATCACCCACTTCTGGGCGCGCAGCATGACGCGCGCGCGACCGTCGAAGCCATAGGCCTCCCAGCTCGGCTGCGCAGCGCGGGCGCGCTTGGCCATCTCGGCGACGGCGTCGGCGCCGAGGTCGGGAACGGTGGCGACGATCTCGCCGGTGGCGGGGTTCTCGACCTCGATCTGCGCGACGGCGTGCGCGCCATTCGGGGTGATCCCGTTGGTTGCGCTGCCGTTCTCGCTGGGCAGCTCCTGCTCGACGGTCTGGGCCTGCTCGACGGACGCCATCAGTCTCTCCCCTGTCTGCTCGGTCTTGGTACTGGCTTCGTAGCCAAACAGACTACTCCGACCGAGCGGCCTTCGAGGAGCGGACGGAGAACTACTCGGACAGCTCGATCGAGGCGATCCCGATCGGGTCGTTGGGCCGGTCGCCGGCGTCGGTGTCGACGCCCTCGAGCTTGTCGACGACGTCCATGCCCTCGCTGACCTGACCGAACACGGTGTGCTTGCCGTCGAGCCACGGCGCGGCGTCGGTGGTGACGATGAAGAACTGCGAGCCGTTGGTGTTGGGACCGGCGTTGGCCATGGCGAGCGCGCCGCGCACGACCTTGTGCTCGTTGAACTCGTCCTCGAAGGTGTAGCCGGGACCGCCGGTGCCGGTGCCCTGCGGGCAGCCGCCCTGGATCATGAAGTCCTTGATCACGCGGTGGAAGGTGAGCCCGTCATAGAAGCCGTCGGAGGCGAGCTTGCGGAAGTTCTCGACGGTCTTGGGCGCGTCCTCGTCGAACAGCTCGAACACGATCGGGCCCTCGGTGGTCTGCATTGTGGCCTTGGTGGTCATCGGCCTACTGTACATGGCAGGCGTCGGGCGCCCTTGCCGGTCAGGGCTGACGGAACACGGAATGGGTGCCGATTCGACGCCAGACGATGTGCGCCTCGCCGGGCTGGATCTCGCCTCCGTACTCGAAGGTTGCGCGCCCATCCGCCGCCCAGGTCATCTCCCAGACGCCTGGGTATCCCTGCACCCGCTTGACACGCAGGCTCGGGTCGAACGGGCCCGAGCGGAGGCACGCGATGAAGAGGTCAAGCGCTCGCTCCCATGCCGCGACCTGAGCCGCGGTCAGACCCTTGAAATCGCGCAGGAACCGAGGGCGAGCTTGGTAAGTCGGCACCTATTGGCGAGCTGCGCGCAGGGCGGCCTTGAATGCCTCGCCGTCGTCGTAGACCACGCCGGGATCGGTGTCGGTCTGGCGCTCGGCTTCCAGCTCCCCCGCCAGCCAATCGGAGGTCCAGAACCACGCCTGCTCCGGGTCCATCGCGCCGCGCGTCAGGCTGCGCAGGAAGACGGCCGCGCCATCCACGGCGTGTTCCGGCAGCTCGTCGACCAACTCGTGCAGCTCCGTCTTGGTCATGTCCTGATTGTCGCACGCCCGCCGACGTTCTCTGCAACGAAAACGGTCGCGTGCCCGGCGAACGGTTATAGGGACATCTAGACAACGATGTGCATCGTTGCGCTCGACATTCTGACTCCTCTGCGCGGCGGATTCGCCGTGCGATCGGATTTGATGGTCGCCCTGCGGGCGATGATGCTCGGTCTACTTCGCTTCGACGAGCTGCAGGCTCAGCTTGCGCCCGCGCAGCTCGCGGCCGTCGAGCGAGTCGATCACGCGCTCTGCCTCGTCGGCGGGCACGGACAGGAAGGAGAAGCGGTCGAGCACGAGCACGTCGCGCACGGCCTCGCCGTCGAGACCGGCCGAGGAGGTCACGGCGGAGACGATGTCCGAGACGCGCAGCCCGGCGGCCTTGCCGCCACCGAGCACGAGCTTGACGTAGGGCTCCTGCGCGTCGCGCCGGGAGATGCGGGGCTTTGAGTGCCGGCGCGGGCGCTCCTTGACGGGCGTGGGCGTGGCCTGGGCGCCCTTCTCCCATTTGGCGACGCTCGTGCCGATGTGCCGTTCGATCGCCTCGAGCTCGCGCTTCTGGCGGTCCTCGACGAATGTGATGGCGCGTCCGGAGCGCCCGACGCGACCTGTGCGCCCGATCCGGTGCACGTAGGTGTCGGGGCTTGTGGGCACGTCGTAGTTGATCACGTGCGTGACGGTCGAGATGTCGAGACCGCGCGCGGCGACGTCGGTGGCGACGAGGATCGGCACGCGCCCGCCCTTGAAGGCGAGCATCACGCCGTCGCGCGAGCCCTGGGACATGTCGCCGTGCAGCGCCCTGACGTTCATGCCGCGGTCCTTCAGCGTGCGGAACAGCTGGTCGGCGCGGATCTTCGTGCGCACGAACACGATCGCCTGCTCGGGCTTCTCGGCCTGCAGCACCTCGACGAGCTTGTCGGCCTTGGCCCTGGTCTCGACGGGCAGCTGGAACTGGGCGACGGTGTCGATCGTCAGCGTCTCGGCCTCGACCTTGATGATCTCGGGGTCGTACATGTAGCGGTCGGCGAGTTTGCGGATCGGCGGCGGCATGGTCGCGCTGAACAGCGCCGTCTGGCGGCTGGAGGGCGTCAGCGAGAGGATCTTCTCGACGTCCTCGAGGAAGCCCAGGTCGAGCATCTCATCGGCCTCGTCGAGCACGAGGAAGCGGCAGTCGTGCAGCACGAGCGAATGGCGCGAGATCAGATCGAGCACGCGCCCGACGGTGCCGACGACGACGTGCCCGCCGGCGCGCAGCTGCGCTTGCTGGGTGCGGATCGGGGCGCCGCCGAAGACGGCGACGACGTCGATGCCGGTGTGCGCGCCGTAGGTGCGCAGAGCCTGGGTGACCTGGATGCAGAGCTCGCGCGTGGGCGTCAAGACGAGCGCCTGCACCTCGCGGTTCTCGGAATCGACGTACTCCATGATCGGCAGGCCGAAGGCGGCGGTCTTGCCGGTGCCGGTCTGCGCCTGCCCGATCACGTCGCGCCCGGCCAGCAAGGAGGGGATCGCCTGCTCCTGGATCGGGCTGGGGGACTCATAGCCCACGTCGGTGAGCGCTTGCAGTGTGGACTCGGAAAGACCGAGATCGGCGAAGGAGGTAGCCATCGTCAGCAAGCAAGCAGCTTACGCATAGCGAGGCACCGGCCGGGGTCCGGGCATCGCAGGAGCTCGCCCGGCGCGGTCGGCACGCTCACGCGGAGGGGTCCAGCAGGAGCTTGCCGGTGCTGCGGCGCTCGCGCAGGTCGGTGTGCGCCTGGGCGGCCTGGGCGAGCGGATAAGTGGCGCCGATCACGGTGCGCAGCTCCCCCGGGCGGCCCGCGCGAACAGGTCTTGGAGGGCTTCGTCGAACATCCCCGGGCGCTCGAGCGTATGGAACAGGTAGAAGCCGACGACCGAGCGCGAGTGGCGCAGCAGCGAGCCGGTGCGCACCTCGTTGGGCTGCTGGGAGGCGATCCCGCAGACGACGATTCGCCCGAACGGAGCGAGCGCCTTGTAGGAGGCGTCGAACACGGCCCCGCCGGCCATGTCGAAGACGACGTCGACGGGCCGGCCGTCGTTGGCCGCCAGCAGGCGCTCTGTGAGCCCGTCGGCGTCGGCGTCGATCGCCACGTCGGCGCCGAGCTCGAGCGCGAGCGCGCGCTTGTCCGAGCTCGAGGCGGTCGCGATCACGCGCCCGGCGCCGAGCGCGCGGCCGAGCTGCACGGCGAGCGAGCCGACGCCGCCGGCGGCCGAATGCACGACGACGCTGTCAGCGCCGCCGACGCGCGCTGCGGTGCGGTACAGATGCCAGGCGGTCAGGCCCTGGATGATCAGCGCCAGCGCCGCGCCCTCGTCGAGCTCTTCGGGAATCGGATAGACGAGCGAGCGTGGGGCGAGGGCGTACTCGGCGTAGCCGCCGTCGCCGACGAGCGCGACGACCCGCTCGCCGGTGTCCTCGCGCACGCCAGCGACCTCGCCGCCGGGGACGAGCGGGAGCGTGGCCTTGCGTACGTAGGAGTTGGTGCGCGTGTGCGTGTCGGCGAAGTTCAGCCCGGCCCGCGCGACCCTGATCAGCACCTCCTCGGGGCCCGGCTCGGGCGTGGGCAGCTCGACCAGCCTGAGCACCTCGGGGCCCCCGAACTCGGTCATCTGGATGGCGCGCATGACGATCGAGGCTAGCGAAGGCTTGCCAGAGCGCGGTCACGTGCCGGCCCTGGCGTGCGGGGTGCTCTAAGGTGCGCGCCGATGTCGATCACAGTGGTGGGCTCGATCGCCTATGACACCGTAAAGACGCCGTTCGGCGAGCGCGAGCGGATGCTCGGCGGCGCGGCAACGCATTTCGCGCTGGCCGCGTCGTTCTTCGAGCAGGTCCGCGTTGTGGGGCCCGTAGGCGAGGATTTCGGCGAGCGCCAGCTGCAGATCATGGGCACCCGCGGGACCGATCTGGCCGATGTCGAGCGCGTGGCGGGCGGCAAGACGTTCTTCTGGCACGGCGAGTACGGCTGGGATCTGAACTCGCGCGAGACGCTCGACACGCAGCTCGGCGTGTTCGAGGGCTTCCAGCCGAAGCTGTCGGAGAACTCGCGCGCGAGCGAGGTGCTGTTCCTGGCGAACATCCAGCCCGACCTGCAGCGGGAGGTGCGCGAGCAGCTGCCCGAGGCGCGCTTCGTCGCGCTGGACTCGATGAACCTGTGGATCGACATCGCCCGCGACTCGCTGGTGGCGGCGATCGAGGGCGTGGACTGCCTGATCCTCAATGACGCCGAGCTGCGCCAGCTGACGGGCAAGCCGAACCTCGTCGCGGCTGCGCGCGAGATCCTCACGTGGGGGCCGAGTGTGATCGTGGCCAAGCAGGGCGAGTACGGCGCGGCGCTCGTGACGACAGAGAGCTTCTTCGCCCTGCCGGCCTATCCGCTGGAGACCGTGATCGACCCGACGGGCGCCGGCGACACGTTCGCGGGTGGCTTCGTCGGCTACATCGCGGCGAGCTTGCAGGAGGAGCTGTCCGACGATCTGCTGCGCCGCGCGATGGCCCACGCGACGGTGCTCGCCTCGTTCAACGTCGAGGAGTTCGGCACCGAGCGGGTGCAGCGGCTGACGCGCGAGGAGATCGACGCACGACTTGACGAGTTGCGGTCGATTACGCAGTTCAGCGGGGTATGATCGGGCGAAGTGACGACGTGGACGTTCATCTGGCTGATGTTCCTCCTGAAGATCCCGATCGTGGCGCTCTTCCTGCTGGTCCGCTGGGCCGTGCGCCAGACGCCCGAGACGGCCCCTGGCGGCGACGGGGGCATCGGGCCGCGCAACCGGCCGCGCCACCCGCATCACCCGCGTTCGCGGGGTCCGCGTCCGCGCAGGCGTGGCCCGCACGGCGAAGCCGCGCCGGCGTCGCCGGCGCGCGTGCGCACGTTCGCCTCGCGCAGACGCCTGCCGCAGCGCTGAGCAGCGTGCGCGATCGTCGAGCCGCCTGCCGCCCCCACCCGTCTGCGCCCACCGCCGGGTCGGCAGCCGAGTTGACCCATAATCCAAGACGGAATCCCCACGTCCGGCCCACCCGTCGATAGGAGAAGCAGATGAGCACAGAGACCGACGCCGACGCGAAGGGCCAGGTCGTGGAGCCTTCGACGGCCGCGGAGGGAGACGGCGGCAGTGCCGGCTCGAAGGACACGCTGTCGGTCACCGACAACCGCACGGGACGCTCCTATGAGCTGGCGATCACGGACTCGACGGTGCGCGCGAGCGACCTGCGCCAGATCAAGGTCGACGAGGACGAATTCGGGATGATGTCCTACGACCCGGCCTTCATGAACACGGCGTCGTGCCGCAGCTCGATCACCTACATCGACGGCGAGGCGGGTATCCTGCAGCACCGCGGCTACCCGATCGAGCAGCTGTGCGAGCACTCGACCTACCTCGAGGTGGCCTACCTGCTGATCAACGGCCGGTTGCCGAACAAGGTCGAGCTCGAGGGCTGGGTCGACGAGATCACGATCCACACGTTCGTGCACGAGAACGTCAAGGACTTCATGCAGGGCTTTCGCTACGACGCCAACCCGATGGGCATGCTCGTGGCCTCTGTCGGCGCGCTCTCGACGTTCTACCCGGACGCCAACAAGATCAAAGAGGAGCGCGTGCGCGCGATCCAGATCATCCGCCTGCTGGCGAAGATGCCGACGCTGGCGGCGTTCGCCTTCCGCCACAACATGGGCCAGCCCTACGTCTACCCCGACAACGACCTCGAATATGCCGGCAACTTCCTCGGGATGATGTACAAAATGACCGAGCTCAAGTACGAACCAGATCCGCGTCTGGCGCGTGCGCTGGACGTGCTCTTCATCCTCCACGCCGACCACGAACAGAACGCCTCGACGAGCGCGGTGCGCTCGGTCGGCTCGACCCACGTGGACCCGTACTCGGCCGTCGCGGCTGGCGTGGCCGCACTGTACGGACCGCTGCACGGCGGTGCCAACGAGGCGGCCCTGCGCATGCTCAAACGGATCGAGAGCGTCGAGAACATCCCGGACTTCCTCGAGGGCGTGAAGGCCGGCGACGAGCGCCTGATGGGCTTCGGCCACCGCGTCTACAAGAACTACGACCCGCGCGCCCGGATCATCCGCAAATACCTCGACGACGTGTTCGAGGTGCGCGGCAAGAGCCCGCTGCTCGACGTCGCCACCGAGCTCGAGAAGCGCGCCCTGGACGACGACTACTTCACCTCGCGCAAGCTCTACCCCAACGTCGACTTCTACTCGGGCCTGATCTACGAGGCGCTCGGCCTGCCGGTGGCGATGTTCCCGGTGATGTTCGCGATCGGCCGCACGAGCGGCTGGATCGCCCAGTGGAAGGAGATGGTCGAGGACGACGAGCAGAAGATCGCCCGCCCGCGCCAGATCTACACGGGCGAGCGCGACCTGGATTACGTGCCGATCGAGCAGCGGGGGTAGCGCGCTTCTACCTCACGGCCGGCGCCCACCACGGGCCTGCGCCGCATTTAGAAGCCGCTCGGCCTGACGTTGTGCTCGCTTGCGATCGGTGACGGTGACCGGACTCGCGCTGTAGCCGGCACGCGTCTTCATACCCAGCAGCACCGATAGGGCTGAGCCGAGGGGGCGCTCATTCAGGTTGCCTCGCTTCGACGATCCTCCGAAGCTCGCGCCTCGAGCCGAGAAGCGGTACTCCCTCGCGCAGGACATCGGCGATCACGGACGCCACGCGCCGGCCACCCAGCTCCAGTTCGTCGACCTCGAGCACGCGTGCATCGTTACCCGTCAGGCTGGTCGCCGTCTGCTGCAGGGCGACCAGTTGGGAGCGCCACGCCGTGGAGTCCGCGTCGCAAGCGCCTCGACGAACTACGAGCATGTCGAGATCGCTTGAAGAAGACGCTTGGCGCCTGGCGACGGAGCCGAATACGAACGCCAATCTGGGAGCCTCCTCCCAATTGGCGATGACCGCCCGGAGGCGATCGGGCACTTGATCAGGGAGGGTCGCGAGACCCTCGATCCACTCCGCCGCGACGTGGTCTCTGTTGAGTCGGTATAGGTGCGCGCCTGCGACTGCCCGCCGCAGGACGATCCCCTCCAGCGCGAGCCGGTCGGCGGCGCGGCGGATGCCCTCTGTGCTTCCGTGACCAGCGCGGCGAGCAAGCTCCCGACCGCTGAACTCCACATCGGCTACGGCCAGCGCAGCCAGGACATCACCGTCGAGCGTGGGCGTGACAAGCGTAAAAGGACGGGCAAAGTCCATGCGCAAACTATACTACGCAACCGCCTCATATTATATGCGATTGCAAGAAATCTTGTGCACCCTCGGGGAGCCGCAATGCAGAGCGCAACGCCTCGACAGCGCCAACGCCCCGGCCCCGTTGAGACCTACAGCACGAGCGTGGCCCCATTCACCCGCAGCCACTCGCGGTCTTCCTCGTAATCCGGGCACCAGCGCTCGAGCAGCGCTCCAGAAGCGCGGCGAGTGGTCGAGGATCTGCAAGTGGCAGACCTCGTGCCAGACGACGTAGTCGAGCACGCGCTCGGGCGCCAGCAGGAGGCGCCAGTTGAAGCTCATCGAGCCGTTGGCGGCGCACGAGGCCCAGCGCGTCTTCTGCGCGCGGATCGAGAGGTCGGTGTAGGACGTGCCGGCGAGCGCCGTCGCGCGGTCCAGCCGCGGGGCGATCTCGGCACGGGCGGCGCGGCGGTAGAAGCGCTCGATCGCCGGACGGGCGTCGCCGTCGGGCACGAGCAGCTGCGCGTCGCGGCGATGCACGCGGGTGCGGCCCTCCTGCGCCACCAGCTCGAGCGACTCGCCGAGGTAGGGCAGCGTGCCGGCGCGCGCGGCCACGTGCGCGAGCGCCTCGCGCGCCTCGTCCAGGCGGCGCTCGATCCACGGGCGCAGCTCGCTGATCGCCGCCGCCGCCGCGCGCTCGGGGGCGCGGACGGGCAACACGACCTCGACGCCGGCGTGTGCGTGCACGTTGACGCGCACGCGCCGCGCGCGCGTGGAGCGGCGCACCGTGTAGGGGATCTCGCCGACGGCTGCCTCGCTGACGCGCATGCAGCGGAGAGTACGCATCGGACCGGGTGGCAGACGGCGCGCGCGTGCGCTCGCCCGCGAGCCGGCCGGGACGGGCTGCTCGGCGTGTGCATAATCCGCTCGCCATGGGCAAATCGAGAGTCAAGCTGCCGCGCGACGTGCGCGAGCCCTATCAGGTGTACCTCAACGGCGTGCCCCAGCAGCTGGGCAGCGATTTCTCGGTGCGCGACGGCGCGCTCGTGTTCGAGCAAGAGCTGCGCAAGGACAAGATCAGCGGCTGGCGCTGGCTGCTCGGCGCCTGGGGCGTCGGCACGTACCGCCAGAACGACTCGGTCGACGTGCGCTACGAGGCGCCCGACGGCTCGCCGCGGGTGGCCGAGGGGCTCGAGATCGAGGCCGGGTAGATCGCCCGCTCCCACGGGCGCGTCAGCTTCAGCGCGCTGACGATCGCGCGCGTCGCCGGCGAGCGGTTGAGCGTGTAGAAGTGGATGCCCGGCGCGCCCGCCGCGAGCAGCTCCGAGCACTGCAAGCGTGGCGTAGGCCACGCCGAAGTCCAGCACCGCCTCGGTGTCCTCCTTGCGGGCGTGCAGCTCCGCGCGCAGGCCGGCGGGGATCTCCGAGCCGCACATCTGCGCCATCCGCTCGACCTGGCCGACCTTCGTGATCGGCATGATGCCCGGGATGATCGGCACCGTGACGCCGGCCGCCGCGCGCTCGCTGCACGAAATCAAAATAGAAGTCGTTGTCGAAGAACATCTGCGTGATCAGGAAGTCCACCCCCGCCTGCACCTTCTCCGCGAGGTAGCGCAGGTCGGACTCGGCGCTCTCGGCGTGGATGTGCGTCTCCGGGAAGCACGCGGCGCCGATCGCGAACGGGTATTCGCCGCCGATCAGCTCGACCAGCTCGCGCGAGTACTCGAGGCCGCCCTCGGTCTTCGTCCAACCCTCCTGGCCCTGCCGGCGGGTCGCCGCGCAGCGCGAGCACGTTTTCGATGCCCGCCTGCTGCATCTCGTCGAGCGTCTCGCGCAGCTGCTCCACGGTCGCGCCCACGCAGGTGAAGTGCGCCATCGCCTCCAGGCCGAACTCGTCCTTGATCCGCTTGACGATCTCGATCGTCTTCTCGCGGCTGGAGCCGCCGGCGCCGTAGGTCACCGACACGAACGACGGGTCCAGCGCCTTCAGCTCGCGCAGCGCCGCGTACAGGTTCTGCTCGCCCGCCTCCGTCTTCGGCGGGAAGAACTCGAAGGAGAAGACGGGCGTCTCGGAGGCGAGGATCTCGTTGATGCGCATCTGCTGATTATGCAAGCCCGGGCCGGCTGGTCCAACCGCGCAGCGCGCGCGTCAGACGGTCCAGCGCTCGGTCTCGCCCGGGATCGGGCGGGCACGGCCGAGCGCCTGCAGGTGGCGCAGGTAGCTGAGCACCTCCGAGAGCAGCCACTGCGCGTTCTGCTCGGAGAGCCTGTCGCCGTAGACGTGCGGCACGATCTCGAAGGCGCTCAGCGGCGCCGAGGCGAGCGCGCCGGCCACGCCGTCGAGGCGTTCGTGCACGAGCTTGCGATTGCCTTCGATGTGCGCGTGCACGTCGGCGAACGTGCGCCCGTGCCCCGGCAGGCAGAGGCGCGCGCCGAGCCGCTGCACGACGTCGAGCGAGTGCAGGAACTCGCCGACGGGGTCCGGCGAGTTGCCGTACTCGAAGTACAGCGAGATCCTGCCCAGCAGATGATCGCCGGAGATCAACAGGCGCCGCTCGGGCTGGAACAGGCAGACGTGCGAGGGCGCGTGCCCGGGCGTCTCATACGCCGTCCACGGCGCCGAGGTCGGTGTCGATCGTCACGCCCGTCAGCAGCTCGCGCGCAGGCTCGATCACGGCGGCGAAGCCCGACTCGCCCGACTTGCGCTCCGCGGCGTAGCGCCGCAGCGGCTCGGCCGGGAACGCCGCTCTGGCGCGCGACCTCCAGGCGACGCGCGAACACGGCGTCGGGGTCCTCGACCATGTTCTTCAACAGCTCGTGGCTCGGGTGCATCCAGATGTCGCAGCCGGCGCGCTCGGCGATGATCGGCGCCTGCCCGCAGTGATCGGAGTGGGCGTGCGTGCAGACGATCAGGCGCGTGTCCTCCAGGCGCAGCCCGCACATCTCAAGGGCGCGTTCGAGGTTGGCGAGCGAATCGGGCTGGTGCATGCCGGTGTCGAACAGCACGAAGCCGTCGCCCGACTTCACCGCCCAGGCGTTGCAGTGCGGCACCCCCGGCCACGGCAGCGGCAGGCGCAGGCGGAAGATCCCCGGAAACACTCGCTCGCCCCGGCCCAGCTCGCGTTTCGGATCGGCTCGGGGCGAGGCCTTCGCACGGCTGCCGTTGCTCGCCTCGACCACGCGGCGGAGACTAGACTACGCACCTGGAGCGGGGGGTCCGCGGCGGCTGTAGACAGGAGGATGCATGGCTGAGCAGCAGCAGAGCGACGGAGCGAAGGCGGCGAGCAAGGTGCAGGAGGCCGCGGCGAACGTGCGCCAGGCGCGCAGCCCGCGCAAACGGATCACCAAGACGAGCCCCGAGGCGGTCGCGCGGCGCTACTTCGAGGCGATCGACGCCCGCGACCTCGACACGGCAGTGGCGCTGTGGGCCGACGGCGGCCGCGACAACGTCCGTGGCCAGGTCGACGCGCTCGCGCCCGAGGGCGTACGCGCGTTCCTCGGCGAACTGCTCGACGCCGTGCCCGACCTCGACTTCGAGATCGTCTCGACGACGGCGCAGGACGAGCGCTGCGCCGCGCAGTGGCGGCTCAGCGGGACGTTCGCCGGGCCAGGCTCGCTCAACGGCATCGAGCCGACAGGCGACCGCCTGACGATCGAGGGGATCGACCTGCTCACCGTCGAGGACGGCCTGATCCAGGGCAACGAAGCCTTCCCCGACTCGATTTCGCTGCCGCGCCAGATCGGCATGATGCCGGCGCAGGGCTCGAGCGCCGAGAGCCGGCTGGCCGGCGCGTTCAACGCGCGCACGCGCCTCGGCTCGCGCCTGTCCGGCGGCGACGCGCGCCTGATCGCAGAGGGCGTGTGGGTCGTGCAGGGGCAGCCGGCGCGCTGCAACGTGTACCTGATCGAGGACGACGGCGGCGTGACGCTGTTCGACGCCGGCGCGCGCACGATGACACGCGCGCTCGCGCGCGCCGGCGCCAAGCTCGGCGGCATCCGCCGGATCGTGCTCGGGCACGGGCACACCGACCACCGCGGCGCGGCGCCCGGACTGGGCGCGCCCGTCTACTGCCACCCGGCCGAGGTGCAGGACGCCGAAGGCAGCGGTGGCTTTCGCTACTGGCCCGAGGGGCTCGCGGGGCTGCCCTTCCCGCACCGCCAGGTGCAGCGGCTGATGCATCGCTACGCATGGGACGGCGGCCCGGTGCAGATCGCGGGCACCCTCTCCGAGGGCGACGAGGTGGCCGGCTTCCGCGTCGTCGAGATACCCGGCCACGCGCCCGGGCAGATCGCGCTGTGGCGCGAGTCCGACCGCCTCGCGCTGAGCAGCGACTGCTTCTACACGCTCGACATCTGGGGCCGCGACTCAGAGCCCCACCTACCCTTCCCGGTCTACAACTTCGACACCGAGCAGGCGCGCGCGAGCATGCTCAAGCTCGCCGCGCTCGAGCCGGCCGCCGCCTGGCCGGGCCACGCCAACGCGGTCACCGGCGACGTGCGCTCCCAGCTCGAGCGCGCCGCCGCACAGCAGTAGCGCCGCGCCGGCGCATGGGCAAGCGCAACCGCGCCAAGGAACGCCTGCGGGCCCCGAGCAGCGACTACACCGACGCCGAGGGCAATGTGCTGACGCTGCGCGGCTCGCTCACGCCGGCGGCCCGGCGCGAGTACGCCGAGACGCTCGCCGGCGGTGGTGCCGCGCGCGCCGCGAGCACGCAGGAGGATGTCTGGCAGCGCGCCGTCGAGCTCCTGTTCGAGCGCCTCGCCGTGCGCTGGAGCATCGCGGGCGTGCCGATCGAGCGCCAGCGCGAGCTGCTGTCGCGCTTTCGCGTGGCCAGCCCGCCCGAGCGCGCCGCGGTGCGCGAGGCGCTGCGCGAGCACTGCGCCGAGCACTTCCCCGACGTGCAGGCGCCCTAGCCGCAGCCGCCGGCGACGGCTCCTAACCGAGCAGCTCGAGCCGCGGTCCCTGCGCGCTGGCGGCCGAGACGAAGCGTGCGGTGGCGGGGCTGAGCACGAACTCGTGCGTCTCCCCTTCCTCGCCGCGGACTTCGAGGCGGCGGCCCTGTTCGCGCACGTCCACGATCGTGCCCCGCTCGAAGCCGCCGCCGAAGTGCGCGATGCGCACATGCGCACCGATTTTGGGTACTGGGCGTGACGGTCCGAGCATCCCACGATGCTAGGCGGGCCACGAGCCGGAGCACGCAGCCGCCCGGGAGACACCTGCAAGACGCCGCGCTCGGCGGCGTGTGAAGGCGACGCTCGATACCTTGGGTCGATGCGCCGCACGAAGATCGTCGCCACCATCGGACCGGCCTCGCGCGAGCCGGAGACGCTGCTGCGGATGATCGAGGCCGGGATGGACGTGGCGCGCCTGAACTACTCGCACGGCACGCTCGACGAGCACGCCGAGACGGTGCGTCGCGTTCGTGACGCCGCCGGGCGCGTGGGCCGACCGGTGGCGATCCTGCAGGACCTCCCCGGCCCGAAGCTGCGGATCGGCCCGCTGCGCGAGGACATCGTCGAGCTGAAGCCGGGCGAGCATCTGACGTTCTCGGTCGACGGCGAGGAGCGCGAGGGCGACGCCAGTCGCATGAGCGTCTCCTGGAGCGGGATGGCGGATGCGCTGGAGAAGGACGCCGTGCTGTACCTCGCCGACGGCTCCGTGCGCCTGCGCGTGCTCGAGGCTCGCCCGGCGAGCCACGAGGTCGAGGCGATGATCGAGGTCGGCGGCGCCGTCGCTTCGCGCCAGGGCCTGAACATCCCCGGCGAAGTCGAGTCGCTGCCGGCGGTGCCCGAGGAGGACTTCGAGCTGCTGCGCCACGGCGAGTCGATCGGCGTGGACATGGTCGCGCTGTCCTTCGTGCAGCGCCCCGAGGACGTCGAGTCGGTGCGCGAGCACACGCGACTGCCGCTGGTGGCGAAGATGGAGAAGCCGCAGGCCGTCGAGCGCGCGGCGGAGATCCTCAAAGCGGCCGACTGCCTGATGGTGGCGCGCGGCGACCTCGGCATCGAGCTGCCGATCGAGCGCGTGCCGATCGTGCAGAAGCAACTGCTCGAGCTGGCCGGCTGGATGGCGCGTCCGTCGATCACGGCCACGCAGATGCTCGACTCGATGGTCGCCTCCTCGCGCCCGACGCGGGCCGAGGTGGCCGACGTGGCCAACGCGATCCTCGACGGCACCGACGCGGTGATGCTCTCGCAGGAGACGGCGATCGGCAGCTACCCGGTCGAGGCCATTGCGATGATGGCCGCCGTTGCCGTACAGGCCGAGGCGATCGCGCCGTATGAGCGCTGGAACGACTCGCGCGTGCGCCGCACCGAGTCCGACCCGGCGTACACGATCGCGCACAACTTGAGCCTCGCGGCGCGCGAGCTGCGCCTCGACGCGCTGGTCGTGCCGACGCTGTCCGGGCGCTCGGCGCGGCTGGTCTCGGCGCACCGTCCGACCGTGCCGATCTACGCGCTCTCGCCGGGCAAAGAGACCGTGCGGCGCTGCGCGCTGATGTGGGGCGTGCAGGCCGCCTCGATGCGCCGCCATGAGACGACGGAGGCTTTGATCGCCGACGCCGCCCGGCGGGTCGTCGAGCTTGGCTGGTGCAAGACGGGGCAGCGCGTCGGCATCACCGCCGGGCTGCCCTCCGGGCGGCCGGGGACGACGAGCCTCGTGCAGATCCAGGTGCTGTAGGCGCCTGGGCCTGGGCGCGGCGCGTGGCGCCGCCGGGTTGGGCGCACGCCGAGCCGGGCCGCGGCAGGTTTGGGACCGGCGCGAACTGGGTAATGGTGTGCCTGCGGGAGGCTTCGATGTCGGGGTGCCCCGCGCGCACATAGCGGGAGGACGTAGACGGCGACGGTGAGCGCCGATAGGTCGGACCGCGATCCTGAAGATGGGAGCGCGCAATGTCCGATGTCCAAACTGCCCCTCGACGGCACCGGTCGCGAGCCGGCTGTGAGCCCTCGAACGAGGGATCTCTGTTCAGAAGGTGGAAGCTCCACGGCGACCGTGACGCCCACGAGGCGCTGATCGGCCGGTACACGCCGCTCAGCCGCAGCCTGGCGCGCCGCTACGGGCGCTCCTCAGAGCCCTTCGACGACCTCTTCCAGGTCGCCCAGGTCGGCCTGCTGAAGGCGCTCGACCGCTACGACCCGGCAAGGGGCTTTCCCTTCAAGGCGTTCGCCGTGCCGACGATCCTCGGCGAGATGCGCCGCTACTTCCGCGACTCGGGCTGGGCCGTGCACGTGCCCCGCGGAGCGCAGGAGCGCGCGCTGCAGGTACGCGACGCACAGCAGCTGCTGAGCGAGGAACACGGGCGCGCACCGAGCGTGACGCAGCTCTCGCAGTACCTCGAGCTCGCCGCCGAGGAGGTGCTCGACGGGCTGCGTGCGCTGGCCGGCTACGGCACGCTCTCGCTCGACGCCCCCCGCCGTGGCGAGGAGGACGAAGGCGGCTCCTACGCGGAATCGGTCGGCGAGGAGGACCGGCGCTTCGAGCTGATCGAGCTCGGGCTGAGCGTCGGATCGGCGCTCGAGCAGCTCCCGCCGCGCGAGCGCGAGCTGCTGCGCCTGCGCTTCGTCGAGGACCTCACGCAGACGCAGATCGCCGAGCGCCTCGGCGTCTCGCAGATGCAGGTCTCGCGGCTGTTGCGACGCTGCCTGGACGAGCTGCGCCGGCTGACGGAGAGCGCAGGCGAGGCGTCCTCAGAGCTGGCCCAAGTTGGTGCCGCGAGCGCGGGCGAGGAGGCGGAGGACAACTGAGCGCCCGCGCGCTCGGCGCCTGATCCGCGGGCCGCGGTACGCCGTGGCCCGCGGACTAGCTTCCGCGTGGCAGCTCGAACCAGACTTTGGTGTCGCCCTGGGACTGCACTCCCCAGCGATCGGCGACTTTCTCGAGCAGGTAGAGGCCGTAGCCGTCGTGCGTGCGCGCCGGATCGCGCGTGCGGGGGGTGAAGCCGCCGCCGGCGTCGGTGACGGTCACGCGGATCGTGCGCTCGCCGAAGGCTGCGAGCAGGCCGACCGGTGCGTCGGGGGCGCCGCTCGAGTGGCGCACGGCGTTGCTGACGACCTCGGAGACGAGCAGGATCAGCGACTGGCAGAGCGAGCCGCCGAGCTGCAGCTCGCGGCAGCACTCGGCGATCTCGGCGCGCGCGAGCGCCGGCGCCTGCACGTCGCGCTGCAGCTCGAGCTCGACGCGGAGCGTACGGGTGCCCTTGCCGGCGAACGTTTTTGCCGATGAGCGCGCGTTCATCTCAGGCTCGGATCCTCGACGAACGGCAGATTCTCCTCGACGCCGCTGACGCGAAAGACCTTCAGCACGTGCTCGACCGGACGGATCAGGCGCAGCGCCCAGCCCTCGGCGGCGGCGCGCTGATCGAGCACGATGAACAGGCGCAGCCCGGAGGAGTCGACGAAGCCGAGCCCGCTCAAGTCGATCGTCAGCGTCCGTAGCTCTGCTGTCAACGTCGCATTCACCGCAGCCTCCACGCGCGGCACCGTCGCTATGTCCAGCTCACCCGAGAGCGCCAAGCGCGCGCCATCCTGTTCGCGGACACTCTCGATCTCAAACGGCGTCTGAGACATCTTCTCCCTACCCGTTTCCGCGAGCGCCCACGCTCGACAGTTGATCGAGTCGCCCCCCGGTGGGCGACTCCCCGCTGAAGCGCATTATCACCACGGCAGTATCGTCAGCCTGCGCGCCGACCTGAAAGTCGTCCAGCTTCTCGAGCAGGCGCGTGCCGATCTCCGACGGCGCCAGACCGCGTGCCTCGGCCAGCGCGGCCCGCAAACGGTCGGCGCCCCAGCGCACGCCGCCGTCGCCGACGGTGTCGGTCACGCCGTCGGTGAACGCCACGAGCGTCTCGCCCGGGCGCAACTCGATGCGCGTTTCCGGCCAGCGCGTGCGCGCGAGCGCGCCGAGCAGCGTGCCGTGCTCGCCGATCTCCGACACGCCGTCCTCGCCGACGCGCATCGGCGGCGGATGCCCGCCGACGGCGAGCGTCGCGCCGTCGGGCGCAATGCGCATACACAGAGCGGTGCACAGCGAGACCGTCGGGCTGCGCCGCAGCGCGGCGTCGATGCGCGCGAGCACCTGCGCAGGGCGCGGGTCGAATTCGGACGCAGCTCGCGCGGTGTGGCGTACGAGCGAGGTCACCGCGGCGGCGCCGACGCCCTTGCCGGTGACGTCGCCGATCACCATCAGCCACTCGCCGTCGATCTCCCAGAAATCGTAGAAGTCGCCGCCCACCTCGCTCTCCTGCCCTGCCGGGCGATAAAGCGCGGCGAGCTCCCAGCCGGGGATCTCGGGGATCGCCTCGGGCAGCAGGCTGTCTTGCAGCGTGCGCGCGATCGCGGAGCGTTCGCTGTACAGGCGCGCGCTCTCGACGGCGAGCGCCGCGCGCGCAGCGATCTGCTCGGCGAACTCGAGATCGCCACGATCGAAGCTGCGCCGCGACTCGGCCTCGACCATCGTCAGCGCGCCGATCGCGCGGTCGCGGACCATCAGGGGCACGATCAGCACGGCACGCATGCCGACCTCCCGCAGCAGGCGCAGGTGCTCCTCGTCGACCGCCGCCCCGACGAGCAGCTCGTCGGGGATGTCCGTGTAGAGCTGTGACTCGCCGGTGCGCATCACCCGGCCGAGGCCCTGGTCGGGATTGAGCCGGTCGGGCTCGTAGGCGCGCAGGCGCGCGGCCGTGCGCAGCTTGGCCGGGTCGGAGTGCGCGATCGCAACCGGTTCGCGCCGGCCGTCCTCGGTGAACAGGTCGACGGCGCACCAGTCGGCGATCTGCGGCACGGCGAGCCCGGCCACGTTGCGCAGTGTCTGCTGGTAGTCGAGCGAGGAGGCCAGCACGTCGCCGACCTGCGCGAGCAGCTCGATCCGCAAGGAGGCGCGCTTCGATTGGGTGACGTCCTCGATGATCGTCACGGCCGCCTCGATCTCGCCGCCTGGGTCGCGCACGGCGGTGGCCTTCAACAGCGTCCACTGCTCCTCGCCGTTCTCGCGGTCGACGGCATGCAGCAACAGCGGCTCGGGCTGCTCGCCGCGCAGCAGCTTGACCGAGGGCAGGTCGTCCATGCGGATCTCCCCGCCGTGCTCGTCGGTCGTCTCGTATGACTCCATCAGCGAGCGCGGGTCGGCCGCGCGCAGTTGCTCGACCGAATCGAGGTCGAGTCGCGCGAGCGCGGCGCTGTTGGCGTAGATCAGCCTGTCGTCGCGACCGCGGATCGTGACGGCCTCGGCGAGCGAGTCGAGGATCACGGCGAGGCGCTGTTCGCTGCCGGCGAGCGCGCGCTGCAGCTCCTCGACGAGGCGCTCGGCTTGACGATCGCCATCCATCGGGCGATTATCCCGCCAAACCGTGCCGTTGACCAGTATCTCGCCGGCGACGGGGCCGAACCGGCCGGCGCTCAGCGCGCGCCTACGCCGGAACGCCCGTAGAACTCGGCCTCCTGGCGACCGAGCTCGGTGACCGGCTCGTCGCCGTACATCCACTCGCGCGCGATCCGGTGCCAGTTGTTCTTCGCACGCAGTTGCGAGAGCACGGCGAGCGTGAGCATCTCCATGCGCCGGCCGAACAGGTGCTCGGGGCGCATGTCCTGGTGGCGCATCTCGCGGAAGTGCGTCGAGCGCGGGTCGGAGCTCTCGATCATCACTGCAGTGGCGATCTCGGGCGAAAGCTCGATGACCTCGTCTGTCGTGTACCACCAGATCGCGGACTGGATGAAGGCGAGCAGGTGCTCGGGGTCGACGCGCTCGGGGTCGGGCAGGAAGCCCGATTCGGCGAGCAGCCGGTGCAGCGCGATCGCATTGCCCTCGGCGACGGCGCGCTGCGCGGCGAGCTCGAGATCGACGGGCCCTGCATCGAGGCGCTTGAACAGGCCGAAGTCGAGGAACGCCACACGGCCGTCGTCGAGCAGCAGGAAGTTGCCGGGGTGCGGATCGCCGGAGAACTGCCGGTGGCGGTAGAGGCAGCCGAGGAAGAAGCGGAAGACGATCTCGCCGATGCGGTCGCGCTCGGCCTGCCCGCGCCGCTTCAGCTCCTCGAAGCCGACGCCGTGCACGAACTCGCGAGACGAGCACGCGCTCGCGCGAGAGCGAGCTGATCACGCCGGGCACGACGATGAACGGGTGGCCGTCGAAGATGCGCGCCAGCGCGCGCTGGTTCTGCGCCTCGAGCTCGTAGTCGAGCTCCTCGATGATCCGCTCGCGGACCTCTTTGGTGATCGCCTTGACGTCGAGCCCGGGCGTCATCCGCTTGAGCAGGCGCATGATCATGTCCAGGTTCTGCATGTCGGCGCGCACGGCCGTCGCGACGCCCGGGTACTGCACCTTGACGGCGACCTCGCGCCCGTCGGGCAGCGTGGCGCGGTAGACCTGGCCGATCGAGGCGGCCGCGATCGGTTCCTGATCGAAGGAGGCGAAGACGTCGTCGATCGACTCTTCGAGGTCATCCTCGATCACCTTGCGCATCTGCTTGAAGGAGACCGTGGGCGCGGCGTCGCGCAGCTTGGCCAGCTCGAGCTGGAACTCCTCGCGGTGCTGCTCGGGCACGAGGCCCATGTCGAGGAAGGACATCACCTGCCCGAGCTTCATCGCGGCGCCCTTCATCGTCCCCAGCGCGGCGACGATCTGCTTGGCCGTCTCGAGCTGGCGCCTGGCCATCGCTTCCTCGGAGGCCTCCTCGCCGCGCGTGACGTTGGCCGCGCGGGTGCCGAACTGCTTTACGGCCTCGCCGGCGGCGAGCGATGCGACGGTCGCGGTGCGGCGAACACGCGAGGTCGGGATCTTCTCGCTTTCGCGCGCCATCGTTGCATCCTAGGCGCAGCGGGGCGAAGCGTCGGCCCGGCGCCTGGACGCGGCTAGCTTCCCCGCTGCACTTTCGAGCCGGGCACGATGTCATCGGCGCCGTCGGGCCAGCGCACCCACGCCTTCGTGCCGCCGTCGTAGTCCTGGCCGAGCAATACGAGCGTGGCGGGCTCGCCGAGCGCCTTGCACGGCTCGGATCCTTCGGGGTCGAGCCCGCGCCAGACGCGGATGAAGTTGTTGCCGTCCCACTCCTCGGCGACCGTCGTGGGATCGGAGTGGCCGGGGTATATGACGGTCTGCGGCGGCAGCTCCATCAGCGTGCCCATGATCGAGTCGCGCAGGTCGGCGTAGGTGCTGTGTCCGGGCGCTTTGACGCCGCCGACGGAGTTCTTGAACAGCGTGTCGCCGGTGAACACGACGGCCTCGCCGCCGCTGAAGCCGCCGGGCGAGGCGCTGCTGCCGCGGCCGCGGACGGGGCTTGCGCCGGCGCCTTCGCCGACGAGGAAGGAGAGCATCCCGGCGGTGTGACCGGGCGTGTTCAGCGGGCGCACCTCGAGCGTGCCGAAGCGCAACGTCTCGCCGGCCTGGATCGGATGCATGTGGGCCGTCGCCGAGCCCGCGTCGGCGGCGTCGTCGGAGCCGGACTCGGCGAGGATCATGTCGCGCTCGGCCGGGTTGATCAGCACCTCGATCTCGGGCCAGCGCTCGCGCAGCACGCCGACGTCGCAGATGTGGTCGAAGTGGTGATGGGTGAGCAGCACGTGCGTCGGCAGCAGGTCGAGGCGATCGGCGGCCTCGATCAGCGGCATCATCGGACCGCCGGCGTCGACGAAGAATGCGGGACCGCCGTTGCCGTCGGAGACGAGGTAGGTGTTCGAGAGGAACTGCGGGTGCATCGATGTCTCGACGATCATGCGCGGCATCCTACGCCTGCTGGACGAGACGGGCGAGCCCCTCCAGGTAGCGCTCATCGCCGACCTCGCGCCGCCACTGCAGCACGTCGACCTCGCCGGCACGCTCGACGATCCGCGCGTGCGCCTCTGCAAGCGTCGGCGCGGTGGTGGCGAGCGCGACGGCGCGCGAGGTGCCGACGGTGCGGTAGGTGTTCGCCGGCGACGTGCACGGCGGAGGAGAAGAACACGCTGCAGCCGGCGCGCTCGATCGCCTCGACGTCGAGCTCGAACTCGTAGGGCTCGGCCGCCGCGCCGGCGGCGCGCGGCAGCGCGTAGTCGGGTGAGACGAGGTAGAGCACGAGCGAGGCGTCGGAACTGAGCGGAACGTCGGCGGTGCTCAGCTCGCCTGCGCAGATCCGCTCCATCACGGCCGGCCAGTTGCCCTGGAAGAGGCTCATGATGTTCATGCACTCGGGGTCGCCGAAGCGCGCGTTGAACTCGATCACCTGCACGCCGTCGGCGGTGGCGAAGAAGCCGCTGTTCATCACCCCGTTGAAGCGCCGCCCTTCGGCGGTCAGGCGCGCGATCACGCGCTCGACGATCGAGCAAGCCTGCTCGTAGTGCGCGTCGGTCATGAACGGCAGGATCACCCGCTCGGTGCTGAGCGAGCCCATGCCGCCCGTGCCCGGACCCTCGTCGCCGTCGAAGCGATAGGGGTAGTCGTAGGTCGAGGGCGGGAAGACGACGGTGTGGCCGTCGCTGATCGCCTGGATCGTGAACTCGGCGCCGACGATCTTCTCCTCGATCAGCACCGAGTCGCCGTGCTTGCCGGCGCCGAGCAGGCTGCGCGCGTAGTCGCCGGCCTCGGCATGGCTTCTCAGGTGCGGTCCCATCACCTTGACGCCCTTGCCGCCGGTCAGGCCGGAGGGCTTGACGACGACCGGCAGCGAGCCGAACGAGGCGATCGCCTCGTCGACCTGCTCGGCGGCGTGCACGACGCGCAGCTTGGGCGTGGCCTCGGGCGCGACCTCGGCGAGCAGCCGGCGGGCGAAGGCCTTGTTCCACTCGATCTCGGCGCCGTCGCGGGTGGGACCGACGGCGCGGGTGCCCTGCGCGAGCAGCTCGTCGACGACGCCGGCCTCGAGCGGTTCGTCGGCTGAGACCATCGCGATGTCGATCGCGTGCTCGCGCGCGAACGCGGCGACGGCGCTCGCGTCGCACACGTCGCCCAGCTGAAGCTTGCCGCCGGAGGACTCGGCATGGCGCACGAGCGACGGGTTGAGGTGGCCGGCGAAGGCGTACAGCTCGCTGTGCTCCGCCATGCGGGAGGCCAGGGCGCTCTCGCGCCCGCCGTGACCGACGATCAGGGTTCGCACGCGCGGCGAGTATACGGACCCGTTCTGGCGAGGCTCCAGACGCCCCGACAGCGCCCGCGTCTGCGCCGTAGACTCAGCGCGTGGCGCTGATCCACACCTGCTATCGCATCACCGACATCGACCGCTCGGTGGCCTTCTACGAAGCGCTCGGCTTCCGCGAGGTCGGCCGGCTGCCGATCAAAGACGAGGCGGTCAACGTGTTCATGAACCAGCCCGGCGACGGCGACATGCCGCGCCTGGAGCTGACCTACAACTACGGCGTCGACTCATATGACGTCGGCACCGGCTACGGGCACATCGCGATCACCTCTGACGACCTAGACGGGACGCTGGCCAAGCTCGCCGAGCAGGGCATCGAGCCGGAGAAGCCGCCCTACTCGGTGCGCGAGGGCGGCTCGCGGCTTTGCTTCGTGCGCGACCCGGACGACTACCGGATCGAGATCATCGAGCAGCCCTAGCGCTTGGTTCTCGCCCCGGCCCTGGGGACTGCACGCGATACCTGACGTTCGAGTACGGTCAGCGTTCCACGTGCGCCAACCAAGGGGGAGCCATGAGTGAGCAGAACATCGAGTTCGTCAAGGGCATCTATGGCGCGTTCGCCCGAGGCGATGTCCCCGCCGTGCTCGGAGCATTCGCCGACGACATCGAATGGTTCGAGGCCGAGGGCATGCCGTACGGGGGCCTGTACCGCGGCGGCGAGGCCGTGGCGCAGAACGTCTTCGGCCCGATTTCAGAGGACGTCGAGGGCTTCGCGATCGCACCCGAGGAGCTGATCGGATCCGGCTCGACCGTCGCGGCGATCGTCCGCTACACGGGCACCGGCAAGGCGACCGGCAAGGCGCTGGATGTGCCGGTGGTCCACGTCTGGGATATCCGCGACGGCAAGCTGGCGCGCTTCCGGCAGTTCATCGACACGGTCAAGTTCGCAGAGGTCGTCCCCGCGCCGTAGGGCGTTAGCCCACATGTGAGGCAGGCCATGTGCTACATTATGACGCACATGGCCACGGCAGCGCCCACATCGACGGTCGGCGTACGTGAGCTGCGCCAGAACCTGAGCAAGTACCTCGAGCGCGTGAAGGATGGCGAGACGCTGGTCGTCACGGAGCGTGGCACCGAGGTTGCGCGGCTCGTGCCGTCGCGCCCGGATATCGATCCCTTCTATCTCGAGCTCGCCGAGAAGTACGGGGCAACGATCCCGAAGGGCGACTTGGCCGAGACGATCGCGAACCTCCCGCCGCGGCCGAAGCCGGCGCCTGCGGGAACCACAGACGCGCTCCTCGCCGAGGACCGCCGTGACAGATTCTGAGCGCGCTCGCTCGACGGTCTACGTCGACACGAGCGTGCTCGGCAGGGTCATCCTCGAAGAGCCCGACAAGGAGGCGATCGTACGCGCTCTGACCGGCTTCGGCCGAAGGGTTGCCAGCCGTCTGCTGGGAATTGAGCTTCGTCGCCTCGCTCTGCGCGAAGACGCCTCGGAGGAAGCGGAGCAGATCCTCGCGAGCGTCGTGCTGATCCCCATCGATGAGGCGGTGATCGCTTCGGCGGAGCGCATCTCTCCGCGCACGGTGGCCACGCTCGATGCGATCCACCTCGCCACAGCGACGCGCCTTGCCGAGATGGACAAGCTCGACGCGCTGATGACCTACGACAAGCGGCTGGCCCAGGGAGCAGAGGAACACGGCCTCGCCGTCCTCGCCCCAAGCTGAAGCGCCCGCGCTACCCTCACAGAGCCCATGTCGGACACGGCCAAAGTCGCCAAGAACCTGGAGCGCTTTGCGCAGGCGGTGGCCGCGCACGACCGCGAGAACCCGACGCACACGGCGCACGGGATCGGGCTGGCGCACTTCGACATGGAGCGGCTCGGCTTCGAGGAGGGTGAGGCGATCCTGCCGGGCATCACGATCCACGCCGACAGCGGCGTGACGGGCAACTTCCGCGTGCTCTGCGACGGCGAGCACGACGAGCAGCTCGAGCAGGCCGAGCAGGAGGTCGTCGAGGCCGTCTCCACTCAGTCGGTCGGAGACGCAGTCGCCCCCAGTGCCGCCCCGTTCCCCTTCGAGCGCTAGCTGCGCCCGTCGTTTTCTCTTTTTATTAATCGATAAGAAGAAGATCGACTTCGCCGGCTGCCTTTGGCCGGCCCGGCGCGAGTCTCAGGCGGGCGGCATCGATTTTGGACGCCCGGCCAAGGGCAGGCAGCCGCTCGGAGCGGCAAACTGATCGGTCGTGGCCGCAGAGGAGACCGTCGGGGCGCCCGGCTTCGGGCACTGCCGTGACTGGGCCGGGCACGTGATCGTGTGCGGGCTCAACGACGTCGCCCTGCGCACCGTCGAGCAGCTGCACCTCGCCGGCGCCCGCACGGTCGTGCTCAGCGACGAGGCCGACGAGCGCCTCGTGCGGATCGTGCGCGGCTGGGACATCCCGCACCTGCCGCGCGGCGGTCACCTCTCAGAGCCACTGTTCGACGCGGGGATCGCCGGCGCCTCGGCTGTCGTCGTGGCCGAGAGCACCGACCTGCGCACGCTCGAGACGGTGCTGCAGATCCGCGACCTGCGCCCCGACGTGCGCGTCGTCGCCGACCTCGACAACCCGTCCGTGGCGCACGCCCTCGAGGGTGTGCTCAGCTCGGTGGGCGTGCTCGACGTCGCCGCGCTGTTCGCGCCGGCCGTCGTCGAAACGTGCCTCGGGCGCCGCGCGCGCGAGATCCAGCTGGGCAAGACCGCATTCGTGGCGGCCGAGGTGACCGCGCCGCACGACGGCACGCTGCGCGAGCTGTACGGCAGCCTCGCGCCGATCGGCGTCGTCGCCGAGACCGAGACCGAGGCCGAGGAGACCGTGATCGCCTGCCCGGGGCGCGATCAGCCGGTCTCGGCGGGCGATCGCGTGACGCTGCTCGGCACGCGCTCAGAGCTCGACGCCGCCGGCCTCGTGCGCCACGAGTCGAGCACCGGCGGCACGGCCGCGGCGGCACGGCTGCGCAGCTTCCTCAAGCGACAGAGCAGCGCGATCGCCGGGATCGTCGATCGCCCGCTGCGCGTCGCGCTGCTGCTCGCCCTCGCGCTGCTCGTCGTCTCGACGGTCGTGCTGCACTTCGCCTACCACGAGCCGCTCGGTCACTCTCATCTCAGCCTGCTCAGCGCCGCCTACTTCACCGTCGAGACCGTCGCCACGGTCGGCTTCGGCGACTACTCCTTCGCCGCCCAGCCCAGCGGCATGGTCGTCTTCGGCATCTTCCTGATCGTCGCCGGCGTGACGCTGACGACGACGATGTTCGCGCTCCTGACCAACGCGCTCGTCAGCCGCCGCCTGGCGCAGTCGCTCGGCCACGGGCGCATCCCCGGGATGAGCGGGCACGTCGTGCTCGTCGGCCTCGGCAGCGTCGGCATGAAGGTGCTCGAAGGGCTGCTCGGCGCCGGCGCCGAGGTCGTCGTGATCGAGCGCATGGAGAGCAACCCCAACCTGACCGAGGCGCGTGCGCTGCACGCCCCGATCGTGCTCGGCGACGCCACGCTCACGCGCACGCTCGACGCCGTCAACCTGTCCGAGGCGGCCGCCGTGGCGATCCTCACCTCCGACGACCTGACCAACATCGAGACGGGCCTCGCGATCCGCGACCACCTCGGCGAGCGCTGGGCCGAGGTGCCGGTCGTGCTGCGCGTGTTCGACCGCCAGCTCGGCCATCGCCTGGAGTCGAGCTTCGGCTTCCGCCACGTGTGGTCGACCTCGGCGATCGCCGCCCCCTGGTTCGTCGGCGCCGCGCTCGGCCTGGAGGTGCTGTTCACGTTCTACGTCGGCAACCACCCCTTCCTGCTCGCGCGCCTGCGCGTCAGCGCCGGCGGCGGCCTCGACGGGCTGGCCATGCGCGAGCTGCCCGCCACCGTTCGCGTCGTTGCCATCCGCCGCGCCGCCAGTGCCAACGCGCTCGAGCATCCGCCCCGTCGCGACACCCGCCTCGCGCCCCAGGACGACGCCTACCTCGTCGGCCCCTACCAGGAGCTGCTCGAGGTGCTGCGCCACGACCGCGAGGCCGGCGAGACCACGGCGCCCGCCGCCGGCTGAGCCGCCGCCGGCGCGATGCTCAGGGCTCGATTCCCTCCACGCGCGCGAGGATCATCGCGACGAGCCGCTCGATCGTCGGGCACTGAAGGCCATGGCGCTTGGCCGCGCGCAGCACCGAGCCGGGGATCGCGTCGACCTCGGGTTCGCGCCCGGCCGCGATGTCACGCTGCATCGAGCTTCCGAGCGTCTCGTGCGCGCGCTGCAGCTCGTCGATCGCCTTCTGCGGGTTGACGTCCTCAGCGCCCTCGGCCTGCCCGGCGGCGCAGGACTCCTCGATCGCACCGACCAGGTCGGCGCGCAGCTCGGGCGTCGAGCGGATCTCGCCGAGCAGCTTGTCGTAGGCGCTCGTCGTGCACGCCAGCGCGTTCAGGCGCACGAGCTTCGACCACATCACCTGCGCTTCGGAGCGCTCCGAGATCGGCCATTCGCCGCGCGCCTTGACGCCGGCCTCGCTCAGCACGCGCGCGAGCTCGCGCCATGCCCGCGCGAGCCGACTCGTAGCGACTTGCCATTTCGACGAGCAGGAACGGGCTCGTGTGCACGACCATGCCCGGCTCGGGACGGTCGGCCTCGACGCGGATCGTGCCGGCGAGCACCGTCTCCGGCGCGAAGCGCTCGCGCAGCAGCGCGATGTGGTCGAGGCCGTTGAGCAGCGGCAGCACGAGCGGCGGCTCTGTCGCGATTCGTTGCAGCGCCGCCTCGAGCCCGGCGGCCTTCGTGGCGACGATCAGCGCGTCGACCGGCTCCTGCAGCTTGCGTCGTCGTGCGCGGCCGCTCGATGAACTCGCCGAGCGTGACGCTGCCGACGCGCAGGCCCTCCTCGGCGATCGTCTGCGCCGTGGACTCGCGCGCGACCACGGTCACTTCCTGCCCGGCGCGCTCGAGCGCCCCCGCGAGCAGGCCGCCGACGCCGCCGGGGCCGAGCACGGCGATCTTCATGCCGCCGCCGGCGCGATCCGTGCGCCCGGACCGATCGGCACGCACGGGTCGACGAGCACGCCCGGGTTCATCACGCCGCGCGGGTCGACGGCGGCCTTGGCGCCGGCGAAGGCGCAGCGCGAACGGCTCCGGTCGCTGCCGGTCATACCACGGCCGGTGATCGCGCCCGACGGCGTGATGGTGGGTGATCGTGCCGCCCTCGGCGATCGATCGCGTCGGAGACGGCGCGCTTGACGGCGCCCCACTGCTCGACCTCCTCGCCGCGCCGGGCGGGGGCGATCGCGGTGAAGTAGACGGCCGGCCCGTCGGCGTAGACGTGCGTGAAGCGCGCCGTGACGCGCCCGCCCTCGCCGCACACCTCGCGCAGCGCCTCCTCGCCGCTCGCTTTGACGCGCTCGTGGAAGGCGGCGAAGCGATCCCACGTGATCGCCGTCTCGAACGTCTCCGCGAGCACGCCGATCGCGACGAGCACGTCGCGCACGTACGGCGCGCCGAGGAATGCCTCGCGCCAGGAGCTGACGGCATCGCCGCCACCGGCCGCATCGGTTCCGCCCGCGTCGCTCCCGTCCCCGCCCCCGCTGGTGCGCAACTCGGGCACGACGCCGCCGTGCTCGGCGCAGATCTCCAGCGCCCGCGCGAGCGCCTCGTCGACCGGATGGTCGGTCGACTCGAAGCCGAGCACGAGCAGCGCGTGGCTGCCGTCGCCGGCCATCGTCATCGCCGCCTCGCGCGCGTCGATCAGGCGGCAGTTGGCCGGGTTCGAGGCCGGACTGCGAGAGCGCGCGCACGCACTCGGCGCCGGCGGCGAAGGTCTCGAAGCGCACTCCAGCCGAGCGCTTGTGCGTCGGGCGCGGCTGCACGCGCACCCATGCCTCGGTGATCATGCCGAGCGTGCCCTCCGAGCCGGCCAGCATCCGGTCGGGGCTGGGGCCGGCGCCCGAGCCGGGCAGCCTGCGCGACTGCCACACCCCGGCCGGCGTGATCGCGCGGGCCGACTCGACGTAGTCCTCGATGTGCGTGCGCCCGGTCGCGAAGTGCCCGGCTGCGCGCGTGGCGATCCAGCCGCCGAGCGTCGAGTACTCGAACGACTGCGGGAAGTGGCGCAGCGTCAGCCCGTGCTCGCCGAGCTGGGACTCGAGCGCCGGCCCGGCCGCCCCCGCCTGGATCCGCGCGGCGCGCGAGACGTCGTCGACCTCGAGCACGCGGTCGAGCCCGCGCAGGTCGATCGTGACGGCGCCGTTGAACGACGAAGGCACATCGGGCGTGACGCCGCCGACGACCGACGTGCCGCCGCCGAACGGGATCGCGGCGACGCCCTCGCCGGCGCACCACTCGAGCAGCCGCTCGACGTCTGACTCCTCGCGCGGGCGCGCGACGAAGTCGGGTGGGTGCGCGAAGCGCCCGCGAAAGCCTTCGACGACGTCGACGTAGGACTTGCCGAGCGCGTGCGAGGCGCGTGCGTGGTCGTCGCTCGCGCAGATCTCGGCCAGCCCAGCGGGCGGTCGCACGCGCGGTTCGCGCAGCTGCACGCGCTCGAGCGCAACCGGCGCCTCGAGCTCCGAGACGGTCAGCCCCAGGTGCCCGGCGGCGAGCGCGGCCGTCTGGCGCATCGCCGCCTCGGCGTCGGCTGCTGGTCCTCATAGCCCCAGCCCCAGTGCTTGAAGCGACGATTCGTTCACGCGCGCGAGTCTATGCTCACTAGCGTTACAGCCGCCCGAGCGGGCGCGTCATGCGCCTGCCGGGGTCCCGCCAGCTCCAAGGCCCGCCCATGTCCGCGCAAGAGAACACTCACTCCAGCGAAGCGCCCGAGAGTGCTCGCCCGCGGGCCGTGGGAGCTCGATCGCATCAAGGCGCGCTGGCGCGAGGACGAGTACGAGCCGCCGGCCGCGCACAGCGAGGCGGCCGACGCCGCGATCGAGGGCCTGCGCGAGCGCGGCTCGCCGAGCCACGACGGCGTGGCGGCGCGCCTGGTCGACTTCCGCGCCGACGAGCAGGGGCTGGCGATCGAGCTGCAGCCGCTGCGCTGGGCGCTGCGGCTGGTCGCCGGCGACGCCTCGCACAGCATGGCCGCGCTGTGCGTCACGCGCTCGGCCGACGGGCGCTGGCTGGCGGGACGGCGCGCGCCGTGGGTCGCCTCCTGGGCAGGTCGCTGGGCGCTCGGCGCCGGCGGCGCCGTCGATCTCGGCGAGAGCCCCGCCGAGACGCTCGTGCGCGAGCTCGACGAGGAGTGGGCCGTCGCGCCGGAGCGCGTGCGCGGCGAGGCGCTGATCCGCCTCCCTCAGAAGATGATCATGTTCGTCGGCCAGGCGTGGATCGCGGAGGGCGCAGAGGACACCGTGAAGCCCGACGCCGAGCACGACGAGTTCGCCTGGTGGCCGGCCGAGATCGACGCGTGGCCGCCCGAGGCCGGCGACGCGCTGCCGCGCATGGCCCGCTGGCTTTCGGAGTGAGCGACGCGGCGCAGCCGGGCGACGCGGCGCGCCCACGTCGGGGCCTCGCCGGCGGCCCTGCGGGAGGCTTCCGCGACGCCGCCGGCCCGCTCACGTTCACGCGCCTGAAGTGGACCTCGTTCTTCCACTCGTGCGTGTACGTGCGCCTGCTGATCTGCGCCTTCGCGGCGGGCAACCCGCAGCCGCTGACGTTCGTGCTCGGCCTCACGCACGGCCTGCTGTGGATCTTCATGTCGCTCGCCTGCCTGGCGGCCGCGCGACTGCGGATCGTCTCGCTGCGGCTGGCCGTCGCGGTGGCCGTGCTGGGTGGCGTCGGGCCGTTCTTCGGCAGCTATGAGTTCATCCGTGAGCAACGCCAACGCGCCGCGCTAGAGTAGGGAATCAATGGCCACAGGCACCACGGCTGAGCAGATAATCGACGTCGTGACCCCTGCCGCCGGCGAGTCGGTCACTGAGGGAACAATCCTCGAATGGCATGTCAAGGTCGGCGACGCGGTCAAGGCCGACGCGACGATCGTCGAGATCTCGACCGACAAGGTCGACGTGGAGCTGCCGGCCCCGGCGAGCGGCGTGGTCACGGAGCTGCTCGTCGAGGAGGGCGACACGGTCACGGTCGGGCAGGTGATCGCGCGGATCGCCGTCGGCGCCGGCGACGCACGCCGCGGCGGAGGCGAGCGGCGGCGGAAACGGTGCCGGCGCGACGAAGAGCACCGGCGAGAACGGCACGAGCAACGGCGCTGCGCGACGCGCAGGAAGAGACACGCCACGGAGGACGCGAGCGCAGGCGCTCGCCGGCGGTCAGCTCGTCGACGTCGTGACGCCGGCCGCGGGCGAGTCGGTCTCGGAGGGCACGATCCTCGAATGGCGCGCGAAGGTGGGCGACTTCATCAAGGAGAGCGACACGATCGTCGAGATCTCGACCGACAAGGTCGACGTCGAGCTGCCGGCCCCGGTGAGTGGCACGATCGCGGAGCTGCTCGCGCAGGAGGGCGAGACGGTCACGGTCGGGCAGGTGATCGCGCGGATCTCCGTCCGGCGAGCAGGCTGGAGCTCCGGCGCCGCAGGACCCCTCTGACACGGGCGACACGGCGAGCAGCGATTCCAGCGCGAGCGCCCCCGCGACGAGCGTCCTCCCGGAGGATCTCAAGATCTCGCCCGTCGCGGCGCGCGTCGCGCGGGCCGAGGGCGTCGACCTCGCGCAGGTCTCGGGCAGCGGCCCGTCGGGCAGGATCGTCAAGTCGGACGTGCTCTCGGCGGCGGGCGGCAACGGCGCAGCGCGCGCAGCGGAGAGCTCCGGCGACGGCAGCGGCGCCGAGCGCGGCGCAGGCCGAGACGAAGCCGATGCGCGGCGGCGCGGCGGCGCTGGCCCGCTACATGGAGCAGTCGCGCAAGATCCCGACGGCGACGAGCTTCCGCACGCTGCACGGTGACGATGCTCGACGGCGCGGCGCAAGGAGCTGAAGGCGGCCGAGCGCAAGGTCTCCTTCACGCATCTGATCGCCTACGCGATCGCGCGCGCGGCGGACGACATGCCGGTGATGGCCGACCACTTCGAAGAGATCGACGGCAAGCCCAACCGCGTGCACGACGGCCAGGTCAACCTCGGCCTGGCGGTCGACGTGGAGAAGAAGGACGGCTCGCGCACGCTGATGGTGCCGGTGATCCGCGACGCCGGGCGGATGCCGTTCGAGCGCTTCGTCGCGGCCTATGACGCGCTGGTCGAGAAGGCGCGCACGAACACGCTTACGGCGGACGATCTCGTCGGCGGCAATCTGACGCTGACGAACCCGGGCGGGATCGGCACGATCGCCTCGGTCCCGCGCCTGATGACGGGCCAGGGGACGATCGTCGCGACGGGCTCGATCGCCTACCCGCCGGGCTTGGCCAACGTCGGCCAGATGATCGGCGCGGAGAAGGTCGTGACGATGACCTCGACCTACGACCACCGGATCATCCAGGGCGCCGAGTCGGGGCGCTTCCTGGCGCGGATCGAGGAATACCTGCAGGGCGAGCGCGGCTTCTACGAGGGCGTGTTCGCCTCGCTCGGCGTCGAGCTCGGCCCACCGCCCCCGCCACCGGCGCCGGCGGCCGCTGCCTCGGCTGCGGCGCAGGCGGACAGCGACCCCCTCGGCCGGTGTCGGGCGGCGCGAGCGAAGAGCTGCTGCGCGCGGTGCACGCGGCGAGCACGCTGGTCAGCCGCTACCGCAGCCACGGTCATCTGGCGGCGCGCCTGGACCCGCTGGACTCAGAGCCCGAGGGCGACCCGGGCCTGGACCCGGAGCCGCTCGGCCTGACGCCGGAGATCCAGGCGCGAATCCCGGCGAAGGTGCTGCAGATGTACGTGCCCGGTGCGACGCTGGTCGACGCGCTGCCGCACCTGCGCGAGACCTACTGCGGCACGATCGCGTATGAGATCGAGCACATCGCCTCGCACCGCCAGCGCGTGTGGCTGCGCGAGCACATCGAGGCGGGCGCGTTCCGCGAGCCGCTGACCAACGACGAGAGCGCGCTGGCTGCTGCGCCGCCTGGTCAAGGTGGACGCGCTCGAGCGCTTCATGCACAAGGCCTACCTCGGCCAGCACCAGTTCTCGATCGAGGGCCTCGACATGACGGTGCCGATGGTCGACGAACTGATCAGGCTGTCGGCGGCGCACGGCGGCAAGGAGGTCGTGATCGGCATGGCCCACCGCGGCCGGCTGAACGTGCTGGCGCACAACCTCGGCCGCCCGTACGACACGATCTTCGCCGAGTTCGAGGGCGCCTCGACGCTCGAGGCGGTCACGACGATCCCGCAGGGCGGCACGGGCGACGTCAAGTACCACCACGGCACGCAGGGCTCCTACGACCTCGGCGACGGCGAGACGATCCGCGTCAACCTCGAGTCCAACCCGAGCCACCTGGAGTACGTCTACCCGGTGGTCGAGGGCGCGACGCGCGCGGCGCAGACGACGCGCCAGGGCTCGCGCGCGCATCAGGACACCGACGCGGCGGTGCCGATCGTGATCCACGGCGACGCATCGTTCCCGGCACAGGGCGTCGTCTCGGAGACGCTCAACCTGCAGGCGCTCGACGGCTACAAGGTCGGCGGCACGGTGCACATCATCACGAACAACCAGGTGGGCTTCACGACGGACCCCGACGACGCGCGCTCGACGCGCTGGGCCTCTGACCTGGCGAAGGGCTTCGACGTGCCGATCGTGCACGTCAACGCCGACGACGTGCAGGCGTGCATGAGCGCAGTGCGACTGGCCTTCGCGTTCCGTCAGGAGTTCGGCCACGACGTGCTGATCGACCTGATCGGCTACCGCCGCTTCGGCCACAACGAGTCCGACGAGCCGGCCTACACGCAGCCGGAGATGTACATGAAGATCAAGACCAAGAAGCGCGTGTCCGAGCTGTGGGCCGACCGCCTGGTCGCAGAAGGCGTCGTCTCCCAGGAGGAGGTCGACGCCCAGGCGCAGGAAGTCTGGGACAAAATGACGCTGCTGCACCAGCGGCTGAAGGCGAAGATCGCGGCGGCGGCGGAGCACGGCGAGCATCGAGACCGGCGAGTACGAGCTCGACCGCTCGCCGAGCCCGGAGGTCGAGACGGCGGTCCCGGCGCAGCGCCTGCGCGAGCTGGGCGAGGAGCTGCTTGCGCGTGCCGGAGGGCTTCACGGTCCACCCGAAGCTCGTCAAGCAGCTCGAGCGCCGGCGCGAGGCGCTGGGCGAGGAGGGCCACGTCGACTGGGCGCACGCCGAGGCGCTCGCGTTCGGCTCGCTGTTGACCGAGGGCACGCCGATCCGCCTGACCGGCCAGGACACCGAGCGCGGCACGTTCAGCCAGCGCCACATGGTGCTGCACGACGCGAAGACCGGCCAGACGGTCTGCCCGATCCAGAGCCTGCCCGACGCGCTGGCGCCGCTGGAGCTGCACAACAGCCCGCTGTCGGAGCTCGCGTGCATGGGCTTCGAGTACGGCTACAGCCAGGAGGCGCCGGAGACGTTCGTGCTGTGGGAGGCGCAGTTCGGCGACTTCGTCAACTCGGCGCAGGTGATCGTCGACCAGTTCATCGTCTCGGGCCTGGCCAAGTGGGGGCAGACCTCACGCCTGACGCTGCTCTTGCCGCACGGCTACGAGGGATCGGGCCCTGAGCACTCCTCGGCGCGCCTGGAGCGCTTCCTCGCGCTGGCCGCCGAGGGCAACATCCGCGTGGCGAGCCCGACGACGCCGGCGCAGTACTTCCACCTGCTGCGCCGCCAGGCGCGGATCGCCAAGCAGCGCCCGCTGATCGTGATGACGCCGAAGTCGCTGCTGCGCCTGCCGCAGGCGACCAACACGATCGCCGAGATGGCCGAGGGCACGCGCTTTCACCCGGTGCTCGCCGAGCCGGGCGTCGACGACGCGCAGGTCACGCGCCTCTTGCTGTGCACCGGCAAGGTCTACTACGACCTCGTCGGCCACCCCGACCGCGCCTCGCACCCGGGCCTCGCGGTGGCGCGCGTCGAGCTGCTCTACCCCTTCCCCGAAGGCCAGATCCTCGAGCTGATGCGCCGCTACCCGAAGCTGCAGGAGGTCGTGTGGGTGCAGGAGGAGCCGCGCAACGTCGGCGCCCGCGCGCACATGTTCCCGCGCCTGATGCAGATCATGCCCCAGGAGATCCACTTCGGCTTCATCGGCCGTCCCGAGCGCGCCAGCCCAGGCGAGGGCTATCCGGCGGCGCACATCGCCGAACAGAACCGCATCGTCACGACGGCGATCGACCTCGACTAGCCGATCTCCCAGTACCCGCGCAAGACGCCGGGGCACGCTTCGCGCTGATGTGGGCCTTGTGGAAGCGGTTCCTCGAGATCCGCCGCCAGCGCAAGCGCAAGAAGCAGCTCCGTCGCTAGGCGCGACGCGCGCTAGCGAAGGGACGCCCTTTCCTACGCCCTTTCCAAACCGGCTCGCGCTTCTCCTTGAATGCGCTGGCCCCCTCCTTGGCATCTTCGGAGGTCATCACGGGACCGGTGATCTCGCCCTGCTTCTCGCCACATCTCCTCGCTGCTCCAGTCGAACTGCTCCTGCAGGATTCGCTTGGAGCCGATCAGCGCGAGCGGGCCGCTCTTGGAGAGCTGCTCGGCGAGCTCCATCGCGACGTCGACGGCGGAGCCGGGCTCGGCGAGCCGGTTGACGACGCCGAACTCGTGGAAGCGCTCGGCGGGCATCGAGTCGCCGGTCAGCGCGAGCTCCATGACCACGTGGTACGGCATCCGCTGCGGCAGGCGCAGCAGCGCGCCGCCGGCGGCGATCAGCGAGCGCTTGGCCTCGGGGATGCCCATCTTGGCTCCCTTGGCGGCGACGATCAGATCGCACGCGAGCGCGACCTCCATGCCACCGGCCAGCGCGAAGCCCTCGATCGCGGCGATCAGCGGCTTCTGCGAGGCGCGCTGGGCGATGCCGGCGAAGCCGCGGTCGCCGAACCACGGCGATTCGCCCTTGACGAAGGCGCCGAGATCCATGCCGGCGCTGAAGAAGCCGCCCGCGCCGGTGAGCACGCCGACCGACAGGTCGTCGTCGCCGTCGAGCTGATCGAGCGCGCCGGCGACGCCCTCGGCGACGGCGCCGTTGACGGCGTTGCGCACCTCGGGGCGGTTGATCGTGATCAAGCAGGACGTTCCGGCGCCGCTCGGTCAGGACGGCATCGGTGGAGACGGCGGCTTCGGCGCTCATCGGCGGTTGCTCCTTGGTCGGAAAGGACCGGCCAAGCCTACCGGCGAAACGTGGACGGACGGCCGCGAGCACGGGCCGGCGCGAGCGGCGGCCACCGCGCAGAGCTGGTCCTCGCGTCAGTCGGCCGGGTGGGTCTGAACGCTCTCGGCAGGAGCCGGTGCGGCGGCCGTCGCGTCGGAGGCGTCCGGCGGCGGAGCCGGGGCGGGCGTCTCCGAGGATGCATGCGGTGCCGAGGCTGCGCTGGCAGCGGGCGGCGGGCTCTGCTCCTCGGCACCGGCGCCGATGTCGAGCGACTGGCGGAACTCGCGGATGCCCTGCCCGAGCGCGCGGGCAAGCGCGGGAAGGCGCTTGGGCCCGAGCACGACGAGCGCGACGACGGCGATGAAGAGCAGGTGGACGGGGCTCTCGATACCCATGCCTCGCAAGGCTAGCGCTACGGCCGACGCGCGCCGTACGCTGCGGGTCGTGGCTGCTCAACCCGCCGCGGCCGGGCGCTCCTACCCGCCACCGCCCGACAGCGAGGCATTCTGGCCCGCCCAGCTGACCGTGCTGGCGGCGATCGGAATCCAACTGCTGCTGCCCGAGCGCCTGACGGCCGGCCCGTCATGGCTCGTGGCCTCGCTCGAGGGTGTGCTGCTGGTCGGCCTGTTCGTCGTCACGCCAAACGTGATCGAGGACGAGCACCCGCGGCGCAGGCACATCGCGCTCTCGTTGACGGCGTTCGTCAGCGCCGCGAACATCTTCTCGCTCGGCGCGCTGACGCACTACCTGCTGCACCACCACGTCTCCGACGGTCGCGGCCTGATCGTCGCCGGCGTCCTGATCTGGCTGACGAACCTGTTGATCTTCGCCCTGTGGTACTGGGAGATGGACCGCGGCGGCCCCGGCAAACGCGCGACGGGCAAGGACGGACAGCCGGACTTCCTGTTCCCGCAGATGACCGACGATCGGATCGAGCCACGCGACTGGCGGCCGAAGTTCGTCGACTACCTGTACGTCTCGCTGACGAACAACACCGCGTTCTCGCCGACCGACACGATGCCGCTGACGCCGATGGCGAAGTGCATCATGGGCGTGCAGTCGGTCGTCTCGCTGCTCACGATCGGCCTGATCGTCTCTCGCGCGGTGAACATCCTCTAGTCAGTAGGCGACCGGCGCGATAGGCACCGGTCGGGAGGCGAGCTCAGCTTGCCTCGGCCATGCGCGGCTCCAGCGCGAGAGCCTGGATGATCAGCTCGCGCACCTCCTCGCCGGCGCCGAGCGCGGTCGCGCGACGCAGGGCCTCGAGTGTCCCCTCGCGATCCATCAGCTGCAGGCGCAGACGGCCGAGGCGCTCCCATGCGCCGGCGTCTGACGGTCCCCGCTGCACGGCCCGCTCGGCGGCCTCCTCGGCGAGGTCGACGGCGCCGATGTCCTCGTAGATGCGCGAAGCGAAGCGGTGCGCGGCCGGCCGGGCGCCGTCGACGCGTGCCCAGTCGCGCACGGCGCGGGCGGCCTCCTCGAGCTTGCCGGCCTGCCAGAAGGCGAGCGTCATCAGCCGCAGCACGGCGACGTTGTCCGGCTCGGCGTCACGGGCATAGATCAGCCGCTGCGCGGCGAGCTCGTACTCGCCTTCGGCCATGGCGCGCTGTGCGGCGATCGTGAAGCGTTCGACGCGCTCCTCGGCCGGGTCGGGCTTCGAGAAGTCGACGAAGCGCAGGCTGCCGGCCGGCACCGTGCGCACTCCGTGGCTGAACTTGACGCGCGCCCACTGCTGCACGTCATCGCCGCCGTCGGGGTCCTCGGTGAAGTAGATGCCCGCGACCGTGCCTACGCCCCACTCGGGATAGGAGAGGCAGCGCGCATAGCGGTGCACGACGGAGTGATCGGGCACGCGGCTGGCAAATGGGTCGTGCTTGGCTTTGTCGGCGGCGTGGGCGCGGGCGCGCTGCTCGGCCTCGTAGGCGCGGCGGCCGGCCTCCTCGCGCTCGCGCCGGGCGGCGGCGGCCGAGGCGCGCACCGCGTTCTCGGAGACCTTGCCCCCGCGCGAGCCCTCGGCGAGTCGCTCGAGCTGGTCGGCGGCCTCGTTGATCGCCTTCAGGTGGCGCTCGTGCTCGAACTGGCGCCCGGCCGGCGCGATGTCGGGGTGCCAGCGCTTGGCCATGCGCCTGCGGGCGAGCTGCACATCGCGCTTGTCGAACGGCGCCTCCAGCTCCAGCAGGAGCAGGTGCTGCTCGACATCGAGGACGGTCGTAGGCATGACCCGACAACGTTAGCGACCCCGGCGAGGTCCTATCCTGCCTGCCAATGTCATCTCAATACATCTTCACGATGCACCGTCTGTCGAAGCTCCATCCGCCGGACAAGACGGTGCTCGACAACGTCACGCTGGCTTTCTACCCGGGTGCGAAGATCGGCGTGCTCGGCTACAACGGCGCGGGCAAGTCGACGCTGCTGCGGATCATGGCGGGCGTCGATCAGGAGTACCGCGGCGAGGCCCAGCTGGCCCCGGGGGCAACTGTCGGGATGCTCGAGCAGGAGCCCCACCTGGACGAGTCCAAGGACGTCAAGGGCAACGTCGAGGAGGGCGTGGCCGAGACCAAGGCGCTGCTCGACCGCTTCAACGAGCTGGCGGCGAACTACTCCGAGGAGACGGCCGAGGAGTTCGGGCGCATCCAGGCGAAGATCGAAGCGGCCGACGCATGGAACCTGGACACGCAGCTGGACTACGCGATGGACGCGCTGCGCCTGCCTCCGCCCGATGCCGACGTGAGCAAGCTCTCCGGCGGCGAGCGCCGCCGCGTGGCGCTGTGCCGCCTGCTGCTCTCCGCGCCCGACCTGCTGCTGCTCGACGAGCCCACCAACCACCTCGACGCGGAGTCGGTGGCTTGGCTGGAGCAGCATCTCTCCGAGTACAAGGGCGCGATCGTCGCGGTAACGCACGACCGCTACTTCCTCGACAACGTGGCCGGCTGGATCCTCGAGCTCGATCGCGGCAAGGGCATCCCCTACGAGGGCAACTACTCGGGCTGGCTCGAGCAGAAGCAGGCTCGCCTGGCGCAGGAAGCGCGCTCGGAAAAGGGGCGCGAACGCACGATCGCGGCCGAGCTCGAATGGGTGCGCACGAACCCCAAGGGCAAACGCACCAAGTCGAAGGCGCGTCTGGCGCGCTACGAGGAGCTGATCGCCGAAGAGCGCAACGTCAAGCTCGAGGACGTGCAGATCCACATCCCGCCGGGCCCGCGCCTGGGGGAAAAGGTGCTGACGGCCAACGACGTGCGCAAGGGCTTCGGCGAGAAGCTCTTGATCGAGGACCTCAGCTTCGACCTGCCGCGCGCCGGCATCGTCGGCGTGATCGGCGCCAACGGCGCCGGCAAGACGACGCTGTTTCGCATGATCACCGGCGAGGAGTCGCCCGACGGCGGCTGGATCGAGCTCGGCGAGACCGTCCAGCTCGCCTATGTCGACCAGTCGCGCGACGCGCTGGACCCGGCCAAGACGGTGTGGGAGGAGATCTCCGAAGGCTACGAGCACCTCAAAGTCGGCGAGCGCGAGGTCAACTCACGCCAGTACACGGCCGGCTTCAACTTCAAGGGATCGAGCCAGCAGGCGAAGATCGGCAACCTCTCCGGCGGCGAGCGCAATCGCGTGCACCTGGCCAAGCTGCTGCGCAGCGGCGGCAACCTGCTGCTGCTCGACGAGCCCACGAACGACCTCGACGTGGACACGCTGCGCGCGCTCGAGAACGCGATGCTCGAATTCCCGGGCTGCGCGGTGATCATCTCCCACGACCGCTGGTTCCTCGATCGCGTGGCCACTCACGTGCTGGCCTTCGAGGGCGACTCGCAGGTCACCTGGTTCGAGGGCAACTTCGAGGCCTACGAGGAGCACCGCCGAGCGCTGCTCGGTGACGCGGCCGACCGCCCGCACCGGATCACCTACAAGCGCCTGGTCCGTGGCTGAGACGCAGGCGCCGCCGCTCACGGCGCTGGGCACGTTCGACCGCGACACGGCTGTGCGCGAGCTGCGCCGCGGCGAGTCCGGCGAGCAGCAGGTGCAGGTCGAGTTCGCGGCCGACATCTCGCCCGACTGGCGCGCCGGGCGCGGGCCGCACGGTGGCTACATCGCGGCGATGCTGATGCGCGCGCTGATCGAGACTGTCGCCGATCCGGGCCGCGCGCCGCGCTCGCTGACGATCCACTACGCGCGGGCGCCGCAACCCGGTCCGGTCAGCATCGTCGCGAGCATCGAGCGCGCCGGGCGCTCGCTGAGCACGCTGTCGGCGCGGATGGAGCAGGAAGGCAAGCTGATCACGCTCGCGCTGGCGGCCTTCTCGGTGCCGTGGAGCGCACAGGAGGTGCTGGAGCTGCCGATGCCCGACGTGGCGCCGGCCGACCCGGTGCGCCAGGCGGGCGTGCCGCTGTTCGCCGGAGCGCCGCCGTTCACGCGCCACATCGTCGTGCAGGGCCGCAGCGGCGCGGTGCCGTTCACCGGCTCCGACGCGCCGATGGAGATCGGCGCCTGGCTGGGGCTCGCCGAGGCGCGCGCGATCGACCCGATCTCGCTTGCCTTCTTCAGCGACGCCCTGTTCTCGCCGCCCTTCATCCGCCTGCGCGACCCCGCTACGACGCCGACGGTCGACCTCACGATCCACTTCCGCACCGCATTGGCGCCCGCGGCGACGCCGGCCGCCGTCGGGACCGACGACGGAGACACCCCCGGCGCACTGCCGCTGCAGGAGCTCTGCTTCGCGCGCTTTCGCTCCGGCCTCGTGCAGGACGGCTTCTTCGAGGAGGACGGCGTGATCTGGGCGGCTGACGGCACAGTGCTCGCGCAGTCGCGCCAGCTCGGCATCGTCATGGCGCTGACGCCGTAGAGCCCGCTCGCAGGCCGGCGCTCGCCGTCCTCGCCGATCGGTTAGTGTCGACTAATGAGCGATTACACAGCGAAGCGCATCAATGAGATGGAGGCCGGCTTCGGCGGCGGATTCGTAAAGGTCCGCGCCGAGCTCGGCGTCACCGCGTTCGGCATGCAGATCATCCAGCTGCCGCCGGACTATGCGGACTACCCGGAGCACGACCATGCCGAGAGCGCCCAGGAGGAGGTCTTCGCGGTGCTGTCGGGCTCGGGCTGGATGGACGTCGAAGGCGAGCGCGTGGAGCTCGACCCGGAGACGCTCGTGCGCGTCGGCGCCGAGGCCAAGCGCAAGGTCTACGCAGGCCCGCAGGGGCTGCGGATGCTCGTCACGGGCGGTTGCCCCGGCGAGCCGTACAAGGTCTCGCCGGTCACCGAACTGGAAGCCGCCTGAAAGAGCTCGGCCGTTCGTCCGCCGCTAGGTGCCTTTGCGGCGCTTGGCGGCGGCCGAGCGCGACCGTCAGCGCGAGAAGGAGCTGTTCCGCCCGCAGCGCCAACGCGAACGCGGCGACGAGCCGGGCAGTGTTCTCGACGTCCTCGAGCTGGACGAGCTCGACCGGCGAGTGCATGTAGCGCAACGGGATCGAGACGAGCCCTGTCGGCACGCCGCCGCGACTGAGGTGCACGGCGTCGGCGTCGGTACCCGTCGTGCGCCCGGTGGCCTCGATCGTGAAGGGGATCTGCTCGGCCTCGGCGGTGTCGTGCAGCAGCTCGAACACTCGTGGGTTGAGCGTCGAGCCACGGCTGATCACGGGGCCGGAACCGAGTGGATGCTTGCCCATCTCCTTGACCTCGATCCCCGGAGCGTCGGTCGCGTGGGTGACGTCGAGCACGATCGCGGCGTCGGGGGCCAGCGAGAAGGCGCTCGTGCGCGAGCCGCCGAACGTCGTCTCCTCCTGCGTGGCCGCGACCGCGGCGAGCTCCCACTCCGCGCCGCCGGCCTCGGCGACCAGCCGCGCCGCCTCGAGCGCGACGTAGGAGCCGATCCGGTTGTCCAGCGCGCGCGAGGTGAGCCGTCCGTCGAGCAGCTCTGTCGGCTCTGCGTCGATCACGGCGACGTCGCCGACGCGCACGTGCTCGCGCGCCTGATCGCCGTCGCCGGCGCCGATGTCGATGTGCAGCTCGCGTATCTCGGCGACCTTCTTGCGCTCGTCGCCGCGCAGCAGGTGGATCGGCTTCTTGCCCACCACGCCCCTGATCGATCCGCCCTTCGTCTCCAGCACGACGCGCTGGCCGACGAGGATCTGCGGGTCCCAGCCGCCGACTTCGGCGAACCACAGGTAGCCGTCGTCGTCGATGTGCGTGACGATCAGCCCGATCTCGTCGATGTGCCCCATCACGAGCAGCCGTCGCGGGCGCTGCTCTGCATCGGCCGGCTCACCGGCCCCCTTCGCGGCGACCAGCGCGAGCGGGGTGCCGATCGCATCGGTGCTGACCTCGGCAAAGCCGCCGGCGGCCTCGCGCCACACGGCGCTGGGCAGCTGCTCATAGCCGGACGGGCCGGGAGCGAGCAGCAGGTTGCGCAGGATCGGCGGAAGGCCCAGCGAGGAGTCCGCCGGGCGCGGTTCGGGAGACTTGTTCATCGCGCCAGCAGCGTTCTGAGGACGTATTGCAGGATGCCGCCGTGACGGAAGTACTCGGCCTCGCGCGGCGTGTCGATGCGCACGCGCGCCTCGAACTCGATCGCATCGGCGCCGTCGCGCCCCGCTCGCACGCGCACGAGTTGCCTGCCACCCCTGCCGCCCTCGACGGCGCCGACGGCGTCGGCGATGCCATCGAGCGAGAAGGTCTCCTCGCCGCTCAGGCCGAGCGAGAAGGCGCTCTCGCCGTCGGGGAACTGCAGCGGCAGCACGCCCATGCCGACGAGGTTGGAGCGGTGGATACGCTCGAAGCTCTCGGCGATCACGGCGCGCACCCCGAGCAGCTTGGTGCCCTTGGCGGCCCAGTCGCGCGAGGAGCCCGAGCCGTACTCCTTGCCCGCGAGCACCACCAGCGGAACACCTTCGTCTGCGTACTTCATGGCGGCGTCGTAGATCGATATCTGCTTCCCCTCGGGCAGATGTCGCGTTACGCCGCCCTCGGTGCCCGGCGCGAGCTGGTTGCGCAGGCGGATGTTGGCGAACGTGCCGCGCATCATCACCTCGTGGTTGCCGCGACGCGAGCCGTATGAGTTGAAGTCGCGCGGCGCGACGCCCTGCTCCTGCAGGTAGGTGCCGGCGGGACCGTCGCGCTTGATCGCGCCGGCCGGTGAGATGTGATCGGTGGTGACGCTGTCGCCGAGCAGCGCGAGCACGCGCGCGCCCGTCAGCTCCGAGGTCTCCGGCGGCTCGACGGGCATGTGCTCGAAGTAGGGCGGCAGGCGCACGTAGGTCGACTGCTCCTGCCAGGCGAAGCGCTCGCCCTCGGGCACGTCGAGCCCGTTCCAGCGCTCGTCGCCGGCGAACACCTCGCCGTAGCTCCTGCGGAACATGTCGGCCTGCACGGCCTCGCCGACGGTCTTGGCGATCTCCTGCTCCGACGGCCAGATGTCGCGCAGGTAGACATCCTCGCCGTGCTCGTCCTGGCCAAGCGGGTCGTGCGCGAGGTCGATGTCCATCGTCCCGACGAGCGCGTAGGCGACGCACAGGGGCGGCGAGGCAAGGTAGTTCATCTTCACGTCCGGGTTGATCCGCCCCTCGAAGTTGCGATTGCCAGAGAGCACCGAGACGACCGCCAGGTCGGCCTCGGCGACGGCGTCTGAGATCTCTTGGGAGAGCGGGCCTGAGTTGCCGATGCACGTCGTGCAGCCGTAGCCGACGAGGTTGAAGCCGAGCTGCTCGAGCGGCTCGGTCAGCTCCGCGCGGTCGAGGTATTCGGTGACGACCTTCGAGCCGGGCGCGAGCGAGGTCTTGACCCAGGGCTTGCTCTTCAGACCGCGCGCCAGCGCGTTGCGCGCGAGGATGCCGGCTCCGACCATCACGGACGGGTTCGAGGTGTTCGTGCAACTCGTGATCGCCGCGATCACGACGTGGCCGTGGTCGAGCTCGAACGTCTCGCCATCGACGGTCACGCTCCTGGCGGTGCCGTTGTGCGGCAGCGCCATGGCCGTGCCGCCCTCGGGCAGCTGCGGTTGGGAGACGCCGAGCGACGCCTTGTGGCCCGGCTCGTTGGCAGGTGGGTCAGAGGCCGGGTATGACTCGGCGACAGCCTCGTCCTGCGCGTCGGCCTGGTCGCCGTCGCTCGGGATGTAGTCGCGCAGCGCCTCCTGGAAGACCGCCTGCGAGGAGCTCAGCGCGACGCGGTCCTGCGGGCGCTTGGGACCGGCCAGGCTCGGCTCGACGGTCCCGAGGTCGAGCTCGATCTCGTCCGAGAAGGTCGGCTTCTCCGATGACTCGTCGTGCCACAGGCCCTGTTCCTTGGCGTATGCCTCGACGAGCGCGATCTGCTCGGCCGGGCGGCCGGAGAGCTCCAGGTAGGTCAGCGTCTCGGCGTCGATCGGGAAGATCGCGCAGGTCGAGCCGAACTCGGGCGACATGTTCCCGATCGTCGCGCGGTCGGCGAGCGGCAGGCCGGCCAGACCGGCGCCGTAGAACTCGACGAACATGCCGACGACGCCGCGCTCGCGCAGCATCTCGGTGACGGTCAGCACGAGGTCGGTCGCGGTGGCGCCCTCGGGCAGCTCACCGTGCAGGCGGACGCCGAGCACCTGCGGAATCAGCATCGACATCGGCTGTCCGAGCATCGCCGCCTCGGCCTCGATGCCGCCGACGCCCCAGCCGAGCACGCCGAGCCCGTTCACCATCGTCGTGTGCGAGTCGGTGCCGACGAGCGTGTCCGGGTAGGCCTGTCCCGTCTTCTCGTTGGGAAAGACCACGCGCGCGAGGTACTCGAGGTTGACCTGATGCACGATCCCCGTGTCCGGCGGCACCACCGAGAAGTCGTCAAATGCCCCCTGCCCCCAGCGCAGGAACGAGTAGCGCTCCTGGTTTCGCTCGAACTCGCGCTCGGCGTTGACGCGGAACGCGTCGCGCGTGCCGAACGCGTCGACCTGCACCGAGTGGTCGATCACGAGCTCTGCCGGGACGAGCGGGTTGATCTGCGCTGCATCCCCCCCCATCTCGGCGATCGCGTCGCGCATCGCCGCGAGGTCGACGACCGCGGGCACGCCGGTGAAGTCCTGCATCAGCACGCGTGCCGGCGTGAAGGCGATCTCCTTGCTCGGCTGCGCCTTGGCATCCCACGAGGCGAGCGCCTCGACGTCGGCTGCGTCGACCGAGCCGTTGCCCTCGGTGCGCAGCAGGTTCTCCAGGAGCACCTTCAGCGAGAAGGGCAGCCGCGCCACATCGAAGCGCTGCTGCAGGGCGTCGAGGCGAAAGATCTCATAGCTGCTGCCACCGGCCTCGAGCGTGTCCTTGGCGCCAAAGCTGTTCTTCGTCATCGCACCTCCCAGGGCGTGGTGGCTCTCGCTGCGGGCATGTCCTCAGTCTCGCAGAGTCGCGCGCGCGGGCCTGGCCGGCGGGCAACCGCGAAGGCCTCTCCCGCGGAGTCCGCCGGCGTGCTCAGACGACCGGTGCGGAGGCGCGCGTCACGCGCCCCTTGCCCTCGCGCTTGGAGCGCAGCAAAGCCTGGTCACAAGCCTCGAGCAGCTCGTCGACGCCCATCGGCGCGTGCCACTGCGCGACGCCGATCGAGGCCGAGATGCCCGACTCCGAACCGACGGCCGGCACGGCGCGCATGCGCTCGAGCGCGCGACTGGCAGCAGCTCCGGCGCTGCGCAGATCGGCATTGGGCAGGATCACGACGAACTCATCGCCGCCATAGCGGGCCACGCGGTCGAAGGCGCGGAACTCGCCCACGAGCGCCTGCACAACCTGGCGTAGCACCGTGTCGCCCGCCTGGTGGCCATGGTCGTCGTTGACGCGCTTGAAATCGTCGAGGTCGATCAGGATGCACGACAGCGGGCTACCCGCGCGCGAGGCGCGGTCGATCTCCTCTTCCAGGCGCCGCCGCATGGCGCGGTGGTTCATGCAGCCGGCGACGGCGTCCGTGCCGGCCTCGGCGCGTGCCCGCACGAGCGCAAGCGCGGCCGCCGCCTGGTCGACGAGCGTGCGCGCCAGATCGACGGCGCGCTCGTCGAAGGCCGGCGAGGAGCGGCGCACGAGCATCACGACGGCCTCGACCTCGCCGCGCTCGACCAGCGGCAGCAGCAGCGCGCAGCTGGCCGGCCCGGTGGCCGTCACGCGCGGCACGCTCTCGGCGAGCTTGCGCTGGTTGGCGATCAGCACGCTGCGCCCCGTGTAGAGCACCCAGCTGACGCCCGGCGGGCGCTCGGCGCAGGGCTGCATGTAGCTCAGGCGCCCGTCGCCACCATACATGTACACCGTCACCAGCTCGTCGGCGGACTCCTCGTCGCCGAGATGGTGCACGTGCACCTCCTCGGCTCCCGGCGAGGCGAGCAGCTCGCGGGCGAGCGCGCGGTAGACGGCGTCCACATCGGTCGCCGCGTCGGCGAGCAGCGTCAGCCGGCGTACACCGGCAAGCACCGATTCGACCCCCGGTGACGTTGCGGTATCCGTACCTGTCACAACGTCCATTACCTAGAAATCTAGGGCATCGGTCCGCTGGAGACAACCGGCGGGTGCGATCTGCGACGCGTTCGCGGCGTTCCGCGCGGCGGTGGGTCGCTCGCACGAACAGCGGGGGCGGCCAACTGGCCGCCCCCGAAGACTGCCGCTCGATCCGCCGAGCCGCTAGAAGCGGACCGTCACGAACGAGACCGAGCTTCGAGCGCCCCTGGCCCTGGGCACGAAGCCCACGCGGACCTTGACCTTGAACGGGCGGTGCCTGCCACTCCCGCGGCGCGAGAGCGGGACCTTGATCGTCGCCTTTTTCTGCGCTCTGGAGAGCTTGCGGAACCGTGTCGCCAGACCCGAGCCTTTGCCGCTGATGCGGCCGGGCGCGAAGGTCTGCACCGTGATGTATGCGGTATTGCCGACGACCTTGTGGCCGACGATGCGCACGCCGCATGTGTTGACTTTGATCCTCGTGTTCTGTTTGACCACAGTGCCGTTCTGGCCGGTCATCGTCGTCGGCATGATCAGCGGGCTTCGGCAGAGGTTGCCGTTCGCCGCCAGCGCGCTGTGCGCTCCGATCGGCAGGTTCACCGTGATGCTCGACACCGGCACGTCCGGGGTCGAGGCGAACGTCGTCGTCGTGATGCCTTTTTTGATGTCCGTGTTCCCGACGAGGATCGTGCGGACGCCGTCAGCTTCCATCACCAGGTCGAGGTCGGGGAACGCGGCGGCCGCGTGCGAGACGAGGATCGCCGGTCCTTTCAGTTTGCTCGACAGGGTCGGTGTGTTGGCCCTTGCGCCGCCGACGAACGAGCCCGGCGGGCAGTGGTACGGGTCGACTTCGAACGTCGCCGCCGGGCAGGCTTTCTGCAGCGTCGTCAGACGCGAGGGAAGCGCCTTCGGCAACTGCACCTTGACCGACTTGACGTTGGCGTTGCCGGGCACCTCGTTGAGCGTCGTTTCGAGGCTCGCGCCGTTCTTTTTCGACGTTCTCGACGTGGTCACGGCCTTGAACGCCGGCTTGAACTTGAGCAGGTTGCAGTTGCCGACCTGGAACGGACTCGACAGGTTCTGCGTCGCGCCGAACGTCGATGTGACCGTGGAGTCGGTTGCCATCGCCGCGCAGCTCGTCGGATTCAGCAGGAATCCCTGCTTGTTGATCGAGACCGTCACGCCGCGCAGGCGAATCGGGATGCCCTTGACGATCGTCGGCAGATCCGCCGTCGTCGTGACGCGCGCCGTGTACGGGTCGATCGTGATCGCCGCGCGCGTAATCACCGGGCCGAGGTTGAACGGACCGGCGACCGCCGGCACGACGATCGACAGGCCGAACGGCGCGCCTTTGTACGGGCCCGTCAGGTAGACCGAGCCGCCGCCGAACGTGTACGGCGCGGGGCCCGAGCCCGAGATCGCCGATGCGATGCCGATCTTGCTGCTGTCCGGGCACGTGTTGCTCGCCGCCTGAGCGTCGGTGCACTGGGTCGCCTTCGGGATCTGACCGACCAGGCCGGCAGGTAGCGTCGTCTTGACCGTCGAGAGGTACTGGTTGCCCTCGGGGCGCGTCAGGCTGAACGTGTAGCTCGTGTTGCCACCCGCGTGGGCCGTCTGGTTAGACGTCGACTGGCTGAGCGCGAACGGGATCGTCGCCGGGCAGCCCGTCGAGGCGAACGGCGTGGCAACCGTTTTCGAACCGATTTCGGTGTACGGCAGGAAGCTGCCTTCGGCCGCGCCTGCGTCACAGGTCAACGGGTTGGCGATCGGCGCGAGCGCACCGCCCTTGAAGTTGAGCGTGGCCGTTGTGAACGGCTGTTCGGGGTTTTCCGAGAAGACCGTCGTCACCTGACCGGTCGTCTCGTTCGGGAACGTTTCGCCTTTGATGCGAACCGACACCCCGTAGCGAGCCGACTCGGCGTCCAGGTAGATGATGTACGGAGGCCCGGTGATCACGCCTCCGTCGGGAGGCGTGCCGAGGTAGATGTTGCCCGTCAGCGAGCCGTCGGGCAGCGTCGGCACGTTGAGGCTGACCGTGCCGAGCAACGAGCTCGCCGGACAGTCCGTACCGGGCGTCGAGCTGTGGATCCGCGCCTGTGCCGGCGTGCAGGCGGTGAGACCCGCGGCGGCCGACGGGTTCAGGGTCATGCCCGCGGGCAGCTTGACCGACGCGGTTTTCAACTGAGCCGAGTCGACTTCGACTTCCGGGTGGCGGGGTATGCCCACCGATGTGCTGATGCCGTCAGGCTGGTCTGAGCCGCTTTCGCCCGCGCCCGCATTGAGGCCGAACGTCGGGTCGAACGGGACCAGGCCGCAGCCGTTCAGGCCTACTGGAGTCGTGAAGTTCCGCAGGTCCGTCGCTTCTTCGGTGCCGGTGACGGCGAGCCGCGTCGTGTTGTGGCCGGGGCAGCTCGTGGCGTTCGTGATGAACGCACCGTTACCGCGACGGCCTTCGAACGTGAGCCGCGAGCGGATCAACGGCAGCGCCGTCGAGACGTCTATTTCGAAGTAGTCGTGATAGTCGCCGACGTTTGTGCCATTGGCCTGCTGACCCCATTCGACGTTGCCTTCGATCAGCGTGTGGGCGAAGTACTGTTTTTCCTCGAAGGTTTTTTCGGCCGGTTCGCCGAGCGGATGGCCCTCTTCGGCGAACGCTTTTTCGAGCGCGCCTTTCGTGAGGAAGACCGGGAGTTCGAGCGCGACGCCGAACTCCGATGCGAGACCTTCCTTCTGTTCCAGGTTGTAGACGGCGCCCGAGAGCGGTAGGTCGCCGGCTTCTTTACCCGCGTAGACCGTCACTTCGTTGGTACCGACGACCGTGTTTTTTTCGCCCGAGTTCGCGCATTTGGGCGCAGGGTAGAAGCCGGTCCCCGGAAGTTCTTCTGTGTCGCCGAAGTCCGCCATCGAGCATTGCGACACCGCCGCCGGACTCGTCGCGAGGCCCGCCGCCACGTCTGTGCGGATGTGCTTGACGATGCCCGTCGGCGCTTCGGTCTGAGGAAGCGGTTCTTTGGTGACGACCGTCGTCAGCTTGAAGTCTGTGATCCCGTACGGGACGTGCCCCGCCGCCTGCGTGTAGCCCTGAGCTTCCGCTTCCGCTTTGCTCGGTTCCTTGGGGACCTTGGTCGGTCCGAGGATCGTCGTAGGGCCCGGTTCCTCGCCACATTCTTTGAAGGCTTCCTGGCAGTTGATGGCGACGAACTTTTCGATGCCGACGGCGGCCTGAGCGGCCGCGGGGGCCGATATGGCCGCGATCACAGCGACAAGTAGCGCGAGCAACGAAAAGCGGACAGACGACCTCATACCGACCTCCCTAGTCGAGTCAGGGCAACACTCACCCATATGACTCCTATGTTCCCCAAAAGTTGCGATTCACTGGCAGTATTTGGACGAATCGGCGGAGAGTCCTCCCTGCTTGAGACGACGCGTACGTCGTAGACAAGCAATGTCAAGCCGAGCGAGGCAGCCCCGCGCGGACCCAAAGCCTCCCCGTGCCCGCCTTGCGGCCGGCACCCTCTCGCGTGCCCATTGGGCGCTCAGGCCTGAGACAGCGCGCCTGATCTGCCCTGGCAGTCGTAGAGCGAGCTTCCGGCGCTCTTCGTGGCGTTTGCCGATCCGCCGATGCCCACGGCTGTGCGTGCTTTCGTGCTCGTCGGACCGGTTACGCCGCTCGAGGCCGCCGGTAGCGCCACCTTGCGACATGCCTGCTCGACCGCCGCCAATACCGCTTTCGAACCCGTTCTGGTGTCGCCCGGCAGACCCCGGAAGCCCTGTGTAGCTGACGATTCGCCCAGCACCCAGCGGATCTCCCCGGATTCCACGCGCTGACGCAGCCACGCCAGCGATACCGCGCTCTCGCGTCCGGAGAAGCCGCCGATCCCCGCCGCTTTCGCTCCGCTGGAGATGATCGCCGACGCGGCGCTCGTCTGACTCGACACCGCGATCGTGCCGCCGCCGTGCTGCTCGACGTAGGAGAGCACCTGAGAGGTCAGCTGGCCGCCACCCATCGGGCCGCCGAAGCCGCCCGCGCCGATGCCGGGGGCCGCGCCGTTGCGGCCGACTGCACCTGCGGGGACGCCCGGCGGCGGGCCGCTCAACGGCACGCCGGTCGAACCCGCGCCGCCCGCGCTCCCCGCCGGGGCCGCAAACGGCGGCGGGCCACCTGCGCCGCGACCGAGCGCACCTGGACCGACGCGAGCGCCAAACATGCCGCCGGCCGTCTGCACGTTGGCCGGACCGCCTTCCGGGAAGGTGCCGCTCGTCGCATGTCCGAGCGTGTCCACCGCCCATACCGACGGCGCCAGCAAGAGCGCTGCCATCGCCGCCGTCGCGGCAACGAGCCGCACCCGGCGCGAGCCGAGGGCGACGAGCGCGAGTGCCGCAACCGCGCACACCGCGATCAGCACAGGCGGCAGCCAGCTGAGCTGACCCGGGTAGTCGTGCAGCACGACCAGCTCGCTTGCCACGCCCGCCGCCGGCGTCAGCGCCGCGAAGATCCGCGCGCGGGCGCCGCTCGCGATCAGCTGCGCAGCGCCGGCGCCGACCAACGCCGCCGCGAACGGCGCCAGCAGCGAGACGTAGTAGGGGTGGAAGATGCCGCTCGCCGCGCTGAACAGGACGGCCGTCACGAGGAACGCGCCGCCCACCGCGACCAACCAGCCCGTGCGTGCGTCGCGGCGTCGCAGCCGCGTGGCCACGAGCAGGCCGAGCGCGCTGAGCAGCGCGAAGCCGAGCAACCAGCCCGCCTGACCGCCGAGCGCCGAGTTGAGCAGGCGCAGCGGGCCCGCTTCGCCGCCGAACATGTTGCCGCCGCCTCCGCCCGCCGCTCCACCGGGGCCGCCCGACTGGCCATCCACGCGGCCCACGCCGTTGTATTCGAAGATCAGCGAGAGGATGCTGTTGTCGCTCGTGCCAGAGATCCATGGCCGAGCCGAAGCCGGTGTGAGCGCCACGAGCAGCGGCCACGCACCGCCGACGAGCACCATCGCCGCGCCCCCCGCCAGCAACTGGCGCAGCGCGCGCAGCCGACCGCGCGGAGCGACGAGCAAGTACGCCAGCGCGATGCCCGGCACGACGACCAGCGCCACAAGCATCTTCGTCTCGAAGCCCAGGCCAACGCACACGCCCGCCAGCACGAGCCAGCGCGTGCGGCCGTCCTCGAGCGCCCGCAGCGCGAACCACAGCGCCGCCACGCAGCACAGCACGAGCAGCGCGTCCGGGTTGTTGTGGCGCGAGATCGCCACCGTGATCGGCGTCAGCGCCAGCGTCAGGCCGCCGGCGAAGCCCGCCGCGCGGCCGAAGCGGCGGCGCACCAGGTCGTATGTGAGGCCGACGCTCGCCACGCCCATCAGCGCCTGCGGCACGAGCATGCTCAGCGAGCCGTAGCCGAACACGCGCACCGACAGCGACTGGACCCACAGCGCCAGCGGCGGCTTGTCCACCGTCATCACGCCGCTCGGGTCGGCCGAGGCGAACAGGAAGTTGTGCCAGCTCGAGCTCATCGAGCGCACCGCCGCGCTGTAGTAGTCGTTGGCCCAGCCGTTCTTGCTCAGCGCCCACAGGTAGAGCACGGCCGCCAGCACGAGCAGCAGCGCCAGCTCCGGGCGAGGCAGGCGCCGGGTCAGCCCGCTGAGCCGCTCGCCCAGTCGCTCGGAGTTGCCCGCGAGCGGGGTGGCCGGGGCCACAGAGGACGTGGGTACGGCAGCCGAAGCGCGCTGGAGTCGATAGCTCATGGCCGCAGCATCCACGCCGCGTGTAGGAGCAACGTGTGAAGCAGCTGAAAGTTGACTAAGCGGCGCTCGAGCGCTCGGGCCAGGCCGGTCGCTCCCGGGCAGCGCCGGTCAGTCGATCAGGCGCCTGCCGAGCTGCCAGATCGCCAGGCGCCACATCAAGAGCGCGAACGCCAGCAGCACGGCTGCGTGGCCGAGATCGCCGAGGTGCAGCGTTCCCAGCGAGGCGTCGCGCACGAGCTGCACGCAGTGGTAGAGCGGATTGACCTGCGCCACCTGGCGCACGCCGTTGGGCAGCGTCGAGATCGGGAAGAACGTCCCCGCCACGAGGAACATCGGCGTCAGCACCGCGCTCGTCACGTAGTTGAAGTTGTCGATCGTTTTCGCCACCGCCGCGATCAGCACGCCGAACGCCGCGAAGCCGAACCCCGTCACGACGCCGATCGCCGGCACCAGCAGCATCCCCCATTCCGGCGCCAGCCCGAACGCCAGCCCCACGAGCAGCGGCGCCATCCCATACACGCCCGCCCGCAGCGAGATCCACAGGACCTCGGCCGTGATCAGCTCTTCCACGTCGACCGGCGCCGCCAGCATCGCGTCATACGTGCGCTGGAACTGCCAGCGGATGAACGTGTTGAACATGCCCGGGAAGGCCGAGGAGAACAGCACCGCCGTCGCGACCGTGCCCGTCGCGACGTACTCGATCGTCTTCACCGTGCCGATGTACTTGACGAGCGTTCCGAAGCCCAGCCCGAACGCCAGCAGGTAGATCGTCGGCTGCACGACCGACGAGAACGTCGTCGCCTTCCAGTAGCGCTTGAAGATCACGACGTCGCGACTCATCACGCCCGCCAGCGCAGCCGGTTCCAGCCGTCCCACGCGACGCGCACGCTCCTGCGCGCCGGCAGCTTCCGCACGCACGCTCATCCGAGCCGCCCACCGATCATCGTTCTCATCATTCGATCTCCTCGCCCGTCAGCGCCACGAACGCGTCCTCCAGGTTGGCCGGGCGGCGCACGCCCTCCGGCGCATCTCCGTCGAGCTCCTCCGCGCGCATGATCGCCAGCGCCGGGCCCGAGCGCCGGCTCTGCCAGCTCTTGCTCACCGCCAGCTCGCCCAGCTCCGCCAGCTGCTGCGGCGGCCTGTAGACCTCGATCACCTGCTCGCCCGCGTGCGCGCGCACGAGCTCCGCCGGCGTGCCCTGGGCGACGATCTTGCCGTGCGACATCACCGCGACGACGTCCGCCAGGCGCTCCGCCTCCTCGATGTAGTGCGTCGACATCAGCACCGTCACGCCGCCCGCGCGCAAGCCGTCGATCAGCGACCACAGCTCCTGGCGCACCTGCGGATCGAGTCCCACCGTCGGCTCGTCCAGCAGCACCAGGCGCGGTTCGTGGATCAGCCCGCGCGCCACCAGCAGGCGCCTGCGCATTCCCCCCGACAGCTCCCTGACGATCGTGTCCGCCCGCGGCACCAGGTTGGCCAGCTGCAGCGCCCGCAGCACCGCCGCCTCGCGCCCCGACGCCGGCACGCGATAAAGGCGCGCGAACACCGTCAGGATCTGCCGGCACGTCAGCTCCACGTCGAGGTTGTCCAGCTGCGGCACGACGCCCATCTCCATCCGCGCCTGCTTGGACTCGCGTGGCAGCTCGTAGCCGAGCACCGACAACTCGCCCTCGTCCGCCAGCGCCTGCGCCGTCAGCATCCGCATCGTCGTCGACTTGCCCGCGCCGTTCGGCCCCAGCAGCCCGAAGCACACGCCGCTCGGGACCTGTAGGTCGAGGCCGTCGACCGCCACGATCGCCCCGCCTGTCCCCGAATGGGGGAAGCGCTTGACCACGCCGCGCAGCGAGATCGCCGCCTCGAGCGCCGGCCGCCCGGATGAAAGCTCCCCGTCGGTTTCCCCTGCCATCGCCACGACACTCTAGGCGGGAGGGCCGGCGGGGAACGTCGTGGAAATGCGAACTCCGATAGCCATGGTGGTCAGGCCACGTATATACGTCGGCTATCGCTTGGCGCAGAGCGCATTCGCGCGAGCGCGACAACCAGCGCCTCGCTCGCAGATGTCCAGTCCCCGTGGCCCGATTCTCCGACGACGGTCCATATTGAGCCCGCCCCCGCTCGGGCAATCTGAGGCAACGCTGTTCGAGCCACGCCCAGCACCCGAGTCACCAAGCGACCAAAGCGAGCGCGGAGACGAGACCATGCGAGGAAGAACACCCCAGATCGTCGCCCTCGGCGGTGGCGGCTTCTCGATGGAGCGCGACAGCTCCCTGCTCGACGACTACGTGCTGTCGCTGACCGACGCGCAGCGGCCGCGCGTCTGCTTCCTGCCGACCGCCTCCGGCGATGCCGATCACTACGTCGTGCGCTTCTACCGGCGCTTCGCCGCGAGCTGTGACGCCAGCCACGTCTCGCTGTTCCGCCGCGACCAGGGCACCGGCGGCGTCGAGGACGACCTCGCCAGCCACCTGCTCGCCCAGGATCTGATCTACGTCGGCGGCGGCAACGTCGTCAGCATGCTCGGCGCCTGGCGCGCGCACGGACTCGACGACGTGCTGCGCAAAGCCTGGCGCAAGGGCATCGTCCTGTGCGGCCCCTCCGCCGGCTCGCTGTGCTGGTTCGACGAGGCGCTCAGCGCCTTCCACGGGGCGCCCCGCGGCGTGCGCGGCCTCGGCCTGCTGCCCTACTCCAACTGCGTCCACTACGACGCCGAGCCCGCCCGGCGCGCCGAGTATCACCGCTTCGTCGGCGACGGCATGCGTCCCGGCTTCGCCGCCGAGGACGGCGTCGCGCTGCACTTCCGCCGCACGCGCCTGAAGCACGCCGTCAGCTCGCGCGCCGACGGCTGCGCCTACCGCGTCGAGCACACCGGCGACGGCGTCGTCGAGACGCCGCTGCAGGTCACCTACCTCGGCGCCGACGGCGCACGGGAGACGAGCGCAGAGGCCGAGCAGGCGCAGCCGGCCGAGTCCGCCACGCCGGTCGCCGAGCCGACCAAGTCACGCCGCCCGCGCAGGCGCGGCACGCGGCGCTCGGCGCCCGCCGCCAAAGCCGAGCTGCTCCCGGGCTCGCCCGAGCCTGTCCCTGCGTGAGCAGTAGGCTCGAGCGATGAGCACAGCAGCTGGGCCTGCCGAGGTGCCGCTCGAGCAGCGGCAGATCTTCGCGATGGGCGGCGGCGGCTTCACGATGGAGCCAACCAACCCGCTGCTCGACGACTTCGTGCTCTCGCTGACCTCGGCCAAGGAGCCGCGCGTGCTGTTCCTGCCGACCGCCTCCGGCGACACCACCGCGCAGATCAACGCCTTCCAGGCGCGCTTCGCCGACCGCTGGTGCAAGCACGAGCATCTTTCGCTGTTTCGCCTCTCCGAGGCGCGACGGCCGCTGCAGGAGACCGTGCTCGAGCAGGACATCATCTATGTCGGCGGCGGCTCCATGCGCAACCTGCTCGCCATCTGGCAGGCGCACGGGCTCGACGAGCTGCTCGTGCGGGCCTGGCGCGCCGGCACCGTGCTCGCCGGGCTCAGCGCCGGCGCCATGTGCTGGTTCCAGGGTGGCGTAACGCGCTCGAGCGGACCGCCTGAAGCGCTCGCCGGGCTGGGCCTGCTCGAGGGCTCGCTGACGGTGCACGCCGACGGCGAGCCCGAGCGGCTGCCCGTGTGGCTGTCCGCCGTGCGCGACGGCACGCTGCCCGGCGGCTGGGCGCTCGACGACGGCGTCGGGCTGCTGTTCTCGGGCCTGCAGATGTCGCGCGTCGTCAGCTCGCGCCCCGGCGCCGGCGCGCAGCGCATCGACCAGGTCGCCGGCGAGCTCGTGCGCAAGCGGCTCGAGCCCGAGCTGCTCGGCGACGGCGCGCCGTCCGTGCTCGGTGGCGTCGACGAGGCCGTGCAGGAGCTGCGCCGGGTGCACCGCATGCGGCGCGGCATGAGCGAAGGCTGAGGCCGCTCAGCCGAGAGCCGTGCCGGGCGCGAGGCCGCCGTTCTCGATGCCCACGCCGCGGTGCGCGCCGTCCTCGTAGACGGCCACCGATTTGACGTCGAACTCGCGCGTGCCGCTCGTGAAGCCGCTCGCGCAGTGGCATTCGCGCAGCGCGTAGCTGAGGATTAGCGTTGTGCGCGCCGAGTGGATGGGCTTGGCCGGCCCCACGTTCGTCGCCCATGGCTGCAGCTGGCCGTCGATCCACACGCTGTACGTGTTCTCCGGCGTGATCTCGAACGTGTACGTGTGAAACGCAAGCGACGGGTCTTCGGCGAAGCCCCATTTGTTCGCCGTCAGAAACGGCGGCGCGAACCAAGCCGTGTACATCCCGTCCGTGCCCCAGCCCGTCGTGTGCTTTTCGCTCGCGCCGCCGCCCTCGAAGAAGTCGACCTCGGTGCCTTCCCATGGCGGACCGTTGGACCACCAGCCCGGATCGGCCTCGCCCGTGTTCGGCGGGAATTTCGCGACTGCCTGGAACACGAGCGTCTGGCCTTTGCCCGGCGACCACGTGAAGAACCTGTAGCCCCGCACGCCGTCGTTCTGCCCGCGCAGCACGCCGCACACATAGTGCTTCGCGCCCGGCGACTGCGCCGCCGTCGTGTGCGTGCACGACAAGCGCAGACCCTGAGGCGTCGCGGACACGGCGCTCGGGTTCATCACCTCCAGCTCGTCCGTGTTGAACCCCGGGCAGTTGCGCCTCAGCGAGCAGTTGTTCGGGAACCACGTGTTGTCCTGGCCCGGCCCCTTGCCGATCGGTGCGCCGAAGCCGTCGGCGTAGACGACCGACCAGCCTCCGGCCGGCGTCGGCGGCCCCGTCGGCGTCCGGCTGACCGCGTGCAAGCTCGCCGCGCCCTGCTTACGAGCGGTCGAGGAGCAGCCGAGCAGCGCCGCGGCCGCCAGGCCCAGCGCGAGCAGCGATGCGGGCGCCCGAGACGGGAGCGCAACCGAACGGCGCCGGCGCGCGCGGCGCCGCGGCGGTTCGTCCGTGCCGGCGCCGAGGAGATCGCTTGCCACCTCAACGAGGCTAGCTCGCGCGGTCAGCCGATCGTCGTGCCCGGCGCGAGACCCGTGTTTTCGACGCCCACGCCCGCGTGGGCTTTGTCCTCGTAGACCGACACCGATCTGACGTCGAACTCGCGCGTGCCGCCTTTGAAGCCCGTCTTGCAGCCGCAGCGGCGCAGCGCATAGCTGAGGATCAGCGTCGCCTTCTCCGTCAGATCCGGTTTGGCCGGGCCCACGTTCGTCGCCCACGACTGCAGTGCGCCGTCGATCCAGATGCTGTACGTGTTGTCGGGCTTGATCTCGAACGTGTACGTGTGGAACGCCAGCGACGGGTCTGCCGGGAATCCTCGTTTGGTCGCCGTCGGGTGCGGCGTGGCGAACCACGCCGTGTAGAGCGGATCCGTGCTCCAGCCCGTCGTGTGTTCGGGGCTTGCTCCGCCGCCCTCGAAGAAGTCGACCTCCGTGCCGTTCCATGGCGGCCCGTTGGACCACCAGCCGGGATCCGCCTCGCCCGTGTTGGGCGGCAGCTTCGCGACCGCCTGGAACACGAGCGTCTGGCCTTTGCCCGGCGACCATTTGAAGTAGCGGTAGCCCGCCGGCTTGGCTTCGGTCTGCGCGCGCAGCGTGCCGCAGACGTAGTGCTTTTTGCCGGGCATCTGCACCGTCGTGCGAGTGCACGTCAGCTTCAGGCCTTCCGCCGTCTCGCTCACCGCGCTCGGGTTCATCACCTCCATCTCGTCTTTGTTGAAGCCAGCGCAGTTGCTCGTCAGCGTGCAGTTGTTCGGGAACCACGTGTTGTCCTGGCCCGGCCCGTTGCCGATCGGCGCAGCGAAGCCGTTGGCGTAGACGACCGACCAGCCTCCAGCCGGCGTCGGCGGCCCCGTCGGCGTCGCGCTCACGAGCGCTTTCTGCGCCGCACGCGCTTCCTGCAGCCCCGCTTCGGGCGAAGCTTCTTCGGCGCCCGAGACTCCTTCTTCGCCTTCTGACCCCGCTTCGGGCGATTCCGATTCCCCTTCAGAGGATTCGCCGTCGGGCGTTTCTTCGTCCGGCGATCCTTCTCCGGGTGACCCCTGTTCGTCCTGGCCAGGCTGTTCGTCGAGCGGTTCTTCCTCAAGCGGTTCTTCGAGGTCGAGGCCCGCGAGCGGCGTCGCTTCGGCGACTGCCACCGGTCCGGGCGTGCCGCGGTAGAGCGCGCGCACGCGCACTTCGTAGGGCACGTCCTGCAACTGCGAGATCGTGCGGGAGCGGGTCCTGCGCGGCACTTCCACACCGCCTCCCCCGCCACCGCCGACCTGGCGCCAGCGGATGCTGAAGCCGGTCAGCCCGGCGGTGCTCGAGACGTCCCACGAGGCCGACAGCGAGCCGGGCGCCGGCGTCAACTGGACGTTCACCGGCGTCGGGCGCTCGGCGAGCGCCGCCGCCGGCGAGACCCCGACAGCGCTCAGCGCGAGCGTCGCCGCCGTCAGCGCACCACGGCGCGGTCTCAACTGCCTGCGGCGCCGGCCTCTACGCCGATCGCCGCCGCCGCTGCCGTGCGCCCGCCTGAAAACCACGATGAGGATTCCTTCCTTGCCGTTTCGGCGACCGCGCATCCCCGCCGGCCGTGCCTATACACCCTTCCTTACCCAAAGCCTCACTACCCTACGCGAAGCTGATCAATCCTCACCGCATCTGCGGGGATTTCTGTCAACAGAGTGTTGCCGAGCGCCTCAGCGGCGGGGTGCGCTCGTCAGAAACGTCACGCTCAGGTCCTCGTCGCCGTGGCACGGCCCCTGCATGCGCGCGCCAGCGCACCGTCGTCACCCTGCATCGTGTCGAGCACCGCGTCGGCGTCGGTCATGCGCTGCTCAGGGACGTACGAACGTGTTCGGGTCCGGGCCGATCCGCCTGCCCGCGTCGAGCGCCGCGATCGACTCGAGCTCCTGCTCGCTCAGCTCGAAGTCGAAGACGTCGATGTTCTCGCGGATGCGCGACGGCGTGACCGACTTCGGGATCACCACGTTGCCGACCTGCAGGTGCCAGCGGATGATCGCCTGCGCCGGGGTCCTGCCGTGCGTCTGCGCGATCTCGACGATCGCCGGGTCCTCGAGCTCGAGGCCCTGGCCGAGCGGGCTCCACGCCTCGGTCAGGACGCCCAGACGCTCGTGCTCGCGACGCAGGCCGATCTGCTGGAGGTAGGGATGCAGCTCGACCTGGTTGATCGCCGGCGTCACGCCCGTCTCGGCGATCACGCGCTCGAGCTGCTCCGGTTCGAAGTTCGACACGCCGATCGAGCGCACGAGGCCTTCCTGCTGCAGCTCGACGAATGCCTTCCACGTCTCCACGTAGAGGTCGTGCGCGGGCACCGGCCAGTGGATCAGGTAGAGGTCGAGGTGGCTCAGCTCCAGGCGCTCCAGACTTGCGCGACAGGCGCGCTTGGCCTGCTCGTAGCCCTGGTCGTCGTTCCAGCACTTGGTCGTGACGAACAGCTCGTCGCGATCGAGGCCTGAGGCGTGCAGAGCTTCGCCGACGCCTCCCTCGTTGCGGTAGGCGGCCGCCGTATCGATGTGCCGGTAGCCCGCCGTGAGCGCTTCGGCGACCGCCACCTCGGTCTCCTTCGGCGGGACCTGGAAGACGCCGAAGCCGAGCTGCGGGATCCGCTCGTTCGGCGCGATCTGGAGCTCGGGGATCTGCTGGGCCGGCGCGCTCATGCTTTCTCCAATGCCCACTATGCCCGATGTGAAACGCCGAGGCGGCGCGGCACTGCATATAGTCGCCGCATGGGGGCGGAGCAGAGCAGGGTCAATCGCCAGATCCGTCTGGCGGCGCGTCCCTCGGGCCTGCCCGAGCCGTCTGACTGGAGCCTCGTGCAGGAGCCTGTCCCGGCGCCCGGCGAGGGCGAGTTCGTCGTGGCGATCTCGCACATCTCGCTCGACCCTGCGATGCGCGGCTGGATGAATGCCGGTGCCTCCTACATCGAGCCCGTCGAAGTCGGCGATGTGATGCGCGCGGGCTGCATCGGGCGGGTCAGCGCGTCGGCGCATCCGGCGTTCGCCGTCGGCGAGCACGTCTACGGCACCTTCGGCGTGCAGGAGCACGCGCTGTCCGACGGCAGCGGCGCGATCAAGGTCGATCCTTCGCTGGCGCCGCTTACGACCTACCTCGGCGCGCTCGGAATGACCGGGCTGACGGCCTACTTCGGCATGCTCGACGTCGGCAGGGTCGAGCAGGGAGAGACGGTCGTCGTCTCAGGCGCCGCAGGTGCCGTCGGCAGCGTGGCGGGGCAGATCGGCAAGCTCGAGGGAGCGCGCGTGATCGGCATCGCCGGCGGCCCCGAGAAGTGCGCCTGGCTGACCGACGAGCTCGGCTTCGACGCGGCGATCGACTACAAGTCGGAGAACGTGCGCAAGGCGCTGCGCACGCATGCGCCGGAGGGCGTCGACGTGTTCTTCGACAACGTCGGCGGCGAGATCCTCGACGCCGTGCTCACCCGCCTGGCGCGTCACGCGCGGATCGTGATCTGCGGTGCCGTATCGCAGTACAACAACACCGAGCCCGTGCGCGGCCCGTCGAATTACATGTCGCTGCTCGTGTTCCGCGCGAGCATGACCGGGATGGTCGTGTTCGACTACGCCGCCCGCTACGGCGAGGCGACGGCCGAGCTCGCCCGCTGGATGGGCGAAGGGCGGATCGTCTCGCGCGAGGACGTCGTGCGGGGCGGCGTCGAGGACTTCCACGACACGCTGCTGAAGCTGTTCGAGGGCGCCAACGTCGGCAAGCTCGTGCTGCAAGTCGCCGACTGAGCGGCCTCAGCGGCGCGGCAGCAGCGTGCGCACGAGCTCGCCCCAGCAGTCCTTCAGCTGCGCCTGGGACATGCCGAGCTCGCGACGCTGGAAGAGCACGAGTTCGCTGACGAGCGCGCCGAGCAGCACGTCGGCTAGGTAGCCGATCTCGCCCTCGTAGCCGCTCGCTGAAAGCAGCGCCGTGACGTGCGCGCGGTAAGCGGCGTAGACGCTGTGGCGCAGCCGCTCGCCGGGCGCGCCGTTCTCGGCGGCCACGAGCAGGTCGCCCTGGATCTCGATGTGCTCGAGCATGCGCTCGCCGAAGGCCACCAGGCGCTCGCGCGGCGACGCCCCCGGCCCGAGCGGCGCCGGGCCGCGGATGAAGCCCTCTTGCAGGCTGCGCTCGCGCTCGTCGAGCAGCGCACGCATCAGGCCGCAGCGATCGCCGAAGTGGCGGAACAGCGTGCCCTTGCCGACGCCTGCCGCGCGCGCGACCTGGTCCATCGTCACGCACTGGGCGCCGTGCTCGGCGACGAGCACTTCGGCGGCGGCGAGGATCGTCGCCCGGTTGCGCGCAGCGTCGGCCCGCTCGTGCCGAACAGGCTCGAGCATCGGCAACCCCCACTGCGCGACGTCGCCCTCCAAGCGGGAGATCCTACCTGGCGTGATTACCGGACTACGGTCCATTTGTGTTAGTATATCCCTATACGGACCACAGTCCGGATGATCCGGGGACAAGCAGGACCGATCGAAGAGCAACCCCGGAAACGCAAATCAAGACCTTCAAGGAGCCCCAAATGTCAGCCACAGCAACAGCCACCCAGACACAGCTTCCCGTCGGCACGTGGAAGCTCGACCCGACGCACTCCTCGGCGAGCTTCGCCGTCAAGCACATGGTCGTCGCGACCTTCCGCGGGCGCTTCGAGAACATCGACGCCACGCTGACCGTCGGCGAGGACGGCGCCGGTGAGCTGCTCGGCACGGTCGACGCCGGCTCGATCGTCGTCAAGGACGAGAACCTGCAGGCGCACCTCGGCTCGCCGGACTTCTTCGACACAGAGCGCTACCCCGAGCTGCGCTTCGCCTCCAAGGCGATCCGCCGCGACGGCGATGAGCTCGTGATCGACGGCGAGCTGACGATCAAGGACCAGACGCACGCCGTGGAGGCGCGCGGCACGATCACCGACCCGCACGAGACGCTCGGCGGCGCCGTGAAGATCGGCGTGACGCTCGAGACGGTGATCGACCGCACGCAGTTCGGCCTGGAGTGGAACGCGCCGCTGCCGAAGGGCGGCTTCGCGCTGGCCAACGACGTCAAGCTGACGGTCGAGCTCGAGCTCGCCCGCGACGGCGAGTAGCACGGCGATGCGCGTCCTGGGCATCACGGGCTCGCTGCGCAGCGGCTCGCACAACGGACGCCTGCTTCGGGCGGCGGCGCAGTTGCTGCCGCCCGATGCGGAGTTCGTCGAGTTCGACGGCCTGAAGGCGATCCCGCCGTTCGACGAGGACGACGAGCTCGCCCCGGGCGACGCGGTCGAAGCGTGGCGCGCGGAGCTCGAGCGCGCCGACGCGCTGCTGTTCGCGACGCCCGAGTACAACCACTCGATCCCGGGCGCCTTGAAGAACGCGGTCGACTGGGCCTCGCGCCCATCGGCCTCGGCCGCGCTGCGCAACAAACCGGCCGCCGTGATCGGCGCGAGCACGGGCATGTTCGGCGCCGTCTGGGCGCAGGCCGAGCTGCGCAAGTCACTCGCCGCCGCGGGTGCGCGCGTGATCGACCGAGAACTGCCCGTCGCAGACGCCGAGAACGCATTTGCCGCCGACGGCTCGCTGGCCGAGCACGAGCAGACGCTGGCGCTCGGTGAGATCCTCGCCGAGCTGCTCGCCGAGGCACGCGTGCGCTCGCTGAGCACGGTCGCGGCAGCGGCCTGAGCCGCGTACCGGCGCGGGGCGCGACAATGGAGGCATGGCCACCGAGCAGCAGCGCGCCCCGGTGCTCGTCAGCGACGAGCTCGAGCGCTGGCTGAGAGGCGATCAGCCGAAGACGCTGGGCAGCCTGATCGACGTGTTCGGCGAGCGCAGCTTCGCGATCGTGTTCGTGCTGCTGATGGCGGTCCCGGCGCTGCCGCTGCCCACGGGCGGCGTGACGCACGTGTTCGAGGTGATCACGATGCTGCTCGCGCTCGAGCTGATCGTCGGCCGCCGCACGATCTGGTTGCCGGCGCGCTGGCGGGCGCTGCAGATCGGCGGCGAGAGCAAAGAGAAGTTCATCGACGCGCTGCTGCGGCGGATCCGCTCGCTGGAGCGCATCTCGCGCCCGCGCGGGCGACGGCTGTTCGGCCACCGGGTGAGCGGAAGCGTGTTCGGGCTGGCCGTGCTCGGCCTATCGCTGACGGCGTTTCTGGCTCCGCCCTTCTCGGGGCTCGACACGCTGCCGTCGATCGGCGTCGTCGTGCTCGCACTCGGCTATTTGATGACCGATGTGGCGATCGGCGCCGCCGGCGCCGCGATCGGCGCGCTGGGCGTCGCCTCGGTGATCTTCCTCGGCAGCATCGCCGTGAAGTTCTTCAAGAGCATCTTTTGATCTTTAATTTAATCCGATCATCCGACTTGGTTAATTCGATCGTCCGGTTGCTCGGTCTGCAACGATGCGCCCGGGATGCGCTTGCTGATATGGGGGATCGTTGGGCTATGCGGGTTCGGTCTGGCGATTCAGCTAATCGGAATTCACGGTGCGACCAACGAGCGCGGTGCGATCCAGCACGCCGTGCGGGCGCCGTTCCGGGATCTCCGCCGGCACGACGCCGCAGCGTTGTGCGGGGACTTCGTCCCGGCCGTCGCCGCGGATCTGACGACGCCGGGTGGGAGTTGCGCGGTGCGTGTCGAGCGGCTGTTCCACCTCAGTTCGAGCGATGCCGAATACGTTTCCGCGCGAGGGCTGCTCTCGCCGGGACGCGTGACCGTCATCAGCATCCGCCGAGACGGCGATCGCGCGACGGCGGACTCGGTCGGCCCGGGGTCGCCGGGAATCATGCGCCATTGGCAGCTCGCGCTGATCGAAGGGCGATGGCGCATCGCCACGCCCGCCACGCTGCAACTGCATTCCGACTGCCGGCACCCGTCCGGCGCCTCGGACTGTCTGAGCGTGCTCTCGATGCGACTCGGCCAGGCGCAGTAGGGCGCCGCCGGGCGCTCAGGCGTCGATGTCTTCCTCGAGATCTTCGACTTCGGCCGCCAAGTCGGCGACGCTGACTTCCAATGCGTCCGCGATACGCCTTACAGTAGTCCAACCGGGGCTGTTCAGGCCCCGCTCGATACGCGACAATGCCGACGAAGTGATGCCGGCGTCGAACGCAAGCTCTTCTTGCGTCATCTCCCGATCCTCGCGAAGTCGTTTGAGCTGGGCCGCTAGAAATGGGTCGGCTGGTTCATGCACATAAGAAACATCGCTCACAGTTGGGGTCAATGTCCAGGGGTTTTAGTCCTAGGACGTCGAGACAGGTATCCTCCTTCATTGCACAAATCATCCCCACAGATGGTCACGTGCACCGGCCGAGCGAAGCGCTTGCACGAGAGTGCCGGCGCCGAGCCGGTCCCGCCAGAGGCCCCCGGGAGCTTGCCCCCCGGGGGCTTCAGGTGAGTGCGGCGGCGCGAGCGCCAGACGGATCGCGACCGAGATGGACCGCAGCCGGTGGACGGCTTCGGCCGGGACGGACGCGGCCCGCGGCCGGGACGGACGCGGCCCGCGGCCGGGACGGACGCGGCCCGATCAGTACGGAGGGGGAGGGATTCGAACCCTCGTCGGAGGAATCTCCCCCGAAACGGTTTTCGAGACCGCCGCATTCAACCGCTCTGCCACCCCTCCACGACCTCGCGCGGAGGACAGGCGCGTGATCTTAGTCGAGCGAGGTGAGGCTCCGGGCGCGGCGTCGGCGAACCTGCGAGCTCGCGCCACGGGCGCCCGCGGCGCTGCTCAGCGACGGCGCGAGGCGAAGAAGTCGCTCATCAGCTGGCCGCACTCGGGCGCGAGCAGCCCGGAGAGCACCTCGGGGCGGTGGTTGAGTCGGGCATCGGCGAGTACGTCGAGCACGCTGCCGCAGGCACCAGCCTTCGGGTCTGTTGCGCCGTAGACGACGCGCGGGACGCGCGCGAGCACGATCGCCCCGGCGCACATGGCGCACGGCTCGAGCGTGACGTACAGCGTCGCGTCCAACACGCGCCAGCTACCAAGCGCGTGCGCCGCCTCGCGCAGCGCGAGGATCTCGGCGTGCGCCGTCGGGTCCTGCCGCAGCTCGCGCTCGTTGTGGGCCGCCGCCAGCAGCTCGCCGTCGCGCACGACGACGGCGCCGATCGGAACATCCTCGTGCGTGCGCGCCTGCTCGGCCTCGCGCAGGGCGAGCCGCATGAAGTAGTCCTCGTCTGAAAAGAGGGGATCGCTCATCGATCTCGCCGGAGCTCCTGCGACAGTGCTGCCGCCTGCGGAACTCGCCAGCATCATCATTATCCGAGAAGCGGCCGATGACTCTACGGATGCAAGTGCCCTCCACCTCCACCCTCGCCCGCGGGCGAGGGCTCGCGATCGCCTGCTGCGCCATGCTCGCCGTGCTGCCGGCTGCATCGGCGCGCGCCGGCTCGCCCTCCTACGCCCCCGGCCGGATCCTCGTCAAGTATGCGACCGCGACCCCGGCCCGCGCACGCGCGGCCGCCGCGCACGGGGCGGGCGCCGGCGCGTGGAGCGTGACCGCCCCGCACACGCGCCTCTTGCGGCTCGCCCCCGGCGCGAGCGTCGGCGTCGCGCTGCGCGCGCTGCGCAGACGCTCAGACGTCGCCTGGGCGGTGCCCGACTATCGCGCGCACGCGGCCGGGCTGATTCCCAACGACGTCGGCAGCGGCACGCAGGCGGGAGACTGGCAGCAGCTGCAGTGGAACTTCTCCGGAACGTTCGGCGTCAATGCGCCCCAGGCATGGTCGAACGTCGCCGCCGACGGCGCGCCCGGCGGCAAGGGGGTCGTCGTGGCCGTCCTCGACACGGGCGTGGCCTACGCGACGCACGGGCGCTTCCTGCGCTCACCCGACTTCTCCCGCTACGGCTTCACGGGCGGCTACGACTTCATCGCCCACAACCGCTTCCCCAACGACCGCAACGGCCACGGTACGTTCGTGGCGGGGACGATCGCCGAGGCCACCGACAACCACTACGGATTGACCGGGCTGGCGTTCGCGGCGCGGATCATGCCGGTGCGGGTGCTCAACAGCCAGGGCGAAGGCGAAGCCTCGACGATCGCCGAAGGAGTCCGCTACGCGGTCAGGCACGGCGCGCGCGTGATCAACCTCAGCCTCGAGTTCTCGAGCAACGTCACCGCCGCCGACATTCCGGAGCTGATCGAAGCGCTGCGCTACGCGCGCCGACGCGGCGTGCTCGTCGTGGCCGCGGCCGGTAACGAGGCGCACACGGCGATCGCCTACCCCGCCCGCGCGCCGAACGTGATCGCCGTCGGCGCGACGACCGAACATGGCTGCCTCGCCGACTACTCCAACGACGGCTCGGGACTGACGCTGGTCGCGCCCGGCGGCGGCGCCGACGCGAACCTGCCCGGCGACCCGAACTGCCGTCCCGAAGGCCCGGCCGGACGCGACGTCTTCCAGGTGACCTTCACGGGCGCCTCACCGCGGCGCTTCGGCATGCCCGGCGGCTACGAAGGGACCTCGATGGCGGCGCCGCACGTCTCGGCCACGGCCGCGCTGATCATCGCCAGCGGCGTGCTCGGGCGCCGTCCGACGCCGGCGCAGATCGGCGCGCGGCTGCGCGCAACGGCACGCAAGCTCGGCGGTGGCGGCGACGAAGCGCTGTACGGCGCCGGGCTCGTCGACGCGGCCGCGGCAACGGCGCCGGGCGGACCGGGCGCCGTACCGCGGTAGCGGACTGAGAGCGTGTCCGAGCAGGCACCGGCACGATGCGACCTGGCCGTGATCGGCGGCGGCATCGTCGGGCTCGCCGTCGCGCGCGAGCTGGCGCGCCGCCATCCACGCGCCTCGCTGTGCGTGCTCGAGCGCGAGCAGCGGCTGGCGACGCACCAGAGCGGCCACAGCTCGGGCGTGATCCACGCCGGCATCTACTACCGCCCGGGCTCGCTGAAGGCGCGGCTGTGCGTCGACGGGGCGCGCGCGCTGTACGCCTATTGCGAAGAGCGCGGGATCGCGCACGAGCGCTGCGGCAAGCTGATCCTGGCGACCGACGCCTCCCAGCTGGCCACGCTCGGCGAGCTCGAGCTGCGCGGACGGGCCAACGGCGTGGCCGGCTTGCGCCGGCTGGACGCTGCCGAGCTGCAGCGGGTGGAGCCGCACGCACGCGCACTCGCCGCGCTGCACTCGCCGGACACGGGCGTGGTCGACTTCGGTGCCGTCGCGCGTGCGTACGCAGACGACGTGGCAGAAGCGGGCGGATCGATCGTGCTCGGCTGCGGCGTGACGGCGGTGGACGTGCGCGCACGCTCGCTGCGCTTGTCCCACGCCGGCGGTGAGACCGAGGCGAGCAACGCGATCTTCTGCGCCGGGGCCTGGTCTGACCGGCTCGCTGTCGCTGCCGGCGCGGGCGCCGATCCGCGCATCGTTCCCTTTCGCGGCGCCTACCTGCGGCTGCTGCCCGAGCGTCGTGAGCTCGTTCGCTCGCTGATCTATCCGACGCCGGACCCCTCGCTGCCGTTCCTCGGCGTGCACCTGACGAGGCATCTCGACGGCGACGTGATGATCGGCCCGACGGCGCTTGTCGTGGGCGCGCGCGACGCGTACGACCTGCGCAAGCTGCGGCTCGCGGATCTGCGCGACACGCTCACGTGGCCGGGAACGTGGCGGATGCTCGGGCGCACCTGGCCGGCGGCGCTCGGCGAGCTGCGCCGCTCGGTCTCGCGCGGCGCGCTCGTCGCCGCCGCGCGCCGGCTCGTGCCGGCGCTCACGCTCGAGGACGTTGAGCGGCGGAGCAGCTTCGCCGGAGTGCGCGCACAGGCGCTGGCGCGCGACGGGCGCCTGCTCGACGACTTCGCCTTCTCGGCCGGCGCCCGCGCGCTGCACGTGCGCAACGCGCCCTCGCCAGCCGCGACGGCGTTGCTGGCGATCGCCCGGCACGTATGCGAGCAAGCCGAGCGCGGGCTCGCGCTGGGGGCGTGAGCCGATCGGCCGGCGCCGGCGCGGAGTGCAGGTGTTAGCCTTCGCGCGGTGGCATCCGCTGCCGGTCTTCGCGTGCTGGGCGTATCGGTGCCCGATGTCAGTGACTGGCGCGAGCCGATGCCGCAGGGTCAGTGGTCGCTGTTCTTCGCTGCCCTGGCGGAGCGTTTCGAGTTGATCGACGTAGTCCGCCCCGAGCTCTCCGACGCACAACGCTATGTCAACCTCGCCCGCACCTTCAACCCGGACAGGAAGCGCTGGAAAGCGACCGCCGGCTTCAACGAGTCGGTCGCGACGAAGCGGACCCAGGCTGTCCAGCGCGCGCTCGAGCGCTATCGCGGGCGCTTCGATTTGATCGCTCAGGTGCAGACCGTGTGCGGCCCGGGCTCGGAGCGAGACGGGGTGCCATACGTGCTCTACACCGACAACACGATGGCGCTGACCCAGCGCTACTACCCGGCCTGGGCAGCGCTCTCGCCCCGCCGCGCCGAGTGGTGGATGCACTACGAGGCGCAGGTCTGTCGCTCGGCCGAGGCCGTGTTCACCTTCAGCGAGTTCGCCCGGCGATCGGTGATCGACGACTACGGCGACTCCCCCGAGCACGTGATCTCGATCGGCGCCGGCGCCAACCAGTGGCTCGACGAGCTGGGCCGGAAGGACTACTCGTCCGGCCGTGCGCTGTTCGTCGGGGTCGACTTCGAGCGCAAGGGCGGTGCGGTGCTGCTCGACGCCTGGCGACGCGTACGCGAGCGCCTGCCCGACGCCGAGCTTCTGATCGCGGGGCCGCGAGGCGAGCCCCCGGCGGCGCTTCCACCGGGCGTCGACTGGGTTGGATGGGTCGACCGCTCGGGGCTCGCCGAGCTGTACCGGTCCGCCTCGGTGTTCGCGCTGCCCTCGACCTTCGATCCCTGTCCCAACGTGTTCCGCGAGGCGATGGGCTACGGCCTGCCGTGCGTCGGCACCGACTGCTGCGCGATACCGGAGATCATCGACGACGGCAGGACCGGCCGGGTCGTGCCGATCGGCGAGCCCCAGGCGCTCGCGAGCGCACTGATCGAGCTGCTCTCCGATCCGGCCAAGGCAGAGGCGATGGGCCGCGCGGCTCACGCCGAGGTGCTCGCGGAGGGGCGCTGGAGCAACGTCGTCGATCGTCTCGCCGAGCGGCTCGAGCACGACTTCGACCGGGCGCCCGATCGTGGCCATGTCTAGACACTTCACCGCGGCGCTGCTCGCGCTCGTGCTCGCGTGCGGCTGCACGGCGTGCGCGAGCGCCTCTGCGGCTCCTTGTCGTCTGGTGGCGGCGACGAGCGGCTCCGACCGCAACAAGGGCACGCTCGCCCAGCCGCTGCGGACGATCCAGCGGCTGGCCGACAAGCTCAAGTCGGGCCAGCTCGGATGTGTCCGCGGTGGCGTCTACCAGGAAGAACTGAGGATCAACCACGGCGGCCGCAGCGCCGCCAAGAGGCTGACGATCCAGAGCTACGGCGGCGAACGCGCGACGCTGGTCGGCCGCATCTACATCCCCAAGGGCTCGAGCCACGTGACGATTGCGCAGATGAACCTCAACGGGCGCAACGGCTCACAGCTCCCGTCGCCCACGGTCGACAGCGAAGACGCCGTGTTCAGTCGCGACGACGTCACCAACGAACACACGGGGATCTGCTTCATCCTCGGCTCCGCCAGCTACGGCCGCGCCGAGCGGACGATCATCGACGGCAACCGGATTCACGACTGCGGCGTCGAACCGTCGCACAACCAGGACCACGGGATCTACCTGTCAGCGTCCGACGGAGTGAGGATCACCAACAACGTCATCTTCAAAAACGTCGACCGCGGCATCCAGCTGTTCCCCGACGCCCAGGGCACCGTGATCGAACACAACGTGATCGACGGCAACGGGGAGGGCGTCCTGTTCTCCGGCGACGGCGCCACGTCGAGCAACACGCGCGTCGAATTCAACCTGATCACCAACTCGAAGCTACGCCACGACGTCGAAAGCTACTACCCGAGCGGCACGCCTCCAGGCTCCAACAACATCGTCAGGAACAACTGCCTGTTCGGCGGCGTTCAAGGCACGATCGGCGAGCAGAAGGGCTACACGGCGACGCTCAACAAAGCGGTCGACCCGCGCTACGCGAACCCCGCCGCCGGCAACTTCTCGGTTGCGCAAGGCAACCGCTGCGCCGGCTACCTCGCCGCCGCGACCCCGCTGGCGCAGTTCTGATCGAGCCGGCGCCGACCCGGCGAGCCCTACGCGAGGATCCGGACGCCGACTGAGCTGCCCGTGACGGTCCGGCCGGCCGACCTCGGCGCCGCCACCAGGCGATAGGCCCCGGGCGCCAGCTTGCGCGTCCCGATCCACCCGCTGAAGACGACTCGATTCCAGCCGGCGCGGTCGCGATGGACGAAGCTGCCGAGCTTCACCGCGGCCGAGCACCGTCGGCCCCTCGCCGCCCCGGCTCCGGTGCCGGCGCCTGGGCACGCGTGCGGCGAGCGACCCGACGCGCGTCCGAGCGAGATCACCGAGAAGGTCGTCGTCGCAGCCTGGGAGTCTTCGAAGCGGACGATCGCGCCCCCGCGGCCGGCGCCTCCGCGAGCCCTCGCCGTGGCGCCGGTGAGCGCGCGAAAGGAGCGGGGCAAGAGCGACAGCCGGCGGATCGAAGCGACCGGCGCGGCCTGGAAGCCGGCGACCAAGCCGGCAGCATTGCTCGATGCGGCAACGAGGGGCGCCGTCAGGGTCGTGGGCGGCGTGCCCGTCGGCGGCGTGCCACCGGGCGGCGTCGAGCCCGGCAGCGTCGGTTCTGCCGGCGTCGGTTCTGCCGGCGGCCCTTCGGGCGGCGGTTCACCGCTCGAGCCGCTCCCGTAGCCCACCCCGCTGCGTCCGCTCGTCGCGACCGGCACCCCGCCTGCCCAGTCGACCTCGAGCGTCTTCTTCGTGTTCAGCAGCGGCGGCAGCGTGCTCAGCACCTGACGAGTGGCCGTGTCGATCACCTCACCTGAGTCGCCGACATAGACGAAGCGCCCGTCGAGCGAGTGCTGCAGCCAGCCGCCGCGCCCGCAGTCATACGCGCACGGGGTCTCCGTCCCGCTCAGCCCGGCTACCGGGATCGCTGCGAGTTCGGTCGGGGCGACGCCTTCGCCGACTTTGGAGACGTCGTAGACGCGGACCTCTTTGTTCGGACTGTCGATCACGTAGAGCCTGCTTCTCGTCGGGTGAAAGCGACGCGCCGTGGCTGGGACCGGTGAACGCGAACCCTTTGGGGACCGGGCCGAAGGAGACGGTGAAGAGGACTTTCCCGGTGGTGATGCTCGAAACCTGGAACCCGTCGAATTCGGTCGCGGTGGTGAATGCGAGCGTGTTCGTGCTGTTCACAGTGAACGGCCTCACCGTGTTGACGAGTGGACCGATGCCCCGGACTTTCGCGGTCGCCGTGTCATATACATCGAGGTAGTTGTATTCGCGCCCGCCGAGGTACACATAGCGACCGTCGTTGGACGCGATCGTGTTGTGGGCCCCGGAGCCTCCTTGGATCGTGCCGATGACAGAGCCGTTGGACGTGTCGAGGATGTTCCATATGCCACTCGGTGTGAGCTCGCCGGTCGGCATGTACAGGCGTGAGCCGTCGGGGCTGACCTGGCCCGAGTCGATGCCCGTGTTGAGGTGAACGGTCCAGACGACCTGTTCCGTCACGAGGTCATACGCGAGCACCGAGCCGTAGAAGCCGGCGCCGTCGCCACCGTAGGAGATGAACAGGAGATGCGATGCCGGCGCGACCGTCACGCCCCTGACGCCCGCTTCGGTCTGCGGCAGACTGACCGTCTGCACGAGTTGCTGCGAGCGGTCCATGTCGTACACGTAGAACGTGCCGTCGTCGAACACGTACTCGAAGTGGCGCGTTTCCGAGGACGCAGCACTCAGCTGCCGAGGCGGCGTCGCCGTGGCGGCTGCGCCGACGCCGGCGCTCGCAACCGCCGTGGCGCCCTGTACGAAAGCAAGCAAGCCGGCGCAGGTGAGCGCTGCCGCCGCGAGCGACGCAGCCAGCGCGAGAGCTCGAGGCCGGGCAGACCCACGAAGCGCCCGGCCCCTACGGCTTCCTTGCACGCACGACATAATGCCAGCCCGTCCACTGCAGGACCGGCACGCCACGATCGGCCAGCCGTTGCAGGCGCTCGTCGAGGCGCATGCCCCGTTGCTCATCGATGATCTCCCTGCCGAGGAAGGACATCGGGCCGAAGCCGACCGTCCTGCGCTCGATCGTGCTCATGCCGCACTCGCGCAGCAGCCGCTCGATCCGAGCGGGAAAGTCCAGACGGGACATGGCCACCCCCGGGCGCTTGCGCAGCTTGTGATAGAGCCGACGCAGAGGCGTGCGCGCGAGGATTTCGCGTGGATCGGTGAACGACGTCAGGCGGGCTCCATTGTCCGCGGTGAGGACGAGTTGACCGCTCTCATGCAGCACGCGCGCCATCTCGCGAACGGCCGAGGCCGGCGTGTGCAGCCAGGGCAACACGCCGACTGCGACGACGAGGTCGAATGCCCCGTCCTGGAAGGGCAGCGCATGCACGTCGGCGACGGCGACGTGCAGCGAGTCGGCAAAGCCGGCCCGCCGCGCGCGCTCGGCGGTCAGCTCGACCATCCCGGGGCTTGCGTCGATCGCCTCGACCTGCAGCCTGCGCTCGACGAGTTGCATCGTCAGATGACCGGCGCCACAGCCGATCTCCAACACGCGCCCCCCGGCGGGCAATGCTGCCGCGTCGATATAGGAGAGCACGGCGTCCTGGCGATTGCGGTAGATGCGACCCTGCACGCCTTCTTCGCGATAGACCTCGTCCCAGTATGCTACGGTCGAATCGAAGTGCGTGTTAACGTTTTTCTGAATGCCCGCAGGCGCCGTTTCACCAGCTTGCGGCTCGATCTCACTGTCACTGTCCGGACTGCCCATATTCCACCGTTCGCCGAGTAGGGTAGGTTTGCACCGGATCAAGCACGAAGCTCGCTGCGCCGGAGCGTCGCGCATCGAGTCTAGCGTCCCGCACCGACGGCGCACTCGTGTAGGACACGTGTTCGTCGCACCCCGATTGGGCATGCAGTGAACACTGCGACGCCGATCGTCATCTTCGGCCTCAGTCGTGGCATCTTTCACCACGGTGCGCTAGGAATCGCGCGCTCGGCGGGCAGGCTCGGGATCCCGGTACACCGGATCGCGCGCGAGCGATGGGCGCCGGCTCGCCTGTCGCGTTACAGCCGAGGCTGGTCTCGCATCCCGGATGGTGCGAGCGCTGCCGAGATCCTCGAGTTCCTGCACGAGTGCAGCAGCCGCGTCGGCCGCGCGCTGCTGATTCCGATCGACGACGCGGCGAGCGTGTTCGTCGACGAGCACGGTCAGGCGCTCGAGGCGGACTTCCTGTTTCCCCGTCAACCGGTCGGCCTGGCCCAGGCCCTTTCGAGCAAGCGTGAAATGTATGAGCTGTGCATGAGACACGAGATTCCGACTCCGGCCTCGGCGTTCCCGAAGTCCGAAGCCGAGCTCCTGGAGTACGCCGAGCGGGGCGCCTTCCCGACCGTCTTGAAGTGCATCAACGCCGGCGACGCTCCGCCCAGCGCTCCGCGCGTGGCGATCGTCGAGGACCGCGATCAGCTGCTCGCCGCCTACGGTCAGATGGAGTCGCCCGGCGCTCCGAACCTGATGATCCAGGAATACGTCCCGGGCAAGCCCGAAACGATCTGGATGTTCAACGGCTACTTCGATGGGCAATCGGCGTGCCGCGTGGGCTTCACGGGTAAGAAGATCAGGCAGACGCCGCCGTACACAGGAGCGACGACGCTCGGTGTCTGCCTGCCGAACCAGATCGTCGAAGACGCGACCGTGCGCCTGATGGCGGCCGTCGGCTACAGGGGCATCCTCGACATCGGCTATCGCTTCGATCAGCGCGACGGCCAGTACAAGCTGCTCGACGTCAACCCCCGCATCGGCGGCACCTTCAGGCTGTTCGTCGGCGAGAACGGGCTCGACGTGCTGCGGACGATGTACCTGGACCTCACCGGCCAGGAGGTGCCTTCGACGACGCTCTCCGAGGACCGCCGGTGGATCGTCGAGCCGTGGGATCTGGCGTCCTCGCTCACCTACTGGCGGCGCGGCGACATCACGCTCGGCGAGTGGCTGCGCTCGCTGCGCCGCGTACGCGAGGACGCCTGGTTCGCCGCCGACGACCCCTTGCCGTTCCTCGCCCTGTGGACGGGCCTGGCTCTGTACTGGCTGCCCAGGCGCCTGCTTTCGCGTCGCTAGGTCCTGCACCGCGCGAAGGGCGCACGCCGCAGCAGGCTACGCAGCGCGGCTAGGCGCGAACCGCGATCTGCCGGACCTCGTCCTGCTCGATCGCATAGACGGCGTCTAGATCGTCGATCCGCTCGAGTACGAACGAGAGGTCGTCGTGCTGGCCGGTGTCGCGCAGGTACCTCGCGCTCGCGCCATCGAGGATCGCCTCGACCGGAGCCTCCCCCCAGCGATCGATCACCTCTTTGGTCAGCCGGTCGGCGACCGTGTAGCCGGCCTGCGCGAGCGCGCGGCCGACACGGGCCGCGCAGAGCTGGTCCTCCTCGCGGAATTCACCCCTGCTGTCGGCCCCGAGGATGCGCACGTCGCACCCCTGCCCGGCCAGGTGGCCGGCAAGCGCAGTCACGTTGCGCAGGCAACCCGGGAAGGTCCGCGCGCGGCGCATCGCCTCGGCCATCAAGCGCGTACCGGAGGTCGAGAGCAGGATGATCGGCCGCTCGGACTCCTCCAGCGCCTCCATCTGCGTCGGGCTGTTCTGCAGGTCGAAGCCGTAGGGCTGCACGCCGCCGAGCTCGCCCGCGAGGATCGGCCGATCGAGGTCGGCCGCGAGGCGCACGGCGGCTTCGATCGAGCCCGCCGGATAGACCTGTCTTCCGATCGCCGCAGCCGTCACGGCCGTAGTCGTCGCGCGGATCACGTCCACGGCGACGATCACCTCCTCGCCCTCGAGGGGCGCGAGGTGCTCGTGAAAGCAGTCGATCGCTACGTTCGGCATCTCAGTCGGCGCCCGCGCTCAGACTCGATCGCCGGCCGGAGGGGCCGGTCGCAGGTTCTCTCGCCCAAATGCGTCGGAGTGCAGACCGCGGCGGTAGATCTCCACGCGCAGCACCTCCTCGAGGCGAACGTTGCCGAGCTGGACCTCGGGTCCGAAGTGGTCGATCATCGCGAACTGACTGGCCTTGTTGGGCGCCTCGAACAGCACCGTCTGCAAGCCGAATGCATCGGCGATCCGCTCGGCCTGGGCGGGATCGAACTCACCCGGCGCCGTGAACAGACCGACGTCCTGGGCGCTCTCGCGGGCCTCGACGACGAGACGCACCGCGCCCGCCTCCAGCCAGCTGGTCCCGGTGGCGATCAGCTCCTCGGTCTGCTCGTTGGTGAAGCGCCCGCCGTGCTTCTCTCCCAGCTCGAACTCGACCTCCAGCCCACGCTCGCCCGCCTGGCGAACGATCTCGGCAGGTGCCAGCGAGGGGTCCGTGAACCCTTCGCCGCACTCGATCCGCGACAGGCCGACCTCGGCGCACAGGTCGAGGTATGCAGGGAGCGCACGCTGGGCGACGGCCGTCTCGAACGGGCCACCGCCGGCGACCGTCGGCACGCCCGCTTCGCGGGCAGCCTGGATCTTGCTGCGCGTGGCCCCTTCCTCGGCGACCATCCAGCACGCCATCGAGATCTTCAGCGTGCCCATCAGATGAGCGCTCTGGCGGATGTGAGCCTGCACCGTGACAGGGTCATAGCCCGGGTCGAAGGGACAGGTCGCCCGGGGCGTCGGACGGACTCCGATCTGCTCCAGATAGCGCTCGGTGGCCGAAGGGTGCTCGCCTTCTACCATCGCCCGCGCCTCATCCATAGGCATCATAGAAGCCAGTATCGGCCGCGTTCGCCGAATGGATTAGCGCTCCGTCGAGAAGCGGGCTTGCCCGCGTGGAGATCGTCCTCTACATTGCAGATCCAGCGCGGTGTGGGGGCGTGAAGGACGATGGGCACGGAGACTGCCCGAGGAGAATGTGTGTTGCGCCACGCCGTACACCACTGGGCTGAGCAGAGCTTTCGCCGGCGCGTATTGCCGGCCGCTTCGCTGGCGGCGGCTGCGCTCTGGCTGTGCGCGCCGGCGGCATCGGCGACGATCGCGCCGAACGACGGATTCTTCGCCAGGCAATGGGGCGACAGCAACACCGGGCAGTCGGTGCCGGTCGACGAAGGAAACGAGAAATTCGGCGAACCAAAGGCCGGTACGCCGGGTGCCGACGATCGCGCGCTGCAGGCGTGGCAGGTCTCCACGGGCAGCCGCTCGATCGTGATCGGCGAGGCAGACACGGGCGTCGACTACACACACCCCGATCTCGCCGCAAACGTATGGAGCAACCCCGGCGGGATCGCCGGCTGCGCCGCCGGCACGCACGGCTACAACGTGCTCAGCAAGACATGCGAACCGATGGACACCGAAACGCGCGACTACGGCAAAGGCCGGTTCGGCGGACACGGCACGCACGTCGCCGGGATCATGGCGGCCGTCGGAGACAACTCGACGGGCGTTGCCGGGATCAACTGGCAGGCGACGGTGCTGCCCGTGAAGTGGCTGCAGGCGGCCGACGAAGACAAGGGCGTCGCCAAGCTGATCGAAGCACTCAGATGGTTCGCCAAAGCCGCACGCGAAGGCGTCGACATCCGCGTGGTGAACGACTCTCCGACGTTCGAAGGCAAACCGTCGGCGCAGCAGATCAAAGAAGAGACCGAAGCGATCGAAGAACTCGGCGCCGAGAACATCCTGTTCGTTACCGCCGCCGGCAACACCGCCGAAAACAACGATGCGGAAACGGGGCGCTATCCGTGCAGGCTCGACCTCGCCAACGAGATCTGCGTAACCGCCACCAACGACGAAGACCGGTTGCCCAGCTGGGGCGACTACGGGGCGAGCACGGTCGATCTGGCGGCTCCCGGAGTGAGCATCTACTCGACGCTGCGCGAAGGGAAGTACGGCTACCTCAGCGGCGGCTCGATGGCCGCCGCGCAGGTGTCCGGGGCGGCGGCCCTGATCTTCTCAACCGATCCCTCGCTCTCTCCGATCGCCTTGAAGCAGCAGATCCTCGACAACGTCGATCCGCTCTTCTCGCTCTCCGGGATGGTCAAGTCCGGCGGTCGCCTGGACATCTGCAAGGCCCTGCCGGGCTGCGAACCGGCCGTCGTCACCGGCGTGAGCCCCGGCAGCGGCCCGGCGGGCGGTGGAACGTCGGTCACGATCACGGGAGCGCATCTCGACGGAGCCACCACGGTCAAGTTCGGCTCAGCGGATGCCGCCGGCTTCACGATCGACTCGCCGAGCTCGATCACCGCCCAGGCTCCCGCCGGAGCGGGGACTGTGGATGTGACGGTCGCGACCCCCGGCGGCGCGAGCCCAGCCGTGACCGGGGACCGTTTCACCTATGCGACCGAAGCGGAACCAGGTCCCCCAGCCCCGACGCCGACCCCCACGCCAGGCCCCGCGCCGACCCCCACGCCAGGCCCCACGCCGACCCCCACGCCAGGCCCCGCGCCCGCCGCCCCCGGCACGTCCGAAACGGCGGCTCCCTCGACTGGTCGGTCCGCGGTGCTGGGCGCCAGCGCCCACGCAGGCGTCGTCGTGCTCGCGACCACGAGGCCTGCGGTCCGGCGAAACAGGGTTGCCGTCAAGCTGCGCTGCGTCAGCGCGCAACCCTGCAGCGGGAAGCTGACAATCGCGGTCAAGCGGGTGACGCGCTCGCCGGGCAAGGCCGCGACGACGAGGATCCGGGTGATCGGCCGGGCCGCGTACTCGTTGCGTGCCGGGCAGAGCAAGTCGATCTCGCTCACGCTCAACGCGAGCGGCCGGGCGCTGCTCGGCGCCGCGCCGGCACGGCTCGATGCGCTGCTCACGATCCTGCCCTCGGGGCCCGGAGCCGGTAGCGCCGAGACCAAGAGGGTGCGCCTGTTGACGCGCACGATTAGCGCGAAGAAGTCCAGCATCTAGTTTCGCTCGAACATCCGTCGATCCTCGCGCGCGGAGTTAAAGTCGTTTAGACTCGGGCTGCGCGCCTAGGGGACGCGCGACAGGCATCGCGCCGACCAGGAGGACAACCAGTGAAGCGCCACCCCCACGAGCACGGACGCACGTCGGGAATTCGCAGGTCGAGCCGGATCGCCGCGGTGGCGATGACGGCTGCGTCGACTGCCGTCGTGGCGGCCGCGGCCGGGCCGGGCGCGAGCGCCGCACCCGCGCCACCGGCCGTCGTGACGAGCGCGCTCGCCGCCACGTCGCAGGGTCTCGGGTCCACCGGCCCGGTGCTCGCGGCGTCGCCGAACCCGTACCGCGCGGACGTCGTGCTGGTCGGGTTCCGCTCCGGCGCATCGACCGGTGAGCGCTACGCGATCGAGCGGGCGGCCGGCGGAGAGGGCGCAGTCCACCTCGGGCCGGCGATCGCACCCGCGGCTCATGGCGCCGTCGCCGCCACCGGCGCGCAGTACCTCTCGCCGCTGAAGCTGCGGGTTCGACCCGGCGACGTGCCCGCCGTGATACGACGGCTGCGGCGCAACAGCGCTGTCGCCTACGCCGAGCCGGATTACCTGATGAGCGCGAGCGCCGCGCCCAGCGATCCCTCCTTCTCGCTGCAGTGGGGCGACAGCAACACCGGGCAGCCGATCCCGACCCAGGAATCCGAAGAGGTGCTCGGTCCGGCGGCGAAAGGTACAGCCGGCGCCGACGACCGCGCGATCGCCGCCTGGGGCGTGACGACGGGAAGCCGCTCGATCGTGATCGGCGAGACCGATACGGGCGTGGATTACACCCACCCCGACCTGGCGGCCAACATCTGGAGCAATCCGGGCGGCATCGGCGGCTGCGCGAGCGGGACGCACGGCTACAACGTCCGCACGCACACGTGCGAACCGATGGACGACGACACCGTCTACGGCGGGCACGGCACGCACGTCGCGGGCATCATGGGCGCCGTCGGCAACAACGGCACGGGCGTCGCGGGGATGAACTGGCAGACCTCGATCCTTCCGGTGAAGTGGCTCAGCTCCTCCGCGTCGGGAGAAACGAGCGGCCTGATCGAAGCGCTGCAGTGGCTCGTCGCGGCCAAGCAAGCGGGCGTGAACGTCCGGGTCGTCAACGACTCGGCGACCTTCGTCGGCACCGCCTTCTCGCAGGCGCTCTCCAACGAGATCGACACGCTCGGCGCGAACAACATCCTGTTCGTAACAGCCGCCGGCAATACCGGCAACAACAACGACGAAGAAAAAGTGAGGCGCTACCCGTGCGGCTATGACCGCCCGACCGAGCTCTGCGTGACGGCCACGAACAACAACGACCAGCTCCCCACCTGGGCCAACTACGGTCCCCACACGGTCGATCTGGCGGCGCCCGGCGTGAGCATCTACTCGACGTTGCGCAAAGGGACATATGGATACCTCTCGGGTGGCTCGATGGCCTCACCGCAGGTCGCCGGCGCCGCGGCGCTGATCCTGTCCGCCAACCCGGCGCTGTCGGCGAGCGAACTGAAGGCGGACATCACGAGCAACGTCGACCCGCTGCCGGCGCTTGCGGGCAAGGTCATCACGGGCGGGCGCCTGGACGTGTGCAAGGCGCTTCCCGGCTGCTCTACCCAACAGCCTCCGCCGACGAGCACGTTCGGCAAGACGAGCGTCGGCGCCTCGACGGATGGCGGCATCTTCTCTGACTACAAGGTCGTTCACGCCGCGACGCTGCCGAGCGCCGGCTCGGTGACGAAGCTCAGTCTGTACGCGATTCCCGGAATCAACTCGCCGAGCCCGCAGGCGCTGCGCGCCGTGATCTACAGCGACTCGGGCGGATCGCCCGGAGCGCTGCTCGCCAGCGGGCCCGAAGTCACCTACCAGGGGTCCGTCAACGGGTCGGGCTGGTTCGAACTCCCCCTCGCGAGCCCGGTTGCGCTTTCACCGGGCACGTACTGGCTCGGCTTCATCACGGGCACGACGACCGAGGGCCTGGGCTACCGCTACGACACCGTCGCCAACAGCCGCGCCTACAACACGAACCCGTTCGCCAACGGACCGACGAACCCCTTCGGTACGGCGACCAAGGACTCCGAGCAGGCGTCGATCTACGCGACCTACACGACGAGCGCCCCCCCACAGCTCTCGCCGCCCGCGAACATCTCGCCGCCGACGATCTCCGGGATCGCCGAGGTCGGGCAGACGCTGAGCGCCGGCCCGGGCTCCTGGAGCGAAAGCCCAAGCAGCTACACCTACCAGTGGCAGCGCTGCGACGCGAGCGGCGCGAGCTGCTCGACGGTGGCGGGCGCGACGGCGCAGACGTACACGCTCACCGCAGCCGACTCGAACGCGACGATCCGCGTCGCGGTGACAGCCTCGAACTCCGCAGGCGGCTCGGTGCCCGCGAGCTCGGCCCAGACCGCCGTCGTCGTGCAGCAGGCAGAACAGAGCGCGGCGACCTTCGGCAAGACGAACGTCGGCTCCTCCCCGGACACGTTCTCGGCCAACCGCAAGCGGGTCAACCGCTATGCGCTCGCCGGCAGCGGCTCGGTGAGCAAGCTGAGCATCTACCTGACCTCGGCAGCCTCCTCAGGCAGCCAGGCGCTTCGGGGGATCGTCTACGCGGACTCCTCCGGGAAACCGGCCGCACTGCTGGGAAGCACCGAAACGCTCACGTTCAAAGCGAAAAGCGCCGCCGGCTGGTACGACCTCGAGTTCTCCTCGCCGCTGCAGCTCGCCGCAGGCAACTACTGGATCGGCGTGATCACGGGCGCCACGAGCGGCGTCGCCGGGTTCCGCTACGACTACGTCTCCGGCTCGCGCGACTACGACACCAACACGTTCACGGCGGGCCCGTCGGATCCGTTCGGCGCGATCAGCACCGATGGCGAGCAGACCTCGCTGTACGCGACCTACACGACGAGCGCCCCCCCACAGCTCTCGCCGCCCGCGAACATCTCGCCGCCGACGATCTCCGGGATCGCCGAGGTCGGGCAGACGCTGAGCGCCGGCCCGGGCTCCTGGAGCGAAAGCCCAAGCAGCTACACCTACCAGTGGCAGCGCTGCGACGCGAGCGGCGCGAGCTGCTCGACGGTGGCGGGCGCGACGGCGCAGACGTACACGCTCACCGCAGCCGACCCGAACGCGACGATCCGCGTCGCGGTGACAGCCTCGAACTCCGCAGGCGGCTCGGTGCCCGCGAGCTCGGCCCAGACCGCCGTCGTCGTGCAGCAGGCAGAACAGAGCGCGGCGACCTTCGGCAAGACGAACGTCGGCTCCTCCCCGGACACGTTCTCGGCCAACCGCAAGCGGGTCAACCGCTATGCGCTCGCCGGCAGCGGCTCGGTGAGCAAGCTGAGCATCTACCTGACCTCGGCAGCCTCCTCAGGCAGCCAGGCGCTTCGGGGGATCGTCTACGCGGACTCCTCCGGGAAACCGGCCGCACTGCTGGGAAGCACCGAAACGCTCACGTTCAAAGCGAAAAGCGCCGCCGGCTGGTACGACCTCGAGTTCTCCTCGCCGCTGCAGCTCGCCGCAGGCAACTACTGGATCGGCGTGATCACGGGCGCCACGAGCGGCGTCGCCGGGTTCCGCTACGACTACGTCTCCGGCTCGCGCGACTACGACACCAACACGTTCACGGCGGGCCCGTCGGATCCGTTCGGCGCGATCAGCACCGATGGCGAGCAGACCTCGCTGTACGCGACCTACCTTCCGGGCTAGTCACCGTGCCCGCGTCGCCGGCCGGAACGGCCTGACGAAATACTGCAGTCTGCGGGGATCGGGGGCTATTTCCCGATCGGGCGAACCTCGCCTCGGACGCCGCCGCGCCGCAGGGCCGCCGCCAGGGCGGCTCGCACGAGATCGGGCGGAGTCTCAGCGCACGTAGCCGAGGCCCTGACGCGAGCTGGTCGCGACGGGCACCCCGCCACGCCAGTCGAGCTCGAGCATCTTGCGCGTGTTGCGAAGCGGCTCCAGGTAGGCGACCCGCCTGAGCGTGCGCGTGTCGAACACGTCGCCGGAGTCACCGACGTAGACGAAGCGACCGTCGAGGCTGTGCTGGATCCAGCCGTCGCGGGCGCAGTCGTAGCTGCAAGGGCTCTCTTCGCCGCTCATCGGGTGCGAGAGTCGGATGTTGCGCAGCAGGCGCGGTCCCCGGCGAGGCAGTGCAGAGACGTCGAACGCGTGCACGTATCCGTTCGGCGCGTCCATCGCCCAGAGCTGTCGCTCGTTGGGCGAGAGCGAGATCCCATGGCTCGGAGCGCTCGGAGCGAAGCTCGCCGGGCTCCAGCTGAAGCCGGGGAACGACTGCGTGTAGAGCACCCGGCCGGAGAGGATGCTGCTGACCTGGAAGCCGAGGAACCCCGTGGCCGTGGTGAACGCGAGCGTCTGGCGCCCATTGATCGTGAACGGCCGCACGCCGCTGCGCAGCGGACCGATGTTCTGCACCACGCGGTTGGTTGCCGTGTCGGCGACCTCCAGGTAGTCGTGTTCGCGCCCGCCGAGGTAGACCCGGCGGCCGTCGAGGCTCATCACCGTGTTGTGCGCCCCCGAGCCTCCCTGGATGCTCGCGATCGGCCTGCCGTCGCGCGCGTCGAGGACTTCCCAGACGCCGCTGTCGTCGAGCTCACCGGTCGGCATGTAGATGCGCGCCCCGTCGGGGCTGATCGCCATGCTGTCGATCCCGGTGCGGTAGGAGCGCTGCCACAGCACCCGTTCACCGAGCAGGTCGTAGGCGAGCAGCGATCCGCTGCCGTTCGAGCCCCCGTCGCCGCCGTAGCTGATGTACAGGGTGTGCGTGACGGGGCTCGCGACGACGCCCCTGATCCCCTTCGCCATCGGCAGCGCGACATGCTGCACGAGGCGCTGGCGAGCGTCCATGTCGTACACGTACATCGATCCGTCGGGGAACACGTACTCGTAGTGGTGAACGGCGCGACCGCTCGTCAAGCGCGGCGCGGAGGAGGACGCGGCGACCGCGGCGGTGGCCTGCGAGGAGGCGCTCTGCGTCCCCACGCCGGCCGAGCATCCGAATGCGACCAGCGCCGCAAGCGCCGCGACCGCAGCCACGGCAAGCGCCGCGCGACTCGGGACCCGGCTCACCCGAGCGAGCGCGCGACGTAGTGAAGCTCCGAGCAATGCGCCGCCGACGCCTCCTCTGCGACCGCCCTACCGTCGAGGTCGAGGCACTCGACCGTCTCAAAGCCCTCCTCGGCGAGCTGCTGGAACTGCGCGTCGCGAGAGATGTAGTAATGGAGCACGGAGAAGTCGTGCGCCTCGTCGTTGATCAGCGCGTAGCCGGGCTCCTCGCGCTCGAGCGGGCGGAACTTGCGCCGATTGCGCAGGCGCCGAAGCAGGCCCTTGGCGCTGCGCCAGGGGCGCCTCGTTCCGCCACTCAGCAGGCGCAACGCAAGGCTCGTCGGCGGCACGTAGCCGCGGTTGTGCGAGGAGACGATGAACAGGCCGCCAGGCGCGAGCACGCGGCGGACTTCGCCGAACACCCGACGCCGCTCGGCGTCGCCGAGCACGTCGATCACATTGAAGGTGGCCACGACGGCATCGAGCGAGCCGTCCCCGAAGCCGGTCAGGTCGCGTAGGTCACCGACGCTGAAACTCCCTGCGGGGTAGGTCTTGCGGCAGTAGGCGACCATCGCGGGCGCCAGATCGAGGCCGTGGACGTCACCGCCGAGCTCGATCAGATGACCGGTGAGACGACCGGCGCCCGACCCCAGCTCGATCACGCGACCACCGAGCGTCTCGCGGTAGCGCTCGATCATCACTTCCTCGACCGGGCGCAATCGCCGAGTGGCGTAGTTCGCAACGAATTCACCCCGCGACCAGACCTCACGGTTGAGGACCGTCTGCTCGTCGTCCAGCATTGTGACCGTTCAACCTCTCGGATCGTTCCATGACGTGAACGCACACCGAGAACTCCTCCCGTAAGCTCAGGGTAGCGTGGGGCGGCGGGCATCCAAGGGCGGTCAGTGCATTCCGCATCCGTCTCTGAGAGAATTCTCATAATGCACCTGCGCGTGGGGATCGACTTGGCGTCAGTCGAGCTGGTGCGAGACGCGATGAATACCCACGGCGATCACTACCTCGAGCGCGTGTACACCCCGCGCGAGCTGCGCGACTGCGCCGCCGGCGAGGAGGGCCGCCCCGAGCCCGAGCGGCTCGCCGCCCGCTTCGCCGCGAAGGAGGCGACGCTGAAGGTGCTCCGGCCGGGCGAGATCGGAGTGCCACTCACGGCGATCGAGGTCGTTCGCGGCGCCGATGGCGCGGTGGCGCTGGAGCTGGATGGGGCGGCGGCATCGCTCGCCGAGAAAGCGGGTATCACAGCGCTAACGTTGAGCTTGACGCACGAAGCCGGACTCGCGGCAGCCGTGGTGGTTGCGAGCTCCCATGACATGGATCGCGCATGACGCTTAAGTCGGCGTCCCTTCTCACCGATGGGGGACCATGATCGATCAGATTCGAGAAATCATCAAAGACCACGCCCGACTACCCGGCGATGCCGCGGAGCTGTCACCGGATGCCGACCTCTACCAGGCCGGCATGACCTCGCACGCCAGCGTCAACGTGATGCTCGCGCTCGAGGACCACTTCGACGTGGAGTTCCCCGACCGCATGCTCAAGCGCAGCGTGTTCGAGAGCCTCTCCTCGATCGCGGCCGCGCTCGAGGAGCTGCGTGTGGAAGCCGCAGCATGACGGTCTCCGTCGACCCAGACACGACCTTCCTCGACGCGGTCGAGCGGATCGCCGACGACGTAGCCGCCGTGCATGCGATCGACGTCGACCGTGAGGCGCGCTTTCCGCAGGAGACGATCCAGGCGCTGCGCGACGCGCGCGCGCTGTCCGCGTTCATTCCCACAGAGCTCGGCGGCGCCGGCGTGTCGTTCGAGGCGATCGCGTCCGCCTGCTTCGCACTCGGACGCCGCTGCGGCGCAAGCGCGATGGTCTTCGCGATGCATCAGATCCAGGTCGTCACGATCGCGCGGCATCTCGAGCAGGCGCCGTGGTTCGAAGACTATCTGCGCACCGTCGCCGACGAGCAGCGCCTGGTCGCCTCGGTGACATCCGAGATCGGCACCGGCGGCGACATGGGGCGCTCGGTTGCGGCGGTCACGCCGGCCGGTGACGGCACCCTCACGTTCGAGAAGAAGGCGCCGACGGTGAGCTATGGGGCATACGCAGACGATCTGCTGACGACTTTGCGGCGCACTCCCGACGCGGAGCCGAGCGACCAGGTCCTCGTCCTCAGCCGCCGCGGGCAGATCGAGCTCGAGCCGACCGGCACGTGGGACCCTCTCGGAATGCGCGGCACGTGCTCTCCGGGTTACGTCGTGCGAGCCGAGTTCCTGCCCGAGCAGGTGCTCACCACGCCGTTCCCGAAGGTGTCCGTCGAGTCGATGGTGCCCGTTTCGCACATCCTCTGGTCGCACCTCTGGCTCGGGATCGCGACAGACGCCTTCGACCGCGCCCGTGCCTTCGTGCGCGCCGCGGCCAAGCAGAAGCCCGGCCAGCCGCCGCCGACGGCCGTGCGCCTGTCGCACCTGATGAGCGAGCTCTCGCTGCTGCGCGCCGAGGTCAGCTCGGGGCTGCGCGGATTCGTCGAGGCCTCGGCGGAGCCCGACCGCGAGAGCCTCTCGACGATGGCCTCCCAGCTGCGCTTCAACAACCTGAAGATCGCCGCCTCCGAGCAGGCGCCGCGCGTCTGCCAGGACGCGATGGGCGTCTGCGGGATCATGGGCTTCAAGAACGACACGCCGTTCAGCGTCGGACGCCACCTGCGCGACACGATGTCCGCCTGTCTGATGGTCGCCAACGAACGCATCCATCAGACGAACGCGAGCCTGCTGCTGATCGCCAAGGACGTCTGATGGCCGAGCTACGCCCGGCCACGGTCGAGCAGGCTGAGTTCTCCGCCGAGCTCGTCGAGCGGGGCCTGCTGGTCGAGACCGGCGTCCCCGGCGTATATGGACGCGGCGGCGACTTCGAGCACGTGCGCGAGGCGCTCGCCGCGCTCGTCACTCGCCGCGGGGCCGCGGAGGACCCCGAGCAGCTTCGCTTCCCGCCGCTGCTGCCTCGCCACGACCTCGAGACCGTCGGGTATCTGAAATCGTTCCCTCACCTCGCCGGCAGCGTCTTCGCATTCGAGGGCAGCGAAGAGCAGGCGGCGGAGCAGTACGACCGGGCCTGTCGCCACGAGGACTGGAGCGAGTTCCAGTCGATGACCGACCTCGTGCTGACGCCGGCTGCTTGCTATCCGGTGTACCCGGCGATCGCCGCGCGCGGCCGGCTGGCGCCGGGCGGCGTCACGGTCGACGCCGGCAGCGCCTACGTCTTCCGCCACGAGCCGTCGGGCGACCCCGCCCGCATGCAGATGTTCCACCAGCGCGAGATCGTGCGCATCGGCGAGCCCGAGCAGGTCGCCGACTGGCGCGAGCGGTGGCGCAATCGCGCGGTCGAGATGCTGCGCGGGATCGGGCTGGACGCGAAGCTCGACGTCGCAACCGACCCGTTCTTCGGGCGCAGCGGGCGCATGCTCGCGGCGAGCCAGCGCGAGCAGGAGCTGAAGTTCGAGGTGTCGGTGCCGATCGCCGGGCCCGAGCCGACCGCGGTCGCCTCGTTCAACTATCACCAGGACCACTTCGCCGCGGCCTACGGGATCGAGATGGCCGATGGAAGCGGAGCGCACACGGCCTGTCTCGGGTTCGGCCTGGAGCGGATCACGCTCGCCCTGTTCCGCGCCCACGGCCTGGAGGTGGCCGCCTGGCCCGAGCAGACGCGGAGCGAGCTGTGGGAATGAGCGCCACGAGCACTCGCATGGTCAGCCTGCTGGGCCTGGACCCGGACACCTACCGATCGCACCTGCTGCATGCGCCGCAGCGAACCTACATGGAGATCAACTGCTACGCGGACATCGTGATCGAGCTGCTGCACGCACGCGGCCTCGAGCCGCTGGCGATGATGGGGGCGACGGTGCAGATGGAGTTCGAGGGCGACCAGTGGACCTTCTTCAAGCCGGCGCCCGAGGACCTCGAGCGACTCTACGGGCTCGACATCCACGAGATGCAGCCTTACCGCGAGCTACCAGACCAGATCGCGGAGCAGATCTCGGCAGGGCGCACGATCACGGTCGAGCTCGACTCGTGGTACCTGCCCGACACGGCCGCGACCAGCTACCGCGCCGAACACGTCAAGAGTTCGGTCGTCCCAGAGGCGATCGATCGTGACGCCCAGGTCCTCCGCTACTTCCATGCCACGGGGCTGTACGAGCTCGCCGGCGAGGACTACCGCGGCGTCTTCCGCATCGATGCGCGCAGACCGGACGATCTGCCCCCGTACACGGAGCTGGTCCGTTTCGACGCCGGCGTCCCGCTTGACGACGCCGCCCTGCGCGACGCCGCACTGGAGCTACTGCACGTGCGGCTGCAGCGGCGCCCGCCGAGCAACCCGTTCCTGCGCTTCGGCGCGCGGCTGGAGGAAGACCTGCCGCGCCTGCTCGCCGGCGACGCCGACGATTACCACGCATATTCGTTCGCCACCGTGCGTATGGCGGGTTCTGCGTTCGAGGCCGACGCGCTCGCACGTCGACTGGCTGTTCGGCGATGCTGGGGCATCGGCCCAGGACGCGCTGGGACGGATCGTCGAGGGTTGCAAGGCGCTCTCCTTCCGCCTCGCGAGGCGCCGCAGCTTCGAGCCGGAGGAGGCGCTTGCCGCACTGGCCACAGCGTGGGACGAGGCGATGACTCGGCTCGATGAGCTCGATCGCTGAGAGCAGGCGCGTGAGGAGCGCCCCGGCGCGGGTCCGCGTGGAGGGGCACGAGCGCCATGCACTCACGCACGGCTGGCAAGCCGCGGCGACGCCGGCCGAGGCGGCTGTCGAGTCGCCCGACTCCGCGAGCTGGTCGCCCGCGCGCGTACCCGGCACGGCAGCGGCCGCGCTGTCGCGGGCGGGCGCGTGGCAGCCGGGCGAGCTGCACGACTTCGACGCCGAGGACTGGTGGTTTCGCACGAGCTTCGATGCCGAGCCGGCCGGGCCCGGCGAGCAGGTCGTGCTCCTGCTCGAGGGCATCGCGACGGTCGCCGAGGTCTATCTGAACGGCGAGCGCGTGCTCGACAGCGACTCGATGTTCGCCGCGCACGCGCTCGACGTCGGCTCCCTGCTGCGCCGATCGAACGAGCTGACGATCTGCTGCCGCGGCCTCGCGCCGCGTCTGCGTGCGCGGCGGCGCCCGCGCGCGCGGTGGCGCACGCGCCTGGTCGCCGACGGCAACCTGCGCTTCTTCCGCACGATGGTGCTCGGCCGAGCACCGGGCTTCGCGCCCGGTCCGCCCGCGGTCGGACCGTGGCGAGACGTTGTCCTGGAGCGCCGCCGGCGCGTCGTCGTCGATGCGCTGTCGCTGCGCCCGAGCGTCGACCGCGCGGACGGTCGCCTGGCCGTCGAAGCATGTCTGGACCAGTTCGCCGACGCAACGCGGCCGAGCGTGGAGATCGAGCTCTCACGCGGGTCGCAGAGCTGGTCGGCCGCGCTCGATGTCGCCGATGACGATGGAGCGGTTCGCTGCACGGGCGAGCTGACGGTGCCCTGCGTCGCGCTGTGGTGGCCGCACACCCACGGCGAGCCGGCCACGTATGGGGCGCGGCTGCTGATCGGCGACGGCGAGCAGCGGATCTCCGTCGACGCCGGCCGTGTCGGGTTTCGCGAGCTCGCCGCGGGAGCAGCTCCAATCCACGACGTGCTCGAGCACGGGCTCGACCTGCACCTCAACGGCACACGCGTGTTCGCGCGCGGATGCGTGTGGACGCCGATCGACGCCGTCGGGCTCGCACCATCGCCCGCGCAGCTGCGCGCGGCGTTGGAACAGGTCCGCGATGCCGGCATGAACATCCTGCGCATACCCGGCACGAGCGCGTATGAGAGCACGACTTTCCACGACCTCTGCGACGAGCTCGGGCTGCTCGTGTGGCAGGACTTCATGTTCGCCAACCTCGACTACCCGATCGCCGATCCGGACTTCCGCGAGACCGTCGTGCACGAGCTCCGCGAAACCCTGGCCGAGCTGGCCGGGAGGCCGAGCCTCGTGGTGCTCTGCGGCAACAGCGAGATCGAGCAGCAGGTCGCGATGCTCGGGCTCGAGCCATCGCTCGGGCGCGGTGAGCTGTTCGGCGAGCTGATCCCGCAGCTGGTGCGCGAGAGTGGCATCGACGCGATCTACGTGCCGTCGGCGCCCTGCGGCGGAGATCTGCCGTTCAGGACCGATCGCGGCGTCAGCAACTACTACGGCGTGGGCGGCTACATGCGACCGCTGCAGGACGCACGGCGCGCACAGGTGCGGTTCGCAGCGGAGTGCCTGGCGTTCTCGAACGTCCCCGACGAGGCGGCGATCGAAGAGATGCTCCCCGAGACCCCAGGGCAGCTGGTCGTACACCATCCGCGCTGGAAGCAGAGCGTTCCGCGGGACTCCGGCAGCGGCTGGGACTTCGAGGACGTCCGCGACCACTACCTGCGGCTGCTGTTCGAGCTCGACCCGGTGCAACTGCGCCGCGTCGACCACGGGCGCTACCTCGAGCTCTCGCGGGCGGTCAGCGGCGAGGTGATGGCCGAGGTTTTCGGCGAGTGGCGGCGGGCGGGCTCACCGTGCGGCGGCGGCCTCGTGCTGTGGCTGCGCGACCTCGCCGCCGGCGCCGGCTGGGGCGTCGTCGATCATCGCGGCGAGCCGAAGGTCGCCTATCACCACCTGCGCCGCGCGCTCGCGCCGGTCGCCGTGTGGACGACCGACGAGGGACTCAACGGCGTGAGCGCCCATATCGCCAACGATCCGCCCGCCCCCCTGAGCGCGCGCCTTCGCGTGAGCCTGTATCGCGACCTCGAGCTGCAGGTGCACGAGGCCTCCCCGGTGATCGAGCTGCCCGGGCGCTCGCACGCGGCGTACGACGTCGAGCAGCTGCTCGGTCGGTTCGTCGACGCCTCGTGGGCCTACCGCTTCGGTCCGCCTCCGCACGACCTGCTGGTGGCGAGCCTCGAACGCCAAGACGAGCAGGGCTACGAGCTCCTCTCGCAGTCCTTCCGCTTCCCCGCCGGGCGCCCCACGGCAAGCGAGAGCGCCGACCGCCTCGGCCTCGTCGCAGAGGCCGAGGCGCTTGCCGACGCCACCGTGCGCGTTCGTGTGCAGAGCCGTCGTTTCGCCTATGGCGTGCGCGTCCACGTGCCCGGCTTCACCGCCGACGACGATGCGTTCTCGATCGAGCCGCAGGGCGAGCGAATCGTGCTGCTGCGCTCGCGCGAGCCCGCCGGGGAGTACTCCGGCGGAGCGCTGACGGCGCTGAACCTCGACGGGCGCTTGCGCATCCAGACGCAGGACGGCGCGCCATGAGCCCCGCCACCGCCGAGCCGCTGTATCTGCACGACGGGGGCGACCCCGTGTTCGGCATCTTCCACGCGCCCGCGCAGGGCGCCGGCGGCGACACGGCGGTGTTGATCTGCCCGCCGTTCGGCTGGGATGAGACGTGCTCCTACCGCAGCCGGCGCGACTGGGCGCAGCACCTCGCGGACGACGGCTTCCCGTGCCTGCGCATCGACCTGCCCGGCACCGGCGACAGCGGCGGATCGCCGCACGACGCAGACAGGCTCGCGGCATGGACCGCCGCGATCGGCTCAGCCGTCGCGGAGCTGCGCGCGCGGACCGGCTGCACGCGCATCGTCGCAATCGGTATCGGCCTGGGCGGCCTGCTGATCTGCGACGCGATCTCCCATGGAGCGGCGATCGACGACGTCGTCCTGTGGGCGGCCCCCTCACGCGGGCGCACGCTGCTGCGCGAGCTGCGCACGTTCGCGAGCCTCGAAGACTCCGAGCTCGTGCCACCCCCGGACGAGGTGCTGGCCCCGTCGGTGACGGCAGAGGGCGAGATATGGGTCGGCGGGTTCGTGTTGACGCCCGAGACGGCCGCGGCGCTCGAAGCGCTCGACGTGAGCAGGTTGTCGTTCCCCGACGGGCTGCCCCGTCGTGCCCTGCTGCTCGGCAGGGACGGGATCGCCGTCGACAAGCGACTGCGCGAGCGAATCGAAGCGGCAGGCACGAGCGTTACGCTCTCAGCGGGCGACGGCTACGGCGAGATGATGGCTCGCCCGCACGATGCCGTCTCCCCGACCGGCGTCTTTGCGGAGGTCTCGGAGTGGCTCAACGCGAGCGTGCCCCCCGCCGGCGCCACCGCACCGCTTCCCGCGCCGGCACACCCGTCCTCCACGTCGGACTCGATCGAGCTGACCGTCGACGGCAAGCGCATCCGAGAGCTTTCGATCGCGATCGCACAACCGTTCGGGAGCCTGTTCGGCACCCTCGCCGAGCCGCTCGGTGGACCGCAAGGCGACGTCTGCGCGGTGCTGCTCAATGCCGGCGCGATCCGACGGATCGGGCCGAACCGGATGTGGGTGGAGACCGCGCGCCGCTGGTCGGCGCTCGGCGTGCCGACCGTGCGACTCGATCTCGAGAGCATCGGCGACGCCGACGGCGAGAGCGGCGCTTTTGGCGAGATGGCCGGGCTCTACGTGCCAGAGCTCGTCGATCAGGTGCGCGCCGCGCTCGACGAGCTGGCCCGGCGCGGATACGGGCCGCGCTTCGTGCTCGCCGGCCTCTGTTCCGGCGCCTACTGGGCGTTTCACGCGGCGTTGACCGACGAGCGCGTCGTCGCGGCCTACATGGTCAACTCTCGCGCGCTGTTCTGGGATCCGACGCTCGACGTCTCGCGCGAGGTCAGAAAAGCGCTCGTGCGCTCGTCCGCGTGGCGGCGGGTGCTGCGCGGCGAAATCCCGACGCGACGGATGGCCAGGCTGGCGTACCGCACGCCCGGAGTCCTCGCCCGGCGCACCGTCGCGCGGGTCGCGCAGCGGGCCGCGCAGCGGCGCAGCGGCGATCAGCTCGAGCTCGCATTCGACCAGCTGCGCGACGAAGGCAAGCGGATCCAGCTGATGTTCTCCGCGAACGAGCCGTTGCTCGAAGAGCTCGAGGGCGAAGGGCGGCTCGCTCAGCTCGATCGCTGGCCGAACCTCAGCGTCGAGCGGATCGCCGGCGGCATCCACACGCTGCGCTCGGCCGAAGCTCAAGCGAGCGCCCACCAAGCGCTCGATCGCGCGCTCGACGTCGAATTGCAGCGCGTGCTCGACGACGCGCTGTCGGAGGCGTCTTAGATGGTTGGTTCAACCATCTAAGTCGTGCGGATGATCAGCACCGAACAGGGCGCGTGGTGGGAGACCTTGTTCGGCACGGAGCCCAGCAGGAACCGCTTGGCGCCGGTCATTCCCTTGTTGCCGACGATGATCAGGTCGGCCTCGCGCTCCTCGGCGACGTCGAGGATCGCGTCGGCGGGATCGCCCTGGCGCGGGTATACCTCGACCTCGACGCCCGCATCGCGTGCGATCGTCGCCGCCGCCTCGAGCGTCGCGTCGACGTCCTCGCGCGGGTTGATCGCCCACTGCAGGTCCTCCGGCGCTTGGCGGCGCTCCTCGCTCAGCCGCTGCGCGGAGACCGGCGAGTACGCGCTCACCAGCTCCAGCTTGGCCCCCACGGCGCCGGCCAGGTCGACCGCCTGGCGCACCGCCTGCGCGGCGGTGTCGGACCCATCGGTGCCAACCACGATCGACTGGAACATCTGTCTCCTCGTCTATCTAGACGCCTGCACAACGATGCGCGGATCATATCCGGGTGGCGAGACCGCGTGGCGGTCCGCGTAAGGTCTAGCGACGATGATCGACCTGCACTGCCACGTCCTCGCGGGCATCGACGACGGCGCCGCAACGATCGAGGACTCGGTCGCGCTCGCACGCTGCGCGCATGACCGCGGGATCGAGACGATCGTCGCCACGCCGCACGTCAGCTGGGACTACGACAACGACGCCGAGACGATCGCCCACCTGGTCGCGCAGACGAACGTCGCGTTCGAGGCGGCCGACGTCGGCGTGAGCGTCGTCGCCGGCGCCGAGATCGCGATGACGCGAGCTGTCGATCTGCGCGACGAGGAGCTCGCGAAGTTGACCTTGGGTGGCGGGCGGTGGCTGCTGCTGGAGTGCCCGTTCAGCTCATCCGTCACCGGCCTTGACTCACTCGCGCTGGACCTGCAGGAAGAGGGCTTCGGTGTCGTGCTGGCCCACCCCGAGCGCTGTCCGGCATTCGCGAGCGATCCCACGGTGCTCGAGTCGCTCGTGCGCGCCGGCATCCTCACGTCGATCACAGCGGGATCTCTGATCGGGCGCTTCGGCGGGACGGTCGGGCGCTTCGCGCACGAATTGATGCAGGCCGAGCTGGTGCACAACGTCGCCTCCGACGCGCACGACCTCGAGCGTCGCCGGCCGGGGATGGCGGACGAGCTCGAGCAGGCCGGCTTCGGCGCGCTTACGAGCTGGCTGACGCAGGACGTGCCTGCCGCGATCCTCTCGGGGGCGGAGACGATCCCGCCCCGCCCGCGCGTGACGATCCGCGCCACCAGGCCGCCGCGCCACGGAGATGGTGGCGGCGAGGGCTCTCAAGCAAGCTTCGTGATCGCGATCACCATGCCGATCAGCACGAACACGACGATCGCGATCTGCATCCAGATCCATGTCGGCGACATTGCCGGCCGAGCCTAGCTGCTTGATGGCTCAGCCGCGAAGAGCATCGACTAAGGTCGAGCTGCTTGCGCAGAAGCTCTCACACGGTGGCCGCCCTGGCGCTCTGCGCTCGGTGTCCTCGCAGCGATCGCGTCACTCGCCTCCGCCCGTCCGCTCGGCGGCGTGAACCTGGGAGGGTTCGGCCCGCAGCTCTCACATGCCGACGAAGAGGTCGCCAGGGCGCACGCGCTGCACTCCAAGCTCGTGCGGATCGAGGTCACCTGGTCGGACTTCGAGCCGCTCGCGTCGGGCCAGATCGAACCCTCGGCGCTGGCCCTGATCGATCGCATCGTGGCGGCCGCGAAGGCGGATCGGATCGGCGTGATCATGCTCGTCGACGGAACCCCCTGCTGGGCCTCCTCGGCGCCCGAACCGCTGCTCTCGAAATGCACACCGGGACGCTCGAGCGAAGCCAACTCCTGGCCACCGGCCCAGCCGTCGGCGTACGCCACGTTCGTCGCCTTCCTGGCGAAGCGCTACGGCGCCGCTCTGGCCGGGATCGAAGTCTGGAACGAGCCCGACCAGGCCAACGAACTGTATTTCGCGGGGCCGCACAAGGCGCAGCGCTACGCCGAACTGCTGCGCGCCGCCTATCCCGCGATCAAGCAGGCCGATCCGCGCGTGAGAGTGCTCGGGGGCTCGCTCGTCGGCTCCAACGGCGTGTTCCTGCGCGCCCTGTACGCCGCCGGGATCAAGGGTTACTACGACGGCCTCGCCGTTCACTTCTACACGCTGACACTCGCCGCGCTGCGCGAAATTCACGAAGTGCAGGTCGCCAACGGCGACTCCACACCGCTGTGGCTCGACGAGTTCGGCTGGAGCAGCTGCTGGCCACGACAGCGGATCCAGCAGGAACAGGCCTGCGTGACCGCCAAGACGCAGGCGGGCAACTTCAGCGACCTGTTCCGCTCGCTGGCGAGGACCTCCTACGTTGCCGCCGCAGTGTTCTTCAAGCTGCAGGACTCCAGCGACGAGAACTTCGGCGTGCTCAACGCTCGCGGCAGGCACAAGCCGTCGTTCGGAGCCGTCTCGCGGCTGTTCGTCTCTCCGCTCGGCAGGCCGAGCCCGGTGACGCTGAAGCTCGTCTCGCGCCGCGGACGGGTCATCGCCAGCGGCTCCGGGCCGGTCGGCGACTACATGCAGCTGGAAGTCCTGCAGCACGGCGTGCCGCGCTTTCGCGCGCTGTTCGGGCTCGACCGCTTCAACCGCTATTCGCTGACACTGCCGCGGGTGCTCGGCAGACATGGACTGAAGGTGAAGGTCTGGCAGCGCTGGAGCGGCGTCGCCCGAGGCGCTACCAAGAGCATCTGATCCGCGGCGACGACGACTCCCCGGGCCGGCCGTGGCTGCTCATTCGGCGTTGCGGAACAACGCGACGAACGTCAGCATCAGGATCTTCAGGTCGAGCCCGATCGACCAGTTGGCGATGTAGTAGTTGTCCCACTCGACCCGCTCGGCCAGCGAGGTCTGCCCACGCAGTCCGTGCACCTGCGCCCAGCCGGTGATGCCCGACTTGACACGGTGGCGGTCGTCGTAGCGGACGATGTCCTGGTTGAGCAGCTCGACGAACTCGGGGCGCTCCGGGCGCGGCCCGATCAGGCTCATCTCACCGCGCAGCACGTTCAGCAGCTGCGGCAGCTCGTCGAGCGAGGTGCGGCGCAGAAAGCGCCCGACGGCAGTGCGCCGGTCGGGGCCCTCGACGCCACCGGGCGCGATGTCGCCGGCGATCAAGAACTCCAGCGGCTCCGGCTCGGCATCCTCCTCGGAGTCGGCCCGCCCCGGCTCGAGGCGCATCGAGCGGAACTTGTAGAGGTCGAATGCGTTGCCGTCACGCCCGACGCGGCGCTGGCGGAACAGCACGGGACCGCGCGAGCTGAGACGCACGGCGACCGCCGAGGAAAGGATGATCGGCGAGAGCAGCAGCAGGAAGGCGAGCGCCAGCACCCGATCGAACGCGTGCTTGATCGCGAACTGCAGGCCACGTGGATCGACCATCGTGAACGACATCAGGGGCAGGCCGCCGACCGTGTCGTAGCCCACCCTGTTGTTGATCGTGTCGAACATGCGCGGCACGACGGAGACCTCGACGCCAAGCTCCTGGCAGCGCTGGATCAAGCGGCTGACGCGCTCGTCGGCAACTGAGGAGAAGGCGACGATCAGGTGGCGCACGCCCGTCGAGTCCACGGTCGCGTCGAGGTCCTCGACGGTCCCGAGCACGGGCAGGTCGCGCCCGCCGACCTCGGCGATCGAGCGGGGGTCCTCATCGAGGAAGCCGACCGGCGCCAGGCCGTACTCCGGGTGGGCCTCGAGGCGCCTGGCTACCTGAGCCCCGACCACGCCGGCGCCCATGATCAGCACGGGCTTGCCGACCAGCCGGCGCGCTCGCGCCACGCGCTGGGCGCCGGACAGGGCGATGCGCCCGACGCCGACGGCGATCAGCGCGAACAGCCAGGCGCGCACCGTCTCTGACTGCGGCGGCGCGTGTTCGTTGACGAACAGGCCGAGCACGGCGACCGTCATCGCCCCCACCGAGACGGCGCTGATGACCGGGACGACGCCGTCGAGCACGAGCGCGCGAAGGCGCGTCCGATAGAGCCCGCGCAGGTAGAACAGCAGCATCACGATCGGAGGCAGCGCCAAGATCGGCGCCCGATCGGCGCTGACGCGGAGCGTCGCGTGGATCCCTCCCTGGGCGATCACGACCGCCACGCAGAGCAGCACCAGGTCGACGGCCGGACGCAGCACGCGCCAGCCGGGGCCCTCGAGCGCCCATTGCAGCTTTCCCCCGAAAGTCCCGCCGCGCAGCGAACGTGGCAGCGGCGCCGCGCGCCCGAGCTCGCCGCGCAGGGGAAGCGTGGTTGTCGTCTGTTGGGTCACGGGGTTGCGCGGCATCAGGTCTGGGTCCTACCCGCTTAGTCGGAAGATGCGTCGCATCCCTTTAGCCACCGCCTGCGCCCCGCGAGCCAGCGGCTCCGGGCGCGCGCATCAGCCGATGGCTGAGCACGGCGATCAGGCCGAGCACGATCAGCACCAGCACGATCAGCAGCAGGTCGGCCCCGGACAGCCCAAGCGCGGGCGTCGACGCGGCGGGACGGTTGCGTTCGGCGGCCGCATAGACCTCGGCGATACTCGGAGGACTGGCCGAGCGCTGAGTCTGCGAGCCGCGGTGGGCTCCGCTCGCGCGCGAGCCCGATGCCTTGTGGCCGGCTGCCGACCGGGTGCTCGAGCCTGTGCCGTTCGAAGCGGCGGCTTCGGAGCTCGTCGTCGAGCTGCCCGCGCCGCTCGCCAGCGAGCTCGATTCGCCCGAGCCGCCGCCGCTCGAACCGGAGCCCCCGCCGGAGCCCTTCAGCAGCGCAGAGCCGAGAATCGCCTGATTGCCCTGGCCGGGACCTCCGTAACCGCTCAGCAGCGAGCTCGCGAGCGCGGCCGACGGTGCCGCACCGAGCGCAACGAGACAGCCGACTATGAGGATGATCGTGCGATGCCTTGTCATGCTTCCTTGCCTGCGGTCTCGCCCGACTCGGACGCTCCGTGCCATGTTCTTGTCTGGTCTTCGCACCCGCCGCCGCGCCGGATCACCGACGCGAAGCGCGGGACGTGGCCCCGCAATCTCGTGACTGCACCTACGCTACCGGAGGCGGCCTGGCGTGTCGAGAAGATTTCGCAGGATTTCGTTATCGCGATAAGCAATCAGGAGAATCTCTGAGCTTTGAGCAGAATTGAGCGGTTCAGCGTTTCGAGATCGATCCGCTTCCCCCGCCGGACGAGCGACAGCGCTTCGTGCGCGAGTTCGTCGCGTGGCGCCAGCCGCACGGCCCTGCCGAGCAGCCTGAGCGCTTCGTCGTGCCTGCCGGCCGAGGAGGCGATCGCCCCTCGCTCGAGCGTCGCGTAGGCGTCACCGGGAGTCCGGCCGAGCGCTTTGGCGAAGTCCCGGTCGGCGCGCACGAGGTCGCCGAAGCGAAGTGCGATCGTGCCGGCCACGAGGTACGGCTCGTCGCTCAGCGGGTTGAGGCCAGCCGCGTCTTCCAGCGTCGAATATGCCTTGCGCGGCGCCGTGCTCCAGATCCGCGCGGCGTTCTCGACCTGCAGTTCGGAGAGCCATGGCGCAGCGAGTGAAAGGCATGCGACGAGCGCCACGAGGGCGAAGCCGGCGATCGTCGCAACGCGCGAGACCCTGACGTGCCCGGCAACCGGACGCCTCGCTCGCCGCCCGTCCGCGCTGCTGATGGTGGTGGCGTCACTGGTAGTGGTGTCGCTCGGGGTGTCTCGCGCCGGCGCGAGCGAGCACGACAGCCCGAGCAGCGCGAACGCCGGCGCACCGAGCCCGGCGAACTCCCAGAACCAGTCGACCGAGCCGTGCACGAACCAGTAGGCGAATCCGGACAGGGCCGCCATCGCGACCCACGCTCCCAGCGGGTCGGCGCGACGGGCGGCCGCCCGGAGCCACGCCCGCGTGCTCGCGACGAGCGCAGCGCCAAGACCGAGCACGGCGAGCACGAGCCCGAGCAAACCGGTCTCCGTCAGCGTGCGCAGCTCGACGCTGTGCGGATAGTGCGGCGTCTCGCCGCTGCGTCCGTGCACGAGATACTGCTGCTGGAAGTTGTCGACCCCGATCCCGACCAGCGGGTGAGCGCTGAATTCGTCGAGCGCGACACGGTAGAAGTCGTAGCGATTGCTGCCGAGGCCGCCGGTCAGGCGACTGCCGCCGGCGCGGTTGGCGGCGTAGCCGCCCTTGAACGTCTGCCATCCGTGTTCGACGCGCGCGATCGGGTTGCCCGCCGCCACCAGGCCGCCCGCGATCACGGCGACGAGCGCCGCGATCGCGATCGCCGCCACCGCCCTGTGCAGCAGTGAGGCGGTGCGTTCGGAGAAGGGGCGTCGGCTCTCGAGCGCGCTCGCCGAGGCAACCGCCACGGCGACGACCGCCGCGGCGAGCAGCACAGCGGCGATCGCCGCGTGCAGCGCACCCTTGACGTCGCCGCCGTTCGACAGCCGGTCGCCGACGCGCAGGACCGTCGGCGTGGTGGCGCCTACGCCGATCGCGATCGGCACGAGCACGAGGAACGTGCGCAGGCGAGCGGGCAGCAGCGCGAAGACGAGGATCAGCATCGCTGCGGTGGCGTACAGCGAGCCGCGGCTCTGGCTGAGCAGGGCGAGGTCGGCGAGCAACACCGCGCCGCCGGCGAACAGCCCGCGCAAGGCCCACGGCAGGCGCCCGCAGGCGGCGAGCAGCAGGGCCGGCCACGCGACCATCGCCCACGTCGCCGCGCTTGCGTTTTCGTAGCCGGCCGGATACTTCAAGCGTCCTTCGCCGAACAGCTGGGCGGGGTGCGCCGCGCCGTCGACGTGCAGCAGCACGAAAACGGCAAGGGCGATCATCGCGGTCGTCCACGTGCCGAGCAGGATCGCCGCGCCGGCGCCGCGTCGCGTCCACAGCGAGAACAGCGCGAACACCAGCAGGTAGAGCAGCGTGCGGTTCGCCCCTTCCCAGGCGTCGCCCGGGACGTCCGCCCAGAGGATCGAGAGATAGCTGAGCGCCGTGTACAGGCCGAAGCAGATCAGCGCGACCCGCAGTGGCGGCGAGATGCTCGCCAGGCGAAGCGGGATGGTGAAGAGCGCAATCGTCAACAGCGCGAGCACGATCAGCGCGCCCGGCGCCCAGCGGGTCACCGGATAGCCGGCCTGGTCGGACGCCCACCAGATGAACAGCGCGAGCGCCCCCAGTGCGGGGACCGTGGCCGGGCTCTCACGCAGGAGGTCGCGCAGCTTGACGATCGAGAAGGCCCGCACAGGCATTCGGCTGAGACTATCCGGCGCATCGCCCGCCAAAGCCGGCGCGGACGATCGGCGGGTATCCCGCGGAGCAAGGCCCTAGGCTTCAGGCGGCGGTCCTCCGCAAGCCCATGCACACGCTCATGTACCACGACATCGCGCCCCGCGAGCAGCGCGACGCGGCCGGCTTCCCCGGTCCGCTGGCGGCACGCTACAAGCTCGAGCCCGAGGCGTTCGAGGCCCACCTCGACGCGGTCGCGGCGACTGGGCTGACGGTCGGTACGCTCGCCGGCGCCGGCGCCGGCGCCACGCCGGCCGTCGTCGTGACGTTCGACGACGGCGGCTGCTCGGCGCCGCTCGCGGCCGAGGCGCTGGAGCGGCGCGGCTGGCGGGGACAGTTCTTCGTCACCTCCTCGCGGATCGGCACGCCGGGCTTCACGACTGCCGATGAGCTGCGTGAGCTGAGCGCGCGCGGGCACGTGATCGGCAGTCATTCGCACACGCACCCGACATACATGGGCCGCCTGACGCGCGCGCAGCTCGATGAGGAGTGGACGCGCAGCCGCGACCTGCTCGCCGAGACGCTCGGCGAGGCTCCGCGGACGGCCTCGGTGCCTGGCGGCTTCCTCTCCGCAGCCGTGATCGCCGCGGCGGCTGCCTGCGGCTACGAGCTCCTGTTCACCTCAGAGCCCAGCGCGCGCGTCGTGCAACGCGGCCTCGAGGTGCGCGGCCGCTACACGATCTGGGCCTCGACGCCTGCACGCATGGCCGCGGCGTACGCCGAAGGCGATCGCCTCGCGTGCGGGCGGCTGTGGCTCGAGTGGAACGCGAAGAAGCTCGCCAAGCGCGTCAGCCCGCCCGTCTACCAGGCTCTGCGACGCGTCCGCGCCGCGCGCTCCTGAGCGACGCTCAGCCGGCGCCGAACGCTCAGCCGGCGCCGAACGCTCAGCCGGCGTTCGCCAGATACGCCGCGAGCCGCTCCGTAGCCGCCTCCAGCGTGCCTCCGCGGGCGCGCTCGAGACCGGCGGCGATCAGCTCGTCGCGCAACTGCGGCTCGGCCGCGATCCGTTCGAGCGCGGCCGCCGCCACGGCGGCGTCTCCGGGCGCGACCAGCAGCGCGGCTCCCCCGGCGGCCGCCGGGACCCCACCAACCGCCGTCGCGACGGTCGGCAGCCCGCTGGCGAAGGCCTCGACGAGCACCTGCGGATAGCCCTCGGTCCAGGAGACGTGCAGGAACGCGTGGCTGTTGCGGTAGAGGTCGAGCAGACCTCCGTCGATCGGCACGTAGCCGAGCAGCTCGACGTCCCGCTGCAGCCCGAGCTGCTCGATCCGCTGCTGCAGCTGCTCGCGCATCGGCCCATCTCCGACGATGAGCAGGCGCCAGCGGCGCCCGCCGGCCGCGAGCAGCGCCGCGATCTCGGCCAGCAGCAACGGGTTCTTCTCCGCGTCGAGTCGCCCGACGGTGAGCAGCGTCAGCTCGCCCGAGTAGTCGCGCGCCGAGACTGCGGCGGCGGCCTCGGCGAGGTCGCTCTCGGAGACGAGCGAGACGGCGGTCGCCAGCACGCTGCGCGCGTGGCCCTCGCGATATTTGCGCTCGAGCTCCGGGCCGACGACGACGACCGGATAGCGACGCGCCAGAAGCCGCCAGATCGTCTCGAGCAGATCCGCGCTCCAGTGCATCCAGCGGCGGTCGGGGCGGCGGCTGCGGACGTACTGCGGCATGTCCTGGCGAACTCCCAGCACGAGCCGGCGACGGCGCGCGATGGTCAGCAGCGCGAGCAGCACCGAATGGGGGTAGGGGCCGAGCACCCAGACCGTGTCGACCTCGTCGAGCAGACGCCAGAAGAGCTTGACCGAGACGAGCAGCGAGCGTGCCACCGCGAGCGGATGCCCGAGGCTCTCGTAGTGCGGCAGGCCGACGAGCTCGGTGTCCTCGTGCAGTGGGTAGTGCGAGCTTCCCGGCGTTGGGTCGAGGCGACCGACGAGCACGAGCCGATCGACGCGCTCGCGCAGCGCCTCGAGGAAGACCACGAACGCCCGCTGCCCGTAGCGCCTGCACCCGTCGAAGCGATACTCGTAATCGGTGTAGACGGCGAGCCGCAAGGTCAGGCGTTCCCGGCGTGCAGCGACGGGGCGTAGACGTCATCGCCCGACTCCGGTTCGAGCGAGCCTCCCCCGCCCAGCACGCGCACGAATGCCGCGAGCGGCGGCCCGAAGCGGAACATCCCGGCCAACGTGCCGGCCCCCCATCCGAGATGCATCGCGGGCAAGACGACGAGCAGCAGCAGCGCGTCCCGGCGCCGCCCGGGGCCGCGCGCCGCGCCGCATGCGGTCAAGACGAGGGCGCTCGCGTACGCGAGCAGGCCGGCGCGCGCCGCCAGGCGCAGCGGCCTCGGCAAGACCACCGCGGCGAGCGGCGTGAGCGCCAGCGCGGGCGCGATCAGGTGAGAGCGGCGCATGCTCTGCGGATGGCGCCGGAAGGTCCGCGCCCGGTAGAAGCCGTAGCGGAAGTACTGACGCGCGAGCCCCTCGACCGAGTCCCGCGGCACGTAGTAGCCGGCCATCTCCGGCAGGCAGACGAGTCGTGCGCCGCGGCGCAGGAAGCGCGAGGCCATCTCGGAGTCCTGGTTGATCGGCCAGCGCTCGTCCCATCCGCCCGCCTCGAGCACGCGCTCGCGCCGCCACACGCCGCCGAACACCCCCGTGTCCAGCTCGCGCTCCTCGTCGCCGGCGAGATCCTCGCTCCACTTGCGCGAGCCGCCGCGGCCGAGCCACGACGCCAGCGCCAGCGCGACGGCGCCGGAGATCGGACCGACCTCGCGCGGGATCGCCGGGCCGCTGACCCAATCGGTGTCGCCGCGGCGCAGGCGCTCGACGCCTGCCGCGAGATAGCGATCGCCGTAGTAGGTGTGGGCGTCCATCCGCGCGACGAACTCGCCGCGCGCCTCGCGCAGGCAGACGTTGAGCCCGCTGGCGGTGTGCCTGCGAGGATTTTCGAGCACACGGATGCGCGGATCCTGCGAGGCCAGCTCGAGCAGGATCTCGCGCGTGCGATCGTCAGAGCCGCCGTCGGCGAACAGCAGCTCGATCGTCCCGTCGAAGCGCTGCGCCTGCATCGCGGCGACCGTCTCGCGGATCTGGCGCTCCTCGTTGAGCACCGGCACGAGCACGCTGACGTCGACGCGATCGTCCTGGAGCCGCTCGGGCGGGCTCGATGCTGGAAGAGCGCTCACGCGCGCTTATTATGCTGTCCGATACCGCCGGAGCCGGGCTCTGCAACGTGACCGACGTAATCGTCCTCTGCTACCACGCGTTGAGCCCCACCTGGGACGCGGCGCTCTCGACCACGCCAGAGCTCTTCGAGCGACAGCTGACGACGCTCGTTCGACGCGGCTACCGCGGCGCGACGTTCACGGACGCGGTCACTGCGCCGCCCGCGGAGCGGGTCCTCTGCGTGACCTTCGACGACGCCTACCGCTCGGTCGAGGAGCTCGCGCGTCCGATCCTCGACCGCTTGGAGCTGCCGGCGACGGTCTTCGCCCCGACCGATCAGATCGGCGTCGAAGGCCCGCTGCGCTGGGCGGGGATCGATCACTGGATCGGTGGCCCGCACGAGGCCGAGCTGACGCCGATGTCGTGGCCGGAGCTGCGCGCGCTCGCCGAGCACGGTTGGGAGATCGGCTCGCACACTGGCTCGCACCCGCACCTCACCCAGATCGACGACGCATCGCTCGACTCCGAGCTGACGCGCTCGAAGGCCGCGTGCGAACGCGAGCTGAACGCGCCCTGCACCTCGCTCGCCTATCCATATGGCGACGTCGACGATCGCGTCGTGGCGGCCGCCGCGCGCTGCGGCTACACCGCCGCCGCGGCGCTTCCGGGGCGGCTGCATGCAGAGGAGACGCTGCGCTGGCCGCGCATCGGCGTCTACCGCGCCGACGACGAGCGCCGCTTCCGCATGAAGGTCTCCCGCCCGCTGCGCGCGCTGCGCCAGACGGGCGCATGGGATGCATTGCAGGCGCTGCGCGACCGGCGAGCGCCCGCGCCCCAGGGCTGACGTCAACTCAGCGGTGCTGCCCGTGCGAGCCGTGGCCGGTCGCGCTGGAGCGGTGCTTGGTGCGCTTGTGCTTGGCGTGCTTGTGCTTGTGCTTGGCGTTGCGAGCGCGCCGGGCGTGGGCTGCGCCGGAGCGCGACGCGTGTGAGGTGACGTCAAGCGCGGCCTGTGCCGCGGCGGGGCCCGCGGCGGGCGCTGCGTGCGTAGCCGCCTCGGTGGGCGCCGCCGGTTCCACTTGCTGCGGAGCCACCGCGGCGGTGGCCCCTTCTTCTTTTCCCACCGGCAGAGCGGCTTCGGGAGCGCCGGCCCCGGCAACGGCGCCGAGCACGTTGGCGCAGGCCGAGCCCGGCGCGGCCGAGTAGCCGCCTTCGGTCGCGATCAGTTCGCTCGCAGAGGCGGTCACGTTGCCCTGCACGCTGAAGCCGCCCGAGCTCGTGTCGATTCCGCGAGTCGACACGCAGTTCGCGCGCACGAGGTTGCCGACGCCGCGCGGCGTGCCGCTGGGGTACCACGATTCGACGTCGCGGCGGATCCGCGAGTTGACGATCAGGTTGTGTTCGAGCAGGTTGCCGTTGGAGCTCGCGCCTTCCCCGGAGAAGATCACGCCCTCGCCGTTGTTCGCGATCACGTTGTCCGTGATCACGGCACCGGTCGAGTTCGGGTAGAGCTGGATGCCGCGGTCGACGTTGTTGACGATCACGTTCCCGACGATCTGCGTGTTCGTCGCGTCCTGCACGTAGATGCCGTGCTGCTGGTTGGTCGACGGCAGCACACCGCAGTCGTGGATGCGGTTGTGCGCGATCACGGTCGAGTCGGCGAAGCCCCAGGTCGCGCTGCCGATGTCGAAGCAGATCCCGGTGTGGTCGTTGGTGACGTCGTCGGATTCGAACGTCACGTGATTGGCGTTGACCGTCGGGCTCGGAAGCCGTTCGCCCGACTGGTAGTTGCCGTCGAGCGAGAGACCTTCGAAGGTGACGTAGTTGGAACCGGCGGGGACGTAGATGCGCCCGGTGATCGTCGCGTGTTCGCCTGGGTAGCTGCGCAGGCCGATCGGCGCCCCCGCGGCGCCGCCGTGGTTGACGCGCAGGCCGCCGCCGTAGACGCCGGCGCGCAGGCAGCCGACCTGGCCGGGGGCGAGCCCGTTGGCGAGCGCACCCGCCGTCCGCAGCGGCGTGGCCGGCGAGCCGTTGGCGCTGTCGGAGCCGGTCGGAGAAGCGACCTTGTCACAGCGCGCGGGTAGTGATTCGGCGGCCGCGGGTAGCACCGCAAGGAGTGAGATCGACCCGGTCAGCGAGAGCACACCGCAGAGCGCAAGCGACGCGCCGAGCACGCGAGCGCGGCGGCGGATCGGCCGCCGCGCACGGCCGTCGTCGTCCTGCGCGGAGAGAAAATCTGGTGAAACGTGGCTTGCACGGCTAAGCATTGGCGGCGTGACCTCCGGTAAGTGCGGTGAACATGCGGTTCATCGACCCCCGACGGCGCCTGCTGACCGGAACGCGCTCGCGCTCCTACGAACGTCCAATGCGCCATTCGCACGCGGATCGCTCCGTGGCGATAGCCGCTACCTTTGTTGAAGGCTGCGCTCCGGCGCCGCGGGCCCCCCTCCATGCCACGCTCTAGCGACCCATCACGCTCCGCCGACTGGCTCGCGCCGCCCGGGCCCCGCGAGGGCCTGGGCCACTACGTGGAGGTGATCCGCGACCGCCGCAAACTGATCCTCGCGTGCGTGGTGATCGTGACGCTCGTCGCGGGCGCGTATGCCAAGCTCGCGCCGACGACGTGGAAGGCCGAATCGCACCTCTTGATCACGCCGGTCAACGGCGAAAGCAACCTGATCGGCCTCGGCCTGATCCAGAGTTCGGGCAATCCGACCGGTGACGTCTCGACGGCCGCGAGCCTCGTGACGACCTCCGAGGTCGCGGCGCTGGCTGCGATCAACCTCGGTCATACGACGGGTCGGGCGATCCTCGGCGAGGTCTCGGCGGTGCCGGTCGCTCAGAGCAACGTCGTCGCGATCACGGCGACCGCCTCGACGGCGGCGCGCGCGCAGGCTGTCGCGAACGCCTTCGCGACGGCGACTGTCAACAGCCGTACGCGCACGCTGCACCGCCAGCTCGAAGCGATCATCCCGACGATCAAGGACCAGATCGCCGCGCTCCCGGCGGCGCAGCGCACCGGCCAGGGTTCGCTCGGCGAAAAGCTCTCCACGCTGCAGACGCTGCTGGCGGGGCCCGATCCGACCGTCTCGGTCGAGTCGCTCGCCCAGCTCCCGAGCTCACCGAGCTGGCCGCGCACGAAGCTGAGCGTGATCGCCGGCTTCCTGATCGGCCTCGTGATCGGCGTGGGCGGCGCGTTCGCGCTCGAGAACCTCGATCCGCGCGTGCGCCGCGAGGAGACCCTGCGGCGGATCTTCCGACTCCCGGTGCTTGCCCGCATCCCCCGCGAACGCCGGCCGGCATCGCGCCTGCCGATGCGCCCCGGCGAAATCTCGCCGGCCGCCCAGGAGAGCTACCGCATGCTCCGTGTGGCGCTGGGGGCGCGCAGCCACCAGACCGGCACGCGCTCGATCATGGTCACCGGCTCCACGCGCTCGGAGGGCAAGTCGACGGTCGCGCTCAACCTCGCGGCGACGTTGGCCTTCTCCGGCCACAGCGTGATCCTCGTCGAGGCCGACCTGCGGCGCCCGTCGCTCGGCGGCGCCCTCGACCTGCGGGTCAAGCGCGGCAAACGTGGCACGGCGGGCGTGCTGATGGGCGAAATCTCGCTGAAGGACGCGCTCGTCCCCGTGACCGAGCTGAGCGACAACCTCGACGTCCTGCTCGTCGAGCAGTCGGTGCCGTACCTCGCCGACGGCCTGCTCGCCTCGGCCGACGAGATCGTGGAGCAGGGCCGCGCGCTTGCCGACTTCATCGTCTTCGACGCACCGCCGGTGACCGAGGTGAGCGACGCGCTGCCGCTCAGCCAGCACGTCGACGACGTGCTGATCGTCGCGCGTCTGGGCTACAGCCGCACCGATCAGCTCGTCTACCTCGGCGAAATGCTCTCGCGCCAGGGCGTGCGCCCATCGGGCCTGGTCGTCGTCAGCGACGACTTCGCACAGGGCAGCGGCTACTACGCGCCGACGCCGACGTCGACGAGCCGCCGCGGCAAGCTGCGCGAGCACATTCCGGCCATCGGGGCCTAGCGCCGCCATGCACGCCCGGGGGCGCGCATTCGAGCTGCTGCCGACGGGCATCCTCGCGGTGGCGGCGATCCTCGGCGTGCTCGCCGCGCTGCAGCCGGCGCTCGCGCTCGCGGGCGCGGGCGGACTGGTCCTCGCCTATGTGGCGTTCTCCGATCTCGCGATCGGGTTCGCCGTGCTCGCGTTCCTCAGCTTCGTCGACACGCTGCCGACCTCGGGCTCGCTCAGTCCGGCGAAGGCCGTCGGGCTGCTCGTGGCGGTCGCCTGGCTGGCTCGCTTCAGCATCGGCTCAGAGGACTCCGAAGGCGACTTCTTCGCCGATCACTCGCATCTGACGTGGATCCTGGTCGCGTTCTTCGGCTGGGCCACGCTGTCGCTGCTGTGGGCGCCAAGCACGAGTGCCGCCACGGGGGCGCTGACGCGTTACGCGCCGAACATCCTGCTGATCCCGATCGCCTACACGGCGGTGCGCACACGGCGGGACCTGACGATCGTGGTCGGGGCGATCATCCTCGGTGCGATGATCGCCGCCGCGTTCGCGGTGCTGCAGCCACCGAACCCCGAAATCGTCGAGGAAAGCGCGCGGGCGACGGGCACGATCGGCGATCCCAACGAACTCGCATCGGTGCTGCTCGTGGGGCTCGCGCTGGGCGCCGGGTTCGCGATCGGGCGCACGCGCCTGCCATCGCTGCGGCTGGTCGCGGCGATGGCCGTGCCGCTGTGCGCCGCGGGCATCTTCCTCAGCCTCTCGCGTGGCGGTCTCGTCGCGCTCGGCGCGCTGATGGTCGCCGGCACGGTCTTCGCCGGACGCTGGCGCATGGCGATCACGCTGATGCTCGCGCTTGTCGCGATCGGCGGCGTCGTCTACTTCACACAGCTCGCGCCGCTGCCCGCCCGCGAACGCGTCAGCGCAGCCAAGGGCGGGACGGGGCGAACCGATCTCTGGACGGTCGCCTGGCGGATGGTGCAGGCGCACCCCGTCGACGGCGTCGGCGTCGGCAACTTCCCCAACTCCTCGGCCCAGTACACGCTGCGTCCGGGGGTGATCCAGCGAACCGATCTGATCTTCAACCAGCAGCCGTTCGTCACGCACAACACCTACCTGCAGATCATGGCCGAGACCGGGATCCCGGGGTTTCTGCTGTTCCTCGGCATCATCGGCTCGTGCATGAGCTGGGCGCTGAAGGCCGCCCGTGTCTGGGAGCGGCGCGGTGACAGGACGATGGAGGCGCTCGCGCGCGCGATGTTCCTGGGGCTGTGCGGCATGCTCGTGGCGGACGTGTTCATCTCGGTGATGTACAGCAAGCTGCTGTGGGTGCTGCTCGCGCTCGGGCCGGCGATGTACGCGATCGCGCGTCGCGAGGACGCCGACGAGCCGGCGCCTTCCGAGTCCGAGCTGCCGGAGCTCAGCGCCGCGCCGAGCTACTGACGCCGCGCTCGGCGAGCAGCTCGAGGTAGAGCGCTTCCAGCCGCCGCACCAGCGTGTCGATGTCGAACTCGCTGCGGCGGCGCTCGCGCGCCCGCACGCCCATCTCGCGCGAGCGCTCGGGCTCGGCCAGCGCCTGCGCGAGCGCAGCGGCGAGCGCCTCCGGGTCCCCACGCGGCACGAGCAGGCCGTGCACACCGGACTCGATCAGGTCGGGGACCCCCCCGACGGCCGTCGCGACGATCGGCAGCGCCGCGTCCATGTACTCCATCACCGCGAGCGGGCTGCCCTCGAAGTCCGAGCTGGACACGGCCACGTCGAGCGCGCGCAGCACGTCGGGCACGTCGCCGCGGTGGCCCATGAAGACGACGGCGTCGGCGATCCCGAGCTCCGCGGCGAGTGCCTCCAGGGCTGCGCGCTCGGGGCCGTCGCCGACGATCAGCAGGCGGATCTCCGGCCGGCGCTCACGCAGCTGGGCGAGCGCGCGCAGCAGCACGTGCAGCGCCTTCTGCGCGCGCAGCACGCCGACGGCGCCGATCACGGGCGCGTCGCGAGCGATGCCCAGCTCGGCGCGCACGTCGCGCCCGCTGGGCTGCGGCGAGGAGAGGACGCCGTTGGGGATGAACAAAGTGCGGGCCGGGTCGATTCCCTCGACCTCGCTCATCCGCCGCCGGTCCTCGCGCGAGACGGCGATGAAGCGGGTCGCGCCGCGCGCGATCAGCTCGCGGTCGAGCAAGCGCCGCAGCGGCTGGCCCTCGTAGGACCACGTGTGCTCGTGGGCGAGCACGACCGGGACGCGCGCGATCCGCCCGACCAGCGTCCCCCAGATGTTCGAGCCGAACTTGTGCGAGTGCAGAACGTCGACCCGTTCGCGCCGCAGGAAGCGCTCCAGCCGCGCGAGCGCGGCGATGTCGACTTTGCGCCGGCGCTTCAGCGGGAGGAAGCGCGCGGGCGAGGCCTCGAGGATCTCGAGCGCCGGCCGGGCGGATGGGTCGTCCTTCCACGGGCCCGTCAGCGGCCAGCGGCTGACGCACAGGATCGAGTCGAAGCGCTCCGGGTCGAGCCTCGTCGCGATCAGCAGCGCGAGGTGCTCGGCCCCGCCGAAGCAGCTGAGGAAATCGACGAACGTGACGACACGCACCCGACCCGGCTGACGATCGGAGGAGGCGGCCGGGAGCATTCGCGGGCCCATGCTACGAACCTCCGGGGACGCCCACGGGGCGCGCCTTCGGTCCAGGCGCCTTCGCGAGCGCGCTGCCGGCCTACGGTGCGGCGTCGGCGACGGCCGGCGCGAGCGCCCAGACCGAGGCCACCCCGGCAGGTGTCCGGCGGGTCGAGACGCGTTCGTATTCGCGTTCGAGCAATCGTGTGCCGTCGGCGACGAACCGGTCCCATTCCGCGGGCGCGTGTGGTTCGCGGCGGAATTTCTGCGTGACCAGCACGAGCTCCGGCCGCTTGCCCTCGACGCACCGCAGCACGCCGTCGAGGTGCGGGGTGAACACGTACTGGGCGATCGCCGGGCAGGCGAGCGAGAAGCGGCCGTCGAGGAAAGCCGCGACCGCTTCTTCGTCGTTCTGGCCGAGATGCACGTAGGTGATCTTGCGGGCCGCCGGGAAGCGACTCGCGGCCGCCTGTTCGAGCTCCCGGGCAGTTTCGCTGCGGCCGGAGTCGAACCAGTAGGAGATTCCGCCTTCGCGCGCGTAGGGCGCCGCGGCCGTGCCACCGAGCAGGACGATGCCGAGCACCGCGACCGCGCAGACGGCCGCGATCGCGCGGCGGCCGGAGGCCAGCGCGGGCACAGCCGACGGGAGCAAGGAGACCGCGAAAGCGATCAGCAGCAGCGCCGGGAAGGCGAGCATCTGGTCGTGCGGCGACCAGGCCGCCGTCAGCGCGAGCGTCAGCGCCGTCGTGGCGGTCGCGCAGAGGAACGCCGCGGCGAGGAACCTCGTGGCCGCCGCGTGCGACGCCGCAGCGGGCGGCGCCGCGGGCCGCCGGCGCAGGGTGCGTACGGCGAGCGCCCCCGCCGCCACGAAGACCGCGACCACGACGACGAGGTGCAGCGGTTTGCCGACGGGCACACCGAGGATGTGACCCGGCCGGCTCGCCGCCCAGGCGGCGACCTTGATGTGACCGGGTATCCCGGTCACGCTGCCGGTCGCGCTCAGCACGTTGCGCGAGTAGCTGATGTTGTCTTTGAGGTTCTCGATATAGCCGTGCAGTTCGCCGCGCACGGCGAGCGCTACGGCGCCGGCACCGGCGACGGCGGCGAACCCGCCGGCGGCCTTCGCAAGCTGGGCGCGCGACCCGCGCGGGGAGAGCACGAGCGCCGCCAGCGGCACGCTCGCGAGCACGAGGCCGAGGTTCACCTTGAACAGCACGCCGAGCGCGAGCACCGCCCCGGCCGCGACGAAGCTGCCACGCAGCCAGAGCAGGCCGATCAGCGGGGCGAAGGAGAGCGCCGCGAGCAGCGAGTAACCCGATAGGTACCAGGCGCCGGTGAGCAGCAGCGGGTACACCACGAAGCCGACTACGGCCGTCAGCCGGGACGAGCCGACCGCCCGCAGCAACAGCAGCGTCGAGGCGGCAGCGATCGCCAGCCAGACGATGTCGAGCAGGAACGGCCCCGTCCAGCCGAATGCCGCGAGCGCACCCGCGTGCGCGTAATAGAACAGCGGGTCCTTGTTGTCGAGCACGCCGACGTACAGCCGGTCGCCGTGCAGCATGCTCCCGGCGACGCTGAGGAACACGCCGGCATCGGATTTCAGGCTCGGTCGCCCGCGCAGCAGGACGAGCAGCGCGCCGTAGACGGCGCTCGCCGAGAACAGGTACAGACGGCCGCGCACGGACGCGAGCGTAGCGTGTGCCGAGTTGGGCGAACGATGCCGTATGCTCGCGAGCTTGGGCGGATCGTCCAGCTCGCGGGGGTCCGAGGAGAAAGCGAAATTAGAGGACTGGGACTGGCAGGGATGCGCCGGCGCTGTAGAAAACGCGATCGCCCGCCGAGCAGGTCCTCGGCGATGTCGCCCTCGGCCGGACGCCGGGCGCGCCTGCTCGCGATGCTCTGCTCGCTGAGCGCGCTCGTGCTGCTCGTGTTCGCCGGTCAGGCGCTCGCGGAAGGGATCACCAACTCCGGCGACGACCTGCGCGACGGCTGGTATCCCGAAGAATCCTCGCTCACGCCGCAGCTCCTCAGCGGCGGCACATTCGGGCAGCTCTGGTCGACGTCGGTCGAAGGCCAGGTCTACGCGCAGCCGCTGCTGGCCAACGGCACGCTGCTCGTGGCGACCGAGAACAACAAGGTCTACGGCCTGGATCCGGCGACGGGCGCGCTCCGCTGGGCGGCGCCGCTCAACCTCGGGGAACCCTGGAAGGCCGCCGACATCGGCTGCGGCGATCTCACGCCCAACATCGGCGTCACGGCCACGCCGGTGATCGATCCGGCGACCAACACGGCCTACCTCACGCACAAGAACTACGCCTCGGGCACGTCGGGGGCGGCGCGCTGGCTGATGGACGCGATCAACCTCTCGACCGGCGCCGAGCAGCCCGGCTTCCCGGTCGCGCTGAGCGGCGCCGCGCAGAACCAGCCGAGCGAGACGTTCAAGCCGACCAACGAGCTCCAGCGGCCCGGTCTGCTGCTGATGAACGGCGTCGTCTACGCGGCGTTCGGCTCCGACTGCGACTACTCGCCCTGGCAGGGCTGGGTGTTCGGCGTCTCCACGGGCGGGCAGATCAAGGCCCGCTGGGTCGACCGGACTTCCGGCGACGGGGCCGGGATCTGGCAATCGGGGGCGGGACTCACATCAGACGGCTCGGGCACGCTGATGCTCAGCACGGGCAACGGCGGCGCGCCCTCGACGCCCGCACCAGGCAGCTCGCCGCCGGGGGATCTCGGCGAGTCGATCGTGCGCCTCGCCGTTCAGCCCGACGGCTCGCTGAAGGCGGTCGACTTCTTCGCGCCGTTCGACGCCGTGCAGCTGGACACGTGGGACGCGGACTTCGCCTCCGGCGGCGTGACGGGCCTCAACGACCAGTACTTCGGCACGCCGTCGATCCCCCATCTGGCGGTCGCCGTGGGCAAGGACGGCTATGTGTATCTACTCAACCGCAGCGAACTCGGCGGCTTTCAGCAGGGCCCCGGCGCCGCGGACAAGGTCGTCCAGCGGATCGGCCCGTACGGCGGCGTGTGGTCGCGCCCGGGCGTCTGGCCGGGCGACGGCGGCTGGGTCTACATACCGACGGCCTCGGGCGGCAACACCGCCGGGGGCTCCTCGGGCTTCCTGCGCATGTACCGCTACGGGCTCTCGGGCACCGGCCAGCCGACGCTGTCGTTGGCGGCGACGTCCTCCGACGCGTTCGGCTTCAGCTCGAGCGCGCCCGTGATCACCTCCGAAGGGACGGCGTCGGGCTCGGCGCTGGTGTGGGTCGTGTGGGCCCCCAACGGCAGCGGCGCGGGCGCGCAGCTGCGCGCGTATGACCCGCTGCCGGTCGAAGGCAAGCCGGTGCTGCGCTGGAGCGCGCCGATCGGGACATCCTCGAAGTTCGCCACTCCTGGCATCGGCGCGGGACGGGTCTTCGTCGGCACGCGCGAAGGGAAGGTGCTCGCGTTCGGCTCGCCGGTGACGCCGCTGTTGACCGGCCCGGCGACGAGCTTTCAGACGACGACGATCGCGAGCAGCAGCCAGAAGACGGTGACGCTCACGGCGACGAACACGCTCACGCTGAGCAGTCTGAAATCGAGCTCGTCGCAGTACCAGATCGGCTCGCCGACGCCGGCGCTGCCGGCACAGCTGACGGCGGGTCAGAAGATCCAGATCCCGGTGACGTTCAAGCCGACGCAGACGGGGCTCGTCGGGGCGTCGCTGACGGCCGAAACGAGCAAGGGCACGGTCTCGTTCGCGCTGTCGGGCACCGGGCAGGCGGCGAGCGCGCAGCTCGAAGTGACACCGGCGGTCGTCTCCTTCGGCGGCACGACCGTCGGCGGGCACCTCTCGGCGGCGGCGACGTTCCGCAACGTCGGCGGGGCGCCGCTGACGATCGGCGCGGTCGAGCTCCCGGCGGCGCCGTTCGGCGCGACGGGAGCGCCGGCGGTCGGCAGCACGATCGCGCCGGGCGGCTCGCTGTCGATCAACGTCACCTTCGAACCGACGGCGGCGGGCAACTTCAGCGGCGAAATCGGCCTCGAAACGAGCGGCGGCAACGGCGCGGTGGGGCTGTCGGGGAGCGCCGGAGCGCCGGGCGTCATCCAGATCACGAGCGAACAGAACAACTTCGGCACGGTCGAAGTCGGCAAGACGGCGACGCGCTCGTTCACGGTCGCCAACACCGGTGGCACGAGCGTCACGATCACCAAGTCCAAGCCGCCGAGTGGCGGCGAGTTCGCCGCCACGACGACGCTGCCCGAGGGCACCACGCTGGCGGCCGGCGAAACGCTCACCGAGACGGTCGCGTTCGCGCCCACCGCGACGGGCCCGGCGAGCGGCACGTGGGCGATCAACGGCGAAGACGCGAGCGGGCTGCACGAAGTGTCGTTCAGCGGCACCGGATCGCCCCCGCCGCCACCGCCGAGCACCTTCGGCAAGACCAGCGTCGGCGGCTCCTCGGACAGCTTCCTGGCCGACCGCAAGCGGGTCAACCGCTATGCGCTGGGAGCGGCGGGCTCGCTGAGCAAGCTGAGCATCTACCTGGCGCCGACGGGGACCTCGGGGCAGCAGCTGCTGAAGGGCGTCGTCTATGCCGACAACGGCGGCGCGCCGGGGACGCTGCTGGGCAGCACCGAAGCGCTGACGTTCAAAAGCTCGAGCGCCGCCGGCTGGTATGACCTGAGCTTCTCGACGCCCCTGAAACTGGCCGCCGGCAACTACTGGATCGGGGCGATGACGGGCGCGAGCAGCAATGTCGCGGGCTTCCGCTACGACAACGTCACGGGCTCGCGCGACTACAACGCCAACACGTACACCGCGGGTCCGAGCAGCACGTTCGGCACGCCGAGCACCGACGGCGAGCAGACATCGCTGTACGCGACGTATACGCCGGCGACGACGGTCTCACCGCCGGTGAGCACCTCGCCGCCGACGATCGCCGGCACGCCCCAGCAGGGCAAGCCGCTCACCGAGCAGCACGGATCGTGGACGAACGAACCGACGGGCTACAGCTACCAGTGGCTGCAGTGCGACTCGCTGGGGATGAGCTGCCTGGCGATTGCGACGGCGACGAGCCAGACCTACACGCCGCTGGCCGGCGATGTCGGGCACCGCCTCGAGGTGCAGGAGATCGCAACCAATGCGGGCGGCCCCGGCGCCGCGGCGGCGTCGGGTCCGACCGCCGCGGTGCTCGCCCCGCCGCCCCCGCCGCCCCCGGCCAACACCGCGCTGCCGACGATCACGGGAACGGCGCAGCAGGGCCAGACGCTGACGGCGCACACGGGCTCGTGGAGCAACGAACCTTCGAGCTTCTCCTACCAGTGGCAGCGCTGCGACGCGAGCGGCGCCAACTGCTCGCCGATCTCCTCGGCCATCTCGGCGACATACACGCTCGCCTCGCTCGACGCCGGCTCGACGGTGCGCGTCGCGGTCACGGCGACGAACGCCGGCGGCAGCTCCGCGCCCGTGAGCTCGGCGCAGACTGCGGTCGTGACACAGCTCCCTACGACCTTCGGCAAGACCAGCGTCGGCGGCTCCTCGGACAGCTTCCTGGCCGACCGCAAGCGGGTCAACCGCTATGCGCTGGGAGCGGCGGGCTCGCTGAGCAAGCTGAGCATCTACCTGGCGCCGACGGGGACCTCGGGGCAGCAGCTGCTGAAGGGCGTCGTCTATGCCGACAACGGCGGCGCGCCGGGGACGCTGCTGGGCAGCACCGAAGCGCTGACGTTCAAAAGCTCGAACGCCGCCAGCTGGTATGACCTGAGCTTCTCGACGCCCCTGAAACTGGCCGCCGGCAACTACTGGATCGGGGCGATGACGGGCGCGAGCAGCAATGTCGCGGGCTTCCGCTACGACAACGTCACGGGCTCGCGCGACTACAACGCCAACACGTACACCGCGGGTCCGAGCAGCACGTTCGGCACGCCGAGCACCGACGGCGAGCAGACATCGCTGTACGCGACGTATACGGCCGGGTAGCGCGCGCCGCAACACGGAAGCGTGCCTTGCCCGCCGCACGCCTCGGCGCAGCCGATCGATCGCCGAGACGAGGCTCGCGGCGCAGCCGTACTCTCTAGGCTGCCGCAATGATCAAGCCACCGATAGACGCGGACGCCGCGCCGGCGCAGGCGCTCCCGGCTCCGCCGGGGGCCAACAGCGCAGGCGAAGAAACGATCAGCCGCAATGCTGCGCTCGCATTCGCGGCGCAGCTCGTCGGGGCGGCGTTCACGGCCGGCCTGACGCTGTTCCTCGCGCGAGAGCTCGGCTCTCACGGCTTCGGCGTGTTCTCGCTGGCGCTGGGGATCGGCGGCCTCGTGCTGATGCCCTCGGACTTCGGCATCTCGACCTCCGCCGCGCGCTTCGTCGCCGAGCACCGCGGCGAACAGGGACGCGTGCTGTCGGTGCTCGCCGACAGCCTGCGCCTGAAGCTGCTCGTCAGCACCGCGATCGCGGTGCTGCTGATCGTCCTGTCCGAGCCGATCGCGGACGCGTACGGGATCGATCCGCTCGTTTGGCCGATCCGCGGCGTGGCGATAGCGCTGTTCGGCCAGAGCCTGATGATGATGACCTCGGCATTCGTCGCCGCCGGTCGCGTGCGCTTCCAGCTATGGACGGCGACCGCGGAGAGCGCGGTCGAAACGACGGCGACCGTCGGCCTCGTGCTCGCGGGCGCAGGCGTCAGCGGGGCCGCGTTCGGGCGGGCCATCGGCTATGCGGCAGGGGCCGCGATGACGCTGTTCGCGCTCGTGCGCCTGTTCGGTCCGAAGGCGCTGCCGCGCACGATCCGCTTCGGCCCGGACACGAGGCGAATTGCGTCGTATGCCGGCGTGCTGCTGATCATCGACGGCGCCTTCACGCTGTTCAACGAGATCGACGTGCTGATCATCGGCGGCTACCTCGGCGCGAGCGCGGTTGGCGTGTTCAGCGCGCCGTTGCGCCTGATCTCGTTCCTCTCCTACCCCGGCTCGGCGATCGCGGCCGGCGTCTCGCCGCGCCTGGCGCGACGCGCGCGGGAGGAGCCGAACGTCGACGCGTTCGTCTCCGCTCTGCGGCTGCTGCTGATCCTCGAGGCGGCGATCACGGCGTTCGTGCTCGGGTGGTCCTCGCTGCTCGTCGAAATCGGCCTCGGCGGCGGCTACAAGGAGTCGGCGACGGTCCTGCGCGTGCTCGCCCCGTGCGTCTTCCTGATGGGCTTCGGCCCGCTCGTCTCGGTCAGCGCCAACTACCTCGGCGAGGCGCGGCGGCGCGTGCCGATCGCGGTCGTGACGGTGGCGATCAACTTCGTGCTCGACATCGTGCTCGTGCCGCGCGTCGGCGTGGTCGGTGGCGCGATCGGCACGGACGTCGCATACGGGATCTACGCACCGGCGCACCTGATCCTCTGCCAGCGGATCCTGCACCTCGACCTGCGCCCGACGGCCAAGACGCTGCTGCGTGCGCTGCTGGCGGGCGCCGCGATGACCGGCCTGCTGCTGGCGATCGGCGGCTCGGTGAACGACTTCTGGCGAATCCCGCTCGGCGCGCTCGCCGGCGTGACGGCGTTCGGCGGCCTGCTCTGGCTGACCGGCGAGACGGACCCACACGAGTCGATGGCGTTGCTGCGGCAGGTGCCTGTGCTGCGTCGCCTGCTGCCGAGCCCGGCCACTGCAGACGGGTAGCTCGATCGTCGATGACGCGACCCAGGCAGACCCCTACCCGGCCCGAGGCCGACGCGAAGGCGCTCGTGAGCTTCTACGACGACGCATACACACAGGACCCGGCCGACGCGCAGCGCTACTCGGGCTGGCGCGCGCTCGGCGCGCTCGGCAAGGCCGATCACGTGATGGCGCTGTGCGCAAGCGCCGGCATCGCCCCTGCCGGCACGCTCGAGGTGGGCTGCGGCGACGGAGCGCTGCTGTGCGAGCTGCACGCCCGCGGCTTCGGCGGCAGGCTGGCCGGCGTCGAGATCACCGAGGCCGCCGTGCAGATCGCAGCCCGGCGCAGCGAGATCGATTCGGTCGCGCTGTACGACGGCAGCCGGCTGGAGCAGCCCGATGGCGCCTACGAGCTGGGCATCCTCTCGCACGTGCTCGAGCACGTGCCCGACCCGGCGGCGCTGCTACGCGAGGTCGCGCGTGTGTGCGACGCGGTCGTCGTCGAGGTGCCGCTCGAGGCGAACCTCTCGGCGCGCCGCGCGGGCAAGCGCGAGCACGCCGAGGAGGTTGGGCACCTGCAGCGCCTGGACCGCAGCGCGGCGCGGTCGATTGCCGCCGGAGCGGGCCTGTCGGTCTTTGCCGAGCTCGAGGACCCGCTGCCCCTCGCAGTCCACCGGTTCTTCGCGCGCAGCCCGGCTGCGCGTGCGCAGGCCACGGCCAAGTGGGGACTCCGAACGACGCTTCACCGCCTCGCGCCATCGTCGGCGCGCAGGCTCTTCACTGTCCATTACGCGTGCCTCTGCCTGCCGGACGGCCGCTGAGCAGCCGGTGGGCCTCAGCCGGCGTGCCCGCGGCTCAACAGGCCCGTCGCGGCACGCACGGCGCGATCGCGCGCAGCTTGGTCACGTCGATCGGCACGCCGACGAGCGAGCTGCCTCCGCCGATCGCCTTGATCAGGTTGGCCATCGCGGGCGGGTAGCCGAAGCTGGTGAAGGACTCGTCGTTTTCCTTGATCAGGCTCATTTCGAGGTTGCCGGGGCTGTTGGAGTCGACGACATAGATGCCGTAGCGAGCCATCGCGCGCATGATCGCTCGCTGCCAGGCAGGGGCGCCCGACGCGGCTATTTCGCCGTTGCTCATGTTGAGCTGCATGAGGCTGCCGAAGTGCGGGCCGGCGCCGTTGCCCGAGCAGCCCTGATCGCCCCGGGCGCGCGCCGGCGCCGGCCAGACGTCGCTGGTCTGCTCACACGGCACGGCCATCGCGAGGGCGTGTTCGATCACCCCCGTCTTCAGCTCGCCGGCGCGCAGCAGGCCGCCCATCAGCCCCAGGTGGGCGGCCTCGCCGTTGCCGTCGCGTCCCGTGCCGGAGGCCGGACCGATCGGGATGCTGCTCGCGGCCGCGACCTTGATCTGGCCCTGTTCGGGCGCGCCGGCCCGCCAGAAGTCGTACTCGCGGTGGGCGACCTGGTCGACCACGGTCATGTGGCCGTCGGATTCGTCCTGCGGCTTTGCCCCGGCCGGGATGTGCAGGCGCAGTCCAGACTTGCACGTGCCCTCGCCACTGCAGATCACGGTCACGAGTGGATCGCTGCTCAGCGCCCAGTAGACGGGGCGGCTGCCGGTCGCTTCGATCGCGAAGTCGCCATGGTGCTCGCGAGCGAAGGTCCAATGCTGCGAGACGAGGTAGCTCGCGATCGCGGATGAATCCGGTGCGAGTCGCGGGTTGGCTGGAATCGGCGTGTTGAAGGGGGAGCCGGCCGCATATGGTCGCCAGCATCCCGCCGGCCAGTGCCCGGCGGTGAACGAGCCGAATTCCAGCTTGCACCTGCTCTGCTTGACGTGCGGCGCGCGCCCGATCGCAGCGGAGACCCCGGGCGCGACGGCGCACAGGAGCAGCACGAGCGCGCCGGCGGAGGACGCGCGTCGAGCGCATCCGAGCCTGACGATGCGGTTCAGCTCAAAGCGTCTGCGGCGTATCGGCTGCGGCGGTCTGAGACGACGAGCCCGTCGCGACTGTGGCACCGGCGAAGAGTAGCGCCAGCACCCGTCCCATCAGATCGTCGGGGACGGCGCTCGGGTCGGCCAGCTTCTGGCGCGCGATGCCGTCGGCGAGCGCGTCGACGGCGATCGCGAGCTGCTCGGCGGGCAGCGCCAGCTCGAGCTCGAACTCGCGCGCGCCGTCTTCGATCAGCGTCGTCAACAGGCGCCGCATCTGCGCGAAGCGCTCGGCGACCTTCGGCCGCACTGCGGCATCGCGCACGCCGTAGGCCCAGAACTCCATGAACAGCAGGAGCAGCTCGGGCTCGCGCTCGATCATCGTCATCCACTGCCGCGCGCCGCCGGTGGCCCGCTCGGAGACCGATGGACGCTCGGCCACGGCCGCCGAGATCTCGCGCGCGTGCTCGTCGATCTCGCGCTCCATCAGCACGAGGAAGAGGTCCTCCTTGCCGTCGAAGTTCGAGTACAGCGCGCCCGTGGAGAAGCCCGCGCGTGTGGCGATCTCCTCGACCGAGGCGCCGTGGAAGCCGCTCTCGGCGAACGAGCTGCGCGCGGCGGCGAGCAGCCGCTCGCGCGTGTTGGCCTTGCTCTGCTCGCGCGTCAACCGTCCGCTTGCAGGCGGCGGGACAGGCGCTCCAGGCTCGCTCGGAGCCCGCGTGTCGGTGCCGGCCGGCGCAGTTCTCATCGCCACATACTACTTGACAGAGCGATCACTATTTCGATAGCGTCCATTATCGATTTTATTAATTTGATGACGAACCCCTGACAGGAGCCCTCTTCAATGGCAAGCGCCACCCCCACATCGACGGCAGCGGCCAGCGCGGACGGCAACATCCTCAGCCTGCCGACCGACGCGATCAGCTACTCCGACCTGTATGCGCGCTGGGAGCGCGGCAACTGGAAGGCCACCGAGCTCGACTTCACCGAGGACGCCCGGCAGTGGCGTGAGGACTTCACCGAGTTCGAGCGCACGGCGGCGATGTGGAACTACTGCCTGTTCTTCTGGGGCGAGGACGCGGTCGCCGACAACCTCTCGCCCTACATCGACGCGGCGCCGCTGGAGGAGCAGAAGTACTTCCTCACGACCCAGCAGGTCGACGAGGCGCGCCACGCGGTCTTCTTCAAGCGCTTCATGCAAGAGGTCTGCGAAGTCGGCGACGGCTCGATGGCGAGCGGCCTGAACGCGATCAAGCCACAGCTCACGCCGGGCTTTCGCAAGATCTTCGACCGCCTCGACGTGATGGCCGACGAACTGCGCAAGGACCACTCGCCAGCGAAGCTCGCGGCGGCCGTGACGCTCTACCACATCGTGATCGAGGCGTCGCTCGCCCAGCCCGGCCAGCACTTCATCTGCAGCTACCTCGAGGAACGCGACCAGCTGCCGGCCTTCCGCGAGGGCATGGAGAACATCGCGACCGACGAGCAGCGCCACATCGGCTTCGGCGTGAAGCTGCTGTCGGACCTCAAGCGCGAAGACCCCGTGCGCGTGCCCAAGGCGGTCGCCGGCATCCTGCACGAGGTCACGCGCTACACCTCGCAGGTGCTGATGCCGCCGAACTGGGACGAGCGCTACGTGACCGTCTTCAACTCGACGCTCGACGAGGTCGGCGTCGAGGGTCTCACCTCGATGACGACCAAGTTGCGCTCAGCCGGCATGCCGCTCGACAGCCTGCCCGGTCCGAAACTGCTGCCCGAGGGGCTCTCGCCGGTGGAGATCTCCCAGCGCGGGCGCGCGCTCGCCAAGGCCGGTGTGATCGGTGTGCGCGAGGGGCCCTCCACGCGCGACCCCGAGACGCTCGAGCTGCTGTTCGACACGATCCGCCGTCAGGTCAACCCCAAGCACGGCCTGTCGCGCCCGACGACGTTCCAGTGGGAGTTCACCGACCCCGACGTACCCACGTGGCACCTGACCGTCAACAACGGCTCGAGCACGGTCGCCGAGGGCGCTGCGCCGAAGCCCGACGTGCGCCTGCAGCTCGCCTACCAGGACTGGATCGACCTCGTCGGCGAGCGCGTCGACCCCGTGCGGCTGCTCGCACGCGGGCGGCTGCGCCCGCGAGGCAACCCGCTGGCGCTGCGCAAGCTGGCCAAGGTCTTCCCCCGCCCCTGACGCGCAGCGCACACTGGCTACCCCGGCGCGAACTCGCGCGCGGCGGCTGACGGCGCCGGAGATGTGGATCCCGACGGTGCCGTGCCCGCTTCGCCGGTCCGGGCCGGCGAGGCCGCGCTGCTCGACGAGTGCGCCGAGGCCGCGCTCGCGACCGCTCCTCCGCTTCCCTGCCGGGCTTCCTGACGGCTCGGCCCGCGACGAGCTCGCGGATGGCCGCTCGAGCCCGAACTCGCGACTGGCCCGCGCGGCGGCTGTCGCCGCTCGGCTGCGCCCCGCGAGCGCTGCTCCACCGGCTCCTTCCACGTGCGTAGTAGCCGCAGCGCCGCTCGCTGTGAATGCACCCCGGCCATCGCTGCCCGCCGCTCGCCCGCTCGCGCCCGCTCGTGCGCCACGGACGTGGCCATGCGCAGCCTTGGTCGGGGCGTGACCGTGTCCTTCGAGCGCCACGCACCCTGCTCCCACGCCGAGCGCGAGCAGGCAGCCGGCGGCCAGCTTCGCCCCCACCCCTCCCGCCAGCCACCAGCCGCCGCCGGCGGCGCCCGCGCCGGCGGCACCGGAGGCCGAGAGCGTCCCGGCGCCGGCGCCGAGCGACGCGCTCGTGGCACCACCCGCGCTGCCGCCCGCCCCTACGCCGGCCGAGCCCGAGCCGGCCAACGCGCCGCCGGCGCTCGCTCCGCCTGCCGCACCGCCCGCCAGCAGCGGATGGAGCAGTGCCGGCACGGGCGGCAGCACAGCGGCAAGGCCGCGCAGCGAGAGGACGTAGGCGCGACACGCGGGGCAGGCGTCGCTGTGGCTCAGCGCGAGCCGGTAGCGATCGCCCTGCGGGTCGAGGATGCCGAAGGCGAGCCCGCGCATCAGCGAGCCCTGCTCCTCGCACCACTGGCCGCCGGCGATCGCCTGCACGAGCGCGCCGACCTTGCCGGCGACACCGCGTAAGCCGGCGCCTGCGCCCTCCATCAACTTGCGCATGCGCGACTCGCTGAGGCCCATCAGCGCGGCCGCGTCGGCGCGCGAGAGGCCCTGCAGATAACACAGCGTCGCGGCCTTGCGCTCGCGCTCGCTCAGCCGCGCGCGCAGCGCCTCCAGCAGGCTGCGCAGCCTTGCGCGATCGTCGAGCTCGGCGGCCAGGTCGCGATCGTCGCCGACGCCCTCGCCCGCCCCGGCGACGGGCTGCACACGCCTGCGCGCGCGGTGCTCGTCCAGCGCGCGGCGATGGGCCACCACGGCGAGCCAGCCCGCGGGATTGGCGATCTGCTGCCCGTCGAGCACCGCCGCGTGGAGACCCTGCCAGGCCTGGGCGTAGGCTGCTTCGAGGTCGCAGCGGTCAAGCGCCGCGCCGGCCGCTCGAAGGCGCCCGTCGACGACTCCGATGATGCGCTCGCGCAGCGTCTCGAATTCCTCGCGCAACAGACGATCGGCGCGGTAGCGACGCAGGAGGAAGCGGACTCATTGCTCGAAGATTACGGATGGCCCGAACTCCAGCGAGGCCGAATCCGTCGGACAGATCGTTTACGCTCTGTCACGTCACGCCAAGATCAACCGGAGGGGAACCGATCCATGGGGAAGACCCGCCACTGCCTTCTACTCGCACTCGGATCGCTCACACTCGTCGCGTGCTCGGTTACAGTCGCCGACGCGGCGTCGCTCGTCGAGCACAACGCCGTACCCAACGTGGAACAGCACTGGACCGCGTCCTCGTTCTCGGGCCTGCTCGAATCGGGCGGGCCGCCCGAATTCGGCCGATGCATAAAAACGACGGGCGGCGCATACGAAGATTCGGGCTGCACGAAAACGGGAAGCGGCAAAAGCTACGAATGGCACCCGGCCTTCGGCGGCTCGCTGCCGCTTGAAAAAACGGGCTTCTCCAACACGCTCAAGGAAGGGACGAGCGCCGAACTCGAAACGGTCGGCAAAAACCTCGTCGCCTGCAGCGGGGAGAGCTCGAGCGGTAAATACACGGGCAACAAGACCGTCGGCAGCGTCGTCGTCACGTTCACGGGTTGCAGCGCCTTTGGCACGTCGTGCACCACGGAAGGCCAGGCGACGGGGACCGTCGTCACGGTCACGCTGGAAGGCGTGCTCGGTGTTGAAGAACTCGGCGCCGAAACGAGCCTGAACAAGATCGGCGAGGACCTGTTCCCGGTCGGTCACTCCGGTCCGATCGCCGAATTCAGGTGCGGCGGCCTGCTGGCGAAGATCTCCGGGTCGATCATCTCGCCGATGCCCGCCAACATCATGAAACTCACGACGGTGGTCAAAACGAAAGCGGTCAAAGGCAAACAGCGTCCGGAAAACTTTGTCGGAGAACCGCCTGAAGTACTCACTGCGCTGTTCGAATCCGGCATTCCCGAACAGGCGGGCGAGACGCTGTTCGTGAACCAGGCGAACGAAGAAAAGGTCGAGATCAACTCGGTGTTGTAGGAGGAGTGTCTGCGCACCCGGGGCCCGTCGCCCCGGGTGCGGACCTTCTGAGCAGGTGACGCGGTCGCGAGCCGCGCAGCCCGGCGCCAAGCGAGTCGTGCCCCCGCCTCCCGACGGGCGCAACGTCTCCGACTGTGCCCGCGGTTCGCCGCGCAGTGCCGGTCGGCGGCTATCTTCACGCCATCGTCGTACCCGCAACAGCCTCTCCGCCCGCGCCGCCGCACACGGCCGAGATCCTCGGCATCCCGCTGGCCATCTCCGACTACGAGCACGTGCTCGACTGGATGGAGGCGATGATCGCCGCCGGCGCGCACGGCTACCTGACGGCAGCGGCCGTCAACCTCGTGATGTCCGCCCGCGAGCAGCCGGAGACGCTGGCAGCCGTGCTCGGCGCGACGCTGGCCGTACCCGACGGGATGCCGCTCGTGTGGGCGCTGCACGCGCTCGGCCATCCACAGGCGACGCGCGTCTACGGCCCTGACCTGATGGCGCACTTCTGCGAGCGCGCCGCGCGCAAGGGGATCCCGATCTACCTGTACGGAGGACGGCACGACGACTACGCGCGCGAGCTGCTCGCCAGGCGTCTGCGCGAGCGCTTTCCGGGCCTGCCGATCGTCGGCTCCTCCTCACCGCCGTTCCGGGTGCTGACGGAGGCGGAGAACGAGCGCGAGATCGAGCTGATCAACGAGTCGGGCGCTGCCGTCGTGTGGGTCGGCACCGGCCAGCCGCGCCAGGAGCAGTGGATGCACCAGATGCGTCCGCTGCTGCGTCCGCCGCTGCTGGTCGGCGTGGGCGCCGCGTTCGACTTCCACGCCGGCCTCGTCTCCCAGGCGCCGCCGTGGATGCAGCAGCGCGGTCTGGAGTGGGTGTATCGCCTCTCACGCGAGCCGCGGCGGCTGTGGCCGCGCTACGCCCGCTACAACCCCCGTTTCGTCGCCGGCTTCGCCGGCCAGTACCTTCGCCATCGCCGCGAGTCGCGCGTATGAGCCGCGTGCTGATCACCGGCGGCGCCGGACTGCTCGGCGGCGCCGTCGCCGGGCGCCTGCTGGCCGATCCGGCTTTCGACGTGCGCATCTCCGACGAGCGCCCACCGCCGCAGTGGATGCGCGAAGGCTGCGAGGTGCACCGGGGAGACCTGCGCATCGCCGCGCAGGCGACGGCCGCGGCGAAGGGTTGCTCGCACGTGATCCACCTCGCCTGCTTCGCGGGCCACGCGAGCACGGCGCCGTACGCGCTGCTCGAGTACGAAGCGGCGCTGCACAACGCCGTGATCGGAGCCGCGCTCGATCGCGGCGTCGAGCGCCTGCTGTTCGTCTCCTCGCCGCTCGTGTTCGAGCGTGCCGAGCTGTTCCCTACGCCCGAGCAGCACCTCGAGCAGTGCTTGGCGCCGCGCTCGGCCGCCGGCTTTGCCAGGCTGGCCGGCGAGCGCCAGTGCGCGGCGGCGCATCGGGAGCGCGGCCTGCAGTACGTGATCTGCCGGCCGTTCGGCGCATATGGGCCTGCGATCTCGCCCGCCACACCGGCCGAGACGGAGGCCGAGCACGCGCTCCCCGGTGCAGCGCTCGAGCTGGGCGAGCTGATCGAACGCGCAGGCGCCGGCGTTCGGCCGCTGCAGATCTTCGGCACCGGCGAGCAGACGCTGACGCCGACGCATGTGGACGACCTCGCCGAGGGGATCCTGGCCGCACTGTCCGCTGCGGCGGCGGCCGACGAGGACTTCAACCTGGCCGCCGGGCGCGAGCTGGCGCTGGCCGAGATCGCGCAGATCGCCTGGGAGGCGGGCGTGGACGACGACGTCGACGAGACCGTCGCGGGGCGCGCCGAGGAGGCTCCACTGGAGCGCCTGCCGGCGCGCGAGATCGACCTCCCGCGCAGCCATCCGTCGGTGGCCAAGGCTCGCGAGCTGCTCGGCTGGGAGGCGCGCATCGACGCCGCCACGGGTATCGCCGCGCTCGCGGCTGGAGCACGCGAGCGCGCAGTGGCCCACGCGGCCGAGCCCGCGTCCGGCAACTGAGCGAGCGCCCGTCGAGCGGCGGGCCTATCGGCGACGCTCTATAGGCTGACGCCCAATGACCGACAAACGAAAAGCGCTCGTCACCGGGATCACCGGGCAAGACGGCTCCTACCTGGCAGAACTGCTGCTCGACAAGGGCTACGAGGTGCACGGCATGGTGCGCCGCGCGTCGACCGAGAAGTTCGACCGCATCGAGCAGATCCGCGATCGCATCACGCTGCACCAAGGCGACCTGCTCGACCAGCGCTCGCTGGTCGACGCCCTGCGCGCCTCCGAACCGTCCGAGATCTACAACCTCGCCGCGATGTCGTTCGTCGCCGTGTCGTGGATCCAGCCGACGCTGACCGCCGAGTTCACCGGCGTCGGCGTCACGCGCATGCTCGAGGCGATGCGCGAAGTGTGCCCGCAGGCGCGCTTCTACCAGGCCTCCTCGAGCGAGATGTTCGGCAAGGTGCTCGAGGTCCCGCAGACCGAGACCACGCCCTTCTACCCGCGCTCGCCCTACGGCGTGGCGAAGGCCTACGGGCACTTCATCACGGTCAACTACCGCGAGTCCTACGACCTGCATGCGACTTCGGGGATACTCTTCAACCACGAGTGCGTGGCCGAGAACACGCCCCTGATCGTCCGCGAGCTTGGCAATGTCGCGATCAGGACGCCGGCCGATCTCGTGGCCCTGCGACGCAAGGGTCCCAGCAGTCAGAGCTTCGCGCCGGAGAGCCTCGAAGTGTGGGACGGCGACGAGTGGACGTGCATCCGCGCAATCACGGCGACTCGCCGCCGAGCGACAGATCCCGACCACGAGCTGCTGAGCATCCAAGCGCGGGGCGGGGTGATCGATGCCACGGCGCACCACACCATGCTCGACGACGACCGATCTCCCGTGAAGGCCGGCGCGGTGCGCGAGGGAGACGCGATGGCGATTGCCGAGAGCATGCCGAGCCCGCCCGAGTGGAGCGCGATCACCCCTGAGCTGGCGGAGCTGCTCGGGCTGCTCGCAGCAGACGGGTACGTGTCGCGCGACGGCTGCGGCGTGCGTCTCACCAACAATGACTTACTGATACGCAGCAGGGCGACCGAGCTCTGGTCGCGGGTGTTCCTCGGCTCGTCACACGAGTGGACCGGCACCTCGGGCTTCAACGACGAGGCATCGGTCCATGCGGTCAACTTCTCGGGGGCCCGCACGATCGGGCCATGGCTGCGTGAGCAGCTCTACACGCCGACCGCCTTCAAGCAGGTACCCCCTGTCGTCCTCAACGCGAGCTGCGAGCTGCAGCGAGCTTTCCTCGACGGCTACTACGCGGGCGATGGCCTGAAGAAGGGCAACGGCGACTCGATCAAGACGAATAGCGCGGTGCTCGCACAAGGACTCTGCCTGCTCTACGCCAACCAGAACCAACCAGCCTCGGTGTACGTCGAGCATCGGGAAGGACGCTGCTACTACCAGCTCAACCTCCGCTCGGCAGTTCGGGTCGGCGCCAAGGGCGTTCATCTGCTGCGCAGCCCAGCGGAGGTCCGCCGTGTGGCGCCATCGGTGGTGCCAAGCGACGAATGGGTGTTCGACCTCGAGACCGAGAGCGGCGTGTTTTGCGCCGGAGTCGGCCGCCTCGTCGTGCACAACAGCCCCCGCCGCGGCCTCGAGTTCGTCACCCGCAAGATCACCTGGCACGCGGCGGCGATCAAGCACGGCCTGATGAAGGAGATCCGTCTCGGCAACCTCGACGCCGAACGCGACTGGGGCTACGCGAAGGACTACGTCGAGGCGATGTGGCTGATGCTGCAGCAGGACAAACCCGAGGACTACGTGATCGCCACGGGCAAATCGCACTCGGTGCGGGAATGCTGCGAGGTCGCCTTCGACGAGGCCGGGCTCGGCGATTTCGAGCAGTACGTGACGATCGATCCCGCGTTCGTGCGCCCGGCCGAGGTCGACCACCTGATCGGCTCGCCGGCGAAGGCCGAACGCGACCTCGGCTGGAAGCCGGAAACCTCGTTCGAGGAGCTGATCCGCCTGATGACGCGCGCCGACCTCGAGCTGCTCAAGCCGCGCTGAGCGCGATGGCGGCCTGAGCGATGGCGGTTGCGCTGTTCGACACGGCCGCGACGCTCGAGCCGCTGCGCGAGCAGCTGCGGGCGGCGATCGACGGCGTGCTCGAGTCCGAACGCTTCATCCTCGGGCCCGAGGTGGCGGCCTTCGAGCAAGAGCTGGCGGCCTACTGCGGCGCCGCCCACGGCGTCGGCGTCGCCAATGGCACCGACGCGATCACGATCGCGCTGCGCGCGATGGGAGTCGGTCCCGGCGACGAGGTCGTCGTCCCCTCGTTCACGTTCTACGCCTCGGCAGAGGCGATCCCACCGACGGGCGCGAGGCCGGTGTTCTGCGACATCGACCCGGACACGTACTGCGTCACGGCCGAGACCGTGCGCGCTGCGCTGACGCCGCGTACGAAGGCCGTCGTCGTGGTGCACCTGTTCGGCAATGTCGCGCCGGTGGCCGAGATCGAAGCGCTCGGCGTGCCCGTGCTCGAGGACGCCGCGCAGGCGCTCGGCTCTGAGTCCGCAGCGGGGCGGCCCGGCGCGCTCGGCCGCGCGGCGACGTTCTCCTTCTACCCCTCCAAGAACCTCGGCTGCTTCGGCGACGGCGGCATGATCGTCACCGGCGACGAGCGGATCGCCGAGCAGGCGCGGATCCTGCGCTTCCACGGCTCACGCGACAAGGTCGACTACGAGCAGCTCGGCTACAACTCGCGCCTGGACGAGCTGCAGGCGGCAATCATGCGCGTGCAGCTGCCGCATCTGCAGGCGTGGGCAGAGGGCCGGCGCGAGGCCGGGCGCCACTACGAAGAGGCAGGCCTCGGCGAGCTCGTCGGGCTGCCCGTGCCGGTCGCAGGCGCAGAGCCGGCGTGGCACCTGTACGTCGTCAGCCATCCCGAGCCGCGGCGCTTGGAAGCCGCGCTCGGCGCGGCGGGGATCGGGTACAAGGCCTACTACCGCATGCCCGTGCATCGGCAGGCGCCGATGGCGGAGTGGGGTGCCGGGCTCGAGCTGCCGGGGACCGAGCAGGCCGCGGCACGGCATCTGGCGATTCCGATGAGTCCGGTTTTGACACGCGCGCAGGCCGATGAGGTGACCGCCGCTGTGCACGCTGCCTTTTAGACGGCAGCGTGCCGTCTCTCGCCGAGCCGGACTCCGCTCCGTGTAACGGCATCCTGCCTTTTGGCCGAGCCGGCCTCCACTTCTGGATTCAATTGGTGACCGTTCCGGCCGCCACGGCGGTTACCGGGCCGGCCGTCCGGGCCGGCTGTTGCTGCGCCGGGAGGCCTGGTGGCGTAACTCGCTAGAGCCAGTTCTCGAGCAGGTCGGCCTCGGGGACGTCGCGCACGACGCGGGCGGGGGAGCCCATCACGACGGCGCGGGCGGGGACGTCGTGGGTGACGAGGGCGGCGGCGGCGACGAAGGCCTCCTCGCCGATCTGCACTCCGGGGGTGAGCACGGCGCCGCCGCCGATCCGGCAGGCGCGCCTCAGCGTGGCGCCGCGCAGCGGCTGATCGCGCGCGTGACGTCCCATGGCGTCGTCGTTCGTGGTGACGACGCCGGGACCGACGAACACGTCGTCCTCGATCGTGCTGTAGGCGGTCAGGTAGACGTTGCTCTGCACGCGCACGCGCGCGCCGACGGACACGTCGTTGTCGACGACGCTGCCGCGTCCGATGACCGAGCCGGCGCCGATCGAGGAGCGCTCGCGCACGAAGGACTGGTCGCCGAGGATCGCCCCCTCGTCGACTCGGGCGCCGGCGAGCACGATGGCGCCGCAGCAGACGGTGACCTGCTGGGCGAGCACCAGCGCACCGGCCTCGCCGTGCGCGCCGGAGCCCTTGGCCAGGCGCGGGCGCTTGCCGAGCACGGCGTTGTCCTCGATCGTGCAGCCGTCGCCGATCGCGGTGCCGGCGTGCACGACGACGTTGGCGCCGAAGACGACACCGTCGCCGATCTGCACGTCATCGCCGAGCAGCAGCCCGGGCCCGCGTTCGTCGGGGCTCAGCACTTCACAGGCGGATCACGTCGGAGGATGCCTCGAGCGAGCGCGTGACGCCGCGCAGGTCCACGAGCAGACGCGAGCGCTGCGCGAGCAGCCCGTAGTCGATCCCGGGGTGCGCGGTGACGATCAGCGTCAGGTCGGCGTCGCCGACTGCATCGTCCAGCGGGCGGCTGTCGAGCCCGAACTCGGCGAGGTGCGCGACGTGCGGGTCGTGGTAGCAGACGTCGGCGCCGAGCTTGCGGAGCAGCATGATGATCTTCAGCGCGGGCGACTCGCGGATGTCGCCGACGCCGGGCTTGTAGCTGACGCCGAGCACGGCGATGCGCGCGCCTTTGACGGACATGCCGGCGTCGTTGAGCGCGCGCTGCGCCTTGGCGACGCAGTGATAGGGCATCTGCTGGTTGACCTTGCCGGCGAGCTCGATGAACTCGGTCGACATGTCGAACTCGCGTGCGCGCCAGCTCAGGTAGAAGGGGTCGACGGGCAGGCAGTGCCCGCCCATGCCGGGCCCGGGCTCGAAGCGCATGAACCCGTAGGGCTTGGTGGCGGCGGCGTCGACGACCTCCCAGATGTCGATGCCCATGCGGTCGGTCAGCATCGCGAGCTCGTTGACGAGCGCGATGTTGACGGAGCGGAAGATGTTCTCGAGCAGCTTGGTCAGCTCGGCGGCCTCGGGACTCGAGACGCGCACGAGGTTCTCGCAGACGAGGCCGTAGAGCTCCTCGGCGCGCGCCAGGCAGCCCTCGGTCAGCCCGCCGAGCACCTTGGGCGTGTTGCGCAGCGTGTAGTCGGTCCGGCCGGGGTCGACCCGCTCGGGCGAGAAGGCGAGATGGAAGTCGCGCCCGGCGGCGAGGCCGGACTCCTCGAGCAACGGCGCGACACGCTCGCGCGTGGTGCCGGGGTAGGTGGTGGACTCGAGCACGACGAGCTGGTCGGCCTGCAGTACCTCGGCGAGGCCGCGGGTGGAGTCGATCAGCGGCCCGAGGTCGGGCTCGCGGTTGCGCGTGAGCGGCGTCGGCACGCAGATGATCACGGCGTCGGCCTTGGCCAGGCGCGCATAGCGCGTGCTCGCGTGGATGCGCTCCGTCAGCTCGCCGAGCAGCTCGGAGGGGACGTCCTCGATGTAGGAGTCGCCCGCCTCGATCGCCTCGATCTTGCGCGAGTCGACGTCGACTGCGATCACGTCGCAGCCCTCTTTTGCAAAGGCAACGGCCAGCGGCAGGCCGACGTAGCCCAGCCCGATGATGCCGACGGTCTTCACTCGGGGGCAGTGTAGGGGTTCGATCTCACTGAATCCGGATCGGCCCGAGCGCCCTGGGGCTTTAGCGTGGGGCTGCTTCGAGCTCGCGCAGATCGGCGCGCACCATCCGCTCGACGAGCTGCTCGAAGGAGAGCTCGGGCGCCCAGCCGAGCTGCGCGCGAGCCTTGCGGCAGTCGCCGACGCTGGGCGTGCTCTCGGGAGCCCGCACACGGGCCTGATCGACGCGCAGGTAGCGCTCGGCGTCGAGCCCGACGCAGGCGAAGGCGGCCTCGGCGAACTCGGCGACGGTGTGCGGCACGCCGCTCGACGAGCACGTAGTCGCCGGGCTGCGCCTGCTGGAGCATCAGCCAGGCGCCGCGCACGATGTCGCCGGCGAAGGACCAGTCGCGCACGGCATCGAGCGCGCCGAGCTCGAGCTCGTCCTGGCGCCCGAGCGAGATGGCGGCCGCGGCGCGTGCGATGCGCCGCGTGACGAAGCGCTCGGGACGGCGCTCGGACTCGTGGTTGTAGGTGATGGCGGAGCTGGCGTGCAGGCCGTCGTGCTCGCGCAGGCGCCCGACCAGCTGATGGGCGGCGAGCTTGGCGATCGCGTAGGGAGAGCGCGGCCGGCACGGGCGTGTCCTCGTTCTGCGGGCTCTCGCCGGCGTCGCCGAAGATCTCGCTGGAGGCGGCGACGAGCACGCGCGCCGGGGACTCCAGCTCGCGCACGGTCGTGAGCAGCGTGGCGGTCGAGCCTGCGATCGCGGCGATCGTCTCGCCGGGGCGTTCCCAGGAGGCGGGGACGAACGACGGCGCGGCCAGGTGGTAGATCTCGCTCGCGCCGGCGCGAGCGATCGCCTCTGAGAATGCGAGCGGATCGAGCACGTCGCCGCTCAGCAGCTCGACCTGATCGCGCAGGTGCTCGGCCGAGCCGAGCCCCCGCTCCCGGTCGCCGTCGCGGACGAGCCCGACCACGCGGTAGCGCTTCGCCAGCAGCAGCTCGGCCAGGAAGGAACCGTCCTGCCCGGTCAGCCCGGTGATCAGCGCGCTTGGGTCTTGCGGCACGCCGGGAGCTTATGCGCTGCCGTCATACAGCTCGGCGAGCGCTCCGGCGACGACGTCGGGTGCGCACACGGCACGCGCCCGCTGACGCCCCCGCTCGCCGGCGGCGCGGTCGCCGGCGAGCCGCTCGATCGCCGTGGCCAGCGCGACAGGGTCTCCGGGCGCGACGAGCGCGTCCTCCTCGACGAGCTCCTGCAGCGCGCCGACGCGGCTGGCGAGCACGGGTAGGCCGGCGGCCATCGCCTCGGCGGCGGCGAGGCCGAAGGTCTCGGCCGAGCGCGAGGGCACGAGCGCGATCGAGGCACGCGCGCGCAGCTCGGCGAGCTCGGCGTCGTCGACGCGCCCGGCGAAGCGCACGGTGGCCCCGGCCACGCCCCGACCGGCGGCGGCGGCACGCGCTTCGAGCGCTTCGCGCTCGGGCCCGTCGCCGGCGATGACGAGCGTGATGCCGGCGGCGCGGCACGCGTCGATGGCGACGTCGACGCCCTTCTCGGGAGCCAGCCGCGAGACGACAATCGCGTAGGAGGCCAGCTCGGAGGCGACCCCGGAGGGAAGCGTCGGCGGACCGTCGAGCGCACGCACGGGCGGCGCGAGCACGCGCACGCGCTCCCACGGCAATGGCGCGCCGAGCTCGCGCAGGCGCTCGCGGGCGAAGGCGCTGGGCACGACGATGGCGTCGGCCTGCCCCACCAAGCGCTTCTGCCACAGCGCGAGCGAGGCGGCGTAGGCGGCGGACTCTGCGCGGCCGGCGCGGCAGTTCAAGCGCACGCCGGGCAGCGTGTTGCGGCCATGGCAGCGGGTGCACTCCTCGCCGCCGGTGAAGCACACGCCGATGGCGCACACGAGCCGGTACTGGTGCAGGTGCAGCACGACCCTCGCCCCTGCGGCCCGCGCGGCTGCGAGCGCGCGCCAGCCGAAGGCGGGCTGCAGGTTGTGGGCGTGCACGACGCGCGCGCCATGCTCGCGCACGCTGCGCCCGACCTGGTCGGGGTCGAGACCCCCGCGCAGCAGGCCGAGCGCGGCTCGCCCGCGGCCGAGCTCGCGGGAGGAGCGTGCGAGCAGCTCAGCGGGCTCGCCGAGGCGCTCGCGCACGAGCCGCAGCAGATCGTCGACGACGCGCTCCTCGCCACCGGTCGTGCGATAGCGGTTGTGCAGGAAGAGAACCACTCGCAGCGAGAGCCTAGTGCGGAGAGCGCTCGCGCCTGCGAAACCGCTGCAAACCTAGACTGTCCGGACCGATGAGCCCCGACGCGCCGCCCGCCTCGATCGTGATCCCGACCAGGGCGCGTCTGCCCTACCTCGAGGTGGCGCTCTGCTCGATCGCGCCGCAGGCGGCCGCGGCGGGCGCTGAGGTGCTGGTGGTGGACGACGCGGGAGCGTCGGCGGCGGCGCGGGAGCTGGTCGAGCGCCACGGCGCGCGGTATCGAGCCGCACGCGGCGCCGCGCGGCCTGAACGTGGCGCGCAATACGGGCGTGCGGGCGAGCACGGGTGAGCTGGTGGTGTTCGTCGACGACGACATCCGCGCAGCCGAGGGCTGGCTTTCAGCGCTGCTGCAGGCGGCGCGCGAGCACCCGCAGACGGACGTCTTCACGGGGCCGGTCAAGGCACGTCTGGAAGGTCCTGCACCGCATTCGTGCGGACGCGAGCGCCCGCCGATCACGACGCTCGAGCTCGGCCGGGGCGACACTCGCGACGCGCTACGCGTGGGGGGCGAACATGGCGATCAGGCGCACTGCGCTGGAGCGGATCGGCCCGTTCGAGGAGTCGCTCGAGCACGGTGGCGACGAGCAGGAGTGGCAGGATCGTTTGATGTCCGCCTCCGGCGGAGATGACGGCCGGGGAGCGCTGTACGTCGCGGCCGCGGCGGTCGAGCACCGCCGCGTCGGACGCGACGCGCGCCTGCGCTCGCTCGCGCGCGGAGCGTACGTGCGCGGCCGCGCGGCCCGGCGCTTCGACGCGTGGCGCGGGCAGGCGCCGGCGCTGTCGCGCGAGCTCTCGACGCTGGCGGGCAGCGCAGGCCACGTGCTGCGCCATCGCTGCCCGGCGGGGCTGACGATGGTCGCGCACAGCGCGGGGCGACTGCGCGAAGCGCTACGAGCGCAGAGGGAGGACATGGCTCGAAGTCGATCGCTCGACGGCGGGGGCGCGGCGGGGGCGGAGCAGGACGACTTCCTCTCGGGCACGAGCGGCACGATCGGCGGCCTCGACGCGCGGCTGCGCGGCTTCGGCGACGTGCTCGCCGACGCGCGCGAGCTGGCGAGCGGCCGGCGACTGCGCCTGGCGCGGGCGGCCAGGGTCGAGCCGCCGCGACGCCGCGTGCTGGTGCTGGGGATCGAGCGCCCGGTCCATCGCGAGCTTGCGGCCCGCGCGCAGGCGGAGCTGCGCCGCTCGCGCCACGAGGTCGAGCTCCACACGGCGGCGCCGGGCGCGCTCGGCAAGTTCGAGAACCTCAACGGGCTGCTGGCGGCGCACCCGCCGGGCGGACACGATTGGCTGCTGATCGTCGACGACGACGTCGAGCTGCCGCGCGGCTTCCTCGACCGCTTCGTGTTCCTCTGCGAGCGCTTCTCGCTGCAGCTGGCCCAGCCGGCGCACCGGCTGCGCTCGCATGCGGCGTGGCCGCAGACGCGCCGGCATGCGGGCAGCGTGGTGCGCGAGACGCGCTTCGTCGAGATCGGGCCGGTGACGGCGTTCGCGAGCGAGACGTTCGCGACGCTGCTGCCGTTTCCACAGCTGCGCATGGGCTGGGGCCTGGATGCACACTGGGCGGCGCTCGCCGGCGAGCACGGTTGGCGCTGCGGCGTGATCGACGCGGTCGCGATCGGCCACGCGATAGCGCCGGCGGCCGATGCGTACTCGCGTGAGGCGGCGCTGGCGGAGGCGCGTGAGTTCCTCGCCGAGCGGCCCTACGTGAAGGCGGCCGAGGCCAAGCAGACCCTGACGACGCACCGGCGCTGGTGAGGCCGGTGCGGGTGCTCGTGATCGCCGAGTTCTACCCCAGCCGGCGCGATCCGGTGCTGGGCGTGTGGGCGCATCGCCAGGCGCTGGCTGCGCGCGACGCGGGGGCGCAGGTGCGCGTGATGGTGCTGCACCGCGTGGTGCCGCCGCGCGCGGCGCTGGCGGCGGGACCGGGAGCCGCGGCGCGCGCGCTGGCGAGCCTCGCGCGCGAGCCGCGCACACAGGTGCGCGACGGGCTGGAGGTCTCCTACGTGCCCTACCTCTCGCCCGACCGGGAGCGCACGTACGCCAGGTGGGGCGCCTGGGCGGCGCCGCCGTTGGGCCTTGCGATGGCGCGCCTGCACCGCTCGTTCCCATTCGAGGTGGTCCACGCACACAACGCCGTGCCGGCCGGCGACGCGGTGCGCCGCGTGCGCGCGCTGCGTGCGCTGCGCGTGCCCCTGGTCGTCTCGGTGCACGGCGGCGACGTCCTGTACACGGCCGTGCGCGTGCGCGGCGGCGAGCAAGCGGTGCATGACACGCTGTCGCAGGCGCGGTTGGTGCTGGCCAACAGCGAGGGCATCGCGGAGCTCTCGCGCGAGCACGGGGCGCGCGAGACGCGGGTCGTGCACCTCGGCACGGACGTGCCGGCGACGGCTCGCCCGGCGCGACGCGGCGGGGCGGGGCAGACGCTGGTCACGGTGGGCCACCTGGTGGCGCGCAAGCGCCATGCCGACGTGCTGCGCGCACTGGCCGTGCTGACCCCGCGCCACCCGACGCTGCGCTACGCGATCGTCGGCGACGGGCCGGAGCGGGCGGCGCTGGAGGGCCTGGCCGCTCGCCTGGACGTGGCCGAGCGGGTCGACTTCCATGGACAGCTCCCGCACGAGCAGGCGGTCGAGCTGGCGCGCACGTGCACGCTGTTCGTGATGCCCTCGACGGAGGAGGCCTTCGGCGTCGCCTACGTCGAGGCGATGGCGGGCGGCGTGCCGGCGATCGGCTGCCGCGGCGAGCCGGGACCGGAGGAGATCGCGGCGGCCGGCGACGGCCTCGTGCTCGTGCCACCGGGCGACATCGAGCGCCTGACGCAGCGGATCGACGAGCTGCTGTCGGATCCGCACAGGCTGCACGAGATTCGCCAGCGGGCCCGCGCGACGGTGGCGGCGAACTTCACCTGGGAGCGCTGCGGCCGCCAGACGCTCGACGCCTACGAGCACGCGCTGCGATGACTCAGACGCAGACGCAAGCGAGTGCGGCGAGGCCAGACGCCGCCAAGCCGGTGCTGTTCGTCACGGGCAACGCCCCGGCCTACCGCGTGGGCGCGCTCGCGCGCCTGCACGAGCGCGAGGGGATCGAGCTGGCGCTGTTCGGCGGGCGCTCCGAGCACGGCGGCCCCGGGTTCGAAGGGGTGATGCCGTTCCCCCACCGTCATGTGCACCCGCGCGAGCTCGACGCACTGGCGGCATCGGGCGAGTACCGCGCCGTCGTCTGCCCGACGGGCGGGCGACTGGCGCCGCTGGCCGGCTGGCGCGGCGCGCGACGCGCGCGCGTGCCGCTGATCTTGTGGGCCTCGCTGTGGGCGCACCCGCGCAGCGCAGCGCACGCGTTCAGCTATCTGCCGCTGCGGCGCCTGTATCGCTCGGCGGACGCGGTCGTCACGTACGGCCCGCACGTGAGCGCCTACGTGCGGGCACGCGGCGCGCGCAACGTGCACGTCGCAATGCAGGCCGTCGACAACGACTTCTGGAGCTCGTCGGAGATCGAGGCTCCCGGCGAGGCGACGTGGCCGGCCGATGCCGCGGTGCGCTTCCTGTTCGTCGGGCGTCCCGAGCGCGAGAAGGGTCTCGCGGTGCTCGCCGACGCGTGGCGCGCGGCGGAGCTTGCGCCGCAGCGGGCGGCGCTGATACTGGCGGGCGTCGATCGGAGCCTCGGCGCGATCGCACCCGACGGACCCCGGCGCCAGGGCGACGCGGGGATGATCGGCCTGGGCGAGATCGACGCGGTCGAGCTGCGCAACGTCTATGCGGCGTGCGACGCGCTCGTGCTGCCGTCGATCGCGACGCGCACGTTTCGCGAGCCGTGGGGCCTGGTAATCAACGAGGCGATGAACCGCGGCCTGCCAGTGATCGTGAGCGACGCGGTGGGCGCGGCGGCCGGCGGGCTTGTTCGCGACGAGATCAACGGGCTGGTGGTCGAGGCGGGTGACAGCGACGCGCTGGCGCACGCGATCGTGCGGCTGGCCGACGACCCGCGGCTGCGCGCCCGTCTCGGGGCGCAGGGAGCGCGCGACGTGCGTGCTTATTCCTACGACGCGTGGGCCGAAGGCTTCTCGGCTGCGCTTGCGAGCCTCAACCTCTCCCGGGGGCGTTGGTAGCGTTGCGTCGCTCACGTATGCGAATCGTGTCCGCACTGGCGCTCGCGCTGTCGCTGCTCGTCCTGCTCGCCACTGCGGCGAGCGCCGACACCGGCGCGAAGATCATCGAACGTTGCACGCACGGCCAGAGCCTCAGCGGCTTCAGCCAGAAGGACTATCGCCGCGCGCTGGCGGAGCTTCCGACGGAAGTCGAAGAGTATTCGGACTGCGGCAACCTGATCCGCCGCGCCCAGCTCGCCGCTGCCGGCGGCGGCGGTGGAGGTGGCGGACCGAGCGGCGGCGGTGTGGCGGCAACCCCGCTCTCGCCCTCCGAGCAAAGCGCCGTCGCACGAGCGCCGAAGTCCGGGGCCGAACCCTTCAAGGTCGGCAATCAGCTGGTCAGCCCAGGTGTCGTCCACGCCGACATCTCCTCGGCGCTCAGCTCGCTGCCGGACCCGCTGCTGGCAATCCTCGCGTTCCTGCTCGCCTGCGCCGCGGCGCTGGGTGGGCGGGCGATCCTCAGGGGCTTTCGTGCCTACCGCTCCCACTGAGCCCGAGACGGCGGTGATCGAGCCGAGTGCGGTGCCGGGTGCCCCGGCCGGCGGCGATGCGCCTCTTGGCGCGAGCTCTCCGCACCTTCGCGAAGGGCGGCCAAGCGCGAACGGCGCATGGTCGAGCGGCACGCGCGGCGACTGGCAGTCGGCGCTGAGACGGCGTGCGCAAGCGTCGTGGCCGACGGTGCTGATCGCCGGCGTGCTCTGCTTCGTGGCGTTCGTCGCGGGCGGCGGGCTGAACCTGAGCGACATGACGACGGTCGAGATCGTGCTGACGATCGGATCGGGCCTGATCGTCGCCGCGGTGGCCCTGTTCGGTCCCCCGGGCGAGCGCGCCTACGGCAGCTGGGTGGTCGCGCTGCTGCTCGCCTTCGCCGCGCTGACGGCGCTGTCGGTCGTGTGGTCGGTACAGCCGGATGACAGCTTCAAGGACGCCGGGCGCATGCTCGCCTACTGCGGCGTGTTCGGCGCTGCGGTGGCTCTGGCGCGCGCGGTACCGGCGCGCTGGCCGGCGGTGCTCGGCGGTGTCGTGCTGGCGGCAAGCATCGTCTGCGTGTACGCACTGCTGACGAAGGTGTTCCCGGCCTCGCTCGACGCGGGTGACGTCTATGCCCGACTGCGCGCCCCCTACAGCTACTGGAACGCGATCGGCCTGACGGCGGCGATGGGCGCGATCGGCTGCATGTGGCTGGGCGCCCGGCGCACGGGGCACGCGCTGCTCAGCGCACTGGCCTACCCGGCGATGGGGCTGATGCTGCTGACGCTGATGCTCGCCTACTCGCGGGGCGCGCTGGTGGCGCTCGTGCTCGGTGTGGCGCTGTGGTTCTGCATCGTGCCGCTGCGCCTGCGCGGCGCGGCGATCCTGATCAGCGCCGCGGTGTGCGCGGGCGGGGTGGTGGCGTGGGACTTCTCCAGGCACGCGCTGAACAGCGACAACGTGGCGCTCATGCAGCGCACGAGCGCCGGGCACCAGCTGGGCGTGCTGATCGTGGCGATGCTCGCGCTGTTGACGCTGGTCGGCTTGGCGTTCGGCTTCTGGACTGGGCGCAACGCGCCGTCGATCGTCAACCGCCGCCGCGCGGGCACGCTGCTGCTGAGCGTGCTCGCGGTCGTGGTGCTCGCCTTCGCGGGCGCGCTGGCGGCGAGCCACCGTGGCTTCACGGGCACGATCTCGCACACACTGCATTCGGTCACGGACCCGCACGCGCCGGTCCCATCCAACGGCCCCGGCCGCCTGACGGCGGTGGGCAGCGTGCGCGCGCGCTACTGGAACGAGGCGCTGAAGGTGTTCCAGGCGCACCCGGTGCTCGGCGCGGGCGCGGAAGGCTATGCGACCGCGCGGCTGCGCTACCGCACCGAGACGCTCGACGTGCGCCACGCGCACGGCTACGTCGTGCAGACGCTGGCCGACCTCGGCCTGGTCGGGCTCGGCCTGACGCTCGCGCTGCTGCTCGTGTGGATGGCGGCGGCGGGGCGCTCGACGCACCCCTTCAACCGCCGCTGGAGCAACTGGCGGACGCTGCGCGTGTGGCTCGATCGCGCCGACGCCGGCGGCACGCCGGGCTGGCAGCGGCTGAGGAGCGCCGACGGGCGCCCGGCGCGGTACACGCCGGAGCGCGTGGGCATGCTCAGCATGCTCTGCCTGGTCGTCGTGTTCGGCATCCATTCGATCGCCGACTGGACGTGGTACGTGCCGGGCAACGCCTGTGTCGCGCTGCTCTGCGCGGGCTGGCTGGCGGGCCGCGGGCCGCTCGGCGCGGCCGCTCCAAGGAGCGCTCCGGCGGGCTCGCCCCGCACGATCGAGCCGGGCGCGGGCAGAGCGTCGAGCGCGGCGCTGGGCGTGCCGGACCTGGCGGCTGCCGGCGCATCGCGCGGCGCCGGTGCGTGGCCGCCGGGGCTCGAGCAGCTGCGCGCGCGCCTCTCCCCTCGCGAGCTCGGGCCGGTGCGGATCGTGCTCGCCGTGGCGGCGATCGCCGGTGCGCTGTTGGCGGCATGGGTGCAGTGGCAGCCGCAACGCTCGGTGACGGCCTCCCAGCAGGCGCTGACGGAGCTGGCGAGCAATCCGCGCGGGGCACTCTCGACCGCGCAGACGGCCGTCTCGCGCGACCCGCTCTCGGCGCAGGCGCTGTTCACGCTTTCGGCCGTGCAGCAGGCGACAGGCAAACCGGCGCTGGCGCGCGCGACGCTGCAGCGCGCGGTGCGCCTGCAGCCGTCGAATCCGCAGACGTGGTTGACGCTGGGGGTGTATGACCTGGCGAAGGATCCGCGTGCGGCGGTGCACGAGTTGGGAGCCGCGATCTACCTGAACCCGGAGTCGGTCGCGCCGGAAGCGATCGCCCAGGGCAATCCCGAAGCGATCTCGATCCAGAACGACTACGTGCAGGCGCTGCGGGCGGCCGGCAAGCCGCCGGTTGCCGGCAAGCCCTAGCCTCCCTGGAAGCGCGAGCGAACGGCGCTCGCCAGCAGCGTGCGCCGGGCGCCGGGCAGACCGCCGGCTTCGCGCACCTCGAGCTGCTCGAAACCGAAGTCCTCGAGCAGATGCGTGAGCGTGCGGCGCGTGTAGAAGCGCAGGTGATCGGCGCGCGGGTCGAAATGCCGCTCGAAGCGGCGCGCGGAGAGGGCAAGGGCGAGCCGCGCCAGCGATCCATGCGCGGGGGTGCTGAGGATCAGGCTGCCGCCGGAGCGCAGCACGCGCCGCAGCTCCGACAGCCAGCGGGCCGTGTCGGCGACGTGCTCGATCGTCTCCCCCGCCCAGACCGCGTCGAAGCCGGCGTCGGGGAGCGGCCAGTCGCCGCCGGGCTCGACGCGACGGACGGCGAGGCCGGCGTAGCGCGAGCGCGAGCGCCGCAGCGGCTCGTCGGCTACATCGAGGCCGAGCACCTCGTAGCCGGCCTCGGCGATCGCGGCAGTCAGTTGCCCTTCGCCGCAACCGACATCGAGCACGCGCAGCGGCCCTGCGCCGGCAACAGGCACAGCAACACCGCCGGCGGCGCCGGTCGATCGCGTGCGACGCTCGGCCATCCTCCGCAGCTGCTCCAGCAGGAAGGCGCGGCGCAGCTCAAGGCCCGGCGGCGATGCTCCCTCGGGCACCGATTGCCACACCTCCTCGTAGTAGTCGCCGCGCAAGTTGGCCGTCATCTCTGCACAAAGCTACGCGATGCGATTATCTTGCCTGCGTGCTCGGGAGGCTCGATATGAGGTCATACGGTTGACGATGAACGTCGCGTTCGACAGCCGGCCGGTCTCAGATGCACATGGCGTCGGGCGCTACACGCGCTGCCTGCTGGACGCGCTGCGCGAGACGGCAGAGGCGGACGTGGAGATCGTCGAGACGCCGCGCCCACGGCGAGCGGATGTGTTCCACTCGCCGTGGATGAACGGAGCGCTGCTGCACAGCCCGTGTCCGATGGTTGTCACGCTGCACAACCTGACGGCGCTGAAGCGCCGTAGCGAGCTGCTGCGCACGGGCGTGCGCCCGCGGCTGCGCCAGCTTGCCGTGCAGCGGGCGGTACGCGTGATCGTGCCCACGGAGGCGCTTGCGCAGGATGCGCTCACGCAGCTCGGTGTCGAACGCGAGCAGATCGACGTGATCCACGAGGCGCCGGCGGCGTGCATGTACCCGCGCCCGGAGCGTGAGATCGCCTCGGTGCGTGCGCGTTTCGCGCTGCCCGGTAACTACCTGCTGTGGGTCGGCGGCCTGCAGCACCCGGACCCGGCCAAACACGTGACCAAGCTGGCGGCGACGCCGCGTGAGATGCCGCTCGTGCTCGTCGGGGCGACCAGCCCGTGGGCGCACGAGCTACCCGACGTGATCCTCACGGGCCAGGTCTCCGACAACGATCTGGCCGCGCTCTACTCGGGCGCGCATGCGCTCGTCGTGACCTCGCAGGACGAGGGCTTCGGCCTGCCCGCCGTGGAGGCGCTCGCCTGCGGCACGCCGGTCGTGGCGGGCGAGGTGCCGGCGCTGCGCGAGGTGCTCGACGGGCGCGTCACGTTCGTGGCGTCGGGAGACCTCACGGCACTGATCGGCGCAGCCGAAGCCGCGACTCGGCCCGCCCCGCAACCGCCGGCCTGGACCTGGCAGGACGCGGCCCGCGCAACTTGGCAGGTCTACGATCGCGCGCGCAGTCAGGCCGGGGAGCCGCGCGCCGTTGGGCGGCTGCTGCACCGCCGCCCGCCGGCGCCGAATGCTGCGCCTCAGCCGGCCACACCGGAAGCGCTCGGCGGTCAATAGCCGGCGGCGGGCGGCGAGCGCCTGAGCGGCCGCCGTCTCGGCGCGGGCAGCGCTCAGTAGGCGCCCCGCCGCGAGATCACGGCGGGGATCGTCTTCAAGAGGATCGTCAGGTCGAGCGCGAGCGACCAGTGCTCGAGGTAGATGAAGTCGAGGTGCACGAGGTCGTCGAAGTCGAGCTCTGAGCGCCCGGAGACCTGCCACAGCCCGGTGATCCCGGGCAGCACGAGATAGCGCTTGCGATGCCAGTCCTCGAGCATGTCGTAGTCGCGCTGGGGCAGCGGGCGCGGGCCGACGAGCGACATCTCGCCGCGCAGCACGTTGATCAGCTGCGGCAGCTCGTCGAGCGAGAAGCGCCGCAGCTGGCTGCCGATCGGAGTGAGCCGCGGGTCGTCGCGAATCTTGAACAGCGCGCCGGTGGCCTCGTTGAGCTCTTCCAGGTCGGCCTGCTGCTCCTCGGCGTCGGTGTGCATCGTGCGGAACTTCAGGCAGGGAAACGGCCGCTGGCCGATGCCGACGCGCGTCGAGCGATACAGCACGGGGCCGCGCGAAGAGAGCCGCACGGCGACCGTGATCGCGAGCAGCAGCGGGCTGAGCAGCAGCAGCAGGAACGTGGCGCCGACGAGGTCGAAGGTCCGCTTCAGCGCGAAGTCGACGCCCTCGAACACGGGCGGCCCAAGCTCGAACAGCGGCACCGACTGCCCGGGGACGAACTCGGCGCGGTGGATCAGGATCTCCATCGTCGACGGCGCGAGGCGCACGCGCACGCCGCGGCGGCTGCACTGGTCGACCAGTTCGAGCGCATCTGCCTGGGGGAAGTCAGGGTCGGCGATGATCACCTCGTCGACACGTTCTGAGGCGAGCACTGCTTCGAGATCGTCCAGGCGCCCGAGCGCACGCAGCCCGTTCTCGGGGAGCTCCTTGGGTGCGAGGAAGCCGACAACCTCGATCGGCGAGTGCGGCGCGTCCGAGAGCGCGTGCGCGACGTCGCCGATGTGTTTGCCGCGGCCGACGAGCACGGCGCGGCGGCGATAGCCGGCGGCGCGCAGGATCACGCCGGTGAGCCACTCATAGCCGGCGCGCAGCGAGGAGACGTACAGCAGCGCGAAGGCGAGCGAGCCGTAGAACAGGTAGTAGCTGGAGAAGTGTTCGCCCGAGACGACGGCGAACAGCAGCGCGACGAAGGCGACCTGGAACAGCGAGCCGACGATCCGCGAGAGGCCGGGGCGCAAGGCACGCGAGGAGTACAGGCCGGAGCGGGCGAACAGCAGCGCCGTCAACAGGTAGGCGAACGGCAGGATCCGTTCCGTTTCGTGCAGCGCCGGATGGAACTGCACGCGGTCGAACACGAGCGCCTTGAGGATCAGCGCGGTGAAGATCGCCAGCGCGACGGCGACGAAGTCGAGGGCGAGCAGCGAGACGACACGCGCCAGGCGCCGGGCCGTCGACATGCGCAGCAGCAACGAGAGCGCAGGCGGGCGCTTGCGGCGCATGTCGCGGTCGCTGGTCTGCTTGCGCGAGGTTGCCTCCGAGAGCACGCTTCTAGGCGTGGCGGGCCGACCGGTAGTTGCAGCTCCGCGCCCTAGCACCGGCCCGCCCGCGGGTGCGGGCGTGGAGGGCTTGCGCTGAGTGGGTGGAGCGGTCGTTCGGCTGGAACGAGGTCCCATCGCACTGCTCACAACGCTTCAGACTCGCAGATGTCGCGGTCGGGTGACGGCTCGGTCCCACTTCGCCGGGGGGCCTGCGACGGGCGCCGCGGCGTGTGCGAGGCGTCCTCGCGGCGCGTTTTGCCCGCGCCCGCGTCCGCCGGGGCGCTCAGCCCTGTCCACCGATCAACAGCTCGACGCCGGACTGCTCGATCGTCCTTTGCAGCCCCTCGCGCAGCGATACCTCGGGCGACCAGCCGAGCAGCTCCCGGGCAAGCGCGATGTCGGGTCGGCGCTGCTTGGGGTCGTCGGTCGGCAGCGCCTCGTAGATCAGCTCGGAGGTCGATCCGGTCAGCTCACGGACGATCTCGGCAAGTTCGAGCAGCGAGAACTCGTCGGGATTGCCGATGTTGACGGGGTCGTGGTAGCCGGACTCGGCGAGCGCGATCATGCCGCGGATCAAGTCGCTGACGTAGCAGAACGAGCGCGTCTGGCTGCCGTCGCCGAAGACCGTGATCGGCCGGTTGGCGAGCGCCTGGCGCAGGAACGTCGGGATCGCGCGCCCGTCGTGCGGGCGCATGCGCGAGCCGTAGGTGTTGAAGATGCGCATGATCGCGGTGTCGACGCCCTGCTGGCGGTGGTAGGCCATCGTCAGCGCCTCGGCGTAGCGCTTGGCCTCGTCGTAGACGCCACGCGGGCCGACCGGGTTGACGTGGCCCCAGTAGGTCTCGGCCTGCGGATGCTCGAGCGGATCGCCGTAGACCTCGCTGGTCGAGGAGATCAAGAAGCGCGCGCGCTTGGCCTTGGCCAGGCCGAGCGTGTGGTGGGTGCCGTAGGAGCCGACCTTCAACGTGTGCAGCGGCAGGCGCAGGTAGTCGATCGGCGAAGCCGGCGAGGCGAGGTGGTAGACGAAGTCGACCGGCTCATCGACGAAATAGGGCTCGATGATGTCGACGGGAAGGCAGAGAAAGCGCTCGGGGTCGCGAATGTGGGCGATGTTGGCGAGCGAGCCGGTCTCGAAGTTGTCCACGCAGATCACGCGGTGCCCGCGCGCGAGCAGCTCGTCGCACAGGTGCGAGCCGAGGAATCCGGCGCCGCCGGTTACGAGGCAGGTGGACATCGGGCGGAGGATACCCGTGTCAACCCAGATGGCGTGAAACGTAGCTTTCGCCGCCGCGGGAACGGCCGCGGCGCCGGCGGTCTTATCATCTGCCCATGGCCTCAACGGAGCAGCACGCCGAGGAACAGCTCACGGTCGCGCCGATCGTCGGACCCGACGATCCGCGCCGCTTCACCGACTCGGGCATCGAGGTCGCAGAGCTCTACACCGAGGTCGACCTGCCGGCCGAGCTCGACCTGGGCGAGCCGGGCGAGTTCCCGTACACGCGCGGCGTACACCGCGAGATGTACCGCAAGCAGACGTGGACGATGCGCCAGTACGCCGGGTACGCCTCGGCGAAGGAGTCCAACGAGCGCTATCGCTACCTGCTGTCGAAGGGCTCGACGGGTCTGTCGATGGCCTTCGACCTGCCGACGCAGCTTGGCCTGGACTCGGACAACCCGCGCTGCCTCGGCGAGGTCGGCCGCACGGGGGTGGCGATCGACACGATCGACGACATGCGCACGGCGTTCGACGGGATTCCGCTCGATCAGGCCTCCACGTCGATGACGATCAACGCGCCGGCGGCGTGTCTCTTGCTGCTGTATGAGCTGGTCGGCGAGGAGCAGGGCGTGCCGAGCGAGAAGCTGCGCGGCACGACGCAGAACGACGTGCTCAAGGAGTACATCGCGCGCGGCAACTACATCTACCCGCCGCAGCCGACGATGCGCCTGACGACGGACCTGTTCCAGTACTGCCACGAGAACGTCCCGCGCTGGAACACGATCTCGATCTCGGGCTACCACTTCCGCGAGAAGGGCTGCTCGGCGGTGCAGGAGGTGGCGTTCACGCTGTCCTCGGGCGTCGCCTACGTGCAGGCGGCGATCGAGAAGGGACTGTCGGTCGACGACTTCGCACCCCGCCTGGCGTTCTTCTTCAACGGCCACAACAACGTCTTCCAGGAGGTCGCCAAGTTCCGCGCGGCCAGGCGCATGTGGGCGCACATCATGAAAGACCGCTTCGGCGCGAGCAACCCGAAGGCGACGATGCTGCGCTTCCACACCCAGACGGGTGGCGTCACGCTGACGGCGCAACAGCCGGAGAACAACATCGTGCGCGTGGCACTGCAGGGCTTCGCGGCGGTCTGCGGCGGCACGCAGTCGCTGCACACCAACGGCTTCGACGAGGCGCTCGCGCTACCGACCGAGCGGGCGGCGAAAATCGCGCTGCGCACGCAGCAGATCCTGGCGCACGAGTCCGGCGCGGCGGACAGCGTCGACCCGTTCGCCGGCTCCTACTTCGTCGAGTCGCTGACCGACGAGATCGAAGCGCGTGCGAACGAGCTGATCGCGAAGGTCGACGCGCTCGGCGGCTCGGTCAACGCGATCGAGTTCATCACGGGGGAGATCGACGAGTCGGCCTGGGGTTACCAGGAGCGCTACCGCATCGGCCAGGACATCGTGGTGGGCGTCAACAAGTACGAGGAGGAGGACATCGAAGTCCCCGACCTCCTGCGCGTCGACCCGCAATCCGAGCGCGAACAGCTCGACCGGCTGGCGAAGTTCAAGGCCGAGCGCGACCAGGCGCTGGTCGAGCAGCGCCTGGAGGAGCTGCGCGAGGTTGCGCGTGGCGAGACCAACCTGCTGCCGGCGATCCGCCAGGCGCTGAAGGACCGCTGCTCGATCGGCGAGGTCTGCGCGGCGATGCAGGACGTCTTCGGCAAGTACGCGCCGACCTTCTGAGCCGAGGGCGAGCCGCGCGTCCGCCCGCGACGGCGGTTAGGGTGCGCACATGCCGATACCCGCCGTCACGTTCTACGACATCGTCCTGGCCGTGCACATCATGGCCGTCGTCGTCGCGTTCGGCGCGACGTTCGCCTACCCGATCATCTTCTCCGTCGGCGCCCGCAGCGATCCGCGCAGCCTGCCGGTCCTGCACCGGATCGCCTACACGGTCGAACGGATGCTCGTCAATCCGGGACTGCTGCTCGTGCTGATCGCGGGCATCTACCTCGCGAGCGACGGCCACCATTGGAGCGAGTTCTTCGTGCAGTGGGGTCTCACCGCGGTGGTCGTGATCGGCGCGGTGGTCGGCGTCGTGATGATCCCCGCATCCAAACGCGCTCAGGAGCTCGCCGAGCGCGATATAGCCGCAAGCGGCGATGGCCCGATCGAGCTGAGCGCGGAGTACCAGGCGGTCGTCCGCCGCCTCTCGACCGTCGGCTCGCTGCTCAGCCTGCTCGTGCTGGTCACGATCCTCTTCATGGCAATCAAGCCATAGGCCGCCCGGTTGCGCGCGATTGGCGCCGCGATACCCTGACGAGACCATGAGCGAGGGCTATCGAGTCGCGGTCGTCGGGGCCACCGGGCAGGTCGGCACGTTGATGCTGCAGCTGCTGCGCGAGCGCGAGTTCCCGGCGCGGGAGATCGTCCCGTTCGCCTCCGAGCGCTCGGTCGGGCGAGAGCTCGAGAGCGGGCTCGTCGTACAGGGTCTCAGCGAGGACGCGATCCGGGGATTCGACCTGGCGATCTTCTCGGCCGGCGGCTCGACTTCGGGGGAGTGGGCACCGCGCTTCGCCGAGGCAGGAGCGGTGGTCGTCGACAACTCCTCGCGCTGGCGCATGAGCGAGGACGTCCCGCTGGTCGTCGCCGAGGTCAATCCGGATGCGCTGGAGACACATCGCGGCATCGTCGCGAACCCCAACTGCTCGACCATGCAGATGGTCGTGGCGCTGAAGCCGCTGCACGACGAGGCGGGCATCGAGCGCCTGGTGATCAGCACCTATCAGGCGGTCTCGGGCACGGGCAAGCGCGCCGTGGACGAGCTGCTCGACCAGTCGCACGCGCTCCTGCACGAGACCGAGATCTCCCCGCCGGAGTCCTATGCCCACCAGATCGCCTTCAACGCCCTCCCCCACGCGGGCAGCTTCGCCCCGGGCGACGACCACACCGACGAGGAGCGCAAGTTGATCAACGAGACGCGCAAGATCCTCGCCGACCCGCAGATCGCGATCTCGGCCACGTGCGTGCGCGTGCCGGTCGTCAACGGCCATTCGGAGGCGGTCAACGTGCAGACCCGGCGCGAGCTCTCGCCGGACCGGGCGCGCGAGCTGCTGGCAGCGGCCCCGGGGGTGACCGTGCTCGACGACCCAGACGCCGCGCTCTATCCCCTGGCGATCGACGCCGCCGGCAAGGACGACGTGTTCGTAGGACGCATCCGCCGCGACCCTGGCCACGAGCGCGCCCTGGACCTGTGGATCGTCGCGGACAACCTGCGCAAGGGGGCCGCCACGAACGCCGTGCAGATCGCCGAGCTGCTCGACCGGCGTGGGCTGCTCGGAGCGCGCGCCGGCGCGCCGGCCTCGGCCTAACCGACTTCGGCGCGCGGAGCGTGCCGATCGATGTGCTCGAGCAGCGCGCGCCCCCGCCGCGGCAGCTGCACCACGGCGAGCCCGCCGAGCACCGAGTGCTCGCCGCCGCCCACGGAGATCTCGCCGATCTCGTCGCCGAGCGTGCTCAGTTCCTCGCGCAGGGCGAGGAAGGCCGTCACGACGCGCGGGTCGAATTGACTGCCGGCGCCGCTGCCGATCTCGGCGATCGCGCGCTCGACGGCCCACGCCGCCTTGTACGGACGATCGTGAGTCAGCGCGTCGAACACGTCGGCGACGGCCACGATCCGCCCGACGAGCGGGATCGCTTCGCCGGAGAGCCCCTTGGGATAGCCGCCGCCGTCCCAGCGCTCGTGGTGGTTGGCCGCGATCACGGCCGCCATCTGCAGCACGGGCGAGCTGCCGCTCGAGAGCAGGCGCGCGCCCAATTCGGCGTGCGTCCGCATCACGGCGAGCTCCTGCTCGGTCAGCTTGCCCGGCTTGAGCAGGATCGAGTCTGGGATGGCGAGCTTGCCGACATCGTGCAGCGGCGCGGCCTGGCGCAGCAGCGTGACCTGTCCGGCGGGAAGGCCAAGACCAAGCGCGAGCCGGGCGGCGATGTGGCCGACGCGCTCGGTGTGCTGGTAGGTCTCGTCGTCGCGGTACTCGGCGGCGATCGCCAGCTGGCGTAGCGTCTCGGCACGCGCCTCGTCCAGCTCGCGGGTCCGCTCGGCGATCATCAGCTCGAGCGATCGCGCGTTCTCGGCGAGCTGATGCTCGGCTTCGTGCTGCGCGGTCACATCGCGTGCGACGGCGTGCACGACGCCATCGTCGCCAAGCGCCGAAGCGCTCCATTCGAGCCAGCGATAGCCACCGTCCGATGCGCGGAAGCGGTTGCGAAAGCCAAGCGTCTGTCCACCGTTCGCAAGACCGCGCATCTGCACGATCGTCGCCTCGCGGTCGTCGGGATGGACGAAGTCGAGGAAGCGCTTGGAGTAGATCGTCTGGGGCGAGTGCCCGAGCGTCCGCTCCCAGGCGGGGTTCACGCGGGTCAGCTGCCCGTGGACGCTGCCCGTCGCGAGCAGGTCGAGCGTCGCGTCGTAGTAGCGCAGGATGCCCGCTTCGAGCTTGCGGCGGTGTTCGACGAAGGTTCCCATCAGGACGGCAACCACGAACAGCGTCGTGGCGCGGATGACGTACTCGCTCGTGGGCAGGTGCACGTCCGCGATCACGCGCCCCCACAGCAGCACCAGCGCGAGCGCCGTAAGCGAGCCGGCCAGCGCCCCGACGAGGCCGAAGCGCAACGCGAGCAGTCCGATCGGCAGGATGAACAGCACCCCCTCGATGTCGTTCACGTCGTGGTCGCTCAGGCGCAGGAGGAAGACGGCCGCGAACAGCGCCGCGGCGAGGCCGAGCGTCGCGCGGGCTCGCAGCGTCGGCCAGCGCCGAACCTCGGCCAGCCGCGTCAGATGGAGGGCTTCGAGCATTCCTTACGTCTATCGTCCGATATTCCGGAATACGCGACCATTTGACCGATCTCGGCCGCCGGCGACGGGAAAGTTGCGTGGACGGATGTCCTAGGCGCACATGCGTATGCCCGCGGGCGAGGGCCGCTTGCGATCGCGCGCCCCCTCGAGAGCGGGCAGGAGGACTCGTGCGCGATCGCTCGAAATGGGTGGTCGATGATCTCCTCGGAGGTGCAGCGCACGCTTGTCAAGTCCCCACCGGAGCTCTGGGCTGAGATCAGCGATCCAGAGGCGCTCGCCCGCCACCTCGGCGAGTTCGGCGAGATCCGCATCACGCGCGTCCAGCCCGAGCAGAAGGTCGAATGGGAGGCTGCCCAGGCCAGCGGCAGCATCGTGATCAAGCCGTCGGGCTGGGGCACGAAGGTCAAGCTGACCGTGACGCGCGAGCTGAGCGAGGCTGAGGCCTGCGGCGGGGCCGACCAGACTTCACCGGCCACCGAGCTGCAGGCGATCGACGACGGGGTCGTTGCGGATCGGGCGCCGGTGAGCGACGAGACGCCTGTCGCCGAGGCGGACGAGCCTCAGGGCACGACCGACGACTTGCGAGCCGCCGAGCCCCACGCGACCGAGTCAATCACGATTCTCACGCCAGAGGACGAAGTGGACGAGACCGAGCTCAGCGACGCGAGCGACGGGCTGCCCGACGGGCTCGAAGACTCCCTCGGAAAGCCGCGGGAGGAGGGCGAATCACAGCCCGAACCGGAACCTGAACCGGAGTCAGAACGGCGGCGCGGCTTCTTCGCTCGCCTGTTCGGCCGCCGCCGCACGCCGCACGCCGGCGAGGCCGACGGCATCGAAGAGCAGGCGGTGTCGACCACGCCCGTGGATGACCTCCAGCACGCCGGTGAGCCCGAGCTCGAGGACGACGACTACGACGAGCCCGACCTCGCCGCGTCGGGGATTGCCGACGAGACCGGTTCCAGCGCAGCGCTCGCGCCGGATCGGGTGGCCGCGATAGCGCTCGAGGCGGATCTCGATGTGGATGTGGAGCCCGACACGCCGCCCGCGACGGGCGCAGCGAGCGACACGACGGACGCTCCGCAGGCGGACGACGCGGGCGAGCATCCCTCGGCCGAGGCCGCCGCGTCGCTCGCGGCCGAGCTCGAGCAAGCCGAGGAAGCCGCCGCCGAGCAGGTCGCGGCGGTGCTGACCGGTGTGCTCGACAGGCTCGGCGCAGCGCACCACAGGCCGTTCTCGCGCGCCTGAGCAGCTCGACAAAGGAGCGCACGTTGCGGTCAAATCGTGCCGACGCAGTCGCCGACTAGAGTCAAACGATGGCCTTTCCAGTTCCGATCGCAAGCGTCCTTACTGGCGCAACGGTTCCGCAGCTTGCCTATTGGCGTCGGCGGACCAAGTCGGCGGAGCCATTGCTGGTCCCTGAGGGCCGGCGCGCTGGCCGCTATCTCTATTCATGGGCGGATGTAGTCGCACTGCGCTCAATCGTGTATCTGCGACAGGAGAAGTCACTCCCGCGGATCCGACGTGCAGTGGACAGACTTCGCCGGCTCGAGGCAGACGACTGGAAACATCTATCGGCCTACCGGCTCATCAGCACAGAGTCGACGATCGTCGTCAAGACCCCCTCCGGCCAGCTTCTGGATCTCGAACTTCAGCCTGGCACGGTGCTCGAAGAGGTGCTTATGGGCGATGTGCTCGGACCATTCGAAACCAGTAGCGGCCGCAGCGTTCCACCGCTACAACGCCCACGCCCCCGAATAACGGTAGATCCGTCGGTGCTGGGTGGCTACCCCGTCATCGCAGGTTCGCGTGTCCCCTTCGACGTAGTTGCGCAGCTGGCGGAAGATGATCTCGAACCGGCTGAGATCATCGCGATCTATCCGTCGGTCGACCCTGAGTCGATTGATGACGCGATCTGGTTCGCCGAGCAAGTAGCCGCAGTTGGCTGATGCGCGTGCTCGTCGACGAGGGCATGCCGGTGCAAGTGCTTGAGCCACTTCGGCTCAACAAGGGCCACACGTTCGACCATGTTGACGAGATCCGGTGGAAGGGGAAGAAGGACGTGTCCTTGTTCCGTGATGCGGCATCGAGAGGCTACGAGGCCATCCTCACGCTCGACGTCGCACAGCTCGAATCCATCGAAGAGTCACGCGCATTGCGACAGTCCAAGCTGCATCACATAGCTATCCAACAGGGTCGAACGGCACAGGGAGTTCGCGGAATGGCTCGAGTCATCGCGTCCGTAGTGGCAGCGATGCCATATGTCCTGGACGACCTCGACATAGCCAAGGGACAGCGTGTCGTCCAGCTGAGCCTGCTGAAAGCGGCGCGTCGACATGATGTCTTCGACCCGCGAATCGATGCTGCTCGGTTCCCGTACTGGCATTGAGCAACCGACGATCGATGACGGGGCGCGGCTAACATCTCGCGTCCGATGAGTTCGAGCTCACACGATCGACAGGCGGACGCGGCCCTGCTGGCGGCCTCGCGCAGCGGCCACCGCAAGGAACCGCGCAAAAAGGCGCCCGAGACCTACGAGGAGAAGCTCGCCCAGCTGCACGAGCTGCGCGAAGCCGCGCTTCACTCGGCGCCGGAGGCCGAGGAGAAGCAGCACGCACGGGGCAAGTACACGGCGCGCGAGCGCGTGGAGAAGCTGCTCGACCCGGGCTCCTTCCAGGAGCTCGACACGTTCGTGCGCCACCGCACATACGACTTCGACATGCAGAAGAACCGCCCGTGGGGCGATGCGGTGGTGACCGGCCACGGCACGATCGACGGGCGCACGGTGTGCGTGTTCAGCCAGGACTTCACGGTGTTCGGCGGCTCGCTCGGCGAGGTGATGGGCGAGAAGATGTGCAAGATCATGGATCTGGCGGCGAAGATCGGCTGCCCGGTGATCGGCATCAACGACTCCGGCGGCGCGCGGATCCAGGAGGGGGTCGTCTCGCTCGGCGCCTACGGCGACGTGTTCGTGCGCAACGTCAAGTGCTCGGGCGTGATCCCGCAGATCAGCCTGATCATGGGACCGTGCGCGGGCGGCGCGGTCTACTCGCCCGCGATCACGGACTTCATCTTCATGGTCAAGGAGACCTCGCACATGTTCATCACGGGCCCCGACGTGATCAAGACGGTCACGGGCGAGGAGGTCGGCTTCGAGGAGCTCGGCGGCGCGATGTCGCACAACACGAAGTCGGGCGTTGCCCACTTCGCCTCCGAGGACGAGGACGCGTGCCTGGAGGACTGCCGCTACCTGATCGGCTTCCTGCCGCAGAACAACCTGCAGACGGCGCCGCGCACGCAGCCGACGGATGACCCGCAGCGGATGGACCCGGCACTCGACGACGTCGTCCCGGAGAACCCGAACAAGCCGTATGACATGCGCAGCGTGGTCAAGCTGATCGTCGACGACGAGGAGTTCTTCGAGGTCCACGAGCACCACGCGAAGAACATCATCTGCGGCTTCTCGCGCCTCGACGGCTTCGCGATCGGGATCGTCGGCAACCAGCCGGCGCAGCTCGCGGGCGTGCTCGACATCGACGCCTCGGCGAAGGCGGCGCGCTTCGTGCGCACGTGCGATGCGTTCAACATCCCGATCCTCACGTTCGTCGACGTCCCCGGCTTCCTGCCCGGCACGAGCCAGGAGTGGGGCGGCATCATCCGCCACGGCGCGAAGCTGCTGTATGCGTTCACCGAGGCGACCGTGCCGAAGCTGACCGTGATCACGCGCAAGGCCTACGGCGGCGCCTACGACGTGATGGCCTCCAAGCACATGCTCGCGGACTTCAACTTCGCCTGGCCGACCTCGGAGGTCGCAGTGATGGGTCCGGAGGGCGCGGTCAACATCATCTACAGGCGCGACCTGGCCGGTAGCCCCACGCCCGAGCAGCGGCGCGAGAAGCTGAAGGAGGACTACAAGGCGCGCTTCGCCAACCCCTACACTGCAGCCGAGCGCGGCTACATCGACGACGTGATCGTGCCGCACGAGACGCGCCCGAAGCTGATCACAGCGCTGCACACGCTGCAGAGCAAGCGGGAACCGGGGCCGAAGCGCAAGCACGGCAACATCCCGCTGTAGACGGAATCGGCAGGCGTTGGCCGTCACGCCGATCGGTGGACTAGATATTGGCTATATGGCCTGAATATCGTCCATATGGATAGTAAAGTATCCACAGTGGATGTAGCCCACCCCTACAAGGCCGTCTGTCCCAGTCTCGACGGCGATGTCCTGAAGGTGCTCGCCGGTACGACGATGGGCCTGACGGGCCGGGAGGTTGCTCTCCTTACGGGACGAAGCTCGCACGCCGGCGTCCTACGCGTGTTGAACCGGCTCACGGAACACGGGCTCGTCGATCGAGTTGACCTCAATCGCGCTTTTCTGTTCACCCTCAACCGCGACCATCTTGCCTACCCGGCAGTTGTCACGCTCGCTGGGATGAGGGTCGCACTCCTCGACAAGCTCCAGGAGGAGCTCGAAGCCTGGGAGATCCCGCCCCTCCATGCCTCGCTGTTCGGCTCGGCCGCGCGCGGCGACGGAGATGCGCGGAGCGACATCGACCTTTTCATCGTGCGCGCGGAGGAGGTGGACCAGGAGGATCCCCGGTGGCGGGAGCAGCTGAGCGCGCTGGAGTCGAAGATCTCGCGGTGGACCGGTAACCGCGTCGCCGCCCTCGAAGTCCCCGAGGGCGAGGTCGAACGACTCGTCGCCGAGGATCGTCCGATCATCGGCGAGCTCCGCGCCGATGCGATCGCGCTCGCCGGGCCCCCGATCGCTGCGCTCCTCCTCAGCGCATGAGCCCTCGTGCCTCAGCGCGAACACAAGCGTGCTCGGAGGCCGAGGCCGCCACCCGGCTGCGTCACGCGACCAAGTTCCTCGAGGTCGCAGAGCTGGTCGCGGGGGAAGGAGACGACATCGAGTACTCCAGCCCGGCCGCAGCCCTCGCGGTCCTCGCGGGAATCGCAGCATCCGACGCCGCCTGCTGCAGCGCGCTCGGGCGGCGGTCGCGCGGGCAGGAACACCATGCTGCGGTTGGTTTGCTGGAGAAGGTCGAACCGGGCGGCAAGCAGGCGGCCACCTCGCTCAACCGATTGCTGAACCTCAAGGACGAGGCTCACTACGGCCTCTTCGACGTCGGCGGGCGAGCCCTCAAGACGGCGATGCGGCAGGCGAGCGAGCTGGTGCGCTTTGCCGAGAGGACTTTGCGGCGCTGAACGCTAGCGCCGCCTACGCCCGACCTTTTCGCCGAGCAGCAGCCACCACGGATAAGTCGCGAACAGCAGCGCGGAGACGGCGTGCACCCGCGCCCCGGCGCGCCGGTGGTCGAACCGGAAGACGCCCGAGTTGAGCATCCAGTCGCGCCCGCTCTCGGCGCGGCAGGCGCGCCAGATCGGTCGCGTCCACGGACGGTCGAGGTACAGCGAGACGCTGGTCGCCAGGAAGGCGCCGGCGGTCGCTGTGTGCACGGCACGCGCCGCGGGCGTTCGCTCGGGCATCAACCGCCCGTAGGCGACGCCGGTCGCATACAGCCAGGGTGGATCGATCAGGAAGGACACGGTGCTCTCCTCTTAGGTGGTGGCGGAAGTGGTGGCGATCTCGGCGTCCGGCGCCTGCGCGTGCGCCTCTCTGGGTACGGCACGACCGAGCATCTGGAAGGCAAGTCGGGTGGCGAGCGCCATGATCGTGAGCTGCGGATTGACGCCGAGCGCGCTGGGCACGACCGAACCGTCGGCGATGCGCAAACCTCGAACCCCGTGCACGGCAAGCTCGCCATCGGCGACGCCGTGTGTCGGGCGGGCGTCGGCGCGAGCGGTGCCCAGCGGGTGGAAGGCCATCAGGCGCAGATCGCGCGCGCGGGCCGCGCCAGGCGCCACGCCTGGCGGCAGGGGCAGGTAGACCTCGCGCGCACCGGCCGCGCGGAACAGCTCGTCGATTCGCTGCAGGCCCTTGCGGATGCGGGCGAGATCGACGTCGTCGAGGCTGTAGCGGATCACGGGGCGGTTGCCGAGCGTCTGAACCCTGCCACGCGAGGAGTCGCTGACCATCAGCCCGAGCTGCGCCAGGCGCGGATAGGAGGCCATTGCGCGGGTGTGCTGCTCGCCGCGCAGCGGGAGCGACATCGCGGCATACGCGGGCGGTCCTGCGACGGTCTCGAACATCACGCCTTCGCCGGTGAACTCGTCGACGTAGAAGCTCTGAGGCACGCCCCTCGCCATGTTCACCTGCTCATCCATCAACGCGAACGCCGCCGTTGCCGGGTGCAGGCTCAGGTTGCGCCCGAGCTGACCGGAGGCATCGCCGATGCGGTTGCGCGCGAGCAGCAGCGGCGTGTGAATCGCACCGCAGGCCAGCACGACCTCGGACGCCCGCACCTCGAGGCGGCTGCCGTCATCCATGCGCGCGAGCACGCCGCGCACGCGGCTGCGCTCGCGCGTCAGCTCCCGCACGTCGGCGCCGGTGAGGACCCGCGCACCTGCGCGCTCGGCGCGCGGCACATAGGTGATGCCTGTGTGCTGCTTGGCCGAGGTCGGGCAGCCGAACACACAGACGCCGGAGCCGACGCAGCCGCGCGCGTTGCGCCGCAGGTAGCCATGCGACCAGCCGAGCCGCTCGGCTCCGCGCCGCACCACGGCGGCGTTGTTGCCGGCCAGCTCAGGCGTCACCTCGCCGACCGACAGCGAACGTTCGACGCGCTCGAAGCAAGCCTCCATCGCCGCCTCGTCCAGCTCCAGACCGTACTCGCCGCTCCAGCGCTCGAGCACGTGCGGCGGCGTGCGAAAGCAGGTACCCGAGTTGACGAGCGTCGTGCCCCCGATTCCCCTGCCCAGCGGAAGCAGGATCGGCGGCGAGCCGATCGTCGTCGTCTGACCGGCGTCGCGATACAGGCGCGCCAGCATCTCGGGGGGCCGCGCGGTGAAGCCATCGGGATCGTGACGCGGGCCCTGCTCGAGCACGACCACGCTCGCGCCGCCCTCGGCCAGCTCAGCGGCCACGACGGCCCCGCCGGCGCCGGCGCCGACAATGCAGAAGTCGGCTTCGATCGTCCTGCTCACGGCCGTCCCTCGGCTCGGCGCAGGCTTCGGCCGCGGGCGGCGACGGCGTCGGCGTCCCAGCCGAGCGGGGCGGCGACCGCCGGGGCGTCGTAGCGACCGAGGGCGAGTGTCGCGGCTGCTGCCTCGGCGGCCAGCGGCATGCGCCCGAGCAGGCTCGCGCCGCGCGGCCGGCGCGCCAGCGCCAGCAGCAGTCGCAGGCCGGGGCGCTGCGGCCAGGGGGCGGCCGCGAGGAAGCTGTCCAGGCCGTCGCTCATCGCTCGCTCATCCAGCCATCGCGGCCGCCTGGAGCGAGGCCAGCCGGTCGATCGCGGCGGCCGCGACCTCGCCGTCGCCGGCCTCGACGGCGCGGGCCGCCTCGAGGTAGAGCGGCGCAAGCTCGTGCGGAGCGGAGACGAGTGCCGCGAAGGCCTCGACGCGCGGCAGGTAGAGCTCGCGGACCGAGTTCATGATCAGCTGGAAGACGAGGTTGCCGGCGGCCTCGACGAGCGCGGACATGAACTCCCAGTCGGCGAGCAGGGCGGTCTGGCTGTCGGCGGCGTCGGCGCCCGCGCGGGCGAGCTCGCGCAATGCGGCGGCCTGCTGCTCGCTGCGCCTGCCCGCGGCGAGCCGGGCAGCCTCGACGAGCAGCAGGCGGCGCGCCTCGAACAGATCGTCGAGCAGCGGCTCGCCGGCACCGTGCTCCAGCGCCAGCGACTCCAACCCGCCTGAGCGCCGCCAGTCGAGCACGCGCGTGGCGCTGCCGTGGCGAACCTCGAGCAGCCGCAGCTGCTCCAGCCGTCCGAGGGCCTCGCGGACGGACGCCATGTTCACACCCAGATCGGCCGCGAGCGCACGCTGGGAGGGCAGCCGGTCGCCGGGGCGATAGCGACCGCTCATGATCGCCTCACGGAGCTGGTCGAAAACATCGTCGGGAACCGAGCGATGCAGGATCGGATCGAGCATGGGGCAAGTGTACCGGTGTTCCGAACAGTTGCCCGATCGGCCCAGACCCGTCGAGGCACGCATCTTCGGACCCGCCGCCGGCACATCCCTGAACCCGCCGGCGAGCGCGTGCGTCAGAATGCGGCGATGCCCGCGCGCGCACCCCGGCTGGAGTTGATCGACCCGTCGGCCTCACCCGAGGAGGCGGCGGCGGTCGTGGCGGCGCTGGAGCGCTTCATGCGCGCCACGGCGCCCACCCCGGCACCGGCCGCCGAACCGGCGGATCGCTGGCGGCGCGTGGCTATCCTCGAAGGCGTCGAGCGAGAGGCGCAGGGGGATCCGGGCGATCCGTGGCTGACGGTCTGAGCGGCCGTCCGCCGGGGCCGGACGGCCCCCCTGAATAAATACCTAAAAGCCGCTAGGCTTTAGCCTCAATATTCGCTCGTCGCAGGTCCCCCACGTCGAATGCGTCCCGGGGCAGCGCCCGGATCAGGAGGTTTTCGTAGATGGAGCCAGTTTCAGTACCCGCCCAGCGAGGCACGCTGGAGGACCCGGAGGTGCTCCAGAACGTGCCGGGGCACGTGATCCCGATCCTGGAGCACGAGTTCGCCGACTTCAAGACGGAAGCGACCAAGTTCCTCGCGGGCGACACGGCGGAAGACGAGTTCATCAAGTTCCGCCTCAAGCAGGGCGTCTACGGCCAGCGCCAGCCGGACGTGAACATGGTCCGGGTCAAGCTCCCCTTCGGCGGCGTCACGCCTGAGCAGATGGACTCCTTCGGCGATGTCGTGGAGAAGCACGCGCCGCTCAACAAGGGCCACATCACGACGCGCCAGAACATCCAGATCCACCACATCCCGCTGGCTGAAATGGAGCCGGCGATCCACGAGCTCAGCCGCACGGGCCTGTCCAGCCGCGAGGGCTGCGGCAACACGGTACGCAACGTGACGGGCGACCCGTGGGCGGGCGTGGCCAAGGACGAGCTGTTCGACATGACGCCGTACGTGGGCGCGTACGTGCGCTACTTCGTGCGCCACCCGACGACGCAGGCGATGCCGCGCAAGATCAAGACGGCGTTCGACGGCTCGCCGCGCGACCGCGCGATCTCGGGCATCCACGACATCGCCTACCGCGCCCGCGTGAAGGAGATCGACGGCAAGCAGGTACGCGGCGCAGAGATGCTCGTCGGCGGCGGCACATCGATCATGCCCCGCGTGGCGCCTGCGCTGTACGACTTCGTCGGGCTCGACGACGGCGAGTACCTGAAGATCGCCGAGGCGGTCTTCCGCATCTTCGACCGCCAGGAGTGGCTGCGCGTCAACCGCGCCCGCGCGCGGATCAAGGTGTTCGTCGACAAGTACGGCATCGAGGAGCTGCGCAACCAGGTCGAGGAGGAGCTCGAGGGCGACTGGGTCGCCGAACGCGACTTCTCGGTCGAGCACACGCTGTTCCTCAACGACGAGCGCGAGTCGGCTCCGGCGCCGCCGCAGAGCTACGGCTCGCCCAACGGCGATCTCCAACAGTTCGAACGCTTCCGCTCGACCAACGTGCAGCCGCAGAAGCAGGAGGGCTACGTCACGGTCGAGGCCAAAGTCACGCGCGGCGACCTCACGCCGGAGCAGTTCCGTGGGCTGGCGCAGATCATGCGCGACTACGCGGGCGGCTACGCGCGCACGACGGTGCAGCAGAACTTCCTGCTGCGCTGGGTGCGCGAGGAGTGCGTCTACGACGTGTGGCGCGCGCTGAGCGAGCTGGGCCTGGGCGAACCGGGCTCGCGCGGGATCGCCGACGTCGTCTCGTGCCCGGGAACGGACTCGTGCAAGCTCGGCATCACGAGCTCGATGGGGCTGAACCAGGCGGTGCAGGAGCGGATCGAGACGATGCAGCTCGACGACGAGCTGACGCGCCAGATCCACATCAAGATGAGCGGCTGCCCGAACGGCTGCTCCCAGCACCACGTCGCCGACATCGGCTTCTACGGCGCATCGATCAAAGTCGGCGAGCACACGATCCCGGCCTACATACCGCACGTCGGCGGCGTCTACGAAGGCGGCGAGGTGGCGTTCGGCACGCGGCTGAAGCTGCGCCTGCCGGCCAAGCGCGTGCCCGAGGCGATCGAAAGATGGATCCGCTACTACGAGTCCGAGCGCGAGGACGGCGAGGCGTGGGCGGCGTTCACCCAGCGCGTCGGCACGCCCGAGCTGGAGGCGCTGGTCAAGGATCTGTCGATGCCGGTCGACTTCGGGTTGGAGACGATGAACACGTTCATCGACTGGAACAGGGACGTTCCGTTCGAAGTGATTCGCGGCGAGGGCGAGTGCGCGGTATAGACCCGCGTGACCAGAACCGATGAGACACGAACCAGAGGACCGATCAGATGGCTCCACTAGATAGTCCCATGGCACAGGCTCCCAGCACCCCCTTCGACCCGGCGCCGAGCCTCACGCACACGTTGCGCGAGGCGGCTCGCCACGGCGAGAAGGCAGTCCTGCTGTGCTCCTTCCAGAAGGAGGAGTCGGTGCTGCTCGACGAGCTCTTGCGCCTGGACCAGGGCACGGGCCGAGCGGTCCGCATCCTGACGATCGACACGGGCGTGCTGTTCGAGGAGACGATGCAGACGTGGCGCGCCTTCGAGGAGCGCTTCGGCGTGGAGATCGAGGTGTTCGACGCGAGCAGCGACGGCGCGCCGTGGAGCGGCCCGGAGCACTGCTGCTCGGTGGCGAAGGTCGCGGCGCTCGAGCGCTCGCTGGCCGGCGCCGAGGGCTGGATCACGGGCATCCGCCGCGAGCAGGGTCCGACGCGCGCCGGCACGGAGCTGATCGAACGCGACCAGACGCGCGGGCTGTGGAAGTACAACCCGCTGGCGCACTGGAGCGACAAGGACCTTTGGCGACGCATCAACGAGCGCGATCTGCCGTACAACCCGCTGCACGACCAGGGCTATGAGTCGATCGGCTGCGCGCCGTGCACGCAGCCGGGCAGTGGCCGCGAGGGCCGCTGGGCAGGCACCGACAAGACCGAGTGCGGCCTCCATGTCGACGAATAGCTGCGCCCTACGGCGTCCTCGGTCGCTCATGTGCGAAGCACACTTCGCTCCCTGCGTCCTTGTAGGGCTTGCTCTTCGCCGCCATGGCCTCGAGACCTGAGATGGCAGTCGCGACGCGCCCACAGCTGAGCCATCTGCGGGCGCTGGAGTCGGAGGCGATCCACGTGATGCGCGAGGTGGCCGCCGAATTCGAGCGTCCGGTGCTGCTGTTCAGCGGCGGCAAGGACTCGATCGTGCTGCTGCGCCTGGCCGAGAAGGCGTTCCGCCCGGCACCGTTCCCGTTCCCGCTGATGCACGTCGACACGGGCCACAACTTCCCGGAGGTGATCGAGTTCCGCGACCGCCGCGTGGCGGAGCTCGGCGAGCGGCTGATCGTGGCGAGCGTGCAGGAGTCGATCGACAAGGGCCGCGTGGTCGAGGAGCAGGGCCCGCGGGCGTCGCGCAACCAGCTGCAGACGGTGACGCTGCTGGACGCGATCGCCGAGCACGGCTTCGACGCGGCCTTCGGCGGCGCCAGGCGCGACGAGGAGCGGGCACGGGCGAAGGAGCGCGTGTTCTCCTTCCGCGACGACTTCGGCCAGTGGGACCCGAAGAACCAGCGCCCGGAGCTGTGGAACCTCTACAACGGCCGCGTCAAGAAGGGCGAGAACGTGCGCGTCTTCCCGATCTCCAACTGGACGGAGCTCGACGTGTGGGAGTACATCGACTCCGAGCAGCTCGAGGTCCCGTCGATCTACTTCTCGCACGAGCGCCCGGTGTTCAAGCGCGACGGGATGCTCTACGCCTGGCGCGAGGGCACTGAGCTGATCGAGGGCGAGGAGATCTTCTCGGAGACCGTTCGCTACCGCACGGTCGGCGACATGAGCTGCACGGGCGGCGTGCTGTCGAAGGCGAGCACGCTCGAGCAAGTCGTCGTCGAGATCGCGGCGACGCGGATCACCGAGCGCGGTGAGACGCGAGCCGACGACAAGGTGTCGGAGGCGGCGATGGAGGACCGCAAGAAGGCCGGATACTTTTGATGGGCGCGCTCCGCGCGCTGATATGGCCGCGTAGCAGCCCGGACGGCGCGCGATGACGCTGGACCTGCTGCGCTTCACCACGGCCGGGGCCGTGGACGACGGCAAGAGCACGTTGATCGGCCGTCTGCTGTTCGACTCCAAGCAGGTCTTCGAGGACCAGCTCGAGCACGTGGCGGAGGCGAGCGAGCGGCGCGGCGGCGTGGGCGCGCTCGACCTGGCGCTCTTGACCGACGGCCTGCGGGCCGAGCGCGAGCAGGGCATCACGATCGACGTGGCCTACCGCTACTTCGCCACGCCCAAGCGTCGCTTCATCATCGCCGACTGCCCGGGCCACCAGCAGTACACGCGCAACATGGTCACGGGCGCCTCGACAGCGGACCTCGCAGTCGTGCTCGTGGACGCGCGCCGCGGCGTGACCGAGCAGTCCAAGCGCCACGCGTTCATCAGCGCGCTGCTCGGCATCCCGCACATCGTCGTGGCGATCAACAAGATGGACCTGGTCGAGCACTCCCAGGCACGCTTCGACGAGCTCGCGGCCGAGTTCGCGGCGTTCGCCGACGGCCTGGACGCGGTCACGGGCAGGCGCCTGCCGGAGACCTCCTACATGCCGATCTCAGCGCTCGACGGCGACAACGTGGTCGAGCGCTCGGCGCGGATGCCGTGGTATCAGGGGCCCGCCCTGCTGGAGCTGCTGGAGGACGTGGACGTCGCCTACGACCACCCGTTCGACCGCCCGGCGCGCTTTCCCGTGCAGTGGGTGATCCGCCCGGGCGCGGGGATCGCGGCAGGCGTCAACCGCGACGCCCCGGCGGGCGCCGGCGCGGCCGACCCGGACTACCGCGGCTACGCCGGCCAGCTCGCCAGCGGCGCACTGCGGCGCGGCGACGAGGTGGCCGTGCTGCCGGGCGGCGGGCGCACGCGGATCGCGGCGATCGACACCTACGACGGCGGGCTCGAGGAGGCGATGGCGCCGATGTCGCTGACGCTGCGCCTGGAGGACGAGCTCGACATCTCGCGCGGCGAGCTGATCTGCCGCCCCGAGGAGGCTGCGACGGTCGGTCGCGAGCTGGCGGCCGACGTCTGCTGGATGACCGATCGCGCGCTGAAAGCCGGCGGGCGCTACGTGCTCAAGCAGACCTCGCGCATGGCGACTGCGATCGTCGATCGGATCGAGGACGTCGTCGACGTGCACACGCTGAAGCGCACGCAGCCGGCACAGGAGCTGGCGCTCAACGACATCGGCCGTGTGCACCTGCGCACGAGCGTGCCGCTGGCGTTCGACCCGTACACGAGCAACCGCCGCACGGGCAGCTTCATCCTGATCGACCAGGACTCCAACGAGACGGTCGGCGCGGGGCTGATCGCCGCCGCCCACGCATAGGCGGTCCTGCGCGCGGCGTTCAGGCCGCCGTGCGGCGTGCACGCTCGGATGGAACCACGCGCGCGGGCGAAAGCGGTCCTGGAGCGGCTCCCGCTCCGTCGAGCACGCGCCCCGCGAACCTGATCTGCACCCGCGCAGCACGGGACTCGTCGCCGAGCAGCCCCGAGGAGAGCATCAAGCCCAGCGAGCGCACGAGCGGGCGCGCCAGCGGCACGAGGCGGACGATCGGGCTGCGCCCGACGCCGAGCTCGTCGCTCGCCGCCTCTCCCAGCCAGCGGCGCACCAGCGCCTCGATCATCGGCGTCAGCAAGACACGTGCGGGGGGCACTCCCCAGGAGGGCAGCAGCCCTTCCAGGGGCAGCGCATGATGCGTGAGCGCCCGCATCAGCGCGGGTCCGTCGTCGTTGGGCCCGAGGTCGAATGTCGCAAGCGTCTCGATCAGCCGCTCTGCCTCGCGCCAGTTCGCGGGCAGCAGCGCGGGTGGAACTCCCATCACGTACCCGACCCAGCGCCACAGCGCCGTGCGCGACTCCAGATCGGCGGCCGTCGCGCCGGCGCCGACGTCGCTGAGGGCTCGTTGCGGGACGATCGCAAAGCCGCCGATCGCGGTCGCCATCATCGCGCTGGCGTTGATCGGCACGCCCCAGGACTCCGCGTCCCACTCCCCGCCGTCGAGCAGGTGCCGGCGCACGAGCGCGTGTACGAGCCGCACTCGCAGGCTGCTGCACCAGCCCTCGCCGCCGGGCGCCATCGCCCCGGGCGTCGTCACCGCCAGCACCCAGCGCGCGGTCTCGCCGAGACGACGAGAAGCCATCCGCTCCAGCCGCCCGGTCGCGGCGAGCGGGCGCGACAGGTCGCCGTACTGGTAGCCGAACGCGAGCGAGCCGTAGATCAGCGACGGGGCCAGCGCCGGCAGGCCGACGCGCCAGAAGCTCGTCGCGCCGGCGTCGACCAGGTCGAGATCGAGCCAGGCCGGTGACCCCGAGGCGTGCTCGAGCAGCGCCCGCAGCTCATCCGGCGCGTCTCCCACGGCGTCGACGCCGTGCTCGAGCGCAAGCTCGAACAGCTTCCAGCCGGCTCCGCCGGGCAGTTCGCGAAAGCGCTCGACCAGAGCGTCCGCCGGCGGATCGCCCAGGTGGCGCCCCGCCCCGAGCCGCCCGCGCAGCTCCTGCTCGCCGAGCGCGCCGATGCCCAGCGTCTCGTCGGCGAGTCCGCAGTCCGCCTCCAGAGACCTATCTGCAATTGATCCAGACACGACTGTTTCCTGATCATACTGGAAGCGGAAGCGCGCGTTTCCGTATTGGCGGGCGACGGCCGGGCTGCACGAGGCCGCCGGCTCGCTCCTTCGGCGGATCGGTCCCGTTGCCGGGCCTGTGAGAATGGCCCCGTGGCCACCGAGCGCAACTACGCCGGACGCTCCGCGCAGGAACGCAGAGGCACGCGGCGCAGGGCGCTGCTCGACGCGGGGCTCGAGCTGATCGGCACCCAGGGATGGACGCAGACCAGCGTGCGCGGCGTCTACCAGCTCGCGGGGGTCAGCCCGCGCTTCTTCTACGAGAGCTTCGAGGACCTCGACGCGCTGGCCGTGGCCGTCTACGACGAGATCGTCGGCGAGGCCACGGCGAACGTGATCGCCGCCGTGTCGGTCGCGGGCAGCGACCGCCACGACCAGGCCGAGGCCGCCATGCGCGCCGTCGTGGACGGGCTCACGGAGGATCCCGCCGCGGGCGCGTCGTGTTCGTCGAGGCACTCGGCAGCGAGGCGCTCGCGCGGCGGCGACGAAGGACCATGCGCGAGCTCTCCGGCGTGATCGAGGCGCTCGGCGAGGCGAGCTATGAGGTGCTGCCTCCCGATCCGCTGACGAAGGTGACCTCGGCATTGCTCGCGGGCGGCATCGTCGAGCTGCTCGTCGCGTGGATCGACGGCAGCATCGAGGTCAGCGAGGAGCAGCTGATCGGCGATGCCGCAGCGCTCGTCGTCGGGCTGGGCGACGCCGCCGCGGCGATCGGCGCCGCGCGCATGCTCTCACGGCCCGCAACGCGGGAACGCTAAGCTTCCGCCGCCGATGTTCAGCAAGGTATTGATCGCCAACCGCGGGGAGATCGCGGTCCGCATCGCGCGCGCCCTGCAGGAGATGGGGATCGCCGGCGTGGCCGTGTACTCGGAGCTCGACCGCGACGCGCCCCACGTCAAGCGCGCCGACGAGGCGTACAACCTCGGCGAGGGCCCGGCCTCGGAGAACTACCTGAGCATCGAGAAGATCCTCGACGTGGCAAAGCGTGCGGGCGCCGAGGCGATCCACCCCGGCTACGGCTTCCTCGCCGAGAACGCGCCGTTCGCGCAGGCCTGCGAGGACGCCGGCGTCGTCTTCATCGGCCCGCCGGCGAGCGCGATCGAGGCGATGGGCTCGAAGACGCGCGCGCGCGAGCTGATGCAGGCCGCCGGCGTGCCGATCGTGCCCGGCACGACCAAGCCCGTCGAGACGGTCGCCGATGCGCTGCGCATCGCCAAGGGAGAGATCGGCTTCCCGGTCGCCGTCAAGGCGGCCGGCGGCGGCGGCGGCAAGGGCTTTCGCGTGGCGCTGTCCGAGGACGAGCTCGAGGGCGCCTTCGAGGGCTCCAGCCGCGAAGGCGAGAAGTTCTTCTCCGACGGCACGGTCTACCTCGAGCGCTACCTGCACGACCCGCGCCACGTCGAGGTGCAGGTGCTGGCCGACCGCCACGGCAACGTGATCCACCTGGGCGAGCGCGACTGCTCGATCCAGCGCCGCCACCAGAAGGTGATCGAGGAGTCGCCGGCGCCCGAATGGGTCGTCGACCCGCAGATGCGCGAGCGGATCGGGCAGATCGGCGTGAACGCGGCGAAGGCCGTCGACTACGTCGGCGCCGGCACGATCGAGGGCCTGTTCTCGGCGGCCGAGGGCAAGGAGCCCGAGTACTTCTTCCTCGAGATGAACACGCGCGTGCAGGTCGAGCACTGCGTGACCGAGATGACGACGGGCATCGACATCGTCAAGGAGGGCATCCGCGCGGCGGCCGGCGAGGAACTGGCCTACGCACAGGTCGACGTCGAGCTGCGCGGACACGCGATCGAGTGCCGCATCAACGCCGAGGACGCCTCGAAGAACTTCGCCCCCGCGCCGGGCAAGATCGGCCGCTACCTCGAGCCGAGCGGCCCCGGCGTGCGCGTCGACTCGGGCGTCGAGGAGAACGGCGAAGTCTCGCCGATGTACGACCCGATGGTGGCCAAGCTGATCGTGTGGGACGCCGACCGCGAGCAGGCCACGGCACGGATGCTGCGCGCGCTCGGCGAATACGAGATCGAGGGTCTGAAGACGCTGATCCCGTTCCACCAGGCGCTGCTCGCCACCGAGGAGTGGAAACGCGGGAGCACGTGCAAGGAGCTGCTGGAGGACAAGAAGTGGCTGAAGACGCTGGCCTTCGAGAAGACGGCTGCGCCCGCGGAGGGCGATGAGGAGGAGAAGGTCGAGCAGACCTACTCCGTCGAGGTCTCCGGCAAGCGCTTCGACGTGCGCGTCGTCGGCCCCCCGTTCGCCGGCGGCGGCGCGGCGGCCGCCAACGGAACAGCGCCCGGCGCGAAGGCGCCGAAACGCTCCGAGCGGAAGTCCTCGGGCAGCGGCGGCGGCGCCGACGTGCTGCCCTCGCCGCTTCAGGGCAACATGTGGAAGGTGCTCGTCAAGCAGGGCGACACCGTGCAGGAGGGCCAGCTGCTCTGCATCATCGAGGCGATGAAGATGGAGAACGAGATCACCGCCCACAAGGCCGGCACGATCGCCGAGCTGCCGATCGTCGAGGGCGAGCCGATCCAGGCCGGCGCGCCGATCGCCACGATCACCAGCGCGATCGAGAGCGAGGGCTGAGCAAAACCGGAATTATTATGCTTCTAGACGGTCTAATCGGTGTTATAATTCCGATATGGTCCAGAAGCACCCGCGACCTCGCTCGCCCTATGCCGTTGAGGCGGCGAGCCTGCTCGGGGCTCAGATCAGGCTCGCACGGCGCAAACGTCGCTGGTCGCAGGCGGAGCTGGCCGAGCGCGTCGGGATCACCGCGCGCACGATCTACAAGATCGAGCACGGCGACCCGAGCGTGAGCCTGGGCGCAGCGTTCGAGGCAGCGGCGCTGCTTGGTGTGCCGTTGTTCCACGAAGAGCGTGCGCAGCTCAGCGCCGAACTGGATCGGCTCCAGGCACGAAGCGCGTTGCTGCGTCGGCCTGGCCGCGCTCACGCATCAGACAAGGCAAACGATGCCTTCTGAGCCCAGCGAGGCGTTCGTATGGACTTGGCTGCCCGGAGAAGATGAGCCGGTCGTCGCGGGACGGATCGAATCCATCGACGGAATCGTCAGCTTCAACTACGGCCGCAGCTATCTCGACCGCACTGACGCGATCCCGCTCTACCTCCCCGAGCTGCCACTGCGGCGCGGGACAATCGAACCTCCTGGCGGCCTGACGATCGCCGGCTGCATCCGGGATGCCGGACCCGACGCATGGGGCCAGCGCGTCGTGATGCAACATCTCCTGGGCAACGGCTCCAAGGACGGCGATCCGGCGACGCTGGGAACGCTCACCTACCTTCTACGCTCCGGCTCCAATCGCATCGGCGCGCTTGACTTTCAAGAGCGCTCGGACGTCTACGTCAGCCGCGACGATATGAGCGCGACGCTCGGCGAGCTGATGGAAGCGGCTGAAGCGATTGATGAGGGGAGGCAACTGCCGCCCGCCCTCGACCTGGCACTCCTGCACGGCAGCTCGGTCGGTGGCGCGCGCCCGAAGGCTCTGCTGGCAGACGGCGGTCGTGAGCTGATCGCCAAGTTCTCCTCCAGCACCGATACCTATCCGGTTGTCAAGGGTGAGTTCGTCGCGATGGAAATTGCCCGCCGTGCCGGCGTGCACGCCGCGAACGTCGAGCTGAGACAGGTGCTCGGCCGTGACGTGCTGCTCGTAGAGCGCTTTGACCGGCTGGCGCAAACGAAGCAACGTCGCTCGCTCGTCTCGGCCCTCACGATCCTCGAGCTCGACGAGTTGATGGCTCGCTACGCCAGCTATGCCGATCTCGCGCAGATCGTGCGCGAACGCTTCGTCGATGCACAAACGACCCTGCGCGAGCTCTTCGCGCGCATCGTCCTGAACGTCCTTGTCGGCAACAGTGACGACCACGCGCGCAACCACGCAGGCTTCTGGGACGGCGAACAGCTCGCGCTGACGCCGGCGTTCGACATCTGCCCGCAACCGCGATCGGGCGGCGAGACGAGTCAGGCGATGATCATCGGCGCTGATGGCTATCGGATGAGCCAGCTGGTCGGTTGCGTCGAGCGCGCGTCGACTTACATGCTGACTGCGGGCGACGCACGCGAGCTGATCGACCACCAAGTCGACGTCGTCCGACAGCAGTGGGATGACGTGTGCGATGCCGCGCGGATGAGTGCCGTCGACCGCTCCTTCTTCTGGGGTCGTCAGTTCCTCAACAGATACGCGTTCGAGGGCTACTCCGCACCGCCGTTCGCCCCCAGTCCCTAGCACCCCAGGCGCGCGACGTTCTGCTCGTGCAGCTCGCGCTGGACCTTGCCCCGCCGCCGGCCCGGCAGCTCGGCCTCGGCGCCACGCTCGCGCAGCGCCCGCAGGTAGGCGACGTCCTCCTCCAGCACCCCCAGCGCGGCCTCGCGGTCGAGCACGGTGCCGTGGCCGGGGACGACGTGCTCCGCGGCCTCGACGAGCGGGCGCAGGCGCTCGAGCGTCGCCAGGTATTCCTCCAGCGCATCCTGCGCCGGGTAACCGGACGCCTGCAGCCACGCTTCGCGCGGGCGCAGCCCCGGCAACTCGACGTCTGAGAGGTAGTCGCCGCTGACGAGCACGCGCGCCCAGCCGATCCAGACGGCCATGCCGTCGCCGGTGTGCCCCGTAGCCGGGTGCAGCTCGAGCTCGGCCGCGCCGACGCCACAGCGGCCGGGCACGGCGAGCGCCTGCACCGAGCCGAGCGACAGCGGGCGCGGGCGCTCGATCAGCAGCTCTTCGTCCGAGCGCCGCAGCGCGCGCTGCGGCGCGCCCGGCTCCGCACGGAGGCGCTCGGCCGTGCTCTGCGCGCAGCCCAGCGCCGCCTCGGGGAAGGCCAGTGGCGCGAGCACGTGGTCCCAGTCGCCGTGCGTCGCCAGCAGCCCCTGGGGCTGCGGAAAGCCCGCCTGCTCGACCAGCGCCCCCAGCAGCTCGAGCTCTTCGGGCAGCACAGGGGAGTCGATCGCGAAGGTCTCTTCTCTCGGCGGAGGGGCCTCCGACCCCGGAGCCTCCATCCCCTCCCCCGCATCGTCTTGCGCCGACGGGCCGCGGACGAGCGTGCAGTGCGCCTGGAACAGCCCGCTCGTGACGACGATCACGTCACGGTGCAGCGAGACGGCCTTCACGGCGCCCGCCCGCTAGGTCACGCCGAGTGCTTTGGCCGCCTCTTTGAGGTTGGCGACTTCGAGCGTCGGCTTCTTCTGCGAGGACTCGAGCGTCTCCTTGCTGCGGTTGACCCAGATCACCGGCACGCGCGCTTTGATGCACGGCGCCACGTCGTGGTAGTGGCTCGAGGCAACGTGGACCCAGCCGCGCTTGCCGCCGACGCGCCTCGCGCACTCCGTGAAGTGGGCCGGTTCGGGCTTGTACGAGCGCACCTGCTGCGCCGTGACCACGAGGTCGAAGTCGGTCGGGATGTGCCGGCGTGTCTGCCCCAGCAGCTTGTCGTCGATGTTCGACAACAGGCCCAGTTTGTATTTCTTGGCGAGCTTCTGAAGCTGCGTGTTGGTCTCCTTGAACGGCTTCCAGCGCTGCACCGAATCGGGCAGGAAGCCCGAGCGCGAGGGCTCGAGCGGCCACTCCAGCCGTTTGGCGATCTCGATCGCCGTGCGCCTGAGCACCTCGGCGTAGAGCTCGTACGAGCCCCCCTCGATTTCGCGCGAGATCTCGTGGAACAGGGCGATCAGCTCCGCGCGGTCGAGCTCGAAGCCGTCGCGCGCTGCCTCCTTGGCGAAGGCTTCGTAGATGCCGCTCTCCCAGTCGATCAGGGTGCCGTAGACATCGAATGTGACGAAGGTGACGTTCTTAGGTATTGGCATCGGGCGGGCATTATGCCGCGCTTGGCCTCCCGAGCGCGGTCTGCCTCATTTGCGTTAGAGTCCCGCGCCGCAATGGATCTGTTGGAGTACCAAGGCAAGCAGCTGTTCGCCCGGCACGGATTGAAGGTCTCATCGGGCAGAGCCGTGACATCGGTCGACGACGCTGTCGTGGCGGCTGACGAGGTCGGCTATCCGATCGTCGTCAAGGCGCAGGTGCTGATCGGCGGGCGCGGCAAGGCCGGCGGCGTGAAGCTCGCCGCCAACGAATCCGAGGCCCGCGAGCACGCCGGCAACATCCTCGGCATGGACATCAAGGGACACACCGTCCGCACGCTGTGGATCGAGCACGCCTCGGACATCGCCACCGAGTACTACGCCTCCGTGCTGCTCGACCGCTCCGCCAAGCAGCCGCTCGTGATGTTCAGCACCGAGGGCGGCGTCGACATCGAAGAGGTCGCCGAGCAGACGCCCGAGAAGCTGATCCGCCACCACGTCGACGCGCTCGAGGGCCTGTCGCATGAGGAGGCCGCGCAGATCGCACGCGACGGAGGCGCCGACGCAGACGTGATCGACGGCGTCGCCGATGCGCTCGTCGCGCTGTACGAGGTCTGGCTGCAGGAGGACGCCACGCTGGCCGAGATCAACCCGCTGATCGTCACGCCGGGCACCGACGGCGAAGCCGTTGGTCGCGAAGTCAAGGCGCTCGACTCGAAGGTCTCGCTCGACGGCAACGCGCTCTACCGCCACCCCGAGAACCAGGGGCTCTCCGACAAAGAGAACGAAGACCCGCTCGAACGCCGCGCCAAGGAAGAGGGCGTGCAGTTCGTCAAGCTCGACGGCGACATCGGCATCCTCGGCAACGGCGCCGGCCTGGTCATGTCAACCCTCGACGTCGTCTCGCAGGCCGGCGGCGCGCCCGCCAACTTCCTCGACGCCGGCGGAGGCTCCAACGCCGAAACGATCAAGCAGGCCGTCGATCTGATCCTCGCCAACGACAAGGTCAAGGCCGTGCTCGTCAACATCTTCGCCGGGATCACCCGCTGCGACCTCGTCGCCCAGGGGCTGATCGCCGCCTTCGAGGAGATCAAACCTTCCGTGCCGTTCGTCGTGCGCCTCGACGGCACCAACGACGTCGAGGGGCGCCGCCTGCTGACCGAGGCCGGGCTGCCCGGCGTGCACGCCGCCACGACGATGAACGAGGCCGCCGAGATGGTCGTCGCGCTGGCCGCCGGCAAGAGCGTGGGGGCGCCTGCCTGATGTCCGTCCTCGTCGACGAGAACACGCGCCTCTGCGTCGCCGGCATCACCGGCCGCGAGGGCACCTTCCACACGCTCAACAACCGCAACTACGGCACCAACGTCGTCGGCGGCGTCACGCCCGGCAAGGGCGGCCAGGACGTCGAGGGCATCCCCGTGTTCGACAGCTGGGCCGACGCCGTCTCAGAGGTGCAGCCCAACACGGCGATGATCTTCGTGCCGCCGCGCTTCGCCGCCGACGCGATCCTCGAGGCTGCCGCAGCCGGCGTCGAGCTGATCATCGCGATCACCGAGGGCATCCCCGCGCACGACGAGCTGCGCGCCTTCAACATCCTCGAGCGCGACCACCCCGGCACGCGCCTCGTCGGTCCAAACTGCCCCGGCATCCTCTCGCCCGGCAAGGCCAACGTCGGCATCATCCCGGCCTCCTTCTTCGAGCGCGGCAACGTCGGCGTCGTCTCGCGCTCCGGCACGCTGACCTACCAGATCGGCAACGAGATCGCGCGCGCCGGCTTCGGCTGCAGCACGATCGTCGGGATCGGCGGCGACCCCGTGCCGGGCTCCTCCTTCGTCGACATCCTCGACCTGTTCGAGGCCGACGAGGAGACCGAGCTGGTCGTGCTCTCCGGCGAGATCGGCGGCTCGGCCGAGGAAGAGGCCGCCGAGCACATCGCCGAGCACATCTCCAAGCCCGTCGTCGCCTACATCGCCGGCTTCACCGCGCCCGCCGGCAAGCAGATGGGCCACGCCGGCGCGATCGTGTCCGGCTCGGCCGGCACCGCCGCCGCCAAGGCGCAGGCCTTCGAAGCCAAGGGCGTGCGCGTCGGGCGCACCCCCACCGAAGCAGCCGCGATCGCCGTCGAGGTGCTCGGCGGCGCCTCCGTCGGCGCCTGACGCTCCGCCCGCCCGCCCGGCGTCCAGCTTCGTCCGGCGCTTGACACCCGCCCACGCGCGCCCGCTACGCTTGCGCCCGTGGACCAGGAGATCGCCAACACGCTGGGCGAGCTCGAGCGCAAGCTGCGCGAGCTCGAGCGCGTGCTCAGCGGGATCGGGCGCGGAGTCGGAGAGGGAGACGTGCCTTCGGCCGCCTCGGCCGCGCCGCTCACGGCCCAATCCCCGCCGCTCACAACCGCCCCAGCGCCACCCACACCCTCGGCCCCGCCGCCGGCAGCACGCGCTCCGCACCGCCCCGGCGAGAGCCGCGTCATCGACGAGGCCTTGGAAAGCCCGCCGGCCGCAGCCGCCCCGCAGGGCCGCCGCCCACCCCCGGCGGCAGACCGCTCGCCGAGCGCCGCCGAGCTGTTGCGCTTCCGCGATCGCCTCGAGCGGACGGCGCGCGAGCTGACCCACGACTACGACGAGCTGCTCGGACGCATAACCTACGCGACCGTGTCAACGCCCACCGGACCCGCCATCTCCTTCGCCCGCGGCGCCCCGTCGCTCGACATCGTCGACGTGCCCGGCCTGCGCGACGCCGCCGTGCGCGCCTTCGACAGCGACCCTGCCGGCACGACCGCCTACGGCACCTCGATCGGCTACCCGCGCCTGCGCGCCTGGATCGCCGACCGCCACGGCGTCGAGCCCGAGCGCGTGCTCGTCACCAACGGCTCGATGCAGGCCGACGCCTTCCTCTTCGAGAGCCTCGTGCGCCCCGGCGACGACGTGATCGTCGAGCGGCCCTCCTACGACCGCACGCTGCTGTCGCTGCGCGAACGCGGCGCCACGCTGCACCCGATCGAGCTGCAGCCCGACGGGATCGACACCGACGCGCTCGCGCACCTGCTCGGCACCGGTCAGGCGCGGCCGAAGCTCGCGCACATCATCCCCAACTTCCAGAACCCCGCCGGCTACACGCTGTCGCTGGCCAAGCGCGAGACGTTGCTCGGCCTCGCCGCCCAGCACGACTTCCTCGTGTTCGAGGACGACCCCTACGTCGCGCTGCGCTTCAGCGGCGAGTCGCTGCCGACGATGCTCTCGATCGACCCCGAGCGCGTCGTCTACGCCTCCTCCTTCTCCAAGACCGTCTGCCCCGGCGTGCGCGTCGGCTACCTCGTCGGCCCCACCGAGCTGATCGCCAAGATCGCCAAGCTCGCCACCAACACCTACATCTCCCCGAGCATGGTCGCCCAGTCGATCGTCTACGAGTTCTGCGCCTCCGGCGCGATCGAGCGCTCGATCGAGACCGTTCGCACGGCGCTCGCCAAGCGCGCGCTGACGCTCGCAGAAGCGCTGCGGCGCGAGCTGCCCGAGGCCGAGTTCGTGCAGCCCGACGGCGGCTACTTCATGTGGGTCACGCTGCCGCCCGGCACCGACGTGGCCACGCTGTTCACGGCCGCCGCCGAGCTCGGCGTCGCCTTCGTCAAGGGCACCGACTTCCTGCTCGAGGGCGGCGAGAACACGCTGCGCCTCGCCTACTCCGGCGTGACCGAGTCGGAGATCGACGAGGGCGTCACGCGGCTTGCGGCCGCGTATCGTTCGCTGTAGGACTCGCGCTTCGCTCAGCGGCCGTAGCGCTGGCCGAGCACGAGCTGATCCGGCAGCGCCGTGCGCTCCGGCGGCGAGGGATCGGCGATCACCGAGACGGTCTCGGCAACGCTGGGGGTCACCGCGCAGCGGCTCCCGTCTGCGGCCTCGACGACGACCTGCTCCTCGTCGTGCTCGGCGAGCGTGCCCTCCAGGCCGGGCTCCAGGCCCGACTCCTTCAGATAGTGCAGCAGGTCCTCGGCCTCGTTCTCGAAGCGAAGAACGCGCACCTTGGCGCCGACCTCGACGTCGGCGAGCGGCACGCCCGAGAGGCGCGCACCGACGACGATCGGGTGTCCGTGCGGACAGGTCTTCGCGTCGCCGATCGCCACGAGCATGCGCTCTTCGAGCGACCGGCGACATCGCGTGCTCCAGACGCTCGGCCTCCTCGTGCACCTCGTCCCACGGCACGCCGAGCACATCCGTGAGGAAGCGCTCGATCAGGCGGTGGCGGCGGACGATCTGCTCGGCCTCCACCTTGCCCGACTCCGTGAAGGCGATCGTGCGGTCCTTGTCGCGCGTGATGTAGCCGTCGCGCTCCAGGCGGCCGACCATCTCGTGCACGGTCGGCGGCGAGAGCTGCATCGCGCGCGCCACGTTGGCGCCGGTCATCGGCAGCCCCGCCTCGTGCAGCCAGAAGAGGATCTGCAGGTACTCCTCCTCCGCGACCGTCGCTGTGTCGCTGCTCATGGAGCTGATCCTAGAGGACGCTCGACGACCGATGTCGGCGGACAGGCGCGGCGCGTCGTCAGGAGTAGAGCTGGTCGAACGTGCAGGCGCGCGGGTCCTTGTCATCGCGCCAGCGGCGCAGCTTCGAGCCGTGGCGGATGCGCCCGGCCGAGACGTGGTCGAAGTCGATCTCGACGACCAGCTCGGGGCGCAGCCCGACCCACTCGAGGTCCTTGCCCGCGCTCCAGCGGCTCGGATCGGCCGAGCCGCGCTCGCCCGACTCGTACTCGGCGAAGAACCCCACCAGGCGTTTCTTCTCCTTCGCCGAGAGGCCCGAGCAGTGGCCGACGACGCGCAGCCGCGGCTCACCCTGCTCGTCCTTGTCGTCCTCGTCGTAGAGCCCCAGGATCAGCGCGCCGACCGTGCCCGCTTCCTTGCCCGGGCGCCAGCCGACGATCACCGCGTCGATCGTGCGCACGCGCTTGACCTTGAACATCCCCTTGCGCTCGCCCGGCAGGTACGGCGCCGAGCGCTGCTTGGCGATCGCCCCCTCGGCATCCTTCAGCCACTGCTGCGCCTGCTGCGGCGTGTCGACCGTCTGCATCAGCTCGACCGGCGCCGCCGCGAAGGGCTTGCCCGCCAGCAGCCGCTCGAGCGCGGCGCGGCGCTCCGAGAACGGCGCCTGCAGCAGCACCTCGTCCTCGCGCGCGAGCAGGTCGAAGGCGACGTACACCGCCGGCGTCTCTCCCGCCAGGCGCTCGATCCGCGAGGCCGCCGGGTGGATCCGCTGGCCGAGCGCGTCGAAGTCCTCACGGCCCTGCTGCGTCGCGCACGACGATCTCGCCGTCGAGCACGTAGCGCCCTGAGGGCAGCGTCTTCGGCAGCGCGAGCTCGGGGAAGTAGCGCCCCAGTTCCTTGCCGTTGCGCGACTGCAGGTAGATCTCCTCGCCGTCGACGAACGCCAGGCAGCGAAAGCCGTCGAGCTTGACCTCGTAGACGTAGTCCTCGCCCTCCGGCAGCTCCTTGCGCGAGAGCGCCAGCGCCGGCTTGATCGGGGGCTTCAGCGGCAGGCTCATGCGCTCTCCTTGCTCTCCTTGCGCGCACGGCTCGGCTGCACGCGCTTGGGCTCGCCCTTCTGCTTGGCGAAGTGCGGCGGCCAGGGCGCGTCGCCGAGCCCTTCGCGCTCGTCGCGCGCCGCCAGCTCGAGCAGGGACTCCAAGCCTCCCGCGTGCTCGTCGATCGTGGCCGCCGGGTCGCCGCGCTGCTTCAGCCGCGCAGGCACGGTCTCGAGCGTGAGCTCCTCGGGCTCGACGTCGGCCACCTCATCCCACTCCAGCGGGCACGACACGCGCGCGTCCGGCGACCGCGCGCACCGAGTAAGCCGAGGCGATCGTGCGGTCGCGCGCGTTCTGGTTGTAGTCGATGAACACGCCCTCGCGTTCCTCCTTCCACCAGCGACTGGTCGCGCGTCCGGGCATGCGCCGCTCGACCTCGCGCGCGAGCGCCAGCGCCGCCGTGCGCACCTGCAGGAAGTCGTGCTCCGGCTTCAGCCGCACGTAGATGTGGATGCCGCGCGAGCCCGACGTCTTGGGGAAGCCGCGCAGGCCATGCTCGTCGAGCACGTCGCGCACGCACAGCGCCACCTCGCGCACCTCCGAGAACGGCACGTCCGGCTGCGGGTCGAGGTCGACGCGCAGCTCGTCCGGGTGGTCGAGGTCCGAGCGGCGCACCGCCCAAGGGTTCCAGTCGATCACGCCCAGGTTCACGCCCCACACGAGGTGCGCCGCGTCGTTGGGCACGAGCTCGCGCGCATGACGGCCGCTCGGGAACGTGACCACGGCCGTCTGCAGCCACTCCGGCGCGCTGTCGGGCACGCGCTTCTGGAAGAACGGCTTGCCCTCGACGCCGTCGACCCAGCGCTTCATCACCGTCGGGCGCTCGCGCAGCCCGCGCACGACGGCGTCGGCGCACTCGACGTAGTAGTTGACGAGGTCGAGCTTCGTCAGGCCGCGCTGCGGGAAGAACGGCTTTGCCGGGGTTGCTGACGCGCACCTCCTGTCCGCAGAGGTCGATCACGACGGGCTCAGCCTTCTCAGCGGCCATTGCTGGAAGGATGCCCGATCGTGATCTCGCGAACGCTCCTGATCGCCGCGCGGCCGTTCGGCGGGCGCCTCGGCGCCGAGCACGTGGCCGGCGCAATCGCCGAGGGACTGCTCGACGGCGGCTGGCAGGTCGACCTGCTGCCGCTCGACGGCGAGAGCGAGGACGCCGCCATCGCGCTCGTGCGCACGCCCGAGTTCGATGCGCGGATGCGCGCCGCGCGCGCCGTCGTGATCGCCGAGCCGCGCCTCGACGAGCGCACGCTCGCCGGCACCGTCGCCTTCGAGATCGCCACACGCGCGCGCCAGGGCGGCGTGCCCGCGTACGCCGTCACCGGCGATGGACGAGTTGGACTCCTTCGATGCGCGCATACTCGACCTACAGACGGTGCTGCAGGCGCGGAGTCATCGGTCGCTTGTGAGCGCCGGGCGTGAGCTGGCCGGGGTCGTCTGAGCCGCCGTGCTCAGACCTGACACCCCGGGCACCAGTAGGTCGTGCGATTGTCGTCGCCCTGCCCATGGCTGCGGATCGGCGTCCCGCAGCGCTCGCACGCCAGCCCGGCGCGCTTGTAGACCGCACGCGGGCGATCGCTGAAGCCGTCGACCTCGGCCGAGCGGGTCATCCGCTCGTGCGCGAAGCCGGCGATTGCGAGCGCCTCCTCGTCCTCGACGCGTCCGAGCGGACGCCACGGATTGACGGCCGCAGCGAAGCACGACTCGGACTTCCACACGTTGCCGATCCCCGCCAGCACGCGCTGATCGAGCAGCGCGTCGCCGATCGCGCGCGACTGGTCCTGCGCGCGCAGGCGCTGCATGAACTCCTTTGCATCGAAGCGCTCGCCGATCACGTCCGGGCCGAGCGCCGCCAGCCGGCGGTCGAAGCGCGTGCGGCTCTCGCGCATCAGCTCCAGCACGGGCCCGTCGAACTGCACGACGTCACATCCCTGCGAGCTCAGCACGAGCCACGCGCGGTGCGGTGCGCGCTTCCAGCGTGCCCGCTCGCGATGAATCCCCCACGAGCCGGTCATGCGCAGGTGCGAGTGCAGCGTCAGCTCGCCCTCGAAGCGCACGAACAGGTGCTTACCGTGCGCGTCGACCGAGCGCACCGCCCTGCCCGCCAGGCGCTCCGGCCAGCCGTCCGCGGCGTGGCGGCGCTGCGGCGTGCGGATCTGCTCGGGAACGCGATCGAGCAGCACCGCGCGGATGCGCCGCGCCGCGTGGTGGATCGTGTCGCCCTCGGGCATGCCCCCAAGATGGCAGAGCGCCGCCGGCGCTCCGGGGCCGTCGCTAGCGGGCTTCTGCCAGCGCCGCTGGCAAGGCGCCCGCCACCTCGTACACGAGCCGCGTCGTCGCCGCCACCGTGTCGTAGTCGAGGTTGGCCGGGATGTCGCTCGGCAGGTGGTAGTTGGCCGGGCTGAACCAGTCGGTGATCGAGACGAGCGTCGCCGTCGGGTAGCCGGCGCGGCTGGGGATCACGCTGTCGGTCGAGGCGCGCGCCCTGAAGCCGCGCAGCAGCGGCGTGTCGAGCCGCTCGGCGTGGATCGCGAACAGCTCGCGCAACCACGGCGCCGTGTAGTGCTCCATCCGCACCGGGCCCTCCGCCTCGAGCAGCACGAGGTGCGGCGAGCCGACCGTGTCGAGGTTGACGAACGCCGTGCGCGCCGGGTCGAGCTCTTCGCGGTGACTGGCCACGAATGCGCGGATGCCGTCCTGCAGCGTCTCCTCGGCGCCGCACGAGACGAGCAGCACGCGCAGGCCCGGCACGGGCTGCTCGCGCAGCAGCTCGGCCAAGCCGACGAGCCCGGCCACGCCCGAGAGGTTATCGTTGGCGCCCGGCACCGTCTCGCTGCGCCAGATGTCTGCGACGAGCAGCGTGCCGAGCACGCCCATCGCGAGCCCGCCCCGCGCCAGCTTGCGCCGTCCCGAGAGCGCCGCGAGCAAGCTCGACAGCGGCCCCGACAGCCCGAACCACCACTGCGGCAGCGGCGTCTTGAAGCGGGCCAGCACCGACGGCGCGCGTTCGTGCAGGCGCCGCTGCAGCGTCTGGTCGAACAGCATCCCCGTCTGCGGCGCGTCGTGGTGGGCGATCACCACGAGCGTCGTCGTCGCGTCCGGGTCGCCGGCGCGGGCGATCACGTTGACCGTGGTCTTGCGCCGGCGCACGAGCCTGCGCAGCACGCGCGGGCCGTTGTGCGCCTCGTCGACGATCCCCGCGAACGTCGCCAGCGCGAGCAGCCCGCCGCGCACGCGCCGGCCGCTCAGCACGAGCGCCGCGCCCACCGCGCCGAGCACGCCGAGCCCTGTCGCCGTGGGCGGGAACGTGCCCCACGACGGCTCGTCCTCAAGCTCCACCTCGACGCCGTCGACTGCGTCGAGGCGCTTCGCCAGCCACTGCGCCGCCTCGCGCTCACCCTCCGAGCACGGCGTGCGCTCGAGCGGCGCCAGCGTCTCCACGACCTCGCGCTGCAGCGCGATCAGCGCGTCCGGGCCGAGCCGCGTGCCGGCCGAGCGCTCCTGCGCGTGTGGCTCGACGCTCATAGGAAGCACACCCCCTCGCCCCGATACGTGGGCAGCTCGTCGACTATTCGATCGCCTTGAAGCACGTGCATCGTCATGAAACGCTCGCACAACTCGCCAGCCTTGGCATGACGCAAATAGACGCGCTCCCCGATCTCAAGCCGATCGGCGACTTCTCCCAGCAGCGGCGTCTGTACCTCGCCTGCCCCCTCCTCGCGATCCAGGCGCAGTCCGGCCGGCAGGTAGGGGTGCGGCAGGCGCGCCCCGTCGCCCGAGCCCGATGCGAGGTAGCCGCCGCCGAGCGCCGTCACGACGCCCGGACCGGGGCGGCGCACGACGGGCAGCGCGAACAGCGCCGCCGGAGCCGGCGAGAACGCGCGGTAGGCGTCGAACAGGCCCGGCGCGTACAGGCCAGAGCCGGCCGTCACCTCGGTCACGGCGGGCTCGCTGGAGGTGCGCTCGAGGCTGCCCGTGCCGCCGCCGTTGACCAGCTCCAGCGCGGGTTCGCCACTGCGCGCCAGCACGCCCTGGACGGCCTCGACGACAGCGGCGCGGCGCCCGGCGAGCTCGCGCGTCGAGAGCGCCTGCATCGCCCGGATCGCGCGCGTGCGCAGCGGGCGGCCCGGCGGCGTGTCTCCGACACCGGCGATCTGCGCCTCGTACATCATCACGCCGACCAGCTGCGCGCAGCCGCTCGCGACGACCGCCGCCGCCAGTTCGGCCGCCTCCGCCGGCGCGTGCGCCGGCGAGCGCTTGACGCCGACGCGCACCCTGCCGCCCAGCGCGCGCCAACCCGCGTCGATGTCCAGGCACACGCGCACACGAGCGCCCTCGATCCCGCGCGCGGCGCGTTCGATCAAGGGGAGCTGCTCGGCGCTGTCGAGCATCACCGCGATCGAGCCCGCGCCCTCGCCCTCGCCCTCCCCTTCGGCCAGCTCGCGCAGCGCCGCCTCGTCGGCCGTCGGGTAGGCCACGACGATGTCCTGCGCGCCGTGCCCGGCCAGCCACAGCGCCTCTCGGAGCGTGAAGGCGAGCGTGCCGTGGAAGCCCTCGCCTGCGAGCACACGTTCCTGCAGCGCACGGCAGCGCAGCGACTTGCTCGCCAGGCGGATCGGCTTGCCGCTCGCGCGGCGCACCATGTCGCGCGCGTTGGCCTCCATCGCGTCGAGGTCGATCAGCGCGAACGGCGCCTGCAGCCCCGCCGTGGCCCGCTCCAGGCGCTCGTAGGCCTGCGCCGGCGTGAGCGGCCGGGCAGGCGAAGCCGCCGCGCCTGCGCTCGCGACCGTGGCCGCGCTCGGCGCGCCGGTCGTGCTCACGCGCTCACCGGCCCGAGCACGCGGTCGGTCCAGGCGTTGGTGAACACACCCTGCGGGTCCAGCCGCGCGCGCACCGCCTTGAAGCGATCCCAGTCGGGGTAGCGCTCGCGCAGCGTCGCCGCCGTTTGGAAGTGGCGCTTGCCCCAGTGCGGGCGGCCGTCGAGCTCGACCATGATCGCCTCGACGCGCTCGAAGTAGTCGCGCCACTGCATGCCCTCGAACATGTGCACCGCCACGTAGCCCGTCTCGCGCCCGGCGGCCGTCGAGAGGAAGGCGTCGTCGGGCGCGGCCGTGCGCACCTCGATCGGGAAGGGCACGGCCAGGCCGCGCGAGGAGATCATCTCCATCACGCGCCGCACCGCCTCGGGCGTGCGCTCGCGCGGCAGCGCGTACTCCATCTCGGTGAAGCGCACCAGCCGCGGACTGGCGAAGATCGAGGCCGAGCGTTCGACGCGCTCGCTGCGCCCGGCCAGGCGCGTGACGAGCCGGTTGATCTGCGGGATCCGCCCCGGCAGCAGGCGGCCGACGCGGCAGAACAGGCCGAATGCGTGGTTGGTCAGCAGCACGTCGTTGGCATACGCAGAGAGGCGCCCGCGCGGGCGCGGCGGCTCCTCGGTGCGGTTGTTCGTGCGCGTCAGCGCGACCTCGGCGTAGGGGAAGACGAAGAACTCGAAGTGATCGTTGCCGAGCGCCAGCTCCTCGAAGCGCTCGAGCGTCTGCTGAAGCGGCGCCGGCTCGTCGATCCCGCGCAGCGTGAAGGCCGGCACGCAGCGCAGCGTGACCTCCGCGACGACGCCCAGCGCGCCGAGGCCGACGCGCGCGGCGCGGAACACGTCCGGCTCGCGCTCGGCGTCGCACTGCAGCGTCGAGCCGTCGGCGAGCACGAGCTTCAGCGCGGCCACCTGCGAGGAGATGTTGCCCAGCCGCGCGCCCGTGCCGTGCGTGGCCGTCGAGATCGCCCCGGCGATGCTCTGCACGTCGATGTCGCCGAGGTTCTCCATCGCCAGGCCGTGCGCGTCGAGCCGCCGGCTGAGCGCGTTGATCGTGATCCCCGCCTGCACGCGCACGAGCCCGCTCGCGCCGTCGACGTCGAGCACGTCGGCCATCTGCCCCAACGAGACGAGCGTGCCCTCGCTGCAGGCGATGTCGCTGAACGAGTGCCCCGCCCCGACGGCGCGCACGCGGGAACCGCGCGAGCCGGCGCCCGCGAGCGCCGCCGAGAGCTCCTCGATCGAGCGCGGGCGCGCGAACGCCGCGGGCGTGCAGCGCTCATCGCGGGTCCAGTTGTGCCAGCGCGTGGCGCGCTCCTGTCGATCGCTAGGCTCGCTCATCAGATGATCGAGCCCGAGCCTACTCCGAGCGCAGCCGCTCGCGGGCCGCGCGCTCGCTCGCTGCCGTCTCCGGGCGCCCGGCGCGCGACGGTCATCGGCGCCGGCTCCTTCGGCACCGCGCTCGCCGTGCTGCTCGCGCGTGCCGGGCTGCGCACGACGCTGCAGACGCGCACGGCCGAGCAGGCCACGACGCTCGATTCGGAGCGCCGCAACGAGACCTACCTGCCCGGCGTCGAGCTGCCCGCCGGGCTGCGGATCGAGCCCGCCTCGGCCGGCGTCGACGCGCGCCGACTACGTGTTCCTGGCGGTGCCCTCGCGCGGCCTCGGCGAGGTGATCGCGACGCTCGGCGCGGCCGGGCTCGGGCGGCGCGCCGCCGTCGTGTCGGTCGCCAAGGGCCTCGTGCCGCCCGAGGGCACACCGCCGACGGTCGTGCTCAGCGCCACGTTCGGCCCCGAGCGGGTCGCCTGCGTCGGCGGCCCGGCGCACGCCCAGGAGATGGTCCACGCCGGCGCCGCGCTCGTGGCGGCCTCCAGCGACGAGGAGCTCGCGCACGCGCTCGCGCAGGTCTTCACGCGGGCGGGCGTCGTCTGCGAGCAGTCCAACGACCCGGTCGGCGTCGAGCTGGCCGGCGCCGCCAAGAACGCCGCCGCGCTCGCCGCCGGCGCGACCGAGGCGCAGGGTCTGAACGCCGCCGGGGCCGCCGCCGGGCACATCTTCGCCGAGGTCTGGCGCTACGCCGAGGGGCTCGGCGCGCGGCCGGAGTCGATGATCGGGCTCGCCGGCGCCGGCGACCTCGTCGCGACGGCGCTCGCGCGCGAGAGCCGCAACCGCCGCGCCGGCGAGCTGCTCGCCGCGGGCGTGCCCGCCGCCGAGATCCCGGCACGGGTCGGCCAGGCCGTCGAGGCGCTCGAGTCCGTGCCGCTGCTCGCACGCGCGCTCGAGCGCGCCGGCGTAGGCGCCCCCGTGACAGGCGCCCTGGGCCGCCTGATCGCCGGCGAGCTGCCGCTCGACGAGTGGGTCGCGCTCGTGCGCGCCACCGTGCCCCCTCCCGCCCGCTGGCGTCGGCGCCCGCAGCCCGGCTTCTGGCGGCGTCTGTGGCAGCGAATCAGCCCTGCATGAGCGTGCTCACGACCGCTTCGTAGACACCCGCACCGTGGCCTTGCTCGGCGATCCGCACGTTGCCGTGGCGTGCGAGATCCGCGCGCAGCGAGGGGTCGCGCTCGACCGCGTTGGCGACGAGCCAGAACTCGCTGACGTGCGCCGCGCAGGCCAGGTCCTCGCGCGAGTCGCCCGCGCCGAAGGTCTGCTCGCGCGCGTAGCCGCGCGCCTGACGGTGGAACGCCACCGCGGCGGCCTTCGACGCGCTCTTCGGCACCAGGTGGTAGCCGCGCACGTGGTCGAGGTCCGCCAGCGCCGGTGAGCGGCGGTTGACGACGCCGTTGTCGACGAGCCGCAGGTTCTCGTGGCCGCGCTCGGCCAGCAGCGCATCCGCCTCCAGCGAGTCGACGAGCCCGCGGAAGAGGTGGGAGACCTCGCGGTCGACGTGCCACGGCTCGTGGTACTCCAGACGCCCCGCGTAGTGCTCGAGCAGCATCGCCGGCGCGCCCGAGTCCTCGATCTGCTCGGAGATCGTCAGCTCGCCGGGCATCAGATCGCCGGTCAGCCAGTGCTCCTCGCCGTCGAGCACCACGCACGCGCCCGCCTCGTAGATGAACGAGGACTGGCCGAGCAGGCGCGCGTCCTCGAGCACCTGCGCGCGTCTGCGGCCCGACATCAGCACGACCTCGACATCCGCCCGCAGGCACGCCTGGACGGCGCGTACGCCGTCGAGCGTCACCGTGCCCTCGCCGTCGTGCAGCAGCGACGCGCCGCGCCCGAGCAGCGTGCCGTCGAGATCGACGTACAGCGCGCGCATCGTCATGCCCGCACCAGACTTTCCAGCGGCGGGCGCTCGAGCGGCGCGTGGCCCAGCGCATCGGCCGGGAGCGTCGCGCGCCCGTCCCGCTGCGCGCGGCTCAGCGCCGTCGCCAGCACCGTCAGCGCCATCGGCTCGAGCGCTTGTAGCGGCTGGTGCTGGTTGCGGTGCTCGTCGAGGTCGACCTGCGCGATCCCCTCCAGCCCGACCTCGCGCCACGCGTCGATCAGCATCGCCGTCTCCACGCCGTAGCCCGTCGCGAACGGCAGCCGCTGCAGCAGCCCCCTGCGCGCCGCCACCTCGCCCGCCAGCGGCTGGCGGATCTCGGCGAGCTCGGGGTACAGCAGCGCCAGAGCCGGACGCGCCGTCAGGCTGTTGACGCGACCGCCGCCTTCGCCCGCCGCCGCCTCGGCCTCTGTCGCCCCGTCCAGCGGACGCCGGTAGAAGGCCTTCACGAACGACACGTCCGGCTCGCACACGAGCGGCCCCAAGCAGGCCCGTGGCGAAGTGCGCCGAGAAGCCCTCTGTGTCGGCGTCGAGGAAGCACACGAGCTCCGTCGTCCAGGCGCGAGAGCGCGCGCCACATCGCATCGCCCTTGCCCTGCACCGCGCCGAACGACGGCAGCAGCTCCGCCTGCTGGAAGACCTCCGCGCCGGCCTGCTCGGCAACCCGCGCCGTCCCGTCCGGCGAGGCCGCGTCGACGACCACGATCGCGTCGATCGCGCCCCGCCTCGCGCAGCTCTGCCAGCGCCCCACGATCTCGCCGACCGTCGCCGCGCATTCGCGCGCCGGCAGGCACACCGTCACGCCCAGCCCGCGCCGCGCGCGCTCCGCCGCGATCCGCTCCGCCGTGAATGCGGAGTGGTGGAACGTGCGCACTGGCATCGCCTCTACTATCGCAACCCATGGCCAAAGACCGCCAGTCCGCGCCGTGGAGCGGCCTGCTCGACGACGGGCGAGCCGACGGGCGCCTCGTGCGCGAGGCGCGCGAAGGGCCCGGCGAGGCCACGCTCGTCGACGCTCCCGCCGGGCTGCACCCCGACGTGCTGGCTGCGCTTGGGCGGATGGGCGTGGAGCAGCTCTACTCCCACCAGGCCGAAGCGCTGCTCGCCGCCACCGAAGGGCCGACGATCGTCACGACCGGCACCGCCTCGGGCAAGTCGATGTGCTTCAACCTGCCCACGCTGCACATCCTCTGCGAGCAGGCGCGCGCGCGAGCGCTGTACCTGTATCCGACCAAGGCGCTCGCGCAGGACCAGGCGCGCGCGCTGAACGGCTTCGGCCTGACCAAGCGCGTGCTCCCGGCGATCTACGACGGCGACACGCCGCGCGAGGCGCGCGCCGAGATCCGCAAGAAGGCCAACGTCGTGCTGACCAACCCCGACATGCTGCACGTCGGCATCCTGCCCAACCACGGCGCCTGGGCCGACCTGTTCGCCAACCTCGCCGTCGTCGTGATCGACGAGGCGCACGTCTACCGCGGCGTGTTCGGCTCGCACGTCGGCGGCGTGCTGCGCCGCCTGCGCCGGATCGCCGCCGCCTACGGCACCGAACCGCGTCTTCCTGCTGACCTCCGCCACGATCGCCAACCCGCTCGAACTCGCCGAGCGGCTGACCGGGCTGGAGGACGTGCGCCTGATCGACGACGACGGCTCGCCCGCCCCGTCGCGCACGATCGCCGTGTGGAACCCGCCGCTGACCGACGAGCAGCTCGGCGCGCGCCGCTCGGCGATCGGCGAGGCCGCCGAGCTGCTCGCGCGGCTCGTGCGCGAGGGCGCGCGCACGATCTGCTTCATCAAGTCGCGCAAGGGCGTCGAGCTGCTCTCGCGCCTGGTCAAAGAAGACCTGCAGGAGTCGCACCCCGAGCTGGCCGAGCTCGTCGTGCCCTACCGCGCCGGCTACACCCCGCAGCAGCGCCGCGAGCTCGAGCGCCGGCTGATGCGCGGCGAGCTGCGCGCCGTGATCACGACCGACGCGCTCGAGCTCGGCATCGACATCGGCGCGCTCGACGCCGCGCTCGTCGTCACCTTCCCCGGCACCGTCGCCTCGCTGAAGCAGATGTGGGGCCGCGCCGGGCGCTCCACGATCGAGCGGCGCGGCAACGGCCTGGCCGTGTTCCTCGCCGGCGAGGACGCGCTCGACCAGTTCTTCTGCCGCCACCCCGACGAGTTCCTGCAGCGTCCCGTCGAGGCCGCCATCCTCGACCACGAGAGCCCGCTGATCTACCGCCAGCACCTGCTCTGCGCCGCGCACGAGGGCCCGCTCTCCTACGACGACGGCGAGTTCCTCGGCCCGCGCTGGGAGGCCCACGCCGAAGTCCTGCTCGCCTCCGGCGAGCTGCGCAGGCGACCCGCCTCCGCGACGGCCGATTCGGGCGCGGCGACGTCCGGCGTCTACGTGCCGCGCAGGCCCGGCGGCTACCCCGCCGCCGAGGTCTCGCTGCGCTCGGCCTCGCCCGATCGCTACGAGATCGTCGACGTCTGCACCGGCGAGCTGCTCGGCTCGACCGAGGCCGCGCGCGCACACTCGACCGTGCACGAGGGCGCCGTCTACCTGCACCTCGGGCGCTCCTACGAGGTGCGCGAGCTCGACCTCGACCGCCGGCGCGCGCTCGTCGCGCCGTTCGACGGCGACTGGTACACGCAGCCCAAGCGCGCGACCGACACCGACATCATCCGCCTGCTCGACCGCCGCCAGGCGCTCGGCGTGACGCTCTCCTTCGGCGCACGTCAGCGTCACCGACACGGTGCTCGCCTACCAGCGCAAGGGCGTCGCCGACCACGCCTTCCGCGAGCTGCACGCGCTCGACCTGCCGCCCGTCAGCTTCGAGACGCAGGCGCTGTGGTTCGAGCTGCCCGGCGCCGGCTCGCCGCTCGACGCCGCCGCCGCGCTCGCCGGAGCGGGCTCGGGCCAAGGCGTGGGCGCAGCCGGCGGCCCCGACGCCGAGAGTCCGGCGCTCGAGCTCGACGGGCAGATCCCGCTCGAGGCGCTGCTCGGCGCGCTGCACGCCACCGAGCACGCGCAGATCGCCGTGCTGCCGCTGATCGCGATGTGCGACCGCTGGGACATCGGCGGCCTCTCGACCAACTTCCACCCGCAGACGGGCGTGCCGACGATCTTCGTCTACGACGGCCATCCCGGCGGCATCGGCATCGCCCGCACGGCCTTCCAGCGCTTCGAGGAGCTGTGCCGCGACGCGCACGCGCTGATCGCCGAGTGCCCCTGCGCCGACGGCTGCCCCTCGTGCGTGCAGTCGCCCAAGTGCGGCAACCTCAACGAGCCGCTGTCGAAGGCCGGCGCGCGGATGCTGCTCGAGCTGATGCTCGCCGCCGGCGGCGGCGCTGACGTGGAGCGCGAGCGGATCACCGCCAGGCGCTCCGAACGCGACGGCTCGTTGTTGAAGGCATAGCAATGCCCCGTCCGTTGAAGAAGGCGGCGTCGCCGCCCTGATCGCCTGCGTCGCCTTCGCCGCCACGGCGGCCTCTGCGCAGGCGCCGCCGAGCGGAGCGCAGATCGGCGAAGGGCCCGGCGGGCGCAGCGCGCTGACGCGCTGGACGCTGGCGCTCGATCCCGGCGACCGCGGCCTCGCGCGCGGCTGGCAGCGCGGCGGCTTCGCCGGCCACGGCGTGAGCGTTCCCAATGACGTCGACCCGCTCCACGTCAAAGGCCGCGCCGGGCAGCGCAACTACTCGGGCTCCGTCGCCTGGTATCGCACGAGCGTCACGACTCCGGTTGCCGGCGCCTACGCCTTCGCCTTCGCCTCGGCCAACTTCAAGGCGAGCGCCTTCGTCGACGGCAGGGCGATCGTCGCCCACCGCGGCTCCTACCTGCCCTTCGAAGGCCGCGCCACGCTCGCCGCCGGCACGCACACGCTCGTCGTGCGGATCGACTGGCGCGACCCCGGTGCGCAGAGCAAGCAGGGCTTTCACCGCACGTGGTTCAACTGGGGCGGGCTCAACGGGCAGGTCACGATGCGCCCGATCGGCGAAAGCGAGCTCTCCGAACCGACGATCCAGACGACGCTGCAGCCCGACGCCCCCGGCGCCGCGCAGGCGAGCGTCACGATCGGCGTGCACGTGCGCAACAACGGCCCCACGCGCGCGATCGCGCCGCAGGGGATGCTGATCGGCGGCGCGGGCGCAGGGCAGAGCATCCCCGTCCAGTTCCCCGCGCAGACCGTCGCGCAGGGGCAGACCGTCGCGATGCAGGCGAGCGTCGCCGTCGCCGATCCCGCGCTGTGGTCGCCGAGCCGGCCCAGCCTGTACACGCTGCAGCTTTCCGTGGCCCAGCCGGGTGCCACGGCGCCCGAGAGCAGCTACTCGGCGCGCGTCGGACTGCGCCAGCTCACGTGGCACGAAGGACTCCTGCTGCTCAACGGCCGCCGGCTGCGGCTGCACGGCGCCTCGATCCAGGAGGACGCCAAGGGCCACGGCGACGCGCTGACGCCCGGCGATCAGGCCACGCTCGTCGCCGAGCTGCAGGCGATCGGCGCCAACGCCGTGCGCTCGCAGCACCCGCTCGACCCGGCGCTGCTCGAACGGCTCGACGCGGCCGGCATCCTCGTGTGGCAGGGCGTCGGGCCGGTCGAAGGCGCCAGCAACTGGTACTCCTCGACGCCGTCGCTCCTAGCGCGAAGCCGAGCAGCAGGCGCGCACGGCCGTGCTCGCGGCGCAGCTGCACCCGTCGATCATCGCCTGGAACCTCGTCGACGAGGTCGCCAGGAACGGGCACGACGCGGCGGAGGTCAGCTACGTGCAGACGCTCACCCGCTGGCTGCACGAACACGACCCCGCGCGGATGGTCGCCGTCGACGTGTGGGGCGATCACCCGCCGGTGCACGCGGGCGCGCTGTACCGCGGCGTCGACGCCGTCGCCGAGACCGACTACACGGGCTGGTACGACAGCCCGCAGGACTCGGCCGCCCGCCAGGAAGCATCGATGCGCGCGCGGCTGCGCGCGCAGGAGCGCACGTTCGCCGGCAAGGTGCTGCTGGTCAGCGAGTTCGGCGCCGAATCGAACACGCTCAACCGGCCCGGCACGCCCGGCAGCTATAGCTTCCAGTCGAGCCTGCTCGCGCGCCACATCCACGTCTACGCCGCCGACCCCAAGCTCAGCGGCATGCTCGTCTGGGACCTGCGCGACTACCCGCTCGTGCCACAGTTCTACGGCGGCTCGATCGTCTTCAAGCTGCCCTCGGTGAAGCTGATCGAAGGCATCAACCAGAAGGGGCTGTTCACCTACGGCGAGTCGGCCAAGCCAGCCGCCGGCGTCGTCGCACGGCTGTTCAAGGCGCTGCCCAAGGGCTGAGCTCTAGCGCGCTGCGTGCAGCCGCAGCGCGTCGACCGCCAGCTCGCCGCCCGCCACGTGCTCGATCTCGAGCTCGACGCCGTCCAACGCGGTGCCCTCTGTCAGCAGCGAGAAGGCGAAGTCCAGTCCCTGCGGCGCGACCTCGCGCTCACGCCCCACACGCAGCTCGATCACCGCCACGGTGCGTCCGCGTGCGTGGCGTGTGGCGACATCGACGATCGCCTGCGCCAGCGAGAGCTCGCGGACCAGCGCGCGTGCGCGAGCGCGCCTGGCGAGCGCGCCCGTGCCTGGGCGCAGGCTTGCGCCACCATCGCGACCACCGCTCGACTGCGTGCCGCAATCGTTGCGCGTGTCGCCACCGGTTTCTCCCGTGCAGAACGTGGATTCGGCTTACCCGAACTGCGCATGGGGAAACACACGCCGTGCCGGGAACGGCGACCGGGAGAACGTCAACCCGAGCGGGGCTAGTGCGGGATCAGCACGTGCACGCGCACCGAGCCGCCCGAGGCCGGCGCCGTGAACGATGTCGCTTCGTAGTTCACGCCGTGGAAGCGCAGCGCCCCCGAGTCGGGCAGCTTGGCGGGCGTGTCGCGGGAGCTGCCGGCCAGCGTGCGCGAGCCGGAGCGGACGTATACGAGCCCGTGCGTCATCGTGTGCACGAGTTTGATGTAGCCGGGGTACGCCGAAGGCGAGAGCCTGAAGCGCCGCGAGATGAGCTGCGCCACGAGGCCGAGCTCCTCGGCCTTGATCCGATCGCACGTCTTCGCCTGCAGCGAGGGCGTGACTGCAAGCAGCAGCGACACACGCAGCCGCCCACTCGGATACGCCTCGGCTTTGAACGAGTACGCCTCGTAGCTCGTGCCGCGGTAGCTGACCGGTCCGTGGTCGGGGATCGTTTCCGGCCCCGGGCTGAGCAGGCCTTCGATCGGCACGTTGCCCGAGTCCGTGCGCAGCACGAGCGGCGCGCCGATGAAGCGTGTCTCGAGCTTGACGTAGCCGAGGTCGTCCTGCACCGAGAAGACGAAGTGGCCGATTTCCTTGCCGTGCAGGCGCAGGCGGCCGCTGATCGGCGCGAGGATGTACGGGCCGCCGTCGTCCGCAAGCAGCACCGAGCCGCGGCTGACGCGCAGCCGCACGATGTGCGTGTGCGAGTAGACCAGCGTGTGCACGGCCGCCTTGATCGCCGCGCCGTTGCCGCTCGCCATGGCGCTCAGCAGCGGGCCGTCGCTTTCGATCTGGCGTTTGTCGCTGTCGGTCTCCGAGCTGTGCACCTCGGACGCATAGATCCGCTCGGCGACCGTCCCGGCCGCCGTGGCGAGCACCTCGCCGGCGTGCGCGCCGCAGGCCGTCGCGGGCGATGCGGCGACCGGTGCGGAAGCCGGCGGTGCCGGCGCCGGTGGCGCAGACGCGGTCGCGAGCGCGCCGCTCGGCAACGCGGCGAGCGCGAGGAACGCTGCGAGGACGAGCGCGAGCGCCGGCGCGGCGCTCACCGCCCGGCGCAGTCGAGGTGTCTTGCGTGGAGCCATCGAGGACGGCTACCCGCGATTGCCGCGGGCGATCTTGCGCAGATCGATCGTCACGTCGTACAGCTTCGCATCGACGCCGTGCTCGAGCGCCACCTCACGCAGCGGGCGACCTGAGGCTGTCGCCTTCTTGACGATCTCGGTCGCCTTGTCGTAGCCGATCGCGCCGTTCAGCGCGGTTGCCACGGCCAGCGTCGCTCCCGCCGAGGCGTCGGTGCCGGCCTTGTTGACCTGGATGCCGTCGACGCACTTCTCGGCGAACACGCGCGAGGTCGAGGCGAGCAGCGTCAGCGACTGCAGCAGGTTGCGCGCGATCAGCGGGATGCGCACGTTCAGCTCGAACTGACCCTGCATCCCGCCGACGGTGATCGCCGTGTCGTTGCCGATCACCTGCGCGGAGACCTGCAGCACGACCTCGGGGATCACCGGGTTGACCTTGCCGGGCATGATCGAGGAGCCCTTCTGCAGCTCGGGCAGGAACAGCTCGCCGATGCCGGCGCGCGGGCCCGAGCCCATCAGCGCGAGATCGCCGGCGATCTTGGTCAGCGAGACGGCGATCACCTTCAGCGCACCCGACAGCTCGACGAGCGCGTCGCGGTTGGCCTGCGCCTCGAACGGGTCGAGCGGCGCGGCGATCTGCTTCAGGCCCGACTGCTTCTTCAACCGCGCGCGCACCTTCTCGGCGAACTTGGCGTGGGTGTTCAGGCCGGTGCCGGTGGCGGTGCCGCCGAGCGGGATCTGCCCGACGTGCACGAGCGCCGCCTGCACGCGCTCCTGGCCGAGCGCGATCTGCGCGGCGTAGCCGCCGAACTCGTGCCCGAGCGTCACGGGCACGGCGTCCATCAGGTGCGTACGCCCCGCCTTGACGACGTTCTGGAAGCTTTTCGCCTTTCGCGCAAACGAGCGCTCGAGCTGCTTCAGCGCCGGCAGCAGCTCGTTCTGCGCCACGTCGAGCGCGGCCAGGTGCACGGCCGAGGGGAACGCGTCGTTGGAGGACTGGCCCATGTTGACGTGATCGTTGGCGTGCGCGCCGTCGCCGGCCAGGTTGGCGATCACCTCGTTGGCGTTCATGTTCGACGAGGTGCCCGAGCCCGTCTGGAAGACGTCGATCGGGAACTGCCCGTCGTGCTTGCCGTCGGCGATCTCGCGTGCCGCTTTCTCGATTTTGGCGGCCGTGCGCTTGGGCAGCAGGCCGAGCTCGCCGTTGACGGCGGCCGCGGCGCCCTTCACCCGCGCCAGCCAGTGCACGACCGGCAGCGGCACGCGCTCGCCCGAGATCGGGAAGTTCTCGACGGCCTTCGACGTCTCGCCGCCCCACAACTGCTTTTCCGCCATCAGGTCTCCTTGCATCGCGCCGTGCCAACGCCGTGCGCTTTCCCAAGGCCGGCCCGGATGGCCGGCCCCCGTAACGTGTCGTGGCGGGTGGAGCGTATCCGGTCAACCACAGAGCGGACCCCGCCACGACCCAGAAGCCCGGACGGCGGTCACATCCCCGGATGGCGCTCAACAGCGCCTATCCGCAGAAAGCCGACAACTCCCGCGCCAACCCCACAGGATCGTCATAAGCCAGCAGAAACCCGGTGCTCTCGAGCACACGCAACTGCCCGTTGGGCAGCAGCGCGAGCGCCTCTTCGGCGATCGACAGCGGGTACATGGGGTCGCTGTCGGCCCACAGCAGCAGCACGGGCATCTGCAGGCGCGGGTAGAGGTCGAGCAGGTGGCGCTGCTCGCCGCGGGGCCAGGCGCGCGCGCACCTGGCCCACGAGCGCGCGAGGTTGGAGTTGCCGGGCGCATCGGCGAAGGCGTGGCGCACGAGGTCGGCGGCGGCGGGGTTGCCGCGCGCGGACAGGCGCATCCCGCGCCGCGGCGTGAACACGGCGGGCGCGGCGTGCGAGAGCAGGCGGTCGAACCCGGGCACGGCGGCGGAGCGCGCGCCGACGCGCCAGGCGGCGCGCAGGCCGGAGTGCCCCGGCCGGGCGTGCATGCGGTTGTTCATCAGCACGAGCCGCGCCGGGCGCACGCTGCCGGTGCGCACGGCATGCAGCAGCACCTCGGCGCCGGCGTCGTGCCCGGCGATCAGCGGGCGCGGGCCGAGCACCTCGCGCGAGAAGCCGCCGAGCACCTCGGCGAACCAGTCGAGCGTGTAGGGGTGGCGCGGGTGATCCTCGGAGTCGCCGTGCAGCGGCAGGTCGGGCAGCACGACGCGAAAGCGATCGGCGAGCGAGCCGACGGCGGGCTCCCACTCCATGTGCGAGAGCAGCCCGGAGTGCAGCAGCGCGAGCCGAGGACCGGCGCCGAGCTCGCGGTAGGCGATGCGCGTGCCGTCGGGGTGGTGGTAGAGACGCAAGCGCATGGGCCCATCGTAAGAATGCTGGATCGCCTCCGTGGACTCACCCCGCTCGCTCGTGCCGGCGCTGCTCGGCGCGCTCACGCTGGCGATGGCGCTCGCCGGCTGCGGCGCGGCGCACGCCGGCAAGCCGCTGGCGCTGGGCGCGAGCGCCAAGCTGCCGCCCTCGCGCAGCTCGCACGTCGTCACGATCGTGCTCGAGAACGAGGAGCGCAGCGCCGTGATCGGCAGCGCTGCGGCGCCGTACGTCAACGCGCTGGCCCGCCGCTACGGCTCGATGACCCAAAGCTTCGCGATCGGGCACCCGTCGCTGCCGAACTACTTGGCGCTGACGAGCGGCTCGACGCAGGGGATCGAATCGGACTGCACCGACTGCAAGGTGTCGGCGCGCAACATCGTCGATCAGCTCGAAGCGGCGCGGATCTCGTGGAAGGCGTATCTCGAGGACGTGCCGTCGCCGTGCTTCCTCGGCGCCGGCAGCGGCGGATACGCGAAGAAGCACAACCCGTTCGCCTACTACGCCGACGTCGCGGGCTCTCCCCGGCGCTGCTCGCGCCTGGTCGGCTTCGATCAGCTTCAGCGGGACCTGCGAGCGGGCAGCCTGCCGACATACGTGTGGATCACGCCGAACCTGTGCGACGACGGGCACGACTGCGGCGTGGCGGCGAGCGATCGGTTCCTCGCGCGCACCGTTCCGGCGCTGCTGCGCGAGCTCGGCCCGCACGGCGTGCTCGTGCTGACGTGGGACGAGGGCAGCAGCAACGGCGGCTGTTGCGGCGTGGCCGCCGGGGGGCAGATCGCGACGGTCGTGGCCGGCCCGGACGTACGCCGCGGCGCGCGCGTGGCGGCGCCGATCGACCACTACGGCGTGCTCGGCAGCATCGAGCGCGCACTCGGCCTGCCGCCGCTCGCCGGCGCAGGCGACCCGCGCAGCGGCAGCCTCGCGGGGCTGTTCGTGCGTGCGCCGCGCGTGCGCTGAGTCCGGCGCACGCGCGCGCCCGACCGATCGGCCGGGTAGGCGCACCTAGAATGGCGGCCTCATGCCGGGGGACGACAGACATCCGCTGATCCCGCGCCGCGAGGTCGACCCGCGCCGCGAGCTGCCCGAGCTCGAGCTCGAGGTGCTCGAGCGCTGGCGCGAGCGCGACGTGTTCGCCGAATCGCTGCGCATCCGCGAGGGGGCCAAGCGCTGGGTCTTCTACGAGGGCCCGCCGACGGCGAACGGCCCGCCGGGTTCCCACCACGTGCTCTCGCGCGTGTTCAAGGACATCTACCCGCGGTTTCAGACGATGCGCGGGCATCTGGTCGAGCGCAAGGGCGGCTGGGACTGCCACGGCCTGCCGGTCGAGATCGCGGTCGAACAGGAACTGGGGATCGAATCGAAGGCGGAAGTCGAGGAGTTCGGGATCGGCGAGTTCAACGCGCGCTGTCGTGAGTCGGTGTTCACCTACCTGCAGGAGTGGAACCGGCTGACCGAGCGGATCGGCTTCTGGATCGACCTCGACGACGCCTACCGCACGCTCGACGAGAGCTACATCGAGTCGGTCTGGTGGGCGCTGGCGCAGATCGACCGGCGCGAGCTGCTGTACGAGGGGCACAAGGTCAGCCCGTACTGCCCGCGCTGCGAGACGACGCTGTCCTCGCACGAGGTGGCGCAGGGCTACAAGGACGTGGTCGATCCGAGCGTGTACCTGAAGCTCAAAGTGGCGGGGGACGGCGGCGCGGCGAGCGACGATCGGCTGCTGGTGTGGACGACGACGCCGTGGACGCTTCCCGGCAACGTCGCGGTGGCGGTCTCCCCTCGTGCGATCTATGCCCGGGTGAGGTATGGAGAGGACTTCGTCATATTGGTCGCGGATCGGGTCGAGCCGGTGCTGGGCGAGCAGGCCGAGGTGCTCGAGCGCTTCAGCGGCGAGCAGCTGGTGGCGCGCTACGGCTCCTATAAGGGACCGATCTTCTCGGCGAGCGACCGCGAGCCGGGCCCGCTGCCGATCCTGGCCGACGATTTCGTCACGACTGCGGACGGCACGGGCATCGTGCACCTGGCGCCGGCGTTCGGCGAGGACGACTACCGCGTGGCGGGCGCGGCGGGCATCTTCCGCAGCGACGAACCGCGCACGCTGTACAACCCGGTCCGGCCCAACGGCACGTACGACGGACGCGTGCGCGACCGCGATGGCAACTCTTACGAGGGACGCTTCGTCAAGGACGCGGAGCTGACGAAGGAGCTGATCGAGGACCTCGACGCGCGCGGGCTGCTGCTGCGCATCGAGGACTACGAGCACTCCTACCCGCACTGCTGGCGCTGCGGCACGCCGCTGCTCTACTACGCCAAACCGTCGTGGTACATCGCCACGACGAAGCTGCGCGAGGAGCTGCTGGCGGCGAACGAGACGGTCGACTGGCACCCGCCCCACGTCAAGCACGGCCGCTTCGGCGACTGGCTGGGCAACAACGTCGACTGGGCGCTCTCGCGCGAGCGCTACTGGGGCACGCCGCTGCCGGTGTGGCGCTGCGAGGCCGGCCACGTGCACGTGGTGGGCTCATTCGAGGAGCTGCAGGAGCGCTCGGGGCGCCGGCTCGAGGATCACCACCGCCCGTTCGTCGACGAGCTCGAGTTCGCGTGCCCGCACGAAGACGCAGACGGCGAACTGGACTGCAAACGGCCGATGCGGCGCGTGCCGGAGGTGATCGACGTGTGGTTCGACTCGGGCGCGATGCCGTTCGCTCAGCACCACTTCCCGTTCGAGAACGCCGAGCGCTTCGAGCTCGCCTACCCGGCGGACTTCATCTGCGAGGCGCAGGATCAGACGCGCGGCTGGTTCTACTCGCTGCTGGCCGTCGCGACGCTGCTCGGCGAGGACCCCCCGTATCGCAACGTCGTCTGCCTCGGGCTGATCCTCGACGAGGAGGGGCAGAAGATGTCGAAGTCCAAAGGCAACACGGTCGAGCCGTGGCAGGTGCTCGACAGCTACGGCGCCGATGCGTTCCGCTGGTACTTCTTCACCTCCAAGCAGCCGTGGGACGGCTATCGCTTCTCGGCGCAGACGATCGGCGAGGGCGTGCGCCTGTTCCTCAAGCAGCTGTGGAGCACGTACTTCTTCTACGCGCTGTACGCGCATGCGAGCGCGGATCAGCTGGGCGCGGCAGGGATGACCGAGCAGCCGACAGACGAGCTCGACCGCTGGGCGCTATCGCGCACGGCAGGCACGGCCGAGCTCGTCGCCGAGCGGCTGGAGGCCTATGACGCGACCACGGCGGGCCGGGCGATCGCGGATCTCGTGGAGGACATCTCGAACTGGTACGTGCGGCGCTCGAGGCGCCGCTTCTGGGACGGCGATCCGGCGGCGTTCGCGACGCTGCGCACCTGCCTGGTGACGGTCTCCAAGCTGCTCGCGCCGTTCTGCCCGTTCATCGCCGACGAGATCTACGACAACCTCGACGGAGCGATGCAGAGCGTGCACCTGTGCGACTTCCCCGAGATCGGCGATCGCGCGGTGGGCGCGCGCCTGGCGCGCGACGAGGAGCTCGAGCGGGCGATGGCGCTGGCGCGCGAGACGGTGCGGCTTGGTCTCGGCGCGCGCGGCAAGGCGAAGATCAAGGTGCGCCAGCCGCTCGGCGAGGCGGTCGTCGTCGCGGCCGGACGCGAGCGCGAGGCGATCGAACGGCTGTCGGAGGTGATCCGCGAGGAGCTGAACATCAAGCGCGTGCGCTTCGTGGCGGCCGCCGAGGAGCTGGGCAGCTACGAGGTCAAGGCCAACTACCGCACGCTCGGTCCGCTGTTCGGCAAATCGATGCCGCTCGCGGCGGATGCGATCGCGGCGCTCGACCCGGCGCGCGTGGCCGGCGCCCTGCGCGAGGGCGGAGGCTCCGGCGAGTCGGTCGGCATCACGGTCGACGGACGCGAGCACACACTTTCGGCGGACGAGGTGATCCTGACGATGCGCGCACCGGAGGGTTACAGCGTCGAGCGCGAGGGGGCGCACGCGGTGGCGCTGGACCTGACGATCGACGAGGGGCTGCGCGAGGAGGGTCGCGCACGCGAGATCGTGCATGCCGTGCAGAGCGCGCGCAAGGCGGCCGGCCTCGAGGTCGAGGACCGCATCGAACTGGCGCTCGACGGCGACCCGGCGCTGCTGGGCGCCGTGCGGACCCACCGCGACTATCTCAGCGGCGAGACGCTCGCCGTCGAGCTCGGCCTGGCGGACGGTGCGATCGTGCCCGCCGCCGAGTGGGGCTACTCAGATGAGCTTCAGATCGAAGGGCTCGATCTGCAGATCAGCCTGCGCAAGGCCTGAGCACTTACTCGGGCTCGGACAGGCGCTCGTACAGCGCGCGCTCTTCGTCGTGGCGGCGCCGCAGCCGCTCCTTGAAGCCCTTGTCGCGGCGGCGCTCCTCGATGTGCGCGTCGATCGCGGTCCGAACGGCCTCCGTGAGGGTCTGCCCGTCGGCGCGCGCGACGAGATCCAGCGTGGCCGCCTGCTCGTCGGTGAGTCGCAAAGTCATCGTCCTGGGCATCGGAACCTCCGGAGAACTAGAAATGTCCGCCGCGGCGCCAAACGATAGGCCGCCCACATCTAGGTGTCAAGGCCCGTAGCAGCTAGACATCAAGTCCATAAGTCAGAACTAAGTATTCAGTTCTGATTATTGCTACCATGCCACCATAATGATTTGATTGCACGGTGCGCCGCATCGAGATCGGAGACTTCCTCTTGATCGCCGAGCTGCACTGCGGCATCGCGGCTGAGCGGCTCGCGCGCATTCGCCACGTCGTCAACCTCGCCGAGGCCTGCCTGGCGGCGCCGTACGCAGGGTTTGGCGACTATCTGGCCTTCCCGTCGGTGCACGAGAAGGCCGCTGTGTACTGCTCGCGAATCGCCACCTACCAGCCACTGCCGGACGGAAACAAGCGCACGGCCTACGACGTGATGCGCGAGTTCCTCGACCGCAACGACGTGCCGTTCAGGCACCCGGAGGACGGGCTCGACGGCACTGCTCAGGCGATCGAGGACCTCGCCGCGCATGCGCTCAGCGAGCGAGAGTTCATCGCCTGGGTGCTCGCACGCACCGACCGGTAGGCCGGCGCGGCGAAACCTCACCTACGCTCAGGCGAGCGCCGGCTCCAGCTCCTGCTCGAGCTTCTTCTTCGGGTACGCCCCGATCACGGTCTTGACCGGCTGACCGCCCTTGAAGAGGATCATCGTGGGGATCGAGAGCACCTGGAACTGCGCGGCCGTCTGCTGGTTCTCGTCGGTGTTGAGCTTGACGATGCGCAGGTCGGGGCGCTCCTCGGCGATCTCCTCGAGCACCGGAGCCACGACGCGGCACGGCCCGCACCAGGGAGCCCAGAAATCGACCAGCACGGGCTTGTCGGACTCGAGGACCTCCGCCTGGAAGTTGTTGTCGGTCACTTCGGTCAACGTGCCTGCCATGGGTCTCCCTTTCTCGATCGCTTTCCCCTCACTATACAAAGTAAAGGGAGGGGTGCCGGACCCGCCGCCCTAGTGAACGGTGACGATCCACCCTTCCGAGGCGCGCACGATCGGAGGATGGATGTGGGTGAGCGCCGTGAACAGATGAGGCGAGACGTAGACCTCGACGAAGGCCGCGACGACGAGGATCGGCACGGCGAAGGCGACCGTGACGAAGGTGGCCGCGAGCAACTGCTCCCACTCGCCGCGGCGGCTGGCGATGATCCATGCGGCGAGCGGCAGGAACAGCGCGATCAGCTCGGGCAGGGCGTGCGGCAACACGCCGAGCAGCAGCACGCCGGGCGAGACGCGCAGGAAGGCGGCGACACCACCGAGCGTGTGTCCGAGCAGGTAGGCCTGCGCGCTGAGCGAGAACGTCGTCGCGGCGATCACGAACGCGATCGCCAGGCGACCGCCGTGCTCGTGCACCCAGCGTGAGACTCCCGTACGCCCCTCGACCTGCATCGGCAGCGAGCTGCCGGCGATGAAGCCGGCCACGCAGGCCATCGCGTGCAGGGCGAGTACGAGCATGTTGCGCGCCAGCACGCCGAAGACGTCGTCGACACTGCCGACCGCAAACGGCGGGCGCAGCGCGACGATCTGTTCGTGGCCGCCGCTCAACGACGCGATCACCCAGACGGCCGTCAGCAGAGCTACCGCGGCGAGCGCGGAACCGGCGAACCAGCGGCCGAGCACGCGCCCCGGATGCAAATGCCACTCGCGCAGCGTCTCGCGCGTATGGCGGATGCCGTACGTGAAGGCGTAGGCGGAGCTGTCCATCGCTTCAGCATCGGCCGCCCGGCGGCGCGACTCAAGCGCGCGGCGTTGCCGGCTACCTGAAGCGCAGCCGCGGCACGAGCAACATCGCCTCGGCTGCGATCCGCCACGACATCTTGCTCTGCCCCAGCTGGCGATCGCGGAACACGATCGGCACCTCGACCACGCGGAAGCCGGCGCGCACCGCGCGATAGGTCAGCTCGACCTGGAAGGCGTAGCCCTGCGAGCGCACGCTGTCGAAGTGGATCGCTTCGAGCACCTCGCGGCGAAAGCACTTGAAGCCGCCCGTCAGGTCGCGCACCTTCAAACCGAGCACCCAGCGCGAGTACGTCGAGCCGCCCTCGCTGATGAAGCGACGCAGCCAGCCCCAGTCGCTGACGCCACCGCCGTCGACGTAGCGCGAGCCGAGCACCAGGTCGGCGCTGCCCGGCCGATCGCGATCGGCCGCCGCGAGCAGCCGCGCGAGATCGGCGGGGTCGTGTGAGAAGTCGGAGTCCATCTCCATCACGTAGCCCGCGCCGTGGTCGAGCGCATGGCGGAAGCCCGCGAGATAGGCCGGGCCGATGCCGTTCTTCTCGGCGCGGTGCAAGACGTGCACCCAGTCGTGCTCGCCGGCCAAGCGGTCGGCGATCTGCCCGGTCCCGTCGGGCGAGCCGTCGTCGACGATCAGGATCCGGAAGGCGCCGCCGAGCGAGCCATCGGCGGTGGCGCCTGCAAGCGCCTCGCCGGCGGCGCTCACGATTGCCTCGATGTTCTCGGCCTCGTTGTAGGTCGGGAGTATCAGCCAAGGCTCGCCGGACATGAGTCGGCGTACCCTAGCGTGCGTGCCTGCAGCAGACCCGTCGAACGGCGCCATCGCCGACGCGCTGGATGAGCTCGGCGACCTGTACGAGCTCGACGGTGCGATCGTCCATCGCGTACTGGCGTACCGCACCGCGGCCAGGAGCGTGCGCGAGTCCTCCCTGTCGGTCGCCACGCTGGCGCGCGAAGGACGCGCGAGCGAGCTGCCCGGGGTCGGCGCGACGCTCGAAGAAAAGATCCTCGCGCTGGTGCAAGACGGTGCGATCCCGGCCGCCGAGCGCCTGCGCGCGAAGTTCCCGCCGGGCCTCGTCGCGGTCACGCGGCTGCCGGGGCTCGGCGCCAAGCGCGCTCGCCTGCTGCACTCCGAGCTCGGCGTCGACTCGCTCGACACGTTGCGTCAGGCGGCGCTGGCGCAACGCATCAGGACCGTGCGCGGGCTCGGCCCGAAGCTCGAGCAGCGCGTGCTCGTCGCGCTCGAGCAGGGTGCGGGCGAGCGCCCCGAGCCGCGCCTGTTGCTGCCCAAGGCGATCGAGCTCGGCGAGCAGCTCGCGGCCGGCCTGAGCGAGCTGGGCGGCGAGGGTACGCATGTGCAGCTCGCCGGCTCGGCCCGCCGTTGGGCGGACAGCGTCAAGGACGTCGACCTGATCGCCGTGACCAACCGTCCGACGACGCTCGCCAAGAGCCTCGGCAAGCTCGAGCTGATCGCCAACGTCGGCTCGGCCGGCAAGGCCGGCGCGCGCGGGCGCACGCACTCGGGCATCAGCGTCGATCTGCGCATCGCCAAGCCCACGCAGCTCGGCAACCTGCTGCAGCACTTCACCGGCTCAGGCCGGCACAACGCGGCCCTGCGCGAGGCAGCCGTGCGGCGTGGCCTGCACGTGTCCGAGTACGGACTGCTCGACGACGCGATCGGTCGCACGCGCACATGCGCGACCGAGCAGGAGGTCTATGAGCTGCTCGGACTCGCCTACATCGAGCCCGAGCTGCGCGAGGACCGGGGCGAGCTGGATGCCGCGCGCAAGGACTTCGAGGCGGGCGCGGGCGCGGGCGAGCAGGGGCGCGCGCTGCCGCGGCTGATCGAGCTCGAGGACATGCGCGGCGACCTGCACAGCCACACGGTCGCCTCCGACGGTCACAACACGATCGAGGAGATGGCGCTCGCCGCGCGCGAGCTCGGCTACGAATACCTGGCGATCACCGATCACTCGGCCACGCACGGATTCGGCAACGACGTCTCGCCCGAGCAGCTGCGCCGCCAGATCGAGCTCGTGCACGAGGCCAACGAGCGCGTCGAGGGGATCGAGCTGCTCGCCGGCAGCGAGGTCAACATCCTGCCCGACGGCTCGCTCGACTACGAGGACGAGCTGCTCGGCTCACTCGACTGGATCATCGCCAGCGCGCACACGTCGTTCGGCATGGACGAGCAGGCGATGACCGAGCGCATCGTCGCCGCGATCGAGCACCCGCTCGTCGACGCCATCGGTCACCCGACCGGCCGCAAGATCGAGCAGCGTGCGCCCTACGCGCTCGACCTGCAGGCCGTGTTCGCCGCCGCCGCCCGCGCGGGGACGTTCCTGGAGATCAACGCCAACCCCGACCGCCGCGACCTCTCCGACGTCAACGCCCGCGCCGCCGTGCGCGCCGGCGTGACGCTCTTGATCGACTCCGACGCGCACCGCATGCGCACGCTGCAGAACATGCGCTGGGGCATCGCCACCGCGCGGCGTGCTTGGCTGAGCGCCGCCGACGTGGCGAACACGCGGACGTGGCCCGAGTTCCAGCGGCTACGCAAGCAGTCGCGGCAGTAGCTGCTCGGCCACTATGCGGTCGATCGCCTCGCGGCTGAACGGGACAAGCGCCTGCAGCGCGCGCCCGGCGTAGTCCGGCAGCGGTTCGTCGAGTGCTGCGCGCAGCGCGGAGGCGAGGTCGTCGCCGACGAGCCGGGGATCGAGCTCGCGCGCGAGTGGCAGCGCCGCATACGGCCCCGGCGCCTCGGTCGTGACGAGCTGGCAGCCGTCGGCGAGCGCCTCGAGCTGCACGATGCCGTAGTCCTCGCGGCGCGGCGCGCAGACGAACACGCGCGCGCGGCGCAGCAGCGCGCGAAACTCGTCGGGCACGAGCGCGCCCAGCACCCGTACTCCCGGCTCCTGCGGCGAGAGCAGTCCGGCGCCGTGCAGCAGCTCGGCCGAGACGCCCGCCACGAGCAGCTCCTCGCCGCCGTCCTCGGCGCGCTCGCCGCGCAGCGCACGCCAGGCGGCGAGCACGCGGTCGAGGCCCTTCTTCGAGGGGTTCGCCGCATAGGTGACTGCCGCCACGTCGCGCACGGGCGCCGGCGGGCCGGACGGCTCGACGGGTACGGGCAGCACGAGCGTGCGCTCGCGCTCGGCTGCACCCGGCAGCTCGTCGATCGCAGCCTCGCTCCAGGGCAGCAGCAGCGACGCCTGATGCAGGCGGCGGCGCTCGAGCGGCCGCTGCCAGAGCCCGTGGCGGCCACGGCGGTTTCCGGCGGCCGTGGCATCGAAGCGGATCGCGCCGGGGTGCTCCCAAAGCAGCGCCGCCGTGGTCGTCGAGTAGATGATCGAGCGTGCCGGGATGCTCGCCTGCTGATCGATGATGCTCGCCGCCGCTTCGCGCGCGGCGCGCGCCCAAACGAGGTCGGTCAACATCAGCGTCGGCAGAGCCTCTTGCGGGTGAGGCCGCGCAATCGCCACACGCGCGCCGGCGCGTTCCAGCGAATCGTGCAGCTCGTCGTCGGCCCTACGCAGACCCTCGGTCGAGCCGAGCGACACGAGCAGCACGTCGATCGCGTGCGCCCGGCGCATCTCAGGTGACGGCGCCGTTCGTGCGTTCGGGGCGCAGCGCCTTGAAGCCGGGCGTGCGTTCGAGCGCCATCGGTCGCACGGGCGAGGTGCGCGACACGTAGAAGAACGCCCCGTCGCGCTCCTCGATCGCCGCCACCGCCGCGTCCTGGCGGCGCCAAGCAAGCGCCCAGATGATCGCGAAGCCGGCTGCGATCCCCGGGATCTGCGGAGCGAGGAAGGCGAGGCCGCCGGCAATCAGCGTGAACAGCAGGAGCGGCCACAGCCGATTGACGAGGATCGCGCTCGGATGGTTCTCCGGCAGCGCCGTGCTCGTCTTGGCGCTCGACAGCAGACGCGCAATCGGCGGGTTCGTCTCGGCGCGTCTACCCAGCCGCATGCCGATCAGGGCCGCCACGATCCACCAACCGACGGCGATCGGCAGCAGCGTCTTTTCGGAGCTCGTGCCGGCGGCAAGGACGGTGACGAGCGCCAGCGCCGTGGCGGCTCCGGCGCTGAGCATCACCGTGCTCCTGAGGAAGTCGACGAAGCGCACCCTCGTACTACAGCAGCGCCTCGAGCAGTTCGCGCACGCCCTGCGTCCCGCCGAGCGTCAGGTCCGCCTCGCGCGCCAGCTCGGGCGGGGCTTCGTCGGAGTCCACGGCAACGCACAGCGCCGACTCCAGCGCACCCGACTGGACCAGCTCGCGCAGGCCGCGAAATGCGTCGAGGTCGGTCGTGTCGTCGCCGACGTAGAGCGCCGCCGTGGCCGGCGAGCCGCGCAGCAGCACCGCGATGCCGATGCCCTTGTCGAGCGCCACCGGCGGGCGCACCTCGAGCACCTTGCGCCCCCAGTGCACGGCGAAGCCCTCTGCTTCGGCCCCGGCGGCGATCTCGCGTGCGGCCGCCTCGGCGGCCTGCTCGTCGGGCGCGCCGCGCCAGTGGAAGGCGGCGATCGAGTCCTTGTCCTCGCCGCGGATGCGCAGACGCTGCAGCTCGGGCGTCAGCGCGCGCGCCGCGAACGCGCGGATCCGTGCCGTCCAGGCAGCCAGCTCGGGGTCGACCTCGGGACGCGTGGCGCCCGGGCGCAGGAGCTCTCCGCCGTGGTTGCCGACATATGCAAGCGTGCCGATCGCCACGATCTGACGAGCCGTGGCCGCGCGGCGCCCGCTCACGCAGCCGGCCACGCGATAGCGCTTGGCGATCTCGATCAGCAGCGTGCGCGTGGCCTCGGGCACGTGGGCGTCGGCGGCATGGCGAACGATCGGCGCCAGGGTGCCGTCGATGTCGAGCAGGATCGCAGCGTGGTCGGGGTCTGAGCGGAGCGGCTCAAGCGCCTCCACAAGCGTCGCAGCGGGGGACACGGGGTCTAGTATGCCGCGCATCGTGGCTGACCACTCAGCTCGCAAGCGTGTTTGCTGAGGGCCCCTCCGAGCGGTCGTTGAACCGCACGCTCAAGCTGATGACGATCGGCACGGCCGCCGGCGTCTTCAGCGGCCTGTTCGGCGTCGGTGGCGGCAGCGTGATCGTCCCGCTGCTCGTTCTGTGGCTCGGCTATCAGGAGCGCGCCGCGACCGCCACGTCGCTCGCCGCGATCATCTTCATCGCCGGCTTCGCCGCCGCCACGCAGGGCATCTACGGCAACGTGCACGTACTCGACGCGCTGCTCGTCGGCGGCCCCGCGATCGGCGGCGTGCTGTTCGGCACGTGGCTGCAGCAGCGCGTGCACAACCGAGCGATCTCGCTGCTGTTCGCAGCCGTGCTCGTCGCCAGCGCCTTCGAGCTGGTGCTGCGATGACCGGGGCGATCGCGATCGGCCTCGCGGGTGGAGTGATCGCGGGCCTGCTCGGCGTCGGCGGCGGTGTGCTGTTCGTACCCGGGCTCGTCATCTTCCTCGGCCTCAACCAGCACCAGGCCGAGGCGACCTCGCTGTTGGCGATCGTGCCCGTGGCGATCGTCGGCACCTACACCCAGGATCGCTACGGGAACGTGCGCCGCTCCGATGCCCTGCTGCTCGGTCTGCTCTCGCTCGCCGGGGCCGCCGGCGGGGTGGCGCTGGCCAACGCGCTCTCCGGGACCGTGCTGCGTAACTCCTTCGCCGTGCTGCTGCTGATCGTCGCCGCGCAGTTCGTGCGCCGCGCGCTGCGACCCGGCGCCTAGCGAGGCCGATCGCATCGTCCAGGCGCTCCCGCGTCGCCCAGCCGATGGTCTAAGCTAGGAGCAGCACATGGGCCTTGACAACCCTCTGCACATCGCCTTTCTCGTCGTGATCCTGCTGTTGGTCTTCGGCGCCAAGCGCCTGCCTGAGATCGGGCGCTCGCTGGGCAGCGGCATGCGCGAGTTCAAGCAGTCGGTGACGGGCGAGGCCGCATCGCATCAGACGCCGTCTCAGAGCACGCTGCCGCCGGCCGAGCAGCAACCGCCACAGCCCGTGCAGACTGCGCCCGCCGGTCAGCCCGCCGCGGCCCCCACGGCTCCGCCGCCCACGCCGGTCGAGCACCAGTAGCGCTCCGGCGCTTGGTAGCGCTCCGCGGGTCGGCGCGGCTCAGCGCTTGTGCAGGATCGGGCCGCTGCGCACGGCTTCGAACGCCGCGCCCGGCACGGTCTTCAGCTGATCGAGGTCTTTGTCGCTCCAGCGCCTGTCGGGGGCGCCGGTGATGTACCACGAGGAGCCGTTGTCGGCGACGATCAGGCCGTAGTGCTTGATCGCGCGCAGGATCACGAGCGCCTGTCCGTGATACGCGGTGAGGCTGAAGCCCGCCTTCAAGCGCAGGCGCAGCCCCATCGGCGGCAGGTTCGGGTCGCTGCTCGAGGAGGCCAGGTGGGTCGCCGGATGGATGTAGCCGGCCTGCGTGCGCGGCACGGTCACGCGCAGCGCGTGGTCGATGCGCCCGGCGCGGACCTCCGGGTAGCGCGCGAGCAGCGGGAAGATCGGCAGGCCCGCCGCGTCGGCTGAGGTCCAGCCTTCCGGGCGCAGAGCGTTGCTGCGCAGGTTGAAGACCGCGCCCGATCCGGCTTCCCAGCCGCCGCCCAGCCGCCGCGCCGCGTACAGCTCATACAGCTTGCAGCTGCCTTCCTGGAGCACCAGCACGTGGCGGTCGCCTTCTTCGCCCGCTCCCTCCACCGCAGCCCCCGGCGGGATCGGGTAGGGGCCCGGATCCGATTCGGCGCCGTATTCGCTGAAGTGGATCGGGACCTTCGCTCGGGAGCGCTTGACGACCGCGTACGGGATTCCGTAGCCCGGGTTGGTGCCGAAGTCGGCGTGCAGGTGCAGGCTCGGGCCGATCGATTCGATGTACGCCGCCGAGCGCGGGTCCACGGGGGCGCGCGAGATGTCCTGGTTGATCGCGTTGCTCGCCGGGAGGATCGGGCAGCCGTACTCGCGCACGCCCGAGCTCGCTCCCGGGCTCCGCGCCTGCGAAGCGCCGGACCCAGCGGCCGCGGCGACGAGCAGGAGCAGCAGGCCGAACAGCAGCGCTCTCGCCCTCGGCATCGGCCCTCTCACATGCGCAACGTTAGGCCAGCGCGCGGCGAGTCCGGCTCGAGATGGACGATCCGACGATCAGCGCTTCAGCGTGACACGGGTGCTCTTGGCCTTGCCCCCGCCGGCTGTGAAGCGGACGTTCGCCCAGACCTTCACCTGCTTGTGAGCCTTGACGAGCCTGCGCCCAGCCGCGTTCAGCTTGACCTTCACCTTGCCCGTCGTGCCCGCCTTCAGCGAGAAGCTGGCCGTGCCGAAGCTGACCAGCTTTGGCTTCTTCGCCTTGCGCTTGCTCGCGACGCTCGCCGCGCCCGCCGGCCGGCCGCTCTGCAGGTTGAGCACGCCGGTGCAGTTGACCACGAGGCACTGGAGCGGCACGGTCGCCGTACCGTTCTTGACCGGGATCGTCAGCTTGGGCAGCGTGATGGCCGGGAAGGCGGGGGCGGGCGGTGCCCCCGCCGGTGGTGCAGGCGCGGGCGTCGGATTGACGCCACCCCCGGTAGGCGCGCCGCCGCCCGCCGCTTCGAAATCGGCGTTCATCAGGACCTTGAAGCCGCTCAGGTCGGCAAAGCCGTTGATCGGGTTCGGGCTCGGCGCGGGGACCGTTCCCGCAGTGGGGGCCGGATACCACGCGTAGCTGAGCACGTTGAGATCGTTGGCACCGTTGTTCGTGGCAAACAGGGGCACCTGCACGCTCGGGCTCAGAGAGGAGAGGGCGAGCTGGTCGGTGGCCGCGATCGTCGTCGTGTCGTTCGGGGGCGGCGTCGGTTCGACAATCATGTGCAGGTTGGTGGGGACCGTCGTGACCGCGTTCGGCGGCGGTTCGAACACAGGGCCGTAGGCCTGCAGGAAGCAGCAGGCGAGTTCCGGCTTCCCAGGGTTGCCCGTCTGACGGAAGAGAAAGCGAACGACGTCGATCTGCATCGGCCCCGTGTTCGGCCCCATCTTCACGCGCACCGCCGTCACGGTTCCCGTGCCTGGTGCGGTGAGAGATTCACTCGCCGATCCGGCCACGACCGACGACCACATGCAGTTGCCGTTGAACGGGCCGAAGTTGAATTCGAGCGTGAACTGATTGAGCACGCCCTGTGCACAGTGCAGCGGGGCGTTCGCCGGCTGGCTCAGGTCCGTGCCGAACGTCACGGCCGCGGCGCTCGCCGGAGCGCAAGCCAGCAACGCCAGCACGCTCGCCACGACGGCGAATCGCTGCCCCCCGTTGAGCCGCATCCGAGGATGTTATGCGCCGGACCGGCTTGGTCAACGGCCGATGCGCACTGCTGCGTACTCAGCCGGCGGTAGGTGCGGGCAAGCCGTCGCCCGCGTCCTCGAGTGCCTGCGGGCGGGCCTCCTCGAGCAGGCCCGCGCCACAGTGCCAGCAGAACGACGCCCCGCGGCTGTGCACGGCGCCGCACGACCGGCATTGCCCGTGCACGCCCGCCTCGACGCCCGAAAGCAGCCGCTGGACCTCGGCCAGCTCGGCGTCCGCCTGCTGCAGCTCAGCTGCTCGTCGAGCGAGCACATCGAGCCGGTAGTGGTCGCGGATCGCCATCTCATACGTCAGGCCGCCGAGGTCCCACGTCAGCTCGGCCACGCGCTCGGCGAGCTCGTAGCGGCGGCGGCGCAGCTCGGCCGTCATCCTGTTTCGATCGGCTGGGCGCCGAGTTCGTTGATTTCTTTCTGGTGCTGCGCGCCGCTCGAGTTGGTCAGTTTTTTGATCTTCGCCGGCGCCACTTTTTTCGGTGCCGGCGGCGGCGCTTTTTCGGCTTTGGTTTCTTTGGCTTCGGCCTTCTTCGCTTCGGCTTCTTCCTTGGTCGTCGCCTTCGTCGGCGTTTCGCTTGCTTCTCCGGCCGCCGGCGTCGTCGTCGTAGCCGCCGCGGCCGGCGCCGCGGCGAGACCAGACAGGCCCTTGACTTCGACCACCTGCTTGGCCGGAGTCTTGTTGCCCTGGCCGGCCCAGTGGCCGACCAAGAGGCCCGCGATCAGGCACAGCACGAGCACCGCGAGCAGGCTCATCAGCCCCGAGTTGCGCCGCAGCCAGCCGTTGGCACCGTGGCCCTCGCCGGGCGGCGCATAGCCGGCCGGGGTCAGCTCGAGCGTCGGCTGGGCGACGGCCGCGTGCGGGTCGTTCTGCAGCACGTCGAGGAACGCCAGGCGCACCGGCGAGGCCGGCTGGCCGCAGGAGAGGCAGTAGCGCTGATCGGCGACCAGCGCCGCGCCGCAGTGCGAGCACGTTGCTCCGGACTGCTCGGACGGTACGGGCGCGAGACTCATCTCCGACACCTCCTCACGGCTCCGACGGCACAGCCGTCAGTTCGATCTTTGCCTTGGTCGCGTCGCCGACGAGCGCTATCTGGAAGCGCGCCGAGGCGCCGCGCCGCCCCTCGAGCCTCGGCACGAGCGCGCGCCCCGCACCCACGACCTTGCCGCCGCGCAGCGCCACGGCGAACACCGGAACCTCGCGCTCGTTCCGCGAGCCCTCGTTGACGAGCTCACCGCTCACCGTGCTCGCGCCCGGATGGGCGACGACGTGCGTCGTCCTCGCCGCCGGCGCCGCCGAAGCGTTGTGCGAGCTCGGCTCCGCTCCGGTGCCGACGCGCACCGTCACGCCCGTGCTCGGCTGGTTGACCAGCACCTGGTCGTTCACCCACCAGGCGCTCGCGTGAGGGCGCAGCAACGAGATGCGCTGGAGCTTGGGGTCCGTGCCACCTGGCTGGTTGGAGTAGAGCACCCTGCCGGCCTTGCCCTTGACTTCGATCAGCACCGGCACCTTCGTCTGCGTGCGCGCCGAGCTAGAGCTGAGCCTGACCGCGACCGCGCCCCGTCCACCGCTGCTCAGCAGCGTCGCCTGCGAGACGCGCACCGAGCGGTTTGGCGCGCCCAGCCTCAGCGCACCCGGTTCGTGTTCGCGCGCGAGGAGAGCTTCGCGTTCGATCTTCGCGCTTTCGCTCTCTGTGCTCTCGCAGGCAGCGAACGTCAAGGTCAGGGCTCCGCAGCCGACCACGACGAGCGCCCGCTTCAGGACTCCCGGCCGCATGGCCAGGAGGGGCGGTCGGGGGAGCTCATCCGAAGGCTCCCCGCACGTAGTCGCGCGTACGCGTCGCCCGCGGTTCGTCGAAGACCTGAGCCGTCGAGCCGTACTCGACGAGGTTGCCGAGATACATGAAGGCGACCTTGTCCGCCACGCGATGGGCCTGCGCGAGATTGTGCGTCACGACGACCACCGCCAGGTCGCGGCGCAGCTCGCCGATCAGCTTCTCGATCGTCGCCGTCGAGATCGGGTCCAGCGCGCTGCATGGCTCGTCCATCAACAGCACCTCCGGGCGCGGCGCGATCGCACGGGCGATGCACAGCCGCTGCTGCTGGCCGCCCGAGAGGCGCAGCGCCGGACGGCCGAGGTCGTCGCCGACCTCCTTGTACAGCCCAGCGCGCTTCAGCGCTTCGACCACCAGCGGTTCCAGCTCGCGGCGACGCGGGCGCTTGCGCGACTGTTCGCGCAGCGCAAACGCGACGTTGTTGAAGATCGACATCGGAAACGGGTTGGGCTGCTGGAAGACCATCGCCACGCGCGAGCGCAGCTTCGTGTCGGCCATCCCGTGGATGTCCTCGCCGTCGAGCAGCACCTGGCCGGCCCGCGAAGCGCTTGGCGTCAGCTCTGTCAGCCGGTTGAGCGTGCGCAGCAGCGTCGTCTTGCCGCATCCCGACGGCCCGATCAGCGCCAGCACCTCACCCTGGTGGATCGACAGCGAGACCGACTTGACCGCCTTCTTGGCGCCGTAGCCGATGCTCACGTCCTCCAGGCGCAGGCGCTCGGGGCCGGAGGAGTGCGCCGCGCGCACCGCCTCGCGCTCCTGCGGTGGGGCGATCGGCAGCGGCGCGCGGTCGACCACGATCGTGCGCACCGGCGGGATCGCCGCCTCCGCCGGCGCCCCGAGCTGCTCCGATCGGGGCCGCTTCCCGTGACTCGCCCGGTGCGACCGACGCGCGGGCTCGCAGCGCCTCGGCGGCGGCCGAGTACGCCTCTGCCTGCTCGGCCGGGGCGAGGCGAGGCTCGCTTCGGCGTGGGTCCTCGCTGCCGCTCATCCGCTTTTGGGCGCGCTCGAGCAGCATCTCGTCCGGAGTCATGTCGCACCTTCCCCACCGAAGTTGTCCAACACAATGTCCATAGAATCGCTCAGGTTAGCGGGGTTTACAGCACTTGTAAAGCGATGGGGCGGCATCAGACGACGGCACCGGCGACCGTCATCCCCGTCGTATCGGCCGTCGATCGGCCGATCCGCTCGACGATCAGGTTCAGCACGAGCACGAAGATCAGCAGCACGAAGGCCGCCGCGTATGCCTTCTGCGGTGCCGCCCCTTCACCGGCCGGGGAGTTGTTGTAGACGTAGCTCGTCAGCGTCGAGCCCGTCCCGCGCAGCACGCTCAGCCCGGGCACCGAGCCCTGCGGGTCGATTCGCAGCGAGTCCCCCAGCAGCAGGACGATGATCGCCGTGTCGCCGATGATCCGGCTGATGCCCAGCGTCACGCCCGTGGCGATGTTCGAGCGCACGCTCGGCATGAGCACCCGGCGAATCGTCGCGATCCGCGTCTTGCCCAGCGCAAACGCCGCCTCGCGCATGTGCGCCGGAACCGCCTGCAGCCCGTCGCGCGTCGCCGTGAACATCGGCGGCAGCGCGATCAGCGACATCATCGCCCCCGCCGCGAAGTAGGACTTGCCGAAGACACCGCCGCCGGCTGCCTTGAACGAGAACGGCGCGAACAGGCCGAGTTGGAAGATCGACAGGCCGAACAGGGCGATCACGATGTCGGGCGTTCCAGCGACCATCTTGATCGCCGACTCGACCATCCGCGCGAGCCACGTCGGACGGCCGTACTCGGCGATCCAGATCGCGCCGCCCACCGCCAGCGGCACCGCCAGCACGATGCCGATCAGCGTGAGTATCCCCGTGCCGATCAGCGCGTCGCGGAAGCCACCCGAGCCGCTCTGGCTCGTGCTGATCGACGGGCGCTGGGCGAGCAGCTGCGGGCGCAGGTACTCGATCCCGCGATAGGCCATGTAGCCGACGATCGCCACCGCGATCACGCACAGGCCGATCCCCGCGCACCACGCGAACGCCAGCGCCAGCCGATCGATCCAGCGCCATTCCAGCGGCGACGAGCGCTTGCCGCCCCCGCTCTGCATCGGCGGCCCCGCCGGCAGCGTCGGCCGCCACTCGCCGACCGCGCTCATCCGCGCACCTGGTACTTGCGTAGGGGGAGCTTGATCAGGTAGCCCGCCACCGACAGCACGAACGCGCTGAACAGCAGCAAGAGCGCCCACGCGTAAAGCGCCGAGCCGAGCGCCGGCGCGCCGATCCCTTCGTGGTAGTCGACGATGCCCGACGCGAGCGTGCGCAGCGGCTCGAAGAAGAACACCAAGCCGTCGATCGGCTTCGGTGAGAACGCCTTCGAGCCCGAGACCATCGAGATCATGATCGCCTCGCCCAGCGCCCGCGCCGTGGCGAGCACGGCCGCCGCCACGATCGCCGGGCGCGCAGCGCGCAGCGTCACCGCCAGCATCGCCCGCAGCGGGTTCACGCCGAGCGCTACCGCCCCCTCGCGCCACGAGTTAGGCACCGACACGAGCGCCTCGCAGATCAGCGCCACCATGATCGGCGTGATCATCACCGTCAGGATCACAACCGTCACCGACAGCCCCGCGCCCGTCAGCTCGACCACGTTCTGCACCGATTCGCGCTGCGCCGTGGAGATCACCTCGTTGCCGACGAACGGCACCAGCACGAGGATTCCGATCAAGCCGTAGATCACCGACGGTACCGACGCCAGCAGGCGGATCACCGGGATCGCCACCCGCCTGAGCCGGGCCGGGGCGAGCTCGACGATGAAGATCGACGAGAACACCGCGATCGCCAACGCCAGCACGACCGCCACGCCCGTGCTCAGCAGCGTGCCGTAGATCAGCGTCCACGCGCGCAGGTGATAGGCCGAGGGTGGCGGGTGCTGCGTCGTGTTCTGCATGTCCGCCAGCTGCCTGCCCAGGTCACCGCCCGAGCCGAGCCAGGAAAGTCCGTTGTGTTCGAAGATCGGCCACGCGTGGATGCCGACGAAGACGACCATCGCCACGACCAGCGCGCAGACCATGAACGACACCGCGCCGAGCGTTCGCTCGGCGCGGATGTCAGGCCACGGCCGTGAGAGGCGTTCCAGCAACTGTCTCTCCGATTTCCCCAGGCCCCCGCACGCCGCCGTCTAGATCGTCAGCCACTGCGTGTTGACGATCTTCGCCGCCGCCGCCGAGCGCTCGATCCAGCCGATGAAGGCCGACGAGGCGCCCGTCGCCTTGCCTTTGGTCACCTCGTAGAAGCGCGCCGTGCCGGAGTACGTGCCCGCTTTCACGTTCGCGTGGTTGCACGCGACGCCGTTGTAGCCGACCGCGTTGACCGTGCCTTTGTCCGACTGGTAGTTCGACACGAAGCCGATCGAGTTCGGGTCGCTTTCGACCTTCGCGCGCATCAGACCCTCAGACGGTTCTTCGGCGGCTTTGGTCGAGACTTTTTTGCCTTCCAGGAACAGCGTCTGGAAGTTCGTCAGCACGCCCGCCACCGAGGTGCGGCCGATCACGTCGATCGGGCCGCTCGCCGTCGCGCCGGGCACGGCGCTCCAGGCGACCGTTTTACCCGTGAAGATCGAGACGACCTGCGAGGCAGACAAATTCGCCAGCGGGTTCGACTTGCTCGTGATCACGCAGATGCCGTACTTGGCGACCGGGTAGAAGACCAGCCCGGGCGGGTCCGCCGCGACCGGGTCGCGCGAGACGTCGCCGATCGATACGCGGCCCGCGGCGACGTCGTTGACGCCGATCTGCGCACCGCCCTGGGTGATTTTGAACTTCACTTTCTTCGGGTGGCTCTTTATGTACTTCTGAGCGAGCAGCGAGACGAGCGGGTAGGAGGCCGTGGCGCCGCTGATCGTGATCGTGGTCAGCGCAGACGCGGCCGCGGGCGCCGCGACCCCCACGACGCCGGCCACCGCGAAGGCGAGGGAGAGACGGCGGAATCGATTCATTGAGGAGTTGCTCCGTTTCTGGTGCTCGAGGCACGGTTTGGACTGCATCAGGCGGCGAAGATACCACAATCTTGATAATTATTATGGAGATAAGTAGATTTATGGGGAAGGGTCGGTCAGGGCCTCCATGGCTCTCCGTCGCAAGCATCGAATGGACAACTCCGAGCAACAACCACAGCCCCTGCCGGGAGCGGCCAACCGGCCCGAGCGCAGCGACCAGCGCGCGTTGAGGGCCCGTGCGCCTTCGCGGCTGCCCTCGCGCCGCGCCGGCCTCGTACTCGCCGTGGCCATGCTCACGATCGGCGTCGCCGTCGGCGCGGCGATCGGTCCCGCCCCCGCGACATCGCTCGCCGGTAACGGAGACATCGTCCAGAAGCTGCCTGCGCTGATCGCCGCCGCCGTCGCACGCGGGCAGTCGGCGACGCCGGCGCAACCGACCGCCACGAGCACGCAACCGCCGCCGATCACCCCGCAGGCGACACCGGCGGCCAGCTCGACTCCCGCGACTGCGACGACCCCCGCGGCGCAGGAAGCGACACAGCCATCATCCAAATCTCAAAATAGATCCTCGACCGCGCCGAGCAAATCTCAAAGCGGTGGCACATCCGAGCTGCCCCCGATCACCAGCGTCTGGCTGATCGAGCTGTCCGGCAGCTCGTTCAACGAAGCCCTCGCCAACGCCGCCGCCGCCCCTTACACGACCGGTGAACTGATTCCCAAGGGGACGTTCCTGACGAGCTGGACCGCGCTCAGCGCGAGCGCCTTCGCCGCCGACGCCGCGCTCGCCGAACACCGCGCCACCGTCGGCGGCACGCCGCCTGTCCTGCACACGATCGTCCAGCCCGCCTGCCCCGAAGGCCCCACCGCCGCCGCCTGCCTGCCCGGAACGCCAGCCGGGATCGGCGTCGCCGATGCCTTTCTGAAGGCGACCATCGCCTCGATCGTGGCGACCACGACCTACTCCGAACACGGACTGATCGTCGTCACCTACGCCACCGTCGCCGATCCCGCCACCGCCGAACTGCCCGCCGGCTCGGCCAGCGCGACGCTTGCCTCCCAGCCCCCCGCCGGCGCAGTGCTGCTCTCACCCTTCGCCAAGGCAGGCGCCAAGCCGGCGACCGTGTTCGACCCGATTTCACCAAAGCAGAGCCTCGAAAAGCTCCTGCACTGACGCACCCAAACGATCCACGTCCCACGACAACGAACGGAGACCCCTGTTGCACGCATCACGAACCGCCCACCGAAAGGCCACGCTCTGGCTGGCCGCGATCGTGGGCGTGCTCGCCCTGTCGCTCGCCAGCCCCGCAATGAGCCAGGCCGAAGAATCCAATCCCAACAACTACAACTGTCTGGGCAGCACCGCCGGCGGTCAGCCGGAAGCGGGAAGCGAAGAACAGCAGGTGCAGTACACGTTCTATTGCAACGGCCCTCTCACCGGGTTTCAGGTTCAGTCGCAGATTCCCGTGACCGGTGTCTCCAGCCCGCCCGTCGTCACCAACCTCGAAAAAAAGGAACTCCCCGACACGTTCCAGTGCTCGGGTGAACTTCCCGGCTGGGCCGCCAACTGCGTCGGCTCGACCGTCGCCGGCTATGAGACCGTCACCGGGCAGATCGCGATCGGCACCAAGCTGTGCGTCGAGCCGCGCGTCGACCTGCTGCTGACAGTCACCTACGCCTACCTCGAAAAAGGCAAAGTCACGCAGGCCATCTCTGGACCGTACGACCTCGGTCGGCCGAAGGATTGCAAGCCCGACTGGTACTCGCACTACAACCGCTTCAACCCCGCTCCGCTGCCTTCCAAGAAGGCCGCCAAGAAGGGCAAGAAGGGAAGCAAGAAGACGGTCGCCAAGAAGAAAGCCACGACCAAGAAGAAATAGCTCTCTCCCTGGGCGGCGCCGCGCGTACATGCGGCGCCGCCCTAGGCTTGGCGCGTGAGCTCGGCCCGAGACCCCCGCTCCAAGCCCGTCGCATGCGCGTCTCTGGCCGCTTCGGCGCTTGCCGCCTGCACGCTCGCCGCCTGCGGCTCCTCGAGCGCCCCCTCGACCGGCGCCTCCAGCTCGCGCGCACCCTCAGCGACCGCCGGCAGCGCGCTCTCCACGAGCGCCCGATCCCCTCAGCACGACTGCCCAGCGCTCGTCGCCCGCACGCTCGCCGCCGTCGCCCAGCGGATCTACGACGCCGCGCGTCACGGGAACGTCGTCGGTCAGGCAGTGCATCGCGTCGAAAGCTCGAGCGCCCTCGCCGAAGCCGTCTCTGCCAACGACGCGAGCGCTGCACGCGCCGAGCTGCGCTCGCTGCTCGCCGGGCAGATCGCCGAGGTGCGGGTTCTGAAAGAAGGCAAGGTCTTCGCCGGCGCCCTTGCCCCCACGGGCTCGAGAGCCGCGCTCGCCCCGGTCGGCGGGCGGGTGAAGGGCACCAACGCCCGGTTCGTGCTCACCACGCAGACCGTGCGCAGCTACGTGAAGGTCGCACAGCAGGTGACCGGTGCCGACATCGTGCTGCTCAGCGACACCTCGGGCCCGGGCGCCAGGATCGCCACGACCATCGCGGCGAACAAGCTGCCCGCCGAAATGCCGGCCACAGGGCCGGTCAGGGTCGGCGGGCGCAAGCTGCAGGCCTACACCTTCCCCGCCACCCTGTACCCGTCGTTCCCAATCAGGATCGTGCTGCTCGTCGCGCCAGCCCACGCCGCCTCGTGCGCCGGCTCGCGTGAACGCTCGGTGAGCTACACGATCGGCCGCGTCGGCGAACGGATCTACCGCGAGGAGGCCGACAGCCCAACCGTGCACGCGACTCTTCGCCACATCGAAGCCGACTCCGGCTTCCAGCACGCTGTCACCGCCCGCGACATCGCCGCGATCCGGGCGGCGATCGTGCGCTTCTTCGGCGAACACATCCACGTCGTGCGCGTGCGCGCCTACGCCGTCGAGCCGAGCCGCGCCCAGCGCTTCCTCTACGACCTCGGCGGCCCCTACGTGCTCGCGCCCGTGCGCGGAACAGTGCGCAGCGGCGGGCGAGTGGTCGGGCGCTTCTCCTATGCCATCCAGGACGACGCCGGCTACCTGCGGCTCGCGCACCTGTTCACCGGCGCCGAGGTGCTCATGCGCGTCGGCCCCACGCAGGTCATGGGCACGCTTCAGCCCGGTCCCCCGAACATCCCCGACCACGGCACCGTCGCCTACAGGGGCAAGACCTACGAGGCCTATTCGTTCACGGGCGAAGCGTTCCCCTCCGGACCGCTGCGCATCTCGCTGCTGATCCCCAAGGGGTAGCTACAGCAGGCTGTTGGTCATGCGTTCGACCTCGGCGATCGAGGTGAGCCCCTCGCGCACCTTGTCCATACCGTCGTCGCGCAGGCGGCGCATCCCTTCGCGCGTCGCCACCGACACCATCACGTCCACCGACGCCCGCTCGAGGATCAGCGCGCGGATGTGCTCGGACACGCTCATCACCTCGTACACGCCGAGGCGTCCGCGATAGCCCGAGCCGCCGCAGCGCGAGCAGCCGACCGCCTCGTACGGTTCCGCGCCCGCGAGGCCGTGTTCGGCGAGCACGCTGTCTGCCACCTTCAACGGCCTCTTGCAGTGCTTGCAGAGCACGCGCACCAGTCGCTGGGCGACGATGCAGTCGACGGCCGAGGAGACCAGGAACGGCTCGATGCCCATGTCGATCAGACGACCCAGGCCACTCGGCGCGTCGCGTGTGTGCAGCGTCGTCAGCACGAGGTGGCCCGTCAGCGCCGCCTCGATCGCGATGTGCGCCGTCTCGCGGTCGCGGATCTCGCCGACCATGATCACGTCCGGGTCGGCGCGCAGCATCGAGCGCAGCCCCACGTCGAACGTCACGCCCGCCTTCGGCGCGATCTGCATCTGCTTGATTCCGGCGATCCGCTGCTCGACCGGGTCCTCGATCGTGAGGATGCTGCGTTCGCCGTCGTTCAGCTCGTTCAGCGCCGCGTACAGCGTCGTCGACTTGCCCGAACCAGTTGGGCCCGTCACGAGCACTGCGCCGTTTGGCTTCCTGATCGCCGTTTTGAACTGCTCGAGCGCTTGCGCCGGCATACCCAGCGATTCCAGGCCGTGGATCACGGCCCCCTTGTCGAGGATGCGCAGCACCACGCCCTCGCCGTAGACCAGCGGCAGCGTGACCACGCGGATATCCACGCGGCGGCCGTCCACCGTCAGCGCGAAGCGACCGTCCTGCGGCACGCGCTTCTCCGAGATGTCCAGGTCGGCCATGATCTTGATCCGCGAGACCACGCCCATCGCCATCTTGCGCTTGACCGTCGCCGCAGGTGCGAGCACGCCGTCGACCCGGAACAGCACGCGCGTGTCGCCTTCTTCCGGATTGACGTGGATATCCGAGGCGCCCTGCTGCACCGCCTGCGCCACGATCGAGTGCACGAGCTTGATGATCGGCGCGTCGCGATCGGCCTCGTCGACCTGCAGGTCCTGCTCTTCGTCGGATTCGACGTCCTCCTCGACGATGTCTTCGATCGAGTCGTCCATCCGCGTCAGGCGCGCGAGCAGCAGGTTGAGGTCCTCCACCGATGCCGCCACCGGCTTCACGCGGCGGCCCGTCATCATCGCCACGTCGTCGATCGTCAGCACGTTCGTCGGGTCCGCCATCGCCAGCAGCAGCGTGCCGTCGTCGGTGAAGCCGATCGGCACCGACTGGTAGCGCTTGCTCGCTTCCGCGTTGAGCAGGTTGACCGCGCCCATGTCGAGGTCATAGACCGCCAGGTCGACGTAGTCCAGGCCGAAGCGCTCCGCCACCACGCGCGCCAGCTGGTCGTGTCGCAGCACGCCTTGCTCGACCAGCACGAGGCCCGTCGGACGTCCCTGCGTGCGCGCCGTCTCGACTGCTTCGTCGACCGTCTCGCGGTCGGCGAAGCCGAGGTCGACGACCACTTCGCCGATCATCCGCGTCGAGCGCCCCGTGCGCCGCGGCGGGTACAGGCCCGTGCCCGGGCCCTTCTGCTCGGGCTCGGGGCTCGTCTCCGGGCCGCCCGCCTGCGCGACCGGCGTCTCGCCGGTTGGGTCTGTCTCCGTCGCCTCGGCCGAGCGTGCAGCAATCGGCTCGGCCGTCGGCGTGCCGACGTCGCTCATAGCTACTACATCGGCAGCAACGCTGCCGGGCTTGACCTCGGTCCGGCTCCGGGGGAAACCCTTGCCGAACGGGGCTCAGAGGCCGTGCTCGAAGCGCCTAAGGAGCTTCTCCAACGGCCCGGTCGGTGAGGCAGATCCCGTTGAGCTGGAGCCAGTGGCGCTCGCGGTCGTCGTGCGGAGCTTTGTAGGGTCGTGCGAGCCCGAACATCAAGTACGCACCGACGCCTTTGCGAAGACGACGTCTGACGTCCTCGACTGCGCTCTGCTTGATCGTGCGATGGTCGGACTCGTAGAAACGAATGTCGTTCACCGGGACGTAGGCCAGCGGCTCGACATCCGCGAAACGGAGCTGCAGCCTGCCGAAGCGAGGATCCACGGCCACGTTCGGCCGCTTCTTGGCGGCGATCACGGCGAGTGAGCAGTCGCCGGCTCCACGCTCGGTCGCAAGCTTCCAGTCTCCGACGCGCTCGAGTGCGGGGCCGAACGCATCAGCAAGGCTCGACGAGCTCATCTTGTCGAGTAGGTCAAGGAACTCGTCGCCCGCCAGATCTTCGATGTGTCCGGCGTTCGCCGTTCTGAACCGGTGGTCCTCGACCTCCGGTGGCGATGGAGCTGAGGCGACTCCACCCAGGTCGACCACTGCCCCCATCCCGAACGGGCCGCCTTCTTCGCGCAGCAGCTTCCTCGTGATCAGCTCCGTTGGAGGTGTCGTCGGCCGGACGTGCTCGAGCGTCTTTGGCTCAATACCCGCAACGCAGATCCGCGGCGCATCCATCCTCGTGACGTGATTCACGACTATCAGCATGGACAGTCACAGGTGCACGGGACGGACATCGGGCCATCTGTCGGCGAGGTACTCGCAGACAAGGCGACGATGGCAATGCTCGGCCGTCGCCTCGCTGCACAGCAGCACCGTGGGCGTCTGGAAGTCAGAGGCAGCGAGTGCATGCTCAATCTGTCGCCGCCTCATCAGCTCAAGAAACCGAGCTTCATAAGTCGACCAGTCGCCGCCGCGCTTCTTGTACTCGTCGAGCAGCTCTTGAGTCGGGGCCAGCAGCGGCTCATGCTCGTAGCCGGCGCCGACCAGCTCCCCCAGAAAGAACGGCAGATCCTTGGCCTTGGCGAAGCCCGCCAGCTGCGAGGTGTTGTTGAGGCGAACGTCGAGCAGGCGCCCGATGCCGACGTCGGCTAGACGCTTGAAGAAGCGCTCAGCCGTCGTCTGTGTGAAACCGATTGTGTAGATCTCCACGGCGCGTGCTCGTCTCGGAAAAGAGCATCTTGACCATCGTCCTCGACCAGCTTGACCGATCGCTCGGCGCGAACGGTGCCGTCGGGAAGGATATGTCGAAGTTCAATACTTCGATCTGTTAGGACCTTGCCAACGAGCAGTCGCCTGTGGCAATGGAGCGGGTTGCCCTCACTGCACATCAAAGCGATCCGATGCTGGCCTGCGCCGTCGATGAGGCGCGCGACGGCCCGTCCGAACGAGTCCTCTCGGGACATCGGCTCATACAGCGCATGGCCCTCCGCGTCATAGTGATCCTCGCGGGACGGTCGGCCGCCGAGGTCATCGCCGAGGAAGAGGTAGCGCACGCTCTGATCGCGCATCGCCGTTTCGAGCTCGTCGCGGTTGAAGTGCGGCGCGAAACGCGAGTACGGATATGACCTCACGTCCACGAGGAACTCGATCCGCTCGCCGGCAAGAAGCTCGGCGAAACGGCCAGGGTCGTGATTTGAGTGCCCGATGGTCCAGATGGCGCGCGGCGAAATCATGCTCTGGTCATGTTAAGGCTCGATCGGATGCCTACAGGCCGTGCTCGAAGGCCCCCTTGACCTGCGCGTCGACCGCGTTCAGCCGATACAGCGCGAGCGCCTCGGCCGAGGCGAAGCGCGCCCCGCCGGCGCTGTCCGGGCCGTGGTGCATCAGCACGCAGTGCTCCAGCGCGAGCCGTCGCTCCTGTGGCAGCGAGTCCGGCATGTGACGCGCCAGCGTGCGCAGGCCCAGCTCGACGTGGCCGAGCATGCGCCCCTCCGCGCTGCGTGCGATCTCCGCGCCGTAGGTGAACTCGCGCGTCTTGCCCACGTCGTGCACGATCGCCGCGCACAGCAGCAGGTCCCGATCCAGGCGCGGATGAAGCGCGCAGAGCTCGTGCGCCAGCGTGGCCACGCCCACCGTGTGCTCGAGCAGCCCGCCGAGATATGCGTGGTGGGAGCCGGCGCGCTGACCAGGGATCGAGCACGGCGCGCGGCGCAGCTCTGCGCGCAGCTCGGCATCGGCGAGCATGTTCGCGAGCAACAACTTCAGCGACGGTTCATAGACCTCGCGCGCGAGGTGCTCGAGAAAGCCTTCCAGCTCGTCCAGGTCGCGGTAGGCCGTCGGCAGGAAGCCCGCCAGGTCCGCCTCGACATCCTCGGCGCGCGCGATCGAGGCGATGTTCAGCTGCAGCTTCTCGCGGAAACGCTCCACGCGCCCGCGCACGCGCACGAGCTCGCCGCGCTCGAAGCGCCCCGCCAGCAGATCGGCGTCCTTGAACACGCGTGCGAGGATCGTGCCCGTCGAGTCGCCGAGCTCCACGTTCAGGTACGGCGTGCCCGCACGCGAGATCTGACGTTCCTTGCGCGTGCACGCGAACACGCCCTCGATGTCGTCCTGGTCGCGCAACGTCGCGATCGCTCCCGCGCCCTCCCGATCGGTGCCGGAGGCGGCGTCCGGATCGCGCGCGCCGGCGGCGCGCGGACTGCTCTCATACGACGGTGGGCTCGTGGCGGAGGCCATCGTTTCATCATGTACGGTGGTTCGGATGCAGCCGTTGATCTGGGATCGCCGTCCCGATGGCCTTCGCGCCCCCGCCATGGTGTGCGCGTTCCAGGGCTGGAACGACGCCGGCGACGCCGCCTCGAGCGCCGTCTCCTTCCTCGCCTCCTCGCTCGAGGCGCGCCGCTTCGCGCGGATCGACTCCGAGGAGTTCTACGACTTCCAGACCAACCGCCCGAGCGTTCAGTTCAACGACGAGAACGAGCGCGAGATCGTGTGGCCCGCCGTCGAGGTCTTCGAAGCCTCCGCGCCGCGCGCGCCGCGCGACCTGGTGCTCGTGCAGGGCGTCGAGCCCTCGCTGCGCTGGCGCTCGTTCACGCACCACATCGTCGACCTCGCCGAAGCGCTCGGCGTGCAGGTCGTCGTCTCGCTCGGCGCGCTGCTCGGCGACGTGCCGCATACGCGGCCCGTGGCGATGTCCGGTCACGCCACCGACCCGGCGCTGATGGAGCGCCTGGGGATGCAGGGCTCGACCTATGAGGGACCAACCGGCATCGTCGGCGTGCTGCACGCCGCCTGCGCGCAGGCCGGGCTGCCCTCGGCGAGCCTGTGGGCCGGCGTGCCGCACTACGTCGCCGCCGCCGCCAACCCGAAGGCCGCGCTCGCGCTCGTGCGCCGCGTCGAAGGCCTGATCGGCGTCTCCGTGGACGTCTCCGAGCTCGAGTCCGCCGCCGCCGACTACGAGCGCCAGGTCGGACTCGCCGTGCAGAGCGACCCCGACATCCAGGCGTTCGTCGAACGGCTCGAGCAGGCCGCCGAGGGCGACGACGACGTCGCGCCCGAGGACGTTCCCTCCGGCGACGCTATCGCACGCGAATTCCAGCGGTTCCTGCGCCAGCGCGGGCGCGAGGCTTAAAGCCCGGCGCGGGCGGGCGCCGCTACTTCTCCGCCACCGGGCAGACGATCCGGTAGTCGCAGATCGAGCAGGCGGCATGCGATGGCGTCGGCTCGAACTCCTGGGCGAGGATCCCCTCGCCGACCTCCATCACGAGCTCCCGCACCGACGCCTCGTCCTGGGCGCCACGCGGCACGGGCACCTTGAGGTCGTCGAGCACGTAGTAGTAGGCCTGGCGCGAGGAGCCAAGGCCCCAGTCCTCGCGCGCCGCCAGCGCGTAGAGCGAGAGCTGCACATCGTCCTTCAGCTGCTCCGCGCTCTTCGGCCTCGACGTCTTGTAGTCGATCAGCTCGTACTGCTCCTCGCCGGCGTCGGCACCCTCGCCCCCGCTCTCGCCGCCGGCCTCGCCCCCGCGGATTCGATCGACGCGGTCGACGCGCCCGCGCAGGTGGTGGGGTCCGAGCCGGAAGGAGAAGCTGCGCTCGAACCACACCGGCTCGGCGTCCTGCCCGCGCAGGCGCTCGTGGTAGCGCGCGAGTGCGGCGCGCGCCTTGGCCAGCAGCTCGCCCTCGTGCTCGCTCTCGCCGAAGCCCGCGCGGCGCCAGCCGGCATCGAGCAGCTCGTTCATCTGCGCGAGCGTCTGCGCGCCGTCGCAGTGGAAGCGCTCGAGCACCTGATGCACGACGATGCCGAAGCGCTGTTGCGGCGTCTGCTCGGTCGGGATCCGCAGGACGCGCGCGAACTTGTAGCGAAGCGGGCAGCTGCGGTAGGTCTCGATGTCCGACGCCGACAGCGCCAGGCCGACGCCCTTGCGCGGCAGGAACGGGTCGAGCGAGTGCTCTTCGCGCCCGCCAACCTGCGAGCGAGCCGTCAGCGCCTCGTCCAACGGCGAGGTCTGGAAGATCTCGCGCTGCACCGGCGTCGTGGCGGCGAGCAGCCGGGAGTTGACGTCGGCCAGCGCCTCCTGGAGCTCCTGCCCCGCCGGGCGCTGCAGGAGCGCCGCCAGCTTGACCAGCTCCAGGTAGCGCACGACGCCGTGGGAGATGTCCAGTTCGGTGTCCAGGCGCAGCTCGCCGAGGTGCCCGCCGATCCGCGCCACGCTCTCCAGCACCTCCTCGCGCAGTCGCTGGTAGCTCTCCTGCAGGTGCTCGTCGTCGGGGCTCGCCGCCGTCTCGGCCGAAACCGCGTCCTGCGCCGCGACATCCGCGTCGAGAACGGGCGCCGCGTCGTCGCTGGGCTCAGGCCGGGCCGAGCCGGAGCGCGAGCGCGGCACGACGGTCGCCAGGTGGCGCGCCAGCTCCCGCGGCGTCGCATCGGGATCGCCGCGCACGAACTCGACCGTGAGCTCGCGCAGGCCACTCAGGCTGGCCTCGCGGGCAGCGGCCTCGGCAGGCGTGAGCAGCGCCTTGCCGCGCGTCCCGAGCAGCTCGATCAGCTCGGCGATGAAGGCGTCCGGCGCGAGCGTGTCGAGCCCGCCCGCAGCGCTCCGGTGCACCGTCACGAATCGCTCGATCCGTTCGCGCGCCTCCGGCGGCACCTGCGGCGACTCGCTGGCCGCCGTCAGGCCGGAGACGAGATCGAGTTTGCGCCGCCTGGCGACCTGGATCACGCGCGCAAGGTGCGTCTGTCGCAGCTCGATCGGTGGGCGCGCGAGCGCACGTACGACGGCGGCAGCGTCCTGCGGGTCTACGAGCAGGCGCACCCAGGCGAGCACATCGCGCACCTCCGCCCGCCGCAGGAAGCTCGCCGCGCCGGGATCGGTCGCGAGCTCTGGTGCGGTTCGTGAGACGGACACCATCCAAGGATACGAGTGCCCGGGGTTGCGGGCCAGGGTCGGCACGACTCGCCGCCCGCCGGCACACCGAGCGAAACAGCTGGGACAAACTTACGAGCAGCTGAGACGGCAAGGCTACGCTCTGCTGGTGGACCCGATCGATTGGCGCGCAGCGCAGCGGATCGGCGAGCGCCTCGCCGGCTCGCCGCCGCACGGCGGCGTGCGTGCCTCTTCGGTGCAGCCGCGCGCATACGACTTCGCGCACCGCGTGAGCGAGTACAGCGGCCTGCAGACGCCGAGCGAGCTGCCGCCGATCGAGGCCGTCGACCGCTCGGCCTGGATCGCCGCCAACCTGCTGACCATGCGCCCACTGCTGGGCTCGCTCGGCGAGCGGCTCGGCGAGGGGGCCGGACCGCTGGCCGGACCGCTGCGCTCTGCTTCGGGCTTCCTGCTCGGCGCGCAGGTGGGCGCGCTGACCGGCGTGCTCTCACAGCGCGTGCTCGGCCAGTACGACCTGGCGCTGCTCGACGAGACGACCACTCCGCGATTGCTGCTGCTCGCGCCGAACCTCGCGATCGCGGCGCGCAACCTGTCGGTCGATCGCGACGAGCTCGTGCTGTGGGTAGCGATCCACGAGATCACGCACGCCGTGCAGTTCACCGGCGCGCCATGGCTGCGCTCGCACATCGGCGGGATGCTGCAGGAGCTGATCGACGGGCTGCAGGTCTCGCTCGCCGGGAAGCCCGAGGCCAACGGCGACGGCGGCGGCTGGCGGGAGCGCCTCAAGCTGCCCGACCCGGCCGAGCTGCGCGAGTTCGCCGAGCGAGCGCGCAGCGGCGAGCTCTTGCGGCTGACGCTCGGCGAGGACCGCTGGGCGCTCGTCGAGCGGATGCAGGCGGCGATGTCACTGATCGAGGGGCACGCCGAGCACACGATGGACGCGATCGGCGCCGAGGTGCTGCCCTCGCTGCCGCGCCTGCGCGCCGCGATGACGCGCCGGCGCGAGTCGCGCGGCCTGCCGTGGCGCGTGCTCGAGCGCCTGCTCGGCCTGGAGATGAAGATGCGCCAGTACGAGGTCGGCAGGCGCTTCTGCGACGCCGTCGTCGAACGGGGCGGACCGGAGGCGCTGGCGCGCGTATGGAGCGGGCCGGAGCAACTGCCGAGCGGCGATGAGCTCGAGCATCCCGCGCGCTGGCTGGCGCGAACCGCCGCCGCACCGGCGTAGCGGCGTAGCGCTCTCGCTCGCGTAGCTCTCCCCTGCGGCCCCTGGGAAACCCGGCCGCGGCGAGCGAACAGACGTCTGCCGGGATACGAGTTTTTGACCATCCCGAACGCCAGTTTCCCAGCCTTTCCGGGCCGAACGCATGTTCCTCCTGTTACAAGCGTGACCCCGATAACACCCGGTCAACACGGGGTCTTTGGCTCATGGTACGATTTCGTTGTAACAAAGTTCCAAGGACGGGTTACAAACAGGTGTTCGATTCCGTCAGATTGGGTATCGGACACCGAACAAACCCGCATCTCCTCGCAACGGCGAGGAAGAAGAGGAGACCCGCTCCAGATGGCTACCACCACCACAACTTCCCCCCGCAGCACCAAAGCGGGCGCAAAAACGGCGAAGGCCAAAAAACCCGCTCGTAAAGCGCAGGCGAAAGCGACGACGGCCAAGGCCGCGCGCACACGCGCCATCCACCAGTCCGAGTCGGCCGCCAAGCAGGCCCAGACGGCCACGCGCGAGACGGTCGGCGTGTTCGGTGACTACGCCGAGCGCGCGCTGCTGATCCCGGTCGGCGTAGCCCTCACGGCGCGCGAAAAGGTCGTATCGGGCGTCAATGGCACGATCTTCGAGCTACTCGTCCACGAGCAAGGCCCAGGCTCAGCTGCGTCGCTTCGAGCGCCGCGGCGCCACGGCTCGCAACCGCCTCGAGCGTGAGGTGCGCAAAGCGCGCGTCCGCGTCGAGCGCGAACTGCGTCAGCGCCGTCGCGAGATCGAGAAAACGGTCTCCGATCTCGAAGGCCGCCGCGACTCAGTGGCCAAGAGCGGCAGCGACCTGGCCAACCGCGTCCAGGAGCGCATCGTCAGCCTGGTCTAGACGACCAACCAGCTTCCCCCGACCCGGCCTGGAGAGACCGGGGACATCGTCGCCACATGCAGCGATGGTTCGGGAAAGTCTGTCGGCCTCATATCCCGCCGGCAGTAGTAGCACCCTCTCCTCCCTCGACTCGCGGGGCGGTCCCCATCGCCCCGCGAGTCATTTAAGGACCCTCGCGTCATCAAGAACCCCGGCGTTTGCGCTGTTGAGCACCAACGCTTAACGCACTCCGGCTGGCCGGCCGGCGGCGATATAATAACGATATGGACAGTGAGTTCCGATCTGCAGCAGCCGTCGCACGCGGACTGGGGACGAGCCTGCCACGCGTGATTCGTGCGATAGAGAGGCTCAGGATCGACGCGCGGATGCCAAACGGGCGCATCCACTTGACTGAGGCGCAGGTCACCGCCCTGCGCCTGGAGCTCGGCGTGAGGGCAGTGGTCCCGGGACTGACGCCCGTCCAGGTCGCCGTCGTGGGCGCACTTCGCGATGCACCTCTCGGGCTCGTGTCGATCCGTGCGGTCGCACGCAGAGCAGGAGTCTCTGCGACTGCGAGTTCGCGGGCGATCGCCGCTCTGCAGAGGATCGGGCTCGTCACGCTGGAGACGACGATGGTTGCGGCCGGATCCGCTCGTCCGGTACAGCTCCTGCAAGTGAATCGACGCGCGCCGCAGTGGCGAGAACTCGCGCCGCAACTGGCCAATCTACGTCCCCCGGTTCGTCATGCATCGTCGAACACGACGCGGGCCTCTCCACGCTCACATGAGCAAACGCCCCGGCATCGTCGCAGCGGGTCGAGCCACAGGACTCCTCGGAGCGGCCAGGTGCCTCAGTCCCTGCGCCACCTGTTTTGGAACACGGCGCCGACCCAGCTCGATGTGCAAACGGGAGGGTCGTATATCGCGCGTCGTCTGCTGCGCACGATGGATCTCGAGGGCCTTGCCTGGGGCGCGAGCAATCTGCGGCGCGCCGACTGGATGGAGGCGCAGAAGGCACGCGGGCTCGACCCGCGAGTACGCGGACTCGCCCGCAATCTGGCAGCGACAGCGGCGAGCTGATGGAGCCCGAGACCCAGGGCGCAGGCGATGGGGCCCCCGGGGTCACGCGTGCAGCGGCCGTCTCCCAGGAGCTGCGCGCAATCCTGGCGCCTGGTACGGCCGAAGCGTGGGAGGCACTTGCGCCGCATCTTCCGGCTGCGTTCTATCTGGGCGGCGGCACGGCCGTCGCGGTCCACCTGCGCCACCGTGTCAGCACCGACCTCGATTTTTTCTACCACGGATCAGCCGTCGACCTCGACGAGTTGGCTGACAGGCTGCCCACGCTGGGCTCATTTGCGCCCACAAGGCGCGCGGACGGCACGCTCCGCGGACTGTTCGGCGCTACGAAGGTCGAGTTCCTGCACGCCGACGAGGTGCGCCGGCAGGTGCTGTTGCAGCAGCCCACCGTGATCGACGGCATGCGCGTCGCTGCACTGGAGGACTTGATGGCGATGAAGCTGAAGGTGATCTGCGACCGCGGGGAGGCGCGCGATTACTTCGACGTGATGAGCATGGACGAGCACGGCGCCGTGACGCTCGCCGAAGGCATCGCGCTGTTCCTCGAACGCTACGGGCTCACTCAGGCGAGCGATGCGCTGCCGCATCTGATCGGCGCACTGGGCTACCTCGACGATGTCGAGCAGGACGATGCCCTGCCGCTCGACAAGCCGGCCCTCGCGCACTGGTGGCAGCAGCGCCAGCCACGACTCGTGCGCGAAATGAGCCGCCGGGGCTAGGACGCAACCCGACGTTTGGCACAATGGCTCAGCCGATGCCAACCCGCGACGAAATCCTCAAGGCCCTGGAGGTCGTGATCGACCCGGAGCTCCACCGCTCGATCGTGGAGCTCGACATGGTCCGCTCGATCGACGCCAGCCCTAACGGCGTGGTCGATGTGACGGTGTCGCTGACGACGCCGGGCTGCCCGATCAAGGGCCACTTCCAGACGGCGGTGGCGGAGGCGGTCACGGCACTCGACGGTGTGACGCACACGAACGTGTACTTCGACGTGCTGAGCGACACGCAGAAGCAGGCGCTGCAGCAGAAGCTCGGTCGCGGCAGCCTGCCGGCGGGCTCGCTGGCGCAGGTTCAGAACGTGGTCTGCATCGGCTCGGGCAAGGGCGGCGTGGGCAAGTCGACGCTGACGGCCAACCTGGCGGCGGCACTGGCGGGCGAAGGCAAGCGCGTGGGCATCCTCGACGCGGACGTGTGGGGCTACTCGATCCCGCGCATGTACGGGCTCGGCGCGACGCGCCCGCCGGTCTCCGCGGAGCGCAAGATCGTGCCGCTGGAGGCGCATGGCGTGAAGGTCATGTCGATCGGCTTCTTCGTCGAGGAGGACGCGGCGGTCGTGTGGCGCGGGCCGATGCTGCACAAGGCGCTGACGCAGTTCCTGCAGGACGTGGACTGGGGTGCGCTGGACTACCTGCTGGTAGACCTGCCGCCGGGCACGGGCGATGTCTCGATGACGCTCGCCCAGCTACTGCCGCAGGCGCGCTTCTTGATCGTCACGACGCCGCAGGCGACGGCGCAGAAGGTGGCGCGCCGCTCGGCGCACATGGCCGACAAGGTCAATCTCGAGATCGCGGGCGTGGTCGAGAACATGTCGGGCTTCACGACCCCCTCGGGCGAGCGCTTTGCGATCTTCGGCGAGGGTGGCGGCGACGAGCTTGCGACCGAGCTCGACGTGCCGCTGCTCGGCCGCGTGCCGCTGACGATGCCGCTGCGCGAGCAGGCCGACGGCGGCGTGCCGCTGGTCCTCGAGGACCCGAACGACCCGGCGGCACAGGCGATCCGCCAGGTGGCGCGCGGCCTGATCGCGATGACGCCGGCGGCCCCTGTGAGCTTGCCGGTGCTCCCTCTCGTGCAGGTCGGCGGAGCGCCGGCCAACGGCACGGCCCCGGGCGCTGCGGAAGGCGCGCCGGCCCCCGCCGAGGAGCGAAAACCGGCGGGCATGTCGCTGCCGATGGCTTAGTCGGCGGTCGCAGGACCCCTGCAGGACCCCTGTAGACATCTTGCGTCACCGCTTGACAAGCGAAACCGCTTTGAGAGGATCGTCTGACATGTCCGCATCCGGACACCATGAGGGGGAGAGGGATATAGCGCTACAGGAGGCCGATCCGGCCGAGAACGGCGTGGTCGAAATCGATGAGCGCCGCAAGAAGATGGAGCGGCTGCGGGCGGAAGGGGTCGACCCCTATCCGGCTGTGACGCTGTGGGGCAGGCGTACGCGGATCGGCGAGATCCTCGCGGCGCACGACGCGAGCGAGCTCGAGCAGGGTCCGCACACGGACATGCGCTACCTGATCGCCGGCCGGCTGATCTCCCGGCGCGGGCATGGCAAGACGGCGTTCATCGACCTGCGCGATCTGTCGGGGTCGATCCAGGTCGTGCTGCGCGTCGACTCGCTCGGCCAGGAGGTCTACGACCGCATCCTCAACTTCGATGTGGGCGACATCATCTCGGTGGACGGTTGCGTGTACGTGACCCAGCGCGGCCAGCTGGCGATCGAGGCTGTCGAGTGCACGCTGCTGACCAAGACGCTGCGCCCGCCGCCGGACAAGCACCACGGGCTCGGCGACACGGGCACGCGCTACCGCTACCGCGAGCTTGACCTGATCGCCAACCAGGAGACCCGCGACCTGTTCGTCAAGCGCAACGAGATCGTGCTGGCGATCCGCGAATGGCTGGCCGAGCGCAACTTCGTGGAGATCGAAACGCCGGCCCTGCAGTCGCTCGCGGGCGGCGCCGGATCGAGGCCGTTCACGACCCACCACAACGCGCTCGACCGCGACCTCTACCTGCGCATCTCGGTGGAGCTGTTCCTCAACCGCTGCATCGTGGGCGGCATGGAGAACGTCTACGACATGGGCAAGGTCTTCCGCAACGAGGGCATCTCGCACAAGCACTCGCCGGAGTTCACGATCATCGAGTTCATGTGCGCCTACTCGGACTACAACGACGTGGCGACGGTGACCGAAGAAATGTTCCGCGACGTCGCGCAGAAGACGCTCGGGCGCACGGTGATCAAACGAAACGGAGAGGAGATCGACCTGGCCAAGCCGTGGCGACGGGTCACGATGCGAGAGCTGATCCTCGAGCGCTTCGGCCTGGACTTCATGGAGTCCACGCGCGAGCAGCTCGCGGAGGTGCTCGACGAGCCGCTCGATCCGGACGCGACGTGGGCCGAGGTCGTGGGCGACATCTACTCGGAGAAAATCGAGTCGACGATCAACCAGCCGACGCACGTGTTCGACTTCCCGCTGGAGCCGTTCCCGATCACCAGGCGCCATCCGGTCCACCCCGAGCTGGCCGAACACTTCGACGCCGTGATCGGCGGCATCGAGCTCGTCAGCGGCGACACGGAGCTGAACGACCCGGTTGACCAATGGCAGCGCTTCGTCGACCAGCGCAAGCGGCGGATGATCGACGACGAGGACGTGCCGCACCCGAACGACGAGGAGTACGCGCGCGCGATCGAGTACGGCTACTCGCCGACGGCCGGCGGCGGCATGGGCGTCGACCGCCTCGTGATGATCCTGCTCGAACGCGAGACGTTGCGCGAGGTGATCCCCTTCCCGATCGTCAGGGAGCTCAAATGAGCTCGAACGGGGCACGGAAGAACGGAGGCGGACCCAACGGGGCTACGCGGGCGGGCAAGCTCGACCTCGACCCGGGCGTGATCGCGTCGTGCCGCGAGGCGGCGAGCCAGATCGCGGCGCAGGTATCGGATCAGATCGCTCACAAGACGACGGTGTCGGTGGAGCGCACGATCACGCGCCTGCTCGGCGTGGACGGCGCCAACGAACTCGATGCGCCGCTGCCGAACGTGCTGGTCGACCACGTGCGCGACCGTGGCGAGCTGGGCAAGGGCATCGCCTACTGGCTGGGCAACGCGCTGCTGGCCGACCAGCAGGCCACGCCCCAGTCGATCGCCGAGCAGGTCGACGTGGGCGGCCTCGAGCTCTGCGCGCTGCCGCGCGCGAGCGAGGAGGCGATCCGGCAGCGGATCGCCGGCGAGAGTGAGCGGCGGGTAGGCGAGATCGCGGAGCGCATGCGCGAGCGTCGCGACAGCCGCGAGCGCCTGGGCGAGCACCCACCGCCGCTGCGCTACGTGCTGACGGCGACGGGCAACGTGTATGAGGACGTCGTCCATGCGCTGGCGGTGGCGCAGGCGGGCGGCGACATCGTGGCGGTGATCCGCTCGACAGCGCAGAGCCTGCTCGACTACGTCCCGTTCGGGCCGACGACGGAGGGCTACGGCGGCACGTTCGCGACACAGGCCAACTTCCGCATCATGCGCGAGGCGCTCGACGAGTGGTCTGAGAAGCACGCCCGCTACGTGCGCCTGTCGAGCTTCTGCTCGGGGCTGTGCATGCCCGAGATCGCCGCGATGGGCGCGATCGAGGGCTTCGACAACATGGTCAACGACGCGCTCTACGGGATCCTCTACCGCGACATCAACCCCGTGCGCGGGCTGATCGACCAGCGCGTCTCGCGCATGATCAACGGTTACTTCGGCGTCGTCATCAATACGGGCGAGGACAACTACCTGCGCACGGCCGACGCGATCGAGGCGGCGCCGTCGGTCACTGCCTCGCAGTTCATCAACCGCCAGCTGGCGCTCGACTCGGGCGTGCCGGATGGCCAGATCGCGCTCGGCGATGCATATGAGATCGACAACCCGATCCCCAACAGCCTGTTGTACGAGTGGGCCCAGGCGCAGCTCACGCGCGAGCTGTTCCCGGACTGCCCGGTGAAGTACATGCCGCCGACGCGTCACATGGACGGGAACCTCTACCGCACGCACGCAACGGATTCTCTTTTAATTTGATAACGATCGCCACCGGTCAGGGCATCCAGACGATCGGGGTGCCCACCGAGGGGATCTTCACCCCACACGTGCACGACCGTGTGATCGGCATGGAAAACGTCGACTACGTGTTCACGGCGGCACGCGATCTCGGCGAGGAGATCGAGTTCAAGCCGGGCGGGATCATCCAGACGCGCGCGCGGGAGGTGCTCGCCGGAGCACACGCCCTACTCGAGCGGATCGCCGAGCACGGCCTGTTCTCGGCGCTCGGCGAGGGCGTGTTCGGCGACGTGCCCCGGGCGATCGACGAGGGACGCGGGACAGAGGGAATCGTCGAGCTCACCGACGGCTACTTCAACCCGGCCACGGAGCTGATGGCAGGTGCTTCGAGCCTTGCCTGAAGCCATCGACAAGGGTGGGACCGCGAACGGCTCGACCCCGGACGAGGCCGCACCGACGTCGGGCGCCCGCCCGCGGGTGGACCTGGCGCGCGTCAAGCCCTACGCCGACCATCTCGGCGACGGGATCGTCCAGTTCAGCTTCACGCTGCCCGTGCCATACGGATTGGCGGCGCGCAAGGCGGCGCAGGAGTGGGCGGCGAAGATGGGCTTCGAGCACCCCGAGGTGGTCCACTACCAGGAGCTGACCGACGGCTACACGTACTTCGTCATGTTCGGCGAGTCCAACCAGACGGTCGACTACGCCTCGCTCTCGCAGGAGGGCTTCGAGATCGAGTACATGAGCGAGGAGGAGATCGAAGAGTTCGCCGGTCGCACGATCGGCCGCCCGATCGTCGTGGTGGGGGCGGCGACGGGCACGGACACGCACAGCGTGGGGATCGACGCGATGCTCAACCTGAAGGGCTTCCACGGCCACCATGGCCTGGAGGGCTACAAGGCCTTTCAGACGCACAACCTGGGCAGCCAGGTACCCAACAGCGTGCTCGTCTCGCGCGCGATCGACCTCGACGCAGACGCGATTCTCGTCTCCCAGACGGTGACGCAGCAGAACCTGCACATCGCCAACCTGACCGAGCTCGTCGAGATCGTCGAAGCCGAGGGCCGGCGCAAGCAGATCATCCTCACCTGCGGCGGGCCGCGCGTGTCGAACGAACTGGCCAAGGAGCTCGGCTTCGACGCGGGCTTCTCCAAGGGCACCTACCCCCACCACGTGGCGAGCTTCATCGTGCGCGAGCTGGCGGCGCGCAACGGCAGCGGGCACGGTGCAGGCGTGGCCGACGGACCGGGCGCGAGCGCCGCCGCGGATGGCTAGCGCGCCGGCGCGCGTGCATGGCGATGGCTAGCGCGCCGGAGCCGCTGCACCGGCTGACGGCCGGCGCGCGCATGCTCGCGCTCGTGGGCCTGGCCAAGAACACGGGCAAGACCGAGACGCTGGCGGCGCTGCTGCGCGAGCACGCCGCGGCGGGACGCCCGGTGGGCGTGACCTCGATCGGGCGCGACGGCGAGCAGCACGACGTGATCGACGCACGCATCGAGAAGCCGCGCGTGCAGCTTCAGGCGGGCGATCTCGTGGCAACGACCGGCGCGCTGCTGCGCTCCAGCGGCGTCGCACACGAGCGCCTCTCTCGCACGGGCGTGCGCACGCCGCTCGGCGAGGTCGTGCTCGCGCGGATGTCCAGGCCGGGGGCGGTCGAAGTGGCCGGGCCGAGCTCGGCGGTCGACCTGCGCTCGGTCGGCGAGGAGATGTTGCTGCTGGGCGCCGAGCAGGCGCTGCTCGACGGGGCGATCGACCGCCGAGCGGCTTCCTCGCCGGCCGTTGCCGACGGGCTCGTGATGGCGACGGGGGCGATCCTCGGGGAAGACATCGACGACGTCGTGCGCGCCACGAGCGACGCGGTCGACCTCGTCAGGCTGCCGCCCGCCGGCGAGGACGATGGCGGCGAGCCGGTGACGCTCGGGCGCCGGCTCGTGCTGAACGCGGAGCCGGGCGAGATCGCGACGCTGCTGCGCGATCACCCGCACGCGAGCACGCTGACCGTCGACGGCGCGCTGAGCGAGCGCTTCCTCGAGGGTCTCTTGGCGGCGCGCAGCGAGCGCGCCGGGCGCGAGCTGCGGATCGTCGCCGCCGATCCGACGAAGGTCTTCCTCTCGCGCCACGGCACGCGCTGGTATGAGCGTCAGGGCATCGCGATCGAGGTGCGCCTGACGATCGCGCTGAAGGCGATCACGGTCAACCCGGTGGCGCCGCAGTCGCACCGCTTCGACTCACGGCAGCTGCGCGAGCTGGTCGCGGCGGCCGTCCCGGACGTGCCCGTCCTGGACGTCCTCGACGAGTCCTATTTGGCGTTGCTGAAGTAGTCGGAGTTGATCTGCGTGTACTTCTGCCACTCGTCGGGCAGCTGGTCCTCCGCGAAGCACGCGTCCACCGGGCAGGCCTCGACGCAGGCGTCGCAGTCGATGCACTCCTCGGGGTCGATGTAGAGCATCTCGGCCGCGTCGTATCCGGGCTCGTCGGGCGTCGGGTGGATGCAGTCGACGGGGCACACCTCGACACAGGAGTTGTCCTTTGTGCCGATGCAAGGCTCGGCGATCACGTAGGCCATTCGCTTCTTTCCTGGTTGTTTGCGGTTGTCCGGCGGAGTGGGGTCCGGCCGAGCGGCATATTTTACGTATGGCACCGGCCCCGCCGAGGCTCATCGTAGATGATTGCTCGATCAATCATCAGCGGCCAGGCGCCCGGCTCGGGCGATCGCCGCGGGCGGGCAGGGCGATCGTGGCTGGGATGACGATAATCATGCCGATGCCCTTCGACCCTCATTTGCAGGAGCGATAGATGCTGCTGCTGACAGGCGCAACGGGCCTGGTCGGCTCGGCGCTGCTGCGCCGACTGGTTTCAGAAGGCGAACAGGTGCGCTGCCTCGTGCGCGACCCGCGCCGGCTCGGCGCGCAGCGCGTGCGCGTGCAGATCGCGCTCGGCGACCTGACCGACCCGCCGTCGTTCCGCAACGCGATGCGCGGCGTGCGCACGGTCGTGCACCTGGCCGCCTCGATCCGCGACCAGCCACAGGGCTCGATCGAGGAGCTCAACGGGATCGCGACGTGGCGCATGGTGCAGGCGGCCGAGCGCGCAGGCGTCGAGCGCTTCGTGTTCTTCTCGGCGCTCGATGCCTCCACGCACCACCGCGCGCGCTTCTTCCGCGCCAAGGCGCTCGCCGAGCAGGCCGTCGGCGAGGCGGCGCTCGAGTCGATCGTGTTCGCGCCGTCGATCGTCTACGCGCCGGGCGATCCGTGGCTGACGCTGCTCGAACGCCTGGCGCTGCTGCCGGTGATGCCCGTCTCCGGGCGCGGGCGGGCGCTGTACCAGCCGATCTGGGCCGAGGACGTGGCCGACTGCGTGATCGCCGTGCTGCGGTCTGGTGCCGGCTTGGGCGAGGCTTCCTCGGCGCGCGCGGCTCGTGGGGTCGCGACGGGCGGCGACGGCACCGGCGGCGACGGCCATGACGAAGGGCGCGGCGGCGCGGCCGTGCGCACCGCCGCCGAGCGCCGCGCCGGCGCCGAGCGGCGGCTGCGCTCCCGCTACGAGCTGGCCGGGCCGGAGACGCTCAGCCACAACGACCTCGTGCGCACCGTGCTGCGTTCGCTGAACCGCAGGCGCCCACTCGTGCACGTGCCGACGCCGGTCGTCTCCCGCGTGCTGCGGCTGCTCGAGCGCGTATCGGGGCCGAATGCCCTCGCCACGTGGGACGAGGCCGAGCTGATGGAGGTGCCGATGGTCTCCACGCGCGGCGCGGCCGACGTCGAAGAGCTCGGTGTGTCGCCGGCGCGGATGGGAGCCGTGCTGGGCGTCGGCGGCTAGCCCGACGGCGGCTAGCGCGGCGCCGGCCGCCTCCGCGACCGAACGCCGACACTAGCCCGCAAATCGTCCCCACGAGATGGCCGGCATGCCGGCGGCGAAGTTGTCAGCCCCGACGCCCGCGATGCTAGGGCTAGGGCACCGGCCCCAGACACGCCTAGCCACAACCAACTCGTGCGCCTACCCTCGCTAACCAGCCATGCTCGTCCGGCTGCTCGGAAGGCCCACGACGAGACAGTTGATGGAAGCGATAGTGTCGCCGAACATGATCGGCTCTGGGCACGCCGACGAGATGTCGCTGACCGTCCCCAAGGACGCGCGGCTGCCCGAACGCTAGCGTTTGATCCGAAGAGATCGGTTTACTACGACAGAGTTCGATCTTCCTTGCACTATGAACCCTACTGCTACTGCCCCACCCACCAACCTGGAGTCACCCTCACCGTCGTCAGGACTATTCGATCGATGGGTGCGCGCACGCCACGTGCCCCATCTCGGCTCCAACGCTGGTGCGGAGCCCCTCCCGTTCCAATCATGGCACCGCTTCAAGGAGGCCTTCCCGCCCGAGCTCGTGCGGCGACTGATTGATGAAGATGCAGGCAGCGTTAGCACCTGCATCGATCCCTTTGGCGGTTCGGGGACCACGGCCCTCGCGGCACAGTTTTTGGGGGTGTCCTCAACGACGATCGAGATCAATCCGTTCTTGGTCGATGTGATCCGAAGTAAGGTCGCCAGTTACAACGCAGACGAACTCGCAGACGCTCTTGGCTCCGTACGGCGACGCGCTCAGATACTTTTTAGAGACCCACGCGAGACATTCGTCAACGTGCCTCAGACATTCATCGAGCCGGGCCTCGACGGGCGATGGATATTCGACCACGCGGTGGCGTCGCGTATAGCGTCGTTGCTCGCTGCAATCGACGAGGTCTCCCACGATGCACATCGACGGCTGTTTCGGGTACTCGTAGGCGGCCTACTCGCAGACGTGAGTAATGTCGTTGTGAGTGGAAAGGGTCGTCGGTACCGACGCAACTGGCAAGAGCGGCCGCACGATCCCGCCTCCGTCCTCGCACTGTTCTGCGCACGTGGGAAAACGGCAATCGCCGACATCTATGAGTACGCTGATCGGCCGGCTGTCCGTGTCGATGTATTGCACGGTGATGCCCGATCAACCGGTCCGCGGCGCGCGCACGATATCGCGATCTTCTCGCCTCCTTATCCAAACTCGTTTGACTACACAGATGTTTACAACCTCGAGCTCTGGATGCTCGGCTACCTAGCCGATTCGGCAGATAACCGAGATTTGCGACTCTCCACCGTTACCTCCCATGTGCAACTTCACCGTGAGTATAAGTCGGCGCCCAACTCATCGCCAACTTTGTCACACACGCTTGCGGAGCTCGCCAGTATCAAAGACCGGCTCTGGAGTCCATGGATACCCGCGATGGTTGGAGCGTACTTCGCCGACCTCATGCAGGTGATCTCTCGCGTCAAGGCGCGGCTCAAGCCGAGTGGGCGTTGCTGCATCGTAGTAGGCGATAGTAGGTATGGCGGAGTGCTGGTAGCGACGGCCGAGATTCTTGCTGAGCTAGCCACGGACGCCGGCTGGCGCGTTCAGACAATCGAGCCGGTCAGGGCGATGCGAAGCTCGGCACAGCAGGGCCTGACGGACCTGTCTGAGTCGCTGCTCGTGCTGACTCAGTAGCAGCGTTCGCAGCCCTAGGCACGGGCGACACGATAATCGGTCGCACTTGCGAATACATGCCATACTCGGAGCTCGACGCCCCGTTTCTTCGCGGTAGCCCTTACCGAGCGAAAGCATTGTTCCTTCGTGTAGTCCTTCCGCATGTCAAAACAGCAGAGCGCAGACGCCTTTGTGCCTCGTTCGTCACGATACGCCGCCGCTTGCAGAACACCCACTTTTACAGCGTCCCGAATCGCGTCACGGGGTACCGGTTTCCCGGTACTGCCGAAGCTTCTAAGCACCTTAAGCTCGATCAACGCGTGTCGGACTACACGCCCATCGCCACACGACTCCTCCACCTCAAGATCCAGTCTCCCCGACGGTTGCGGTTGCTCTTCACGAATAGTTGTCGCCGGAAAGGCGCCTTGGAGAGCGACACGCAGTATGAATTGTATTCTGCGCTCCGCATTCTTGACCGGCCAGTACTTTCGTCGATTCGTCCACAAGCGGTACTCCTCAGGTCCTTGAGGCGTAACAAGATGCGCCGCGTGTGCTCGTTCGATAACCGACAGGACTGTGTCGAGGTCTATAGCTTCGCGCCCGAGCGACACGGCGGATACGTCGCCAAGGTCAGCAAGTCCACGCGGATAATGTCGGAGTTCTGGCGTCCCAGTGCGACTCTCGTACACAACGGCTGGCAATTCACCGAGGCCGAGATCCGAGACAGCCTTATCAAACATCTCGTGGTCGTCCGTCCACTCATCCAACTCAAGCGCGTGACCGCTCGCAGCCAGAGGTCCAACGAACCAGAAGTGGCCCCCAAGGGGCGTCAGGCCATTGTCGAGCATAGGCACCGGCCGCAACGAATATCGTTGGCTTATAACCTCAGGGACGTACGGCGAATGGAAGAAGATTGCCGGCGCCTCCGGCTGTGGGCGCCGATGATCGTCGGGCGCTTTGCTCATCTCCTGCCCGCGCTTCTTGATTAGTCGTACGACTGCCACCAAGAAGCGTAGATCGGAGGGCAGATCGGCTTCGGCACCCACACCGAGGTAGGCCCGAGCCGTTCTGCGTAGTTCTTCATCCGCCCATCCCACGATCGGCGACTCGCCAGATCTCGTCACGTGGCGCGGATCCGGCCGTAGAGCTCGCGTATATAGAGATGCACCTTCTCCGCGTCGCTGAGCTGAATATCCGGCGGCACTAGGTCTGCAAATCGAAGCGCGACGAGTGCGGTCTGATTTGGTCCGCCTTCGGTCTCATCGATGTCAACCATGCCGCCAAGATCGACAAGCGCGTCACCATACGTCGCGTCGGTTGCACTGGCATTCTCGATGCCGATAGAGCCAAGCCCCGACATTGCGATCGCCACCTCCCGCACGTACTCGAATTCGCGCGCAAACGGTCTAAACTCGTGTATCGCGTCGATGATTGGCCCGGCGATGTCGCCATTTAGTGAATACCTGGCTTCCAGTCTCCACAGCCCGTCGGCGTCCTCAACGTGGCGGACCGAGGAGGCGCAAACGACGCCTATCCCAACGAGTGCATCGATGTCGTGCTGGACCGCCGCAGAAATCGGCCCCTCCCGGCGCTTGAGCAGGCGTGCGTCGAGGATGCGAAGTCCCCATACGGGCGAAAGGGCATCCGCGAAATAGATGATGGTGTGCAGCTGGCGCGTTGGTACCGGGGAAAGCCCAGCTGCATTCGCGCCTGCGAGCACGCCGACGATTCTCACCTGTCGACGCGTGCCTTGAGCTGCTAACGGCTCCAGGCTCATCGCGAGGCCCGACGAAACAGGGCTTTGCGGACATTCTGATACTCCACCTTGAGTGCCCTAGTCGCAGCGGTCGGCGCGGCGATCTCTAGCAAGTCAATGACGCGCTTGCTCGACACCGCGCTCACGCCATTCCGGCGCATCAGCTCGGGAATCAGGTCACCCTCGACGAGATTCGAGGTGACAACCAGGCGGTTATCTGCGTCGCCCGCGTATCGCGTCAGCACATCGGCAGCGCGAGTGACGAATACCGCATCCAGGGACGACTCCGGAGCATCGATCACGATCGATCCCTTCGCGCCAGTTCCTGCGACCCGGATTAGTGCCATGCGAAATGCAAGGTCGATGAACTCCCGCTGACTCTCCGAGACCTGCTGAGGCCCTTCGCGTCGCACCGGCGATGGGAAGTCGGCACCCCCCATTTCGAGCTCAAACGCCGGGAAATCAATCGTCGGACCGGTCTCGCCGACACGATCTTTGTGGGGAGCCCACGCCAGCGCGCATTCCTCAAGCAGGAAGCCGCGAGCGAATTCCTGGAACGCGAGCTGAACATCATCCTTTCTCGTAACGATGTCGCGACTTGTGCGTTTGATCAACCTCGCGAAAATGGTGCGGCGAGCGTCAAGTTCGCGCCGCATCGATTCAAGGCGCGCCCTCATGGCTGACAACTCGCGTCTCTGCGCATGTAGCTCAGCTTCTTCAGGGGGAAGTTCTCGCGCCAGCTGTTCGATCCGTGCGCTACGACCGGTTACAGTGGAGTTCAGTTCGCTGATCGCGGTCAGAGCATCTTGTAGTTCTGCCTCTGCCTCCGAACATCGCTCGCTCGCCGCCCGCAATCTGGTGCCGGCTCGCTCCAACTCCTTGGTCGCTTTTACGATGTCACGACTTGTTGACTTGCGAGCGAGCGAGCGTTTGATCGGCGAGTTGCATAGCACACAATGGTCGTCGCCTGCCCGACGACGCAGCGTCGCCGCTGCGCGAGGAGCGTGACTTCCGCATGCTAGGCATTCCTCGTCTGAGATCAGCTGCGCAAGGAGATAGCGTGCCGTATCACTAGCGCTTGGGAATGCTGCAGCGATCGTTTCGAGTTGAAGTCGCTCTAGGTTGCGGTAGGCGGACTCGTGCTCGTCTTCCGCCTTAAGTTGGTTCAGCCGCGCAGCCTGTTGGGCTGCGGAGAGTTCGGCTACGCCGTCGTTGAGGTCCTCAAGACGCGGTTGGTCGATTGCCTGGAGACGCTCAAGCGTCGCGAGATCTTCTCGAACGTTGCCGTCAGACGATGCCACGTGCTCCGCGTCGGTTAGTGAGCGCTCCTCCCGAGTGAGCACGGATTGGAAGTTCCGCATGGCACTGTCGCGTTGCAGCACGTCCCGCTCCGCGTCACTCCACTCTTCCGACGCCCGTGGGGCAAGAAATAGCAAACGCAGTAGCTGGCGCTGCGCCGACGGGTCCCACACGAGAGCCCGACGCTCCTCGAAATAGAAAACAAGATGTCGGAGAATCAGGATCCAGTCACTGAAGGTATTTATGCGCGCCTGTTTGATAATCAGCTCCTGATAGCGCTCCTCTGTTGCGTTTAGTTCGCTGCCATTCTCCTCAAGGTTGAGCAACTCTAGATTCATCAGTGAGCGTGTAAGCGACACATGCGAATCGCCAACGGCCAAGCTGAGGGTCGCCGTCGCGGACTCAGCTCCGTCATTAACACGATCGGCGAAGATCCGACGATCAGAAGGTCGTAGCTTCCTAGCATCGAGCCTGACATTTCCCAGTTCGCCCGATCCCGAGAGCGCTGGGATGTCGTACGGCCCAGTGCACATTCGATAGAGCATCGTGATGAGTGTTGTCTTACCAAGGCCGTTGGCGCCGAGGATCAACGTCAGACCAGACTGAAACTCCACATCCAGTCCCGGCTTGCGAGCGGATCCCGGGTACAGCCCGTAGTGATCGACTCTCAATCGATTGAAGATAGGAAACGCAGTCATGTCGGCAAGCTTGGAATGGTTCGACGGTTTGGGTATGCAGCTTAGGAGATTTACCGGAAGGAGCTACCGTCCGTTAGCTGCTGAGGCGGGCTCAAGGGACGGCCCAAGCCATGTTCGAGGCTTCAAAGCCTCGGTACCGCCGCCGAGCGCCGCGCCGGCGCCGAGCGGCGGCTGCGCTCCCGCTACGAGCTGGCCGGGCCGGAGACGCTCAGCCACAACGACCTCGTGCGCACCGTGCTGCGTTCGCTGAACCGCAGGCGCCCACTCGTGCACGTGCCGACGCCGGTCGTCTCCCGCGTGCTGCGGCTGCTCGAGCGCGTATCGGGGCCGAATGCCCTCGCCACGTGGGACGAGGCCGAGCTGATGGAGGTGCCGATGGTCTCCACGCGCGGCGCGGCCGACGTCGAAGAGCTCGGTGTGTCGCCGGCGCGGATGGGAGCCGTGCTGGGCGTCGGCGGCTAGCCCGACGGCGGCTAGCGCGGCGCCGGCCGCCTCCGCGACCGAACGCCGACACTAGCCCGCAAATCGTCCCCACGAGATGGCCGGCATGCCGGCGGCGAAGTTGTCAGCCCCGACGCCCGCGATGGTATGGACCCATGAGAAATTCGACAAGGAACGTTTCTGTCGTCGGAAACACTCCCCGGCCGTATTGGCTATACGGTCGCGGTCGCGCGCTCGAGCGGCGGTCGGCGCTGGGCCCACGGCTCCGCCGCTTCCAGCTGAGCGGCGAGCGACAGCAGCTGCGCCTCGCCGGCCGGGCGCCCGACGAGCTGCACGGCGAGCGGCAACCCGTCGTCGCCCTCGTACAGCGGCACCGAGATGCCCGGCTGGCCGCTCGCGTTGAAGATCGGCGTGAACGGCGTGAACAGCCCGGAGCGGGTGAACGTCGTCATCGGATCGGGCGCGCCGGTGTCGAGTGTGCCGAGCGGTAGCGGACGCTCGGCGAGCGCCGGCGTGAGCAGCGCGTCGTATGGTGCAAGGAAGGAGACCAGGTGGCGCGCGAACGCCTGCAGCGCGACCTCTGCGCCCATGTAGTCGATCGCGCCCAGTTTCTGCACCATCGAGAAGATCGCCCAGCTCATCGGCTCCATGTCCTCGGCCGTCGGCTCGCGCCCGGCGACGCGCCCGGAGTAGGCGATCGACAATGCGATGTGGCTCGAGAAGACGACGCCGAACAGCTCGCGCAGGGAGTCGTTCTGCCACGGCGGGTCAACCTCCTCGACCTCGTGCCCGAGCGAGCGCAGCAGCTCGGCGGCGTCGGCGACGGCGCGTGCCGCGATCGGGTCGAGGAGCGCGTCGGGCACGGGCGGGAGCGTCGTGGCGGCGATCCGCAGCTTGCCCGGCTCGGCGCCCGCCGCCACGGCGAACGGCTCGGTCGGCGCAGGCGCCCAGGTCGCATCGCCGGGCTCGTAGCCGGCGAGCACGTCGAGGATCGACGCCGTGTCGGCGACGGTGCGCGTGAGCACGCCGTCGATGCCCAGCGAGGAGTCGCCGAGCTCGGGCGCCGGCGAGATCCGCCCGCGCGCGGGCTTCAGCCCGACGAGCCCGCAGCAGGCCGCGGGGATGCGCACCGAGCCGCCGCCGTCGTTGCCGTGGGCGACCGGCACCATGCCTGCCGCCACAGCCGCCGCGGCGCCGCCCGAGGAGCCGCCCGGCGTGCGCTGCAGGTCCCACGGATTGCGCGTGGGGCCGAAGATCTGCGCCTCGCTGACCGGCAATATCCCGTACTCGGGCAGCGTCGTGGTGCCGACGATCACGAACCCGGCGTCGCGCAGCCGCCTGGTGATGTTGTGGTCGTATGGCGCGACGAAGTCTGACATCAGCGGACATCCGTAGGTCAGCCGAAGCCCCTTGACGGGGCGATTGTTCTTGATCGCGATCGGCACGCCGGCAAAGGGCCGCTCGTCGCCGGCGGCGACGTCGTCGGCCGCCGCGAGGGCGCCCTCGGCGTCGACCTGCACGAACGCGTTGAGCATCGGGTTGAGCTCCTCGATTCGCTCTAGCGAGGTCTGCACGAGCTCGCGCGAGGAGATCTCGCCGGCGCGCACCATCGCGGCGAGCTCTCCCGCCGCACGGAACATCAGATCGCTGTCGGACACGGTTCCTCCTCGATGACGGCTCGCCGAGCCGCGCGCTCGGCCTCTGCTCGCCTGGCAGCGTACTTGCACGCGCAATAGTGCGACGATATGTCCCTGCCCACAAGGCAGCTCACCCCGTCAAGCATCAAGCTCAGAAAGCGAGTGCCATGAGCGCGGTCACAGCACCAGAGGTCCAGTCGGGCCTCGAAGGAGTCGTCGCCTTCGCTACAGAGATTGCCGAGCCGGACAAAGAGGGTGGCGCGCTGCGCTATCGCGGAGTCGACATCGAAGACCTCGTCGGTCAGGTCCCCTACGAGCAGGTCTGGGGCCTGCTCGTGGACGGGCGCTTCAAACCGGGGCTGCCACCGGCCGAACCGCACGCGCTGACGGTGCGCTCGGGCGACCACCGCGTAGACGTGCAGTCGGCGCTGGCGATGCTCGCCCCCGAGTGGGGCTTCGGACAGCTGATCGACATCTCCGACGAGGAGGCCCGCGACAACCTCGCGCGCGCCTCGGTGATGGCGCTCTCGTTCGTCGCGCAGTCCGCGCGCGAAGCCGGCCAGCCGCCGGTGCCGCAGTCGGAGATCGATCAGGGCGCCACGATCCCCGAGCGATTCCTGATCCGCTGGCGCGGCGAGGCCAACCCGGACCACGTCAAGGCGATCGACGCGTACTGGGTCTCGGCGGCCGAGCACGGCATGAACGCCTCGACGTTCACGGCACGCGTCGTGGCCTCGACGGGCGCCGATGTCGCGGCCGCGCTGTCCGCGGCGGTCGGGGCGCTGTCGGGCCCGCTGCACGGCGGCGCCCCCTCGCGCGTGCTGAAGATGCTCGAGGAGGTCGAAGCGAGCGGCGACGCCGAGAAGTGGGTGTCGGATGCGCTCGATCGTGGCGAGCGGCTGATGGGCTTCGGCCATCGCATCTACCGCGCCGAAGACCCGCGAGCGCGGGTCCTGCGCCGCACTGCGAGCGAACTCGGCTCGCCCCGCTTCGAGGCCGCCGAGGCGCTCGAGAAGGCGGCGCTGGCGGAGCTTCACGCGCGCCGGCCCGACCGCGTGCTGGCGACCAACGTCGAGTTCTGGTCGGCCGTGATCCTCGACCTGGCGGAAGTCCCGCCGGACCTGTTCACGCCGATGTTCACGTGCGCGCGCGTGGCCGGCTGGTCGGCGCACATCCTCGAGCAGAAGCGCGAGGCCAAGCTGATCCGTCCGACGGCGAAGTACGTCGGCGAGGGGCCGCGCTCCGTAGGGGCCGTCGAATAGGCCCATAAACACCGGTTTACATAGCGCGAAGCTCGGGTAGCATGGCTCTGTGCCGGTGCTGCTGATCCTCGCACTCGTCTGGCTGGCGGTTCTCGCGCTGCTGATCCTCCTGCGGCTGCGAGCGACCAGACCGTCGTCCGCCGGGCGGTCGCGCGCGCCACGGCCGAGCGTGCAGGCAGCGCCTCTTCGCGCGACCAGGCCGAACCCGTTCGCCGCGAGCCGGCGGGGCGCGACTCGCGCGCTGGCCGAACCGGCTCCGCGCGAGCGCGCGCAAGCCGTCCCGACTGCGCTAGAGCGCTAGCGCGCGCTCGACGATCGCGGCGCCGTCGACGCCGCGGGGAAGGTCGCCGAAGGCGAGCCCGCGCTCGCCCAGACGAGCCGCGCAGAACGCAGCGGAGACGGCCGCCGGCGCGTGGCGCAGCAGCAGGCTGGCCTGCAGCGCCAGCGCCATGTCCTCGACCACACGGCGTGCGCCCCATTCGGCGGCAGGACGCTGCTCGGCCGCCAGCGACTCGAGGCCCCGGCGGGTACCCGCGAGGTGGGCGTCGAAGCGCGCGTCCGCCCCGGCGGCCAGCTCACACTCGGCGAGGAACGCGCCGGCCGCCTCTTGCTCGCGCCCGAGCGCGCGCAGCACGTCGAGCGCGATCACGTTGCCCGAGCCCTCCCACACGGTGCCGATCTGGATGTCGCGGTAGAACTGCGCCATCGGCGCCTCCTCGACGTAGCCGTTGCCGCCGAGGCACTCGAGCGCCTCGGCCGCGAGCGGCGCTCCGCGCTTGCAGACCCAGTACTTCATCACGGCCAGAGCGAGCCGGCGGAACGCGGCCTCCTCGGTCAGCTCCGAGTCGAACGCGCGCGCGATGCGCATCGTCGAGACGGTCGCCGCCTCGGACTCGAGCGCGAGATCGGCGAGCACGTTGACCATCGCCGGCTGCGCCGCGAGCGGCGCGCCGAACGCCGCGCGGTGGCGCGCGTGCCAGATCGCCTCGGCCACGACTCGGCGCATCATCCCGGTGACACCCGTCAGCGTGTCCAGGCGCGTCCAGATCAGCTGCTCGACCATCACGGCCGTGCCGCGCCCCTCCTCGCCGAGCATGCGGGCGGGGAGATGGTCGTACTCGACCTCCGAGGAGGCCAGGCAGCGCCCGCCGAGCTTGTCCTTCAGGCGCTGTATGCGAAAGCCCTCGTGCGGGCGCTCGGCGACGAAGCACGTGATGCCGGCCTCGGTGTGGGCGAGCGTGAAGAACACCTCGAAGACGGGATGCGTGCAGAACCACTTGTGCCCGGTCAGCTCGAACCAGCCGTCGCCGGCCGGCTCGGCCACGGTCGAGTTCGCGCGCAGGTCAGAGCCGCCCTGCTTCTCGGTCATCACCATCCCGGCCTGGGCGAACGAGTCGTAGTCGGGCAGCGTCAGCCTGCGCTCCCACTGCTCTGCGAGCGTCTCGTCCTGGCGCATCGTCGGCACGGCCGCGTAGTTGATCGACATCGGGCAGCACGGCCCTGTGTCGAGCTGGTTGAACAAGTGGAACATGCCCGTGCGCACGACGTGCGCGCCGGGGCGCGGATCGCGCCACGGCAGCGAGTTGACCTCGCGCTCGACGCCGAGGCGCAGCATCCAGTGCATCGACGGGTCGTAGTCGATCTCATCGACGCGGTGCCCGTAGCGGTCGTGGGTGCGCAGGATCGGGATGTTGCGCTGGGCACGCTTGGCGTGTGCGAGCGCCTCGCCGGAGGCGACGACGACGCCGAAGTCGCGTACGCGGTCGACGCCCCACTCGCCGCCTTCGCGGATCAGCGCCTCGTGCAGGGCCGGGTCGGCCGCGAGCGGGTCGTAGTCGGCCAGCGGCGGCGGCTGGTTGACTACCTCGTGCGTGACGGTGCGGCGGCTGCTGATCGTCGACATCTCGTCCTCCCCTCGACTGCTCGCGAGCGCTGCAAGTTGACCTTAGCGCGGGCGATCGCTCTGCGCGAGCAGCGGGATTACGCGGCGACCCGCAGCGCCCTGCTCCTGTGCCGCGCGTTCGCCTGGGTGTGAGTCCCGGCGAGCACCGCAGCCGCGGGCTCGCGATCGAACTCCTCCTCGACCGGCGCCGACTCTCCCGTGAACAGCCACGGGTTGTGCTTGGCGATCACGTGCCCGTGGAAGCGCTTCTGGCGCCCATACACGACCCACGTGGTGTCGACCGCGCCGTAGACCTCGGCGACGCGGAGCTCGTCCGGGTGTTCGCGCGCGTAGTGCAGGTGGGTGAGGCCTGCGTCGTATTCGCCCGCCAGCAGATGCTTTGCGACGACCGGCTTGGATGGCTCGTCGACGATCGTCGGGAAGCGGCTCAGGTCCAGATAGCCCCGCGTCGCCGAGACGATCCCGAGGCTGCGCGGCTCGCTCACATCGCGCCGCACCAGCAGCGAGAGCTCCTTTGTGGGATGCAGGAACGTGTCGATCACGAACACCTCCTGCCAGTAGCGCTCGGTCACGAGGTGAACCTGCACGTGAGCGCTGCACTGCACGAGGAACGTGTTCGGCTCCTCGCGCACCCGCTCGATCGCGCCGAGCAGATCTTCGACGAGCACGAGCTCGAAGTCCTCGATTCCCTGGAAGGCGAGGTAGCGCAGCAGCGCGTTCTCGTGGCAGGTGCCCCGCGGCCCGAGCGTGATGAACGTCGGGCGGATCACGATCGGCCCATGTAGGAGCCGGGCTCGACGGCCGGCACGGCCACCCGCTGCTCCTCGGGCGTGCCCATCAGCTCGTCCTCCATCCGGCAGGTCGCGTTGATCAGCAGGTCGAACAGCTCGGCGGTGAAGTCCGGTGGCAGATCGGCCTGCGCGCCGCGCTCGAGGTAGCGAGCGCGTACCTGCGCGACCCGCTCGGGCTGCATCATCGGGATCTCGTGCTCGCTCTTGTAATAGGCGACTTCGCGACACACCTGGAAGCGTTCGCCGAGCAGCCGTGCGATCCGCTCGTCGATCTCGTCGAGGCGGCTGCGGAAGGGTTCGAGGCCGGCGCTCACAGCAGCATCTGCCTCATCCGCGGGCCGAGCCGGGAGAAGCCGTTGTCGAGGTAGAAGGCCTCGGTCGCGCGCAGCCCGGCAAAGCGCTCGGACGGCAGGCCGACCTCGACGCGCACGATCTCGCGTTCCTCGGCCAGGGCGAACAGCGCCAGCAGCAGCTCGCGGCCGATCGCGGCGCCGCGGCGATCCGGTGCGACCCACAGATCCTGGATCAACGCGTAGCGACCGGGCACGTGGATCGCCAGCTGCCAGCTCGCGCTGAGCACGCCGGCGATCTGCTCGCCTTCGCTCGCCAGCAGCACGGCGCCGGCGGCGGGGTCTTCGAGCAGGGCACGGGCGGCACGCTCGAGCGCTTGCGGCGGCGGCGCATCGCCGCTCAGCTCGAGCAGCAGCTCGCGCACCGCCGCCGCGACGGCGGCGGCGTCCTGCACCTGCGCCAGGCGAATCCGGGCGCGCGAGCCGGATACGTCCCGCCCGTGCGACGTCGGCGCCTGCTCGAGCGCCGGCGCATGCCAGGCGGCCGCCGTCACCGGCCGCGCCGGCGCGGAGCGCCACGCGCCGCGTTCGGTCGAGAGCGAGCCCTCCATCGCAGCTCAGGCCGCCTCGGCCATCGGCGGTCGCGGCTCGAGCTCGACTTGCCAGGCGTCAGCCGAGCCGCTGCCCGTGACGGCTTGCGCGATCGCCGACATCGGCGCGCGCGCCTTGAGCAGGATCTCGTCGAACTCCTCCTCGGCGTCGGACTGCATCACGATCGCCCCGCCGGCCCCGATCGTCGTCTGGCCGGGGCGCAGCACGATCGTGCGGATCACGATCGACAGATCGACGCTGCCGTCGAGGCCGAAGTAGCCGAGCGCGCCGGAGTAGACGCCGCGGGCCTCGCGCTCGATGTCGTCGATGATCCCCATCGTGCGCAGCTTCGGCGCACCGGTCATCGAGCCGCCGGGGAAGCAGGCGCGCACGCACTCGACCGGCGTGCGCGCACGCTCGAGCACGCCGGTGATCGTCGAGAGCAGCTGATGCACGGTGGCGTACGGCTCGACGACCATGAACTGCGGCACGCGCACGCTGTCGAGGACGCACACGCGGCCGAGGTCGTTGCGCAGCAAGTCGACGATCATCAGGTGCTCGGCGAACGTCTTTTCGTCGTTCAGCAGCCAGTTGCGCTGCGCCTCGTCCCGGGCAGGGTCCGCGGCGCGCGAGGTCGTGCCCTTGATCGGACGCGCCTGCACCTGGCGCTCGCGATCGACCGACAGGAAGCGCTCGGGCGAGGAGCTCACGACGGCCAGCTCGCCGAGCTTCAGGTAGGCGGCGAACGGCGCCGGGTTGCGCCTGCGCAGGATCCGGTAGAGCTCGAACGGGTCGGGGCTCGCGTCGGTGTGGATCTGGTCTGTCAGGCACACCTCGTAGGACTCGCCGGCGCTGAGCACGGCTTTGCAGCGCACGATGTCGGCGATGTACTGGCTGCGGCCGCGTCCGCAGCGGAACACGACCGGCTCGACCGGCGCTCCCGCGCGCGGCTCATCCGGGAGCGAGCGCAGCCGGCCGGTGGACGCTCCATCCCGCTCGGCTTCGGCGCCGGCGGCGGCAAGCGCGTCGCGCACGGCCGACTCGGCTTGCGCGAGCCAGCGCTCGGCCTCCTCGCCGTCCTGCTCGGAGACCGCGAGCAGATGGGTGCGTGAGGTCGTGTGATCGATCGCGACGACTCGGTTGGCGAGCATCATCACAGCGTCGGGTACGTCTGAGCCGTGCACGACGGGCGAGCCGCAGTCGGCCTTGCACTCGTAGCCGAGATAGCCGACGAAGCCACCCACGAGCCCCTCGGGAACGCCGTCCGGCAGTTGCAGGGGGCGCGCCCGCAGCTGGCGATCGAGGATCTCGAAGACCGACGCGTGCTCGGTGCTCGTGCCGTCTGCTCCGTGCAGCGTCACGACTCCGCGCGCGACGTCGTATTCGAGCACCTTGCGCGCGGCCCCGGCCGAGGTGCCCATGAAGGAGCGCCGGGCGAGCGTCGTCGGCGCGTCGGCGCTGTCGAGCCAGAAGGCGTGCTCGGCAGCACCGAACAAGTCCTCGAACAGCTGCTCGGCGACCGGCTCGCCGTCGAAGGTACGCCAGTGGAGCTTCAGCTCGGAGGAGGGCTCCACGCCCTGCGCCGGGCTCGGGGCCGGCGGCATGTGTGACGATGCCTGCTGGACGGCCGGGCGCTCGCGGGCGCGCCGCAGCGGCGGCGCCATGTTCGTGCGCCGGCCGCGCAGCGCCCGGTGGCGGCGCGCCATCTCGTAGAAGTTCTCGAACAGCTTGCGACCGTGCTCTGTCGCGATCGACTCGGGGTGGAACTGCACGCCCCACATCGGGCGGCTGGTGTGTTCGATCCCCATCACCACGCCGTCGTCGGTCCATGCTGTGACGCGCCCCTCGCCGAGCGAACCGCTGACGGCGAGCGAGTGGTAGCGCACGACCGAGAAGCCCTGGGGGATGCCCGCGAACAGCCCCTTGCCCTCGTGCTCGACGCCGCTGCGGCGGCCGTGCATGACCATCGGCGCGCTCGAGACCTTGCCCTCGAGCACGTAGCCGAGGCCCTGGTGGCCGAGGCACACGCCGAGCACGGGTGTGTCGGAGAAGCGCAGGATGTCCGAGCAGACGCCGAAGTCGTGCCAGCGGTCCGGCCTTCCCGGCCCAGGCGAGATGACGATCGCATCGAAGTCCCAGCGCGAGAGCGCGCGCCAGGAAACGGAGTCGTTGTGCACGACGATCGGCTCCTCGCCTGAGACGGCGGCGAGCAGATGGAAGACGTTGTAGGTGTAGGAGTCGTAGTTGTCGATCAGCAGCGTGCTCATGGGGCCGTCTCCAGCCCAAGCCCCCGCGCGCTGCGATCGAGCAGCGTGTGCACGACGCGCTCGACCGGTTCTGAGCGGTCGCGCTCGAGGTACCAGATCGAGAGGTGCTTGAGGTAGTTGGCGAGCGGGCGCACGTCGAGTCGCTCGACCGCCTGGCGCAGATGCCGCCGGTAGAGCTCCGACTGGATCACGGCGAAGCGGTAGTCCGGGTCCTCGGTCGGCGTCCGCTCGCCGGGGCCGCTCGCGCTGTGCATCGCCCGGGCGCGGACGAGCTCCCAGCCGAGGCTCTCCTCGGACAGCAGCCGGCTGGGGTCGAAGTCCATGTCGGGCGCGACCGGGTGCGGCAGGAACCAGCCGAGCGCCAGCTGCGGCGCGATCCGTTCGGGGAAAGGATGCGAGGCGCGCACTGCGCGCCGGAGCGGATCGGCGTCGATCTGCTCGTCGATCCAGTCGGTCAGCTCGTCGATCAGCAGCGCGCCGGCGCTCGAGGTCAGCGCCCGCTTCTGGCTGAAGACCATCCCGTGGAAGATGCTGCGGCTCGGGTGGAAGCCGCCGTTCAGCTCCGGGCGCAGCTCGTGCGCAAGCTTGCGGATGCTCGTCACGTGCGCGACCCACTCCGAGCCGGTCACCTGCATCGAGGTCATGTCCTCCAGTTCGGGCGCCGTCATGCAGTAGGTCAGCGATCGCATATGCTGCGTCGAGAGCCCGTCCGAGCGCACGAGCGCGAGCTCCTCGAGCTCCTCGAAGCCGGTCGGGTACACGATCACGCCGTCCTCGCGCCTGCGCAGCGTGCCGTTGCGCAGACCGGTCTCGGTCAGTTCGGCGGTCTCGGCGAGGTAGTCGGACTCGAAGAAGACGCGGTCGAAGGCGATGCCGAGCCGCGCGAGCGTCTTGCGCTGCCCGGCGATCACCCAGGCGCGCGTCTTGTACCAGAGCTCGACCGCCTCGCGGTCACCGCTCAGCACCCGCTTGATCAGGGTGTCGGCCGCGTCGTTCTGGACGTGCACCTCGCGCGAGAGCGAGTCCTCGGCCTGCTCCTGCTCGGCGGTCTCGAGCATGCCCCCGGCGGCGACGTAGTCCGCATAGCATTCGCCCACGAAGTGATCTGACTTCTCGCCGTCGGCGAAGCCCTGGACGTGGCGGCCGCTCTGCACCACGCCGGCCATCGCCTCGCCCATCGCGCGACCCAGGTCGGTGATGCGACTGCGGCGCTCTACCTTGGCGCCGGCCTGCGCGAGCGCGGCCGATAGCGCGTTGCCGATGGCGAGGTTGCGCAGGTGCCCGATGTGCAGCGCCTTCGTCGCGTTGGCATCCCAGAACTGCATCGACACGCGCCTGCCGTCGGCGATGTCGGAGAGGTGCGTCTCGGCGCTGCCGCCGGCCTCGAGCGCTGCGCCGGTCAGCTCGATCCAGCCGTCGGCGAGCACCACGCGGACGGCATCCCGATCGCGTGTCAGCGAGCTCACCCACGGCTCCTGCTCCAGCCGCGCGAGCACGCGCAGCGACTCAGCGTCCTGGCGCCACCTCGGCGAGCGTGGAAACAGCTGCAGATCGAAGTCCGCCCGCGGCCGGCGCGGGGGGCGCGCTGCCCACGGCGAGAGCTCGCCGTCCGGCGTCTCGGCGCCCTCGAAGTAGTCGAATAGGTTCGTGGTCATCGGCTGGTGGCTACCTGACTGCAACGGCATGCACCAGCCGGGGCTCGAACCCGGATCACCGATGTTTAAGACCGGTCCTTTCACCGATTAAGGTACTGGTGCTCGTGACGCCTCACTCCGCTGGCGGCTCCCCGTTGACGGCGTGTCCAGTGTGAGCGGCCACCATAATTTTCACGCCGCGACAGTCAAGGCACGCGCCGGCCACGTCTCGACGAGATCGGCTCGCCGGGACGAGAAAACGCCTGAGAGCAGGGGATTCAGCTCAAAGAGCGCGCCCCGCCGGACCACAAAAGAGAGAGACAGGTTCGGCCATTTGACGGTCGGAAACAACGGCGGTCGGCCGGCGGCACACGGGCGGCGAATGCCGCACTGCAAGCGCCGGGCGACGCCAGAGAGGGCCGTTAACTACGGAGGGCCCGGTGTCCGAACCGGGCCCTCCCCACTTCGCCCATGTCGATGGGCTACGAAGCGCTGCCGCCTACATCATCCCCGACATGTCGGGCATCCCGCCGCCACCGGCCGCCGCGCCTTCCTTTTCAGGAAGCTCGGCGACGATCGCCTCGGTGGTGAGGATGTTCTTGGCGATCGAAGCTGCGTTCTGCAGGGCAGAGCGCGTCACCATCGCCGGGTCGATCACGCCTGCCGCGACGAGGTCGACGATCTCGTTGGTCGAGGCGTTCAGGCCAAAGCCTTTCTTGGCCTTGCGCACGTCGTTGACGACGACAGAGCCCTCGAGGCCCGCGTTCTCCGCGAGCTGACGAAGGGGCTCCTCCAGCGCGCGCAGCACGATCCGTGCACCCGTGCGCTCGTCGTCCGAGCCATCGGCCGACGCGCCGTTGTCGCTGACGCTGACGGCCGCCGAGGCCTGCAGCAGGGCGACGCCGCCACCCGGCACGATGCCCTCCTCGAGCGCCGCGCGCGTTGCCTGCAGCGCGTCCTCGACGCGGTGCTTCTTCTCCTTCATCTCCGTCTCGGTGGCCGCGCCGACCTTCACCACGGCGACGCCGCCGGAGAGCTTTGCCAGGCGCTCCTGCAGCTTCTCGCGGTCGAAGTCCGAGTCGGTGTTCTCGATTTCGGCTTTGATCTGGTTGATCCGGCCTTTGATCGCCTCCGTGTCACCGGCACCGTCGACGACCGTCGTCGTGTCCTTGGCGACGACGACGCGGCGGGCGCGCCCGAGCTGGGAGAGCTGCGTGTTCTCCAGCTTCAGACCCATCTCCTCGGTGATCACCTCGCCACCGGTGAGGATCGCGATGTCCTCGAGCATCCGCTTGCGGCGGTCGCCGAAGCCGGGGGCCTTGACGGCCACGCCCGTGAACGTTCCACGGAGCTTGTTCACGACGAGTGTCGCGAGCGACTCGCCCTCGACGTCCTCGGCGATGATCAGGATCGGCTTACCCGACTGGATCACCTGCTCGAGCACCGGCAGCACGTCGCGCACCGAGCCGATCTTCGAGTTGGCGATCAGGATGTAGGGGTCCTCCAGCGTCGCCTCCATGCGGTCTTGGTCGGTGACCATGTAGGGCGAGATGTAGCCCTTGTCGAACTGCATGCCCTCGGTGAACTCGAGGTCCATGCCGAACGTCTGGCCCTCCTCGACGTTGACCACGCCGTCCTTGCCGACCTTCTCGATCGCATCGGCGATCACGTCGCCGATCTCCTCGTCGCCGGCCGAGATCGTCGCCACGCGGGCGATCTGGTCCTTGCCGGAGACTTCCTTGGACTGCGAGGCGATGTTCTTGACGACCTCGTCGACGGCCTTCTCGATGCCGCGCTTGAGCGCCAGCGGGTTGGCGCCCGCAGCGACGTTCTTCAGGCCCTGGCGAACAATCGCCTGGGCGAGCACCGTCGCCGTCGTGGTGCCGTCGCCGGCGACGTCGTTGGTCGCCGTGGCGACCTCGCGTACGAGCTGCGCGCCCTGGTTCTCGAAGACGTCCTCGACCTCGATCTCACGAGCGATCGTGACGCCGTCGTTGGTGATCGTGGGGGCGCCGAACTTCTTGTCGAGCACGACGTAGCGGCCCTTCGGGCCGAGCGTGACCTTGACCGCATTCGCGACCGCGTCGACGCCGGCCTCGAGTGCCGAGCGTGCCTCGCCGTTGTACTTGATCTCCTTGTGAGCCATGTGTTCTCAAATCTCCTTATGCCTCGACGAGGGCAAGGACGTCTGACTCGCGCAACACGAGCAGGTCCTCCCCGTCGATCTTGATCTCGGTCCCGCCGTACTTGCTGTAGAGGACCTCGTCGCCCTTCTTCACGTCCAGCGGGATGCGCTTGCCGTCGTCATCGAGACGACCGTCGCCGGCGGCGATGACCTCGCCCTTCTGCGGCTTCTCCTTGGCAGTGTCGGGGAGCACGAGACCGCTCGCGGTCGTCAGCTCCTCCTCGATTGCCCGCACGATCAGACGATCGCCCAGGGGCTTCAGCTTCATGTTCGCTACCTCCATCTAGAGAGTGCTTCGGGCGCTCTGCGTCATATCCGGCCCTTGTGCCGGAGGCTCGAGCGCCTCTGGCACTCTCCGCGGAGAGTGCCAACCGTTGCTCACAATATATAGGGCATCCGGGGGTCCATCAAGGGAAATTGGCAGTTGAGAGCGAAACTGCCAACGGATGGACGACGGCCCTGCCCTTCAGTTCTGCGCGCCGCCGAAGCCCTTCATCGCCGCCGTCATCCCGCTCGGGTTCTCGAGGATCTGCGAGAAGCGCACGACGGTCACGGTGTCCTGCGTGGAGACCTCGCGGCCGTAGATCTGTTCGAGGAAGTTGATCAGCTCGTCGTGGCGACGGAACTCGGGGTTGTCGTGCTTGATGTCGCGTGGCGAGAGATCGGCCAGCTTCATCACCTCGACCTGGTCGATCACGGCCTCGAAGATCCGCTCGCGCGGAGAGTGCTGGTAGCCGATCGTGACCAGCACGAGCTGGTTCTTGCGGTACTTGCCCGACTTGTCGCCGAGGCGGATCGTCGCCGTCTTGCGCCCGCGCTTGAGCTCGTCGGCGAAGATCGTCGAGTAGAAGTTGAGCACCTGCACGGGGCGCAAGGCTATCGGGCTTTGCCCTCGGTCTCCAAGTACTGGGCGGCCTTTGCCACCATTTCGCGCTCGGCCGCGTGGCTCAGCTCGCTGCGAGCGTCGGTCAGCGGGATCCACCAGGCCTTCTCGACCTCGTCGTCGTGGTCGGCCGTGTCGCCTTCGATGTACTCGAACAGGTAGAACGACACCGACTTGGGGATCGTCTGCCCGTCGCGCCGGTACCAGTAGCGCGTCTCGCCGAGCTCCGTCACCGGCTCGGCCACGATCCCCGTCTCCTCGCGCACCTCGCGCGTGGCCGCTTGCAGCGCGTTCTCGCCTGGATCGATGTGCCCCTTGGGCAGCGCCACGACCTTCGAGCCGTCCGAGGCGCGACGCGTCGGCACGATTACGACGACCTCCTCGCCGCGCACGACCACGCCGCCGGCCGAGCGCTCGCGCGCCGCCGGGCGCGCGCCGCGCCGCCGGCCCTGGCCGCGCTTGCCCGAGCCGGCCTTGCCCGAGCCGCCATTGCCGGCATCCCCCTTGCCGACGGCTCCCTTACCGGCAGCCTCCTTGCCGCTCGCCTTGCGCCGCCTGCCGCGCGGCTTCTTAGAAGACATATTGCTTGAGCGCCTCGGGGTCGTGCACGGTCAGGCGTCCCCTGCCTTGCGAGATCACGCCGGCGCGCTCGAGCACGGCGAGGAAGCGGCTGGCGGACTCGCGCGAGGAACCGGCGAGCTGCGCGAGATCGGCCTGGGTGGCGGTGACGAGCACGTCGCCGTGCCCGCCGTCGCCTAGCTCCTGCTCGACCAACTGCGAGAGCACGACCGCCACGCGACTCTGCACGGTCGAGAAGGACTGGCGCTGCAGGCGCTCGTTTGACTCCCGCAGTCGCCTGCCGAGAGCGATCGCCAGGCGCGCCGAGATCTCTGCGTGTTCTGACATCAGGCGACGCATGTCAGGTCCGAGCACGGCGACGACCGCCGTCTGCTCGATCGCTTCGACCGTCGCCGAGCGCCGCTCGTCCTCGAACAGCGCGAGCTCACCGAAGATGTCGCCGGGGCCGAACGTGGCGAGCGTCAGCGTGCGACCGTCGCGGTGCGTGCGGATCGCGCGCGCCCTGCCGTCGCGCACGACGTAGCACGTGTCGCTGGCATCGCCCTCGCGGAACACGACCTCGCCGGGCTCGAACTCGCGCGGCACGGCGAACTGGGCAATCCGCTCGAGGTCGTCCCTGACCAGAGTCGAGAACACCGGAACGTTGCCGAGAAGCTCGACCACCTCCTCTGATCGCATCCCAGCCATCAGCCAGACATATCACACGCCGCGCGCACGATACCGCCGACGGGGCGCGACCTGGCTCGTAGGTCATAAACCGTCCGCAACTGCGGGCCGCACGAAGGTATCTTCAGTACATGGGACGCGTGTCGAAAAGCGGACATTCGCGTGCTCGCGCAACGCTCGCGCTGTCGCTCGTCTGCGCGCTGCTCGCGACGCTCGGCGCGGCCTCTGCGCTGCCGGCGACGTCGGCTGGAGCCGCCCGTGGCGGCACGCGCGCCAAACGCGCCGTCAAAACGACCTCGCTGCTGCGCTCACGTCTGCTGTGGGCGACGATCGACGTCTGCAACCCCGCCGACCAGCCGAACACGGTCGGCATCCGCGGCTCGATGCCCGGCGACCACCTCGCGCACGACACGATGTACATGCGCTTTCGCCTGCAGTACATGAACGCGACGACGAAGACCTGGACGGACCTCAGCAAAGCGTCGGCCAGCTACGCGGCGGTCGGCTCGGGTTCCTCAGCGCGCCAGGCCGGGCGCAGCTTCCAGCTCAACCCGATCGCCGGGCAGCCGGCGTTCACGTTGCGCGGCGTCGTCAACTTCCAGTGGCGCCACGGCTCGGCCGTGGTCGCGCAGGTGTCGCGCACGACGAGCACCGGCCGCCGAAGCCTGGCCGGCTCGGACCCGGCCGGCTTCTCCGCCGCCACCTGCCTGATCGGCTGAACGACTAAAGACGGCCGGTCGGCGGTCGTCTCAGAACAGTCGGGGGTCGTTGGTGATTATCCCGTCGACGCCGAGCTCGGTCAGCTTGGCGATGCGCGCGCTGTCGTCGACGGTCCACACGTAGAGCTCGCCGCCGCCCTCGTGCACGGCGCGCACGAGCGCGCGAGTGACCACGCGCCAGTGAGCCATGATCGCGTCGTAGCGACCCTCGCGCAGGCCGGCGCGGGCGCGCGCGGGCAGCGTCGCACGGTAGCCCGTGAGGATCGCCAGCGCTGGAATCGCGGTGAGCATGTCGGTCGTGTAGTCGCGACGCACACGCGGCACGGACAAACCGAGACGCAGCGCCGGCTCCTGCGCGCGGATGCCGGCGAGCACCTGCGGGAAGGTGCAGCTGAGCAAGCTGCGCTCGATCAGGCCGAACTTGCGCAGCGCCTCGATCACGCGGCGCTCGTAGCCCGGGATCTTCACGTCGATGTCGAAGTCGAGCGCCGCGAAGCGCTCGCCCGCGAGATGCTCGAGCGCCTGCTCGAAACGCAGCGGCTCGCGCGCGCGGACGTCCTCGTAGTCGTGCGCCACGAACAGCTCGCCGCCGCCGTCGGTGCGCGCCGAGAGCACATCCAGCTCGATCATGTCCACGCCGTGGCGCAGCGCGGCGTCGAAGCTCGCCAGCGTGTTGCCCGGCTCGATCAGATCGGCCCCCTTGTGACCGACGCGACGCGGGCGCGGACGGGCCGGCGGCGTGCGCGAGGCCGGTGGGAAGGTGGGCTCGCTCATCGCGCCCACCTTCGCAGATGGCGGAGGCTCAGTAGTCGCTCGGCAGCGGCCTGCGCGTCGCCTCGATCGTCTCCATCGCCGGCTTGGCGCCGATGTATGGAGCGAGCACGAGGAACGTGATCTGGTCGACCAGATACGGCAGCTGGCGCACGCGATCGTGTGCCGAGTAGGCCGAGACGATTCCCCAGATCGCGCCCGTGATCGCTTCCCGCGCCACCAGCGGGCCTCGTCGCGCCTCGGGGCCGAGCTCGTCGAGCAGCTTGGTGAAGTCTTCGATCGAGCGCGTCATGCGGCCGATCATGCCCGGGCCGACGTCGAAGATCTCGATGAACGCGAGGCGGCTGAGCGCCTCGTGGCTGGCGAAGTACTCGACCAGCGCGGCGACGGCGAGGTGCACGGCCTCGGGCCAGCTCGAGGCGGGCTCGATCGAGCGCTTGACGGCCTCCATCGCTTCGGCGACGAACTCGTCGAGGACCGCCAGGAAGCAGGCCTCCTTGTCGACGAACAGCTTGTGAAAGCCCTCCGTCGAGATGCCCGCGAACTGCGCGATCTGCGGGTCGCTGAGCTCCGAGTAGCGCTCGTCGAGCGTGAGGTGGACGAGCGCGCCGAGCGCTCGCGAGCGGCGGTCGTCGCTGGCCAGGAAGGCCGCCGGCTGCGGCTCGAGGAGGTCGGGCTGCACGAGCCCCGAGACGTTCAGGCGCCTGGCGACCGGCGAGCGGTAGGACTCGATCCAGTCGAGCAGTTCGTCAGCCAGCGTGTACAGCTCCTTTTCGCGGCGCTCGTACATCCGCGTGAAGGCCACGTGACGGATACCACTGACAATTGCGCGCACCGTGAGCGGCGAGAGCTCTTCGCCGTCCGGATCGGCCTGGAAGGCCATCGCCACGACGCGCTCGAACGTCGTCGAGGCGAGCGTCATCCGCTCGCGCGCCTTCGGCCCGATGCCGAGCGAGTCGACGAGCACCAGACGCGGGCCCTTGGGCTGGTCGGCGACATCGTCGAGCAGCGCCTTGCAAGCGTGGTGCAGACGATTGGCCCAGCCGCGCTCGCGCGACCATGCGTCGAGCACGAGCTTGCGCGCCCGCGCCACGACGATGTCGTATGTGGAGAGGAAACACGCCTCCTTGTTGGCGAACTGCTCGTAGAAGGCCCGGCGCGAGACTCCTGCCAGGGCGATCACGTGGGCCACCGTCGTCTGCGGGTAGCCGCGCTCGTGTACCGCCTCGATCATGCCTCCGTACATGCGCGCCCGCTGGTTGCGAGCGACGTCATCGCGCGACATCCCATTCGGACCGTGAGGAAGCCTCCGGTACATGGGCGTCGGCCCCCTGTGTGTTCCACTCATCCCCACGATTCGAGATAATAGATGATGTCCGCCAGAAACGCAAGACTACTTTGAGCTGTCCCGCCATTCTTTATACCGGAATACATTGAGCCCTTCCAGCATTGTCTCTTGCCGCCAAGCGCCGTACCGACAGCTCGAACAGGGTGCATTTGAGCGGTACGGAACGGGCGCGGACCACGTGATCGCAGTGCACCAGCGCGGTGCTGGAAATGGCGCTTTTCAGGCGCTCAGCGTGAGCCGCCGCGGGCCCGGGTGGAAGCCCAGCTCGAGCAGCGCCGCGGCGAGCTCGGAGCCGGTCGCCGGGGCGCCGTCGATCCGCTCGAGCACGAGCTTCGGCATCCGCCCTGCGCGCACGCTCTCGGCGAGCGCGCGCAGTCCAACCTCGAGCAGGTCGCGCTGACCGCGCACCGCGCCCGGCGCCTGTACGCCGGCGCCTGCGTGCGCGCCGGCGGCGAACGTCAGCAGGCTGCGCCCGCCGCGCTCGACGTAGAGCACGGGCTCGTCGGCAACGAGCACCACGTAGGCGCCTGCCACGCGAGACGGCCGTCGTTCCTGGACATCTCGCTTTGGCCAAGGCAGCGCCGCCCCATATGGCTGCGCGGGGTCGGCCGCGGCGAGCACGACCGGGCCGCCGCCGCCGAGAGCGCGCGGGCGCTCGCCGATGCCACGCGGGTCGCTCGCAGCCGCCGGCGCGAGCAGCGCTGCCGGGGGCGGACCGTCGGCGGCTGTCGCCGAGCGCGCGGCGCGCAGGCGCTCGACGGCACCGGGTAGCGCGAACTGCGCGCCGCCCATGCCCTCGACGAAGTAGCCGCGGCGGCAGACGCCGAGCGTCTCGAGGTTGCACAGCGTGTCGTAGAGCATCGCGAAGCCACCCTTGATCCCCTCGGCCAGCACCTGCTCGCGCGTGAGGATGCCGTAGCGCTCGAGCAGCAGCTCGGCCAGCGCGCGACGGCGCTCGGGGCCGCCCACGTCGCCGGCGAAGATCGGGGCGGTCAGGCCCCAGCGACCTTGCACCTGAGACTGCGCGCCGGTGCGTCGTGAGCCGAACCGCCGGGCGGACGCGCGGCGCTCCGGCCGGGCGCGGGCGAGCGCCAGGCGCGGCGCGCGCAGCGGCGCCCACGCGTCGTTGGTCGCCTCGCCGGCCCACACGAGATCCCACAGCGTCTCACGCAGCGCCTCGGCGGCCAGGCCGAGCTCGGCGAGCAGGTCGCCGAAGAAGCACGGGCTCTGCGCGAGGCGCGCGCGCAGCAGCTCGTGCTCGGGAGAATCGACCGCCTTCGAAGATCCGGCAGCCCCGGCGGAGGCGCGGCGCTCGGCGCCCGCGGGCGGGCCGATCAGCGGCGCATCCTCGCGGAAGTACAGCGCGACGCGCCCGGAGCGGTGCAGCGGCCCGGCGCCGACCCAGACGAGCTCGCCGCTGGCGCACAGCTGGTCGAGCCACGACGGCGAGTAGGCGCCGGTGCGGCGCGGCAGCACGTCGCGCTCCCAGATCTCGGCGGGCAGGGCGAGGCCCTGCAGCGGCACGAGCACCTCGCGCAGGCGGTCGATCCCGGCGCCAGCGCTCGGGTGGCGGTCGATCCCCTGCCAGGCGGGCAGGAAGGCGGCGAGCGCCTGCTGCTCGGCCGGCTCGATCTCCTTGCGCAGCGCGGCCAGCGAGGCGCGGCGCAGGCGCCGCAGCACCTCGACATCGCACCACTCGCGGCCGGTCCCGCCGGGGCGCAGCTCGCCGCGCACGACGTCGCCGTCGCGCTCGAGCTCGCGCAGCACGGCGGCGGCGTCGACGCCGTAGCGATCGCGCAGCTCGTCGGTCGTGAACGGCCCGTGCGTGCGCGCATAGCGCGCGACGAGCGCGCGCAGCGCGTCGGGCACGTCGGCGAGGAACGCCTCGGGCAGGCCACCGGGCGGCGCGGCGGACAGCGCGTCGCGGTAGAGGCCGGCCTCGTCGGCGGCGACCCAGCGCGGCTCGCCGCCGACGCGCAGGCGGATCGCGCGACGTTCGCGCTGGAGCTCGGCGAGCAGCGGCGCCGGGTCGATCCCCTCGAACACGCGCGCGGCGACCTCGTCGTCGCTGAGGTCGCCGACGTGGCGAAGCACGTCGTGCAGGCCGTCGCGGCCCGTGGCTCGGGTGATCTCGGAGCGATGCTGCAGGTCGTCCTCTACACGCGCGAGCGCGTCGGGGTCGAGCAGCTCGCGCAGCTCCTCCTGACCGAGCAGCTCGCGCAGCAGGTCGCGGTCGAGCGAGAGCGCTGCGGCGCGGCGCTCGGCGCTCGGCGTGTCGCCCTCGTACATGTACGTGGCGACGTAGTCGAACAGCAACGAGGAGGCAAACGGCGAGGCCGTCTGGGTCTCGACCTCGACGAGCGATATCTCCCGCGAATGCAGTGAGCGCAGGATGCCTTGCAGGCCGGGCACATCGAGCACGTCGCGCAGACACTCGCGGTAGGTCTCGAGCACGATCGGGAAGTCGGCGTAGCGGCGCGCGACCTCGAGCAGGTTCTGCGCCTTCAGCCGCTGCTGCCACAGCGGTGTGCGTTTGCCGGGGTAGGCGCGCGGGATCAGCAGCGCGCGCGCTGCGTTCTCGCGAAAGCGCGCGCCGAACAGCGCCGAGCCGCCGAGCTCGGCGGTGATCTGCGCCTCGACCTCGTCTGGCTCGAGCATGATCAGCTCGGCGGCCGAGGGCAGCGCCTCGGCGTCGTCTGCGTCGAGATCGGGCAGGTGCAGCACGATGCCGTCATCGGAGGAGATGGCGTCGGCTTCGATGCCAATCCGCTCGCGGATCTGCGCGGAGATGGCAAGCCCCCAGGCAGAGTGCACGCGCCCGCCGAAGGGCGAGAGCACGCACAACCGCCAGTCGCCGATCTCATCGCGAAAGCGCTCGAGCACGATCGTGCGCTCGCTGGGCAGCACTCGCGTGGCGTCCTGCTGCTCGCGCAGGTAGGTCAGCAGGTTGCTCGCTGCACGCTCGTCGAGGTCGTAGCCGTCCTGCAACGTCTGCGGCTGCTGCTCGACGGCCCAGCGCGAGAAGGCGCCGATCGCCTCGCCGAGCTCCTTGGGCCGCCCGACGGAGTCGCCCTTCCAGAACGGCACGGCGCCGGGGGCGCCTGGCGCGGGCGTGACGATCACGCGATCGCGGCCGATTTCCTCGATCCGCCAGGTCGAGGCGCCGAGCAGGAAGGCCTGCCCGGGGCGCGCCTCGTAGACCATCTCCTCGTCGAGCTCGCCGACGCGACGCCCGTCGGGCAGCGTGACCGAGTAGAGGCCGCGATCGGGGATCGTGCCGGCGTTGGCGATCGCGAGCTGGCGCGATCCCTTGCGCGGGCGGATCGTCCCGCCGACACGGTCCCACACGATGCGCGCGCGCAGCTCACCGAAGTCCTTCGACGGGTAGCGCCCGTCGAGCATGTCGAGCACGTTCTCGAGCAGCTCCATCGAGAGCTCGGCGTAGGGATAGCTGCTCGTCACGAGCGCGTGCAGGTCGCCGACCGAGATTCCCTCCCCGTCTTGATCTTTTTGATGGCCGGCTGTCGCCGGATCGACTGACACGGCGATGGCGACGATCTGCTGGGCGAGCACGTCGAGCGCGTTGCGCGGGACGACGGTCGGCTCGATCAGTCCTTCGTGCATGCGCCGGGCGACGACGGCGCACTCGAGCAGGTCGCCCCTGAACTTGGGGAAGATGCGCCCGCGGCTGACGTCGTGGACGTTGTGGCCGGCGCGGCCGATGCGCTGCAGCCCTCGCGCGACCGACTTGGGCGACTCGATCTGCAGCACGAGATCGACGGCGCCCATGTCGATGCCCAGCTCGAGCGAGCTGGTGGCGACGAGGCAGGGCAGCTCGCCTGCCTTCAGGAGCTCCTCGACCTTGGTCCGCTCCTCGCGTGCCAGCGAGCCGTGGTGTGCGCGCGCGATCTCCAGCGGCACGACCGGTCCGTCATCTCTCTTCTCATCATCGTCTTTGGCGTGTTCGAGCTCGAGCTCCTTGGCGGCGAGCTCGTTCAGGCGCAGCGCCACACGCTCGGCCGAGCGGCGGTTGTTGACGAACACGATCGTCGAGTTGTGCGCTTTGACCCGTGCCAGCAGCTCGGGGTAGATGGCCGGCCAGATCGAACCGCGCGTGGACTCTCCCCCGGCGACCGGCTCGAGCGGATCGTGCGAGGGATCGCTCGGCGGCGTCGGCCCGCCGGGTTCGCTCATCGACTCGACGGGCACCTCGATGCGCAGGTCGAGCTCCTTCTTGTGGCCGGCGTCGACGATCGTCACCTCGCGGCGTGGACCGACGAGGAAGCGGCCGATCTCGGCGAGCGGGTTCTGCGTGGCGCTCAGGCCGATCCGCTGCAGCTCGCGGTCCTCGGCTGTCTCGCGGTTTGCGCGCACGTGCGCCTCCAGGCGCTCGAGCGTCAGCGCCAGATGCGAGCCGCGCTTGGTCGCCGCCACGGCGTGGATCTCGTCGACGATCACGGCCTCCACGTCGTTCAGCATCGAGCGCGCCTGCGAGGTGAGGATCAGGTACAGCGACTCGGGCGTCGTGATCAGGATGTCCGGCGGATTGCGCGCCATCGCCGCGCGCTCCTTCTGCGGCGTGTCACCGGTGCGGATCGCGACCGTGATCTGCTCGGCGCCGATCCCGCGCAGCGGCGTGCGCAGGTTGCGCTCGATGTCGTAAGCCAGCGCCTTCAGCGGGCTGACGTAGACCACACGCGTGCCCTGCTTCTCCTGCCTGGGCTCGGCGCCCAGGCGGTCGAGCGCCCAGAGGAAGGCGGCCAGCGTCTTGCCCGATCCGGTCGGCGCCGACAGCAGCACGTTCTCGCCGGCCGCGATCGCCGGCCACGCCTTTTCCTGCGCCGGCGTCGGCGCCTCGAAGGCCTTCTCGAACCACTCGCGGACGGGTGGGCTGAAGCTGGCGAGGGGCATCCGTCGAGGCTAGCGCGAGGAATCGGTGCACAGATCGTGTCTATTCGTGCACTATGCTTTTGCCCGTGGCACGCCCTGCACACCGCTTGAACATCACGCTCGACGCGGAGCATGCGGCTCGGCTCGCGAGGTTGGCGGAGCGCACGCATGTCCAGGAGGGAACGCTCGCGCGATCGCTGCTCTCGACGGCCATCGAAGAAGCTGACCCGGAGGCGCGGAACGTCACTGCGTTGCTCGACGGCATTCCCGGCGCCTATGAGCGAGCCCAGGCCGGACTTGCGCAGGCCCGCGCCGGCGAGGCAATCGACCTCGATCAGCTGTAGGGCTTGGCCCACGTAACGATCAGCCCAGCCGCGGTCGAGGACCTCGATCGGCTGATCGTCACTCATAGCCTCCCGCGCGACACGCGTGCGCGAGTCCGGCGCTCCCTGCGAGCCCTCGAGCGATTCCCTCGCATGGGCCCGGAGCTGCGCTCCAGCTGGAGCCCGTTCCGGTTCGTACTCGGTCCCTGGCGATGGCTGCTGATCGTGTACGCGTACGACGAGGACAGCGATCTCGTCGTCGTGGTCACGATGCAAGATGCGCGGTCCTCATCGGCGGCCACCTCCGCGTAGGAAAATCTACGGAGAGCCATCGCGCGGACACGCCACGAGACCCGTGACGGGCGCGCATGACCACCAGTGACACGGATCTCCTCCCCCACTCTCACGGCCCGCCTCGTCGAGCGCACGCTCGAACTGGTCGACATCGCCTCCGAGTCGGGCGCAGAGAGAGACATCGCCGAGCATGTGGCTGCAGAGCTGCGGGAGGGTGGCGTGGCGGTGCGCGACGCCGGCGACACGTGCGTGCTGGCCGGCGCCACGAGCCGCGGAGAGCGCCCGTTCGTGCTGCTCGCCGGCCACCTCGACACGGTGCCGGCGCAGGAGAACTGGCCGGGGCGCCTCGACGAGGAAGGCGTCGTGGGGCTCGGCGCGAGTGACATGAAGGGCGGCGTCGCCGTGATGCTCGAGCTCGCGCTGGCGCAGGCGCCTGGCGCGTTCGACGTGGGCTACGTGCTGTTCGGACGCGAGGAGCTGCCTTCGGCGCAGTCGGCGCTCGCTCCACTGCTCGCGCGCGAGGACGGCCTGCACGAGGCGGACCTCGCGATCGTGCTCGAGCCGACGGCCAACGCCGTCCACGCCGGCTGCCTCGGCAACATCGACGCGACGTGGACGTTCACCGGCCGCGCCGGGCACTCAGCGCGTCCGTGGCTCGCCGACAACGCGATCGACAGGGCGCTGGCTGGGATCGGCGAGCTTCACGCGCGCGCGCCCGAGCGCGAGACGATCGAAGAGCTCGAGTTCGCCCAGGTCGCCACGGCGACCATGTTGCACGCCGGCATCGCGCGCAACGTGATCCCGGGCACGTGCACGGCCAACGTCAACTTCCGCTACTCGCCACGGCTCGACGCCGAGCAGGCCGAGCTCGAGCTGCGGCGTCGCTGCGAGGCGCACGGCGAGCTCGAGCTGCTGTCCAACTCGCACGGGGCGCTGCCACCGCGCGCCAACCCGTTGTTCGCGCGGCTGCAGGCCGCGACCGGCGTCGCCCCTCAGGCAAAGCAGGCATGGACTCCGGTTGCCGAATTCGCGGCCGCCGGCATCGAGGCGGTCAACCTCGGGCCCGGCGACCCCGCGCTGGCCCATCGTCGCGACGAGCGCGTGTCGGCCGGCGCACTCATGCGTAGCTACGAGGTGCTGGAGTCGTTCCTGTGCGACTGAACCCGCACGTCGAGCACGCTCCGGGCTACCCGTTCCTGCGCCTGGCCGAGGCGCGGCGCGCGGCCCAGGCGCGAGGAATCGACGTGGTCGACCTGAGCATGGGACAGCCGACCGACCCCGCCCCGCAGCTCGTGCGCGACGCGCTGGCCGATGCCGTCGCGACGACGCCGTTGTGCGACTACCCGTCGGCCGAAGGCGTGCCCGAGCTGCGCACCGCGATCGCCGGCTGGATCGAGCGGCGCTTCGGCACGGTGCTCGATCCCGACCGCGAGGTGCTGCCAACGCTCGGCGCGAAGGAGCCGATCGCGCTGCTCGCGCGGCTGTTCGCGCGCGACGGCGACACGGTCGCCGTGACCTCGCCGTCCTACCCCGTGCCCGAGCGCAGCGCCCACGCCGCCGGCCTGAAGCTCGCCGTGCAAACGCTGACGGCGGCCGGCGGATGGCTGCCCGACCCCGAGGAGATCGAGTGGCGGCGGGTGGCGATCGTGTGGGTCGTCACACCGCACAACCCGACCGGTGCCCGCGCATCGCTCGAGTTGCTCGACGAGCTTGCCGAACGCTGCCGCAGCCGCGGTGCGATCCTCGCCGTCGACGAGACCTACTCCGAGTTCTGGTTCGCCGGCGAGCCGCCCGCGTCTGCGCTGCAGCTCCAGGACCGCACGGGCGTCGTCGTCTTCAACTCGCTCTCCAAGCGCTCCGGACTGGCCGGGCTGCGCGCGGGCTTCGTCGCCGGCGACGCCGAGATCGTCGGGCGCATCCGCCGCCACCGCAGCGACATCGGCACGACGCCCCCGGCGTTCGTCCAGCGTGCCTCGATCGCAGCGTGGAACGACGAGTTGCACGTCGCGCAGGCGCGCGAGCGCTATGCGCGCAAACGCGAGCTGCTTGCCGCCGCCGCCGTGCGCGCCGGCTTCGCCGATGCCGGCGGTCGGGCGGGCATCTTCCTCTGGCTCGGCGTGCCCGGCGGCGATGACGAGCGCGCCTACGAGCTGCTGCTCGAGCGCTCGCTGCTCGTCGTCCCGGGCTCCTACCTCGGTACGGGCGGGGAGGGCTTCCTGCGCGTCGCGCTGACGGGCCCGTTCGAGCGCACCGAGCGCGCTGCCGAGCTGCTGCTCGACGGTGCCGACTCGCTGGCGGACATACCGGCTGCCTGAGCGCCGGCGGCTGCCTCGCCCGACTACAGCGCCGCGCCGTGGTCGCGCACGAGCTCGTTCAGCTTGACCTTGTCGTGGCGCTCGCCCTCGCCGAGGCGCTTGACGACGAGCACGCAGGGCAGGCCGAACTCACCGCCCGGGAAGGAGCGTGCGCGGCTGGCGCCGACCGCCACGCTCCACGACGGGATGTGTCCCCGAGAGATCTCCTCGCCCGTATCGGCATCGATCACGGGAATCGTCGGCGAGAGGATCACGCCGGCCCCCACGACCGCGCCTTCGCCGACGCGCGCGCCTTCGATCAGCATGCAGCGACTGCCGATGAAGGCGTCGTGCTCGACGATCACGGGACTCGCTTGCAGCGGCTCGAGCACCCCGCCGACGCCGACGCCGCCGGATAGATGGACGCGGTCGCCGATCTGCGCGCACGAGCCGACGGTGGCCCACGTGTCGACGAGCGTGTCGTGGCCGACGTAGGCGCCGACGTTGACGAAGCTCGGCATCAGGATCGAGCCGGAGGCGAGGTGCGAGCCGAAGCGCGCGTAGGCGCCCGGCACCACGCGCACGTTCGGACTGCTCCGCTTCGGCGGCAGCCTGTCGGCGAACAGCATCGGCCCGGCCTCGGTGTGCTCCATCGGGCAGACGCGGAACAGCAGCACGATCGCCCGCTTGAGCCACTCGTGCACCCGAACCTCGCCGGCCGCATCGACCTCGGCGACGCGCACGCGCCCGGAGTCGAGCAGGTCGATCACGCTCAGCACGGTCGCCTGCACGCGCGCGTCGCGGTCGTCGAGCTCCGCGCGGCGCTCCCACAGGCAGTCGATCTGCTCGCGCAGCGACTCCAGGCCGCCGAAGTCCGCGATGCTCGCCAGCGTCGCCATGCTCAGCTCACCTGCGCCGTCGCCCCGGCGGCCATTGGCTGCTCGACGGGCGCCGCCGGCGAGAAGCCCGCGCCATCCTCGCGCTCACCGGGCACGAACACGTCGGGCTCGAACTGCAGCGTGGCGAAGTAGTCGCGGCGCACCTCCTCGGCGCGACGGATCAGCTCGACGCCGCCGTCGGCGCGCAGCAGCAACTCCTGCGGGCGCAGGCGGCCGTTGTAGTTGAAGCCCATCGCGAGGCTGTGCGCACCGGTGTCGTGGATCAGCAGCAGATCGCCGACGCGCAGCTCCGGCAGCTCGCGCTGGATCGCGAACTTGTCGTTGTTCTCGCACAGCGAGCCGACCACGTCGATCTTCCGCTTCGGCCGCTCACCGCCATCGCCGTGCAGCGTCAGGTGGTGATAGGCGTCCGCGTAGAACGCCTGGCGCATCAGCGCCGCGATTCCGGCATCGACGCCGGCGTACTCGCGCCACTTGCTCATGCGGTTGATCACGCGCGTGACGAGGGCGCCGTGCGGGCCCGTGATGTAGCGGCCGGACTCCAGGAACAGCTTCGGGCTGCGCCCCGTTCGCTCCCGGTGCACGCGCAAGAGCTCGCCCGCGCCCAGCCCGAGCGCGTGCACGTCGAGCGATGGATCGCCCGGACGGTAGGGGATCCCCAGACCACCGCCGGCATTGATGAACTCGAGCTCGATTCCCAGCTCGCGCTGCAGGCCGTCCTCGAGCGCCAGCAGCATCGCGATCGTCGCGAGCAGCGGCTGCACGGTGAGCACGTTCGAGGCGATCATCGCGTGCAGCCCGAAGCGTTCGGCGCCGTGCTCGCGCGCCCGCTCGAAGGCGGGCCCCAGCTGATCGCGGCGCAGTCCGAACTTGGCCTCCACGGGCGAGCCGATCAGCTTGTCGCCGAGTCGCTCCGGCCCCGGGTTGAAGCGGAACGAGCAGACAGCCGGGACGCCGGGCAGCTTGTCGATCAGCGTGATGTCGTCGATGTTGATGATCGCGCCAAGCGACAGCGCCGCCGCGAACTCCTCGCGCGTGGTGTTGTTGGAGGTGAAGAAGATCTCCTCGCCGCGTGCATAGCTGTCGGCCGCCAGCTCCAGCTCGGCGATCGAGCTGCACTCCATGCCGAGACCATGCGCGCGCAGCATCCGTGTGATCGTCAGGTTCGGCAGCGCCTTGACCGCGTAGTACTCGTGGAAGGGCAGCCCACCGAACGCCGCCGCCAGGCGATCGGCGCTCGCGATGATGCCCGCCTCGTCGTAGATGTGGAAGGGGGTGCCGAAGTGCTCGGCGATCTCCCCCAGGCGCGGCTCCAGGCGCCGCGTGAAGTCCTCGCTCATCGGCATCGGGGGCGCCGTCCTAGGCGGTGCGATGCGCGGTGATGATCGCGCGCGTGCGCGGCCCTGTCAGCGGACGGCGGTAGACGATCGAGGCGGTCGAGACGCGCTTGAAGCCCGCCCGCTTCAATTCGCTCGCGATCCAGCCCTCGGACAGCCAGTAGAAGCCGGGCACGTTCGCCGACTGCTGCACCGGCTCGTCCGTTTTCGGCGCATCGTTGGAGATCACGACCGTCCCGCCCGAGGGCTTCAGCCAGCTGTGGAACAGGCTCAGCGCCCGATGCGCGCCGTCCTGACCATCGTGCAGGTGCCCGAGCAGGCCGTCGGCGTAGACGACGTCCCAGTACTCGGGTTGCGCCTCCCACTCATAGAGGTTCTGGCAGATCGCCGGCACGCCCGCGCGGCGCGCCAGCTCGACGGCCTCCTCGAGCGCGTCGACGGCGAGCACGGGGTAGCCTTCACGGCCGAGTACACGCTCGACGAAGGCGTTGCCCGAGCCGAGGCTGAGCAGCAGGTTTTTGCGGTCGCGGTCGAGCGCGTTGCGCAGGTGCTCGAGGATCCACCAGCGGTAGGTCGGCGAGCAGATCGACGGCGTCGTCGAGTCGCCGCGGGCGATCCCGTGCTCCCATTCCTCGAAGATGCTCATCTCCTCGCTGCCGGTCAGGTAGAAGGAGCGCAGGTCGTTCTCCAGCGCGTTGGGGTCCGCCATCGATGTCTCGTGGCGCACCGTCGTGTCGAGCGTGGCCATCAGCCATTCACCTCCTGCTGTCGTACGAGGCCGAGCGCGCTGAGGCCGCTGGAGAGCAGCGAGCGCATGATCCGACCGACCGCCGGGTCGGTCTCCGTGTCCAGGTACCAATTGCCGATGCGTGCGAGGAAGCGCACGAGGCGCAGCACGTCGAGGCCCTTCACCGCGCGATCCACCAGCGGCAGAAGCTGGGACTGGGCCACCAGCGAGCGGTAGTGCTCGTCGTCGGCCAGCGGCAGCGGACCGCCGTCGTTGTGCGGGTCCCACGCCTTCATCCATGCCCGCGCGAACGTCCAGCCGGCGTTGCCCTCGTCGAGCACGCGCTGCGGCGTGATCGACAGCGACTCGTGCAGCGGGTGGTCGAGGCACATGCCCATCAGCACCATCGCCGCCAGATCCTGGGTCGCGCAGCCAGCGCGCTCCTCGATCGCCAGCGCCTGCAACCCCTCGTGCTCGAGCAGCATGTCCAGCAGGTCGTCGATCAGCAGCGTGCTCTCGCCTCCGGGGCCGACGTCCTGCTCAGTGACGACCTCGGCGTGCAGCACCGCCGTCGGGTAGACCTTTCCGCTCGGCGCCAGACCGCGCAGGATCTCGTCGAGGTTGTCGCGCCGTTCCTCGCTCGTCAGCCGCACGAGCGTGACGTCGGTCATCTCGGTCATCAGCGAGCGCCAGATCGTCAGCGCGCGAAGGTCCTTCGTCGGCTGCCCGTCGACGCCGATCAGCGGCAGGTGCACGTGCGTGCGGCCGTCGGTCTCGAACACGAGCGGCCCCTCCAGCGTTCCTCCGATCACGCCCTGAGCCAACGCCAGGCGCACCAGCGGCTCGATCCGCGGCGCGTACTGGGAGTCGAAGATGGTGCGCTCGAAGCGCACACCGAGGCGCGCGAGCGTCTCGTTCTGTCCGCTGACCGCCCAGTCGCGCACGGCGTGCCACAGCTCGCGCGTCGGCGTGTCGCCCGCGGCGAGCAGGGCCAGCAGTAAGTCGGCCAGCCCGTCGTCGCGCTGCTCACCCTGCACATGGTGCGCGTACAGGCGACCGACGAAGCGGTCGCTCTTTTCCCCGGCCGCCGCCGGATCGGACTCGTCGGCGAAGCGCAGATAGCCGGCCATCGCGTCGCCCATGTCGCGCCCGGCGTCGGCGATCTGCGTCTGGCGGGCCACATGCGCGCCGGCCGTCTCGAGCGTGCACGCCAGGGCGTGTCCGAGCGCGATGTTGCGCAGGTAGCCGGCGTGCAGCGCCGTCGTCGGGCTCGGGTCGCAGAAGTCGACGACGTACGGCGCCCCCTTGAGCAGCTCGCGCGTCGCCGGCAGCGCTCGCCGGCCCGCTCCCCGCGCGCCGATCTCCGCGGCTCGCGGGTTCTCGAGCTGGAGCGAGGGCGCCTCGAAGAGCAGGTCCGGCGGGGCGTCGAGGTGTGCGATGTCGATGGCCATGACGGTGCGGCGAGGCTAGTCAGGGGGGTCGAGAAGTCAACCGCCGTTGCGAGGTGAATCGCACTGCCTCGCCGAACGATCGACGAAAACCGCGGAAACTCGGGCGAACGTTGCAGCGTGTGACTTGGAAACAGAACTGCGCAATCGTCTCCGACAGTGAAAGAGAGACATTTCTCTCACTCACGCGGGCGCCTGGGCTTGAGATTCGCGCTCCTTACACGCGGTTGCGAAGACGCCGAACCTCACTGGTTAGGCTCGCCGCTCAATGGAGTCGAAGCTCGATCTGGATCCGGGGTTGGTCGATGCCTGCCGCCAGGCGGCCAAGGGCATCGCCGATCGCCTCGCCGAGGAAACGGACGACCGCACGACGCTGTCGGTCGAGCGCTCCGTGGCGCGCTTCCTCGGCGTCGATGGGATCACGGAGCTCGACGTGCCGCTGCCGAACGTGCTCGTCGAGCACGTTGCCGACGGCGGCGGGCTCGGCCGCGGGATCGCGCACTGGCTCGGCAACGCGATGCTCCAGACCGGGCGCGACGCGCAGGGAGTCGCCGAGGCGGTCGGCGCCGGCGAGCTCGACCTGCTCGCGCTGCCGCTCGCCGACGAGGGCGCGATCCGCCGTCTGATCGACGGTGAGTGCGCGCAGCGCATGGGCGCCGTTCGCCGGCGAATGGACGAGCGTCGCGCGCAGCGCGAGCTGCTGAGCGGTCCTCCGCCGCTGCGCTACGTGCTCAGCGCGACGGGCAACGTCTACGACGACGTCGTGCACGCGCTGGCGGTCGCCGAAACCGGCGGCGACATCGTCTCGATGACGCGCTCGACGGCGCAGAGCCTGCTCGAACATGTGCCCTACGGCCCGACGACGGAGGGCTTCGGCGGCACGTTCGCCACGCAGGAGAACTTCCGCATCCTGCGCGAGGCGCTCGACGAGTGGTGCGAGCAGCACGGTCGCTACATCCGCCTGTCGAGCTTCTGCTCGGGCTTGTGCATGACCGAGTTCGCCACGCTCGGCGCGATGGAGGGCCTCGACAACATGGTCAACGACGCGCTCTACGGGATCCTCTACCGCGACATCAACCCCGTGCGCACGATGATCGACCAGCGCGTCTCGCGCACGATCACGGGCTACTTCGGGATCGTCATCAACACGGGCGAGGACAACTACCTGCGCACCGCCGACGCGCTCACGGCGGCGCCGTCGGTCACGGCCTCGCAGTTCATCAACCACCAGCTGGCGCGCGCCTCGGGCATGCCCGACGAGCAGATCGCGCTGGGGGATGCGTTCGAGATCGATCCCCCGACGAAGAACGGGCTGCTGTTCGAGTGGGCCCAGGCGCAGCTCACACGTGAGCTGTTCCCGGACTGCCCGATCAAGTACATGCCGCCGACGCGGCACATGGACGGGAACCTCTTCCGTACGCACGCCTGCGACACGTTGTTCAACCTGATCACGATCGCGACAGGGCAGGGAATCCAGACCGCGGGCGTGCCGACGGAGGGGGTCTTCACGCCCCACCTGCACGACCGCGTGGTCGGCCTCGAGTGCGTGGACTACGTCTTCAACTACGCGCACGACCTCGGTGAGGAGATCCGGTTCAAGCCCGGCGGGATGATCGTCACGCGTGCGCACGAGGTACTGCGAAGCGCCTACGAGCTGCTCGAGCGGATCGCCGCCGTGGGCATGTTCGGCGCGATCGAAGACGGCACGTTCGGCGACGTGCGCCGGCGCGTCGACGAGGGACGCGGGATCGAAGGCATCGTCGCGACCGACGCGAGCTACTACAACCCCGCGCTCGAGCTGATGGGCGGCGTTGGCGTTGGCTGACCACACGCCCCCCGTCGACCTGACCCGGGTGAGGCCCTACGGCGACCACCTCGGCGACGGCATCGTCCAGCTCAGCTTTACGCTGCCCGTGCCGCACGGGCCGGCTGCGCGCAAGACTGCGCTCGAGCTGGCGGGACAGCTCGGCCTCGACCGTGCGGAGGTCGTTCACCACCAGCGCCTGCTCGACGGCTACACGCACTTCCTGCTCTACGGCCACGTCTCCCAGACGGTCGACTACACCGCGCAGCAGACCGGCGAGCTCGAGGCCGAGTACTTCTCAGAAGACGAGATCGACGCATACGCGGCCGCCCACATCGGCCGCCCGATCGTCGTCGTCGGGGCATGCACGGGCTCGGACACGCACAGCGTCGGGATCGACGCGATGCTCGACCTGAAGGGCTTCCACGGCAACCGCGGGCTGGAAGGCTACGGGGCCTTCGAGGCGCACAACCTCGGCAGCCAGGTTCCAAACGGGGTGCTCGTGGCCAAGGCGATTGAGCTCGATGCCGACGCGATCCTGGTCTCCCAGACGGTCACCCAGCAGGACCTGCACATCCACAACCTGACCGAGCTCGTGGAGGTGGTCGAAGCCGAGGGCAGGCGCGAGCGCACGATCCTTGCGTGCGGCGGCTCGCGCGTGTCCAACGAGCTGGCCAAGGAGCTCGGCTTCGACGCCGGCTTCTCGCGTGGAACCTATCCGGTCCACCTCGCGAGCTTCCTCGTGCGCGAGGTCGCCGCGCGGCTGGCGCGCGAGCGAGCCGACCGCCTCACGATCTCCGAAAACGGCGTCGCCGGCAGCGGGGTCGGCTGATGAGCCTGCAGCAGACAGGCGAGGCGAGCGAGGACTCCGCCGTGGCACCCGCGTCGCCGGCGATCGAGGCCGTCGGTGCCGACGAGCGGCGCCAGAAGATGGAGCGGCTGCGCAGCGAGGGGGTCGAGCCCTACCCGCATCTGCGCACGGACGTGCCGCGCACATGGATCGCCGACCTGCTCGCCGCGCACGATCCGGCCGGTATGAAAGCCGGTCCACACCCGGGCCTCGGCTACCGCGTGTGCGGCCGGCTGATTGCCCGGCGCGGGCACGCCAAGACGACCTTCTTCGACATCCGCGATCAGTCAGGCTCGATGCAGGTGGTCGCGCGCCTGGAAGCGCTCGGCGAGGCGGCCTACGAGCACGTGACGGGGCTCGACATCGGCGACATCGTCAGCGTCGAGGGCGACGTGTACATCACTCAGCGCGGCCAGCTGGCACTGGGGGTGAGCGACTGCACGCTGCTCGCCAAGGCACTGCGCCCGCCGCCGGATCGCCACCATGGGATGGAGGACGTCGGCTCACGCTACCGCTACCGCGAGCTCGACCTGCTCGCGAACGCCTCCACGCGCGAGATGTTCTTCAAACGCACGAAGGCGATCGAGGCGATCCACGCGGTGCTGCGCGAGAAAGGCTTCACGCAGGTCGAGTCGCCGATACTCCAGACGCTCGCGGGCGGTGCATCCTCACGGCCATTCACGACTCACCACAATGCGCTCGACGTCGACCTGCACCTGCGCATCTCGGTCGAGCTGTACATGAACCGCTGCGTCGTCGGCGGGCTGGAGAACGTGTACGACCTCGGCCGCGCGTTTCGCAACGAGGGCATCTCCCATCGCCACTCGCCCGAATTCACGATCCTCGAGTGCATGCAAACATACGCCGACTACACGGACATCGCCGTGTGGTGCGAAGAGGTGGCCGAGCAGGTCGCGCTGCGCACGCTCGGCACGACCAAGGTCGAGCAATACGACGGGACCGTGATCGAGCTCGCCAAACCGTGGGCGCGGATCACGCTGCGCGACGCGATCAAACAGGCCGTCGGGCTCGACTACCTAGACGCAACGCGCGAGCAGTTGCTGGCGCAGCTCGACGACGACGTCGACCCACAGAAGAGCTGGGCGAAGCTCGTGGAAGACGTGTACAGCAAGCACGTCGAGCCCTTCCTGATCCAGCCCACGCACGTATTCGACTTCCCGCTCGACCTGTTCCCGATCTGCAAGCGTCACCGCGACGACCCGCGACTGGGGGAGCACTTCGACACGGTGATCCGCGGCATGGAGGTCCTCTCGGGCGACACCGAGCTGAACGACCCGATCGACCAGTGGGACCGCTTCGTCAAACAGCGCAGCGAGCGCCCGGGCGACGACGGCGACCAGCCGCAGCCCCACGACGAGGGCTACGTACGAGCGCTGGAATACGGCATGGCACCGACCTCGGGCGGCGGCATCGGCGTCGACCGGCTGCTGATGATCCTCTCCGGCGCCGAGTCGATCCGCGAGGTCGTCCCCTTTCCGACGCTGCGCGAGATTCGCTGAGCGCCTGCTCGCACGACTCACCGGCCGGCTCGATGTCGGCCGTCGCGTCTCGACCGAAAGCGTCGCCCTTCCAGCCGCGGATTTCCGGCCCGAGTCAGAAACATGGCCTGGTTGGAAACACAAGTGCAAGCAGGACTTTAGAAATCCGACTACCAGAACTATTGGCCCTTAGGCGCCCCCTCCCGGGCTTGATTCTGTAACTTTGCCTGTTCTTTTCGGCGCCACTGGTCCGACGATGACTAGGACTACGCTCCTAGTCATGGAGCACGGGTCTTCTGTCAGGCTCCAAGTGCGGGGCCACCGGCAATGGACGCCGCTCGCCAGGGCTCTGGCAGCCACCGGCGATCGTTGGACGCTGCTGATCGTGCTGGCGCTGTCGCACGAGACGCTGCGGCTGAGCGTGCTTCGGGCGAGGCTGCCCGGCGTCAGCTCGGGCGTGCTCGATCACCACCTCGGTCAGATGACCGCGCTCGGTCTGCTCTCTCGACAGCGCTATCGCGAAATGCCGCCACGCGTCGAAGTCGCGCTCACGGAGGCCGGCAGCGAGCTGCTGCCTGTCGCCGCCGCGCTCGCGCGGTGGGGAATGCGGCACGAGTGGCCAATGCCGCCCGCCGAGGTGTACGTCCGCGCCGATGCCGTTCTGCGCCAGCTCCCCGCGCTGCTCGAGGAGCGCGACGATCTGCCGAACGGCACCGTCGAAGCGATCGTCGGCGACGGCGAGGAGCAGACCGTGCACCGGTTCGAGATCGCAGATGGCCGGCTGCGGGCCACCGACGAGCTCGAGGACAAGGCGACGGCTCGCATCGAAGGCGACGACCAGGCATGGATCGCGGCGCTCAGCCCGGCTCGCGACTACTCCTGCCTGACATTAGCCGGGCGGCGACAGCTCGCCCAGTGCGTGCTCGACTCTCTTCCCCGCCCGGCCCAACCGGCTCGCGACGGGGACATCGACGGCGAGGCGAATCATGTCCCGGCCGGCGACGGCCACCTCTCCGATGGCAAGGCCTCTGTGTAGCGGCGGCGGTCTCGCCGGCGCGACCGCGATACGCCGCCAGGACCACCTGGAGCGATGCAGGGAGCGCCCGCGTCGCAAAGACGCGACAATCGTGGCAATGACATACTTGACTCACCTGACCTGACGTAGTAAGCTCACCTTGTGAGCAAGTCAACGAAGCGCCCGACCAACCTTCTTGAGGCCGTCCGCTACTTCTCGGACCTCGACATATGCACCGATTTCGTTGCTGGCCTGCGCTGGCCGAGCGGTCCCGTCTGCCCTCGCTGCGGCTCGATCGAATACAGCTACCTGAGCACTCGCCGCGTGTGGAAGTGCAAGGCGTGTAAGAAGCAGTACAGCGTCAAGGTCGGGACGATCTTCGAGGACTCAAAGCTCGGCCTGGACAAGTGGCTTCCGGCCGTGTGGCTGGCGGCGAACTCGAAGAACGGGATCAGCTCGCACGAGCTGGCGCGCTCGCTCGGCGTCACGCAGAAGTCAGCGTGGTTCATGCTGCACCGGATCAGGCTGGCGATGCAGCGCGAGAGCATCCTCCTGACCGGCGAGGTCGAGGTTGACGAGACGTTCATCGGCGGCAAGGGCAAGAACATGCACCGCGCAGCCCGTGAGCGACGAGGGCTCGGCAAGGGCGGCGGGACGACGGGCAAGGCGATCGTGCTCGGGATGCGCGAACGCGGCGGCAAGGTCCACGCCGAGACGATCCGCCACGTAGACCGCGCGACGCTCCAGGAAGGCGTGCGCGGGAAAGTCGAAGCGGGGGCGACGGTCTACACCGATCAGAACCCCGGATACAACGATCTGCGGGACACCTACGACCACGCGACGGTCAACCACATGGAAACCTACGTTGACGGCCGTGTCCACACGAACGGGATCGAGAACTTCTGGTCGCTGTTGAAGCGCGGCCTGCACGGCACCTACGTGAGCGTCGACGCGGCCCACCTGTTCCGCTACCTAGACGAGCGGGTGTTCACGTTCAACCTGCGCGGGCTGAGCGACTACGGGCGCTTCCAGGCGGTTCTCGGCGCGGCAGCCGGTCGTCGGCTGACCTACGCCGAGCTAACCGGGGAACGCTGAGGGTGTGCCGCCGCGACGAGCCCTAGCATTCGGACTGCTGGTTTGGAGAGCTGAGGGACGCCTCCTGTAGGTGGACATCCAAGAGCTTCTGCGAAGCGCCGTTGGTAGCGACGTTTCGGTCGGGTCAAATACCCCTTCAAGCTAGCCCGTTGTCAAGGGCGTGCATCATAACTTCGCACGCTCCTCGGACGGAAAGTGTGGCAGCCTGCCACAGCATTCGAGTATTCGGCAGCGCCTCGCGGAATCCTCGTCGGGAACGCATCCGGGAACGGCTAGAGCTTCGCGCGCTTGAAAAGCTCGCTCGCGCTCATATCCAGACCGGCCGCGATCTTCTGGATCGTGTCTACGGTCAGATTGAACTCGCCCCGCTCGATCGCGCCGTAGTACGAGCGATCCACGTCGGCCTGAGCGGCGAATGATTCCTGAGTGAACCCGGCTTTCTTGCGAGCCTGCGCGGATCGCCTCACCGAGCGCTTGATTCGCCGGCGACTTCTTAGCTGGCATGTCGCGGAGCTTGTTCCATTGACGCGATAGATTCCACGGGATACGATTCCACCGCTCACGTCCACCATTGGAGAGAAGCGGCGATGCAGTCGGCAGAGTACCTAGTGACGATCGAACTGCTCGGCGGTGGGCCGCGAGGCCGTTACCGCGAGAGCATCTACCGGGCGCTCGACCGCAGCCGCAGCGACATCGACGCGGCAATCATCACGCTAGAGCGCGAGGGCGTCCTGACGGTTTCCGGGCGGATCGTCAGGGCGTCTCCCGCGCTCGCCTGCCTAGAGCACTTGGGCCTGATCGGGGTGTGATGCTCTCCGACGAACTCACGCCAGCCGAGCTAGAGGCGTGGGATGAACTCCGCGCCGCCGAACGTGCGGCCGAGCTAGCGCGCCTGCGCTGGCAGGCGATCAGCGAAACGCCACGGCGTAAGTCGCGCCTGCGGCTGGTCGATCCGGTCGGCGAGCCCTGCGACGCTCGCCGCTGACGCTGTATGTATCCGGTGGGGATGCGCCCTGTGGTATCAGCAGCGCCAATCGTGAAGGCTGCCGTGCGTGCCCTCCGACACGTCTCGCGCCCTTGGCGACGCCATCCGAGCGACCCGTAGCGAGAAGGGCTTCACCCAGGAAGCGTTCGCGGCGCACGTCGATCTTGACCGCTCCTACTACGGGGCCGTTGAGCGGGGCGAGCACAACGTCACGGTGGAGACGCTGGCGGTCATAGCCGCCGGGCTAGGGATGGCGGCATGGAAGCTCTTGCGCCGCGCGCAGCTCTAGCCCTTGCGCTTCTCCTCCAGCTCGGACTTCGGCACCTGTAGAAGCCTCGCCGTCAGCTCCTGAAAGCGCTCAAACTCGTCGCCGCTGTCGTCGATGCGCAGCTTGGGCTCCAGGCCGACGCTCGCGGCCAGCTCGTCCCGGCTGTCTTCGAGTTGCATTTGTGCCTGCTCCTGTAGGTCGATGCTGCGGATCACCGGTAGTCCGATGCGTTGAATCTCAGAGCGGTCATCCGGTAGCGGGATGAGGATGCCCTTCACGTCGTCGGGCTCGATGTGATCGACGATGGCGCCGTAGACGTTCGCCTTGAGCTGATGCTGCCCCAGCTCGGACGAGAGGAACTGGTAGACATAGCCGCGCAGCGCCTCGTCCTCGATCACGACGCGGATTAGGTTGTTCGTTCCGACGGCTCCGTGGTGGTAGCGGGTGGCGTACACGACGCGCCCCACGGTGCCGCTGTCCGTTATCAGGATCATCCCTCGCCGCATGTAGAGCTGCTCGATCATGCGGAGCTGGACCGGCTTGGCCTTCTCCAGGTCCAGGTACTTCACGTTCTCGCCAAGCGTCTGAGTGATCGCGTTGCCGGTGAAGTACCGGACGATGTGATCGCCGGAGGTGACGCCGTTATCGGCGTAAGGGCGCTTGAAGCGCGGGCCATTGAACACGGCCGCGATCTGGCCCAAGTGCTCGATCGTCCAACCCTCCTGCTCGCCCAGCTCCAGCACACGGCGACGCGACTCCGCGTAGCGTGGCAGGTAGCGAACGGGGTTGAGGTTCAGGTTCTCGCTGATCTGCTCCCGGCTGGCGAGGAAGTAGTTCTCGTTGTCGGATGGTTCGCCGCGCCCCAGGGCCTCCCATGCCTCGAAGATGGCGTCCGTGTCCTCGTCGAGGACGGGCTCGCCGTCTTGCATGATTCGGTCGCCCTTCGCATCGGTCCGGTAGACGGGCTCGCCGACGCCGTTGTGTCCGATCCCTTGCGAGATCGCCATGAAGATCGAGTAGTCATCATCGAAGGCCGAGGGCTGCGGCTTGCGCTCCAGGACGAGCAGCGCGGCCTTCGCGTCAGTATGCGGCTTGAAGGTGTCGTCGTGGCAGTTGACGATGGCCCGCAGGTACGTCTCGCTCAGGATCAGCGTCCGCAGTGGGAGCGCCTTGTCGTTATCGAGCAGACCGCGTGGGAGGACGATCCCGACTTTCCCTCCAGGCTTGACCCATCGGATGCACCGCTCGACGAACAGGTACTCGGGCGGAACGCCCTCTCCGATCAAGTCTTTGGTCGGCTGGAGAGTCCCGCCGGATGAGCGCCATACGTGTGCGATGTCGAATTGGCCGAGGAGTTGCGGCTCGCGTTCCGGGTTGATCCTGTGCTCAACTGTCGCGCCGAACGGGGGATTGGTCAGGATCACGGTCGGCATCTTCGGCCCCGCGCGATCTGTCAGAGACGCCGGCAAAGACGAGAACGGCTCGAGGCTGTCGCCCTGCACGATGCCCGAGTGCCCGTCATTGGCGAGGATCATGTTCGTCCGCGCGACCTTCACGAGCTTCGGCGACTTGTCGATCCCAAACAGCTTCCGGTGGATCGCCGCGATGGCCTGCTGCTTGCCCTCCTTGGATCGTTTGCTTTTCTGGACCCGTTTGCCGATGTGGCGCATCGAGGAGATCAGGAAGCCACCCGATCCCATCGCGGGGTCGAGCAGCGTGTCGGTCACGTCCGGGTTGACGAGCTTCACGAGCAGATTGACGATCAGCCGGTGCGTGAAGTACTGGCCCCGGTCGCCCTTGAGGTGTGAGCCGACATAGACCTCGTATGCGGCCCCTACAACGTCATAGACCTCATCATCGCCTTCCTGAGCGAGGAACCGGAAGTCCTGTAGCTCGGCGACGATGGTCGCGATCTCGCGGTCGCCTGCGGTGATCGTCTCGTGCTTGTCGAAGACGTCCAGGTGGTCGTCGCGGACCTCCGTGAACAGGTTGCGGATACGAGTTGCGACCCGTTTGCGGCCCTCGGCGTATTGAAGCTCCAGTGGCGTGACATGGAACTCGGGGGCTTCGCCTTCGTTTGTCTCATCCCGGTACTTGGCGAGGATGATCCGCACCATGTCCATCGCCAGGTCCTCGGAGTCGATCCCAACCTTGTAGAGCGCGTTGTGGCAGCGCTTGAAGGTTTCGACGAGGTTGTGAGGTGCGCGGAGCGCGACCTTCGTGTGCAGCCCGATCTCATCCCACGTCTCGCGGACGCGTGGGATGTTCGGCCATTCCTCGATCTTCCCCTCGATGCGGCGGAAGTACTTCGGCGGGTCGTTCTCGTTGATCCACACTCCGCCCTCGGCAGAGCTGGCGAGGATGTAGGACTTGAGCTGGCCGACGCCCTTCTTTTCGTTCGGGGCCTTCGTCTCGACGACGAGCACGATCTGGCCCTGGTCGCGAGCGCGTGCTGCGACCTCGTCGACGAAGATCGCGATGTCGGCCTCCTTCGGCTTACGTCCCATATGGATCGGGACGGCAAGTCGCATAAGCTTCTTGTCGTAGCCGTATTCGTAGTGCAGCCTGCGCACGTAGGTCTGGCGAACGCGCTCCTCGGGCGTGTTGACCCGGATCGTCGTGGGATCGAGAAAGTCAACGAGGCGGCCGTCGGCCGTTAGCTCCAGTCTGTCTGCGGGCTCGACTGCGGCGAGCTGGGGAGCAGGGGACGCCATCGGCGCGGCGAGCATATCGCGGGCCGCACCCGGACGCATCGCCCTTCAATCCCGGGCCGGTGAGGTACTTGACTCCTGGTTGCAGGTGAGTCAAGTATGTCGATGCCACAATCGTCTGTAGACGCTTCGTCTGCATTCGATCAAACTGGCCGGATGGACGCCACGCACGCCCAGTTCGCGGCCAACCTGCGATCGCACCGCAAGCGGCTCGGCCTGTCTCAGGAGGCGCTGGCCAACCTGTGCGGCCTGCACCGGACCGAGATCAGCCTGCTCGAGCGCAGCAAGCGCTCGCCGCGCCTGGACACGATCGTAAACCTCACGCGCGGCCTGCAGCTGTCCTCGGTCTGCGATCTGCTCGAGTCGTCGGCGTGAATTTCGTGCTGATACTGGGCCTTCACGGACACCGCGGCCGGGCGAAGAGCTACGGCGTCCGCGGAGACCCGGTATCGAGGGGGTGACACCTCGATCTCTTCCTCGGGCACCGTCGGAGAGGGATGACGACGCCCAAGCTCTTGCCCCCTTTGTCGCAGTGGCGGATCAGACTTTGGCGAAAATGTTTCTGACCTCAACAGGTTCCAGAAAACACGCTACTTCCATCTATCGGGTTTAGCGAGATGCGTTTCCTACTTCTGCGGCGGGCGCTCGACGGATCGGCGCAGCCCCTGGGGCCGACCGCGACGAGTTCCGCCTCCGCGCGTCCATAGACTCCTGCGCCGATGCCCGAGCAAGCTGGTGCCACCGCGGTGAGCGCGAACCCCGAGCACGCTGCGGCGGACGGTGTCCTGCCCGCCCAGCGTCTGCGTGAGGCGATCGCCCAGGAGTGGATCGTGGCCGGGGCATGGCGCATTCCGAAGGAATCCGTCCAGCCGGCCAGCGTCGACCTGCGCCTGGGCGAGCGCGCGTGGGCGCTGCGCTGCAGCTTCCTGCCCGACAGCGATTCGACCGTCGAGCAGAAGATCGAGGATCTCGCCTTCGAACAGATAGACCTGCGAGACGGCGCCACGCTCGAGCGCGATCGCCCGTACCTGGTACCGCTGATCGAGGGGCTGCGCCTGCCCGAGCACATTCGGGCGAAGGCCAACCCGAAGAGCTCGACCGGACGGCTCGACGTGTTCACGCGCGTGCTCACCGATCGCAACCATCGTTTCGATGAGATCTCGGCCGGCTACCACGGCAAGCTCTATCTTGAGGTCGTCCCGCGCACGTTCGCGATCCGCGTGCAGACGGGCCTGGCGCTCAACCAGGTACGCCTCGCCGACGGCGACGGGCGCCTCGCCGACGGCGAGCTACTCGCACTGCACGAACGCCTGCCACTGCTGTTCAAAGACGAGCAACCGCTCGCGCGCTCCGCGCTCTCGCTCGGCGATGGGCTGTTCCTCAGCCTCGACGCCTCAGGCGGGACCGACAGCACCGTCGGTTATCGCGCCAAGAAGAACAGCCTGCCGATCGATCTCACGAAGATCGGCGCGTTGCGCTGGCAGGACTACTGGGAGCCCGTGCACCCTGAGGCCAAGCAGCGCATCGTGCTCGAGCCCGAGGTCTTCTACCTGCTGCTCTCGGCGGAGGGCGTGCGCATCCCGCCGTCCTTCGCCGCCGAGATGCTCGCCTACGACCCGACTGCCGGCGAGCTGCGCACGCACTACGCCGGATTCTTCGATCCCGGGTTTGGCTACTCGCGCACCGGCGAGCCCGGCGGCAGCCGCGCCGCATTGGAGGTTCGCGCGCGCGATGTCTCGTTCATGGTCGAGCACGGTCAACCTGTCTGCAAGCTCGCCTTCGAGCGTATGGCCGAAGAGCCCGATGTGCTCTACGGCGCCGACGTCGGCTCGAATTACCAAGGCCAGCAGACCATGCTGAGCAAGCATTTCCTGGCCCGGCCGGGCCAAGTTCGAGCATAAGGTTCGAACTAGTGCATTTGTTCGTATTGTCGTAAAAGAGAAGGGCATTTGCCTTCTCGTACGAAATAAGCGACCATTGTCCGCTCTATCATCCCTTGGAACCAAACTGTTTATGATCGTCTAGCGTCGCTTCCCCATCGCGGCGGCGCTGACCATCTCAGGGATTTTCCAGGACGAGGGAGAGCCCCCTAGCCCCCACCAACGGACAGGGAACAAGTACACATGCCCAGAACAAGTTCAAAAGCTCCAAAAGCATCAGCATCCACGCAAGAGCCGGCGTGGTCGATTCCGAGCCTGCGCGAGCCGCGCTATTCGCAGTCGCTCGAGCGTGGCTTGGCGATCCTCAGTTGTTTCACGCCTAAGCGGCCAGTGCTCGGCATCGCCGACATCGCCGACGAGCTGGGGATGAGCCGCTCTACGACTCACCGCTATGTGATCACCCTGCTCGCGCTCGGCTACCTGGAGCAGGGCGCCTCGCGCAAGTACCGCCTGGGCCTGCGCGTCACCGACCTCGGCATGTCGGCGCTCAACTCGACAGGGCTTCGCGAGCACGCCCAGCCCTACCTGGAAGAGCTGCGCCAGCGGACCTCCTACACGGTCAGCCTCGCCGTGCTCGATGGTCCCGAGATCCTCTACGTCGACCGCGCCCGCAGCTTCCGCCGCGGCCAAGAGCAAGACGGCCTGGACGTGCGCACAGGATCGCGGCTTCCCGCCTACTGCACGGCGATGGGCAAGCTGCTGCTCGCCAACCTGCCCGAGCCCGACCAGCGCGAGCTGCTCGCTCAGGTGAAGCTGGCCAAACGCGGGCCCAACACGATCACTTCCAAGAAGGCCCTACGCGAGGAGCTCGAAGAGGTGCTTGACGCCAACTTCGCCGTCGATGACGAAGAGCTGGCAAAGGACCTCTACTCGATCGCGGCCCCCGTGCGCAACGAGGCGCGCCAGGTCGTCGCCGCCGTCGACATCGCCGTGCCCAGCTCGACGATCACGATCGGCGAGCTGGTCGACGCGCTCGGTCCGCACCTCGTCTCGACCGCCGATCGCATCTCGGCGCGCCTCGGCTTCCGCCGTGACGACGAGCAGGGCTAGACGCCGCAAAGGCTGACCGCGACGGAGCGGGCGGCGTCGAGGAGCGACCGCCGCTCGCGCCCGTCGCGTACTCTCTGCGACCGGATGCCCCTGTCCACGCCCAGCGCCTGGCTCTCCCGTGCGCTCTCGCCCAGGCGCGTGCTCGCTCTGGCGTGCGCCGCGGTGATCGGGCTCGGGCTATCGGCCTGCGCCAAGACCGTCTCGACGTCCGGCCTCAACGGAGAAGCCAAGAGCGCAGCCGAAACGATCAAAAACCTGCAGAGCGACGTGACGGCGGGGGATGAGAAGAAGATCTGCCAGAACGACCTCGCGAAGGCGCTCGTGACAAAGCTGGGCGCGACGGGCGGTAGCTGCGAAAAGGCGATCAAGGGGCAGCTCACCGAGGTCGACTCCTTCGAAGTGACCGTCGAAGCTATGCAGGTCTCCGGCGGGGTGGCCACGGCCCACGTCAAGAGCATCTACTCCGGCAGGAGCCGCAAGGGCACCCTCTCACTCGTCAAGGAAGGCGCCAAGTGGAAGATCTCCTCGCTCGGGTGAAGCCGCTCAGCTGACGCGTAGATCAGCTGATGCCGTCGATCAGCTGACCCGGCGAGCTCAAGCCGAGGCCCTTCGCGAGGATCACGATCGTCTCCAGGCGAGGCGAGCGCTTGCTGCGCTCGAGCAGGCTGATCTCCGTGCGGTGCAGGTCGCACTCATCGGCCAGCGCCTCCTGCGAGAGCCCCGAGCTGTCCCGCGCCCGGCGCAGGTTCGCCGCGAACTGCTCACGTGGAGTCGGCATGGCTGCACTCTCACGTATGACGGACAAAGCCTCAACAGACAAAACATCGCGGCTCGAACATGGCTTCCCACCGGCACTGCCGCGGTCGCGAGCCTCCCACCGTGCCCGGCGCCGACTCCTGCTCAGGCGAGCGAGCGGCCGTACTGGCGCTCGTAGTAGGCGCGATAGTCGCCCGAGCGGATCGGCTCCCACCACCACGAGCTCTCGCGATACCAGGAGACCGTCTGCTCGAGACCCTCGGCGAAGCGCACCCGCGGGCTCCAGCCGAGCGCGCGCACCTTCTCCGAGGACAGCGAGTAGCGGCGATCATGGCCCGGGCGGTCGGCGACGTACTCGATCTGCGACTCGCTCGCGCCCGTCGCCGCGACGATTCGCTTGACGACGTCGATGTTGGCCTCCTCGTCCGGGCCGCCGGCGTTGTAGACCTCGCCCGGCTTGCCGTGCTCGAGCACATGGCCGATCGCGCGCGCGAAGTCGGTCGAGTGGATCCAGTTGCGCACCTGCATGCCGTCTCCGTAGACCGGCAGCGCGTCGCCGTGCAACGCGTTGAGGATCATCAGCGGGATCAGCTTCTCCGGGTACTGATACGGGCCGTAGTTGTTCGAGCCGCGACATATCACCGCCTGCAGCTCGTAGGTGTGGAAGTAGCTCAGCACGAGCAGATCCGCCCCGGTCTTCGTCGCCGAGTACGGCGAGGACGGTTGCAGCGGCGACTCCTCCGTGAACGAGCCCTGCTCGATCGAGCCGTATACCTCGTCGGTGGAGACGTGCACGTAGCGCAGGTCTCGCGCCCGTGCCGCCTCGAGCAGCACGTACGTGCCGAGCGCGTGCGTCTTGACGAACGCGTCCGGCTCGGCGATCGAGCGGTCCACATGCGTCTCGGCCGCGAAGTTGACGATCGCCTCGGGCGCCGCCGCGTCGATCGCCTTCGCGACCGCCGCCGGGTCCTCGATCGCGCCCCGTTCGAAGCGAAATGCGGGGAGCTCGGCGAAGTCGTGGAAGTTCTCCTCGCGCCCTGCATAGGTCAGCTTGTCCAGCACCGTCACCTCGTCGCCGTGCTCCAGCAGACGCTGACGCACGAACGTCGAACCGATGAAGCCGGCGCCGCCGCAGACGAGAAGTCTCATGTGCGCATCATCCCAGTGCGTGCCGCGAGATACCCCGCCAGGCCGTCGCGCCAGTCGGGCATCGGCAGCACGCCCTCGCGCTCGGACTCGAGCGCCGACCACGCCGGGCGCTGCGCCGGGCGCGCCATCTGCTCGCTCCTCGCCGGCTCCACGCGGCAGTCGACCTCGGCCTGGCGGAAGATCTCCTGGGCGAAGCCGTTCCACGAGACCTCGCCGGCTCCGGTCAGGTGCACGAGCCCGCGCACGTCGCGCTCGAGCAGGCCCAGGATCGCCGGCGCCAGATGACCGGACCATGTCGGCGAGCCGATCTGGTCGGTGACAACCTGCACCGCCTCGCGTTCGCCCGCCAGTCGCAGCATCGTCTCGACGAAGTTCTTGCCGTCGACGCCGTACAGCCATGCCGTGCGCACAACCGTGTGGCCCGGCGAGGCCGCCAGCACCTCGCGCTCGCCTTCGAGCTTGGTCAAGCCGTACACCGAGCGCGGGCCGGTCGGGTCGGACTCGACATACGGCCGCGGCCGGCCCTCGCCGTCGAGCGGCGCAACCCCGTCGAACACATAGTCGGTCGAGAGGTGCAGCAGCGCCAGCTCTGCGCGCGCCGCCGCGCGCGCGAGGATCCCCGCCCCCGTCGCGTTCACTGCCCGCGCCTGCTCCTGCTTGCCCTCCGCGCCGTCCACGTCCGTCCACGCCGCACAGTTGACCACCGCGTCCAGTCCACCCTCCTCGCCAAGCAGACGTGCAAGCAGGCGCTCCACCATCTGCTCGTCGGTGATGTCGAGCTCCGGCAGGTCCACCGCGACGAGCTCGTGGCCGGCGCGCGCTCCCGCCCGCAGCACATCCTGGCCGAGCATCCCAGCCGCGCCCGTGACCAGCATTCTCATGGTCGCCGGACCGGCGGGCCGGGATGGCCCGCCTCCGTAACCTGTCGTGGCGCGCAAAGCGGCTTCCCGCACTCACGAAGCGGAGCGCGACACGACCTAAGAGGCTGGATGCCGATCACCCCTCACAGGATCGAGATGTCGGAGTTGTCCCCAACCATGAAGCGGTATGCACGCGGCTGGCGCTCACCGCGGCGGACCGTCACGTTGCGTCCCAGCAGCGAAGACTCCATCCGCCCGTCCAGATCCGAGACCACGCAGCCCGCCAGCAGGATCGAGTGCTCGACCTCCGAGCTCGTCACCTCACAGCGCTCGCCGATCGCCGTGTACGGACCCACGTAGCAGTCCGTCAGGCGTGCGCCGGCGCCGATGATCGCCGGACCGCGCACCGTCGTGCGCTCCAGGCGCGCGCCCGCCTCGATCACGACGCGACCATCCACGCGCGAGTCGAGCAGCTCGCCGTCGATCCGCTCGCTCAGGTTGTCGAGGATCAGGCGATTGGCCTCGAGCATGTCCTCCAGCCGGCCCGTGTCCTTCCACCAACCGCGCACGATGTGCGGCTCCACGCGCAGGCCGCTGTCGACCAAGTGCTGGATCGCGTCCGTGATCTCGAGCTCGCCGCGCGGCGACGGCTCGATTGCGCGCGCCGCGTCGTGCACCTGGCCCGTGAACATGTACACGCCGACGAGCGCCAGATCCGTCGCCGGCTCGGACGGCTTCTCCACGAGCCGGACCACCCGGCCGACCTCGCCCGCAGGAGCCGGCCCGAGCTCCGCAACGCCGTAGTTCTCCGGATCCGGCACAGGCGTCAGCAGGATCAGCGCATCCGGTTGGTGCTCGCGGAAGGCGGCGACCAGATCGCTTATGCCGCCCTGCAGCAGGTTGTCGCCCAGGTACATCACGAAAGGGCTGTCGTGCAGGAACGGCTCCGCCGTCAGCACCGCGTGCGCCAGGCCGAGCGGCTCGTCCTGCAGGATGTATGTGATGCGCACACCGAAGCGTGCGCCGTCGCCCGCAACCTGTTCGATCTCCGGCCCCGTCTCGGGCGCGACGATGATGCCGATCTCCTCGATGCCCGCCTCCGCCATCGCCTCGATGCCGTAGAACAGAACCGGCTTGTTCGCCACCGGCACGAGCTGCTTGGCGCTCGTGTGCGTAATCGGGCGTAGGCGTGTGCCCTTTCCCCCCGAGAGGATGAGTCCCTTCAGCGCCTGCATTCGCGCAGCAGCCTAACGGCGCGGGCCCTCGCCGGGCGCCAGAGCGTTGAAAGCGCGTCCGCGAGCCCGTTCGGGCGCTCCGCTCCGACTATCAGTAGACGCCGCCCAGCTTGCGGTGATCCCAGCTCGCACGGCGCCGCTCGACGAACTCCAAGCCGACACGTTTGCCCGCCTGCGCCGCGACCACGTCGCGTGCCTGCTCGGGCAGCTCCTGCAGAGGCGCCTCGTTACGGGGAACGGCGTTGCGCATCATGATCTCCGCGCCAAGCCGCACCACGTCGGTGACCTCGCGGTGCACCACCACGTCGCACTCCAGCACCACGCCGCGTAGCTGCGCGTACTCCTCGCCCGCCTCCACCTGCAACGTCACGCGCGGATCGCGTTCGATGTTGCGCACCTTCTGCGACGCCGCATACGTCCACGACCAGACGCGCGGGCCCGGTTCGCCCGCCGAATGGCCGCGCAGCACGTACCACAGCGGCATCAGGTGCGGCCAGCCGCGCGGGCCGATCGTCGCGCACGTCACCGTGCGCTCTTCCGCCAGGAAGCTCGCCACCTCGGCCGCCGACATCTTGATCTGCTCGCGCCGACTCATATGAAGCCAGTACCCCCCTTGTGCAGCGTTCTATGCGGGCTGCAGCTTCTTTCGGCTCGCCGGGCGCCGCCGCACGGGCTTCGCCTGCGCCTCGGTCAGGCGCAGCGTCGCCTCGCGCACCGCCTTGCGTGCGTCCAGCGGCTCGAGCACTGCCGCATCGCCCGCTTCCCTGAGGATCTCCCGCACCAACCAGTCGACTCCCGCGAAGCTCAGCTCGACCACGACCGCGCCGTCGCTGCGCTCCTCGACCACACGCCGTGCCTCGCGCGCCCACCGTGCCCGCTCCGGCGCCACCCACACGCGCGCCGTGCGCGACGCCTCGACCTCGCCCGTGCGCAGCCAGCCGTCGACCTCCGCTGCCGGGTCGACCTCCGCTCGCGGCTCGAACGTCCGATCGGTGATCGTCACCTGCTTGATGCGGTCCAGACGGAAGTGGCGCATGCCGTCGCGCTGGGGGTCGAACGAGGCCACGTACCAGCCCTCGCGCCCGTTCGTCAGTGCGTAGGGCTCGACCGTGCGCTTGACGAGATCGTTCTCGTTCTCCTTGAAGTACTCGAGCTCGACGAGCTTGTTGGCGACGATCGCCTCCGAGATCTCGCGTGCCAGAAGCGCGTCGTCGCCGCCTGCGCTCGCGACCTGCAGGCCCTGCTCCATCGGATCCTCGCCGAGAGCCGCCACGATCTTCTCGCGCGCGCTCGCCAGCGAGCCCTCCGGAATGTGCTCGCCGATCAGGTCGATCGCCGCCACCAGCGCCTTCGCCTCGACTGGGAGCAGGCGCGCCGGGCGATCGAAGTTGTCGCTGTAGGGCTCCGGGTCGACCTCTATCTCACCGGCCTGCTCGTCGATCTCCGCGTAGAGCACGTACGAGCCGCCGCCGAAGTTGACGACGTTGAGCACGTTGACGTCCTCGTGCAACTCCTCGTCGCTCAACTGCAGGCGCTCGCACACCTCGGCGATCGAGACGCGCTCACCCGCACGGCCCGCTTGGATCAGGATGCTTGCCAGCGTCACCAAGCGCGCGAAGCGCTCCGGGCGGATCGCCGCCTCTGGCCGCGCCGGACCGTCCTCGCCCTCTCCCGCCGCGCGTCGTCCCGAGCCTCGGTTGCGCGCCGTCGCCGTGAGCTCGCCCTCCGTCGCCTTCGCGACGGCGCCCGGCAACGTGCGGCCATGTCGGTCCTTCAGCAGCTTCAGGCGCCGCGCCATCTCCTTGCTCAGCTCCGGCGGCCCCTGCAGCGTCGCATTGGCACCCAGCCCGAACACCCACGAGATGACCCCTCGCGGGTTCGAGTACCCGGTGAGGAAGAGTCTGTCGCCCTTCGCCGCGCCTGCGACGCCCGCCGCGTCGCGAATCTCGCCGTAACGGCCGAAGTGGCGCTCGACCTGCCACGCGATGCGCTCTGAGATGAGCACCTCCGCGACCCCCTGCTCCTCGCCCAGCTGCCAGTCCGCGCGATTGGCATATGCGCGCGGGTCGAAGTCCGCCGGGCGGCGGAAGTCGTGCTCCGCCTTCGTCGCATATGAGACCTTGCCGCGGATGCGCGTAAGGCGAAACACGCGAATCGCCTTGCGCTCGTGCGAGTAGCCCAGCAGGTAGAACTGCCCGCCCTGGAAGAGCAGGTGGTAGGGGTCGACGCGGCGAGGGCCCACCTCGTCGCGCTCCATCGTGTAGTACTCGAACAGGATCGTCTTGTTGCGGAAGATCGCCGTCTCGACCTTCGCCAAGCGCGCCGAGAGATCGTGCCCGCCCGCCGAAGCCGTGATACCCAGCGCCACCGAGCGCTGCTCCGGCGCGCGCAGCGGGCTCGGGCGCCCCCACGTGATCTGCTGCAGCGCCAAGCGCAGCGGCTCGGCGTAGGCGAATTCGCCGTCCAGCAGGCTCAACGCGGTCTGCAGCGCCGCCAGCTCCTCGTCCGTGAACGCAATCGGCGGCAGGTGGAAGTTCTCCGGGCGCAGCGAGTAGTTCTCCTGCTCCGCCGCCCCGTCCGCCGGGCGCTCGACCGTCAGCTGGATGCGCAGCGATTCGAGCTCCGAGCGGTCCGCATAGAAGCGGCGCGCGAACGCGTCTTCGTTCATGCCGCTGTAGCCCTCGACGTCGCGACGGATCTCCAGTGCCGTAACCGGACGGCGCTCGGCCATCAGGTAGGAGATCAGCGACAGCTGGCGGATCAGCTTCTCGGTGTCCTTTGCCATGAACGGACACCATAGAAGTTGGCGGCGAGACGGTTATCGGCCGGGCCCTGCGCCGAACCGCTATTTGCGAGGTTTCGGGCTGCTGCGGCGGTTGGCGGGGGCTGCGCTTGCGCGGCGACGCCGAAATCACGGCCGGCCGAGCACGAGGTAGGCGAGCGACGCAGCCCATGCCGCGTCATTCCCAACCCTTCTCGCCATCTGTAGCATTCCATCGTCTCGACTTCTGGCGCCTGTTACGGGGGTGGTGGGCACGCTGGGCAAATGGGGGAACGCGCGACGCCGCGGCCATGGTCGCTGCGTCCTGCTGGTCGTTGGGCTGCTCTTCGCCGCGCTGGGCGCGAGCTTCCCGGCGCACGCAGCTGCGAAGCTGGTCGTGCCCGATCGCCACGGCGTTGTCCACGCGTGCATCGGCAGGGACGACGGCAACGAGCTGCACGTGGTCGCTGCGGGAAAACGCTGCCCCGACCACGAGCCGTCGCTCTCGTGGAACTGGGCTGGCCGACAGGGGCCGCGCGGCGAGACAGGCGCTGAAGGCGAACCGTTCGCGAGCCTGCTGCTCGCGCTTTCGCTCAGCGGCGACGACGACGAAGCGACTCCTCAGAAGAAGGGTGGGCTGTCGGAACTGATCGAAGAAGCGTCGTCGGACGCCGGCAACGTCGCGTCGCTGCTCGGCCTCGTCGCGGTGGCGCTGGTGCTGGCCCTCTCGCTGCTTCGCTGGCTCGCGTCGCTTCCATGGAGGTGGCGTCCACTTCGCCGCTGGCGCCGTTTCAGACGGATCGGCAGGCTGTTTGGCCCGGCGCTTCAGCTCGAAGCGTTCGAGGACGGCGCGATGGCAGCACGGGTCGGACCAAGCTTCGCGCTGCTGGTGCAGGCTCGCATCGACGGCGGCCGCGAGACCGGTTCGCACCTTTACCTCGTCACCGGCGAGGAGCGCGCCGGCGACTACGTCGCGGCGCTGCAGGGCATCCCGCAGACGCAGGCGCTCGCCGTCGCGCTGTCGTTGCTGCGGCTGCTGTGGCGAAAGCAGCGCCTGACAGTGAGCGGCTCGCTCAAGCCGATCGACGATCGCCAGACGGCCGCGGCGACGGTGTCGTTGCGCCTCGACGCCAAGCTGATCGACACGTCCGAGTTCTGGCTCGGTGAACCGCCATCGCCGCACCTGACTCCGTTCGCCTCCAATCGCGCACTGGCCGTCGCGGTCGCCGGCTGGATCGAGCACGAGGTCATCGACGAAACGCCTGGACCACCCGCCCACGAGGTGCTGCTCTCGCGCGACTCCCGCAGTTGGGCCCTGTTCCGCGCTGGCTCCGAGCTGAACCGCATGAGCCTGCTGGACGAGGCCGACGATCTCTACGAGCGCGCCCTCGCGATCGACCGCTACAACATCGGCGCGCTGATCGACCTCGCCCACCTGCGCCGCCTGGACGGCTATTACAAGGGGTCAGTGACGCTGGCGTCGGACGCACTCAAGCTGATCGAGGAGCGTAACCGTGCACTCAGGCGTCGCGACGACGAAGACCCCAACTGGTACCGCGCGCAGATCGTGCTCGCCACGACCTACAGCGAGTGGGAGCGAGACAAGAGCGTCTGCCAAGGGCGGCCGCACGACGTCCGCCGGCAGGCGCTCGAGCACGCCGTGCGCGCCGCGACGTGCTCGATGCGCGCGCGCGATCGGCTCGAGCACCTGGTGAACCCCGAAACGCTTGCAAGCGCCACCGCCCGCGGCACGGTCGGGGTTCGGACCTACCTCGCCGCGCGGGGACGGGCTCTTGTCCGGCGCGCCGAACGCCCGCCGCCGCACGAGCCGTCGAATGCCGAGGAGACGCGGGCGTTGTCCGCACATCGGCGCCCCCGGCGTGAGTGGCGGACCTTCAGGCGGAGCGTCGTCGACCTGCACGCCCTGCTCACGACGACGTTCGAACCGGGCGCGCTGCTGCTCGTCGCGTCCAACGTGTCGGCAACCGATCGGCTGCCGGACACTCACGGCGCTGGGCCGCCTCTCGGGCCCGCGAAGCTCAAAGGCCTCCGCAACGAGGTGAAGCTGCAACCGATCGACGCGTTCCAGCGGGCTGCCGCGATCGACTACATCGCGGAGCTGCCGAACAAGAGCCCGCGCGTGCTCTACAACCTCTGCTGCTGGTACGGCCGCGAAGCGCGCGGCGCCGACGACGCGAAGGCCGGCGAATACCTCGGAGAAGCCTTCGAGCTTCTGCGTCAGAGCATCAGCCGCACGCCGCCACTGGAACGGCGCGCCCTGCTGAGCCACGCCGAGCTCGACCGCGACCTCACCGAGGTACGGCACGAGCACAGCGCCCAGATCGCCGGGCTCTGGCGACTTGTCCCGACCGAAGAGGCCAAGCTTCGAGGCCTGGACGGGTTTGTACAGACGGCTACCGAATGGGCCGGCAAGACCGCAGACGTTCAAGGCCTTGCCGTCGTCGGATCGTGGGCACAGGGCCGCGGCGGCGGCGGCGATCCAGTGAGCGTCGTGCTGCGCACGGACGAGCCCGACCACTTCGCAGACTCAAACGACTGGCTCGACGTCTTCGACCGTCCCGCCCTGCTCCAACGCTGGCGCACGCTGTCGCTCTATCGGCCCCGGATCGAACTGCGCTCAGGCCTCGTGATCGAGTTCTTGATCGCGGGCTGGGATCGAATCTCGTCCGACCCGGACGTTCGCACGCTCGCAGCCGAAGGCTACGAAGTCCTCGAAGACGACACGGGCGACAACCTGGGCCAACTGCTCGACGCGCTCGCGCGCGAGGCTCAGGCCGCTTCGCGTCCCTCGAGTGACAAGGAGAGCGACACCTGATCGCCTACCTCGGCCGTGGCCGGCTCCGGGCGCGAGCGCTCGTCTGACGGAGCTTGCTGCGACTCGATTCGTCGCTCCTCGCTCGTCGCTCCGCTCCGCTCGCCGAAGAACGCGCTGCCCCCGATCGCGCGATCGAAGCCCGACCAGGACGCGCCCGGCGCGAGCTCCTTCTCGATCCGGTCGAAGCTGCCCAGCCGCCCGCCGAGGTTGTCGATCATGTGCACCAGCGTCGCCTCGCGCGTGCATGGCAGCACCGGGCTGCCGTGCTCCAGAGAGCCGTGGTGGGAGAGGATGATGTGACACACCGCCTGGCCGAGCTCCGGCGGGAAGCCCTCGATGTCTTCGATCGCGCGGCGGATGCGGTAGTAGCCGAGCGCGATCTCGCCCTGCAACTTGCCCGCGTCCGTCAGGTCGATGTTCTGCGGATCCTCCGTGTAAGCCTCGAGCTTGCCGATGTCGTGCAGCAGCGCACCCGTGATCGCCACGTCGCGGTCGATCCCCGGAAACGTCGCGCTGATCGCGCTGACCGCCTGCGCCACGCCCAGGCAGTGCTCCAGCAGCCCGTGGCGATAGGCCTGGTGGTAGTACTTCGCCGCCGGCGCCTCCCTGTAGCCAGGCCACAGCTCCGACTGCTCGCCGAAAACTCCCTCCAGCAGCACGCGCAGGTGCGGCTCCTGGATCGTGCCGATCAGCTCGCGTACCTCGCGCTCCATCTGCTCCACGCCACGAACCGGCCCATCGGTCAGATCATCGAGAGAGAAGGTCTCCGGATCGGCCTCTTCCAACCCGTGCAGGTTGATCTGCGGGCCGAAGCGCGGATGCACCGTGTAGCGGCCGCGAACCCTGATCGGCGCGCCCGCCCTGGCCAGCCGCTCGACCTCTCCGAGCTCCTCCCAGACCATGCATGCCAAGGCCCCCGTGCGGTCGCCCAGTTGCAGGCGCAGGTAGTCCCCGCCATCGCGGCGTTGGCGGCGCTCGGCCTGGCGCACGAGCAGGACCTGATCGATCTCGATGCCGTCTGTGAGCTCGTTGACGAGCATGCCCTGAAGGTAGATGGGAGTGCGGACGCGACAGACGATCGGCCTAGGCCTGCTAGAAGGTCAGCGCGTCGATGTCGCCTCCCTTCCTGCTCTCCGTGCTCGACCAGTCGCCCATCGCCGAGGGCTCCAGCGGTGCGCAGGCGCTGCGCAACACGATCGACCTCGCTCAGCTCTGCGATGAGCTCGGCTACCACCGCTACTGGGTCGCCGAGCACCACGGCGGCCCGATGCTCGCCGGCCCCAGCCCCGAGGCGCTGATCGGTCCGATCGCCGGCGCCACCTCGCGCATCCGCGTCGGCTCGGGCGGCGTCATGCTCCCCCACTACAGCCCGTTCAAGGTCGCCGAGACCTTCAGCGTGCTCGCCGGGCTGTTTCCCGGGCGGATCGACCTCGGCATCGGGCGCGCCGCCGGCACCGACCCGATGACGACCTTCGCGCTGCAGCGCGACCGCCGCCAGGCTGCCTCCGACGACTTCCCCCAGCAGCTCGCCGAGTTGCTCGCCTATCTCAACGATCAGATGCCCGCCGACCACCCCTTTGCGCGCCTCGCAAAGACGCTACCCGGGCGCCCCGAGACGCCCGAGCCGTGGCTGCTCGGCTCCTCCCAGCAGAGCGCCATCTGGGCCGCCGAGCTAGGCATGCCCTATGCCTTCGCCGACTTCATCAACTCCGCCGGCATCGAGCTCGCCGCGCTCTACCGCGAACGCTTCGCCGAGCACGAACACGCCGACGGCCTGAAGCCGCGGACCGCCGTCGCCGTGTGGACGATCTGCGCCGAGACCGACGCCGAGGCGCAGCGGCTGGCCAGCAGCGGGCGGATGGCTTTCACGATGCTGCGCAGAGGGGAACTGATCGCAGTGCCCCCGCCCGAGACCGCGCTCGAGTTCCTCGCGCGTGAGGAGCAGGCTCGCACCGAGGCCGGCGCGCCGCCGGCAGCCGCGCAGCGGCGCGCGCAGCGGCGAACCGTCGTCGGCGCCCCCGAGACCGTGCGCAGCGAGCTCGTGGACGTAGCCGAGAAATACGGCGCCGGTGAGGTGATCGCCGTGAACATCCTCTACGAGCATCGCGCGCGGCGGCGCTCCTACGAGCTGCTCGCCCAGGCTTTCGAAGGCTGATCCGCCGCAACGGCCCGTCCCGCACGGGACCTCCTCGTCGGATCAGGCGAACAGGCGGTGGCACGGCTCAAGTTCGAGCCTTTCGCTGACGACCTAGCGCGCATGTCGTCCCGTATGTTGAAACTTCGCTGGCCCGCCCGATGCAGCGTCTGCGCCTGCCCACTCGACGTCGGAGCCCGTGCCTCTTGGGACTCTGCGACGCGCCTGGTGACCTGCACGGGCTGCGTGACCGCTGCACGAGGTCTGAGTGCAGCCGGCGAGCCGGCGCCCGCGGAGTCCGCGCTCTCCGAAGTCTCGGCGTCGACCCGCGCCGCGCTCGATCGAGGCCTGCCCGGCGCCAGCGCCCACCGCGAGTATCGCCGGCGCAGAGGCAATCGCGAAGCGCGCGTGCGCCAGCGCCACCCCCACATCGGCGGCCTGCTGCTCGCGCTCGCCGGCTCGCCGCAGCACGAGCGCGCCTTCGAGCGCGGCCGACTCGGCGAGGAGAACGTCGCGCGTTCGCTCGAACGCCGCCTCGCCCGCGGACCGGCCGTGCTGCTGCACGACCGCCGCATGCCGCACAGCTACGGCAACATCGATCATCTCGCCGTCGCCCCTCGCGGCGTCTACGTGATCGACGCCAAGGCGATCAAAGGCAAGGTGCAGGTGCGCTCCGGACCTTCCGGCGCCGCCAGACTGCAGGTCAACGGCCGCACCCGCAACAAGCTCGTTCTCGGCCTCGCCCGTCAGGTCGATGCCGTGCGTGGGCAGCTCGACGCGCACGGACACCCCGACGCCCCCGTGACCGGAGTGCTCTGCTTCACCGAGGCCGACTTCCCCCTGTTCGGCCGCACGCACGTCGAGGGGTACCTGCTGCGCCATCCCCGCCCGCTCGCCAAGGAACTCAACGCCGCCGGCCCCTTCACGCCGCAGGCGATCGAGACCCTGGCCCGCGGCCTCCAGGAGTGGTTCCCGCCCGCTTAGCCGCTCCGCCGCTCCGCCGCTCCGCCATCGAGTTAGCATCGAGAGATGGATGCGCGGGAGCAGTTCGCCGCAAACCTTCGTGCCGAACGACAGCGCCTCGAACTGAGCCAAGAAGCGCTCGGCGAGCTCTGCGACCTCAACATGTCCGAGATCAGCCGCCTGGAGCGCTCGATGCGCGATCCGCGACTGGCGACCATCGTCAAGTTGGCGAGGGCGCTTGAAGTGCCGCCCGCGAAGCTCCTCGACGGCATCCCCTAGATGAGTTGTGCCACGGGAGTTATGCGGTGTAGCAGGCGAGAGAGCGACTGGGGCGGCCGAGGCGGTGGTTGAGTGCAATCGCGGCGGCGAGAGCGGCGAAGCGCATGGCGAGGCGCACGCGTAGGTTGTCCAGGGTGCGGGCGCCGTGGCGCTCGAAGGTGAGGATGTCCTTGCAGGTCCAGTAGATCGACTCCACGCGCTGGCGAATCGGCGCGAGGTGTGGGCCGTGGCCGGGCTCGTCCTTGCGTCGCGGGCGCAGGATCTGGGCGTCGAGCGCTTTCAGGTCGGCTTCGAACTGCTTGCCGCGGAAGTTCTTATCGCCGATCAGGATCAGCATCTGCCCTGGTTGGCGCTCGCAGCGGCGCACGAGCTCCAGGCAGACCTCGCGCTCGCAGACCTTTGGGGAGCTCAGCGCGAGTGCCCGTGGGGTGCCGTCCAGCGCGAACAGCGTGTGTAGCCTGAAACCCCAGAACCACCGGCTGTGGCTGGCGCAGTAGCCGTAGTCAGCGGCGTTGGAGATCGCGTTTGCGAGACTGCTTTGCCCGCCCCGCTTGACCGTCTCACGCGAGCGTGCGCACTCCACCGGCGTGGAGTCCACGAGCAGCAGATCGTCATAGAAGCCTGGGCTGTTGCGGGCGAACTCACGTATCAGGCTCTCGATCACACCCGAGAGGCGCAGCCGACGCTTGTGAAACGCGCTGCGCTCAGGCAGGTGCGCGAACAGGTGTCCCAGCCGCCAGCGTGCGGTCACCAAGAACCTCCGGTCGGATGGGATACCCAGCATCGCCTGGGCGACGCACAGCGTGATGACCTCCGCATCAGAGATCCTCCTTCTGGCGTTTCCCGCCCGCTTGGGCAGGAGATCGTCCACCGTGCAATAAACAGCGATCAGCAGCAGATCGAGGTCGGCGTCCATCGAGGCCCCCTTTGGGTCGGCGCTGGTTCAGTGAGCACCGCCGACTTCGATCTGCCTGCCCATATCCCCTCCCCCAACCCCACGACCACCCTCAGGGCCGTGGCACAACTCATCTAGGCCGATTTCCGTCGGTCGTATCGTCGAGCGCTACGCCTACGGCTCGAGCCGATGCGGCCCGCGATACAGGAACGTCACCTCGCGGACGTTCTCCTGCCCGAGCATCTGCATCAACAGGCGCGTCAGGCCGAAGCCGAAGCCGCCGTGCGGCGGCGCGCCGAAGCGGAAGAAGTCGAGGTAGTAGCTGATCGCCTCGACGTCGACCTTCTTCTCGTTGGCCTGCGCGAGCAGCTTGTCGTAGCGGTGCTCGCGCTGAGCACCGGTCGTCAGCTCGATGCCGCGCCACAGCAGGTCGAAGCTCTTGGTCACAGTCGGCCGGTCCTCGTAGCGCATGTGGTAGAAGGGCCGCACCGACGTCGGGTAGTCGGTGACGAACGTGAACTCGTGGCCGTGGCGCTCCTTGATCAGCGCCGACAGCGCCCGCTCGCTCGGCGGATCCAGGTCGTGACCGGCCGGCGGCGCATCGTGACCGGCGTCGCGCAGCTGCTGCCTGGCGTCCTCGAGCGTGATCCGCGGGAACGGCAGCTCGGGCACGACGAGCGCCGTATCGAAGGTCGCTGCGATCTGCTCGCCGTGCACGTCCTTGACGACCGCGAGCGTGTGTGCGAGCCAGCGCTCCTCGAAGGACATCACGTCCTCGTGCGAGTCGATCCACGAGATCTCCGTGTCGACGCTCGTGAACTCGGTGTCGTGGCGCGAGGTGAACGACGGGTTCGCACGGAACACCGGGCCGACCTCGAAGACCTTGCCGAAGCCGGCCGCCATCGCCATCTGCTTGTAGAACTGCGGCGACTGCGCGAGCGTCGCCATGCGATCGAAGTACTCGAGTTTGAACAGCTCCGCGCCGGACTCGGTCGCCGCGCCGGTCAGCTTCGGCGAGTGCAGCTCGATGAAGCTCTCTTTTGCCCAGAACTCACGCATCGCTCGCTCGGTCGTCGTCTGCACCTCGAAGATCAGCTTGCGGTCGGGACGGCGCAGGTCGAGGTAGCGCCAATCCATCCGCTTGTCGAGCGCCGAATCTGCCGCGATCGGCACCTCGGGCTCTGCCGGCGAGTCGACCTCGAGCTCTTCGAGCTTGAGCTCGAGGCCGCCGAGGTTGACGCGCTCGTCGGCCTTGACCGTGCCGGTCACCGTCACGGCCGACTCGGGCGTGAGCGCCGACACGCGTTCGTTCAGCTCGCTCGGCTCCTCGCCCTTCGGCAACACGACTTGGGCCATCCCCGTTTCGTCGCGCAGCACGATGAACTGCACGCGCTTCTGGTCGCGTAGCGCGTTGACCCAGCCGCGCAGCCTGACCCGCTCGTCGATCTTCTCCGGCAGCTCGGCTATCAGCGTGCGTTCCACGACGGCGGACCCTATCCGACGTCATGTGCCCCGAGCAGCCCGCGCGTCATCCGCAGCATCGCCGCCACGACGACCGCACGAGGGACCTCCGGGCGCTCGAGCCACCACAGCGCGAGGCCGGTCAGCGAGGCGCGGATCACCTCGCCGAGCGGCTCGAGCTCGACCTCTGGGAGCGGCGGGCCGAACTCGCGCAGCATCGCCACGTCGGCCGCCCGCTGGCGGCGGCGCAGCTCATGTTGCAGCTCCCTGAGCCCGGCATCGCCGGTGATGTCCTGGAACAGCACGCGCGAGCTGTGCGGGTGTTCGGCGACATGCGCGAACCAGGCATCGATCATCGCCTCCAGCCGTTGCTCCACGGGTCCGTCGGTCTCGAGGAAGGTGCCGAGTGGCGCCGCCGCGAGCTCGTCCCGGCGGCGCTCGAGCAGTCTCATGCAGAGTTCCTGCTTGGAGTCGAAGTGCCGGTAGAGCATCGGCTTGCTCACTCCCGCCGCCGCGCAGATGTCCTCGACGGTCGTCGTCTCGTATCCCCTCTGAGCGAACAGCCGCGCCGCGGCCCGCTCGATCAGCACGCGGCGCTCGGCAGCCGGCAACCTGGGACCGGTCGGCCTCGCGCTCTTCCCCTCAGCTTCCACCCCCGCTCGATCTTCGCGTGTAGTTACCATCTGGTATACTTAAGAGTAACATGCATGTCGGAACCCCCTCGGACGCATGATCGCCTCGTTCCACCTGGCCGAAGTGGGCAAAGTCGCGGGTCTTCGCCTGCTGCGCCGAGCGACGCCGCGGGACCCCGCCCCAGGCCTGCGCTACGGCGTACTCACCGCCGCCTCGCCGCTGGGCGCAAGTCGGCTGCCCAGGCCCGACCCGGGGCACGTGGCATTGATCGCGGCATGGGACGACGACAATGCGCTCGACCGCTTCCTCGCCGCGCACCCGCTCGCGCAGGCGCTCGGCGGCGGTTGGCACACGCGCCTGCAGCCGACGCACGTCTTCGGCGCCTATCCACCACTGGCCGGGCTGGTCGGCGAGGAGCCGCCGGCGATGTCAGAGCAGGAGCCGGCCGCCGCGCTGACGATCGGCCGCTTGAGGCTGTCCCAGGCGCCGCGCTTCCTCAAGGCCGGAGTCGCCGCCGAGCGTCTCGCCGTGAACGACCCGGCGATGCTGCGCGGCACGGGCCTGGCACGGCCGCCCGGGCTCGTTGCAACGTTCTCGCTGTGGCGCACGACGCGCGAGATGCGCGCATACGCGGGTGGCCGTTCAGGGCCCGAGCACCGCGACGCCGTCAGAGCCCACGCCGAGCGCCCGTTCCACCACGCCTCGGCCTTCATCCGCTTCAGGCCCTACGGCGCCGAGGGCGAGTGGGAGGGCGAGAACCCGCTGGCGCAGGCCCCGCCCGCTGTGACTCCGCGCGCCTGAGCGCGTGGAGTCACGGGGCGGGAAGATCAATCGTTCGAGCCGGCCCGACTCAGGATGGGCAGCGGAAGAACCACTTGCGCGGGTCGCTCGGCGGCGGCTTCTTGGCGCCGGTGTACGTCAGCGAGAGCTTCGCGTAGACGGTCGCGCCCTTGCATTTTTTCGAGCCCGTCGCCTTGACGGTCGCGGGATAGCTCACGTTCTTGCCTTCGGAGCAGTTCGGTTCGCAGGTGTTCGTCACGAACGTGCCCTTCCCCGCGGCGGTCGCACCGCCGAAGCTCGACCAGGTCAGCCCTTTCAGGACGGTGTTCCCATCGCCGCAGGTGAGCGTGAGCAGCTTCGGCCGGGAGGCCGCCTTGTTGCAGTTGGTGATCTTCAGAGGCGTCGCCGCCGAGGCGGAGACGGCGAACGCGGCGACCACGAGGGCCGCGGCGAGCAGAGCGCTCGCGATGAGATGGGGCTTTCGGATTTTCATGGGCCGGATCATCCCAGGCGCCGAGGCGGAGTCAGCGCGCCGCTCAGCCCCTGTACGAGCGTCTCGGCGGCGATCTTGTGCGCGTCGCAGATCGCGCCGAGATGCAGCAGCGAGTCGGTCTCCGCGGCGACCTCGCCGTCGCCGAGGCGCAGCACGAGCGGCGTGCCCGGCGCGAGGTCGCTCGCGGCGAGGCCGACGGCGACGTTGACGAGATCGGTCGACGTGACCGCCGCGACGGCCGCGCAGTGGCGGATGCCGAGACGCTCGAGCGTCTCGCGGTCATCGCCGCGACCGATCGCGACGGGTATTCCGGCGGCCCGCGCGAGGCGCACGCACGGCGCGTCGGTGTCGCGCTCGACGCCGAGCACGGCGACGCCGCGCCGGCGCAGCTCCTGCGCGAGGCGGAATCCGACCTGCCCGAAGCCGATCAGCAGCACGTGGCCGCGAGCGGGCGCAGCGCGGGCGCCGAGCAGCGTCGTCAGGCGCGGGCGGCTCAGGCGGCGCACGAGCGCCGCCGTGAAGACCGCGACGAGCAACAGCGCAGCGAGCGTGTCGAGCGCCGAGAGCGCCTTGAACCAGGCCGGCCCCGCGGCAGCGCCGGGCGTGCTCGCGACGGTCGCGACCGAGCGCGTGCTGAAGTACAGGGCGTCGATCACGCCCTCGTGCAGCGCGATCATCGTGATCGTCGCCTCGAGCAGCAGCGCCAACAGCAGCCCGAGGCCGGCGCGCGCGAGCAGCCGCAGCGCATCGTCGACCAGGCGCACGCCGTTGCGAGCCGCAGCCGCGGCGGTGCCGGTCGCGGCGACGCACCGCTCGGCGAGATCCTCGGCGACGAGCTCGGCCGGCGAGAGCACGTGCACGGCGGGCACGACGTGATGCAGCTCGCGCGTGACCGTACGGTCGAACATCGTCACCCACAGCGGCAGGTCGGGTCTGAGATGAGCGCTGAGCAGCGTCAGCCGCAGCGCGAGGACATCGTCGCGGGCGATCACGCAGACGGCGCGCCAGCGACCTTGCTTCAGCAGCGCAGAGGCCTCACTGTCGCTGAGCGAGTCGGCGGCCTCGACGCTCACGCCCTTCTGGCGCAGGCGGCGGATCAGCGCAGCCGCGAGCCCCTCCGGTTCGCCGAGGACGAGCACCGCCCGCTCTTGCGAGGAGCCGCCCGGCTCGCTCACGGCGCGGCCCTAATCCGGAGGCTCCTGCGCCAGCTCGACCTCGACCGCGAACTCCTCGGCCTCGACCGTCTCGAGCAGCTCGATCGACCCGGCGGCGCACAGATCCTCGAGCCCGAGCGCCAGCGCGGCGAGCCGCCCGGCGCTGTCATGCACGAGGAGGCGCGCGACCGGCGCGCGCATCGGCCGGCGCGCCTCGGACTTGGCCTTGCGCACTTCCTTGAGCACCTCGGCGGCGACGCCGAGCGCCTCGTCCTCGACCGGCGCGTTGTCGGCCTGCACCGGGCCGAGCGCGTCGAGCAGCTCCTCGGCGCCCGGCCAGCCGGCGCGGTGCACGGAGCCGGGCTGCCACCACGACCACACCTCCTCGGCGACGAACGGCAGGAACGGCGCGAGCAGACGCTGGAAGACCGACAGCGAGCGGCGCAGCGCGCGGCTGACCGAGGCCGCTCCCTCGCGCGCGGCGTCTGACTCACCGGCGTCGTATCGGCGCCCCTTGACGAGCTCGAGGTAGTAGTCGCAGTACCACCAGAAGAACACCTCGACGCGCTCGAGCGCGCGCGCGTAGTCGTAGTCCTCGAAGCTGCTCGTGGCGTCGGCCACGACCGCGGCGAGGCGGGCGGTCATCGCGCGGTCGAGCGCGCTCGTCAGCGCCTCGCCCTCCGGCGGCAGGTCGGCGAGCGCGAACTTCGACGCGTTCAAGAGCTTCACGGCCAGGCGCCGGCCGACCTTCATCTGCTGCGGATCGAACGCGGTGTCGGTGCCCGGCCTGCCGCTCGCGGCCCAGTAGCGAACGGCGTCGGCGCCGTACTGCTCGAGCAGGTGCATCGGCGTGACCACGTTGCCCTTGGACTTCGACATCTTCTTGCGGTCCGGGTCGAGCACCCAGCCGGAGATCGCGGCGTTGGCCCACGGCAGCTCGTCGTAGTCGAGCTGCGAACGCAGGATCGTCGAGAACAGCCAGGTGCGGATGATGTCGTGCGCCTGCGGGCGCACGTCCGTCGGGAAGACGCTCGCGAACAGCTCGGGGTCCTCGCCTGCGCCCCCGGCGATCTGCGGCGTGAGCGAGGAGGTCGCCCACGTGTCCATCACGTCGGGGTCGCCGACGAAGCCGCCGGGCACGCCACGCTGCTCGGGCGTGTAGCCGTCGGGTACGTCGGTCGAGGGATCGACCGGCAGCTGCTGCTCGCTCGCCGCGATCGGCTGGCCGTAGACCACCGCTCCGTGCTCGTCGAGCGGGTACCAGATCGGGAAGGGCACGCCGAAGAAGCGCTGGCGGCTGACGCACCAGTCGCCGGTCAGCCCGTTGACCCAATCCTCGAAGCGGGCGCGCATGTACGGCGGGTGCCAGCGCAGCTCGCGCCCGCGCGCGAGCAGCTCGTCGGTGTGCGCCATGGTGCGCACGAACCACTGCCGGCTGGTGACGATCTCGACGGGCCGCTCGCCCTTCTCGAAGAACTTCACGGCGCGCGTCACCTGGATCGGCTCGCCAACCATCTCGCCTGCCTGCTCGAGCAGCTCGACGATCCGTTTGCGCGCCTGGTTGACCGTCCTGCCCTGCAACTGCTCGTACTCGCGCCGCGCGCGCTCGACGTCGTCGGACTCCCAGCCGTCGGCGCCCCAGGGCACATCGACGAGGCGCCCGTCGACGCCGAGCACGGAGCGCACGGGCAGGCCGAGCTCGCGCCACCAGACGACGTCGGTGAGGTCGCCGAACGTGCACACCATCACCAGGCCGGTGCCCTTCTCGGGATCGACGAGCGGATGCGTGAGCACGGGCACGCGCGTGCCGAACAGCGGCGTCACGGCGTGCCTGCCGACGAGCCCCCGCTGGCGCTCGTCGTCGGGATGGGCGAGCAGCGCCACGCACGCCGGGATCAGCTCGGGGCGCGTCGTCTCGATCAGCGCCTCGCCCGACCGATCGCCCGAGTCGGCGTCGGACATGCGGAAGCGCACGCGGTGCATTGCCCCCGGGCGCTCGCGGTCCTCGAGCTCGGCCTGCGCGACGGCGGTCTGGAAGTCGACGTCCCACAGCGTGGGCGCCTCGAGCTGATAGGCCTCCTCGCGCGCGAGCAGACCGAGGAACGAGCGCTGGGAGATGCGCTGCGCGCGCTCGCCGATCGTGGTGTAGGTCATCGACCAGTCGACCGACAGCCCGAGCCCGCGCCACAGCTCCTCGAAGGCCCGCTCGTCTGTCTCGGTCAGGCGCAGGCACAGCTCGACGAAGTTCGGCCGCGAGATCGATACGGGCTCCTTCTCGGAGGGCTCCACCGGTGGCTCGAAGTCGGGGTCGTAGGCGACGGACGGATCGCAGCGCACGCCGAAGTGGTTCTGCACGCGGCGCTCGGTGGGCAGCCCGTTGTCGTCCCAGCCCATCGGGTAGAAGACGGCCTTGCCGCGCATCCGCTGGTAGCGCGCGATCGCGTCGGTGTGGGTGTAGGAGAAGACGTGCCCCACGTGCAGCGAGCCGCTCACGGTCGGCGGCGGCGTGTCGATCGAGAAGACCCGCTCGCGCGGAGCACCGCGCTCGAAGCGGTAGCAGCCGTCGCGCTCCCACGCCTCGCTCCACTTCTGCTCGAGCCCGTCGAGCGTGGGCCGCTCGGGGACCTGCGGCGAGCGTGCGGCGACGGTCGCGGAGCTGTCTGTTATCTGCTCGGGCGGCAAGCGTTGATCGTATCCGTCCGCTGCGAGGCGATGTGAAGGGCGAGAAGATCAGGAGGGGGCGATCGGCTGAGCCGCCGATCGCCGATGATGGCCGCGCGCCTCGGCAACCGGGCGAGCCACGTCCAGGCCGCCGGGCGGCCGGCGCTCAGGCGGCGAGCGCCGGCTCGAGCACGACGTCGCCGGCGCTGCAGAGAGCCGCGCGCGAGCGCTCGGCGCGCTGGCTGTTGTGCGAAGGGCAGTAGACGCCGCGTACTTCGCCGTCGGCGAGGCCGTAGGCCATCCACACGCCGCCGCCCGAGATGAAGTGGAAGAAGCGCGCTTCGCTGTCTGCGCTTGCATCGAGCTCGCGCTGCCACGCCTGCGCGACCACTTCGCGGTCGATGCGTGATCCGCACGAGCAACCATCGACCGAGCCGCTCCACACACAGCGCAGCGGCAGTTCGGTGACCATCGCGCCGAAACCGGCGCCGCCGAGCCCAAGCTCGATCGCCGATCCGTCAGCCTGAAGAACTTCCATCGTCGGGCCTCCCAGCCTTTTTGTCCCAAGGGGACGACGTCCTGTCGTCCCCTGCGTTCCTATCGGGCAATCCATGTCGTACTTTTCGGACGACGGCGCGTTTTTCGTTCAGGCAGGTGAGATTTCTGGACGCGTGTCCTACGCGCGACGAAAAACACGGAGCAGGCGGCGGAACGGGCCGCTCGCTCGCCGCACCGAGCCAGCGGAGCACAAGCGAGGCCGTCCGCGCCCGTCTGAGCAAATTCTCATCAAAGAGCGGGGCTCGGCCACGCACGGGTCGGCCGGCGGGTATAGAGTCGTCTCGACACCGGGAGACCCGTGGGGGGTGGGCCCGGGATGGGTGAGCGGAGGATCGGGACGTGAGCCTGTTGGCTAAGAAGGTCCTTGGGGTAGGCACCGCCGTAATCGTGGTGGGGGTCTTGATCGGCCTGTACGTCGCCACCTGGGCGACGAGCTTCCCGCGCACGGTGGCGGCGGCGAGCAGCAGCACGACCGCCGCGGTCACAACCAACCTGACGCTGCAGACGGTCGCCGCCGTGGGCCCGAAATACAGCCCTTCGAATCCCGACTGGGTCTCCTACCTGGTCAAGAGCAACGGCAAGTGGATCCACACGACCGACTTCAAGGTCCCGGCGAACTCGCTCGTGCACGTGACCGTGCTGCAGTACGACGGCGACAGCGGTCTGCGCAACCCGTTCCTCTCGCAGGTCCGAGGGACGATCGGCGCGACGATGACGGTCGACGGCAAGACGCTCGGCTCGATCGACCCCGAAGAAGCGTCGCACACGTTCGCCGTGCCTGAACTGGGCATCCTCGTGCCGCTGCCGGGGGTCGAGGACGAAGCCAAGAACCAGTGCGAATTCGCGCCCTGCACGATGGCCGAGGCGCACCGCACGATCAGCTTCACGATCCGCACCGGTAAGAAGGGCCGCTACCACTGGCAGTGCTTCGTGCCGTGCGCGGCGGGCTTCCTCACGGGCGGCGGCGGGCCGATGCAGACGCTCGGCTACATGGACGGATTCCTGGACGTCGTATAGCCATGGCGGAACCCAACCACTGGCGCCGCTTCGCGACGCTCTGGATCGCCTCGTCGGTGATCGCGACGCCGCTGGTCGTGCTGCTGATCGGCCCGATCATGCCGCCGGGGTCGGGCACGGTGCAGGCCCAGGGCCACCGCACCGACCACACCGTCCTGCTCGGCGCGGCGACGCCGGTGCTGCTGCTCGTCGTGCTGTTTCTGCTCTACACGATCTTCGCCTTCCGCCAGCCGAAGGGCGCGATGCTCGAAGGCCCGGCGATCCGCGGCGACGCACGCGTGCAGACGACCTGGCTGGTGGTCACGTCGATCCTCGTGCTCGCGCTCGCCGCCTACGGGACGATCCGCCTCGAGGAAGACGGCGCCGGCTCCGGTAGCGGTCCCTCGCCGCTGGTAGTGCCCAAGGGCCACAAGCTGCAGGTCCAGGTGATCGCCCAGCAGTGGGAGTTCACGTATCGCTGGCCCGAATACGGCGGCGTCGAGACGCCCCACCTGGAGCTGCCGGTCGGCCAGACGGTCGAAATGCACGTGACCTCGCTCGACGTGATCCACTCCTTCTGGGCCTATCAGCTCGGCGTCAAGGCCGACGCCAACCCGGACGTCGACAACGTCGCGTTCGTCAAGCCGACAAGGGAACTGACTTTCGAAGTGCGCTGCTCGGAGCTGTGCGGGATCTGGCACGGCCAGATGTTCGACCACGGCCACGTCGTCGGCCAAGCGGCTTTCGCGACGTGGATCGCAGAACAGCAGACGAAGTACGCGGCGGCGACGAAGTCGCTGCCGCCGTACCGCCACACCTATCTCCCCGAACCAACGAGGCGCGCCGAATGAGCACGACGATCGAATCCGCATCGCACCCAGCCCCGGTCAGGCGTCCGCTGTGGCGGCGGCTGATCGGCTTCAACCTGCTGAGCGCAGTCGTGCTCGGCGTCGGCGGTTACTACCTCGGCTGGTTCGTCGGCCATCAGGTCTCGACGAGCAAAAGCTTCGAATTCATCTCGGCGACCGACCAGAACGACGTCGCGCTGCTGCTCGCCTATCTGTTCGGGGTCGCCGGCTTCCTGATCGGGCTCGGCTTCGCCAACTACCCCGTATCGCGCCTGCTCGGCCGGCCGGCGTCGCTGCGCGAGAAGGAGGACGAGGGAATCGGGCGCTACTTCGGCCTGTGCACCGACCACAAGGTCGTCGGCATCCAGTACCTCTGCGGCATCGGCGTGTTCTTCTTCGTCGGCGGGCTCAACGCGATGCTGATCCGCACAGAGCTGCTGCACAGCGTGCCGACGACGGTCGCCCCCAACCAGTACCTCTCGCTCGTCGGCATGCACGGGGCGATGATGATGGGGATGATGACCTCGGGCATCCTCGGCCCGTTCGCCAACTACTTCGTGCCGATCATGATCGGTGCCCGGCGGATGGCCTTCCCGCGGATCGAGGCGCTGACGTTCTGGCTGCTGATGGCGGCCGGCTTCATCCTCACGTCGACGATCTTCTTCGGCGGCTTCCCGACCGGCTGGACGGGCTACGAGCCGCTCAACGACCAGGCGGTGATGGGGATGGACTCCTACATCGTCTTCTTCGCGCTCGTCGGCGTCTCGATGTGCCTGCTCGGGCTGAACATGATCGCCACGATCATCACGATGCGCGCGCCGGGCCTGACCTGGTCGCGGCTGCCGATCTTCGTGTGGTCGGTGCTGGGCACGTCGGTGCTGATGGTGCTCGCCGCGCCGATGCTGATCGCGACGCTCGCGATGGCCGCGCTGGACCGCACGATCAACACCTCCTTCTTCGTGCCCGCCGGCGGCGGAAGCCCGTACCTGTTCGAGAACCTGTTCTGGTTCTTCGGCCACCCCGAGGTCTACATCCTCGCGCTGCCGGGCTTCGGCATCGTGCTGGAGCTGCTGCCGGTGTTCACGCGAAAGCCCCTGTGGGGGTACCGCCTGGCCGTGTCGGGGATCCTCGGCGTGGCGCTGCTGAGCTTCTTCGTCTGGCAACACCACCTGTTCGTCAGCGGGATCAACGCCGACCTGCGCCCGTTCTACATGCTCTCGACCGAGATCATCTCGCTGCCGACGGGCTTCATCTTCCTCTGCGTGATGGGGACGCTGTGGCGAGCGCGAAGTTCGTTCACGGTGCCGATGCTGTTCTGCCTCGGCTGGGCCTTCAACTTCCTGATCGGCGGGCTCTCCGGCGTGTTCCTCTCGGACGTGCCGAGCGACACCGACACGCATGGCAGCTTCTTCGTGATGGCCCACTTCCACTACACGATCATGGGTGGGCTGATCTTCACGTTCTTCGCCGCGATCTACTACTGGGTGCCGAAGATGACCGGCCTGCGCTTCAACGAGCGCCTGGCCAAATGGCACTTCTGGTTGATGTTCGTCGCCTTCAACTCGACCTTCATGCCGCTGTTCGTGCTCGGCATGGAGGGCATGCCCAGGCGCGTCTCGAGCTACGCGCCGAACCTGCACGGGCTCAACGTGTGGGTCTCGATCTCGGCCTTCGTGCTCGGCTTCTCGATGCTGATCTTCCTCGCCAACGCCGTCTGGTCGCTGATCATCGTGCGACTGCCGGCCGCCGCCAACCCGTGGCGCTCGAAGTCGCTGGAGTGGCAGGTGCCGACGCCGGTGCCGGTCAACAACTTCGAGCAGATCCCGGTGATCGACTCCGATCCGTACGACTACGGCACGCCGCTCACCGTCGGCGGTGCCGGCGCGGCGCCGGCGGGGGCGTGAGCATGGAGTCCTCACACGAACAGCGCCCGCTCGGCCTGATGGTCCCTCCGGTCTCGCACGGCGCGGAGATACCGCCGGAGCCGCCCGATGTCGGCGCGCGTGCGCTGTTCGTCGCCGGGCGCCTGCTCGCCGGCGCGAGCACCTTCTTCTTCCTGGCGTTCGTGTTCGCCTACTTCTACCTGCGCTCGCTCAACCAGAACCACCAGTGGCACCTGGGCCGCGTCAAAGCCGACCAGGGGCTCGGCGTGGCGATCGTCGCCTGCGTGCTGCTCAGCGCCGCGCTCGCGATCGTCGCCGGGCGCCAGATGAAGGCGCAGTCGCGCAGCTGGCTCGGGCCGGCGATCGGGGCGCTCGTGCTCGGCCTCGCGGCGATCGCGCTGCAGTGCGTCGAGTACACCGTGCAGCACTTCGGCCCGACCGACGGTGGCTACGCGAGCGTGTTCTGCGCATGGACGGCCTTCTACGCGATCGCCGCGCTGGCGACGATGTACTGGCTGGAGACGCAGGTGGCGACCGAGCTGCGTGCCCGACGGGTGCCGGGGCACATGCTCGACGAGGAGACGGGCGGCGACATCAAGGACCCCGACAAGCTGATCGCCCCGGGGCTCGACGCGTGCGTCTTCTACTGGTCCTACCTCGCCGCGATCGGCGCCCTCGCGTACGTCGTGCTGTACCTGCTCTGATGCTCGCCGCGGCGGTGGTCACGCCGGGCTTCTGGGACTGGTCGCTGGACCCGCCGCTCGTGCTCGTGCTGGTGTTCGCCGTGCTGTACGCGATCGGCGATCGGCGAACCGTCGCACCGGCACGCACGAAGCACGCGCGCATGCTTCAGCGCGGATGCTTCTACGGCGGTCTGGCAGTGCTCGTGATCGCGCTGGCATCGCCGCTGGACACGCTCAGCGAGCAGCTCTTCTGGGTGCACATGATCCAGCACGTGCTGCTGCTCGTCGTGGCGGCGCCGTTGATCGTGCTGGGGCGACCGTGGACGCGCCTGTGGCGCGCGCTGCCGCTCGATCTGCGCCGCCCGCTCGCGCGCGGTCTCGGCGTGAGCGAGCGCACACGCTGGCTGCGAGGCGCGAGCCGCGCGCTCGGCAGCCCGCAGGCGGGATTCCTGGCGTTCAGCATCGTGCTGCTCGCATGGCACGTGCCGGCGCTGTTCGACGCGACGCTGCATTCGACGACTTTGCATGCACTCGAGCACATGCTGTTCCTGCTCACGGCCGTGATGTTCTGGAAGCACGTGATCGACTCGCCGCCGCTACACGCGCCGCTGTCCTCGGTGCAGCGCGTGGCCTACCTCGTCGGCGCGATGATCGTCAGCTGGGTGCTGGCCATCGTGCTCGCGCTGGCACCCGATCCGCTCTACGGCTTCTACGCGCACGAGGCGACGCGCCCGGGCGGCATCTCAGCGCTGACCGATCAGCAGATCGCCGCCGGGGTAATGTGGGTACCCGGGTCGATCACATTCGTGATCGTGATCTTCGCCTATGTCCATCGCTGGCTCGCACCCACGCAGCCGGCACCCGGGGCCGTCCGGCTCGCGGGCGATCACTAGGAGGGCCCAATGTCGATCACCGTCCCGCTCGCCTCCAACTTCTTGACAGGCTCGGTCCTCACGCTCGCGTTGCCGCTGGGCGTGCTGATCGTGGTCGCAGCGTGGTACGGAGTGCTGATGCGTCGCGGAGCCGGCGAACGCTGAGCCGCCGCTGAGGAGGACCGGCGGTCCCCTGCGCTCACCTCCCGCGCGACCGCGCCAAGCGCTTCGGCGCGGTCGCTCGCAGGATGCTCGTCCGCAGACCGATCAGTCGAGCGCGGCGGCGAGTCGGCGCGCCGTGCGCTCCTCGCGCGGGCGGGCCTCGGCGTGCTGATGGCGCAGGGGGCGTCGCAGATGCCAGGCGTTGCCGGTGATGCCGGGGCGATGCGGCGTGAGCTTGCCGGCGTGGCTCATAACGAAGGCCAGCAATCCGAGCAGCGCCACGTCGAGCGCCACGTTGGCGATGATGATGAGAGTTAGTGTCGTCATGTCCATGAGTGTTCCCTGTCGACATCACCCGAAACTGAGGATCGCGTGAGAATCCACTAAGAGACCACCCTGGCGGAGTCTTGGCGATTGTCGCGATCGAGCAGGCACTCGCCCCATACCCACACGCCAGGCGGACCGCCATCGCGGTAGGATCGCTTGACAATTAGGGGGGTTGGCCACGGTCGGAGACTGTGGGTCGTGCCGAGGGGTCGCGTCAGGGAGGCAGGGTCGCATCGCCTGGCAGCACTCAGCCGAGCCGGCCGGGGCTAGCGCCTTCCAGGTCGAGTAGAGGGGATGACGAGATGTCATCGAGAGGTCGAAACGGGGCCGGCTCGCGGTGGACTCAGTGGGGGCTGCGCAACGGCGCGCTCGCACTGCTCGTAATGATCGCGCTGGGCGCGACGGCGAGCGCCGCATGGGCGGGCAAGAGCGTCAACATCGTCAGTCAGGGCGAACCGCCGGCGAAAATCCCGGCCAACACGCATTACTACAAAACGATCCAGGAAGCGGTCGACGCGTCGCCGAGGAACGGCTGGGTGCTCGTCGAACCGGGCGTGTACGACGAAGAAGTGAAGATCACGAGCGCGCAGAACGGTCTGCACCTGCGCGGGATGGACCGCAACAGCGTGATCGTCGACGGCCAGCACAAAGTGGTGGCGGGAGGCGCCAACGGGATCGAAGCGATCAAAGCGAACAACATCTGGATCGAAAACCTCACGGTGCGCAACTTCGACCGCGCCAGCCGGGGCGGCGAGAACGGCAACGAGATCTGGTGGAACGGCGGCGATGAGACGGGCAAGATCGGCGCACACAAGTGGTGGGGCAACTACCTGACGACCTACGACGACGGACTGCTCGGAGGCTACGGGCTGTTCGCCTCGAACACGGTCATCGGCGCGCTTGAAAACTCCTACGCGTCGGGCTTCAACGACTCGGGGCTGTACATCGGGGCATGTCGAGACTGCCAGGCGCGCGTGTTCAACGTAACGGCCGAAAACAACGCGCTCGGCTACTCGGGCTCCAACTCGGGCGGGCGCCTCTTGTTCGAAAACTCGACGTTCAACAACAACGCGATCGGCTTCGTGCCGAACTCGGAAAACCCGAGCGACCCGCCGCCGCCGCAGGACGGAGCGTGCAACGCGGGCAAGAACCGCAAGGCGACGCCGACGTTCCCGACGACGGAAATCGAACGCTGCACGATCATCCGCAACAGCCGCTTCGAAAACAACAACAACATCAACACGCCGGGCAACAACGCCACTACGGCCGGCGGCTGGGGCGTCGGCATCGAGCTTCCCGGCACGTATGCCGACCTGCTCGAAAAAAACACGATCGCCGGCAACGTCAACGTCGGACTGATGGGCTTCGAGTACCCGAACCCGTTCCCGCCGACGCCGGAAACGATCTACTTCGCGCTGTCGGGCAACCGGATCAGCAACAACACGTTCTCCGGCAACGGGACGAACGAACGGGGCTACTCCGGCGATCTGACGCTGCAGGGCGGCCTTTTCACGCAGTCGGTCAACAACTGCGTGTCGGGTAACTCGTTCTCGGCGGCGACGTACCCGGCGAGCATCGAAACGACCTGGGGCTGCCAGAACAGCACCACGCCGAACCCCGAAAACGGCTTTGGCGCGGTCGAATACCTGCTGTTGCTGCAGGCCGAGTCCGAAGCGCGCACGGAAACGCCGCAGCCGGCGCCGCCGGCGCAGCCGACGATGCCGAACCCCTGTCAGGGCGTGCCCTACAACCCGCTGTGCCAGTGAGCAGCGGCGCACGCGGCCGATAGCCGCGAGATGAGCGAGGCGCCGCCGCCGGGACATCCCGAGCGGCGGCGCCCACTCAGCGCACCTGGCCTGTTCTCCAGAGCTTCGCGGATAGCGCACTAGGCTGGGCGCCATGCCTGGGGAGGCGAGAAAGCTCATCCGTACGCTCGACGAGCTCGACGCGGCCTGGTTGCGGGCCGCGCTGCAGACGCGTCCGATCGAGGCTTTCTCGACAGAGCCGATCGGCACGGGCCAGATGAGCGAGAGCCATCGCGTCGCGCTCGCGTACGCCGAGGGCGACGCGGACGGCGCCGATGCAATGGGCGAGAGCCCCGGCCGAGCGCCTGGCCCGGCGTCGATCGTGCTGAAGCTTGCCGCGCAGGACACAGCCAGCCGGGCGACTGGCGTGGGGCTTGGCATCTACGCGCGCGAGGTGCGCTTCTACGACGAGCTGGCGCCGCGCATCGGCGGCCCGCTGCCGGGCTGCTCGCTGGCGCTGTTCGACGAGTCCGAGGGCTGGTTCACGCTGCTGCTCGAGGACGCCGTGGGCGCGCGGGCAGGCGATCAGATCGCGGGCTGCGACGTGGCGCAGGCGCGGCTGGCGATGAGCGCGCTGGCGCGCCTTCACGCGCCCGTGCTCGGCGACCCGGCGCTCGCAGGCAGTGACTGGCTGAACCGCCCGAGCCCGGTCAACCAGGCGCTCGTCTCCCAGCTCTTGCCAGGCTTCCTCGAGCGCTACGGCGAGCGCGTGGCGCCCGAGCACCGCGCGCTGTGCGAGCGCTTCGTCGCACGCCTGGACGCGTGGCTGACCGACCGGCGCGGCCCGCAGGGGCTCGTGCACGGCGACTTCCGCCTCGACAACCTGCTGTTCGGCGAACCTGGCTCGGCCAAGCCGCTGACGGTCGTCGACTGGCAGACGGTCGGCTGGGGCGGCGCGATGGCCGACGCGGCCTACTTCCTCGGCGGCAGCCTGCTCGTGGAGGAGCGCCGCCGGCACGAGCGCGAGCTCTTGGCGGAGTACCACGAGGCGCTGCTGGCGCAGGGAGTCGAGGACCTCTCGTGGCAGACGTGCTGGGAGGAGTACCGCCGGCACACGTTTGCCGGCGTGCTGATGGCGATCCTCGCACCGATGCTGGTCGAGCGCACCGAGCGTGGCGACGACATGTTCATGGCGATGCTCGCGCGCCACGCCACGCACGTGCTCGAGCTCGAAGCCGAGGAGCTGCTGCCGGACGCGCACAGCGCGCCGGCGGCGCCACTGCGCCCGGAGCGCCAGGACGAGTCGCGCCACGAGCCGGGTCCGGAGCCGCTGTGGAGCGAGAGCTGGTACTTCGATGCGATCGCCCCCGACGGGAGCGTGGGCGCATGGGTGCGCGTCGGGCTCTATCCGAACCTCGGCGTCTGCTGGTACACGGCGCTCGTCTGCGGCCCAGATCGTGCGACGGTGGCGGCGGTCGACTTCGCCGCGCCGCTGCCGTCCGGCGACGAGCTCGCGGTGAACACCGAGGCGCTACGCGCAGAGCACCGCTGCGTGCAGCACCTCGAGCGCTTCGATCTCACGCTCGAGGCGCTTGCCGAGGCCCACGACGATCCGTCGGCGGTCTTGCGCGGCGAGTCCGGACGCGACGAGCGGCTGGCGCTCGACCTCTCGTGGGAGACCTCAGGCGAGCCCTACGCCTACCGGCTGACGACGCGCTACGAGATCCCCTGCACGGTGTCCGGCACGATCCGCGTCGGCGAGGAGCTGCTCGAGCTCGACGGGGCCGTGGGCCAGCGCGACCACTCGTGGGGCACGCGCGACTGGTGGTCGATGGACTGGGTGTGGAGCGCTGCGCACCTCGACGACGGGACGCACCTGCACGCCGTCGAGCTGCGCCTGCCCGGCATGCCGACGCTCGGCGCCGGCTATGCCCAGCAGCCGGGCGCACCGCTCGTCGAGCTGACCGGCGTCACGGCCGACGAGACGCTTCGCGCGGACTGCCTGATCGACGACGCGCGGCTGCTGCTGGACCCGGTCGGGCTCGACCTCGAGCTGCGCCCGCTCGCGCACGCGCCGCTTCGGCTCGTTGCCGAGGACGGGCGCGTCTCGCACTTCGCGCGGTCGATGTGCGGGGTGCGGTGCGCGGACGGGCGCACCGGCTTGGCTTGGGTTGAGTGGAATTTGAATCAGCCGGGGCGGTGAGCTCTCGGGCCAAGCTTCGAGCGGGGACCGAGCGGGCGTAAACGGCATCCAGCCTTCTAATCGAGCCGAGCTCCGCCTATGACCGAGCATCGCGCAGGGACGAGCGGGCGTAAACGGCATCCTGCCTCCCAGTCGAGCCGAGCTCCGCTCTGTGATTGAACTTGAGAACGCTCCGCTCGCCACGACCGTTACAGGGACGGCCGTCCGGGCCGTCTATGCGCCCACCGAAGCCCGTGCGCTACGTGGGCTAGTCGTTGGCCGTCAAGGCTCCGAGCAGGTCGGCGAAGCGCTCGCGGGACTCGGCGCGGCGGGTGGGAAGGTGTTCGCTCGGAACTTCGTTGGGCGGCGGGGAGTAGCCGTGCAGGATGCGGCGGGCGACGGTCTGGCGGTGGACCTCGTCGGGGCCGTCGTAGATCCGCGCGGCGCGTGCGAAGCGATACATCTGCTCGAGCGGCAGGTCGGTGGAGTAGCCGAGCGAGCCGTGCGCCTGCAGCGCGCGGTCGACGACATCGTGCAGCACCTTGGCGCCGTAGAACTTGATCAGCGCGATGTCGACGCGCGCGGCGCCGGCTCCCTGGGTGTCCATCACCCAGGCGGCGTGCAGCGTCATCAGCCGCGCCGCCTGCATCTCGGCGGCGCTGTCGGCGATCCAGTTCTGCACGGTCTGCTTCTCCGCCAGCAGCGAGCCGTGCGCCTGGCGGTAGGTCGCGCGCTCGCACATCATGTCGAAGGCCCTGCGCGCGACGCCGAGCCAGCGCATGCAGTGGTGGATGCGCCCTGGGCCCAGCCGCTGCTGGGCCAGCAGGAACCCGTCGCCGACGCCGCCGAGCAGCGCCTCGGCTCCCACGCGGACGTTCTCGTAGAGGATTTCGGAGTGGCCGCCGTAGGCGCCGAAGGACTCCCACGGGTGCTCCATGGTGGGCACGTCGCGGACGATCTCGACGCCGGGGGCGTCGGCGGGCACGATGAACATCGAGGCTCGCTGCGGGCCACGCGCGTCGGGGTCGGTCACGGCCATCACGATCAGGAAGTCGGCGATCGAGCCGTTCGAGGAGAACCACTTCTTGCCGTCGATCACCCACTCGTCGCCGTCGCGTACGGCGCGGGTCTGAAGCTGCGTCGGGTCCGAGCCGGGCGTGTGCGGCTCGGTCATGCTGAACGCGCTGCGCAGGTCGCCGGCGAGCAGCGGATGCAGCCAGCGGTCCTTCTGCTCGGGCGTGCCGGCCATCGCGAGGATCTCCGAGTTGCCCGAGTCGGGCGCGGCGTTGCCGAATGCGAGCGGCGCGATCGGCGAGGTGCCGAGGATCTCGTGCATCAGCCCGAGGCGCACCTGGCCCATGCCCTGCCCACCCAGCTCGGGGGGCAGGTGCGCGGCCCACAGCCCGCGCGCCTTGACCTGCTCCTGCAGCGGCGCGATCGCCTCGCGCAAGCCGTCGAGGCCGAGCTCGTGCCAGATCGCCTCGAGCGGCCAGATCTCGCGCCGCACGAGCTCGTCCATCCAGTCGAGCTGCTCCTGGAAGTCGGGGTCGGTGGAGAAGTCCCAGCTCATGCGAGTCGTCCTTTCGGTCAGGCGATGATGGCTCTTGCCCCAGAGCCTACGCCCTGCCCGCGGCCGCGGGCAGCAGGGCTGGAGACGCCGCCCGCTGCTCACGCTCGAACACGACCGAAGCCGCGCACGCACGCTGTCCGTTGGGCGTCGTGACCAGAGCCAGGTCACGACGCCCCCCGGCACATACGCCCGCGCCAGGGAGGGAGCGGCGTCGAGCGTTAACTCAAGGTGACCGGACGAGGGAGGTCACTCTCGAAATCCCAACATCTCACAGCGGCCCAGGCCTGTCAAGGGCAAAGTAGGCTACTGTTTACATATCAAATGATCGATTTACTTGATTCGAATCAATCGGCAAGGGCGCATTGATGGCAGTCGAGCCGAACCGTTCGCGGCAGGCGCCGGATTCCCCGCCGTCAGTGCGTGCGACCCGAACCCGTGCGCTGAAGGCGGTGCCGGATGTTCAGGCGCCGGAGGGCGAGGCGGCCCAGGCGCGGCGGCCGCGCAAGCCGGCGGGAACAGTGGCGCGCGCGCAGGCGCGCGAGCTCCAGCGCCTGCGCCTGGCACTCGCGATGATCGAGTGCGTCGACGAGGACGGCTACCGCTCCACGCGCGTCGCGGACGTGATCGACCGCGCCGGCGTCTCGCGTAAGACCTTCTACGAGCACTTCGGCAACAAGGAAGACTGCCTGCTCGCTACATATGACTTCATCGCCGCCGAGGGGATGCGCCAGATCGAGGCCGCCTACCGCGCTGCGAGCGGCTGGCCGGAGCGGGCGGAAGCGGCAATCGGAGCGCTGTTCGACTCGGCCATCGCCAACCCAGGCGCGCTGCGCCTCAGCTTGCTCGAGATAACGGCGATCGGTCCGGCCGGGATCGAACGCCGCAAACGCACGATCAAGCACTACGAGAGCTTCATCCGCGACGCGCTCGAGCTGGCGCCCGGCGCCGGCGCCGTGGCGGACGTGTCGTTGAAGGCGGTCGTCGGTGGTCTCAACCGCGCGCTCTACAGGCGGGTGCTGCGTGGGGACACCGAGGAACTGCGCGCGCTCGTTCCCGATCTGGTCGCCTGGGCGACCTCCTACTCCCGCGCGCCGGCAGCGATCCTCGCCGAGCCAACGCCCCTCTCAGAGGCCCAGCGCGCTGCGATAAGGGTGCAGGGCGGACGTGCGCCGGGGACGCTCGCACCCCATCCATTGCTCGGCGGACGGCGCGGGTTGGCGCGTGGCGATCAGAACGTCTCGCGCAGCTTCGTCGTGCAGAACCAGCGCGCGCGAATCCTCGACGCGGTGACGAACCTGACAGCGAAAGATGGATATGCGGCGCTGAAGGTCGAAGAGATCGCCGAACATGCCGCCGTATCGCTGGTCGCCTTCTACGAGCACTTCGCCGACAAGGAGGACGCATTCCTGGTCGCTTACGAGGTCGGCCACGGCAAGGCCGTGGCGGCGGTCGAACGCGCGTATGCGCTGGAGAGCGACTGGCGGCGAGCGGTGGGCGCCAGCATAGGTGCACTGTTCGGCTTCCTGGCAAGCGAGGCGTCATTTGCCCACATCGCCCTGATCGACGCCCTGACCGCAACGCCGCATACCGCGGAGCGCTCGAGGGACGGCGTGGGCTCCTTCGCACAGATGCTCGTGCCAGGCCTCGAGCATGCACGCGGCGTCAGACCACCCATGGTCACAGTCGAGGCGATCGCGGGCGGAGTGTTCGAACTCTGCATGCAGTATGCGCTGGCCGGCAAGATCCGCGATCTGCCCGAGCTGGTGCCCTCAGCGACCTACATCGCGCTCGCGCCGTTCCTCGGCGGCGAGGAGGCGGCGCACATCGCAACAGCGCGCACGACGAGCGACGCCAACGGCGCCTAGATCTTCGGGCTCATCAGCGCGACCGGGACAGCGAGTCCGGCCGAGCGCCTGACGGTGGCGATCCGCCGGCCCGGCTGCACGGCCTCGCGCGCCTCGCCCGCATGCTCGGCGAGCGCAGCGACGGTGCGGTCGAGATCGGGGGCGACGAAGGCCAGGCCCCAGAGCCGCGCCGGCCGCTCGGCGCCGCCGTCGCGTGCGGCGATCACGTGCTCCGGTTCCTGCACGACCTCGAGGATCTCGGCGCCAAGGCGGAAGAAGGCCTGGCGCGGAGCGCCGGCCGGGGTCGGCTGCTCGCGGATCCGCCGCAGGTCGAGCCCGGCATCCTGCAGCGCCTGCACGCTGCGGTCGAGCGCGGGCGTCATCGCTACAACGTGATCGATCGCGACGATCCCGTTGGGGTGCTCGGCCGCCGTCCCGTCCGGGTGTGCCACGGAAACCGGCCCCTCCTGCGGAGCGCCATCCGGCCCTGTGCCGTCGGCGCGCTTGGTCGGCAGACCGTCGAGCTCGGTCGAGCCGGCGCCGCGCAGCGACCAACTGACAATGCCGCGCCCGGCGTGCTCGCCGGCGAGGCGCAGGCGCACGGCGCCGAGCTGCACGGCATCGCCCTCGACGATGAAGCCGAGCGCGCTCCAGCGCTCGGGCTCGTCGGCGAGCACGAGCTGCTCGATGCTCACCCCGCTCATGCGCTCCGCCACCGTCCGCCGGCCCTCATCGCGTGCAGCATGACAGCAGCGAGCGGCGCGCTCTATCGTGCGCGCGATGTGGGCCCAAGGCGAGATCCGGCTGGAGCCACGCCCGCGCGGCTTCCACCTGATCACGCGCGAGGTGCTGGCGGCGGTGCGGCGCTTGGCCGAAGTCGAGGTCGGGCTGCTGCACCTGTTCATCCGCCACACCTCGGCGTCGCTGACGCTGAACGAGAATGCGAGCCCGGACGTGCGGGCGGACTTCGAGTCCTACTTCAACGAGGCGGTGCCGGAGGACGCGCCGTACTGGACGCACACGCTGGAGGGCGCAGACGACATGCCGGCGCACGTCAAGTCATCGCTGCTCGGCCCGTCGCTGACGATTCCCGTTGCGGGCGGGCGCCTGGCGCTGGGCACGTGGCAGGGCATCTACCTGTGCGAGCACCGCGACCACGGCGGCCCGCGCTCGCTCGTGGCGACGCTGTGGGGCGAGGCTCAGTCGCCGTAGGGACCGGGCTTCGGCCGCACCTTCCCACCGGGGAACGCCAACCGCAGGATCGTCCTGTGCACGGTCCCGAGCTGCTTGCTCAGCGGCCCGGTGTTGTAGGGCAGCCCGTAGCGAGCGCAGACGTCGCGCACGCGCGGCGCGACCTCGGCGTAGCGGCTGGAGGGCATGTCGGGGAACAGGTGGTGCTCGACCTGGAAGCTGAGGTTGCCGCTGAGGAAGTGGAAGGGCGCGTGGCCGTCGATGTTGGCGGCGCCGAGCAGCTGGCGCACGTACCAGCCGCCGCGCGACTCCTCGGCGACCTCGTCCTCGGAGAAGGTGTAGGTCTGGTCGGGGAAGTGGCCGCAGAAGATGATCGAGTAGGCCCACACGTTGCGCACGATGTTCGAGGTGAAGTTGGCCTTCAAGGTGGACTTGAACGCGCTGCGTGCAGCGCCGGCGCGATCGGCACGGCCGGCCTTGCGACCCCGCCGGCCGCGCGTCCCGGCGAGCGCAGCGGCACCGGCGGCGGACAGCGCGGGGAAGGCGATGTAGTCCTTGACGATCTGCCGCCGCGCCTTGGCGCCGATCGCCTTCAGCTCCTCGCGCGCCTGGCGCTTTGACTTCTCGCCGGAGCGGATCGCGTCGAAGTTCATGTCGTGCAGCGCGACGCCCCACTCGAAGAAGCCCATCAGCAGCAGGTTGTAGAGCGGCTGGAAGAGGTACGCCGGGTGCCATTTCTGGTGCGGATCGATGCGCATGATCTCGTAGCCCAGATCGCGATCCTTGCCGCGGATGTTGGTGAACGTGTGGTGCTCGTAGTTGTGTGAATGGCGCCAGGCCTCGGCCGGCGAGGCGGTGTCCCAGTCCCAGTTCTGCGAGTTGATGTCGGGGTCGTTCATCCAGTCCCACTGCCCGTGCATCACGTTGTGGCCGATCTCCATGTTCTCGAGGATCTTGGCCAGCGAGAGCGCGGTCGTGCCGAGCAGCCACAGCTCGCGGCGGCGCGAGCCGAGCAGCGCCAGGCGCGAGCAGAGCACGAGCTGGCGGTGCAGGCGGATCGTCTTGCGGATGTAGCGGGCGTCGCGCTCGCCGAGCTCGGCGAAGACGTCGTCGTGGATCGCGTCGAACTCGCGCCCGAGCTGCTCGAGCTGCTCTGCGGTGAGGCGCGCGAGTGGACTCTCCGCGCCGTCGGAGTCGAGGAGAGAAGGCGGGGGCTCGATCGTCTGCGGTGCCTCGATGGTGGCTGACATTGCGTGTCCTTTATTTCAATTAATTAATAAGAATGATGAAAACGATCACTGCGAAGGTGCCTGCTCAGAGCTCGATCTCGACGGCGCCCTCGGGCGCGTTGACGCACATGCGCAGCAGCTCGCCGGGTTGACCGTGCACGCGGCCGGTGCGCAAGTCGCGCACCTGTCCCGAGCGCAGCTTGCCGACGCAGCTGTGGCAGATGCCCATGCGGCAGCCGAACGGCATCTCCGCACCGGCCTGCTCGCCGGCGAGCAGGATCGGCTGCTCGCCGTCGCTGACCGCGTCGATCCCGCTGCGGCACAGGCGGATCGTGCCGCCGCAGCCGCGCTCGCCGTCGCCGACGCGCGTGTCGGGCTGGAAGTGCTCGGTGTGCAGTCGCTCGGCAACGCCCTGCTCGCGCCAGCGCTCGCCGAGCGTCTGCAGCAGCCCGGCCGGCCCGCACAGGAAGGTCTCGCGCTCGCGCCAGTCGGGGCAGATCGCCTGCAGGTCGTGCGGCGTCAGCCGTCCGTGCGTGCCCGTCAGGCGCACGTGCAGGCGGTAGCCGCCGTGCTCGAGGCGCAGCCGCGCCAGATCGCGGGCGAAGATCACGCCGTCGCGCGTGCGCGAGCAGTGCACATGCACGACGTCGCGCAGCTCGCCGTCGCGCTCGAGTCCGCGCAGCATGCTCGCGATCGGTGTGATGCCGCTGCCGGCGCTGACGAACAGCAGCCGCTCGGGCGTCGGCTCGGGCAGCACGAACGTGCCTTCGACGCCGCCCAGGCGCACGATCGTCCCTCGTTCCACGCGCGCGTTGAGGAACGGCGAGACCTTGCCCTGCTCGACCAGCTTCGGCGTGATCGAGATCAGCCCGTCCGGACGTCCCGGCTCTGAGGTCAGCGAGTAGGCCCGCCAGTGGTGCACGCCGTCGACGGCGATGCCCAGGCGCACGTACTGACCCGGCCGGTGGCCCGGCCACTCCCAACCGGGCTTGATCAGCACCGTGACCGCGTCGGCCGTCTCGCGCTTGACGCGCACGATCCGCCCGCGCAGCTCGCGCGTGGACCACAGCGGGTTGAGCAGGTCGAGGTAGTCGTCGGGCAGCAGCGGCGAGGTGAACGAGCTGATCAGCCGCAACGCGCGCTTGCGCCCGGGTGCGACGAGCGGGACGGCGCCGCGTTCAGCCACGGGGGCGCTCCCGGGCGGGCGTCGCAGGGGGCGAGCTGTCTGGCACGCGAGGCCGGCGGGTGGGGGGAAACGAGATCATGACGTGAGTCAATGTTACCTCGAATGAGGTTACATCAAACATGGTATCGTTGCGTGACGTATGGCACAGACGGGGAGCGGGTCGACAGAGCGGTCCAAACCGCGCCGCGCGAAGAGCGCCGCGCGCAACGGCGTAGCGCCCGAGGCCCCGACCAGCGCCACATCCGCCAAGCCGCCCAACGCCAAGCAGCAGCGCGAGCCCGCCCCGCCCAGCGAACTGACGATCGAGCAGCTGGCCGCCGAGGTCGGCATGTCGGTGCGCAACATCCGCAACCACCACACGCGCGGGCTCTTGCCGCCGCCCGACGTGCGCGCTCGCGTGGGCTACTACAACGCCGAGCACGTTGCGCGGCTGCGGCTGATCCTCGATTTGCAGGCCGACGGCTTCAACCTGGCCGCGATCGAGCGGCTGCTGAGCGGCTCAGATGGCCTGGCCGCGCGCCTGCTGGGCCTGCGCCGGGCCGTGACGACGCCGTTCGAGCCCGAGCGCCCGGAAGTGATCACGGCCGAGGAACTGGACAAGCGCTTCGGCGAGCTGAGCGAGAAGGACGCCGAGCGCGTGCGCAAGCTGAAGCTGCTCGTGCCGCTCGGCGACGGGCGCTTCGAAGCGCCCAGCCCGGCGCTGCTGCGCGCCGCCGAGCAGGTGATCGCGCTCGGCATCCCGCTGCACGCGGCGCTCTCGCTGAGCGACCGCGTGAGCCGCGACGCCGACTCGATCGCGCGCGCCTTCACGAAGCTGTTCCTGCGCGAGCTGTGGCAGCCCTTCGATCAGGCAGGCCAGCCGGAGGAGGGCTGGGACGAGCTGATCGAGAGCGTCGACGAGCTGCGCCCGCTCGCCTCCGAGGCGCTGTTGGCGCTGTTCAAGCTGCGCATGACGGCGCAGCTCGAAGAGGCCTTCGGCAAGGTCATCGAGCACCAGGCCAAGCGCAAGTAGGCGCCGCCCGGTGTCGGCCCCGAGCCGACCGTTGACACGCCTCCCCTCGGCGTCTCCCCAGGCCAGTCATATGCTCGTCTAAGAGCGCCCCGTTGGCGAACGTCGCGGGCGCCGGCGGCCGATAGAAGCGCCAGATTGGCCATGAATCGAGCACATCTGATCCGAGAGCTCGTGCTCGACTCGCAATACGTGATCGACGAGCACACCGTCGCGAGCGCGATCGTCGCCCGCGCCACGACGCGCAGCCTGATCGGCGGCGCGGCGTTCCGCAACGACGCAGCCGCGCCGCACTCGGTGCGCTCGTTCAGGCCCACATCGCTGGTCCGCTCGTTCAGGGCATGCGCGCTGGGCGGCCCCGGTCGCCGCCGCATGGCCGCGCACCTGGGGTTGATGTAGTGGCGGCGCTGCAGGTATCTGTCCCGATCGGTCACGAGCTGCTCGGGCAGTGCATCAAACAGGGCCAGGCGCTCGTCCAGCGCGCAAGCCTGGTCGGCGACTTCAGCGACTACGAGAGCTGGAAGGCGGCGCGCAAGCAGTGGATCGACCCGACCGTGCAGGCGCTCGAGCACATGTACGGCGGCCCGCGCGAGGCGCGTGACTTCGCCGACGCCGTCACCTGTCCCGAGGGCTCCAAGCGCTGGCAGGAGCAGTACGCGGCCGACCTCAGGTGCGTCGAGGAGGCAATCGAGTTGCTGACAGTGCTGCAGGGCGAGCTGGCCTTTGCCGAGGGGCGGCCGGCGGCCGGCCTGAGCGAGCTCACGGCCGGCGGGCCGGAGGCGGAAGCCGGGCGGGCGGAGCTGCCGGCGGACATGGGCGAGCCGCCGCCGCGGGCCGAGCCGCCTCCCAGGATGCAGGATGATCAGCGCCCGCGCGATCCGCAGGGCGCGAGCGGGCGCCCGTTCGCCGAGCCGCCCGCGCACGCAGAGGCGCCCACGCGCGAGCATGCGGTGGGCGCAGAGCTCGCGCCGGCGCAGGCGGTCGGCTCACAGCTTGCCCACCAGGCCAACGGCGCGACGCCGGCCGAGCGCGATCCAGCCGCCGAAGGCACGCCGGCGCCGGCGCGCACGCGACAGGTCCTGCTCGCGCACGGGCGCGACGAACGCTGGAAGCAGGCCGTCGAGCACCTGCTCGAACAGGCCGGCGAGCACGAGATCAGGATCGTCAAGCAGCGCTCGGACGACGGCAGCCGCCTGGCGGACGCACTCGACGAGCAGGCGCCGACGTCGCGCTACGCCGTCGTACTGCTGACGGCCGACGACGTCGGCGGGCCGCGCCTGGAGTCCGACAGCGAGCCGTTCTTCTCCACGCGCGCCCACCAGGAGGTCGTCTTCCAGATGGGCTTCCTCGTGGCCGCGCTGAGCCCGGGGCGCGTGTGCGTGCTGTACGAGGACGGCGTCGAACTGCCCTACGACCTCGAGGGCGTCTGCCACGTCCGTCTCGACCTCGCCGGCACGTGGCAGCCGAAGCTGCTGCTGCACCTGCGCCGCGCGGGCTTCGACTACGACATGAACAAGCTCGTCCAGGTCTGAGCGCTCATGCGCGGACGGCGCCGGCGGCAGCCCCGGCACGGCGCCGCACGCGCTCAGCGGCGTGCCGCCGAAGCCGATGTGTGAGCCATCGCACAGGCCTCGCGGGCACGCACGCTGGACAGCGCCCTACGCTTGACAGATAATGAACGGCGATGCGCCGCTGGCGTTCGATCTTCTCTTGCGGGCGAGCGCCCGCAGGACACGGCCGGAGTTGAGCTGACTTGCAGGTCCACTTCTGCGGCGTGCGCGGCTCGCTGCCCGCGGCCGGCGCCGACTTCGTCCGCTACGGAGGGCACACGTCGTGCCTTGCGCTGGCGCCGGACGGGGCGAGCGCGCCGACGCTGTTCCTCGACGCCGGCACGGGGCTGCTGCAAGCGCTCTCGCTGCTGAACGGCGGGCCGTTCGAAGGCGCGCTCCTGCTGAGCCACCTGCACTGGGATCACGTCGTCGGGCTGCCGTTCTTCTCGGCCGCCGGCCACGAGGGCCCGCGCGTCGACGTGCTGCTGCCCGAGCAGGAGGACGGCGCCGACGCCGCCACGGCGCTCGGCGGTCTGATGTCGCCGCCGTACTTCCCGATCGGGCCGCTGCAGATGTGCGGCCGCTGGACGTTCTCGACGCTGGCCGAGGGCGAGCTCGATGTCGAGGGCTTCACCGTGCTGGCGCGCCAGATCCCGCACAAGGGGGGGCGCACATACGGCTACCGCGTGAGCATCGCCGGCGCGAGCATCGCCTACATGCCCGATCACAACCCGACCGCGCTCGGCGCCGGCGAGGACGGCTTCGGCGAGTACCATCCGGCCGCGCTCGAGCTCGCGCGCGACGCGGATCTGCTCGTGCACGACGCGCAGCTGCTGCCCGAGGAGCTCGCCGCCGAAGCCCGCTTCGGTCACGCGGCGGCCGACTACGCGGTGGCACTTGCCGAGCGGGCGGGGGCGCGCTCGGTGGCGCTGTTCCACCATCGCCTGAACCGCACCGACGACGAACTCGACGCGCTCGCAGCGCGACTCGGCGGACGCTCGCCGGCGGTCAGCGTCGCGACCGAGGGCGTCGTGCTGCACATCTGACTGCGCGCGCCGCGGCCGGGCCGCCGTCGGCTCACTCCACGACGTAGCGCACCGGTACCTCGCGCTCGCTGCGCTTCGGCGGGCGCTCGTACTTGCGCCGCTGGCGTGGTGGCAGCTTGACGCGCTTGCCCTGCCGTGAGTGCTCGTAGGGGACGACCGACAGCAGATGGCTGATCAGGTTCAGTCGCGCCGTGCGCTTGTCGTCGGCCTCGACCACGTACCACGGGCTCAGCTCGCTGTCGGTGCGCGCGAACATGCGGTCCTTGGCCTCGGCGTAGTCGACCCAGCGAGCGCGCGCCTGCAGATCGGTGGGGCTGAACTTCCAGCGCTTGCGCGGGTCGGACAGCCGTTTCTCGAAGCGCCGCTCCTGCTCCTCGTCGGACACCGACAGCCAGTACTTGACGAGGATGATCCCGTCGTTCTGCAGCGCCTGCTCGAAGGACGGGCAGAAGCGCAGGAACTCCTCGTACTGCTCTTGGGTGCAGTAGCCCATCACGTGCTCGACGCCGGCGCGGTTGTACCAGCTGCGGTCGAACAGCACTATCTCTCCGGCTGCCGGCAGATAGGCGACGTAGCGCTGGAAGTACCACTGCGAGCGCTCGCGCTCGCTCGGCGTCGGCACGGCGGCGATCCGGCACGTGCGCGGGTTCAGGTAGGTCGTGATGCGCTTGATCACGCCGCCCTTGCCGGCCGTGTCGCGACCCTCGAACAGCACGATCAGGCGGCGGCCCTCGGCGACGATCCACTCCTGCATGGAGACGAGCTCCGTCTGCAGCCGCAACAGCTCCTTCTCGTACTGCTTCTCGCTGAGGCGCTGCGGATCGGCCACCGGTGCATGATCCCACGACGTAGGCTCAGGGCAGCGTGAGCTTCGGAGACCTCCTCGTGATCGTGCTCGTCGGCCTCGGCGGCCCGCTGCTTGCGCTCGTGCCGCGCCTGTTCGTGCCGCTGGCGATCGGCGAGCTCGCCGCCGGCGCGCTGGTCGGCAGGACCGGCTTCGGTGTGGTGCACCCGTCGGATCGGACGCTCGTCTTCCTCGCGAGCGTCGGCTTCGCGATGCTGATGCTGACCGTCGGCATGCACCTGCCGCTGCGCGAAAAGCGCTTGACCGCCTCGCTGCGCCGCGGCGCGTTGCTCGCTGCGACGGTCGGGGTGCTCGCCGTGCCGGCCGGGATCGCGGCGGCCGCGCTTGCCGGCACGGCGCACGCGGCGATCTACGCCGTCGTGCTCGCGTCGGGCTCGGCCGCGATCCTGCTGCCGGCGTTCCAGGAGGCCGGCCCCGGTGGGCGCGACACGCTCGCCGTGATGGCGCAGGTGACGATCGCCGACGTCGTGACGATCGTCTCGGTGCCGATCGTGCTGCAGCCGGGCCGGACCGGGCATGCGCTGCTCGGCGGCCTGCTCGTCGCGCTCGCGGCGGGGGGCGTGTACGGCTGCGCGCGGGCGCTCGCCGGGCACGCGTGGGTCGAGCGGGCGCGCAAGCTGTCGAAGTCGCGGCGCTGGGCGCTCGACCTGCGCCTCGCGCTGCTCGTGCTCTTCCTGCTGGCTTGGCTAGCCGAAAAGAGCGGCACGAGCGTGCTGATCGCGGGCTTCGGCGCCGGCGTCGCGGTGGCACTGCTCGGCGGTCCCAAACGGCTCTCGACGCAGATCCGCGGCGTCGCCGACGGCTTCTTCATACCGCTGTACTTCGTCACGCTCGGCGCGCAGCTCGACCTCGACGGCCTCGTGCGTCACCCCTCGATGCTCGTGCTCGCGGCGGCGCTGGCCGTGCTGAACGTGGCGATCCACCTGGTCGCGGCCGCGCTCGCACGGGTCAGGCCGGGCGCGGGGCTGGCGGCGTGCGCACAGCTCGGCGTGCCGGCGGCGACGGCCTCGCTCGGGCTCGCCGAGGGCATCCTCTCGCCGCAGGTGGCGACCGCGATCGTCGCAGCGGCGTTCGTCAGCCTCGGCGTCTGCACGCTCGGCGTCGACCTGCTGCTGCGCGAGGAGGTCGGGGCGGAGACTGCGACGCGTACGCTTCGCGCGTGAGCGCAGACGATCACCCGAGCGACGGCGCGAGGAACCTGACGCTCGACGAGGAGCTGCTGCTGTGGCTAGGCGACGAGCCGCCCAAGGTGCGCGCGGCCGACGCGATGCGCGTGCGCGAGATCGCCGGCGAGTTCGCGCACGGCTTCGACGCGCTCGCCCACGTGGCCCCGGCGGTCAGCGTGTTCGGCTCGGCCAGGACGCCGCGCGAGCACCCCGACTACGAGCTCGTGCGCGGCGTGGCGGCCGCGCTCGGCCGCGCCGGCTACGGCATCATCACCGGCGGCGGGCCCGGGCTGATGGAGGCGGCCAACCGCGGCGCGCGCGACGCCGGCGCGATCTCGGTCGGCTGCAACATCGTGCTGCCGCGCGAGCAGAAGCTCAACGAGTACGTCGACATCGGCCTCACGTTCGGCCATTTCTTCGCGCGCAAGGTGATGTTCGTCCGCTACGCCTGCGCCTTCGTGATCGCGCCCGGCGGCTTCGGCACGCTCGACGAGTGCTTCGAGGCGCTCACGCTGATCCAGACGGGCACAATCAGCCACTTCCCGGTGATCCTGATCGGCGGCGAGGAGTGGGACGGTCTACTCGACTGGCTGAGCGGGCGGGCGCTGGCCGACGGGCGAGTCAGCGAGGAGGACATGGGCCTGTTTCACCGGACCGACGACGCACGCGAGGTCTGCGCTCTCGTCCAGCATGCCAGCCGGCGCCAGCGCGAGCAGGCCGAGCGCGTCACGCGCCGCAGCGTCGATCCGGCGCAGCGCGGCTGAGGCGCAGGCCGGCTACATGCCGGTCGGCCGGGCGCTGCTCGCCTCGGCGCTCGTGCGCGGGTGCAGCGCGACGGCCGGCTCCTCGCTCTCGACGGCGTGCGCGGGCACGCCGGCCGCGGCGTAGGCGTCGAGCGCGTCGAGCGTCTCCGCCTCGAGCAGCGCCTGGGCGAGGCTCTCGAGCTGCTCGCGGTGCTCGGAGAGCAGGCGCGTGACCTCGACATGCGCTGCTTCGACGAGGCGGCGGACCTCCTCGTCGACGATCCGTTGCGTCTCCTGCGAGGTTTCGCTGGCCCCCGGCAGCAGCGGGCCCTGGCCGTCGGAGGGGAGCACCGCGATCGGCCCGACGGCGTCGCTCATCCCCCAGCGACCGACCATCTGGCGCGCGATCTGCCGTGAGCTGCTGGATGTCGGACTCGGCGCCGGAGGTGATCGACTCGTAGACGACCTCCTCGGCGACGCGGCCGCCGAGCGCGACGCGGATCTTCGCTTCGAGGTCTTCGCGCGAGTAGGACACGCGGTCGGAGTCGGGCGTCGACAGCGTCACGCCCAGCGCCATGCCGCGCGGGATGATCGAGATCTTGCGCACCGGGTCGGCGCCCGGCGTGAGCATGCCCACGAGCGCATGGCCGGACTCGTGGTAGGCGGTGCGCTCGCGATCGGCCGGGGAGAGCAGGATGCCGCGCGGCGAGCCGAGCATGATCTTCTCGAGCGAGTCGGTGAAGTCGTTCATCTCGACCTTCTCGTGGCCGCGGCGCGCGGCCAGCAGCGCGGCCTCGTTGGCGAGGTTGGCGAGGTCGGCGCCGACCATCCCCGGCGTGCTCGCGGCGACGGCGTCGAGATCGACGCTGTCGGCGAGCGGGATCGAGCGCGTGTGGACTTCGAGGATTTCCTTGCGCCCTTTGCGATCGGGCGCCTGCACGGCGACGCGCCGATCGAAGCGACCGGGTCGCAGCAGGGCCGAGTCGAGCACGTCGGGGCGGTTGGTCGCGGCGAGCACGACGACCGCCTCGGAGCTCTCGAAGCCGTCCATTTCGGTGAGGATCTGGTCGAGCGTCTGCTCGCGCTCGTCGTTGGCGCCCGTGACCGACACCGAGCCCTGGCGCGAGCGCCCGATCGCGTCGAGCTCGTCGATGAAGATGATCGACGGCTCGGCCTCCTTGGCCTTGGCGAACAGGTCGCGTACGCGCGAGGCCCCGACGCCGACGATCGCCTCGATGAACTCAGACGCGGAGATCGAGAAGAACGCCGCATGCGCCTCGCCGGCGACGGCGCGTGCGAGCAGCGTCTTACCGGTCCCCGGCGCTCCCGAGAGCAGCACGCCGTGGGGCATCCGTCCGCCGAGGCGCCCATAGCGCTCGGGATCGCGCAGGAAATCGACGATCTCCGAGAGCTCGGCCTTGGCCTCGTCGATGCCGGCGACGTCGTCGAAGGTCACGCGGATCTTCTCCGGGTCGATCTGGCGCGCCTGCGATTTGCCGAAGTTGCCGAGCGCGCCCATCCCGCCGCCGGCTTTCGCCGCGCGGCGGGCGATCAGCACGAACAGCCCGACGATCAAGAGCGTCGGGCCGAAGCCGAGCAGCAGCTCGGCGAGGATCGATTTGCTTTCGGTCGTCGGCTTGGCGTTGATCTCGACGCCCTTTTCTTTGAGCAGCGCCGTCAGCTGCGCGTCGTTCCAGAACGTCGGGATCTCGGTGGCGAACTGCTTCGTCGGCGTGGCCTTCTTGTCGCTCGGCGGGTAGCGCAGCTTCGCCTTGAACGTGCCCTGGATCGTGTCGCCCTTGGTCGAGATCGATTTGACCTCGCCGCCCTGCACCTGCGTGAGGAAGTACGGCTGGAACGGCACCGTCACGCGCTGTTCGCCCGTTTTCGGCTGGAACAGCAGCAGCGTCAGCCAGTTGATCGCCACCAGCACGAGCACGAACCAGAGGAACGTCGGGCGGCGGTGGACGGGCGGTCCGCTCGGCGTCTGCTCGGGCATCCCGCGCCCGTCGGGCGCCGGCGAGACCTGCCAGCCACGCTTGTCCCGCGGCATCGGCGGGTGCGCGTCGCTGCGGTTGGCGCCGGCCTGCTCGGCGTCTGCTCGACCCGGCTCGCCGCGGCTGGAGTCGCGGCGACTCTCGCCCTGCGGCTGCGGCTCTTGGGAGGACTCGTCTGCCACGAGACCATCCTACGCACGTCGCGCTACGGCCCCGCGCGCAGTTGGGAGCGCATGCATCACAGCGGCCAAAACGGCTGCAGCTGCGCGACGGCCAGCCGCGTCTCGGCGAGCTCGTCGGAGGCGGTGCGCGGCGGGCGATCGTCGTCGAGCGCGAGCATGGTCTCGCGCACGGACTGGGCGAGCGAGACCGGTTCGTAGCCGCCCTCGAGCACGATGCCGAGCGGCACGCCGCACCGGCGCGCGAGGTCTCGCACGTGACGCGCGAGCTCGCCGAACGAGCTCGTCTGCAGGCGACATTCGGCGAGCGGGTCGGCACGGTGGGCGTCGAAGCCGGCCGAGACGAGCACGAGATCGGGCGCGAAGGCGCGCGCGGCGGGGATCACGACGTGCTCGACCAGCGACAGCCACAGCTCCTCGCCCGATCCGGGCGGGACAGGGAGGTTGAGCGTGTAGCCCTCGCCGGCGCCCGAGCCGACGTCGCTCAGCGGGCCGCTGCCGGGATACAAAGGCGACTGGTGGATGCTCGCGAACAGCACGTCCTTGCGTGTGCGGAACGCCTCGGCGGTGCCGTTGCCGTGGTGCACGTCCCAGTCGAGCACGAACACGCGCTCGGCGCCGAGCTCGGCGATCGCCAGCTCGGCGGCCACGGCGACGTTGTTGAACAGGCAGAAGCCCATCGCACGATCCGGTTCGGCGTGATGGCCGGACGGGCGCAGCGCCGAGAAGCCGAAGCTCGCTTCGCCGGCGAGCAGCGCTCGCGCCAGCTCGCAGGCACCGCCGGCTGCATGCAGCGCCGCCCAGTAGGAGGGCTCGCCGACGACCGTGTCCGGGTCGATCGCCCCTCCGCCTGCGGCCGCGAGCTGCTCGATCGAGCCGATCAGGCGCTTGCTGTGAACGAGCTCCAGCGTGGCCTCTGTCGCGGCCGGGGCCGTGCGCCGCTCCCAGCCGAGCCAGTCCTCGGCGGCGAGCAGCCGCTCGAGCGCGAACATCCGCTCGGGCGTGTCCGGATGCTGGGGCATCAGCACCCGCGGGTCGTGCTCGAGCGAGGAAGGGTGTGAGAAATACAGTCCCGGCACGCTGCGCAGTCTTCCACGCGACATCTCGCCGCGCCGAGGAAGCGACGGGCGGGCGGGACCCGATCCACCGGGTCCCGCCCGCTGCCGCTCACGACGTCAGTGGAATTCGGTGATCGTGACGGTCCGGTTTTTCCCGATCGCGCTGATCACTTCGGCGGTCGCGACGTACGCCGGCGGGCCGCCTTCGTACTGGTGCACGCCGCCCACTGCCCACGCGGGCGCGCTGTTCGTCGCCCACGTATTGACGAAGCCGACGATCAGCTGCTCGATGGCGGGTTTCACGCCAAGCGCTCTCAACCCCATCTGCGCCGTCGCCGACCAGGCCACGTACACGACGCCGACGAGCGCCTCCTCGTCGTCGCCCAGGGCCACCGTCGCGGAGTGCTCGAACTGCTGCGGCGTGGCGTCGACGCTCGCGCGACTCGCGCGCCGCGTCTCGTTGACCAGCTCCGCGGCGAGCAGATTGCCGATCGGCTTCTGCAGCACGCCGAGCACCTGTGGATTGCCTTCGGCGCAGCTGGCGGTCGCGGTGATCTGCCCGGCGTCGCTGAACCGCTGGTCGGTTTTCCAGCCGCCGTGACCCTCGATGCCGAAGAACGGGAAGAATCCGGCCTCGAAGGACGTTTCGAGTTCCGCCCGCGACTCCTCGGCGATCGCCTGGTGTGAAGTGACGCTCACGGTGATGCCGTCGACGAGCAGCAGCTGGGTGGCGGCGCGCTGGAGCGAGCCGTTTTCACCGAAGAACGACGTCCAGCCGGGCGAGCCCGTGTCCCACACGTCGTAGTTGTTGGTGGTGTAGGCGAGCGACAGCGCCGCGGGCACGTACCACGCCTGATAGGTGTTGGGGCCCGAGACGATCGTGCCCTGCGAGAGCGGCATGATCGGGATCCCGGTCATGTGCGCGAACTGCACCGAGACGACGACACCGGCTTCGCTCACCACCACCGTCGACTTTTCATAGCTCGCGCCGGCCTCGCCGAAGAAGATGTCGAAGAAGCCGCCCGTCGAGCCCTTCGCCCAGGTCGTCGAGGTGTCGGAGGACTCGGTCGCCGAATCGAGCGACACCGACGCGGAGGGGGCCCCCGAGACCGTGTGTTCCACCGTGGAGATCGACTGGTTGTAGGCCTTGACGCCACGTGAGCCGCCCGCTTCGGCCCATGCGGCTGCGCCTTCGCCGACGGGCCCGTCGAGCGCGTTGGCGAGCAGCGAGTAGCACGCCTGCGCCAGGTCGGGCGCCATGTGCGTAAGTGCCCACGCCCTGAAGAACGCCGGCAGCGTCGTCCCTTGTGGGATTGTCGCTTTTTCGAGATAGGTCATCCACTCCGGAAAATATTCACCCATCTTCGCTTCGAAGCTCGCCGTCGAGGGATCGTGCAGACGTGTCAGCACGAGCCCGTACTGCGACGAGAATGACTTGTAGCCCTGCGGCGTCCAGTACTGGGTGATCGAGTCCGGCGGTATCGAGTCCATCATCGCCCACATCCCCGCCGATGTGTTGCCGAGGGCGATGTTTCCCTGCACCATCTGGAACTGCTGAGTGTCGAGTTTGAGCTGCGCCGCGACCGCGTTGTACCACTGCGCCGTGAGCGTCTCCATTGCTTCGCTCGCCGAGGACATTGCATTTACCTTTCTCACTAGTGAATGTGCTGTCCGCGGCGAGGGCGCAGGGGTCTGCGATCCCCGTGTCGTAGGCAGCCCGATTCGGCCCGGCATCGCATTAATCGCGATTGATGCGTGGGCCGATATACCGGCACATTCAGATTGCTCGCCGTGGGGCGATGTTGCAGACCAATTGAGAAAGCACTCGCACTTTCCGGCACTTTTTGCACGTAATTCACCGAAATCCACGCCCCCGATCGGAGCCGGTGTTTCTCAATGAGCGCACGGCGGTAGCCGCGGTAGCCGCGGCGAGGCGTTACCGCCTTACAGCGAGAGCCGCAGCGGCGCTTGCAGCAGCTGCTTTATCTCGGCGAGGAACAGCGCGGCGTCGGCGCCGTAGAGGATGCGGTGGTCGCAGCTCAGCGTGAGCGTCGTCATCCGCCGCTCGACAACCTCGCCGTCGACGCGGGCGAGCACCTCGCGGATCGCACCGACGCCGAGGATCGCGGCCTGCGGCGGGTTGATCACGGGCACGATCTGGGTCATCCCGTACATGCCGAGGTTGGAGACCGTGAACGTGGCGCCCGACAGCTCGGGCGGGGTGATCTGCCCGAGCCTGACGCGTTCGGCAAGGCGTCGCGTCTCGCGCGCGATCTGCCCGAGCGCCTTCTTGTCGGCGTCCTGCACGACGGGCACGACGAGCGCGTCCTCGGCGGCCACGGCGACGCCGACGTTGACGCGCTCGTGCAGCTCGAAGGCGCCGTCGATGTAGGAGCCGTTGGCGCGCTCGTGGCCCCGCAGCGCGAGCGCGCAGGCCTTCACGACGAGGTCGTTGAGCGACGGCGCCTCCGCTTCGAGGATCTCCTTCAGCTCGGCGCGGAAGGCGATCGCCGTGTCCATCGCTGCCTCCGTCTGCACCTGGAACTCGGGGATCGTCGCCTTCGCCTCGGCCATCCTGCGCGCGATCAAGCGCTGTGCGCGCGTCGGCTCGACGCGGCGCGTGTCGCCCTTCGCCATTCCACTGTCGTGCCCGGCGGCGCTCGGCCGGGCATCGGCGGCGCGCTCGGTCGTCACGGCGGCGCGCGGTGCAGCGGCGGTGCGCTCGCGCGGCGGCGCAGCGATTCCGGCGGCGCTGAGCACGTCGGCTCGCAGCACGCGCCCGCGCGGGCCGCTGCCGGCGACGGCGGCCAACTCGATCTCGTGCACGCGCGCGGCGCGGCGCGCGAGCGGTGTGGCGAGCACCTTTCCGTGCGGCGGGTCAGAAGTGCGCGCCGCGCCGTTGGCGGCGGCCTGCGACGGCCCGGCGTATATACCGTGGCTACCGGAACCGGGAATCGACGCCCCCGAGTCAGCGCCCTGATCGGTCTCGTACGCGGCCACGGCGGGCACGGGAGCGGGCGGAGCGGGCGGAGCGGGCGTCGCGACGGGCCCGGCCTGCTCGGCGGCGGCCGTCCCTGCGCCGACGCGAGCGATGGCCACGCCGACGGCGACGCTCTCCCCCTCGGCCACGAGGATCTGCAGCACGCCGTCGCGATCGGACTCGTAGGTCATGCTGGCCTTGTCGGTCTCGATCTCGACGAGCTCCTGCCCACGCACGACGCGCTCGCCGTCGACGGTCAGCCAGCGCAGGATCGTGCCCTCTTCCATCGAGTCCGACAGCCGCGGCATCACGATCTCGGCGGCGGTGTCGTCGGTGTTGCCGGTGTTGTCGGTCATTGCGGTGTCACCCGATCAGGTCGAGCGCGGCGCCGGCGATCTCCTCGGCGTCGATGCCGAAGTGGCGGTAGAGGTCCTGCACGTCGCCTGACTGCCCGAAGTCCTGCACGCCGAGGCAGGCAATCGGCGTGTCGTTGACGGCGCCGAGGAAGGACAGCGTGTGCGGGTGACCGTCGAGCACGGTCACGAGCGGCGCGGCGCGCTGCGGCGGGAACAGCTCGCCGAGCACGGCGTCGTCGCCCTCGGCCAGGCCCTGTCGCACTTGCAGCGCACGGAAGATCAGATCGGCGGAGGTGAGGCAGACGACGTCGACCGCGATGCCCGACTCCGTGAGCTCGTCGGCGGCGGCGAGCGCCTCGGGCACGATCGCACCCATCGCGACGAGCGTGACGGCGGGCGCGCCGCGGTCGGCTTCGCGCAGCCGGTAGCCGCCGCGCAGCACCTGCGCGCGGCGCAGCTCGCGCGCGGCGCCTTCCGCGGGCACGCGCGCGAGCGCCTGCTCGATCGGCCGTGTGGAGAGGCGCAGGTAGGAGGAGGAGCCGCCGTCATGCCCGAGCTGTGAGAGCGCGTGCAGCAGCGTCCACTCGAGGTCCTGGCCGAAGGCGGGCTCCCAGGCGGTGCAGCGCGGCTGCTCGATGCCGACGGACGGCGTGATGATCGACTGGTGCGCGCCGCCCTCTGGCGCGAGCGTGACGCCGGCCGGGGTGCCGACGAGGATCGACTGCCCGCCTGCGTACATGCCGAACGACCACGGCTCCAGGGCGCGGTTGACGAACGGGTCGTACAGCGTGCCGATCGGCAGCAGCGCGGTGCCGTCGCGCGACCACGTGGCGCCGAGCTCGCCGAGCAGGCCGACGAGGTTGCCCTCGGCGATGCCGAGCTCGATGTGCCGGCCGTGCTCTGACTCGCGCCAGCGCACGAGCGTGTCGGAGTCGTCGGCGAACCAGTCGATCCGATCGCCCACGTTCCAGACGCCGACGCGGTTGATCCAGCCGCCGAGGTTGGTCGAGGAGGCGACGTCGGGGCTGAGCGAGACGACGTGCGCGGCTGCCTCGGGCGCGGCGTGGGCGAGGTCCATGAAGAAGCGCCCGAAGCCCTGCTGCGTGGATTCGGCGCCGGCGTGCGAGCGGCCGAGGTCGGCGGGCACGGGCGGTGGGCCGGTCACGCGCACGGTCTCGCGCGTCAGGCGCTCGGCCGTCTCGGCGCACAGCCGCTGCTCGGGCGAGCCGTCGGCGAAGCGCGCCCACGGATGCTCGGCGTCGGCGCCGAGCTCGCCCGCGAGCTCGTGCCACTGCGCGTCTGACAGCAGCGCGGAGTGGTTGCCGGGGTGGCCCTCGGTGGGCAGGCTCCAGGCCTTGATCGTGTAGGCGAAGACGACGGTCGGACGGTCCTTGACCTGATCGGCGCGGCGGAAGGCGTCGAGCAGGTCGGCGAGGTCGTGGCCGCCGAGGTCGCGCACGGCGGCGCCGAGCTCCTCGTCGGGCAAGTCCTTCAGCAGGCGCTCGACGTCGCGCCGTGAGCGCCCCTCGCCGGGCAGGCGCTCGCGCAGCTCGGCGGCCCCCGAGCGCAGCAGCCGCTGGTACTCCTCGTTGGGCATCTGGTCGATCCGCGCGCGCAGCGCCGCGCCGCCGCGGCGGGCGAACAGCTCGCGCAGGCGCCGGCCGTACTTGACGGTGATCGTCTGCCAGCCGGCGGCTTCGAACATCGCGCCGACGCGCCCGGCGGCGATGTCGGGGACGACGCGGTCGAGCGACTGGCGGTTGAGATCGACGATCCACAGCACCTCGCCGAGGCGGGCGACCATGGGGTCGACGAGCGCTTCCCAGATGGCGCCCTCGTCGAGCTCTGCGTCGCCGACGAGCGCGACGTGACGCCCGCCCTGGGGCACCTCGAAGTGGCCGGCGACGTAGCGGTGGGCGAGCGCGCTCCAGATCGTGGCCGTGGCGCCGATGCCGACGGAGCCGGTCGAGAAGTCGACGGGGTCGGGGTCCTTGGCGCGGCTCGGGTAGCTCTGCAGCCCGCCGAACTCGCGCAGCCTCGTCAGATAGGACTCGTCGAGCGTGCCGAGCAGGTAGTTGATGGCGTGCAGCACGGGCGCCGCGTGGGGCTTGACCGAGACGCGGTCGGGCGCACGCAGATGCTCGAAGTACAGCGCGCACATGATCGAGACGATCGACGCCGAGGAGGCCTGGTGGCCCCCGACCTTCACGCCCGAATCGGTCTGGCGCACCTTGTTGGCGTGGTGCACCATGCTCATGGCCAGCCACAGCACGCGCTTCTGCACGGCGTCGAGCACGTCGAACTCGCCGGGCTGTGCCGGCTCGGCCGGCCCTGGCTCGCTCGCCAGCACGGGGGCGCCCCTTGGCATTGGCTGCATTGTCAGACGTCTACCCGCAGCGGCCCACCGAAATCCCCGTCAGACACCATCTAGACGCATGATTTCTCTCTATTTTTATATATATAGATAAGATTCTTGCGTGGCTGAGAAAGCGCCCGAACTCGACGAGACAGACCTGGAGATCATCGAGCTGCTGCGCCAGGACGCGCGTCGCACGCTCGCCGATGTGGCCGAGCGGGTCTCGCTGTCGGCGCCCGCCGTCAAGCGCCGCGTCGATCGCCTCGAGCGCGAGCGCGTGATCACGGGCTACACGGTGCAGGTCGACCACGCCCTGCTCGGCCGCCCGCTGCAGGCCTTCACGGAGCTGCGCTTCGCCGGCAACCTGCCCGTCGATCAGATCGCGGGCATCGCCGCCGGCATCCCCGAGGTGCAGACGATCTTCACGACCGCCGGCGACCCCGACGCGCTCGCCTGGATCCGCGTGCGCGACGTCGACGACCTCAAGCGCGTGATCGACCTGCTGCGGCGAAGCGGGCGCGTGACCGGAACGAAGACGTTGATGGTGCTCGGGACGTCGTAGGGCTCATAACCCCGAAGATTGCGGATTCCAATCCCGCCTTCGTTATCTAACGAAAGCCCAGGTAATCTAGGGCTTTCGTGATCCTCGGGTCGAGTCTGGCAAACTTCCTCCCCGGTCGTCCTCCCGAGGTACTGCTGTCAGTCCCGCGCAATCATGGTTGACGGACGATCTGACTTTGACGCCAGCCTGCTCGGTCGTGGGCTGGACGGGTTCGAGCCATGGTCGGTCTTGCGTGGTGCGGCGGGTTTGGCTCTATGGCCTCCCAATGGGGATCGGGTGCGCGCACTTACGAGGCTGATCCGCGCCCTATCTATTCCGTCCGCCGCTGGAGACGGGAGGAGGGTCGAGGCCGACGACTGGTGCGCATGGCTGTCAAGTCAAGACAGCGAGCGGCTCCGCGATGTGGTGCCGGATGGCTACTACGACAGTCTCGGAGTTGTGGAAGCGAGGATCTTCTCGACGCGCTTTCCTCGAGGAATCCGGTCAAGAGTCGCTTTGAGATCAAACGACCGGCCAGCGAGGACGCTTGGACTGTCAAGGCAGCACTGGTGACGACTTTCCACTGGTGGGTGCATACCTGGATTCACTACAGCTCCCGGTCTGGTGGGGTGGATGATCTTAGTCAACACCTTCACCTCTGAGCTACAGAAGCAGTCTGTCCCTGCAAAGCATAAGTGACCTCTGCTTGCGACCTCGCCGAGCGGGTGGCACGACGACCGTCGCCCTACGGTCCGAGCAGCGCTGCGGGTATGACGGCGATTCCGTCGGGGCGCCGGTAGGCGGCCTGTCCAGTCGTGATGATGATCGCGTCTGCCAACTCCTCGCCCAGCTCGTCGCGGAGCCAGAGGAGGTGACGTACATCCCGCTCCTCGGGTGTCTGGCCGAGCTTGACCTCGATCGCGAGGATCTGTTGTCCGCGCTCGACGATGAGGTCGACCTCGCGGCCGCCGCTCCAGGTACGCAGGTGAGCGGTCCGTGCCTCAGCGGCTTGGGCGTAGACGCGGACATTGAGCGTGACAAGCGACTCGAATAGGGCTCCGAGCAGTGTCCCTTCGCGAGTGATGGGAGGGCCGGCGGGCTGGGCGTGCAGGAGCGTTGCTGCGTCGACGCCGAGCAGGCGGGCCGCTAGCGCCGGATCGGCCAGGTGATGCTTGGGCGGTGCCGAGAGACGTGCGAGCCGGCTGCGCGTCGGCAGCCAGGCGGGGACTGGGTCGAGGATCCACAGTCGCTCGAGCACGTCGCGGTAGGGCTGCGTCGTGGCTCTGGCCGGCTTCTCGCCGTGGCCGCTTGTCGCGGCATCGCGGATCTTCTCGTAGGACGTCGTCGTCGCGGTCGCTGCCGCATACGCCTGCATCCACCTTCGCAACGTCCCCGGCCGTCGCACCTGACGGCCTACCTCGTCGAAGTCGCGGTCGATGATGCGGTCGATGTAGCCGTCGAGCTGTGCGCGAGCCAGACGGTCGGAAAGGCCACGGAGCCCTGGAAACCCGGATGCGAGGATCTCTTGCACATAGCGCTCCAGGTTGACGTCGGTACGCCCGCTGACTGGACCGCGCCCACCCTGCAGCAGCTCGTCTCAGGCTAACCGTCGGAGCGTCGATGCCGCGCTCAGCGAGCGTCATCGGCCGCAGGCGCACCTGCACGATCCTGCCTGCTCCCGAATGGGTTGGCGGTTCCGTTGGGGACGCCGAGCCGGTGAGCAGGAAGCTTCCAGCTTGAGCGCCAGCATCGACGGCTCGGCGTACGCGATCGAAGGACTCGGGGAGATGCTGCCACTCGTCGATCAATACGGGCGGTTTGCCCTCCAGCAGGCGTGACGCGTCGGCCTGTGCGATGGAGCGCTCAGCCTCATCATCGAGCTGGTAGACGGTCGCCGCGCGGCGTAGCGCAGTAGCCGTCTTGCCAACAGCCTTCGGACCCTCGAGTGCTATAGCAGGCAGACCGGCGATCAGCTCGTCGAGCTCGTCGTCGACGATGCGCCGCCGATAGCGGCTGGCAGGGGGGTCCAGATTCTGCTCCGCCTCGCCGATCATCAGGCTACTATACCATTACACAGATCTATACAGTACAGTTTCGCAGCTATCTACAATACTGATCCGCGGTTCCTCGCATCGCGAGGTCGATGCAGGATCCTCAACGCAGTCGAGCATCAAAGAGGTCGGCATCAGAAAACTACGGTCGTCTCGCCGGCCCCGAGCACCCGGTCTTCGCAGTGCCACTGCACGGCGCGCGCGAGCACGGTGCGCTCGATGTCCGCGCCGAGGCGCATCAGCGCGGGCACGTCGTCGCGGTGGGAGACGCGCACCGTGTCCTGCTCGATGATCGGGCCCTCATCGAGCCCCTCGGTGACGTAGTGCGCCGTCGCGCCGATCAGCTTCACGCCCCGCTCCTTGGCCTGCACGTATGGAGCGGCGCCGGCGAAGGCCGGCAGGAAGGAGTGGTGGATGTTGATCAGCGGCACCGATGCCCCGTCGACGGTCAGGCGCTTGAGGAAGTCGGGGCTGAGGATCTGCATGTAGCGGGCGAGGATCACGAGGTCGACGCGCTCGGCCAGCAGCAACTCGAGCAGACGCTGCTCGGCCTCGGCCTTGCGCTCGGGCTCGACCGGGACGTGCACGTAGGGCAGGCCGAAGGACTTGACGTCGCCGCGCAGGTCGGTGTGATTGGACGCGACGAGCCGCACGTCCATCTGCAGCTGTCCGCGACGCCGGCGCCACAGCAGGTCGAGCAGGCAGTGGTCCTCGCGCGAGACGAGGATCGCGACACGCTTGGGTCTGCTCGCATCCCACATGCGCCATTGCATCGCCAGCGGCTCGCCCACCTCGCGCGCGAAGCGCGTTTCCAGCGCGGTCCGTTGCTCGGGCGTCAAGGCGAGATCGAACTCCATCCGCATGAAGAACGTGCCGCCGCGCGGATCGGTCGTGTGCTGGTCGGAGTGGACGATGTTCGCCCCCGCGTCCGTCAGGAAGCGCGATGCCGCCGCGACGATTCCCTGTTGATCCGGGCAGGAGATCGTCAAACACGTGATCGGGGCTGTTGGCGGCGGCGAGGACATCTCGGGTCAGTATCCGTCAACCTCACCCCATGAACGGTGGTGCGAGCCCGAGCACGCGCGTGGCGATCGTCGGCGCTGGCCTGATGGGCGCGCAGATCGGCTGCGAGTACGCGCTCGCCGGCTGTGCCGTTCAGTGGATCGTGCGCGACCGTACGCGGGCCGAGCAGCGCGTCGAGCAGGCGCTGGCGCTCGCGCTGCAGCACGGCCTCGCCGGCGAGGCGACCGTCTCGCGTGCGCGGGCGTCGATGAGCTGGCGCACCGAGGAAGCTGACGACGCGTCCGCACACGACGAGCCCGAGCTGATCGTCGAGTCGCTGCCCGAGGACCTGTCGCTGAAGGCCGAGGTGCTCGGCCCGCTCGCCGCGCGCCACCCGGAGGCGATCGTCGCCACCAACACATCGTCGATCTCGATCGGCGCGCTCGGCGCGGCGGCCGGCGTAGCCGAGCGGATCGTCGGCGCGCACTACTGGAACCCGCCGCTGTTGATGCCGCTGGTGGAGGTCGTCGCGGGCGAGCGCACCCGGCTCGCGCTGCGCGAACGAGTCGAGGCGCTGCTGCGCGCGATCGGCAAGCGTCCTGTCGTGCTCGAGCGCGAGGTCGACGGCCTCTTGTGGAACCGGCTGCAGCTGGCCGTGCTGCGCGAGTCGCTGTGGCTTGTCGAGCACGGCGTTGCCACGCCCGAGACGATCGACGAGGTGATGCGCGACGGGCTCGCCCGGCGCTGGCGCTTGACGGGCCCGTTCGAGACGGTCGGGCTCGGCGGCGCGCAGACCTTCGACGCGATTGCTGCGAACCTCTTCCCGGTGCTCTCCGACGCGAAGTCGAGCAGTGGCTTCGGGCCACACGTGCCGAGCGACCCGGCGCAGCTCGCCGCCCTGCGCGAGCAGCGCGACGAGGCGCTCGCCACCGAGCTGCGGGCCGAACGCGAGGCAGGTGCAGGCGGTGACGGCGCCGGGCCCGGCCCAGCGGGTTCCGTGTAGGCTATATCGACTGATCGATATGCAGATTGGGTAAGGAGACACAGATGGCTCGCGATCCCCGCCACGACGTCCTCTTCGAGCCAGTTTCGATCGGGCCGAAGACGCTGCGCAACCGCTTCTACCAGAGCCCCCACTGCACGAGCTTCGGTGCCGAGGTGCCTGGGGCGCAGGCGCACATCCGCGGGATGAAGGCCGAGGGCGGCTGGGCTGCCGTCAACACCGAGTTCTGCTCGGTGCACCCCTCCAGCGACGCGCGCCCGGTGATCTCGGCGCGGCTGTGGGACGACGAGGACGCGCACAACCTCAAAGCGATGGTCGATCTCGCGCACGAGCACGACGCGCTCGCCGGCGTCGAGCTGTGGCACGGCGGCTACACCTCAGGGAACCAGGAGTCGCGCCTGCCGGCGCCGTCGCCGAGCCAGGTCTCTGACGAGGCGCTGGCCTCGGCCGCCTGCTACGAGCTCGACAAGAAGGGCATCCGCGAGATCCAGGGCTACTACGTCGCCGCCGCCAGGCGCGCGCGCGACGTCGGCTTCGACATCGTCAACGTGCACGGCTCGGAGGGCGGCGCGATCACCGGGCACTTCCTGATGGCCAAGCTGAACAAGCGCACCGACGAGTACGGCGGAACGCTCGAGAACCGCGCGCGCTTCTGGATCGAGACGATCGAGCAGGTACGGGAGGCCGTCGGCGATGACTGCGCGATCACGGCGCGCCTGTGCATCGACACGCTCAACGACAGCCCGCTCGGCATCCGCGCCGGCGAGGAGGCCTTCCGCTTCATCCAGCTCGCCGACCACCTCGTCGACTTCTGGGATCTGCAAGTCGGCGGCTGGAGCTCGATGGACTGGCCCGAGAAGAACGTCGTCGCCTCGCGCGTGGGCGGCGAATTCAACTACCGCCCCTACTACGAAGCCGTGCGCGCAGCGACGCAGAAGCCGATCGCCGCCGTCGGGCGCTTCACCAACCCCGACACGATGGCCGAGGCCGTGCGCTCGGGAACGATCGACATCATCGCCGCCGCGCGACCGTCGATCGCCGACCCGTTCATCCCGAAGAAGATCGAAGAGGGGCGCTACGAGGACATCCGCGAGTGCATCGGCTGCAACATCTGCGCGTCGCGCTTCTGGCGCACGCTGCCGATCGTCTGCACGCAGAACGCGACGCTCGGCGAGGAGTTCCGCCGCGGCTGGCACCCGGAGCGCTTCACGAAGGCCGAGAACGCCGAGAAGACCGTGCTCGTGCTCGGCGCCGGGCCCGCGGGAATGGAGTGCGCGATGGTGCTCGGCAAGCGCGGCATGAGCGCCGTGCACCTCGTCGACGAGCAGGACGCGATCGGCGGCAGCATGCGCGAAATCAGCGCCTACCCCAACCTCGGCGAGTGGGCGCGGGTGATCAACTACCGCCAGATCCAGCTCGAGAAGTGCAAGAACGTCGAGACGATCCTGAAGACGCGCCTCGAGGCCGAGGCGATCTTCGAGTACGGCGCCGAGATCGTCGTCGTCGCGACCGGCGCGCGCTGGCGCAGCGACGGCCTCAACGGCACCACCCAGCAGACGATCCCCGGCGCCGAGCTCGGCTGCTCCTACACGCCCGAGCAGGTCTCCGCCGCGAAGGGCGCGATCGCCGGCGAGCACGTGCTTGTGTACGACACCGACGGCTACTACACCGCCGTCGGCGTCGCCGAGCTGCTGCTGAACGCCGGCAAGCGCGTCACGCTCGTCACGCCGCTCGCCAACGTCGCCCCGTTCATGTCGTTCACCGGCGAGTTCGGCCCGGTCAACGTGAGTCTGCGCGAGCGCGGCGCCGAGATCGTCCTGCAGCACCAGCTCTCGGAGATCGCGCCCGGCGCGATGCGCGGCGCGAGCGTGTGGGGCGGGGAGACGACCTGGGATGCCGATGCGACCGTGCTCGTCACCCAGCGCGAATCGATCGACGGCGTCTACCGGCAGCTGCTCGCCGACCCGGCGCGCCTGGCGGCGGAGGGGATCGAGGCGGTCTACCGGATCGGCGACTGCGTCGCACCGCGACTGCCGGCCGACAGCATCTTCGAAGGGCACCGGCTCGCGCGCGAGATCGACTCCGCCGACCCGGCGATCGCGCTGCCGTTCATCCGCGAGCTGCCCGACGTCTTCCGTGAGCAGTCGTTCGCCGCCGAGGTCGGCAGCTAGCGCGCCGCGAGCACGAAACCAAGCACGAGCCGAGGAGAGACATGCACCAGGTGGCAACACAGATCACGAAGTACTCCGTCGTCGACGCACCCGTCGAGCCGGCGCCGATCCCGGTCGAGGACATCATCTCGGGCGAGCCCGAGTCGACGATGGCGATCCTCTGGCGCACCGACGACGGCAAGCTCTACAACGGCGTCTGGCACTGCACGCCCGGCGTGTTCATGCTGTCGAGTCCCGGTGAGACGATCACGCTGATCGAGGGCGACGTGACGATCACGCCCGAGGGCGGTGAGCCGGTCACCGTGCGCGCCGGCGAGATCGCCTACATCCCCGAGGGCACGCGGGCCAAGTGGGAGGTGCGCGAGACCGTGCGCAAGGGCTTCCACTCCTACGACTCGACCGGCTCGCTGCTCGGCCCGGCGTGACGCCGCGCCCGCGCCGATGAAGATCCTTGTCCCGGTGAAGGTCGTCGCGAGCCTCGATGAGGACTTCGCGCTCGCCGACGACGGGACCGTCGCGCCCGAGGACCTCGACTGGCAGCTGAACGAGTGGGATTCGTTCTCGCTCGAGGCGGCGCTGCAGCTGAACGAGGGCGAGGATGACGAGATCGTCGCCGTCACGGTCGGCGACGAGCGAGCCCACCAGGGCCTGCTCTCGTGCTTGGCGAAGGGCGCCGACCGCGGGATTCGCATCTGGGACGAGTCGCTTGCAGGCGCCGACGCGCTCGCGATCGCCTCCGTGCTCGCCGCGGTCGTGCGGGAGGAGCAGCCCGAGCTGATTCTCTGCGGAGTGCAGTCCTCGGACGCGGTCGAGTCCGCGACCGGCATCGCGCTCGCGGGCCTGTGCGAGCTCGCGCACGTCGCGGTCGTGACGGAGATCGAGCGCGAGGGGGAGCGACTGACCGTGCGGCGCGAGCTCGAGGGCGGCACGGTCGAGCTGCTGGGAGTCTCGCTGCCCTGCCTGCTGACCGTGCAGACCGGCATCAACGAGCCGCGCTACGCGAGCCTGCGCGCGATCAAGCAGGCAGGCGCAAAGCCGATGCGCATCGCGGGTCTCGCCGAGCTGGGGCTGGACACCGCCGCGGTGAGCGCGCACGCCGGCTCTCGCACGTTGCGCCTGAAGGAGCCCGCGAAGGGAGCGGGAGCGGCCCTGATCGACGGCGGCCCGCCCGAGATCGCCGCGCGCATCGCAGAGATCGTCAGGGCGGCGATGAGCGCATGAGGCGATCGCGGGCGGACGAAAGGGCAGGGTCGTGAGCGGGGTCGTCGTCGTCGCGGAGGTGCGGCGCGGCGAGCTGCGCCCGGTGACGCTCGAGCTGATCGGCGCTGCGCGCGCCCTCTCCGAGCAGGGCGCCGGCCCGGTGACGGTGGCGCTGATCGCCGGCGCGCAGGCGCACATCGAGCAGGTCGCCCTCGCCGGGGTGCAGGCGGTGCTCGTCGTGTCGACGCCGCAGGAGCACTTCGAGGCACACGTCACGCAGACCGCGGCGCAGGCGCTGGTCGACCAGCTCCGTCCCGCGGTCGTGCTCACGGGGCACACGATCGATTCGCTCGGCTTCGCGCCCGCGCTCGCCGCGCGCGGCGGGCTCGGCTTCGCCAGCAACGTGACCGGTGTGCAGTGGGGCGAGCAGGGGCTGCTGGCCGAGCGCGGCGCCTACGGCGAGAAGCTGATCGCCGAGCTCGACTTCCCGGGCAAGGACACGGTCGTGCTGCTGCTTCGCCCCGGCGCCTTCGCCCCGGCGGAGGGCGCCGGCGATGCGCGCGTCGAGCGAGCCCAGCTCGAGCTGGCCGGCGTGGCGCGCACCGAGCACCTGGAGCTGCGCGAGCCGCCGGCCGGCGACATCGACATCACGAAGGCCGACTTCCTGCTGTCGATCGGGCGCGGCGTCGAGGACGAGGATCAGATCGCCGGGCTGGAGGCGCTCGCCGCGAGCATGGGCGCCACGCTCAGCGCCTCGCGCCCGCTCGTCGACGCCGGCTGGATCTCGAGCGCGCGCCAGGTCGGCCAGTCGGGCAGGACCGTGACGCCGAAGGTCTACCTCGCGCTCGGCATCTCCGGCGCCGTGCAGCATCTGGCCGGCATGTCCAAGGCGCAGACGATCATCGCCGTCAACTCCGATCCGGAGGCGCCGATCTTCGGCGTCGCTCAGTACGGCGCCGTCGCCGACCTGTTCGAGGTCGCCGCCGAGCTCGAGCGCCAGTTCGCGTAGTGGCCGCGCTCGCCCCGCTGCCGGCGCTGGCCTCGGCGGCGATCGGCGGCCTGCCGCCGGCAGCGGTCAAGTCGCGGCCGATCCTGTGGCACATGCCGGTCGGGCTGCAGGTGCTGTGGTACGCGCTGGCCGGAGTCTCCGTGCTCGTGTTCGCCTACGGCCTCGCGCGCCCGCTGCTGCGCTACCGCGGTGGGCGAAGGGTCGGGCTGCCGCCGGTCCGCGAGCTTCCCGGGCGCTTCTGGCGGGCGACGGTCACGCTCTACTCGCACGCCTCGATCGGCCGCCGCGACCGCTACGCCGGCTGGGCACATCGCGGGATCTTCTACGGCTGGGTGGCGCTCGCGATCGGCACCGTGATCGTCGGGCTCTCCCACGACATCGCCCAGCCGATCTTCGGCGGCGGCTTCTACGACGGCGACTTCTACCTCGCCTGCAAGGCCGTGCTCAACGCGCTCGGCACGGCGCTCGTCGCGGGGCTGCTGGCGATGATGGTGCGCCGCGCGATCCTGCGCCCGGCCAAGCTCGACTACGCCCGGCCGGACCGCCCGCCCGAGCAGTACGAGCACCAGGCGCACAGCTACCGCGTCGGCGACTGGGTGTTCGTCTGCGCGCTCCTGACGATCGCGGTCACCGGCTACGTGCTCGAGGGCGTCCGCATCGCGATGGAACACCCCGGCTACGACGGCTTCCAGTTCGGCGGCTGGATCTTCGCGCAGGCCTTCGCCGGCGCAGGCCACTCGACGCTCGCCGCATGGCGCCACGGCCTGTGGTGGTTCCACGGACTGCTCGCGATCGCCTTCGTCTCCTCGATCCCGTTCACCAAGGCGGCGCACATGCTGAGCAGCTACGCCAGCCTGATCCTGCGCGACCCGCTCGCCGGCAAGCGCCTGCGCCAGATCGAGCCGGAGCTGGCGCTCGAGCCGGCCGGCTACGGCACGCTCGCCGACTTCTCGCTGACGCATCTGCTGCAGCTCGACGCGTGCACCAAGTGCGGGCGCTGCCACGAGGTCTGCCCGGCCCGCGCCACGGGTAGACCGCTGTCGCCGCGCGACGTGATCCTCGAGCTGCGCGAGCAGGCGCGCGCGGCGACGCTCGCCGACGTCGGCGGCGTGCTCGGCCAGCTCGCCGGGGGCTCTACGGCCGTCGCCGAGCGCTCCGTGCTCGGCGAGCACGGCGTGCACGCCGAGACGGTCTGGTCGTGCATGCAGTGCAACGCGTGCGTGGAGATCTGCCCGGTCGGCATCGAGCAGGCGCCGATCATCAACCAGCTGCGCCGCCGCCTGCTCGAGGACGGCGAGCTCGACAACGGCCTGCAGAGCACGCTGCAGACGATCCACAAGTCGGGCAACTCCTTCGGCCAGAGTCGCCGCAGCCGCGGCAAGTGGACGGCCGAGCTCGACTTCGAGGTCAAGGACGCCCGCTCCGAGCCCGTCGAGGTGCTGTGGTTCGTCGGCGACTACGCCTCCTTCGACCCACGCTCCCAGCGCGTCACGCGCGCGCTCGCGCGCGTCTTCCACGAGGCGGGCCTCGACTTCGGCATCCTCTACGACGGCGAGCGCAACGCCGGCAACGACGTGCGCCGCGCCGGCGAGGAGGGCCTGTTCGAGATGCTCGCCGAGGCCAACGTCGAGCTGCTCGCGGGCTGCGAGTTCGAGCGCATCGTGACCAGCGACCCGCACTCGCTGAACACGCTCGTCAACGAGTACCCGCAGTACGGCGGGCAGTGGCCCGTGCTGCATCACACCGAGCTGTTGCTCGAGCTGTTCGAGCAGGGGCGCCTGCGAGCGGGCGAGCCGCTCGGCTATCGCGTGACCTACCACGACCCCTGCTACCTCGGGCGCCACAACGGCCGCTACGACGCGCCGCGCCGGTTGCTCGAGCTGATCGGCTGCGAGCTCGTCGAGATGCCGCGCAATCGCGAGAACTCTTTCTGCTGCGGCGCCGGCGGCGGGCAGATCTGGATCTCCGAGCAGGGCGGGTCCGAACGCCCCTCGGAGAACCGCATCCGCGAGGCGCTGCGGCTCGAGGACGTCGACAGGTTCATCGTGTCCTGCCCCAAGGACGTCACGATGTACGAGGATGCGATCAAGACGACCGGCAGCAGCGAGCGGCTGCGGTTGCACGAGCTGACCGAGCTGCTCGACGAGGCGCTCGTGCGCGAGGCGATCGGGGCGCACGGCGCCCCCCTGGGAGGGAGCTGACGATGGACTTCACCGAGCCGGCCGAGGTTGCGCCGATTCGCGAGGCCGTGCGCGCACTGTGCGATCGCTTCGGCGACGCCTACTGGCGCTCGCTCGAGCCCGACGGCTACCCGAGCGAGTTCGTCGCCGCGCTGACGCACGACGGCTGGCTGGCGGCGCTGATCCCCGAGCAGTACGGCGGCTCCGGCCTGCCGCTGGCGAGCGCCTGCGCGATCCTCGAGGAGATCTGCGCGAGCGGCGCCAACGCCGGCGCGTGCCACGCGCAGATGTACACGATGGGCACGCTCCTGCGCCACGGCTCCGAGGAGCAGAAGGCGGCCTACCTGCCGCGCATCGCCTCCGGCGAGCTGCGCCTGCAGGCGTTCGCCGTGACCGAGCCCGACGCCGGCTCGGACACGACGCAGATCAAGACGCGCGCCGAGCGCACGGCCGACGGCTGGCGCGTCAACGGGCAGAAGATCTGGACCTCGCGGGCCGAGCACTCCGACCTGATGGTGCTGCTGGCGCGCACCACCCCCTTGGCCGAGGTGCCCAAGCGCACGGCCGGTCTATCCGTGTTCCTGCTCGACATGCGCGACCGTGGATCTTCTCTTCAGATAAATCCGATAAAGACAATGATCAACCACTCCACGACGGAGGTCTTCTTCGAGGATCTCGAGCTGCCGGCGGACGCCTTGATCGGCGAGCAGGGCGAGGGCTTTCGCTACATCCTCGACGGCATGAACGCCGAGCGCATCCTGATCGCCTCCGAGTGCATCGGCGACTGCCGCTTCTTCCTCGACCGCGCCGTCGCCTACGCGAGCGAGCGCAGCGTGTTCGGCCGGCCGATCGGCGCCAACCAGGGCGTGCAGTTCCCGCTCGCCCGCGCGCACATGTCGATGAGCGCCGCCGACCTCGTGCGCCGCAAGGCCGCCTGGCTGTACGACGAAGGGCGCCCCGCCGGCGCCGAGGCCAACATCGCCAAGTTCCTCGCCTCCGAAGCCTCGTGGGAGGCCGCCAACGCCGCGCTCGACTGCTTCGGCGGCTTCGGCTTCGCCCAGGAGTACGACATCGAGCGCAAGTTCCGCGAGACGCGTCTGTATCGCACGGCGCCCGTCAACAACAACCTCGTGCAGGCCTTCGTCGGCCAGCACGTGCTCGGGCTGCCGCGCTCGTATTGACGAAGGAGCCGGAGTCAGTGCCTGAAGCTGTAGCGGACGGTTCGCTAGGCGTCCGAGCGCTGCGGGTATTCGTGAATGGAGACGAGGCGCACCGGACCCTTCAGCACGCGGTAGGTGTGCGGGCGGTCGGCGCGGAAGCTGATCAGGTCGCCCTGGTTCAGCACCTCCTTGAACGAGTCGCTGCTGATCTCGAGCGTGCCGACGGCAATCGTGATGTGCTCGAACAGGCCGCTGACGTGCGCCTCGGCATGGCGCACCGCGCCTTCCTCGAACACCAGCGTGTAGATCTCGATCAGCGCTCCGCCCGTGCGCGTCAGCATGTGACGGGCGACCAGGCCGTCGGTGGCGAGCCCTGCCTGATCGACCGCAATCACGTCGACGTCGTCCGAGTGCACGACCGTCATGTCGGTGGCCGGCGATTCGTCGTGGAACAGGCTCGCGAACGGCACGCCAAGCGCCGAGGCGAGCGCCCAGACGGTGTCGATCGAGGGGTTGCCCTGCCCGCGCTCGATCAGCGACACCGTCGACTTGGCCACGCCGGCCTGCTCGGCCAGGGCCGAGAGCGTCATCTCCCGCGTCGTCCTCCAACGACGCAGATTCCTCGCGATCGGCTGCACTGCCCCCGGCACTTCGGTAGTTGTATCGCAAGCGCGCATGGACGAATTGGACAATTTACTCGGATGGATCTTTTATCGGTCGCGAGGACGGCATATCGAACAGGGTAGTAACCTGAGGACGTGACCTCCCTTACGCTCAAGCCAGACGCGCGAGCCGGGCTGGAGGAGGTCTATCGCAGCCGCACGCCGCGCTCCGCCGAGGCGATGGCCCGCGCCCGTCGCTACATGGTGCGCGGCCTCACCCGCGGGTGGGGCTATCACCGCCCTTATCCGCTCGTGGGCAAGCGCGGCGAAGGGCCATATCTGATCGACCTCGACGACAACCGCTACGTCGATCTCGCCAACAACGGCCTCAGCCTGATCCACGGCCACGCCTTCCCGCCCGTCGTCGAGGCGTTGCGCGCCGCCGCCGGACGCGGATCCGGCTGGCTCGTGCCCTCCGAGGAGCAGATCGAGTTCGCCCAGATGCTGTGCGGACGGATCGAGATCTTCGAGCGCGTGCGCTTCACCAACTCCGGCACCGAGTCGGGCATGCTCGCGATGAAAGTCGCCCGCGCCTTCACCGGCCGGCCGGCCGTGCTCAAGTCGATCGACGGTTTCCACGGCTCCTTCGACGACCTGGAGGTCGGGCTGTACGACCGGCCGGAGGAGCCCGGGCGCGTGTATCTCGCGCCGTTCGGCGACGCCGACGCGTTCGAGCGGAAGCTCGAGCAGCACGGCGAGCAGATCGCTGCCGTAGTGCTCGAGCCGCTGCTGTTCAGCGGCCTCGTCACGACCGCCCCACCCGGATTCCTTCGCCGCGTTCAAGATGCCGCGCAGCGCGCCGGCGCGCTGTTCGTGCTCGACGACTGCCTGATGCTGCGCCTAGCCTACGGTGGCTCCGCCGAGAAGTATGGCCTCACCCCCGACCTGACCTTCCTCGGCAAGTTCATCGGCGGCGGACTGCCGATGGGCGTCGTCGGCGGCCGCGCCGAGGTGATGGACGTGCTCGACCCGCACCGCGAGCAGCCGCTCTACCACGGCGGCTCGTTCAACGGCAACCTGCTCTCGAGCGTGACCGGCCGCGTCAGCCTCGAGCGCTTCACCGCCGAGACGATCGCCGCGATGGACGAGCGCGCCGCCTGGCTGCGCGCCGAGCTGGAGCAGGGCGCCGCCGGCCTCGGGTTGCCGCTCACGACCGTCGGCGAAGGCTCCGTGCTCGGCGTCTACCTGACCGACGCGCTCATGCGCCACTCCGGCAACTTCATGGCCGGCGAAGGTACGCAGCTACTGCACCTCGCCGCGCTCACACACGGCGTCTTCATCGGCCCCGGCGGCGAGATCGCGCTGTCGAGCGTCGTCTCCGGCGATGCCCTCGAGCAGGCCCGCGACGGGCTCTTGCAGGCGATGCACGACGTCGCCCGCCTGACCGACCAGAGCTAGATCACGCCAAGCACCCCAACGAGTACCCACCCGCACGCGAAAGGGAGAGAAATGGACAAGCAGCGCGTTGACAGCCCCTACGGAACGACCTTCTGCGAGTCGATCAGCTTCGACGGGCCCGGACGCTGGATCTACATCTCCGGGCAGATCGGCGCGCTCGACGACGGCACGATGGTCAACGACACCTTCGCCGCCGAGGCCGACCAGTGCTTCGCCCGCGTGCGCCAGGCCGTCGAGAAGGCCGGCGCGCGGATGGAGGACGTCGTCAAGATCACCGGCTTCGTCACCGGCACCGAGTTCTACCCCGACTACGACGTCGCCCGCGGCAAGGCCTTCGCCGGATTTCCGCCCAGCAGTGCCACCGTCGAGGTTGCCGGGCTCGTCGCCGACGCCCGCGTCGAGATCGAAGCGATCGCGTTCGTGCCCGCGAGCTGAGCGCCCGTTCGCTGGTCCGCCCACATCTCCTGGCTGTTCGCCGAGCGTCCCTACCTCGAGCGGGTCGGGGCGGCGCGGGCCGCCGGCTTCTCGACGATCGAAAGCGCATGGCCCGAGGACGCCAGGGATCGCGACGGGCTGGTGGACGAGGTCGCGGCGCAGGGAGTCGAGGTTGTCCTGCTCAACTGCCCGGCAGGCGACACGGCGGCCGGCGAGCGCGGGTTCATCAATGACGACGCGCGGCGAGCGGAGGCCGAGGCCGCGTTCGCCCAGGCCGTCGAGCTCGCTGTGGCGATCGGCGCGCCAAACCTCAACCTGCTCGTCGGCCGAGCGCTGCCGGGCGTGCCCGAGTCGCATCAGCGGGCGGCGATCGTCTCGGCGCTGCGGTCTTTTGCGCCTGTGGCGGGCGGGCACGGCCTGCGCATCCTGCTCGAGCCGGTCAACGAGATCGAGAACCCGGGCTTTCTCGCGCCCACCCCAGATGCCGCGGTCGAACTGATCGAGGCGGCGGGAGCCGAGCAGCTGGGCCTGCTGCTCGACCTCTACCACGTTGCTCGCGCCGGCGAGGACTCCGTGGCCACGATCGAACGCCACCGCGAGTGGATCGGGCACGTGCAAGTCTCAGACCACCCCGGGCGCGGCGCCCCCGGGACCGGGGAGTTGCCGATCTGGGAGTTGCTCGAAGCGCTGCAGGCGTCCCGTTACGAGGGCGCCGTCGGACTGGAGTACAAGGCGCCAGCGCCCACCGAGGAGTCGCTCGGGTTCATGCGCGAACCACGCGCACGGGCGCTGTTCGAATGATGCGAGATGCCACCAACGACATCAGACCGATGACGACCAGCCCCATGCTAGTGCATGTAGCACTGATGCTACGATGTGTGCATGGACGACGTATCCGCGCGCGATCTGCGCAATCACACCGCGAGCATCCTGCGTCGCGCAGAGGCCGGTGAGCGAATGCACGTGACCGTCAGCCGGCGCCCCGTCGCGCAGCTTGGTCCGCTTCAAAGGACGACGTGGGTGTCCGGTGCGGCAATGGAGCGTGTGCTGCGCGAAGCGCCGGCCGATGCCGGCCTGCTCGAGGATCTCGCCGCGCTTCGCGAGCAGACCGTCGAGCCAAAGTGACCCGGGCCGTCCTCGACACGTCCGTGTTGATCGCGCGCGAGCAGGGACGCGCCCTCGATCGCGCGCTGCCCGACGATGTCGCCATCTCCGTGGTCTCGATCGCCGAGTTGGAGCTCGGGGTCTTGATGGCGCACGACGCGGGGACACGTGGCCGGCGTCTGCGGACACTCACCGAGGTGCGCGCGCTCGCCGGCGCGCTGCCGCTCGACGAGCGGACCGCGTCCGCCTATGCCCAGCTCGCGGCAAACGTGCTCGGCGAAGGCCGCAAGCCCCGCGTGCACGACACCTGGATAGCCGCTACCGCGCTCGTCAACGACGCAGAGGTCTGGACTCAGGACGGCGACTTCTCGGACTTCGCCGAGGCCGTGCCCGTCGTGCGGGTCTGACGGCCCCCGAGCGAGCGCGCCTCAGACCGCCCCGACCACAGCGCTCTCGCGAGCCAGGTCGGCAAGCGCGCTCTCCAATCCGGCACTCGCCTCCTCGATCTCCTCGTCGCCGAAGGCGGTGCAGATGCCGAACTCGCCGCCGGTGCCGTAGTAGACGCCGTGATTGAGGGCGGCGAGGTGCAACAGCCGCGTGGCCTTCCAGTCGATCTCGCCGCCGGGCCGGTCGAGCACGTAGAGGCCGAAGGCCGAGCCGACGCCCTGCGTGCGGACCGGCACACCGAGCTCGCGCGCTGCCCGCTCGAGGTCTGAGCGCAGCCGCTCTGCCTGCGCGTCGATGCGCTCGATCTCGACGGCGGTCAGGTCGCGCACGGCGATCTGACCGGCGACGCTTCCGAGCAGGTTGCCGTTGAAGGAGCCGCCGTGGTAGAGCGAGCCTTCGTCGAGCAGGTCGAACGGGCTCATCAGGTCCTTGGTCGCGGTGATGGCGCCGACAGGCAGACCACCGCCGACCCACTTGCCGAGGCAGGTGATGTCGGGCTCGGCGACGCCGAAGCGCTCGCTCGAGCCGCCCTCGGCCAGACGGGACATGAGGCAGTCGTCGAGGATGTAGAGCACGCCTTCGCGGCGGGCCAGCTCGCGCAGCTCGGAGAGGAAGCCCTCGGGCGGCGGGGTGACGACGCCGGTGTACTGCACGGGCTCGACGATGATCGCGGCGACCTTGCCGGCGTTGCGCTGCAGCGCCGCCGCATAGGTGTCGATCTCGCCGAACGTCGCCAGCGCGACGCGTCCGGGGTCCTCGTCCTGGCCCTGCAGGCCGATCTCGAGATCGTCATAGGAGCCGTGATAGGCATCCCACGCCTTGATCACGACAGGGCGGCCGCTGACGTGGCGGGCGAGTTTGACGGCGAGCATCGTCGCCTCGGTGCCGGTGTTCGTGAAGCGCACCTGCTCGGCGCCGGGGATGCGTGCGCACAGGAGCTCGGCGAACTCGACCTGCGCGTCGGAGGCGCCCGGCCAGGCGGTCCCGCGCGAGAGCGCCTCGCGCAGCGCCTGCTCGATCGGGCCGTAGGCGTGCCCGTGCATCAGGCTGAGGCCGTTGCTGAACATGTCGAGGTAGCGATTGCCGTCGACGTCGAATACGCTCGCGCCGCTGCCGCGCTCGAACACGATCGGATACGGGGCGAACCACGCGAGCGTGCGCGTGATCCCCGAGGGCATCGAGGAGCCGGCGCGCTCCATCAGCCGCGCGGAGCGCTCGGTGCGCGCCAGATATGCCTGCTCGATCGCCGTCAGCTTGCCCTCGGACACATCGACCTCGCTCTATTGGTGGACCGGACCGTCGCTCCCTTGACGGGCCTGCGATGGGGTTGCCAGTTCGTCAGCCTACGTTTTTGTATATCGACTGATTGGTTTACCAGCATAACGAGACAGCGGACGAGTTGCAAGGCACGCGTACGCGTGCGTACGAATCAGTCGCGTCCGCCGGCCTCGCGCCGCTTGTCCAGCTCAGCGCGCAGCGCCTCTGTGGCAGGCAGGTCGAGCGCGAAGCCAGCGGCGCCATCGGCAGCGGCCGCTCCCCCGCCGGCGCCCTGCTGGGTGAGCACGACCCCGTACACCTCGCGCGCCGCCTGCGGCGAGACCCAGCGTTCGAGCACGTCGCTCGAGCACGGCCTCGGGCTCGCGCGCGAGCGGATCGCCGTAGCCGCCGCCGCCGGCCTCGACGCCGCGGATCCACTCGCCTGGCGCAAGCAGCGAGTCACCGATCGCCTCGACCTGCTTCTCGGTGCCGTCGGCGGCGACCTCGTGCGCGGAGGCGGCCGTGCCGGGCAGCCCGCCGCGCACGCCCTTGGCCGGGTGGCGCGCGTAGTCAGCCATGTAGAAGACGCGCAGCGGCGTCGAGCGGGGGCCGTAGATCACCTCCGAGGCCGGTCCGCCGCGCAGGCGCCCGGCGCCGCCGGAGTCGGCGAGCAGGCGCAGCGAGCGGAACTGCAGCGGATACGTGCGCTCGAGCATCTCGACGCTGTCGATGTAGATCGTCTTCGAGCAGTCGGGCATCGCGTAGGTGATCCAGCCGTCGCAGTGCGGCGAGGCCGGGCCGCCGTTGTTGCCGATCACGAACTCCGAGACGTACGGCTCGCCGCTCGGGTAGGTGCCGGAGAAGACGGCGAAGCCGACGCCCATCGCGCCGGCGCCCTCGGCTAGGCCCTCGCCTTCGCCGAGCTGGCAGAAGGCGCTCTGGGCGGCGTTGATGATGCGGTTGAGCACGTTGGTCGTCGAGACCGAGGCCGAGTAGGGCTCGACGAGCCCGCCGGCGATCGAGCCCTCGCGCAGCAGCACCTCGACGCGGCGGAAGGAGCCGGCGTTGCGCGGCACGTCGTCCTCGAGACAGTTGAGCAGCGCGATCGTGCAGCCGCCGCGCGCGCAGTACTCGGACACGTTCAGACCGAACGGAATGCAGTCGGGGTTCTCGCGCAGGTCGAACACCACGCGGCCCTGCTCGGGCTCGACGTCGACGGTCACGTTGACCTCGACGCCGTCGGGCAGCCCCGGGATCGGGTCGTGCTTGCCGCTGGCGTGCAGGCGCTGTGCGGGCAGCTTGCGGATCGCCTGGTCCATCACGCGCTCTGAGTAGTCGAGCCACTCCTTGACGAACGTCTTGATCGTCTCCACGCCGTAGCGCTCGACGACCTGCTTGACGCGCCGCTCGCCGATCCGCGCCGAGCCGACGGCGGCGAGGAAGTCGCCGTACCAGACGTCGGGCACGCGGATGCGCCGGCGGCACATGCGGATGATGTCGTCGATGTCCTTGAAGTCCTGCTGCACCTTCACGCACGGGAACACGAGTCCGCCCTCGGCGTAGACGTCCTCGACGTAGGTCACATACGTGGACGGTTCGGCGTTGCCGCAGTCGGCCTGGTGCGCCTTGGCGGAGGCCGTGAACAGGTGCTCGCCGTCGACGAACACGGGCACGAGGATCGTGTGGTCGGCGGTGTGCGTGTTGCCGAGGATCGGGTCGTTGTGCAGGTAGGCGTCGCCCTCGCGCAGGTCGGGGTGCAGCTCGCGCATCGAGCGTGTCTGCAGGCCGGCGCCGAGCACGTGCACCTGCAGCCCCTCGGCGGCCGCGAACAGCTCGTCCTCGGCGGTGATGATCGAGCAGGAGAAGTCGCGCGCCATGTTGATGATCGAAGAGCGCCCCGTGCGGAACAGCGTGTTGGTCATCTCGCGCACGATCGCTTCGAAGCGGTGCGCGAGCACGGCCATCAGCGTCGGGTCGAGCTCGCGCGCGGCCGGCTCAGGCATCGTCGAGCTCCAATCTGTAGTTGCCCAGCTCGCTGACGTGGGCGGTCCACCCGGGATATACGACAATCGTCGTCTCAGGCTCGATCACGAGCGCGGGACCGGACAGGCGCGTGCCGGGCGCGAGCTGCTCGCCGAGGTGCACGTCGATCTCGACCTCGCCGAGCTCGGGGAAGAAGGCCACGCGTCGGCGCGAGCCGGCGTCTGCGTCCTCGCCGCGCCCAGCGGCGTCCTCGCCGCGCATGTCCTCGCCGCCCACGCGCTCGCCGGCGAGCGGCGGCTTCACGGTCTCGGCGATCACACGGCCCTTCCACTGGCTCAGCTCGATCTTCTGCCCGGGCTCGCGCACGGCGAAGATCCGCTCGTGCGCGTCGTGGAAGCTCTCGATCAGTCGCGCAAGCGCGGCCTCGTCGTCGACCCCGTCGCCGTCGAGCGCGATCGACAGATCCCACACCTGGTAGGCGTAGCGGGCCTCGACGAAGTAGCGCCGCTGCACGGACCCGGCGAGCCCGGCGGGCAGCTCGGACTCGAAGGCGGCCATCCGCTCGCGCAGCCCGTCGAGCGTGGCGCGCACGCCGTCGTAGTCGAAGTCGAGCGTGTTGGTCACATGCGGCGCGGTCATCTCGCGCACGATGTCGGAGTGCTGACCGCCGAAGGCAGAGAGCACGCCGGCGGCACGCGGAATCAGCACTTCGCGGCAGCCGAGCTCGCGCGCGATCGCGAGGATCGTCGAGCCCGGCGGCGCCGCCGCCGGCGACGAGCGTGGAGTCGCGCGGGTCGACTCCCTCGTTGACCGTGAGTTCTCCGATCGCGGCGATCATCCGCTCGTTGGCGATCGCGAGCACGGCATGCGCTGCCTCGCGCATCTGCACCCCGAGCGCCGCCGACAGCTCGCCGAGCGCGGCCTCGGCGGCGGCGGTGTCGAGCGCCATCTTGCCGCCGAGGAAGCGGTCGGGGTCGATGTAGCCGAGCACCAGCGCGGCGTCGGTGACGGTCGGGCGCGTGCCACCGAGCCCGTAGCAGGCGGGGCCGGGGTCGGCGCGGGCGCTCTCGGGGCCGACGCGCAACAGGCCGCCCGGGTCGACCCACGCGATCGAGCCGCCGCCGGCGCCGATCGAGCGCACGTCGACGGAGGAGAGGCCGGTGAGGTGCCCGGCGAAAGGCTCGCCGAGCCAGGTCTCGCTGGTGAACACGAGGTCGCCGGCGCGCACGAGCGAGACGTCGAAGCTGGTGCCGCCGGTGTCGCAGACGATCACGTCGCCCGAGCCCGTCTCGGCTGCGGCGACGGTGCGCGCGGCGACGGGCGCGAGCGAGGGACCGGAGCGCACCGACCACAGCGGGCTGTCGATCAGCTCGCCCATCGGCACGACGCCGCCGGCGGAGCTGGCGGCGAGCAGCTCGCCGGCGAAGCCCTCCTGCTGCAGGCCGCTTGCGATCTCGGGCAGGTGACGCTGCATCAGCGGCTTCAGCGATGCATCGATCGCGGTGCCGGAGGCGCGGCGGTACTCGCGCACGATCGGGTTGATCTGGTGCGAGAGCGAGTAGGGCACGCCTGGCAGCTCGCGCTTGATCAGCTCGCCGAGCGCCAGCTCGTGCGCGGGGTTGGCGGTCGACCACAGCAGGCAAACCGAGACGGCCTGCGCGTCCAGTTCACGCGCGCGGGCGAGCTGCGCGCGGGCGGAGCCCTCGTCGAGCGGCACGAGCACGTTGCCGTCGGCGTCGATCCGCTCTGGGATCTCGAGCGTCAGGCGGCGCGGTACGTATGGCTCGGGGAAGGGGCGGCTGTAGTCGTAGGGGCGCAGCGAGCCACCCTCGCGGCGCACGAGGATGTCCGGGAAGCCCTCGGTGCAGAGGAAGGCGGTCCGTGCTGTCGTGCCCTCGAGGATCGCGTTGGTCGCCTGCGTGGTGGAGAAGATGAACAGCGTGGAGCGCGCGAGCAGCTCGCCCAGTGGTTCGGAGAGCTCCTCCGCGGCGCGCTGCAGTGCGGCACGCAGCCCGTCGAACAGGCGCGACGGCTGTGTCAGCGCCTTGGCGATCGTCATCTCGCCGCTCTCGTCGCTGACGACGACGTCGGTGAAGGTCCCGCCGATGTCGCAGGTGATCCGTGCTGCGGGCTTGCTCAACGGGCAGGCCCCATGAAGGTCTCTCCAGTGTCGATTGCGCGTCGCATCCCCACCTCGGTTGGAGTGATCGCGGGCCGGACGAAGCCGGGACTATAGGCTATATTATTTTTATATCGATTGATCGGTTTGGTAATGGTGCTACCACTGACCAGGAGCGTTCGAGCATCCGGGCGCCGCATCGCGCGGCCATGCTCAGTCCGCGGGGACGAACGCGACGGCGTCGATCTCGATCTGCGCACCGACGAGCAGCCCGGCGACCTGCACGGTCGCGCTGGCGGGCAGCTTGTCGCCGAAGCGCTGCTCGCGCACGGCGGCGTAGTCACCGTATTCCTCGAGGTTGGTGATGAAGGCGTTGATCTTGACGATCTGCGAGAAGTCGGCGCCGGCCTGGTTGAGCACGCGCTCGATGTTGTCGAAGGTGGCGGCCGCCTCGGCGCCCATCCCCCCCTCGACGACCTTGCCCTCGGAGCCGAAGCCGACGTTGCCGGAGACGTAGATCGTGCGCCCGGCGCCGGAGGTGGTGACGGCGTCGGCGAAGCCGGCGGCCGGATTTGTGGTCAGACGCTCGATGCTCATTCGTGGCTTCCTTTGCTCGGCTCCGTCTTTTGCAAATCGATCACTCGATATGCGACTATAGGCACGCGAGGAGGCGTTCGCAAGCAGTTGAAAGACGCGAATAAGATGCCTTGCTCAGCAGATAGGATCACGGTGCCGCGGGCAGTCGCCCACTGGTGCGAACCAGCTCGACTCGGGTCCGGCGTGGGCGAACCTGGCAGGGAATCGACGGGAAGGGGCCGCTTTGCCAAAGCTCGGGATGGGTCCGATACGACGGGAGCAGATCTGCCGCGCGGCAGCGACGGTGATCTCGCGCGAGGGCTTCGCGGGCACGACGATGCGTATGGTCGCCGAGGAGGCGGGCGTGAGCACGGGGATGCTCAACCACTACTTCGCCAACCGCCAGGATCTGCTCCAGCAGGCGCTGGTGTTCGTCTCGGAGCGCGCGCAGGCGCGCATGCGCGCGGCGATCGAGGACGTGCCGCCGGGACGCGAGCGGCTTGCGGCCCTGCTGGACAGCGCATTGGAAGAGGGCCAGGAGGTCGACGAGACGTGGCGCGTGTGGATCAACGCCTACGGCGAGGCGGTGCGCCTGGCGGACCTGCGCCACACGATCGAGTCGCGACTGATCCCCTGGTACGAGCTGCTCGACAAAGCGCTCGAGGGCATGGTGCCACCGGAGGAGAACGGGGCGATCCCATGGGCGTGGCGCCTGGACGCGATCCTCAACGGGCTGACACTGCAGGCGCTCACCTCGGAGGCGGCGCTCGACAGCGAGCGCATCCGCGACGAGGTGATCAGCACGCTGTTCGGCGAGGTGCCGGCGGCCGCGAAGGCCTCGGCGCGCTGAGCCGCTCATCACCGTCGAACGCAGTCGTCGGCGCGCCGAGCGCGGGTGAAAGTAGGAGACAGGCTCGCCCGAGTTTGCGCGGGTCCTGTCTCGCTGGTACGGTTTATCCGCCCATGGTCCGAAATATCGAACGATGCATTTTCGGGGCGGGAAAAGGCGATAGCAGCGCTGCGGAGCGATCGTAGGCATGCGGCTGGCTGCTGACACGGGCGGGACATTCACGGACCTCGTGGTCGAAGCGGGCGAGGACGTGCGCCTGTACAAGGCATCGACGACGCCGCACGAACCGGCCGACGGGATCCTCGACGCGGTCTCCCTGGCGGCGGCGGACGCGGGGCGCGAGCTGGCCGACTTCCTCGGTTCGGCCGAGCTGTTCATCCACGGCACGACGCGCGCGATCAACGCGATCCTGACGGCGACGACGGCGCGCACGGCGCTGCTGTGCACGCGCGGACACCCCGACATGCTGCTGCTGCGCGAGGGCGGGCGCACGGAACCGTTCAACTGGAGCTACGGCTATCCGGACCCTTACATCCCGCGCGCCCTGACATACGAGATCGCCGAGCGGATCGGCAGCCAGGGCGAGGTGGTGCAACGGCTCGACGAGGAGGCGGCGGTCGAGGCGATCGGGCGCCTGGCTGCGGACGAAGTGGAGTCGGTGGCGGTGTGCCTGCTGTGGTCGATCGCCAACCCGGCGCACGAGCTGGCACTGGGCGAGCTGCTCGAGCGCCACCTGCCGGGCGTGCCGTACACGCTCTCGCATGCGCTGAACCCGACGCTGCGCGAGTACCGGCGGGCGTCGTCGGCGGCGATCGACGCGTCGCTGAAGCCGCTGATGACGAAGTACCTGGACAACCTGGAGGGACGCCTGCGCGTGGAGGGCTTCGGCGGGCGCCTCTTGATGGTGACCTCGAGCGGCGGTGTGGTCGACGCGGCGGACATGGCGGCTGCGCCGATCCACTCGATCAACTCGGGGCCGGCGATGGCGCCGATCGCGGGGCGCCACTATGCGTCGCTCGACGGGTCGAGTGAGAACGCCGTCGTAGCGGACACGGGCGGCACGAGCTACGACGTGACGCTGGTGCGCCGCGGGCGCATCCCGGTCACGCGCGAGACCTGGCTGGGTCTCGAGTACGAGGGGCACATCACCGGTTTTCCGGCGGTCGACGTGCGCAGCGTGGGAGCCGGCGGCGGCTCGATCGCATGGATCGACGCGGGCGGCCTCTTGCACGTCGGCCCACAGAGCGCGGGCGCCGATCCGGGACCGGTCTGCTACGGCCGCGGGGGCACGCAGCCGACGGTGACGGATGCATGCGTGGTGCTCGGCTACATCGACCCGGACTACTTCCTGGGCGGCGAGATGGAGCTCGACGCGACGGGCTCTGCAAGCGCTATCGCCGCGCAGATCGCTGGGCCGCTGGGCCTGGACGTGCACGAGGCGGCGGCGGCGATCATGGCGGTGGCGACGGAGCGCATGGTCCAGGCGATCGAGGAGATCACGGTCAACCAGGGCGTCGACCCGCGCACGGCGGTGCTGGTGGGCGGCGGCGGCGCGGCGGGCTTGAACGCGGTGGCGATCGCGCGCCGGCTGGGCTCGCGCCGCGTGGTGATCCCGCAGGCGGGCGCGGTACTGAGCGCGCGCGGGGCGCTGATGTCGGACCTGACGAGCGAGTACGCAGCGGCGCTGTTCACGGGCTCAGACGATTTCGACCACGACGGCGCGCAGGCGGTGCTCGACGGCTTGCGCGAGCGCTGTGAGCAGTTCGCCGAGCGCAACGGCGCGGCGGACGATGCGCAGATCGAGTTCATCGCGGAGGCGCGCTATCGCCACCAGGTGTGGCAGCTCGACGTGCGTCTGCGCTCGGGCCGGCTCGCCTCGGCGGAGGACGTGGCGCTGCTGGTCGAGGACTTCCACTCGATCCACGAGGAGGTCTATGCGGTGCGCGACGAGCGCGCGGTGATCGAGGTCGTGAACCTGCGCGCGCGTGTGAACTGCCCGCTGCAGGGCGGCGGACGGGACACGGTGGCGCGCGCACAGGGACACTCGAGCTCGGGCATGCGCAGCGTGTACTTCAGCGGCATCGGCGTGGTCAACGCGGCGATCCTGCGCCTGGAGGCGATGACGCCGGGGGCGCAATTCGCCGGGCCGGCGATCGTCGAGTCGTCGTTTACGACGATCGTGCTGAACCCGGGGGCGACGGCGGAACGCACGGAGAGCGGCAGCCTGGCGATCGCACCGGGGGCGGTCGACTCGGCGGGTGCGGCAGAGCAGAGAACGAAGGCGGTGAGCTGATGGGCGAGAACGGAGCGCCGCGCGACGTGGTGACGCTGGCGGTGATGACGAACCGCATGGAAGGCGCGGTGCGCAAGATGACCAACACGCTGTTCCGCACGGCGCGCTCGACGGTGCTGAACACGGCGCGGGACTTCTCGTGCTGCATCGTGACGGCGAACCACGAGATGCTGGTGATGGCGGAGTCGCTGCCGATCCACGTGATCTCGGGGCCGGACAAAATCAGCCGCTGGCTGAAGCACTTTCACCCGAACCCCAGGCGCGGCGACGCGTTCATCCACAACTCCCCCTATCACGGCAACTCGCATGCGGGCGATCACTGCATCGTCGTGCCGGCGATCGACGAGCAGGGCAGGCACCGGGCGACGGCCGTGGTGAAGGCGCACATGGCGGACATCGGCAACTCCGAACCGACGACGCTGATGGCGACGGCGCGCGACGTGTACGAGGAGGGCGCGCTGATCTTCCCGTGCGTGAAGATCCAAGAGGATTACTCGGACGTGGAGGACGTGGTGCGCATGTGCATGTCGCGCATCCGCGTGCCGGAGGACTGGTACGGCGACTACATCGGCATGATCGGCGCGGCGCGCGTGGGCGAGCGCGAGCTCTTGAAGATCGGCGAGGAAGTCGGCTGGGACGCGTTCGAGGACTACGTGGCCGACTGGCTGGACTACAGCGAGGAGCGCATGCGCGCGACGATCCGCGAGCTGCCGGCGGGCAGCCGCACGGGTTACGACATCCACGACGCCGTGCCGCTGCGCGGCGTGGAGAACGGCGTGCCGCTCGAGGTGACGGTCTCGGTCGACCCGCGGGCGGAGGAGATCGAGATCGACCTGCGCAACAACCCCGACTGCCTGCCGTGCGGGCTGAACCTGACGGAATCGACGGCGGTGACGTCTTCGCTGATCGGCGTGTTCAACAGCATCGAGGACCGCGTACCGCGCAACACGGGCAGCGAGCGGGCGGTGAAAGTGCTGCTGCGCGAGAACTGCTGCGTGGGCATCCCGGTGCACCCGGCGAGCTGCTCGATGGCGACGTCGGGGATCGCCGAGCGCCTGGCGGGCATCGTGCAACGGGTGATGGCGGAGTTCAAGGACGGCCTGGGGATGGCCTCGACGGGGCCGGAGTGCCCACCGGCGGTGGCGGGCCTATCGGGACGCGACCCGCGTCACGGCGACGCGCCGTTCGTGGACATGATGATCCTCGGCAACTCGGGCGGCGCGGGGCATCCGCACGGCGACGGCTGGATGACCAACGGCGAGACGAGCGACGGCGGCTCGATGATGCGCGACTCGACAGAGGTGCTCGAGCTGCTGCGCCCGATCCGCGTGTGGGCGGATCGGATCGTCCCGGATACGGAGGGCGCCGGACGCTTCCGCGGCGCGCCCTCTTTGTACATCGAGTACGGACCGGTCGACACGGAGCTCGAAGTGCTCTACGCGGCCGACGGCACGGTCAACCCGGCGCTGGGCGTGCGCGGTGGGCAGTCGGGGGCGCTGTGCCGGCCGGCCATGCGCAAGTCCGACGGCGAGGTCGTCGAGCTCGAGGCGTGGGCGCGTGTCGTGCTCGAGCCCGGTGAGACGATCATCTCGATCTCATCGGGAGGCGGCGGCTACGGGCCGCCGCACGAGCGCGACGTGGAGCGCGTGCTGCACGACGTTGCCGACGGGTGGGTCAGCGTGGAGCGGGCGCGGGAGGTCTATGGAGTCGTGCTGAACCGGGACGGAAGCCTCGACGAGGAGGCGACGCGGGTGCGGCGGGTGGAGCTGACCGCGTCGGCGCAGGACAGCCCGGCGGCTGGGAGCGAGGCGGCTGCGGCTGCGCGCGCGGTGCACGGCGGCGGCGACGATCGCGTCGTGGCGCTGACCGAGCCGGGGGCGCGACTTTGGCCCGCCGCCGCGCGCCGCACCGACACCAACCGCGACTAGCGGCCCGGCGCAGCCGAGCCCGCTCAGCTCGCTTTATAGGTGAACGTGTTTGCCTGCAGCGGGGTGCCGTCGGCGGTGACGACCTTCACGTCGACAGGGGCCGCGGGTGGGGGGTCGCGCTTCGGCGGCTTCATCTTGATCTGCGCAACGCCATTGATCACGGCAGCTGCACACAGATCTCCCGTTTCCTCGCCGAAGCGAACCCAGAACTCGGCAGAGGCCTGTTCCGGTGGCTGCAGGCCTTCGACTGCAATCGTCACTTCATCTTTGGCCGTACCCTGCGCGGGCTCGATGCTCGCACTGGTAAATCCCGTCGGCGTCAGCGCCTTCTTCGCTACGTAGCCGACGGCGGACACGCTGGTCAGCCCCAGCAGCACGTCGGGCAGGTGCGGCATGCCCTTGATCGGCGCGTCGAGCATTGTTGCGATCGCGAACACGAGCGCGATGGCGTTGAACAGCACGTACTGCAAGTCGCCCAGCTCGGGGTCGCCTTTGTCGTCGGTCACCAGATCCGCAGGGCTCGCTTTCTTCCTAGCCGGTGGCTTCACCCCGGGTTTTTCGCGCACCTGGGTAGAGACGATCTGCTTGGCGAGAATCGCAGAGCCGAGCGGACCGCCGAACAGCAGCGCGTACTGGCCGACGACTCCCGAGGAATCCGTCGCATTGAGCGGTTTGTGGTGTCCGGTGATGTAGGCGTAGACAAGCGCGAGCAGCATCGCGCCGACGACCAGTGTCCACACCAGCGGAATCGTCTTGGACGTCGAGACGCGTTCGTCCTGGCCGATGCAGATCTCCCAGATGCGCACTTTCAGCGGCCACAGGACCACGATGACGAGCGCCTCGACACCGAAGCCGATCAGCATCCCCCATCTAACTGCTTCCTCGGCTTGCGCCATGAGACCCCCGGTTGTCAGAACGCGGATGAGCGATGCGGGCCCATCCACTATTTCAACAGCCGGGAACGTACCAGAAGTGCAGCACGTAGCGGAGGTCGCCCGACCGCATGGCTAAGCCCCCTTCACCTCCTGCACCAACCACCCATTCCCATCCGGATCGCCGAAACTGACGAACGAGTTGTAGTCGCGCCGTTCGGGATCGTGCCCCGGCGTCTGCCCACCTTCGCCGAAGTGGAACACGTCGCTGACGTCGATACCACGCCCGGCCAGCTCGCCGCGAGCGGCGTCGATGTCCTCGACGATCAGGTGCAGGCCCTGCACGGCGCCCGCTCGCTCGGGGACCTTCATCACGGCGATCGAGCAAGCCGAACCGGGCGGCGTCATCTGCACGACGCGGAAGTCCTCGCCGGCGCGGTGGTCGACGAGCAGCTCGAAGCCGACCTGCTCCAGGTAGAACGCCTTCGCACGGTCCACGTCTGAGGCGGGTACGACGATCAGCTCGAGCTTCCAGTCCATGATGCAGCCTCCGTTCTTGGTGGTCTTGCCGTAATGACGCCGCTGCGGGCGCGATCTCATCGCTGCGGGCGCGCGAATTGCTAGCCGGACCCGGCGACGGGCGCACCTTCCGCTCCCTGCCCGGGCGTGACCGCCGCCGCACCGGCACAAGGCTGCTGCCAGGTCACCTCGAACAGCCCGCACAGGTCGCCGGGCTGGTAGCTCGTGAACCTGTAATTGCCGCTGTCCATGATCTCGTTTTCGAGCGCCGGCGCGGGCGGCGGGAGGGGGTGGTCGAGACCGAGGGCATGGCCGATCTCGTGCAGCAGCACGGTCATCGCCTCAGGCGTCTTCCAACTGCTCTGCGAGTCGAGCCTGACCTGACCGGCGACGGCGAACGGCGAGGCGCCCACGACGGGACCGCCGGTGCCGGCGATGCCGGCCGCCTGCGGGGCGAAGCCGATCGCCAGCGTCACGCCCGCCGGCGGGCCGCCCCCCTCGATCGGCGCCGCGACAAAGTCGAGGGAGCGCTCGAAGGTGATGCCCGTGGCCGCGGACGCCTGCGCGAGCGCCTGCGAGATCAGGCTCTCCCAGCTCGCGCCCGGTTCGAGCAGGGGCGGCTCGCCGTAGGTGTCGATCGCCCACACGTCGACCCTGCAGGGGTTCCAGCCGTGAGCGACCTGCGGCGCGGAGAGCAGGAAGAAGTCGGGGTCATACGGGGGCGCAGCAGGGCGGCGCGAGCCACAGCTCGCCCGCAGGTATTGAGCGACGGCGCGCACGGGCCCCGGAAGCCTGAGCGACAAGCAGCTCGCGGCGAGGCTGGTACGCGCGCAGACCCGGGCTGTGACGGCGTCGCCGACCAGCGCCGGCGTCAGCGCAAGGCTGACCGAACGCGACAGCCGGTCTCCACGCGCGTCGAGCCATTCGATCGACAGGCGCAACGGTCGCAGCGCCGACCAGCGACCGCCGCTGACCGCATAGCTGCTGCCGACGAGCACCGGCGAAAGAGGCGCGCCTGCCGCCAGCGAGACGAGATGGGGCAGGCTCCTGACCTTGGGACACTCACGCTGGGGCACGCCGCCATGGCGCACACAGACCGGGGCGGCCCCACGAGCCGCGAGGCCTGATGCCGGCCACAGGCAGAGGACCACCAGCCCGAGCAGCACCAGCCCGAATGCAGCGCCGCCGCGCGCGAAGGGCCGCGAAGTCTTCCCATCCCCACCGCCGATCACCGGTTCGGTCCTAGCCTTCGGCTGTGATCCGGTCGGGGACCGGCCCAGCATGCGCGGGGAGAAGCTCATCCGACATCGCACAGGCTCATCGGCCGGCGATTCGAATGACTTGATCAACCGTCCGAGCGCAACAGCTCTGCGCAACACGCCTCCCACAAATCGACCGTGCGCTGCAGTGTTCGCATCTCCGCGCCGGCGACGTGCCTGATGCCGTCGCGCGCGACGATGCTCAACTGAACGTCGCCGGCAATACCTTCAACGCCGACCTCGATCGTGTCGCGGAGCACCTTCAGCGCAACGACCTCGGCCTGCTCGAGCAAAAGCGCGCGCGGGTCGAGGTAGCGCATCGTTCCGATCGCGAAGCTCGCCATCTCGATGCCGAGCGGCACGCCGCCGAAACCCCAGCCGTCGACCCACTCGCCCGCGCCACCGCTCAGCAGATGCAGTGCGACCGGCTTGCGCTCCGGGTACGACCACCAGGCGAGCAGGAACTCGACATGGTCGCTACGTCCCTCGATGCTCGGATCTTCGCGGAGCGAACTCAACAGCTCTTGGAGACTGGACTTCAATTGCAGGCGATCGACATTTGGCGATATGCCAGATGCGCGCTGGAGCCGGAGGGCGAACTCCTGAGCCACATCCTGAGCGCCGGCGGCGGCAATCAGGAACCCACGACGAGGCTCGTAGACCTTCCGCGCGGGTCGAGCGAGTCGCCTTCCACGGATGCCTCTGGACTGTTGGCTGTCGGAGCAGAGCACAACGCCCTCGCGACAGCGGAGTGCGGCGATCAGCGTCACCGCTCGGGAGTGCCGTCAGGCCGCTGTGTGGAAGACGGAGTTGACGGCGAAGTCCGGGTGCTCGGTATACACACGCTCGAGCAGATCCCCGAAGCCCACGCTCGATACGTACCGCTTGACTTCGAACAACTCGCGTATTGCGTCCAGCAGGCTTTCATCATCCGTTTGCCTCAGGATCCGCCTTGCTCGGCCGAATGCCGCATCGGTGGGCTTGTACAGAGACCAGTGCGCGCCCCTCACCGGCACGAGCTCGATCCACCCGCCGTCGGCGAGGCGGTCTAGATCTGAGTCGAGTTCGTCGCTGATCGGGCCGTAGATACCGGGCTCGAATGCATACTGCGACCCAGGCGGTGAATCGGGACACCGCGAGAACAGGAACAGCCCCTCCTGGATGCGGACGGGATCGAGCCCGTCGGGTGCGCCCTCGAAGGTGACGAACAGGAGCAGCCAGTCGCTTCGTGTGATTTCCCGCCCGCCGCCGCGCGTAGAAACAAGCTCCCGCACAGAAGCTAGCCGGCGGCCCCGCGCGGTCCCGATACCTCTCCTGCTGACAAAGCGCAACATCCACTCCTCATCATTGCACCCCGCCCGGCCGCTGCGATGTGCCGCCGCCGGCCGGAGGAACCGCCATCTCCCCCGGAAAGTGACACGCCGCCCAGTGCCGCGTGGCCTGCTCCACCAGCGGCGGGCGCTCGCCCTTGCAGATCTCCCTACCGCGCCCGACGGGGCAGCGCGGCTCGAACGGGCACCCCTTGGGCCGGTCCACGACGGAGCTGATTTCGCCGATCGGCTGCGCGCGCTGTGCCCGCCGGCTGCGTCCGCCGGCCTGCGGCACGGGCACGGCCGAGAGCAGCGAGACCGAATAGGGGTGAAGTGGTTTGCGGAACAGCACCTCGCGGTCGGCGAGCTCCATGACCTGGCCGAGATAGAGCACGGCGACGCGGTCGCAGAAGTACTCGGCCACGGCGAGGTCGTGCGAGATGAACACATAGGTCAGGCCGAGCTGCGTCTGCAGACGGCGAAGCAGGTTGAGCACCTGCGCCTGCACGGATACGTCGAGCGCCGAGATCGGCTCGTCGAGGATCACCACGTCGGGGCGCAGCACGAAGGCGCGCGCGATCCCGATGCGCTGGCGCTGACCGCCCGAGAAGGCGTGCGGGCGGCGTTCGGCCTGCTCGGCCGTCAGGCCGACGTCGGCGAGCATCTCGAGCGTCGCCGCGCGTCGCTCTTCGCGGCCGCCGAGCTCGTGAACGAGCAGGGGCTCTTCGACGAGCGCTCCCGCCGTCATGCGCGGGTCGAGCGAGGCGAAGGGGTCCTGGAAGACGAACTGCATGCGCCTGCGCATCGCGCGCAGCTCGTCGCGATCGAGCTCGGCGAGGTCTTGGCCCTCGAACAGCACGCGTCCGCCCGAGGGCTCGAGCAGGCGCAGCAGGCAGCGCGCGAGCGTCGACTTGCCGCAGCCGGACTCGCCGACGAGTCCGAAGGTCTCGCCCTTGCGCACGGCCAGCGAGATGTCGTCGAGCACCGTAACCGGCAGCTTGCGCCCGAAGCGCTCCTCGCTGCGGATCTCGAACGTCTTCGAGAGGCCGGCGGCCTCGAGCACCGGCACGTTCGAGTCCTCGCCGGCGATGCCCGCACCGGCGCCGGCCACCGCGCTCGCGCCGGCGCTCGCCGCACCCTGCCGCGCGCTCATACCCTCACCTCGTTGACACGCTGCTCGGCGAAGTGGCACTCGACGCTCGCCGTGCCCGCCGGCCCCTCGACCGTGTGCGGCTGCGGCGACTGGCGCTGGCACTCCGGGATCTCGTGACCGACCGGGCAGCGCGGCTGAAACGAGCAGCCCATCGGCAGCTGCGCGAGATCGGGCGGGAAGCCGGTGATCGCCGGCAGCGGACCCTCGGCCAGACGCTCCGGATTCGGCACGCACTTCAACAGCGCCTCGCTGTAGGGGTGGGTCGGGCTTTCGAAGATGTGATCGACGCCGGAGGTCTCGACGAAGCGCCCGGCGTACATCACGGCGACCGAGTCGCAGAAGTCCGACACGATCCCGAGGTTGTGCGTGATCAGGATCACCGCGGTGCGGTGCTGCTCGACGAGGCGGTCCAGCAGCGCGAGCACCTGCGACTGCGTCGTCACGTCGAGCGCCGTCGTCGGCTCGTCGGCGATCAGCACGCTCGGGTTGTTGGCGATCGCCATCGCGATCGCCACGCGCTGGCGCATCCCGCCCGAGTACTGATGCGGGTAGTCGTCCAGGCGCCGCTCGGCCTGCGGGATGTCCACTTCGCCCAGCAGCTCCGCCGCACGCTTGCGCGCCGCCGCCCGGCGCAGGTCGGGATTGTGCGCGGCGATCGCCTCGATCACCTGCGAGCCGATCGTCTTGACCGGGTCCAGTGCACTCATCGGGTCCTGCAGCACGAGCGCGATGTCCTTGCCCCTGACCGCGCCCAGCTGCCGGTCTGACAGTTGCGAGATGTCGCGGCCGCCGAGTCGGATCTCGCCGCCGAGCACGCGTCCCGGCGGCTCGATCAACCCGAGGATCGACAGCGCGAGCGCCGACTTGCCCGAGCCCGACTCGCCGACGACCCCGAGCCGCTCGGTCGGGCGCATGTCGAAGCTGACGTCGCGCACGGCATGCACCGTGCGCTTTCCGTCCTCGAACACCGTGCTCAGGTTGCGCACCGACAGAGCCGGCTCGCCGGCGGCGAGATTGCCGGCGCCGCCGTCGCGCACGCCGACCTCGCTCGGCTCGCGCTCGCTCATGCCGTGGCCACCGCCGGGATGCGCACGCGCGGATCGATCACCGCGTAGAGCAGGTCGACGATCAGGTTGACGAGCACGAACATGACCGCGCTGAGCAGGATGAACGTCTGCACGATCGCGTAGTCCTGCTTGACGATCGCTTCGAACACGAGCGAGCCGATCCCTGGCCAGTTGAAGACGCGTTCGATCAGCACGCTGCCGGCGAGGAATTCGCCGAGCACGAGCCCGCCCGCGGTCAGCGTCGGCAGGAACGCGTTGGGCAGCGCGTGGCGGCGGAACGCCGTCCAGCGGCGCAGGCCCTTGCCGCGTGCGACCGTGATGAACGGCTCGCGCGAGACCTCGAGCAGGTTCGCGCGCAGCAGGCGCACGATGAACGAGAACGAGGACAGCCCGAGCGCGACGCCCGGCAGGATCAGGTGTTCGATCGCCGACCAGAACGTGCCGAATTTGCCCGCGATCAGCGCGTCGAGCGTGTACAGGTGGGTGACGCTCGGCGGGGTGTTGGCCTGGAGCCCGAGCCGGCCCTCGGGCCCGGGCAGGATGTGGAAGGAGCGGAAGAACACGATCAGCAGGATCAGCGCGATGAAGAACGGCGGCGTGCCGAAGCCGAGGTAGGCGACGCCGCGCAGGATGCGGTCGGCGATCGGGCGGCGGCGATAGGTGACGAGCAGCGCCGCCGTCACGGCGCAGATCATCGTGATCCCGAACGAGAACAGCGCCAGCTCGATCGTCGCCCCAAGCCGTTCGCCGATCAGCGCGCTGACCGACTTGCCGTCGGCGTAGGAGTAGCCCCAGTTGCCCTCGAAGAAGTGCGAGATGTAGAGCCAGTACTGCGTGAAGATCGGCTTGTCCAATCCGATCTCGCGGTGCACCGAGGCGACCGCCTGGGGCGTGGCGAGCGGGCCGACGATCAGCCGTGCCGGATTGCCCGGCAGCGCGCGCATGACGATGAAGGCGAGGATCGTCGCGCCGATGATCGCGCCGAAGGAGCCGAGCACCCGTTTGGCGATGACGACGCCCATGCCTACAGCCTCGCGTACTCGCCGCGCGGGTCGAGCAGGTCGCGCATGCGGTCGGACAGCATGCTGGCGGCGGTCACCGTGACCAGCAGCCCGACGCCCGGGAAGATGCTGATCCACCACTGCCCTGTGAGCGAGTAGGAAAGGCCTTCGGTGATCATCGCGCCCCACTCCGGTGTCGGCACCTGCGCGCCGAGACCGACGAAGCTGAGCGAGGCGAGGCCGAGCACGGCGTAGCCGAAGGCGGCGGCCATCTGGATGAACAGCACCGGCAGCATGTGCGGGATCACGTGCCTTCGGATCACGCGGGCCCGGGTCATGCCGATCGCATGGGAGGCTTCGATGAACGGCAGCGAGCGGATCCGCAGCGCCTCGCTGCGCAGGAGGCGCGCGTACCACGGCACCGACACGAGCGCGACGCCGATCGCGGCCGTGTTCAGCCCGATGCCGAGGCCGACGGTGACGGCCATCGCGAGGATCAGCGGCGGGAACGCGAGGATCGCGTCCATCGCGCGCATCGCGACGCCGTCTGAGACGCCGCCGACCGTGCCCGCGAGCAGCCCGATCAGGCCGCCGATCAAAGCCCCGGCAACGGTCACGATGCTCGCGACGAGCAACGAGATGCGCGCGCCGTCGGCGAAGCGCGCGAACACGTCGCGGCCGAGCTGGTCGGTGCCCATCGGATGCGTCGTCGACGGGCTCTTCAGCGAGTTGATCAGGTCCTGCGTGTCGGGCCCGTACTTCCACAGGATCGGCGCGAAGATCGCGAACAGCACGAGCAGCACGAGCACGCCGAGCGGGAACGCGATGCGGCGGTCGGAGAGGATCGCGCGTGAGGCGCGCCGGGCGCGCTCGGAGACGCTCGCGCCCGAGGGCGCGGGCCCCCCCTGCGGGCGCAGCGCAGGCGCGTCGTTCCCCCCAAGGATCAGCGGCCCCGAGCTCATGCGCTAGACCAGTCCTCCCGTTCGATCTGCAAGTCCGCTGTTCGGTATATTACCGGCGGAGCAGCACGGTGGACCGTCTGCGACCGGAGCAAGAGGAGTCGGCTGTGGTTCGTCACGCAATGCAAGACTGGCCTTCGTCATGAGCGATCCGGCGATGCTCACATGTGCGGTCGCGGGCGGCATCGTCACCGGCAACCCTAACCAGCCCGCGACACGCGAGCAGGTGATCGAGCAGGCCGTAGGCGCCGCGCGCGCCGGCGCGAGCATCGTGCACATCCACGCGCGCACGCTCGATGGTGAGATGACGCAGGCACCGGAGGACTATCTCGCGATCAAGCAGGCCGTGCGCGAGCGGGTCGACGACGTGGTGCTCAACTTCACGACCGGCGGCAAGCTCGGCTCCGCCGCCGAGGAGCGACGGCGCTCGCTGCAGGCCGAGCCCGAAGTCGCCTCGCTCAACTGCGGCAGCATCAACTTCGGCCCCGACGACGTCGTCTTCCTCAACCCCAAGTCGCTGATCGAGGAGCTTGCCGAGGAGATGGCCGACCGCGGCATCGTTCCCGAGTACGAGTGCTTCGACATGGGCATGGCCGTGACCGCCGCGCGGCTGGCGACGACGGCGCGCGGCGCTCCCGGCTTCCTGCACATGGTGCTCGGCGTGATCGGCGGCGCGCCGCCGATCGTCGAGTCGATCCAGCTGTTCGAGCGCCTCGTGCCCGACGGGCTGCCTTGGATGGTCACCGCGATCGGGCGCCACAACTTCCCGCTGATGGCTGTAACGCTCGCGCTCGGCGGCCACATCCGCACGGGCCTCGAGGACGTCGTCTACGTCGCCCCCGGCGAGTACGCCGAGTCCAACGCCCAGCTCGTCACGCGCGCGAGAACGCTGTGCGAGGCGATCGGCAGGCCGGTCGCGACGCCGGCGCAGGCGCGGGAGATCCTGGGGATCGGCTGATGGGCGGCGCGGCGATCGGCTCTGAGGCGGTCCGTCGGCGAGCGATCTGCCCACGAGCGAGACGCCTGAAGACCCTAGGCCAAGGGGCCGAAGCGGTCGAAAAGATGACATATCGATCAGTCGGTTTGGAACGTAGTCCTCTGCCCGGAGATTGTCAAGCGACTGCTGGCCAAGGGCTTTCGACAGGTGTCGAAGCCCCTCGCAGCGGAGTTGGAGCGGGAGTCCTTGACGCTGGCCATGCGCAGGAGATAGGTTGCATATCGACTGATCGTCATCAAACAACTCAGACCGTGCCGTGGCTGTCGAGCGTGGGGGTGGACAGCCAGCAGCGCGCTTCGAGCTCGACCCGAGGAGCAGACTGACGTTGCCTTGGAACCCAGCCGTCGAGTAGGTTCGGCGCGAAGGGAAACAAGCGACGGAGGCGTCCCCCCGATGAACCGCACTAGCGATGGAGGCCGGATGACCCGCACTACCGATGGAGGCACGATGAAATCCACCAGAAGGCCGGTCGCCCGAGCAAGGCGCCTCGCCCTAGCCGCCACGGCGGCGCTCGCAGCCGTGCTTCTGCTCGCGGCGTGCGGCTCCAGCTCCAGTTCGAGCTCCTCCAGTTCGAGTTCGTCGAGCTCCGGCGGACTCAGCAAAGCAGCGAGCAACCCCAACTCGACGCTGATCGTCAACAACGCCGTTCCGATCGCGACCCTCGACCCCAACTTCACGACCAACGACCAGGACCCCGGCTTCGACGGAGCGATGTACTCGACGCTCACGCAGGTCGACCACGAAGCGGGCAAAGTCGAAGGCACCGAACAGCAGAACCTCGGCGTCAGCGCCGTCAAACCGTACCTCGCGCAGTCCTACGCCTTCAGTAACGGCAACAAGACGCTGACGTTCCACCTGCGCCCGGGGCTGAAGTTCCCCAACGGCGACCCGGTCGACGCGAAAGCCGTCGTGTGGTCGCTGAACCGCGTGATCAAGGCCGGCGTCGGCGGCTACTCGGTGCTCGAGGAAACCGACTACACCCCGCCGCTGATCACATCGATCAAGGAACAGGGCCCGCTCACGGTCGTGATCAACTACAAGCGCCCGGCGCCCAACCAGCTGCAGGTGCTCTCGACACCGACTGCAGGTGCGATCTACGACCCGAAGCTGGTCGAAGAACACGGCGGCCAGCAGAAGGAAAAGCCCAACGAATGGCTCGCCAGCCACTCCGCCGGCTACGGCCCGTACCTGCTCAAGAGCTACCAGCCGAACCATCAGATGGTGCTCGAAGCCAACCCGAACTTCTTCGAACAGCCCAAGACGAAGAAGATCATCCTGAACATGATCCCCGACAACGAAACGCTGCTGCTCGACGCGCAGTCGGGCTCGGCCGACATCACGCTCGGGCTGACCAACCAGGCGGCGCACAGCCTCGTCGGCAACAACTGCTGCATCGTCGGCTCGTTCAAGTCGCGCCAGGCGGAGACGCTGAACTTCCCGCAGAACGCGCGCAAGCCGTGGCTGAACGACAAAGACCCGTTCTTCAAGAACCAGGACTTCCGTCAAGCGCTTACGTACGCCTTCCCGTACGAAGCGGTCCTGCAGAAGGTCGCCTACAACTACGGCAAGCTGTACTTCGGCGAGTGGATGCCGTCGTACTCCTGGTATGACCCGAAGGTCGGCGCGCCGCGCCCGACCGACCTGAACAAGGCGAAAGAACTGCTGGCCAAGTCAGGTATCAAGACGCCGGTCAGCTTCACGATCTACGTCGGCCAGGGCGACAACATCGGCAAGGAAATCGCGACCGCCGCGGCCGGCGCCTGGCAGCCGCTCGGCGTCAACGCCAAGGTCCAGGTCGTCTCACCGTCGGCGTTCCTGGAAGTCGTCTACACAAACCACGACGGCGCCAGCGTGTTCCTCGACGGTCCTCAGGTCGTGGCCCCGGACTACCACTGGGCGTATGACCTGCAGTGCCCGCCGAACAACCAGTTCAACGACACCAACACCTGCGTTCCCGCGGCGGACAAGATCATGAAAGAAATCCCGTACGTGACGCAGGAACCGAAGCGTCAGGAAATGCTCAACAAGGCCGACGAACTGTACATCGAAAACTCGCCGCGAGTCTGGGCTTACGACACCGAACTGGTTGCCGTGCTCGGCAAGAACGTGACGAGCTACTACTCCTCGGACCTGCCCGACATGCGCTTCTGGGCCAAGGGCTAGGAGCGCCTTCCGCCAAGCACGCCGGCTGCCGGCGCCCGGACTCCTCCTCTGGTCCGGGCGCCGGCGACGGCGCGTCTGATCGCCGTCGCGCAGCAGCTAGGCAACGATCGCGACGAAGCGCCAGTCGAGCACCGGCCTGCCGCCGCTTTCGCCGCCTGAGCCCTCACCCCCGGCGCTCGCTCCGTCACCGGGATCCCCCGTGCCCTCCTCGCCGATCGCGATCACGCGCGAGCGCAGGTGGGCGAGTGAGCCGCCCTGCCCGAGCGGCTCGCAGCGCTCGAGCTCGAGCTCGCTGTAGAGCGTGTCGCCCTCGTGCACCGGCGCGAGATGCTCGCAGGAGTGCCAGCCGACGATCGTCGCGATCTCGGGCAAGAGGCGCAAGGCTTGTGCGGCGGCCAGCCCGATCGTGTGGCCGCCGTAGACGAGCCGGCGTCCCTCGCGGTGCGCGTGGCGGTCGTGGTGGACGGCGGCCACGTTGAGGCTGAGCCGCGCGAGCTCGGGCGCGGCGCTGACCACGTCGCCGCCCTCGACCGTCCAGCGTGTTCCGGGCGCCGAGCGCGAGAGGCGCTCTTGCCGGCCGCCACGTGCTGTCACGAAAGCGCCGAGACGCCAGCTCGCGGTCGCCTCGCGTAGCGTCGCCGCGCCGAGCTCGGCCGGGATCTCCTCGAAGGAGTCCGCGTGCCCGGTCCGTCCGTCCGGCTCGCGCAGCGGCAGCATCGCGCAGCGCCAGAAGTCGAGCACGGCTCTGCCCGACTGATCGCTCGTGCGCACGCGCAACACGGCGAGCCCGCTCGCCGGGCGCCCCGGTCGCGATGTCGTCTGGCGCAGCGCAACGACCTCGGTGCTGGTCGACAACGTGTCGCCGATCACGGGCATCCGCGCCAGCACGAGGCCGCGGTAGAAGAGGTTGGCGATCACGCGTCCGGTGAGCAACGTCGACTGCCCGATCGCCACGTCCCAGACGAGCGCCGGGTGGGCGATCGCCGACGGCGCCCCGAGCACCTCGCGCGCGAGCGTCGCGTCGAGTGCCAGGGCGAGGCGGTCGCCGACGATCGCCTGATGCACGGCGGCCATCCCGTCGGTCAGCGTCACCGCCGGCGCGGCGCGCTCGACGTGCCCGACCGTCAGATCCTCGAAGTAGGGAGGCATCGACGGCTCGCCGCGATCAGGCGCCGGTTACGGACAGGCCGTCGGCGACGGCTGTCTCCTGCGCCGGCGCGCGCCTGCCCGAGAGCGCGAAGAAGCCGGCCAGCAGCATTCCCGCCATCACCGCATACGTGACGCGTTGCCCGGCCAGCTCGGCTAGCGCGCCGCCGCCGGCCGAGCCGACGATGTTCCCCGGCGGCCAGGTCAGGTCCATCATCGCGACGACCATCAGCTGCCCCAAGCCGGCCGCCGCGCAGGCGTCGGAGAGCATCACCATCACCGGCGCCCACAGCACGCCGATCAGGATCAGGGCCAGCGCGATCAGCGCCGCCGTGCCGAAGCGGGTCTGCATCCACGGCAGCGCGAGGACGACCGGCGCGCACGCGAGCAGGCCGGCGCGCACGGGGCGCAGCGGCCCCCGGCGATCCGACCAGCGCCCGTAGAACGGCCGGATCGCGATGCCGAGGATCGCCGCCACGGCGAACGTGACCGCGATCTCGCCCGAGCCGCCGCCGAGACGGTGCTGCTGCAGCGGTGCGAGCACGCTGATCGCCGCGAGCACGATCGCCGGCAGCAGCGTGATCCACATCACCTTGCGCACGTTCGTGCTCGACAGCGCCTCGCCCAGGCCGAGGCGCTTCTCGGCAGGCGCCGGCGGCGCGGAGAAGCGCGTCGTGATCAGCGCGAGCACGACGCACAGCGCGGCGACCGCCGCGAACGTCGCGCCGCGACCGGCGGCCGCCGCCACGCCGCCGGCGGCCGGGCCGGCGATCGCCCCCGCCTCGCTCACGCCGAAAGCGAAGCCGAGCAGTTCGCCGCGGCGGTCGCCCGGCGCCACCTCGAGCAGCCACAGCATCGCCGCCGTCCAGCACGCCGCCCCGGCCAGCCCCTGCACGAAGCGAGCGGCCAGCAGCGCGTCATAGCCGTGCGCCAGCCCGAACAGCACGCTCATCGTCGCGAACGTCGCCAGGGCGACGATCGCCGTCCGGTGCACGCCGAGGCGCACGACGATCATCAACGCCGGGATCGCGCCCACCGCACAGCCCACGGCATACATCGCCACGAGCACGCCTGCCTGCGAGGTCGACAGCGCGAGTTCGTGCTTCAGCTCCGGCAAGAGCGGCGAGAGCACGGTGAAGAACACCAGCTCCAGGAACATCAGCGCGGTCGTCAGAGCGAGCAGTCGGCGCACGCTCCGATCCTAGCCGCGCCGCCATTTGGCCGCACAGCCAGTTTATTTCCGTGTAGCTACCCCGCGCGCTCTGCGGAGGCGAGCCCCCGCCGCGCCCACGCGGCGGTGATCAAGGCCGCCCCGGCGAGCAGCCCGAAAGCAAGCGCGACCTTCACGGGCGAGCCGGCGAGCAGCCCGCGCGCGGCCTCGAGCGCGAGCGGTGGCGGGGTTGATCCGCGCGACGGCGTGGATCCAGCCGCTGAGCAGGTTGAGCGGCACGTACACGGGCGCGAGGAACAGCACGACGAACACGGGCATCTGGATCAGCGCGCCGGCCTGTTCGGTGCGCAGGAACATCGCCACGCCGCAGGCCCACAGCGCGGCGACGAGGTTCATCAAGCACGCCGATGCCGACGATGCCGACGAGTTCGCGGCCGTTGCCGACGACGTCCATCCCGGCGAGCAATGCGGCGACGGTGATCAAGGTCGCCGTGAGCAGCCAGCGCACGAGCGCGCCGGCGGCGTAGCCGGCGATGATGCCGCTGCGCCGCGGCGCGCGTCAGCAGCAGGCGCCGGGCGAAGCCCGAGTCGAAGTCGCGCGCGATCGCAAAGCCCGTGAAGACGCCGCCGAAGGCGGCCGACTGCAGGAACACGAAGGCGAACTGGAAGGCCGTGTAGCCGGGCGCGTAGTGGAAGTTGGGGACTTCGGCGACCTTCGACAGACCGCCGGCGAAGGCCGCCAGGAAGAACAGCGGGAAGATCAGCGACGGCAGCAGGATCGCCGGGTTGGCGAGCGTGTTGTGCACCGAGCGCCAGGCGACGGCGCGGGCGACGTAGACGAAGCGCCTCACGTGCGCACCAGCCTGTTCTTCATCGCGGCGCCGGCGAAGCTCGAGCGTGATCACGCTCAGCGCCAGCGCGAAGCCGAAGCCGAGCGCGAGCGCCTGCCCGTCCCAGCCGGTGATGATCAGGCTGCGGATGCCCTCGATCAGGTAGGAGACCGGGTTGTACGTCGCGACCTCTTGGAACCACTCGGTCTTGATCAGGTTGCGCGGCAGGCTCGAGGAGCTGAGGAAGACGGTCACGAACAAGCAGCGGGAAGAAGCCCTGGACGGCTTCGCCCGTGCCGAAGCGCAGCGCCAGCAGCGAGCCGAGCCCGGCGAAGCCGAAGGCGATCAGGATCGACAGCGCCAGCAGCACGAGCGCGCCGCCGAACGCCGCTGGCGATGCCGACGCCGCTGGCGATGCCGACGAACAGGTAGACGCAGCGACTGCACGCAGGCGACGACGACGGCGCCGCCGAGCTGCCCGGCGAGCAGCGCCGAGCCGCGCAGCGGCGTCAGCGCGAGGCGGTTGAAGAAGCCCGACTGGATGTCGCGCGCGAGATCCGTGCCGGCCGTGATCGCGACGAACAGCGCGCCCTGCAGGAACGGCACGGCGAGCGCGAAGTCGCGGTAGCTGACGTCGGGGAAGCCCGGGATCTTGCGCGCCGCGCTCAGCGCGGAGCCGTTGATCGCGAACAGGATCAGCGGGAACAGCAGCGGGAACACGAGCAGCGCGCGCTGGCGGAACGTGCGCACGACCGAGCGGCGCGCGATCGCGCCGACCTGTTCGAGCAGGCTCGGCTCGCTCAGCGCGGGCACGACGGCCACAGAGCCGGCGCCGGCGAGCGCGGGCTGCCCGCTAGCGCTGCTCATCCTCTTCCTCGCCGGCGCCCTCGAGCTTGCGCCCGGTCTTCGCCAGGAAGACGTCGTCGAGCGAGGGCTGGTGCAGCGCCAGCGAGGCGACCTTCAGCTGCGCCTGGTCGAGCGCGCGCACGATCTCGGCGAGCTGCGACTCGCCGCCGGGCAGCTGCACGGTGACGGCGCCGTTGCCGTTGCGCCCGAGCGTGCCGAAGCTCGCCAGGCGCTCGGCGAGCGTGTCGCCGGCGGTCGGATCGGCGGGGACGACCTCGACGGTCGGGCTGCCGATCTCCTCCTTCAGCTTCGTCGGCGTGCCCTCGGCGACGATGTGCCCGTGGTCGATGATGCCGACGCGGTCGGCCAGCGCGTCGGCCTCCTCGAGGTACTGGGTGGTGAGGAAGACCGTCATGCCCTCCTCGCGCGCCAGGCGCGCGACCTCCTCCCACAGCGCGCTTCGGCTCTGCAGGTCGAGGCCGGTCGTGGGCTCGTCGAGGAACAGGATGCGCGGGCTGTGCACGAGCGCGAGCGCAAGGTCGAGGCGCCGCTTCATCCCGCCCGAGTAGCCGCCGACGCGGCGGTCGGCGGCTTCGGTCAGGCCGACGCGCTCGAGCAGTTCCTGCCCGCGCTGCTCGCGCTCGGCCTTGGGCATCCCCTGAAGCGTGGCCTGCAGCTTGAGGTGCTCGCGCCCGGTCAGGATCGCGTCGAGCGCGGCCTCCTGCAGCGCGGCGCCGATCGACGCGCGCACGTGCGCGCCGTCCTTGACGATGTCGATAGCCGCCGACGCGCGCGCGGCCGCTCGTCGGCGGCAGCAGCGTCGTCAGCATCAGCACGGTCGTCGACTTGCCCGCGCCGTTGGGCCCGAGGAAGCCGTAGATCTCGCCCGGCTGCGACAGCCAGGTCGATGCCGTCGACCGCGCGCGGTCCCTTCTTGAACTCGCGCACGAGCTGCTCGACCTCGATTGCGGGGCCCGTGCTCATGTCAAGCCACCCTAGCGACGGTGTTCGGCTCGGCAGCTCATCCCGTCCCCTCCCCTCGCGCCGCGCGCGGCGGCAGCGACGGCTCGACCCGCAAGAGGCGCGCGGGCAGCTTCGGCAGCCACCAGTTCCAGCGCCCGAACAGCGACACGACGGCGGGCACGAGCAGCGCGCGGATCACGGTCGCGTCGAGCAGGATGCCCGCGGCGAGGCCGGTCGCGAGCACTTTGACTTCCGTTTCGGGACCGGAGGCGAGCGAGACGAACGCGAGGAACAGGATCAGCGCGGCGCTCGTCACGAGCCGCCCGGTGCGCCCGATCCCGCGCACGACGGCCGTGTCGGTGGAGCCGGTCGCGTCGTACTCCTCGCGCATGCGCGCGAGGATGAACACCTCGTAGTCCATCGACAGGCCGAACAGGAAGGCGAACACCATCAGCGGGATCCACGCCGTGATCGACCCGGTCGCGGAGATGCCCCAGATCAGCATGCGAGCCGTGCCCGCTCTGCCACACGAGGTTCGAGCACGCCCCACGCGGCGCCGACGCTGATCACGTTGAGCACGACCGCCTTCAGCGGCAACAGCAGCGAGCGGAAGGCGCGGGCGAGCAGGACGAACGTGATCAGCGCGATCAGCGCGATCATCAGCGGGAAGTTGCCGTAGACGGCTTCGATGAAGTCGTGGTTCTGGGCGGCCAGCCCGCCGAGGCGCACGTCGGGGCCCTCGGCGCGCACGGCATGCGCGCACGCGTGTCGAGCGTGGCGCGGCCGGCTCGCCGACGAGTCGTCGGAGACCGCCAGGGCGTCGACGCACGGCCGCGCCCGGCGTGTCGCCACGCGGGGAGCGCCGGCGCGACGGCGCCGTGGATGCCGGGGATCGCCGCGAGCTTGCGCGGCGACGCGCTTCGGGCGAGCTCGTGCCTTCGACGAGCACCTCGTGCGGCAGGAGCGCGCCGGAGCCGATGCCCGGCTCGCTCGAGCGCGACGAGGCCCTGCTTGGCGTCGCCCTGCTTGGCGACCGTGTTGAGGTTGGCAGGCCGAGCTGGAGGTTCGTCGCGGCGAGCACGAGCGCCGCGAGCACGAGCGCGGCCGCCGGCCGCAGCGATCCAGCGCCTGCGCACGATCATGTTGGCCCATCCCGTCCAGGCACGGCTGGCTTTGTCGTCGTTGCGCACGTGCGGCCAGTCGAGTTCGCGGGCCGAGCTTGGAGAGCACGACGGGCAGCAGCGTGGTGGCGACGATCACGCTGATCAGCGGGATCAGCATGCCGCCGTAGCCGACCGAGCGCAGGAACGGCAGCGGCAGCGCGACGAGCGCGAGCAGGCCGATGGCGACGGTCGTGCCGCTGAACATCGACGGCGCGGCCGGCGGTCTCCATCGCGCGCTGGATCGCCGCCTCGCCGGTCAGTCCGTGGGCGCGCTCCTCGCGCCAGCGCACGACGACGAGCAGCGCGTAGTCGATCGACACGCCGAGGCCGATCAGCGCGACCAGGAACTGCACGATCGGCGAGACTTCGGTGATCGCCGTCAGCCCCCAGACGACGAGGAAGGTGGTCATGATCGAGACGATCGCCATCAGGATCGGTACGAGCGCGAGGAACGAGCCGAACACGAAGGCGAGCACGAGCAGCGCGCCGAATCCGCCGAGCAGCGCCTCCAGCAGCACCCCCGGCCCGCCGCCGCCGCCGCTCTGCATCGAGAGCGCGTCGTAGCCGGTCACGTGCACGGGCGCGCCGGCGACGGTGGCGCCTTTCAACGCGGCCGTCGCGTGTTTGGCCGCTTCGGGGTTGTTGCCGAACGATTCCTTCAGGTCGGCGGGCGGGTAGGCGACGATGAAGCTCGTGCGCCGGTCCTTGGAGACGAACGCGTCGTTGCCGGTCGCCGCATAGCCCGCGATGCGCCCGCCGGGCATCGTCTTGGCGACGCGCGCTTCGAGCGCCGCGAGGTCTTGCCTGACGCCCGGTGAGGAGACGGTCTTGCCGGCGGGCAGCGTGACGACGGGCACGAGCGGCGAGGTGTCGCCGCCGGTGTTGTGGAACTTGTGCGCGATCTGCTCGTTGGTCACCCAGCCTTCCTTGCCGGGGACCGAGAATTTCTGTTTGAGCGCTTTCGTGGCGGAGCCGGCGGAGGCGATCCCGACGAGCGTCAACAGCGACCCAGAAGACGACGACGATGCGCTTGTGTGCGAGGACCCAGCGTGTCAACGATGCCATGCGTTGTCTCCTTCGGTCGCTTTTGCTGCCACCCCTCAGACGGGGCGCCGGGACGAAACTCATCGCGGCGGGGCGTCATCGGTGACGCCATCGTGCGGGCGGGGCGACACTGCCGCGTCGCGAGACCCTTCCCGCTGCTCGTTCGTCTCTAAATAATTTTTATCACAAATAATATGGATCGCGTAGAATGCTCTCATGTGGGATGGAGGGCCGATACCGGGCGAGCTCGGCAAGTTCCCCGGTTACCTGATGGCGCGGCTCGGCGAGGCCTCGCGCCGGCGCTTTCACAAGGCGCTCGAGCCCGAGGGGCTGCACCCGCGCCACTTCGGCGTGATGACGATGCTCGCGGCACACCCGGGGATGAGCCAGCATCAGCTGCACGAGAAGACGGCGATCGACCCGAGCTCGATGGTGGCCGTGATCGATGAGCTCGAAGCTCGCGGCCTGGCCGAACGCCGTCCCGACCCGGCCGACCGGCGCGCGCGTCAGGTCTTCCTCACCGAGCAGGGCGAGCAGACGCTCGAGCGCATCCGCGGGCTCGCGGCCGGGCTGCAACGCGAGTTCTTCGGCGCGCTGACGGCGCAGGAGCGAAAGACGCTGCATGCGCTGCTGCTCAAGCTGGCCGGCGCGGCCGAAGAGAAGCCCGGCTGAGTGTCCCCACCGCGGTCGCCGCTCGCGCTCGTGGCTACAGCTCGACCTGCCCGGCGACGCACGTGACCGTGGCGCCGCCGACCCACACCGTGCCCTCGTCGTCCTGCTCGACGTGCACGCGTCCGCTGCGACCGAGCACGGTGCCCTGGCTGACGACGTAAGGCGCCACGACGCGTCCGCTGCGCAACAGCCACGGCGCGATCGCGGCGTTGAGGCTGCCCGTGACGGGGTCCTCGACGGTCGTGCCGTCCTTGGGGAAGAACGCCCTCACCTCGAAGGCCTCGGGCGAGCCCGGCGGGTAGGGACCGACGACGCCGACGTCTAGGTCGACGAAGCCGGGGCGCATCGCCAGCACGGCCTCGGCGCTCTCGAGCATCACGGCCACCCAGCCGGGGCCGTTGTCGGCCCACTCGGCGTCGACGATCGCGTGACGCTCGATGTTCAGCACCTCGGCCACGTGCGCGAGCAGCGGCTCGTCGTGCACCGGTCCCTCCCGCAGCAGCAGCGGCGCGGCGAAGGCGATCCGCCGCGGCTCGGCGCGCAGACGCACCAAGCCGGCGTCGCACTCCTGCACCAAGCAGCCCTCGCGCTCGTCGCGCGCCTGCAGCCAGGCGTGGCAGGTGCCGAGCGTCGGGTGCCCGGCGAACGGCAGCTCGAGCACGGGCGTGAAGATCCTCACGCGGTAGTCGGCCTCTCCCACGGTCGGCGCCAGCACGAACGTCGTCTCGGACAGGTTGGTCCACGCCGCGAAGTGCTGCATCTGCTCGCTCGAGAGTCCGTCACCGTCGAGCACCACGGCGACGGGGTTGCCCGCATAGGGGGTCGCCGCGAAGACGTCGACGACGGTGTACTCGCGCATTGGTAGTCAGAGGCGCGGTGCCCGCTCAGCGGGTCCGGTTCCTCATCCCCCTTTCGAGTCCGTGCGTGCGGTTTTCCCGCACACGGCTCTCCGATGATCTTCTTGGCATGGCTTACGCGGTCCCTGGGTAGCGAATGGTGCCCATGAGCTGGTGCAGGCCCAGACTCACGAACCATTGGCGCGTCCATCGCTCGACCTGCTCTGGCCGGAGATTGCGACCCTTGCGCTTGATGAGCAGGCGCACTAGCCGTCTCCAGACATAGCCGTCGATCTGGACGAACTTGATGGCGGCGTTACCGGTGGCGAAATAGTTGCCCCAGCCGCGCAGTACCGGGTTCAGGACCGCGATCACTTCGCGGATGTCCTTCATCCCGGCACGACGGCGCCGGTCGGTCAATGCCCTGAGCTTCGCTCGGATGCGCTTCATTGCTCGTTGTGAGGGCCAGCGGTGCAGGTAATAGCGGCGGATGCCGCGTTCCAGCAACCGGCCCGACACACGGGCTCTGAAATGGCAGCCGAGGAAGTCAAAGCCTTCCCGACCCTCCCTGAGGTCAACCACCCTCGTCTTCTGCGGGTGCAGTTGCAACCCCAGGTCGGCCAGGTTCTCCCCGGCCAGCTTCAGGGCCGCCCGTGCCTCGCCCTCAGAGCGGCAGAGCACGACGAAATCGTCCGCCCAGCGGACAAGCTCGCCGACGCCCGCCCGCCTGATCGCGCGATCGAAGGCGTGCAGGTAGATGTTCGAGAGCAACGGTGAGATCACACCGCCCTGAGGAACCCCCGTGACCGTCTCAGAGTAGACCCCCTGCTCCAACACGCCCGCCCGCAACCAGCACCGCAGCAGCTTGAGCACCCGCCGATCCGAGACCCGCTCAGCCACCATCCCCAACAGCTTCTGCTGGTCGATCTGGCCGAAATAATCTCGGATGTCGGCCTCCGCGACCCACACCCTCCCGGCGATGAAACCGGTGCGGATGCGCTCTAGCGCAGCAGTCGCTGAGCGCTTGGGGCGAAAACCGTAGGAGACCTCCAGAAAGTCGGCCTCGAAGATCGGCTCCAGCACCAGACGCGTCGCCTGCTGGGCTATCCGGTCGCGGACCGTGGGGATGCCCAACGGCCGCATACCACCATCCGGCTTACCTATCGCCACCCGCCGCACCGGCATCGGGCGATAGGAACCCTCTCGAAGCGCATACTGAAGCTCGCCGAGCAGCCGCTCGACGCCATACGCCTCGATCTCGGCCAGCGTCTGAGAGTCGACGCCGGCCGCACCCCGGTTACTACGCACCCGCCTCCACGCCTCCCGCAGGACGTCACTCCTGCCGATCCGGTCATACAGAGCGTGAAAACGGCGATCCGGGGACCGCTTGGCACATACCCATAGCTTGCGCTGGAGTTCTCGCACGTTCCCACCAGTGGTCTCCAAGACCATTTCGCTGGCGTGTGCGGCAGGCTGAGGCCCGCCGGGGTGATTGGGTCGAAGCGTCTCGACCATGCCCTAACGCTTACCCCCCACGCAAGCACGATCAAAGCAGGGGTCCTTCGCTACTGGCGCCTTTAGCTTGACGCCGATCGGCACTACTACGACCCCCACGGACTCCCGCTGGCCTCCGCTCGACTTCGCCATCGGCTTATACGAACGGTCTTCGCTGACGAGGCTGACCAGACGGGTCTCCCTTGTCCCGCATCCAGACCTTGCGCGCGTGCAAGTCTCCCTACCCCGCGGGGACCCGCCGTGCCCAATCCGGATCAAGGACTGGCGGACATGGCCTTCGCCGTGAAATGAGCGGCTCGGCTCCCCGACTGTATCTCTGACGAGGCTGCAATCCCAGCCCACGCGCTTGCTCCCTCCAAAGAGGCTCTCGACGCCCCGCTCAACCCGCCGCCTCTCGACGACAAGCCGGGGCCTGCTACCGGGCGCTCCGGCGCTTACCCGGACCGGACTCCCACCGGCTGGCCTGGACCAGTTTTGTTCAAGGCGCACCATCGTGCGAGCATAGGCGCCGCGCCGCGCGTGGAATAGGCTGGCGCGGATGGAGCACGTGAGCATCGACGAGCACGACGACGGCATCCTCGTGCTCGCCGTCGATCGCCCGCCGGCCAACGCGATGGACCTGACGCTGCTGCGCGAGATCGTCGGCGCCGTGGCGCGGGTGGCCGGCGAAGGCCCGCGCGCGCTCGTGCTCGCCGGGCGAGAGGGGTGCTTCTCGGCGGGCGCCGACTTGAAGGCGGTCCCCGGTTACGGTCCGGCCGAGCAGCGCGAGATGGTCACGCTGATCAACGCGATGGCGCTCGGCGGCTACGAGCTGCCGTTCCCCGTCGTCGGCGCGATCACGGGCCACGCGATCGCCGGCGGCATGGTGCTCGCGCTGTGCGCCGACCTCCGCGTCGCCTCGGCCAGCGGGCGCTACGGCCTGACCGAGGTGCAGGTCGGCGTGCCCTACCCGCAGGCCGCGATCGGCGTCGTGCGCGCCGAGCTCTCGCCGCAGGCCACCCGCGTGCTGGCGCTCGGCAGCGAGCTGACCGACGCGCGCGAATGCGAGCGCCTGGGCGTGTTCGACGAGGTGCTCGACGGCGAGGACGTGCTGTCGCGCTCGCTGCACCTGGCCGAGCGCCTGGCCAAGCTGCCGCCGGAGGTCTACGCGCGCACCAAGCGCGACCTGCGCGGCCCGGCGCTCGAGCAGATGCGCGCGGCCGTCGAGCACGATCCGCTGCTCGCGGCCTGGGTGCAGTGACGCCGGGGGCGACGCGCCGCGAAGCTCATCGGCGGGCAGGACCGTCGAGCGCGAGTCGGGCGCCGCGCCGGGCGCGCGTGGGTGGCGCGTTCGCCGCGCGCTGAGCGCGCGGGAGGCGCAGCAGCTCGGAGATCTGTCGCGCCTGCAGCGGGCGGTGCAGGTAGAAGCCCTGCGCCAGCTCGCAGCCGAGGTCGCGCACGAGCTTGAGCTGGGTCTCGGTCTCGACGCCCTCGGCGATGACCTCGATCGAGAGCGCCTGGGCCATCCGCACGATCGCCGTCGTGATCGCCGTCGAGCGGCTGCTGCCGCCGAGCGCGTCGACGAACGAGCGATCGACCTTCAGCCCGTCGATCGGCAACCGCCCGAGGTATGCGAGCGAGGAGTAGCCGGTGCCGAAATCGTCGAGCGCGAAGCGCACGCCGTGGCGAGCGATCCGGCCGATCGTCTCACTCACGCGCTCGGGCTCGTCGAGCAGCACCGACTCGGTGATCTCCAGACAGAGGCTCGCGGGAGCGATGCCGGAACTGCTCAGTGCGTGCAGCACGGACTGCTCGAGCTCGCGCTGCGTGAACTGCCTGGCGGAGAGGTTGACGGCGATCCCCAGCGGCGGCGCGCCGGGGCGCTCGGCGTGCCACAGCGCGGCCTGGGCGCAGGCCGTGTCGAGCACCCAGCGTCCGATCGACTCGATCAGGCCGCTCTCCTCGGCGACCGGGATGAACTCGCCCGGCGCGAGCAGCCCGCGCTCGGGATGCTGCCAGCGAAGCAACGCCTCGACGGCCACCAGCGCGCCGTCCTTCAACGAGACGATCGGCTGGTAGACGACGCGCAGCTCCTCGCGCTCGAGCGCGCGGCGCAGATCGTTCTCGACCGACAGCCGCTTGACCGTGCGTGCGCGCATGGCCCCGTCGAACACCTCGAAACGTGCGCGCCCGCGCGCCTTGGCCTGGTACATCGCAGCGTCGGCGTCGCGAATCAGCGCGGCCGGCTGCTGCTCGTCCCCGTCCCCCGCCACGGCGATGCCGAGGCTGGCCTTGGCGAAGTGCTCGCCGGTGGCCAGCTCGAAGGGGGCCTCGAAGGCGGCGACAAGGCGCTCGGCGATACGAGCGGCGGCGAGCTCATCCTCGACCGCCTCGAGCAGCACGACGAACTCGTCGCCGCCGAGCCGTCCGATCGTGTCTCCGGGACGCAGCGCGTCGGTCAGCCGCGGTGCGACCTTGCGCAGCAGTTCGTCGCCGGCGCTGTGGCCGAGGCTGTCGTTGACGAGCTTGAAGTTGTCGATGTCGAGCAGGGCGACCGCGATCTGGGCATCGGGGCGCTGCAGCGCGTGCCCGAGGCGGTCGAGGAACAGCACGCGGTTGGGCAGGTCGGTCAGCGGGTCGTGCAGCGCCTGGTAGCGGATGTGGTCTTCGGTCCCGCGCTGCTGGATCGCGTCGGCGAGGATGTTGGCCATCGCCTGCACGAAGTCGACGTCGACCGCTGCCCAGCGCGGCTCGGTGGGCGTGGCCAGCCACAGCACCCCCCAGCTGCCCTCGCGACTCTCGATCTGGCGCGCGATCCCGCCGGGAAGCTGATCGAGTGAGAGCGAGGAGTGCTCGCGCGCCTCTGTTAGACCGAGACCGGCGCGGAGGCTGAGCGTGGCCCCGTCGGGCGAGCGCTCGAGCACGGCGCCCATCCCCACGCCGAGGATGCGGGCGGCCTCGCCCAGCGCGTGGTGCATCAGCTGGTCGACTTCTGCGCCCTCGAGCGCGCGCTCGCCGAGCCTTGCGACGGCGGCCTGCTGAGCGGCGCGGCGCTCGAGCTCGAGCTCGGCGAGCTTGCGATCGGTGATGTCGAGCATCACGCCGTGCCAGCGCGTGCGGTCCTGCTCGTCGGTCAGCAGCACGGCTTCGTCGCGCACCCACACGATCTGCCCGTCGCGGTGGAGCATCCTGTATTCGTCGGCCGTGCCCGGCTCGGCCAGCTCCTCCTCGCGGGCGAACACGAGCTCGCGATCCTCGGGGTGGATCTGGCGCGCCCACAGGCCGACGTCGGCGAGCCATTCCTCGGGCGAGAAGCCGAGGATCGCCTCGGCGCCTTTGCTGATGTAGTGCCAGCGGCCCTCCACGCCGGGGTCGGCGACGTAGACGATCGCCGGCAGCAACTCGACCAGTGCGCGCGCCCCCGGCTCGGGCGGAAGCTTGCGAGCGAGATCGTCCGCCGGGCCGTCGCCGGGCGGAGCGTCTGGGGGAAGCGCTGACATGCGTGCGTCCGTATCGGCAGATGGGGCCGTGGATGTGAGCCTTCGGCCGGTCCTCTCGCGGGCAGTCCGGCGCGCTTCAGAAGCTCGCCGCTGCTGCTCGTTCTGCGCGACGGCTCGGAGGTCGATCGGCTGGTCGGCGCGGCGCCGCTGCCACGGCTGCAGTCGTGGCTCCAGCCACACCTTGCTACGACTGCCAAGCACGGCTGAATCGGCGGCGCCGGTTCAGCGCCGCCGAGGACAGCCGAGCTTCGCGCGGCGCTACTTCGCGCCGTCTCTGCTCAGCGACTTGCCTGCGCTGTCCACGACCTTGCGCAGGAACTCCGCCTGGGTGTGGACCAGCCGCTGAGCCATCTCCAGGGCGGAGTCGGTTATCTCCTCCCTCTTGGACGGGCTGCCGCCGCGCGACGGCAGCTCCCGGTCGACGGTCTCGACGAACCTGCGCACAGAATCGATCGCTGCTCGCGCTCCATCGTCGAGCGACCTGAGCACATCCTCGGACAGCTCGGTGCTCCGCTTGATCGAGCTCTCCTTCTCGCGCTTCCCACCGCTCGCGCGGGGTTTGCGAGAGCTCGCGCGGGGTTTGCGAGCAGCAGCTGGCTTCTTGGCCGCCGGGCGGCGTTTGGTCTTCGTCTCGGGCATCGACTCCACCACTTTCAGAATTGGTCTGGTTCGCTGACGTGTGCGAAAGGCGGGCCGCTTGCGACCGGCCCGGCTCCATAGCCTCCGTTGACGACGAGCCTAAGCGGGGTGTGTGACCGCGGCATCCGGACAAACTCCTCCTCGGAGATGGGCAGACTACGATCGGAGCACTGCGAGCTGCAGAGGGCCTCGATCGCGGCTTCAGCGCGGGCCGGAGAGCACGAAGCGGCGAAGTGCCCCGGTCAGGTCTGCGGCGCGGAGGCGAGCCCGAGGAACACGATCAGCGACCGGTTCAACGCTATGAGCTCATCGTCGCGGAGCTTGCCGAGGCGATCCCCGAGGCTGGCCCGTGGCACGGTTGTGACCTTGTCGACCATCAGCTGGCTCGGCTGGTCGAGGCCATTCGCCTCGGAGGGGTCGATCGGGAGTCTGACGAGCGGGGCCTCGACGGGGTTCGTGGTGAAGGGGCAGACCGTGATCGACGCGGTCGCGTCGAAGCGGTCGTCCTGAAGGACTACGACGGGGCGGGGCTTGCCGGTGCATGGGCCGCGTGCCGCGGCCGTGTAGATCTCGCCGCGCGTCACCGATCGGGAGCTTTTCCGTCCTCGGCGTCCCAGGTGGAGGAGATCGCATCGACGAAGGCCTGGTCGTCAGCCTCGCGCTCGCTTGTCGCAATCGCGATCGATTCGCGGTGAGCCTCGGCGATGAACTCGGGGGCTCGGACGTCCGGAACCCAGACCTGGAGCGGGCGCAGCCCCTGACGGCGCAAACGTTCGCGGTGTTGACGCACTCGGTCCCGAGTTGACGGCATATCTGTGACGTTACATGTAACGCTGCAAGCCGTCAAGCACCCTCCTCACCGCTTCCTATGGCCGGGACCGGATTCGAACCGGGGACACCCAATTTCAGTCGAAGGGCGACCAGCCCGATCCGCCGCACGGACGGCTACGTCGGATTCCCTCAACCCTCGTCAAAGCCCTCAAGCGGATGGCTCTCGCGCAGGTACTCGCCGAACAGCGGGACGGTGAAGTCCACCTGCCCTCGACGCGGAGCCCAGATCAGGCCCTTGGCGATCAGGCTGTCGCGGTGAATCGAGACGCCGCGCTGACTGTCGGCCCCGTAGGCGCGTGCGACATCCGCGGATCTGTACGGCGCGACGCCGAGCGAGGCCATCGCGGCCAGATAGCGCTGCTCTGCGTCGGTGGCAAGCTGAAAGCGCGTGCCGAAGAAGCTGCGAGCGAGTGAGTCGCTGACGATCTCTTTGACGGCGTCGACGTCAGCCATCGTGATCGGAGAGGCCTCGGCCTCGTTCCACAGCTCGCGGCCGTACTCCTGAAGGAAGTAGGGATAGCCCGCGCACTCATCTACGACCGCGCGCGCTGCCTGCTCTTCGTAGTCGACTCCCCTTGTCGCGGCGGGGGCGATCAAGGCCGTCCGCGCCGCCGCTTTGCCCAGGCTGCCAAGCTCCTGGTACTCGAACAGGCGGTCGGCATACGGCTTGGCCGCGATCAGACGCACCTGCAGATCGGGCAGGCCGGCGCCGACGAGCGCAACGGGCAGCGCATTGCGACTGATGGCTTGCAGGGCGATGCAGATCGCCGCCAGCGAGCTTGCATCGAGATTGTGCATCTCGTCGATCAGGAAGAGAGCTCCGGCTCCGGTCGTCTGCGCGACCTCGCCGATCTCGCGGATCAGATCGCTCAGATCCTGCTCGGGGTCTCCCGAGTCAGCGACTCCAGAAGCCGCCTCGACATCCAGCTTGAGCTGTACGCCGGAAGGGACCGCAAGGCTGAATGCCTTGACGACGCCCAGAGCGCGGTCGACACGGTCCTTGACGCGATGGCGCCGGCTCATCTCACGCAGCAGGCGGGTTGCCATGCGCGCAAACGTCACGCGGAAGTCCGGCTGAGAGCCGACCTCCTGCACGTCCGTCGTCGCCCAGCCGGCCTCACTGGCGAGCACGTCGAGCTCCATCAGCAGGACCGTCTTGCCGACCCCGCGCAGGCCGGAGTAGATCAGGCTGCGCTCGTGCTGGCCCGAGCCAAGACGTTCGATCAGGCCGCGGAAGTTATCGAGGTCCGGATCACGACCGGCGAGGATCGGCGGCTTGCGTCCGGCTCCAGGCGTGTAGGGGTTGTCGCGCTTGTGCATCGTGCGCAGTCTATCGCTTTCTATGGATGCTTCATATCACGATAGAAAGCTATAGACGCACCGGCGACACAGAGATGAAGGGGGCGCCGAACGGCGTGCTACGCTGTGCGACATGAAGACCGTCACACACCGCGAGATGCGTAATCAGAGCGGTGACATCCTGCGTCATGTCGCCGCTGGGGAGACTATCCAGGTCACCAATAATGGCCAGGTCGCGGCATTCATCGTTCCACCAGGCACGGACCCGCTCGCGGACCTCATCTCCCGAGGACAGGTGCGCGTGGCGCGAAACCCCGCGTCCAGCTTGCGGTCAATCGCTCGACGCAAGAGCAACGCTGACAGTCAGGCGATAGTGGCCGACATCCGTGGCCGCTGGTGAGGACCAGCTACCTGGATACCTCGGCCGCGATGAAGCTCATCCTCGACGAGCCACAATCCGACGCGCTGACGACCGACCTGGCCGGCAACGATGAACGACGGCTGGTCTCCTCATGGTTGCTGCACACCGAGATGCACTGCGCGGCAGGGCGTCACCCCCAAGACGTCGACCTCGAGGCGGTGCTGACGGTGCTTGATTCCGTGAGCCTGATCGACCTCACGCGCGGGGATCTGCTCGCGGCCGGCACCCATGCGCCCCTGCGTTCCAACGATGCCATCCACCTCGCCGTCGCGCTCAGAGTCGGCGCCGACGAGATCGTCACCTACGACGGGGAGCTCACTGAGCGGGCAGCAGCGGCTGGGGTGCCCGTGCTGTCACCGGGAACCAGCCCGCACCCCTGATTCTGCACCCCTCGGGCCTGAGCGCTCTTGGTGCCCCGACTAGGACGATGCGCAGCAAGCGCTGGATGATCGTCCGCCGGCATTGCCGATGGCGAGACCCGGATTCGAACCGGGGACACCACGATTTTCAGGGGTGTGGCGACCGACCCGACCCGTCATGCGGAACCTAGTAAACGCCCACGTTTGCTGACACTTCGCGCTGCTGCCGGTGACAGCGACCGCCGTGCGTACTGGCAAGATACCGACGGATACCCGAAGATGCCGGGGGGTTTGGGCCGACGAGCAGAGTCCGTCGGCCCAAACGAAAGGGGGCGAACCGGCCGGATGCCTCGTTTGGCTGAGCAGCTTGACGGCCAGGTCTAAGCACTGATCCGCTCATCGCGGCTCTGTTTCCCGGCAGCGATGCTGAATAGCGGTGCTCGTGAAACTACGCTGATCCCTCGCAGAACCTCATCACGAGTGGGTGGCTGTTTGACTGCTCGCCCATGCGCGACATCGTTGCGAGCGGATCGCAGTGCCGAACAGAAGCCTCGCTCTGGCGTGGATGATGGCGTTCGGCGCGCTCGATGGCAACGAGCACGAGGACGTCCGATACCGGCTCGAACTTGCGCAGCTCGCCCGTGACGGCGGTCGAGGTCGGGCGCGGCCGATAGGGCGCTCCCGCTTGTGCTGCTGCTTGGTTGCGTCGCGTGACATCTCGCGAACTCCTCTCGGTCGGTCCGAGGAGCGCTCGGGCGATCGGGCGTCTCCTATCGCACTGAGGAGAGCGTGCCCGGCCCCAAGCTTCGCCGGCGGGACGGGGCACAGCTCTCCAGTGCTCACGCCGTCGCGACGTCGCGCTCCTCCACGATCTGCTCATCGGGATCGACGACGCCGAGGCTCTCGACGATCTTCAACGCTCCGTCGCGTACCTGGGCGATGTACATGTTCATCCGTACGTGGTGCTGGCCGGGCACCATCTCCGCTGGCCCACCGGGCCCGACGGCGATCTTGGCGTGGTCGAGGGCGGCGATCACGTCGTCCTGGTCGAGCGAGCCCGCCTCTCTGACGGCGGCCTCCCACAGCCGCAGGCCTCGGTACATGCCCGAGCACGCGCTACCGCCGGTGAACATCGCGCTGCCCGGGAACAGCTTGTCGTAGCGCTCCAGCAGCTCCTTGCTGAAGGGGTCGCTCGCGTCCTGGTAGTAGTCGAGGCAGCCATACAGCCCCTCCACCTGCTCGCCCGGCACGAGGCCGAGGCAGTTCTCGTCGAAGTACGTGCAGAGGAGGTGCCCGCCGCGCTCGCTGAAGCCGGCGTCGTGCAACTGCTGCATGAACGGCGTGAGCCCGGGCGGGACGATCGTGTTGAACACGACTTCCGCCCCGCTGGAAATGATCTGCTCGACGATCTCGCCGTAGTCGCTGTGCTCGAGCGGGTGGTACTTCTCCGCGACGATCTCACCGCCTTCGGCCGCGACGACCTCTCGGACCTTGTCGTTCAGCACGCGCGGCCAGATGTAGTCAGCCGAAGGCAGCGCGAACTTCTTCGCTCCGGTCCGCTGCATCAGCCAGGGGATCAGCGGATCGACCTGCTGCGCCGGCACGGGGCCGGTGCAGAAGATCAGCGGGTCGCTCTCCTGCCCCTCGTACTGCTCGGGATAGATGTACAGCGTCCTGCCCTCCACTACGACCGGCCCCTTGATCGCCTGTCGCGTCGAGCTGTAGATGCCGCCGAACACGACATCGACCTGGTCCTGCTGGATGAGCTTCCTGGCGCACGCCTCCGCGGCCCCGTCGTCGGTCTCGCCGTCCTCCAGGTAGAGCTCGATCTGGCGACCGAGAAGGCCGCCGCCGGCGTTGATCTCGTCGATCACCATCTTCGCGACGTTCGCATCGGCGACGCCCATGAACGACAGGGGACCCGTCTGCTCGGCGATCACGCCGACCTTGATTGAACCGGCTGTTGAGTCTTGCATCGTGTTTCCTCCAATCTCGATCTGATGACCTAGGCGTCGCAGCGGAAGCCGAGCTCCGGCACCTGCGGCCTGCCCTTGTGCCCGGCCTCCTGCAGGATCGGCGGCACCTCGGGGTCGGACGCGAAGCGCCCCCAGCCCTCGGCGTCCCAATCGAAGATCACCCAGACCCGGCCCTCCTCGTTGGGGTCCTGGAACACCAGCGCGCCCTTGGAGCCGTGCTCGCGCCGCTTGTCGGCCCCCTTCGTCGCGAAGATCTCCTTGAAGCGGTCGAAGTCCTCGACCTGCGTCGTTGCCAGAAGCATTGCTGTCCTCCTGTGTCGCTCTCGGCGCCGCGAGTCGGTGCCGATGTCGAAGCGAGTATCTGGCGCGCCGGCCCGGCGCGCATCGGGCGAACGCCCTATGCCGCGGTGGGCACCAGGTCGCGCTCGAAAGCCCACAGCATCGCGGCCGCGCGCGTACGTACGCTCGCCTTCTCGTAGATGTGCTGCACGTGGTGCCCGGCTGTCTTGACGGAGATACCCAGCTCGTCGGCGATTCCCTGGTTCGACGCTCCTCGCACGAGCGCGAGCAGCACCTCCAGCTCGCGCGGCGTGAGGCCGGCCGGAAGCTCGCGCGGGCGTTTGGCGACGCTGTGTCCCGCGGCGGCGAGCACCGCGCAGGCGGCGTCGTGATCGAGGCGTCCCTCGCGCGCCTCGCGCAGTAGCTCCTCCTCGGCGGCCGGCGCGTCGAGCGCGGCTCTGTGTGGGCGCGCCTGGCGCATCGCGGCGTAGCAGTCGGCGGCCGCCAGTATGCGCGCGGGCAGATCGAGCGCCGGCCCCCTCGCGCCGCGGTGATAGCCGGAGCCGTCGAGGCGCTCGTGGTGGGAGCCGGCCAGTTGCCCGATCGCCGCAAGCGCCGGCGACTGCGCGAATGCGCGCTCGCTGTAGTGGGCATGCAGACGCACGCGCTCCCACTCGCCGAAGCCCAGCGCCCCGGGCTTCTCCCAGATGGCGTTCGACACGCCGACACGCCCGAGATCCTGGGCCAGCGCGGCTCGTCGTATGAACGTGACCGATCCGGCCTCGAGACCCATGCGCCAGGCGGCGCCCTCTGCGAGCTCGGCGACGCTGGTCGAGTGCTGACGCAACCACGGGGACTTGAGCCCCGTGATCGCGGCGATCGTCGTGAACGCGGCATCGACTCGCTCGCCCGAGAGCCAGACCAGGGGAGTCGGCTCGCTGTCGAGCGCGTGCTCCCACATCCTCGCCTCGTCCAGTCCGGCCAGCATCTCGTCGAGGTTCCGCGCTGCGAGCTCGGCGAGTCTCGGCTCATACGCGGCGCCCGAGCGGCGTTCGACGATGTCTCGCGCTCGCTCGACGCCGCCCGCCGACAGGAACAGCGAAGCGTCTTTGGCGACATGCACGAGCCGCATTGGCAGGGGCGTCGCGTCACCTACGACCGCTGGGAATCCCAGCCCGTCCCAGCGCGAAAAGATGTATCCGAGCGCGCCCTGGACGCTCGCGGGCAGGTCGAGCCACCCCGCGAAGCGTTGCGCCACCTCGCACATCGTTGCGAACGATTCTCGGGCCCTCGGTGCCGCGTTGGCGATCGCGTCCTCGATCAGCCGCGAGCGCACATCCGGTGAGCGGCCCAGACCAACGTTGGATCTGTAGAACTCGAGAACCTCTGCCGGGTTCGTCGGATCTACCAGGTAGAAGGCGGCTCGATGAGCGATGTCGTCACCGAACAGCTGTGCGGCCTCGTGCCCGTTCGCCGTGCAGCCGGAGGCGTGAAGGAGCGCTACGTAGTAAGTGTCGGACAGCTCCTCGGCGGATGCTCCGGCGAGTTGGCCGATTGAAACCGCGAGCACGGCCGTGCGCAACGCGTGCTCGAGCGGCTGCCCCGTTCCCAGGTCGGTTGCGATCGAGAGAGCGCCGACGATCTCAGCAGCGCGGATCGGCCGCTCAGGCGGGCACGGCACCGCTGCCACACCACCGACGTCCTCTGTCGTCACAGCTCGACTCTACTCCTGCTCGTCGCTAGCAGTCGCCGGTGAACGTTTGCGGGATACCACGACAGGTCGAGCGCAGGCGCGCCGAACCACACGGGATTTGCGCAAGGTACGACCCTCTCCAGAGGGCGCGACGTCAGGATCTCCTACGCCCCTGTGCTGCACGAGCAGGATTGACCGAGCAAACGACGACCAAGTCGTAGACCAAAGCTCGTTTGCCTGCTTAAACGAAGATGGTGCTAGCCATCTCAAAACCGACTCATTTGCAGCGCTTTTCCAATGGCGAGACCCGGATTCGAACCGGGGACACCACGATTTTCAGTCGTGTGCTCTACCAACTGAGCTATCTCGCCGCAGCCGGGAGATGTTAGCGACGCAGGAGTTGACAGCTCTGCCCGAGATCTAGACGGCGAGCTCGTCGATCAGCACGAGGCGCACATCCGGCCGCTCCCCGGCCAGTTGCCTCAGTCGCGATGAGAACCCGACGCGGTCGAAGAAGTAGAGGGGGACCTCAGGCGCGTCCAGCTCCTGTCGGATCGTCTCCAGCTTGTCGAGCTCGGCGGCGCCGTGCTCGTGCTGCACGTTGCTTGCCGCGGGCCACTTGCAGGAACCGAGCGCGATGATGCCCCCGTCGGCGTCGACGGCGACGACATCCGCCTCGTGGGCGCGACTGCGAAGCCGGCCGTCCTCACGGCGGCGGATCGGCCCCCACCACCATCCGACCTCGGCGGCGTCGAGCTGCTCGCCCAGCCAGGCCTGACATACCCGCTCGAAGGCGTCCTCGGAGACGAACTTGTCGAGTTCGGGCAGCACCGAGTCCTCGAGGTAGCGGTCAGCGTCGCGGCGGGTCGCCAGACGGCTTTCCCGGGGCGCGACGAAGCGGAACCAGAAGCGCAGGAAGGGGTCGACGATCGCGTAGGTCACCTTCCTCGCGGAGGCGTGCGTCACCGGGTAGCGGCGCTCGACGAGCCCCATCTCCTCGAGCACCTCGAGAAAGCCTCGGGCGTCCGAGGCCGAGCGGTCGACTCGCTGGGCGATCTCGTTGAGGCGGGTGGCGCCGCCGGCGATCGCCCGCAGGCACGACATGTAGGTGCCCTGCTCACGCAGCCGGCTCTCCTGTGAGAGCAGGAAGCGTGGCTCTTCTCGCAGCAGGCCGTCGGGGTAGAGGACGGCACGGCGGATCGCCTCGGCGAGCGGCTGGGCCGGGTCTATCTCCTTCAGGTAATAGGGGATGCCGCCGAAGACCGCCCAGGCCCGGATCCGCTCCTCGACCTCCCAGCCCTCGGTGAAGGCCCCGATCTCCCGCCAGGGAAACGGCAGCAGGCGCAGCGAGCCGGTGCGGCGGCCATAGGTGGTCGCACCGTAGCCGACGACCTCGCGCTCGAAGAAGCTGATGTCCGACCCTGAGAGGCAGAGCAGGAGATCGGGGTTCTCGCCGTGCTCCTCCACGAAGCGGTTCAGGAGCGAGCCGATCTCGGGCTCTTGGCGGGCGATGAACTGGAACTCGTCGAGCACGATCATGGTCTGGCCTTCGCCGAGCAGTTCGGAGAAGGCGACGAAGGCCGCCCGCCAGCTGCCGAGCGCCTGCTCGGCATAGATCGCGCGGCCGCTGAACGTGGCGAGCTCCGCCGAGAGATCGTCGAGTTGGTCCTGGCGGCTGCCGGAGCTCGCCTCGAAGTAGAACTGGCGACAGCTCTGCCCGAAGTGGCGCAGGAGCTCGCTCTTGCCGACCCGGCGGCGGCCGTAGAGCACGAAGTACTCGCCGCGGCGGGAGTCGAGGCGCTCCCGCAGCGCGGTCAACTCGTCTTTGCGGTTGTAGAAGGCCATGCGACGAACAGTAAGGATACATCTTTATAAGACGTAACCCAACTAATGTGCACGCCTGCACGCCCCCGTGCACTACGTGGCACGGAGCGCAACCTCAGCTCAACGCGCTCGGACCGTGCGCCCGCGGTCCGGCTGAGCTGCTAGCCGTGTTCCCAAGCTTCAAGGTAGGGCAGCGGATCGATCGAGTGCCCGCCTTTGACCTGCCAGCCGCCGACCCACATCTCGAAGTGCAGGTGCGGCGCGGTGGCGTCGCCGGTCTGGCCTGCCTGGCAGATCGTCGAGCCGGGCGAGACGGCCTGTTCGGCGCTGACGGCGAGCGTGGCAGCTTTGCAGTGGGCGAACATGAAGTCGAAGCCGATCGCGGTGTGCTCGACGGCGTAGTAGCCGGCGCCTGATGCCTGGTAGGCGGTCCAGGTGATCGTCCCGGCGAGCGGCGCGAGGACGGGCGTGCCTTCGGCCGTGAGGATGTCCTGGCCTTCGTGGATGTGGCCGCTGCGCGGCGCGCCGTAGCGGTTTTCGGCGTCGCCGAAGCTGTGCGCGCCGGCCACGGGGAAGACGGCCCCATCGGCGACGGTCTGCGCGGGCGTGGGCACGCCCGCTTCGAGCACCGGCGCAGCCGGTGGCGGCGCGGCAGCGGGCGGTGCCGGCGTGGGCGCGACGACTGTCAGCGTCGCCACACCCGAGCTGTGCGCCGTGCGCGTGAGGTTGCTCGCGTGGTGATCGTGGGCGCTGACGCTCACGTGATAGGTGCCGGCGGCGAGCGTCGCGCCGTGCGGCCAGCGGACGCCGAGCGTGCGCCCGGTGTGCACCCAGCCGAGCCTGACCACGACGGCCTGCTTGCGCGTCGTCAGGTTGTGGATGGCGACGGTCGCGTTGACCGTGCCCACATGCGGCTCGTCGATCCGCAACGTCACGCGCGGCGGGCGCCCGGGCACGGACGTGCTCGGCACGCTAAGCCTGCTCACGACGGGGTGCTGCACGGCGGTGCTGCTGGCAAGCCCGTACTCGCTGCCGCCGGACAGTGGCGCCGAGGGCGACTGCGCGCCGCCGGGGGAGCCGGCGTGAGCGGACGCGGCGAGCAGCAGCGGCGCAACGGAAGCGGCGAGCGGCGCCGCGAGGATGCGGGAAAGCCTCATGCGCTTAATCTCGACGGGCGCACACACAGCAAAAGCGCGCCCCTCAGGAACTGCACATTTGGCTATTCCTGCTTCTGCAAGTCCTCTGTCATCGCAGCGTACGTACGCGCCAAACCGTCGGCGATCGGCACCTGCGGGCGCCATCCGAGCTCGCGTTCCGCGCGCGAGATGTCAAGCCGGCTGTGCTGCAGCTCGCCGGGGCGCAGGTCGGCCAGCTCGGGCTCGATCGCGCCCGGGTTCTCGACGGCGCCGGGCGCCTGCGTGCTCTCTGCGGCCTGCTGCAGCTCGCGCCAGATCGTGGCGACGTCGGTCTCGACGGAGGTGGCGATGTTGTACGTGCCCGACTTGCCCGACGCGGCCAGCAGCGCGCTGACGACGTCGCCGACGTAGACGTAGTCGCGCGTCGGCTTGCCGTGCCCGAACAGCTTGGGCGTCTTGCCCGTGTAAAGGTGGTCGGAGAAGATCGCTACGACACCGGCCTCGCCGTGCGGGTTCTGGCGGGGCCCGTAGACGTTGCCGAGGCGGCATACGGCGTGCGGGATGCCGGATGACAGCGACCACGTCTTCACGTACGCCTCGCCGGCCCACTTGGAGGCACCGTAGGGCGACAGCGGCGCCGGTATCCGGTCCTCGGGCGTCGGCATCGGCGCGTCGTCGCCGTACAGCGCGCCGCCGGTCGAGGTGAACACGACGGGCGCGCCGTGGCGCCCGGCGACCTCGACGACGTTGAGCGTCCCCTGCACGTTGACCTCGCAGTCGCGCCCGGGGTTCTGCACGGAGGCGACGACGCTGGCCTGCGCGGCGAGGTGGAAGATCGCGCTCGGCTCGACCTCCTCGGCGAGCGCCGCGAGCCCGTCGATGTCGACGATGTCGAGCACGCGCAGCTCGGCCTCGGGGGCGACGCGATCCCGGTCGCCGGCGGAGAGGTCGTCGACGACGGTCACCGCATAGCCCTTGCCGAGCAGCGCATCGACGACGTGCGAGCCGATGAATCCGGCTCCGCCGGTGACGATCGCGCGCTCCACGGCGCCTAATCTACAGCGATGCCGCGTGCGGGCGCTGGGCGAGCTGTTCCTCGACGGCTTCGACGGCCTCGTCGATCCGCTCGAGCACGCGCATGCCGTTGCGCGTCGCCGGCAGCGAGCCGCCGACGGCCGCGCCGCCGAGCACGATCGGGATGCCGGGGTGTGCCGCATGCAGCTCCTCGACGGCCCTGGCGATCTCCTCGGAGTCACCGCCATCGGTCGCGCCCAGCAGGATCACGTCAGGCGACTGGCTCGCCACAGTCGACCGGAGGCGGTCCACCGTGAGCACGGTGTCGAACACCGTTTGGAAGCCTGCGGCGGCGATCTGGTCGTGCATCATCTGCAGCTCGAGGGCGTGCTCGTCGCCCTCCATGCCGGCCAGCAGCACGCGCTCGCGCGTGGGCTCGGCGTTGCCGATCATGTAGCGGTAGAGCGTGGCCAGCACGCGCCGCGTGATGCCCTTGGCGAGGCGTTCGCGGTCTGCGTCGATCTCGCCTGCGCCGTGCAGCTCGCGGATCCGCGCGAGCGCCGGGGCGATCACCTCGCCGTGCAGCGTGGTCGCGGGGATGCCGTCCTCGATCGCCTGCGCGATCGCGCCCTCGGCGGTCTCGGCGTCGCCGCGTTCGAGCGCCGTGCCGTAGGTCTCGAGCGTGCTCTCGACGAGCTCGCCCGGGTCCGAGCGCTGCTTCTCGCGCGCATCGGGACCGGAACTCTCGAGCACTTCCATGAACGCGTCGAGCAGCACCGGGTCGAAGTGGCGGCCACGCTGTTCGCGCATCATCTGCACGGCCTCCTCGACAGGGAAGGCCTTGCGGTAGACGCGGTCGCTCGTGAGCGCGTCGAACACGTCTGCGATCGCCACGATGCGCCCCTCGATCGGGATCGCCTCGCCGCTGAGGCCGCGCGGGTAGCCCGTGCCGTCCCACTTCTCCTGATGGCTCAGCGCGATGATCGTGGCCATCTCGAGAATCGAGGAGGAGGATCCGCGCAGCAGACGGTGTCCCTCCTCGGCGTGCGTCTCGACGATCGCGCGCTCCTCCGGCGTCAGCGGCCCGGGCTTGAGCAGGATCGCGTCGGGGATCGCCACCTTGCCGACGTCGTGCAGCGGGGCGGCGTGGCTGAGCTGCTCGCAGAAGTCCGCGTCCATCCCGATCTGCTCGGCCAGCAGCGTCGAGAGACGCCCGATGCGCTCGATGTGCGCGCCGGTGTCCTCGTCGCGGAACTCGACCGCCATCGACAGGCGGCGGACGGTCTCGGTCTGCGCGATCTCGAGCTCGGAGAGGGCACGCCTGAGCTCGTGCGAGCGTCCGTGGATCTCCTCCTCCAGCGCCGTGCGCCGGCTCTCGCCGAAGCGCCAGCCGAGCACGATCGCCGAAACGGCGAGCACGGCGACGCAGACGATCTGCAGCGCCGAGGAGCCGGCAAGCACCACGCCCACGGCAGCGGCCACGGCGACGAGCGCGAGCGGCGCCCAGATCAGCCCGCCGCGGCGCTGCGGCCCCTCGTCGGGCAGCATCTGCCCAGGCCCCGAGTCTGCAGTGCGCCCCACCACTCGGTCGAGCTTACCCGCCTGCCCCCCGGACAAACCTCGACCGCCGGCGGCGTGTCGAGCGCTGGGCTTGCGTGTCTTCGGCTCCCCGTCGAGGCGAGTGGATGACGTCCCACGCTGGGCGGGCCGTCGGAAACTGACTTGGGTAACTCCGCTCACGGGGTGACAACGGCCAATCGGAAACGTTTACGTCTCGTTCAATCACGCGGTCGGCGGCGCGCGTCCCGCGCTTGACGCGCCTTACGGGCGGTGGACGAATGATCTAGGCCGGTGAGCCGGCGATCCGTGCTATTTGCCGGCGTGTTGCAACTGCGCCACGTCGATCGCGTTGGCCGGCGCCGCGAGCGTCACGGAGCTGTTCCAGCGGTCGAACGTGATCTTGCCGCCGCCGGAGCCGGTCTTGGCGATCTGGATCGGGTAGGGCTGGCCGGTCGCGGCGATGTACAGCGTGCCGCCTTTGCTCTTGTCGGTGATGCCCACGACCTTCTGCCCGTTGACCGTCGAGGTGCCGATCTTCGTCAGCGAGCTGCCGTGGTTTTCGAGCGTCTGGTCGACCAGCTGGCGCAGGTCGGTCAGCTGGCCGAGCGAGGCGAAGTCGGAGCTGCTCGCGGGAGCCTTCAGCCACTTGCCCTTGAACAGCTGTGCGGCCGCCGCGCCGCCGATGTGCTTGTAGAAGGCCGGGCTGCCCTTGATGTAGACGGTGTTGCCGACCTCGATCAGTTCGAACGAGAGGCCGTTCTCGGAGAGCTGTCCCCGCCCGCCCTTGCCGGCCAGCAGGTTCATGTCGAGCGTGATCGGCGAGCCTTCGCTGACGATCGAGCCCGAGACGTGCACCGTCCTGGCCGCGTCGGCGGCGACCTTCGTCGCGGCGAGGATGTCGGCCGGCGATTTGCCTGCGACGCCGTTGTCGGAGGAGGCAGAGGAAGATGAAGACGAGCCGCCGCCGCAGCCGGCGAGCAAGGCGATCAGCAGCACGAGCGCGGCCGACGCCGTCAGGCCCTTGAGTGGGAGTCGGAAACGCATCGAGGTGGGCACTCTACATATGCGCCCGGTCGGGCGAGGGGCGATCACAGGGGCGGGCGCGTGAGCCGCTCGAGCAGCAGCACGAAAGAGGAGTACGGCGCGCCGGTGCTCTGCTGCAGCGCGATCTCGCACGTGCGATTGCTGCACAGGTGCTCCGCGCAGGGCTCGCCGGCCAGCTCGGCGGCCTCGTCGCGCAGCGCCGAGGCGGGTAGCTCGGGGTGCAACAGGCCGCGGTCGCCGGCCATCCCGCAGCATCCGGCGGCGGCGGGCACGAGCACGCGCTCGGCCAGCGCGGCGGCGATCGCCTCGAGCTTGCCGGCGAGGCCGAGCTGCGAGACGGCGCAGTTGGGATGCACGGCGGCGCTGTCGGCCTTGCGCGCGATCGCCAGCCGCTCGAGCAAGCGGTCGTGCACCCAGGAGATCGAGTCGAGCACCTCGATCTGGGCGAAGCGCTCGCGCTCGGCGTCGGTGAGGCGCGGCGCGAGCTCCTCGATCAGCCCCTGCGCGCATGAGCTGGCGTCGATCACGACGGGCAGCTCGCCGCGCTCGCTCCAGCGCCACAGCGCGGCGGCGGTCTTGGCGGCCATGTGGTCCTGCCCGCGGCGGTAGCCCTTCGAGCTCCACGGCGTCGCGCAGCAGTGCCCGGCGGCGTCGGGCGGGATCCACACGGACAGCCCGGCGCGCGCGGAGACGTCGACGAGCGCCTGCGGCAGCGAGGGCTCGCCCGCGTCGGCCCCGCCTGCGGGACCGCCGAAGATGCGGTTGATGCAGGCGGGCAGGTAGACGGCGGCGGCGCCGTCGCGCACGGTGCTCGGCAGGCTCGCGGGCGCCGCCGCGGGCAGGCCGGCGGGCAGCGTCGGCACGAGCTCGGCGCTGACACGGCGGCGCAGCAGTTCCGGCCCTTTCGCAGCCGTCCGCTCACCCAGCGTGGAGGAGGCGAGTCGGGCGCCGGACAACCCGGCACGCGCGGCGCGCTCGACGCTCGCGTAGCGCTTGGCCAGCGCGAGCGCCACGGCTTCCTCGCGCGGCGTGCGCTCGCGCCGGCGGAACTCCTTGACGAGCGCGCCGGTGTCGATCGCGACGGGGCAGACCTGCTTGCAGCTGCCGTCGGCGGCGCACGTCTGCAGCGCGTCGTACTCGTAGTCGGCGAGCAGCGACTCATACACGGGCGAGCCCTCCACCTGACGCGCCATCTCGCGGCGGATCACGATCCGCTGGCGCGGCGTGGTCGTGACGTTGCGGCTCGGGCAGACGGGCTCGCAGAAGCCGCACTCGACGCAATGGGCGGCGCTCTCCTCGATCGGCGGTTGGCTCTTCAGATTCTTAAGATGAATATGAGGATCGCGATTGAGCACCACGCCGGGATTGAGCACTCCGTGCGGGTCGGCGAGCTGCTTGATCCGCCACATCATCGCCGTCGCCTTCTCACCCCACTCGCGCTCGACGTAGGGGGCCATGTTCACGCCGGTGCCGTGCTCGGCCTTCAGCGACCCGTCGTACTTGTCGACGATCAGCTCGACGAGCTCGCCCATGAACGCCTCATAGCGTTCGAGGTCCTCGGGCTTGGAGAAGTCGGGCGTCAGCTGGAAGTGCAGGTTGCCGGCCGAGGCGTGACCGGCGACGCCGACGAGGAAGCCGTGCTTGCCGAGCAGCCCCTGCAGATCGCGCGCGCACTCGGCGATCCGCTCGGGGCGCACGCAGACGTCCTCGATGATCAGCGCCGTGCCGGGCAGGCGCAGCCGCCCGACGAGCCCGAACAGCCCCTCGCGCACGCGCCAGGCCAGCTCGATCTCCTCGGCACCGCGCTCGAAGCGCACCGCAAGGATCGGCGCGTGGCCGTCGAGCACGCGCACGGCGGCGGCCTCGCCGGCGGCGAGCTCGCCCTCGTCGGCGCCGCCGAACTCGACGATCAGCGCGGCCGACTCGGGCGGCAGCTCGCGCCAGTGCTCGGGGCAGCCGTCGAGGTTCCAGGCGGCGGCGATCAGCGCGGGCGCGACCATCAGCTCGGTCGCCCGCGCGCCGGCGGCTACGAGCGCCGGCACGGCAGCGGCGGCGTCGTCGATGCTCGCGAAGTGCACCCAGGCGAGCGTCGTGCGCGCGGGCTCGGGGCGCGTGCGCAGCACGGCCTCGGCGATGAACGCGAGCGTTCCCTCGGAGCCGACGACGAGCCGGCGGAAGATCTGAAGCGGCGTCTCACCGTCGAGCAGCGCACAGAGGCGATAGCCGGTGACGTTCTTGATCTCGTACTTGCGCCGCACGCGCGCGGCGAGCGCGTTGTCGGCGAGCAACTCGGCGCGCAGCTGCAAGAGGCCCGCCGCGAGCTCGGGCTCGGCCTCGGCGAAGCGCTGCTCGGCGTCGGGCGCGGCGGTGTCGATCACGGCGCCGGAGGCGAGCACGAGCGTCAGCGCCTCGACGGTCGAGTAGGAGTCCCACTCCACGCCGCAGCGCATGCCGCCGGAGTTGTTGGCGATCACGCCGCCGATCGTGGCGATGTCTTTGCTGGCCGGATCGGGACCGAGCTTGTAGCCGTGGCGCGCGAGCAATCGGTTGGCGAGACCGAGCAGCGTGCCCGGCCCGAGCCGTGCGCGGGCGCCGCCGTCTTCGATCCCCACGCGTGAGAACCAGCGCCGCACGTCGATCATGATCCCGTCGGTCTGCGCCTGGCCGTTGAGGCTCGTGCCGCCGCCGCGGAAGTTGACGGCGATGCCGTGCTCGCGCGCGTAGGCGATCGTCTTGCCGACGTCGGCGGCGTCGTGCGCGATCACGACGACGGCGGGCAGCACGCGGTAGGGGCTGGCGTCGGAGGCGTAGGCGACGAGGTCGATCGCACGGTGCAGCACGCGCTCGCGGCCGAGCAGCGCGATCAGCCCCTCGCGCAGCGGCGGCGGCGTGCCGGCGGCGAGCGAGTTGGGGGCGCGGTCGGGGAAGGCGGGACCAGGCGGACGGCCGATGCGCCGCGTGTCGGGGGTCAGCAGCGGTGCGCGCGCCGTCAAGCGAGCGCCATCCCGGGAGCGACGTCGACCTGCACGAGCCGCGGACCGTCGTTCGCAAGCGCGTCGCCGAGCGCGCCGTGCAGCTCGTCGAGGCCGCCGACGCTGACGCCGGGCACGCCGTAGCTCTGCGCGGTGGCGGCGACGTCGAGCGCCGGCAGGTCGAGGCCGGGAGCGCCGGTGATGCTCTCGAGCGCGCCGAACCACTTGAGGATCGAGTACTCGTGGTTGCGCAGGATCAGGAACTTGACGGGGATCGAGTACGCGGCGGCCGTCCAGAAGGCGGTGATCGCGTACTGCGCAGAGCCCTCGCCGAGCACGCAGAGCACCTGGCGCTCGGGCTCGGCGAGCTGCACGCCGAGCGCGGCGGCCAGGCCGAAGCCGAGCCCGCCGCCGGCGCTGAAGTAGTAGGAGCCGGGGCGCGAGATGCGCAGCTGGTTGCGCAGCGCGGCGGTGCTCGAGGGCGACTCGAGCACGACGATCCCGTCCTCGGGGAACAGCTCGGCGAGCACCTTGTGGACTTCGCCGCCGGAGGGCTGCTCGCCGGGCGGGAACGGCTCGAGCTCGGCGCGGGCGGGCGGCCGCTCGCGACCGGAGGCCGGCTCGCTCAGCTCGTCGGCGAGCGCGCGCAGCGTCAGCCCTACGTCGGCGACGATCGCCTCGCCCATCGGGGCGCGCGCGGCCTCGTCGCCGTCGCTCGTGATCGCGACGAGCTGAGCGCCGGCTGGGAGGAAGTCGCCGGGGATGTTGGGGTAGTAGGGGAACACGGAGGAGCCGGCGACGAGCACGAGGTCATAGCCCTCGAGCGCCTGGGTGACAGGGCCGACTGCGGGCGGCAGCATCCCCTGGAAGGCGGGGTGGTTCTCGGGGAAGCCAATCCGCCCGCCGCCGGTCGGCGGCGAGGCCCACACGGGCAGGCGCTGTGACTCGGCCAGCTCGATCGCCGCGTCCCAACCACCCTCGGAGGCATCGATGTCGGGGCCGGCCACCAGCACTGGGCGGGCGGCGGCGCGCAGCCGGGCGGCCAGCGCGGCGATCTGCGCGGGGTCGGCTTGCGCGCGAGCGCCGACGGTCCGCGCGATCTGCGTGACGTAGTCGACGGGCTCGATCTCGCGCTGCCAGTCGTCCATCGGGATCGACACGAAGGCGGGGCCTGTCGGGGGCAGAGCGGCGTTGTGGATCGCTTGGGCGAGGGCGAAGGGGACGTCGGCGGCGCGCGGAGGCTCGTGGCTGTACTTGACGTAGGGCTTGGGCACCTCGACGGCGTCGCGGTTGGTCAGGTTGGCCTGCATCGTGATCAGCGAGCGGACCTGCTGGCCGGCGGTCACGAGCAGCGGCGCCTTGTTGGCGCGCGCGTTGAAGATCGCGCCGACGCCGTTGCCGACGCCGGGCGCCGTGTGCAGGTTGACGTGGGTCACTTTGCGGCTGGCCTGGGCGAAGCCATCGGCCATGCCGACGGCGACGGCCTCCTGCAGGCCGAGCACGTAGCGGAAGTCCTCGGGGAACGGTCCGAGCATCGGCAGCTCGGTCGATCCGGGGTTGCCGAAGATCGTCGTCATCCCGTGCTTGCGGAACAACTCGAACGACGCGTCGCGCACGCTGGTCATCGCTGCGGTCTCCCCACGGCCATCGCGCGCAAGGCTACACGCGCGGAGCGAGTTAGACAGCCAGCGCCACGTACTTCGTCTCGAGGTACTCGGAGATCCCCTCGAACCCCCCCTCGCGCCCGAACCCCGACTGCTTGACGCCGCCAAAGGGCGCAGCGGGGTTCGACACGACCCCCTGGTTGAGCCCGACCATCCCGGTCTCGATCCCCTCGCAGACTCGGAAGGCGCGGTCGAGGTCGCGCGTGTAGACGTAGGCGACGAGGCCGTACTCGGTGCGGTTGGCGGCCTCGATCGCCTGCTCGTCGCTGGAGAAGGTGGCGATCGGCGCGACGGGGCCGAAGATCTCCTCGGCGAGCAGGCGCGCGTCGTCGGGCACTTCGGCGAGCACGGTGGGCGCGTAGAAGTAGCCGCGCTCGCCGACGGGCTTGCCGCCGAGCAGCACGCGCGCGCCGCGCTGGGCGGCGTCGTCAACCAGCTCGGCGACCTTGTCGCGCTGGGCGCCGTCGATCAGCGGCCCGACGTCGGTGTCGGGCTCGGTGCCGCGCCCGACCTTCAGCGCGCCCATCCGCTCGGCCAGGCGCTTGGCGAACTCGTCGGCCAGCGACTCGTGCACGTGGAAGCGGTTGGCGGCGGTGCAGGCCTCGCCGACGTTGCGCATCTTGGCGAGCATGGCGCCCGCGACTGCGGCGTCGAGATCGGCGTCCTCGAACACGAGGAAGGGGGCGTTGCCGCCGAGCTCCATCGAGACGCGCAGGATCTGCCCGGCCGACTGTTCGATCAGCTTGCGCCCGACCTCGGTGGAGCCGGTGAAGGACAGCTTGCGCGTGCGGGGGTCCTTCAGCAGCGGTTCGATCACCTCACCGGAGTGCTTGGCGGTGATCACGTTGAGCACGCCGCCGGGGAGCCCGGCCTGCTGCAGGATCTGCGCGAGCGCGAGCATCGACAGCGGCGTCTGCTGCGCCGGCTTGACGACCATCGTGCAGCCGGCGGCGATCGCGGGGGCGATCTTGCGCGTGCCCATCGCCGTGGGGAAGTTCCACGGCGTCACGAACACGCACGGTCCGACGGGCTGGCGCATCGTGAGGATGCGCCCTTTGCCGGTCGTGTTGACCATGTAGCGGCCGTGTATGCGCACGGCCTCCTCGGAGAACCAGCGGAAGAACTCGGCGGCGTAGGAGATCTCGGCGCGCGACTCCTCGACGGACTTGCCCATCTCGAGCGTCATCAAGAGGGCCAGCTCGTCGCTGCGCTCGACGATCGCCTCATACGCGCGGCGCAGGATCTCGCCGCGCTCGCGCGGCGCGTGCACGGCCCACTCGCCCTGCGCGTCGGCTGCCGCGGTGAGCGCGGCCACGGCGTCCTCGGCCTGCGCGTCGGCGACCTCGACGAGCGTCTCGCCGGTCGACGGGTCCTCGACGGCCAGCGTGCCGGCGCCGCTCGCATCGCGCCACCGGCCGCCGATGAAGAGCTGCTTGGGGACGCCGTCGAGCACCGCCGCCTCACGGCTCCCATCTGACGTCGCCGCGCTCACCGGCCACCTCCCCGCGTACGGGGTGCAGCAAATCTTGCAGTACCTGGACGAATAGTCCTCGCCGCGCGGCGACGCTCAGGCGCTGCTTGGCCGGCTCCGATCGGGGGTATGTCGGCGGTCGCGTGCCAGTTGGCCCGAGTGGCCGCCGAACAAGCAACGAACGGGGCACGGATGCTCACCATCGATCCAACCTACCACCGCACCCGCCGCCATCTGGCACTGCTCGTCGCGACGCTCGCGACGCTGCTGGCGTGCGCCGCGCCGGCAGACGCGGCGAGCTCTGCGGCCCCGGCGAGCAGGGCCACGCTGGTGATCTCGGGCGGCGGCTTCGGGCACGGCGTCGGCATGAGCCAGGAGGGCGCGCTCGGCTACGCAGAACACGGCTTCAGCTACACGGCGATCCTCGCCCACTACTACACGGGCACGGCGATCGGCGCGGCACCGGCGAACGCGCAGGTGCGCGTGATGATGGGCGGCAAGGTGCACAAGGTCGCGCTCGAGACCTACGTGCGCGGGGTCGTCTCGGCCGAGGTCTCGCCGAGCTGGCCGGCGGCGGCGCTCGAGGCGCAGGCGGTGGCCAGCCGCACATACGCGCTCACGGCGCACGCGGGCGGCTCGAAGTTCGACGTGTACGCGGACACGCGCTCGCAGGTCTACCGAGGCGTGGCGGCGCAGACGCCGCAGACCGACGCGGCGGTCGCGGCCACTGCGGGGCAGATCGTCACCTACGCCGGGCGCCCGGCGATCACGTACTTCTTCGCCAGCTCGGGCGGGCGGACGGAGAACGTCGAGAACGCCTGGCCGGGCAGCGAACCGCAGCCGTGGCTTCGCGGCGTGGTCGACCAGTACGAGCCTCGCGGCGACGGGCACACATGGAAGAGGGCGCTCAGCTTCGCCTCCGCGGCGGCCAAGCTGCACGGCCTCGTACGTGGCGGCTTCCAGGGCATCGAAGTGCTCAAGCGCGGCTACTCCCCGCGGATCCTCTCGGCCTACGTGCTCGGCTCTGCTGGGCGCACTGCGATCAGCGGCCCCGAACTGGCGGCGCGCCTGGGCCTGTTGAGCACGTGGGCGTACTTCAGCACGCGTGAAGGGCCGAGCACCAAGCCCGAGCCCGACCGCAGCGGCTACTCGGCTCAGAGCGCGCCTGCGCCGGCGGCCGAAGCGCCCCCGACGAGCCAGGGTGGCGGCGTTGCCTCGGCGCCGCCTGCCGCGGCGGCATCGGCGTCGGGAGGCTCGGGCGGCTCCTCGCAGTCTGAAGCTGTGTCGGGCGGCGGCACCGAAGCGCCTGCCTGACGAACGAAGCGCAGGCGAGTGCGCGGTCCGGCCGCCTGTTGCCAAGTGCGTACTTTCTCGCTGATCGGGGAAAACCTCGACAAAGGTCCTCGATGCTCGGCAAAGCTCATCAACCCTCGGCACCACGCCCGTGCACTGCGAGGCGCGGGAGAGCACGCGGTTGGAGGTCGAGAGCAGCGCTGGGCGCGGCGATGGCCGCAACGGCGTCGGTAGCCACGATGGGACTCGCTGCCGATGCGAGCGCTGCAGGTCCAGTCGAGGGTGTGCTTGGCGTCGTGACCCGGGTTGCGGCGGAGCCGTCATCGGCCGTCGCTCGGGTCGTCCCGGCGACGGCGGCCACACCGTCACCCGCGGCGGCGCAGCAGGCGGGCGACGTGGCGCCGGCCCCGTCGCCGGTCGCGCAGGCGATCGGCGCGACGACGAGCGCAGTCAGCTCGGCTGCGAGCGGCAGCTTGGCGGCGAGCGGCAGCTTGGCGGCGAGCGCTCAGCGCGCGGCGAGCACCGACGGTGCGCCGAGCGGCGAACGTGCGAGCGCGGCTCGTCCGGCCAACGGCGCGCACGGATCGACCGCAGCGCGCTCGCGCAACGCGAGCGCGACAGGCGCGCCGGGCAGTGGCGCACCGGCGGAGGCAGGGCTCGCTTCTGAAAGTGCATCTGAACGTCGGGCCGGTCCGCTCGGACGTCCGGCGCACAGAGCCGCGCACGCGGCCAAGCGCGCAGGGGCCGACCCGGCACACTTCGCGCTGGTTCCGGCCGGCGGCAAAGGGCTGTCGGCCGCTCTGCCGAGCGCACTCGGCGCGGTGACGCTCGCTCGAGCGGCGCAGCAGTTGAGGCTGTCACCGGCGCTGCTGGGCGAAGCATCGCGAGGGATCGAAGGCCTGGTCGGGGTGGCAACGCAGTCGATCGACACGACCCCGCAGGCGATCGCGACGCTGCTGGGTCCACTGACGTCGGCGCCGCTCCCGCCACTCCCGTTGCTCCCGCCACTGCCACTGCCGCTGCCGTCACTTTCGACGCTGCCGATCTTGACGCTCGGCCCGCCGGCGCCACCGCAGCAACCGCTGCTCGTACAGCCGCATGCCCTCTGGCGGGCGGTCTCGCCCGTACACGTGGACGAAGGCGCAGGCCAGAATGCCGGGCGGCAACTCGCTTCGCCCCGATCGAACGCGGGGCCGGCGATCGCCACTGCGGCGAGCGGCCCGGTCGTGGCGGCGGCTGCGCGGGCGACAAGCACGACTGCCCCACAGGGGTCGGGTCCGCAGCGGGCACGGGCCCCCTCGCCGGGAGGCCTCTCGGCTGCGACGGGCGCGGGCGCGGGCGCGTCGTTCCCGATCCTGCTCATGCTGGCGGGAATGCTCCTGGCGGCGGCGCCGCGCACGCGGCGTGTGCTGCGGCTCGTCGGCGAGTCGTGGCGTCTGTCGCCGCTGCTCCTGATTCCAGAGCGTCCCGGCTAGCCCGACTGGGCGGCTGAGCAGAGCCCGGTCGGTCGATCGGGCTCGGACGGGCGCGGCGCCGCGAAGCGCGCTGCGCCGAATCGGAGCGGGCTCGAAAGGAGCTGGAGATGAAGGGCCACACTTTGGTGCTGGCCGGTGAACTGGACCGCGTCTCGGCGCCGGTGCTGGAAACGGAGATCGAACGACTGTGCGGCATCGGCGTGGTCGCGCTCACGCTCGACCTGCGCGAGCTGAGCGAGATCGACTCGGTGGGCGTGGCGGTGATCGTCCACCGCAGCGGGTGGTGCGCACGTCGGGGTTGCGAGATGACGCTGCTTGCCGATCCGGGGCCGATGCGTCATGCCTTCGCGCTGAGGGATGCGAGCGGGCGGGTCACATTCGTGCACGCCCCGGCGGAGCAGCCGGCCTTGGGGCCGCGGGTCGAGCAGCAAGAGCCGGCGCAGGAGCAGGCAGCACGTCCGCAGCTCGTCCGGCCGAACGCGTTTGCGCCGCCGGGCAGGGTCGCAGTCGCGGCGAGCACCGGGCACGCGGGCGACGAGGACGCGCGCTCGGCATCGCTGCTGCGCGTGACGGGACGGCGGGCAAGGGCGCGGGCGAGGAGGTCGCGGCGTGGTCGCGGTCGTCGGTGAGCGCGGGTTAGGCTGCGCTCACGATGGCCGTCACCGCGCCACTGCTCGCCGCCGACGTCCCGTGGCTGCTGTACCGCTCGTACTTCGCCCTGCCGAAATCGATCGAGGACGGCGAGGGCCATCCGGTGAACGCGCTGCTCGGCACGGTCAATGCGCTCTTGAACGTTTTCGATGGGCGCCTTTCGGCGCAAGGACCGCGTTGCGTGGTTGCCTGCATGGGGGCGGAGGAGGCGAAGTACCGCGTGGCGCTCTACCCGGGTTACCACGCCCATCGCGATCCGATGCCGGCGGAGCTCCGGTGGCAGTGGGAGCGCGCACCGCAACTGCTGCAGAGCCTCGGCTGGACGTACTCGACGAGCGATGCGCTGGAGGCGGACGACGTGATGTTCTCCCATGCGCTGACCGAGCAGGCGGCGGGCGGCCGGGCGCTGTTGATGAGCGGCGACCGCGACATGTACGGAGCGGTGAGCGAGCGCGTGGCCGTGCTCGAGCTGCTCAAGGGCGGCAAGTCGGCCGAGCTGGGGCCGGCCGAGGTGCGCGAGCGCTACGGCATCGAGCCGGAGCAGGTGCCCGACCTGATCGCGCTGCGCGGCGACCCCTCGGACAGCCTGCCGGGCGCGCCGGGCGTGGGCGCGAAGACGGCGGCGGCGCTGCTGCGCGAGCACGGCACGCTGGAGCAGGTGCTGGCGGCGGCGCAGGCGCTGGAGAACCGCGTGGCGCGCGAGCCGGGCGCGCTGCGCCCGCGCATCGCGGCGGCGCTGCGCGAGAACGAGCAGCTGCTGCTCGACTTCAAGCGGATCGCCACGCTGCAGCGGATCGACGTCGAGCGCCCGCCGGACGCAGCGACGGACTTCGCGGGCGGAGCGGCCTGCGCGCAGGAGATGGGCATGCGCCGACTGGCCGAGCGCTTGGAGAAGCTGGCTACGGCGTGAACTTGACGGAGATCACGTCACCGTCGGCCATCTCGTAGTCGCGGCCCTCCAGGCGCAGCGTCCCGTGCTCGCGGGCTCCGGCGTAGCCGCCGGCGTCGACGAGCTCGCGCCAGCCGATCACCTCGGCGCGCACGAAGCCCTTCTGGATGTCGGTGTGGATCTCGCCGGCGGCGTGCCAGGCGGTGAGCCCGTCGCGCAGGTGCCAGGACTGCGCCGGCTTGGCCTCGCCGGCCGTGAAGAAGGCGATCAGGCGCAGCAGCGCGAAGGCCTCGCGCACGACGAGCTGCACGGGTGGGAGGGCACCCGATCCACTGACGCCGAGCTCGGCGCGCATGGCGGCGGCGTCGTCGTCCTCGAGTTCGGCCAGCTCTGACTCGATGCGCGAGGAGACAGCGACGGCGCGGGCGCCCTGTGACTCGGCGTGCGCGGCGATCTCGGCAGGGACCTCCTCGGAGCCCTCGTCGACGTTTGCAACGAACAGCACGGGCTTGGCAGTCAGCGAGCCGAGGTCGCGCGCCGCGTTGGGCGCATCGGCGGGCACGGCCACGCCGCGTGCCGGGCGCCCGGCCTGCAGCTCGCCGACGAGGAGCTTCAGCCAGGCCTCCTCGGCGACGAGCGCACGCTCGCCGCTGCGCGCCTGCCTGGTCAGGCGCTCCAGTCGCCGCTCGGCCTGCTCGAGGTCGGCGAGCACGAGCTCGGTCTCGATCGTCTCGATGTCGCGCAGCGCGTCGACGCTCCCCTCGGGGTGCACGACGTTCTCATCGCCGTGCGCGCGCACGACGTGGACGATGGCATCGGTCTCACGGATATTGGCGAGGAAGCGGTTGCCGAGGCCCTCGCCCTCGTGCGCGCCGGCGACGAGCCCGGCGATGTCGTGGAAGTCGATCGTGTCCCAGACGATCTCCGAAGCGTCGACGGTCTTGCGCGACCTGCTCCAGGCGCTCGTCGCGCACGGGCACGACGGCGACGTTGGGCTCGATCGTCGTGAACGGGTAGTTGGCCGCCTCGGCGCCGGCTTTGGTGAGCGCGTTGAACAGCGATGACTTGCCGGCGTTGGGCATCCCGACGATGCCGATGCGCGTGCTCATGACGTGCCCCCGGCTGCCGGCGTCGGGCGTAACGGTCCGTGCCCGTTGGAGCTCTGAGCGATCGGCCCGGAGCCGTTGAGCGATGCACCCGCCGCAGCAGGCCCGGAGCCGCGCGCGGCGGCGACGGCCGTGCCGAGCAGCGCGCCGGCGAGCACGTCGGACGGGTAGTGCACGCCGAGGTACAGCCGCGAGACGGCGAGCCCGGCGGCGAGCGCATACAGCGGCGGCGCAGGCAGCCCGAGCTGTGCGTATGCGAGGGCGCCGGCGAACGACGTCGAAGCGTGCGCGCTCGGAAAGCTGAGCCGCGTGGGCGTGCTCGTCAGCGGCCCAAGCCCCTCGAGCCCTGGGCGGCCCCGGCGCACGGCCAGCTTGATCGCCGTGTTCAGCGCATACGTCGCCGCCACCGTCACCGTCGCCCGTCCCCAGCGCTCGCGCCGCGACGCGTCGATCGCCCCCCCGGCCAAGCCGATCGCCATCCACACCGCCGCGTGCTCGCCCAGCCGCGAGAACGCGGCGACCGCCCGCTCGCGCTCGGGCGTATGTCCCCAGGTGCGGGCGGCGCGCAGAACGCGCTCGTCAACGGACACGGCTACGCACCGAAGCCGACGCGTAGATCCGAGCTCTCGGACCTGACGTAGACGACCTGCCCGAGGTCGAGCCGCACGGGGCCCTCGTCGGTCTCGAGCTCGTGCCAGCCGTTCTCGCCGAGCGCCTTGTGCAGGGCCTTCAGCTTGTCGTCGCCGACGCGCAGCGAGAGCACCTGCCCGCCCTGGAAGCCGATGCTGATGTGCTGCTTGCCGGCGGCCATCAGTGGGCCCCCGCGCGGCTCGACGATCTCGGTCAGCACGCCCGCCGTCGAGCGCGGGTGCATGAAGGCGACGCGCGAGCCGCGGATGCCGGCGCGCGGCTGCTCGTCGATCAGCCTCAGCCCGGCCTGCTTGAGCGAGTCGAGCGTCGAGTCGATGTCGTCCACCTGGTAGGCCACGTGGTGCAGCCCAGGGCCGTTCTTGGCAAGGAACTTGCCGACGGGCGTGTCGGGGCCCAGCGGCGCGAGCAGCTCGACGTGGTTCTCGCCGACGTCGAGCAGCACCGCCTCCACGCCCTGCTCCTCGACCACTTCGCGGTGGGCGAGCTGCAGCTGAAAGCGCTCTCCGTAGAGCTCGAGCGCCTGCTCGAGCTGCTCGACGGCGACGCCTACGTGGTCGATCCGGGTGAACACTTCCCGCAGTCTATTGCTGCGCGAGCGCGTTCGCCGCGACTCGGCGCGCCGCTCGTGGCGTCGGCCACCGCCGCGTCACTCGCCGCCGGCCAGGTCGGCCGCGCTCGCGGCGGCAACCACGCGCAGCCCGACGCCGGGCGCGCGCTCCATCCGCGGCGTGCCGTCCATGATGCGGTCGATCGAGTCGCGCTCGAGCACCTCGCGCTCGAGCAGCTCGCGCGCCAGCGCGTCCAGCTGGCGGCGGTGGGCGACGATCAGTCGCTGCGCCGCCCGGCGCGCCTCCTCGATCAGGTCCTGGCGCTCCTCGTCGCGAATCCGCAGCGTCGTCTCCGACAGCTGCACGTCGCCTTCCGGCGAGCGGCCGAGACCGGCCGTGCCCATCGCGAAGTCGTGGACCATCTGGTGGGAGATCGCCGCCACGCGCTTGAGATCGTCCGAGGCGCCCGTCGTGATCGCGCCGAACACGATCTGCTCGGCCGCGCGCCCGCCGAGCAGCACGGTCATGTAGTCGAGCAGCTCCTCGCGCGTCTTCAGGTAGCGGTCCTCGGCGGGCAGGTTCAGCGTGTAGCCGAGCGCCCGGCCACGCGGCACGATCGAGATGCGGTGCACGCGATCGACCGACGGCAGCAGCTCGCCGCACAGCGCATGGCCGGCCTCGTGGAAGGCGACGACGTGCTTCTCGTGATCGTTGAGCACGCGGCGCGACTGCACGCCGGCGATCACGCGCTCGATCGCCGCGTCGAAGTCGCCCATCGTCAGCTTCGGCGCCCCGCGACGCGTCGCGAAGATCGCCGCCTCGTTGCAGATGTTCGCGAGGTCGGCCCCCGTCAGCCCGCTCGTCTGCTGCGCGATCAGCCCGAGGTCGACGCCGTCCATCGGCTTGTCGCGCGTGTGCACCGCCAGCACGCCTTCGCGACCGCGCACGTCCGGCGGCACGACGAACACCTGGCGGTCGAAGCGCCCGGGACGCAGCAGCGCCGGGTCGAGCTTCTCGAGCAGGTTGGACGCCGCGATCACGACCACCCGCCCGCTCGACGCGAAGCCGTCCATCTCGACCAGCAGCTGATTCAGCGTCTGGTCCTTCTCCCCCGAGATGTCGGCTCCGCGTCGTCCCCCGACCGCATCGAGCTCGTCGATGAAGATGATCGCCGGTTCGTGTTTGCGCGCGATCGCGAACAGCCGGCGGATGCGCGCCGCGCCGAGGCCGGCGAACATCTCCACGAACGAGGCCGCCGACTGCGCGAAGAACTGCGCGCCCGATTCGTGCGCCACGGCCTTGGCGAGCAGCGTCTTGCCGGTGCCCGGCGGGCCATGCAGCAGCACGCCCTTCGGCACCTTCGCGCCGCGCGCGTGAAACGGCTTGGGGTCGCGCAGGAACTCGACGATCTCCTCGAGCTCGGCCTTCGCCTCGTCGACGCCCGCGATGTCGGCGAACGTGACCGACTGTTCCGAGGACGGCTTGATCTGCTGCGGCTTGACCCGCGGCATCACCTTCAGCGTGCGCCACATCACGTACAGCAGCGCCGCGAAGAACAGGATCATCAGCACCGGCGACCAGTTGTAGGCCTGCGTCTGGATGTCCTGCACGAGCGAGGTCTGCGGCGCCGCGGCCACCGCCACCGGCGCCGGCGCGCGGAAGCTCGTCACCGGAACCAACGGATGCAACGTGTTCGCGTAGTTGGTGAGCGCCGCTTCGAGCTGACGCGGCGGCGAGGTGATTACACCACGTACCGCAGCTTCAACCCCGGCGATCGCATGTCCAGCTCCATCCACCATCCTTGGCACAAGTCAAGTATGTCTAATCGAATATCCGATTGCGAGGGTTAACCCCGCAATCGCACGAGATATTTACGGCTAAACCTCATCAATCCTGCACACACCTCATCAGACCTGGCTAGAGAATCGCTGGGCAAGCGAGGCAAGGACGCAGGGAGCGAAGTGTGCGAAAGCACATGAGCGACCGAGGACGCAGCATTCGCGCCGCCCAGCGGTTCTCTAGCCGAGCGTGCGCGTCGCGAGATCGGTGAAGAACGCCGTCGCGAAGTGCAGGTCGCGCACGTCGATCCGCTCGTCCGCCCCGTGCACCAGCGGTGCCGCTTCGAGCATCGACTGGTGTCGCTGCGGAAAGAAGCCGTACGCCACGCACTCCGGAAACGCCTCGCGAAAGTGGCGCGAGTCGGTGAAGCCCGGCAGGATCACGGGCACGACCGTCGCGCCGGCGTCTCGCTCGGCGATCCATCGCTGAATCGTCTTCATCAAATCGGAGTCCATCGGCGATCTGTTGCCGACGACCTGCTCGGTGAACTCGATCGCGAAGCCGTCCTCGCCGAGCACTTCCGCGATGCCGCGCCTGACCGCCTGCTCGCCGAGGCCCGGAGGCACGCGGCAGTCGACTTTCAGCTCCGCCCTGCTCGGGATCACGTTGATCTTCTCCGAGGCCGAGATGCGCGTCGGCGTGAACGTCACACCGAGCATCGGCTCGAACATCGTCGCCAGCATCGGCTCCGCCGCGCGCAGATGCTCGATCGAGCCGCCGGCGTCGTCCGGGTCCTCGCCGATGCCCTGAAGGAACGCGCTCGGCTCCGCAGTCAGCTCGTACTTCGGCTGGCGCGCGCCCAGGCGCTCGAGCACCGGCGCCATCTTCAGCAGCGCGTTCTCGCCCATCCCCGGCATCGACGCATGGCCGGCCACGCCGTCGGTCGTGACCGTGAAGCGGAACACGCCCTTCTCGGCGCAGCACACGCCATAGAAGCGCCTGCCGCCGTATTCGAAGAACTCGCCGCCGCCCTCGTTGACGAGCAGGTCGCAGCGGACCTTCTCCGGGTGCGTCTTGGTGATCCATTCGGCCCCCAGCGAGCCGCCCGTCTCCTCGTCGACGACCGCCGCGATCAACAGCTCGCCGCGCGACGGACGCCAGCCCGAGCGCGCCAGCGACGCCGCCGCCGCGATCTCCGCCGCCACCTGCGACTTCATGTCGAGCGCCCCCCGGCCCCAGAGGAAGCCGTCGATCACCTCTCCCGACCACGGGTCGTGCGTCCACTCCTCCGCCTTGGCCAGGACCGTGTCGACGTGGCCCAGGTAGCACAGCGTCGGCCCATCGCCCGCAGGCTCGTCCGCCGCCGGCGCGCCGTCCGGGCGCAGCCGCGCGATCAGGTTCGGCCGCCCGGGCTCGGCGCCGAGCAGCTCGCAGTGAAAGCCCGCCTCGCCGAGGTGCTCGGCGAGGTACTCCTGCGCCGGGCGCTCGTTGCCCGGCGGGTTGACCGTGTCGAATCGGATCAGGCGCGAGAGCAGCTCCTCGGCCTCCTTCGCCGCCGGCGTCGCGCTCATCGCTTCGGTGCTTCGCTGCTCGAGTTCATCGCGCAGATCGTACGCCGATCTCCGCCACCTCCTCGCGGGTCAGCGGGAAGTGGCAGGCCGCTTCGGTCCCTGTGCCCTTGTCCTGCAGCGGCGGGTCCTCTTGCGAGCAAAGCTCCTGCGCCTTCGGGCAGCGCGTGTGGAAGCGACACGCTTTCGGCGGGTTCGCCGGGCTCGGCACGTCGCCGCTGAGCAGGTGGCGATCGTCCGCGCGCAGCGTCGGGTCGGCGATCGGCACCGCCGACAGCAGCGCGCCCGTGTAGGGGTGGCGAGGGTAGGCATACAGCGCGTCGCCCGGCCCGATCTCGACGATCCGCCCGAGGTACATCACCGCCACGCGGTCGCACATGTGGCGCACGACCGACAGGTCGTGCGCGATGAACACGAGCGTCAGCCCGAGCTCGCGCTGCATCTCGCTCAGCAGGTTCAGCACCTGCGCCTGGATCGAGACGTCGAGCGCCGAGACCGGCTCGTCCGCGATCAAGAGCTTTGGCTTCAGCGCCAGCGCGCGCGCCACGCCGATCCGCTGACGCTGCCCGCCCGAGAACTCGTGCGGGTAGCGGTTGTAGTGCTCCGGGTTCAGCCCGACCGTCTCCATCAGCTCCTGCACGGCGCGCTTGCGCTCCGTCCTTGCCCTCGAGCAGGCCATGGATCTCGAACGGCTGGCCGATCGTCGCGCCGATCGTTTTGCGCGGGTTCAGCGACGAGTACGGGTCCTGGAAGATCATCTGCATCTCGCGCCTGATCGCCTTCAGCCGCGCGCCCTTCAGCTTCGTGATGTCCTGACCGTCGAAGCGGATCTCGCCCGCCGTCGGGTCGAGCAGGCGCATGATCAGCCGCGCCGTCGTGCTCTTGCCGCAGCCCGTCTCGCCGACGATCCCGAGCGTCTCGCCGCGCATCACGTCGAAGTCGACCCCGTCGACCGCCTGCACCGCGCCGACTTTGCGCTGGATCACGATCCCGCGCGTCAGCGGGAAGTGCTTGACCAGGCCGCGCACCTGCACCAGCGGCTCGCCCGCCGCCGCGTCCGGGCTCGGCTGCGCGAGCGGCTCGATCGCGCTCACAGCCCAACCTCCGGCACTGGGCCGGTCGTCCCTGCCGCGCCCGGTGTGCCCGCGCCCGCCCCGGCCGGCGCGGCGCGCTCCGGCGGCGGCGGCAGGCCGACCGCCTCGCGCGCCTGCTCGGGCGTGCCGCCGCGCTGCAGCTCGCGCCCACATCCGCCGCCGCAGTCGGACTCGAGCAGACATGCCACCTGGTGGCTCGGCTCGCCCGCCACCGGCTCGAGGGGCGGGTCGATCCGCGCGTGATCGGGCTGGGCGTAGAAGCAACGCGGGTGGAAGTGGCAGCCCGAAGGCGGCCTGATCAGGCTCGGCGGCGTGCCCGGGATCGGCGTGAGCGCCTCATCGCGCGCCGCCGCTGAGCCGCGGGATCGACTTCAACAGGCCCCACGTGTAGGGGTGCTCGGGCCCGGCGAAGATCGATCTCCGCCGAGGCCGTCTCGACGATCCGCCCTGCGTACATCACGGCGATCTCGTCGGCCATCTCCGCGACCACGCCGAGGTCGTGCGTGATGATCACGATCGCCATGCCGAGCTCGCGCTGCAGCCGTTCCAGCAGCGCGAGGATCTGCGCCTGCACGGTCACGTCGAGCGCCGTCGTCGGCTCGTCGGCGATCAGCAGCTTCGGCTCGTTGGCCAGCGCCATCGCGATCATCGCGCGCTGGCGCATGCCGCCGGAGAACTCGTGCGGGTAGTCGATCCACGCGCCTGTCCGGGTCCGGGATGCCGACCAGCCCGAGCAGCTCGATCGCGCGCGCTGCGCGCCGCCGACTTCGATACGTCCTGGTGCGCGCGCACCGCCTCGATCAGCTGCGAGCCGACCTTGAAGAACGGGTGCAGCGAGGAGAGCGGGTCCTGGAAGACCATCGCGATCTCGTTGCCCCTGATCGTGCGCAGCTCGCGATCGGACAGGCCACGAGGTCTTTGCCCTCGAACAGGATCCGCCCCGACACGCGTGCGCCCTGCGTGCGCGTGAGGCCGAGCGTCGTCAGCGACGAGACCGTCTTGCCCGAGCCCGACTCGCCGACGATCCCCAGCGTGCTGCCCGCGCGCGACCTCGTAGGTGATCCCGTCGACCGCATGCACGACGCCGTCTTCCGTCGGGAACTCGACGTGCAGGTCCTCGACGCGCAGCAGCGGCTCCTGCGCGCTCATGAGTAGCGCACCCGGGGATCGAGGAACGCGTAGGCGATGTCCACGAGGATGTTGGCGACGATGATGAACAGCGCCGCGACGAGCACCGTGCCCTGCACGATCGGGAAGTCCGCATGGGTGATCGCGATGTAGTTCAGGCGCCCGATGCCGGGGATGTTGAAGACCGTTTCGACGAGCACCGAGCTGCCGAGCAGCACGCCGATGTCGAGCCCGAGGATCGTCACGATCGGGTTGATCGCCGAACGCAGCCCGTGGCGCAGCACCACGCGGCGCTCCGACAGGCCCTTCGCGCGGGCCGTGCGGATGTAGTCCTCGCCCATCGTCTCGATCAGGCTGCCGCGGATCAGCCGCGCGTAGATCGCCGCCCCGCCGGCCGCCACGACCGCCCACGGCAGGATCAGCGACTCGAACCATTTGACCGGATCGCTCGTCAGCCCGACGTAGCTGCCGGCGCCGGGGAAGATCCGCACCTGGCCGATGTCCGAGGCGAACAGGTACAGGACGATCAGCCCGAGCCAGTATTCGGGCGCCGAGACGAGCACGAGCGCCGTGCCCATGCTCGCGCGATCCAGGCGCGAGCCGGCGCGCCTGGCCGAGACGATGCCGACGCCGACCCCCGTCACGACCCACACGACGGCGCCGCCGAGGACCAGCGAGAGCGTCGCCGGCAGGCGGTTGAAGATCAGTTCCTTGACCGGCGCGTTGCTGTAGTAGCTGTAGCCAAGGTCGAAGTGCAGGAAGAGGTTCTTGATGTACAGCCAGAACTGCGCCGGCAGCGATTTGTCGAGCCCCAGGTTGTGGCGGATCTCGGCGATGATCTTCGGGCTCTGCAGGCGACCCGCCCTGAGCTTCGCCGGGTCGGCCGTCGGCAGCACGCGGAACATCACGAACAGCAGCGCGACCACGATGATCAGCAGCACGACGCCCCACAGCAGCCTGCGGATGATGTAGCGGGTCATTGTCTGTCGGTCGACATCGGCTCGGCTCCAGTTCTGTGCGACGGCTGCGTGAGCGCGCGGCCCACGGCTGCTGCGTTGCTGCGCGGAGGGGGCGGACCGGCTGCGGCCCGCCCCCTCTGCAGCTCTGCCGCTACTTCAGCGACGTGAACGAGTAGTCCCACGTGCCCGAGTTCCAGAACTGCGCGACACCCGCGACGTTCTTGGACTCGATGTACGGTTCCTTCGCCCACTGGTAGGGCACCGCGACCGCTTCGTCGACCAGTTCGCGGTCGATCTTCGCCCACGCTTCGCCGCGGGCCTTTTCGCCGACGACCTTCGACGCAGCTTCCATCGCGGCGTTGATCTTCGGGTGGTTGACCAGGCCCCAGTTGGAGTTGGTGCCGTTCTGGACGATCAGCTTGCCGTTGAACGGCACGTCCAGCACCGCCTGCGGATCGCCGAAGTCGGCGATCCAGCCGACGTTCGGGCAGACGTCGATCTTTTCGCTTACCACGCCGCAGTACTTCGAGTACATGACCGTGTGCTCGACCAGGTTCAGCTTCGTTTTGAAGCCGAGGTTTTTGAGCGTCTGGTTGACGGTTTCGGCGACGTTGTTGGCGGGAGCCGAGGAGTCGCCGACGACCTGCAGCGTTTCCGAGCCCGTGTATTTGCCGCTCGGGTAGCCGGCGAGCTTCATGTACTTTTCGGCGACTTTGATGTCACCCTGCGGGTGTTCGTTGTAGTCGACCTTCGGGCCCGGGAAGCCGCCGGCTTCTTCGAAGCCGGCGATGCCGTTCCAGAGGAAATGCGTCATCACGTCGGCCACGGTTTTGCCGCCGCGCAGCCTGTTCAGCGCTTCGCGGTTGGTCGCCGCCCAGAACGCCCTGCGCAGGTTGACGTTCTTGAACGGGCCATCGGTGTTGTTGATCGCGATGTAGCGGTCGCCCGCGCCGCCGCCCGCTGAGATCATCAGCTGGCTGCGGTGCTGCTGCAGCGCGAGCTTGAGGATCGGCGCCGCCGGAGCATCCGACTGCACCATGCTGCTGCCTTCGAGCACCTGGCGCCCGATCACGTTGGCGTCGCCGCCGATCGAGATGTTGATCTGGTTCAGGTACGCCGGGCGGAAGTCCGTGCTCGCGCTCCAGTTCGGGTTGCGCACGAGCGTCGCCGACTTGCCCGGCTGATAGCCGATGCCGAGGATCTTGCCTTCGCTGTTCGCCTTCAGCATCTACGGGCCCGTGGCGACCATGTAGTTGACGTATTCGCTCGGTTTCTTGGCGTCGAACTTCTTCGCGTAGTCCTCCGGCACGGGCGCCGTGTACGGCAGCACCATCGAGGCCACCACGATCCCCGCCTGCGGTTCGGTCAGTTTCAGCTGCAGCGTGTACTTGTCGAGCGCCTTCACGCCCGGGATCTGCCCGCCCTTGGAGTCCTTCATCCCTTCGACGCTTTCGAGGTAGCCCAGGTAGTACGGGTTGGCCACGTTCGGGTTGGCCACGCGATCGATCGCGTAGACCTCGTCTTCGGCCGTCACTTCGCGGTTGACCGGCGGGCTGAAGTGCACGCCTTTGCGGATTTTGATCGTGATCAGCTTGTTGCCGTCGGAGATCTTCGCCGGGCCTTCGGCCATGTCGGGCACCGGATCAGAGAACGTGTTCGGCTTGTAGGAGAAGAGCGGACGCTCGGTGGCGTTGGTGATCTGGTAGTCCAGCTGGAAGTAGGCCTGACCCGGATCGAGGTGTTCGAAGTCCTCGCTCTGCACCTCGTTCAGGACGCCACCTCTTTTGCCGCCCGTAAGCGACTCCGTCGCCGGCGTCTGCACCCCTGCGGGCAACGAGCCACCGGAGGTGGCCGCAGTCCCGCTTGAGCTGCTGCTGCTGCTCGAGCCGCAAGCGGCCAGCCCTGCGGCAAGTGCCGCGGCAACCGCCAGCAGCAGAATCGTTCTAAGCGACCTCATCGGGACGCCTCCTTTGCTTGTCGTGTGTCACTTCTCACTACCCCGTCCTCGGGTTGAGCGCGTCGCGCAATCCGTCCCCGAGCAAGTTGAAGGCGAGCACCGTCAGCAACAGCGCCGCGCCGGGAAAGACCATGTACCACCAGGCCGTGTTGAAGATCGGCGTCGCCGCGGCGATCATCTGCCCCCAGCTGGCCGTCGGCGGGCGCACGCCGACGCCGAGGAAGGACAGCGAGGCCTCGATCAGGATGTTCAGCGGGATCAGCAGCGTCGCGTAGACGATCACCGGCGCCACCAGGTTCGGCAGGATCTCGCGGAACATGATCCGCGCGTTCGAGGCGCCGAGCGCCCGCGCGGCGTCGACGAACTCGCGCTCGCGCAACGACAGCACCAGCCCGCGCACGATGCGGAAGATGTAGGTCCAGTTGACCAGCGCGATCAGGAAGATGATCACGCTCGTGCCGGGCGAGATCAGACCGCCGACGCAGCCGCGCACGGCGCACGCCGCGCCGATGCCGAGGCCGAGCAGGAGCACCGGGATCGACAGCACCACGTCGACCGACCGCGACAGCAGCGTGTCGACCCAGCCGCGGTAGAAGCCCGCCAGCAGGCCCAGCGTGACGCCGATCACCGTGGCGATCGCCGTGCCGAGGATGCCCACCTCCAGCGACACGCGCGTGCCGTAGATCACGCGCGACATCACGTCCTGGCCGAGCGGGTCGACGCCGAACGGGTGCGCCCCGCTGGGGCCGAGCGGGCTGCCGAATTCGTCGGTCAGGTTGAGGTTCTGCACGTACGGCCCTGGGAGCCCGAGGATTTTCACGATCAGCGGCGCCGCGATCGCCACGATCACGAGGAACACGACGAACCCCATCGAGACCAGCGCGACGCGGTCTTTGCGAAAGCGCCGCCAGAACAGCTGCAGCGGCGAGCGCGCGACGATGTCCTCGCCGGACTCGACCAGGTCGAATCCGGTGCCCGCAGGCGGGAACAGCTCGGCCGTGGCCATCTAGCGACCGCTCCAGTTCACGCGCAGCACTCGACCCCAGATAAACATCGGACGTACAGGTTCGACACCCACGGCTGGCCAACCTCCTGCTGCAATCGCATACACAACTGTCCAATCCCAGGCTCGCGCCGGGCCGGCGCCGCCCCCGCTCGAGTTCCCCCGTCGCGGCGCGCCGTCTTCCCCATTTCCCACTTTGCCCCGTTGTTATTCGGGATCTCCACCACTCGCGCGATACTCAGGCGATGGCGGACACCCTGTTCGACGGGCAGAGCAGCGACGCCGGGCGCCCGCTGGCCGTGCGGATGCGCCCGCATACGCTCGAGCAGTTCGTCGGCCAGACGCACCTGCTCGCCGAGGGCTCGGCGCTGCGCACGGCGATCGAGCAGGGCAGGCCGCATTCGATGGTGCTCTACGGCCCGCCCGGGTCGGGCAAGACGACGCTCGCGCGGATGATCGCCGAGCACTCGCGGGCCGCCTTCGAGGAGCTGAGCGCCGTGCAGGCCGGCCGCGCAGAGGTGCGCGCGGTGATCGAGCGCGCCGAGCACCGCCGCTCGTTGGCGCCCGGCGACGCCGCAAGCGGGCGCACGGTGCTGTTCCTCGACGAGATCCACCGCTTCAACAAGGCCCAGCAGGACGCGCTGCTTCCGGCCGTCGAGGAGGGCCTGTTGACGCTGATCGGCGCCACCACCGAGAACCCCGCGTTCGAGGTCAACGGGGCGCTCCTGTCGCGCGTGCGTGTGTATGCGCTGCAGGCGCTCAGCGCCGACGAGGTCGCCAGATTGCTTCACCGCGCCGCATCGGCGGACGTCGACGAGGACGCGATCGAGTTCCTCGCGGCGCGCAGCGAAGGCGACGCGCGCACGGCGCTCAACGCACTCGAGCTGGCGGTCGAGACGGCAGCCGAGGCCGGCGCGCGGAACGCCGAGCCCGGCGGCGCCGGGGGTGTCCGCGTCACGCTGGCGCGGGTCGAGGACGCTCTGCAGCGCCGCGCCGTGCTCTACGACAAAGGCGGCGATCGCCACTACGACTACGCCTCGGCCTGGATCAAGGCGACGCGCGGCTCGGACCCCGACGCCTCGCTGTACTACCTCGCCGTGATGCTCGAGGGCGGCGAGGACCCGCGCTTCATCGTGCGGCGGATGGTGATCCTGGCCTCCGAGGACATCGGCAATGCAGACCCGCGGGCACTGTCGCTCGCGACGGCCGCAGCAGCCGCCGTCGAGCACGTAGGGCTGCCCGAGGCCACCTACGCGCTTGCGCAGGCCGCGATCTACCTGGCGCTCGCGCCGAAGTCGAACGCCGCGGGCAGGGCGCTCGGCGCAGCGCGCGCGCATGTGCGGGAGCACGGGGCGCAGCCCGCGCCCGCGTGGCTGCGCTCCGGACCCCGGCCGGGGATGGACAAGCAGGACTACGACAACCCTCACAACCACCCTGGCCACCTATCCTCGCAGGCGCTGCTGCCGGAGCGCGTCGAGGGCTCGCGCTTCTACGAGCCCGACGAGGCGGAGGCCGAGCTCGCCCGCAGGCTTTCGCAGGTTCGCGCGGCGCGCGGGATCGAGCAGCCATAATCGGCCGATGAGCGCGACCGTCGGCGAAGCCGGCAGCGAGGCGGGCAGCGAGCGCGTGCTGCAGGCGCGCGACCCTGCCACGGGGGCTCCACTCGGCAGCGTCACGGCGACGGCGCCGTCGAAGATCCCCGAGCTGGCGGCCGACGTGGCCAAGGTGCAACCGCTGTGGGCGCTCTTGCGCGTGCAGGACCGTGCGCGCTACATGCGCCGCATGGCGCAGGCCGTGATCGACGACTTCGACGAGCTCGCCGCCGAGCTCGCGCGCGAGCAAGGGCGCCCGGCCGCCGAGATCGCCGCGCTCGAGCTGCTGCCGGCGATCGACGCGCTGATCTGGATCGCCGACGACGGCGCCGAAGTGCTCGGCGGGCGGCGCGTGGAGATCAGTCGCGGCATGGCGATCGCCAAGCGCGCCCGCGTCGCCTACGAGCCGTTCGGCGTGGTCGGCGTGATCGGCGCCGGCTCGGCGCCGTTCGCCCAGCCGCTCGGGCAGATCGCGGGCGCGCTGCTGGCGGGCAACGGAGTCGCCTTCAAGCCTGCCGCGCGCGCCGCGCTGGCCGGCGAGCGGATCGGACGCGTGCTGGCGCGCGCCGGGCTGCCCGAGGGGCTCGTGCGGATCGCCCACGGCGGCGCCGACGTCGGCATCGCGCTGGCCAAATCGCCGGTCGACAAGATCCTCTTCACGGGCTCGCCCGCCGTCGGGCGCGTGGTCGCCGGCGAGGGCGTCTCGCGCGAGAAGGAGGTGACGGTCGAGCTCGGCGGCAAGGACGCGATGCTCGTGCTCGCCGACGCACGGCTGCCGCAGGCGATCGCCGGAGCCCTGTGGGCCGGCTGCGCCGGCGCCGGGCAGGCTCGCGGCGCGGTCGAGCGCGTGTACGTGGCGCGCGAGCTGCACGAGCGCTTCGTCGAGGGGCTCGTGGCGGCGGCGCGGACGCTGCGCGTCGGCGACCCGGCCGACCCCCGCACAGACGTCGGCCCGCTCGCCTCGCCGCGGCGGCTCGCGCACGTGCAGGCGCTCGTCGCGGACGCGCTCGCGCAGGGGGCGACGCTGCACTGCGGCGGTCCCGTCAGCCCGGCCGGCTGCGAGGCTGGCTCCTTCTATGCGCCGGCAGTGATCACCGGCGTCACGCACGAGATGGCGCTGATGCGCGAACCGCTCGAGGGACCGGTGCTCGGCGTGATGGCCGTCGACTCCGTCGATCAGGCGATCGCGCTGGCAAACGACAGCGACTATGCGCTCGGGGTCTCGGTGTGGAGCGCCGACCGCTACCAGGCGCTGCGCATCGCGCGCGAGCTGCACGCCGGCATGGTCTGGTGCAACGACCACCTGCCCGGCCCTGCCGTCTCGCGCGGCCCGTGGGGGGCCGCGGCGGGCGGCGGGCTCGGGCGCACGCTCGGCGAGGCCGGGTTGCGCGCGTGCGCGCAGGAGAAGCTGATCACCTGGGATCCACCCGCCGCGCGTGGCCTCTGGTGGGGGCCCTACGACGAGCTGACCACGCAGGCCGCGCGCGCCGTCGCGAAGATGCGCTCCGGGCGCGAGGCCGACCGCGAGCACGCCTGGCGCAACGGCGCGCTCGCGCTCGGGCGGATCGGCGCGCGCGCCTTCGGGCGCGGACTGCCGCGGTAGGCGACTACCCTTTAGACATGCCCGCCCAGGCCTACAGAGGGAAGGAGTGCGTGTGCCAGCTGCGCAAGGGGATCTGCGACCAGAGCTGCGTGCAGGGGATGCTCGACACCCCCTTCTACATCGCCTGCCTGAAGCTGAGCGGCCGGCGCTGCGTGGTCGTCGGCGGCGGTGAGATCGGCCTGGAGAAGGTCGAGGGGCTGCTCGCGTGCGACGGCGAGGTGACGCTGATCGCGCCCGAGGCCGAGCAGGCGCTGCAGGACTACGCGCGCGAGGGCTCGATCCGCTGGGAGCAGCGCTCCTACGCCGGCATGAGCGACCTCGAGGGCGTGTTCATGGCGATCGCCGCGACCGACGACACCGACGTGAACATCGCCGTGTACGACGATGCCGAGCGGCGCGCGATGCTCGTCAACGTCGTCGACGTGCCGCCTTTGTGCAACTTCATCCTGCCCGCGATCGTGCGCACCGGCCCGCTGGCGATCGCGATCTCCACCGCCGGCGCCTCGCCGGCGCTGGCCAAGCGCATCAAGCGCGAGATCGAAGGGCAGTTCGGCGAGCCCTACGCGCGGCTGGCCGTGCTGCTCAACGAGGTGCGCGGCTGGGCCAAGGGCACGCTGCCGACCTACCAGGACCGCAAGGAGTTCTTCGAGGGGATCGTGGGCGGCGAGCCCGATCCCGTCGCGCTGCTGCGCGGCGACAGCGGTCCGGGCGGCGCCGGCGAGCAGGCGGTGCGCGAGCTGATCGCGCGTGCGCAGAGCGAGCGCTCTGCCTCCGACGCTGGTGCTGCGCAGGGCGCGCTCTCCCCACAGGCGTCGAGCGCCTGAGCCCCAGACCTTCGTCCTCCGGCGACGCGCGAACCCCGCCGCGTCGACGGTGTGGCGTTCAGACGACGGCGGCCTCGAGCGCGCCGGCGATCGGATCGGGCGCGGCGCGTGCGGAAGGATCGCCCAGCACGCGCAGGAACGCATCGACCACGTAGCGGTCGAACTGCGTGCCGGCATTGCGGCGCAGCTCTTCGATCGCGTAGTGCTCGCCGAGGCCCTTGCGATAGGGCCGGTCCGAGGTCATCGCCTCGAACGCGTCGGCGACGTGGATGACGCGCGACTCCAGCGGGATCTCCTCACCGACCAGCCCGTCCGGGTAGCCATCGCCGTCGATCCGCTCGTGATGATGTCGGATCCACTCGGCGCGCTGGGGCATCTCCGCGGCGAGCACGATGTCCGCCCCGAGCGCCGCGTGGGTCTTCATCAACTCGTACTCGGGCGGCGTGAGCTTCGCCGGCTTGCGCAGAATCGCGTCGGGGATGCCGATCTTGCCGACGTCGTGGAGCAGGCCGGCGATGCGGATCCGCTGCAGCCGGCGCGCGTCGAAGCCGAGCTCCTCGGCGATCGCCGCACACAGGTTCGCGACCGTCTGACTGTGGCTCTGGGTGTACGCGTCCTTCGCGTCGACGGCCAGCGCGAGCGAGTTGGCCAGCGTGCGGTTGTGATCGTCCTCCCGCTCCAGCGTCGACTCCGCGAAGAAGCCCATGTCGGGCGTGTAGACGAGCGCCGCCTGCCCGGAGCTCTTCGCGCCGATCAGCGCGCGATCGGCGTCGCGAATCAGTTCCTCCCTGGGTCGGGGCTCGAGTGCCTGCGCGACGCCCGCGGTCACCCGCACACGCTCGCCGCCGGCCTCCAGGGCAGCGTTCAGACGTTGAGCGAAGCGGAATCCGGCCAATGCCGTGATCCCGGGGAGCAGTAGGGCGAACTCGTCGCCGCCAACCCGGTATGCACGGTCGCGCTCGCCGAGCATCGAGGACATCGCCCGCCCGAGCGCGCGCAGCTGTTCGTCCCCTGCCTGGTGCCCGTACGTGTTGTTGACGTCTCGCAGGCCATCGACATCCAGCAACACGAGCGCCAGCGGCGCGCCGCTCTCCGCGATGCGTCGAAGCTCGCGCTCGAGATCCTCGTAGAAGCCACGGTGGTTGCCCAGCGAGGTGAGCGAATCGGTCACCGCCATGATCGACAGGCGCTTCAGCTCGGCTGCGCGCATCGCGCTCCGTGCGCGGCGGTAGCGGCGGAGGACGAGCCTCATCACCAACGCAAGGGCGACCGCGAGGGTGATCGCGACCAGGCCGGCGTTGAATGCCGCCGACTCGTCCTTGCGCAGCGTGGCGTTCTGCGCCAACGCCTTGCGCGAGGCCTTCGATGCCGCCCCGTAGATCTGGACCTCGATCGCCGAAAAGATCGGATCCGTCACCGTGTGGTCGAGCCGCGCGACCAGGCGCTTGTTGCCGGCGCGGGTCGCGGCGAACATCCTCGCGGTCGCATTTTCGTATTCCTGGTGATCCACGAGCAACCGGTCCACCCAGCGGGTTGTCGCGGGCGTGCGTTCAAGCGCAGCGACCCTGCGGAGATCGGCGATCAGGTTGTCGCCGGACTGCTCGTGCAGTTCGAGCGCCTGGCGGCTCGGTTCGACGCGGTACTTGCGCTCCAGCGACTCGTCCTGACCCACCCAGAAACGTGCGTCCTGGTAGACCCCGGCGAGCCGGTTGGTCGTGTCGGCGGCACGTGCCTCGACGACGACGTGGTGCTGTGTGACGAGCGCGAACACCCCGAGCGCCGCCCAGCCCGCGATCAGACAAGCGATGCTCAGGCGCGACAGCCAGCGTGCAGCCGGTCGCTGTGTTTCAAGTGGGTCGATGGATGGGATCCTTCGCGGGTAGCGCTGCACCGTCACAGTCAAATCACTGTGACTGCAAACCTTCGTGGCATGCCCACCCAAACACCGAAGAACTTACTATCAAATGGTATCACTTCAGATCCGCGCTGGAAGCGCGCGTGGACGTTTGGACGACATCTCCCGGCCATCGGGACGATGCCGAATCCGAGCGCCCCTTCACCCCACCGGCAACGCTCGAACGCGGCGCCGGTACCGTGACGCCCATGCAAATCGAGCAGGGCGCGGCGGGGTCGCCCGTTTTCTTCAGCGACAGCTCCGACGCCGTCGCCGAGGGGCGAGGCGAACGGCAGCCGGGCTCCCTGGCGCTCCAGGTCGAGGGCCTCGCCCGCCACTACGGCGAACGCGAGGCGCTGAGCGGCGTGTCGCTGTCGCTGCAGAGCGGTCAGACGCTCGTCGTGTTCGGCCCCAACGGCGCCGGAAAGACGACGCTGCTGCGGATCCTCGCGACGCTGCTGCGCCCGCACGCCGGCAGCGTGGCGGTGCTCGGCTCGCGGCTGCCCGACGAGGCTTGGGCTGTGCGCGGGCGGATCGGCCTGCTCGGGCATGAGCCGCTGCTGTATCGCGAGCTGACGGCGCGCGAGAACCTGCGCTTCCACGCACAGCTGCACGATGTCGCGCCGGCGCGAGTCGAGCAGCTGCTGAGAGCCGTGCGGATGAGCGACCGTGCCGATGAGCCGCTGCGCACGCTCTCGCGCGGGATGGTCCAGCGCGTGGCAGTGGCGCGCGCGGTGCTGCACGACCCCGAGCTGCTGCTGCTCGACGAGCCCCGCTCGAACCTCGACCCGGCGGCGATCGAGCTCGTCGACCCCCTGATCGGCGCCGCCTCGGGGCGCACGCGCGTGATCTGCAGCCACGACCCCGGCGGCGGGCTGACCGAGGCCGACGTCGTGCTCGGCCTGCGCGGCGGCGAGCAGGCGCTGCTGTGCGAGGCGCGCGAGCTCGGCGCCGAGCAGATCGCCGAGCTGTACCGGTGAGGCGAACCGTCGGCGCGCTGCTGCGCAAGGAGCTGCTCGTCGAGCTGCGCACGCTGGAGTCGGTGCCGGGCATGTCGCTGTTCGCGGTGACCACGTTCGTCGTGTTCCACTTCGCGCTCAACCGCAACTCGGTCGACGGCGATCTGGCGGCGGGGATCCTGTGGGTGACGCTGCTGTTCGCCGCGATGCTCGGCGTCAACCGCCTGTTCGTCGCCGACGCCGACCAGGGCGGCTTCGACGGCTTCCTGCTGGCCCCCGTCGACCGCAGCGCGATGCTGTTCGCCAAGGCGCTGGCGCTGCTCGCCTATCTCGTCGTGCTCGAGCTCGTCGCCGTCCCCGCCTTCGGCCTGCTGCTGCTCTCGCCGCCGCTCGGTCAGGCGCTGCCCGAGCTGATCGGCGTGCTCGCCCTCGGCGACCTCGGCATCGCGGCGATCGGCGTGCTCGTTGCTGCGCTCGCCGTGCGCACCCGCGCGCGCGATCTGCTCGGGCCGCTGCTGGCCCTGCCGCTGCTCGTGCCGATCGTGATCGGCGGCGCGCGCGCAAGCTCGCCGCTGCTCGCGCTGGGCCACGCCACGGCGCCCGCGGGGCGATGGCTGTTGACGCTCGGGCTCTATGATCTGGTGTTCGGGCTGATCGCCTACGCGCTGTTCGATTTCCTCCTGGAGGATTAGAAGATGTACGGAAAGGGCCTGCGCGCTCTGAGCATCTCCACGGTCGTCGTGATGGCGGTCGCGCTCGGACTCGTCTTCTTCTGGGTGCCGCTCGAAGCCGACCAGGGCTTCCTGCAGAAGATCTTCTACGTGCACGTGCCGCTGGCGATCGTCTCGCTGTGCGGCTTCGTCGTCGGTGGCATCTTCGCGATCCAGCACCTGCGCACGCGCGAGCAGAAGTGGGACTTCCGCTCTTACGTGGCGATCCACATGAGCTTGATCTTCGGCGTGGCCACGCTGATCACGGGCTCGATCTGGGCGAAGGGCTCGTGGGGGCACTGGTGGGAGTGGAGCGAGCCGACGCTCGTCTCGTTCTTGATCGTGTTCCTGCTGTATGCCACCTACCAGCCGCTGCGCTTCGCGATCGAGGACCCCGAGCGCCAGTCGCGCTACGCCTCGGTCTTCGCGATCACCGCCGGTGCCTTCGTGCCGCTCAACTTCATCGCAGTACGTGCTTCGACGCAGTTCCTGCACCCGCGGGTGCTCGGCGCCACCTCGAACCTGCCGTGGCAGATGTCGCTGACGTTCGTCATCTCGCTGCTCGGCATGGCGCTGCTGTTCACGACGCTCTGCAAATACGAGCTGACGGTCAAGCACACGCGCGCGCAGCTACGCGCGCTGCGCCGCTTGGCCGAGCGGCGCGCCGGAACAATCGCCACCGCCACGCCACCGCCACGCGGGCGCAGCGCGGCGCCGAGCCTGCATGCGACCGCGATGACAGCGCACTCGCCGGAGCGAGGTCGCTGATGGCGCTGCTCGCCGAGCTGCCCGCGCTGCCGCTGCACGAGGCCGGCAAGTACGTCGCCGGCGCCTACGTCGTGCTGTTTGCGCTCGTGCTCGTCTACGTAGCGATCATGGCGATCCGCCAGAGCCGGATCGAGCGCGAGCTCGGCGAGCTGCTGCAGCGCGAGCAGGACGCACAGGACGACGTATGAGCGGCGAGCTGCTGGCGCTCGGCATCTCGCACAAGACGGCGCCGGTGGCGCTGCGCGAGCGCCTGGCGTTGACCGAGCCGGAGGCGATCGAGTTCGAGCGCCAGGCGACGGCGACGCCGGAGGTGCGCGAGGCGGTCGTGATCTCGACGTGCAACCGCACCGAGGTCTACCTCGTCGTCGGCGACCCGGTGCGCGCCGAGTCCGACGTGCTCGGGCTGCTCGCCGGTCGTGCCTCGATCCGCCCGACGGAGCTCTCGGACGCGATCTACTCGCCGCGCAACTGCGACGCGGCGCGCCAGCTCTATCGCGTGACGGCGGGGCTCGAGTCGATGATCGTCGGCGAGGCCGAGATCCAGGGCCAGGTCAAGCGCTCCTACGAAGCGGCGATGCGCGCCGGGTGCACGGGACCGCTCTCCAATCGCCTGTTCGCGGCGGCGCTGACGGCGGGCAAGCGCGTGCGCACGGAGACCGAGATCGGCGCCACGCGCGTGAGCATCCCCTCGGTGGCGGTCGACCTCGCGCTGAGCGTGCTCGGCGGCCTCGAGCACCGTCACGTGGTCGTGCTCGGCGCGGGCGAGACGAGCGAGCTTACGGCGCGCGCCCTGAACGAGCAGGGTGCGGGCACGATCTTCGTGGCCAACCGCCACGCCGACCGAGCGCTCAGCCTGGCGCAGCGCTTCGGCGGCAGCGTGGTCGGGCTCGACGACCTGCCCGAGCAACTGCTGCAAGCCGACATCGCGCTGTGCTCGACCTCCTCGCCGCATCCGATCGTCGGCCGCGACGAGCTGGAGATCGTGATGCGCGAGCGCGAAGGGCGCCCGCTGCTGTTGATCGACATCGCCGTGCCACGCGACGTCGAGGCTGCGTGCGCCGAGCTAGAGGGCGTCAGCCTGTACGACATCGACGACCTGCAGGCGGTCGTCGCGCGCAACATCTCCACGCGCGAGGGCGAGCTGCCACGCGCGGAGGAGATCGTCGAGGAGGAGATCCACCGCTTCGCCCGCTGGCTCGGCCAGCTCGAGACGCTGCCGACGGTGAGCGCCCTGCGCGAGCACGGCAACGACCTCGTCGAGCAGGTGCTCGCCGAGAACTCGGGTCGCTGGGAGTCGGCCTCGCCGCGCGACCTCGCGCGGATCGAGGCGGTCGCGCGCGCGGTCATGAGCCGCCTGCTGCACGAGCCGACGATCCGCCTGCGCAGCCTCTCCGAGGAGCGCGGGCACGCGAGCCTCGAGCTCGTACGCGAGCTGTTCGGACTGCGCGAGGAGGAGTCCTTGTCGCAGCAGAAACCGAACGAGCTGGCGGAGGTTCACGACCTGCCCGCCCGTGCCTCCGAGGGCACGCGGACGCGCCGACACCGCGAGGGCTGATGCGGCTCGGCACCCGTGGCAGCGCGCTGGCGCTGGCACAGGCCCAGCTCGTCGCGCAGATGCTGCAGGCGGGCGCCGGCGGCTCGGCCGGTCCTGTCGAGATCGTCCCGATCGTGACCCGCGGCGATCGCGAGTCGGCCGCCGTCGCCGACACGGCCGGCGAGGCGGGCGACGGGCCATCCGGCGAGCCGCCGCCGGGCGAGGACAAGTCGCGCTGGGTGTCGGAGCTGGAGCGCGCGCTGCTCAGCGGGGAGATCGACGCGGCCGTGCACTCGGCCAAGGACGTCCCCGGCGAGCTGGCCGAGGGGCTCGCGCTGGCGGCGGCCCCACCGCGCGCCGCGGCCGAGGACGTGCTGTGCGGCGCCGGAGACCTGCATGCGCTGCCGGCCGACGCCCGCGTGGGGACGAGCAGTATCCGTCGCATGGCGCAGTTGCGGGCGGCGCGCGACGAGCTCGAGCCGCTGGCGATGCACGGCAACGTCGACACGCGCCTGCGCAAGCTCGCCGGCGGCGAGTTCGACGCGATCGTGGTCGCGCGCGCCGGGCTGCAGCGGCTGGGGCTCGAGCAAGCGATCGACGCCGTGCTCGACCCGGCGCGCTTCGTGCCGGCGCCCGGACAGGGCGCGCTCGCGCTCGAGGTCCGCGCGGAAGACGAGTCCACGCGCGCGGCGCTGAGCGAGATCGGCGACGCCGACACACTGACTTGCCTGCTGGCCGAGCGCGCACTCGCGCGCGCGCTTGGCGCGAGCTGCGACACGCCGCTCGGCGCCTGGGCGACTATCGCGGTCGACGGGAACGACGGCAAGGACAGCGGAAGACCGAAGCTGCGAGCGTGGATCGGTCTGCCTGACGGCTCGCGCTGGATCGCCGACGAGCTGTGCGGGAACCGCGACGATCCCGAGACGCTCGGGGGCGAGCTCGCCGAACGGATGCTCGCGGTCGGTGCGGCGGAGTTGCTGCAGCTGGCCGAGGAGATGTCTGCCTGAGTCAAGACGCTCGCGCGAGCCGCGAGATTGTGTGTGTTATCTTGTGGCCATGCGTTTGCACATTAGCTTGGACGACGATCTCGTCGAGCAACTGGACAAGCGCGTCGGAAGGCGACGGCGTAGCGCTTTCATCAGCGGCACACTTCGGCGGGCGCTCGACGAAGAGCGCCGCTGGGATGACATCGAAGCCGGCCTGGGAGCGCTTGCCGGGAGCAAGCACGAGTGGGACGCCGATCCCGCGGCTTGGGTGCGGGCCCAGCGCTACAGCGATCCAAGCCGCGTCGGCTGACGGTTGGCGCTGCTGCTCGACACGACCGTCCTGATCGATGCGCTGCGGGCCCGTCCCGTCGCCGCTCGGCTGCGGGAGCTTCGCGACGCGGATCGAGTTCCTTGGATATGCGCCGTCAATGTCGATGAGGTGCTGCGTGGCACGAACACGAGGGAAGAGGCGCTCGTGGTCCGCTTTCTCGGCGGACTTCATCTGGCGCCGCTCGGTCGAGCCGAGGGCGAACGCGCCGGACGCTGGCGACGGGATTTCGCGCGCCGGGGGGTGACCCTCAGTCAAGGTGACTGCCTGATCGCCGCGGCGGCCGTGGGCGTCGATGCCCGGCTGGTCACCGGCAATCCAAAGCACTTTCCGATGGATGATTTGCAGGTTGAGCACTGGCCGGTCGGGACGTGAGCGTGCCTGTCGGCCGCGTCTACCTCGTCGGCGCGGGCCCGGGCGACCCGGGCCTGCTGACTGCGCGCGCGCTCGAGCTGATCGCGAGCGCCGAGACGATCCTCTACGACCGGCTGATCGGCGCGGCGGCGCTCGAGGGAGCCAGACCCGACGCGGAGTTGCTGTACGTCGGCAAGGAGGGGGGCGGGGCGTCGGTGCCGCAGGAGCAGACCGAGGCGCTGATGGTGGCGCGCGCGCAGGCCGGGCGCACGGTCGTGCGCCTGAAGGGCGGCGACCCGTTCGTGTTCGGCCGCGGCGGCGAGGAGGCGCTCGCGCTGCGCGCCGCCGGCATCCCCTTCGAGATCGTGCCGGGCGTGACGGCCGGCGTGGCGGCGCTCGCTTACGCGGGAATCCCGGTCACGCACCGCGGACTCGCGCGTGCCGTCGCGTTCGTCACGGGGCGCACGGGCGATGAGAGCGGGCTCGACTGGCCGGCGCTGGCGGCATTCCCGGGCACGCTCGTCTTCTACATGGGCGTCGGGCGTCTAGCGCAGATCTGCGCGTCGCTGATCGAGGCGGGCCGCTCGCCGGGCGAGCCGGCCGCGGTGATCGAGGCGGGCACGCTGCCGACGCAGCGAACCGTGCGCGCGACGCTCGAGACGCTCGCAGAGCGGGTGGCGGACGAGCAGGTCGGCTCGCCGTCGATCACCGTCGTCGGAGCCGTCGCCGAGCTGGCCGAGCAGCTCGCGTGGGTCGCGGCGCGGCCGCTGGCCGGGCTGAGCGTCGCCGTCACGCGCGCCCGGGCGCAGGCGAGCGGCCTTGCGGGCAGCCTGCGCGAGCTCGGAGCTGGGGTCGTGCAGGCGCCGGCGATCCGGATCGAGCCGATCCCAGGCCCGCCGCTCGATCCCGCGCCGTACGACCTGATCTGCGTGACGAGCCAGAACGCGGTGGGCGCGCTGTTCGAGCGGCTCGCCGCGGGCGGGCGCGACGCGCGCTCGCTCGCGGGCGCACGGATCGCATCGATCGGCCCGGGCACCGACGGCGAGCTGCGCGCGCATGGGATCGAGGCCGACGTGACCGCCGAGCGCTCGCTCGGCGAGGGCTTGGTCGACGCGCTTGCCGGCGTGCCGGCGACGCGCGCGCTGATCGCGCGGGCGCGCGGCGGGCGCGAGGTGCTCCCCGACGCGCTACGTGAGCGCGGCGTGCAGGTTGACGTGCTCGAGCTGTATGAGTCCGTCGCCGAGCCGCTGGGGGCGGAGACGGTGGCGGCGGTCAGGGCTGCCGACTACGTGACGTTCACGTCTTCCTCGACCGTGCGCAACCTGCTCGGCGCGATCGGCGAGCTCGGCGCCCGCACACGCGTCGTCTCGATCGGGCCGATCACGAGCGAGACGCTGCGCGAGCACGGCGTGGCCGTGGATGTCGAGGCTCCGAGCCACGACGTCGACGGCGTGCTGCAGGCGCTCGTCGCAGACGCCGCGGCGCGCGCTCGTTGACCCCCGAGCGATGAGCGCCCGCGAGTCGACACTTGGCCGCCCGCGCATCCACCTGCGGCGCACGGACTCGACGAACGACCGCGCGCGCGAGCTCGCGCTGGCGGGCGCCCCGCACGGGACGCTCGTCACCGCCTCCGAGCAGACGGCGGGGCGCGGGCGCCAAGGCCGGCGCTGGTCGGCGCCGGCTCACAGCGCGCTGTTGATGTCGCTGGTGCTGCGCGAGCCTCCGCCGCTGCTGCCGCTGATCGCGGCGCTGGCGGTATCCGACATTGCCGGCGAGAACGCTCGGATCAAGTGGCCGAACGACGTCGTGTTCGTGCACGGCGAGGACGGCGAGGCGGGCACGCTGGCGAAGGTCGCGGGGATCCTCGCCGAAGGACGGCCGCAAGAGGGCTGGGCGGTGCTGGGCATCGGCCTGAACGTGGCGGTGCGCGTCGAGGAGCTGCCACCCGAGCTGCACGGCACGGCGGCGACGCTGGGGCGTGAGCCGCGCGACGTCGAGCCTGTGCTGCAGAGGCTGCTCGTTGCGCTGCAGCGCCGGCTGGGCGAACCGGCCGAGCGGACGCTCGAGGCGTGGCGCGAGCGCGACGCGCTGCGCGGGCGCACGATCGCCTGGAGCGGCGGCGCGGGGCGCGCCGAGGGCGTCGACGGCGCGGGCCGGCTGGTCGTGGCCCTGGCGGGCGGCGGGCGCACGGCGCTCGACGCCGGCGAGGTCCACCTGCGGGGAGCCGGCGAGGGCTAAGTCGTCTCGGTGGCGGCCGAGTCGCGCTCGCCGGCGCGGGCGCCGTTGGCCGAGCCGTTCGACGCACCGGTCGGCGGAGGCCGCACCCGAGCGCGAGCCGGCGGCGGCCGCGCGCCGTTTCTCGGCAGCAGCCTTGGCCCTGCCGTTGGCGGCGCGCGTTGCCCTGGCCACCGCTCGCCCTGGCCTCCCTTGCGCCGCCTGCGCGAGTTGCGCGCGCGGCGCTTGGGGAAGTTGCGCAACAGCTCGCGGGCGAGCGCGGGGGGCTTGCGCGCCATCCGCGTGCGCGCGCCGCGCAGGGCCTCCTCGGCCTCGGGCGTGTGCGCGAGCGCGGCGGCGAGCAGCGCGGCGGCGAGCCGGCGATCCTGCTTGCGCGCGGCGTGGATCAGCCGGCGCGCGTTGCGCGCATGCGCGCCGCCGGCGGAGTTGACGAGCAGGCCGAGCAGGCGCTTGGTCTCGGGCCAGCGCTGCACGGCGTACTCCTCGTGCACGTCGCGCGTGTACTCGGCCAGGCGCCAGATCCAGGCGTTGGCCTGGTCGCGGCGGCCGATGCGCCGCTCGACGAGCGCGCGCAGCATGATCTTGGTCGCCTCGCGGCGCTCGTCGCGCGGCCAGCCGCCGATGATGTCGATGGCGGTGTCGAACGCGTCGGGATCGCGCAGCGCGGGGATGTCGGCCAGCGCGCGCAGACGCAGCTGCGGGTTCTTGTTGCGCTGCACGGCGGTGATCAGGAAGCGGCTCTTGAGCTCGCCGGTGCGGTCGAAGTGCAGCATCGCGCGCGCCCTGCGCCAGCCGTTGGGCGCGACGCGGGCGCCGGCGAGCGCGGCCCACACGTGCTGCTCGCCGTAGTCGAGGTGCTCGACGGCGATCCGCCACAGCTCGCGCTCGAAGACGGCGAACCGCCGCTCCTCCTCGGCGCACACGGGCAGCACGCGGCGCTCGACGCGCATCCGCCGCCCGCGCCCGCGCCGGACGGGGCCGACGACGATCGCGCCGCCGCGGTAGACGTCGCGGTCGAGCAGCGAGTGCAGCGTGACGACGGGGTCGTCGTGCTTGGTGGCGGGGTGCACGAAGTCGACGACGAGGCCCGCCTCCTTGCCGGGATGCCGGCGCGTGACGCGCCCGACGCGCTGCTGGTAGATGCGCTTGGAGGCGGTCGGGGCGAGGTGCACGCAGACGGTCGCGCGCGGGCTGTTCCAGCCCTCGGCGAGCAGCTGCGCGTTGATCAGCACGTCGATCTCGCCGCGCTCGTAGCGCGCGAGGATCTCGGCGAGCTCGCGCTTGGGCGTCTCGCCGGAGACGCCCTGGGCCTTGATCCCCTCGGCGCGGAACGCTTCGGCGAGGTTGTAGGCGTGGCGCACGCCGGCCGCGTAGACGACGCCGGGGACGCCGTTGAAGCGCGTCTTGTAGAGGTTGGCGACGGCCAGGTTGAAGGGCTGCTGGTCGAGCAGTTTGGCGAGCTCGTCCTGGTCGAACTCGGTGTCGACCTCGCCGCGGCGCAGCGGCACCTTGGCGATCGTGCGCACGCCGACGCCGGGGGAGATGCGCACGCAGCGAAGCGGCGCGATCACGCCGCGGCGGGCGGCCTGGGCGAGGTCGAAGCGCGAGGTCTGCGTCGGGAACAGGTCGGTGACGTGGCGGGCGATCAGCGCGCCGGTGGCGGTCATGCCGATGAAGATCGGACCCGTCCACTCGCGGATCGCCGCGCTCGTCTTCTCGCCGAGCGCGGTGTGCGCCTCGTCGCAGATGACGATCGTGTAGGCGCTCGAGATCTTGCCGGCGTTGCGCACGAACCACTGGTAGGTCTCGACGGTGACGGGGCCGTTCGCGGCGTCCTCGCCCTTCAGCAGCGGTTTTGAGATCCGCTTGGAGTAGCCGCGGTCGCGCAGCTCGCCGTTGAACTGGTCGACGAGGTTGCGCCGGTGCGTGAGGATCAGCACGCCGCCGGTCTGCGAGGCCTCGACGAAGCCGAGTGCGGCGACGGTCTTGCCGGCGCCGGTGGCGTGCTCGAACCAGAAGCGCTTGGCGGCGTTGGGGTCCTCGGGCTGGTCGGCGAGCGACTCCTCTTCCTCCTCGCCCTCCTCGACCCAGTCGCGCGGCTCCTCGTCGGCCTCGCTCTCGCTCTCGGTCTCCTCCTCGTCGTCCTCCTCCTCCTCGTCGTCGTCGTCGTCGAGCACGTCATCGTCGTCGTCGTCCTCGTCGGGCGCGGCGCGCTGCACGGGGCCGAGGTCGTCGTCCTCGTCGTCCTCGTCGTCGTCGAGCTCGTCCTCGTCGTCGTCGTCCTCGTCGGCTCATCCTCCTGCGCGCCACTCTCCTCGCCGGCCCCCGCGGAACCGGCGTCGCTCGATCCCCGCGCGCGGCCATCGCCGGTGGTGGGAGCGTCGTCGAGCCCGAAGATCTCGGCCGAGGCGAGCAGCTCGGGTGAGGCCGAGGCGGCGGCGCGCCCGTTGCCGTTGGTCGCTGCCTGCGCCGCGGCGAGCAGCGCGGCGAGCGTGCCCGAGAGCGCATCGACCTGGTGGGCGGAGAGGACGGTCCCGTCGGCGAGCTTGGGCTCGTCCTCGGAGAGCACTCGCTCGAGGCCGAGCAGCAGCGAGAACTCGCGGCGCCAGGCGGTCGACGGATACTTGGGCTTGGGGCTCGCGGACAGCTCGGCGAGCGCCTGGTCGAGCGCGAGCCGGCGGGGCGAGCCGGGGGCGAGCGCGACGGCGGCGTCCTCGCCGTCGTGCAGGAAGCGCTCGCGCACGAACTTCTCCGCTCGCGAGATTTCGGCGGAACTTGGAATGGGCGCGGCCGCGAGGGCCACTGAGGTGGGCTCGGCCATTGAGGGCTCTGGACTTCGAGACGGAGCCGGCGCTGAAAGTGGCTTCGGCGCGGCTCGAACGACTGACGTCGACTGACGCCTTCTGCCGGATGCCTTGCGCTACCCGGCTTCTTCGTGCTCCAAGATATAGCACGTCGCGGAAAGCATGAGCTGGCGCGCGCGAGGTCCTCGATGGCGCGGTGGCGGGCCAGACGATCTGCCACCCTTACGCGCGATGACGCGGAGGCGCTTGTGGATGGCAACGGCGGCGCTCGCGCTCGCGGCGCTGCTCGTGGTGGGCCTCGTCCAGCTCGCCGGCTCCTCCTCGCCGCCGGTCAAGCGCTCGACGCTGACGCTGGCGCAGATGCGCGCGCGCCTGGCGGGCTCGCCGGCGCCGCTGGCGGCGCTGCACGCACAGGCCAGCGAGCTGCTGCCGGGGGGCCTGCCGGCGCTGCGTGCGCGGCTGAGGACGCTCCGGGGGCGGCCGATCGTGATCAACAAGTGGGCCTCCTGGTGCGTGCCGTGCCGCGCGGAGTTCGGCGCCTTCCAGGGCGCTGTCGGTGGCGCTGGGGCGCGAGGTGGCGTTCATCGGCATCGACTCGGGCGACAGCAGCCGCGGCGCGGCGCTGGCCTTCCTGCGCAGCTTCCCGGTGAGCTACCCGAGCTACTACGACCACAGCGGCGCGGCGGGCAGCGCGATCACCGACTCGACGTTCACGCCGGTGACGGTCTTCTACAACGCGGCGGGCGGCGAGTACATCCGCCAGGGCCCGTACCCGAGCCAGGCCAAGCTGGAAGCCGACATCAGGCGCTACGCGCTCGGGGCGGCGCATGCCTGAGAGCCGGGCGACGCCGCCGCCGAGGGCGTATGCCTGAGATCCGGATCGACCCGCTCAGCGGGCACAGGACGATCGTCGCCGGCGAGCGCTCGCGCCGCCCGGGCGGGGCGCCGACGCTGCGGAGGCCGAGCGCGCCCGGAGCCGATCGATCCCGAGCGCGACCCGTTCGCGGAGGGCACGAGGACCGCACGCCACCCGAGCTGTATGCGGTGCAGGCCGGGCGGCGGTGTTCCCGACTCGCCGGGCTGGACGGTGCGGGTGGTGCCGAACCTGTACCCGGCGCTGGCGCCGGCCGGCGGCGGGCGGGCGGGCGGCGGCGGGACGCATGACGCAGGCGAGGTCGAGCCGGTCACGACGGCGCCGGGCGCACTCGCGAGCGGCGATCCAGAGCGACAGGAGGGCCCGCGCGGGGCGGCCCTGGCGGAGCTGTTCACCTCGCTGCCGGCGACGGGCGCGCACGAGGTGATCGTCAACGGCCCGCAGCCGGTGCTCTCGCTGGCGGAGCTGCCGGTCGAGCAGGTGGCGGCGGCGATGGACGTGTGGCGCGAGCGGATGCGCGCCACGAGCACAGCGCGTACGTGCAGCTGATCGTCAACGAGCGTCGCGAGGCGGGGGCGTCGCTGCCGCACACCCACGCGCAGCTCTACGCGCTGGACTTCGTGCCGGCGGCGGTCGCGCGCGAGCGCGAGCGCGCGGGCGCCTATGCGACGCGCACGATGGGCCAGAGCCTGCTCGGCGACCTCGTCGCCGAGGAGGTGCGCCTGCGCGAGCGGATCGTCGCGATCGACGACGAGGCGGTGCTGATGGCGCCGTACGCCTCGCGGCTGCCGTTCCAGCTGATGCTCGCCCCGCGCCGCCCGGTGCCGCGCTTCGAGGAGGACGGCCCGACGGGCGCGGCGCTGCTGCACGACGGCCTGCGGCGCCTGGCGCGCCACCTCGGCTCGAGCCCGCCGCTGAACATGTGGGTGCGCACGGCCCCGCGCGGCGCCGAGCACTTCTGCTGGCGGATCGACGTGCTGCCGCGTCTGACACACCTGGCGGGCCTCGAGCTCTCGACCGACGTGAACCTCAACATCGTCGCGCCCGAGCACGCGGCGGCGCTGCTGCGCGACGCTTGAGGCTAGGCTCTGGCCCGTGCCACCCGAGGAACGCTTCGTCCCCCGCTTCGCCGCCGAGCCGCCGCAGGAGGAGCTGCCCTACGGCCGCTGGGCGGGGCGCCTGGAACAGGAGCTGCTCGGCGCGTTCGCGCAGATCGACTCGGGCGAGGAGCAGACTGGGCCAGCCGGGCGAGATCGTCTGGTATCCCGACCGCACCTGGCACGGGCGCACGTACGTGCCGGCGACGGCGCCGACGAGCGAGGGCTACGAGCTGTTCGGCTACGTCCGCTACCTGGCCGCGGAGCAGGGCGGTGAGCCGAGTGACTTCTTCTCTTTTATCGATTTCACGGAAGAGACGGCCGAGCGCAACCCGGACTGGCAGATGGACCTGTGCGACGAGGTGATCGGCTCGTGGCGCGGCGAGTCGGGCGCGGTTGCGGCGATGACGCTCGTGTGGGGGCATCCGCTGGTCTCGGGCGGGCGCATCGCGACGGCCGAGCTGGCGGGGCTCGCGGTCGACCAGTGCGAGCTGCGCAGCGAGCGCTTCACGCTGATCGCCCCCGACGACTACCGCCAGGACCTGCTCGAGATCAAGCTGTTCGGCGTGAGCGGCAAGCAGCTCGCGGGCGAGTCGCTGTACGCGTCGGACGATGAGTCAGAGGACGCCGCCGAGCCAGAGGACGCGACGGAGGCCGGCTGACCGCTATTTGGCCCCGCCGGCGTTCTTGCAGGCGGCCAGCGCGCGGTTCTTGGCTTCCCCGGAGGGCAGCGGCGAGGCGTTGACGAGTTCCCGGCAGGCTTCTTCGGCTGCCTTGCGCTGCGCGTTGGCGTCGCCGCCGGCGGCTTTTTCACAGATCGCTTCGAGCCTTTCGGTGACTTTCTGCTGCAGGTGAGGCAGCGACTGGATGCCGCGCTTGCATGCGGCGACCGCCTCGGTGCCGCCGGGCACTTTGGAGGTGGTGCTCGTTGCAGTCGAGCTGGTCTGGCTGCTCGCCGGCGTCGAGCTGGTCGCGGCGCTCGATCCGGGGGAGCTGCTGGAGCTGCTGGAGCTGCCGCAGCCGGCGAGCAGCGCGGCGGCGACGAGCAACGCGGGCAATGAGATTCGGAGGCGGCGGACCATCGCGCGGATCCTATTCTTTGGATTCATTCTTTGCGCGCCGCTTGAAGGCGGCAGCTTCCTTGGCTTCTTCGGCGGCGAGCTGTTCGCGCGCGGATTTTTCGCCGGCCGATTCGCTGCCGGCGGATCCTTTGCTCTGCTTGCTCTGTTTGTTCGAGTGGGTTTTCGCCTTGTGCTTTGCCGTCTGGTGCTTCTTTGCGTGCGTGCCCGGTTTGCGCGAGCGCTTTTCGGCAGCTTGCTGCGCGATCTGCGCTTCGAGCTTGCTTCGTTTGGTGGCCAGTTCGGCTTCTTCGCGCTTGATCGCGACGGCTTCCTTCGCGCGCAGCCTGGCGGTTGCCTTCGCTTCGGCTGCTTCCTGGCTCTTCACGACTGCTTCTTCGCCGGTTTCGGCGCCGCCGTTGCCGCCGCCGGCCCCACTCCCGCTTGTGCCGGAGCCTCCGCCGCAGCCGGCAAGCAGCGCCGCGGGAGAGAGGGCGAGCGCGAGCGCGAGCAAGGCGCTGAGCGGTCGAACCCGCGCACGCGCGAGCTTCGAGGTCTGTCTGAGCAACTGCCACATGGTCGTCATCCCGTTTCCCCCGGAGCCGTGGTCACCTGCTGCTGCGGCGCGGCCTGCGTCGTGGCTGCATGTTCGGCTTCGGTCTTCTTGCGTTCGGCTTCCTGCTTCTGCGCTTCCCTCTTCTTGGCTTCTTCGCGTTCTTTGGTTTCCTTGGCGAGCTTCGCCCGGGCGGCGGCTTCGCGCTGCTTGAGCTTGGCTTCAGCTTCGGCTTCGTGCTTCTTGGCTTCCTTTTCGGCCTTCTCTTCGCGCTTCTTGGCCTTTGCGAGCGCCGTCTTTTCGGTCTTCTTGGCCTGTTCTTCGGCGGCTTCTTCGCGTCGCTTGGCTTCGAGCTCGGAGAGCAGTTCGCGGTTCTTTTCGGTTTCTGCCGCTTCTTCGCGCTTTTCGTTGGCCGCTTCTTCGTTGCTTTCGGCTGCGCCGGGCCCCACTTCGACCGGCTGGCTGGACCCGTTGCTCGAGCTACCGCAGCCGCCGAGCGCCGCCGCGATGCCGATCGCCAAGAACAGCGCCAGCGGCGTGCGCACCACCGCGCTGCTCAGCTTCGACATTCGCCTGAAGCTAGCAGTTGACCCTCTGCCGCTCAACAGTCAGCCGACGTCAGATCCGCCTGCAAACAGGCGCTATACGAGCCGGCGGCCGTGGGTTGGTGGGAGCGTGGGGCGCCACGCTGGGCTCGATCGGCCGCGGGGCCGGTCTCGAACACCCGCTGCGGGTCGACGCGCGGGTCGAGCGCGGCCATCGGCGCACGTGCCTTCAGCAGCGCCTCCTGGTACTCCTCCTCGGCGTCGGACTGGATCACGATGGCGCCGCCCACGCCGAGGCTCGCGCGCTCGCCCTCGAGCACGATCGTGCGGATCACGATGCTCAGGTCGCAGCCACCGCTCAGGCCGAGGTAGCCGATCGCGCCGGAGTAGACGCCGCGGGCCTCGCCCTCGAGCTCGTCGATGATCTCCATCGTGCGCTTCTTCGGCGCGCCGGTCATCGACCCTCCGGGAAAGCACGCGCGAATGCAGTCGGGCGGCTCGACGTCGCCTCGCAGCAGCCCGCGCACGGTCGAGACGAGCTGGTGCACGGTCTCATAGGTCTCGATGTGCATCAGGTCGGGCACGTGGACGGTGCCGACCTCGCAGACGACGCCCAGGTCGTTGCGCAGCAGGTCGGCGATCATCAGGTTCTCGGCGCGGCTCTTCTCATCGAGGCGCAGCTCTTCGGCCAGGCGCACGTCCTCGGCGGGAGTCCGGCCGCGCGGGCAGGTGCCCTTGATCGGCTTGGCCTCGACCCATCGATCGCGGCCGACGCTGAGGAAACGCTCCGGCGAGGAGCTCACGATCGCACTGGAGCCGAAGCGCAGGTAGGCCGCGAAGGGCGCCGGGTTGACCCGGCGTAACGTGCGGTAGAGCGCCAGCGGGTCGCGGCCGACGTCGGCGACGATCTTGTTGGTCAGGCAGATCTCATAGGTCTCGCCTTCGGTCAGCCGCTGCTTGCACGTGGCGATGTCCTGCAGGTAGCGCTCGTGCGAGCGGCTGAGACAGAAGGGCGCGACCGGTCCGAGCTCGCCGCCGTCACAGTCGGGCTGCTCGACCGGCGCAAGCGAGGCCAGCCGCAGGCGGGTCTCGGCGATCCAGTCATCGGCCTGCCCGGCATCGCCGGCGTCGGCGAGGCAGAGCACGTAGGTGCACCGCTTGAGATGGTCGAAGGCGATCAGCCGGTCGGCGAACACGAAGGACGCGTCGGGCATCGTCGAGGCGTGCGCGTCGTTGCCTTCGCAGTCGGCCTTCAGCTCGTAACCGAAGTAGCCGACGAAGCCGCAGTTGAAGTCGAACGGAAGCTCGTGGGAGAGATGGCGCAGGCGGCGCATCTCGCGGCTGAGGTAGTCGAAGATCGACTCGCTCGAGAGCTCCGTCGCGCCGCCGGCGCGCTCGACGCGCAGCTCGCGGCGGGAGACCTCGTAGTGGATCGCGGCCGACAGCGGGCCGCCGGTGGCGCCCATGAAGGAGAAGCGCGCGCCCTCGTCGACCTTGCTGCTGTCGAGCCAGAAGGCGGTGTCGCAGGCGCCGTAGAGGTGAACGAAGGCGCGCTCGCTGTCAAACAGCGTGTCGAGCCGCTCGACCTTCAGCACGAGCTCGGCGTGGCCGGGGACCGGCGGCGGCGCCTCGGCGGGCTGGACACGCGGGGCGGCTGGGGCCGACTTCGCGCGCCGCGCGCCATTCGAGGAACGTTCCCCGTTTGTGCTTGGTGCCCCGTTCACCCGGGCGGCGTACCGGCGCGTGAGATCGCGGAAGTTGGCCAGCAGCCTGCGCCCGTGGTCGGTGCAGATCGACTCGGGGTGGAACTGCACGCCCCACTGCGGCCGCGAGGTGTGTGCGACGGCCATCAGCACGCCGTCGCTCGTCCAGGCGATCGGCTCGAGCTCGCCGGGCGGCGGCTGCTCGACGCACAGCGAGTGGTAGCGGACGGCCTGGAACTCGCGCGGTATGCCGGCGAACAGCGGCGAGCCATCGTGCAGCACGGCGCTGATGCGTCCGTGCATCGGCTCGGGCGCCGGCAGGATCCTGCCGCCGTGGATCCAGCTCAGGCCCTGGTGGCCGAGGCAGACGCCGAGCAGCGGTACCCGCGCCTCGCGGATCGCCGCGGCGCAGACGCCGAAGTCGCCGTCGCGATCGGGGCTGCCGGGGCCCGGCGAGATGACGACGTTGTCGAACTGGAGCTGCGCCAACTCGGCCCAGCCGGCGGCGTCGTTGCGCACGACGATCGGCTCGTCGCCGTTTGCCTCGGCAAGCAGCTGGAAGAGGTTGTACGTGAACGAGTCGTAGTTGTCGATCAGCAGCGTCTTCAAGCCGCCAGCACGATGCCACAATGAGGCGCGTGCCTGACCCGCCCCGGCCGGATCGCGCGATCGGGCTGTTCGAGACGCTGCTCGTGCTCGACGGCTTGCCGGTCGAGCTCGAACGCCACCTCGAGCGGCTGAGCTCGAGCGTGCGCGAACTGTTCGGCGAGGCGCTGCCGGCCGATGTGCGAGAGCTGGCGCTCGAGCGGGCGGCACCGCTTCAGCTCGGACGGCTGCGCCTGACGGTCGCCCCGCGCGATGACGGCTCGCTGGGCGCGGCGGTCGTCGCGGCGGTGGTCGACCGGGACGATCTCTTCCCCTCCTGGGAGCGCGCGATCGCACTGCGCCCGTTCGTCCTGCCAGGCGGTCTCGGTGAGCACAAGTGGGCCGACCGCGAGCGGCTGGCCTGGGCCGAAGCGGGCGAATCGGAGGGTTGGTTGCCGCTCGTGCTCGACGTCGGCGAGGAGGTGCTCGAGGTCTCGCGCGCCAACGTCTTCGCCATCGAGGATGGGGCGCTGGTGACGCCTGCGGCCGACGGGCGCATCCTGCCGGGCGTGAGCCGCGCGCGTGCGATCGAAACGGCCCGTCGGCTGGGGATCGAGGTGCGCGAGGAGCGGCTCGACCTGCAACGGATTGTCTCCTCCGGAGAGGTCTTCTTAACGGGGTCCGTGCGGGGCATCGAGCCGGTGCGTGCCGTCGGCCATGCCGAGCTCAGACCCCCCGGCGAGGCCGCCAACGAACTCGGTGTGGCGCTGAGAGGGACGTGGCTGGGAGCGGGGTTTGCAAGATCGGTCCGCGTCGGCTGACGCCGGCGCGCGAGCCGCTAAAGATATCTAGACTACAGACGATAATACGACTAATCGACTATACTGTTCCTCTCCGTGATCTACCGAACTCCTCAAGCTGACGCTGCGCTGGAAGCCGAACTCGCCGCTTTCGATGAGCTGCGCGAAGACCTTGGCGACCAGGCCAGCATCGCCGGGCCATGGCTGGGCACCCTTCGCCGTCAGTGGCGTGCGGCCTCAGCCGAGAGCTCGATCGAGATCGAGGGGTTCCACGTGCCCGAGGACGAGACGCTGGCCGTGGCGAGCGGCGACGAGACGCCGGACCCAACCGACGAGGACCGGATGGCGCTCTCCTGCTACGCGCGTGCGATGGACCACGTCGGCGTCATGTCCGACGATCCCGTGTTCCGGTGGGTGGATCGCGTCGTGCTCGATCTTCACTTCGATGCCTGCTGGTTCCAGAAGGACAAGGACCCCGGGCAGTACCGCCGGCGCGGTATCGAGGTCACCAGTCCGGATGGAGGACCGCCTGCTTACGTCGGTCCGCCGGCCGAGCAGGTGCCGCCGCTCATCGTGGAGATCATGGACTGGCTTGCCCACGGTGATCCCAACGCCCACCTGATCGTGCGTGCGGCGATGGCCCACCTGCATGTTGTCTCCGTCCACCCATTCCGGGACGGCAACGGGCGAATTTCACGAATCGTCCAGTCCCTCGTCCTCGCGCGAGGCGGGTTGCTGGCTCCCGAGTTCGTTTCGATCGAGGAATACCTCGGCAGCAACACGTCGGCCTACTACGCGGCGTTGCAGGCGGTGCAGGGAGGGTCGTTCCAGCCCAAGCGCGACGCGACGCCGTTCGTGAGGCTCTGCGTTGCAGCCCACGTAGCGCAAGCCCATCGCCGCCTGAAGCAACTCGCCGAGGCGGGCGCGCGCTGGGCGTATCTCGAGGAGCTCGTGGAGCAGCGCGAGTGGCCGGATCGTCTCGTCATCGCCTTGGAGCAGAGCCTCTTCCGGGGCACCGACCGAGCCGCCTACGCCGCCGAGGCAGACGTATCGGCGCCCACGGCGAGCAGCGACCTGCGACGCCTGCTCGACGCTGGGCTGATCAGTCAGCGGGGGAGAGGCCCCGCTACTCGCTACGTGGCAAGCGGGCAGCTGGCTCGCGACGTGCGCGAGCATCTTGCTTCGAGCAACTCCTGAGCTCAAGTGATCCCCCGGGCGCAGTGGGCCCATGAGAGCCAAATGACGCGTTCGGGCACCAAGGGGCGCTGAGCATTCGTCCTACCGATGCTGAGTGGCCAAGTACGCAGATCTGCAGGGCTTTGCGATGCCCCCGCCAGGAGTCGAACCTGGATCTACCGCTTAGGAGGCGGTCGTCTTATCCATTGGACTACGAGGGCGTGCGCCCGGCGCTACGCGCAGAGGGCATGCCAAAGGCTACCCGCGTCATCCGCCGAGCTCCTCGGACACGCGCGCGCGCCCAGCCCGCTCATCGCTCGTTCCCAGCCTCGGCCGCGAGCCGCGCGAGCGCCTCGCCGTCGAGGCGAAGCGAGGTCCACTCGTCCATCAGGCGCGCGCCGATGCCGCGGTAGAAACCGAGCGCGAGCTCGTTCCAGTCGAGCGCGGCCCACTCCAGGCGCCCGCCGGCCTCGGGGACGGAGGCTGCGACGGCGGCCAGCAGTGCGCGCCCGACACCGGCGCCGCGCTGCTCGGGGAGCACGAACAGATCCTCCAGCCAGATCCCGCGCGTGGCCATGAAGCTCGAGAAGGTCGGGAAGAACAGCGCGTACCCGGCAGGCTCAGCGCCGCGTTCGGCGATCAGCGCCCGCGCGGCCGGCTGCTCGCCGAACAGCGCCTCGACGATCTGCGGCTCGGTCGCATGCAGCTCGTCTCGCAGCTGCTCGTAATCGGCCAGCGCGCCGAACAGCTCGAGCAGCAGGGCCGCATCGTGCGCCGTCGCCGGCCTGACGGTCGTCTGGCCGGCCGTCGCCGCGCCCGCCATCAGCCGTTCGCCGGGGCCGGGCGATCGGGGCGATCGGGGCGATCGGGGTAGACGTCGTCGATCGTGCTCAGCGCGACGTAGGGGGCTCCGGCCGCGCGCTCGATCGCAGCGCCGCCGCCGGCCAGGCGGTCGAGCACGCTGATCACGCCGCAGATCTGAAGGCCCGCTTCGTTCAGCGCCTCGATCGCAGCGAGCGTCGAGCCGCCGGTCGTGACGACGTCCTCGACCACCACGCAGCGATCGCTCTGCTCCAGCAGCGGACCCTCGATGCGCCGCTGCAGGCCATGGGACTTGGTCTCCTTGCGCACGAAGAAGGCCTTCGCGCGCGCGCCGCCGGCGAGCGCGGCGCAGGCGACCGGATCGGCGCCCATCGTCATCCCGCCGACCGCCGTACCCTGCCACTCGGCGACCTGCGCCGCGAGCAGCCAGGCGAGCGCGGCAAAGCCCGCTGGTCGCAGGATCGCGCGCTTGGCGTCGACGTAGTACTGCGCCTTGGCGCCGCTGGTGAGCGTCACCTCGCCGATCACCAGCGCGTGCTCGCGCAGCTCTGCGATCAAGCGCTCACGGGCCGTCCCGTCGATGTTGGGATATTCGGCCAGGGCGCTCACGAACGAGACTAATCTAGCGCTGCCCTGCAGCCGATAGCTGTGATGTGCTCGTTGTGATAGCCCGCTGCCTGCGCTTGGCCTCGATCCTGCTGTGCCTGATCGTCGGCGTCTCCTTCGCGCTGTTCGCGATCAGCAAGACCTCTGACGCCTCCGCGCATCAGCAGAATGTGCTGAGCGGCGCGATCCCGCCGCCACAGGAAGGCGCGACGGCCGCCGAAACGGCAGCGGCGCAGAAGGAAGGCACCAGCGGGCAGGCGAGCAAGGGCTCCGCGCGAGGCACGATCGACGAAGTCGCCGAAGCCGTCACCTCGCCCTTCTCGGCGATCACGAACGGCTCGAGCAGCGAATGGCTCAAGCGCGGGGCGCTGCTGCTGCTCACGCTGGCGATCTACGGCTTCGGCCTGAGCTACCTCTCGCGCGCGATTCGCGTCAGGCTCTGAGCCCGACCCGCGTCGCGTCTAGGGACCGGCGTTGCCTTTGACCTTGTGGCTGCCGCCGCCGCTCTCGTTGTAGACGTCGACCGGCGTGCCGTACTGCACCCAGCCGTAGATCGCCGAGGCGTTGGGGATCGGCACGCGCAGGCAGCCGTGGCTGGCGGCGTACGTCGGCACTTCGGCGTAGCCGTGGATCGCATAGCCGCGGATGAAGTAGCTGGAGTCGACCATGCCCTCGGAGTTCGTGCCGGGCGTCCTGTTGTACACGCGGAAGCGCCCGATCACGGTCGGTGTCGACGGCTTGCCCGAGCTCATCGTGTACAGCGCGTGGACGCGCCCACCGGGTTCGATCTCGGCGAGCACCTGACGCGTCAGGTCGCCCTCGACGTGGCGGCCGTCATGCGGATAGCGCACGTGGAAAGCGCCGGCGCCCGCCTGGAGCTTCTCGAACACGGTCAGGTTCGTGCTCGGCACGCGGGCGAGGCCGGTCATCTTGCGGTAGGCGATCACGGCGCGGCCGGTCGCTTCGTCGAAGGACGCCGTTGAGCGGCACGACGAAGTGCATCGCGTTCAGCTCGGACTGCAGCAGGCGCACGGAGGGGCCGCGATCGCCGCCGGACAGGTCGGGTGAGGCGAAGCGCACGTTTTCCGAGCGCCCGGCGAACGCCACCTGCTGCGGCGTGGCGTAGTGCACCGCGGCGACCTTCACGAGACCTTCGCTGGAGCTCGCGTAGCCGATGTGGAACTGGCCCGCGCCGTTGCCCAGCGGCAGCACGCTGACCGTTTTCACTTCGACCTTGCGCCCGTCCTTGTAGAAGCTCACCTTGACCTTCTGTTCGGCGACGTAGGGGATCACGATCCCGCGGACGACCATGCGCGAGCCGGCGACGACGAACGGCGGCTTGCCGAACGCGTGCTGGATCACCAGATCGATCTTCCCGGCCACCGGCGCCGGTGGCGGAGGGGGCGGCGTCGGTGCGGGCGGTGGTCGTCGTCGGCACGGGCGCCGGCGTCGTCGCGATCGGGGTCGTGGCAGCCGCGGCGAGCGACGGCACGACCACAGCCGCGGCGAGGATGACGGAGATCAGAGCGAAGCGGAGTGTCCTCATCGGCCGGATCCTATCCTCCGGCAGTGACGGCCCACGTCGTCTGGATGCGCGATACGCACGTGCGCGCAATCGGGACTCGCGCGAACGCATCGTGCGATCAGCCGGACGGGGCGGGGACGCGCTCGGCGAGGCCTGCGCGTGTCAGCGCCAGCGCGAGCAAGCCGAGCACGAGCAGCGAGGAGGCCATCAGCACCGGTATCTGCCAACCCCAGTTCTCGAGGCTGCCGAAGGCGAGTGAGTTGTTCACGCAGTGGGCGGCGATACACGGATAGAGCGAGCCGGTGGCTCGATAGAGCAGGCACAGGCCGAAGCCGAGCACGCCGAGAGGGACGAGGTCGAGCGCCGGCGCCGAGCCGGCATGGACGCCACCGAACAGCACCCCCGTGAGGATGGCGGCCGGGTAGAGGCCCTTGCCAGTTGCGCAGCGCAGTGAACACGAACCCGCGGAACAGGAACTCCTCGCAGAGCGGCGCGACGACGCAGGTCAAGGCGGCGCTCAGCACCAGCAGGACGGCGCTCCGGTTGGTGCCGAGCTGTTCGAGCAGCTTCTCTTCCTTGACGTTGAAGATCGATGTCCAGATCAGGCTGAACAGGAGGAAGCCGACCAGCGTGAGCACGCCGAGCCGGACGGCGCGCCACAGACGCGTCGGGCGCAGGCCGAACATCGCGGCGCGGACGGCGCGACCGCCGACCTGCGCGAAGAAGATCGCCACGGCGACGAAGCCGGCGTCCTGCACGGCGGTGTCGGCGATCACCAGTCCCGGTGGCAGGTGTTTGGCGTTGACGTCGACGCCCAGCGCGGCCGCCGGGATGTCGATGATCAGCGAGCCGACCGTGGCCACGACGAGCCCGGCGATCAGCGCCAGCGGCGCGAACCACGGCGACCATTCGCCGGCCGAGGACGGGCGTCGCCCGCCTCCGGAGCTCGCGCTGCTGTCCTCCTCGCCGAGCACCGGCGACGGTCCGTGAGGGGCGTCCACTACGCCACCCAGTGCCAGGTCGCGAACTGCGCGAGGAAGAAGGCCAGCAAGAGGCCCGAGCACGCCAGCGCCGGAGCGCGCAGGCGTGGGCGTTCGGCGAGCCACAGCGCGAACCAGATGTTCAGCGGAAACAGCACGAGCAGGAAGCGCGGCAGCGACATCAGCGGCTGCGCGGTCACCGGGTAGGAGAGCGGCAGCGCGAGCGCCGCGACCACGTAGACGCCGTAGGCGGCGGGCAGCCTGCGCAGGACACCGGCCGTCGCCACGAGCGTCGCCGCCAGGAAAGCGAACAGCAGCAGGTTGTGCTCGGCGGCCACGAACGGGCTTTCCCCGCCGGTCGTGAAGTAGGCGTGGGTCTGCTGCATGGAGAACAGCTGCCGGGCGCCCTCGAACGCGGCCTGCAGCCCGTCCCACACGCCGAGGTAGGGCCCGGCGAAGTGCCGCCCCCACACGTCCTGTGCATGAAACGGGGCGAGCGCATCGCCGCCGGCGAGGCCGAGGTAGAGCATGTACAGCAGCAGGCCGACGGGCGCGAGCGCCAGCCACAGCACGTCCTTGCGCAGCTCGGTAGCGGGGCGACAGGCCGCGCGCGAGCGGATGGTCTGGCAGCTCGATCCTCGCGCGGCCCGTACAGGTAGAGGACCAGCGCCGGCAGCAAGAGCACGATGCCCGTGCTGCGCGTCGCCCCGGCCAGCGCGGCAAGCACGCCGACGAGCGCGAAGCGCCCGCGCCGGGCGGCATAGAAGAGGCCGACCGACAGCGCCAGGTAGAGCGCCTCGGAATAGACGGCCGAGAGGAAGAAGGCCATCGGCGCGAACGCCGTCAGCATCACCGCCAGGCGCGCCACGTCGGCGTGCGCGAGCCCGCCCTGCTCGAGCCGGGCCGGGCCGGAGCGCCGCCGGGCGCTGCTCGCCAGCTCGAGCGTCGTCAGGCGGTGGATCCCGTACAGCGCGAGCGACAGGGCCAGCATCGAGATCAGTCACGCCGGCCGACGATCAGCGGCAGGCCGAGCCAGCCGAGCCCGCGCAGGCCGAGCGGGTAGAGCGGGAAGAAGGCGTCGCGCGAGGCGGTGAATGCGCCCAGGTCCGGGCGGTAGCCGTAGTGCGCGATCACGAGGTACCACGACGCGTCCCAGCGCGCCGCCGGCGCGGCCAGCAGGTCGCCGAGCCAGCCGAAGCCACGCGTCAGCCCGGGCGGGTTGAAGGCATGTGCGCACGGGTCCGAAGCCGTAAGTCGCGAGCGTCGCCACGCCGACCGCCCAGACCAGCAGTCGCGAGCTCCACAGCGCGCGCCAGCTATCGCGCACGGCCCTCGCGCGCGCCGGCCCGAGCGAGCCCACGGCCGAGCTCAGCCGCCCTGCGAGCAGCGTCAGCTCACGCGCGCGGACGCGGCGCGTTGACGGCCGGCCCAGGCGAGCGCGCGTCTGCTCAACCGCGCCACGCCGGGCTGGGAGCTCGCGTGCGGGGTCGGCGATCGCGCAGCTCGGCTGTGTCGGAGGTCATTGGCGAGGGCTCCGCCCGGGCGGGGCAGGGCGGTGCAACTGGCAGGAAATCACAATCCGGCAGGTAATCTCGAAGGTCGGAGGATGTCCCGACAGTCACGACAGCGCCGGCGCAGGCACAACCGCGCCGGCCCCACGCGGTTTCTGCTGATCGGCGGCATCGTCGCCGTGACGGCGCTGATCGTCGGCGTCGTCGCGGCGGTCGGCTACGTGCTGAACGTCGCCCAGGCGGCGCCCGCGATCGGCTCGCTGCACCCGATCATCGGCGGCGGCTCCTCGCAGGTCTACGCCGCCGACGGCACGCGTCTCGGCTTCATCCAATCGGATGAGCTGCGCACGCCGATCACGTGGAGCCAGATCCCGGCGAACCTGAAGAACGCGACGGTCGCGATCGAGGATCAGCGCTTCTACAAGAACAACGGCATCGACCTGACCGGGATCTTCCGCGCAGCGGTCAAGGACGTCACGCACGGCAAGGCGCTGCAGGGCGGCTCGACGATCACGATGCAGCTCGTGCGCAACCTGTACCTGGGCGGCGACCAGCACACGCTCAAGCAGAAGATCATCGAGGCCAAGCTGGCGATCGAGTACGAGAAGATACACGACAAGCATTCGATCCTCACGAGCTACCTCAACAGCGTCCCCTACGGCACGCTCGGCGGGCAGACGGCGATCGGCGTGCAGGCGGCCTCGCGGATCTTCTTCGACAAGCCCGCATCGCAGCTGAACCTGCAGCAGGCGGCGTTGCTGGCCGGCCTGCCGCAGGCGCCATCGCAGTACAACCCGTTCCGCGACGGCGCCGAAGCCAAGCGCAGGCGCAACGAGGTCCTCTCGAAGATGGCCGAACTGCACTACGTCGGCGCGGCGCAGGCGGCCGCGGCCAAGGCGGCACCGCTGGAAGTCAAGCGCGGCTACTTCTACTCCGAGCGCAAGGAGGACTTCTTCTTCGAATACGTGCGCCAGAAGCTCGTCGAACGCTACGGCGCGCAGACGGTCGCGCAGGGCGGCCTGAAGGTGCACACGACGATCGACCTGCACATGCAGAGCGAGGCGCGCAAGGCGATCGCGGAAGTGCTCAACGAGCCCGAAGACCCGGCGGCGGCGATCGTCACGATCAACCCGGCCAACGGCGACATCGAGGCGATGGCCGAGTCCCAGAGCTACGAGCAGTCGCAGTACAACCTGGCCGCGCAGGGGCACCGTCAGCCGGGCTCGACGTTCAAGGCGATCGTGCTCGCCGACGCGCTCTCGCGCGGGATCGACCCGAACAGCACCTACTACGACTCGCACACGCTCTCGCCGGGCTGGCTGACGGGCTATCCGACCTACGAAGTGAAAACGTTCGGCGGCGAGCAGAACGGATCGATCAACCTCGTGCAGGCGACGCTCAAATCGGACAACACCGTGTACGCGCAGCTCGCGGCCGACCTGGGCGAGTCGACGGTCACCGAAATGGCGCGCAAGATGGGCGTCGTCAGCCCGCTGAAGAGCTACGCGGCGGAGGCGCTCGGCGGGCTCACGCTGGGCGTGACGCCGCTGGAGATGGCCAACGTGTACGCGACGCTCGCCGACGGCGGCTACCGCAACACGCCGATCGCGATCACGAAGGTCGTGTTTCCCGACGGCCACGTGGACGACAAATGGAGCAAGCCGCACCGCGTGAAAGTGCTCAGCGAAGGAGTGACCGCCGAGGAGACCCAGATCCTCAAAGAGAACGTCGAAAGCGGCACTGCCGGACGCTCGGCGATCACCTGTCCGAGCGCGGCCAAGACAGGGACGACGAGCGAACTCGTCGACGCCTGGCTCGACGGCTACACGCCGAACTACGCGACGGCCGTGTGGATGGGCTACCCGACCAAACGGGTCTCGATGACCGACGTGCACGGGGAGCCGCAGCAGGGCGGCTACCTGCCGGCGGAAATCTGGCACGCCTACATGTCCCAGGTGGTCGAAGGCAAGACGTGCGAGCAGTTCGAACCGGCCAAGGAATCGCTTTCCTACAGCCCGTTCTACGGCAAATTCGCAACCACCGGGCAGTCGCGCTCGTCCTCCGAAGAAGAAGGCGAAAAACACAGCGAACACAAGAAGCCCTCCCACGAAACGCACGCGCCGGCCAAAGGCGGAGCGGGCGCGCCGAACCGGCCGGCGCCGGCGCACGAAGAACCGTCGGTCGGCGGCACCGGCGGGTCCTCGCCCGGCCACTAGCGCCGGGAAGCCGGACTTTTCATCCTCACGCTGGTAGTTTGGACCGCACCAACGTCCAGATTGACGGGTGCGCACCTGAGCGTGCGACCCAGATGGGGGATTCCCGGAAGTGGCAAAGGAGGACAAGGTCGAATTCGAGGGCGAGGTCATCGAGGCCCTGCCGAACGCGATGTTCCGCGTCAAGCTCGACAACGACCACGTAGTGCTCGGACACGTCGCAGGGAAGATGCGGCGTTTCCGCATCCGCATCCTGCCGGGCGATCGCGTGCGCTGCGAGCTTTCCCCGTACGACCTGGATCGCGCGCGGATCGTCTACCGACACCGCTGAGCGTCGCGATCGCCGAGCGCGCCCTGATCGAAGCGATCGAGGCCGAGCTCGCGGTGGGGCTCGGCAAGACGGGGGCCGTTGTGCGCGGCCCCGGCGACGACGCCGCCGTGGTGCGCGCCAGGCCGTTCGCCGTCGTCTCGGTCGACACGATGGTCGAGGGGACGCACTTCCGCTTGGGAGCCGGCTGGGCGAGCATGGCCGAGATCGGCCATCGCGCGCTCGCCTCGGCCCTTTCGGACCTGGCCGCGATGGGAGCAGAGGCCGGGGAGGCATATCTCGCGCTCGGATTGCCGCACGGGATCGGCGAGCATGAGGCGCTCGAGCTCGTGCGCGGCGCGGCGGCGCTCGCCCGGGACACGGGCACGCAGATCGCCGGCGGCGACGTCGTCGCGGCGCCTGCGCTGAGTGTCTCGGTGACGGTCGTCGGCTGGGCCGAGCGCGAGCAGGATCTGCTCGGCCGCGACGGCGCGCGGGCGGGCGACCTCGTCGGCGTGACCGGCACGCTCGGCGCCGCCGGCGCGGCCCTGGCGCTGCATTCAGCACCCGCGTCCGGCCGCACAGCGGCGGAGGGCGCGGCTGCGGCTGTGCTCGCTCGCGCACGTGCGCCATGGCCTCGTCTGAGCGAGGGTCGTGTGCTCGCGGCGCTCGGCGCGAGCGCGATGATCGACCTCTCCGATGGGCTGGCCACCGATGCCGGGCATCTCGGTCGCGCAAGCGGCGTCTGCCTGCGCGTGCAGCTCGCGCGCCTGCCGCTCGCCGAGGGCGTGGCCGAGGTCTGCGCGATGCCCGCGATCGCGCTCGGCGCACGCGAGCTGGCCGCGACGGGCGGCGAAGACTACGAGCTGTGCTTCTGTGTGGCGCCTGAGCGGCGTGAGGTGGTCGAGTCCGCCCTCGCGCAGGCCGGCGGCACCGACGTCACGTGGGTCGGCGAGGTTCTGGCCGGAGGGCCCGGGGTCTCGCTAGTCGCCGGGGATGGACGTGAGGTGCGGCTGCACGGGTTCGAGCACACCTGGCAGTGACGGGTGGGCCACGGCCGGCCGCGCCTTGGCCGAGGCCGGTTGCTCGAGCTGATCGCCCGTGAGCGCTTCCTGCGCTCCGGGCGGGCGCCGGGAGAGCGGCACGCGCCCCGCGCCGACCGGCGTGGTGCGCACTAGGCGCGCGTAGATCAGAAGCCTTTTGGCGGCGCTGAACAGCGGCGTGCAGGCGGACAGGACGAGCCGTGAGTAGCCGACGTTGCCGACGGCCGCAGTGACGTCCGTCGGGGCGACCACGCGTTTGCCGATCACCCTGTACGTGAAGTGCGCGTAGGGCATGCTCAGGGTGATGCTGTTTCCCCGGCGCAGCAGATCGACGTGGCGAAACGGCGCGAGGTAGGTCGTGCGATGGCCGGCGATGGCCGTCGTGCCGGCCATCCCGGGAAAGACCGTTTCCGAGTAGATCCCCGGCCCGCTCTCGAGGTCGGAGGTGCCGGTGCCCTTGACGACGACGAAGCTCGCGCCGATGCGCGGGATGCTGATGCGCCCGACAGGGCTGCCGTCCTTGGTGTGCCCCTCCATCCGGCCCGCGAGGTAGGCGACGCGGTTGCGCACGTCACCGAGGTCCACCAGCTGGCGCTTTTCTTCGGCCGTCGGCGCGGCCCGTTCGACCTTGGCGAGCGCGCCGCTCAGGTTGTCCTGGCGTAGTTTGGCGTAGAGCGCCGAGAACGGCTCCTGCCACACGAGCGTGACGGCGGCGTCGATCAGCGCGACGGCGCCGGCGAGGATCAACAGCACGGCGAGCGCGCGCATCGCGCGCCGCGACCGGGGCGAGCGGCGGCGGCGGCGGGAGGAGAAGCGCGGGCCGCTCCGCGAGACTGGTGTCAGTGGTATCTCAGGCATTCTCGCGCCCAGCTACGGAGACCTATCGTCGCAGAGCCGACTCGGTGCCACCGAGGGAGCCAGGCCCCGCGTAGGACATCGGTCCGCGAATCGTGATCTCCTCGTAGGACTCCTCGCCGGCTCCCGCCGGCGGAGGTCCGTTGGTCAGCGACAGCATGACCGTTGCGGCGGCGCACCCGAGCCCGATGCTCCAGAGCAGCGCGGCCGGCAGGCCGATGTGCCCACCGGCGAGCAGCAGCACGCCCATCCAGGCGACGCGCCCCGGGCCGAGCCCGAGATGGTCGGCGTAGAAGGACAGCAGCAGCACGAGCGGGATCGCGCCGACGAGCACGAGCGCGAGCGCGGCCACCGGGCGCGGGCGCAGCTCAGGCGAGACGATCAAGAGCCAGGCGTGCATCGCCGGCAGCAGCAGCAGCGCAGCGATCGGGTCGGCCAGCCACACGATCACTCCGAGCGCGAGCATCACGAGCAGCATTCCCACACCGGCCGCGTCCGACTCCGGCCGAGCACGCACACCGAGCCGCCGCAACGCCACCGGCCACAGCAGCCAGGCCAGGCCGAGCACGAGCAGCACCGCGAACACGGACGCGGCGGCGGAGCCGTCGAACGACAGCGCCCTCGGCGGGATCGGCGAGGAGGGCGCAGCGCTGACGATGCCGAGGGCTCCGAGCAGGACGGCGAACAGCGCGGCGATCGCGAAGGGCGCGGCGCACAGCAGCGTCCACCACGACCAGCGAGCGACCGGCAGGCGCCTGCGGCGGGCGCGCGCAAGCCCGTCGGCGGCGAGGATCAGGGGAGGCAGCAGCAGCGTGCCGATCAACAGACGTAGCGCCCACGCGGGGATCGTCTTGCGCTGGACGAGCAGGCCGTTCTGCATCGCCTGCGGTACGTCCGGCCCGGCGTCGAGCGCGTTGACCGCGCTGAGCACGGCGCGGCCAAAACCCTGCAGGCTCGCGGCGCTCACACGGTCGGTGCCAGACGGTCCGCTTTCGCCGCTGACCTGCACGAGCACAGAGGGGATGCCGGCGGCGTTCAGGGGGCCCTGTTCGCCCACGGTCAGCGGAAAGGCGAGGTTGGCGAGCTGGCCGAACCCGCTGGGCGCGCCCGGATCGGCACCGGCCTCTCGGGTGATCGCGTCCTCGACAGTGCGCTGCAACTTCACCGGGGCGGAGCCGGAGGCGTCCGAGTAGGGCACGACGAACGGCTTGCGCCGCGCCGAGCCGGCGAGGTCGCCGATCGCGATCGCCGCGTCGAAGGGCCCGGCGTGGGCGTCGGCGAAGTCGACCGCTCCCGCATCGCCGCCGCTGCCGCCACTGGTCGAGACGAGCACGATCGTGCGCTGTGTCTCGCGCGCGGCGAACACGCGTGCGAGCTCGAGCAGCGCGGCGGTGCCCGAGAGCTCGGCACGCGCGCCGGCGCCGGCGGCGTCGCGATGGGCGACGATCACGATCGGCTTCTGCGCGGTCGAGCCGGGGCGCTGCGCGATCACCGACTCCAGTTCCTGCTCGCCGTCGATCGTCTGCCCCTGAAAGCGATGCGTATGCACGGTGAAGCCGCCGGCACCGGCGCCGCCGAGAGCGCGCATGGTCTGCGCGATGTGAGCGGCGAGCGCCTGGTCGCCCGGGCTGCCCGGACGGCGATGCGGAAACTCGCTCGCCAGGCTGTTCAGTTCGGCAAAGGCGCGCTGGCCTTCGAAGGCATCGGGAGCCAGCGAGGAGCGCAGCGGTCCGGGACGGCCGGTGAGCGAGAACGCGGCGACCGCAAGGGCGATGAGGAAGGGTAGGAACGCCGCCCGGTAGAGCCGCCCGTTGAGCATCTCTAGACCATAGTTCCGCCGGCGGTCCTCCGGGCGCATTGCCGGGTCGTCCGCCGGGGCAAGAGAAGCGGGCGCCTTTAGGTATCGTGCGGCCGCGTGCTGCAGCCCGTCGCCGTTGGCAACAAGACACTGACCGATTACACGCACATCTGCGGTCGTGAGCTGATCGCGGAAATCCGCGAGCTCGCCGAGCCGCTGCAGGGCGATCGGGTCGTGCACATCTCGGCGACCGCGTTCGGCGGCGGCGTCTCGGAGATCCTCTACACGCTCGTGCCGCTGATGCGCGACGTCGGCCTCGACTGCGAGTGGCAGGTGATCTACGGGCGAGAGGAGTTCTTCAACGCGACCAAGCTGATGCACAACGCACTGCAGGGCGCGCCGCAGGATCTCGACGAGGAGCAGTGGGCGACGTGGAAGCAGTACAACGAGATGAACGCACGCGAGCTGTCGGGCGGCTGGGACGTGTGCCTCGTACACGACCCGCAGCCGGCCGCGCTGTTCGGTCTGGTGCCGGAGAAGGCGAAGGGATGGGTGTGGCGCTGCCACATCGACCTCTCGACGCCGAACCCGGACACGATCCGCCAGCTGCTGCCCTACATCAAGGACTATCCGCAGACGCTGTTCCACATGCAGGAGTACGTCCCGCCGGGGATGAACGGGTACGTCAACGTCGTGCCGCCGGCGATCGACCCGCTGACGCCGAAGAACATGGCGCTCTCGCCTGAGGACGGCGCGTTCGTCTGCGGCCAATTCGGGATCGACGTCGACCGTCCGCTGATGTGCCAGGTCTCGCGCTTCGATCCGTGGAAGGACCCGCTGGGCGTGATCGACGCCTACCGCATCGTCAAGGAGACGATGCCCGAGGTGCAGCTCGCCCTGGTCGGCTCGATGGCCAGCGATGACCCGGAGGGGTGGGACTTCTTCAACGCGACGATCGCGCACGCCGACGGCGATCCCGACATTCACATCCTCAACAACTTCAACAACGTCGGCGCGATCGAGGTCAACGCTTTCCAGTCACACGCGGACGTGCTGATCCAGAAGTCCACGCGCGAGGGCTTCGGACTGACGGTCTCGGAGGCGATCTGGAAGGCACGCCCGTTCATCGGCGGCGACGTCGGCGGCATCCCGCTGCAGATCGAGGACGGCGTCACCGGCTTTCTCGTCTCGAGCGTCGAGGAGTGCGCGGAGCGCTCGCTCGAGGTGCTGAAGGACCCGGCGCTGGGCAAGTTCCTCGGCAGGCGTGGCAAGGAGCACGTGCGCACGCACTTCCTCACGCCGCGCTACCTGCGCGACTACCTGAAGATCTTCACCGAGCTGAAGACCCGATAGCGAGCATGGACGTCGAGCGTTCCGATCAGAGCGCCGACCGGATGGAGGCGCGAGCATGACTCCTGACGTGCCGCTGGTGCTCGTGAGCAACCGCGGACCGGTCACCTTCGACGCCGACGGCAACACGCAGCGCGGCTCGGGCGGCGTCGTGACGGCGCTCACCGGGCTGGCAACCCATCGCGAAGCGATCTGGATCGCCTCGGCGATGAGCGAGTACGACGCAAAGGCCTCCGAGGAACACGGCGGTCGCTCGTTCCCCGTCCGCTCGCCGACGGGCGACGTCGACTTCCGCGTCCGCCTGGTCGTCTCAGATCCGGACGCCTACGACCGTTTCTACAACGTCGTGGCCAACCCGATGCTGTGGTTCATCCAGCATTACCTGTGGGACCTGTCGAACGCTCCGGACATCCGCCGCGAGGAGATCGAGGCGTTCGAGTTCGGCTACAACGCCGTCAACGACGATCTCGCACAGGCTGTCGTCGAGGAGCTCGAGGGGACCGAGGAACCGGTCGTGATGATCCACGACTACCACCTCTACACGCTGCCGGGGCTCGTCAGGCGCGCTCGCCCGGACGCCTTCCTGCACCACTTCGTGCACATCCCGTGGACGCAGTCTGATGCCTGGCGAGTGCTGCCGACGCGGATCCGCGAGGAGATCTTCCTGGGGCTGCTCGCAAACGACATCATCGGCTTCCACACGCGCTCCTACCGGCGCAACTTCCTGCAGTGCTGTCGCGACCTGATGGGCCTCGAGGTGGACTTCGAGCGCGGCATCGTGATCGCGCCGGGCGGCGAGCGCGAGGTGTGGGTGCGCGCCTATCCGCTGCCGATCGACCACGAGGCCACGCGCCGGATCGCCCAGCGCGCTCGGGTGGAGCAGTTCGAGCAGGAGCTCCTGCGCCGCCGGCGCGACTTCCTGATCCTGCGCGTCGACCGCGCGGACCTCTCCAAGAACGTGCTGCGCGGCTTCTCGGCGTTCGACCTGTTCCTCGAGCAGCACCCCGAGTTCTCAGAGCGCGTGACGTTCGTCGCGCAGATGATGCCCTCACGTACCGACGTGCCGCAGTACGCGGAGTACCTCGAGGCGATCGAGGCGATCGTGGCGGTCGTCAACCACCGCCACGGCACGCCCGACTGGATGCCGATCCAACTGAAGCTGAGAGACGATCTGGAGGAGGCGATGGCCTCCTACAAGCACTACGACGTGCTGCTGGTCAACGCGATGTTCGACGGCATGAACCTGGTCGCCAAGGAGGGCCCGATCGTCAACGAGCGCGAGGGCGTCTCGATCCTCTCGGAGAACACCGGCGCCCACGAGGAGCTCGGCGAGTTCGCGCTGTCGGTCAACCCGTTCGACATCCAGGAGCTGGCCGACTCGATCCATGCGGCGCTGACGATGGCGCCGCAGGAGAAGCACCGGCGCGCAGAGGGACTCGTGCAGATCGTCACCTCGCGCGACCCGGGTGACTGGATCGACGAGCAGCTGGCGGACATCCGCGCGAAGGGCCGGACCCGCTAATCTTGCTGATCGGCCCGCCGCGCCAGTGCAGCGACGCGCCGGTTCTCGCATGACACTGCCTCCCCCAACATACGACCTCGTGCTGCTGCTGGACCCCCAGGCGGAGGAGTCCGTGCGTACCAAGCTCCTCGACGACACGCGCAAGTCGATCTCGGCGCAGGGCGAGCTGCTGCGCCACGACGAGTGGGGCGAGCGGGCGCTGACATACCCGATCGAGCGCAAGACCAGCGCGCGCTATCACCTGCTGCAGTTCCACGTGGCCGACACCGAGTTGCTCAGCGGCCTCGACCGCACGCTGCGCCTGGCCGACGAGGTCCTGCGCTTTCGCATCATCAAGCTTGCACCCGGCGTGCCCTCGGCACCTGACATGAGCGCCGCCCCGGCGGCACCGCGTGGCGAGGCTGCGGAGGGCGAGACGCCGCCGCCGCCGGCGTCCGCTCCGGCAGAGCCGCCGGTGCCGGCCGCACCTGCCGAGCCCGCCGAGGCTGCCGAGGCCACACCGCAGGCTCCGGCCGAGGGCGAGCCGGCGGCCGAGGTCGCGGTCGGCGAGCCCAGCTGAGCCCGCTACGGGCTCCACGCAGCGGCTGTTCGATCGGGATGCAAGCGGCGCGCCAAGCGCCTACTGCTTCGGCACGGGCGTAATAAGATCGAAAGATGGGCTGGGCTGAAGACATGGGCGAGGGCGCGGCGAAGCGCACGGATGTGCTCCGTGCCTCCCCGCCGATGTTCGAGTCGCGCGTGCTCGACGCGCTCTCGCGTGTGCACCCGATCGTGCCCGTGCTGATCTTCGTGCCTGGGATCGCCTACCTCGAGGGCTGGAGCCTGTCGAGCGTGAGCGTGCTCGTGTCGCTGGCGCTGCTGATCGGCGGTTACGCACTGTGGACGCTGTTCGAGTACTGGCTGCACCGGATCGTCTTCCACTTCGAGCCGGAGGCGGGCCTCGGCGCGCGCATGCACTGGATCATCCACGGCGTCCACCACGATCACCCGAACGACCCGATGCGCCTGGTGATGCCGCCGGCCGTCAGCGTGCCGCTCGGCGCGGCCGTGTTCGGCCTGCTCTACGTGATCTTCGGCGAGGACTACGCGCCGGGCATCGGCGCGGGCTTCTTCGTCGGCTACCTGGTGTACGACATGATGCACTACTACCTGCACCACTTCCGCGCCCGGGGACCGCTCGGGCGGATGCTGCGCGAACGACACATGCGCCACCATTTCCAGGACGACACGCGCGGCTTCGGCATCTCCGCGCCGTACTGGGACGAGGTGTTCGGAACCTCGCCGCGCGCCCGCCGCGCTCCGGCCGGCGCCGCAGACGACCGCAATTAGCGGGCTCGAAGCTCCCCGCGCGAGGGTCGCACCCGCAAGCCGGTCTAGACTCGACCGTTCGTAAATCTCAGAGCGAGACGCCCCGAGAGAAGGCAAGCTACAAGCCGAAAGGAAGAGGAGCCGTGGCCGCCACCAATATCAACAGGGTCGTGATGACCGGGAACCTGACCGCCGATCCAGAGCTGCGCTCGCTGCCGAGCGGCACGTCGGTCTGCAAGCTGCGCATCGCCTGCAACACGCGGCGCAAGGACGGCGCGTCCGGCGAATGGGTCGACAAGCCGAACTACTTCGACGTCACCGTGTGGGGCGCGCAGGGCGAGAACGCCGCGCGCTATCTGTCCAAGGGACGCCCCGTCGCGATCGACGGGCGCCTGGAGTGGCGCGAGTGGGAAGCGCAGGACGGCACAAAGCGCCAGGCAACCGATATCATTGCCGATTCGGTGCAGTTCCTGGGCTCGCGTGAAGACGCCTCCGGCGGAGGCGGACCGATCGGAGCGCGTCAGTCGGGCGGAGCCCCCTCGGGGGGCGAGGTGCCGATCGACGAAGGCGACTTCCAGGCTGCGCCCGCCGGCAGCACCGGCGACGACGACATCCCGTTCTGAGCATCACCAGTCACAGAGAGGTTCCAGTGCATTCATCCGTTTCCATGCCCACCGACGACCGCAGCCGCTTCAGCGGCGGGCTCCGCTGATGGCCAAGGCACGCGGTCGCGGCAAGCCGGTACGCCGGCGCGACAAGAAGGGCGGGGTCGGGAGCGGGCGACGAAAGTCCTGCCAGTACTGCCGCGACAAGGTCGAGCAGGTCGACTACAAGGACGTCGCCTCGCTGCGCAAGTTCATCTCCGAGAAGGGCAAGATCCGCTCGCGGCGGATCACGGGCTCCTGCCGGCGCCACCAGGTGCAGATTGCGCGCGCCGTCAAGCGCGCCCGCGAGCTGGCGCTGCTGCCCTACGTCAACGAGGGCGGGCGCGAGGACAGCCCGCGGCGCGAACGCGGCGACCGCGACCGCGACCGCTAGGACGACGATGCCGGACGCCATCCTCCTGCAGGACGTTGAGACGCTCGGTGAGCAGGGCAACGTCGTCGACGTCTCCAAGGGCTACCTGCGCAACTACCTGATGCCGCGCAAGCTGGCCCAGCCGGCGACGAAGGGGGCCGTCGAGGCGATCCGCCAGCGCCAGGAGGCCGCCGAGCGCGCCGAGCGCAACGCGATCGAGAAAGCCGAGGAGAACGTCAACCTGCTGAACCGCACCGTGCTGACGATCCCCCAGCAGGCCGGCGCCGACGGTCGACTGTTCGGCTCGGTCACCGCGCAGGACATCGCCAACGCGATCAAGGAAGCACGCGGCCTGAAGATCGACAAACGCAACGTGCATCTACCGGAGCCGATCAAGAACGTCGGCACCTACATGGTCGTCGTCGAGGTGGTCGACGGCGTGCCCGCGACCATCAAGACGATGGTCGTCGCGAAGAAGTAGCGCAGGCCCTCCGGCGAGCATTGTTCCGCCGATGCGCCTGAGATGGTCTCTGCCTGACGATGTACGCTAGGCGACGTCCATTGTGCCACCGCCGAGCGCTGGATCTGTTCCGATCTGTAGATTGTCGCGCTTGGGATCGAACGAGTCCGCCGAGCGGAGCACTCTTGAGCTCTATCTCAAGCATGCGGAGATAGAGCGTGTACGCCCTCTCGACGGCGGTGTCGGGCACCCGAACAAGATGATCCTGTTCCTTGAGGGAGGAGTTGCGACGGCTGCCAAGGCTGGCACGACCCCGGAGCTGCTCTTGCGGGCAAAGCGCGAGGTGGCGGCCTGGATCCTCGCGTCCGAGCTGGGCTTCAGGCGCCTCGTCCCAGCGACGGTCCTTCGCAAGATGCCGGCGTCGACAAGAGCCAGCGCGAGCGAGGTGGAGGGTAGCGCGCAGCTACTTTGGCCACGATTTTCGACAGCCTTGGACAAGGGCCTGACGGCACGGTATTGCCCCGATGAGGTTCTGTGGCCGATCGCGGTATTCGACGTGCTCGCGGCTAATGCGGATAGAGCGCTGGGCAATTGGGGGGTCATCGAAGAGCTCCCGCACGTGGTTTTGATCGACCACGGGCATGCTTTCGGTGGAGGGACTAGCGACAGCGAATTCGCGAGCCGCTTGAAGGATGAGCTGCTCTCGCCAAAGCTACTTTCGGCAGTCCAGCGGTTTGCCGATAACAAAGAGAGCTCAAGACTGCACGGATTGCTTCAAGGCAACGAAGTGCAGATGCTTTTTGATCGTGCAAGCGAGATTCTAAAGAGCAAGAAACTTTGCGTCTGAACGTCATGATACGGTGCTATCTTTTAAGAAGACCAGCATTTGATAAAGGGGTGCCGGCTGTGAGTTCAAAGATCCGTCACGTCGATATCATCAGCAATGATCCGCTGGCTGGAAAGCAGCGTCTAATGGCCCGCGTCTGGATGAACGGTGGTCCTGAGCTTGGCTTGGACATCGCGGCGGGATCTAACACGGACAGGAATGACATGTGGTCATACCTGACCTCTCGAGTCCAATTCGATCCCAAGGTTGACCCAGTCGCCTTCCTAGAAGCTCTCCCCGATGCAATAGACGCAACGTACGTGCTCGCAAGCGGCGTGCATGAGGACGGACAATGCCCCTTTCCATTGGGAGTCAGCGAGCATGTGCACCCCAATGGCTACTAGTGTCATTCGTCGCTGAGCGGCAGTCCTTTACACGAGGCCTCCCCCAGCTCAGGCTGGTCAATGGTCGCTACGTTGACGGTACCTCGCCACCGGAGCAATCTGCTTAGACTCGCTTCTTTCTGTCCGGCGACAGTACGAACATACGTTCCCTGCTGATACAGGCCGTTGTCCTGGACACAACGCTCAGCGGCTGTTCCTTCGCGATTTGCGGGAACCGCGTCCGGGCCGGAATGGCATCGACCCTAAACTCGCCCAACCCATGAGCGCGGTCGCGACAACCAACGGCACGAACGGCGCCTCGCGTACAGGCCTCACGCCGCCGCACAACCTCGACGCCGAGCAGTCGGTACTCGGCGCGATCCTGCTCTCGGACCGCTCGCTGTATGCGCTGGTGATCGAGGAGGGGCTGCGCGCGGACGACTTCTACCGCGAGCGCCACGGCGCGATCTACGAGGCGATGCTGGCGCTCTACAACGAGAGCGAGCCGGTCGACACGCTGACCGTGATCGACCGCCTGCGCCAGGTGGGCAAGCTGGATGAGATCGGCGGCCCGGCGGCGGTCGACGAGCTGACGGGCGTCGTGCCGGCTGCCGGGCATGCGCGGCGCTACGCCCAGATCGTGCGCGAGAACGCGCTGCTGCGGCGGCTGCTGAAGGCCTCCTATGAGATCCAGGAGAGCGTGGCCGGCCACCAGGCGCCGCCGCGCGAGCTGGTCGAGCAGGCCGAGAAGGCGATGCTCGAGGTGGCACGCGACGACCGCCAGCAGGACTTCAGGGCGATCGAGGAGGTGCTGCACGAGGAGCTCGACAAGCTGCATCGCCTGTCGATCGAAGGAACGTCGCTGACGGGGACGCCGTCGGGCTTCAAGGATCTCGACGAGATTACGGGCGGCTTTCAGCCGGGCAACCTGATCATCATCGCCGCGCGCCCGGCGATGGGCAAGAGCGCGCTCGTGTGCAACATCGCCGAGAACGCGGCGGTCGAACACAACAAGCCGGTCGCCCTGTTCTCGCTGGAGATGGCGGAGGCGGAGCTCGCGCAGCGCTTCGTCGCCTCGCAGGCGCGCATCAAGGGCGAGGAGCTGCGCAAGGGACGCGTGGCCGAGCAGCGCTGGCCGAAGATCCTCAAGGCCTCGCAGGTGCTGGCGGCAGCGCCGCTGTGGGTGGATGACTCGAGCGACGTCGGCATGCTCGAGATCCGCGCCAAGGCGCGCCGCCTGCACAGCCAGTGCGAGGGGGGCCTGGGCCTGATCATCATCGACTACCTGCAGCTGATGCGCACGGACAGCCGCTACGACAGCCGCGTGACGGCGGTCGGCGAGCTGAGCCGTGGACTGAAGATCCTCGCGCGCGAGCTGGGCGTACCGGTGATCGCGCTCTCGCAGCTCAGCCGCGCCGTCGAGACGCGGCCGGACAAGAAGCCCCAGCTGTCGGACCTGCGCGAGTCGGGGAACCTCGAGCAGGACTCCGACCTCGTGATGTTCATCTACCGCGACGAGTACTACAACGAGGACTCAGAACGCGAGGGCGAGGCCGACCTGATCATCGCCAAGCATCGCAACGGGGCCGTCGGCAAAGTCACGCTGACCTTCCAGAAGGAGTACCCGAAGTTCAACAACTACGCCGGGGAGCGCTACGCGCCGTGAGCAGCCGCCCCGACACGCACACCCCTGCGAGCCCGCCGGCCGGCGGCCCGTGCCCGTACGGGCTGTGCGACGGCAGCGGCTTCGTGCTCGACGAAGAGACGAACACGGCCAGCGACTGCCGCTGCCGCGCGGGACGCATCGCAAAACGGCGCATGGCCGGCCTCGAGGGCCGTATGCCCAGGCACTACCGCGGCGTCTCCTTCGAGCGCCCGCCGGTGCCAGAAATCGCGCGCGTCGCCCCGGACGTGGTGCAGGAGGTGCGCCGCTACGTGCGCGAGATCGACGCCAACCTGGATGCGGGACGTGGGCTGTGGCTGATGGGCGACGTCGGCACGGGCAAGACCACGCTCGCGATGATCGTCTCGAAGGCGGCAATCGACGCGGGGCGCTCGGTGGCGATCTACTCGTTGCCGCGCCTGCTCAACCTGATCCGCGCGGCGATCGAGACGGAGGCCGGGATGATCGGCTTCCTCGAGCAGCTCGCCGCCGTCGACCTGCTGCACATCGACGACCTCGGAGCGGAGAACACGACGGAGTGGGTGCTCGAGCAGCTCTACTCGATCGTCAACAGCCGCTACGAGGACGAGCGGGCGATGATCGTGACGACCAACCTCCGCTACGACGAGCTGATCGAGCAGCTCGGCGAACGCACGGTCTCGCGGCTTGTCGCGATCTGCGGCGACGGTCTGCCGCTGTTCGGCGAAGACGACCGGCTCAAGCGCCGCCCCGTGCGCTTCGCCGAGGCGCGAGAGGGACAGGATGCGGCCGAAGTCGACCCGCCTGCGCAGGCACGCCTCGCCTGAGAGGCTCGCTCGGTGGCGACCGCGAGCCCGGCCCGGCCCGCCCCCTACGTAGACTGCATCTGACATGCCCGGAATCGTGATCGTAGGCGCCCAGTGGGGCGATGAGGGGAAGGGAAAGATCACCGACCTGCTCGCCGAGCAGGCCGATGCGGTCGTGCGCTTCCAGGGCGGCAACAACGCCGGCCACACGATCGTGCGCGACGGCGAGGAGTGGAAGCTCCACCTGATCCCCTCGGGGATCCTCTACCCGGGCAAGTGCTGCGTGATCGGAAACGGCGTCGTGATCGATCCGAAGGTGCTGATCGGCGAGCTCGACGCGCTGCGCGCCCGGCGCGTCGATGTCGGCGGCCTGCGCATCTCGGCCAACGCCCACCTGATCATGCCCTACCACCTGCTGCTCGACTCGGCAGGCGAGGCGAAGCTCGGCAGCCTGCAGATCGGCACCACGCGCCGTGGGATCGGCCCGTGCTACGCCGACAAGGCGGCACGCCTGGGCATCCGCCTGCAGGACCTGCTCGACGAGAAGATCCTGAAGAAGAAGATCGTCGCAGCGATGGAGCCCAAGCGCCTTTCGCTGCGACCGTTCGAGAAGGACCCGTCGCTCGATCTGCACACGATGACCGAGGAATACCTCACCTTCGGCCACCGCCTGGAGCAGCACATCGCCGACACCTCCAAGCTGATGTGGGATCTGCTCGACGACGGACAGAAGGTGATCTTCGAGGGCGCCCAGGGCGCGATGCTCGACATCGACCACGGCACCTATCCGTTCGTCACCTCCTCGAACCCGCTGTCTGGCGCGGCCTGCGTGGGCACAGGCGTCGGGCCGAAGGACATCGACGAAGTGTGGGGGATCTCCAAGGCCTACACGACCCGCGTCGGCGCGGGCCCGTTTCCGAGCGAGCTGCACGACGAGATGGGTGAGCTGATCCGCTCGCGCGGCGGCGAGTTCGGCACGACGACCGGTCGGCCGCGTCGCACCGGCTGGCTGGACCTCGTCGCGCTGCGCTACGCGGCGCGGCTGAACACGCTCACGGGCCTCGTCGTGACGAAGCTCGACGTGCTCTCGGGGCTCGATCGCATCCAGGTCTGCACGAGCTACCGTGGCGCCGAAGACGCGGTCTTCGAGGACTTCCCCTACCACCAGACGGTCCTGCACCACTCGACCGCCGAGCTGACCGAGCTGCCCGGCTGGAGCGAGGATCTCGGGGAGTGCCGCACGCTCTCCGATCTCCCCGACGGCGCGCGCGAGTACCTGGACTTCATCGCCGAGCACACCGGCGCGCCGGTCACGCTGATCGGCGTCGGACCGGGCCGCGAGCAGACGATCTGGACCGATGCCGGACAGGACACGCTGCTCGGCCAGGGCAAGGGCGCGGCGGACCCGACACGCGTGTAGCCGGGCCCCGCCGAGTGGAGCCCGGCAAGACCGTGGCGGGGCTCTAGCCTGAGAGGGCATGAGCTCCAGGCAAGAAGAGACGCCCTACCTCGACGCGCTGTGCGAGTACGCCGAACGCGATCCGGCGCGCCTGCACGTGCCCGGGCACAAGGGTGGCCCCGGAGCCGACCCGGGCCTCGCTCAGGCGATCGGCGAGCGTGCGCTGAGCCTCGACGTCCCGGCGCTCACCTACGGGGTCGACGTCGGCCCCGAGCCAACGCCGTTCGAGCGCGCGCAGCGGTTGGCAGCCGAGGCTTGGGGCGCCGAGCGCGCCTGGTTTCTCGTCAACGGCGCATCGCAGGGCAACCTCTCGGCCGGGCTCGCGCTTGCGCATTACGGGAGCGAGATCGTCGTGCAGCGCAACGCCCACTCGAGCGCGATCGACGCGCTCGTGCTCTCGGGCCTGCGGCCGACGTTCGCCGCCGCCGAGGTCGACCCGGAGCTGGGGATCGCCCACTGCCTCTCGCCGCAGACGCTCGACGACGCGCTGGCCCGAACCCCCGGAGCGGTGGCGGCGTGGATCGTCTCGCCGACCTACTTCGGCGCCGTGGCCGACGTGGCCACATTGGCCGACGTGGCCCATGCGCGCGGCGTGCCGCTGGTCGTCGACGAGGCTTGGGGCGCGCACCTGGCCTTCCATGAGCAGTTGCCGGCACACGCGCTCTCGCTCGGCGCCGATCTCGTGATCTCGAGCACGCACAAGATCGTCGGCAGCCTGACGCAGTCGGCCATGCTCCACCTCGGAGCCGGCGGGCGGATCGGCGCCGACGCCGTCGACCGGTCGGTGACGCTGACCGAGTCGACCAGCCCCAGCGCGCTGCTGACGGCCTCACTCGACGGCGCGCGCCGGCAGGCCGCCGTGCACGGGCGTGAGCTGCTCGACGAAACGATGCGCGGGCTCGTGCAGACGCGGGCTCAGATCAGAGAGATCGAGGGGCTGGACGTGCTCGACGAGCGCCTATGCGGGCGCTCGGGCGTGTTCGCCTACGACCCCCTGCGCGTCGCGATCGACGTGCGGGGCATCGCGGCCAACGGCTATGAGATGGCACCGCTGCTGCGCGAGCTGGGCGACATCAACCTCGAGCTCTACGCCCAGAACGTGATCGTCGCCGTGTTCGGCATGGGCGAGCGCGCGATGCCCGAGGCCGCGCGGCTCGTGCAGGCGCTGCGCGCGGCCGTCGAGCGGGTCGGCCTCGACCCGACCGGCGAGAGCGCCAGCTTCGCAGCGCCGCCCCCGTGGGGGGAATTGGCGATGACCCCGCGTGAGGCCTTCCTCGGCAAGCAGGAGGTCGTGCCGGCCGAGCAGGCCGCCGGACGGATCGCCGCCGAGTCGCTTGCCACCTACCCGCCGGGCATCCCCAACGTGCTTCCCGGGGAGCGCCTCACGACGGAGACGATCGCCTACATCCAGAGCACGCTCGAGCAGGGCGGCAGCGTGCGCGGGGCCAGCGACCGGCTGCTGCGGACCGTGCGCGTCGTCGCCGAGCGTTGAGCTCGACGGCGAGCGACGAATGGATGGGCCGTGCAGGAATCGAACCTGCAACCTTGGGCTTAAGAGGCCCCTGCTCTGCCGGTTGAGCTAACGGCCCGGAAGGGCGCCGGCGGCGACCGCCGGCTGAGGCAGCGATTCTAGCCGAGGGCGACTATTTGGTCTTGCCCGTCGATGTCGTGCCGGTCGAAGTCTTGGGCTGCGCAGTCGTTTTGACCGCCGTCCCGTTGAAGCCGCCTTCACCGTTGGCTTTGCCCGTGTAGACGGTGCCGTTGGTCGTCGTCGTGAGGACTTCTCCTTCGGGGCTCTTCTTGACCGATTCGAGTTCTTTCTTGACGCGAGTCGCCGCCGGCTGAGGCAGCGATTCTAGCCGAGGGCGACTATTTGGTCTTGCCCGTCGATGTCGTGCCGGTCGAAGTCTTGGGCTGCGCAGTCGTTTTGACCGCCGTCCCGTTGAAGCCGCCTTCACCGTTGGCTTTGCCCGTGTAGACGGTGCCGTTGGTCGTCGTCGTGAGGACTTCTCCTTCGGGGCTCTTCTTGACCGATTCGAGTTCTTTCTTGACGCGATCGCGTTCTGCGGCCGGGGCAAGCGCTACCGCCTTGCTGGTCGCCAGGTCGCCGACGCGGGCGTTCTTCGCTTTGTAGGCGTACTCCGCGAGCGCCGCGTAGAACGAGGCGTTCTTCGGTTCAGCCGCGACCACGATCTGCAGCACCTGCACGGCCGACGACGGCTGGTTGAGCCCTTCGGCGCCATACACGCGCAGCATCAGCTTGGCAAGTTCCAGGCTCGGCTTGGGCGGGTTCAGTGCCAGGTAGCTTTCCCACGAGCGCGATGCCTGAGCGAACAGTTCCCTGCCCTTCGCCGTCGGCGCGCCGGTCTGGGGATTGACGAACGCTTCGCCGCCCGCTTCGTGCAGCTGCGCGGCCGTCAGTTTTTCCCATGCCGCCGTGTTGCTCGGCTGCTTCTTGGTCTGCTTTTCGTACTTCTTGATCTGGCTGGAGAAGCTCGTACCGCCGGAACCTTCGTTTTCGGTCGCCGCATTGAGCAGGCCGCCACCGCCCGACCCCGCGCCGACCCCGAACAGGATCAGACCGCCGCCGACGAGCAGCGCCAAGCCGACGTAGATCAGCTTGACCGCGCGTCGGCGGTGCTTGCCTCGCAGGTCGAAAAGCATCAGCTGGTGTGGTCTGGATCGACGTGATCGATGATCTGCTGCACGCTTGGCTCCGCTGTCTGCTCCGGATACGGTGCCGGGCTCCCCGTAGAACCCCCGGCACCCTGTTCGCGCCCGGCGGCTCTCCGCCCGACAAGCGCGGCCACCAGGATACTCGCCTCATACAGCACGTACAGCGGCACCGTCTCGAGCACGAGCGTGATCGCGTCGCCCGGCAGGAACGCAGCGACCGCCGCGCAGGCGACGATCGCGTAGCGGCGGCTCTTGCGCAGCTGCTGGACCGTCACCAGGCCGATCCGCGTGGCGCCGAGGATCACGACCGGCACCTGGAACACGAGCCCCATCGCAAGCAGTACCGTGGCGGCGAATTTGTAGAACTGACTCGCCTGCACGAGCACGTTGAACTCGCCCGCGTTGAAGTTGACGAAGAAACGCACCGCCGCCGGCAGCACGACGAAGTAGCCGAACAGCACACCCGCCGCGAACAGGAACGGCACGGCCATCAAGAGCGGTTTCGCCGCGCGTTTCTCATCGGGACTGAGCGCCGGGACGACGAACCCGTACAGCTCGTAGAGGATCAGCGGCAGCGAGATCACCAGCGCGAACAGCAGCGACACGGTGATCGTCGTCGTGAACGGCTCGCCCACGCCGAGTGTGACCGGGTTGTCGCCCGTCGGCTTACGCGGGATCTTGGCGACATCGGCCTTCATCGCCGCGATCAGCCCGGGCAACTGCGCACGCGTCGCCGGTGAGAGGCCGCTGCCCTGGCGGTTGAGCGCTTCCAGCGCCGCTCGCGTGTCGCCCGAGAGCTTGAGCACGCTCTGCTGCGCGAGCACCGCCTGACCGACCGTGCCCTGGCCCTTGGAGATCTGCTTCTTCGTCTGCGTCTGCAGCGGTTTGTTGAGGACGTGCAGCAGTTCGTGGTTCTGCCACAGGCAGACGCCGAAAACGATCGCCAGCACGATCCCGCTGATGATCAGGCGCGTACGCAGCTCGTCGAGATGCTCCACGAGGCTGAGGCGCTCCTCGTGGCCAATCGGGCGGATGGCGGTGGCCATGGGCCAGTCCAAGCTACCACCGTGCCGTTTGCCCCAGCGCACTTGGCCGACTGCTCTCAGGCGTCTGTCGGACACCGGATGGGCGCGGCAGAACTGGGCTAAAGCCGTCGCTGGCAGGCGTCGATGACATGACCAGGCCATGCAAACACCAGACAGCCCTGACATCCATCCCCGCGCACCAAAGCCCCCACAGGCCGCTGCGAAGACCGCGGCCCAGGGTCAGGAGCGCTCGGGGAATGCCGCTGCACCATGCACGCCCGACCAGCTGCACGTCTGCTTCAACTGCGGCGGCGAGCTCGTCTACCCGCTCGATTGGTGCGAGGAAGGCGTGCGCCACTGGCGCATCGTGCTGCGCTGCCCCGAGTGCGAGTCCCGCCGCGAGGGCGTCTTCGAGCAGGGCGCCGTCGAGTTGCTCGACGACGAGCTCGACCGCGCCGCCGGGGCGCTGCTCGGCGACCTGCGCCGGATGACGCACGCCAACATGTCAGAGGAAGTCGACTTCTTCGTCCGCGCGCTCGACGCGGATCTCATCACCCCATCGGACTTCTAAGCGTCTCGGCGCGAGCAGCCCGTTAGCCGGCCCGGATGGCCGGCCCACGTAACGGTCGTGGCGGCCGGAGCGTTCTCCTGTTGTGACAAGGAGCGGAGGCCGGCTCGACTAGAAGGCTGGATGCCGTTCTCAGTCCCCGCGGTTGCTGCAACCAGCTATCGCGCGTGCAGAGCAGGTAGGGGCGCTCTCACCTGTACCGCTCGACCACCGCGTCGGCGACGAGGTCCAGCAGGCCAGCCCGCCCATCGGGCAGCACCGCCGGCAGCTCCGCCTTGGCCTCGGCGACCACCGCCAGCGCCCGCTCGCGCGCCTCGTCGAGCGCGCCTGTGGCGGCGATCCGCTCGCACAGCTGCTCGGCCTGCTCGGGGCCGCTCAGCGCGGCGAGGTCCAGACACGCCAGCTCCGGCTCGCGCTCGCGCGCGAGGATGAACGGCAGCGTGACCGTGCCGTCGAGCAGGTCCGTGCCGCGCGCCTTGCCCGTGCGCTCGACCGGGCCCGAGACGTCGAGCACGTCGTCGAGCATCTGAAACGCCAGGCCGATGCGGCGGGCGAATGCGCCGAGCGAGTCGGCGAGCTGCGCCGAGCCCTGCGCTGCGGTCAGCGCGCCGAGCCGGCACGCCGCCTCGAACAGCGCCGCCGTCTTCAGCTCGCAGCGGCGCAGGTAGCGCTCGACCGGCACCTGTGCCGCGTAGGCGTCCTCGCGCTGGAGCAGCTCGCCCGCCGCCAGCGCCGAGCTCGCGTCCGACAGCGCGCGCAACTGGATCGCACTCTCGTTGCGCGCAAGCTCCGCGAAGGCCAGCGAGAACAGCAGGTCGCCCGTCGCCACCGCAACCTCGCGCCCTGCCTCGGCCGCCACCGTCGGGCGCCCGCGGCGCAGCTGCGCGCCGTCGATCAGATCGTCGTGCACCAGCGTCGCCGAGTGCACCAGCTCGATTGCCACCGCCGCGCGCACGAGGCGCTCCTCGCCCCCCTCCGTGTCAGGCGGCCCGCCCGCCGATTCGGCCGCCAACACGACCAGCAGCGGGCGCAGGCGCTTGCCGCCAGCGCGTACCGTCGCATTGGCGTGCGCCGCGAGCGGCTCTCCCGCCCGCGCCGTGACCAGGTCGAGATGGCGCTCCGTGCGGACCATGCGCTCGCGCAACTCCTCGCCGCCGCGGCGCATGATCGCGTCGACGCCCTCTACGCCTTCCGCCGCGCTCGCCGCCCGGGCACCGTCCAGCGCGTTCACCGCCCCTCACCGCCCGAGCTCGCCCCACCCGGCACCGTGCCCGCATGGATCGCCACGATCCCGCCCGCCAGCAGCACGTAGGAGATCTCCTGCAGCCCCGCCCGGTCGAGCTCGGCCGCCAGCGCCGCCGGCTCCGGGAAGCGCTTGACCGAGTTCGGCAGGTACGTGTACGCCGCCGCGATCCCACTCGGCCCGTGACCGTTGCCGTTCGATGCGTGCGGACCGGCCTGCGAGGCGCGCAGGCCCGTCAGCGCGCGCGCCGCCGCCTGCGCCGCGCGCCCCAGCAACGGCACCAGGCGATCGAACCACAGGGCGTAGAACGTCGACAGCGGCCGCCTCGTCGGCGTCGTGATCTCGAGCACGACCACGCGCCCGCCCGGGCGCACCACGCGGCGCATCTCCGCCAGCCCCCGGCCGAGGTCCGCGAAGTTGCGCGCGCCGAAGCCGACCGTCGCCGCGTCGAAGCAGCCGCTCGGGTACTGCAGCTCGAGCGCATCGCCCCATTCGAAGCGCGGGCGCCCGGCGGCGTCCTGAACGCGAGCCGCCGCCTTCTCGCGCGCCCGTTCGAGCATCCCCTCGGCGAAGTCGCTGCCGATCACCTCGCCGCCCGGGCTGACCCTGCCGGCGAGCTCGAGTGCCAGATCGCCCGTGCCCGTGGCGACGTCGAGCACGCGATCGCCAGGGCCGACGCGTGCCAGGTCCGCCGCGCGCGAGCGCCAGCGATGATGCAGCCCCGCCGTCATCGCCGTGTTCAGCAGGTCATAGACGCCGGCGATGCCGTCGAACATCGAGCGCACCTGCTCGGCCTCCAGACGACCCGGCGCGGAGCCCGTGGGGGGACCGGAGCCCATGAGAAGACGCTACTGCTTGAGCTGCGCGAGGAACGCTACGACCGCGTTGAACTTCTTCGGCGGCAGGTTCTTGAACGAAGGCATCGGCGCCGTCGGGTTCACCAGCGTGCGCGCGATCCCCTGGCGCGGCAGGCGCGAGCCGATGTTCGTCAGCTTCGGGCCCGGGCCGTCGTTGCCGTTGTCGCCGATCTTGTGGCAGGCCAGGCAGCCCGACTGGGCGACCACCTTCTTGCCCGCTTCGTATTCCGCCAGCGTCTTGCCGCCCGCGTTGAGCACCGCCTGCGGCGTCTTCATTTCGATCACCGTCGGCGAGCCCGCGTTGGCGCCCGAGTAGGTGAGGAAGGCCATCGCGCCGATCACCGCGATGCCCGTGATCGTCGCGATCGGGCGGCGCTCGGGACGGCGCTCGGGGCTGCGGTCGTAGAACGGCAGCAGGAACAGCAGGATCATGCCGATCGTCGGGATGCCGATCGTCGCCAGCGGCACGAAGCTCGACGGCTTGATCACACGCAGCAGCTCGAAGAGGAAGAAGAAGTACCACTCCGGACGCGGCACGTAGGTCGTCGTCGTCGGGTTCGCCTTCGAGCCCAGCTCCGCGCCGAGCACGAGTGACATCGTGATGATGACGACCATCACCACGCACGCCATCGCCCCGTCCTTGGCCACCGCGTACGGGAAGAACGGCTTGCCTTTCGACTTCAGGATCGCGTACTCGCGGAGGTACTCCTCCTTCTCGCGCTGGTTCATCGGCGCCTGTGCCTCGGCTCGATCATGGGGCTAGACCTCCGCCTCGAGCAGCTCTGAGCGCTCTTGTGCTTTCGACCACGGCGGCGCCGTCGTGCCGAGCTTGGCCACCAGATAAAGGTGGAAGCCGATCAGCGCGGCCAGCAGCCCAGGGATCAGCAGCATGTGGATCGCATAGAAGCGCGACAGCGTCGTCGCGCCGAATTCGCCGCCGCCGCGCAGGAAGTCGCTCAGATAAGGGCCGATCAGCGGCCCTGTGCCGTTGATGTTCACGCCCACGATCGTCGCCCAGTAGGCGCGCTGGTCGAACGGCAGCAGATAGCCCGTGAACGACATCGTCATCGTCAGGATCAGCAGCACCACGCCGATCACCCAGTTCAGCTCGCGCGGGTACTTGTACGCGCCGAAGAAGAACGTGCGTCCCATGTGCAGGAAGATCAGGATCACCATCACGCTCGAGCCCCACTTGTGCATGCCGCGCACGAACTGGCCGAGGAACACTTCGTTGGTCACGTGGCGGATCGATTCGTACGCGCCGCCCGCCGGGTCCGGGCGGTAGTACATCGCCAGGAACACGCCCGTGACGGCTTGGGAGAGGAAGGCGAACATCGTCGCCGAGCCCAGCGTGTAGAACCAGTTGGTGCCCTTCGGCACCTTGCGGAACAGCAGCCAGCGTCCGGCGCCGCTCAGCGATGTGCGCTCGTCGACCCAGTCGACGACGCTGATCCCAGCCTCCTTGGCGTCCTCCAGCGGGCCGCCCTTGCCGCCCGACTCGCCCGGCCGCGGCGGTGGCGCCTGCAGCGCTGCCGGGAGCGGAGGGGCTGGGAGCTTGGGGAGCTTCGGCACGGTTCTCTTTCCGCCTACAGCTTCTGCGCGCTCGGGCGCGAGGGGTAGAGGTACTGGCCGATGCCGTCCAGCGGCTCGCCCGGGTCGCGCGGTGAGAAGCGTTTCAACTCGCTGTTCACGCTGAAGCGCGGCCCGACCTGCACGAATTCACCCTCGATGCGCGTGTAGAAGCGGTCCAGCGGGCGCACCGGCGGTCCGCCGACGCGCTTGCCCAGCAGGTCGTACACGCCGCCGTGGCACGGGCAGATGAAGCGCTCCGCCGCGTCCACCCAGCGCACCGGGCAGCCCAGGTGGGCGCAGCGGCTGGAGATCGCGATGTACTTCGAGTCCTTGTCGCTCGCGTCCGTGTCGATCTTCGGGTTGAACTTGCGCACGTAGGCCGTCGTCTTGCCCGCCTCGCCGATGCCCGCCGTCAGCGTGAACGTCACCGGCACGTAGTTGTCTTCGTTGAAGTCCGACTCCTTGCCCACCGTCTCCCAGTGATGCGGCGTGCTCTTGAAGATCGGCCCGAGCGCGAAGCCGAGCGCCGGCAGCGCGAATGCGGCCGCCGCGATCCCGCCCGCCGTGTGCGCCGTGCCGGTCATGAAACGCCTGCGCGTAACCGTCTCGCCCTCGAAGGCGCCCGGGATCAGGCGGTCGGCGGTGTATTTGGACTTGTGCTTTGCGTGCTTGTCGGACACCGACCGCGAACAATATCGGGACGCGATTCAGGGCGTGCGCGCAGGCGCCAGCGCGCTTGTGCGCATCGCCTCGAACGCCTCGCCGGCGCCCCTCGCGACCAGCTCCTTCGCGCGGCCGTGACGATCGCTCGAACCCCAGCCCACGGCGCGCGCTCCGGCCGCCCACACCGCGTCCGCCAGCGGCGCGTTGCCGGCCCCCTGCGCGAGCGCGCTCAGCGTGATCGTGTCCGCCAGCTCCGACACCGCGCGCGTGTCGCCCAGCTCGACCAGGCGTGCCAGGCCGATCGCGTACAGACGATCCCCCGCCAGCACGCGCAGGTCCGCATCCGCCGCGCGCACCACGCGCGGCATGCCGTAGTGCAGCAGGTAGCCCTCGTAGATCGCCTCAACCACGAGCTCGTACTGCTCTGCCTGCCGCTCCGTGCGCGGCCCGCTCGCCGCGATCCGCGCCGGGCTCTCGCCACCGTCGCCGTCAGCTGCAGCGCTGGGCCCGCCATCGCCGCCATTCGACCCGTCGCCCACGAGCGTCGCGATCAGTCCGCCCTGCTCGCGTAGCAGCACACGCAGGCGCTCGAGCACAGACGCCTCGGCTAGCACGGTGGTCTCCAAGAGCGCAACGTGGCTGGCCTCACGCGCGCGCCTCGTTGCTCTCGCGCACCGCCGCGAACGCCGCCGCCGCCGCTTCGACCGTGCGGTCGATCTGCTCCGCCGTGTGCGCCAGCGACGGGAACCAGGCCTCGAACTGCGACGGCGGCGGGTACACGCCGCGCGAGAGCAGCTCGCGGCACCAGCTCCCGTACGCCTCCAGGTCACACGCCTGCGCGTCGGCGAAGTTCGCCGGCTCGACCTCCGTGAAGAAGACCGTCAAGAGGCCCGGCACCGCCACGACCTGCACAGGGAAATCCTGCGCCGCCTCGCGCAGCCCCGCCGCGAGCCGCTGCGTCGTCGCCGAAAGGCGCGCGTAGGCCGGCTCGTCGAGCAGCTCGAGCGTCGCCAGGCCGGCCGCCACCGCCAGCGGATTGCCCGACAGCGTGCCCGCCTGGTAGACCTCGCCGGCCGGCGCAAGCATCCGCATCAGCTCCGCCTTGCCGCCCAGCGCCGCTGCCGGCAGGCCGCCGCCGATCACCTTGCCCATGATCGTCAGGTCCGCCCGCACGCCCGTCAGCTCCTGCGCCCCGCCGCGCGCCACGCGGAAGCCCGAGATCACCTCGTCGAGCACGAGCAGCGCGCCCGTCGCGTCGGCGCGCTCGCGCAGCAGCTCGAGAAAGCCCTCACGCGGCGGCACCAGCCCCATGTTCGCCGGCAACGGCTCCGCCATGATCGCCGCCAGCTCGTGGCGCTCGCTCGCCTCGCGCAGCGCCTCGGCGTCGTTCCACGCCACCAGCACCGTGCTCGCCGCCGCGCTCTGCGGCACGCCCGGGCTCGCAGGCAGCGCCTGCGTCGCCAGCCCCGAGCCCGCCTGCGCCAGCAGCCCGTCGACGTGCCCGTGGTAGGCGCCTGCGAACTTCAGCACCCGCTCGCGCCCCGTCGCAGCGCGCGCCAGGCGGATTGCCGTCATCGACGCCTCCGTGCCCGACGAGGTCATGCGTAGCATCTCCACGCTCTCCATCCGTCCCGCCACGGCGCACGCAAGATCAACCTCGCCGATCGTCGGCGCGCCGAAGCTCGTCCCCTTCGCCGCCGCCTGCGCGATCGCCTCGAGCACCGCCGGGTGGGCGTGCCCGTGGATCAGCGGACCCCACGAGCAGACGTAGTCGATGAAGCGGTTGCCGTCCACGTCCAGCAGCTCCGCGCCTTCGCCGCGGGCGATGAACAGCGGGTCGCGGCCGATCGCGCGCATCGCGCGCACCGGCGAGTTGACTCCCCCCGGCAACAGGTCGAGCGCGCGTCGATAAGCCTCCGCCGAGCGGGTGTCGGTGAGCGATGCCATCGAGCTACGCGGCCACGATCAGAGCGCCCGACAGGGCGCTCCTATCCATACTTCCTCTCCCACTCCTTGAACTCGTCCGTGAAGTACAGCAAGCGGATCTTCTTGAACTCGGTCGACGAGTAGAGGGTCGCGCGCTCGTGTATCCCCGTCTGCTCGGCGATCGCCTCGAGTACCGCGTCGCACTCCTGCTTGGAGCGGCCGTGGGCCATCGTGAAGACCGAGTACGGCCAGTCCTCGTACGTCGGGCGCTGGTAGCAGTGCGAGATGCCCCGCACGCTCGCCATCCGCCGGCCGATCTCTTCGATCTGCTCGTCCGGCACCTGCCACACGCCCATGCCGTTGGCCGAGAAGCCCGCCCGGCGGTGGTAGAGGATCGCCGCCACGCGGCGCAGGATGCCGCGCTCCTGCATCCCCGCCAGATGGTCGAGGAAGGCCTCCTGCGTCATGCCGAGCTCGGCCGCCGCCGGCGCGTACGGTTCGGGGGTCACCGGCATGTCGCCCTGCAGCGCGCGGATCACCGCCACGTCTCGCTCGTCGTAGGGCTGGCGCTCGAGCTCGATCGGCTCTTTCGCCTCCACCGCGCTCGACAGCGCCGCCGTGTCGCCCTCCATCTCGAGGTCCATGCGGATCTTGAACAGCTTCAGCGTCGGCAGCTGGCGCACCGACTCCGCGCCCGCCTCGCGCGCCAGCACCTCCAGCGTGCCCTCCAGGCCGAGCTTCGAGTCCGGCTCCGTCGCGATCGTGAACCACAGGTTGAAGTCGTGGTTGCGCAGGTAGTTGTGCGACACGCCCGGGTGCTCGTTGATCACCTGCGCCGCGCGGTGCGGGTGCTCCGGGTCGACCTTCGCCGCCACCAGCATCGAGGAGTAGCCCAGCGCCCGCGTGTCGAAGATCGGCGTGACCTGGCGGATGATGCGCTTGTCCAGCAGCCGCTGCACGCGCTCCATCACGAGCGCTTCTGGAACCTCCGCCAGCGACGCCACGCGCTCGTACGGTCGCGGCGCGATCGGGAAGCTCCCCTGCATCAGGTTGAGCAGCCTGCGGTCCAGGTCGTCCAGCGGGATCGCCGCGCCGTCCTTGCGACTGCGCAGCTTCGGTGTTGCGCTCATCTTGCCTCCTGCAGCCATTCGGCGGCGTCCTTTGCGTGGTAGGTGATCACCGTCTCCGCGCCCGCGCGGCGCAGCGAGGTGAGGATCTCGAGCACCGTCGCGCGCTCGTCGATGTAGCCCGCCGCCGCCGCCGCCTTGACCATCGCATACTCGCCGCTGACGTTGTACGCCGCCACCGGCAGGCGCGTCGCCCGCTTGACCGACGCGATCACGTCGCCGTAGGCCAGCGCCGGCTTGACCATCACCATGTCCGCCCCCTCCTGCACGTCGAGCAGCGCCTCGCGCACCGCCTCCTCGCCGTTGGCCGGGTCCATCTGGTAGCCGCGCCTGTCGCCGAATGCAGGCGTCGAGCCTGCGGCGTCGCGGAACGGGCCGTAGAAGGCCGATGCGAACTTCGCCGAGTACGCCAGGATCGGCGTGTCCGCGAGCCCATCCCCGTCGAGCTCTGAGCGGATCTCGCACACGCGCCCGTCCATCATGTCCGAAGGCGCCACCAGGTCGGCGCCCGCGCGCGCCTGGCTGACAGCCGTGCGCGCCAACAGCTCCACGCTCGCATCGTTGTCCACCGCGCCGTCCTCGCGCAGCACGCCGCAGTGGCCGTGCTCTGTGTACTCGCACAGGCACACGTCCGTGATCACCAGCAGGTCGGGTCGAGCGCGCTTGATCGCCGCCGTCGCCAGCTGCACGACGCCCTCCTCGTCCCACGCCCCCGAGCCCTGCTCGTCCTTCTGCGCCGGGATGCCGAACAGCATCACCGCCGCGATGCCCAGCTCGGCCGCCATGCCCGCCTCCTCGACGGCCGCCGTCACCGACAGGCGCTCGACGCCCGGCATCGTCGCGATCGGCTCGCGGCCGCTCGCCGTCTCCGAGACGAACAGCGGCAGCACGAAGCGCTCCGCGCTCAGCTCCGTCTCGCGCACCAGCCCGCGCAGCGAAGCCGACGCGCGCAGCCTGCGCATACGCGTCTGAGGAAAGGCCATGGTCTTCCCAGGTTAGAGATTCCCGGCTCAGTCCACGCGGCGCAGGCCGACGCGCGCAAGCGCGCCGAACACGACCGCCAGCACCGCCAGGTGCGCGAGCGGCCCAGGCAGCGACGGCGAAGCCCCGTTGACCGCCGCGTCGAGCGCCTGCAGCGCCGCCTTGTACGGGAACACGAACGAGATCGCCCCGATCGCGTCGCTCAGGCCGGCGCCGACCGCGCCGCTCGGCACGAGCGCCAGGAACGCCAGCGGCAGCGACAGCAGGAACGCCAGCAGCGATGCCGCACGAACCTCACGTGCGAGCGCTCCGATCGCCACGCCCAGCGCCGCGAACGCCGCGCCGCCGAGCGCCAGCGCCGCCAGCCACTGCCCCACGCGTCCCCAGTCGAGCTCCACGAACGCGCTGATCCCCGCCAGCATCGCGAACGCCAGCGCCGCCGAGCACGCCGCCGCCAGCAGCGCCTTCTCCGCCAGCAGCGCGCCGCGCGAGACCAGCCCGCGCGCGAGCCGCGCCAGCGTGTGCTCTTCGCGCTCCAGCGCGACACCGCCCGAGGCCAGCAGCACGCACACGAACATCAGCGAGATGCTCACCGCAACGACCACCGCGAACGTGTTCAGCGGCGTGCGCCGGCCTTCGATCAGCGTCGTCCTCACCTGGATCGGCTGACCGATCGTCGAGAGCACGTTCTTCGCCAGGTCGAGGTTCCTCGCGGCAAAGCTCGCGAACGCCGAGATCTGTTCGAGCGCCGCGCGATCCGACCCTGGCGGCAGACCTTCGATCACCCCGTGCAGACGCGCCGGGATCTGGCCCAGCCCGATCAAGCCCGGGGCGCCGAGCAGACCGAGATTGTGCCCGCTCAGCAGAGCTCCGATCGCCTGCGAGGCGGCCTGCTGGATCTGCTTGGAGAAGCCGATGTTCGCCTGCGCCAGCGCCGATTCGATCTGCGCCTGCACCAGCGACTGCTCCAGCGCGTTGCCGTTGTAGAGCACTTCCAGCTGCCCCTGCTTCAGCCCCGAGCCGAGCCGAGCCGCGATGTTCGGCGGGATCACCACCGCCGCCAGCACTTCGCCCGACTTGATCTCGTTCACCGCCTGCGCGCGCGACCCCGCCCGCTGCGGCTGAACCTGATCGAACAGCTGTTCCGCGTACTCGCTCACCGGCACCCGCTCGCTACCCACCTTGACCGTCTGCCCCGGCGGCGTCTCGTCCACGATCGCCACCTTCGGCTTTCCCGGCGAGCGCGAGATCGCCAGCCCGATCAGCAGCGCGATCGCGATCGGGTAAATGACGAGCACCCCCACCAGCAACCGCGAGCGCCGCAGGATCAACAGGTCCTTGATCAGCAGCGCTTTCATGACACGCCCTCCGCACCGCTGCCGTGCCGGCGTCCGGGCACACGCAGCAAGGCGGCCCGGATGGCCGCCCCCGTAACGGTCGTGGCGACCGGAGCGTTCTCAGGTTGTGACAAGGAGCGGAGGTCGGCTCGACTAGGAGGCTGGATGCCGTTTACGCGCGCCTCGTTCGGCAGCCCGCCCAGGCTCATGCCGGCCTCGTGGGGATGCGTCGCTCCGCTCACAACAGCCCCCGCTGCCGCAGAAACCCGAGGAAGGCCCCCTCAGCGTCGTCCTCGCCGTCAACAGCCCCGAGCAGCTCCCCCGGCGCCCCGTCGAACAGCATCTCCCCCTCGACCAGCACGATCGCCCGGGTGGCGTAGCGGCGCACCTCGCCGAGGTGGTGCGTCGAGAACAGCACGCTCTTGCCGCGCGCCGCCAGCGAGCCGACGAAGTCCCACAGGCGCGCGCGCTGGGCAGGGTCGAGCGCAGAGGTCGGCTCGTCGAGCGCCAGCACGAGCGGGTCGGCGAGCAGCGCCAGCGCGACGTTGACGCGCTGGCGGTTGCCGCCCGAGAGGTCTTCGACGCGATCCTCGGCGCGCGGCTCAAGGCCCGTCTGCTCGAGCATCTGGGCGACGGCCGCGTCCGCATCGGGGGCATGCTCGAGCCGCGCGAACAGGCGCAGGTTCTCGCGCACGGTGAGACGCCCGTAGACGGCCGCCTGCTGCGGCGCCCAGCCGATCTCGCGCGAGCCGCTCAGCGCGGCGCGCCCACTCACGGTGCCCGTGCTCGGGCTCTGCACGCCGGCCAGGATCGACAGCAGCGTCGTCTTGCCGGCGCCGTTGGGCCCGACCACGGCGACCAGCTCGCCGGCGCTCAGCTCGAAGCTCACCTCATGCAGCGCCGCGCGCTCGCCGAAGCTCCTGCCCAGGTGCTCGACGCGCAGGATCGGCTCGACTGCCTGCTCTGCCGGCGCTCCGCTCACGGCGCTACAGCAGGCTCTCGCGCGAGCGATCCCAGGATGCGAGCGTGACGTGCCTGTTGAGGTAGACGACCGTCTCGCGCAGGACCGAGAGGATCGGCAGCGCGATCAGCGCGCCGACGACCCCGTTGACGTGCAGGCCGAGCAGCAGCGCGAAGATCACGAGGATCGGGTTGATCCGCAGCGTGTGGCCGAACACCTGCGGGGCGACCACGTGTCCCTCGAGCTGCTGCAGGCCGATGAACAGGATCACCAGCCATACGGCCGAGATCGGGTGCGTGAACAGCGCCACCACGACTGGCGGCGCCGCGCCGAGGATCGGCCCGATGTAGGGGACGAGCTCCATCACGCCGTAGAAGACGGCGAACGCGATCGCGTACTTGCTGCCGTCCGGGAACAGCCCGACGGTGCCGAAGATCCACAGCGACACGCCCGTCGAGGCACCCATGATCAGGCTGAACAGGAGCTGGCCGCCGACGTAGCGCGAGACGGCGCGTTGCACGAGGTGCGGATAGTCGTCGGCATCGGTGCCGTCGCCCGACGGCATCAGGCGTCTGACGAGCCTGCCGATCTCCTCGCCGTACAAGAGCATGTAGACCGACAGCACGAAGATCAGCACCAAGTCGAACGCCGCACCGGCCGCTTCCGTAAGGATGCCGGCGCCCGAGGAAGCGAGTTTGCTCGCGCTCTTGGCGACTTTGTCCTGGATCGTCTGCAGCGCCGTTTTGCCTTGTTTGACGAGTTCGAGGTGGATGCCGTTTTCGTTCAGTTCTTCCTGCAGCGTGGCGAGGTTCGCATTTGCTTCGTTGACCAGGTGCGGCAGGTTGTTGGCGAACTTCTGCACCTGGTTGGAGATAGGGTTGGCGACGAGGAAGCCAAGCCCGCCGAGGGCGAGGAAGAACCCGAGATAGACCGCGAGCACGGCCAGCCCTCGCGGTAGCCGTCGGCGCTGCAGGAAGGCGACCGCCGGGTTGAGGATCAGCGCTATGAGCCCCGCCACGATGAACAGCACGAGCACCTGGCCCGCCACGTTGGCCAGCGCCCACACCGCGAGCAGCGCGATCGGCAGCACGGCGAGCTGGATCCAGCGCGGGATCACCGCTCGCTCCGGCCCATCGTGGGCCGACGGTGGCCGCGACTCGCCTACGAGTCGTTCCTCTTCGTGGGTCGGGGGCTGCGCCTCCGGACCCTGCTCGGAGCCGTCGCTCACATGCCTCCCATCATCGCCGGAGTATGGCTGAGGCCCAGGCGGCAGCCGCCGGGATCCTGTTCGTCGGAGACGTCGTCGGCGGGCTCGGGCGGCGCACGCTGCTGGACTGCCTACCCCCGCTGCGCGAGCGCTACGCGCCGACGTTCGTCGTCGTCAACGCCGAGAACATCGCCGGCGGCCTCGGCATCACGCCGAAGATCGCCGACGAGCTGCTGGGCAAGGGCGTCGACGCGATCACGCTCGGCAACCACACCTACCGGCGCAAGGACATCTATCCCTACCTCGACTCCCAGCCGCGCATCGTGCGCCCCGCCAACTTCCTGCGCAGCCAGCCCGGTCACGGCACGTGCGTGCTCGAGCGCGACGGCCTGCGCCTCGGTGTCGTCAACCTCAGCGGCAACCTCTACCTGCGCGCCGGGCGCTCGGCGTTCACCGAGATCGAGGTCGCGCTGGGCGAGCTCGGCGAGGTCGACCACGTGCTCGTCGACATGCACGCCGAGGCGACCTCCGAGAAGGTCGCCATGGGATGGCACCTCGACGGGCGCGTGACCGCTGTCGTGGGCACGCACACGCACGTGCCCACGGCCGACGCACGCGTGCTGCCCGGCGGCACCGCCTACATCACCGACGTCGGCATGACCGGGCCACGCGGCGGCGTGATCGGCGTCAAGCGCGAGCAGGCCATCGAGTCGCTGCTGACGCAGATGCCCGTGCGCTTCGAGACCTCCGAAGAGGACCCCTGGCTGATGGGCGCGCTCGTCAGCTGCTCGCAGCGACTGCGCGCGGACTCGATCGAGCAGGTGCTGATGCCAAGGCCGGCTGCTCCTCCCCGCGCCTGAGCGGCGGGCCGTAGCGCCCGAGCAGCGCGATCAGCACCAGCGGGAAGAACCACGGCACGTACAGGTAGAACCAGTGTTCGAGCCCGAGCTGCATCGCGATCATCACGGCGCCGCACGCCGCCGCCAGGCCGACCACGTCGGCGCGGCGCGGGATCACGGCGAGCACGACGGCGAGCACGACGGCGCCGATCTGCACGGCCGCCTCCCAGCCGCCGAGGCCGCCGTACAGCCCCCACACCGAGAACGGCGAGTTGCGTTCCGACTGATAGGCGAAGGTGCGCTCGTAGATCGTGTGCAGCGAGTCGTGGCTGAGGGCGGGGATGCTCGCGAGCGCGCCGACCGCGAGGAAGGCGAGCGCGAACGTCGCCAGGTCGCGCATCCGCTCGCGCGCCCCTCTCGGACGTTGCCACAGGCCGTGCGTCGCGAACAGCGGCGCCAGTGCGAGCGGCGCGAACTTGGTCAGCCCGGCGAGCACGGCGGAGGCGCCGCGCGCCGCCGTCCCGAGCGTCGAGCGATACGTGGCCGCCAGCACGGCAGCGAGGATCAGCACGGCGACGAGCGTGTCGTTGGAGTTGCTCTCGAGCGCATACAGCGTGAACGGGTAGGCGGCCCAGCCGTAGGCCAGCGCGACGCCGAGGCTCGGGCCGCGCACGCGTCGGCCGATCAGGAACAGCAACCCGATCGCGAGCAGGTCGAAGAAGACGGCCGCCGCGTGCGCCGCCGGCAGGTCGTCCCACTTGCCGCTCCAGCCGAACAGCTGCTCGAAGGGGACGTAGGCCTCGTAGTTGACCGGGCCGTACGTGTCGCCGTGTTCGTTGTCCTTCGGCCAGTGCCCGTACAGCTGCTTGCCGTCGACGACCCGCTCCCCGCCGATCACGCCGGCGTAGCCGACGTCGATCACGTTGGCGTCGGTCACGTTCAGGGCGACGCGAAAGCCGATCAGGAAGACGACCCCGAGCGCAAGCCAGGGAACCGGCACGAGCAGGCGCAGCGGGCCTGCTCGTGCCCGCGCGGAGCTGCGTCGCGACAGCGCGAGCATGCGCAGCAGCAGGTACAGCAGCGGCGGATAGACGAGCGGCACCGATTTGTAGATCTGCGCGTGGTTGAAGAAGGCCAGCGAGACCGACAGCGACAGCAGCACGAGCAGGTCGAGGTGCAGCAGCCTGAAGGGGCGGCGGAAGTCGAGGAACGGCACGAGGAACAGCAGGCACAGCGGCAGCCATATGTACAGAGCGTTGACGTGGCGCCCGAACGCGCCCTTGTAGCCCCGAGCCATCGTCCACGCGACCTGGAAGCCGGTCCACTGTTCGAGCACGCGCCCGGACACGTCGTCGATCGCGACCTGCCCGATCTCCGTCTTGCCGTTCTTGGAGAAGTAGCTGACCTGCCAGTGCAGCGGCGCTTTCAGATAGGCGCCGCCATAGGAGCCCGGGTATTCGGCGCGGACCTTCTTCATGCTCCGCAGGCGGGCGGCGATCGCGAGCACCTCGTTGGCCGACAGGCGTCGGCCGGCCGGCGGCGTGTTCGACGGCGGCACGGGGACTGGGGCGTTGGGGTCGGTCTGGGTCGTCGAGGTGGTCGTCGTCGAGGATGCGCTCGTCGCCGAGCCGCGAAGGCCCGACGATGCGCCCTGGCTCGGCGTGCTGGAGGCAGCCTCACCCGGCGTTGCGGTTTGTGGCGCGCCCGCCAGCTGCGCGGGCTGCGGCACGCTGCCGAGCACGTCGCCGGCCGCGTGCGCCGTCACGGGCAGCGCAAGCGAGAGCAGCAGGGCGATCGCTGTCGCGAGGCGTCGCATTGGTAGTCAGAGGCGCGGTGCCCGCTCAGCGGGTCCGGTTCCTCATCCCCCTTTCGAGTCCGTGCGTGCGGTTTTCCCGCACACGGCTCTCCGATGATCTTCTTGGCATGGCTTACGCGGTCCCTGGGTAGCGAATGGTGCCCATGAGCTGGTGCAGGCCCAGACTCACGAACCATTGGCGCGTCCATCGCTCGACCTGCTCTGGCCGGAGATTGCGACCCTTGCGCTTGATGAGCAGGCGCACTAGCCGTCTCCAGACATAGCCGTCGATCTGGACGAACTTGATGGCGGCGTTACCGGTGGCGAAATAGTTGCCCCAGCCGCGCAGTACCGGGTTCAGGACCGCGATCACTTCGCGGATGTCCTTCATCCCGGCACGACGGCGCCGGTCGGTCAATGCCCTGAGCTTCGCTCGGATGCGCTTCATTGCTCGTTGTGAGGGCCAGCGGTGCAGGTAATAGCGGCGGATGCCGCGTTCCAGCAACCGGCCCGACACACGGGCTCTGAAATGGCAGCCGAGGAAGTCAAAGCCTTCCCGACCCTCCCTGAGGTCAACCACCCTCGTCTTCTGCGGGTGCAGTTGCAACCCCAGGTCGGCCAGGTTCTCCCCGGCCAGCTTCAGGGCCGCCCGTGCCTCGCCCTCAGAGCGGCAGAGCACGACGAAATCGTCCGCCCAGCGGACAAGCTCGCCGACGCCCGCCCGCCTGATCGCGCGATCGAAGGCGTGCAGGTAGATGTTCGAGAGCAACGGTGAGATCACACCGCCCTGAGGAACCCCCGTGACCGTCTCAGAGTAGACCCCCTGCTCCAACACGCCCGCCCGCAACCAGCACCGCAGCAGCTTGAGCACCCGCCGATCCGAGACCCGCTCAGCCACCATCCCCAACAGCTTCTGCTGGTCGATCTGGCCGAAATAATCTCGGATGTCGGCCTCCGCGACCCACACCCTCCCGGCGATGAAACCGGTGCGGATGCGCTCTAGCGCAGCAGTCGCTGAGCGCTTGGGGCGAAAACCGTAGGAGACCTCCAGAAAGTCGGCCTCGAAGATCGGCTCCAGCACCAGACGCGTCGCCTGCTGGGCTATCCGGTCGCGGACCGTGGGGATGCCCAACGGCCGCATACCACCATCCGGCTTACCTATCGCCACCCGCCGCACCGGCATCGGGCGATAGGAACCCTCTCGAAGCGCATACTGAAGCTCGCCGAGCAGCCGCTCGACGCCATACGCCTCGATCTCGGCCAGCGTCTGAGAGTCGACGCCGGCCGCACCCCGGTTACTACGCACCCGCCTCCACGCCTCCCGCAGGACGTCACTCCTGCCGATCCGGTCATACAGAGCGTGAAAACGGCGATCCGGGGACCGCTTGGCACATACCCATAGCTTGCGCTGGAGTTCTCGCACGTTCCCACCAGTGGTCTCCAAGACCATTTCGCTGGCGTGTGCGGCAGGCTGAGGCCCGCCGGGGTGATTGGGTCGAAGCGTCTCGACCATGCCCTAACGCTTACCCCCCACGCAAGCACGATCAAAGCAGGGGTCCTTCGCTACTGGCGCCTTTAGCTTGACGCCGATCGGCACTACTACGACCCCCACGGACTCCCGCTGGCCTCCGCTCGACTTCGCCATCGGCTTATACGAACGGTCTTCGCTGACGAGGCTGACCAGACGGGTCTCCCTTGTCCCGCATCCAGACCTTGCGCGCGTGCAAGTCTCCCTACCCCGCGGGGACCCGCCGTGCCCAATCCGGATCAAGGACTGGCGGACATGGCCTTCGCCGTGAAATGAGCGGCTCGGCTCCCCGACTGTATCTCTGACGAGGCTGCAATCCCAGCCCACGCGCTTGCTCCCTCCAAAGAGGCTCTCGACGCCCCGCTCAACCCGCCGCCTCTCGACGACAAGCCGGGGCCTGCTACCGGGCGCTCCGGCGCTTACCCGGACCGGACTCCCACCGGCTGGCCTGGACCAGTTTTGTTCAAGGCGCACCATCGTGCGAGCGTAAACGGTCACGCTGGCGTGCCAGGGCCGCCTGCCGACGTTCACGATCGTCAGGTAGCGGGCCCGAGCGCGCGAGCGCCGCTGGGCGCGAGCCCGAAGTGCGCGAGCACGATGGGGGCGATGTCGCGGATCGCCCACTGCCCGGGCTCCTGCGCGGGCAGCTCGACGCCGCAGGAGATCAGCGCGCCGAGCGAGTCGGAGGCGTGCAGCGAGCCGTGGCTGCCGCCGCCGACGTGCGCCTGACGACCCCAGTCGAGGAACTCGTAGCCGGGAGCGGCGGATAGCAGCACCTCGCCGGAGCTCGGGCAGGTGAGGGCGGACCAGACGCGGGCGAGCACGTCGGGAAAGGAGGGCGTCAGCAGGCGGCCGTCGTGGGCGCTGCCGTCGATCACGGCGAGCGGTCCGTCGACGCTCCAGCGCGCGCCGCGCGGGTCCTCGAGCTCGCCGCCGGGACTGAAGCGCAGCTCGCCGCGCCGGCGACTGGCGATGACGCCCTCGCTCGGGCGTTCGTGTGCGTCGCGCGCGAGCCAGATGACGTGCTCGACGCCCTCGATGGCGAGGGCGCGATCGACGACGGAGGCGCGCATGGCGTCGCGCTCGGGCTCATGCAGGGCGTAGACCATGGCGGCGCGCTGAGAAGGGCAGACGGCGATGTGCGCGTCCTCGCTCTCGCCGCCGCGCGGGGGCTGGAGCACGCCGAGCTCGGCGAGCTCGTCCTGCAGCGCGATCGTGTCGGTGACGGGCGCCTGGGAGTGATCGGCCATCGCGATCACGGCGTGCTCGGCGAGGAACTCGTCGACGCCGCCGGCGGCCTCGCACACGCGGGCGAGCTGCAGGTCGGCCTGAGCGAGCGACTGCATCTGCGCCTCGGGGCCGTCCTTGTGCGAGCGCCAGTCGTTGTCGGGCAGCGAGAGCAGCAGGAAGTCGAACAGGTCGTGCTCGACCATGTAGCTGGAGACACAGCCGGAGTGGCGGTCACGCACGCCGGGCATACCCAGGCCGGAGCGGCAGCCGGTTCGCCGCGAGGCGAAGATATCGGCGTAGAACAGCTCGCGCGGCCCCATCACGGAGTGCCGCATGAGCGTCGAGGCGACGCGCGTCAGAGCGGTGTCGCGCTGAGGCTCGTGACGATGGCGCCCGCGGTACATCAGGTACGTCGTCCCGGCCGTACGCACATCGGCGTCGTCGAGCGTCTCGAACACGGTCGGCGTCTCTGACGAGAGATGAGCGCGGTTCATGTTGTAGACGGTGTCGGTCAGCTGCCGGCCGATGCCGAAGCGCTGCGCCGAGCGGAAGCTCGATCCGTATTCGACGTAGCGCTGCTCCTCGCGCAGGTACCAGTTCATGCCGGGCACGCGGTGCTCGTCCTGGGCCAGCCCGGTGACGATCGAGGCGGCGCAGACGGGTGTGACGGAGGGGAAGGCGGCGACGCAATCGGGCACATAGCGGCCACGCTCGATCAGCGTCCCGAGCACGGGCGCGACGCCGGCGGCGACGGCGCGCTCGAGCATCTCGGGTGCCATCGCGTCGATCACGCAGAGCACGAGCTTGGGCGGACCGGAGCGCTTCGTGGACATCGGTCCGGCTGCGCCTGCCATCAGCGCCGCAGGATGCGCAGCCCGGCGTACTTCTCCTCGGCGCGGGCGCGTGTGCGCAGCAGCAGCCAGACGAGCGCGGCGAGGGCGACGTAGCCGAGCGGGTGCAGCAGCGCGACGAGCACGGCCAGCAGAACCGAGGAGGCGTCGAGATAGACCGTGAGCGCTTGTTTGGCGGTGCCGTCGGCCAGCCGTGCACGGGCGCGGGCGAACATCGGCAGCACGGCGCGCTGGCTCAGCCACACGACGGCGAGCCCGCCGACGATGCCCGGCCACCAGGCGTCGTGGTGCGCGGCGAGCGTGCCGGCGAACAGCACGGCGCCGGCGCCGTAGGCGAGGCCGGCGAGGGCGGCTGCGAGCGGCTCGGGGCGCTCGCGCTCGCCGGCTGGGTCGAGCAGCGCGGAGAGCCCGCCGAACAGCTGCAGCGCGTAGGCCAGCACGAGCGCGAGCGCGACGACGAGCAGCCACCAGTCGTCGGCCAGGAACTTGAACGGGTCGTGCGCGAAGCTCACGCCGAGCGCCTTGCCGGAGGCGAGCGCGCCGGCGAGCAGCACGGGCAGGAAGGGACGCAGGCCGCACGCTGCGGCGAGTCCGGCGCCGAGACCGATGTAGAAGAAGATGCCGTTCATGCGTTCGGGCGTGCGGGGGTGCGCTACCGTGCTCCTCTGGCCGGCGGCGCGACCGGTCCAGGACGATAGACGACACTCGCGCCGATCAGCACGCGAGCCGCGAGGTCCGCAGCGGGCAGCGGCGAATAGGAACGACAGCACATGGACCGATCGATCAGCGGAGCGGGTGGCGGGCGCGGAGCCCGGCCGACGGCGCACGAGCTGGCGCGCTACGAGTCGCTGTTCGCGGCGCGCACGCGCGGGATGAAAAGCTCGGCGATGCGCGAGATGATGGCGCTGACGGAGCGCTCGGACGTGATCTCGCTGGCGGGCGGACTGCCGGACACGAAGACGTTCGCACCGGAGCTGTACGCGAAGCTGATGTCGCAGGTGGCGGCAACCTCGACGGCACGGGCGCTGCAGTACGGCCCGACTGAGGGGATGGCGAGCACGGTCGAGTGCATCGCGCAGGTGATGGCGGCGGAGGGCACGACGATCGACCCGGGCGAGGTGATCGTCACGACGGGCGGCCAGCAGGTGATCGACCTGGTCTGCAAGGCACTGATCGACCCGGGCGATGTGATCGTGGCGGAGGCACCGACGTACCCGGGTGCGGTGCCGACGTTCAGCGCCTACCAGGCACAGGTGGAGCAGATCGAGATGGACGCCGACGGGATGCCGATCGACGAGCTCGAGCGTGTGCTCGACCGTCTTGCGGAGGAGGGCAGGCGACCGAAGTTCATCTACACGATCCCCAACTTCCAGAACCCGGGCGGCGTGACGATGTCGCTGCCCAGGCGCCGGCGCCTCGTCGAGGTGGCGCATGAGCGCGAGCTGCTGATCCTCGAGGACAACCCCTACGGCCTGTTGCGCTACGAGGGCGAGTCGCTGCCGACGTTGCACTCGCTCGATGCGCAGGTGGGGATCGGCGGCGGCGCGGCGGACCTCGTGATCTACCTGGGCACGTTCTCGAAGATCCTCTCACCGGGGCTGCGGCTCGGCTGGGCGGTCGCGCCGCGGCCGGTGCTGGAGAAGCTGAACCTCGGCAAACAGGGCTCTGACCTGTGCTCGTCGCCGGTCACGCAGCTGTTCGTGGCGGAGTACTTCAAGGAGCGCGAGGCGGGCGGCGAGCCGCGCTGGCTGGGCTACCTGGAGCAGCTCAAAGATCTCTACCGCGCGCGGCGCGACGTGATGCTGGAATCGCTGGCCGAGCACTTCGGCGACGGCGCGCGCTGGACGCAGCCGCAGGGCGGGCTGTTCGTGTGGGCGACGCTGGACGAGCGGATCGACACGACGGACCTGCTGGCGCAGGCGCGCAAGAGCGAGGGCGTGGCGTTCGTGCCGGGGCGCGCGGCGTACATGGACGGCCGGCGCGGCTCCTCCTCGATGCGGCTGAACTTCGCGGGCGTCGAGGCTGGAGACATCCGCGAGGGCATCCGGCGGATCGGCAAGGTCGTACGTCAGCAGCTGGGCCTGTACGGCACGCTGACGGGCTCTGGCACCTCGGCGCGGCCTTCTGTGACGGAGGACCCGGCGACTGGCGCCCCGGCGGGCAGGCCTGAGCGAGAGGACAGCAAGGCCGAGCAGGACGCCGAGGCGAGCAAGTCGCCGCTGGCGGACGTCGTCGCCTTTCCGCGCCGCGAGCAGGACGGATCGGCACGCCGGCGCCAGGATCGATGAGCTCGGCCAAGCGGGTGGCGGTGCTCAAGGGCGGGCGCTCGCTGGAGCGCAACGTATCGCTGCGCTCGGGGGCGCACGCGCAGGAGGCGCTCACACGGCTGGGCCACGAGGTCGTGGCGATCGACGTCGACGCGAACATGGTCGAGCAGCTGCTGCAGGCGGCGCCGGAGGCGGCGCTCGTGGCGCTGCACGGCCCGGACGGCGAGGACGGGACGCTGCAGGCGCTGCTCGAGGCGATCGGCCTCCCCTACACGGGCTCTTCTCCGGCGGCGTGCATGTGCTGCACGGACAAGGCGCTGGCCAAGCACCTGATGCGCGGCGCGGGCATCCCGACGCCGGACTTCCACTCGTTCAAGGAGTCGTGGATCGAGCAGCTGGGCGCGGCGCAGGCGCTGCCGAGCGTGGAGCGCTCGCTGGGCTTCCCGCTGGTCGTCAAGCCGGTCAGCCAGGGCTCTGCGCTGGGCGTGAAGTTCGCGCGCTGCAGCGAGGAGCTGCCGGGTGCGCTGGTGGGCGCGTTCTCATACGACCGCAAGGTGCTGATCGAGCGCTACGTGAAGGGCCGCGACCTTGCCGTCTCGGTGCTCGACGGCCCGGAGGGCCCACTGCCGCTGCCGGTGGTCGAGGCAGTCCCGCGCGAGGAGGACTTCTACGATTATGAATCGAGATATGAGATTGGAATGACCACTTTCGTGTGCCCGGCGGAGCTCCCGGAGGAGACAACGGCACGGGCGCAGGAGCTGGCGCTGTCGGTCTACCGGCTGCTCGGCTGCCACGGCGTGGCGCGCGTGGACCTGATGCTCGACGAGCACGGCGAGCTGTGGGTGCTCGAGACCAACGTGGTGCCGGGGATGACCGAGACGAGCTTGCTGCCACAGGCGGCTGATGCTGCGGGCGTTGGGTTCGATGAGCTGATTGCTCGGGTGCTGCAGAGCGCCTTTACCCGCTAGGAGTCGCCGGCGGCGAAGTCCTCGGGGGAGACCTCGTCGAGGAACTCCTTGAACTTCTCGACGACGTCCTCGGACTCCTCGACGTCGTGCTCGAACTCGATGGCGGACTCGGCGATCACGTCCTCGGCGGCGAAGATCGGCGCGCCGCAGCGCACGGCCAGCGCGATCGCGTCGCTCGGGCGCGAGTCGATCTCCAGCTCGCGGCCGCCGACCTGCAAGGTGATCGAGGCGAAGAACGTGTTCTCACGCAGCTCGGTGACCGAGACGGAGGTGCATTTGACCTCGAGCTCGCCGAGGATCTCGCTCAGCAGGTCGTGCGTCATGGGGCGCGGCGTGCCGGCGCCCTGCAGCTTCATCAGGATCGAGGCGGCCTCGGGATGGCCGATCCAGATGGGGAGGAACTTGTTGCCCTCGACGGTCTTCAGAAGCACGATCGGCTGCTTGCCAACCATGTCGAAGCTGACGCCGTAGATGACCATCTCCTGCACGCGAGTCCTCCGAGAGGGGGAAAGGCCAGAGTATAGGTACCGCTAAGCCCAGCCAACGGGCGCTCAGGGCGTGGCTCAGGCGTCTGCGGCGCCGTCGCTGTCGGCCCCTGAGCGAAACGTCCAGAGCTTGTTGCCGAGGAAGTTGAAAGGCATCGACGCGGCCACGGCGAGCGCCTGGGCGGGCACCTTCGGGAGGTTCGCGGCCTCGACGAACAGCGTCAGCAGCAGCAGGCTGACGATCTCGGCGAGCAGGCTGACGAGCAGGAAGCGGGCGGCCTGGTGATGGGCGCGACCCTCGCTCGCGTCGAACGTCCAGTGCCGGTTGAGCACGAAGTTGTTCAGCACGGCCACGAGCCACGCGGCGACCGAGGCGACGCGGTACTCGAAACCGGCTCCGTGGACGAGCAGCGCGTAGACGGCGACGTTGACGACGAAGCCGACGCCGCCGACGAGGCCGAAGCGCACGAGCTGAAGCCAGTTGGCGGGCCTGCGCAGCCCGTGCAGCAGCCGCATGTGCGGGCGGATGTGGACGGATGAGCCGATGTCGCGGGCGTGGATGTCTACGGCGCTGGCCTCATCTGGCATCAGAGCAGATTAGCGAGCCACGCCGGTGGCCCACCCGCCTGAGTGGACGCGCACGGGCATCGTCCTCAGCCCGCGTGCGCTCTAAGGGTAACGGGCTCAGCGGGCTGACTGACGGGTCAATACCAGCAGGCGCGCCGCGACAGCCCGGCCGCTAGCCTTGCTGTCGTGACCGATTCGAGCCAAGCCAGGGCTCCGCGCCTGCCGGCGGGCGCGCTGTCGCGCTGGTCGCTGATCGCCGTTGCGCTGGCGGTCGCGCTGATCGCGCTCGGCCTCGTGCTCGCGTTGAGCGGCGGCTCGCACGCGGGGGGAGCGAGCGTCGCCACGCGAAGCGTCGCTGTGAAGTCGCGGGCAGCGGTGCCCGCGGGCAAGCCGAACAGCGCCACGGGGACCGCGGCCTCGGGCGCGCCTAGCACCCCGACTCGATCCCTGCCCGCCGCGACGGCCGGCAGCCCGGCCACGGGCAAGCGCGCGAACGTCTCCGAGGTCGCCGACCCCGAAGAAGCGAGCAGCTTCCCCGCCCCGGCCGGCGTGCAGCACAAGGCCGCGAAGACTCCGGCGAAGGCCAGCGAAGAGATCGTCGCCGCAGGAGCGCCGTCAGACGCGGAAGTCAAGCAGGAGCTCGCGCAGATGCAGGCCGTCGAACGTACGGCCAAGCGCGCACAGCAGCAGGCGCTGAAGCCTGTCGCCGGCGGCAACTCGGTCGGCGGCAACGGCACGATCCCGATTCCGCCGAACGTCCCCGAAGCGGTCCAGCGCGTGATCGCGGGCGCGAACGCGATCACGGACTTCCCGTACGTGTTCGGCGGCGGGCACGGCTCGTTCGTCGACAACGCGTACGACTGCTCGGGCTCGGTCAGCTACGCGCTCGCCGCCGGCGGCCTGCTGAGCGCGCCGGAGACCTCGGGCGAACTGGAGAGCTGGGGCGCAGCGGGGCCGGGGCGCTACATCACGATCGAGGCGGCGGCGGGCCACGTCTACATGTACGTGGACGGCGTGATGTACAACACGGCCGGGCGCAGTGGCGTGTATGCATCGCGCTGGCAGGTCAAACCGGTCGACAACTCGGGCTTCGTGACGCGTCACTGGCCGGGACTGTGACGCACACCCCGTGATGGCGGTGCTGATCCCGCTCGCGCTCGACGGCGAAGCGGCGATCGAATCGGGCAGCACGAGCACGGCGATCGCCGTGCTCTCGGCGATCTCGATCGTCGCGGGCTACGTAGTCCTGTACCTGCTGTGGCGCTACGTGTTCAGCGCCAAGGCCAAAGCCAAGCGCGGCGAACCGCCCGAACACTGAGTCGCGCGGCCCGGGACCGCGTGTTGCCCGGCGCGCGGCTCAGCGCGCGAGGTTGACGCGGCTGAGCACGGTCGTCGGGACCGGGCTGCTCGGGTTGTGCACGACCAGGCGAACCATCAGCGAGACCTTGTGCAGCTTGCGCAGGCGAGCCGCCGTGGACTTGCTGAACTTGATCTTGTAGGTGTTGTGCCCGCCCTTGGTCGTCACGAGAATCGCTTTGGCGATCACGATCTGCGGCGGGGTGCCCTTGGCCAGGCCCGTCGCGGCACGACCCTTCAGCTTGATCTTCTTGGCCACAGAGCTCGCCAGCAGGACCTCGAAGCGCCCGGCGACCTGCGAGCTGACGGAGTAGCGCACGACGAGGCCTTTGCGCAGGACCGAGGCGAGGCTGTGCGAGGACACGGCCTGGGTGGCCACGACTTTCGGCTTTGCCGTACCCGCGTCCGAGCCCAACGTGGTCGTGCCCGGCGTAGAGGAGCCGGGGGCGGCGCCCCCGCCTGGTACCAACGGCGTCTGAGCGCCCGGCGGAGGCGGACCGTCGACGGTGATGGTGGTCGCGAAGCTCTCACTCCGCCTGGCGCTGTCGGTAACGGTCAGCGTCACTGTGTATTCGCCGCCGTAATGGAAGGTGTGGAAGACGCTCGCATCGGTGACCCCCGAGACGCTGGTTCCGTCACCGAAGTTCCACGAGTAGACGGGTGCAACGTACGGCTCGTCGGCGGGCAGCCCGCTCGCGGCGGCCTGCAGCGTGATCAGCGACTCGGTGCCATCGAAGCCGACGACATCGCCGACATTGACCGGGTTGGGCGCCGTGTAGTGGGGCGTCAGATTGTCGCCCTGCCAGCAGAAGTAGCCTTTTCCGTTGGTGAGCCACGTGCTGTCGAATGCCCACTGCACGTAGTACCCGTGCCCGCTGATCGTCTCGTTGGAGAAGCCGGCTGCGTGCGAGTGCGGGTCCGCCGTCAGCTGTGTTTCAGGCGGCGGTCCGAAGTTCGTCTGGCACATGTCGCCCTGCTCTGCTTTGGTGGCGGTCTGGTACCAGCCGTTCAGCAGTGGGTCGACGACGATGTTGCTCTGCTCGACGCTGAGGTCGTTGATCAAGACGTCGGGCAGTCCGGTCATGTAGTCGCTGAGCAGGTTGGCCCCGCCGAGCTGATTGGGCTCGACCAGCACGGTGGTGTCGGCCTGGCAGGCGAGCACGTCTTCGGTGGGAGTGGCCGTCGTCAGCGGGTTGGTCGTTTCGACGCGCCCCGCTTCGCCCGCGACCCACGGTTGGACGGCGTAGATGATCTGCCCGGCGCCGCCGGGGTTGATCGCGGAGTGATAGCCGCATATGCCGTTCGACGGTTTCGACGTCGTCGAGTCCGAGCAGTTGCCGTTCCCTCCTTCGTCGGTGCAGACGACGACACCGGGCGGCGTGAGGACGTAGTAGACGCCCGGGCCGGTCGCGCCGGGAAGCGCGCCTGAGGAGACCACGTGCTGGAGCTCGGCGCGGATCTGGGCGTCGGTCAGGCACGCGAACGCGGCCGGTTCGGTGCAGCCGCTGGTCGGATAGGAGTCGCTGTCGGTGTAGGACCCTCGGAACGTCGAGTTGTTGGCTGCGGGACCACCGCTGTCGCTGTACTGCGCGTTCAGCGCGAACACGTTGCCGAATGTTCGATCCGCTCCGACGTTCTGCATGTAGCCGTTGATCAGTTCCTTCCATTCACCCCGATACGTTTCGGTCGGATCCCAGTAGATCGTGTAGGAATCCGAGGAGTGCAGCACCGGCCCACCGTGGTACTGCAGCGGTTCGCTTTTGCGGGCAGGCGCTGTGCGGCGCTGGTAGCCATAGCCACCGGAGAGAACAGCCCCGGCTGTGGCGGTGAAGAGGAGCGATGCCGCCAGCGCGAGCACCGTGGGCACCAGCAGGGCACGCAGCGCTACAGGGCGCGACGAGTGATGACGAGTGAGGCCCACGGCTGCATCATCGGCACGGCCGGCGCCAACCCTTAGCCCGACCGCGAGAACTTGCGTCGTGGTCGAAGCTCTCTGTGCCGAGACGACGGACAGCCGCCGACAGCGCGCCTTCCCCGGAGCTAGTGTCTGCATCGATGCTCGCCGCGGTCAACTTCGAAATCTCCCAGCACTTCCTCGACGACCGCGGTCAGCGTTCGGGCTTCGTCCTGCTCGGCGCCTTCCTGCTGGCGTTCCTGTTCATCCGCACGAGCGCGCGGATGATCCGCAGCCCCAAATTCTCCTGGTGGCCGGGCAGCGTCCAGACGAAGGGCGGGCTGCACCTGCACCATCTCGTCTGGGGCATCTGCCTGATGATGAGCAGCGGCTTCCTCAACTTCGCGCTCGCGCCGGAGAGCCCTTGGTCGGAGGTGCTCGCGGCCCTGTTCGGCATCGGCGCCGGGCTGACGCTCGACGAGTTCGCCCTGTGGATCCACCTGGAAGACGTCTACTGGTCCCAAGAGGGCCGCAGCTCGCTCGACGCCGTCGTCGTGGCGACGCTGCTCGGCGGGATGGTCGTGCTCGGCCTCGCGCCGTTCGACCTGACCAACCAGGAAGGCTCGATCAGCTCGCTGGTCGTGGCGATCCTGATCGACATCGTGCTCGCCGCGCTCGCGATCTTCAAGGGCAAGCCGCTGCTCGGGTTGCTCGGCATCTTCCTACCGTTCTTCTCGCTCGTGGGCGCCATCCGCCTGGCCTCCCCCACCTCGCCGTGGGCGCGCAGGCGCTACCGCCCGGAAAGCCGCAAGCTGCACGCCTCACAGGCGCGCTGGGAGCGCGTGCGCAAGCGGCGCCAGTGGCTGGGCGACGCCGTCGGCGGTACCCCCTCGGCGCAGTAGATTGCGCTCGTGGACACCGCCGCGAGCAAGCTCGAGCTGACGCTGCTGCCCGGCGCGCGCACGCTGCTGCGGGCGCACGCGCGCGAGCTGCCCCAGCGCGACGATCTGTGCGGCGCGTTCTGCGGCGCACTCGCGCTGCACGCGGCCGGGCTCGTCGAGCGCGGCGGCGAGCCGCTCGACCAGGACACAGTGGCGCTGGCCGCCGGCAGCTTCGTCTCGCGCGTGCCCGACACGAGCGCGCTCCCGGCGGGCGAGCACGGGCGCCGCGACTACCGCATCCAGCCGCCGTTGATCGACGACGCGTCGGTCTCCGGCACGAACTGCGCCGGCGTGCTGCGCGCGATCGAGCAGCTCTCGGACGAGCGCCTGTGCGCGCTGCCCTACGCCGGGCCATGGTCGGGCGGGACGCTCGCCGGGCTGTTCGAGGCCGTCGCGGCGCTGGCGCGGCCGGCCACGCTGATCGCAAACGTCGCCACCCGCCACCTGTGGGGCTCCTCGCCGAGCGTCGGTGCGCTGCTCGGCCACCTGCTCGACGGAGCAGACGACGGACCGCCGCCCGATTGGGAGGTCGGTCATTTCGTATGCGTCTTCGGGCGGTTGCGCGGGCCGGGCGGCGAGCTCTATGGCGTGGCCGACACGTATCCCGCGCTCGGCGCCGGCGGCGTGCACGTGCAGCCGCGCGACCGGCTCGCGCGTGCGCTGGCGCGTGCCGGGATGGCCCCGGGCGGGATGATCGCCGTGGTCGCCCGCGAGGACGTCGCCGCCGTGCGCGCCGCCGCGGGCTCCTGTGATCTGCAGGAGCGCCCCTGGGACAACGGGACGCTGACCGTCGTGCCAGGCACATGAGCGGCGACGGCTCAGGCGACGACGGCCTGGTCGCGCTGGTGTGCTGCGACCTCGGCGCGATCGTCCGGGGTCGCTCGCTGCCCGCCCAGGACCAGGAGGCGGGGGCGGGCGTCGGCTGGGTGCCGGCCAACCACGCGCTCACGCCGCTCGGCACGCTGGCCGAGCCCAACCCGTTCGGCTCGACCGGCGACCTGCGCCTGCTGCCCGATCCGCGCATGCGCGTGCGCGTCGGCGGCGAGGGGGACATCGACGCGCTCGACTTCGTGCTGTGCGATATCGCCGAGACCGACGGACGGCCGTGGGAGTGCTGCCCGCGCGCGTTCCTGCGCGAGGCGGTCGAGCAGCTCGAGGACGAGCTCGGCTTGCGCGTGCTGGCGAGCTTCGAGCACGAGTTCCAGCTGCTCGACGAGCGACCGGCGGCACTGCCGTTCTCGCTCGAGGCCCAGCGACGCGCAGGGAGCTTCCCGGGCCGGGCGATGCGCGCGCTCGTGCAGGCCGGCGCGCAGCCGGAGCGGTTCATGCCCGAGTACGCCTCGCACCAGTTCGAGATCCCGGTGGCTCCGGCCGAAGGGGTCACGGCGGCCGATCGTGCGGTCGTGCTGCGTGAGGTCGTACGCGAGGTGGCGCGGCGCGAAGGGCGCCGTGCCACGTTCACGCCGCTGCTCGATCCGGCGGAGGCGGGCAACGGCGTGCACATCCATCTCAGCCTGCTCGACGCCGACGGGCGCCCGGCGCTGTACGACCCGTCGCGGCCGGGGGCGCTGAGCGAGCTCGGCGGGAGCTTCGCCGCCGGCGTCGTGCGCCACGCGAGCGCGCTGAGCGCGCTGAGCGCGGCGAGCCCCGTGTCGGCCAGGCGCCTGGCGCCGCATCACTGGGGCGCCGGCGCGGTCTGCCTCGGGCGGCAGAACAGGGAAACGCTGCTGCGCATCCCGCCGCTCGTGGCAGACGCCGGCGAGCCGGGCCGGCAGCTGCGACTCGAGTACCGCGCGGCGGATGCGACGGCCAACCCCCATCTCGCGCTCGGGGCCGTTCTGCGGGCAGGCCTTGCGGGCGTGCGCGAGGCGCTCGAGCCGGCGCCGATGCTCGAGTGCGACCCGGCGGAGCTCGACGCGGCCGGAGCCGAGCGCTACGGCGTGGGCGGGCTGCCAAGCTCGCTCGCCGGCGCGCTCGCGGCGTTCGCCGAAGATCAGACGGTGCGCGGGTGGATGACGCCGCTCATGTACGACGCCTACCTCGCGGTCAAGCGCAGCGAGGTGGAGGCGGCTGAGGGCAGCGACCTGCCGGAGCTCTGCGCGCGTTATGCCCAGATCTACTGACGAGACGCTCACGCGGCTGCTCGTGGCGCTCGACGGCGAGCTCGACGGCGCCGTCGAGCTGCGCCATCGGCTGCACGCCACACCGGAGCCGGCGCACGAGGAGCGGCGCACTGCCGCGATCGTGCGCGAGCGCCTGCCTGTGCAGGCACAGAGCGCCGCCGGCACAGGGCTGCTCGCGCGTGTGGGACCCGCGCAGGGCGCTCCGATCGCGATCCGCGCCGAGCTCGACGGCTTGCCGATCGCCGAGCGAACGAACGCGCCGTTCAGCGCGCGCGGCGAGACGATGCACGCGTGCGGGCACGACGTGCACATGGCCGCGCTCGTCGCCCTCGCGCGCGCGGCCGCGCGACTGCAAGAGCTGCCGGCTGCGCTGCTGGCCGTGTTCCAGCCGAGCGAGGAGGCCTACCCGTCGGGAGCCCGCGAACTGGCGGCCGCAGAGCTGGCGAGCGCGGCCCCGGCGGCTGTGGTCGCGGCGCACATCCACCCCGAGCTGCCGTGGGGCAGCGTCGCGCTCGACGCCGGAACGGTCAACGCCGCGAGCGACTCGGTCGAGATCAGGGTCGAGGGCAAGCCCACCCACGGCGCCTACCCGCACCACGGGCGCGACCCGATCCTCGCGATCGCGCAGATCGTCGTGGCGCTGCACGCGCAGGCGGCGCGACGCGTCGATCCGCTCGCCCCGGCGCTCGTCAACGTCGGCGTGCTCGAGGGCGGCAGCACGGAGAACGTGATCCCCGCCCACGCGCGTGCCCGGGCGTCGCTGCGCGCGCATCGCCCGCAGGAGCGTGCGGCGCTGCGCGAGCTGGTCGAGGAGGTCGTGCACGGCGTCGCCTCGGCGCACGGGTGCACGGCGACCGTCGAGCTGATCGAGGGCGAGCCGGCGCTCGCGAATGATCCGGCGATCGTCGGACGCGGTCGTGAGCTGCTCGCGCAGGCCGGGCTGAGAAGCGCCGCGGCGTGGCGCTCGTGCGGCTCGGATGACTTCGCCTTCTTCGGCGAGCTCGCTCGGCTGGCGATGGGGTTCGTCGGCCTCGACGGCGCGCCCGGCTTCGTCTCCCGTCCGTTGCACCACCCCGAGCTGTTGCCGCCCGACGAGGCTGTCGCGCTCGTGGCGCGCACCCAGGCCGTCCTCTTCGTCGCCGCTGCCGAGGCGCTTCAGCCAAGCTGAGTGCGAGCGCGGCGGGAGGGATGACATCAGTGGACTGCACGGCACGGGCGCTGTAGGATGGCGCCAGCATCGGCTGCTCGCGAGGGACGAGCTGCCGGAGGCGCCGGGGCAAGGGAGAGAGGATGATCGAGGGAGATTCGCTGCTTGGACCGTGCGCGACGTGCTCGCGCAGGCGCCGCGCATGGCCGCTGTTGACGGCACTCGTGGCGCTGCTCGCCGTGCTTCCGATCGCATCGGCAACAGCTTCGTCGTATGGCGTCGCGGCCTGGGGCTACAACGGCTCGGGGCAGCTCGGCAACGGCACGACGACGATCGGCCGCGTGCCCGGCGCGGTGGCCGGCCTGAGCGAAGTGACGGCCATCGCGGCCGGAGGCGAACACAGCTTGGCGCTGCTCGCCAACGGCACCGTCAGGGCGTGGGGCAACAACAGCGAAGGCCAGCTCGGCAACGGCACGACGACGAACAGCAAGGTGCCGGTGACCGTCTCGGGGCTCGTCAACGTTGTCGCGATCGCGGCGGGCAAAGAACACAGCTTGGCGCTGCTCTCCAACGGCACCGTGATGGCCTGGGGCGGCAACGAAGAAGGTCAGCTCGGCAGCGGTGTCAAAGGCACCAAAAGCACGTTCGTCGTGGCGGTGAAAGGCCTCAGCAACGTGACGGCGATCGCGGCCGGGGGCGCGTTCAACCTGGCGCGTCTGAGCAACGGCACAGTCGTCGCCTGGGGGGCCGGCGAAGAAGGTCAGCTGGGCAATGGCAAAAAGCTGAAAAGCGCCAACCCGGTACCGGTGAAAGGGGTCGCCGGCGCCACCGCCATCGCGGCCGGCCGCGAACACGGCCTGGCCCTGCTCTCCGACGGCACGGTGATGTCGTGGGGCAGCAACGTGGCGCACCAGCTGGGGATGCCGACGAAATACAAAGTGATCAAAGAAGAAGAAGAAACCGTCCTGGAAGAAGAAGAACAACCCGAAAACGACCCCACGCCCGAACCGGTCCAGGCGCTGAGCGGCGCGACGGCCGTGGCGGCCGGCGGCGAACACAGCCTCGCGCTGTTGGGCGACGGCGAAGTGATGGCCTGGGGCGGCAACGGCAACGGCCAGCTCGGCAACGGGACGCAGGGCGGGATGAGCAACCTGCCCACGGCCGTGAGCGGGCTCAGCGGGGTGACGGCGATCTCGGCCGGCATGCAGCACAGCCTGGCGCTGCTGAGCGGCGGCAGTGTGGAGGCATGGGGATACAACCCCGACGGCCAGCTCGGCAACGGTTCGAACCTGAACAGTCCCGTGCCGGTCGCCATCTCGGGACTCGGCGGCGTGGTGACGATCGCCGGCGGCGGCTCGCACAGCCTCTCGATGGGCGCGCCGGCGGCGACCGTAACGGGCGTCAGCCCGGCGGTGGGACCGCAGCACGGCGGCACGAGCGTGGCGATCGCCGGGATCAACTTCGCCGAAGCGACGAGCGTTCACTTCGGCGCGAGCACCGCCGCCTCGTTCACGGTGAACTCGCCGACGTCGATCACCGCCACCTCGCCGGCCGGAACGGGAACGGTCGACATCACCGTGACGACACCCAACGGGACGAGCGCGGCGAGCGCGGCCGACCGGTTCACCTACACCCCGCCGCCGACCGTCACGAAAGTCAAGCCCAACAAAGGCCCGGCGGCGGGCGGCACGAGCTCGACGATCACCGGCAGCGACTTCACGGGCGCCACGTCGGTGCGCTTCGGCTCGACCGCCGCGAGCAGCTTCACGGTCAACTCGCCGACGTCGATCACGGTGCTCTCCCCGGCGGGCACCGCCGGCGCCGCGGATGTCACCGTGACCACGCCGAGCGGGACGAGCGCGATCGGCGCGCATGACGTGTTCAAATACGAAGCGCCGACGATCGCGAGCGTCAGCCCGAGCACGGGGCCGGTCGCGGGAGGCACGAGCGTGACCGTGAGCGGCAGCGGCTTCGCGCCCGGAGCCGGCGCCACGAGCTTCAGCTTCGGCAAAGCGCAGGGAGCCTCCGTTCAGTGCGGCTCGAGCACGAGCTGCACGTTCGTCACTCCCCCCGGCAAGAAGGCGGGCGTCGTGGAGATGATCGCCGCCGTGGGCAAATCGAAGAGCAAGAAGAGCCCGCCGGGCGACCAGTTCACCTACGAATAGGCCGCAAGGCGAGCCGAGACGAACGCCGGCCGGGGCAGCTGCGCACGGTTCGACTATCGGAATCGCGATGCAACCGGTCCGCGGGCGGCGCATGAGGTCAAGCCATCGGGCGTTGCTACCGAGTCGGCCCCATGGTTCCGATCGAAAGCGACGGCCACATCCGGCGTGCGCGTCACACCGCTGCGTGGGCGCGCGCCGCGATCGGTGTCGCAGGCATCTCGCTGATCGCGGCTGAGCCGGGGCTGCTGCAGCGGCCGTGGCTCGGCGTAGCCGGGTTTGCCACGATCGTGGCCACCGCGGTCGTTCACCTGTGGGCCAAGCGCATCGTGTGGCTGAAGCTCGAGGAGTCGCTGGCCGGGACGGCGGCGATCCTGATCGTCGGGCTCGGCGGGCAGCGCGTCACCGTGCTGAGCATCCTCTGGCTGGCCGCCGTGGCCAGCGGCGTGATGGCGCGCGGCGGGCGCGTGCACTGGATCGGCCGCACGATCGTGCTCGGGGCACTCGCGATGCCGGTCGTGATCGAAGGCAGGCTCAGCCTCGAACACGCGGGCCTTTGCGTGGCGGCGATCGCTTTGCTGCTGACGATCGGGCGCCTCACGGTCGAGCTCAACCACCTGCTCCGCCAGGCGCGCTGGGACGCCGACCACGACGGGCTGACAGGTCTGCTTTCGCGAACCGCCTTCCGCACAGCGCTGGACCATGCAAGTGCGGTCGCCGGCGAGCGAGCGCCGCTGTCGCTGCTGCTGTTCGATCTCGACGGGTTCGGTGCGGTCAACAAGACCGCCGGCCACGCACACGGCGACGAGATGCTGACGGCGTTCGCCGAGGCGCTGCAGGCGCAGATGCCCTCGGGTTCGATCGCCGGGCGGCTCGGCGGCGATGAGTTCGCACTGCTGCTGGCGGGCCAGGATGCGCCGGCATTCGCCGCGCGCCTGATCGAGCAGCTTCCCCGCGAAAGCTCGCAGACGCGTGGCATCTCCACCTGCGTGGGACTCGCGCGCGCACCGCACGACGGCGAGGGCTCCGAGGCGCTGCTGCGCGCGGCCGATATCGCGTTGCGCGTCGCCAAGCGAGTGCCGGGTGGCGGGCAGGTGTCCGTCTACTCGGGCGGTTCGCTCAGCGGTAACGGGCGTGAGAGCGCACGCGGAGCGCTGCGCCGCGTGATCGACGGCGACGGCCTCTCGATGGTCGTGCAGCCGATCGTCGACGTGCGCAGCGGCGCGATCCACGCGTATGAGGCGCTCGCGCGCTTCGGTCCGGACGGCTCGGGCAGCCCGCTGCAGTGGTTCTCGCTGGCCGACGAGCTCGGCGAACGCGAGGCGCTCGAACTGGCGTGCCTGCGCGAGGCGCTCGAGCTCTACTGCCGCAGACCCCGCGGCGTCGCCCTGTCGGTCAACCTGTCGGCGCCCGTGCTGATCGACCCGGGCACGTTGGGCATGCTCGAGCGACAACCCGACCTGTCGGGGCTGATCGTCGAGCTGACCGAGGACGCACTCGTGCACAACGGCGAGCGGCTGCGAGCGGCGATCGAGCCGCTGCGCCGGCGCGGCGCGCAGATGGCGGTCGACGACATGGGGTCCGGCTACTCCGGGCTCGGGCAGATCATGGCCGTGCAGCCGCGCTACCTGAAGCTCGACCGGTCGCTCGTCAAGGGAATCGACGTCGACCGCGAGCGAGCCGCGCTGGTCGGCGCGCTGTCGGACTACGCACGGCGCGTGGACAGCCTGCTCGTGGCCGAGGGCATGGAGTCCGAGGCCGAGTTGCGAACGCTGATCGAGCTCGGCGTGCCGCTCGCCCAGGGCTTCTACCTGGCCCGCCCGGCGCGCGCTTGGCCGACGGTCGCGCCGCATCTGCTCGCAGGCGCGCGGCAGTCACGGGCGAAGCGACCCCGCCCGACCGGGCAGGACACTCGGGGGGGCGGGGGGCGGGCGCTGCCCGCTCAGGCGTCGGCCACGCGGGCCATCAAGGCGCGTGCGGCCGACACGGCCAGATCGCGCTCGTAGGTCACGGCGAAGTCGAAGCGCCGGTCCATGTCGGCGCCGCCATCGCCGAGCTCCCTGGCGACGAAGGCGATCGCGAAGTGCGGCGCGATCACGGTCACGCCCCACTCGCCGCGCAGCGGGTCGGCATGCTCGAGCGCAACCCCGCGAACCCCGCGAGCCGGCTGCTCGCTCAAGCCCGCCCCGAGCGCGCCCACGAGCGCCACCTGCCCCGAGAGCGCCGCGTAGCGAGCGGCGGTTCGCTCGGTGAAGAATCGTGCCTCCTGAAAGGCGCTGAGTACGACCGCGGCCGAGCCCAGGCCCGATGCCTGCTCCTCGATCTGCCGGCTCAGCGCGAGCAGCAGGCGCTTGTTGCCGCGGCGCACCGTGCGGTGCTCGCAGACCGCCTCGTATGGGCTCGCGGGCCAGGCGTGCGGGGCGCGGGCGGGCGCGGGGATAGGGCTGCTCGGCCTGGCCCGCGCCGGACGCAGCTCGCCGGGGTGGCCGAACAGCCAGCCCTGGCCATAGCGCGCACCAAGCGTCAGGGCGGTGCGCCGGTGCTCGTCGGTCTCGATCCCCTCGGCCAGCACGAGTGCGCCGGTGCGCTCGGCCTCGCTGCCGACGGCGTGGGCGATCTCGGCGATTCGGCGGGAAGGGTTCTCCTGCACCAGGCGGAGGTCGAGCTTGATCACATCTGGCGCGAGGAAAGGCATCAGCGCGAGCGAGCGCGGGTCTGCACCGACGTCGTCGAGCGCCACGCCGACTCCCTTCCGGCGCAGCCGCTCGACGGCCGCGAGCAACTCGGCGGGGCGATCGGTCAGCGAGCGCTCGGTGAACTCGGCGAACACCGAGAAGCGCTCCAGCGCCGCATCGAGCAACGCCAACAGGTGCTCGGGACGATCGGCCTCGAGCAGCAGCGGCTCGAGGTTGACGAACAGCGCCTGACCCGGCGTGAGCCCGACGTCGAGTGCGCCCTGCAGCGCGGCTCGCTGGCACTCCCACTCGACCTCGCGCTCCAGCCCGGCCACCCGTGCCGCGTCGAACAGCGCCTCGGGACTCGTCAGACGACTGCCGAGCGGGCCACGCGCGAGCGCCTCATAGCCGACGACGTCACCGCTGTAGAGGTCGACGAGCGGCTGGTAGGCCGAACGGATGGCGCGCCGGTCGATCACATCGGCCAACGAGCTGGGCGTCGCGCGATGCACTGTGGCGGGCAATCCTGGCACCACCCCTGTACTCGACCGCGATGCGTCCTTGCGAAACCCCGCTGGACAGACGTTTAGCCCATCACCGCCGCGAGCTCCGGCGCACGGCGTGTCAGCCGCCCAGCGGCGAGGGTGGTATGCGCGGTTCGCCGTGCACCTCGGGGATCCGCATCATCAGCTCATCGACGAAGCACCACGACCAGTCTTCGCGCGGCTCGATCGAGCGGATGATCGGGTGGCCGCTGGAGCGGGCGTGCGCGCTTGCGTGGCGGTTGGGCGAGTCGTCGCAGCAGCCGACCTTGCCGCACTCCAGGCAGATGCGCAGGTGCAGCCAGGGGTCTCCGACGCGCAGGCAGTCCTCGCAGCCCTCGACCGACTCGGGCAGCTCGGTGATCAGGATCTGGTCGAGATGCGTGCAGTTCGGCATCGGGTCCTCACTTTCCGGATTGGGCGAAGGGCAGCCGCACGCGGAACGTCGTGCGGCCGGGTTGCGAATCGAGCGTCAGCGAGCCGTCGTGGCGGTCGACGACGATGCGCCGCGCCGTGGCGAGGCCGAGCCCGGTGCCGTAGCCGACGTCCTTCGTCGTGAAGAACGGGTCGAAGATGCGCGACAGCACGTCCTCGGGAACGCCCGGCCCGTCGTCTGAGATCTCGACCACCGCGCATTCCCCGTCGGCGTGCGTGGCGATCGTGATCGTGCCGCTCTGCCCGAGCGCGTCGATCGCGTTGTCGAGCAGGTTGGTCCACACCTGGTTGAGCTCGGAGCCGTGCACGGTCAGCTTCGGCAGCGTTCGGTCGTACTCGCGCACGAGCGCGATCTCGGTGTGCTTGAGCTTGTAGCCGAGCACGGCGAGCGTCGTCTCCAGACCCTCGTGCAGGTCGACCTCGACGAGATCGCCGCGGTCCATGTAGGCGTAGGACTTGACGGCGCCGACGAGGCTCGACATGCGCTCGGTCGACTCTTCGAGCTCGGCCGCGAGGCGTCCGGCGACGAGCGAAGCGGCCACCCATTGCAGCGCGGCGTCCGTCGCGGGCCCCGCGAGCTCGGCGAGCCGGTCGAGCCAGGCCTGGTCGACCCCGGCGACGGCGAGCGGCTCGGCCAGACGCCACGGCTCCTGCACGCCGAGCGCCTCCAGGCGCGCGAGCAGCTCGTCCTCGGCGTCGGCCGCGTCGAGCGCGTCGAGCGCGGTGCACGAGGCGGCGTGCGCGACGGCGTGCTGCTGCAGCGCGACGAGCTCGCCGACCTGCTCGCGCTCCATCCCCGACTCGACGAAGCGCGCGATCGTCGAGCTGATCACATCGAGCGCTTCGGTCATCTGCTGTGCCGCGCGCCGTGCCGCGGCGGCTGGGTTGTTCAGCTCGTGCGCGAGCCCCGCGGCCATCGTCCCCAGCGACGTCAGGCGCTCGCGGCTCTGCTCGCTGCTGGTGATGCGGCTCATCACCGGGCGCCACCTGCTGCATCACGCGGCGGTGGATGGCGGGCTGCTCGAAGGCCAGCCGGCGGAAGTCCTCGGCTGGAATCAAAGCCATGCGGCAGTCGGTTTCGGCGCGCATGCGCACGCCGAGCGAGCCTCCCGTGAGCGTCGCGATCGCGCCCATCCAGGTCGGCGCCTTGTGCCGCCCGACCGGCTCGCTGCTCGAGCCGTCGACGATCGACGCCTGCGCGTCGCCGCGCAAGCAGCAGTTGCATGCCGCGGTTCTCCTCGCCCTGCTCGGCGATGATCCGCCCGGCGCCCACGCGGTAGGTGTGCGCGACCGGGACCCACTCGGCGAGCTGCTCGTCGTCGAGTTCTTCGAACAGGTCGACCGAGCGCAGCTCCTGCAGCGTGACCGGCGGCTCGTCCGTCGGCGCCCGGGGTCGCACCGGCGCGGTCCTGCGCAGTGCCGGCCGGCTCGCTCATGCCTCGAGCAGGTACTCGTGGATCAGCGAGACCGCCATCGAGCCCTCGCCGACGGCGCTCGCGACGCGCTTGATCGAGCGCGCGCGGACATCGCCGGCGACGAACACGCCGGGAACGGTCGTCTCGAGCACGAACGGCTCGCGCTCGAGCGGCCAGCCGTGCGCCTGCGCGTCGCGCCCGGCGAGGATGAAGCCGCGCTCGTCGCGTGCGAGCACACCCTCGAGCCAGTCGGTGCGAGGCGAGGCGCCGATGAACACGAAGCAGGCGTCGGCGTCGAGCGTCTCCTCGCCGTCCGGTCCGTCGATTCGCACGCTGACGCAGGTGCCCGTCGCGCTGCTCGGCGGCGGTGGCGCGCGTGCCGGTGCGCACCTCGACGTTGTCGAGCCCGGCGATCTGCTCGATCAGGTAGTGCGACATCGAGGCCTCGAGCGATGGGCCGCGCACGAGCATCGTCACGGAGGCGGCGTAGCCGCTGAAGTAGACGGCGGCCTGGCCGGCCGAGTTGGCCCCGCCGATCACGACGATGTGCTGCTCGGCGCAGGCGCGCGCCTCGGTCATCGCGGCGCCGTAGTAGACGCCGGCGCCCGTCAACTCGGGAAAGCCGGGCGTGTCGAGCTGGCGGTAGGAGACGCCCGAGGCGACGAGCACGCAGCTCGCGCTGAGCACCTCGCCGCCGCTCAGCTCGACCAGCCGCGCCGAGCCCTCGACGCGCAGGGCGACGGCCTCCTGCACGGTCAGCAGCTCGGCGCCGAGCCGGCGCGCCTGGTCGGTCGCGCGGCGGGCGAGGTCCGAGCCGGACAGACCCGCCGGGAAGCCGAGGTAGTTCTCGATCCGGCTCGACTGGCCGGCCTGCCCGCCGGGCGCCTCGCGCTCGACCATGATCGTCTTCAGTCCCTCCGAGGCGCCGTAGACGGCGGCCGCGAGCCCGGCGGGGCCGCCGCCGACGACGACGAGGTCGTAGTGCTCCTGCGCGGGCGTGCCGGCGACGCCGAGGCGCTCGGCGAGCTCGAGCACGCTCGGGCGCTCGAGCACGGAGCCGTCCTCGAGCAGCACCACGGGCAGCCGCTCGGCGTCGACGCCGGCCACCTGCAGGAGCTCGCGCGCCTCGCCGTCGCGTTCGACGTCGAGCCAGCGCGCGGGCACGCGGTTGCGCACGAGGAAGTCGCGCAGGTCGTGCGACTCCTTGGAGAAGCGATGGCCGATGATGCGCAGCGCCGCCGGCCTCGAGCGCGGCGCCGGACTCCCACGTCGTCAGCAGATCCTCGACCACCGGGAACAGCTGTTCCTCGGGAGGGTCCCACGGCTTCAGCAGGTAGTAGTCGAGCGCGACCTCGTTGATCGCGGCGATCGCGGCCTCGGTGTCGGCGTAGGCGGTCAGCAGCACGCGCTTGGCGTCGGGGACGACCTTGCGCGCCTCCACGAGGTACTCCGTGCCGGGCATCCCGGGCATGCGCTGGTCGGCGATCAGCATCGCCACCTGATCGCCGCGCGCGCGCGACTCGCGCAGGATCTCCAGCGCATCGGCGCCCGAGCCGGCGCGCAGGATGCGGAAGCGCTCGCCGAAGCCGCGGCGCAGGTCGCGCGCGACGGCGGCCAGCACGGCCGGCTCGTCGTCGACGGCGAGGATCGCCGGACGCCGCGAGGACGTCGGCGGTTGCTCAGAGACGACCGCGACGGCTGGCTCGGCTCGGGCTGACATGGCGCCACTGACAGTAGTCGCTTGCCTGGGTCAGACGAAGTGCGGTTGCAGCGCGGCCCGGGGTCACCGGCCGACCCTTATCGTTCGCCTCGATGACCGCGCGCATGGTGCAGACGAACGGGATCGAGCTGAGCGTGATCGACGAGGGCGCGGGGCCGCTCGTCGTGCTCTGTCACGGCTTTCCCGAGCTGGCCTTCTCCTGGCGCCATCAGGTGCCGGCGCTGACCGCCGCCGGCTACCGCGTGATCGCGCCCGACATGCGCGGCTTCGGCGACAGCTCGGCGCCGCAGGCAGTCGAGGCCTACGACGTGGCGACACTGTGCGCCGACATGACAGGACTGCTCGACGCGCTCGGCGAGCAGCAGGCGATCTTCGTCGGCCACGACTGGGGTGCCAACGTGGTCTGGCAGCTGGCGGTGCTCGCGCCCGAGCGCGTGCGCGCCGTCGCCGGCCTGAGCGTGCCCTTCGTGCCGCGCGCGCCGGCGGCGCCGATCCCGATCATGCGCCGGCACCTCGGCGAGGACTTCTACATCGTCTGGTTCCAGCAGCCGGGCGTGGCCGACGAGGCGCTCGCGCGCGACGTGCGGCGCACGCTCACGACGAGCAGGCAGTGGACGGCGGACTGGGCGCTCGAGGACGGCGGCCGAGCCGAGCCGACCGCCGTGGCTGTCCGAGCAGGAGCTCGGGGTATACGTCGAGGCGTTCGAGCGGACCGGCTTCACGGGCGGGCTGAACTGGTACCGCAACATCGACCGCAACTGGGAGCTGACCGAGCCGGTCGCCGAGCGGCGTGTCGAGCAGCCGGCGATGTTCCTGACGGGCGAGCTCGACATGGTGCGTCGTTTCATGCCGGCCGAGGCGATGCGCGGGTGGGTCAGCGACCTGCGCGCGGAGATCGTCGTGCCAGGCGCCGGTCACTGGGTGCAGCAGCAGGCTCCGGAGGAGGTCAACGCGGCGCTGCTCGAGTTCCTCGGTGAAGTCTGAGCTCAGCCGCGCCGGCTTTGCCGGGCTCACCGACGTCCTCAGGCTCGCGCCCGGGCGTAGCGGCGGTCGTCGCGGGCGGCTGATGGGAGCCGCGGGCGCGAGGCGTAGTGGGCGATCCTGGATTCGAACCAGGGACCTCTTCCTTATCAGAGAAGCGCTCTAACCGACTGAGCTAATCGCCCTCGTGTCGCAAATAAGCGCCGCGCCGAGAAACGAGAAACGAGCGCGCCGAAGATGGCGCATCCGCGGCACTTGATCGCATTTGGCGGCAGTTGCGCATTGCATCGCGTGCCATCTTACCGACGGCCCGCGCCGGGAGTGGGGCGCGCTTCGGGGCAGATCAGCGTCGGCGGTCGTTTCCATGTTGTCGGCATTCGCTGCGGTGGCTGTCGGAGGCCACTGCGCTCCGACCGGCCGTGCGAGCGACCGAGCGGTTGCATGGCGGCGATGCTACCGAAGAGTTGCTTACGATGCATGCGGCCGAACGGTCGCATGATAGGCTTGCTACCGAACGGTGGCGAAGTATATGCAAATCAAATCGGTGCGAAACTTGGCGGCAGCCGTGCGTGGCCGGCGGCAAGACCTAGGCCTGACTCAGGCCGAGCTCGCCACGCGCGCAGGCGTGTCGCGCAAGTGGGTCTACGAGTTTGAGGCCGGAAAGCCGAATGCTGAGCTGCGGCTGATTCTGCGTGTCCTCGATGTGCTGGGCCTCGCCTTCGAACTGGGCTGCCAGAACGACGCCCGCTCGACGGCAGGCGGCACGCTCGCCGACCTCGACAGCCTTATCGAGGAGCACCGCGCCCGATGAGCAACGCATTGGCCGTTCTTCTCGACGACGCAGTCGCGGGCACCGTCACGCGTCTTCAGGCGGGCCGGCTGCGCTTCGACTACGACAATGACTACCGCACCGATTCCGGACATACGCCCTTGTCCGTGTCGATGCCCGCATCGGTCCGGTCTCATCCCGACGCAGCCATCAACCCGTGGCTGTGGGGGCTGCTGCCGGATAACCCTCGAGTGCTCGAGCGGTGGGCTCGTCAGTTTCACGCGGCGGTAAGACCGTTCTCGCTGCTCTCGACGCCCATCGGTCACGATTGCGCCGGTGCGGTGCGCTTCGCCGCAACCGACGAAGCGCTTCAGGTTCTGAGCGGTGCTGGATCGGTGACTTGGTTGACCGAAGCGGAGGTCGCCGAGCGACTGCGCGAGCTGCGCGAGGACCAAACCGCTTGGCTTGGCAGAGAGTTCACGGGGCAGTTCAGTCTCGCCGGCGCGCAGGCAAAGACGGCCCTACTTCATGAAGACGGTCACTGGGGCAGCCCATCCGGAGCGGCGGCCACCAGCCACATCTTGAAGCCGGCCGTGGTGGGACTTGACGACCACGACCTCAACGAGCACCTCTGTCTCGACGCTGCTGGTCGCGCGGGCCTCGTAGTCGCGCGCACGCATGTCGCGCGGTTCGAGCACGAGAGCGCGATAGTCGTCGATCGCTATGACCGCCGTGTCCGCGAGGGCCAACCAAGTCGCATACACCAAGAGGATGTTTGCCAAGCGCTGGGCCTACATCCCGACTGCAAGTATCAGCGCGACGGAGGTCCCGGACCTGCTGACGTGGTGGACCTTCTGCGCAACGTGATGGCTCCGCTCGCAGCCGATGACGCGGTCTGGAGATTCTTCGACGCCCTCGTCTGGAACTGGCTCATAGCGGGCACCGACGCGCACGCGAAGAACTACTCGCTGCTTCTCGCTGGCGGCGACGTGCGTCTCGCGCCACTGTATGACATCGCCTCCGCCCTTCCATACGACGTCCACGAGCGGAAGCTGCGCTTCGCGATGAAGATTGGAGGCGACTACCGGGTCCATCCGGAACGCAACACGTGGGACAAGGCAGCGAGGGAACTCAGATTGAACGTGGATAGGGCCCTCGACCGTGTCGTGGCGCTCGCGGAAAAAGCTCCCGATGCATTCGCCGATGCCGCAAACGCTGCCGAGGTCACGGCGCTGGGTCGCCCGCTCCCGACGCAATTGGTCGATCTCGTTGCCGACCGCGTCGAGCGCTGCCTGGCGGTCATGCCTTCTGAGGTCAAGTCACGCGAGAGGACCCGGTCGCCGGAGTCGCCGATTAGGTCATAAGAGCCGCCGACCGTTACGCGCGCGCAGATCCTCAAGCGTTCGGTTATCTGGAATGCTCGAGCAGCCCCGGGATCGCCCGCGGGCGCAACCGCCTGGCCAGCTCGATCGCCTCCTGCGGCGTGGCGAACGACAGCTCCGCGCGGTAGCCGCCGCCCGGCGCAGGCCGCACGCTGACCTCGGCCCCGAGCGCCGCGCCGAGCGCCTCGGAGATCTCCTGCGCGGCCTGCAGCTGGTCGGGGTGCGCGTCCGCGGTCAGCCGCTTGCGCGGCCCCTCCGAGCGTTTGCCGCCGCCGGCCGCCGAGTTCTGCGCTCGCGCTCGCGCTTCGACCGTGCGCACCGACCACCCCTCCTGCGCCGCCGTACGCGCCAGGCCCGCGCGTGCGCCGTGGTCTTCGACGAGCAGCAGCGCGCGCCCGTGGCCCTCGCTGAGCGTCCCGGCCTGCACGAGCTCGATCGCCTCCTCGGGCAGGTCGAGCAGGCGGATCAGGTTGCTCACGGCCACGCGGCTGCGACCGACGCGGCGGCCGACCTCCTCGCGCGTCAGCTCGAGCTCCTCGACGAGCGCAGCGCACGCGCGCGCCTCCTCGATCGGGCTGAGGTCCTCGCGCGCCATGTTCTCGATCAGCGCCAGCTCGATCGATTCGGCGTCGTCGCGCTCGCGCACGAGCGCCGGGATCGTCTGCAGGCCCGCGATCTGCGCCGCCCGCCAGCGCCGCTCGCCGGCGACGATCTCATACGTGCCGCCCGGCTTCGGCCGCACCAGCACCGGCTGCAGCACGCCGCGCTCGCCGAGCGAGTCGGCCAGCGCCGCCAGCGCGTCCTCGTCGAAGCGCCGCCGCGGCTGCGTCGGGCTCGGCGCGATCGAGCTCGACCGGCAGCTCGCGCAGCTCCTGCTCGCCCTCCTTCGTCTCCGTCGGAGCGGAGGAGACCGAGAGGATCGCCTCCAGCCCCCTGCCCATCCCAGGCTTCGGCCTAGCCACGTGCAGCCACCTCCTTTGCCAGCTCGAAATATGCCTCCGCGCCCGCGCTGTGCGGGTCGTGGTGGGTCACCGGCAGCCCGTAGCTCGGCGCCTCCCCCACGCGTACGTTGCGCGGGATCACCGTCGAGAACACCAGCTCCGGGAAGTGCTCGCGCACCTCGCGCTCCACATCGCGCCCAAGGCGCGTGCGGTTGTCGTGCATCGTCAAGAGCATTCCCGCAACCGTCAACCTTGGGTTGAGGTTTTGCGCGCACGAGGGCAAGCGTCTCCAGCAGGCCCGCCAGGCCCTCGAGCGCGAAGTACTCGGTCTGCACCGGCACGATCACCCGATCCGCCGCCACCAGCGCGCTGACCGTCAGCGGCCCCAGCGACGGCGGGCAGTCGAGCAGGATGTAGCGGAAGCGCTCGCGCAGCGGCTCCAGCCGCTCGCGCAGGCGCTGCTCGAAGCCCTCGATCCGCGGCAGCTCGACGTTCGCGCCCGCAAGGCCCGCCCCCGCCGGCAGGAGCTTCAGCCCCGGAACGCTCGAGTCCGTCAGCGCCTGCTCGGCGCTCGCCTCGCCCGTCAGCACCTCGTACAGTCCCGGCGACTGCGTGCGCGCCACGCCCAGGCCGACCGTCGCGTTGGCCTGCGGGTCGACATCGACGAGCAGCGTGCTGTAGCCGGCCTCCGCGATGCACGCGCTCACGTTGAGCGCCGTCGTCGTCTTGCCCACGCCGCCCTTCTGGTTGGCAATCGCATAGATCGTGGCCATTGCCTGCAAGCTAGCGACGTTCGCGGTCAGAGCCCCGCCGCGCAGCCGCGATTTGCGCACAATCCGTCGGCGCGGCGGCCAGGGCAGGGGATCACCACCGGCGTTTCACGTGAAACGCCGCTCCGTCGCGGCCACGGCGGTGGATCGACGCGCACTACCCGCCGAGCGGGCGCTTTCGCGCCATCCCCGCCCTGCGCGGAAATCGCTCGGGCGTCGCGGCCGCCTTGATCCACACGTGCAGGTGGCGGTCGGTCGCGCCCGGAAAAGGCCTTACGTGGCGGATCTCCCGCAGCTCCATGCCGAGCTCGCTCGCCGCGCGCGCAGCCGTCTGCTCCTCGCCGGCGTCGCGGCGGCCGCGCCAGTCCACCAGCGCGCCACCCAAGCGCAGCAGCGGTGCCGCGTACTCGAGCACGACAGGCTGCGACGCCAGCGCCCTCGCCAGCACCACGTCATTGCCGTCCAACCCCTCCTCCCACTCCTCCGCGCGGGCGCAGACGACGCTCGCGTTCTCGATCTCCGCCGCCGCGAGCATCCGCGCGAGGAACTCGCACTTGCGGCGCTGGCTCTCCACGAGCCGCACGCTCGCGCGCGGAAGCGCCACTGCCAGCGCCACGCCCGGAAACCCCGCACCAGCGCCCAGATCCGCCAAATCGCGGCCATCTCGATTGATTAAATCGATATCGAGCCCGGCCAACGAGTCGGCCAGGTGTCGCTCCGAGGCCTCGCGCGGCTCACGCACCGTCGTCGGCGCATGCTCGTCAGCCGCCAGCACCGACAGCACCCGCCCCAGCGTCGCCAGTTGCGCATCGTTCAGCTCGTAGCCCGCCAGCGCGGCACTCCACGGCGGAGTGTTTCCCGTGAAACGCTCCCTCGCGGGCTCAGTCATCCACGGGCGAGACGACGAGGAAGCGGTTCGGCTCCTCGCCCTCGCTGTGCGTCTCGACGCCCCCGCGCTCACGCAGGTATTCGTGCACGATCCGGCGCTCGGCCGGCGGCATCGGCTCGAGCTCCACCGGCTCGCCGTCGCGCAGCGCTTCCTCCGCCGCGTCGTCCGCATCGGCCCGCAGCAGCTCGGCGCGGCGCTCGCGATAGCCGTCCGCGTCGATCTCCACCCGCGTCTGCGAGGGACCCTCGGGGAACACGATCCGCTGCGCCAGGTGCTGCACCGCGTCGATCGTCTGCCCGCGCCTGCCGATGAACAGGCCGACGTCGTCGCCCACCAGGCGCCCACGCAGCACGCCGTCGCGCTCCTCGACCTCGATCTCCGCGTCCAGGCCGAGGCCCGCCGTGACTTCCTCGAGCAGCTCCTCGAGCAGCTCCGCCGGCTCGAGCTCCTCCTCGTCCACCGCTGCCTCGCGCTCCTCGCTCATCTGCGCCTGCCCGAGCGTTTCTTCTTCTTGCGCGGCGGCCGAGGCGGTGGGGTCGCCGGCTTCGGCTTGCTCTGCGGCTCAGAGCGCGCAGCTCCTCCGCCGGCGAGCCGCCCGAACAGACCAGGACTGCTCGGCGCGCTCGAATCGCCACCACCACCCACGCCGGCCAGCGCCGGCTTGAGCGCTCGCGTCGACTTCCCGTTCGCCGAGCCATCCGCCTCGACCGGCGCCGGCGGCGGTCCCATATGGCGTTTGATCAGGTACTGCTGGCCGATCGTCCACACGTTCGTCGTGATCCAGTAGACCAGCAGGCCGGCCGGGTAGCGGTAGAGGATCACCACGAACACGACCGGCAGCAGCAGCATCAGCCGTCGCTGGTTCGGATCCGCCGAGGCCGTCGCCACGAGCGTCGAGAAGACCTGCGAGCCGACGTACAGCAGGATCAGCACGACCAGCGCCGCGCCCGTCGCCTTTTCGGTGATGTCCGGAAGGAACAGGAACTTCGCCGAGTGCGGCGCCACGACGTTGCAGCTGACTTCCGAAAGCCCCTTGACGTGCCCACCTTCCGACAGGCCCTTGACATATTTGCCGGCGTGCGTGCGGAGTAGCGCCTGAGGGGATTGCGCTGGTGTGGACGATCACCTTCCCGAGGGCAGTTGTCGTACGCCGCTTCAACTGCTTGCCGCAGATGTCGAGCTTCAGGTCCGTGCGCAGCATGTAGAACAGCGAGATGAACACCGGCAACTGCAGCAGCAGCGGCAGGCACGACGCCAGCGGGTTGATTTTGTTCTCCCGGTAGAACGCCATGATCTCCTGCTGCTGGCGCTGTTTGTCCTCCTTGTACTTCTCTTTCAGCGCCGCGATCTGGGGAGAGAGCCGCTGCATCTCCTGCATCCCCTTCAGCTGCCGGTAGGTCAGCGGGACCAGTACGGCGCGGATCAGCACCGTCAGCCCGATGATCGCAAGGCCCCAGCTGCCGCCCACGAGGTGCTCGTGGATGAACACCATGATCGACTCGAAGACGCTGATCAGCGGCGAGAACGCGTCCTGGATGACGTTGGCGAGGATTGGCATGCGCGCTAGGGGGGCTGCTCAGGCGCCGCTGCGGTGTCCGACCCCGAACACCCGCTGGGCCTCAACCGGATCGTATCCGCCGTAGCTCCACGGGTTGCACCTGAGCAACCGCCACGCCGCCAGCACCGCGCCCCTAAGTATGCCGTACTCCCTGATCGCTTCGACCGCATAGCGCGAGCACGTCGGCTCGTACTTGCAGCGGCGCGGAATCGCCGGCGAGATCACGCGCTGGTAGACGACGATCGGCGCCGTCGCCACCGCGCGCACGACCGCGGCCGCCCGCGATCGCCGCGCCGGAGTCCGAGTGCTCGTGTTCGTGGCCGTGCGGCGCCGTGTCGTGCGGTCTCGTGCTCACTCGGACGCGGCCCCGCTCTCAGGCTCAGCCTGAGCGTCGTCCTCACGCAGCCCGGCCTTCGCGATCAGCTCCGCCAGCGCCTCGTCGACGCCCTGCAGGCCCTCGCGCTCGACCAGCTCCGCCGCCGACGGGCGCGCGACCGACGACCACGTCCTGGCCCGCGCGCAGGCCCTGCCTCGTTGCGCGCGAACGCCTCCCGCAGCAAGCGCTTTACGCGGTTGCGCTCGACCGCGCCGCCGACCTTGCGCGAAACCGACAGTCCCAGGCGCGGGCGCTCGGTCGTCGCGTTCGGGAACGCGTACAGCACGAGGTGCCGGTTCGCCGTCGAGCGGCCCTGGCGATATACCCGCTCGAACTCTGCGCTGCGCGACAGGCGACCGCGACTCGACGCACGCGGCTTCATCGCCACAACCCTCACCCTCAGGTCGAGAGTCGCTTGCGCCCCTTGTCACGGCGGCGCTTCAGCGTCAGCCGGCCCGCGCGCGAGCGCATGCGAGCACGGAACCCGTGCGCGCGGGCTCGCTTGCGCTTCTTTGGCTGGTAGGTGCGCTTCATTCTTGGATTCGACGGATGCCGGGCAGATCCTGCCTTGGCGCGCGTCCGTGAACTCGGACTCGCCGCTGCGTCGGCCGTCAAGTATAGGCGGGCGCGGACCTCCGTGGGGCACGAATGCGACGCCGCTGGAGCGTCCGTCTGGTGTCGCCTAATTTTCCCGGCAGTTGCGAGCAGGCCGCGTGCCGCGGCGAAGACCGTCGGTTATAGTCGCCCCCTTCACCGGGACCCCCGCGGCCCCTCTTTGAATAGTCGTCATCGTTTGCTTCTGGGAGAGAGGCCGATCAACGCTGCCGTGAGCGCCGAGCTCGAGCACATATGGTCACGCGATGCAGGCCGAGCTTGCCCTTGCAGTCGACGAGCAGCGCCTACCGCATCTGGCTGGCGCCGTTGCGTCCCTGCGAGCTCGACGGCGGACGCTTGCTGCTCGAAGCGCCGCCCGGCGCGTGCTCATGGGTCCGCGACCGCTTCGGGCGCGTGCTCGAGTCATGCGCCGCCGGTGTGATCGGCGACGGAGTGCGCGTCGAGCTCGTCGATCGACACGCACGCAAGCACGGAGCGAGCGAGCGCGAGACCGGTAGGGACCAGCGCAGACGGCACACCCCGGCCTCGCTCGAGAACGCCTCCACCGAGTTCCGCGAGCGCTCGCGGCCACGCGAGCGCGAGTCGCGGCCCGGGCCGCTCGGCAATCCCAAGCTGACCTTCGAGCAGTTCGTGATCGGCGACTGCAACCGCCTCGCCCACGCCGCTGCGCTGACCGTCGCCGAGATGCCCGCGCAGGCCTACAACCCGCTGTTCATCTGCGGGCCGCCCGGGCGTCGGCAAGACGCACCTGCTGAGCGCCATCGCCAAGCTGCTGCGTCTCCTACAACCCGAGCCTCACCGTCCGCTGCACCACCGGCGAGGCCTTCACCAACGAGTTCATCGACTCGCTCAGCGGGCGACGCACGGAGGACTTCAAGTCGCGCTTTCGCGACATCGACGTGCTGCTGCTCGACGACGTGCAGTTCCTCGAGCGCAAGGCCAAGACCGAGGAGGAGCTGTTCCACACGTTCAACGCGCTGCACGACGGCGGGCGCCAGATCGTGCTCACCTCCGACCGCCCCCCGAACGACCTGCAGGCGCTCGAGGACCGGCTGCGCGAGCGCTTCGCGGCTGGGCTCGTCGCCGACATCGGCCCGCCCGACCTCGCCACGCGTCTGACGATCCTGCGCAAGCGCGCCCAGCACGACGGCGTCGCAGCTCGACGACGAGCATGCCCTTCACGCCATCGCCGAGCGCATCACCGGCAACGTGCGCGCGCTCGAGGGCGCGCTGATCCGCGTCGTCGCGTTCAGCTCCCTCACCGGGCAGGCCGCTCACGGCCGAGCTCGCAAGCGAGGTGCTCGACAAGCTCTACCCGCGCTCCGCCCATAGCGCCCGCGACGGTGCTGGCTCGATCAGCGAGATCCAGGCAGCCGTCGGCAAACACTTCGGCATCACCGAGCAAGAGCTTCTGTCGAGCAGCCGCAGCGCTCGCGTCGCCTGGCCACGCCAGCTCGCCATGTATCTCGCTCGCGAGCTTACCGGCGAGTCCCTGCCGGCGATCGGCAGGCACTTCGGCGGGCGCGACCACACGACCGTCATGCATGCCTGCCGTCGCGCCAGCGCCCGCATCGACGACGACGCAGCTGTGCGTGAAGCTGTGGAGAAGCTCCGCGCCATGCTCAGCTCACACGCCCGATGACCGATCGAGCTACCCAGCGACCGCGTGGCCTGAGAGACTGCTCTGCGCCATCCACACCCTTTGCACAGCTACTACGCCAGTAGCCATGGCCCAATCGTGCTTTCTCTCCACATCTCCACAACCTCTATTGATTACTGAGATCTAGACCACCGTCATGAAGCTTTCTCTCTCATCCTCAGAGCTGTTGAACCAGTTGCAGACCGTCACGCGCGTCGCCTCCACGCGCAGCGCCGTCCAGGCGCTCTCCGGCGTGATGATCTCCGTCGAGGAGGCCAGCGCCGAGCTGCGCGCCACCGACATGGAGATCGGGTTGCGCGTTCCGCTCAAAGCCGACGTCTCGCGCCCCGGCAGCGCAGTGCTGCCTGCCCGGCTGCTGCTCGATGTAGCCCGCGCGCTGCCGGCTGACGAGCTGACGCTCGAGCTACGCAGCGCCGAGCAGGACGTCGAGTTGATCTCCGGTCCCGCGACCTTCCACCTGCGCACGTTGCGCGCCGAGGACTTCCCGACGTTGCCCGAGCCCTCGCCCGACACACGCATCGCCTTGCCGCTCGAGGCGTTCGTCGAGACCGTCACGCGCGTCGCCCGCTCGGCCTCGCGTGACGAGACCCGCCCCGTGCTCACCGGGATCCTGATGTCCGCCTCCGGCCAGGAGCTGCGCATGGTCGCGACCGACTCCTACCGCCTGAGCGTGAAGGAGACAGCGCTCCAGACGCCATTGGACGGCAGCCTCGAGGCCAACGTGCCCGCGCGCGCGCTGCAGGAGCTCACGCGGATCGCCCAGCAGGCCCCCGGCGACGCGCTCGCCGTCAGCGTCGGGCAGAACCAGGTCGTCTTCGAGCTGGGCGAGATCGTGCTCTCCTCGCGGCTGATCGACGGGCAGTTCCCCAACTACCGCCAGCTGCTGCCCGAGTCGGTCGAGCACGAGCTGCGCCTGGCCAGCGCCGAGCTGACCGATGTCGTGCGCCGCATCAGCCTGCTCGCGCAGAAGAACGCGCCGCTGCGCCTGAGCTTCAGCGAGGGCACGCTGACCGTCTCCGCGCAGACCCCCGACGTCGGCGAGGCCAGCGAGGCAGTGCCCGTGCCGTTCAAAGGCGAGCCGTTCGAGATCGGCTTCAACCCCGAGTTCCTGCGCGACGGCCTGGAGAGCATCGAGTCCGACGAGCTCGTGCTGAAGCTGATCAGCCCACTGCGGCCCGGCTTGATCGAATCGCCCGACTCCGGCGACTTCGTCTACCTGATCATGCCTATTCGTCTGAACGTCTGAAGGTGCGGCGATGGCCGAGGCATCCGACGTGCGGGTGCTCAGCGTGCAGATGCGCGACTTCCGCACGTACGCCCGCGCCGAAGCGAGCTTCGGGCCGGGGCTGACCGTCGTGCACGGTCCCAACGGGGCCGGCAAGTCGAACCTGCTCGAGGCGCTCTACTTCGGCTGCACCGGGCGCTCGCCGCGTACGCGCAACGAGCGCGAGCTGGTGCGCTTCGAGGCGCAGGCCGCGCGCGTGGTCGTGCGCTGCAGCGAGGGCTCGCGGCAGCACGAGCTGAGCGTCGGCTACGGCTCCGGTCCCGACGGCGCGCGCGCCGAAAAGCGGATGGCGGCCGACGGTGCTCCCGTCGAGCGCCTGCTCGACGTCGACTTCCGCCCCCTGTTGAGCGTGTTCGAGCCCGATCGGCTCGAGCTGCTCAAGGGCCCGCCGTCCGTCCGCCGCGCCCACCTCGACCAGTTGATCGCCGCCATCTGGCCGTTGCGCGTCGGCGATCGCCGCGAGTACTCGCGCGTGCTCGCCCAGCGCAACGCGCTGCTCGCGCGGATCCGCTCCGGGCGCGCTTCTGACGCGACGCTCGCCGCATGGGATCGGGAGCTGGCCGCCGCCGCGCTGCTCGTGCGCGAGCATCGGGCCGCCGCCGCCGAGCTGCTCGCCGCCCCGTTCGCCGAGCGCGCCAGGCAGCTCGGGCTCTCGGGCGCGGCGACGCTCGAGTACCGCCCGCGTACGCGCGCGGCGAGTGTCGAGGAGCTGGTCGCCGAGCTGCAGGCCCGCCTGCCGTCCGACCTCGAACGCGGCTTCACCGGGCACGGTCCGCACCGCGACGAGCTCGCGATCCAGCGCGACGGGCGTGAGCTGCGCTCCTACGGCTCACAGGGCGAGCAGCGGCTCGCCCTGCTCGCCCTGCTGCTCGCCGAGCGCGCCGTGCTCGCCGAGCAACGCTCGCGCACGCCGCTGATGCTGCTCGACGACGTGATGAGCGAGCTCGACGCCGAGCGCCGCGAGCTGCTCGCCGCCGAGCTCTCCTCGGGTGGGCAGAGCGTGATCGCCACGACCGACCTCGGGCACGTTCCCGGCGCCGGCGACGGCGCCGTGACGCGGCTGCGCGTCTCGACCGGGGCGATCCTGCAGGAGGCGCAGGCGGCGTGAGGAAAGCGGCTCCCCGCTCGCTTGCCACTGCGCTCGACGGTCTCACCGCGACGCTCGCGCCGGCGACGACGCTCGCGCGCGTGCAGGCGGTCTGGGAGCGCGTCGCCGGCGGCACGATCGCCGCCGCCGCGCGCCCCACGGCCGAGCGCGACGGCGTGCTCACGATCACCTGCGAGGCCGCCGTGTGGGCGCAGGAGCTGACGCTGATGCAGGGCGATCTGATACCTCGCCTGAACGCCGCGCTCGGCGGCGAGGCGATCCGCGAGCTGCGCTGCCGCACGGGCTGAGTGGGCGCGATCCGCGGGCGTCGCGCGGCAGATCTGCGCTTACCCTGGATTTACCTGCAATTTGCAGGGGTTTAAGCACTCCGCACGGGCCGTCACGACCCCACCACGTGCTATTATCATGTACACACGAAAGCCGCCCCGGATCGCGCACGGTTGCGCGTCTGAATCCGGGGCGTTCTCACGTAATCGGAGGGCCATTGGCCACCAGCAGCAACAGCTCTGACGGGAGCGCAAAGAAGGGCGGAGTCAACGACCCGTCGATGACGGGCGGCTCCTCCAGCTACGACGCGCAGGACATCACGGTCCTCGAAGGTCTCGAGGCGGTGCGCAAGCGTCCCGGGCATGTACATCGGATCGACCGGCGTGATGGGTCTGCACCATCTCGTCTACGAGGTCGTCGACAACTCCGTCGACGAGGCGCTGGCCGGCTTACTGCACGAAGTCTCCGTCACCATCCACCCGGACAACTCCGTCACGGTCATCGACAACGGCCGCGGGATCCCGGTCGCGATCATGGAGAAAGAGGGCCTGCCGGCGGTCCAAGTCGTGCTGACCGTGCTGCACTCCGGCGGCAAGTTCGGCGAGGGCGGCGGCTACAAGGTCTCCGGCGGCCTGCACGGCGTCGGCGTGTCGGTCGTCAACGCGCTCTCCGAGCAGCTCAGCATCGAAGTCCGCCGCGACGGCCACGTCTACACGCAGGAGTACTCGCGCGGCGCGCCGCTGGCCGAGCTGCATCGAGGGCGAGGAGCTCCCGGCGGGCGCCGAAACCGGCACGACCGTCACGTTCCTGCCCGACGCCGAAGTCTTCGAGACGCTCGACTTCGACTTCCTCACGCTCGAGGAGCGCCTGCGCGAGACGGCCTTCCTCACGCGCGGCCTCGAGATCTCGATCGTCGACGAGCGCGGCGAGGGGCACTCGGCGACGTTCCGCTACGAGGGCGGGATCGAGGACTTCGTCTCCTATCTGAACGAGAACAAGGAGACGGTCCACCGCAAGGTGATCTTCTTCGCCGGCGAGAGCGAGGAGGGCGCGGCCGAGATCGCGATGCAGTGGAACTCCTCCTACCAGGAGTCGATCCACTCGTTCGCCAACAACATCAACACGCGCGAGGGCGGCTCGCACATGTCGGGCTTCCGCTCGGCGCTGACGCGCACGCTGAACAAGTACGCGCGCGACCACGGCCTGCTGAAGGAGAAAGAGGACAACCTCTCCGGCGAGGACGTGCGCGAGGGGCTGACCGCCGTGATCTCGGTCAAGCTGCGCGACCCGCAGTTCGAGGGCCAGACGAAGACCAAGCTCGGCAACCCCGGCATGGCGGGCTTCGTCGAGTCGATCGTCAACTCGGGCCTGGGCGAGTTCCTCGAGGAGAACCCGAGCGAGGCGCGAAGCGGTGATCATGAAGTCGGTGCAGGCGCAGCGCGCCCGCGAGGCGGCGCGCAAGGCGCGCGACCTGACGCGGCGCAAGTCGGCGCTCGAGAACTCGACGCTGCCGGGCAAGCTCGCCGACTGCTCGGTCAAGGACCCGTCGCTGGCCGAGCTGTTCGTGGTCGAGGGCGACTCCGCCGGCGGCTCGGCCAAGCAGGGGCGCGACCGCAACACGCAGGCCGTGCTGCCGCTGCGCGGGAAGATCCTCAACGTCGAGAAGTCGCGGATCGACAAGGTGCTGCAGAACGCCGAGATCCAGGCGCTGATCACGGCGATCGGCACGGGCGTGCGCGACGAGTTCAACATCGAGAACGCGCGCTACCACAAGGTCGTGCTGATGACCGACGCCGACGTCGACGGCGCGCACATCCGCACGCTCGTGCTGACGCTGCTGTTCCGCGAGATGCAGGAGCTGATCGAGGCGGGCTACGTGTACATCGCCAAGCCGCCGCTGTACAAGCTCAAGCAGGGCTCGCGCGAGCGCTACATCGAGAAGGACTCCGAGCTCGAGGAGATCCTGCTCGCCGACAAGTGGGAGAAGATCGACGTCTTCGACCGCCACGGCACGCAGTTCAAGCTGACCGAGGCCCGCTGGCAGCGCTTCTCGCGGCTGCTCAAGCAGTACGAAGGCTGGTCGCTGTCGCTGCGCGGTCACTACGGCCACGGCGTCGTGCAGTTCCTCGAAGAGTCCTCGCTGCTCGGCGAGCAGGTGAGCACGGCAGAGGCTGCGATCGAGCTGCTCGAGCGCGCGGACCTCGCCGGCGAGACGCACGCGACCGAGCTGGTCGGCCACGACGAGCAGGAGATTCGCGTGAAGGCCGTCGAGGCCAAGACCGGCTTCGCGCTGACCCACCGGATCAAGCGCTCGATGTTCGACTCGCAGGAGTACCGCCAGCTCTCGCGCGTGCACGCACAGCTGATCGAGCTCGCCGGCACCCCGGCCTTCGAGGTGCGCCTCGGCGACGCCTCAGAGACGGCGCCGTCGTTCGAGGCGCTGCACGGAGCCGTGATGACGGTCGCGCAGAAGGGCATCAAACTGCAGCGCTTCAAGGGCCTCGGCGAGATGAACGCCGAACAGCTCGGCGAAACGACGATGGCCCCGGCGACGCGCACGCTCGCGCAGGTCACGCTCGAGGACGCCTTCGCCGCCGATCGCATCTTCTCGATGCTGATGGGCGACCAGGTCGAGCCGAGACGCGCCTTCATCGAGGACAACGCCCGCGCCGTCGCCAACCTGGACGTGTAGGAGGAGTGAACGATGGCTGCAACTGACGTCATAGGAGGCGGCAACGTAGAACCGCGCGCGCTCGAGGAGGAGATGCGCACGGCGTACCTCGACTACGCGATGTCGGTGATCGTCGGCCGCGCGCTGCCGGACGTGCGCGACGGCCTGAAGCCGGTGCACCGCCGCGTGCTCTACGCGATGAACGAGCTCGGCCTCGGGCCGACCCGCTCCTACGCCAAGTGCGCCAAGATCGTCGGCGAGGTGATGGGCAACTATCACCCGCACGGCGACTCGGCGATCTACGACACGCTCGTGCGCATGGCGCAGGACTTCTCGATGCGCAACGAGCTGGTCGACGGCCAGGGCAACTTCGGCTCGGTCGACGACGACCCGGCAGCGGCCATGCGCTACACCGAGGCGCGCCTGGCGCGGATCGCCACGGAGATGCTGCGCGACCTCGACATGGACACGGTCGACTTCGCGCCGAACTACGACGGCTCTCGGCGCGAACCGCTGGTGCTGCCGGCGCGCTTCCCGAACCTGCTCGTCAACGGCTCCTCGGGCATCGCGGTCGGCATGGCGACGAACATCCCGCCGCACAACCTGCGCGAGGTGATCGCCGCGACGATCGCCTACATCGACGACCCGGACATCGACACGGCGGGGCTGATGCGCCACATCAAGGGCCCGGACTTCCCCACGGGCGGCATCATCCTCGGCCACGCCGGCATCAAAGACGCCTACGAGACGGGCCGCGGCCGCGTGCGCATCCAGGCGCGCGCGCACATCGAGCCGCTCAAGCAGGGCAAGGAGGCGATCGTCGTCACCGAGCTGCCGTTCATGGTCAAGAAGGGCGGCGACGGCGGGCTGATCGCGAAGATCGCCGACCTCGTGCACGAGAAACGCATCTCGGAGATCTCCGACCTTCGCGACGAGTCCGACAAGCGCGGCATGCGCCTCGTGATCGAGCTCAAGCGCGACGCGATCCCGAAGGTCGTGCTGAACAAGCTCTACAAGCACACGCTCGATGCAGACGACGTTCGGCGTCAACATGGTCGCGCTCGTCGACAACGTGCCGCGCACGCTTGGACCTGCGCGCGGTGATCCACAACTACGTCGCCCACCAGCGCGAAGTGATCGTCCGGCGCACCAAGCACGAGCTCTCCGAAAAGGAGGCGCGCGCGCACATCCTCGAGGGACTGCTGATCGCGCTCGACAGCCTCGACGCGATCATCGAACTGATCCGCGCCTCGCGCGACCGCGACGCTGCCCGCGAGCAGCTGGTCGAGCGCTTCGAGCTCAGCCCGATCCAGGCGACCGCGATCCTCGACCTGCGTCTGTCGCAGCTGACCGCGCTCGAGGCGGACTCGATCAAACAGGAGCACGCCGACGTGACCGAGCGGATCGCCGAGCTGCGCGCGATCCTCGGCGACGAGTCGCGCGTGCTCGCCGTGATCAAGGAGGAGCTGTCGGAGATCTCCGAGCGCTTCGGCGACGAGCGGCGCACCGAGATCAGCCACTCCGAGGACGAGATCGACATCGAGGACCTGATCGCCGATCAGCAGATGGTGATCACGATCACGCAGACCGGCTACATCAAGTCGCTGCCGCTGGCCACCTACCGCCAGCAGCAGCGCGGCGGGCGCGGCGTGACCGGCATGGACATGAAGGACGGCGACTTCATCGAGCACCTGTTCGTGTGCTCCTCGCACGACTACCTGCTGTTCTTCTCCAACCGCGGCAAGGTCTATCGCTCGAAGGTCTACGAGCTGCCCGAGGCCTCGCGCACGGCCAAGGGGCGCGCGCTCGTCAACATCCTGCCGCTGCGCGAAGGCGAGCGGATCCAGGCGGTCGTCTCGACGCGCGACTTCACCGAGACCAAGTACCTCGTGTTCGCCACCCGCTCGGGCACGGTCAAGAAGACCGAGTTCCTCGCCTACAACACGCCGATCAAAGCCGACGGCATCATCGCGATCAAGATCCGCGACGACGACGAGCTGCTGGCGGTGCGCGCGGTCGACCCCGATGACGAGATCATCATGGTCTCCAAGGCCGGCCTGACGGTGCGCTTCGCCGAGTCCGACGCGCGCTCGATGGGTCGTGACACGACCGGCGTTCGCGGAATGAACGTCGGCAAGAAGGGCGAGGTCATCGCGATGGACGTCGCGCGCGACGACATGGACCTGCTCGTGGTGACCGAAAACGGCTACGGCAAGCGCACGCAGATCGCGCAGTACCGCAAGACCAACCGCGGCGCCAAAGGCGTCAAGACGATCGGCCTGACCGAGCGCAAGGGCGGGCTCGCCGGCGCGCTGGTCGTGCGCGAGCATCAGGAGCTCGTGTTCATCAGCGTCGGCGGCATGGTCCAGCGCACGGCCGCCGGCGGCATCTCCCAGCAGGGCCGCTCGGCGACGGGCGTGCGCGTGATGAACCTCAAGGACGAGGATCTCGTGAGCGCTGTGGCACTCGTCGTCGACGCGGGCGACGACGCCGCCGGCGAGGCAGGCGAGAACGGCGCGGCGCCTGCCGCAGACGCTCCGCCCGAGCCCGCCTGAGCAGGCCGCACCGCCTCAAACCGTCCAGATTCGCTGCTGAAGCCTCAGTTCGCGGGGGTGCTCCGCCGACAGCCTGAGGGTGAGACGTTTGCGAATTGCCCTGGCGCCAGCCGCCGCGATGCTTCTCTGGGCAGCGTCGGCCGTGCCCGCCGACGCTGCATCGAGGGTTGAAGGCGCTCCCACCCGGCTCGCCGGGCCGCTGGCGCATGCGGCCTCGCATTCGGGCAGGGCCGCGCACGGGCGCGGCTCGCACGCCAAGCGCAGCCGGTGCAGCTCACGCGCGAGCCGCGACCGCGCCGCGCGCAACGGCAACTGCCGACCGAAGGCCAAGCGTACGAACGCGCGTCCCGTGCATGCGCGCAAGCTGCGCGCGATCTCGAACGCCGAACGCACGACCAGCGCCAGCCAGGCGGCGTCGCAGGCGGCGTCGATCGCGCAGGTGCTCGCCACGCCCTGCGACAACACCAACCTGACCCCGACGCCGGCGAACCTGGCGTTCGTGCGCGCGGCCGTCCTGTGCCTGATCAACACCGAGCGCGCGCAGCACGGCGAGGGGCCGCTCGTGCCCAATCGCGCACTCGAAGCGGCCGCCGAAAGTCACGGCAGGGAAATGCTCTCGCTCGACTACTTCGACCATGTCTCGCCGTCCGGCGAGACGCCCGTCGACCGCGTGCGCGAAACCGGCTACTTCCCCAACAGCGAAGTCGGCTACGTGGTCGGCGAGAACCTCGCCTGGGGCACGCTCTCGCTGTCGACCCCCGAAGCGATCGTGCAAGCGTGGCTCGCCTCGCCCGAGCACCTCGCGAACATCCTCGAAGCCAAGTACCAGGAAACGGGCATCGACGTCGAGCCCGAAGTGCCGCAGAAGCTCGCCGAAGGGGTCGAAGGCGGTCTTTATACGCAGGAGTTCGGCGTCATCGTCCACTAGATGAGTTGTGCCACGGCCCTGAGGGTGGTCGTGGGGTTGGGGGAGGGGATATGGGCAGGCAGATCGAAGTCGGCGGTGCTCACTGAACCAGCGCCGACCCAAAGGGGGCCTCGATGGACGCCGACCTCGATCTGCTGCTGATCGCTGTTTATTGCACGGTGGACGATCTCCTGCCCAAGCGGGCGGGAAACGCCAGAAGGAGGATCTCTGATGCGGAGGTCATCACGCTGTGCGTCGCCCAGGCGATGCTGGGTATCCCATCCGACCGGAGGTTCTTGGTGACCGCACGCTGGCGGCTGGGACACCTGTTCGCGCACCTGCCTGAGCGCAGCGCGTTTCACAAGCGTCGGCTGCGCCTCTCGGGTGTGATCGAGAGCCTGATACGTGAGTTCGCCCGCAACAGCCCAGGCTTCTATGACGATCTGCTGCTCGTGGACTCCACGCCGGTGGAGTGCGCACGCTCGCGTGAGACGGTCAAGCGGGGCGGGCAAAGCAGTCTCGCAAACGCGATCTCCAACGCCGCTGACTACGGCTACTGCGCCAGCCACAGCCGGTGGTTCTGGGGTTTCAGGCTACACACGCTGTTCGCGCTGGACGGCACCCCACGGGCACTCGCGCTGAGCTCCCCAAAGGTCTGCGAGCGCGAGGTCTGCCTGGAGCTCGTGCGCCGCTGCGAGCGCCAACCAGGGCAGATGCTGATCCTGATCGGCGATAAGAACTTCCGCGGCAAGCAGTTCGAAGCCGACCTGAAAGCGCTCGACGCCCAGATCCTGCGCCCGCGACGCAAGGACGAGCCCGGCCACGGCCCACACCTCGCGCCGATTCGCCAGCGCGTGGAGTCGATCTACTGGACCTGCAAGGACATCCTCACCTTCGAGCGCCACGGCGCCCGCACCCTGGACAACCTACGCGTGCGCCTCGCCATGCGCTTCGCCGCTCTCGCCGCCGCGATTGCACTCAACCACCGCCTCGGCCGCCCCAGTCGCTCTCTCGCCTGCTACACCGCATAACTCCCGTGGCACAACTCATCTAGCGGCGAGACGCGCGGCGCGCTCCTGCGTCCTCGGTCGCTCGCGTACGTAGTACGCCACGCTCCCTGCGTCCTGGTATCGCTTACTCCTCTCGCCGCTAGCCTCGGAAACCCCCTCCCGCACGTCACGTCCGTTCGCTACTCTGAGCGGACCAGAGAAAGGAGGTGGTCCGTACGTCTGACAGTTCTTGCGGGACCCTGGAGGTGACCGGCCGCTAGGTCGGAAAGGCTGGTCCGCTTAGCGGAAACCAACCCGGGACACCCCGAGACGGCTGCCGGTCCTGGTCCCTCCGGCTGAAGCACCGTCCGTCTTGGTTTTCCAGTCAGAGCAGCAACGCGAGGGGCGTCCGTCGAGGCGCCCTTCGCGCGTCTCAGGCGGCCTGCGGCAGGTACTGCAGCCACGCCGCCGGGATCGTCGGGCTGGCGACGTGGATGAAGATCTCGGCGCGCGGCGTTCGCGGCGCGTGACGCGGGTGCATCCCGGCTTGGCGGGGCAGGCGGTCGCCCTTGCGCCGGTTGCAGGGCGCGCAGGAGGCGACGATGTTCTCCCAGTTGGAGGAGCCGCCCTTGGAGCGCGGGATCACGTGATCGACGGTCAGGTTGGAACGCGAGCCGCAGTACTGGCAGGTCCAGCTGTCACGGGCGAACACCGCGCGGCGGGTGATCTTGCGCCGGTGCGCGTCGCGCGGCACGTTGACGTAGCTGACCAGACGGATCACGACGGGGCGGGCGAGCGTGGAGCTCTCGGAATGCAGCTCCCAGATCCCGCGCTCGAGCAGCTCGGCCTTTTCCTTGAGCAGCAGCACGACGGCACGACGCACCGTGCACACGTTGATCGGCTCGAACGTGGCGTTCAGAACGAGCACCCGACCACCCATCGCCGCAGTGGGCGGCGATGTCCCAGGTCCGTGCCGCTGGTGCTCGGAAGGCGACACGGACCCCACCGGCTCTGGTGGGGCAGTGCACTCCATGGTCAGCCCGGCAGTCTAGCGGGGCTTCGCTCTTCTGTGGCCATGAAGCCGCGCTCCAGCGCGGATCGGCGCGGGCTTGCGCTCAGACGGCCGGCGGCCGAGGACGCACCGCCGCCGGGTAGGAGCCGAGCACGTGCACGACTTCGCAGAGCTCCGAGAGGCCGTCGATCGCCTGCACGACGCGCGTATCGGAGATGCGCCCCTCGAGGTCGACGAAGAACATGTAGTCGCCGAGCTGCTCGCGCCGCGGGCGGGACTCGATCTTGGTCAGGTTGATGTCGCGCCGCGCGAACGTGCTCAGGCAGCGCAGCAGCCAGCCGGGGCGCTTGGCGCCGAGCCCCCAGAAGACGAGCGAGGTCTTCCACTTGGCGCGCGCCACCTCACCGGCGGGCAGCGGGGGCAGCGCCGCCTGCTCGCCCGTGCCGCGCGCGAGCCAGGCAAAGCGCGTTTCGTTGTCCTCGCTGTCCTGCACGCCCTCGCGGATCACGGTGGCGCCGTAGACCTGCGCCGCCAGCAGCGTGCCCAGCGCGGCCAGCCCGGGGCGCCGCTCGGCGGTCACCGTGCGCACGGCCTCGGCGGTGGAGCTGGCCGGCAGCACCTGCGCGTGTCCCAGCTGCTCGTGCAGGAACCTCGTGCACTGCCCGGGCACCTGGGGGTGGGTCAGCACGGTGTCGATCTGCGACAGCTCGACCGGCTCGGCGGCGATCAGCGAATGGCGCACCCGCAGCAGCACCTCGCCGACGATCGTGACGTCGCTCGCCTCGCCGGCGAGCAGGTCGAGCGTCACGTTGATCGAGCCCTCGAGCGAGTTCTCGATCGGCACGAGCGCCCAGTCGACCTCGCCGCGGCGCAGGGCGCCGACGGTGTCGTAGATGCTGGGCTGACCGACCGGCTCGATCATGTCGGGCGCGGCGCTCGCCAGCAGCGCCTCCTCGCTGAACGTGCCCTCCGGACCGAGGTAGCCGACGCGTGCGCGGCCCGAGCGTGGCTCAGGCGGGGCGCTCATCGCCAGCCGCCGCGTCCGGACCGTCGCCGAGCGCGATTCGCACCGCTTCGGCCTCCTCCGGCGAGAGCTCGAGTTCGCCCTGCCCGGCGGTCACCTGCTTGGCGTACACGCGCGCCTGGTCGCGATGGTGGATCGTGCTCAGCACGATCCCCGAGCGCTCGTCGTCGAGCAGCGCGATCGAGACCGACTGGTGTCCGGACAGCTCGTTGTAGGCGTCGTAGCGAACCAGCGAGCGGTGCGCGATCGTCCGGCGCAGCGTGGCCTCGGCGCCCGCCAGCCGGCTGTCTAGGCGCACGGCCACGTCGTCGACGTACGCGCGCAGCGCCTCGAACGCCTCGTGCAGGCGCGCCGCGTGGGCCACGACGTCCTCCTGGCCCTGCTCGCCGAGCACGAGCCGCTGCGCGCGGCGCAGACGGCGCAGGCTGAGCAGCAAGCCCAGGCAACAGAGCAGGGCGATCACGGCCACGGCGGCGGCGGCGAGCGCGACGATCCCCTGCGTGTCGGTCAGCGTGGTGGCCATGGGCACAAGTTAGCCGGTGGCTCCCACGACGCGTTGCGCCCGTGACGCGGGCACGGCGCTATTTGGCGAAGATCGCCAGGTAGGTCTGCTTGTTGTTTTCGAGGTCGTTCTCGCCGGGCACGCCCTCGATGCTCGTTTCGATCTTCGCGGCCGAGCCGAGCGGGACTCCCGTGACGGGGATGTCCACGCTGACCGTCTTGCCCGGTTCGGTCTTTTCGATCGCATGCGAAGCCTTGAACTGCTTGCCGCCGGCGGTGACTGTGATGTCGACCTTGACGTTGTGCTCGGTCGCTTCGCCGGAGTTTTCGACCTGGACCGTGAACGTCGGGTTGCTCCCACCGCTGACGTGGTTCAACGCAGGTTCGGATTCGAGCGCCGTGGCCCCCACGCTGACCCCCTTCAGGGCGCTGCCGTGGTTGCCGGTGACGGTTTCGCTCTGCGTCGAGCCGCTGCTCTTGCCGGTGATCCGGTTTTCGACGGTCGTCGGTTCGAGCCAGCCGATGTTGGGCAGCGAGCGCGACGGGGCGGTGGTCAGCCCTTCGACGCCGCCTTCCTTCAGCTCCTGCTGGATCAGCGGCGCGACGCGCTGGGAGTAGAGCACGTCGGAGGCGAGGAAGATCTCCATGTCGCCGGCGATCTGGCCGATCGCCTGCTTGCCCTGGCCGCCGAGCGCGGTGGGCGTGAGCGCGGCCACCTTGGTCACGGCTTCGGTGCGCAGGTCGAAGGCGAGCAGCAGGTCTCGCTGAGCGTCGGCGAGCCCGCCGGGAGCGCTCAGGGCCTTGACGCGCTTGGCCAGTTCCTGGGCCTGCACGCGCAGCTGGTCGACCTGCACCTCGACGTTCAGCGCCGACTTGCCGCCGGCGCCCGAGAGCGCAGAGAACAACGGGCGCGAGACGTGTTCGTCGAATTCCTGTGCGAGCAGGCTGACTTCGTGGTTGTAGCTCTTCAGGGCGTCGGTCTTCTGGCCTTTGAGGCACCCGTTGATCAGCAGGATGATGATGATCAGCAGCACGACGCCGACGCCGGCGGCGATCCGGCGGCGGACCATCAGCGTGTGCTGATCGAGCGGCAGCGAGCCTGCCGCGCGCTGGGGGCGGCGTGGGCTCGGGCGCTGCGGCGCGCGGGGCGCACGGCCGGCGGGCCGCTGCGCTGTCTCCTCGTCGTCGTCGAAGAACGACAAAAGCTGCTCCTTGCAGGGATTACGAAACGGCCAGTATGACCGCCGACCCTTTCTGGGGCCATCCTGCAACTTCTCCCTCAACGTACCTTCTCCTGCGGTCGCGAGCAGGGAGCGGAGCGCCAGGCGGCGAACGCAGGAGCCGGTGGAGTCGCCGACCCTCGCCCATCCTCGACGACCGCGCGCGCGCGACGCGTGGGCCGAGCCGCGCCCGGATGCGCTCGTGCTGGGCCGCTACCGGCTGCTCGAGCGGCTCGGCGCGGGCGGCTTCGGCGTGGTCTGGCGCGCGCACGACGAGGTGCTGCGCCGCGAGGTCGCCGTCAAGCGAATCCCGCTGGCGCCTGATGAGGACGGCGAGCGCGCGACGCGGGAGGCGCTCGCGAGCGCCCGTCTGGCGCATCCGGCGATCGTGGCGTTGTACGAAGCGTGCCCGGCCGAGGACGCCTTCTACCTGATCTCGGAGCTCGTCGACGGGGACACGCTGGCGGCGCTGATCGCCGAGGACGAGCTGGCCGACTCGCAGGTGCTGCAGATCGGTGTCGCGCTGTGCAGCGCGCTCGAGCATGCGCACGAGCGCGGCGTGATCCATCGCGACGTCAAGCCGCAGAACGTGCTCGTCCCGCACGGCCGAGACGTGCCGGAGCCGATCTCGGAGGCGTTCGGGGGGGTCGCCAAGCTGACCGACTTCGGCGGCGCTCGCGTGAGCGGCTCGGATGCGCTGACGCAGACAGGCGATGTGCTGGGCACGCTCGCCTACATGGCGCCCGAGCAGAGCGAGGGGCGTGAGGCGAGCGAGGCGGCCGACCTGTACTCGCTGGCGCTCGTGCTGTACGAGGCGCTGAGCGGCGTCAACCCGGTGCGCGGCGCGACGCCCGCGGAGACGGTCAGGCGAATCGGGCGCCCCGTGCGCCCGCTGGCGCGCGTGCGGCGCAACGTCCCGCACGAGCTGGGACGCACGATCGACAGGGCGCTGGCGCGCTCGCCGGGCGCGCGCGGCTCGCTGGCCGAGCTTCGCGAGGCGCTCGAGCAGGCGCTCGAGGACGGGCCGGCGCTGCCCGTGCCCAGGAGGGGCCGCCGAGCCGGCGCGCGGGCCACTGCGCTCGATAGGGGACAGGAGGAGGCGCCCACGGAGGTCGCGGGCGCCGAGCATGAGCACACGTTCAACTACGGACGCTCGAGAAAGCTCGATCGCATCGGTCGCGCGCCCGTCGTCCAGTCGCCCGGCGAGGCGGGTGAGCGCGACGACGCGCATCTACGGGAGCTGCAAGCGATCTCGCAGGCGGCCGGCGAGCCGGCACAGCGCACGCCGCGCCGCGGGCTGCCCCGCGCGGTGTGGCTGGTGGGCGCGCTCGCGCTGGCGGTGTGGCAGACGGCGGCGGGACGAGCGGGGGTGGGCCTGCTGGCGCTGGCGGCGCTGCTCCCGGTGGTGCTGCTTCCGATCGGACGTCGCGATCGCGCGGGGACGGGCGGATGGCTCGAGTGCGCGCTGGCGCCGATCCTCGGCACGATCGGGCTGGCAGGCGCATTTCCGGCGATCGCCGGGCAGGCTCCTCGCTGGCGCATGCGCGCTGCGCTCGGGGCGCTTGGCTACTGGTGGCTGGCGCTGGCCGAGCCGCTGCTCGCGCGCCGGCTGTGGCTGGGCCCGGCGGCGGGGACGCCGGCGCGAACGGTCTGGGAGGGATCGCTGAGCAGTACAGCAGTGCACGTGATCGGCCCACTGCTGAGCGTCGGCGTGCTGCTGGGCGCGGCCCTGTGGGCTGCCGGCGCGGTGCTCCTGCCGCTGCTCGTGCGCGGACGCAACGCGGCGCTCGACGTGGTGGCGGCGGTCGTGTGGGCGGCTGCGCTGGCCGCTGCCGCCCCGTCGCTCGACGGGGGTCTCCTCGGCGGCGCGGCGCACGCGACGCCGCACGGCCTGGTCGTGGGCGCCGTGCTGGGCGCAGCGGTCGCGGTCGCGGCCCGCGCTCTGCGCGGCCCCGTCTGACGTAGCATGGCTGCACGGTTCGACCAGGCTCCTCGTGGGCCATGCGCCCCGATCTCCGGTTGCTCGATTACGCTCGGAGTGCCGGGCCGTCCAGCGATGAACGTACCCGTCCAGCGATGAACGTCCTCAAGAGCGTCGAGACAACGATCGCCAACCTCGTCGAGGGCACTTTCGGGCGCCTGTTTCGCTCGGAGGTGCGCCCGATGGAACTCGCGCGCAAGCTCGCCCGAGAGATGGACGAGAACCGCACCATGTCGGTCTCGCGCGTGTACGCGCCACACGAATACGCGGTCTGGCTGTCGCCGGAGGATCGCGACCGCTACGAGGGCTTCGAGCACGAGGTGATCGACGAGCTCTGCGGGTACCTGCTCGAGCATGCGCGGCGCGAGGAGCTGATCCTGGCGGCCAGCCCGGTGATCGAGTTTCACACCGACGAGCGCCTGGCGCTCGGCGAATTCGGCATCCAGGCGCAGTTGGTCCGCCCGGGCGGTCACAGTGAGGAGCCCGCGGCCGCGGCGGCGCCCGAGCCCCGTCCGCCGGCGAAACACGGCGAGACGATGATCTACAGCACCTCAGCGCGCGTTCGCGGCCCGGTCGAGGAAGCGCAGGCGCAGCGCCCGGCTCGCGCGCTGCTGGCGATCGATGGGCGCAGGCTGCCGGTTCCGGCGCGCGGCGCGTCGATCGGCCGCAGCCGCGAATGCGACATCGTGCTGGAGGACGCGGGTATCTCGCGGCGCCACGCCGAGATCCGCCCGGACGCGGATGGTTGGACGGTGGCGGACCTCGGCTCGACCAACGGCGTGCGCCTGAACGGGCGCACGGTTCGCGGGGTCGAGCCGCTGCAGGCGGGCGATCGCGTCGAGCTCGGCTCGACCGAGATCGTGTTCGAGCTTGGATGAGGACGCCGCCGGGATGACGACGCTCGCGCCCGTATCGGTTGCCCTGAAGTTCGGCTTCCTCGCCGTGCTGTACCTGTTCGTGCTGTGGGTGGCGCGCAGCGCACGGCGCGACCTGCGTCGCGGAGACGCGGCGGTGATGGCGCAGGGGGGTGCCGATGCGCCGCCGATCCCGGCCGACGCGACGGGCCTGTACTCGGCCACGTCGGTGGGCGGCGCCGATCTGGCGCACAACTCGCCGAAGCTGGTCGTCGAGCGCGCCCCGGGGCACGAGCCGGGGATGATCTACGACATCGACGGCGACCTCGTGCTCGGGCGCGGCGACCGCGCGGAGATCCGCCTGGAGGACCCGTTTGCGTCCTCGCGACACGCGCGCATCTTCGAGCAGGGAAACGCGGTGGTGATCGAGGATCTCGGCTCGACCAACGGCACGTACCTCAACGAGGAGGTGCTGCAGACGCCGCGACCGCTTCACCCGGGCGACCGCGTGCGCATCGGCGACAGCGAATTCAGCTTCGAGGTCGGCTGACTTGCTGCGCGTGGCCGAGCAGTACGCGGGCACGGACACGGGCCGGCAGCGCCGCGCCAACGAGGACTCGCACCTCGCGCGCGCGCCGCTGTTCGTGGTCGCAGACGGGATGGGCGGCGCGCAGGCCGGCGAGGTCGCCTCGCGCATCGCGATCGAATCATTCGAGGGCGGGGTGCAGGACGCGTCGGCGCCGGAGTCGGCGCTGGCTGAGCTGACGCAGCGAGCAAACGCGCACATCCACGAGCTCTCGCACAGCCACGCCGAGCAGGCGGGCATGGGCACGACGCTGACGGCGGTCTACGTGGGCGAGCGCGAGATCTCGATCGCCCACGTCGGCGACAGCCGCGCCTACCGTCTGCGCGACGGCGTGCTCGAGCGCCTGACCGAGGACCACTCGCTCGTGGACGAGCTGCTGCGCCAGGGGCGCCTGACGCCGGAGGAAGCGCTCGAGCACCCGCAGCGCTCGGTGATCACGCGCGCGCTCGGCCCGGAGGGCGTGGTCGAGGTCGACACGCGCTCCTACCCGGCCCGCGACGGCGATGTCTATCTGCTGTGCAGCGACGGCCTGACGACGATGCTCGCGGAGGATCGGCTGGCCGCGGTGCTGCTTGCGCACGCGACGCTGCACGACGCCGGGGAGGCGTTGATCGCGGCGGCCAACGAGGCGGGCGGGCGCGACAACATCACGGTCGTGCTGCTGCGCGTGGAGGAGCTCGACGCGGGCGTGAACCCGCCGACGCAGGAATCGAGCGTCGTTCAGGGCGCGGCGGCGCCCTCGATACCGCCGCCGGCCTCCGCGGCTGCCGCCGCCGGAGCTGCGGCGACGGGCTCGGCTGCGACGCTCGCGCCGGCGGCTGAGCGTGTGCAAGAGGCTCCAGTGGTCCCACGCCGCCCGCGCGTCCCGGCGCGCGGCGAGCACGAGGGCAGTCGCAAGCGCCGAGGCGTGCGTCGCGCGGGCGCGGCGGTGCTCGTGCTGGCGGTGCTCGCGCTGATCGGGGCGGGCGCGTACATCGCGCTGCAGTCGGTGTACTTCATCGGCACGAACGATCGCGGCCTGGTGACGGTGTTCCGGGGCGTGCCGTACCGGTTGCCGGGGAACCTGGCGCTGTACAGCAGCGACTACGTCTCGGGCGTGAGCGCCTCGACGCTCGAGCCGCAGCGCAGGCACACGCTGCTCGACCACTCGCTGCGCTCGGAAGCGAACGCGGCGTCGCTGATCCGCAGCCTGGAACTCGGGCAGCTGGAATGAGCGGTGGACGTGGTGACGCTGACGCCGGCGCGAGGCCCGCGCGATGAACCAGCCGATCGTCCGCCTGTTCGGGCTCGTGATCGTGATGTTCGCGCTGCTGCTCGCGTTCACCTCGCGCTGGACGATCTTCGAAGCGGGCGCTGCGCGACAACCCGCTCAACGCGCGCTCGCTGCTCGAGCAGCAGCGGGTCGACCGCGGTCAGATCCTCGCGTCGAACGGCAAGGTGCTGGCGCGCAGCGTGCGCTCGGCGGCGAGCCGCCAGTCGGAAGCGATCTACACGCGCACGTACCCGACGGGCGAAGAGTTCGCCCACGCGGTGGGCTACTACTACATCGACCTGAGCAGCACGGGCCTGGAGCGCTTCCGCAACGCGCAGCTGAGCGGGCAGTCGGGCACGAACCTGCAGTCGATCCTCGACCAGCTGCAGGGCAAGCGCAAACAGGGCGACGACGTCTACACGACGCTCGACCCGGGCGCGCAGCAGGTGGCCAACTCGGCGCTTGCCGGACACGAAGGCGCGGTGGTTGCGCTGGAACCGCGCAGCGGCGCGGTCACGGTGATGGCGTCCTCGCCGAGCTACGACCCGAACGCGCTGCGCTCGACGAAGAGCTACCAACGGCTGGAGAGCTCCTCCTCGGGCAAGGCGCTGGTGGACCGCGCGACGCAGTTCGGCTACGCGCCGGGATCGACGTTCAAGGTGGTGACGGCGACGGCGGCGATCGACTCGGGCAGGTTCACACGCGAATCGACGGTGGACGGGCGCAACGACGTGCGCGTCTCGGGCGTGCCGCTGCAGAACGACGAAAACGAGACCTTCGGGCAGATCACGCTGACCCAGGCGCTGGCGAAATCGGTCAACACGGTGTGGGCGCAGGTGGCCGAACGCGTGGGCAAGCCCACGATGGCCGAGCTACATGCGTCGCTTCGGCTTCGACCAAAAGCCGCAGCTGGACTACCCGGCGGACGAGATGTCCTCGAGCGGCGAGTACAGCCTTGGGCGGATCGTGGCGCCGACGAGCTCGCAGGTCGACGTCGGGCGCATGGGCATCGGCCAGGACAAACTCGGGGTGACGCCGCTGCAGATGGCGGAGGTGGCGGCGGCGGTGGCCAACCACGGCCGGCTGATGCGCCCGCACATGACCTCGCGGATCGTCGACCCGGACGGGCGCACGGTGCAGCGCATCTCGCCGCACGTGCAATCGGTCGTGATGAAGCCCTCGACGGCGGACGCGGTCAGGCAGATGATGGAAGCGGTGGTCAACGAAGGCACGGGCACGCCGGCGCAGATCGCGGGCGTGCAGGTGGCGGGCAAGACGGGCACGGCGGAGACGCAGATCGGCACGGCGATCAACAACGTCTGGTTCATCGCGTTCGCGCCTGCGTCGAACCCGAGGGTGGCGATCGCGGTGACGCTGAAGGGCGTCCCGGGGCAGGGCGCGGCGTTCGCGGCGCCGATCGCACGAGAGGTCATGGAAAGGCTGCTGCATGATTGAGCTGAGAGTGAGCGAGACGACGTCCGGGGGCGCGCCGCATGGTTGAGCCGAACACGATCATCGACGGTCGCTACAAGGTGATCTCCCGCGTGGGCTCGGGCGGGATGGCGGACGTGTACCTGGCCGAAGATCAGCTGCTGGGCAGGCAGGTGGCGGTGAAGCTACTGCACCACCACTTCGCCGAGGACCAGGAGTTCGTCGAGCGCTTCCGCCGCGAGGCCTCGAGCGCGGCGGGCCTCTCGCACCAGAACATCGTCGGCATCTTCGACCGCGGCGAGTGGCAGGGGACGTACTACATCGCGATGGAGTACGTGCCGGGGCGCTCGCTGAAGACGATCGTGCGCGAACAGGGGGCGCTGGACCCTGCGCTGGCGATCGACATCGTCGTGCAGATCCTGCGCGGCGCGCGCTACGCGCACAGGCGGGGGGTCGTGCACCGCGACCTGAAGCCGCACAACGTGATCCTCGACGAAGAGGGCCGAGCGCGCGTGACCGACTTCGGCATCGCCCGCGCGGGCGCCTCGGACATGACGCTGACGGGCTCGATCATGGGCACGGCGCAGTACCTCTCGCCGGAGCAGGCGCAGGGGCACCCGGTGACCGGTGCCTCGGACCTCTACTCGGTCGGGGTGATCCTGTACGAGCTGTTGACGGGGGTCGTGCCGTTCGACGGCGAGACGGCGGTGGCGATCGCCTATCAACAGGTTTCGGCGCAGCCGCGCCCGCCGAGCGAGGTCAATCCGTCGATCCCGCCGGCGCTGGATGCGATCGTGCTGCGCGCCCTGGCGAAGGATCCGGCGCAGCGCTACGCGGACGCGGACGAGTTCATCGGGGCGCTGCAGCGCGAGCGCCAGGCGCTGCCGACGGCGGCAGGCGGGGCGGCCGCGCTCGCCGCGGGCGCGGTGCACGAGGGGGGCAACTGGTCGACGGCCGCCGCGGCTGCCACGCCGATGGGCCCGGCTGTGATGCCGCCGACGACCCAGCAGCGTGCCCACGACGGCGGGCACCCGACGGGGTCGATGCTGCTGGCGGAGGAGGCGTATGAGGAGAACGGCGGCGAGCAGGGCGAGGGTCCGGGGACCGGGCGCGTCTTGCTGTGGAGCCTGCTGGCGGCGCTCGTCGTGGGCGGGATCGTGGCGGCGGTGCTGCTGCTGTCCTCCTCGGCGGGGCATGTGAACGTGCCGAACGTGACGGGCGAAACGGAACAGGCGGCCTCGGCCCGGCTGCGCGCGGCGGGCCTCGGCTCCTCGCCTTCGCTGGCCTCGAGCGCGACGGTGGCGGACGGGCGCGTGATCAGCCAGTCGCCGGTGGCCGGCAGCAGGGCGGAAAAGGGCTCGCGCGTGAGCATCGTCGTCTCGAGTGGCCCGGGCAGCTCGGCGCTGCCGAGCGTCGAAGGGCTGACGACGGCGCAGGCGATCGCGCGCCTGCGCGCGGCGGGCTTCAAGCCGGCGCGCGAGGAAGAGCCGAGCTCGACCGTGGCGAAGGGGAAGCTGATCGGCACGGAACCGCCGGCGGGCACGGAGCTGCAGGTGGGCAGCCCGGTGACGGTGCTCGTCTCGAGCGGCCAGGCGCGTGTCAAGGTGCCGGACCTCTCGGGCGACTCGCGCAATGGCGCGGAAGCAGCGTTGTCGGCGGTCGGGCTGACGGTGGGCGCGGTCACCCAACAGGTCTCGGCGGGGGCGGCGGCGGGAAGCGTGCTGGCGCAGTCGCCGAAAGCGGGCTCGTCGGTGGAAACGGGCTCGAAGGTGAATCTGACGGTGGCGAAGGCGTCGCACGAAGTGGCGGTGCCGAAAGTGGTGGGCCAGAGCGAGACGCAGGCTTCGGCGGCGCTCGGCGGGGCGGGCTTCACGCCGCGTGCGGTGAACGCGCCGGTGAGCGAACAGAGCCAGGTGGGCGTGGTGCTCAAACAGAGCCCGACGGCCGGTACGACGGCGCGCAAGGGATCGACGGTTACGCTGACGGTGGGAGTGCTCGAAACGCCGACGACGACGCCGACCACGCCGACGACGACGACACCGACGACGACAACACCGACGACGACGCCGACCCCGCCGGCGGCGGGTGGTTGATGGCGACGGCCGGCATGGAGACATCGGCACGCGGGGCGGGCGCAGGGAGAGCGCTGACCGTGGCGGTGCTGTCGGGCGGGCGCTCCTCCGAGCACGATGTCTCGCTGTCCTCGGGCGCGGCCGTCCGCGACGGCTTGCTGTCGGCGGGTCACGAGGTCGTGCAGGTGCAGGTCGGCCGCGACGGCACTTGGCGGCGCGAGGGCGAGGGCGAGCCGCTGAGCCTGACGCCGGGCGGGGGGCTGCTCGGCGTGGACGTGGCCTTTCCGGTGCTGCACGGGCGCTTCGGCGAGGACGGCACGGTGCAGGGCCTGCTGGAGATGCTCGACGTGGCCTACGTCGGCGCGGGCGTGGCGTCGTCGGCGCTGTGCATGGACAAGGTCCTGTTCAAGGAGCTGATGGCGGCGGCGGGCACGGTGCCGCAGGTCGACTACGTGGACGTGCGCGAGGGATCGCTCGCGGGCCCGGAACGCCAAGCGCTGCTGGAGCGGGTGATGGCGCTGGGATTGCCGGTGTTCGTCAAGCCTTCGCACCTCGGCTCTTCGGTGGGCATCGTCAAGGTCGGCGCCGAGCACGAGCTGATCGGTGCGATCGAGTCGGCGTTCACCTACGACGCGCGCGTGATCGTGGAGGCGGCTGCGAGCGGTGTGGAGGTCGAGTGCGCGGTGCTCGGCTCCTCGGCGACGGGCCGCATGCAGGCCTCGCTGCCGGGCGAGATCAGCTTCGAGAGCGAGTTCTACGACTTCGAGGCGAAGTACGAGCCGGGCGGGATGGACCTGCTGATCCCGGCGCGCATCTCCGAGCGGGCGGCGGCGCGGGTGGGAGAGCTGGCGCTCGAGGCGTTCGTGCGGTCGGGCTGCGAGGGGCTGGCGCGGGTGGACTTCTTCGTCGACGGCGAGCAGGTGCTGCTGAACGAGCTGAACACGATGCCGGGGTTCACGCCTACGAGCGTGTACGCGAAGTTGATGGAGGCGAGCGGGGTGGCTTATCCGGACGTGGTCGATCGGCTCTGCCGGCTGGGGATCGAGCGGTACGCGGCGCAGGCTGCGCATGCGTTCTAGGCGCTACTTGAACAGCGTCAGTTCGGAGATCGATGCGGATTCTTGGCCGGGCGGCAGCGTTGTGAGCCAGACGAGGTAGTAGCGGTAGGCGGTGGGCGTGCTGCCGCCGCCGCCGGTCAGCCGGACACGCTGCCGGTTGCGGATGTTCTGGGCGGAGCCGAGGGGGCCGTGCCAGCCGCGGGCGGAGAGGGGGGTGGAGTCGCCGTAGGGGTAGGACAGGTTGATCTCATCGGTGCCATAGACCTGCACGTCGAAGCCGGGGGTGGGGGTCTGGATCTCGACGGCGCGGGCGGCGACGCGGGGGGAGGCGTCGAGGTAGACGCCGAGGCCGGTGCCGCCGGCCTTCTTGAGCGTGCGTTCGTAGTAGTGGGCGGTACTCCAGGTAGTGTTGGGGTCTGAGTCGACGACGTTCTGCACGCGGTTGTGGTTTTCGGGGCCGGTGCCGAACGGGTTGTAGTCGTGGGCGGCGGTCTGGCTGAGCGGCACGGCCTGCAGCCCGCCGCCGGAATGCACTTCGGAGGGGACGCCGGTTCCTTTGTGCGCCTGCTGGGCGGCGGCGACGAGCGCGATGGCGACGATGGCGGCGAGCAGGGCGAGCGAGGCGACCCAGCGCGCGGGGTGGCTGCATGCGCCAGGGCAGGCGCCGGCGGGTCTCGCCGGGCAGGGTGCGCAGGACGCTGGTGACCTCGCCGGTGGCCTGGCCGGAGCGGGCGGCCTCGACGGCGAGCACGTCCTCGAGGTCGGCGATCATGCTGCTGCGGCGTCGCTGTAGCGGAAGTCGAGATCCTTGGCGACGGCGCGGTCGATGACCGATGCGGTGGCGGCGGAGACGCCGGGACGCAGCTGCTGCACGTCGGGCACCTGCTCGCGCACGTGGCGCATGGCGACGACGACGGGGGTCTCGCCGCTGAAGGGGACCTGCCCGGTGAGCATCTCGTACAGCACGATGCCGAGCGAGTAGAGGTCGGACTGCCCGGTGACGGCGTGTCCGAGGGCCTGCTCGGGGGAGACGTAGTCGGTCGTGCCGAGCACGCGCCCGGCTACCGTCAGCCCTTCCTCGGTGAGCGTGCGGGCGATGCCGAAGTCGGTGATCTTGGCGCCGCCTTCCTCGCTGATGAGGACGTTCTGCGGCTTGACGTCGCGGTGCACGATCAGGCTGTTCGTGCGCGGCGCCGAGGGCTCGGGCGATCTCGATGGCGTAGGCGATGGCCTCGGTGACCTCGAGCGATCCTTCGCGGCCGATCAGCTGCTTGAGCGTCTCGCCCTGGACGTACTCGAGCACGATGTATGGAGTGCCGCCGTCGCCGTCCTCCGAGGGCTCCTCGCCGGCGTCGATGACGGTGACGATGTGCGGGTGGTTGAGCCGGGCGACGGAACGCGCCTCGCGGCGGAAGCGCTCGAGCTGGTCGGAGTCTGCGGCGATCTCGCGGTGCATCAGCTTGATCGCTACGGGCCGCTCGAGCACGGTGTCGAAGGCGCGATAGACGGTGGACATGCCCCCGCGCCCGATCTGCGCATCGAGCCGGTAGCGCCCGCCGAGCAGTGTCCCGAGGACGGTCACGGCCCCTATTGTGCGCGCAACTGGCTGCGGGCGTGCACGCACGCCGTCATCGCCGGTCGGGCTTGCCTGTTTTTTTATGGATTGGATGATGGCTTGGCGGTGCGTGAGCGGCGCGCGCGCGCAAGCACGAGCGCGGCGAGTGCGATCCGGTAGAGCGCCCATGGGAGCAGCGAGCGCAGCGCCCGCTCGGGGCGGCGCAGCAGGCGTGCGCTGAGCAGGGTGGAGGCGAACGCGGCGCCGGCTCCGGCGGCGAGCGGCGCGAGCGTTCCGTCGGGAGTGCGACGGCGTGCGAGGCGCAGGCCCTCGAGCGCGCTGGCGCCGAGCACGACGGGCAGGGCGGCATGCCAGGAGAGCGCCTGGGCGGCCTCGGGCGAGAAGCCGCGCGCGCGAGAGACGGTCGAGGGTGGCGCCATAGCGGGAGACGCCGGGGGCGAGCGCGACGGCCTGGGCGATGCCGAGCGCGAGCCCGTCGGCGGGACGAGCGTCGTCGTCGGTGCGTCGGCCGCGGGCGCCCCGTCGCTCGACGCCGGCCATGCCGAGCGCGCCGAGCGCGAGCCCACCGGCGATCGCGCGCGGACCGCCGAGACGGCGCTCGATCAGCGGGCGCAGCGCGAGGCCGCCGCCGGCCGCCGGCGCGAGCGACAGCGCGACGACGGCGATGCGACGACGATCGAGCCGGCCGAGCGCGGCGAGCAGCTCGTGGCGCATGTCGAGCGCGAGCGCGAGGCCGGCGCCGGCGTGCAGGGCGAGCTCGAAGGACTTGCGCAGCTCTGGGTCGAGCTCGCCGTCGGGCCAGTCGAGCAGCTGCGGGATCAGCGTGGTGTGCGCCGAGGAGGAGACGGGCAGCAGCTCGGTCGGCCCCTGCACGAGCCCGAGCACGAGCGCGTGGCGCAGCTTGATCGGAGCGCGCGCGAGAGCGGCCACTGCGAGAGCGTCAGTCGGCGGGAGTACCGACGCGGGCGGCGGGCTCGGCCGGCGCGGCCGGCGCGGCCTGCTCGGCGCGGGCGTCGCGAGTGTTCTTGCGGCGCACGCGCCAGTAGATGAGGCCGAGCACGATTGCGGCGAGCAGCACGTAGTCGACGTACTCGAAGGCGTTGCGCACGCTCTTCCAGTCCCCGCCGAGTGCATGTCCGGCGAGCGCAAGACCGAGCACCCACGGGATCGAGCCGATCAGCGTGAGCACGCTGAAGCGCAGGATCGGCATCCGTGCGACGCCGGCGGGTACCGAGACGAACGCGCGGATCAGCGGAATCAGCCGCCCGAACAGCACGATCTGCTCGCCGTGGCGCTGGAACCATCGATCTGCGCGTTCGATCTGCGCGGGCCCCATGTGCACCTTGTCGCCGTGGCGTTCGAGCAGCTCCAAGCGCCCGGCGCGCCCGACGCCGTAGGCGACCCACGACCCGACCATCGTGCCGAGCAGCCCGGCGAGCACGATTCCGGTCATGGTCAGGTGATGGTGAGCGCCGCTGCTGGTCGGATCGACGACGGCGAAGCCGGCGAACAGCATCACGACCTCGGAGGGCACGGGATGCAGGCGGAGCCGAGCGCCATCAGCAGGAAGATCCCGGGCAGGCCGGCGGTGCCGACGAAGTGCGAGGTTTCGTTGACGAGCGTTTCGGAGATCGAGGCGAGGAGCATGTCCGCGCACGATACCGGTGGCCCCCGCAGCCGCACCCCGGTTGTGAGCCTTCTCATGCGCGGGCCAATACCGTTGGCCGCGCGATGCGCATCTGGATCGACCTGACGAACAGCCCGCACGTGCTGGTGATGCGGCCGGTGATCGAGCTGCTGCGGGCGGACGGGCACGAGGTGCGGGTGACGGCGCGGGACTTCGCGCAGACGCTGGCGCTGTGCGAGCGCTTCGGGATCGAGCACACTGCGATCGGACGCCACCGCGGCGAGCGGCTGGGAGCGAAGGCGCGGGGGCTGGCGTCGCGCTCGGCGGCGCTCGTGCGCTGGGCCCGCGCCGACGCCCGCGCGGCGGGAGGGCGCGGCTTCGACCTGGCGCTCGGCCACGGCTCGAACGACGTGTCGGTGGCGGCGGCGCTGCTGCGCGTACCGAGCTCGACGATGTTCGACTACGAGTGGGCGACGGTCCAGCACAACGTCAACTGCCGCCTGGCGCGCACGGTGGTGGTGCCGGAGGCGATCCCGCCGGAGCGCCTCTACCGCTACGGCGCGCGCGGGAAGATCGCGGCATATGAGGGGCTGAAGGAGGAGTACTACCTCGCCGACTTCGAGCCCGACGAAGCCGTGCTGCGGGAGCTGTCGCTCGACGCGACGCGCCCGATCGTGGTCGTGCGCACGCCACCGGAGGTCTCGCTGTACCACCGCTTCGAGAACGACCTGTTCGCGCAGCGTGCTCGAGCGGCTGCGCGATGCGGCGGCGCGCGACGGCGTGCAGCCGGTGGTGCTCCCGCGCGTGGCCGCGCAGCGCGCCGAGCTGCGCGGCGTGCCCGGCTTCGTCGTGCCGGAGCGCGCGATCGACGCGCAGTCGCTGATCGCCTATGCGGACCTCGTGATCTCGGCGGGGGGCACGATGAACCGCGAGGCGGTGGCATTGGGCGTGCCGGTGTACACGACTTTCGAGGGGCGCCCGGGAGCCGTCGACGAGCGCCTGATCGCGCAAGGGCGGATGCGCAGATTGGTGGCCGCTGAGGACCTGCGGCCGGCAAAGCGCGAGCGCGGGAGCGCAGATAAGCGCGTGCGCCGCGATCCACGCGCGCTCGTCGAGCTGCTGACGAGGCCCTTGCACAAGGGGGCTCGAGGCGCGTAGCAGCCCAAGGGCCGCTTACAATCCAGCCAATGCGCCGACGTATCCGCTCGGCGGCCTTTCCCCTGCACCGTCACTTCCTGCCCCAACTCGCGGTGGATGGGGCGCTGGTCGCGCTCGCGTACTACCTAGCCTTCCAGCTGCGCTTCGAGCACGGGCCGACGGGCTATTACGCGCATCTACGCGAACGCACGATCTGGTGGGTGCTGGCGGGCAGCCTGCCGGTGCTGGTGCTGGCGCGCGTCTATCAGCGCCGCTGGCGCTACTCGGGACAGCGCGACTACGAGGCGGTCGCGCGGGCGGTGGCGGCGATCGTGCTGCTGGCTGTCGTCGGGGTGGAGGTCTTTCGCCCGGTGCACCACTACCGCAGCACGGTGGCGGTGGCGCTGCCCAATGGCGTGATCATCCTGTTCGCGCTGCTGGCGCTCGTGTTCCTGGTCGGCGTGCGGGCGCTCGCGCGCAGCGCCTACGAGCGCCGCCCGCTGGCGGCGTTCCGCGGCGGGCGCAAGGGCCAGCGCAGCGTGCTGATCGCCGGTGCAGGCGACGGCGGGCGGCTCGTGCTGCGCGAGATCGTGCGCAACCGCGGCCTCGGACTGGCGCCGGTCGGCTTCGTCGACGACGACCCGAGCAAGCGCAGGCTGCGGATCGACGGGGTGCGCGTGCGCGGCAACACCAAGGAGGACCTGCCGCGGATCCTCGACGACTCCGAGCCGGACGAAGTGATCATCGCGATCCCGTCGGCGCCGGGCTCGACGCGGGCGCGGATCGTGCGCGAGTGCCGCGAGCGGGGGATTCCGGTGCGCACGCTGCCGACGGTGTTCGAGCTGCTTGCAGACGCGCGGTGCGCTGGCGCGGCAGATGCGCGAGGTGCGCGTCGAGGACGTGCTCGGGCGCGAGCCGGTGCAGATGGAGCTCGAGCGGGTCGGCGCCTACCTGGCGGGCGAGATCGTGCTGGTGACGGGCGCGGGCGGCTCGATCGGCTCGGAGCTGTGCCGTCAGATCGCGCGCGTGGAGCCTCATCGGATCGTGCTGCTCGACCACGCCGAGGACAACCTCTTCTCGATCCAGCGCGAGCTGGAGGACGAGCGCCACGTCTCGCCCTCGATGCTCTCGGCGGTGCTCGCCGACTGCAAGGAGGAGGAGCGCATGCGCGAGGTGTTCGCCGAGCACCGCCCGACGGTCGTGTTCCACGCGGCGGCCTACAAGCACGTCGGGCTGATGGAGGCCAACCCGGTCGAGGCGATCCGCAACAACGCGATCGCCACGCGGGTCGTGGCGCACGTGGCGGGAGAGGCCCAGGTGCAGCGCTTCGTGCTCGTCTCGACCGACAAGGCGGTCGCGCCGGCGACGGTGATGGGCGCCTCCAAGGCGCTGGCCGAGTTCGCGCTCGAGTCCTCGACGGCACGCTTCCCGCAGACCCGCTATGCGGCGGTGCGCTTCGGCAACGTGCTCGGCTCCTCGGGCAGCGTCGTGCCGATCTTCCGCCGCCAGATCGAGCGCGGCGGCCCGGTGACGGTGACCGACGAGCGCATGACGCGCTACTTCATGACGATCCCGGAGGCGGTCCAGCTGATCATCGGCAGCGGCTCGCTGGCGGTCGAGCGCCGGCAGGCCCCGGCGGCCACGGCCGCGCCGGCGAACGGCCGCGCCGGCCGGCCCGATCGCCGCCGCGCGGAGCCGTGCGCTGAGGTGTTCGTGCTGGACATGGGCGAGCCGGTGCGCGTGATCGACCTGGCGCGGGCGATGATCGAGCTGTCGGGCCTCGATCCGGATCGCGACATCGAGATCGAGATCGTCGGGCGGCGGCCGGGGGAGAAGCTGAACGAGGAGCTGTTCAACAGCTACGAGCGCGCGCGCGAGACGAGCGCCGAGAAGATCCTGCTTGCCGAACGCGAGCCGCTCGGCGCGGAGGCGGTGGAGTCGATCTTCGCCGAGATCGGCCTGCTCGTGCTGGAGGGCGACGCGGCGGGCCTGGCGGCGAAGGTCTCGGAGCTCTCGGCGCTGCACGTGGAGGCGCAGGCGGCCAGGCCGGCAGGGCGAGCGCCGGCGGATGAGGAGGCGCGTGAGGATCAGCACGATGCGCCTGCGGCCCTCATACACTCTCCGGATTCATGATGGCCACGCCGCTCGCGCTATCGCTATCGCTTTCGAACGCGTTCACCGAAGTCGGCGCGATCGTGGCGTTCGTGGCGCTGCTCGGGATCGCGGTGCTGTCGCTGCTGGTCTTCTCCCAGGCACGTGAGATCAGGCGCCTGCGCGAGTGGGCGGGGCGCGCGCCCGAGCGCGCGGCGGACCTCGAGCAGCGCGTGAGCGCGGAGGCAACCTCGCGCCTGGGGCAGCCTGCGGCTCCGGCGCAGCCGCAGGCGGTGCGTCCCGTTCCGCGCGCGACGCCGCTCAACGCACGGCCGGGCGCCGCAGCCACGACCGCGGCTGCGGCCGGGGCGAGCCCGCTCGCGGCCGGGGTGCCTCCAGCGACGGCCGTCGCGCCGGGGCAGGATCCGGCGGCTCAGCCGGCAGCCGGCCAGGCGGCACCGGTGGCGGGCGGCCCGACATCTGCTCCGGCGCCGGCCCAGCCGGGCGCCCCGGCGACGCCGCAGGCAGCGCCCGGCTCAGCGGCGCCGGCCGCGGCGACGGCAGCGGGCGCGGCGACTCGGCCGAGTGCGGCGGCTGCGGATGCCGCGCCGCCGGTTGCGCAGAGCCCGGTTGCGGCGGGAGCACCGCCGGGCGCAGGAGCTGCACCGGCCCAGCCGGGGGCTCCCTCGACGGCGCCCCCGGCCAACAATGGGCCGCAGAGCGCAGCCAAGGACGCAGCGCCCCCAGGTGCATCGGTGACGGCGGCGGCGGCGCAGGCAGCGCCGACGGCTCCGCCGGGCGAGCCGCGCACGCCGGCCCCGGCGACGGTGGCGGCCGCGGCGACGGCGGCGAGGACGGCATCGGCCGGCGCGACCCCGCGCTCGCCGAGCCCGCCGACGCGCCCTCCGGCTCCCCCGGCGCCGGCGGGCGCCCCCCGGCGCGCGGCCGCGGCAAGCGCGCCGGCGGCGGCCCAGGGAGTCGTGGCGAGCCGCGCGGCGACGGGCGCGACGGGCCGAACGGCGGCGGCTGCGCGCGGCGCGGGTGCCGAGGCGGCGGTTGCGGCGCGGCGCGGCGCGGGCGGCTCGGAGCGAAGGGCGGTGGGCGAGCCGCCGGTCAAGCGCTACCGCACGGAGCGCCGCTCGCCGGGACGCCCGACGATGCTGCTCGTCGGTGGGCTGGTCGTGGCGGTGGCGGTGATCGTGGCGATCGTGCTCTCGCTGGGCGGCGGCAAGGGCGGCAGCTCGTCGACGAGCGAAGCGAACGGCGGCGCGGGCTCGGCCGCCACGCAGACGAGCTCGCAGGGGACGACGACGACGGCGAAGCAGTCCTCGAGCGGCGGCTCGGCGTCGACGACGAGCCCGGCGCAGCTGAACGTGGTCGTGCTCAACGGCACGACGACGACGGGTCTCGCGCACCACGTCTCAGAAGAACTGCAGGGGAACGGGTATGCGAAAGCGGCGGCCCTGAGCGGCCAGCCGCCGGGCGCGAACCAGGTCACGGTGGTCGAGTACGCGAGCGGGCATCAGGCGGATGCACAGCGCGTGGCGCGCTCGCTGGGGATCTCCCAGGCGCAGCCGATCGAAGGCACGGTCGCGTCGATGGCGGGCTCGGCGAGCGTCGTCGTGATCGTCGGCCTCGACAAGGCTTGACGTCGCCATAGCCGGCTTCCTCGACATCCCGGAGCGCTCGGTCAAGCCGCGCGAGCGGGGGCTCACGCACGTGATCGACCGCGGTCTGTCGGTGGCCGAGGTGGACGGCCTGCTGGAGGTGGCGGGCGCGAGCGTGGACATCGTCAAGCTCGGCTGGGGCACGGCGCTGGTCAGCGCCAACCTGCAGCCGAAGCTCGAGCGCTACGCGGCCCACGGCATCCCGGTCGTGCTCGGCGGCACGCTGACGGAGATCGCGATCCGCCAGGGGCGGATCGACGGGCTGATCGCGTGGCTGCGCGAGCTGGGCCTGCGCCACGTGGAGATCTCGGACGGCACGATCGCGCTGGAGCCGGACTTCAAGCACGCGCTGATCGAACGCCTGTCGGGCGAGTTCGTGGTGCTGGCCGAGGTGGGCAACAAGGACGCCGACTTCATCATGGCGCCGTACGTGTGGGTGGAGCAGATCGAGCGCGACCTGGAGGCGGGCGCGTGGAAGGTGATCACGGAGGCGCGGGAGTCGGGCAACGCGGGCATCTACCGCGCCGACGGCGAGCCGCGCACGGGGCTGATCGACGAGATCGCGCACGCGATCGACCCGGACAAGCTCGTGTTCGAGGCGCCGCTGCGCCCGCAGCAGGTGTGGTTGCTGAAGCGCTTCGGCGCGGAGTGCAACCTGGGGAACATCGCGGCCGACGACGTGCTCTCGCTGGAGACGCTGCGCCTCGGCCTGCGCTCGGACACGGTCGAGCGCTTCGCGCTCGGCGACGCGGAAACGGCCGGGGGCGATTGACCAGCGGGGTCGGCGAGCGAGCGGCCGGCGCGGGGGTGGCGCAGGAGCCGATCGATCGCAGGGTGCCGGCGGCGGTGTTCGCGCTGCTCGTGGCGGCGTGCTTCGTGGCGTTCTTCCTCACCCAGCACCTCAAGCACACGCCGACGGCGGTGCAGGAATTCAAACTGACGACGCGCTTCTCGCCGACGCCGGTGGGGCACATCAAACAGGAGCGGATCTCCTTCCGCCTGGCGCACGCCGATGAGGTCACGGTGTCGATCGTCGACTCGGCCGGCGCGGAGGTGGCGCGGCTCTTGCACGACCACGCGGTGGACGCCTACAAACAGCTCTCGCTGCGCTGGACGGGGCGGCTCGGCACGGCGCACGGCTATGCGCTCGTGCCCGGTCCGAACGGTCGCCAGGCGTTGCAGCCGAGGATCGCGGGCCGGCCGGCGCCGGCGGGCGAATACCGCGTGCGCGTGACGCTGCGCGAGCAGCATCGCTCGGTGCTCTCGCCACGCAGCTTCACGCTGGTGCGGCCATGACGGCGGCGCTGCAGCTGCCTGCCGTGACGGCGACCTCGCTGGGCGCGGGGCTGCTCGTGGTGGCGGTGCTCGGCGCGGCGGTCGTGATCGCGGGGCTCGTCGTGTTGATGCGCGCCAAGCCGGACGCGTTCCCGCTGCTCGCCGTGCTGGCGCTGCCGTTTCGCCTGCCGATCTCGGCGGAAGGGCGCACGGTGAACCTGCTGATCCCGCTCTACCTGGTCGTCGGCGCGGGGGTGCTCGCGCATCTGCTGCCGCGCCTGATCGGGCGCGAGGAGCGCGGCCCGAACAAGCTGGAATGGCTGCTGCTGGCATCGCTCGTGCTGTATGCGATGCAGGCGCTGTACTCCTCCGACCGCGGCAAGGCGGCGGAGAACCTGGCCTTCTTCTACATCCCGTTCGCGCTGCTGTTCGTGCTGCTGCGCGACGTCGACTGGCGGCGCGAGCTCTTGTTGCGCTGCCTCGGCATCGCGGTCGCGCTGGCGGTGATCTTCGCGGGCGTCGGCTTCGTGGAGTACGCGCGCAAGGAACTGTTCCTCAACCCGAAGGTCGTGGCGGCGAACCAGTTCGACAACTACTTCCGCGTGAACTCGCTGTTCTTCGACCCGAACATCTACGGGCGCTTCCTGGCGCTGGTGATGATCGCGGTGAGCACGTTCGTGCTGTGGCGGCGCAACCTGCGCGAGGTGCTGATCGCGGCGGGGGTGCTGCTGTGGCTGCTGGCGGGCCTCGTGACGAGCTTCTCGCAGTCGAGCATCGCTGCGCTGCTGCTCGGCCTGGCGGTGCTGGCGGCCTACCGCTGGTCGCTGCGCTGGACGCTGTACGTGGCGGCGACCCTCGTGGCGCTGGCGCTGGCCGTCGTGCTGCTGGCGCCGTCGGGCGCGCACTTCGGCCTGAACGGCTCGAGCGGCTCGGCGAACAACGCGACGACGGGACGGGCGAAGCTGGTCGAAGGCGGCCTGGAACTGTTCGCGGACCGGCCGCTGCAGGGGTACGGCTCGGGCTCGTTTCAGAAGGAGTACGAGAGCCATTCGAAGGCGAGTGTGGAGAACGCGACGTCGGCGTCGCACACGATTCCGATCACGGTCGCCGCCGAGCAGGGGATCGTCGGGCTGGCGCTGTACGTGGCGTTGCTCGTCGTGGCCCTGCTCGTGCTGTTCCGCGGCGCCGGGCGATCGCCGCCGCGCGTGGCGATCGCAGCTTGCTTCGCGGCGCTCGTGCTGCACACGTTCGCCTACGCGGACTTCCTCGAGGATCCGCTGACGTGGACGCTGCTGGGTATCGGCGTCGCACTCGCGCGCGCCGGTGAGCTCGGCGGGCGCGATCCGGCGGCCGGCGGCACGGGCACGGGCGAGCGCGCGGCGACGGCATAGCCGGCGAGTAGGTTCTCAGCGGTGCTCGGCTATCTGAAGCGGCTGGTGGCGACGGGCGCGGCGTACCAGTTCGGCGACATCGTGGCGAAGGGCATCGCGCTGGTCACGATCCCGCTGTACACGCGCCACGTCTCGCCGGCGGGCTACGGCGCGGCCAACTCGCTGCTGACGGCGGTGATCCTGGCGAGCATCTTCCTGCGGGTCGGCGTCGGTGAGGCGTTCATCCGTTTTTATTTCGACGATGAAGATGGGCCGCGTCGCGATCGCATCGCGCGCACGGCGACGGCGACGGTGGCGTGGACGACGACCGTGGCTTCGCTGGCGGCGCTGGCCCTGGCGGGTCCGCTGTCGCGCCTGATCCTCGGCTACCACGACCCGCTGCTGATCGACTGCGCAGTGCTCGGGCTGTGGGCGTTCACGAACCTCGAGATGGCCTACGCGCAGCTGCGCGTGGACGAACGCGCGCGCGCCTACGTGTTCGCGTCGGGCGCCAACGTGGGCCTGACGGTGCTGTTCACGGTCTCGCTGGTGGTGATCGGCAATCAAGGCGCGCGCGGCCTGCTGCTCGGCAACTTCGGCGCGTCGGCGCTGGTCGTGCTCGGCCTGTGGTGGGTGCTGCGCCGGCGCTTCAGCCTGCGCGTGCGCTTCTCGGACCTGCGCGCGATGCTGCGCTTCGGCCTGCCGACGGTGCCGGCGGACGCGAGCGTGTACGCGCTGCAGGTGGCCGACCGCTTCTACCTGTTCCGCGACTACTCGCCCGCGGCGGCCGGCCAGTACTCGCTGGCGCTGCAGTTCGCGACGGTCGTGTTCGTGATGGTGCGCGGCTTCCAGTACGCGTGGCCGCCGCTTGCGTACTCGATCCAGTCAGACGCCGAGGCGTCGCGGCTGTATGCGCTGGTGACGACGTACTTCGTGCTCGCCACGGGGGTGATCGTTGCGGCGGTGGCGCTCGTCGGCCGCTGGATAGTGCGAGTCGCGGCGCCACAGTACTTCGGCGCGCAAAGGGCGCTGCCGTGGCTGGCGCTGGCGTGGACGCTGTACGGGCTCTACCAGGTGATGATCGTGATCACGGGCCGCGCGCGGGCGACCTCGCGCAACCTGCCGGCGGCGGCTGCCGGCCTGGTGGTCAACGTCGTGCTGCTGCTCGTGCTCGTGCCGCGCGGCGGCCTGAACCTGGGCATCGCGGGCGCCGGGATCGCGCTGTGTGGCGCGTACGTGGCGATGCTGCTCGTGATGCACCTGCTCACGCGCAGGCTGTTCACGGTGGCCTTTCAGTGGCGTCGCCTGCTCCAGCTGACGCTGATCCTGGCGGGGGTGGCCGTGTCGGGCGAGCTGCTCTTGCCGACGAGCGGCTTCGCGGGGATCGCGCTGCGCATCCTCTGGCTGGCGCTGATCCCGGTGCTGCTCTTGCTGACGCGCTTCTTCGGCCACGAGGAGCGCACCCAGGCGCGCGCGCTCGTGGCCGACGGGCGGCGGCGCGTGGCGGCCTTCCGCGCCGGGCACGGCGAGATCGAGGAATACGCCGAGGACCCGCTCAAAGACATCTGAGCGATACTGCGCGGGCAATGTCTGAGGACGATGTGCAGCGAGTGCGCGAGGGCCTCGTGGCGAGCGCGGGCGGCGACCCCGTCGCGGGTCAGCACTTTTGGCACCCGTCGATCGAGTGGGACATGGCGGGCGTGAGCGGTTGGGCTGAGAAACAGGTGTACAGGGGACCCGAGGTCACGGAGTTCGTGCGCGCCTGGGCCGACTCCTGGCAGGGATGGCGTTTCGAGGTCGAGGAGGTGTGCGCGGGAGCGGGGGAGGCGGTGTTCGCGGCGATCCACGAGCGGGCAACCGGCGCCGGCAGCGGCGCGAGCGTCGATCAGCGCCGCTACTTCGTGTTCACGATGCGTCACGGCCTGGCGGTGCGCGTGCAGATGTTCAGCGAGCCGGGCGACGCCCGCCAGGCGGCGGGCCTGACGGCGTAGGCGGGGCGCTCACGCTTCGGCGTTGTACATCCGAGCGTTGCGCGGGGCGGGTCAGGCGTCTAGTGCGGTCGAGCGGGTGTCAAGTGTTCGTCCGCGCAGACCGATTAGCCAGTCAACATGCCCGAGATCGCCGTCGCCAAGCGGAAACCGGCGCCGAAACAGCGAGCACCGACGACCGCCAAGCGCAAGCCGGCGACGTTGCGTGAGCGCCGGCGCCGCGAGGAGGCGCTGCGCCGCCACCGCGCCGACGCGCGCGCGGCGGGCATGGCGTCGGTCGGTGAGGTCGCCTACCTGCGCGCGCAGCTGCAGCTCGGCGCGCGCCTGACCTCGCGACTGGCGGCGACCAACGAGATCGAGGAGATGATGCAACTGGTCGTCGACGAGCTGCACGAGACGTTCGCCTTCTACCTCGCCGCGATCCAGCGGCTCGACGCCGACGAGACGCTCAGGCTGATCGCCGGCAGCGGCGCCCTTGCGGAGGTGATGACCGAGTTCCTGCTGCTCGAGCAGTCGGTCCACCACGGCGTCAACGGCCGCGTCGCGCGCAGCGGCACGAGCGCGCTCGTGCACGACACGCGCGAGGACCCCGACTACATCCAGCGCGACCCCAAGACCGATCCGCGCGCCGAGCTGAGCGTGCCGCTCGTGGTCGACGGCTCGGTCTGGGGCGTGCTCAACATCGAGTCGCCCGAGCGCGGTGGCCTGACCGAGTCCGACGCGGTGCTCGTCGAGGCGATCGCGGCCAACCTCGGCTCCTCGATCCACCGCGCGATGCTCGTGGCCGACCTCGAGCAGACGTTCACGACGACGCTGACCGTGCTGATGAGCACGGTCGAAGCGAAGGACGACTACACGGCCTCGCACGAGCAGCAGGTCGCCGACCTGACCGAGCGCGTCGCGCTGCGCCTCGGCCTCAGCCCCTCACGCGCCGGCGACGTCCGCTACGCGGCGCTGCTGCACGACGTCGGCAAGGTCGCCGTGCCGAGCGAGATCCTGCTCAAGCCGGGGCCGCTGAACGAGCGGGAGTGGGTCGAGATGCGCTCCCACGCCGCCGCCGGCGGCTCGCTCGTGGCGAGCATCCCGGCCTTCGCCCACTTGGCGCCGGCCGTGCGCGCGAGCCACGAGCGCTGGGACGGCGGCGGCTATCCCGACGGTCTCGCCGGCGAGCAGGTCCCCTTGGCGGCGCGGATCATCGCGGCGTGCGACACGTATGAGGCGATCACGACCGACCGCCCGTACCGCCCGGCTCGCACCCCCGCCGAGGCAGCCGCCGAGCTGCGCCGCGTCGCGGGCACCCAGCTCGACGCGCGCGTCGTCGAAGCGCTGCTCGACGAGCTCGGCCTGCGCTGAGCTCTCAGGCTTCGGCGTTGTAACGCTTCGCCGCCTCGCGCAGACCTTCGCCGCGCTCGGGGTGCAGCGTGGCGGTCACGTGCCGCCAGTAGCGGCGCCGTGAGTGGCCGGGCAGCAGCGTCGCGGCGAGCGCCCGCAGCGCGTACGGCCATGCCGTCAGCCAGCGCACGGTGCGGGCGGCGGCGGCCGAGTGGTGCTTGCGCATGTACAGGTCGCGGTTGCGCGCCATTTCGACGATCCGCCGCTCGGGCACGACGTCGGTCGAGAGCTGCTCGTGGTGGATCGCCGAGGCTTGCGGGACGTACAGACTGAGCCAGCCGGCGTCGCGCAGGCGGCGGGCGAAGTCGACCTCGTCCGAGTAGACGAAGAAGTCTGGGTCGAGGTAGCCGACCTGCTCGGCCGCCTCGCGGCGTACGAGCAGCGCCGCCGACTGGCACCAGTCGACCTCGCGCGTGTGCGAGCCGCCGCTCTGCACCGTGTACAGGCGGTGCAGCAACAGCGCGCCCGCAAGCGCTGTGAGCGGCGTCGGGAAGCGCCACGCGGAGGCCTGCTCGGCGCCGTCCGGGCGCAGCAGCCGCGCGCCCGCGCAGGCAGCGTCGGAGCGCTCCTGCAGCGCCTGCCACAGCGCGAGCGTCGCCCCCGGCCGAAGCTCCGAGTCCTCGTTCAACAGCAGCGCGTAGCGCCCGCGCGCGCGGCGCAGCAGCTCCGAGTCGTTCAACCCCTTGCCGCGCCGCTCGCCCAGCGCGATCGTCTCGTCGACCGTCGCATGCGCCTGCGCCGCCTCGGCCGAGCCGTCGCGCGAGCCGTTGTCCAGCACCAGCACCTCGCTCGCGAACGGCAGCCCCTCGCGCTCGCGCCCGATCGCGTCCAGCCCGCGCAGCAGCAGCTCGCGCTGCGAGGTGTTGACCACGCAATAGGAGACTTCGACGTCCGCCATCGGGCGGACCCTACTGCGCGTGCGTTACGCGACTTGGTCGTATCTGACGTAGATCCCCGGTCCGGACGGCTCCGGGATCTCTTCGCCATCCTCGAGCATGCTCTCGAAGTGGAACGCCAAAGCCGAGCGAATTTCGGCTACGCACTCCTCGACCGTGTCACCCGTCGCCACGCACCCGAGCACGTCAGGCGAACAGGCCGAGTAGTTCGTCGGCGGCCCGCCTTCCACCAGTATCCGATACCTGTCGATCTCGATCATCGCTTCAATCCTGCCTGTCTGAGGATGTTAGCTCGCATTTCGGGACCCAGGTCGTCGTTGCGATGCCCCGGCACCGTCACCTTGCCCGGCTTGGTCGGGTGCTTGAACTGTCGATGGCTGCCCCTCTGGCCGACCTGCCGCCAGCCGTCCCATTCGATCAGCTTGATCACCTGACGGACCTTCATCCCTCCTGGTCCGACGACTCGGCCGCAGCCGGGACGATCGGGCTCCGCGCCTAGAGTCTGCGGCCATGCGCGTGCACGTCGTCGATCCCTCCGCCTACACGCCGCCCTACGACCATGCGCTTTGCAGCGCGCTCGGCGCTGCAGGTGCGGATGTGTCGCTTTACACAAGCCGCTTCGCCTACGGCCCCGTGCCGCCGCCGAGCGGCTATGAGCGGATCGAGCACTTCTACCGCGCCGGCGCGCTCGTCCCTGGCAGCAGCGCCGCCGCCCAGCGTGCTCGGCGCGCGCTGAAGCTAGCCGAGCACGTCCCCGACATGCTGCGCTACCGCCGCGCTGCCCGTGCCGCCGACGTCGTGCACTTCCAGTGGCTCTCCGTGCAGCAGCTCGATGGACGCCTGCTGCCGCGCGGCAAGCCGCTCGTGCTGACCGCCCACGACGTGCTGCCGCGCGAACCGCGGCCCGGGCAGCGCGAGGCTCAGCGGCGGCTGTACGAGCGCTTCGACGCCATCGTCGCCCACTCCGCCCACGGGCGCGCGCGGCTGATCGACGAGCTCGGCGTCGACGGCGAGCGCGTGCACGTGATCCCGCACGGCGCCTTCGCCCACCTCGCCGACGCGCCCGACGGGCCGCCTCCGTTTCAGACCGACAAGCAGGTCGTGCTGTTCTTCGGCCTGCTGCGCCCCTACAAGGGCCTCGACGTGCTGCTCGACGCCTGGCGTCAGGTCGACGACGCAGAGCTGTGGATCGCCGGCATGCCGCGCATGGACATCTCCGCGCTGCGCGCCGCCGCGCCGCCCAACGTGCGCTTCGTGCCGCGCTTCATCACCGACCAGCAGCTGCCGCCCTTCTTCCGCCGCGCCGACCTCGTCGTGCTGCCCTACCGCGAGATCGAGCAGTCCGGCGTGCTCTTCACCGCGCTCGCCTTCGGCAAGCCGCTGCTGCTCTCAGACGTCGGCGGCTTCGGCGAGATCGCCGCCGCCGGAGCTGCCCGCGCCGTGCCGCCCGGGGATTCCTCCGCGCTCGCCCAGGCGCTCAACGAGCTGCTCGGCGATCCCGTCAAGCTAGCCGCCCTCGCCACGCGCTCGCGCGAGCTCGCCGCCGGCGAGTACGGCTGGCGCGAGATCGCCCTGCGCACGCTCGCGCTGTACGAGCAGCTGCTTCGCTGACTCAGTCCTGCCAGAACTCCCGGTTCACTTCGCCGTCCTTCTCGAAGTGCGCGCCGAACGCCAGCCATTCCAGGCCGTCCGCGCCCGCCTCGAACGCGCGCATCACCTGCGGCTCAACGCGGATCGCGTCCAGCGCCGCCACGTCGATGATCTCGTCGTCCAGGCGCATCCGCCCGCTGCCCTTCAGCACCACGTAGATCTCCTCCGCCTTGTCGTGGCGGTGGCCGAACAGCTGGCGCTTGCCCGGCCTCAGCACCTGGTAGGAGAGGCCCGTCTGCTTCGCCTCCAGCTCCTCCCGCGGGAAGTGCGCCTCGCCCATCTCCCCGAAGCCGAATCGCGGCGCGCTGTCGACCGTCTCAGTGAGGTTCATCTTCGTGTAGGTCATGCCGCGACATTACCCCGTCCGCCAGAATCCTCGCGTGATCGCTCTGCAAGTCGTCTTCTGGGTCTGCGCCGCGCTGATCGTCTGGACGCAGCTCGGCTACGCCCTGGCGCTCGCAGCGCTCGCCTCGATCTTCGCCCGCGCCCGCTCCACGCCGCCCGCCGGCCATCCGCGGAGCCCCGACAGGGGCGGAGCCCATCAGGAAGTCGACAGCCTCGATCGAGCGCTCCCGCACGTCTCGCTGATCGTCGCTGCACACGACGAGCAGCGGGTGATCGCCGCCAAGGTCGCCAACGCGCTCGCGCTCGACTACCCGCGTGAGCTGCTGCAGGTGATCGTCGCCTGCGACGGCTGCGCCGACGCCACCGCCGAGCGCGCCCGCGCTGCCGGCGCCGACCTCGTGCTCGAGCTTCCCCGCGGCGGCAAGATCCGCGCCCAGGACGCCGCCGTCGCACAAGCAGCCGGCGAGATCGTCGCCTTCTCCGATGCCAACTCCAGCTGGGAGCCCGGAGCCTTGCGGGAGCTCGTTCGCGCCTTCGACGACCCGCGCGTCGGCTACGTCTGCGGCCAGGTTCGCTTCGTGCAGGACGCCATCGGACGGGACGCCTCAAATCAGGAGGGCGTCTACTGGCGCTACGAGCTCGCCCTGCGTGCGCTCGAGTCCCGCCTCTCCTCGATCACCGCCGGCAACGGCGCCATCTACGCCACCCGGCGCGATTCCTACATCGTCGTCGACCCCATCATGGGCCACGACCTCTCGCTGCCCTTCAACATGGTCAAGCGCCGGCTGCGCGCCGTCTACGAGCCCCGCGCCCGCGCAAGCGAGAAGATGGTGCCCTCCCTGCTCGGCGAGTTCGCCCGCAAGCGGCGCATGATGAGCCACACCTGGCCCATCGTCCTGCGCGGCGGCATGCTCTCCCCGCGCGGCTACCCGCCCGGCTACGCCCTCATGATCTTCTCCCACCGACTGCTCCGCTACTCGAGCCCCGGCCTGCATCTGGTCGCGCTCGGGACCAACATCGCGCTCGTCGCAGACGGATACGGCCTGCCCTACAACCTCACCCTCTACCTGCAGCTCCTGCTCCTCGCCTTCGCCGCCCTCGCCGGAGTCCTGCCGCTGCGCGCGCCCCGGATCGCCCGCTACTACGTGCTCACCGTCGCCTCCCCCGCCGCCGGGCTGTGGGATTGGCTGCGGCACGGGACGCCCGCCTGGTGGGACGCAGCCGAGGGAACTCGATGACCGATCGTTCAGGGTCCCAGGCATGATCCGCCGCGTCTTCGACATCCTCGTGTCCGCCGCCGCGCTCGTGCTCACAGCGCCGCTGATGCTCGCCGCCGTGATCGCCATCAAGCTCGAGTCGCGCGGGCCCGCGCTCTATCGCCAGCGCCGCTCCGGGCTGCACGGTGAGCCCTTCGACATGCTCAAGCTGCGCACGATGGTCGACGGCGCCGAGCACATCGGCGCCGGGCTCGCCGTCAACGCGAACGACTCGCGCATCACCCGCGTCGGCGCCTTGCTGCGGCGCACCTCGCTCGACGAGCTGCCCAACCTGATCAACGTGCTGCGCGGCGAGATGTCGCTCGTCGGGCCGCGCCCCACGCTGCCCGCGCAGGTCGCCCAGTACACCCCGCGCCAGCGTGAGCGCCTTTCCGTCAAGCCCGGCATCACCGGCTGGGCGCAGATCAACGGGCGCGCATCGCTGCCCTGGTCCGAGCGGATCGAGCTCGACCTGCACTACGTCGAGCACCGCTCGCTGCTGCTCGACCTGCAGATCCTGCTGCGTACGCCCGCGCTCGTGCTCGGCGGCGGCGGCCTGTACAAGGGCGAGACCGGCGGCTGGGACGGCGGCGGCACGCAGGAGGGCGGCACATGAGGCCCGCCGTGATGCTCACCGGCGCCGGCAAGCGCTACGACATCGTCTCCTGCTTCGCCCAGCTCACGCACACCGTCGTCGCCGACCCCGCGCCGCTCGCTCCGGCCCAGTACGCAGCGCACACGCGCGCCGTCGTGCCGCGGATCGACGATCCCCACTACCTGATCGCCCTGCGCGAGCTGTGCGAACAGCACGAAGTCGGCGCCGTGCTGCCGCTGACCGACCTCGACATCGAGCTGCTCGCCCAAGCCCGCGAGGAACGGCGCCTGCCCGCCTTCGTGCCCAGCGCCGAGATCGCCCGCGCCACCTACGACAAGTACGAGGCCCACCTCTTGCTGCAGCGCCTCGGGCTGCCCTCGCCGCCGACCGTGCTGCCCGACGACGACGCTGCCCTCGACAAGCTCGAGTACCCCGTCATGGTCAAGCCGCGCCAGGGCTCCGGCGCGCGCTCCATCCACCTCGCCCACGATCCCGACCAGGCGCGCTTCTTCGTCGACTACCTGCAGCAGGCGCCGCCGCGGCCCCGGCGCGAGATCGACCTGCCCACGCCCGAGCCCGTGATGGTGCAGCGCGCCATGGGCGGTCCCGAGCTGTCGATCGACTGCCTCGGCGACCTCGACGGGCGCTGCATCAACGCCATCCCCCGCACCATGCTCGAGTCGCGCGGCGGCGAGTCGATCAAGGGCGCCGCCCTGCGCGACGACGAGCTGATCGAGCTCGGGCGCCGCGTCGTCGAGGAGCTACGCGTGACCGGCCCCGTCACCGTCCAGGTGTTCCGCGATCCCGAGATCGGCATCGCCATCACCGACGTCAACACGCGCTTCGGCGGCGCCTTTCCCGCGCCCGCCTACGCCGCGCTTCCCGGGCGCACCTACCCCGAGCTGATCCTCGCCATGGCCTGCGGCGAGACCGTCGAGCCGCACCTCGGCGAGTTCCGCGACGGGCACTTCTTCACGCGCTACTACTGGCAGCTCGAGCTCGACCCCAGCCACCACCCGACCGGGCGCGAGATCGTGCCCGGCGGGCCGCCTGCGCCCGGCCCGGGGTCCGCCCACTAGAATCGACTCCGTGCCTACGGCGCTCGCAGACCCACCGGCTGCGCCCTCCGAGCAGCAGCCATCCGCCACCACGCCCGGCCGGCCCGAGCAGGCCGGCGCGGCCGAGCAGCAGCAGCCGCCCACGCGACAGTGCGCCAACTGCGGCGCGCCGCTCGCCGCCGGCCAGGATTGGTGCCTGCAGTGCGGCACCGGCGCCCCCGACAGCCTGCGCGCGCGCACGCCCACCTGGCGCTCCGCCGCCGTGGTTCTCAGCGCCGTTGCCATCCTCGTGATCGGCGCCGCCGGTGCCGCCTATGCCGCGCTCAGCAAAGGCGGCCGCAAGGCTCCCGCCGCCACCACCGTCGCGCAGGTGGCGCCGCCCGCCGCGACCACGCCCGCGCCGAGCACCACGCCGCCGCCCGTCACGACCACGCCGACGCCCAAAATCGGCGTTCCCACGACGATCAAACCGTCCACGCCGCCCAAAATCCCGCTCAGCGCGCCGACGCCCACGCCGAGCATCCCCGCCGTCACGCCGAGCCCCGAAGCAGGCGGCAGCACGCCCACGACCAAACAGAAAGCCACCAACCCGAGCACCCCCGTCGGCGAAGCCAACAACGCCGAAGCGCTGCTGCTCGACACCAACGCCGCCGCCACGTACAACCCCTACAACTACGCCGCCGCCAACTTCGGCGACCCCAGCCTCGCGATCGACGGCGACAGCTCGACCGGCTGGACCGCGGTCGTCGAACCCTCAGTCGCCCCCAAAATGGCCGAGGGGCTCGTGATCGACCTGAACACGCCGCGCAAGCTCGCCGCCGTCGGGCTCTCCACCACCACGCCCGGCATGACCGTGCAGGTCTACGGCGCCGACGGCGAAGCCCCGCCGAGCTCGATCACCGACCCCGCCTGGGTCGCCCTCACGCCCGCCCTGCAGGCCAAGAAGAAGCACGCCCGGATCAAGCTCGGCGGCTCCACGCCCGCCGCCAAGGCCGCCGCCAAGCAGCCCCACCGCTTCGTCGTGCTGTGGATCAGTCAGGCGCCCGCTTCAGCCGTCGGCACGCCCACTGCGCCCGGGCACGTCAGCGTGAACGAGCTGCGGCTTTTCCCCGCGAAGAAGAAGTAGTTCGTTTTCTGGCTTTGGCCTTGGCCTTGGCCTTGGCTTTGGCTTTGGCGCGCGGCGCCGCCCAGACGTCGTCGAGGAAGTCGGCGATCTCGTTCGTCAGGCGCTCCGGCTGCGTGCGCAGCTCGACGAACGAGTTCGCTTCGATCAGGCGCGCGTTCGGGAGCTCGTCCGCGAGCATGCCAGCGTCCGAGAACGGGTGCACCGGGTCGCGTGTGTGGCCGAGCACGAGCGTCGGCGTCTGGAACGTGCGCCGGTCGTTGCGGTGCGGCGCGATGCGCCCGAAGAACAGGCCCTGCAGCACCGCCGCGCTCGGCCCCGGTTCCTGGCGCACGAGGTCGAGCACCACGTTGCCGTAGTGCGGCAGCAGCCGGCGCGGCACCGCCCGCGCGCCGCGGCCGACCAGCTTCATCGCGCGTTCGCCGAACGTCAGCGCCGCCAGCAGCGGCGTGAACGCCAGCGCACTCCACAAGAGCCCGTTGTCGAGCACGGGCATCTCGATCACCATGCCGCGCAGGCGCTCCGGCGCCGTCAGCGCCACGTTCAGCGCCGTGTTCGCGCCCAGCGACGTGCCCATCACGACCGCTTCCTCGATCTGCAGGTGGTCCATCAGCGCGACCAGCTGGTCGCCGAAGAAGCGCATCGAGTAGCGCCACATGTCGCGCGGGCGGTCCGATTCGCCGTGGCCCAGGAGGTCAACCGTGATCACGCGGTTGCCCCGCGCCGCCAGGTCTTCCGCCAGCGGCTTGTGCATTTCTTGGGAGAGCAGCAGCCCGTGCACGAGGATCAGCGGACGCCCGCCGGCCGGGGCGCTGCGGGCCGTGCGGCCCCTCGCTCCCGACTCGGTCAGCGCCGCCGGGCCGCCGCCGTATTCGGTGTAGGCGATCTGCTGGCCCTCGAAATCGAAGCTGGGCATCTGTCAACCCTACTACCCGGCCGAGCGCGGCCCACCAAACTGGCCAGGCAGCCAGCACCTGCGGCCGCGGAGCGCTAGCTTTCGTCTCCCGCCCGCAGCACCACCAGGAGAGACCAGGAGGAAGAGAATGGCCAAGCAGCCCCGCATCCTCGCCGGACAGACCGTCGCCATCACCGGCGGCGCCCGCGGCATCGGCCGCGCAACCGCGAAGGCGCTGCTCGGTCAGGGCATGAAGGTCGCGATCGGCGACGTCGACCTCGACGCCGCTCGCGCCACCGCCGACGAGCTCGGCCCGAGCGCGATCGCGCTGCCGCTCGACGTGACCGAGCGCGAGTCCTTCACCGCCTTCCTCGACGAGACCGAGCGCCAGTTCGGCCCGCTCGACGTGCTGATCAACAACGCCGGGATCATGCAGATCGGCCGCTTCATCGACGAGGACGACCTCACCGCCAAGCGCCAGATCGACATCAACCTGCACGGCGTGATCCTCGGCATGAAGCTCGCGCTCGATCGGATGATCGCCCGCGACCGCGGCCACATCGTCAACATCTCCTCGCAGGCCGGCAAGTTCGGCGCCCCCGGCGGCGCCACCTACTCGGCCACCAAGCACGCAGTCGTCGGGCTGTCCGAGGCCGTGCGCGGCGAGCTGCGCCTGATGGATGCCCACGTCGACCTCAGCTACGTGATGCCCTACGTCGTCAACACCGAGCTCGGCGGCGGCCTCGGGCAGGCGCGCGGCTTCTCCAACCTCGAGCCCAGCGAAGTCGCCGACGCGATCGTCGAGGCGCTGCACTTCGGCACCGTCGAAGTGTGGGTGCCCAAGTCCGGCAAGCGCACGAACGTGCTCGGCGCCGTCCTGCCGCGCCGCCTGTCCGAGGGCATGGCCCGCGCGATGAAGGCCGACCGCGTGCTCGCCGACGCCGACTCGATGGCGCGCAAGAGCTACGAGCTGCGCGCCTCGCGCTCCGAGCCCGGGCTCGAGGCCGGGTCCGAGACGCCGCAGCTACCGAGTTCAGCCGGCAGTTAGCCAGTCGGCAATGAGGGTGCCGATCAGCGGCCCTTGATCCTCCTGCAGGAAGTGGCTCGCGTCCTCGATCGGGCGCGGCGCCGGGCCGCCGATCGCCTCGGCGAAGCGCTCGCCGACGTTCGGCGGCAGGATCGGGTCCGAGTCGGCCCACAGCACGAGCTTCGGCCGCTTGTCCCGGGGCAGTGCGTCCTGCACGCGCTGGCCGGCCGCCGCGCCCGGCTCGTCCGGCGAGCGCGGGATCAGCAGCGGGAAGGCGCGCGCGCCGGCCTTCGACGCCGCGTCCGGGTAGGGCGCGTCGTAGGCGGCGATCACCTCATCTCCCGGGTCGTGCTTGCAGGCGCCGCGCACGAGGAAGCCGACAGGCAGATCCTCCGTGCGCTCGACGAAGTCGCGGAACGCGGTCCACGCGTCGGTCATCCGCTGGTGCCCCGTGAACAGCCCCGTGTCGAGCACGACGATCCGCTCGATCCGCTCCGGGTGCTCGACCGCCAGGCGCAGCCCGATCGGCCCGCCCCAGTCGTGCACGACGATCGTCGCGCCTTTCAGGTCGAGATCCTCGAGCAGGCTCGCCGCCAGCTCGGTGTGGCGGTCGTAGGAGTACCAGCCGATGTCCGTCGGCTTGTCCGAGCCGCCGAAGCCCGCCAGGTCGGGCGCAACGCAGCGGAAGCCCGCGTCGCGCACCGGCGGGATCACCTTGCGCCACAGGAACGACCACGTCGGCTCGCCGTGCATGAAGATCACCGGCGCGCCCTCGCCCTCGTCGATGTGCGCCAGCCGCAGGCCTTCGACCTCGCGGTACCGCTGCTCGAACGGGTAGTCCGGCAGGCCCCGCAGGGCATCGTCCGGTGTGCGCACGCTCTCGACCATCCCGCCGGGCAGCATATCCGGGGTCGCATCGGCTAGGCTCGCGGGCCGTGCACACGCTCGCTGTACAGCTCGCGCCGATCCTGGCCGCCGAGAAGAGCAAAGCCCCGTTCTTCATCGCCGGCGGGCTGCTCGTGGCATGGGCCCTGTTCGTCTCGCTCGCCATGGGCATGCGCAACCCCAAGTTCCCGGGCGATCTCGGCGGGCAGCGTGTCGTCTCCGCGATCACCGCTCTGCTCGTGATCGCCGCCGCCAGCACCGCCGTGATCACCTCCGGCGGCGAGGCCAAGGCCGGCGCCGAGACCGCCAAGGCCTCGCAGGAACCGTTCGGTGCCAACACGCCCGACACGGCGCTGCCCGAATCCGCCAACAAGCCGGCGTCGGCGACGAGCGAAGCGGCGCCCCCGACGGAACCGACACCGGCCGCCTCCACGCCCACCGCCTCCACGCCGGCCAAGACGACGCCCGCGAAGACAACGCCCGCGAAGAAGGCACCGGCGAAGAAGGAAACTCCCAAGGCCACCACCGGCACGCCCGCGCCGCCCTCCTCACCGGCCGCAGCCGCGACGACGCTGAAGCTCGCCGCCAACCCGGCCGGGCAGCTCGCCTACACGACGAAGTCGCTCAGCGCCAAGGCCGGCAAGGTGACGATCGACTTCTCCAACGCCTCCCCGGTCGAACACGACGTGGCGATCGCGCAGGGCAGCACCGTCGCCGGGCAGACGCCCGTGTTCACCGGGGGGACGAAGACGCTGACGCTCAACCTCAAGCCCGGCAAGTACGTCTTCTACTGCACCGTCCCCGGCCACCGCGCGGCCGGCATGGAAGGTACGCTGACCGTCTCGTGAAGCTCTACGTCTGCTGGGGAACCTTCCCGACGCCGCGCCCCGGCGGGCATCCTTGCGCCAATGCGTACCACGCGCTGAAGGATGCCGGGCACGATCCCGAGGTGATCAAGAGCTATGGGTTCGCGCCGTTGCCGGCTGCGCTCAACAACACGACTGGGCGCAAGCGCGCGCAGGAGCTGACCGGGAAACGGTGGGTGCCGGTGCTCGAGCTGGATGACGGGAGCGCGGTGTTTGACTCGCGCGAGATTGCGGCGTGGGCTGAGGCTCACCCGGCGTAAGACGGCCGAAGCCCAGATCTGGGGCTGGACGTTCGCGTGCAATCTCGCGGTTAGACCGCCTTCTGCCGAGAAGACGAATACCTCGCCGCGGTAGCCACGGGGCTGTAGGTGTCACAGCTATGTCGGCGAACGTGAGCCTGCCCCAAGTTCGGGAACTCTTGCATCGATCCCACGGATTGGAATAGAGTACCTATCCTGGCCGACAGGATTACACGATTGCCGGGGAGGAGAGTTCATATGCGCCGCGACTTCGGGACTAAGGCGGTCTGTAGTTGCCGTGCCTCTGGCCGGCACCTTGAGATTGGGCCGCGAGCGCGTAGCCTGAGGACCGCCTGGCGATGAGCGGGAACGGGCTTACGATTATCGTCGGTATCGTCGGGGTCGTCGTTTCGTCACTATGTGCCTTCCTCGCGTTCAAGCTGGGAGTACGACAAGCTGATCGCCAGACGGCAGAGCTTCCTCACCGAGACCAGCCGGCAACATGCGCAGGTGATCGCCGTCACCGATGGCCAGAAGCTCGAGCTGGCGCGAGAGATTCGGCAGGTGCGCGGTGCGTTTTCATCCTTCTTTCAACAGGTCGTGAGTGGCGCGCCGAGCGATAGCGAAGAGTCGGCGACGGAGTTGCTTGTCCGTGCATCACTTGGCGCCTTGCTCGATGAGCGCGGCGAGGTGCGGCTTCAACGACTATTGGACGAGGTCGCCGCAGCGGCGAAGCAGCCATCCCAGTCGGATACGCTCGCTGTCCTTCGACGAATGCGCGAAGAGGGCGTGATTGACTGGTCTGGCTCAGCAGATCTCGGCGATGTGGAGTTCGTGCGAGTACGCCCGCCGGGTGACCGTATGCGTCGTAGCGTTCCCGCAGCTCATGTGGGGAAGGCTCACGCTTGACTTACCTCGTCGGAGTCGACTCGGGTGGAACCCATACCAACATTCGTATCGCTGAGCGGGGCGAGACCGTTGGCGACGATCAGAACGTGGAGCTGGATAGAGCCCTCGGAGCTACCCGTTCGGAGCGTGAACTCAGAGAGGTGTTTGGCGAGGTGCTCGGCGTTGTGAACTCACGGGTCAGGGGTGAGCCGATCTCTATGTGGATCAACGCAGCCGGGTACGCACCCTCTACGCGTGCACATTTCGAGATGATCGCCCGAGAGGCTGCAAGTGATGTATCAGGGTCAATCGGGATCTCAAATGACGCGGTTGGTCTCTTGCTTGCACACGAACCCGAGATGGTCGCTGTTGTTGCCGGGACTGGGTCCGTTGCGATGGCTCGGCGCACGAGCGGCGATGTAGTAGCGCGCGGCGGCGAGGATTGGGTTGTAACTGACCAGGGCTCCGCTTTCTGGATCGGACTGGAGGGAATCAGGTCCGCTTACACGGCGCTCGAGGGCGGAGCGGGCACTGGACTGATCAGGTGTCTCGTCGAGCACTACAGCCCTCTTGACTTTAACGCCTCAGACGAGGACATCGCTGCCGCGATCAGGGAAATCGCGCGTAAGCTCGCGGCGCTCGGCAGCGGCACCAAGCCAACGATCGCATCGTTCGCCCGTCAGGTCACCCGTCAAGCTGAGCTGGGCGATCAAGAGGCTCAGCGAATCGTGAAAGTCGGGGCGGAGGAACTCGCCCGGGCGGCCTCACGCGTCTATCGAGATCTCGCGGCACAGGTGGCGGATCGCGTGGTTGCGCCGCGGTTCCTCCTGCGAGGAAGTGTTGCGTACCGCTCGCCCTTCTACGCTGAAGCATTTCGCGGCGCTTTGGCACAGTTTCTCTTCGACGTTCGAGAGAACGTTGAGCACGAGGTGGAGCTCAACACCGGACCAAACGGTCTGCCTGAGGCTATGGAGCTTGCAAAGCGTTTGGCGGACGACGGCCAGATCCCGCAACTCGACGTCAACCACCCATTCTCAGTGATCGGCTAGACCTTCAACCGTCGCGGCGTTGTACTCTCGCCCGCGTCACACCGGGCAACTGGCAAATGGGGGCTGGGATGGCGCTCAAAATGAAGCCGCTTCCCAAAGAGGCCAAGCCAAAAGTCGACGCCGCCGATAAGTCGGCTGGGTGGCTGGTTGGCGCACTGACGAGCATCGCCGCCCTTTTGGGTGCGGTGGGGATCGGCACCGGCGAAGTCGCCCGGGTGCTGAGCAACCAGCCATGGTGGGCCACTGCGACGTTTGTACTCGTCGCACTCGCGAGCATGCTCGGCGCGTCGGCTGGCTGGCTAACCGACAACAAGAGCTGGGAGCACTGGTTGTTGCGCGTCAGCGTGGTGCTCCTGTTCGGCGCGTTCTGTACGGCCGTCGTGACGGGGATCAAGTTCGCGCAGGAGAGTCCCAAGCCCAGGGTCACGGCCGGTCTGTCCGCGTCACACGGAGTCGGAGTGCTGAACTTCGAGGTCAAGGACAGCGGCCTGAGGGACAGCGACAAGATGACGGTAACCGTCACGGCGAGCAGTGCCGTAACTCCCGCGACGGCTAACGGCACCGAGCTGTACTCCGCCTCCGTGGGTCCGAGTTCCTCGGGAGCTATCGATCACAGTGGCGATGTTGTCCTGCCGCCACCACCGGCGACGAAGGTCGAGGTCCAAGCCTCTGTCGGCAAACCGCACAAGCTGCTCTGACGAAAAGAAGCTGGGAGGCACCGGCTGCGTCATCATCGAAATCCCGCGGCCCGTCGGGCCACCTCAGCTGACAGTGTCATGGCGCAACCCACGCCACAGCGGTGCCGGACTGTTCGTGTTCCTGTCCGCCCGTAACGACATCGGTGATCGCGCCGCGCTCAGGGTCATCGACCTCGAAACACACCATCAACTGCTCAAGACAAGCTGGCCGGCGAACGCCGCGGGCGATGTCGACAAGGCGGTCACCGCGGTCGTTCCCGGCTCAACGAGGCGACTCTGCGTCGTCGCCAGTGTGAGCGAAGCAGCCCCCGCCTGCCCGCCACACGCCAAGGCGACAAGCGCTTTGCTGGTGACCGCAGTGCCCCCGCCCTAACTGCGGCGACTAGCCTGTCGCACAACCGGCGATGGACGTCACTCAGAGTCTTGGAGCCAGGTACCTACAGAACGGCTCAAACTCAGGGGCGTTCCAAAAATGAGCGAGCACTTGCTGCCCTGCTCCGATGTAGACGTCGTACAGGGTGCCGGCTTCATAAAACACCCCACGCATGCGACTTCCATCCTCTTGGGGGTGCTCGATGAGCATCGCATAGCGATCGGGTGCTGGACGGGTGATGAGCAGGACTTTGGAGTCGTCTCCCGGTGACACTTGTGCGACACGGCGCTCCTGGTCTACCTTCAGCGGAGTGATGTCCGCCGCCTCACGGGAAGGTGGTTGGCGCTCAGGCAGCCACGGCTCGTCAGGATGTGCGTCGCTCCAGTACGCATGATCGAACGAGTTGAGCATGACCCAAGGCACTTGAGCCTGTCGGCGCACCTCGAGACCGGCGACAAACAGGGCGCGATATGCCGAATTGTCGAGGTCGTGTTCCATAACGTCGAGCGCAAGCTCTGCAGCGCCGTAAGCCGCCCAACCTCCTACTGGCACAATGACTTCGGCCAGCACCTCGATGTAGTTCTGGGGTTCGGCTCGCACCTTCATCTCGAAGTCGATGGGAATGATCGGCTCCCAGTCTGGATCTAGCGGACTCGGCTCTCCGGAGGTGTGCGGAGCGATCCTATGCCGGCCCGAACGCTCCATGATCGAGAGGATGTTCGATGGGAGCAGGGAGTTAGCAGGTCCCGGAACGCCACTCGGTTCCGGCCTGCGCAGAAGGCGATCAAACAGGCCCACAAGAACCAAAGCGTCGAGTGTGCGAAGTCAAGCGCCTTCTCTTCAGTACGGTGCCTCTGGCTCGTGCTACCACCAGCGCCGTAGCGGAGAGCATAAGCACGGCAATGAGGCATCCGCTCGTCACGGACTTGCCGACGGTGATCCTCGAAAGGTCGACCCCCTCTGAATCCTTCCGGCCGAAGGCTTGGTGGAGTTTCTGCGCGAAGTCCTCGCTATGGGTTAGAAAGCACTGCTCAAGAATCTCGTTCGCCGCATTGAGCGAGCGATTGTATGCGGCATTTGCAGCGGGCCCCCGCTCACCGTCTGCCTCCGCCGTCGCGGTGAGTTCGACAAAGCGCCCAAATATCTCATCGAAAGCTTCGAGCCTCGACTCGTCGTCCTGCGGCACACGGCGATTCACGTACGCCACAAACCCAGGAACTGGAATGCCGCCTGCAACGGTGTGCGAGCCGGTGCCGTGGGGCACGGAGTTGCCTTCGGCAAAGCTCAGGAATCCTTCCTCGATGATTTCACCTACGGCCGTAGATGCGAAGTCGCGCGCCTCTTTGTCAGTGGCCTCCACCCCAGCAGCCAAAAAGCACTGCCGCACCCAAGTGATTACCAAGTCGCGCTTATCGTGCGTCGGCATGCGTATCGCGTGGCGTGATTGCGCGCCGGTGGTCATCACCGACAGCGAGCTGCTGCTTTGCCCTCGTGACGAGCTGCTTCGCCCGGCGCCTCGCGAACAGCCAACCCCGGACACTCTGCGCTGTGGTAGGTCGCTCGGTGCCGACTACTGATCCCCGAAGGGTCCAGAGCGCGCGGCCGGCTCGAAGTACGGTGGCCGAATCCGACGGGTCGACCACCACCTTTTCGCGCGCCTGCCCGATGACCAGGCCGGCGATCGTTCCTGCGCGCGTAGGATCGACGGCCGCGTCGGCCTCCTCGGCATCTTCGGTGATGCCCCACAGCATCAGCAGATGCGCCGCGATCTCCTGGTCGCTGAGGCCGAGTCGATAAAGGTCGGCCAGTTCGCTCACGGTGGCGGCTTCGCAGTACAGGTCGACGAGCTTGGTAGCCACCCCCATGAATGGTCCCGCAACCGCACACCGCGTACCCAGGTATCGGCGACGGTTGCTCGCAAGCTTGACGAGCTCCTTCTCTGATTGGGCCTTTGTCCCTCCTTGACGAGATACGCGGATGAGCAGCAACAAGAAGCGCTCAATACTGAGCGAGCCCTCCTCGTCATGGTTAAGGAGAGGCCTTAGGCCGCTGAGGCGATCTACTATCCGCTCAAGCAGGGTGGGGCGCACACTCGCTCTTCCCGGAGCGCCCTGTGGAACACGGATCGGGAGAGGCTCGTGTTCACCGCCGGCCATTACGTCGCGATATTAGTGGGCGCGCACCGCTTATGCGTTCTGCTGGCGCGTCGGGGTCCGGTAAACCGAATAGTCGATATGTCGTTTCAGCAGTCCCACATTCCCTCGTGCGTCTTCGTTGCTTCAAGCAGGAGCCCCGTATCGGGATGGCCAACGGCTAAGAGTCGCTGCGTCGGGTCACCTTTGCGGGTGGGTCAGGAGCATTTCCCCCATTGACAGCTGTGACCGGACGCGCGCTTGCCCATCGCCTCAGCCTCCTTGCACCAAGCACACTTGGGCTTGCCCGCTTGTACACATGCACATGCCATCGTCGAACCTCCTCGTGGTCACCGAATCGAATTGAAAAGCCGCGTCCGGCCGTGTGTCAGTTGTCCTTCGCGCGCCACCAAATTGGCCTGTCTAGCCCAGCTCGAGAAGCGAGCGCCGGGCGAGCTCGACGATCTCACGTGGCGCTCCCGGCCTCGAGAGCGAGTGGCCGAATGCTTCTCTCGCGGCTGCCAAGTTCCCGGTCTCGCGCTCGCACAGTCCAAGCAGGCAGGCACCTCGCGCGCTCTCCTCGCCATCGTCTGCGCTCGCGGCCAGGGTCAGATAGGCGCGGGCAGAGTCGAGCTCGCGTCGCTGGAGGCACAGCGACCCCGCCTGCTTCGCGGCAGCGAACACCGCGGATCGGCCGCTCGGCGTCGATACACCTTCGAGGTTGACTGCGCGAGCGTATGCTTCGATCGCCCCGTCGTCGTCGTTGTTGCGCTCGCGCTCCGCCTCTCCAAGTAGGAACATCGCAGCTGCTGCGAAGTTGGGTTCGGGCAGGCGCGACGCGACCAAGAACGCATCACACGCACGGTCTGGGTCGCCGCGCTTGGCGAAATAGATCGCGCCGGCCTGGAATGCCCCGCGCTGACCCCACTCGGAGTCACGCTCGCGCATCGCTTCCTCGAAGCATTGCAGCGCTCCGGCGTCGTCGCCGGCGCCTTCGAGCAAGAAGCCGAGCAGCACCCTCGCGCGATTCGACTCGACCGGATGACCGGAGTCGATCGCTTCAACGAACAGCCGCGTGGCCCGGTCGAGATCTCCCTCTTGTTCGACGAGCTGTGCGAGGTTGACCCGAGCGCCGTGCGAGTGCAGAGGGTGTTCGCACGCGATCGCTTGCTCGTATGCTGATCGCGCCCCGGCTGGGTCGTGGAGGTGATCCTCCAGGAGGGTGCCGATGTTGCGCAGGGCGCGCGCAGTCTCTTGCGGATCGCCGATCTCAACAATCCTCCTCAGCGTCTCAAGGCCCTCCTGATTGGACCCCCGCAGCACGAGATAGCTTGCGACCCCCCGCAGCGCGGCAGCTTTGACGGCCGGATCGGCTGATGCGGCAGCGCGACGGAAGCCTGCCTCAGCGGCCTCGTGGGCGCCCTGCCTCTCCAACAGTTCGGCATCGCGCAACACGCTCAGCAGGTCGACTGTTGCCTCTTCACTCATGCTCAGCCACGGTCGCGGAGCCTAGCCAATCGCGGCGGCAGCCACAACTCCGACTGCGCGAACTCGCCCGATCGTTCGGCTGAGATTTGCCCATCGTTCGCGGGCCTGATGCTGTAGTCGCCGATCAACCCGAACAGCGCCCCGACGAGCGGTCAGCTCGTGCTGGCACTGGGCCGAGCATTCAAAGCCCGGCCGCGCTCAACCGCCAAGCAAACAGCACAGCCGCAACCGAAGTCGCCAGGTTGAGGCTCGAAACCCCCCCGCGCATTGGGATGCTGACCCGCGCATCGGCCCGCGCCAGTAGCTCGTCACTGAGCCCGTAGCGCTCGGTCCCAAACGCGAGCACCGCGCTCGCCGGTAGCTCCTGCGGCACCAGCGGCTCGCCGTCGGGGTCAAGCGCTAGCAGCGGCCGCCGCACCGGCACGGTTCCAGCCTCGTCGGCGCCGGCGTCACCCCCCGCGCCAAGCTCGTCCAACCGCTCCAGCCGCGCCACAGGCAACGCGTAATGCAACCCAGCCGCCCCCCGCAGCGCATCGGGCGCCCAAGGATCGTGGCTCCCGGTCGTGAGCACCCCGGCGGCATCGGCAGCAGCGGCAACCCGCACGCAAGCCCCCATGTTCCCCAAATCGCGCGGGTCCTCGAGCAACACAACGGGCCCGGGCCGCTCGCTCCCAAGCACGGCGCGAGCGTCGACCGCAGGCCGCTCCGCCAGCGAGATCACCCCGGTCGTCGGCGGCAGCGGCGCAAGCTGCTCGAACACCTCGCCGGGCACAGCCCGCGCCAGCTCGTGCATCCGCGCGGCCTGGTCAGGCGCAAGCCGCGCGGCGAGCTCGTCGAGCGCATCGACATCCCGGCACACCACCTCGACCACGCTCGCCCCGAAGCGCAGCGCGTGCTTGAGCGGGTGGAAGCCTTCGAGCACGGCCAGCGCCGGGTCGCGGCGGGCCCGCCCGAAGCGGGCTATCAGCGACCCATCTTGCACGTGGCGATAATGTCAGTTCTGCAGTGAAGCTCGAGGGCATCCACCACATCACGGCGATCACGGGCGACGCGGTTGGCAACGTCGAGTTCTACACGGGGCTGCTCGGCTTGCGGATGGTCAAGAAGAGCGTCAACCAGGACGATCCGACCGTCTACCACCTGTTCTACGGCGACGACGACGGCTCGCCGGGGATGGATCTGACGTTCTTCGAGTACCCCGGCGCCGCGCGCGGCGCCGCCGGCGCCGGGATGGTCCACCGGATCGTCTGGCGCGTGGCCTCACCCGAGTCACTCGACTTCTGGGAGGCGCGCCTCGACTGACGCCGGCGTGAGCAGCGAGCGCTCGACCGAGAGCGTGCGCGGCTCGGCGAGCCTCGTCTTCTCAGATCCCGAGGGTCTGCAGCACGAGCTGGCCGTCTCGGCGAGCGACGATCCCCCGCTGCACGCCACGGCGCCGGGCATCCCGGCCGAGCACGCGCTGCAGGGCTTCGACGGCGCGCGCGCCTACAGCGAGGACCCCGCGGCCAGCGCCGCGTTGCTGCGCGACACGCTCGGCTTCGAGGGCGAGGACGACTCGCGCTGGGAGGTGCGCGGCGAGCAGCGCCACGGCTTCTACGTCTACGACCCGCCGCCGCAGGGCGTGACGCCCGTGCAGGGCGCCGGCTCGGTGCACCACATCGCCTTCGCCTCACAGCTCGACGAGCAGGACGCCTGGCGCGAGCACGTCAGCAAGGGCGGCGCGCGGGTGACCGAGGTGATCGACCGCTTCTACTTCCGCTCGATCTACTTCCGCGAGCCGAGCGGCGTGCTGTTCGAGATCGCCACGATCGGCCCCGGCTTCGCCGTCGACGAGGACGCGGCACACCTCGGCGAGCGCCTCTCGCTGCCGCCGCGCTTCGAGCCGCTGCGCGAGCGCCTCGACGGCATCCTCAAGCCGCTGCCCTACCCGCGCACAGAATAGACTCGCCCCGGATGTCCGGTGGCGGCGCGACGATCGATGTGCCGAGCCCGGGTCCGATGCCGCCCGGTGGACCCGCGACCGTCCCGGCGGTGCGCCTGACGGGCGTGCACAAGGCGTTCGGCGACGTGGTGGCCGTCGAGGACCTCACGCTCGACGTGCTGCCCGGCGAGTTCTTCACGATGCTCGGCCCCTCGGGCTCGGGCAAGACGACGACGCTGCGCGTGATCGCCGGCTTCGAGCTGGCCGACGCGGGCACGGTGCAGCTGCACGGCGTCGACGTCACGCGCAGCCCGCCCTACGAGCGCCCGCTGAACACGGTCTTCCAGGACTACGCGCTGTTCCCGCACATGAGCGTCGAGGAGAACGTCGCCTACGGCCTGCGCGTGACCGGCGTGGGCAAGCAGGAGCGGCGCAAACGCGCGGCGGAGGCGCTGGAGATGGTGCGCCTGCCGAACGTCGGCTCGCGCCGCCCGATCCAGCTCTCGGGCGGCCAGCGCCAGCGCGTGGCGCTGGCCCGCGCGCTCGTCAACCGCCCGCGCGTGCTGCTGCTCGACGAGCCGCTCGGCGCCCTCGATTTGAAGCTGCGCCAGCAGATGCAGTTCGAGCTGAAGTCGATCCAGCGCGAGCTGAGCGAGCGGATCACGTTCGTCTACGTCACGCACGACCAGGACGAGGCATTGACGATGAGCGACCGCATCGCGGTCTTCTCGGACGGGCGGATCGAGCAGATCGGCACGCCGGGCGAAGTCTACGAGCGCCCGGTCAACGAGTTCGTGGCGAGCTTCGTCGGCACCTCCAACGCGATCCGCCGCGACGGGCTCACGTACACGGTGCGCCCGGAGAAGGTCCGCCTCTTGGCCGAGGGCGAGCAGCCGCCGGCGGGCGCGGCGGGGGAGCTCGCGGGGGCGGTGCGCGAGGTCGCCTACCTCGGCTCGGTCACGCGCTATGACGTGCAGCTCGACGGCGGCGAGACGATCGTCGCGCTCGAGCAGAACCTGGACACATCGGCGGCGCAGGCGCTCGAGATGCGCGGCCGGCGCGTGAGGCTCGCCTACAGGACGCAGGACGCCTCGCTGCTCGACACAACCAAACAGGAGGAGACAAGCTGATGAGACTGGCAAAGATCGACTGGGCGCTGGGGGCGGTGCTGCTCGCGATGATGGTCGGCGCGAGCGCGTGCGGCTCCTCGTCGAGCAGCAGCACCTCGGCGTCGAACCTGCCGAGCAAGATCGGCAAGACCGAGGGTCAGCTCAACCTCGTCGCGTGGGAAGGCTACGCCGAATCGAAGTGGGTCAAGCCCTACGAAGCGAAGACGGGCTGCAAGGTGCACGCCAAGTACGCGGGCTCCTCCGACGAAATGGTCACGCTGATGCGCAGCGGCGCCGGCCAGTACGACATGGTCTCGGCCTCGGGCGACGCCAGCCTGCGCCTGATCCGCGGCGGCGAGGTGCAGCCGATGAACGTGGACCTCGTGCCGGAATGGAAGAACTTCGTGCCGCAGCTGCAGTCGCCGCCGCACAACACGGTCGACGGCAAGCACTACGGCATCTCGCTGCAGTGGGGGCCGAACACGCTGCTGTACAACACCAAGTCGGTAACGCCGGCGCCGACGAGCTGGTCGGCGATCTACGGCCCGAAGTACAAGGGTGAAATCTCCGTGCCGGCCAACCCGATCCAGATCGCCGACGCGGCGCTGTACCTGTCCAAGACGCAGCCGAGCCTCGGCATCTCAGACCCCTACGAGCTGACCGAAGCGCAGCTGAACGCGGCGGGCGAACTGCTGAAGAAGCAGAAGCCGCTGATCAAGAAGTACTGGGCGCTGGCCTCGGATGAGATCGAACTGTTCAAGAACGGCGACGCCGTGATCGGCGCGGCCTGGCCCTACCAGTACAGCCAGCTGAAGAAAGCCAAGGAGCCGGTCGAACAGATCATCCCGTCGGAGGGCGCGACGGGCTGGGCGGACACGTGGATGCTCTCGGCGCACGCCAAGGACCCGAACTGCGCCTACGAATGGGTCAACTGGGTGTCGAGCCCGAAGGTGCAGGCCGAGCAGGCGACGACGTACGGCGAGACGCCTGTCAACACGAAGGCCTGCGGCGAAATGGAAAAGATCGAAAAGGGCTCGTGCGGCGTCTACCACGCGAACGCGCCGGCGAGCTACTTCGACAGCATCAAGTTCTGGAAGACGCCGGTGGCTGAATGCGGCAACGGCCAGAGCGACTGCATGGACTACTCGAAGTGGCAGCAGAAGTGGACAGAAGTAACGGGCTAGCGCCCGTCGGCGGCCGGCTGGGCTCGCGATGAGCTCGGCCGGCTACGCCGCTCCTCCGAAGGAGGGCACCCGCACCCGCGTGTCGGCGGCGTTGTTCCGCCGGCCGTGGCTGCGCGGCGGCCTGCTCTTGTCAGGACCGCTGGCGTGGTTCGTCTTGATCTACCTGGCGGCGCTCGTCGTGCTGTTCGTCTCCTCGCTGTGGAGCGTCGACTCGTTCACGGGCAACCTCGTCCACAACTGGACGCTGAAGAACTTCGAAACGCTGGTCAAAGTCGACACGTACCGCACGATCGCGCTGCGCACGATCGGGATCGCGGCGGCGGTGACCGTGACGGACGCGATCCTCGCGCTGCCGTTCGCGTTCTTCGCGGTGCGGATCGCCTCCAAGCGCCTGCAGGGCGCGCTGTTCGTGGCGGTGCTGATCCCGCTGTGGTCGAGCTACCTCGTGCGCGTGTACGTGTGGCGGCTGATCCTCGCCAAGGACGGCGTGCTCAACTGGGCGATCGGCCAGCTCGGGCTCGGCTCGCTGAACATCGGCTACTCCAACTGGGCGATGTGGATCGTGTTCAGCTACATCTGGCTGCCGTTCATGATCCTGCCGATCTGGTCGGCGATCGAACGTGTGCCCGACTCCTACATCGAGGCCTCTGCGGACCTCGGCGCGCGTGGCTGGCGCACGTTCAAATCGGTCCTGTTCCCGCTGATCCTGCCGGGGATCGCGGCGGGCTCGATCTTCACCTTCTCGCTGACACTGGGCGACTACATCACGCCGACGCTGGTCGGCGGCGCGGGCTCTGACTTCATCGGCAACGTCGTCTACCAGAACGTCGGCGTGGCCAGCAACGTGCCGTTCGCGGCGGCCTTCGCGACGGTGCCGCTGATCGTGATGGGCATCTACCTGCTGATCGCACGGCGGCTGGGAGCGTTCGAGGCGCTGTGATCGGCACGAGCAAACTGAGCCGCATCGCGTTCGCCGCGTGGACGGTGCTGATCCTGCTGTTCCTGTTCGTGCCGATCGCGCTGATCGTGGTCTACGCGTTCAACCCGTCGAACGTGCAGAGCTGGCCGCTGCACGGCCTCTCGACGAAGTGGTTCTCCTCGACCTGGCACAACGCCGAAATGCGCCACGCGTTCTGGCTGTCGATCCGCGCGGGTCTTATCTCGACGGCGATCGCGCTGCTGCTCGGCTCGATGGCGGCGTTCGCGGTTCACCGCTTCCGCTTCTTCGGGCGCGAAGCGATCTCGTTCCTGCTGGTGCTGCCGATCGCGCTGCCGGGGATCATCACGGGCATGGCGCTGAACTCGTTCATCAACTTCAGCGGCATCGGCTTCTCGCTGACGACGATCATCGTCGGCCACGCGACGTTCTGCATCGTGACGGTCTACAACAACGTGCTCGCGCGCCTGCGCCGCACGCAGTCCTCGCTGGTCGAGGCCTCGATGGACCTCGGCGCGGACGGCTGGCAGACGTTCCGCTTCGTCACGCTGCCGATGATCGCCACGGCGCTCGTCGCGGGCGGCCTGCTCGCGTTCGCGCTGTCGTTCGACGAGATCGTCGTGACGACGTTCACGGCGGGCGCGCAGAACACGCTGCCGATCTGGATCTTCGGCAACATCCGCCTCGGCCAGCAGCTGCCGCAGGTGAACGTGGTCGTGTTCTTCGTGATCCTCGTCAGCCTGCTCCCCGTCGCGTTGGCGCGACGACTGTCGCGCGACACCGGGATATTGCGCCCGGCGGCGGCCGAGGCGGGAGCCGCGGCGTGATCTCATTAATTGATTAATCATTTAATTGATTGATGACATCGTAGGTGGCTGCTTCGCCGAGCGGTGAGCTCAGCGAAGCTCGGGCTGCTGCGCCTGGGGGGCGCCGATCAGCCGCGCGCCGCGCCCGTGCGTGACGAAGCTGAAGGCCCAGCGCGTGAACACGAGCAGGCGGTTCTGGAAGCCGATCAAATACCACAGGTGCACGGCCAGCCAGGTGACCCAGGCGACGGCGCCGCTGAGGTGCAGTCCCTTGATGTCGGCGACGGCCTTGGCGCGGCCGATCGTCGCGAGATTGCCCTTGTCGGTGTAGTGAAACGGCTTGGGCTGGACGCCGCGCAGCCGAGCGCGCACGTTGGCGGCAGCATGGCGCCCCTGCTGCATCGCGACGGGGGCGAGCCCTGGCAGCGTTTGCACGCCGTCGGCGCGCCGCACGGCGACCATGTCGCCGAGCGCCTGCACCTCGAGCCGGCCGGGCAGCGAGAGGTCCTCTTCGACGATCAGCCGCCCGGCGCGATCGAGCTCGGCGCCGCTCGCCTCGGCCAGCTCGCGGGCGAGGGCGGAGGAGGTCACGCCGGCGGCCCACACGACGGTCCGCGCCGGGTGGCGCTCGTGGGAGCCGTCGGGCGTGGTCGTGCTCACGGCGTCGCGCTCGACGCCGGTCACGGAGTGGCCGAGCAGCGGCGTCACGCCGAGCTTCCGCAGCGATCTTTCGGCGTGGGCGGAGAGCGACGGGGGGAAGCCTGTCAGCACGCGCTCGGCGGCCTCGACGAGCAGCACGCGCGCGGTGCTCGTCTGCACGCGGCGGAATTCGGGGCTGCAGTCGTGCGCGATCTCGGCGATCTGGCCGGCCATCTCGACGCCCGTGGGGCCTGCGCCGACGACGACGAACGTGAGCCAGGCTTTGCGGCGCCCGGGGTCCTCCTCCCACTCGGCCGCCTCGAGCGCGGTGAGGATGCGGCTGCGGATGTCGAGCGCGCCCTCGAGCGACTTCAGCTCGGGCGCGAAGGCGTGCCAATCGTCGTGGCCGAAGTAGGAGTAGCGCGAGCCGCCGGCGACGAGCAGGCTGTCGTACTCGACGAACTCGGGCGCCGGGACCTGCTCGCTGACGCAGTCGACCGGGCGCAGCATCACGCGCCGCGCGTCGAGGTCGAAGCCGGTGGCTTCGGCGAGCAGCACGTCGACGTTCTCACGGTCGCGGAAGATCGTGCGCAGCGGGTAGCAGATCTCACTCGGTGAGAGCGCCCCTGTGGCGACCTGGTAGGCAAGCGGCTGGAACAGGTGGAAGTTGCGCCGGTCGACGAGCGTCACCTCGATCTGCTTGCGCGCCTTGGCCAGCTTCAGCGCCGCCTGCAGGCCGGCGAAGCCGCCGCCGACGATCACGACGCGATGGGGTGTTGACTCGGGCACTGCCTCCAGGCTAGGCGCTCGGCACGAGCTGCGCCGCGCGGTCGCGGGGCGCCCTGCTCAGCGCCCGACGCGGCGGTAGCGCGCGACGGCGAGCGGAGCGAACACGGCTACGATCGCGATCGACCACGCGACGGCGCCCCACACGTAGTTGTGCGCGGGCGCGCCGAGCCACAGGCTGCGCATCGCGTCGACGATGACCGTGAAGGGGTTGTATTCGGCGAACTGGCGCAGGCCGTCGGGCATCGAGGCGACGGGCACGAAGGCGGAGGAGATGAAGGTCAGCGGGAACACCGAGATGAAGCCGACGGAGTTGACCGATTCGGGCGAGGAGACGAGCAGTCCGACGAAGGCGAGGAACCAGGAGAAGCCGTAGCCGAACAGCAGCAGCAGGCCGATCCCGGCGGCGGCGTGCAGGAAGCTCGTGTGGAAGGAGAAGCCGATGATCACGCCGGTGACGAGCAGGATCGTGATCGACAGGGCGTTGGTGGCGACGTCTGAGAGCGTGCGTCCGCCGAGCACGGCGGCGCGCGACATCGGCAGCGAGCGGAAGCGGTCGATCAGGCCCTTGCTGACGTCCTCGTTGAGCCCGAGCGCGGTGGCGAATCCGCCGAAGGCGGTGTTCTGCACGATGATCCCGGGGATCAGGAAGTCGACGTAGCTGTAGCCGGGCGTGCGGATCGCGCCGCCGAACACGTAGCGGAACAGCAGCACGAACATGATCGGCTGGATCGTGAAGCCGATCAGCAGTTCTGGCGCGCGCGGCAGCCGCACGAGGTTGCGCTCGGCGATGATCAGCGTGTCGGTGACGAGGCGCCTCATGCGGTGCGCTCCGGCTCTTGCTCGAGCTCGGACTCGGCGCGGGTGCGCCCGTCGGGCGTAGCGTCCCCGTCCTCGGCGGGCTGCTCGGCGGCGTGGCCGGTGAGCGCGAGGAACACGTCGTCGAGCGTCGGGCGGCGCAGCGCGAGGTCATCGACGCCGACGCCTGCGTCGCTGAGGCGCCGCACGGCTTCGACGATCGCCCCGCGGCGCGTGCGCACGCTCACTTTGACGAGGCTGCCCTCGACGGCGGGCGGCTCGTCGGACATCGCGCCGAGCGCCTGAACGGCGATCTGCGGATCGGCGCCGTCGTCGAGTCGGACCTCCAGGCGCTCGCCGCCGAGGCGGTCCTTCAGCTGATCGGAGGTGCCCTCGGCGATCAGGCGGCCGTGGTCGATCACGGCGATCATGTCGGCGAGCCGGTCGGCCTCGTCGAGGTACTGGGTCGTCAGCAGCGCCGTCGTGCCTTCGGCGACGAGGTCCTCGATCACGGCCCACAGGCTGAGGCGGCTGCGCGGATCGAGCCCGGTCGTGGGCTCGTCGAGGAACAGCACGGGCGGCTTGGCGACGAGCGCGGCGGCGAGGTCGAGCCGGCGGCGCATGCCGCCGGAGTAGGTCTTGGTCGGACGGTCGGCGGCGTCGGTCAGCTCGAAGCGCTCGAGCAGCTCGCGACCGCGTGCCTTGGCCTCGGCACGGTGAGCGCCGTACAGGCGGCCGACCATCGTCAGGTTCTCCAGGCCGGTGAGGTTTTCGTCGACGGCGCGCGTACTGGCCGGCCAGCCCGATCCGCTCGCGCAGCTTGGCGGCGTCGCGCTGCACGTCGAGCCCGAGCACGCTGGCGCTGCCGGAGTCGGGCTTCAGCAGCGTGGCGAGCACGCGCACGAGCGTCGTCTTGCCGGCGCCGTTGGGGCCGAGCAGCCCGAGCACCTGGCCCTGTGCGGCGGTCAGGTCGACGCCGTCCAGCGCGCACACCTCGCCGAAGTACTTGGTGATGCCGTGAACCTCGATCGCGGGGGCGTCAGAGGCCTGTCTGGGCAACGATCCTCCCGGAGTCGACGGCTTGGGCGAGCGCTCGGTAGTCGCGCTCGCTCTGCTCGGCGTAGGCATCGGCGAACTCTACGATGGCGCGCTCGAAGCTCGTGCCCCGCCCGAGGTAGGAGGCGAGCGCGATGCGATCGCCGCTGCGCGCGTGCGCGCGGGCCAGCGTCCAGCCGCACATGCGCCCGTAGGCGGCCATGCCCTTGGGCACCATCTGCTCGATCTCGGCCGAGCCCTTCCAGTCCTTCAGCTGGCGGATGTAGAAGTCGCGCGGCTGATCGTCGAGCGCGGCCTCGACGCGGAGCCATCCGAGGAAGATGTCGCTGCTTGCCTGCATCAGGCGCTGCCCGGTCACTACCCGCCGGCCGTGGTTGGCGAAGCGGCTCGGCTTGAGGAACTGCTCGAACACCGAGCGCTCGGCCTCCTTCATCTGCAGCAGCAGCGGCTCGCCGCTGCCCGAACCGATCAGCAGCGCGATCCACGCGCGCGTGCCGACGCTGCCGACGCCGACGACCTTGCGCGCGAAGTCGGCGAGCTGGAACTGCTCGAGCAGGATCCGCCGCTCGTGCGGCAGCGAGGAGCGATAGGAGCGCATGCGCTCGCCGAGCACGTCGAACATCCGCTCGCGGCCGTCCTCTTCGAGCTCGGCGATCGGCACGATCAGCGGCGGGTCGCTGACGATCCGCGGTTCGCCGTCGACGATCCGCGTGAGCTTGGAGGCGGCCGAGGTGCTGTCGCGCGTGCGCGCCTTGGCGAGCGCCTTCGAGGTCCGCCTGATCATCTTCGGCGTCAGCTGCTCGGCGAGCAGCGCCATCGTGTCGTCGATGTCCAGGCGCGCGTACCAGACCTCGAGGTTGCTCATCCCGGCGAAGCGGAGCATCGCCGTGCGGTACTCGCAGACGGTCTCGAGCACGACGCGCTCGCGCTCGGCCGGCGCGTAGTCGCGATCGCGAGCGGCGATCGTCATGCTCGCGGCGAGGCGCTTGACGTCCCACTCCCACGGCCCCGGGAGGGTCTCGTCGAAGTCGTTGATGTCGAACACGAGCCGCCGCTCGGGCGAGGCGAACACGCCGAAGTTGGACAGGTGGGCATCGCCGCAGCACTGCACGGTGAGGCCGGTGCGGGGAGTCGCCTCGGCGAGATCGCCGGCCATGATCAGCGCGGCGCCGCGGTAGAAGGTGAACGGCGAGACGAGCATCCGCCCGTAGCGGATCGGCACGAGCTCGGCGACGCGCGTGGCGGCCTGGCGCTCGAGCAGCTCGACCGGGTCGGCTCGCCCGGGCGGGGGATCGAAGCGCGCGTGGCTGGAGCGCGGGACGGCCTTGCGCATGTCGCGTCCGCGCCGCACCCGCTCGGCTGTCGTCAGGGGCGCGCGCCGATTCGGGCGCTCGCGCTCCTCGGGGGGCTTGCCGGGCGAAGCCGTGCTCACGCGGGGACCGAGACCGTGCTCACGCGACAACCGTAGTGGGTGGCGCGCCGCAGCGAGCGCCTGGGGCGCTGGATCGGTCGCCGGCGCTCAGGCCTGTTCGGCATCGAGCACTTCGAGCCGCACGCGGGCGCTCTCAGGACAGAACTGGCTGCCCGCGCCCGCGACGATCTGCTCGCGGGCGTGCTCGGCGGGCAGGGCGGCGCGGTAGGGCCGGTCGCTGCGCATCGCGTTGTAGGCGTCGCACACGAACGTGATCCGGCTGGCGAGCGGGATCTGCTCGCCGGCCTTCTTCAGGATCGCGTCGGGTATCGCGATCTTGCCGATGTCATGGAGCAGCGCGGCCTGGCGGACGTGATCGACGCAGCGCCGGACTCGCATGGTCGGCAACAAAGCGGAGGTGGTCTCAGTGCTGGCACGGATGAACGTTCGGCCAGGGGCTGCAAGGATCTGACGATGCGCGAGACGGTCGTGATCGTGGATGACAACGACGCCTTTCGCGCGCGTACGAGCATTCTGCTGAGCAGCGAGGGCTACGAGGTGATCGGCGAGGCCGCCGACGGCAGCTCCGGCCTGGGGGTGCTGCGCCGCCTGCGCCCCGACGTGGCTCTGCTCGACGTGCAGCTTCCCGACACGAACGGGTTCGCGGTTGCAAGGCGCCTGCGCGAGGACGACGGCGGACCGGCCGTGGTGATCATCTCCACGCGCGATGGCGCCGACTACGCAAGCGCCGTCGCCGAGTGCGGCGCGCGCGGCTTCATCCCCAAGTCGGAGATCTGCGGGGACGCGCTGCGGGCCGTGCTGAAAGCGGAAGTTTGAGCGCGGCGCGGTGCGCGACCGGATGCACGATCAGGCACACCGAGAACGGCCGTCGCTCGCGGCGGCGATCGAGCGCCTGGACGAGCCCGCGGTGCTGGTCGACGCCGACGGCCGCCCGCTCGCACTGAACGCGGCGGCGCTTGCGCTGGCGCCCGAGGTCTCGGCCGAGGGGCTGCCGGAAGATCTCCCGGGACTCGCGGGCGCGTTGCGGGGCGGCAACCATCCGGAGCTGCTGGTCCTCACGGCGCAGAGCCTCGACGCGGCGCTGCGCGCCCCGGACGAGCATGCGGAGAGTCGCCGCCAGCTCAACCAGGCGCAGGCCGTCGCGCGGATCGGCTCGTGGACCGCGGACAGGACGACGATGCGGGTGAGGTTCTCCGACGAGCAGTACCGGCTGTACGGCATCGAGCCGTCGAGCGAGGTGGATCTCGACGGCTTCCTGCGCCTGATCCACGCGGATGACCGCGACGCGATGGAGGCCGCGGTGGTCCGCGCATCGCGCACGGGCGAGCCTTTTCGGCTCGAGCACCGACTCGCCGATCCCGCAGGCCCGGTCCGCTGGATCGAGGCCCGCTGCGAGGTCGTGATGAATCGCGGGAGGGTCGTGCGCATGGTCGGCACGAGCCACGACATCACCGATCGCAAGCGATATGAGAAGAGCCTGCAGGACAGCCTGGCGGAGGTTCGTGCGTCGCGCATACGCATCGTCAGCGCCGCCGACGAGGAGCGCCGCCGCGTGGAGCGCGATCTGCACGACGGTGCGCAGCAGCGGCTCGTGACGCTGACGATGGGGCTGCGCCTGGCGCGTGCGAGGCTCGGCAGCGGGAATCCGCAGGTGGTGGAGATGCTCGAGCAGCTGAGCGGCGAGCTGCAGCTCGCGCTCGCCGAGCTGCGCGATCTCGCGCGCGGCATCCACCCGGCGATGCTGACCGAGCAGGGCCTGGCGGTCGCGCTTGACTCGCTCGTGCTGCGCTCGCCGCTGCCGACAGAGCTGCTCGCGTGTCCCGACGGTCGCCTCCCGGCGGCGGTGGAGACAGCTGTGTACTACCTCGTTGCCGAGGCCCTCACCAACGCGATCAAGCACGCGCGCCCGTCGCGCATCACGGTGTCGGTCAGCGCCGCCACGGCGGGCGTCGTGGTCGAGGTCTGCGACGACGGCGACGGCGGCGCCAGCATCGAGGCCGGCAGTGGCTTGCGCGGACTGGCAGACCGCGTGGCTGCGCTCGATGGGACGCTCAGCCTGAACAGCCCGCCCGGAGAGGGCACGAGGCTGATGGCGGAGATCCCGTGCGCGTAGCGCTGGCAGACGACTCGCTGCTGTTCCGCGAGGGGCTCGCTCGCCTGCTGACCGAGTGCGAGCTCGACGTGATCGGTCAGGCCGAAGATGCCGACGGCCTGCTGGCGCTCGTCGACGCCGAGGCGCCGGACGTCGCGATCGTCGACATCCGCATGCCGCCCGAGCATCGCGAAGAGGGTCTGATCGCGGCGCGCCAGATCAAGCGCGCCCACCCGCAAGTGGGAGTGCTCGTGCTCTCGCAGTACGTCGAGGTCCACTACGCGATGGCACTCGTCGAGGACCGCCCGCGCGGCGCCGGCTACCTGCTGAAGGATCGTGTCGAGGACCTCGAGGAGTTCGCCGACGCGGTTCGCCGCGTGGCGGCGGGCAAGGTGGTCGTCGACCCGAGCGTGGTCGCGCTGCTCGTGAGCCGGGCCCGCGAGCACGATCCGCTGGACGAGCTCACGGCGCGCGAGCGCGAGGTGCTCGAGCTGATGGCCGAAGGACGCTCCAACCTCGCGATCTCGGCGCAGCTGTTCCTCACGGCGCGCACGGTCGAGTCGCACGTGCGCAGCATCTTCCTCAAGCTCAACCTCCCGCCGGCCGCCGACGACCATCGTCGGGTGCTGGCCGTGTTGAGCTATCTGCGGGCATGACGGCGGCAGCGCGCGAGCGCGCGCGCTCGGTCGCGGACGAGCCGGTCACCCGCGCCGACTCGTCGGCCTGACGCCGTCGCCCTCAGGGCTAGCACTGAGGGCAAGTTCAGCGCCCGCACCGTTGTGAGCGCACCCCCTGCGAGGCGATGCTGCAAAGCGTCAAACGCCAGCGGCCCGCCGCTCCCTACAGGAGGTGCTCTCAGATGCGACCCCGAAACTACCTGCCCCCATTTCGCCTGTCGTTGCTCGCCACGGCGGTGGCGATCCTGATCTTCCTCGCACCCAGGATGGCGGGGGCCGCGAGCGCCACGACCTACTTCGTCGCCCCGGGCGGATCTGACGCGTCGGCGTGCTCGGCCAACTCCTCGGCGGCGCCGTTCGCGACGATCCAGAAGGCGCTTGGCTGCGCGGTCGCGGGCGACGTCGTGCAGCTGGCGCCGAGCGGCGTGAAGCCCTACCCGGGGATCGGGCCGGTGGCGGACAGCGTCACGATCCAGGCGCAGCCGGGCGCCGGCGCGCGTACGGTCACGGTCGACGCCGGCAAGGGCGAGCTCTCGGTCGCGCCGGGGGCCGAGGTCGCGGTGTCGGGCTTGAGCCTCAGCTGCATCGCCAACGATTGCTTCGCGGCGCCGACGGTCACCAACGAGGGCGCGCTCACGCTCTCGGCCGACGCGGTCGAGGGCAACTTCGGCGGGTACTCGGGGATCGTCAACACGACGCCGGCCGGCTCCTCGACGCCGGCCTCGCTGACCGTCGTCGACTCGACGGTGTCGGGCAACGCCGGCCGCTTCGGCGGCGGCATCCAGTCGAGCGCGGGAAGCGGGGCCACGGGGGCGGTGACGCTGAGCATCGCCAACAGCACGATCGCGAACAACGCGGCGACGATGACAGGCGGGGGCGTGGCCGTCAACGGGGCAACGGCCGGCTCCAGCGCGAGCATCGTCAACTCGACGATCGCGGGCAACTCGACGAACGGGGCGGCCGGCGGCCTGTACGCCGCCAGCACGGTCAGCCTCTCGAACTCGATCGTCGCGACCAACACGGCGCACACGGGCACGGCTCCGGACTGCCAGGGCACGAACGGGGCGAGGGTCCTCGACGGCCCGGGCGGCGGGAACCTGATCGGGATCGGCGGTGACTGCCCGCTGCTGCGGACCGGGATCGCCGGCGACCAGGTGGGCGTGCCGCGCCCCGGCTTGCTGGGCCTCGCCGACAACGGCGGACCGACCGACACGGTCGCGCTGCAGTCGGACAGCCCGGCGCTCGATGCGGGCGATCCTGCGACGTGCGCCGCGCCGCCGCTCGCCGACGCCGACCAGCGCGGCTTCGCTCGCCACAGCGCGGCCCGCGGCGCGTGTGACGTCGGCGCATACGACACGGCGGGCGCGGGTGGCGCGATCGACCGCACGTACTTCGTCGCCCCCGGTGGCTCGGACGCGCTCGCCTGCCCGGCGAACTCCCCGGGCAGTCCGTTCTCGACGATCCAGAAGGCGCTGGGCTGCGCTGTCGACGGCGACGTGGTGAGCCTCGCGCCAAGTGGCTCACATCCATATCCGGGGATCGGCGCGGTTGCCGACAACGTCGCGATCCAAGCGCAGTCGCGCGCGGACGCGCGCAAGGTGACGGTCGACGCCGGCAAGGGCGAGCTCTCGGTCGCGCCCGGCGCCGACGTGACGCTCGCCGGCGTGCACCTGGCATGCCCTGAAAACGACTGCTCCGTGCCTACGGTGACCGACGAGGGCGCGCTCACGCTCTCGGCAGACGAACTCACGGGCAACCAGAGCGCTCAGTCGGCGATCCTCCAGACGACGCCCCCAGGCTCGACCACGGCGACGTCGCTGCACGTGAACGGATCGACCGTGGGCGGCAACGCGGGGAAGCTCGGCGGCGGCGTCCTCTCCACGGCGGGCGCCGGCGCGAGCGGAGCGATCTCGCTGAGCGTCGCCAACAGCACGATCGCGAACAACTTCGCGCAGACGCTCGGCGGCGGCGTCGCCGTGCTCGATGCGACGGCCGGCTCCAGCGCGAGCATCGTCAACTCGACGATCACGGGCAACTCCGCCCAAGCCGGGGGAGGCGGCATCTACGCCGCCAGCGCCGTCGATCTCGCCAACACGATTGTCGCCGGGAACACGACGCGGAACGGCACGTGGATCGACTGCCAGGCTGCCGGCGGGCCGATCGCGGACGGCCCGGGCGGTCACAACCTGATCGGCTCGGGCAGCGGCTGTCCGCAGTTCCTGGACGGGGTGGACGGCGATCGGGTGGGCGCGATCGCCACACCAATCGATCCGCGGCTGGCACCGCTTGCGTACGACGGCGGCGCGACCGAGACGGCGCCGCCGCTAATCGGCAGCCCGGCGCTGGCCAGCGCGAGCACGGTCCTCTGCGAAGCCCGTCCGATCCTCGACGCCGACCAGCGCGGCCACACGCGCAAGGCGCCGCGCCGCGCGGCGTGTGACGTCGGCGCGTTCGACTGGGCCGGCGCTGCGCCCTCCTCGCAGGCGTCGACGTTGAAAGCGCCGGCGACGGTCGCCGCGGCGGAATCGAAACGGCTCGCGGTGAAGCTGTCGGCCACGGGAAAGCCGACGGCGGCGATCGGCGAGTCGGGCGTGCTGCCGCGCGGCGTGACGCTGCTCGACAGCGGGAACGGCACGGCCAGCCTGTCGGGCACGCCGGCGACGGGCAGCGCAGGTGCCTACCCGATCACGATCACGGCCGGGAACGGCGTCGGCCCGGGCGCCTCGCAAGCGCTGACGGTGATCGTCGCGGCGGCGAAGGCCCGCGGCTGAAGCGCGGAGCCGGCTTGGCCCAAGGACGAAGAGACGGCGCACCCCATCGCGTGCGCCGTCTCTCGGCTATGCGTCCTGTCGGTTCAGGGCGCGATTTCGACGGCCGAGGTCGCGAACGCGCCGCTCTTGACGGGCTTGGCCTTGCCTTTGGCCGGCGGCACGCCGCACGTCGGGCCGGCGGCGAAGCTCTCGTAGAGCGAGGAGGCGAAGACGTCATGGACGCCGGCAAACGGACCGCCTTCGACGGTCCCTTCGAAGCTGCCGCCGGCTTCGGTCAACGGCAGCACGAGCGTCCCGTGCGAGTTGCCGACTCCTTTGGGCGACCATTTGACGACGAGCGAGACGGACGTCGTCGTCGGTTCGCCCGAGAGGCTCGAGAGCGTCGAGCAGGTGACTTCTTCGGTCGTCTTCAGGTGCGCGACGTATGTGGCGCCGGTTGGTTCGGCGGGGCCGTCGCAACCGGTCAGGGTGCCTTTGATCGTGATGGCTTGGACTTGCGGCGTTTCGCTCAGCCCGGGCGAGAGCTTGATCGTGCCGCTGTTCTGTTCGCACGTCTCGCCGGCTGTTCCGCCACCGCCGCCACCGCCTTCGCCATCTTCGTTGGGGCTGGTGACTTCGATCGGGCTGCTCTGTTCGCTGGTGCCTTCGGCGTCGGTGTTGGTGACCGTGACGCGGTAGGTCGTGTTCGGCGCCACGGGCGCCAGGAATGCGCCGGCGAAAGAGCCTTCGACGCTCGTGCTGAGGACCGGAGGGCCTGCTTTGACGGGCGTCGCGGTGACGGTCGAGGACTTGATCAGCCCAGCAGTTTCGCCGGCCGGGGTCCAGCCGACCTGCATGCGCAGGTATTCCGTTTCGCCGGCTTCGAAGATCGACACGCCGGCGCTCACGCCGCTCGGCGCGGCGGGAGGCTGCAGCGGTGGTTCGCCGGCTTCGAGATAGGCGGTGGTGCCGGAGTTGTAGATGCGGTCGCCGTGGCTGTCTTCGGCTGAGAAGCTCGTGTTTTCTTCGGCCGCGCCTTCGAGTTTGACGAAGGTGCGCGTGTTGCCGAACCAGTCCCACGTGACGCCGGCCCAGGCGGAGTAGGTCGTGGTTTTGTAGCCGCCGCCGCGCCCGCTGCCGCCGCACCGGGTCTGCATGTAGACGTCGCCGGCGGGAAAGCCGTTGGCGGCGAAGCCGGTGGCGTAAACGCGCTCCTGGATACCGCCGCAGGAGTGCCCGAGCAGCGAGAAGGCTGCGGATTGGCTGAGGACGAGCTGCGTTGTCGTGGCGCCCGCGGAGGAGGCGAGAGCCAGGCTGCTCAGCGCCACCGCGATTGCGCTCAACGTGATCCGTCGAGTCATTGTTCCCCCGGCTCTTTTGTGGACGTTTCTCGCGCCGAATCCCCGCGGCACGTGGACAAAGCTACCAAGCGATTGTCTCTTGTCGACAACTCTGGACAGGAATTTCCCGCGCCCTAAGAGCAGTCTCACGCAGCAGTCCGGGAGCCCTTGCGGACTTTCCCGGAGCGCAATTGGCTGTGCGGCCAATAAGATCGTCTCCGGAATATCCGTAGCGCGTCGAGAGCAAGGAGAGATCGTGGCGAGCATCGTCGATTTGAGCGAGCGTCCCGCGCGGGCGAGCGAGCACGTGGACGTGTTGATCGTCGGTGCGGGCCTGTCGGGGATCGGCGCCGCCTACCACCTCCAACGCGCGCTGCCTGGCAAGAGCTACGCGATCCTTGAGGGTCGCGAGGCGATCGGCGGGACATGGGATCTGTTCCGCTATCCGGGGATCCGCTCTGACTCGGACCTGCACACCTACGGCTACGCCTTCAAGCCGTGGACGAACGAGAAGTCGATCGCGGACGGCCCGGCGATCCTCGACTACATCCGCGACACGGCGACCGAGCACGGGATCGAGCGCCAGATCCGCTTCGCCCATCGCGTCACGCGCGCGGAGTGGTCGAGCGCAGAGGCGCGCTGGACGGTGCACGCCGAGCGCGTGGGGACGGGCGAGCAGCTGCGCCTGACGTGCTCGTGGCTGTTCTGCGCGAGCGGCTACTTCCGCTACGCGCAGGGCTACCTGCCGCCGTTCGAGGGGGCGGAGCGCTTCGAGGGGCCGATCGTGCACCCGCAGCACTGGCCGGAGGATCTCGACTACAGCGGCAAGCGGGTGGTCGTGATCGGCAGCGGCGCCACGGCGGTGACGCTGGTGCCGGCGATGGCCGACGAGGCGGCGCACGTGACGATGCTCCAGCGATCGCCGACGTACGTGGTCTCGCTGCCCGAAAAGGATCCACTGGCGAACCTGCTCAAGCGGTTCCTGCCGGCGGAGAGGGCGTACGCGATCACGCGGCGCAAGAACATCTGGCTGCAGAAGTCGATCTACAGCCTCAGTCGCCGCCGCCCGGAGCTGTTGAAGCGGCTACTGCGCAGGGGCCTCGAGCGCAGGCTGCCGGCGGGCTATGACATCGACCGGCACTTCACGCCTTCGTATGACCCGTGGGATCAGCGGCTGTGCGCGGTACCCGACGGCGACCTGTTCGAGGCGATCTCGGCGGGCACGGCGTCGGTCGTGACCGACACGATCGAGACGTTCACCGAGCGCGGCATCCGCCTCGCCTCGGGCGAGGAGCTGGAGGCGGACATCATCATCGCGGCGACCGGCCTCGACCTCGTCGCGCTGGGGGACATCGAGCTCGTGCTCGACGGCGAGCCGGTCGCGCTCTCGGAGAAGATCGTCTACAAGAGCGCGATGCTCAGCGACGTGCCGAACTTCGCTTTCGTGTTCGGCTACACGAACTCGTCGTGGACGCTCAAGCTCGACCTCGTGTGCGAATACGTGTGCCGGCTGATCGCCCAGATGGACCGCAGGGGCTTCGAGAGCTGCGTGCCGGTGAACGCGGACGCGTCGATGCCGACGCGGCCGTTCCTCGACTTCGGCGCTGGCTACGTGCAGCGCGCCGTCCACAGGTTCCCGCGCCAGGGAACGTGGGGGCCGTGGCAGATCAGGATGAGCTACGCACAGGACCTGCAGATGTTCCGCGACGGCGAGGTCGACGACGGCGTGCTCGTGTTCTCGCGGACGCGGCAGCGCGTCGGCCAGGCGGCGTAGGTCAGCCGCGCAACACGTCAGCGCAAGTCAGATGGCTGCGCGAGTCAGGCTGCGCCGGGGCGCTACCTGCGCGGGCAGGGAACGCGGATCACGTTGGTCACGGTTTTGGCGGGGATCCCGAATTCGCGTTCGCCGCCGAAGGTCCCGCCGAATGTGACTTCGACCTTGCCGAAGAAGCCTCCCTTGGGGCATTCGCCCTTCTTCGGCACGGTGCCGTAGGGGATCACCTTGCCGTGCCGGCGGTATGCGGCGCCCGCCTTGAGGTGGATCCTGCTGACCGAAGCCAACGGTGCGCCGGGCACGGTGGCCACCGGCGGCACGAGCGTCTTCAGCTCCCATGAGTATTTGCCGGAGCTGCGCACGAAGCGCCCGCTCGAGACGACTTCGAGGCTCACCGGGCTCGAGCCCTGCGTGTAGAAGAGGACGCTGCCGCCGGGACCGAAGAACCCCTGCAGGGTGGCCGTCTCGGGCACGCGTTCGCTCCCGAAGGTGACTTCGCCGAGCACGCTTCCGATCGGGCTCGCGACAGAGCTCTTGGGGCAGCCGGTGGGGCCGATGTTCTTGAGCGTGGCTTCGCTGCAGGAGCCGAAGCCGGAGGGGTGCAGCTTCACGCCCTTCGGCAGGTAGACGTTGACGGCCGAGACCGGCGGCACGCTGCCTTTCGGGTTCTGCACCGTGGCGCCGTATCCGGATCCGGCGATTTCGAGCGTGGCTTCGACGTCGGCGCCCTTGCCGTAGAAGTTGCCCGTGCCGGGAAACCCGGGGATCGGGACCGCGGCCGCCTTGGCTTTGAGCGTCGGCGGCGGGATTTCTTCGGCCGCGGCTTGCGCCGGCAGTACGAGCACGGTGGAGCCGCACAGGGCCAGGCAGACGGTGCGCACGCTTCTCCTCATACGGGTACTTGTATCAATATGCGCGATTGCGCGCGCCGGTGGGAGTGATCCGGGCTCCTGGATGCCCCGCGCATGCGCGACTCGATGACGAGCCGGAGACCGATGAGGAGCGCAGCGCGCGGTGGCGGAGACCGAGCGTGAAGGGGGTTGCCGGCGCGCAGGGGGAGGCCAGTATGCAAGCAATTTGCTATCTTTGTGCTAGCAGCATCACTCCTCATGTCCACGCTCTACCTGCGGAATGTCCCCCCCGATTTGGATGCCGCCCTCACGGCGGATGCCCGCGCGAATGGCGTGTCGAAGAACCGGCGCGCGATCGAGGCTCTGCAACGCGGTCTTGGACTCGACCAGATCAAGCGCTCGGAACTGGTCGCGCAGATAAAGAGGAGCCGCCCGGCCGTGAAGGTGGATGTCGCCAAGCTCATTCGCGAGGAGCGACCTGGCCAAGACATCTGACACTGCGTTGGTCGCCGCCGACGCCTCGGTGCTCGTCGAGCTCGTGATCGACGGGCGCCACCGCGCCGGAGCAGAAGCGCTCCTCGAGCGCTATGCCGACCCGCAGACACGGCTCACGTTTATCTCAGCCGCTCACGGTTTGATCGAGGCTACGGGCGCCCTGCGAAGGCTCGTCAGGCAACGCGTCGTCGCGGCCACCGATGGCGCCGCAGCGCTCCGATGGCTAGGCCAGCTAGACATCGTGCTGGACGCGACCGCGCCACGGCTGCCGCGCATCTGGGCGCTTTGTGATCGCATGAGCGCCTACAACGCAGCTTACGCGGCTGCTGCCGAGGCGATCGATGTACCGCTGCTGACCGCCGACGGCCGTCTCCTGCGCGCGTGCCAGCATGAGGGCGTACGTGCACAGCACATCGATGAGCTGGCTTCCGGCGCCTGATCGTGACTCGAGGCCTCCGGTCAGAGCATGGACACCATCGATACCGAGGCGTCAAACGACGCCTCGGGTCGGGCGCCCACGAAAGCGGGGGGAGACCAACAGCGCGACGCCCCACCGATGCCCGGCGACGAAGGTCGGCTCCCCTTCCACGAGAACCTCCCTACGTGTAGGGATCTTTAGGAGTGGGCGAAACTGGGCGGCGCGCAAACCATCGGGTCGCTGCACCGCCCGTTGAGATCGGCTGACGAGCGCTCTCTGCGGCCCCGTTGGCGAGCGGGCTCGCCTTTTCACGCCGCCGCGAGCGGCTGAATCTCATCGAGGGCGGGGCCGAGTCGATCCCGTTCCACCTCGATGTCATAGCGATCCTGGAGATTCAGCCAGAAGCGCTCGCTCGTCCCGAAGTAGCGCGCGAGTCTCAGGGCCGTGTCGGTGGTGATGCGGCGCTTGCCGTGGACGATCTCGTTGATTCGTCGCGGGGGAACGCCGATCGCCACGGCAAGGTGGTGCTGTGTGACCTCAAGCGGCTGCAGGTACTCCAGCATCAGCACCTCGCCGGGGTGAATGGGGTCCATGACCGAGTTGGTGCTCACGATGGTCTCCTTGCCTGCATTTCAGTGGTAGTCGACGATCTCGACGTCCTCCGGCCCAGCGTCCGTCCACCTGAAGCAGATGCGCCATTGCTGTTTGATGCGGACGCTGAAAGAACCAGCCCGGTTCCCTTTGAGCTTCTCAAGCCGGTTTCCGGGCGGCACCCGCAGATCGTCGAGCGTCTCGGCGGCATCGAGGATGAGCAGCTTTCGCAGGGCGGCACGCTGGACCTCTTGGTCGAGCTTGCGCGCTCGCTGTCGCTGCCAGACCCGTTCGGTCTCCTTATCCGCGAACGACCGCAACACACGAGAGGAGCATAACGCACGACGTTATGAACGGCAAGCGTTATGCAAGGCCGATCGCCGCCTCAGCCCCAGAAGATGCCGGTAGGGTCGGCGTCGATCTCGGCGAGCAGCGGGTCGACGCTCGCGCTGGTCTGGATGTCCTCGTAGGGCCACCACCGCTCGTTGCTGTTGCGGCAGTACAAAGACCATCGCCGCGAAGCCGGATCGAAGCGCAACTGAGCGACCTTGAGGCTTGTGCAGTCGGGCAGATCCGGGTTCCATGGAGCACGCCGTTCGAGGATCGTGATCGTGTTGCCCCTGCGCGTGCATTCGAGGCGCACTTCCTCTCGATACTGCTCGGGTATACGCGCCTGGCAGAAGAGTTCGACCGCGGCGACGGCGATCTCACGCGGATCCGACACATCAGAGAAGCTAGTCCAAGCCGTTGGGTTTGTTTGCCGACAAGGAAGATGGAGCTAATCGGGGCCCTATCGAACTTTTCGACCCAGGAACGGCTCGAGAAGCTGTCGGCGATGTTGGCCAAGATCGAGGCTAGTGGGGCAGCCCCGCGTCCATCGAGGTTCGCGGCCAAGCGCCGAGCAGGCCTACTGACGCGCATCATTGAGCAGGTGCTTGCGGAGGCCGAGGGACCAATGCGAATGCATGAGATCCATGCGGCAGCCGAAGAGCTGATCGGTCAGCCGGTACCACGGTCGACCGTCAAGAACTGCCTGGCCAACAATTGCAAGGGCGAGAAGGCCCGGTTCGTGCGGCTGGAGCGGGGGCGGTATGGGGCCCTGGCATAGGTGATTCGATCCCGCCACGCTCCACCATCTTGACGAAGGTCGAACCGGCCCAGTCCCCCAGGGGGCTGGGCCTTCGGCGTTCCCCGGCGAAGACGGTCGCGTCCGCCATCTGATCGACGCGCTGCTGTCGGACCGGAGTTAGGAGGGTTTAGATCTTGTGCGGTTCCGTGTTGCCGCATCCGGCTAGGCCGAACGTCTATGACGCTTGGCGATCCTCGTGCGGCGGCGCAAGCCGCAGGATGCCCATCTTGACATAGGGCTATAGCTCGGTAGGCTTCAAGGGCAATAGACTATAGATCAAAGGAGTCAAGGCATGGCGCGACGAGTGCAGCGCTTCGAGAAAGACGTGATCGAGATCCCACGCCGCTATCCGTGGGAGCAGTGGTGCGACGGCTCGATTTGGGAGATTCGCCAAGGCCAGGATTACGACGTAGCCACCGAGAACATGAGGGTCAATCTCCACGACCGGGCCAAGCAGCGTGTGATGAAGGTCAGGACGGAGAAGTTTCGGGACGAGAACGGTGAGGGGCTACGGTTCTGCTTCACGGCGCCAGAACTAATCTCGCACACCCAGCGAATGCTCAAGCCCGTCGGACACGGCAATTTGACAACGCGTCGGCTATGACCGACATGGATGGACCGCATGTAGTTGAGCCGATCTCTCGTGATGATTGGGAGCAACGGGAGGTCTACGCCAAGTTTGGGGTCGCGGTCTACTTCTGCCAGTGTCTTGAGTCTCAAGTCGTCAACTATGTCATCGCCCTGCGAGGTGCTGCGGGTAGCGTGACGACTCGCCAAGAAGTTGACGCGCTCTTTGGCGAGCTGTTTGGAAATACCCTCGGCCGAAATCTGCGTCACGCCGTTCGCATCGTTGGTGACGACAGAGCTTTGCTCGATGAGCTGGAGCCAGTGCTTCGGCTGCGGAACGAACTCGCCCATCACTGGATGCGTGAGCGAGCCTTGGATCAGGGGACGAGCAATAAGCGTCGTGCAATGGTCGAAGAGCTTGACGCGGCCATCGAGCAGTTGCAGGCAGCCGATGCAAAGCTCGTAAAAAGGACGCAACTCCTTCTTGAGCAGATAGGCGTATCTCGTGTGGTCATCGATAAAGAGTACGAGCGACTGTCAAGACTCGCCGAGAGCGATGAGGCCGACAACGACATGAAGGACTTTGAAGTCGTGACTAAAGCGAGCCGGAAATAGAGGGCGCACGGTCGCACAAGCGGCATTGCACGAAGCGGCGCTTGTGTTCAAGTCCAGGAACGTGGCCAGCTCTCTGCCCCATCACCGGAGAGCCATAGACCGAGCCGGGTGCTTCCAGCCTTGAACCTGCGCCAGTATGCGTGTCCGATAGCCAGGCCAACTGTCGTGAGGTGAAGCTGCGAAAGGTCCGAGCCCTGCCACACGTCAATCAGTTCCCGGAGATCAGGCGCACGCGCCATCAACTCGGAGCTTATCTCGCCTTTCGACAGCCTGCCAGCATAATCGAGGCTTCGGAGTGCTTCGCTGATATCACTGTGTTCACCATAGCTTTGCTCAAGTCGCGACGCCGCGCCCCACACTAGCTGAAGCCTCCCGTCGTCACGCGGACACTGAATCATAATTTGCTCGTCATTTGTTAGCGTCCTAGCCGCGTCTGGCAGATCCCCCTCAGTAAATCCGCGATTGAAAAAGCGCATGTCCAAGAGCCCATTAAACGGGGCGTTGAAGCCCATCTCCTGTATCGACGCTGCCCCAACGTACTCAATGTGCCGATAATCGGCTTCGGCGCTTGGCAATTCCGACGCAAGAGGCACAAGATTCCGCTCTAGGTAGATATCGTAAAAGTCGTCAATCGATTGTGGTAGGTACTGGCATCGAAGCACGAACGAGACGGCGAGCGCACGACGCTGTTCGCTGGTGAGCTTCGGGGCAGCAACGATGGCCTCGTCAAGTACAAGTGCTTCAAAACGCTTTGCGTCATCAGCACGATCAACGAGTAGGTTGATGAGCGTCTGTTCAAGGGCTGTATCGCCGGAACATGCGTACGCTCGTTGCACCTCAAATAGAGCGCGCTGAACGCCCGGATCGGCTGCAGCGCCGACGCTATCGTTGCCAGCCATCCGCGTGAGGAAAGCCTCCGTGATCTCTGCCGCTCGACCACGGGCCACGCTCTCAGCGACGCCAGCGAGTTGAACGAAATTAGCGCGAAAGACGTCCAATGCGAGCGCGCGAGCGTCCGACACCGAAACGCCGCCCTGGACAACAAGGTCTCTCCCCGCTTGATAGGTCGTGGAGCCGTCACTGGCATGCTGCGATTGGCGACCACCAACGGCAGCAGAGGGCGCAAAGAACCCAATGATCAGCATTGCGAGTCCGATAAGCAAAGCGATGAGGCTGAGATAGCCTGGGAGATCCCAGAACCCCACATGCGGAGACGCCTGCCGACCATATATCCAATAACTGACAGCCGCTAGTCCTCCCAGTCCGGCTACAGCAGCTCCGGACGCAAGCCAACGGTCAGAGGTGATGCGCATCGCTACGGGAGCATACGCGGAGGCGTTGACGTGAACGTGCCCCGCGACTGTAGGTCTTGTCGCACAATCGGCGCTGCGCGACCTTCAGGTCTTGTCAGCAGACAAAACTGACGCAACGAGCAGCTGGGCAAGACCTCCGGCGAGGCCACCTACTACGAGGGCCGATATGCCATCGAACGCGATTCCGCCCCTGAGTACGCACAATTTGGCTGGATCGCACCTTGCCACTGCGTAAAGCGACGCCCCCTCTCCCAAGATGATGTAGGCCATAGTCGCGAGAAACGTGCAGATCTGCATCGTCGTGCGGGCAGCATCCCGGAGCATCTGGCGCTGATCGACGAGCGCGCCGAGAAGAAACAACGGGTTGACCAAGGCCGCAGTCGCGTAAAACGATGTATAGAGCGTCGCATTCGATGCCGACCAGTACGCGACGAACAAAATGGCAAGTGGCGCACCGAATCGGTTGGCCGCTCCACCCCAAGCAAGGCAGGCGACGCCGATCACCGCGCCAAACATGATCCCACCGGTTGGGTTTGCGAACTGGCCGCTTGCGAAGACGCCGGTGAGACTCGCGACAAAAAGTATGCGCCTCCACCAAGGTAGCTGGTGCCACGACCCGCGCATGTCGCGACAGGTTACCGACAGGCTCAGCCTTACCGATCTATGCTGCACACCCTATAACGGTGTCCTGGTTCTGAGTCGCCGCACGTCGCACAGCCGGTATTGCGCGCCACCTCGGTGTTGCCGAAGCGCTTGGTGGCGTGACACCCGTATCGCCGCGCGCGGAATAGAGTAGGGACCGTGTCGCTCTGACACGGTCCCTATGACAGCCGCTGAAGAACGATCCATCGAAGGTCGTCCGACGTCTCGACTTCGCGCCAGCGTGGGCATTGGAATGTGACGGTGTCCTTCTCGTCCGGGATGAGACGCCGCACTCCCCGGAAGGTCTCCTCGGACCCAAGGAAGCCATCGAGAGTGACCTCGGTGACACCCAGGCGCTTGTTGGCCGCATGGACAACCGTATCGCTGCCCGTGGCGATACCGACGTGGCCGACGCCGTCCTGCGGGTCGGTATCGAAGTAGTTTCTATGACCCGAGCAGAAGACAAGATCGCCCGCTCTCAAGTCCGCGAGGTCGACAGCCGTACCGGTCTCGCGTTGCTGAATCGACCGCCTAGGCAGCCAAATGCCTCGCTGGCCGTAGACATACTTCACGAGGCTCGAACAATCGAAGACACGTGGCGCCTCCCTCAGTCGCGCCCCTCGGCAATACGCCGCTCCTACCAGCGCGCGCGCTAGGTGCGCAACGTCTGCGTCCACTGCCCTGAACCCCACCTCAGTGAGGATTTCGAGTGCTTCTTGCTCTGTCACAGACCAATCAACGCACCGCATTTCGACGGCACACCGATTGGCGACCGCCTGAAAATGCATGGACCCTCCACGTCAACGTTGAGTTAACCGCCCGTGCTCGGGGATGTCACGACAACACGCGGGACGACAGCATCCCGCACGTACATCATAATACGGTGAATCTATGCTCTGCGGCAAGGCTTTTGTACAGTTTGCGGCGGCGGCGGCACATCGAGCACTCTCGCGTACAGGCCGCGCACGATTGCTTGCTGCTTCGCACCGACGGAGGCATAATGATCGAGTCCGGGGGCCGCATTTACCTCAAGGACGCGATACTCAGCTTCCGGGTCGTGGATGTCCTTACACAGGAGATCAATGCCGCAGAAGGCGAGGTTCAGCCCAGCGGCGATCTCTCGACTGAGCTTCTGCCAGCTATGGGCCACCTCGCTCGTTACGTCCTCGGCCGTGCCTCCGAGCGAAAGGTTCGAGATGTCATGAATTCGGAGCTTCTCCCCGGACGGAGGCACTGAGGCCAAGCTCAAGCCGCGGCGGCCCAGGCTCTTTGCGATGCGCGGATCTTCGCTGTCGATCTGGGTATCGCGTCCGACGGCATCAAAGGCGAGCTGGCGATCCGTGAGAAGCTGGCGCACCGTGCGGTTGCCATCTCCGACGACAGTCAAAGGCGTCCGACGATAGGCCGATATCAGATCACCGTTTAGTAGGACCAGCCGGTAGTCCGGCAAATCTACCGCCTCCTCTACCAACATGACCCTGGCGTGCAGACCATCGAGCGTTCCTGCTGCGTCTTGCACATCCTCGGCCGAATCGCAGAGCGTTACACCTTTCCCCTTCGACCCATCGACCTGCTTCGCGTATACCGGAAAGCCCAGCGTGTCGCGCGCGAAAGCAGGTGCGTCCTCAATCGTGCGTATATCGGTTGGCCGTCGGACAGCGCCAATCTGGTCAAGCCACCACTTGAAAAGGAATGCTTCGCCACGCGGCGTTGCGATATGCATACGTTCCAAGAACATCTTGGTATATGCCTTATCTCGGGCGACATCGGCTGCTGCACCCGAGTTGAGTCCGATGTCGTTACCGTACGTGATGCGGATTGCGCCGTTCCTGTATCGGATTCGCGCGGCATGACCCCACTTCGGCTCTGCTTCGACTTCCACGACATTCGCCAGTGTTCCGCTGTAGAACAAATCGAGGAGCGTTCTCGTCACGAACGAGTAGTGGCGGGGAATGTCCATAGTAGTTGTGCCCGGGCGACAAGGACGGCCGCGTGCCGAGAGGCGGGACAATACTGAACAGGCAGCGCGGCTTGAGCTGGAACTTCGCAGAAGTGCCAATGCGCGACCTGCAAGACCCCCGATTGGCTGCTCTGTGTCAGCGGATGTCGCGGCCGCACGGCGCGCGTCTTGTCCGCCTCGGCCGCCTCCGCACGACGTGGTGTATCGTCCAGTCGCCTCTGCCGACCCACGGTGGGTCGGCCGCGCGGTCACACGGTGGCTAACTCGGCTGCAGGCCATTCACCATCGCCAAAGTCTTGGCAGTTTCCGCCGCCCACGCAGTGACCAGCGGGTATCGACGGACCAGTGCCATCTGCGTGAGCGTTGCTCACACCGGAGCATGTTCCACCGCCAAGACGAGTTGCGCGAGGCTGATGTCGAGCCCACTCGCGATACGCCTAACCGTTGTCCATCGGGGATTTGTCTTGCCGCACTCGATGCGTGCAAGCGTCGCAACCGTGATCCCGGCATCGTGAGCAAGCTCTTCTTGCGTTCTCCCACGGCAGCGTCGCAAGCGACGTAGCGCACAGGCGAGGGCTTGGTCTGTCGCGTCTTGCAAAGACATCATTTCGTGATAGAGGTGAAGCGGAGGGATACGCACTCGGCTCGTAGCAGGCTACTAGCATTCGACGCTGGGTTAGACTTCTGGAGAACCTGTGTCTAAGGTTTGGGCGCGCCACCAAGCCCCCAGCCCTTACAGGCTGACAGCGCCGGCTGCGCTCACTGGGTCTTCTTGGAGATGGCGTGCGCCGGCTTGCTCGGCGAGCCGCGCGCTTACTCCCGCCCCCCCGAGAGCCAGAGCCCATTTGTCACCAAAACCACGAAGCGGCTTGATGTGCCGAGGTAGCCGCTGCGACATCGTTGCTGACATGACGGTCAGCTCAGGATGAACGACCTCGGCAACCTCAGCAAGCGCCTCGATCGGAGTGTCGGCGCCGAGGTAGGTAACGCGCCAGCCAAGCTCGTGCAACGCAATCCCGAACACGATAAGCCCGAGCGTGTGCTGCTCGTCGGGAGCGCATGCGAGCAACGCGCGGGGGCCAAGCCCGCGATCCCAGCCGCGAGCGAGAGCCAGTAGCCGCGCCTGGAAGAAGTTTGTGGCGAAGTGCTCTTGAGCGACCGAGACGCTTCCAGCATCCCACTGCTCCCCCAAGTCGCGCAGATAGGGCAGCAGTACGTCGCGGGTGACCGTTGTTGGCGTGAAAGCCACGAACAGTCGCTCGAGCACCCGCTGAGCGGACGTTTCGTCAAATCGAGTAAGCGCCCCGCGTATCTCCTCTCGGGCCGCACTCACATCACGTAAGGGAACCGCACGACCGCCCCCGACGCTAACGGCAAAGCGGGCAGCGATCGTGAGCTCGGCGGCCTGGGCGGCGGGGACTCCCTCGGCTAGGTAGCGCAGCATCAGACGCACACGAGCCTCGTCGGCAGGCGAGTACAGCCGATAGTTTGCCTCGGAGCGTCGTGGCCGTAGTAGTCCGTAGCGACGTTCCCATGCCCGTAGCTGATGGCGGCCAGCCCCTGTGCGTGCGCTGAGGTCGCCGATACGCATCCACGCTGAACGAGAAGCAGGCACGCATATCGCATTCTAAACCTTGAACAAGGGTTAGACCCGCATAGTCACTCCAGCGGCAAGGACGCCGTGCCGGTACCACTAGCTCGCTTCCGCCTGACGACCGTGCGGATCAAGGCTCGTTGCTTGACGCGTTCGCCCCGAAGCGCTTGCGGTCCTCGGCCTGCGGCATGGCGACTTGACCCTCAACTGCGACGTATCAGCCTCTTCTACGAGTCGAGCGTTCGGAGGATCGAACGTGCGTAGAGGGGGGTATTCGTCCCTTCGACACAGTGCTACAGTTCCAATAACCGGCATAGCCGGTGAGATAAAAGAAGAGGCCCCGGAGCCCCAATGGTGATTTGGGCGGAGCTCCGGAGCCGTTAGTCAACGCCGTCGGCCACAGCGGCCGACGGCTTCAACAGAAGGAGTGTATCGAATGCGTAAACGCGTTCTGACACGACGCGGAGGTGCCCTGTGAGACTGCGGGGATTTCTAAGTCGAGCAGCGCTTCTGTCGTGTCTGATGCTGACGATCGCCGGCGGCCTCTCGGCGGTATCGGCGGCAACGGCCTCGGCCGACGAAGTGTTCCAGCCGCGTGCCTGGGTGGGGCCGTTTGGAGAAGGCAAACACTCAGCCTCGGGCTTGGTGGACATCATCCAAGGCGAGGGCTGGCAGTACGAATCGTGCGTCGACATCCACCTGGAATCCGGTGGCTACGCAGCAAAGCACTGCGCCGGGCCGGGGAATGCAGAGACGTCCGAACCGCGCAATAACGGCTACGCCCGTGTTTGGAACGCCAAGGGCGGCAACAACGAAATCTGGGGGTGGGCACGATTCTAGGTCTAAAGAACCACAAGCTCATCGCCGCAATCCTCGGCCTCGTTGTGCTCGGTGCTGCGCTCACCGGCGGCATCGCCCTCGCAACGAGCCATGGTGCAGAACCGGAACCAACGCCAAAGACGGCCACCGTGCCAGCAGAACTCTCAGACCACTTCGCCGTCCTTAGCGAAAGCACGACAAGTGGTACGGGTGTCACGGGAGCTGAAAGCGCCGATGCAACGACCGTGACGCGTCTGGACGAAGCGGCGGAAGGTCCGTCCGGGCAGTTCGGCCTCAACCCGAGCCTTGCGCGGAACGTCGCGTATGGGTCTGAGCATGTCTGGGTGATTCCGGGCAGCACAGGTGTCTGTGTCCACGACTTCGAAACCGGATCAGGCGTCTGTGGACCGACCAGCCATGCGCTCTCCGGCAACATCACGCTGGACGTTGGCGGGGACGAAAACGGAGCCACAGGTGGCGGCACGATCTACGGGCTCGCCCCCAACGGCAACTCCGTGGTCGTCGTCCATGACGCCAACGGAAGCACCGAAGACGTATCCGTAAGGCACAACGTCTACGTCATCACGCACCCCGGCGCCGTAACCGTCGAATTGGTTGACGGCGCAGGGCAGAAGCAAACGGTAAGCCTGCCCGGGTAAGTAAAAAGCCCGGCAAGTTGGGCCTCGGTCCTGGCGTTGTTAGGTGAACGCCAGGACCGAAGGCCGTCCCTCGGGCGCGGGCTCATCGCGGGCATGGTTAGAGTCCGCGTTCCCGAACGGGTCGGCAAAGCTCACGCCGACCAACCTAAGTCTCGCTCCCCATTGCTGGGTCGTCGCCGGAATCCCTCCCAGCCGCCCACGCCCGATAGTTTCGGCGTCCGGCGTGGTCGGCTGGCACATCAGCCTGTGCGTCATCCGGCTCCGCCCACTCAGACAGGCAATAGGTGGCGGAGCCCAGATGCGCGCAAGCTCGCTGAAGAGAGTTTCCTGTCTCATGCAACTTGGCTGAGTCGTAGGAGTCGGCGTCCAGTAGCTCGCTAGCGTCCGACAGGGCCGCGCCCAACTCGTCCCGAAGCCGATCAATGTGCTGGGCCGCCGCCTGGCGTGCCTCCCGCCAGTTCCGATGCTGTGGTGACTCGGGCAGCGATGCAGGCGTGGCGGCCTCGAGGTGCTTCTTTCCGGCGCTCGTCAACTTCCAAAGCGTCAGGCTATGGCGACGGCTGCACTCGATCAGGCCGGCGCGCTCGAGCGCATCCCAGGTCGGACGCAGCCTGACGGGTGGCGCCGCCGTGACGTGGCAGGCCAAGGTGTTCCTTCACGGTTGCGAGCAGCACGTCGGCGGTCTCGCTTAGGCGGCTGTGGCGGATGGCGCGGTCGATCGCGGCGAGCACCATCTCCTCCGAGATCTTCTCGGGCATAGGCTTGTTGGCGGGCATGGGGAGTCCAGCTCCTTGTGTCCAGGCCCCGGCGCGGTTGCACCCGTGCCGGGGCCAATTGTCAGAAAGGGAGCCGGACGGTAGGCCCGAGGCCCGAGTCAGGTCAACCTGTGGAGGGTCACGCAGTCGGCGGCGATCAGCGACCGGAGGAAGCAGCCGCCGCCTTGTTCGCCGACCCCTTATCGCTCTCGATCTGCTCGGCACGGGCGATCATCTGCGAGGTCGACAACTCAAGACCGGCAGCAAGCCGTCGCAGGCTGCTGTAGCTCGGATTGCGCTTGCCGGTCTCAACGTTCGAGATCCATCGCTGGTGCAGCTCGGTGTCGTTGGCGAGCTGCTCTTGGGTCCGGCCGAGCTCTTGGCGGCGGAGTTTGACGGCTTCGCCGAGGGCGAGTTGGAAGGCGGGAGGGGCGGGCATACCGCCAGCCTTCCGGTGCCGGTTTCCAGGCACAATGACATCGAGGTAGACCTACTGACGACATTTGAGTAGAGTCGGCAAGCAATGACATTCCGGTAGAGGGGACTATGCGGACATGGCGGCGGCCCCACGGACGCCGCCGTATCCGCGTGGGCCCCCTCGTCACTAACTCTACGAACGATGAAGGGGGCGCTTTGACCTGGACAAGCTGGATTGGCCGCTGCACGCCGAGCAGGGCAACGGCTTTGCTGGCTCTTGCCGCAGCGGTCTCGGTCGCGCCGTCGGCCTACGCCGCCCCGTCGTTCACGGCCGGGTTCTCTGGCGGCAAGCTCGGCGGCGGTACGGCTTTGCACTTTCGCTTCGTCGATCCGCCAGCCCCGGACGGCTCGCTACCCGAACCCGTCTTGCCAATCCTCATCACGCCGCCCGCGGGTACGCAGTCTGCTGAGAAAGGCTCCCCGTGGCGCCCTCTGCAACATCAAGACGGCAGAGCGGACTGCCGGGGCGGGCTGTCCCAAGCAGTCGCATTTCGGACCGAGTAGCTCGGTGCGGTGGGCGGCGGTTGTCGGCGGGAAGCTAGTCGAACGCGCCGTGAAGATCACGCCGGTGTTGACCCGGGGCGGCGTATCCCTTGTCGGCCCGGCTGCGTCGCCCTTCTTCGCTACCGAAATGATCCTCAAATGGTCCCCGCTCAGCCTGACCGGCCCTTCAACGCGGGAAATCATCTTCGACACGGGCGTTGGGCCGATCGAACCTCAGTCACCCGGCGAAAGCGCGGCCTACGACACCATCCTTGAAGTCTCGTTCACGCTGTCCGGCACTCTGCGGGACCGGCATGGCCAGCATCCGATGGTGACGATGCCGGCGAGCTGCCCGCCTGGCGGATTTCAGTGGGCGGTCATGGTGGGCGGAACCGTGATCAGGCACCTAGAAGAAACGAGTCCCTGCCCGCTCGCGGAAGGATGACCGGTATGTCTGCCCCAACTCGTCGCTCCATCCTCACGCTCCTCCTCATCGCAGGGGCGATCATGCTCGGAGCCAGCCCGTACGCGTCCGCCGCCCCACCCAAAACCCGCCTCGAATGTGAACACAAGTACGGGATCGGGACGAGCTGGCGCAGGTGCTTCTCCGAACCGCCTGGCTCGAGCTGCGCCCATCCGCTGGAAGTCCAGAAGGCCGGCGATACCTATCGGGGCGACCGCAGCTACTTCAAGGTCCGGTTCGTCGTCGAACCCGGCGGGGTCGACTCGCGGCAAACCTACTCATGGGCGGTGCAGCCGGGGGTAGCGATCTGTCCCCATGGCATCACCTACCACGTAGCGAGGCTCGGCGAAGTCGCCTGCCAGCGGATCGAACGCGAAAAGGTGTGTACTGACGAATTCGACCGCAAAACCATCCCTGTGGAAACCGGGTCGCGTCGAGGGAGCTTTACGTACGACCTCCCAAGCCAACCGCTGCTGAGCTACTACTTGGTGATTCGGGGGTACTTCGTGCATACGCATAGGTAAGGAAGGCATCTAAAGCACTAAGCGGGCCAGCTGGCCCGCTTAGTGCGACACATCTCTATTGATCTTGCGTCCCTATCGCTTCATCTATTCCTTACTCCACAACCGTCCCGTGAGCCTTGTGCGTGTCATGCCGCACGGGATTTACGTTTACGCTCATACCAACCTCCGCTTGCTTATTCCCAAACTGTGCACTGCTAGGGACGGCATCCTGATCGGACGGGCGTGTGTCACTTGCGTCTACCCGCCGTCGGATGCTCGGGGGAAAGAGCTTTACCTCTACCTCGTAGCCCGTGCCCTTCGGCACTCCACGCACGAGCGCGCAAAAGGCTATGTAGACCACGAGAAGTGGAACGACAACCACCACGACGTACGTCGCGATGGATGTCATGGCTCTTACCTATACCCGACGCAAACCACTGCTTGTCATATTGACCCTTCTGATCGCTGATCTGCTGACTGCGCCCAACGGCTCTGATTATGCCACGGGCCGGGGCGACGCAAGCGCCTCTTGCCGCCGAGATCGTCTGGGCTTTGGCGAGATCGTCGTTTAGATAACTGCGGGATGCCCCCGATAGGCCCAGGATGTGGGGTCTATCGGGGACGTTCGACGCGTGTCGTTGCGATTCCTACGGGCTAGATATTGGGACGACGGCGCCGCCGTCGATCAGTCGCTGGAACTCCTCGTCGTCCACTTCGTTTTCGAGGCGCCAATCGAGACCGTCGTAAGCGGCCGACTCTGAGCTCGGTCGTGGCGTGGGTGCGTCCCGGACATCTGTGGCGTCGAGAAAGACATTGCGCATGGTGCGCTTGGGCCCACCGTCGCCATTGAGGATTTCGTCGCAGACCTCCTCGATCACGGCTCGGACGTGCGGACTGCGCCCAAACGCCGGATCACCGATGCTGTTGTAGAGATACCACCGATTTTGAGCGGCCCGCACGCGTGCGTCGTTTCGTGTTGCGTCGGACATATTCACTCCTGATTTAATTGAGGGACTCACAGTGACCCGTCAAAGGGCCACACAGGGGTCCCCCAACTTCTAAAGAAGTGAGGCACTAGCCACCTTACCTCAATAACTAAACCTTTGGCAAGCTAGGTGTGCCTATCCGGCGTAGCATCCTCCGCCGGAGGCTCGTCTGTCTTTGGTGGCGATTCACCCTTACGCCACTCCCGTCCTGTGAGCTGATATCCCAATCCAATGGCTGGACGGTGGTAGAACCACGGGTTGCTTACCGAACGTTCTAGGACGGTCTCCTCGCCAAGCGTGTTTGTCGATGTAGCTTCCCAGCGAAGCTCGGTCGGTGAGCGACCATTTCGTTCTACCTGAAGCCCCAGCAGGTCGATCGGCTGATCGACGGGGAAGAAGATGGCGGTGGGTGCGCGCAACTGGTGACGCACGTGCTGAACGATGAGACGTAGACGTGTACCGGGCTTGTGGGCACCAAACACAACCGCCGCTATCCGCTTCCTGTGCATGGTGACGGTAATGAGCTGCGGTGGAGGACGAACGATCTCAGAGTCGAGAAAGGGGCTGATGGTTGTGAGTTTACGAGGAAACGGAAGGATAAGGAGCTGTGGTCCCGGCCTTAGAATGTCGATGTCATAAATAATATGGTCCTGCCCTACTCCACGACCGTTAGCCTGCAATTGTCGGGTGACGCGCACACGTTGGATGTGATAACCGCCATTCAGTCCGTCGGCGGCATCCAAAAGCGACTGGCTATCCGCTTCGGCCCACAGAGCGAGTAGCCCGGCCGCGACACGGTAGACGACACCGCGAGTCATCCAAGTCGCAGTGATTCCTTCGACCTTCGCCTCTCGGACCGTACCCGTTAGACCCATGACATTCCAGAAGGCACGTCTCTTGGTGATTGCCTCGCCAGGGGCGTCAAGCGAGAAGTAACGTCGGGCGTAGCTCTGGAAGAAGCGGCTAGCCCATGGCTCCGCGGCCACATCATCATTCGGCCGAGTGTCGGTCGAAACGCCAGCGATGACGAGCTTCAAGTCCTCGACCAACCGTCCGGCTGGGCTCGGCTCTGCACGAGCGTAGCGGGGCAACGCAAGGAGCGATGTCGCGCCTGTTACCGCACCCTCATCAAGCGGGCCTTGATGTTTGGCGATCGCATAGAGCTCGCCGTAGAGCAATTCGATGTCTATCACGCGTTCGGGCAAAAGGCTACCCCGAACGAACCAGCCGCAACAGAGGGACTGGTACCGGTCCCCCAATCGGACCCGAAATCGGTGCTTGTAAGACCCCCTTTCCAGCGCGCTAAACGTGGACGGCACGCGCCGGAGCACAGAGCTTCGGAGAAATCCAAAGGAGCTTCCGCTATGACCGATCTTGTACCCCGCCGTCCGTCAGGCTTCCTCGCCGCCCTCCAAGGCAACAGCACCGCCAAGGAAGTCGCCACCATCCAGGAACGCGCATTCGTCGAGCGTGCCCACGTTGCTGCCCGCCGCGACCTTGCCCTGTTGCGTATGGCAGACGTCTCTGCCTTGACCCGTGTGGGCATAGACGAGGCCGCTGACGTGACCGACCGGATGGTCGCTGCCGTCGAGCGCAATCCGTATGCGGCGAAGGCTGTAGCCCGGATCGCCGAAACCGGCGTGCGTGGTCTCGACCGCGAGCTGAGCCGCTTTATCGACGGCGACTAGAGCGTCGCGAACGTGACCTCGACCGAGACCCGCCTGCTCGCGCTTTGCCGGAGGCTGTTTGGAAAAAACGAAGAACTCATAGGTCAGCTCAGCCGGGCGGTTGCTGCCCTTCGCGAACAGCGGATGGAGCTTCAAGACTTGGAATGTCGATTCGCGCGCATACAGGCCGCACGCGGAGTTGAACGAGCCACGTACGAGATCTTCCTCGCGGAGGCCCTGGATCAGCTCATCCGACGGGCCGAGCGATGAAGTTCGCCTCGATCATCGCGCCCAATCTGAGCCACCTCGGCGGCTACGACACCTACACGCACCCGCCCAAGGGGCCGGCGACGCGCCGGCGACTCATGGCGCAGTTCAGGAGGGAAGGAGAACAGCTGGTGCAGATCAACGCGACCCTGGCATTCGGGTAGCACCATGGCTCGGATCGTCGGGACAGCGATCGTCATCGTCATTGGGTTGACGATCGCTGTCCCGCTCATCAGCCGATTGGTGGATGTCCTGTTCGCTCCGGTGGTTATAGGAGTCGTGTTGTACCTCGCGGTGCGGATCGTCAACGCCCGTCTCAATCGCTGGTAGTCGCATCTGTTGAGTGAAAAAAGTGTTTACAAAGTTTCCAATTCGTCAGACAATCAAATGGAAACGTAGTCACCAAAGTGAAAGGGGGTGTGAGTCATGGCGAATCGCAAAATACGTGTCCGCTCGAAGCGGCTGAATCAGATCGACGAGGGCAAGCTCGCACTTGCCGTGTGGCTCATGGCCCGCGAGATCGTCGATAGTGAAACTGGCGCTGAGAAGCTTGCCAACGACGCTGACAGCCCGGCGCCGGGCAAGGAGGCTGCCTAATGGAGCTGCTGGCGCTGATATCGACGCTACTGTGTGGAGTCGGACTGTTCGCGGCGGTAGAGCTGCGCGAGCGTCCAACCGCTCCCCTGCAGACGGTCGAGCTGAAGTTCGGCAGCGACCTGAACACCGATCGTGTTCAGGCGATGATCGCGAGCGTGGCGGGACTGTCGAGCAAGGCGGTCGTGAGCGTTGAGGCGATCAGCGACTCGGGCGGCATCCGTCATTTTCTGACCAGCGACCAAGCCACGCTGGACACGCTGCGCGGGCAGTGGCGCGGCTTGTTGCCGAGCCTGCGTTTGGACCCGATGGAGGACCTGTCCTCGGGTGACTGGCCGACCGGCGCAGTACTGCGGCTCGGTGGGCGGTACCCGGTCTTGCGCGACGACAGTACGGCCCAGGCGGCGGCGTCGCTGCTTGGCACGCTGCAACCGCTGGGAAAGGATGAGGCCCTGCTGTGGCGGGTCGTGCTGGCTCCGACGACGCGGCCGCGACTGCCCGAGCCAGCTACACGCGCAGAGCAGCGGCACGCGGGGAGCCTGTTCGGTCTACTGGCCGCGCCGGCTCCCCGTGCCGATCATCTTCGAGCGCTGAGAACGAAGTACGCCGGGCCGGTGGTGTCGGCCGTCGTGATCGCAGGTGTGCGAGCCGGGCATCCCAAGCGGGCGGCGCACCTGCTCAGCCGGGTAGCGTCGGTGGCCCGCTCGCGCCGGGGCGGGTACGGCGGCGTGGTGGTGCGCAGGCGCTCGGAGCGTCAACTCGCCCGGCTGCTCTCCCGGCGCTCCCTTCGTCGTGGCGACTTGTACTCCCCTTCCGAGCTGGCGGCGCTGATCGGACTTCCAGTAGACGCGCCACAGGTGGCAGGGCTCAGCCTCGGCACTGCGCCGGTCCTGATGCCTTCGCCGCGTATCCCGACAACCGGGCGGGTGCTGGCGACCTCGACCTGGCCGGGCAGTGATTGCGTGTTGGCCCAGCCGGTCGTCGGCAGTCTGTCCCACAGCCTTTACGCCGGGCCGACCGGTGTCGGGAAGTCGTCGCTGATCCTCAACCTGATCGCTGGGGAAATGGCGGCAGGACGCGGGCTGCTGGTTATCGACGGCAAGGGTGATCTGGCAAGTGACGCGCTCGCGGTCGTTCCCGAGCGCCGCCGCCAAGATGTCATCGTCCTCGACCCAGGCCGGGGCGGTCGGGTGCCTGGGCTGCGCATGTTCGGGCGCGGCGGGTCGTCCGAGCTGACCGCCGACCTCATCCTCGGCATCCTCGGCGACCTCTATGCCGATAGCTGGGGACCGCTCAGCGCCCGGTGGCTGCGGGCGGGCTTGGTGCTGCTCGGCGGCGACCCGGGCGCGACGCTCGCGGACTTCCCTTTTGTATTCAGTGACGACGCCTACCGCCGTCGCCTGGTCGCAAAGCTCAGCGACCCGCTGGCTGAACAAATATGGAGTTCGTTCGATGCGATGAGTGCGGCCGAGCGGGCGCACCAGCTGGCCGCGCCACTGAACAAGATCGAGGAGATCGTCGGGCGCAGGACCGTCCGGGCCGTGCTGGCCCAAAGCGCCGCCGAGGCGAAGTTGGATATGCGCGCGGTGCTGGCCGGCGGCAAGGTAGTCGTCGTCTCGCTGGCGCCAGCGCAGATCGGAGCGCCCGCTGGCCGGCTGCTCGGGGCACTGGTTATCCACGAGCTCTTCGTCGCAGTGCAGGCCCGCGCTGCGCTGCCGCCGGAGCGCCGGACGCCATTCTCCGTCTTCGTCGACGAGCCGATGTTGTTGGGTGACATAAGCCGCAACGTGCCGCTGGACAGTCTCTACGAGCTGGCGCGCGGCATGGGCGTGGGTGTCACCCTCGGCGTGCAGTCGCTGGCGCAGCTACCCCAGAAACTGCGCGCTGCGGTGACGACGAATGCCTCGACCCTGGTGGCCTTTCGGCAGTCGGCCGACGACAGTCGCATCTTGGCCACAGAGCTGCCGGGCGTCTCAAGCGAGGGCTTGCAGAACCTCGGCCGCTACGAGGCGATCATGCGTATCGGCCTCGGGCCGGGCGACGTGGCAGCGCCGGTCAGCGGCCGAACCTTCCCGCCGCCAGCGGCGATCAGCGATCCCGAAGTGGTGCGTCAGATCTCGGCCGAGCGCTACGGGACCGACCCGGCCCGTGTTGACGCAGAACTGGCCGAGCGCCACAAGCCAGGCAGCACTGACGCGCGACCGGTCGGCCGCTCACGGAGGTCGTCGTGATGAGTGCAACCTGTCCGCTCGCCGGTCCGCTCGCGTTGAGTCGGCACGCCCAATCGCCCCCTATCCGTGGGCGCTGTGGAGCCGCAAGGCCAACGACTGTCTCTGCCTTTCCTTACTTCTCCTTCTCTCCGCTCCCTGCTGCCCCGTTCTTCTTCCCCCGTTGTCCTCACTCCATCCCGGTTCCCCGCTCGGATCGTGGAGGCATGTCTTGAAGCGGCTGAGTCAGACGAGCCTCGTGTCTCTGGAGGGCAAGTTGTCCGAGCGCGATCGCCAGATCATCGAGACGGTGGTGCGGCTGCGCCTGGTTAGCGGGAAGCAGCTCGAGCGACTGTTCTTCGCCGCCACGCCAAATGCGGCCTCGCGGGCGCGGCTGGCGCGCCGGACGCTGGCAAGGCTCGTTAGCCTGCGCCTGCTCGACCGGCTGGAGCGGCGGATCGGCGGGGTCCGGGCGGGTGCCGCCGGGCACGTCTACTACGCCACTCCAGCGGGCCAACGGCTGGCTGCCTACTGGCAGGGCGAGGGCCTGCGTCGGGCGCGCAGCGGTTATGAGCCGGCGGCCTCCTTCGTCCGCCACACGCTCGGCATCGCCGAGAGCTACGTGCAGCTGGTGGAGGCCGAGCGTGCTGGGTCGGTGGAGCTACTGGAGTTCCAGTCCGAGCCGGTCGCGTGGCAGAGCTTTACCGGACCCGGAGGCTCCCGCCTGATGCTCAAGCCCGATGCCTTCGTCCGTCTCGGGATCAGCGCCGAGGAGGAGGAGCTCGCCTATCTGGAGATCGACTGCGGCACCGAGGGGCGCGCAGCCCTCGCCCGCAAATGCCGCGCCTACCTGATGGCCTGGCAGGCGGGAGTCGGCGGGGCGGTGTTCCCCCGCGTCGTATGGATCACGACGACCGAGCGGAGGGTGGCGCTGCTCACGGCGGTCTGTGCCTCGATGCCCGCAGAGGCGTGGAAGCTGTTTGTCGTCACCACCCCGGAGCGGGCGCTCGGAGTCTTGACCGGCGGCGAGCCGGAGGCACGCCGATGACGCCGCGCAACACGATCCTTGGCGGTGACGCGGCGGCAGTCTTGGCCGGGCTCGCGCCCGAGTCCGTGGACACGGTCGTGACCTCGCCGCCGTACTTCGGGCTGCGCTTCTACGGCGAGGAGCGGGATCAGCTCGGGCTCGAAGCTGACGTCCACGAGTACGTAGCCGCCGTGCAACAGGTCTGCCGCGAGCTGGCGCGGGTGCTCAAACCTACTGGCGCGTTGTGGTTGAACCTCGGCGACTCCTACTCGCGGACGACGAAGTGGGGAGCCCCGCCCAAGAGCCTGCTGCTCGCTCCTGAGCGGCTGCTGCTGGCGCTGGCCGGCGATGGCTGGATCGTGCGCTCCCGATTGGTCTGGCAGAAGCTCAACCCAATGCCCGACTCTGCACGCGACCGACTGGCCGTCACGCATGAGGACATCTTTCTGCTGACCAGGGAGCCGCGCTACTTCTTCGATCTCGACGCAATCCGGGTGCCGCACGCCAGTTCGCCAAGCAAGCTGAAGGCGACGAGCGGACTACGAACACCGCGCGGTCCCCGTGGCGGCTGGCACAGCGGAATAGCCCGGCTCCTCGCCGAGGGACGCGTCGGGCATCCCAACGGCCGCAACCCCGGCAGTGTGTGGCCGGTGGCCACCAGCTCCTATCGGGGAGCGCACTTCGCCACCTTTCCCGAGCATTTGGTCGAGCGACCGATCCTTGCCAGCTGCCCTGAGCGGCTCTGCCAGTGCTGCGGGCGGCCGTGGCGGGCTGACTACCGGCGCAGCGGTGGCGAGCTCGTCCGAGAGCGCTACCAGCCCGACTGCGCCTGCGACGCCAGTTTCACGCCGGGTTTGGTTCTCGATCCGTTTTTCGGTAGCGGCACGGTTGGCGCAGTCGCCCAGCGGCTGCAACGGGACTGGCTCGGGATCGAACTGAACCGGGACTATCACCGGCTGGCGTGGCAGAGATTGGCGGCCGCATGAGCGCAGGGGGTGGATGGCTGACCGCCCGGCGGAAGGGACGCACCTTCTTCCGCCGGGCGCTGTAGCCATCCACAACGCCAGGAGGTCACAACATGGCGACGAAGGCCCAGGAGATCCACGACAAGGTGAACGCGCTGATGGAGGGCGGCATGAGTCGCCCGGATGCGTTCAAGAAGCTGGCCGCCGAGTACAACCAGCCGGTAGGGTCGCTGAGAGGGAGCTATTACGCGTTCGCTCGGGGAGCCACCGGCAACGGCAAATCCCGGCCACGCCGACGCGAAACGACGGCGGCAGACGCGTTGGACGACGCCCGCGCCGCCTTGGAACGGTCGCTAGAAGCGATCGACCGCGAGGTCGAGACTGCCAAGACCAGGGCGGAGGAGGCCAAAGCCGAGTACGAGGACATGAAAGCTAGTGCCAGCGACCGCAAGAAGGCCATCGCGGCGAAGCTCAAGGCGCTGGAGTCCTAGATCGGATGTACCGCTAACGGGTGGCCTGGATCACGCTGATTCAGGCCACCCACACTTACACCTCGCAGCCAGATAAAAGGTAAAATGGGCGACAAGAAAACTGTTTACAAGGTTTCCAAACTGAGAGATAATCAGGCAGTAATAAGGAACTAGGCATGACGAAGGAACAGGCGAACCGGATCGGCCGGATGATCGCCACCGCGAGGCGTAACAAAGGCTGGTCACTGCGGCAGCTCAGCAACGAGTCCGGGATTTCACACACCTGGCTGCTGAAGCTCGAACACGGTGTATACCTGACACCGGCTCCCGACTTACTGATTCGCGTGGCCGACGCCCTCGGCGTTGATCCCGAGCGGATCGACCGCATCGTCAAGGGCCAGATGTCGGGCAGCCTGCCAGGGGTGCGCACCTATTTCCGCGCCAAGTACGACCTGACCCCGACGGAGATCGACGCCATCGAGGCGGCGGTCGAGGACATCCAACGAAAGCACGAAAGGAGGGACGCCGCATGACAGCGACTATCACCAAGACACAGACACAAGCCGGGCTGCTTGAGCGCCTGCGCGAGCTGGTGCCGCGTCGGGGACTGTCCCCCGCCGAGGCCCGGCAGGTTGCCGAGCGTCAGGCCGCGATCCTGCTCAGTAGTGGGGGCATCGAGGGGCCGAGCGTGCCCGACGACATCATCACCGACCTGCCGTTCGTGACCGTGACGCACCGACCGGGCTTTCCGACTTCCGGCATGGCAACGCAAACCGACTCCGGCTGGGTGATCGTGCTGCGCGCCGAGGAAGCCAAGGTGCGCCAGCGCTTCTCGATGATCCACGAGTTCAAGCACGTTCTCGATGACCCGTTCATCGAGTGGATGTACCCCACCAAGCGCGGCCAGAGCCCCGAGGATCGCGCCGAGCGCATCTGCGACTACTTCGCCGCCTGCGTGCTGATGCCGAAGATGTGGGTCAAGCGCGATTGGGCCGCTGGGGGCATCCAAGACCTTGCCCGATTGGCGCGCCGCTACCGCGTCTCCCAGGTAGCGATGGCCGTGCGCCTGTCAGAGCTACGCTTGCTGCCACCGACGCCCCGCTGCGCTGGAACTTCCCGGATCGGAGACGGACGATGAGCTTGCTCGAGAGCACTGTTGACCCTTCCCTTCGCCGCAGCCGAGATCGGGATGAGAATGCGGACGGAAAGCGCCGACGGGCGGCGCTGCTTCTGCGGGTTAGCTCCCAAGGACAGGTCAAGACCGACTACGACCCCGAGGGGTTGTCGATCCCAAGCCAGCGCCGGGGCGGCACGCAAAAGGCGGAAGCCCTTAACGCCGAGGTGGTGCGCGAGTACATCGAGCCCGGCGTGTCCGGCGGCTCGATGACCAAGCGCAAGGCGTTTCAGCAACTGCTCGCTGACATTCGGGAACTGCACGACATCGACTACGTCATCATCTGGAGTGTCTCAAGGTGGGCACGCGACAACGAGGACTACTGGACCGCTCGCGGCCTGGTCAATCGCGCGGGAGCGACGTTGCTATCGGTCAAGGAGCCGATTGGCGATGACAGCGCCCACGGCATCATGTTCGAGGGCGTAATGGCGGCCTGGGCGGCCTCGCAACGCATCCAGATTTCCGAGGACGTCAGCGAGGGCATCCGCCGCAAGATCGAAGTCGGCGGCACTCATAGCCGCGCCTCGATCGGCTATCTCAACGTGCGCGAGCCGTTGCCCCAGGGCGGCGAGGTGCGCACGGTGGTCGTAGATCAGGAGCGCGCCGAGATCATCAGCTGGGGCTACGAGACCTACGCCACCGGCCTCTACTCGATTGCCGACATCACGACGCTGCTGGAGGCCCGAGGCTTGCGCAGCCGCCCGACCCCCTGCTACGTCTCCAAACCACTCAGCCAATCGCAAGTCCACGCCATGCTCTCCAACCGCTACTACTTGGGCGAGGTCAAGTACCGCGGTAAGTACTACCCAGGCCGCCACGAGCCGATCATCAGCGAGGAGTTGTTCGACAAGGTGCAGGCCATCCTCGCCGCCCATAAGCTCGCCGGCGAGCGCGACCGCAAGCATCTGCACTTCCTCAAGGGCAGCGTCTACTGCGGGAGCTGCGGACGGCGCCTGACCTACTCCCGCAACAAGGGACGCGGTGGCACCTACGAGTACTTCATCTGCTCGGCCAACCAGCGCCACGAGTGCCCCCAGCGCGCCCAGCGTGTTGATGCAGTCGAGGCCGCCGTCGAGCAGCACTACCGCACCATCGCCATCACCAATGCCGACTGCAAGCGGGTTCGGGCTGCCGTCGAGAAGAAGCTCTCGGAGATGACCGAGATCAGCGCTCAGGAGCTTGAGCGCTGCAACGGGCTACTGGCAGACCTCAAAACCCAGGAGCGCAAGCTGATGGAGAAGGACTACCGCGACGAGATCTCCGCTGAGCTGTTCAGCGAGGAGTCTCTACGCATCAAGCGCGAACGCACCGATGCGACCGCGATCGTCAAGCGTCTCAGCATCCGCCACGACGAGCTGGTGAGTGCTCTGGCGCTTGTCTTGGCGATCCTCTCCCATGACATCCACGACCTCTACCTACGGGCAAGGCCGACCCAAAGACGCTTCATCAACCAGGCGATCTTCGAGGCGCTTTGGATCTCGCACGAGGACGTTGAGCGTTCTGATCTCAAGTCGCCCTTCGACGCGATCCGCGTCCTCAGTGAGGCGACACGCATCGTCAACGAGGCTGCCACCGGGCGAGAGGCCGAACAGATTGAGACGGGTGTCCAGGGGGCCGAGAACGGGAAAGCTCCTGAGCCGGACGAGGCATCAGGAGCTTTGGCCCTTAGTTCGATTAGTAATTCTATGGTGGAGCTAGCCGGACTCGAACCGGCGACCTCCTGGGTGCGATCCAGGCGCTCTCCCAACTGAGCTATAGCCCCGAACGCTCGCCCCTTGAGGGCGAACTCATGCCAGTTTAGCCCGCAGCGGGCGCCGCGTTACGCCGAGGGCGGGCTAGGTATGGTGTCGGGGCGAATGGGATTGCTCGATGACGCCATCCGCGAGCACCTGGAGCTCAAGCGCCGTCGCGGTGCCGATCCGGGAGAGGTCGCCCGCGAGCAGCGAGAGGCACTGGATGAGACCGGTGGCTTGGCCTCGGCTGGCGCGCCCGCGCCCGCGGAGGCCTCGGAAGAGCCTGCGGTATCCGGTGCGCCGCTGGTGGACCGGCCGACCGAGGAGCCGCCGCGTCCAGCAGCGACCGGCGAGGTGCCGCCTAGCGTAGCCTCGGCCGGCCCGGTGAAGGCTGCCATGCCGGCTGAGCCTGCCGGCGGCGCAGGGGCAGGTGAGACGGCTGAGCTGGACATGAGCAGCGTGCTTGGCGAAGACGCTGAGCGGGCTGAGCCTGCTGACGCGGCCCCCGAGACGGGAGCGACCGGCGACTCCCTGGAATGGGAGATGCCTGCGGACACAGCCGCGAGAGAGGCCGCCACGGAGGAGCCCGACGAGGACGTGCTCGAGGAGACGCCCGACTTCCTGCGCGACACCCCCGAGCAGGACCGGTTGTGGTTCGAGCAGCGCCCACCGCGCGACTTCGACTTCGACAAGTAGCCAGCGACGTCCCGCCGGCTTCGTTCTCGGTGCGGCACGTCCCCTAAACTCGGAGCCCTTGGGGCCATAGCTCAGCTGGGAGAGCGCCTGCTTTGCAAGTAGGTTGAGCGCGGCGGCGCAGGGCTCGATTTCTCAGCGTTTATGGCGATTGGCGATCCGGGACCGTAGCGCGGATAAGCCGGGCTCGGGCGCGATTCGGCCGGGTTTAGGCAGCAGAATGGTGCTGCTGCCCAATCAAAGAACGACGACTACGCAAGCGCTAGCTTCAGGTCTGCTGGCCTTGCCTTCGCCGGGAGCTCCAGTAGAAGCTCGCCCTCCGTCTCGTCGAGAAGTTTGCGTATGTCGATCACCGTGAGGCCAACCAGATCACCGTTCTCGTCGAAGCTGACAGCGTGTCCTCCGGGCGTCTCGTCGAAATCGACTGCGCGAGCGGGATCGCCCTGCGAGAGGTAGAGCACGTCCGCGTCGTGGTCGTAACGGACGCGATCAAAGATGTAGGGGCCGATATGGACGGTCATGGCTTGCTTCTCCTCGGAAACGCCGTGCGGACACTCCCAGTTGAGTCCTCGTCAAAGGCTACTACCACCTTGAGCCACTGACTGGGTCCCGCATTCTGCAGGTAGAACCAGTCCTGACCGGGGCGAGGCTGCTCGATCCGGTCGGTTGGCGCCTCGACCGCTCGCAGTACATCGGCGCGAAACGGCGCCATATACGGGTGCCCCTCGATGATGTGACCCCAGCGCTCGTCGGTCAGCTTGACTGTGCGCCCGAGTGGATCTGTCGCCAGCTCCATCGCTGGGATTTTCCTCGACGCTACGGACCCTATGACGCGCGGGCTCACGACAGCCCGACGACTCGACGACGGTCCGCCGGATTCCCGCAAGCAGTGCGTATATTGAAGCTCCTGGGGCCATAGCTCAGCTGGGAGAGCGCCTGCTTTGCAAGCAGGAGGTCACCGGTTCGATCCCGGTTGGCTCCATGCCGTTGCGCGCGGCTTCGGGTTGCACCATCGCCTGGTAGGTTGCCCGCAGCCCGACCGGAGCATAGGGCGTTCGCCCGATGGGGTGGCGCGCAGGATGCCGTACGGTGGTCATACCGGCGGGCAAACCAGTCGGGCACAAACGGCGTATGGGGGAGCGTGACATGGCTGGATCGCAGCGGAGCATCGGATGCGCCACTGACCGAACGAAGGCGTCGGTGTTCGGTACGCGGCGACCGCGTCGCGGACGGCGGACAGGCATCGTCGGAGCCGTCGTCCTGGTCGCGCTGGCCGTGTGCGCCACAGGCGCGTCGGCGGTCGTCGTCGAACCAGGTCCCGGCAAGCGCCTCAGCTACACGCCGCTTGCCGGCGCCCCGGTTGCAGGAGCGAACGGATCACCTCGCGCGAAGCCGTTTAGCCAGTGCTTCGGCGCCTCCTGCGGCTCGGTTGCGTTGCAGCCGTTGCAGTGGAACGCCGGGGGCCGCGCGATGCCATCGACCACGAACTACTTCATCTACTGGGATCCGAAAGGCGTCGCGACGTTCCCGGAAGGCTACAAGTCCGGGATCACCACGTACTTCAAGGATCTCGCAGCCGACCGCGGGTCCGACCAGAACTTCTACTCGGTCCTGACCCAGTACTACGGCGGAACGGTCGAAGGCGGCACACCGAGCACCGACGTGGAATACGAATCGCGGTTCGGCAAAGCGCTCAGCGACACGGACCCCTATCCCGCCACCGCTCCCGGCGAATGTGAACTGGCGGCACCGTGCGTCGGTCTCCTCCAGATCGAAGCGGAGCTGCAGAGCTTCGTTAAAGCGCACGGCCTTCCCGCAGAGTTCCCGGCCGGGCCCGGCGGGGGCGCGGAACCTCACATCGCCTACTACGTGCTGTTCCCGCCCGGCGTCAACACCTGCTTTGTGGAAGGCGGGGGACCGAGCCAGGGATGCGCAGGTAGAGAGTTCTGCGCGTACCACACCTATGTGAAGAGCGGGACGGAAACCGAAGGGTTTGAAGTGTTCGCTGTCGAGCCCTACAACGTCGGCTTCAAACCATGCGACAGCGGGCAGCATCCGAACGGGATCAGCGACGGTGCGCTGAGCGGATCGCTCGTGCACGAGTACGCCGAGCTGCTCACCGACCCATACTTGCTCAACTGGCAGAACCAAAATGGCACCGGCGCAGAAGAGGTCGCCGACATCTGCGGGGACGGCCGTTGGGCGTCGGGCAACGAAGCCTTCGCCGAACAGATGAAGTTCGGAACGCCGTTGGGGACGGCGTCGAACGGTGCGCTCTACAATCAGGTCGTCAACGGCCACCTGTACTACTACCAGCAGATGTGGAGCAACGAGACCGGGGAATGTGAGCAACGGCGCGGGCTTGCGCCGGTCATCAAGAAGCTTTCGGTGAAGATAGGGCCGGCGGCAGGCGGCACGCAGGTCGCGATCACGGGTCTGAACTTCAAGGGCCCTGACATAACGGCAGTGAAGTTCGGGGCGGTCGCGACGTCGAAATTCACCGTGAACTCGGGGACGTCGGTTACGGCGGAAGTTCCGCCGGGTACCGCGGGGACGGTCGACGTGACCGTCACGACTTCGGCCGGGACGAGCGCGCCGGGCGTGAGCTTCAAATACGAAAACCCGACGGTCACGTCGGTCAGCCCGGCGGCGGGCTCCAAAGCGGGCGGCCAATCGGTGACGGTCACGGGCAGCGGTTTCGCGCTCGGTGGGGCGACGACGTTCACGTTCGGCGCGGGACACGCTGCGTCGGTCACCTGTGCCTCCACGAGCTCCTGCACGATGATCACGCCGCCTGCCGCGAAAGCCGCGACCGTGGATGTCAGGGCGACGGCCGGCGGAAAAAGAAGCGCGGCGAATCCCCCCGCCGACCAGTACGGCTACAGCTGATCGTCCTCGCGCAGGCGGAGACGCGCAAGCTGAGGATGCTTGATCGACGAGTGCCCGCCTCAGGTGCTTAGCCGCGCCATTCTGAGAGCGAGCCTGGTTGCGCTCGTCTGCCTCACTTGACTTCAACCGCGGGCGCCGCCACCAGCGCATGGTTTGCGCGCCGAGCAGTTTCGCCCACCTTGCTGGTCTGTGCGCGAACCCCGACACGAGCCCGTCGTGCCGAATGCGCCGGGGGTCCGCAGTGCTTGGCATCCTCGGCCGGTGGACGAATCTAGGCATCCGCGTTACCGAGATAGCGAGGACTCTCGCTTCTACAAGGCGGGTCGCCTCTCGCCGGAGGACACGTGGCAGGCTCTCAGCGACGAGCTGGGGCGTGTCCTTATGGACGCCCAACGAGCGTTCTGGCGAGGTCGGCTGGAGATGGATGCTGAGCGGGTCCGGTGGTGGCACGGGGCGATCTTCGGCCGCAGCTTCCCGCACGATGGCGGGCGCTTCCGTCGAGAGCGTGCGTTCTTCGGCGTGGTGACGGATCGTGGCGGGATGCGGCAGATCGAAGGCAGCTCACCCGACGCGCTGCTCCGTGATCTCGCGGAGGTATGCGCAGCGTTCAACGACGGCATCGCTCGACTCGATCAGCGGCGCACCGGAATCGCTGAGCAGACACGAGTCGCAGCTGCACTCTATGCAGGCATCCTCCGCGTGCATCCCTTTGCTGACGGGAACCACCGCACGGCTTTCGTCGCGCTCTCGGCTGCACTGTGGTCGCTGGGACTCCCCGCCGTCGAATTTGCGGATGACAAAGACATGACCGACCACGACCATGCCGTCGCGCCGGCACTCGTCTCTCCTAATCGCGACATCGAGCCATTCGCGCGGCTGCTCGCCACTCGGATCGAGCATGCGAGAAAGCCCGCGACGTGAGGTACCCTCAAGGCATGGAGAACGGCTCGCATCGCTTGAACGGGGCGCGCGACGTTGCGCAGATCGCCCGCAGGGGCGGGCTAGTGGACGCTACCCCAGAGTCCATCCGCGAACTGGCCGACAGCGCGATGCTGCTCTCTCAGGGCGCGCGCCGCGCGATCGAGATGAAGCACCAAGCCGACAGCGCGGACCTCGACGTGCCGGCCACTGCGACAGTCGCCGAAGACTGACGTAGATCATGGAGGGGGCGCGAGCCCGTCTTCAGCCGATCCTGACCGCTGGCGCCATCGTCAGCACATGGTTTGCGCACAGCCAAGTTTCGTCCATCGACCGCCACCGCGGACATACGCGGGTGACGGTCGACGCCCCCTTGTGGGAGGCACGCGCGATCAGTGTCCGCGCTTACAGCTCGGCGATCGAGGGGCGGGCGCTGATCGGCGAGGAGTGGCCCGAGGGGCTTGCCGGGCGCGTTGCGCGACGGATGGCCGACAATCACGGTGGTGAGAAGGGCCGCGTGCTCTATGTCGGCCGGCGCACAAGGACCGAGGAGCGCGCTCCACTCGCGGTCGCCGCATGGCATCTACCCGACGACGGCCCGTTGGAGCTGCTGGAGCTCGATGTCGCCCAGGCTGTGCGCGCCGAGCGCCCTGACCTGGTCGGCCCGTGCGGCGCGTCGCTGCTCCTGCTCCCGCGTGCCATAGCCGCTCATGCAAAGCTCGATCGCCCCGGCGACCGACTCGCCTGGATCACCGACGAAGACGAGGTCGCACGCCGTGCCTATGAGCAGTGGGGATTCGTGGGCCTGAAGCCTTCGGCCCGGCCGGCAGCGTGCATGAGCCGCCACTACCTTCGGCGGATCGAGCGCTAGCCAAGCTAAGGACCTATCCCGCTTGGGCAGCGGCGAGGGTCGCCAGGTGAGCCTTCTTGAATGCGATGAGGCCGCTTGAGAGCTGCAGCAGGGCGAGGTGGTTCTCGTCCTTCTTTGACCAGCGGATGAGGACGCCACGGTTGCGATTCAGCCAGGAGTGGCAGGCCTCGACCACCCAGCGGCGGGCGCGCCAGCCGGGGTTGCGGGCCTTCAGCTCGATCTCCTCGCCCCGTGCGCGGATGTGCGCCGTCAGCTCGTAGGCGGCGAGGGTGTCGCGGACTTCCTGGTTGTCATAGGCCTTGTCCAGGCAGATGCCCTGCGGCTGCTCCGCGGTCGGCTTCGGTCGCTCGATCGGGATCGCGTCGAGCGTGCTCTTCAGCAGCTTGTGGTCGTTGCGGTTCGCGCCGTCGTGATCGAGCCCGAGCGGGACCCCCGCACCCTCTGTGAGAACCGAGCGCTTCGCCCCCCCTTGGCTCTATCAGTGGGATTCGGGCCGGTCTTCGGCCCTCCCAGAGGGGCTTTGCTCATCGCCCCGTCAGCGGACAGGAACGACCAGTCGATGAGATGCTCGCGCATCTCTGAGGCCCATCTGGAGCGCCATTGCGGTATGCGCTTCTCGAAGCGCTCGGCGAACTGCGCGGGGTCGATCTGGTTGTGCTGTGCCTTGCGTTCAAACGCTGGCCATACGTCGTCGAGCTGGAGCTGGTTGACGACGAGCAACTCGTTGAGGTCGAAGAGATCGCGTGCTTGAAGGCGTTGGATAACGCAGCGCAGCTTCTCGGCGGCTATCTCTTGGAGCGTGTAGACGCTGACTTGTGCGTCGGCCTGGTCGGCGTACCGGGGGAGTAGTGCCTGGACGGTTGTGTCCCCGACGAGCTCGTCGGTTGCGATGTCTAGCTTGAAGTCGCGACGCCGTCCCAGCGGCCCCTCGTAGTCGATCCGCTTCCCACCGTCAGCGATAGTGCCCGAGGAACTCCTGAACAAAGCGCGCGTCGGCGTGCCGGGCGATAAGGCTACCGGCGGCGTGACGCAGCGCGTGGAAGCGCAGGGGCCGCAGGCCGGCGGCGTCGCGGGCTGCCTTGAAGCGGCGGCGCACGGCGGATGGATCGAGGCGCCGGCCGAGGCGCGAGCAGAAGACGTAGTCCTCGCGTGAGGTGTAGTCGCCGCGGGCCTGTAGGCGTTCGAGCGCTTCGGCGGCGGGGTCGGCGAGCGGGAGGAAACGTGCCTGCCAGCTCTTGGTCGGTCCCTCCACGCCGGCGGACACGGCGCGGTGGACGACCATCCGCCGCGTGTCGAGGTCGACGTCTTCCCAGCGCAGCGCGATCAGCTCGCCGAGGCGCAGGCCGCCGCAGACCTGAACCTCCCCCTAACGACGCCCGCTGGTTCGGCGGCGTTGCTATTCTGCTCGGACTGTTCCGCAACCATCGGTTGCACATCAACGGGAGGCAGCGAGTGGCCGCTGACAGCGTCGAGCGAGAGATCCAGATCGAGGCGCCCCCGGAGGTCGTCTGGGGCGTGATAACCGAGCCCGACCAGATCGGCCGCTGGTTCAGCGACGTCGCCGAGGTCGAGCCGCTTGCCGGAGCAACGGGCGCACTCATCTGGCGGGCCGGAGGCCGAGGCGCAAACAACGAGGCCGACGCGACCTATGCGATCCGCGTCGTGAGCGCCGAGCCGTACCGCCGCTTCTGCTTTCGCTGGAACTTCCCGGAGGGCGCCGAGCCGGATGAGCGCAACTCGGCGCTGGTCGAGTTCATCCTCACCGAGGAGCCCGGCGGCACAAGGCTGCGGGTGATCGAGAGCGGGATCGACGCCGTGGCGCGCGACGACGATGACCAGGCGAAGTACCGCGAAGGCCACGAACGGGGCTGGGACAAGCACCTCGGCGAACTGCTCGACTACGTGGCCTCGAAGTCAGGCGAGGCAACAGGCTGATGGCGACCGCCGTGGCCGAGGAGGACGCCCTCTGGGCGGCCATCGCCGACCCGACCCGCCGGCGCGTGCTCGAGGCCCTGCTCGAGCGGGGCGAGGCGACCACCACGAAGCTCGCCGAGGGTTTGCCGGTCACGCGCCAGGCCGTCGCCAAGCATCTCGTCGTGCTCAACCGCGTCGGCCTCGTCGCCGGCGAGCGCCGTGGCCGCGAGGTGCGCTACGTCGTGCGGCCAGAGCGGCTCGACATCGCAGCCGAGTCGATGGCGCGCGTGGCGGCGCAGTGGGACAGGCGCCTGGTGCGGATCAAGCAGCTCGCCGAGTCCGTGCACAAAGCGACACACGACTTGTAACCGAGAAGGAGAGAGCGATGCCCGATCACAAGACCGGAACGCACGAGCAGTGGCTGTCGGCGAGGCTCGCGCTGCTCGACGCCGAGAAGGAGCTGACCCGGCGAGGCGACGAGCTGGCCCGCATGCGCCAGGAGCTCCCGTGGGTCCCGATCGAGAAGGACTACAGCTTCGAGACCGACGAGGGCACCGCGTCGCTCGTCGACCTCTTCAAAGGAAGCTCCCAGCTGATCGTCTACCACTTCATGTTCGGACCCGACTTCACGGCCGGATGCCCGTCCTGCTCGGCCATCGCCGACGGCTTCTCCGGTTCGGTGGCGCACCTCGTCAATCACGATGTCGCGTTCACAGCCGTCTCGCGGGCGCCGCTCGCAAAGCTGCAGGACTACAAGCGGCGGATGGGCTGGAGCTTTCCGTGGGCGTCTTCTTTCGAGAGCGACTTCAATTATGACTTTCACACGACGCACACCGAGCAGGAATGGCAGGCGGGCGCCGTCGAGTACAACTTCCGCACGGCTGACTTCCGGCCCTCCGAGCAGAGCCCCGGGCTGATCGAGATCGCCAAGGGCGCCGGTACGGACCCCGTGACCTTCAGGAAAGAGGGGCCGGGCATGAGCGCGTTCGTGCTCGAGGACGGCGTCGTGTTTCACACCTACTCGGCCTACGGGCGCGGAGTCGACGGCCTCTGGGGCATGTACGCCTGGCTCGACCGTGCTCCGTTCGGGCGCAACGAGAGCGGCATCTGGTGGCGCCGCCACGACGAGTACGAGGCCGGCTGAGCTTCGGCCGCGCGCCAGGACAGAGCGAGCGCAAAGCCCGCCTGTTCGTGCACGTGAAGATGGTGGGTAGGCAGCCGCGAGCGCGACGCGTCTGCCTGGTCGATCACGCTCGCCCGACCGTCGCTCGGCCGGGCGAGATCGGCCGTCGTCAGGAACCGCTGTTCACAAACGCCTCGTAGGAGCGGCAGGGCTCGTTGCGCAGGCTCGGGCACGCCGGCAGCGCTGTCGGCACGCTCACGCCGGGCACGATCGGCAGCGTCAGGCTCGACGGCATGCTCGGCGAGAAGGCGATCGACTCCGTCGCCGTGTCGCCTTCGGGCTGCGTGTGGGAGAACGACCAGATCGGCTGGGTGTCGTTGGGTGCCGAGATCGTGACCCTGATGCGCGAGCCTGAGCGGTAGGCGTGCCCCTCGAAGTACAGCGGGATCGTGACCGGCACGTACTGGTCGGAGGGCATCGGTTCCACGTCAGTCGGCAGGAACGTCGGGATCGGCTGCAGCGTCGTCGGCTTCTGCTTGAACATGTTCTTCGCGTTCGTCGCGAGCTTGCGCTCGCTCGCGCGCAGCCAGCCGTTCTGCACGAACGTCTCGTTGCCGTCCGGGCGCACCTCGCTGACCGTCGCCTGCAGGTCGACGTCCGGGGTCGAGGACTTGACCCAGAGGCGGACGGCGCCGGCGCCGACGGCCGTCGTGTCGCTGCTCAGCGGCGCGGACACGTAGGAGACGGCCGAGCCCGCAGGCGGCTGGACCCAGTTCCATTCCCACTGCGACGCGTTGCCCCACAGGCCGCCTCCGCCCGTGTTGGAGCCGTAGTCCGTCAGCGGCACAGCTTTCGCATCGGAGGTGTAGGTGTCCGTCCCTTCTGCGGCCGGCAGTTCTTCGTTGAGCGTCCCGCCCGATCCGAGGTACCACGACCGCGCCTTCGTGCCAGGTATCGGAAACTTGGAGAACGACTGTTCAAAGCCTGGGTACGGGTCGCCGGGCGTCGTCGTGCCCAGCGGCGAGGCCCCTGCGCCGTTGTCGAACAGCACGCGGACCGACGGGAGCCCTTCGAAGGCCGCCAGCGCCGCTTCGTACGTCGGCTGCGTCTGGATCGGGTCCGCCGGAAGGGTCACGAGATCGGTTTTCGGCAGCCCCATGGCTTCCTGGTAGATCACCGGTGCAGCGGCGCGCACGACCGCCTGATTGACGATCGGCGCCTGTTTGGCGACGTACAGCTCGAGGAAGTCGTACAGCCGGTTGTACGTATATGGATCGAGTGAGTCGATGTGCGCGCCGTTGGTGAACGTGAACCACTTGCGACTCGTGCCCGTGAAGTGCTGGACCAGGTCGGCGCAGTGTCCTCCGGTCTGCTCGTCCTCCCATTGACAGGCGAGGAACGTCGGCACGTCGATCTTCTTCACGAACGTGTCCGGATCGAGCGGGTCGGCGACCGCCGGGTTGTATGTCGAGTTCGCTTCGATCTTCTGCATCAGGTTTGCCGCCTCGCCGTGCAGCGCCTGGTTGGCCGCGCACGTCTGATCGCCTTCTTCGATCCGCGTGCTCGCCCATGCCTGCCCATGTCCGGGGCTGGCCGGTTCGGCGTTCTGCTGGCGCTCTGCCGCCCACGCCACCGCGAAGCCGTCGTTGCGGATGCCGCCGGGGTAGAGCGTCGTCGCCGTCGCGTCGATCACCGACAGCGGCGCGATCGCCGCTAGGTCCGGCGGCTGCTCCTGGGCCGTGAACAGCTGGCTGATGCCGCCGTAGGAGATGCCCAGCATGCCCACCTTGTTGCCGAGCACCCACGGCTGGTGGGCGATCGCCTCGATCACGTCGTAGCCGTCGAGGTTCTGCATCTTCTCGAAGAAGTCATAGGCGCCGCCGGAGCAGCCGGTCCCGCGCATGTTCACGTCGACCACGGCGAAGCCCATCAGGTTGGCCAGCACGGCGATGCCGTTTTCGGGGCCCGCCGGGTTCGCGTACCCGTAGCCCGAGTACTCGATGATCGTCGGATACGGGGCCGTGTAGCTCGGCGTCGGCACCCCCGGTATCGGCAGCGTCGGAAAGTGAAAGCTCGACGGGACGCCCGGCTCGCCCGCCGGGCTGCTCGGCGGGTGCACGTCGATCGAGAGTTCGGTGCCGTCGCGTGTCTTCAGGTAGGTGTAGCCGTTGTCGGGGATCGACTGTTCGTAGATGCTCGGGTCCCACGGTGCCGCGGCGTCGGAGTGGACCGTGATCGGTTGCGAGGATTCGCTGGTCGAGGTCACGCTGACCGTGTAGCCCTTGCCAGGCTTCACTTCCCGGAACAGCACGCCTCCGAGCGAGTCCGCGTTCTGCGTGGACACGGTCGTGCTCTTCTTCAATAGCGACACCTGGGCGTTTGCCGGCAGCCCGGTCGCGTACACCTGTTCCACGCTGCCCTGCGCGCTGAAGGCGGACGCGCTTGCTGCCGCCGTCAGGCAGAGGCCAAATGCCACCAGCGTCGAGATCACGCCGGTCCGCGCACGACGCCGACGCGCAGACCTTGCCACCAACCGTCGACCTTCTCCCACGCAGCTCACGACCCGGCGACCTCCACTGATTCGATTTACAGGCTGCACCGCTGCCACTCCCGCATGCACGCGCGGAAGCGCGTTCCCTCCCTCCGAGCCCGACCCAGCAGCAGCCTGGAGTGCGCCATATGTACCCGCGTGCACGCGTTCCAAAACGTGAACGCCCAATGTGTGACCAGACTGCGCCCGGCACACCGGCGTCGAGCCGCTCAGGCTCGGATCGACTGCGGTCAGGCGCAGATGTTCTCAGGCAAAGGCCCCCGCCTAGGAGGGCGGCATGAGCTCGGGGATGTTCTCCATCGCCGGCAACGGGATGAAGACGATTCCCTCGGCCGCCGTAGCGGCCTTCGCGACGTCGACCTTGAACAGGTTGGGGTGGTCGTAGGTGCTCGCGTACATGACCGCGTTGCGCTGATCGATCACGGTCATCCACTGCGTGATCTCGGCTCCCGCGACGCCGCCGCCCTCGCCGCTTCCGCCGGCATCGGTCATGACCGTCCCCGGCGGGATGTCGAACTGGCTGAGGATGTGACGGGCGAGCTGCACCCCCTCGGCCGGACTGTCGAAAGGCAGCGCGAACTGACGGAACCAGAAGGCCCGCACGAAACGGCTCGTGGCGATGAAGCCGGCGGGCAGGCCGTTCACGCCGTCCCCCGAGCTCGGCGCTGACAGCTTCCAGCCGTTGACCTCGATCGGCGCCGGGGCATGGTTGGTGACGTACTGGTACTGCGCGAGGTTCTGCAGGTGCATCGGGAACACGGGCTCGTTCGTCATCACCGTCGTCGGGTTGTCGTAAACGTCGAGCTTGCCGTTCGTGTACTCGATCACGATGCTGGCGCCGTCCGCATCATGGACGGCGTAGTGAAGCGGCGGAACGTTGCCGCCGTAGATCGCGAGCTTCACGCCCTGGACGGGCACGCGCTCGAGTGCTTGCCGGACGTCGGCCACGGTCGCGCAGGTGGTGAGCAGGTAGGTGCCGAGCTCGAAGCTGGCGATCGAGTGGGACTGCTCCCGCTCCGAGACCTCGAGGTATTCCGCCGAGGCAGGGAAGTTCAGCGCCCCGAAGACGAGCCCGCGCTCGTTGACGCCATCGACCGCCATCACGAGCCCGAGTGCGTTGGCTGCCGCGACGGCGTACTTGGCCTCCCACTCCAGGCCGCCCCTGCCGACCTCCCCGCGACGGTCGGTGCCGTTGAGCTTCGCCCCCGCCGGGATCACCATGATCTCCGAGCGCAGGTCGAGCGTGAACTCCATCGTGCGGCCATAGACCAGGCCGCTGTCGCTGTCGCCGATCGTGAACGAGGTGCACATGTCATCGACTCCTTTGAGCACGACGGTGGCCGCCTACCGTGGCCGTCTGTGGCTCACAGGGCAGACGCTGGTCGTCTCGACGCGCCCTTTGCTCAAGCGCAGCCGAAAGTTTTCCGAAGCATAAGGACGATGTGGCTTCGACGACGCTCGTCATGCATTCGAGCGCGCCCCGCGGAGGCGACGCCGACCGAGGACGCGCCGAGGAGATCTCGCCGCACAGGCCTGAGCGCGCTCGAGCGGCTGTTCACGGCCGGGCGCCCCCCGATCGCCTGGTCGCTGTCGCTCGTGTTCGCCTCCAAATTCCTCGTCGCGCTCGTGGTCGTGCTGTTTCCGCTCAGCGCGCAGGAGCCGACCGATCTGCTCACTACCGGTGGCGTGGTCGCGCTCGCCGCGGCCTGCGCGATCTGGCTTTTCGGTTCGCGGATCCCGATCTTGGGCTTCGAGCTGCTGGCCGCGGTGGGCGTGCTGGCAGCGAGCGTCCTCGTCGCGAACGCCCGCACGACCGGCGGCATGATGGTCGCCGCCTTTGCGTATCCGTGGATCGCGATCTACGCCGCGCACTTCTTCCCGCGCCGCGTGGTCAGCGCACTCGGGCTGTTCGTCTCGGTCGCTTTCGCCGCCGGCCTTGCACGCGACGGCCTACCGCACGCCGGGATCTACTGGTTCGTCGTCACGGCGACTGTCTGGTCGATCTGCATCGTGCTGGGAGGGCTCAGCGAAGGCCTGCGCCATCAGGTCGGCACCGACCAGCTCACGGGCGCACTCAACAGGACGGGGTTCGCGACGGCCGCGCTGCGCGAGCGCGCCATCGCCGATCGCACGGGCGCGCCACTCGCCGTCGCGGCGATCGACCTCGACGACTTCAAGCAGATCAACGATTCGGCCGGCCATGCCGCCGGCGACCGGCTGCTCGCGGAGCTCGCGAGCGAATGGCGCGCGCGCATGCGACCGGGCGACATCCTCGCGCGTCACGGCGGCGATGAGTTCGTGCTGCTGCTGCCATCGACGTCCGAGCTCGAGGCCGAGTCCGCGCTCGCGCGGCTGCACCGCGAAGAGGGTCCGGTCGGCTGGTCGGTCGGCGTCAGCGAGTGGCTGCGCGGCGAGGAGCTGGGCGCGGTGCTGGCGCGCGCCGACGGACGGCTCTACGAGGCGAAGCTCGCCAAGCCACGCCACCCGCTGGATCGCGGCGGTCGTTCGCTCAGCCGCCTCGCGGCGGCCGGTGTGACCACCACCTGGTCTTAGGTGCCGGTGCCGTCGGCGCTGGGCGTAGGCTTCTCGAGATGAGCGAGGCGGAGCACTTCAGCAGCGAGCAGGCTCGGGCGGCGGGCGAGCGAATCGGCATCGACTGGACCAGCTCGCCGTTCGACGTGGAGCAGTTTCGGATGGGTATGGACGTCGAGCTCGAGCATGGCACGCAGGATCCGGCGACGAACGTCACAGACGACGACGTGACCATCACCGCGAAGATCGCGCGAGCGCACCTGAACGAGTTCGCCGACTACTACTCGCGCCTGGCCGTCATGGAGGCTGAGGCGGAGGCCTACTGGAGTGCGCAGGGGGAGTAGCGCCCGACGCGCCCGAACAGGCGTGTGCGTTGGGCGCCGGCGGCCACGGGCGATGCAGCTCAGGCCGCATCGCAGCCACCGAGCGACGCGCCCACCGTATGCGCCGAGACTCCCGGCAGCGCGATCGTGACCACGACGCTCAACTTGTGATGCTCGACGCAGTGGGCGAACGATCCCAGCGCGCACATCTCGCCGAGCCTTTCGCTAAGCTGCGCCACGCCTAATCCCGGGTCGTTGCCCGGGAGTGGGGGAACCAAGTTGTTGGGGCGAGTTCCGCGGTAATCCGTGGGAGGCGCAAGTCGCTAGCCCGTCAGCTAACCCCGCCGGCCAACGAAGAGAGGCAAATGCGCAAGCATCGACGCCCCACGGCGTACGCGGTCACGCTCATGCTCGTCCTCCTCGGCCTGCTCGCCACCGCGCCGGGCACGTTCGCCGACGCAACCGGCGGCGTCGAACCGCCCCCTACGGTGGCGCCAGTTGCCCCCGTCCCCGTGCCGAGCGCCCCATCGGGCGGGACCACGCCGGACGGCGGAACCGCCACGCCGCCAGCGCCGGTCTTCGCGGGCAGCCCGTATCCCGTCAGTACGCGCGGCTGGGTGTTCCCGCTCTATCCGCTCTCGCGCGTCGGCGCGACGAGCTGGTGGTCGCTCGACCAGGGCGTCGATCTCGGCGGCACCGCCAATCAGTGCGGCGCCCGCCTAATCGAGCTCGCCGTCGCCAGCGGCACGGTCGTGCGCGAGGGTCTCGAACGGCTTCGGCAGCTCCGCGCCGGTGGTGCTCGTCGACAGCGGCCCCGATGCCGGCCGCTACATCTACTACGGACACGCCGCGCCGGCCCTCGTCCCCGTCGGAACCCACGTGAGCGCAGGCCAGCCGATCGCCGAGGTCGGCTGCGGAACCGTCGGCATCTCCTCGGCGCCTCACCTCGAGATCGGGCTGCTGCCCGCCGGGGCGAGCAACTCGCAAGACCTTCCCGCCGTCGGTGAGACCTCGCACGAGGCGATGGCCAACCTGAAGTCCGCCTACGTCGCCGCCGTCGCCGCAGCCAGGGCCAGGGCGGCCGCGAAGAAGCAGGCGCGCAAGCCCGCCAAGCGCTCGCGCCGAAGCTGACGGGCCCGCAAAGACCCGCCTCGGCTAGGCCGAAGTTGCGGAGCCGCCCGCCCGCCGCGCTCGGACGGCCGCGGCGAGCGTGCCCAAAGTCTCGACCGTCGTCTCCCACGACATGCAGGCGTCGGTGATCGACTGCCCGTACGTCAGCGCCGCGCCGTCCTTCAGTTCCTGGCGGCCGGCGACGATGAACGACTCGAGCATCACGCCGACGAGCGCATTGTTGCCGGCCGCGAGCTGGGCTGCGATGTCCTCGGCCACGATCGGCTGGCGCTCGTGGTCCTTGCCGCTGTTGTCGTGCGAGGCGTCCACCACGACGCGCTCGGGCAGCCCCACGGCCCGCAGCCGCTCGAGTGCGTCGGCGACACCCTCGGCGCCGTAGTTCGGAGCGCCCCGCCCGCCGCGCAGGATCACATGGCAGTCGGGGTTGCCGCGCGTGTTCAGCACCGCCGGCGTGCCGGCGAAGTCGATCCCGGCGAACGTATGGGGCACGGCCGCCGCGCGCACCGCGTCGACCGCCACCGCGACGTTCCCGTCGGTGCGGTTCTTGAAGCCGATCGGCATCGACAGGCCCGAGGCGAGCTGCCGGTGGATCTGGCTCTCGGTCGTGCGTGCGCCGATCGCGCCCCAGCCGACGGCATCGGCGATGTACTGCGGCGTGATCGGGTCGAGGAACTCACAGCCGACCGGCAGGTTGAGCTCGAGCACCTGCAGCAGCAGCTTGCGCGCGAGCCGCAGGCCCTCGTTGACGTCGCCCGTGCCGTCGAGGTGCGGGTCGTTGATCAATCCCTTCCAGCCCGTCGTCGTCCGCGGCTTCTCGAAGTACACGCGCATCACGACGAGCAGGTCGTCCTTGTGCTCGCGCGCCGCCGCGCTGAGCCGCTGGGCGTAGTCGAGCGCCGCCTCCGGGTCATGCACGCTGCACGGCCCGACCACCACGAGCAGCCGGTCGTCGACCCGGTTGAGCACGTCCGCGACGGCCGCGCGCCCGCGCAGGACGAACTCCTCCGCGCTCGGGGCAAGCGGCTGCTCGTCCAGCAGGACGCTCGGCGAGATCAGGCCCGTGACCCACGCGATCCGCTGGTCCCGAACGTGATCCAGCTGCTCGGAGGGGCCAGCCGCCATCGTTTTGCGATCGTACCAGCGCCCGTGCGGCGCGTCTGCGGCGGCCGATCGCCTCCGAACCCGCCCCGCCGACCCGGCCGGGGACGTTTCGGGGTCATCGCCGCGCGCGTCTCCCTCTCGCGCGCCCGGCGGCTAACTTAGGCCGGTGCGGATCGCGACGTGGAACGTCAACTCGGTCAAGCAGCGCCTGCCGCGTCTGCTGCCGTGGCTCGACGAGCGCCGCCCCGACGTCGTCTGCCTGCAGGAGACCAAGCTCGCCGACGAGGCCTTCCAGGAGCTGCTCGGCGCGGAGCTCGCCGAGCGCGGCTATGCGCTCGCGCTGAACGGCGAGGTGCAGTGGAACGGCGTCGCGATCCTCTCGCGCGTCGGCTTGCAGGACGTCGTCCGCGGCCTGCCCGACGGCCCCGGCTTCCCCCATCCCGAGGCGCGCGCCGTCTCGGCGCTGTGCGACGGGGTCCGCGTCCACTCCGTGTACGTGCCGAACGGGCGCGAGCCGGGCTCCGAGCACTACCGCTACAAGCTCGCCTGGCTCGCCGCCCTGCGCGAGCTCGTCGCCGCCGATGCCGAGCACGCGCTCGTGTGCGGCGACATGAACATCGCGCCGACCGACGCCGACGTGTTCGACCCGCAGGCCTACGTCGGCCACACGCACGTCACGCCGCCCGAGCGTGCGGCCCTCGCCGAGCTGCAGTCACTCGGCCTGCACGACGTCGTGCGCGACCGCTGGCCCGAGCAGCGCGTGTTCACCTACTGGGACTACCGCGCCGGGATGTTCCATCAGGACCTCGGCATGCGGATCGACCTGATCCTCGCCGGCGAGCGGGTGGCGGGCCGCGTCGAGGCCGCGTGGGTCGACCGCCAGGCGCGCAAGGGCAAAGGCCCGAGCGATCACGCGCCCGTGATCGTCGATCTCGACGAGGCGCCCGACGGCGACATCGGCCCCGTCGTGCCGCCCCCCTCCGCGCCCGCCGTCAAGCGCGGCGGGCGCAAGCTGCCACAGTCGCGCTGAGGCTCTCGAGCGCCGAAGACTCTCGACCGGTCGAGCTGTGCTTGGCCTCGGAGCTGCCCTGATCGCAATGCGGCAGCGGGAGAGCCTCGAAGACCCTCCCGCTGCCCGCCCACTTGGCGTCAGCCGCTCAGCCGGCGACTACGGTCTGCTGAGCAGCCACGGCGTGTAGTTCACCGTGCCGATCGCCGTGTCGCAGCTGGGCCCGACGTTCGGCCCCTGTTTGCAGCCCCACCAGTTGCTCTGCGCTTCCACGACCGTGCCCGGCTCGCCGCTGGCGCCGGTTCCGTTCGTGTGGATGGTGTTGCCGCTGACCGTCACCGTCGCCTGCCCACCCGCCGGCTGGCCCGGCGTCGGTTCGCTCTGAGTGACCAGCAGTCCCGTGCCCGTGTGCATGATCGAGTTGCTGCTCAGCGACGCCGTCACGTCGCCGAATTCGAAGCCGAGCTGATCGGTCGTCAGGTAGACGCCGTAGGAGCCCGCCGGGTCGGTCGTGCTCGCGCCGGTGCCATCGACCTTGTTGCTCGAGAACTGCGGTCCCTGGCCGGCGACGGCGCCGCCGAAGGCCGCCAGGCCGATGTAGCAGCCATTGACCTTGTTGGCGTGGACGCTCGCGGACACGTAGGGCACGAACACCCAGATGCCGTAGCCGTTGCTGCTGCATTCGGAGACTTTGTTGCCTTCGATCACGTCGGCCGAGCCGCCCGAGCCGCCGTTGTTGTCCGTGTGCACGCCGCTGCTCGATTTGGTGATCGTGTTGTCGATGAAGCGCGTGCCCTTCGACCAGTTCTCAGAGATCGCGTCGTTGGCGGCCGTGACCTTGTTGTGGTCCATTTCGCCTTCGCCTTCGAAGGCGAACATCGCGATCGAGGCTTCTTCGCCCTGGACGTTGCTGACCGTGTCGTGGGTGAAGTCGAAGTGGCCGCCCGAGGAGGCGTAGATGCCTCGCAGGTAGACGTCCGCGACGCTCACCTTCGAGACCGTCAGATTCGTGTACTTGCCGGCTTCGTGGTTCTCGATGATCCCGTTGCGCGCGTCTATGTCCTTGCCGCCGCGCACCACCCCGCTCGTCAGGTTCGGGTTGTCCCCCTCGAGCGTGAGCTTCGAGAGCGTCACGTCGTTGGCCTGCACGAGCACGATGTTGCTCGCCGCGCCGCTGCACAGCGAGCCGCCCGAGCAGACCGGCGTCGAGGTCGCCGGGTAGATCACCGTGTGCTTGCCGATCCCTTCGAGCGTCAGCGTCTTGTCGACGACGACGTTTTCTTCGTATTGGCCTGCGCCGATCGTGATCGTCGCGCCCGGCGAGGCCGCGTTGATCGCCGCCTGGATGCCCGTGTAGGCACAGCCTTTGCCGCACACCGTCTTCATCGCCAGTGCAGAGCCTGTAACCGTCAGGAAAGCGCCAACCGTGGCGCCGAGCAGCAGTACCTGAAGTGTCCGTCTCATCTTCCCCCCTGCGTTTCGATTCGAGTCCCCCCTCCATGAGGGGCTTGGGTTCGCATGGTAAGGACCATTCCACCCACGTGCGTTCCGGCCGACGCGAGGTTCATCGCGACCAACCCCGACCCGACCGGCCCGAGCGCGTCCGGGCCGCTGCCCGCGACCGGCTCGGTCGCGGCCCTGATCAGCCGGGCCACCGGGGTCGAGCCGTACTTCGTCGGCAAGCCCAACCCGTTGATGATGCGCTCGGCGTTGAACGCGATCGACGCGCACTCCGAGACGGCGGCGATGATCGGCGACCGGATGGACACCGACATCGTCTCCGGGCTGGAGGCCGGCATGGAAACGATCCTCGTGCTGAGCGGCGTGACGACGATGCAGGAGGCCGAGCGCTTCCCGTACCGCGCGTCGAAGATCGTCGACTCCGTGGCCGATCTGACCGACGATCTGGCGTAGCCGCAAGCGCGCGCGCCGCTGCCCCGGCGTCTCGGGCGAGCAGCCGGACCGATTCGAAAGGTTGCCAATTGTCAATCCGCCGCCGCGCCGGGTACGGTGCTCGCGGCGCCTCGCGCGGCCGTCGCTAGCCAACGGACTGCCCGTTCTTTATTGTTTGACATAACGCATGCAACGAGGACGGATGCTCCAGATCTCCCGAACCGATGGTTTCCACTGTCTGAGAGCGCTCGTCTTGGCGCTGCTGGCGGCGCTGCTGCTCGCCGCAGGCGCGCAGGCCGACGTCCCAGCCGGCGGCGAAGCTCCCGGGACTCCTGAAAGTCAGGAAACCGGCGCTGGTGGACCGCAGGAACAGCAGCCGGCAGGCGAAGGCGGCCAGGAAACGCCTCAGGGTGCCGGCGGGGAAGTGACGGAAACGCCCGTCGGCGAACCGCCCGGCGAAACACAGCCGATCGCCGAAACGCCGCCGCCGCCGAGCGAACCGATCGCCGAAACGCCGCCGCCGAGCGAACCCGTCGCAGAACCTCCGCCGCCGCTCGAAGAACCGCCTGTCGGCACGCTTCCCGCGGAAGGCGCTCACCCCTCTGCCGAAGAAAAAGCCGAAGAACCGGCGCAGGGCAAAACCGGCGAATCCTCCAAAACCGGCGAATCCTCGGGAGAAGCAGCTGCAGGCGGCGGCTCGCCTCCCCACTCCTCGACGCTGCTCCCGGCCGTAGCCTCGACCCACGCCGAGGCGATCGCCGCGGAGGGCTCGAGCGCACCGGCGCCTCTGCTTGGCGCCGTCGTCGTCGCGCAGGTGGCCGAGGTCTCCGGACAGGCTGGGACCTCCCGCGGCGAAACGCCCAAGCGCGCGATCGCGATCACCGGCAAGCAAGCAGGCCGCTTCAGCTGCGAACTCTCCTCGCTCGGTGGCGGTATCAGCGACAACTGCGCCGCCGGCTGGCTCGCCGCTCCGCGAGAAGCCGGCGCGGCGCCGACCAGCGCTGCCGTCTCCGCCGTCTCCTCGCTTGCCGGCGCCGCCGTGACGAGCTCGCCGGACGGTGACGGGCGCGGCGGCTCGGCCGGTGGACCGCCGACGACGCCCGCGCCCGGCCCGGCTCCGAGCGGCGGCTCCGGCGTGGCCACAGGCGCCGGTGGTGGCGGTGGCGCCGGTACCGGCGTGTCGACCTTCCTCACCCTTGCCGGGCTCCTGCTGCTGGGAGCCCCCCGCGCCCTGCGCCGCCTGAGGCTCTCCTTCGAGCCATGGCTCGCAGGCTGCTTCGTGTTGATTCCCGAGCGACCGGACTAGCTCCCTCCGATCACTCCAGCCCGCGCCGCATCGACCGATCCGGCGCATCGCAAATCAACTCGAAGGGCTTCTGGAAGGGAGCAGGACTGGGATGGAACGCCATCACATGAAGATGGCCGTGAGCGTCTTTGCAGGGAGCGCTGACGACGCGCAAAGCGCCGTCGCAGGACAGACGCAAACCGCCTTCAACGACAACGAAGAAGTACCTATGGCGCTGCGTGAGGCGGGGTTCGCCCCGCCGAACGCCGAGCGCAGGATGCACACGCTGGTCCTCACCGGATCGCTCGATCGCGCCTCGGTGCACCAGCTGGAAGAAGAGATCGAACGGCTGTGCGAGGAGGGTGTCACGGGCATCACGCTCGACTTGCGCGAGCTGCTCGGCATCGACGCGATCGGCGTCGCCGTGGTCGCGTTTCGCTGCAGGCTGTGCCTGCGTCGTGGCTACGACTTCGCGCTGATCCGCGGGCCGAGGATCGTGCAGCGCGCCTTCGAACACGCCGAGCTCAGCGAGCTGCTGCCGTTCATCGATGCGCTCGCGCCGCTCGTGCAGCAAACCCCGCTCGCCGACGAGCTTGCGCCGGATGGGCTCGTTGCGCCACGGCCGGCGCTCGTGCTGACGCAGCGACTCCAACCCGTCGCGAGCGGTGAGCTGAATTGACCGCCATGCGTCCTGGACGGTGAGGCGGCTGGGCACGGGTTCGCCTTCGTGCCCGGCCGGCCTCGCCGACGCGCGGGCGCTGGATCGATCAGCTGAGCTCGATGCGCACGAGCTCGAGCACGCCGCAGCCGTGTGGGTCGGTGCTCGCGTCGAACTCCGCGAGCGACTCCTCGCCGAGCGCCGCGAACCCGGCCCGTACAGCGTCGAGATAGGACTTGTCCACGACCGCCCGCCCGGTCCGCCTGGAGTGCTCGAACCGCTCACGCGCCTCGGGCCTGCCGTAGTAGGTCCACACTCGAGCGTCCGTCGAGTCCTCGATCGCTGAGCTCACCTCGAGCCGCTCGTAGTTGCGCTCGCGCCGGTCGAGCTCGGCCAGCTCCTGTGCGCCGACGGGGACGAGCATGCCGTTGACGCGGTTTCCCGGCGCCGCCACGAGGTTGAGGAACGTCACGGCGACCTCCGGGCGCGAGGAGTCGCGGGCGTCCAGGTAGTACTTGTAGCCGGCCAGCGAGAGGGCGTTGTCCATCGCGACGTTCCATGCGCGACGGTGATCGAGCAGGCGCGCGGTGCGCCCCGCGAGGCTCTGCCCGCCGAGGTCGCGCACGAGCGAGCCGTAGGCGAACACGAATTGGCTGGGTTGCGAAGCGGGCATCGAGGTACGCAGACGTTGCTCGCCGACTACGCCGACGTCTTCGTGCTCATCGAGCAGTGAGGGCGCCAAGCGGGCGCGCCGCCGCGACTTGCCACGCGAACGCCAGCGGCGAGGACGCGCTCAGGTCGATCGCCGGCTCGACCGTCGTGTAGGACTGCACGTCGTCCTTGAACACCGCCTTCGAGTTGAAGCGCGCGAGCGCGTTCCCGCCGGCCGGCGGGCACCTGCGCATGCCGGCCACCTTCCCCTTGCTCGTTTCATCGCTGGGGCCCTCCACGACCGCGCCGGCCAGTACCGGCGGTGAGCCGTCGAGTGAGCCGGCGAGGTTGGCGAGCTGATCGGACGGGCACGCCGGGAACGCCGAGCCGTCGCCGAGGATGAACGATGTGCCCCACGCGTTGGCCCCGAGCACGTTGGCGAGCCAGCGATCTGCATATGTCCGGTAGGTCGCCGTGCCGGTCAGCTCGTCGTACTCGGAGGCCATCACCGACAGCCCGTCGCCGTGCGAGGCCGTGTCGGCTTCGGCCCAGGGAAAGCCGAAGCCGAAGGGATCGCCGCTGGACTGCGCGACCGCTTGATCGAGCTCGCCCTTCAGCCCGGCGATCAGCTGCGCTTCGGTGCTCGCGCTCCCCGGCGGATCTCCGGCCAGCCGCAGCGCACGGACGAGCTCGAAGTGGGCAAGCCCGCTCACGTCGTACAGGTTCAGCGGTTCGCCCGCGCCGGAGTGTTCGGCGTACGCATGAGCCCAGCCGGCCGCGCGTTCGAGGTAGAACGACGGCTCGGAGTGGGGCAGGCCGGCAGGCGCGCCGGCAGTGGAGAGCGCGATCGCCAGCTCGCTCGCGCCTAGCTCGAGATCGTCGCGCCATTCGCTCTCCGGATAGAAGTCGAACGGGATCGCCGTCAGCAGTTGGCCTCGCGGGTCGGTGTCGGCAAGGTCGAAGATGTGCTCGCCCGCTGTCAGGCAGCGGGCGCTGAGCGTCGGATCGCTAGCGGCGAACACCTGCGCGCACAGCGCGAACGCGGCCGCATCGCGTCCGGCCAGGTTGGGGCTGACCGGAGAGCCCGGCGGACCGGCGCGGAACACCGGGCGATGGCGGATGTAGCGGGCGCTGCGGTCTTCGCCCCCATAGCCGTCGTCGGCCTGTGGCAGTCGCCAGATGTCATGGTCGCCGAGCGTCTGCGAGTTGCCCTCGCCGATGCCCACCTGGTAGTAGAGCGTGCGCGTCGAGTCGTTCCACATGCGCAGCAGCCATTCCACGCCGAAGCGCGCCTCGGCCGTGAAGTCGCCCGCGCCTGCCCCCAGTTGCGCGGGGAAGTCGCGCACGCCGAGCAGTTGCAGCGCGACCGTGTATCCCGTCGTCTGCACGAACTTCAGGTAGTCGCCCGCGTCCCACCAGCCGCCCGAGGCGTCGATCGTTTCGCCGGTCGGCGCGAGGTCCCCTTTGAAGGCGCCGTTGCGGTTGACCGACGGCGTCTCGTACACGCTCGCGTGCGCGTCGTTGAGATGCGCCGCGGCGGTGCGCAGCGCCGACGGGATGAACGCCGGGCCGTCGCGCTCGTTCTCGTAGAACGACAGGGCGTTGGCGAGCGGCTGCTCGTACAGCGCCGCGGCCGGAGCGATCTCGAATGTGGGCGAGGACGTTGCTGTCGGCGAAGCGACCGAGATCGCGTACCTGCCCGGCGTCTGCAGCGCGTCGAAGTCGATCGTCTCGACGTGTGCGAAGCGCTTGCTCCACGAGCCCGCCGAGGGGCCGATGACGCCGCTGTAGGCGACTTCGCCCCCCGGCACGCGCAGCACCGTGAATCGCGCGCCGGCTTCGTCACGGCGGGACATCAGATAGGCGCGCTTGGCGCCACCGGTCGCGTACCCCGCCTGGTCGACGCGCACGAAGGCCGAAGGCGTCGAGGCTCGCACCGGGCTCGGTCGGGCGAGCGCGATCACGCACGCAAACGCGAGCGCCGTCAGCGCAAATACCGCAAGCGCCGTCGCGCCGAGCCCGGTTCGCTGCGCTCCCCCCATGCTCGACCAGGCTAACGCGCGCCGGTCCGCGATGGGTCAGCCGCCCACTGTCCAGTCCAGCGCCTCGCGTCTGATGCCCCGTCTTCAGCGACGGCGCACGGTCAGCGTGTGCGACCGCAGCTGCTCGTCCGCCTCGGGGTCCAGCGGCGGTGCCGGGGGGCGGCGGAACGACTTGGGACGCCAGCGCTCGGGCGCGTCCTGCGTGGGGCGCGCAGGCTTCGAGCGCAGTCCGATCACGAGTGCGAGCACGTTCAGCAGACCGATGCCCGTGACGATCGCGGCGACGACGCCGGCCAGGAGCAGGGCGAGGATCGTCAACGCGATCATTGCGACTGCGAGCAGCAGCGCCGGCATTCCCCAGGGTTCTACGCGCCGGTGAAGTCTCCTCCGGTCCGCCAGCGCCTCTACGAGCGGCCACAATGCTCCAATGGCATCGCAGCTGCACGACGCGCCGCGCGTCGCCCGCGACGATCTCGAGGGCCCCGAGCAGCTCAGTGCACACAAGGTCCGCACGCGCCTGTTCTTCCTGCTCGCGCTGGTGCTCGCCGTCGTGGCCGCCGTCACGCTGCTGCCGGGGCTGGGGGAGCTGCGCAGCCGCCTGGCGCACGCCGGCCCCGGCTGGCTGGCGCTCGGCGTCGCGCTGAAGCTCCTCTCGGGCCTCGGCTACGTGGCCGTCTTCCGGATGATCTTCTGCCGCATGATGAGCTGGCGGGTGAGCTTTCAGATCGGCATGTCCGAGCTGGGCGCCAATGCGCTGATCCCGACCGGTGGAGCCGGCGGGCTAGCGCTCGGAGCATGGGCGCTCAAACGCGGCGGCATGGGCGGCGAGGAGATCGCCAAGCGCACGGTCGCCTTCTTCCTGCTGACCAGCCTCCCCAATGTGCTCGCCGTGATCGTGCTCGGCGCGGCGCTCGCGCTGGGCGTGATCGGCGGCGAGGGCAACCTGCTGCTGACGCTGCTGCCCAGCACGATCGCGACGGCCGCGATCGTGCTTGCGATCTTCGCCGGGCGTATCGCCAAGCAGCTGAGCGAGCGCCTGGAGAGGCGGCGCGACGGCGAGCCCTCCAAGCGCGAGCTGTTCGTCGTGAAGACGCTCGGCGCGATCGGCGACGGCGTGAGCGAGGCGCTCGCGCTGCTGCGCGAGGGCAACGCCGTGCTGACCCTCGGACTCGTCGCCTATCTCGCGTTCGACGTGATGATCGTGTGGGCCACGTTTCACGCGCTCGGCCCCGCGCCGCCGCTGGCGATTCTGTGGATCGCCTACCTGATCGGCGAGCTCGGCGGGCTGATCCCCGTGCCCGGCGGCATCGGCGGCGTCGACGCCGGGCTCGTCGGCACGCTCGCCCTGTACGGCGTGTCGCTGACCTCGGCGACCGGCGCGGTGCTCGCCTACCGGGCGATCGCGCTGTGGGTGCCGGCGGTCGTCGGCGGCCTCGCATTCGTCGCGCTGCGGCGCACGCCTCGCGACGAGGCCGCGCAGATCGCCGTGTGCACACCGCAGCAGGAGATCGAGGTGATCGGGCTGGGGCGCGTGACGATCGGCGGCGGGCCGTGAGTGCGCGGAAGCCCCAGCCGGTCCGTCGAGCGGCCGCTCAGCGCGCCGGCGGGCGCTCGCCCTCGTAGTAGTCGACGGCGTCGCCGGTGCGGAACATCGCGCGCAGGCCGCCGCCGTCGGCCAGCCGCTCGAAGGCGCCGAGCTTGCCCGAGTCGGGGTAGACGACGAGGTTGGGATCGCCGCTCGTGCTGAACGCGAGGAAGCGGACCGTCTCGTCGGTCTCGTTGACGAGCTGGTGGCCGCCGCCCTCACCGCGCAGGAAGGCGACGACCTCGCCGGGCGCGAGCTCGCGCCAGCCCTCGGGCGTGCGCAGGCTCGGGCGCCCGTCGAGCACCACCACCAGCTCCTCCTCGCCGAGATGGTGGTGGTAGGGGTAGGCGGCTTCGCCCGGCGGCATCTCCCACACGCTCAGCCCGAGGCGCTCGCTGCCGGCCTGTCGGCTGACGCGCGCACGTTGCGCGCGAAAGCCCGGCTGCTCGCGCGGCTCGTCGAACTCGGGGTCGTACAGGTTGGGCATCGCTCGCCGCGCCGCGGCGCCCGACCTACTGGCCGGGCGTCCCGCGTTTGGCCGGAACCGCGAACTTCAGCGTCAGCGTCGCACCCTTGGGGATCGACTGCACCGCGTTGAGCGTCACGTTGTAGACCGAGCCGCCGAGCGAGTAGCTGCCTTTGGAGAGGTTGTAGGCGCCCTTCGCTTCCTTGGGCTTGACCGAGCGGCCGACGAGCTTCAGGTTGGTGTCGCTCAGCACGATCCTCAGCTTCTTGTTGCTCGCGCCGCCGGCGAGGCCGATCGTGGCGCTGCACGAGCTGCTGCCGCCGCGGCATTTGATCGTCACCGTCTTGGCGCTGGCGCCCGTCGCCGTGACGGCCGCGAGCGCCGCGGCCGCGAGCACTGCGGCGGCGAGGCGTCGCGACACGCCCGCGCGGGCGCTCGAACGGAAGCGGCCCTCGGGCCGAGTTGCGCGGAGCTGTGCAGTCATGTGGAGTCCCCCTGTCGCTGTGGCTTGAACGTGGAAGTTGTGCCGCGGCACGACCGGAGCGCGCCGCGGCCGGGACGATAGCGCCGGCGTGGGATGATGCTTCGCGGATCGTTCGTCGATCACAGCGGGGCAACACACGAGCACAAAGGACGAGACATGTCGATCTCCACGTACGAGTCGGAGCAGATCGAGAAAGCCAACGCGACAGGTAAGACGCCGGTGGTCTTCATCCACGGACTGTGGCTGCTGCCGAGCAGCTGGGACCGCTGGGGCGAGGTGTTCGAGCAGGCCGGATACGCGACGCTCACGCCCGGCTGGCCGGACGATCCGCAGACGGTCGAGCAGGCCAACGCCAAGCCGGAGGTGTTCGCGCACAAGTCGGTCGGGCAGGTCGCCGACCACTTCGGCGAGGTGATCGGGCAGCTCGCGCAGAAGCCGGCCGTGGTCGGGCACTCCTTCGGCGGGCTGTTGACGCAGATCGTCGCCGGCAGGGGTCTTTCGGCGGTGAGCGTCGCGATCGACCCGGCGCCGTTTCGCGGCGTGCTGCCGCTGCCGGTCTCGGCGCTGAAGTCGGCCAGCCCGGTGCTCGGCAACCCGGCCAACCGCAACCGCGCGGTGCCGCTCACCTACGAGCAGTTCCGCTTCGGCTTCGCCAACGCCGTCTCCGAGGAAGAGGCCAAGGAGCTGTACACGACCTACGCCGTGCCGGCCGCCGGGCTGCCGCTGTTCCAGGCGGCGACGGCCAACCTCAACCCGTGGACGGAGGCGAAGGTCAACAGCAAGAACCCCGAGCGCGGGCCGCTGTTGATCATCAACGGCGAGAAGGACAACACGGTTCCGTGGGCGATCGCCAACGCGTCCTACAAGAAGCAGAAGCGCAACGAGGGCGTTACGGAGATCGTCGAGCTGCCGAACCGCGGGCACGCGCTGACGATCGACAGCGGCTGGCGTGAGGTCGCCGACACGGCGCTCGCGTTCGTCAAGCGCTTCGTGTGAGCCGCGCCGACCGGTGAGCGAGCGCGTGACGGGCAAGGCGCAGATCGAGCTCGTGCTGGCGGACGTCGACGGCACGCTGGTCACCGACGACAAGCGGCTGACCGATCGCGCGATCGCGGCCGTGCGCTCGCTCAAGGATGCCGGCGTGAAGTTCGCCGTCACGAGCGGGCGCCCGCCGCGCGGGATGGAGATGCTGGTCGAGCCGCTGGCGCTCGAGCTGCCGCTGGCGGCGTTCAACGGCGGCCTGTTCGCGCGCCCGGACATGTCGGTGATCGAGGAACGCTCGATCGACTCCCGGCTCGTCGCGCAGGTCGTCGAGCTGATCGGCGGTCACGGGCTCGACGTGTGGCTGTACCGGGGCTCGGAGTGGCTGCTGCGCGACGCGCATGTGGCGCACGTGCGCAAAGAGGCGGACACGGTTCGCTTCGAGCCGACCGTCGTCGAGAGCTTCGATCGGATCACCGAGGGCATCGCGAAGATCGTCGGCGTGAGCGACGATCTCGACGCCGTCGCCAGGGCCGAGGCCGATGCGCGGGCCAAGTTCGGCGAGCACGTCTCGGCGGCGCGCTCGCAGCCGTACTACCTCGACGTGACCAATCCCGAGGCGAACAAGGGCGCCGTGCTGCACTACTTCTCGCGCGAGTACGAGATCCCGCTGGAGCGCATCGCGACGCTCGGCGACCAGCCCAACGACATGCTGATGTTCGACGGCGCCGGTCTGAGCGTCGCGATGGGCAACGCCGGCGAGGAGGTCAAACGCGCGGCCAAGCGGGTGACGGAGTCGAACGAGCACGAGGGCTTCGCGCTGGCGATCGAGAAGTTCGTGCTCGGCTGAGGCTCAGGGGACGCAGCCGCGCGCCGAGCCGCTGCGCGCGCCGTGCTCGAGCCCGTCGAGCGCGCGCAGGTGTCGCCTCAACGCCGCCCCCCGCACGGGACCGGCGGGCAGCTCGACGACGAACGACGTCGTACCTCGCAAGGCGTGGTTGGACCAGTCGGACTCGGTGCCGGGCAGGAACGGCAGGCACGTCGCCCGCAGCCCGGCGAGCTCGGCGTAGCGACGCGCGAGGCCACGGTCGCCGCCGGCCATGTCGACGAGGTCCTCGTGCTGGTGGTAGACGACGGTCGCGTCGGGTCGTATGCGCGCGATCAGCCGCATGGCGGCGCGCGTCTCGGGCTCGGAGCGCGGGCGCGGCCCGGAGTAGTACGTCGGCCCCGAAACTGCTCGCCAGCGGTAGGGGAAGTTGCGGTTGAGATCGACGCCGTGCGCGTTCTGCCGGGTGCCGGCGGCGGCGCCGTCGGGGTTGAGCGTCGGCACGAGCCACAGCTGGACGTCCGCCGGGACCGGCGCATGCTCGGCGGCCGAGACGATCGAGCGGCCGGCGCACTCGTCGCCGTGGATGCAGCCGACAAGCAGGATCTTGCGCAGCGCCGAGCTCGGGCCGAGCACACGCGCCACGAGCGCCCGGCCTTGCACCGAGTGCCCGAACACGACCGTTCTCCCGCCCGCTGCAGCGGCCGGTGTCGCCGTGATGGCCGCCATCCACACGGCGAGCGCGCAGAGCCCGGCAACACGCACGAGTGGGTGGCCGAGCGGCTTGGTGCGTCTGCGCGGGGCCTCGGCTGTGGGGGCGAGTCGCACGAGCGCCCATTCTCGCTCGTCGGAGCGTTCGCGACAGCGAGCCGCTATTGTTAACCAAGTGGCTAACCAAGCAACGCTCGACCGCGCGTTCGCGGCCTGCGCGCACCCGATCAGGCGGGGCATCGTCGAACGCCTCGCCGAGCGCGAAGAGAACGCCGCCGGCGGCATGACGGTGGGCGAAGCGACACGCGACTTCGCCGTGTCCAAGCCGGCGATCAGCCGCCACCTGCGTGTGCTCGAGGAAGCCGGCGCGATCGTGCGCGTGATCGACGGGCGCACGCACCGCCTGCGCCTGGCCGAGCAGCCGTTCGACGACGCCGCCGACTGGATCGGGCAGTTGCAGAGGATGTGGCAGCGCAAGTTCGACGTCGTCGAGCAGTTCATCGCCGAAGGCCGCCGTGGAGATCGCACGGAGGACCGCGCGTGAGCACGAGCGAGGTTGCCGCGTTCCGCATGGAACGAACGTTCGCGGCGACGCCCGAGGAGGTGTTCGACGCGTGGACCAACCCGGTCGTGCTCGAGCGCTGGTGGGCGGCGGCGCCGACGTGGCGCTCGCCCGGTTGCGACGTCGACCTGCGCGTGGGCGGGCGCTACACGCTGCGCATGCTCGGCGACGACGGCGAGCTGCACGTGGTCGGCGGCGAGTATCGCGAGGTGAGCCGCCCCAACCGGCTCGTGTTCACCTGGTGCTGGCAGGGCGAGGGCGGGCCGCATCCGGGCCACGTGAGCCTCGTCGCGATCGACTTCCACGGCGACGGCGAGCGCACGACGGTCGTGCTCGAACACAGCGGCCTGGCGTCGCCGGAGTCTCGCAAGGGCCACGGTGAGGGTTGGAACGCCTGCTTCGACAGCCTCGGCCGCCGGGTGTTCGATTCGAATTGATCTTTATCTATTTAATTAATATAAATTAAGACAAACAGGAGACATGTGAACATGGGTAAGTACGTCTTTGCGTATCGCGGTGGGATGATGGCCGACACCGAGGAGCAGCGTCAGGCCGTGATGCAGGCGTGGGGTGAATGGTTCGGCAAGCTCGGCCCCGCGATCGTCGATCCGGGCAACCCGTTCGCCGGCTCGAGGACGGTCGACGGCAACGGCGGCGGCGCGGCAACCTCCGAGCTGACCGGGTACTCGGTGATCAAGGCCGACAGCCTCGACGCCGCCGGCGCGCTCGCCGAGGGCTGCCCCGTGCTCAAAGGTGGCGGCAGCGTCGACGTGTACGAGACGATCGAGGTGTCGATGTAGCGCCCGCACGGGCGACGGGAACGCGATGGCCTACGACGAGGATCTAGCCAACCGCATCCGCGAGCTGCTCGCCGCTGAGGACGGCATCACCGAGATGGCGATGTTCGGCGGCCTGGCGTTCCTGCTCGGCGGCAACATGGCCGTCGCCGCATCCGGCCAGGGCGGGCTGCTCGTGCGCGGCGACCCCGAGCAGGCCGAGCAGCTGCTGTCGAGCCCCCACGTCGGCGCCATGGTGATGCGCGGTCGTGAGATGAAGGGGTGGCTGCGAGTCGATGCCGACGGGGTGCGCACGAAGCGCGCGCTCGAGCCCTGGGTGCGTCGCGGGGTCGCCTTCGCGCGCTCGTTGCCGGCAAAGGGGTGACCGATCACGATGGTCGATGTTCTCAGCGAGATAGCCATCGGCAGGCCGCGCTCGGAGGTGTCGGCCTACGCGGCCGAACTCGCCAACTCGCGCTCTTGGTACCAGAACATCAAGTCGGTCGAGCTGCGCTCGCCGGCGCCGCTCGCCGTTGGCTCGCGCGTGGCATTCGTCGCCGAGTTCATGGGTCGTCGTCTGGAGTACACCTACGAGGTCCGCGAGCTCGTGCACGGCGAGCGGCTGGTGATGAGCACATCCGACGGTCCCTTCCCGATGGAGACGACCTACACATGGGAGGACACCGCAGACGGCGCCACCAGGATGACGCTGCGAAATCGCGGCGAGCCGACTGGCTTCGGGCGCGTGGCCGGTCCGGTGATGGCCATGGCCATGCGGCGCGCCAACGCCAAGGACCTGCGTCGCCTGCGCGAGATCCTCGAGCGCCGGGCTCAGGAGTAGGACAGCTGCAGCGCGATCAGCGCTGCGATCGAGATGAGGCAGAAGACGTGCTCGCGGAAGATCGCGCGCGCGAGAGCACCCTGGCGCTCGAGCGTGTCTGCGCGCGTGCCCAGGCGCACCGCGTTCGGCACCGTGCGCGCGGCGACGAGCACGATCGGCGTCGCCGCGAGCGCCAGCGAGACCCACGCCGCCGGCGAGGGGATGCCGCCGCCGTCGGTGATCTCGACGACGATTGCCGCCAGCGTCGCCGGCATCACGGCCGCGATCAGCCGGTTCATCGGCCGCGCCGCCGTCGTCACGCGCGCGTAGTAGGCAGCGATCGAGGACAGGCGCTGCTCCGGCAGCTCGCGCCCGTCCTGTCCGAGCACCTGCACGTCGAACATCAGATCGAACCACAGCACGGCCAGCAGGAAGCCGGCGCCGGCCGTGACGAACGCGCTCATCGGCTCACCCTACGCCCCGCTGTAGCGTAAAGGCCGCATGGGAGCGGCATTCTCAGAGCTGACAGCAGGCGTCGACCTCGACGCGGCGCAGCGTGCGATCGCGCGCGGTGCGGTGGCGACGCCGGCGATCGCGAGCGCCGACCTGAGCGAGCTAGCCGGCGGGCCGGTCGTGCTGAAGGCCGAGTCGCTGCAGGTCTCGGGCTCGTTCAAGCTGCGCGGCGCGCTCGCCAAGCTGGCCGCGCTCGGCGACGGCGCGCGCGGCGGGCTGATCGCGGCGAGCGCCGGCAACCATGCGCGCGCCGTCGCGCAGGCGGCGCGGATCGCGGGCGTCGGCTGCGAGGTCTTCATGCCGCGCGACGCGCCCGTCTCGAAGGTCGCCGCGGTCGAGCGGCTCGGCGCGAGCGTCAGCCTCAGCGGCGGCTCGGTCGAGGAGGCCGTCGAGCTCGCATCGGCGCGCGCCGCCGAGACGGGGGCGGCGCTGATCCACCCGTTCGACGACCTCGACGTGATCGCCGGGCAGGGCACGCTCGGCCTGGAGCTGGCGCGCGAGGTCCCCGACCTCGCGCGCGTCGTCGTGCCGGTCGGCGGCGGCGGGCTCGCCTGCGGGATCGGCATCGCGCTGCGCCGCGAGCGGCCCGGGGTCGAGCTGATCGGAGTGCAGGCGAGCGCCTGCGCGACGCTCGCGCAGGCGTTGAGCCACGACGGAGACGTCGCGTCCGCGCCCGCCGTCCCGACCGCTGCCACGATCGCCGACGGCATCGCGCTCAAGCGCCCGGGCAAGCTCACGCTGCCCCTCCTGCGCGAGCTGCTGCACTCGGTCGAGACGGTCGACGAGGAGCAGATCGCCGACGCGATGGTGCTACTCGCCGAACGCGCCAAGCTCGTCGCCGAGGGCGCCGGTGCGGTGTCCGTCGCGGCTGTGCTCAGCGGCCGCCTGGCGCCGATCGAGGGCACGACCGTCGCGATCGTCTCCGGCGGCAACGTCGACAACGGGCTGCTCGCCTCGCTGCTGCGCCGCCACGAAACGGCCGCCGGGCGGCGCGTGCGGGTGTTCACGCGCCTGCCCGACCGCCCAGGCGCGCTGGCCGAGCTGCTCAACCTGATCGCCGCCGCGCGCGTCAACCTCCTCAGCCTCGAGCACGTGCGCGAGGCGGTCTCGCTGAACGTGCGCGAGACGGGCGTCGAGCTGACGCTCGAGACGCGCGGCCCCGTGCACACCGAGCAGCTGCGCGGCGCGATGGAGGGCGCGGGCTACGAGGTGACGTTCGAGTAGCGGCACGTACGCCCGACGCCAGGCGTCGATGTACCGCTAGAGCGATCGATCTGATATCTAATAATGGACGACCGACGAAAGGAGTGCACCATGGCCAGAGGCATGCGTGAGGACCGATCGGGGCGGCTCGTGCCGGTCGCCGCCGGGGCGCTCGGCGCGATCGCGGCGCGCCGTCTGTTCGCGGCGGCGCTGCTGCTGAAGCTGCGCTCCGACGTGCGCGCGCTCAACGCCGGCGACTACCGGCCGCTGCTCGCCGGCTACGCCGAGGATGCGGTGCTGCAGTTCAACGAGGGGACGCACCGCTGGGCGGGCGAGCATCGCGGTAAGGCGGCGATCGAGCGCTTCTTCCAGGACTTCGTCGCCGCCGGGATCGAAGGCGAGGTGCTCGAGGCGTTCTTCGCCGGACCGCCGTGGCGGATGACGCTGCTGGTGCGCTTCGACGACGAAGCGCACGCCCCCGACGGCGAGCAGATCTACCGCAACCGCACGTTCCTGCTCGCACGGACCCGCTGGGGAAAGATCGTCTCCCAGCAGGACTTCTACGAGGACACCGAGCGGATCGGGGCGCTCGACGCGCGGCTGACCGAACTCGGCCTGGCGCCGGTGGGCGTAGGCTCTGCGGCGTGAGCCCGGCGCCCACCGTCCACCATCTCGGCTGCGGCACGATGTGCCCGCACGGGCGCAAGTTGATCAACGGCGACGGCGGCCTGTTCGAGAAGGCGCGCCTGGTCTGCCACTGCCTGCTCGTGCAGGACGCCGACGGGCTCGTCCTGATCGACACCGGCTTCGGCCTCGACGACATGCGCAACACGCGCCAGCTCGGTGCGATCTTCGACACGCTGTTCGACCCGCAGGCGCGCGAGTCCGAGACGGCGATCGAACAGGTGCGCGCGCTCGGCTTCCACCCATGCGACGTGCGCCGGATCGTCCTTACGCACCTCGACGTCGACCACGCCGGCGGCCTGCCCGACTTTCCTGACGCCGACGTGCACGTCCTCGGCCGCGAGCTCGACGCCGCGATGAGCCCGACCCTGCGAGAGCGCGAGCGCTACGTCAAGGTCCACTGGGCGCACGGGCCAAAGTGGGTTCGCCACGAGCCGGAGGGCGAGGACTGGCTCGGCTTCGAGAGCGTGCGCGTCGTGCCCGGCGCCGAGCAGGAGATCCTGCTCGTGCCGCTCTACGGGCACACGCGCGGGCACTGCGGCGTCGCGGTCAAGCGCTCCGATGGACGCTGGCTCGTGCACTGCGGCGATGCCTTCTTCCATCGCGGCGAGGTCGAGACGCCCGCGAACTGCCCACCCGCGCTGCGCGCCTACGCGAACATCGGCTCCGTCGAGAACGCCGTGCGCAAGCAGAACACCGAGCGGCTGCGCGAGCTGGCCGAGCGCAGCGGCGAGCAGGTCGAGCTCTTCTGCGCGCACGATCCCGTCACGCTCGATCGGATGCGCGCAACAAGCTGAGCAACGCAGCCCTCGAGCGCGCCCGGCCCCGAGCCGGTGCTTGTTGCCGCCGGGCGATCTACGAGTACATCGCGTCGATCGCGCCCGCGTACTTCTCGGCGATCGGCTTGCGCTTGAGCTTCATCGTCGGCGTCAGCTCGTCGCCGCTCGGCAGCCAGTCGCCCTCGACGATGTGGAACTTCTTCACCTGTTCCACTTTCGCGAGCTTCGCGTTGGCAGTGTCGATGCCCTCCTGCACGGCTGCCCGCACGCGCTCGTCGGCGGCGAGCTGCTCGAGCGTCGCGTCCTCGATCCCCTGACCCTGTGCCCACATCGGCGCGAAGTCTGGGTCGAGCACGATCAGCGCCGTGTTGTACGGGCGCATGTCGCCGATGCAGCACGCCTGGCCGATCAGCGGCGAGGCCGTCTTCAACGTCGCCTCGATGTTCGCCGGCGACATGTTCTTGCCGCCCGCGCTGATGATCAGCTCCTTCTTGCGGTCGACGATCTTCAGGTAGCCGTCCTCGTCGAACTCGCCGATGTCGCCCGTGCGCAGGAAGCCGTCCTCGGTGAACGTCTCCTTCGTCTTCTCCGGCAGGTTGCGGTAGCCGAGCATCACGACCTCAGAGCGGATCAGCACCTCGCCGTCCTCGTCGAGCTTCAGCTCGACGCCCGGCGCCGCCGGGCCGACCGTGCCGATCTTGATCTTGTGGGTCGGGTTGACCGAGCCCGCGCCGCACGTCTCGCTCATGCCCCACAGCTCGGCCAGCGGCAGGCCGATCGCGTGGAAGAACTCGAGCACTTCGACCGGCGTCGGCGCGGCGCCGACGTTGATCGCCTCGACCTCGTCGAGCCCGAGCATCGTGCGCAGCCCGGCGAAGATCTCGGCGTCCGCCTTCGCGACCTGCTCGGCCAGCTCGGCCGGCACGGGCTCGCCGGCCTGCTCCAGGCGAACCTTGCGCAGGCTCGCGTCGATCGCGCTCTGCACCTTCTCGCGCTGCTCGTCGGGCTGCGCGGCGAGCATCGTCTCCAGGCCCGCCTTCAGCTTCTCCCAGATGCGCGGCACCGCGAAGAACCAGCTCGGTTTGACCTCGGGCAGGTAGGAGAGCACCTGGCGCGGGTCATCGCAGCACGTGATCTGCAAACCGAACACGATCGGCAGGTAGTGGTGGGCGTTTCGCTCGGCCACGTGCGCAGCCGGAAGCCACGAGATCACGCGCCCGTTCTCGGGGAACTCGATCAGCTCGTCGAGGCCTTCCACGGCGGCGAGCAGGTTGCGGTGGATCAGCTGCACGCCCTTCGGCGGGCCCGTCGTGCCCGAGGTGTAGATCAGCGTGAGCACGTCCTCGCCCTTCAGCTCGGCGACCGATGCCTCGACGTCGAACTCGGGGTTCGAGCCCTCGACGTCGGCCAGCGCGATCGTGCCCTCGGGCGGCTCGCCGTCGATCACGATCACGTGCTCGAGCCCGGGGACGCTCTCGCGCGCCTGCAGCACCTGCGGCAGGTACTGCTGCTCGCAGATCAGCACCTTCGCTCCGGCGTCTGTGAGCAGGTAGCTGATCTGCTCGGGCGAGTAGGTGTTGTAGATCGAGAAGGGCGTCGCCCCGAGCATCATCGCCGCCAGGTCGCAGAGGTGGAACTCGGGACGGTTGGACAGCATCAGCGCGACCGTCTCGCCGCGCTTGACGCCGAGCTTCGCCAGCCCGCCGGCGAGCGCGTCGACGCGCTCGCGCAGCTCGCCCCAGGTGATCGTGAAGGCGTCTTCCTTCGTGCGGATCGCGACCTCTCCGGCGCGTTCGGCCGCCGTGATGCGAAACGCCTCGGCCACCGTGCTCGCACTGGCAGCCGGCGGACGCGCCGCGCTCCCCATCTGTGTGACAGCCCCCTCCATATCGCTCTCCTCCTCGTGCTGCTGGCGCGTGTGTTCCCTTGCCTTAGGATACGCCTAGTCAGCGTGGACGCGAAGGCTGGCTGGGCCTTGGCTCAGAGCCGGCGACGCCGAGGAGCATGTCCGGCCACCGTCTTGATCTCGAGATTCGCCGCGCTCGCGCCCTCGGTCCCCACGCCGCGCCCGAATAGTAGTGACGTTCCGGTGAAGCGACTTGACGGCGTGCGCAGGGAAGCGTAGGGTTGAGTAGGGGTTAGTCAAGCGTCTCTCTACCGTCCTCGAGCGTCGGCAGAGTGGCCGCTGGGGGCTGGGCAATTACCGACGACAGTCGGCACAGAGGAGGTATGGGATGGGTGCACTGGCGCAATACGGCTGCCGGGACCCGCGTCGCCGGGGCCTCGCACTCCTCGTGGCGGCTACTGCAACGGCATTGCTTCTCGTGCCGGCGGCGCCCGCCTCCTCGGCGCCGAACACCGGGGTGGCCTGGGGCTCCGGCTATGGCGACGTGCCGGCGCCCATAAGCGGCTTGAGCGGCGTCACGGCGGTTTCCATCGGAGGGCTCAGCAGCGACGCGTTGCTTAGCAACGGCACCGTCGTCGAATGGGGCCCCGGCATTCCCTTTCCGGCACCGGTCAGTGGGCTGAGCGAAGTAACCGCAGTCTCTGCCGGGGACGGGTACAGCATAGCCCTGCTGAAAAACGGGAAGGTGATGGCCTGGGGTGAAGAAAACAGCTACGGCGCGTTGGGGGACGGAACCACCGAAGAATCCGCCACACCGGTCGAAGTCAGCGGCCTGACCGAAGTCACCGCCATCTCCGCCGGTCCAGAAAACAACCTCGCCCTGAAGCACGACGGCACGGTCATGGCTTGGGGGCGCAACGACGTCGGCCAGCTGGGCAACGGGTCCACGACTGGCCCACAGACGTGCGGCGCCTACAACCAGGCGTGCAGCACGACGCCGGTCGCCGTAAGCGGTCTGAATGCTGTCACGGCCATCTCTGCCGGCTACGAAGACGGCCTCGCCGTACAGAGTGACGGCACCGTCAAAGCATGGGGCGGCGGCGGGGCCGGACAGCTGGGTCAGGGCAACGTCGACCTCGGACTACACGACGAAGCGGTTCCCGTGGGCGGGTTGACCGAAGTGACGGCAGTCGCTGCAGGCGCGTACCACAACCTCGCGCTGCGAAGCGACGCCACCGTGCGATCTTGGGGGGAAAACTCCTACGGCGAGCTTGGCGCCGGCTGGAGCCACGAGGGGCCGTGGGGGTTCGTCGAAGAAGTCAAGGGGCTGAGCGGCGTCACCGCGATCGCGGCCGGCGACGGCTTCAGCCTGGCCCTCCTGAGCAACGAAACCGTCAAGGCGTGGGGCTCGAACTCGCTCGGACAGCTCGGGATCGGCACCTCCGAAGGTCCCGAAGAATGCCTGCCCACGACCTACGAGTGCAGCAAGCTCCCGGTCACCGTCAGCGGGCTGAGCGGGGTCGAGGGGATAGCCGCCGGCCTGGAAGACCGCAGCGCCGCGTTTGGCGCGTTCGCCTCGAACGTCACCTCCGTAAGCCCGAACGCGGGCCCGGGTGCAGGCGGAATCTCCGTGACGATCTCCGGCGCAAGCCTCGGTGAAGCCACGGCCGTCCACTTCGGCGCGACCGAAGCGACGAGCTTCACGATCAACTCGCCGACGTCGATCACCGCCGTCTCCCCACCCGGCACGGGTACCGTCGACGTCACGGTGACCACGCCCGAAGGGGACACCCCTGCTACCGAAGCCGACCGCTTCAGCTACCAGGCGGCCATCACCGCGATCAGCCCGAATCGCGGCCCCGAGTCGGGCGGCACGGCCGTCGCGATCACCGGCACGAACTTCAATGAAGTCGCCGCGGTCAAGTTCGGCTCGACCGCCGCTGCCGGCTGGAAAGTCGACTCGCCCACTTCGCTTACAGCTCAAGCGCCGCCGGGGACGGGCGTGGTCGACGTCACGGTCGTGAGCTCGGGTGGGACAAGCGCCCCCTCCTCGGCAGACCGGTTCACCTACGTCCCCGCGCCGACCGTCGTCAGCCTGGAACCGACTACAGGCCCGACGGGAACGAGGGTCACGATCAACGGGACCAGCCTCGACGAAGTCCTCGCCGTCAAGTTCGGCTCGACCACGGCTTCGGGCATTCAGGTCCGCACTCCCGGTTCCTCGATCAGCGCAGAAGCTCCGAGCGGTGCCGGCACGACAGATGTGACGGTAACGACGCCCGGCGGCACCAGCACAACGAGCTCTGGTGACCGCTTTACCTATCTGCCGTCGGCCACAATCACGAAACTCAAGCCGACCAAGGGCCCGGCCAGCGGTGAAACATCGGTGATCATCAGCGGCACGCACCTCGCGGAAGCCACGGCTGTCCATTTCGGAACGACCAGCGCCAAAGGGTTCACGATCAACACGATCAAAGGCGTGGTTTCGATCACCGCCGTATCTCCGGCGGCGAGCGCCGGGACGGTGGACGTGACCGTGACGACGCCGTCGGGAACCACCCCGATCGTCTCGAAGGATCGTTTCAAATTCCTGCCTGTCGTAACCGGAGTCAGTCCCAGCACGGGATCCAAGACGGGTGGTGCGAGCGTGACGGTGAGCGGTTCCGGCTTCGCGCCAGGTTCCTCCGCGACCGTCTTCAAATTTGGGACGACCAAGGCCAAAGTGGTCAACTGCAGCTCCTCCACGACGTGTCTGGTGACGGTGCCTGCCCACGTGGTCGGGACCGTTGACGTGAGAGCCACCGTGAACAAAGCAAGCAGCGTCGCGGCGCCTCCTGGGGATCAGTTCACCTACGGCTGATTCCGTGTCATCGAGTAGCGATGTGGACTGCCGGTCGAAACCTCCTACTTCTCGCGCACAACCCGAGGGCTGCGCGCGAGACCCTTGCCGACGAGGTTGCGGGTATCACAGCTGACGAGCACGCCACCGGCTTGGTCAGCCGCCGCCACATAGGCAGCGTCGTACACAGAGATCGTGTGCTCCTCGGCAACCTGGGCGGCGCGACCGAGCAGCGCGGTCGTCGAAGGGATGACCCCGCCGTCGGACGAGATCCGGTCGATCGCTTCGAGCAACGGTGCGACGTGCTCGGGCTCGAGCCAGGCACGCACTGCCACGTTCGCGACCTCGTAGCGGGCGAGGTCGAGCGTCGCCAGCGTGACGCCGGGATCGGTGAGGACTTTCTTCGACGGGCCGTGCAACGCGTCGTCGGAATCGAACGCCGCCAGGATCACGCTCGCGTCCAGCAGCAGCGTGCTCACGCCGGCCGCGTGGCTTTCACGCGCTCGGCCGCCGCGCCGCCATGTCGCGCCGTGTGCCGCAAGAGCGAGTCCATGGCCGCCGCGCGGTCCGTCCGGCGGCCGCGTAGCGCCGAGTCCGCGAATTGCCGCAGGACCGCGCTACGGGACGTGCCGAGACGACTCGCCTCGGCATCGACCTCGCTGAGGAGGTCGTCGGGCATCGACACCATGACCTTCGCCATGGGGCCAGTATACCTTGGTATACGATGGCCTTACACGCGGTAGCGCTCGAGCGCTTCGCGCCGCGCCTGCGCGTGATCGACCATCGGGCGGGGATAGTCCTCGCCGATCGTGCAGCGCGCCTCGCGCTGGACGTGCTCGGGCATCGTCCACGGCTCGCGCAGGTACTCGCCCGGAACATCCGCCAGCTCAGGCACGTAGCGGCGCACGTAGCGTCCATCGGGGTCGTGCGTCTCCATCTGGCGTGCCGGGTTGTAGATCCGGCGGAAGACAGGTGCCGGGTCGGTGCCGACCGAGGCGATCCACTGCCAGTTGCCGTTGTTGCTGGCCTCGTCGCCGTCGATCAGCAGACGCATGAACCAGCGCTCGCCCCAGCGCCAGTCGATGCCGAGGTCCTTCGTCAGGAACGATCCGACGACCATGCGCGCGCGGTTGTGCATCCAGCCCTCCAGGCGCAGCTGGCGCATGCCGGCGTCGACGAGCGGATAGCCCGTCCGGCCCTCGCACCAGCGCTCGAATCGTCCGTGCGCGCGACTCCACGAGAGCCTGCCGCGATAGCGCTCCTGGAACTCCGAGCGCGCGTTGCGCGGGAAGTGCAGCAGCACGTGATGGTGGAAGTCGCGCCAGCAGAGCTGGCGGCGAAAGGCCTCCGGCCCCGCGCCCTGCGGTAGCCGTGCCTCGACCTCGCGCGGCGAGACGCAGCCGAAGTGCAGGTAGGGGGAGAGGCGCGAGGTCGAGTCCTCGCCGAGCGCGTTGCGACCCTGCCCGTAGCCGCTCACGTCGGCAGAGAGGAAGTGCGAAAGCCGCTCACGCGCCGCGCGCTCGCCTCCAGGCGGCGGGTTCGCAACCTCCTGCTTCAGGCCGAGTGCGCGCAACGACGGGATGTGTCCCTTGGCCAGGCGCGAAGGCAGCGCCGGCAGCTCGCGCGGCGCGCCCAGCACCTCGCGGCGCGTCTCGCGCTCCCAGGTACGGTGGAACGGCGTGAAGATCGTGTACGGCTTGCCCGCCTGCGTGCGCGGTGCGCCGAGCTCGTCGATCGCGCCCAGGCCGGGATGGGCATGAAACTCGACACCGCTGCCCTCCAGCACGCCGCGCATGCGCTCGCCGCGCGCCCGCGCGAACGGCGTGACGTCGCTCGAGAAGTGAAGCGTTCGCGCCTTCGTCAGGCGCGCGAGCTCGGCCAGCTCGCGCTCGGGCGGGCCGTGGCGCAGCACCAGCCCGCTACCGCGTGCTCGCAGCGCCGCGTCGAGCTCGCTCAGGCACTCGAGCAGGAACTGCGTACGCGGGCCCGAGGCGTGGCGTCCGTGCAGCAGCCCGTCGTCGAGGCAGAAGACCGGCACCACGCGCTCGTCCTGCTCCAGCGCCGCTCGCAGCGCCGGGTGATCGTGCACGCGCAGGTCGCGGCGAAACCAGACGATCGCCGTCAAGTGGCGCCCGCCCTCAGCCGGTAGAGCACGTGGCCGCGCAGGTGCGCCGGGCGCGCCAGCGGGTGCACGAAGTCATCGGCCGGCTCGCGGCTCATGCCGATCCGCTCCATCACCGCCTGCGAGCGCTTGTTGAGCTCGGTCGTCATCGAGACGATCTCCGGCAGGCCGGCCTGCTCGAAGCCGACGCGCAGCGCAACGCGCGCCGCCTCGCTGGCATAGCCGTGTCCCCACGCCGAATGCGCCAGGCGCCAGCCGATCTCGACGGCCGGCGTGAAGTGCGCCTCGAACGCGACCGTGTTCAGACCGGTCAGGCCGATCAGCTCGCCGCCGTCGCGCAGCTGTAGCGCCCACAAGCCGAAGCCGTGCTCGTCGAAGTGCTGCTCGATGCTGTCGAGGTACGCATCGCTCTCGGCGCGCGTGAGCGTGTTCGGCATCAGCTCCATCACGCGCTCGTCCGCGTTGATCGCCGCGAACGGGGCGCGGTCGCCCGGGCGCCAGCGGCGCATCAGCAGTCGCTCGGTCTGCAGCTCCTGTGCGCCGTCCATCGCGCTCAGCCGTCGAGCAGCGAGTTGCGGCGCAGGAAGTCGATCTGATCCGTTGCCACGAGCTCCGGCCCGTCGCCGAGGAACGCGCCGAAGTGGTCGTACGGGTAGCGGTGGAGCTCGCCCCGCGGCGCGCGCTCGGCGAGCCGCTCCACGGCCTTGCGCGAGACGCTCACGTCGGCCTCGCCGAGCCCCACCCACAGCGGCATGCGCAGGCGTCGCGCGCGGGCGACCGGTCGGTGCAGCCCCACCGTGAGGAAGACGGCCGGCGAGATCTCGTTGCGCCACGGCGAGCCCTCGGGCACGCTCGCATGGAAGCCGTCGGCCTCGCCAGGCAGCGTCATCGCCCCGTGTCCTCCCGGTTGCGCCGTGACCGGCACGAGGTTGTGGCGGCCGAGCTGGTCGGCCAGCGCCCGCGGCACGAGCCACGCCGACAGGCTCGGCGGCGTCGACAGCGCGCGCGCCAGGCCGTCGACCATCGGGCACAGCGCGAGCACTGCCGCGATGCGCGAGTCCTCGAGCGCCGTCTCGACCACGTGCCCGCCGCTGAACGAGAAGCCCCACAGCGCGATTCGCCGCGGATCGACGAGCCCGCGCGCGAAGCGCACCGCCGCGCGCCAGTCCTCGCGCTGGGCGCTCTTGCGAAAGCGCTGGCGCGGCTCGCCGCCCGAGTCGCCGAGGTAGCGGTGGTCGAATACGAGCACCGCCGCGCCCGCCGTCGCCAGGCGCTCGGCGTAGGGCGGCAGGCCGTCGTGGCGCGTCAGCGAGAAGCCGTGCGCCATCACCACGCAGCAGCCCGGCTCCCCGGCCGGCTCGTACAGCCACGCCGCGCAATGCGAATCGCCGGACGGGAATGTCAGCTCGCGGCGCTCGATCCGCCAAGCCTAGTCCCGTGGCCGTGCCGGTAGCATCGGCGACGATGATCGTCGTCACCGGCCGCATGCGGATCGCCCCCGAGAACAGCGCCCGCTTCGCCGAGGTCACGACCGAGATGTGCAGGCGCTCGCGCGAGGAGCCAGGCTGTCACGGCTACCGCGTATACGCCGACCTCGAGCAGGACGACCGCTACGTGATCGTCGAGGAGTGGGCAGACGACGAGGCGCTGCAGAGCCACTTCTCAGAGCCGCACACGCGCGAGTTCCTCACCGGCCTGTTCCCGCTGCTCGCCGAGCCCGCCGACGCGATGTTCCACACCGTCGCCTCGACCCGCAAGCTCGATCCCGAGCGCGGGCTCGTAGCGCTGGACTGACTACTGCGCGATCCGCGCCACGCCGTTGACGTCGTCCCCTGCGATCAGCACGAACTCGTTGCGTGTGCCCGCGCGGCGCGCTTCCCGGTAGCCACGGTATTCGTCTGATTCATAAAAATCGTTTGCCGCCTCGCGGGACGGCCACTCGATGATCAGCAGCACCTGCGGGCGCTCGCGCTCGCGCTCGCCCTCGAGCCGCTCGATCTGAGCCGTGCGCGCCAGATAGCGCCCGCCGCGCCGTTCGACCATCGGCGTCACGTCGGCCACGTAGTCGGCGACCCAGCCCGGGTCGGTCACGTCCAGCTCGGCCACCGCGTAGTACTTCACCTGCGGATCCTAACCCGACCGTGCGACCATAGACTGCCGCCATGGAGTTCCAGACGATCGAAAGCGCCGGACAGCCCTTCGTCGTCTCACAGCTCGGCGAGGGGCCGGACATCGTGCTCGTGCACGGCTTCCCCGACACGCCGCACTCCTACGCCGCGCTGCAGCAGGAGCTGGTCAAAGCCGGCTGGCGCGTGACCGTGCCGTGGCTGCGCGGCTATCACCCCGCCACGATCGTGGCCGGCCGCCCCTACGACTTCGAGACGATCGGCCGCGACGGCCTCGCGCTGCTCGACGCCATCGGCGCGCAGCAGGCCGTGCTCGTCGGTCACGATTGGGGCGCTTTGATGGCCTTCGTCATGGCCACGCTCGCGCCCGAACGCGTGCGCGGGCTCGTCACGATCGCGATCCCGCACCCGAGCCTCCTGCCGCGCAGCCCGTCCTCGCTGTACCGCGCGCGGCACTTCCTCGCGCTGAAGCTGCCCTGGGCCGAGGCGAGCACGCGCCGCAGCGACTTCGCCTATCTGGAGACGTTGTACGCGCGCTGGGCGCCCAACTGGTCCGGTCCGGCGCGCGAGCAGAGCCTCTCCCAGATCAAGCGCGCGCTGGCCGAGCCCGGGACGCTGAAGGGCGCGATCGACTACTACCGCGCGCTGCCGCTCGGCGGCTCCAAGCTGCTCGAGCACCCGCCCGCCGTGGCCAACCTCGCCGTCGGGGGCACCGCCGACATCGCCCCCCCTGAGCTCTTCCGCGCCTCCGCCGAGCTGTTTCCGGCGCCCAGTCGCGCGCTGATCGTCGACGGCGCCGGGCACTGGCCGCACCGCGAGCGCGAGGCCGCCGTCGTGCCCGAGATCGTGCGCTTCGCCGGCGAGCTCTGAGCCGCCCCGCGCGCACGAGAGCTCTCACTCGAGGCCCGCACTCGTACATGCGCGCCAAGCGTGCTTAGATTATGCGTCGCGCGCGCCCGTAGCTCAGTGGTCAACGGTTCTCTTCGGGGAGCCAAAGAGCAGCGGTCTTTCAAGCCGCAGGCCGCGGGTTCGATTCCCGCCGGGCGCACTTTCCTCGCTTTCCAGCGCTTGCGCGAGCGGAGCAGGAGACGCCACGCAGCCCCTTACGCAGCCCCGTTCGATAGATCGGGTTATGTGTTGACATTCTGCGTAAAACATGATTTATATGGGGCAGCGGGAGCAGCGGTTCCGCCCACTCGGAGACAATGCAGGCGAGTGGTGTGAGGGATAGAACGACAAGGGGCCTTTCAGTTGGTTCTGAGTTCAGGTAGGCGGCAGCACCGGGGAGAGGGGAAACGGCCGTGAGGCTGTCCGGTTGCCAGGAGCAGCGGATGCTGCGCGCGCTGCACGGTCGCTGGCCCTACCGCCGCTCACACTGCCGGCACGACTTGCATTGGCTCGTGCGTGTTCGGGCGCGGTCGGGGCCGTGGTGCTCGACCGGGCGCGCACATTCGATGGCGGGACTGCCGGCTCATCGCCGGCGCCCCCACGGCGATTGAGGGAGCGCCGCGGGGCGCGGAAGCGCCTACCCGGTCAGCCCTGAGAGGGGGGCGGTCCGGGAGGCATGCAGGGGCGGGTGGCGGTCCGGGGGGCCACCCGCCCTCGCCGCGTTCTGTGCGATCGCGCCGATCAGCTCCTCCCAGATCGCGCGCGGCAGGTCGTGTCCCATGCCGGGCACCTTCATCAGCTTCGCCCCCTTGATTGCGCGCGCCGTCGCGCGTCCGCCGGAGAGCCGCACGAGCGGGTCCGCCGTGCCATGGACGACGAGCGTCGGCGCCGTGATCCCCCGCAGTTCCGACGTGCGGTCGCCCGAGGCGAGGATCGCGGCGAGCTGGCGGCCAGGCCCGGCCGGATCGTGGTCGCGTTCCCAGCTCAGCTTCGCCAGCTCGCGGATCTCCCGCGAGTCGCGCGGCAGGCCGGTCGAGCCGATCGCGCCGAACAGCCGCTCGAAGTGGGCGACGTAGGCTTCGCGACCGCCCGTCGGGCGGCGTAGGAAGAACGGGTACAGCTTCAGCGCCGGCTGACCCCAGAGCAGCGCGCCCGTGTTGGACATGATCGAGACCAGTGAGCGCACGCGTCCGGGGTGGCGCGCAGCGAGCGTCTGGGCGATCATCCCGCCCATCGAGGCGCCGATCACGTGCGCCGGCGAGAGATCCAGCTCGCGCAGCAGGCCCGCCGCGTCCTCGGCCATGTCCGACAGCTTGTAGTGAGCTGCCCCCTTGGAGCGCATCAAGAGCTGCGGGATCGTCGGCGGCGCCAGGCCGTCGAGGTGCGTCGAGCGGCCGATGTCGCGGTTGTCGAAGCGCACCACGTGAAAGCCACGTTCGGCCAGTCGAACGCAGAAGTCCTCGTGCCAGGCGATCATCTGCGTGCCCAGACCCATGATCAAGAGCGCCGTCGGATCCGAGGACTCGCCGAACGTCTCGTAGCAGAGCTTTATGTCGTCGCCGACGTCGCAGAACTGCTCGCTCATAATCGGGGGACTCTAGCGCGCGATCGTCGCTAGGATCGGCGTTAATGGACGAGCACGAGATCCGCAAGCTGTCGATCGACACGATCCGCGGGCTGGCGATGGACTCCGTGCAGAAGGCCAACGCCGGGCACCCCGGCACGGCGATGGCGCTGGCGCCGCTCGGCTACACGCTGTTCAAGCGCTTCCTGCGCGTGAACCCGCAGGACACCGACTGGCCCGACCGCGATCGCTTCGTGCTCAGCTGCCGGGCACGCCTGCGTGCTGCAGTACTCGCTGCTGCACCTGTGCGGCTGGGACCTCTCGCTCGAGGACCTGCAGCAGTTCCGCCAGTGGGGATCGCGCACGCCCGGGCACCCCGAGCGCGGGCACACGCCGGGCATCGAGGTCACGACCGGCCCGCTCGGGCAGGGCGTCGGCAACGCCGTCGGCATGGCGCTCGCCGAGCGCTTCCTCGCCGAGCGCTTCAACCGCCCGGGCCACGAGATCGTCGACCACCACACCTACGCGATCTGCTCCGACGGCGACCTGATGGAGGGCATCAGCCAGGAAGCCGCCTCGATCGCCGGGCACTTCGAGCTCGGCAAGCTGATCGCTCTGCTACGACGACAACCACATCACGATCGACGGCACGACCGCGATCTCCTTCGACTCCGAGAGCCACCGCGCGCGCTTCGCCGCCGAGGGCTGGCACGTGCAGCGGGTCGCCGACTCAGAGGACCTCGACGCGCTCGAGCACGCGATCCAGACGGCGCGCGAACACGAGCGAGCAGCCGTCGTTCATCTCGATCCGCTCGCACATCGCCTACCCGGCGCCCAACGCGATCGACACCGCCAAGTCCCACGGCGCGCCGCTCGGCGAAGACGAGGTGCGCGCGACCAAGGAGGTGATGGGCTTCGACCCCGACAAGAGCTTCTGGGTCGACGAGCGCGTCTACGAGCACATGTCCCTGCGCGAGAGCGGCGCCACCGCGCAGCGCGAGTGGCAAGTGCAGCGCATGGACCCCTGGCGCGAGCGCTTCGGCGAGATGGCCGAGGACTGGGACCGCGCCTGGCGCGGCGAGCTGCGCGAGGGCTGGCGCGAGTCGCTGCCGAGCTTCGAGGCCGGCGAGCGGGATCGCCACGCGCTCGGCCGGGCAGAAGATCATGGCGCGCCTTCGCCGAGTTCGCGCCGACGATGATCGGCGGCGCCGCCGACCTGGTCGAGTCGACCAAGACCGTGTTCGACGGCGGCGGCGAGTTCTCGCCCGTGCACGCCGGGCGCAACGTGCCCTTCGGCATCCGCGAGCACGGCATGGGCGCGATCGTCAACGGCGCCTGCGCGCACGGCGGCATCGTCAAGCCCTACGGCTCGACCTTCCTGATGTTCTCCGACTACATGCGCGGCAGCGTGCGCCTGTCCGCGCTGATGGGCCTGCCCGTCCTGTGGGTCTGGACGCACGACTCGGTCGCGCTCGGCGAGGACGGCCCCACGCACCAGCCGATCGAGCACTTCGCCTCGCTGCGCGCGATCCCCGAGCTGTGGGTGATCCGCCCGGCCGACGCCAACGAGACCGCCGTTGCCTGGCGCGTGGCGCTGGAACGCGCCGACGGGCCCGTCGCGCTGCTGCTCTCGCGCCAGAACATCCCCGTGCTCGACCGCGGCGAGGTGGCAAGCGCCGATGGCCTGGAGCGCGGCGCCTACGTGCTGTGGGACTCGGCCGACGGCGAGCAGCCCGAGCTGATCCTGATCTCCACCGGCGCCGAGGTGCCGACCACGCTGCACGCCGCGCAGACGCTCGCCGGCGAGGGCGTGCGCGTGCGCGTCGTCTCGATGCCCTGCATGGAGCTGTTCGAAGCCCAGTCCGCAGGAGTACCGCGAGCAGGTGCTGCCCCGATGCCGTGCGCGCCCGCCTCGCCGTCGAGCCGGGTGCGAGCATCAGCTGGGGCAGGTGGGTCGGCCTCGACGGCGACGTGCTCGGCCTCGACCGCTTCGGCGCCTCCGCGCCGGGTACGAAGGTACTCGAGGAGCTCGGCTTCACCGACGAGAACATCGCCGCCCGCGCCCGCGCGCTGCTCGGGCGCTCGGCACCGGCGCCGAGCTGAACGCCGCACACCGAAAGCCGAAAGGAGCCCGACCGTGTCCACCGCCGAGAAACCCACCCCGCTGCGAATGCTCTCGGCGCTCGGCCAGAGCGTCTGGATCGACTTCCTCTCGCGCGAGTCCAACCGCGACGGGCACCTGCAGGAGCTGATCGACGAGGACTCCGTCGTCGGCGCCACCTCCAACCCGACGATCTTCCAGAAGGCGATGGCCTCCGGCGAGGCCTACGACGAGCAGCTGGGCGAGCTGGATCCGGCGACTGGCGATCAAGGACGTCTTCTGGGCGCTCGCCGAGCAGGACATCAAAGACGCCTGCGACCTGTTCCGCCCGATCTGGGACGGCGGCGGCGGGCGCGACGGCTACGTCTCGCTCGAGGTCGACCCCGGCCTCGCCTACGACACGCTCGCGACCTTCCGCGAAGCGATGCGCCTGCACGAGATCGTCGAGCGCCCCAACCTGATGGTCAAGATCCCCGCGACCAAGCCCGGGCTCGCCGCGATCGAGGACGTGATCTCCAAGGGCAACTCGATCAACGTCACGCTGATCTTCTCGCTGCGCCGCTACGAAGAGGTCGCCGAGTCCTACGTCCGCGGGCTCGAGCGGCTCGTCGCCGAGGGCGGCGACCCGAGCAAGGTCGCGTCGGTCGCGAGCTTCTTCGTCTCGCGGATCGACACCGAGGCCGACAAACGGCTCGACGAGCTCGGCGGCCACGACGAGCTCAAGGGCAAGCTCGCGGTCGCCAACGCCAAGCTCGCCTACCAGCGCTACAAGGAGATCTTCGCCGGGCCGCGCTGGGAGTACCTCGCGTCCAAGGGCGCCACGCCCCAGCGCGTGCTGTGGGCCTCGACGTCGGTCAAGAACCCCGACTACCCCGACACGATGTACGTCGAGGAGCTGATCGGCCCCGACACCGTCAACACGATGCCCGAGGAGACGATCCGCGACTTCCAGGACCACGGCCAGGCCTCGCCCCCGCCTGGAGTCCGAGCTCGCTGCAGGCGCGCAAGCGTGTTCGACGAGCTCGCCGCCGCCGGCGTCGACTACGACGACGTCACCGACACGCTCGAGCGCGAGGGCGTCGAGAAATTCGCCGACGCCTTCGACGAGCTGCTCGGCGCGCTGCAGCAGAAGCGCTCGGCGCTCGCGCCGGCTTAGCGCTCGCGGCGCTCAGGAGTAGGGCATCGGGATCAGCACGGTGATCCGCAGCGGGCCCGACGGGAACGCCTCGGCCCTGAACGTGTAGGCGCGGTAGCTGCGCCCACGCAGGCTGACCGGCCCGCTCGCCGGGACCGGCCCGGGCGGGGTGCCGACCGTGCTCTTGACGAGCTTCGAGCCCATGTACATCAGCACGTCCAAGCCGGCCAGCCGGTTGGCCAGGCGCTTGTAGCCCTCGTCGTCCTGGATCGAGAGCACGAAGCTGCCGATCGTGCGACCGCCCTGGCGCAATGGAGCCGTGACCGGAGCGAGCACGTAGGGGCCGCCGACGTCGGAGAGCAGTCGCCCGCCGGCGCTCACGCGCAGGCGCACGATGTGCTGGTGCAGCAGCGCTTCGATCGCGGCGCGGGCGGCCCTCGGATCGCGCTGTGCGACCGCCCGCAGCAGCGCCCGGTTGCCCTGCACGCGATGAACCTGCTTGTCCGTGCGCCGGCCGGCCTCGCCGTCGTAGATCAGGTGCGCGATGCGGCTGAGCGTGTTGACGACCGTGTCCTCTTCGCTCGAGCCGCACAGCGGTTGCAGCGATCCGACCGTGCGCAGCAGGTAGACGCGCAGCGGGGCGCCGTCCGGATAGGCGCTCGCCGGGTAGGAGGTGAACTGGTAGGCGACGCCGTTCTGCGTCAGCGTGCCCTGGGTCGGGAGCTGGACCGCCGGCAGCGGGAACGATCCGGCCACGACCCGCGTGTCCGTTGCCGTGCGCGCCGAGCGGATCACTGCGCTCCCCTCTGCGATGCCGTTCGTCTCGGCGACGAGACCGCCCGCCGCCCACACGCTCGTCACGTAGCCGGCGATCGGGCGCCTGTTCGCCCCGAGCAGCGTTCCGCGCAGCGGCGTCAGCGCCGGGCCGCCGAGTTCGACGAGCACCTTGCCGTCGCGCACGATGCGCAGGTTCGTCAGGTGGCCCGTCGCGATCAGCGCGCGAGCGGCCGTGCGCGCCGAGCCTGCGTCGCCGGCTTCGACCGCCGTGCGCAGCGCGCTCGACCCTTCGATCATGTGCATCGCGCTGGCCGTCCGTTCGCTGTGGATGCCCTCGCCGTAGACGCGCGTGGCGACGTGAGCGAGCGCGCCCAGCACGCTCGCGCCGCACGAGCCGGCTGTCGCGGAGTCGACGTCCGCGCTCGCGTCCTCCCCGGCGGCATGCTTCAGGCTCGCGCCGCAGCCTGTAACCGCAAGCGCCGCAGCCAACCCAGCAAGCGCGATCAGCGCAAGCACGATCCTGACGGCCTTCGGGCGACTGCCGCTTGGGCGCACGTTCACGTGGCAAACAATCGAACCCGATCCTAAGTCGTGGCTAACGACGCCGTGAGATAGCTTTCAGCGATGCCGACGGCGCTGATCACCGGAGCCTCGACCGGTATCGGCGAGGCGACCGCGCTGCGACTCGCCGGGGCCGGCTGGACCGTGCTCGCCGGCGTGCGCGGCGCGGAGGCCGGTGAGCGACTGGTTGCCAAGGCGCCCTCCGGGCGGATCCAGCCGATCACACTCGACGTGACCGACTTCGAGCAGATCCGCGAAGCGGCCGGGCGCGTCAGCGAGCTCGGCGGTCACGGCGAGTCCTCGCCCGGCCGGCTCGACGCGCTCGTCAACAACGCCGGCATCGGCTACGGAGGACCGCTCGAGCTGCTGCACCCCGACGATCTGCGCAAGCAGTTCGACGTCAACGTGCTCGGCCAGGTCGCCGTCACCCAGGCGCTGCTTCCCGCCCTGCGCGCGGCAGGCGGGCGAATCGTCTTCATGTCCTCCGTCGGCGGTCGCGTGGCGATGGCCTTCACAGCTCCCTACGCCGCCTCCAAGCACGCCATCGAGGCGCTCGGCGACGCGCTGCGCGTCGAGCTGGCGAGCTCCCGCGTGCAGGTCGCGCTCGTCGAGCCCGGCTCCGTCGCCACGCCGATCTGGGACAAGGCGCGCGAGACCGGCGATCAGCTGATCGTGCCGCCGCAGCTGCAGAAGGAGTACGGACGGGTGCCCGCCGCGATGGACAAGGTGCTGCAGGACACCGCCAAGCGCGGCGTGCCCGCCGAGCAGGTCGCCCAGACCGTCGAACGCGCGCTCACCGCGCGGCGGATGAAGTCCCGCTACGTCGTCGGTCGCGACGCGCGGGCGATGATCCTCGCCCGGCGGCTACTGCCCGATCACGTCTTCGATCGGGTGGCGAAACGGGTGCTGGGGGTTTAGCGCGAGTGGCGGTTCTTCGCTCGATGGCCTGCGCGCGGTGCCGCCATCTGTTCGAGCGCTAATCAAAGACGTCTGTTCAGCGGCTGGCCAAGACGCTGTTAGATCTAGCCATGCGCTATTTCCAGTTCTGCCTTGGCATCTTCTTGGCACTCATGGTCGTCGCGACCGGCGCGAGCGCATACACGATTGAACCGACTCCGTCAGATAACGAATACGCCGAACGCGAGGCGCTGGAAGCCGTCAGGGTGCGTGAACGTGAACAGGCGGAAGCCGCAGCCAAAAAAGCTGCCGAAGAACGCGCTCCGATCGAAGCCCGGGAACGCGAAGAACGCGAACACGCGGCTATCGAAGCGAACTATCGTCAGGAAACCGAAAAGGCCGAACGGGAAGCGCGCGAAGCTGCCGCGCGATCCGTTGCGTGTCGAGTTCCTCGGTTGGGCGGTCACTCCCTGGCCGGCGCGCGCCGGCTATTGAGCGAGTCGCACTGCGCGCTGGGGCGTGTCCACGTTCCGCGGTCCGGTCCTGCGAGGCAGGTCGTCGTCCGCCAGGGCATCGGCGCCGGGGCCAGGCGCCCATTGGGCACGCGCGTGGGCGTGACGCTCGGTCGACGCGCTCGCCGAACCTGAGTCGGCGTTCGCGGCCGAGAGCCTCGGTGCGGCGAACCTCGATTCAGGCCGGCGGCGAGTACACGGCCAGCCACGCGAACAGGCTGGTCGAGGCGGCCTGCGTCTGCAGCATCCCCGGCCGCGCGTTCTGGGGCACGAGCGTTTGGCCGTCCCAGGAGAGCAGGTAGAGCCCTTCGCCGTCGCGGGCGCGCCCTTCGGCGTTGCGCGCGTTGTCGGCGGCCATCGCGTACAACGTGCGGTCGTGGCGCAGCGCATAGAGCGCGAGCAGCCACTGCAGATAGATCGCGTCGTACTGCGGCGAGAAGTCGAGCAGGTAGCCGAAGCGCTTGAGCGAGTTCGTCTTCTGCTCGTCCGAGCGCAGGCAGTCGGCGGCTGTGGCGGTCAGTTCGCAGAGCACGGCTTGGGCATAGATCAGCGGGCCCTCTGCGTAGTCGATCGGCGTCGGGTTGATGCTGCTGCCGGCGTACAGGCCGTCGGCCTGGCTGAAGCCGCTCGTATTGCCCCACGCGAGGAACTGCCGTGCCTGACCGAGCGCAAAGCTCGACTTGGTCTGCTGGAAGAGCAGCGTCGCGAGCAGCGTGTCGGAGGCAAGCGCGGCGCCGGCCTTGTAAGGGTGAGTCGTGTTCCACCAGATGCCGCCCTGGCGCCCGTCCCAGCCGGCCGCCGCGACGTACTTCAGCGCCCGCATCGCGTCGGTCAGCCAGCGCTTGGAGCCGGTCGCGCGGTAGGCGTTGACGAAGGCGATGCCCCACCACCCATTGTCGTCGAACCACGTCTCGGTGTTCGCCGCGCGATCGCCCGGATACGGCGAGTAGCCCGGCAGCGGTCGCAGCCCGCGGTTGAGGTAGCGCTCTGCGCCCTTGGCGAACTTGGTGACCGCGGCGCGGTTGGCCTGCGTCGGCTGCGCGATCGCGATCGCGTCGAGCGACTCGAACAGCGGCACGATGTCCCAGATCGTCGCCAGTGGATAGCGATCGTGGTCGCCCAGGCGCGCGTCGTACCAGCCGAGGCGGTGGTCGGCCCAGCGGGCTTTGGCCTGGGCCACGCCGGTCTGGGCGAGCTGGAGGTAGTGCTGCTGCGGAGCCGACGGGAACGGCGGAGCAGACGCGTTGGCGACTGCGGCGGTGGCCCCCGGCAGGACGAAGGCGGCGGCGACGGCGACGGCGATGTTTGCAAGCTTGCCCATACGTGATGAACACGGACGGTACGGGTTATGTCGCGCCACTCCACGAGTGAATACGACGCTCGTCCGTCCGGCTACCTTGTAGCGGCGATGCGCCCAGAGCAGCCCATGCCTACCGAGGAGACCGAGGCGCCTCTCGACGGGAACGTCCCCTCGCCCGAACGGGAGCTCGGGCCCTGGCTGCTGGCCGGCGCGCTGGCGCTGCTCGGGGCCGGAGCGCTGACGGCGGCGCTGCTGCTCGGCGGCGGAGCAGGCTCGAGCGAGCGTGCGAGCGCGCCGCCTCCCGTGCCGGTGGTGGCGGCGACCCCGACGCCGAGCCCGGCGGCGTCGGCGAGCGTTCTTGCCAGGACGGGAATCCACAGTCGCCACCGCGGCGCGACTCGCGCCGGGCGCAAGGCGCCGGGCATCGTCTCGCGCCCGACGGCGCGCCGGCAGCGGCTCGATGCGACGCGCTTCGTCGATCAGACCCAGACGCACATCGCGACGCGCTGGATGGAAGGCTTCTACCCGATCTACGCCGTCGCCCAGCGTACGTTCGGCGTCAACTGGCTGCTGATCGCCTCGATCCACCGCCAGGAGTCGGCCTTCTCGACGGCGCCGGACACGTACACGGGCCTGAACTTCGCCGGCTGCTGCGGCGGGCCGATGCAGTTCAACGTGACCAACGGGCCGGTGCCGACGTGGCGGCTGGTCAGCGACTCCTTCCGCTACGGTCGCCGCCCGTCGAGCTACGAGCACGAGACGGCCAAGCACCCCTCGATCTACGACGACTTCGACTCGATCATGGCCGCCGCGCACCTGCTCTCGGCCGATGGCGCGAGCTACGCGCTCGACGCGGGCGCCTGGAGCGCGGCCTATGACTACTACGGCCACGACGCGACCGGCGTGACGTACGCCGACCAGGTGCTGGCGCGTGCGATCGGCTGGTCCCAGCATGGGTTCTGCATCAACTGCGGCGTGGACTCGGCGCTCGTCGAAGCCGTGCATGCGGCGTACGGCGCACCTGTGCAGGCAGCACTGACCAAGGCCAGCGCAGCCCGCGTAGGTGTGGTCCACTAGCTGGGCCGACCTAGGCTGTTAGGTCACTCCAACCCGTGGACTTTCGTTGACTCCGATGGGCTGAGCTACAAGACGGGCGCGAAAGCGTTGGGTAACCAGTAGGTCGAAGCAGACCGGGGAGCCATTCCCTTTCCATCGCGGTACTCAGCACCGCAGTCAGGAGACGCCATGAACCCCGGCGTCCCATCGAAGCAACGGTCGCCCATCGGCGTCCTCCTCGCAGCAAGCCGGCGCACGCGAACGCGTACCGGCGCCGGCAAGCCCCGCGGCGCGCTCCTCGCGCTCGGCCTGCTGCTGGCCGCGCTTCTCTCGGCGACCGCTCTGGCGGTGCCGGTAGCAAGCGCCGCCGCACTGAGCACCAGCCTTTCGCCGGGCGCCAATCTCGGCAGCGCTCTCAACAGCGCGACGCCCGGTCAGACGATCTGCCTGAATCCCGGCACCTACGCCGCGGCGACGTGGCGCGAACATGGCGGGCGGGAAGGCAGTCCGGTCAGCTTGACGAGCTGCAACCCGGCCAACCCGGCGACGATCCAGGGCAGGTTCGTGACGGACGGCTCGGCGAGCTGGGTCAACATCAGCAACCTGAAGTTCCTCTACTCCCGCGGTGAATCGGTCACGGTCGTGCTCGGCACGCCGCACGAGGTCTTCTCCCACAACGACGTCTCGGCGGCGGGTCAGACGATCTGCATCAACGGCGTCTCCTGGGGCGGCTCGACGTTCTCCTACTCCACGATCGACCACAACACGGTGCACAACTGCGGCAAGCAGAACGGCGTGGTCAAGTCCGGCTGCGACATCACCTGTCAGGGGATCTACCTGCTCGGTGGACCGGGCGACGTGGTCTCCAACAACTGGTGCTGGGAAGCCGCGGCGCGCTGCTACCAGGTGCGCGGAGAGCGGGGCGGCTACTGGCACAACAACGTCGCCGCCGACTCGCGCGAGGGCTGGATCTTCGGCGACCTGACGCCAACCGGCAATCGCGTCGAACAGAACATCGTCGCCTCGGTCGCCAACAACTCGGCCTACATCTACGGCTCCGTCGGCCCGGGCAACGTGTTCGCCAACAACTGCATCTCCAAGTCCTTCGGCAACAACGCCGGGGTCTTGCTGTCGAACAACATCGTCGTGCCCGTGCAGTTCGTCAATGCCGCGGCGCACGACTACACGCTGTCGGCGGCCGCGATCAACGACCCGTGCCGCGGCTATGCGGTGCAGGGTGGGCGTCCAGGTCCGACGGGCGAAGCAGTCACGGTGGAAGAACCGCCGACCGAAACCACTCCGCCTCCGACCGAAACCACTCCGCCCCCGCCTCCGCCCCCGCCTCCGCCCCCGCCTCCGCCGCCTCCGGCGGGCAGCAGGCCCGGGACGCCGGCCGGCTTGACGGTGAGCTCCAGCGGCGGATCGACTCCGGCGATCACGCTGAAGTGGTCGGCCAACCCGAGCGCGGACGCGGTCACGAGCTACAGCGTGTTCCGCGCCGGCGACGAAAACATCGAAGGCAAAGGCCCGGGAGTCGCGTGGGCGACGACCTCGACCCTGAGCATGACCAATCGCATGCTCGTGCGCGCCAAAGACTGGCTGTGCTACCGCCTCTCAGCGAGCAATGCACAAGGCGAAGGCCCGAAGGGCACGCCGGTCTGCGTCGAAGCCTGACGCAATGCGGTGATCGTCGCGGTCGCGCTCGCGACGATCACCGCAGCGCGGTTCGATCAAGCGGCGTCGGCCTGGGCCATCAACTCGCCGGCGACGCGATCGGTCGCGCCGTTGGTCCCGCCGAGCAGCCGCCGCGAGAGCTGCGCGCGGCGGAAGTACAGCGGGGCGTCGTGCTCCCAGGTGGCGCCGGTGCCGCCGTGCACGGAGATCATCGTGCGCGAGGCGGTGTCGAGCGCGCGCCCGGCGACCGAGCGCGCGGCGCTGGCGGCGAGCGGGAACTCAGCGGGCGCGCCACCGCGGGCCCAGCCTGCGTAGTAGAGCAGCGAGCGGCCGTTGTCGAGCTGGCGCAGGACCTCGGTGAGCGAGTGCTTGACGGCCTGGTAGGAGCCGATGGCGCGGCCGAACGTGTGTCGCTCCTTGGCATATTCGACGGACACGTCGAGCGCCGTTTCGACGCTGCCGAGCGACTCGGCGGCGATCAGCGACTGCGCGAGGTACCACGCCGATGCGAGCGACTCCTCGGGCGCGTCGAGCACGAGCGCGGGCGCGTTCTCAAGCGTCACGTGCCCGAGCGAGCGGCTCGCGTCATAGCGCGTGGTCGCCTCGACGGTGACGCCGGAAGCGTCGCCCTCGATCGCAACGCCGACGGGCTTTCCTTCGAGCAGTGCGACACCGACGAGCACGTCGGCGCCGGGCGCGTCGGGCACGAACGAGAGCACTCCGCTCACACGCGCGCCGTCGCCGTCGGAGCTTGCCGTAGGGGCGCCGGGGCGCTCGAGCCCGCTGCGCGGGTCGACGCTCCACGCGCCGGAAAGGTCGTCGGGCGGGCTGACGGGAAGGTAGGCGGCGCGGCGCTCGCCGGTCGCGAGCTGCTCGAGCAGCGAGGCGCCGGCGGGCGAGTCGTTGAGGATCGAGCTCGCGGGGAGGTGCCCGAGCAGCCCGATCGGCGCGATCACGCGCCCGCACTCGCCGAGCACGAGCATCGCGTCGAACGCGTCGAGCCCGGCGCCGCCGTGCTGCTCGTCGATCAACAGCCCGGGCCAGCCGGCCTCCTTGGCGGTCGGCCACAGGTCGGGGATCGCGTCGCTCTTGCCGTCGAGCGCCTCGCGTACGGCCTCGAAGGTCTTGAAGCGCGACAGCGCTCCGCGCGCGGCCTCGCGGAGGAACACCTGCTCGTCTGAGAGAGACAAGTTCACGTCGACACTCCTTTGGTCGTGTTCGACTGGGTCATGCGGCCGCCGTTTCCTTGGAGCGCAGCTCGGAGAAGGGAATGCCCTTGTCCAGACGCGGCGCGGGGGGTAGACCGAGCACGCGCTCGCCGATCGTGTTGCGCAGGATCTCTTCGGTGCCGCCGGCCGACTTCAGGCCGGGCAGGAAGGAGATCATGTACGCCCACTCGCCGTCCTCGGCGAGCGCGTTCGGGCCGAGCGTGTCGGCGATCAGGTCGCCGGCCTTGATCGCGCCGCTGACGATCGTGATCTTGGCGAGGCCCGACTCGGGGCCTGGAACCTGGCCTTTCTGCAGCGCCGAGAGCGTGCGGTAGCCGGTGAAGCGCACGGCGAGCAGTTCGCTTGCGATCTCGCCGAGCGTGTGGCGCACCTCGCGGTCGCGGCGCGCATCGGCATCGCCGGCGATCGCCTGGGCGAAGCGGTTGGAGTTGTAGCCCATGCCCTCGCTGCCGAGCCCGATCGTGACGCGCTCGAACATCAGCGTGGTCAGCGCCGTGCCCCAGCCGTTGCCGACGCCGCCGACGACAGCGTCGGCGTCGATCGCGACGTCGTCGAAGAAGACCTCGTTGAACTCGGCCTCGCCGGAGATCTGGCGCAGCCCGCGGACGGTCACGCCCTGCGCGTCCATCGGCACGATGAACATCGTCAGGCCCTTGTGCTTGGGCACGTCGGCGTCGGTGCGCGCGAGCAGCAGGCCGTAGGAGGCGAACTGCGCGTTGGTGGTCCACACCTTCTGCCCGGAGAGCTTCCAGCTGCCGTCGTCCTGCTGGCGCGCGCGCGCCTGCACGGCGGCCAGGTCAGAGCCGGCGGCGGGCTCGGAGAAGAGCTGGCACCAGACCTCGTCGCCGTGCAGCATCGGGCCGAGGTAGCGCGACTTCTGCTCGTCGGTGCCGTGCGCGATGATCGTCGGGCCGAGCATGCCGACGCCGATCGCGTCGAGGATGCCGGGCACTTTGACCTTGGCGATCTCCTGGTTGCAGATGACCTGCTCGATCGGCCCGAGGCCCTGACCGCCGAACTCCTTGGGCCAGGTCACGCCGGCGAGCCCGCCCTCGGCGAGCTTGCCCTGCCAGAGGCGGCGGGCGGCGATCATCTCCGACTCGTCCTGGATCGCGTCCGGGCCGCTCACGATCGGCGCTTCGGACTTGTGCTCATCGAGCCAGGCGCGCACTTGAGCGCGGTACGCGGCCTGGTCTTGTGTGTCGTCGAGATCCACGGCGTTCTCCTTTGGCTGACTGACCAGTCAATCTAGAGCAAGAACGGTACTACTCCGGCGCTTCGCGAGCGGCCTCTTCGCTCAGCTTCGCGAGCTCCTCGTCGGAGAAGGGAGGCTCCTCGACATCGAGCACGGCACGGGCGCGCTCGACATCGGCCTCCTGCACGTAGATGTAGCGCCCGCCGGAGCCGCCGAGTTCGGCGTTGCCGCTGGCCCGCTGTTCGATCGCGGTGATGCCGCCCTGCGCGAGGCGGGCGACGATCAGCTCGCCCTCGGCCTGGTTTGCGGCGGTGGCGATGACCTTCAACTCGCTGGCCTTGCTCATCTCACTCACGCTCCTGCCGGCATCGGCGGCTCGACGACGGGCGCCTGATGGTAGACGCCCTGGAAGGCTCGGTCGAGCAGCTGTCTGGCCTGCACGCCGGGGTCGAGCGAGTGCAGGACGACGACGCCGAGGCGCACGCCGCCGCGCTCGGCGGTGGCGACGAGACAGCGCCCGGCGGCGTCGGTGAAGCCGGTCTTCAGCCCGGTGGCGCCGGGATAGTGGTAGATCAGCAGCGGGTTGTTGTTGTAGAGGTAGACCTTGCCGCCCTTGATCGGCAGCGGCAGCTGCTTGCTGAGGGTGCGCACGATCCGGGCGAGGCGCGGCTGCTGCTCGTCGACGCGGGCGAGCACGGCGAGGTCGGCGGCGCAGGAGAAGTTGGCGGCATCGAGGTAGCCGGAGGGGGAGGAGTAGCGCGTGCAGCCCATGCCGAGCTGCGCGGCGCGCTCGTTCATCCGCTTGACGAAGCCGGCGATGCTGCGAGCGACGTGCTGGGCGAGCGCGATGGCGGCGTCGTTACCGGACGGCAGCAGCAGCCCGTAGAGCATCGTCTCCGAGCCGCACGTGCCTGCCGAGCGGCAGCACGCCGACCTTCGAGCCGGCGGAGTTGACGGCGGCCTTGGTCACGAGCACGCGTGCGCTGGGCGGTGCGGATTCGACGGTCAGCAGCGCGGTCATCATCTTCGTCAGGCTGGCGATGCGCAGGCGCGCGTAGGGGTTGTGCTGCCACAGCACCTGCCCGGTCGAGAGGTCGAACAGGAGCCCGGCGCGCGGCGGGTGGTGGAAGGCGATGTGCACGGCGTCGTCCTGCGGCAGGCCGAGCCCGCGCAGCGTCAGGGCGGGCTTGCCGAGCGGCAGGCCGATGGCGGAGAGCGTCGGCTTGACGACGGCGGGCTTGGGATGGGACGCTCGCCTGGCGCTCGTGCTCGCGGCAGAAGCTCCGCCGTGGCTGCCGGATTTGGACAGCACGACGACGAGCGCGACGGCGAGCACGGCGAGCAGTGCGAACAGGCCGAGCCCGATCGCCCGGCGGCGACGGCGCCTGCGGCGCGCGAGCTCGCGCCGGCGCAGGCTCTCCTCGAAGGTCATGAAGGGCTGGCTCACGATGCTCAGCGGGGAGGATTGCGCAGCGCGCCGACGATGCCGATGGCCAGCATGGCGAGGATCAGGATCGAGAGCAGGCTGGCGATGGTGAAGCCCTGTTCGATGATGGCGGCGACGGTGAGGAAGGCGAAGCCGCCGATGAACACGAGCACTGCGCCGAGCACGAAGATGCGTCGCATGGGCGCTCAGTACACCGGCCGCAGCGGCGGTCGTTTGGCGGCGCTGCGGTCGCGGTGGGCGAAGGCGCGGATCAGCGCCAAGCCGAAGACGAAGCCGCCGATGTGGGCGAAGTAGGCGACGCCCTGCCCGCCGCCGAGCGGGCTGGCCAGGCCGGAGGCGCCGAACCACAGCTGCTCGATGAACCAGAAGCCGAGCAGCACGACGGCGGGCAGCTCGACGATGGTGGCGAAGAAGACGATGAAGATGAGCGTGATCACGCGGGCGCGGGGATAGAGCAGCAGGTAGCCGCCGAGCACGGCGGCGATCGCGCCCGAGGCGCCGAGCGTGGGGGCGGTCGAGTCGGGGCTGACGAGCACCTGCGCGCCGAGCGCGACGAGGCCGCCGAGCAGGTAGAAGGCGAGGTAGCGCGGGCGTCCGGTGGCGTCCTCGACGTTGGGCCCGAAGATCACCAGGAAGAGCATGTTGCCGAAGATGTGCAGGAAGCTGCCGTGCAGGAACATCGAGGTGAAGGCGGTCTCCCAGGTGGCGGGCTGGCCGGGCGGGCTGCCACTCACGCCCTGCATGCCCTGGCAGGCGACGGTGCGCACGGACCCTTCGGCGCTCTGCGCCGTGGCGATGTCGCAGTGCTTGCCGGGGTGGGTCAGCTCGTAGGGGATCGCGCCGTAGTGCACGGTCACGTTCGTCGGTGGGCCCGCCGAAGAAGCTGCCGCCGTGGCGGATCGCGAGCAGGTAGGCGAGCACGTTGACGAGCACGAGCACGACCGTGACGATCGGAAACCGCGCGAGCGGGATGTTGTCCTTGATGGGGAAGATCGCGCGAGACTATCCGCGCGGCAAGGCGGCGGAGCTAGGCGTGCGCGGCCAACGGCCCGACGCCATCACGCGCCTGCGGCACGTGCTGATCGGCGTGGTAGGAGGAGCGCACGAGCGGCCCGGCGGCGACGTGATCGAAGCCGAGCTCGTATGCGGCCTTCTCCAGCGCGGCGAACTCGTCGGGGTGCCAGTAGCGAACGATCGGCAGGTGGCGCTCGGAGGGACGCAGGTACTGCCCGACGGTGAGCACGCGGACGCCGTTCTGGCGCAGCGCGGCGAACGTCTCGACGAGCTCGTCGTGGGTCTCGCCGAGCCCGACCATCAGGCCGGACTTGGTCACGACCTCGCCTTCGCCCATCTCACGGGCGATGCGCAGCACGCGGCAGGAGCGCTGGAACTCGGAGCCGCGCCGGGCGAGCGGGTAGAGCCGGGGCACGACCTCGACGTTGTGGTTGAACACGTCGGGGCGCTCGGCGATGACCTTGGCGAGCGGCATCTCCTGGCCCTGGAAGTCGGGCGTCAGCACCTCGATCTGGCAGTCGGGCGCCTGGCGGCGCACCTGGCGGATCGACGCCGACGAAGGCGGAGGCGCCCTTGTCGGGCAGGTCGTCGCGGTCGACGGAGGTGATGACGGCGTGGCGCAGCCCCATGCGGGCGATGGAGCGCGCGACGCGCGCGGGCTCGAGCGGGTCGTTCCAGGTGGGCTTGCCGGTCTTGACGTTGCAGAAGCCGCAGCGGCGCGTGCAGGTGTCGCCGAGGATCATGAAGGTGGCGGTGCCGCGCTCCCAGCACTCGCCGACGTTCGGGCAGGCGGCCTCCTGGCAGACGGTGTGCAGGTTCTCCGTCGCGGATCAGCTCGGTCAGCTCGCGGTAGCGCTGCCCGCCGGGGGCGGGCACCTTGAACCACGGCGGCTTGCGCTCGCGCAGCGGGCGCACGTCGGAGCCGAGCACCTTGAGCACGTCGGCGCCGCCGGGGTTGGCGCGCGATCGCGTGGCGCTCATGCGAACACGGCCTCGGACGGGATGAGCTCCGCCCCTGTCGGGGCTCCGCCGGCTGGCTGCGTGGTGGCGATGCCGAGGCGGGCGACGGAGACGAGCCGCTGGCGCCTGCCGTGGGCCTGACAGAAGCGATAGGCGATCTCCTTGCGAAAGCAGGAGAGCCCGGGCGCGCGGGCTGAGCCGAGCTCGTGCGCGAGCGAGGTCATCTGCACGTCGGGCAGCCCGCAGGCGAGCACCCACGAGAACGGCTCGAGGTCGTTATCGACGTTGACGGCGAAGCCGTGCGTGGTGACGCCGCGCGAGACATGCACGCCGATCGATGCGATCTTGCGATCGTCGACCCACACGCCGGTGTAGTCGATCCCCTCGTCGTGGCGCGAGCGCGCCCGGATGTCGTGCTGGGCGAGCGCGGCGACGATCGCGTCTTCCATCGTGCGCAGGTAGCGGCCGATGTCGTCGATGCCCATGATGGGATAGCCGACGAGCTGGCCGGGCCCGTGGTAGGTGAGCTTGCCGCCGCGGTCGGTGTCGGCGACGTCGATGCCTTTGGCGCGGTAGAAGTCCTCGGGAAACGGCAGGTCCTCGGCGCCGGCGCGACGCCCGCGCGTGTAGACGGGCGGGTGCTCGAGCAGCAGCAGCAGGTCGGGCAGCTCACCGGCGAGGCGCCGCTCGCGCAGTGTCTCCTGCAGGGCGACGCCGTCGGAGTAGGGCACATGACCCAGGTGGCAGACCCAGAGCTCGTCAGCGTTCATCGCTCCCCTCAGCCTAGCGCCCGAGCGGGTCCGCATCATGACAGCATCCACGGTGATGCTATGATGCGTCCATGCGTACAACCGTCACGCTCGACCCAGACGTGGAGGCGAAATTGAAGGCGACGATGCGGGAGCGCGGCGTCTCGTTCAAGGCCGCGCTGAATGACGCGGTCCGCTCGGGACTCAACTCCGACCCTCGTCCCGGCCGCCGATTCAAAGTCGTGTCTAGCCCGATGGGCGTACGGCCGGGGATCAACCTCGACAAGGCACTCCGCCTGGCAGGCGAAATCGAGGACGAGGAGATCATTCGCAAGCTCGAACTGGGTAAGTGAAGCTCCCGGACGTCAACCTCTTCCTCTACGCCTACGATTCCGAGTCGCCACGCCAGCGCGCGGCACGGGAGTGGCTGGAGGAGACGATGGCTGGCACGGAGACGGTCGCGCTCGCCTGGGCGGTGCTCGTCGGATTCGTCCGCTTGAGCACGAAGCCCGCGGTCTTTACCAGGCCGCTTGCACTTGATGTCGCAATCGGCTTCGTGCAGGAGTGGCTTGCGCAGTCCGTGGCGACGGTAGTCCACCCTTCTGACCGTCACGCGGCGGTGCTGCGCGACCTACTGCAGCCGCTCGGCACTGCGGGCAACCTGACAAGCGACGCACACCTGGCGGCGCTGGCGATCGAACACGGCGCAACGCTGTGCTCGTCGGACAACGACTTCTCGCGATTTGCCGGCCTGAGCTGGGTGGACCCGCTACACGACTGAGGCGCGTTCGGCGAGCGCTTGCTTGGCCGGATCGGAGGCGAGCAGCGAGTAGACGGCGTCGTCGCTGTAGCGCTCATCGTCGACGCGATAGGACTGGCGCAGGACGCCCTCGCGCTGGAAGCCGAGCCGCTCGGCGACGGCGCAGCTCGCGCGATTCTCGACGTCGGCGAGGATTTCGACTCGCCGCAGCTGCCAGCGCGCGAAGCCGTCGTCGGCGAGCGCGGCGACGGCTGCCGTGATCACGCCCTTGCCCTGGCTGTCGCGGTCGAGCCAGTAGCCGATGGCGGCGGAGCGGTTGGCGCGGTCGACGGTGATGCCGACGACGCCGGCCAAGCGCCCGGCAGCGAGCACGGCGCGGCTGAGCCCGCTGCCCTCCTGCTCCATGGCGCGGGCACGGCCGATGAAGGCGCGCGTGTCCTGTTCGGTCTGGCTGTGCGCCCAATGGATCCAGTGCGCGAGGCATGCGCGGTTGCGCTCGATCAGCGCGTGCAGCTCGGGCGTGTCGCGATCGACGAGGGCGCGCAGCTCGTACCCGTCGGGCATTCCTCCGTTGGCGGGGGCGGGACCGGGCTGTGCGCTCACAGCGTCAGCGAGGCCGGCGTCTGCAGCAGCTCGCGGATGCGAGCGAGGAACTCGGCGGCGTCGGCGCCGTAGAGGATGCGGTGGTCGCAGACGAGCGAGAGCGTCATGGTGTGGCGCGCGACGAGCTCGTCCTCGCGCACGACTGCGCGCTGCCTCGACGGAGCCGACGGAGAGGATCGCGGCCTGCGGCGGGTTGATGATCGCGGTGAAGCTCTTGATGCCGTACATGCCGAGGTTGGACACGGTGAACGTGCCGCCGCCGAGCTCGGGCGGGGTGATCGTGCCATCGCGCACGCGGCCGGCGAGCGCGCGCGTCTCGCGGGCGATCTCGCCGAGCGACTTCTCATCGGCGTCGAACACGGTGGGCACGACGAGCGCGTCCTGGGCGGCGACGGCGACGCCGACGTTGACGCGCGAGTGCAGCTGCAGCGTGCCGTCCTTGTAGCTGCCGTTGGCGCGCGGGTGCTCGCGCAGCGCCAGCGCGGCGGCCTTGACGACCATGTCGTTGTAGGTCGGCGCGTCGTGCGAGCGAGATTCGCTTGAGCTCGGCGCGCAGCGCGACGCAGGCCTCCATGTCGACGTCGCTCTGCAGCGTGAAGTCGGGGATCGTCGCCTTCGACTCGGCCATCCGCCGGGCGATCGTCTGCTGCATGCGCGAGAGCTCTTGCGTGGTGGTCTGGCCCTTGGCCGTGCTCACGTCCCCGCGCGCTGCGGGCGCTACAGGCGTGGGCGGGTGCGGCGGGAGCGCCTACGGCGCTGGGAGCGCTGCCGGCTGCTGCGGCCTCGACGTCGGCCTTGACGATCCGCCCACCGGGCCCGCTGCCGGCGAGCGTGGCGAGGTCGACGCCCTCCTCGCGCGCGATGCGCCGTGCGAGCGGCGAGGCCTTGACGCGCTCGCCGCTGGGCTGCTCTGGGTGCGTGGTGGCACTTGCCGCGCCACTGACCAACGACTGCGTCGTCGGTGCCCCGGTCTCGACGACGGATTCGACGAGCTCCTCTTCGGAGTCCTCGGCACCGGCGCCGTTGGCGGAGGTCCCCGACTCCGTCGCGACACCTGACGCCGTACCCGTACCCGCCGGGGCCCCACCCGCCGCGCCTGCACCCGCGGCATCGCCGACCCGGGCGATGACCTCGCCGACGGGCAGCGTGTCGCCCTCGGCGGCGAGACGCTGCAGCGTGCCGTCCTGGTCTGACTCGTAGACCATGGCGGCCTTGTCGGTCTCGATCTCGACGAGCTCCTCGCCGCGGGCGACGTGCTCGCCGTCGGCCTTGAGCCAGCGCAGGATGGTGCCCTCCTCCATCGTGTCGGACAGGCGCGGCATGACGATGTCGGCCATCAGCGCCTCACCCCGCCGGCGGTCGCGCCGCCGCTTGGCGCGGAGACGCCGAGCGTGTCGAGCACGGCGCCGACGATCTGCGCCTCGTGCGGGTAGGCGATGTCCTCGAGCGGCTTTGAGTAGGGCATCGGCACGTCGGCACCGGACACCCGGCGCACGGGTGCGTCGAGGTCGTCGAAGGCCTGCTCTGAGATCAGCGCGGCGAGGTTGGCGCCGACGCCGCCGTGCGGCCAGCCCTCCTCGACGATCACGCAGCGGTTGGTCTTGTGCACGGAGGCGAGGATCGTGTCGAGGTCGAGCGGGCGCAGCGTGCGCGGGTCGATCACCTCGGCGCTGACGCCGTGCTCGTCGGCGAGCGTGGCGGCGGCGCGCTCGGCGGTGAGCGCCATGCGCGAGACGCCGATGACGGTCACGTCTGAGCCCTCGCGCGCGATCGCGCGCCTTGCCGAAGTCGACGAGCACGTCCTCGCCGTCGGGCACCTCGCCGCGCACGCCGTAGAGCGACTCGTGCTCGATGAAGATCACGGGGTTCTCGTCGCGGATGGCGCTCTTCAACAGGCCCTTGGCGTCGGCGGCGGTGGCGGGCACGGCGACGAGCAGGCCGGGGATGTGCAGGAACAGCGCCTCGAAGCAGTGCGAGTGGGTGGGCCCGAGCTGGTGCCCGGCGCCCTGGGGCATGCGCACGACGAGCGGCACGCGGGCCTGGCCGGCGAACATGTAGTGGATGTGCGCGGCGTGGTTGACGATCTGATCGAAGGCGAGCAGGGCGAAGTTGATCGTCATCAGCTCGACGACGGGACGCAGCCCGGCCATGGCTGCGCCGACGCCGACGCCGACGATCGTGTTCTCGGAGATGGGCGTGTCGCGCACGCGCTTCTCGCCGAACTCGTCGAGCAGACCGTCGGTGACCTTGAAGGCGCCACCGAAGACGCCGATGTCCTCGCCCATCAGGAAGACGCGCTCGTCGCGGCGCAGCTCCTCGCGCAGGGCGGCGCCGAGCGCCTCGCGGTAGCGCAGCTCGGCCATCAGGCGGCGTCCTCGCCGTGGGCCAGCGCGTCTGACATCTGCTGCGGGATCTCGTCACGTCCGTCGGCTTGGGAGAACTCGCCGGAGGGGGCGCCGTCGCCGGCGGCGTCCTCGGGGTCGGTCGTGCGCACGGAGTACCAGCCGCGCGAGCTGTCGCCGAGCACGTAGACGTCGTCGTACAGGGTCTCGGGCGCGGGGAACGGCGAGGCCTCGGCGAACTCGACGGCGGCGTCGACCCGTGCGATCGCCCGCTCGTCGATCTCCCGGCGCTCGTCCTCGTCGATCACGCCCTCGCGCTCCAGGCGCTCGCCGAAGGCGGGGATCGGGTCGCGCCGGCGCCAGTGGGCGACCTCCTCCTTGGAGCGGTACTGCTCGGGGTCGGCCATCGAGTGGCCGCGGAAGCGGTAGGTGACGGCCTCGACGAGCAGCGGGCGACGCTCGTCGCGCACGCGCGCGATCGCCTCGCAGAGCACGGCGTAGGTGTCGAGCACGTCCATCCCGTCGCAGCGCATGCCGGGCACGCCGAGGCTCTCGCCCTTGCGCTGCAGGTCGGTGACGGCGGAGTGACGGCTCAGCGAGGTGCCCATGCCGAACTGGTTGTTGGTGACCATGAAGACGACCGGCAGGCTCCACAGCGCAGCCAGGTTGAGCGTCTCGCCGAAGGTTCCCTGGTTGGAGGCGCCGTCGCCGAATGTGCACAGCGTGACGTCGTCGGTGCCCTCGTAGTCGCAGGCGAGCGCGAGCCCGGCGGCGATCGGCAGGTTGCCGCCGACGATCCCGTAGCCGCCCATGAAGCGCCGGGCGGCGTCGAACATGTGCATCGAGCCGCCGCGCCCGCCGGAGCAGCCGTCGGCGCGTCCGAACAGCTCGGCCATGACGTTCTCGGGTGGGGTGCCGCGTACGAGCGCGTGGCCGTGGGAGCGGTAGGTCGAGATCAGGTAGTCGTGCTCGCGCAGGGCGCGGGCTGAGCCGACGATCGTCGCCTCCTCGCCGATCGAGAGGTGCAGGAAGCCGCCGACCTTGGCGCGCGCGTACATCTCGCCGGCGCGCTCCTCGAAGCGGCGGATCAGCGCCATCGTCTGCAGCCACTCGCGCGCGACGGCCGGCTCGGGCAGGCTCCGGGCCGACTCAGCGGCGTCTCCGGTCGGCTCGGGCAGGCCCCGGGCCGACTCAGCGGCGTCTCCGGTCGGCTCCTGCGCGCTTCCCATCAATCCACGGTACTCCAGCGCGCGAGAAACTCGGCGGCGTCGAGCTGTGTGAGGTCTTCGCGCAGCTCGCGTGCCATCCGCGAGGCGGCCTGCGGCGGCAAGTCCCAGAACAGCGCGACTTCGCCGTCGTCGATGTCGACGAGCTCGATGTGGTCGACGCGCTCGGCGTCGGCGAGCAGCGCGGGCGTGCGGCCGCCGCGCGTGACGATCAGCCGGTAGGCGGCCTTGGCCTTCACGGCGCGGCACCGACGAGCTCGAGCATGCGCGCGCCGGCCTGCTCGACTGCGCGCTCTCCTTCGAACACATCCACACCGACGACGATCGCGGGGATCTCGACGACTCCAAGATCGGCCGCTTGGTTGGTGGCGGCGGTGAGCTGCGCGGAGACCGAGCCGAGCTCGGCGCCGCGCGTGACGGCGGCCGGGTGCATCTCACAGGCGGCGGCCGCGATCAGCACGTTGTCGAGCTCTTCCAAATCGCGCCCGCCGGCGAAGGCCTGGCGGAAGGCAGCCTGGGCGAAGGGCACGGCGCGCCCGATCGACTTGGCGTACGTGGCGGCGCGCATGGCGAGCGCGCTGTCGAACGGGAACGGCTCGGGCCAGCGCAGCGGCTGCAGGCCGAGCTGCGCGGCGCGGCGGGCGACGTCCTCGCAGAAGGCCTCGCGCTCGCTCTCACAGCGCCAGGTCGTCGAGCGGTCGCCTCCAGGTAGCTCGCTTGCTAGCACGGGGCGCCACTCGGCGGGGCCGGGCAGCGCGTGCAGGACGCGCTCGGCGGACAGGTAGGCGAGCGGGCTTGCGAGGTCGAAGTAGAAGGCGGCGTCGATCATTCCCAGAGCGTATCTCCGCGGCAGCGACGTAAACGCATCCGGCTCCGGGCCGGGAACACCCTCCGCTCCTGGAGTGATCTTGTGCCGCTCCGGGTGTTCCGGCGGTCAGCACGGTCGGGCATCCAGCCCGCCCTTTGTGGCTCAGCCGTGAATCAACCAGCCGTCGGCTGCGCGGCCGGCTTCCATCACGGCCTCGGACAGCGTCGGGTGCCCATGGATGATGCGCCCGACCTCGGCGTAGCCGCCCTCGAGCAGGCGCACGTTGACGAGCTCCTGGATCAGCTCGGTGGCGCGGGTACCGACGATGTGCCCGCCGAGCAGCTCGCCGTACTTGGACTCGCCGACGATCTTGATCATGCCGCCGGTGTCGCCGTAGACGACGCCGCCGCCGACGGCGCCGTACTGCACTTTGCCGACGACCACGTCATAGCCCTCGTCGCGAGCTTGTGCCTCGGTCAGGCCGAAGGAGCCGACGTTGGGTGTGCAGAAGGTCGCGCGGGGGATGTCCCGGTAGGCGATCGGGTGGGTCTCGAGACCGGCCGAGTCCTCGGCGGCGATGATGCCCTCCTCAGATGCCTTGTGCGCGAGCGCCGGGCCCGGGACGAGGTCGCCGATCGCGTAGATACCGGCGCGGCTCGTGCGCATTGCGCCGTCGACCTTGACGAGGCCGCGGTCGTCGAGCTCGACGCCGGCCTCGGCCAGCCCGAGCCCGTCGATGTCGGCGCCGCGGCCGGCGGCGATCACGAGGTAGTCGACCTCGAGGCCGGCGTCCTCGCCGTGCGTGAACGTGACGCTGTCCTTGCCGCTCTTGACGTCGGCGATCGGGTCGCCGGTGTGAACACTCACGCCCTGGCGCTTGAAGCCACGCTCGACGCGCCGCGAGACGTCGACGTCCTCGGTCGGCAGCACGCGGTCGAGTGCCTCCATCAGCCGTACCTCCGAGCCGAGGCGGGCGTAGCCGGAGGCGATCTCGGCGCCGGAGGCACCGGCGCCGACGACGGCGAGGCGCGCGGGCAGCTCGCTCAGCGCCCAGGCCTGCTCGGTGCCGATAATCCGCTCGCCGAACTCGACGCCGGGGATCGAGCGGGGCACGGAGCCGGTGGCGAGGATCACGGTGGCGGCGGCGTAGACGTTCTCGCCGACGACTACGTGCCCGTCGGCGTTCAGCGCAGCGTCGCCCTCGATCACGTCGATCTTGCCTTTCTTGAACAGCCCGCCGACGCCGGAGGTCAGCGTGCCCACGACTTTCTCGCGGCGCGCCTGCACGCGGGCGAAGTCGACGGTCACCTCGGCGACCTTCAGCCCGTACTCGTCGGCCTCGCGGATCTCGCTGAGCAGGTCGGCCGAGCGCAGCACGGCCTTGGCGGGGATGCAGGCGTAGTTCAGGCAGCGCCCGCCGACCTTGTCGCGCTCGACGACGGCCGTCTTCCTGCCGAGCTGCGCGGCGCGGATCGCGGCCACGTAGCCACCCGGGCCGGAGCCGATCACGATGCAGTCGTAGGCGCTCTCACTCATCGCGGCTGAGCCTATCGAAGCCCCGGAAACGATCCGGGATCAGCCCGCCACGACGGGTCGGCCGCGAGCTACTTGTGCCGCTTGGACTTGATCTGGACCCTCTGCGTCTTCACGACCGAGCCGCCGCTCGTGACCTTCAGCAGCGCCGTGAAGCGCCGGTGCTTGGCCAGCAGCTTCCTACCGGCCCGGTTGAGCGAAACGGCGACCGTGCGCTTCTGCCCGCCTTTCAGCGTGAGCTTCGTGCTGCCGATGACGATCTTCACGCGCTTGGCCTTGCGCGCGATCACGGCTCCGCCGGATTCTTCGACGGACAGGCTGACGGCAATCGGGCAGCTGGTGGCGCCGGCCGGGCAGCTGACGGTCGTGCTCGCTCCTTCGCCGGTCGAGCTCGCTGCGCCGACGATCGGCGAGACGACCGGCCCGGCACCCGCTTTGGCAGCGCTCGCCGCGAACACGCTGTCGCCCGAGTAGGCGCCGGTCACGGGGGCCGGCGTGCCGGTTGGGATTTTCGCCGCCGGCCTGTAGACGACGGAGCAGCTCGCGACGTTGGACGAGCCGGGCGTGGCGAGCAGGGCGCACTGGGGCAACGGTTCGAATGCGCCCGCAGGAGCCGTGAACGCGACGGTGCCCGTCGGGATCGTGGCCGGGGAGGCGCCGCTCGCGTCACCCACCTTCGCGGTGCACGTGAAGTTGGAGAAGGCGACCTGCAGATTGCACAGCACTTCGATCGCGGCCGCGCGCAGCGTGGGCGAGGAGGGGAACACGGGAAGCGACGGGCGCGTTGCCGTGAGCGTGCCGCTGGTGCCGGCGCTGTCGCTGTAGCTGCCCGACCACGACAGCTGATCTTCGGAGATCGTCTCCACGCCGGACGCCGTGTAACCGGCTGAGCCTTTGCCTTCGAGCTGCAGCGTGTTGCCGCTGACGGTCCCCGACACGCTGCCTTCGCCTCCACCGGTGACGTTCAGCGTGCCGGTCACGGCGCTCGAGCCGGCGGCCTGGTTGAGCACGAAGACGCCGCTCTTTTCCTGACCCGCGCAGGGACCTTTCGCGCAGTGGTAGGTGCCACTCCAGGTGCCGGTCACGTTGAGTTCGGCCGCCGCCCCCGCACTCGCCGAGAGCGCGAGCGAAAGCGCAACGATTGCGGCGGCGCTGACGACGCTGAGACCCGGCACCGAACGAAACGAACGTCTGGCTATGCCCACTGGTAGCGCTCCTCTGCTCGAAGGATGCGCATGCTAATCGAGCCCGGCTGCCTGCGTCGGTCGTGTACGCGTTCGTACGCATCCTCGATCCCCAGCCGCTCACGGCCCGGCGAGCCTCGGCGCGTGCACGCCGACTCTCGGGAAGCTAGCGCTCCGGCGAGGGGCGCTCTCCCGCTTGCACGCGTCCCATCACGCGGATCAGCTTCCAGAACAGCCAGCCGCCGAGCAGCACGCTGAACAGGCAGATGGCGGCGGCGAGCAGCGTCGAGGCGACGACGAGCGCAAGCGAGGTGACGATGATCTGGAAGGCGAGCAGCGCCTCGAAGCCGAGCACGGCCCAGTAGCGCCGCCGATACATCCCCTGCGCGAGCAGCACGAGCACGACGGCGAGCAGCGCGGCGCCCGGCAGCGAGCCGCCGTGGCGGCTGAGGTCGTGCACGCTGGCGGCACCGGCGATCACGCCGACTGCGAGCACGAGGCAGACGGCGATGGCGATGCGCAGCGATGTCGGCCACTCGTGCTCGCCGAGCGGGCTGAGCGCGGCGCGGGCGAGCTCGTCGCGTTCGCCGCGCGGCGGTCGCTCGCTTGCGTCGGGACCGGACACGCGTTGCACCTAGGAGCGCTCGTCGAGCCGTGCGCGCAGGGCTTCGGCGGCGGCCCGCGGGTCCTCGGCGTCGGCGATCGCGCGCAGCACGACGACGCGCGTGGCGCCGGCGTCGAGCACCTCGTCGAGGTTCGGGCGGTCGAGCCCGCCGATCGCGAAGAACGGCACGGCGGCGTGCTCGGCGGCGTAGCGCACGAGCTCGGGGCCGACGGCGGGGCGACCGGGCTTGGTCGGCGTCTCGTGCACCGGGCCCACGCCGATGTAGTCGACCAGCGGCATGCCGTCGCCGGTCGCCCGCACGGCGGCGTCGATCTCGCCGGGGGCGTGCGTGGAGAGCCCGAGCAGCACGTCCGGCCCGACGATCGCACGCGCCTCGGCGACGGGCATGTCGTCCTGGCCGACGTGCAGTCCGTCGGCGCCCGACTCGCGTGCGACGAGCGGCCGGTCGTTGACGATCAACAGCGCCCCGAGGCGCTCGCACAGAGCGCGCGCGGCGTTGGCCACGGCCACGAGCTCTTCGTCGCCGAGCTCCTTGTCGCGCAGCTGCACGATCTCGACGCCGCCTGCGATGGCAGGGCGGATCACATCCGGCAAGGCGCGTCCGCCGGGGTTGGCGTCGCACACGAGGTAGAGCTTGGCTGCGGCCAGCCGTGCGCGTCGGTCGGAGCCGATGTCGACTGCGGGCATCGCGACGCAGTCTCGCAGGCGCGCCGCCGCGCGCGAGCGCCAATCGCCCTGCGCCTGGGCGATTACGAGCCGCTGATCAGGGCTAGCATCAGCGTATGGCCAATCTCAGCGGCAGCGATGTGCTGGTGATCGGCGGCGGCGCGATCGGGCTGTCGCTCGCCTGGCGAGCGCGCGAGCGAGGCATGTCGGTGACGGTGCTCGAGCGCGACACGCTCGGCAGCGGCACCTCGCGGGTCGCAGCCGGGATGCTCGCGCCCGTGGCCGAGGCCGAGTTCGGCGAGGCCGGGCAGCGCGTGCTCGAGCTCGGCCTGCGCTCGGCCGAGCTGTGGCCGGCGTTCGCCGAGCAGCTGCAGGCCGTCTCGGGCGTCGACGTGGGCTTCCTGCGGACGGGCACGCTGATGCTGGCGCGCGACGAGGACGAGACGCGCGAGCTCGAGCGCCAGGTCGCCTTCCGCGACGGGCTCGGCCTGGCGACGCAGCGCCTGCGCGCGAGCGAGGCGCGCGAGCGCGAGCCGGCGCTCGCGCCCAGCATGCGCCTCGCGCTGGAAGCGCCCGACGACCACTCGGTCGACCCGCGGCGCGCGCTGGCGGCGCTGCGCCGGGCATGCGAGTCCTCGGGCGTGCAGCTGCGCGAGCAAGCGCCCGTCGAGCGGGTCGAGGCCGACGCGGGACACGTCGTCGGGGTCACGCTGACCGGCGGGGAGACGCTCGCCGCCGGGCAGGTCGTGCTCGCGGCCGGAGCATGGAGCGCGCAGATCGACGGTGCCGAGCTCGATCGCAACAGCCCCGGCGCGGCGGTTCCGGTTCGCCCGGTCCGCGGCCAGCTGCTGCGCCTGCGCGATCCGGTCGGCCCGGGCCTCCTGAGCAGGGTGATCCGCTTCGAGGGCGGCTACGTCGTGCCGCGTGCCGACGGGCGCTACGTGCTCGGCGCGAGCGTCGAGGAGCGCGGCTTCGACGTCGAGCCCGACGTCGGCGGCATCTACGAGCTGCTGCGCGAGGCGCACGAGATCGTGCCCGGCATCAGCGAGCTGAAGATCGAGGAGCTGTGCGTGGGACTGCGCCCGGGCATGCCCGACAACGCCCCCGTCATCGGCGCCGGCTCGCCCGAGGGCCTGACGCTGGCGACGGGACATCACCGCAACGGCATCCTGCTGGCGCCGCTGACGGCGCAGCTCGTCGCCAAGCTGCTCGCCGGCGAGGAGATGGACGCGGCCGAGCTCAGGCTCTTGAGCGCATGTGACCCGCGGCGGTTCGCGGGTGTCTCGGCCGAGACACCGGGGTCTCGCCGTGGCGGCGCTGAGTCGATCAGGGCGCTTGCCGCTCACGGGGACACCGGCGCGGTGGCGGTGCGCCCGTGATCAGGGTCAACGGACAGGAGTCGGACGTGCCGCCCGGCGAGTCCGTGGCAGCCGTGCTGGCGCGGCTCGACCTATCGCCCGAGGCGCGCGGCGTCGCAGTGGCCGTCGACGGCGAAGTCGTCCCGCGCGCCGAGTGGGGCTCGTTCGCGCTCGCCGAACACGCGCGCGTCGAGGTGCTGACGGCGATGCAGGGAGGATGATCGCGGGATGAGCGAGACGGTCGGAACCGGCGGAGTGGCGCAGCACGGCGCCGGCGCGACGGCGGCGAACGGCTCCACGCCGAGGCTCGCGGCGGGCGGGGAGGAGCTGACGATCGCCGGGCGCACGCTGCGCTCGCGGCTGTTGCTGGGCACCGGCGGCTTTCCCTCGCTGGCGATCATGGCCGAGGCGATTCAGGCGAGCGGCTCTGAGCTCGTGACGGTCGCCCTGCGGCGCGTCGAGCCAGCTTCACGCGGCTCGCTGATCGACGTGCTCGCCGAGGCAGGCGTCGAGCTCCTGCCGAACACCGCCGGCTGCTACACGGCGCGCGATGCCGTGCTCACGGCGCGCCTCGCGCGCGAGGCGTTTCAGACGGACTGGATCAAGCTCGAGGTGATCGGCGACGAGGACACGCTGCTGCCCGACGCGCCCGAGCTCTTGCGCGCCGCCGAGGAGCTCGTCGACGACGGCTTCGTCGTGCTGCCATACACGACCGACGACCCCGTGCTCGCGCGCCGGCTGGTCGACGTGGGCTGCGCCGCCGTGATGCCGCTCGGCTCGCCGATCGGCAGCGGCATGGGCATCCGCAACCCCTACAACATCGCGTTGATCCGCCAAGCCGTCGACGTTCCGCTCGTGCTCGACGCGGGCGTCGGCACGGCCTCCGACGCGGCGCTCGCGATGGAGCTCGGCTGCGACGCCGTGATGGCCGCCTCGGCGATCTCCCGCGCAGAGGACCCGGTGCGCATGGCGCGCGCCATGCGCGCCGCCGTCGAGGCTGGACATCTGGCCCGTGGCGCCGGCCGTATCCCGCGCCGCACGTACGCCACAGCCTCCACCCCCGAGCATGGGCTCGCGGACTTCGGCCTGTACGAGTAGCGAGCTCGGAACTGGTCAGTGGATTCCGCGCTGAATCGATCAAGCGGAATTAGGCCTGCAACTGAAATCCCGGGGCTTGGGACCGTGTCCAGACACGACGAAACATCGAAGCAAGATGCACGGCTCGTTCCCCGGCGATGATGCCCCAGGAATCATCTACCTGATCCATTTCTCCGCGCCCACCAAGGCCGGCCGCCAGCACTATCTCGGCTGGACGAGCGACATCGGGCGACGCTTCTCACAGCACAAGAGTGGACAGGGAGCCCACGAGACGAAGAAGGCGCTGGCCGAGGGGCTGAAGCTTACGCTCGCGCAGACCTGGAAAGGCACCCCTTCGCAAGAGCGACGCATCAAGGAAGAGAGGAGGCGTGTAAAGAGAGGATTTGCCTGCCTGTGCCCATTCTGTGAGAGATGCGACGATCTCGCGGCCGAACTGGTTCGCGGCATGGGACCTCCCACGCTAAGCATCCATCGATTGGATGACCTGTCCTGAGCAATTGAGGAGCGGGATGCAATCCTGAACTCCGCTCAGGTCGTCCGGCGACCTAGCTGACGACTTCTATCGTCCCGTTCATCGACGCCGGGTGGATCGTGCACTCGTAGTTGATCACGCCCGGCTTGGTCGCCTTGATCTCGAACGTGCCGCCCTGGTTGAAGTCCTTCGACGCGAACTTCTGCGGCCCGCGCTCGCTCGTGACGTTGTGCGCGACTTCGTCGAAGTTGGTCCACTTGATCGTGCTGCCCACCTTGACCCTCACCGTGTCCGGCGCGATCGCGATGTTGCGGTAGGCGATCTGCACCGTGCCGCTGCGCACCGGCCCCGTGGCCGGCGCGAACTTGGGCGTCGTCGTGACTTTCAGGCTGCCCTTGTTGGTCGTGCTCTGCGCCTGCGTGCTCGACGTGGTAGCCGACGAGGATGAGCCGCTGGATGACGAGCTGCTCGAGCTGCCGCAGCCGGCGAGCAGGGCGAGGGCTGCGCAGGTGGCCGGGATGGCGAGGCGTCTGCCCATCTCGCCGAGCACCCTAGCCTAGACTGGCTCGTCCATGCCGCAGCACTTCCTCACAGGCGCCGAGCTCTCGGCCGGCGAGCTCGACAGTCTGCTCGGCCGTGCGCTCGAGCTGAAGGCCGACCCGCTCGGCTCGCGCGCGCTCGAGGGCAGCAGCGTGGCGCTCGTCTTCCAGAAGCCCTCCACGCGCACGCGCCTGTCGTTCGACGTCGGCGTGCACGAGCTCGGCGGCCACCCCGTCGTGCTACGCACCGACGAGCTGCAGCTCTCGCGCGGCGAGCCCGTGCGCGACACGGCGCTCGTGCTCTCGCGCCACGTCGCCGCCGTCGGCGTGCGCACAGGGCCACACGAGTTGCTCGAAGAGCTCGCCGAGCACGCGACGATCCCCGTGATCAACATGCTCACGGCCGAGCACCACCCCTGCCAGGCGCTCGCCGATCTGCTCACGCTGCGCGAGGCACACGCCTCGCTGTCCGGCTTGCGCCTGGCGTATGTCGGCGACGGCAACAACGTCGCTCGCTCGCTCGCCATCCTCGGCACGCTCGCCGGGCTCGACGTGGCCGTCGCCTCGCCGCCCGGCTACTCGCTCGAGCCCGATCTCGCGCTGTCCGCCGAAGCGAGCGGCAAGCTCACGCTGCACGAGGACCCGCGCGAGGCCGTCGCCGACGCCTGCGCCGTCTACACCGACGTGTGGGTCAGCATGGGCGACGAGCAGACCGCCGAGCATCGCCGCCAGGCGCTCGCCGGCTACCGCGTCGACGACGCCCTGCTCGACGCCGCCGCGCCGGGCGCCTTTGCGCTGCACGACCTCCCGGCGCACGCCGGCGAGGAGATCACCGCCGACGTCCTCTACGGCGCGCGGCAGCGCATCTGGGATCAGGCCGAGAACCGCCGTCATGCGCAGAAGGCACTGCTCGAGTTGCTCGCCGGTGCACGACCATGAGCGCCCTGTCCGATCTCTCTCAATCAATTAATGAAAATGAGAACCCAGCCGAGGAGTTCGTGCGTCCACAGCGGGGGGACGAGCTCGAGCTGAGCATCGAGTCGCTCGCATTCGGCGGTGAGGGCATCGCGCGGATCGGCGACGGCGGCTATGTCGTGTTCGTCGCAGACGCCGTTCCCGGCGATCGCGTGCGCGCCGTCGTGCACAAGCGCAAGCGCAGCTACGCGCACGCGCGCACGCTCGAGGTGCTCGAGCCGAGCCCCGAAAGGATCGCGCCCGTCGCCGACCACCCAGGCGTCCCCTGGCAGGTGCTTCCCTACGAGCGCCAGCTGCAGATCAAGCACGAGCAGGTCGGCGAGGCGCTCACGCGGATCGGGCACCTCGAGGGCTTCGAGCTGCACGACATCGTCCCCGCCGTGCAGCAGTGGCGCTACCGCAACAAGCTCGAGTACTCCTTCGGCGAAGGCTCACCCGAGGACGGCTCCGCGGGCGATGAGCTCGTGTGCGGCTTCCACGCCCCCGCCGGCGCCAACAGGGTGCTCGCCATGAACGACTGCATGCTCGCCTCCGAGCGCGGCAACCTCGCGCGCAAGCTCGCGCTCGATTGGTGCCGCGCCGAGGGGCTGACCGCGTGGGATCGCGGCCGGCGCTCCGGCGCCGGTCCCGCCGGGCGCCGTGGCGGGCATCGTCGCGAGCAGCGCATCGGCCCCGCCGCCGACGGTCGCGCCCGCCTGCGCAACCTCGTCGTGCGCGAAGGCCGCCACAGCGGCCGGCTGCAGGTGCGCATCGTGACCAGCGAAGGCGAGCTCGAGGCCGGCGCGCTCGCCGCCGCACTCAGCGTCGGGCTCGGCGACAGCCTCTCCGGCGTGCTCTGGTCGCGGTCGGGCAGCCTCGCCGAGACGACCGCAGGCGGCGAGACCGAGCTCGTCTGGGGCGAGGCCAAGCTGCCCGAGCGCCTCGGCGAGCTCGACCTGCAGATCTCCGCCGAGGCCTTCTTCCAGACCAACACCGAGATGGCCGAGCGGCTGTACGGGCTCGTCGTCGAGTTCGCCGCGCTCGAGGGCTGGGAGCGCGTGTACGACCTCTACAGCGGGATCGGCTCGATCGCGCTCACACTCGCCCCGCGCGCAGGCGAGCTGTGGGGCATCGAGCTGATCGAAGAGGCCGTCGCAGACGCCATCGCCGGCGCCCGCGCCAACGAGATCGCCAAGGCCAACTTCTTCGCCGGCGACGTGCGCCTCGCGCTGCCCGAGCTGCTGGCGCGCGCCGGGCGCCCCGACGTGCTCGTCGTCGACCCTCCCCGCGCCGGGCTTTCCAAGAAAGTCGTCCACCGCATCATCGACGCCTCGCCCAAGCGGATCGTCTACGTCTCGTGCAATCCCACCACGCTCGCTCCCAACGCCGCCGAACTCGTCGAGGCCGGGTGGACGCTGCGCAAGGTCGCGCCCGTCGACATGTTCCCCCAAACGCATCACATTGAGTGCGTGGCGCTCTTCGAGCGGAAGTAACTGTTGCGGCAGGAACGAGGCGATATCCGAGTTGGGTAGCTTGATGCCTCGGGGCGGCGCGATTTTCCAAAGCATCGTGAGACACGCGTAGCCTCAAGACTGTCTAGCAACGAGACGCGACGATGGCCCGAACCCCAGACGCCTTGATCAATCCGGAACTGCTCGTTTGGGCTCGCGAGTCGGCGGGCTTCAGCGTCGATGTAGCTGCGAAGAGACTACGCGTTAGCCCAGATCGTTTGCGCGCGTGGGAGACAGGAGAGACGTATCCCACCATCGGACAGTTGCGTAGGGCGGGGACCCTTTTTAGGCGTCCGTTGGCGATCTTCTTTTTGCCCGAGCCGCCGCACGACTACCAGCCGCTGCGGGACTATCGACGCGTTCCGGACGCTCAATTGGGTCAGCTATCACCGGGGCTGCTCGCCGTAATCCGCCGGGCTCACGCAGTGCGTGAAGCCGCCCTCGAGCTGCGTGAGCTTGCCGACGAGCCTGTCGTCCCTATCCCAAAACTAGACGAGAGCAAGGCTGATCCCGAGCAGTTCGGGGTCGCGATGCGCGAGCTGCTCGGTGTCACGCCTGCCCAGCAGGCAGCTTGGCGCGACCCACGACGCGCGCTAAACGCGTGGCTCGATGCTGTTTCCAAGTTGGATGTTCTTGTGCTTCAGGCACAGTCGATCTCCGTGCAAGAGATGCGGGGCTTCTCGATTTCGACAGAGCGTCTACCGGTCGTGGTGTTGAACGGTGGTGATTTCCCGCGCGGGAGAATCTTCACCCTGCTCCACGAGCTCGCCCACGTGCTGCTTCATGCGGATGGGGTGTGCGACGCATTGCCCCGGCGCGAGCCCCGCGGTCCGGCAGACGAAATCGAGATCTTCTGCAACCAAGTCGCCGCTGCCGCGCTAATGCCGCTCGATGACTTTCGGTCGGAGCCTGCACTTCGAAACCTGCCTGCCAACGGACGCTGGGGCGAGAGCGTTATCCGTGGTCTCTCCGAGAAGTACTCCACAAGCCAGGAAGCCGTTGTGCGTCGGCTGTACTCAGTCGGTCTCACGGATTGGGACTTCCTCAAGGAGAAGGAGGCTGAGTATCGCTCAGCCTACGAGGCGTTTCGCGAGGAGCAGAAGCGCCAGCGACAAGAGGAACAGCGCTCAGGAGGACCTAGCTATTACCGGATGAAGGTCCGTGATCTCGGTCGCGGATTTATCGAGTCGGCGCTCGACGCCTACTACCGCCGCACCATAACTGGCTCTGACCTATCGGAGTTTCTTGAGATCAAGCTAAACGGCATCCCCAAGCTCGAGTCTGAGCTCGCTGCCACAGGCGGTGCGCGGGACTGATGGCCTACTGCTTCGATACGAGTGCTCTTATCGAGTGCTGGTCGCGTTCATATCCGCCTGACGTCTTTCCCGGGCTCTGGGTGAAGCTCGACGAACTCGTGGAACGACAGGAGATTCTCTGCCCTGAGGAGGTCCGTATCGAGTTGGCAAGGCAAGAGGATGAGCTTGCGAAGTGGGTAAAAGTGCGACCTCAGTTGTTTGTTCCGCTTGGCGAAGACATCCAGAGAGCCACGAGCGAAATCCTTGGGCAGCATCCCTTGCTGATGAAGGCCACGAAGAATCGCAATGGCGCAGACCCCTTTGTTATCGCCCCTGCGCAGGTTATGGGTCTCACCGTCGTCACCGAAGAGAAGGGCGGAACGGACGTCAGGCCAAAGATTCCGTCGGTATGCGAGGCGCTCGGCGTGCCTTGCGTCGATGTCCTCAGCTTCCTTCGCGATCAGGGGTGGAGTTTCGGCTAGTGGGTCTCCCGTAAACGTTTGACCGGAAACTCGCCTTCGCTGGCGAACCAGGACGCATGTCCCCGATGTAGGAGGTGGTGATGCGTCCCCCGGATGTGTTCGTGCGCGAGCTCTCGCTCGAGGAGGGCCTGCGGCTGCGCGACATCTCGCGCAAGGCGAAGTACCAATCCAAGCGTCAGCGGGCGATGATCCTGCTGGCCTCAGCGACCGGGATGTCAGCGCCGCAGATCGCTGGTCTGGTGCGCAGTGACGAGTCGCACGTGCGCAAGGTGATTCACGCGTTCAACGAGGAGGGGTTCGGTTCGCTTGACCCTGACTACCGGGGCGGGCGCCCAAGGAAGACGACGCCCGAGCAGCGCGAGCGCATAGTCGCGGTCGCACGCACCCGCCCCGACCACCAGGGCGTCCCGTTGACGCGCTGGTCGCTGCCCAAGCTGGCCGCGCACCTGGCCGATATGGGCGTCGAGCTCTCCGAGGAGGCGCTGCGCCAGACGCTGATCAGCGCCGGGCTCTCCCACCAGCGCACGCGCTCGTGGAAGTGGAGCCCGGACCCGGACTTCCAAGCCAAGGCCGAGCGTGTTCTGGCGCTCTACAGAGCCAAGCCCGAGGACGGCGTGGTCGTCTGCTTTGACGAGATGGGCCCGATCGGGCTGATCCCCCACCAAGGCTCGGGCTGGGCGCCGGCGAAGCGGCCCGAGCGGCTGCGCGCGACCTACAACAAGAACAACGGGGTGCGCTACCTGTTCGGCTCCTACGACGTGCACACCGACCGCTTTCACGGACGACTGCGGACACACAAGAACGCCGGTGAGGTGCTTGGCTTCTACCGGCAGATCCGGATGCGCTATGACCCGCGCCTGCGGATCTACCTCGTCGCAGACAACCTCTCCACCCACAAGACGCTGGCGATCCGCGAGTGGGCTGAGACGAGCAACGTCGAGCTCGTGTTCACGCCCACCTACGCCAGCTTCCTGAACCGCGTCGAGTGCCACTTCTGGGCGATCGGCGAGTTCGTCGTCAAGAACGCCGACTACCCCGACTGGGACACCCTCGCCCGGGCGATGGCCGCGCACATCACCTACCGCAACGGACCCCACCGCGACCAGCGCCTGATCAAAGCCGAGCGCCGGCTGCTCATCGCCGCCTGAACAATGGGAGTTCCGGGTGCAACGTTCCTGGGAGACCCACTAGCCGAGTAGGGCCCGGCTCAGGTCGGATTCCTTGACCACGCCAGAGGCTAGGCTTCGCTCGTGCGCGCCGCGACCATCAGGGACAAGGAGATCGTGATCGAGCAGCACCCCGACCCCGAGCCGGGCTCTGAAGAGGTGCTCGTGCGCGTGCGCGCCGCCGGCCTGAACGGCGCCGACATGATGCAGCGGCGCGGGCTCTACCCGGCGCCGCCCGGCTCGCCGCAGGACATCCCCGGGATGGAGCTCGCCGGCGAGGTCGCCGCGCTCGGCCCCGGCGCCGAACGCTTCGAGCTCGGCGACCGCGTGATGGCGATCGTCGGCGGCGGCGCGCAGGCCGAGCTGTGCACCGCGCACGAGCGCGTGCTGATGCCCGTGCCCGAGAGTCTCGATTGGACCGCCGCCGGCGGCCTACCCGAGGTCTTCGCCACCGCCCACGACGCCGTCTTCACCCAGGGCGAGCTGCGCCCCGGCGAGCGCCTGCTCGTGCACGGCGGCGCCGGCGGCGTCGGCACCGCCGCGATCCAGCTCGCGCGGGCCGCCGGCGCCAGTGTCACGGCCACCGTGCGCAACGAGCAATTGCGCCCGCAGGTGGCCGAGCTGGGCGCCGAGGTGATCGCGCCCGAGGGCTTTGCCGAGTACGGGCCGTTCGACGTGATCCTCGAGCTGGTCGGCGCCCCCAACATGCCCGAGAACATGAACGCGCTCGCCACCGGCGGGCGGATCGCCGTGATCGGCGTCTCAGCGGGCGCCAAGTCCGAGGTCAACCTGCTCGCGCTGATGGGCAAGCGCGCGCGCATCCACGGCTCCACGCTGCGCGCCCGCCCGCTCGAGCAGAAAGCGCTCGTCGCAAGGCTCGTCGAGCACGAGGTGCTGCCGCTGTTCGAGTCCGGCGCGCTGAGGGTGCCCGTCGCCGAGGTCTTTCCCCTGGGGGAGACCGCCGCCGCCTACGAGCGCTTCGCCGCCGGCGGTAAGCTCGGCAAGATCGTCGTCACGATTGGAGGCTGAGATGTCAGAACGCGCAGATCGCTCGCTCTCGCGTCGTAGCTTTCTCGGCCGCGCCGGCGCCGCAGCCGGCGGCGCCCTGCTCGGCAGCGATCTGCTCGATGCCGTCGACGCGCGCGCCGCGTACGCACGTCCGTCCACGCCCGATGCCGCGCTGAAGGCGCTCGTCGACGGCAACCGGCGCTATCGCCGTGGGCGCTGGGAGCGCCGCGACTACTCGCCCGTCGGCGAACGCCGCGCCGTCGAACAAAAGCCGTTCGCCGCGATCCTCGCCTGCGCCGACTCGCGCGTCTCGCCGCCGCTCGTGTTCGACGTCGAACGCGGCAACCTGTTTGCCGCACATGTCGCCGGCAACAGCATCGACACCGGCTCGCTCGGCAGTCTCGAGTACAGCGTCGCCGTGCTCGGCGTGCACGTGATCATGGTGCTCGGCCACAGCGACTGCGGCGCCGTCAAGTCCGCCATCGAGGTCGCCGAAGGACGCAAGAGCTTCCCCGCCTCCAAATACGGCTCGATCGGCGCCGTCGTCGATGCCGTCGTGCCCGCCGTGCAGGGTCTTCCTCCCGCCTCCCGCACGCTCGACCACTCGATCGTCGCCAACGCCCGCCGCCAGGCCGCCATCGTGTCGCGCAGCGGTCCCATCGTCCCCGCCGCCATTGCGGCCGGAACCCTCCGCGTCGTCTCGGCCGTCTACCAAATCGGCACCGGCGTCACCAAGATCGTCTAGACGGACTCGCAGCCCTGCCGATCAGCCTCCAGCAGCTGCCTCTATCGCCGAGCATGGGCCTCGATGGAGTCGGTCAACGAGCCCGCCAGCAGCTCGGGCGAGATGCCCTTGCGGCGATAGGCGGTGGCGCCGGCCTGCATCAGCTCGCGTACGACCTTGTCGGACTCATCGCCCGAGAGCACGACGATCGCGGTGCCGGGTGCCGCGTCGACGATTCCCTCGACGGCGCGCAGGCCGCCACCGCCCGGCATCTCCACGTCGATCACGGCGGCGTCCGGCTGACTCGCTCTGGCGAGCGCGACCGCTTCGTCGCCGTCGGACGCCACGCCGACTACATCGAAGGCGTTGCACAGGGACGCGCTCAACAGCGAGCGCACGACCGGGTCGTCGTCGGCGATCATCAATCGCGGTCGACTGCTTGGGGCGGGGGAGCTCATGGATTCATCCTCTCGCGTCGGGGGTTTGCATCAGTGAAATCCGAGGCGCGCCGCGATGCTTGCGGGCACCGGCACGCCCAACGCCCGTGCCGGCGGCGCGGGCGCTCGGCAGGACCGAGTCGGCCAGCAGCGCCGTGAGCTCCTCGCCGGCCGCCGGGCGCCCGAAATGAAAGCCCTGGGCGCTGTCGCACTCGTAGTCCACGAGCATCTTCGCGGCCGGCTCGCCCTCGACCCCCTCGGCGACAACGGTCAGACCGAGGTTGTGGGCCAGGTCGATCGTCGATCGAACGATCGTCGCATCGTCATCGACCACCGCGAGATTCATCACGAAGGATCGGTCGATCTTCAGCTCGTCCAGCGGTAGACGTTGAAGGTAGGCCAACGACGAATAGCCGGTGCCGAAGTCATCGATCGACAGCCTCTCGCCCATCTCGTGCAGGCGCGAGAGCACGGCCGGAGCGTCGTCGTCGATCAGGGCGCCCTCGGTCAGCTCGAGCGTCAGCCAGCCCGGTGCGGTGTCCCAGAGGGTCGTCATCTCGCCGACGGTGTCGGCGAACCCACTACCGGGTCGCAGGCTGCGAGAGGAGACGTTCACGGCCATCGTCAGATCCAAGCCTCCGTCGCGCCACATGCGCTGCTGGCGAAGAGCCTCGTTCAGCACCCACCTCGTCACCGGCCCGATCAGCTGAGTGCGCTCCACCTCGGGCATGAAGCTGGCGGGTGCGAGCAGGCCATGCCGAGGGTGCTGCCACCTGATCAGCGCCTCGACGCCGGAGATCTTGCCGCTGGCGAGATCGATCTTGGGCTGATAATGCAACACCAGCTCGTCGCGGTCGACGCAGTGGCGCAGGTCGACCAGCAGGGCCAGGTGCTCAGCTGTCTCGGCTTCGTGCGCGGGGTCGAACATGGCGTGACCGCGGCCCGATCGCTTGGCTGCGTACATCGCCAGGTCGGCGCAGGTGAGCAAGCTGCCCGTGCTGCCGCCGTGATCGGGAAACAGGGCGATGCCGATGCTCGGCGAGACCTGCACGGTCTCGCGATCGACGGCGAATCCCTGACGGAATATCTGCTCGATCTTCGAGGCCAGAGCCGCCGCCGCAGATGTGTCTGTCGGATCTGCCGGAAGGATCCCGAACTCGTCACCGCCGAGTCGCGCGACGGTGTCGCCCTCGCGCAGGCCGGCGACGAGACGCTCGCCCACCTGCTTGAGCAACGCATCGCCGGCATCGTGCCCGAGCGTGTCGTTGACCTGCTTGAAGCCGTCGAGGTCCATCACGAGCACCGCGTGCGGCTCGTTGCTGCGCTTGGCTGCCTTCAGCGCCCGCGACACGAGATCGCCGAACAGCGTCCGGTTGGCCAGGCCGGTGAGACCGTCGTGCAGCGCCAGGTGCTCGAGGGTTTCGGTATGCGCTTGTCGCTCGGAGATGTCGCGGACCGAGGCCAGCGTGAGCCTCCGCGAGCCGTGGGTGATCTCGGCGCGCTCGAGCTCCATCGGGAAGGTGGAACCATCCTCTCGACATCCTCGCGTCTCGATCGTCCGCCCGCCCGCAGAGCCTCCATCCCCAGGCGGTGCCGGGGCGCCGGCGAGGCCGCCGAACTCGGCGCGTCGCTCCGGCGCGATCATCGAAGTGAAGCGACGTCCGACCGGCTCCCCCGAGCGGTAGCCGAACAGGTGACTCACCGACCGGTTGACCGACTCGATCGCACCCTCCTCGTCGATGATGAAGATGCCGTCTGTCACGTTGTCGAGCACGGCTTGCGTGCGAAGGTCGCTGTCGCGCAGCGCCTCGTTGAGCGTCGTGATCGACTTCAGCGAGCGCTGCAGCTCCTGCGACTGCAGGAACAGGTCGACGAATGCCGAGACCTTGGCCCGCAGCACGTCGGGAAGGACCGGGTTGAAGATGAAGTCCACCGCGCCGCTGTCATACGCGCTGGCCGCCTCCGTCTCGTCGCCGCCGACGGCCGTGATGAAGATGATCGGCGTGTGCGCTCCACCGCTCTGCCGGCGGCAGAGCTTGGCGGTCTCGAACCCGCTCAGCGTGGGCATGCGGACGTCCATCAGGATCAGGGCGAACGTCTGGACGGCGATGGCCGCCAGGGCGGCGCGTCCGGAGCTCACCTCGACGACCGGATGGCCAAGCGGAGCGAGCATCGCGCGCAGCGCGATGCGCTTGACCTCGTTGTCGTCGACGAGCAGGATCGCCGGGACCGGCGGATCGCCCGGCGCCGGGGCCGGCAGCTGCGCGGCCATCAGGCAACTCCATCCGGCGGCGGCTGGACAGGCGGAACGTCAGGAAGCCACTCCCCGAGGACGCGCAGGAGCTGCGCGCTGTCGAGCGGCTTCGCGACATACGCGCAGGCGCCCGCTTCAACACATCGCCGCCCCTCGCCGTCTTCCACTTTGGCCGTGAATGCGACGATCGGGATCGTCTCGCCCGAGGCCAGCTCGCGCATGGCTCGCATCGTCGCGTAGCCATCCATGCCGGGCATCATGATGTCCATCAGCACGAGCCCGATGTCGGGATTCTTCGCGAGCAGCGCAATGCTCTGCCGGCCGCTCTCGGCCGAGACGACCTCCAGCCCGGCTCGCTCGAGCAGCACGCCGAGGGCGAAGATGTTTCGAGGGTCGTCATCCACGACCATCACCTTCGTGCCTGCAAAGCGCGCTCCCGCCGGGCGCTCGCGCGCGGGAAGCGACTCGTGCGCCACGGCCTCGGGGATCGCCGTGGCGCCGTTGCCGTTGGTGGTCGGGGCAATCGGCTCGCCGGCGCTCGTCGTGTTCGAGACGGTGGGCTTGGGCGCCGCCGGCACGGCCGCGCTCCCGTTGCCGTGAGCTGAGGCGGAGACGAGCACGGGCGCCGGCGAAAGCGCCGTCACCGGCGCGTCGACTCCGACAGCGCTCGGCAGATAGAGGGTGAAGGTGCTGCCCTCGCCCACCGCGCTGACGAGCGATATCTCACCGCCGAGCAGTCGGACCAGCTCGCGGCTGATCGACAGGCCGAGGCCGGTGCCGCCGTACTGGCGGGCCGTAGTGCCATCGGCCTGCGCGAAGGCCTCGAAGATCAGCCGCTGCATGTCTGTCGTGACGCCGATGCCGGTATCGCTGATGCTGAACGCGATCACTTCGTCGGCTCGATTGAGCTCCTCGTTCGCGGAGCTCCAACCGCTCGCTGCGATCGTGACGCCCATCCTCACTTCGCCCTGCTCGGTGAACTTGAACGCGTTGGAGAGCAGGTTCTTCAGCACCTGGCGCAGCCGGCTCGCATCGGTGGCGATCGTCGGCGGAAGCTCGCGTGCGAGCTCGACGGCGAAGGACACGTCCTTCTGGCCGGCGACGGGAAGAAATTCACGCTCGATCCCCTCGCGCAGCTCGAGCAACGGCAGCTCGCCGACGGTGAGCGTGACCGTCCCCGACTCGACCTTCGCCAGATCGAGGATGTCGTTGAGCAGCATCAGCAGATCGTTGCCCGAGGAGCGAATCGTGCTCGCGTACTGCACCTGGTCCACGCTCATGTTGCCGTCGTGGTTCTCCTCCAGCTCGCCGGCGAGGATCAGCAGGCTGTTGAGCGGCGTACGCAGCTCGTGCGACATGTTCGAGAAGAACTCCGACTTGTACTTGGAGGAGACCGCCAGCTGCTCCGCCTTCTCCTCGACCAGGCGCTTGGCGCGCTCGACCTCTTCGTTCTTGCGCTCCACCTCGATGTTCTGCTCGGCCAGGCGGGTCGCCTGCGTCCCCAGGTCCTCGTTCGAGCTGCTCAGCTCTTCCTGGCGCGCCTGCAGCTCCTGCGCCTGTGACTGAGACTGCTTGAGCAGGTTCTCGGTGAGCGTGTTCGCTTCGATCGTGTTGAGAACCAGCCCGATGATCTCGACGAGCTGATCGAGAAATGCCTGGTGGGTGGGACTGAAGGGGCTGAAGGACGCGAGCTCGACGACCGCGCGCACCGAGCCTTCGAAGAGGATCGGCAGGACGATGATGTTCAGCGGCGTCGAGGCGCCCAGGCCGGAGTTGATGCTGATGTAGTCGCCGGGGACGTCGGTCAGCAGGATGCGCTCCTTCTCCACCGCGCACTGGCCGACGAGGCCTTCGCCGAGACGGAAGTGGTTGGCCAGGTGCTTGCGCTCCTTGTAGCCGTAGCCCGCTTGGTAGAGCAGCACCGGCTCGTCGACCCCCTCGAGGTTCGCGAGCGTGTAGAAGACGCCGTGCTGAGCCGAGACGAGCGGCGCGAGCTCGGAGAGGATCACGCTGGAGACCGTCGCCAGGTCACGCTGACCCTGGAGCATCCGCGAAAAGCGCTCGAGGTTCGTCTTCAGCCAGTCTTGCTCGGTGTTCTGGCGCGTCGTCTCTCTCAGGTTGCGGATCATCTCGTTGAGCTTGTCCTTCAGCACGGCGACCTCGCCGCTGGCCTCCACGCCCACCTGTCGCGTCAGATCGCCCTCCGTCACGGCCGTCGCCACGTCGGCGATCGCGCGCACCTGGTTGGTGAGGTTCGCGGCCAGCTGGTTGACGTTGTCGGTCAGGTCCTTCCACACGCCGGCGACCTCAGCCGACTGGGCCTGGCCGCCGAGCTTTCCCTCGACGCCGACCTCGCGCGCCACACGGGTGACCTCAGAAGCGAACCGGTTGAGCTGATCGACCATCGCGTTGACCGTGTTCTTCAGCTCCAGGAACTCACCCTTGACGTCGGCGGAGATCTTCTTGCTCAGATCGCCGTTGGCCACCGCGGTGGTCACCTCGGCGATGTCACGGACCTGCCCGGTCAGGTTGCCGGCCATCAGGTTGACGTTGTCCGTCAGGTCCTTCCACACGCCGCCGACCTCGATCGTCACAGCCGCCGCTTGACCGAGCTTCCCCTCGGTTCCCACCTCTCGCACCACGCGGGTCACCTCGGAGACGAACTGGTTGAGCTGGTCGACCATCGCGTTGATCGTGGTCTTCAGCTCGAGCACCTCGCCGTGTACGTCGGCCGTGATCTTCTTGCTCAGATCGCCGTCGGCGACGGCGCCGATCACGCGCTGCATATCGGTCGTCGGGCGCACGAGGTCCTCGATCAGGCTGTTGACCGACTCGACGGTCTCTGCCCAGACTCTGTCCGAGCCCCGTAGGGCTACGCGCTGGGAGAGCTTGCCTTCCTTGCCGACGGCGCGCGTCACCCTCGCCAGCTCGGCTCCCAGTGTCTGATTGGCGGCGATCACATCGTTGAGCGTGTCGGCGATCTTGCCCGCCACGCCTGTCCACTCGACGGGCAACCGCACGCTGAAGTCGCCGTTCTTCACGTCCGACAGCGTTCTCAGCAGTAGGCCCGGATCGACCTCGTCGGCGGGATGGCGCGAGTCTCCTACGTTTGTCCGATTTTCGACTCGGTCAGCAGTGGCCATGCCTCAAACATCGGCAATGTCACGGAAGGTGAGGATGGTCCGTTCGGACCCTATTCGAGGGTCAGAGCGGACTGCCGAGAGGGGTCCATGCGAACCACCTTGTCTGGTAGCCTTGTGCCGAGGAGAGGAACAATCGCAATACGCGGGCGCGGTTGATAATGCAACCAGAGCGGGACTCAGCGGTGAAGGAGCAGCGATCGGTCACGGTCGTCCTGATCGATGACGAGCGGCTGACCCGCAGCGCCCTCGCCCAAGCGCTGGCGGCCGACGGTGTCGAGCTCGTCGGCGATGCGGCCAGTGCGCCGCAAGCCATCAAGCTGGTGCTCGACCTGCGCCCAGACGTGGTGCTGATGGATTTGAAGCTGCCCGGGAGCGAGGGCGTCCAGACGATCCAGACGCTCGGCCTGCTCGCGCCGGGATCGCGGATCCTGATCCTCACTCGCACCGAGGAGAACCGCGTTGTCGAGGCGATCGTCGCCGGCGCGAGCGGCTACATCCTGAAGACGGCAGCGCCAGAGACGATCGTCGCTGCCGTGCGTGCGACGGCGGCCGGCGAATCGGTGATCTCACCTGAGATCGCCGGCAAGCTGCTGAGCCGCATCCGCGAGCGCGACATCCCCGTGACCACCGACAGCGACGACGCCGCGAGCGCGATCCGCGCCGCGCTGACCCCGCGCGAACTGGAAATCTTCACGCGGCTGGCGAGCGGCCGGAGCAATCAGGAAATCGCCGGCGAGCTGGCGCTGAGCACGAACACGGTCTCCAACCACATCGCCAGCATCCTGGCCAAGCTCCATCTCGACAACCGCATACAGGCCGCCGTTCAGGCCGTGCGCAGCGGCATCTCCTAGCCGTTCTCCCACGATGCCCGCGGGCGCAGGGCAACGGGTGTTTAACGTGGCTCAGCCGAGCTGGCGGCGCAGCGCCGTGCTGGCCTCGGCTGCGGCTACGCGAACCTGCGAGATCTGCGTCTCGCTGACGCCGGCGTCCTGAGCTCTGCCGATGTGTTCCAAGCGCTCGCAGCAGCGGCGCAGCCTCATCGCCCCGAGGCTTGCGCTGCTTCCCTTGAGCAGGTGGGCCGTGCGTCTGACCTCGTCGCGATCGTCACGCCCAACCGCCCCGACGATCTCCGACAGGCACTTGGCGTGCTGCTCTTCGAAGGTGTCGATCAGCTGCAGCCGGGTCTCGGCCGGGAGGGCCTCTCGAAGCTGCTTGACGATCGCCTGATCGAGAACGTCCTCGACCGGCTCTGCAGCCGGAGCCGGTAGGGCCGGGCTGTCATTGCCCGTACCGGGCGCTCGCTCGTGGCGCTCGCCGCCGGGCAGCCACCGTTGCACCGCCGCCTCGAGCGCCGGGTGTCGAATCGGCTTGCTCAGGTAGTCGTCCATCCCCACCGTCATGCATCGCTCGCGGTCACCCGGCATCGAGAGAGCGGTCATCGCGATGATCGGCACACGGCGGTCGCGCTCGGCCTCGCGGATCTCCCGCGTCGCCTGAAAGCCGTCGACCTCGGGCATCAGGCAGTCCATGAAGATCGCGTCGTAGTCGTGACCGGCCGCCATCTCGATTGCCTCGCGACCGTTGTGGGCGACCGCCGTCTGCAGTCCGAGTTTGCCCAGGAGCGCGCAGATGACCGTGCGGTTGATCTCGTTGTCCTCCGCGATCAGCACCAGCAGGCCTCGATCGCTCGAGCGACCGGCCGCCGCCCGCTCCGAGCCCGGGCCGGTCCCGGCCGACCGCTCGACGATATCCGCCGCCGGGAGCTCGGCAGAGAACCAGAACGTGCTTCCGCCTGCCTCACCGGGCTCGGCGCCGATCCGACCGCCCATCAGCTCGGCGAGCTGGCGCGAGATCGCCAGCCCGAGGCCCGTCCCTCCGTAGGGCCGGGTCGTGGACTGGTCGGCCTGAGCGAATGCCTCGAACAGCGCCGAGACCTGCGCCGTGTCGATTCCCACTCCGGTATCGGAGACCGAGAACTCGACCTGGTCGCCCTCGCCGCGACGGACGCGTAGGACGATCTCTCCAGCGGCGGTGAACTTGACGGCGTTGGAAAGGAGGTTCAGCAGTATCTGGCGCAGACGGAGGCGATCGCCGAGGACCGTGACAGGCACGTCGTCGGCCACCCGTCGATCGAGCTCGAGTCCCTTCGCGCACGCCTGCTCGGAGAGCGACTGACACGCTTCGTCGACGGTTGCACGCAGCTCGAAGCCGGCGCGATCGAGCTCGAGCGATCCGGCTTCGATCTCGGAGAAGTCGAGCACGTCCGAGATGACGCCCATGAGCGCCTCACCCGAGGTCTCGAGTGCATCGAGATAGTTGACCTGGACGGGATCCAGGGAGGTGCCTCGCAGCAGATCCGTCATCCCGATGATCCCGTTCAGCGGAGTGCGTATCTCGTGGCTGATGCTCGCCACGAACTCCGACTTCACGCGGGAGGCCTCGAGCGCGCGCGCCGAGAGGTCCTCGACGCGACCCCGTGCCAGGAGCAAGCGCGCGGAGAGCGAAAGAACGATCGCGGCGAGGGCTGCGATCACAGCCAGCAGGCCCCATGAAAGCCATCGCGCCGAGCCGCCGAGCGAGACCCCGATGGCGATCGCGCCGAGCACGGCCGCGAGCGAGAGCGCGGCACGCGCGAGTCGCACCCTCGGGCTGGTCAGTCCTCGATCCCGCCGTCGCCTATCCATCGCGTGCACGCATTTCTGATGCATCGACACATCTCGGCGTGCGCATGAGCACGACAGACGCCGAGGATGGGCCCTCGCCGAGCCGCCCAGGGGAGATCTGCCGGGCTCAGTACGGCGGCAGCGCCGCGTACCACTCGCCCAGCTTGCGAAACGAGTCCCAGAAGTCGCGCTTGGCGTCGGTCTCATCCAGCGAGTCGTCGATGTTCGGCACGCACAGCGCGTCGATCGTCGGCGTCAGCTGCTGGATCTCGCCGAGGCGTTCCTGGAGCGGATGCGCCAGCGGGATCTCCATCTCGTTCAGCGCCGCCAGCGCCTCCGGGCCCATCACGACGACGATCTTCGGTTGCACGATCGCCAGCTCGGCGACCACGCGCGCCATGCAAGCCGGGTCGGCCAGCGAGGAGTCGCTCAGCGGGCACTTCACGCAGAGCGTGCCGTACACCGCCAGGGGGTCGATCTGCAGCCGCTTGAGCGACTTCATCAGCGCTCCGCCGGCGCGGCCGTAGAAGGCCACGCCCTCCTCGATCTCCGACGGCAGGGGCCCGTACTTCAGCAGCATGATGTCCGCCTGCGGATGACCCGAGCCGAGCACCGGCATCAGGTTGCCCCGCGGGCAGTGCGGGCATGACTGCAGCTCGCGCGTGAGCGTGTTCAGCTCACGGATCGCGCGCTCGAGGTACTTCTCACGGATCTCGTCATCGGTCACGGGCATCGACTCCGAGGGATTTGACCTCGCCGATGGTTGTCCTTGGGCGTGCATCAGTACTTGCGCCAGCCTAGCCCGCCCGGGGGCGCTCCTCAGCGCAGATCAGGCACCCGCGCGCGGGTGCCCGGCTAGTCCCTGCCGTGCCCTCGGCCTGCCCGCCGTACGCGCCGCACGCGCCGCGCACGGCTTGCCCGCTGGGCCGCCGGCGGTGTCGCGCGGGTCTGCAGGAACTTCAGCGCCTGCACGTAGAGCAGCGAGGAACGACCCATCACGATCTCCGCTTCACGCAGCGACTGCACGAACTCCTGCGGCCCGTCGAAGTCGCGCATGCGGATGCGCGCCGAGCCGAGCCCCTGTGCCACGTGCGAGTCCGAGCCCGCTCCCGCCGGCAGCCTGTACTTGGCCGCGAAGCGCACCGCCTCGTCGTTGAACGCCCCGATCGCCACCCGCGGGTTGAACACCTCGATCGCGTCCACGTCGTCGAGGATCGTCAGCAGGTGCTCGTAATCCGGCACCGAGTGCATGCGGTCGAACGGGTGCGGCACGTAGACCACGCCCCCCTGGCGCTTGATCTCGGCGACCGTCTCCTCCAATGTCAGCCCGCGCGGGATCTTCTCCTCGATGAACAGGCCGATCACCTCGCCCTGCCCCGCCGTCTTGACCTCCTCGCCGACGATCACCTTGACCGGCGGGTGGGAATCCGATTCAGCCGCCTGGCGCCGCGCCTCCAGTGCCCCTGAGATCTCGTTGTGGTCGGTCACCGCGATCGCGCCGAGCCCCTGCGCGCGGGCCGTCGCCAGCAGCACCTCGACCGGCGTCGCGCAGTCGTGCGAGTGGTCGGTGTGCATGTGCAGGTCGACGTCGATCAGCGGCCGCCCGGCCAGCCGCGCCGCGAGCTCCGGATCGCCCTCGCGCGAGTGTCGCCGCGCCGCCAGGCGCTCGTAGATGCGCTCGTAGCGCTCCGCCGCGCCCTCGTCATCCGCTACGAGCTCGTAGTCGGCCGGGAAGTGCTTGGCCATCAGCTCCGCCGTCTCCGAGAGGCTCGCCGTGCGCGCGTCCAGGCGTCCGTAGAAGCTCTCCACGAAGCGGCGCGCCAGGAGCGTCGAGAGCAGCCGTTCGGTCGAGGAGTGAAACGAGCCGACGTTCAGCGCGCGCGAATGGCGCAGCGCCGCGTTCGACGTGCTCGGCGCGAACGGCTCGTGCACGTGCACGAAGTCCAGCTCCACCGTGCTCAGCAGTTCCTCGATCGTGCGCGCCACATCGATCGACAGCGCCGACGGCCGCCGCCGCGCGCCGCCCGTCACGTCGAGCACCTCGCCGACCGCGATCACCCGCGGCTCGCCCGGCTCGGCACCCGCCATCAGCTGCGCCAGGTCGCCGCGCGCCGCGCGGATCGCCTTGCGCGACTCGCGCACGCGCTCCTGCGAGTGCGACGGCGCCAGCACCAGCACCCGGTGCCCGCGGCGCGCCAGCGTCGCCGACACCTCGCGCACATGGCCGTTGACCTCGTTGTCCTGCGCCTCCCACGGATACGGAGTGACGTGGGCGACGGAGAAGCGCTCGGCCATCGGCTCTGCGCTCATGCGCGCGCTTTGGCCTTCGCTTTCGCCGTTGCTTTCGCTCTTGCTTTTGCTTTGGCCTTGCGCGGCGGTCGCCCGCCCGTCGCCTGCGGCCTGCCCGCGTACTTGGCGATGAACTTCTCCGTGTCCGCCCGCGCCTGGTCGTCCGGGCGCTGGTTGTGCGGCGACTTCATCAGGTAGGAGGAGGGACCGTCCAGCTGGCCGCCCACGCCGTGGTTGAGCGCGAGCTTGCAGCAGCGCACCGCGTCGATCACGATGCCGGCCGAGTTGGGCGAGTCCCATACCTCGAGCTTCAGCTCCAGGTTCAGCGGCACGTCGCCGAAGGCTTGGCCCTCGACGCGGATGTGCGCCCACTTGCGGTCTGTCAGCCACGGCACGTAGTCCGACGGGCCGACGTGGATGTCGCCCGCCGGCAGCTCGTGGTCCATGATCGAGGTGACCGCGTTTGTCTTGGAGATCTTCTTCGACTCCAGGCGCTCGCGCTCGAGCATGTTGTAGAAGTCCATGTTGCCGCCCACGTTCAGCTGCGACGTGCGCTCGATCTCCACGCCGCGGTCGGCGAACAGGCGTGCCAGCGTGCGGTGCACGATCGTCGCGCCGACCTGCGACTTGATGTCGTCGCCCACGATCGGCAGCTTGGCCGCCTTGAAGCGCTTGTCCCAGTAGTTCTCGCGTGCGATGAACACCGGGATGCAGTTGACGAAGCCGCAGCCCGCCTCGAGCACCTGCTCGACGTACCACTTGGTCGCCTGCTCCGAGCCCACCGGCAGGTAGGACACGACCACGTCCGTGTGCGTGTCCTCGAGGATCTGCACGATGTCCGCCGTCTCGCCCGGCGCCTTGACGATCTTCTCCTTGAGGTACTTGCCGAGGCCGTCGTGGGTCATCCCGCGGTACACCGGCACGCCGAGCTTCTTCGGCACCTTGGCGAACTTGATCGTGTTGTTCTGGCCCGCCCAGATCGCTTCGCCGAGGTCCTTGCCGACCTTCTTCGAGTCGATGTCGAAGGCCGCCGTGAACTCGATGTCGCGCACGTGGTAGCCGCCGAGGTCGACGTGCATCAAGCCCGGGACGCGCTGGTTCGGATCGGCGTCGCGGTAGTACTGCACGCCCTGCACGAATGCCGAGGCGCAGTTGCCGACGCCGACGATCGCGACGCGGACCTTCTCAGATTGGTAGCGCGCGGCGCCGTTGCTCGCTGCGCCGTTGCGGGAGGCTGCGCCGTTGCTTGAGGCGCGCCCGTTGGACTGCTTGATCACGAGAGAGATTCCTTTGTGAGGGCTCGGCGCTCAGGGCCGAGGCGCGGTTCGGGGAGCTTTTGAGCTTTGCGCAGACTACCCCGCCTGCCGCGCTAGGTCACACGCAAGCCGTGCTTCAGGCCGTCGCGAGCAACTCACGGCGCACATGCCAGATGCGCTGCCCCACCGTCACCAGGCTGAGCGCCGCCAGCACGTAGACCGCCGGCTCCAGCAGCTCAAAGTCGCCCAGCGACGCGCCGCGCGCGAAGATCAGCCCGATCGAGAGGATCACCACGCGCACCGGTCGCGTCGCGATGCCGACCTTGCACTCCACGCCCAGCGCCTCGGCGCGGGCGCGCGTGTAGCTGACCATCAGCGACGCCAGCACCGCGACCACGACCGCCGCCGCCGCGACCTGTTTGCCCGTCAGCGCGAAGTAGCCCGCCACCGACGTCAGCACGATCCCCTCCTCGATGCGGTCGAGCGTCGAGTCCAGGAAAGCGCCGAACGGCGTGCCCTTGCCCGACATGCGCGAATAGCGGCCATCGAGCGTGTCCATGATCGAGCCGACGATGAACGCCACGCCGCCGAGGAAGAACAGCCTTTCCCACACGAGCACCGCCGCCACCAGGTTGAGCACGAGCCCCGTCAGCGAGATCGCGTTAGGCGTCAGGCGCGACTCGATCAGCCGGTTGCGTACCAGCTCGCGGCGTTCGCCCGCGCCGATCGGCGCGCGGGGACCGCGCGGCTTGCGCCCGGCGCGGTAGCCGGCGCGTCGTGCGCGCCGGGGCGAGCTGTGCTGTCTCGGGGCCATCTGCCGTCGCGTGCCGTTGGCGCTCAGCCGCTCGCCCGCACCTGCGGTGAGGAGACCGACGAGAACCGCCACACGCCCGGCCGGGCGCGCGCCAGCCAGCGCGCGCCGTACGCCGACGCCCCCGCCGTCAGCGCGCCGAGCAGCGCGTCGACGATGAAGTGGTTGGCCGTGACGACGATCACGAACGCCATCAAGAACGGGTACAGCAGCCAGGCGATCCGCACCACGCCGCGCCTGCACAGGCGCGACAGCGGCCAGCCGATCATCAGCGCGAACGCCACGTGCATCGAGGGCACCGCCGCGTACGGGTTGAACAGCGCCGTCGCCGTCGCGCTCGTGTGCGAGACCTTCACGCCCGTGATGTCCGACACGCTGTCGATGAAGCCCCACTCCGGCATGAAGCGCGGCGGCGCCGTCGGGAACACGACGTAGCCGACCAGCGCGATCGCCATCGCGATCATGAACATGTTGCGCACGAAGTAGAACGACTCGTTGCGGCGCAGGTACAGGAACAGCAGCGCGCTCAGCGTGATCGACGTCTGCGCGTTGACGTACAGCCAGCTCGCGCACACCATCACCACGTGACTGCCCGACGCCCACGCCTGCACGCTCGGCTCGACGAACACGTGCAGGCTGCTCTCGATCGAGATCAGATCGCGCGCGTGCGCGAAGGCCGCGTTGGCGTCGCCCTCGACCAAGCCGCGCACGAGCCGGTAGGCGAAGTACGCGGCGGCGAAGAGCGAGATCTGCCGGAGCGCATCGAGCCAGCCTTGGGGCAGGACGCGCGCCTGCAGCGTGCGGGCGCGAGCGACCATCGACGTGAAGCCTAGACGACGAGCCTCGGCGGCGGCTCGGTGGAAGCCGGCGCCGATCGTCGGCGAGTCCGCGCCGGCGAGTCGCCGCCGCCGCGCGCGCTCAGCGGCAGCGCGGCCCGTGGACGAACACGCGGTCGAGCGAGAAGCCGATGCCCACGCGCACCGTGCCCGGCGCGTCCGTCCGTACCTGCGTCCAGCCTTCCGGCCCGCGCTGCACGCAGCCGCGCCCATCGACCAGTTGCCAGTACGGCGTGAAGCGCACCCGCACCTCGAACGTCCCCGCGCGTGGCGCATGCAGCGTGAAGAAGTCCGTGCCGAGTCGCTGCAGCGTGCTCGGCGGCTGCGCCAGCGGCGTCGGCGAGAGCACTTCGAACAGACGCCAGTGCCGCGAGCGCCACACCTCGCGCAGGTAGCTCTGCCCGGCGCGCAGCAGGCGTGCCTCGGCCACCGCCGAGTAGTCGAGCGGGGCGTCCGCAAGGGCCACGTATGCGACCGCGTTGCGTGACAGCCAGGCGCGGTAGCCCACGGCGCCCAGCGAGTCCGAGCTTTCTTCGCTCAGCCCCGTGCTGTCGTAGAAGACCCCGGCGTAGTGCAGGTCGAGCTGGCGCTCCCAGCCGCGTGCCAGCGGCACCTGCGTGGCGACCCATCGCGCCTCGTCGTGGTCGCGCGTCGGCGGCACCTCCACGCGCGCCGGGCGCCCCGCGTAGCCGAGTCCGAGACGGCTCAGCTCGCCCAGCAGCGGCTGGTAGTAGGAGGCCGACGTGGCCGGGTCCGAGATGCCCGACGCGAAGTCCGCCAGCGGCGCCCGCACCTGCCAGAACAGCAGCAGCGGCGCCAGCGCGAGCAGCGCCGGTGCGCGCCATCCGCGCGGAAGCCATGAGCGCCAGCCCGCCGTGCGGTGCTTGCGCTCCACGTACGTGCCCGCCGGCTGCGCCACCAGCGCGCATGCGAGCAGCGGGCCCGCGAGCAGCGCACCGAGCCGGTCGACGTTGCCGCCCACCGGTGTCGGCACCACGTAGCAGGCGGTCAGCGCCAGCGCATAGAGCAGCGCGCCCGCGCGCAATGCGCGCCGGCGGCGAGGAATCACCAGCGCCAGCGCCAGCGTGGCCGCCAGCGGCGGGTAGAAGGCCGACGCGACGAACGGCTCCGATCCCCCTTCCGGAAAGGCGATTGCCGCCAGCGCCGTCGGCACGAGCGACGCGCAGAGCAGCGCCACCGGCAGGACTGCTCGACGCAGGCCCGGGGCGCCGTTGCCCGGAGCGGGCTCGTGCTCGTCGGAGAAGTGCTTCTGCCCGAGCCGGCCGCCGAGCGCCCACGCGAGCGCCGCGAGCGCAAGGAATGCTCCCGCGACCGGGCTGGCCAGCGGGCACAGCAGCGCCAGCGCCAGCGCAAGGCCCGCGAGCGCCACGCGCAGCCGTCGCCGTCGCGCCGGCCTGCGCGCCGCGCGCGCCGCCACGAGCGCGGCCAGCCCGACCGTCACCCCCAGCTCGAACGGGATCCGGTTCGTGAACAGCTCGACCCCCGCGCCGAACGCGAACCACAGCGCCGCCACGCGCTCGCCGCGCGGCGTGAAGCCACCGCGCACGAGTACCGCGAACAAGCCCGCCGACACCGTGACCGCCAGCGCGCCGAGCAGTTGGGCTCCCACGAGCGCTCCGAGCGGCGGCGCAAGCAGCGAGTACGCGAGCAGGTGATGGCCGCCGTACCAACCGTTGTCCCACAGCGTGAAGCCGAAGTCCGAGAACAGGTCGCTGCGATAGTCGGCCGCCGCCAGATCGCTGCTGGCCGGGGCGAGCAGCACGTAGAGCAGCGCGAAGGCCGCCGTCAGCAGCCACGCCGGCAGCGTCGAGACCCACTGCCGCCACGCCGCCCCAACCGTGCGCGGCTGCTCCGTCGCCTGCGCCGGCCCTGCCTGCACGACCGGCGGCGGCGCCACCGCGCTCACCCCGATGTGCCGCCGAGGAACCCGACCACGCGCTCGACCATGTCCGGGCGGTCGAGCCATGGCCAGTGGCCCGCGTCCGGGAGCTCGAGCAGCTCACCGGCGAGCACGTCCGCGTAGGCCTTGCCGAAGCGCGCCGGGATGTACGGGTCGCGCATCCCCCACACGACCAGCGACGGTACGCCGAGCGCTGCCAGATGCTCGCCCGCCGCCGCCAGGCGCTCCGGCGGCGAGCTGCGGTACAGCCTGAGGATCGCGCGCTGCGTGCCCTGGTCGAAGTGCGACAGCACGCTGTCGATCCAGCTGTCCGGCATCGGTCCCGGCGTGGCGTTGGACTCGCGCGAGATCAAGCGCAGCACGCGCCGGTTGATCGAGCCCATCGAGAGCTCACCGAGCAGCGGTGTGCGCCAGATGCGCGCCGTGCGATGCCAGCGATAGCCCGGCAGGAACGGCACCGCGTTGATCACCACCAGCCGCTCGATGCGCTGCGGGTGGCGCTGGGCGAAGGCCAGCCCGACCGCGCCCCAGTCGTGCACCACCATCTGCACGCGCTCGACGCCGACCAGCGCCAGGAACGACTCGAGGAAGTCCGCGTACTCCTCGATCGTGAAGCTCAGCGAGCCCGGCTTGCCCGAGCGCCCGAAGCCCGGCAGGTCCGGCGCGAGGCCGCCGCTGCGGGGGAGGAAGTCGAGCCACTCATCCGAGCTGTCCGGGACGCCGTGCAGGTACAGCGGCACCGCCACCTCGCTCTGCGGCGCCTGCGCCGAGGCCGCCGAGTCGCCGCCCGAGCCGGGCTGCGCCGAGGCGCTGCGCCAGAACACCGGCCGCCCCTCGATCTCGCCGTTGTGATCGCTCACCTCGGGCACCGCGCGAGGATATACGCGGGCGCTCGGCGGCGGATACGGTGGGCGCGTGCCCCCCGCCTCGTGGAAGCCTCCCGCGCGCGCGCGAATGCTGCGCCTGCGCGACCGCCTGCGCGGCCTCTACGGCATCCCGCTGATGGCGCCCCACGGCCACCCCATCGCCGAGCTCGGGCTGACCGTGCTCTCGCAGTCGACCAACGATCGCAACCGCGACGTCGCCTTCCTGCGCCTGCGTACGCGCTTCCCCTCCTGGGAGGCCGTGCGCGACGCGCCCGTCGCCGAGATCGAGCAGGCGATCCGCCCCGGCGGCATCTCCAAGGTCAAGTCCGTGCGCATCCAGGCCATCCTGCGCGCGATCGCAGAGAACCCGCGAGACCCAGAGCACGACCTCTCACTCGACTGGCTGCCCCACGTGCCGCTGGCCGAGGCGCGCGACTATCTCACCGCGCTGCCCGGCGTCGGGCGCAAGACGGCCGCCTGCGTGCTGCTGTTCGCCTACGGCCTGCGCGACGTGCCCGTCGACACGCATGTCTCGCGCGTCGGCGCGCGCCTGCACCTGCTGCAGGACGGCGCCCCCTTCGAGCGCATGCACGACCAGATGCTCGCGCTCACGCCCCCCGGGCAGGAGCTCGAGCTGCACGTCAACCTGCTGCGCCACGGGCGGCGCACCTGTCACGCGCGCTCGCCCGAATGCGAGGACTGCGCGCTCGCGCGCATGTGTCCGAGCCGCAAGCTGTTTGCCTGAGCCAAGCGCGCTTGGATCGGACGCCCGATTGCGCGGGCGCTGCAAGTACAGTTGCGCCTGCAATCGATCTACGGGGGTTCGCGAAGTGCGTTTGCGAATAGCAGGGCCGATCATCGCTGCGTGCCTGATCGTCGCCGCGTACTCGATCGCGAGCGCAGGCGCCCGCACGAGCGCGGAGGCGAGCGCCGCACGGTCCTTCACGCTGCGCGTGAGCCAGCGCCACGGCGCGATCCTCGCGCGGATCACGCCCCACGGCTCGAATGCCCGCTGGCGCGCCTACCTGAACGGGCGCGACATCACCGCTTCGCTGGGCTACGTTCCGCCGAGCGGGCGCTCGATCGTGCTCAGTGCGACCAGCGGCGTTCATTTCGGCCGCAACAAGCTGGTCCTGCGCCTTCGCTACCGGCGCGGCAAGCGCAAGATCGTGCGCTTCTTCGCTGTATCCCGCAGCCGACCGCTACCCGCCGCCGGCGCCGACATACGGCTGCTCGGACCTGCGCGCGTGCGGCTCTCGGCCGCCGCCTCGCGCGCCCCCCGCGCCGGCGGGCTGCGCTATCGCTGGACGATCGCGCGCGAGCCGGCCGGCTCGCGTGCACGACTGCTCTCCCCCCGCAGTCCGCATCCCCGGCTCCTGACCGACGTGAGCGGCACCTACATGCTGCGCTTGCGGGTACGCGGCCGGCGCGCCGGCGCGGCCGGCCTCTCGCGGCCGAGCACCGATCTGGTGCAGGTGCAGCAGAACGCGGGCGTCACGCAGCAGGGCGTGTTCGTCGCCGCCGAAGGGCTGTCGCCGAGCGCCGGCAAGCTGCGAGTCTCCGGCGGCCCGTTCGCGGGAACCTACGCGCTCGGCTCGGGCGCGCCCTCGGCCGACGTCGCGATGTTCTTCGACCGCGCCACGATGGAGCCGTTGCCGCGCTCGCACGCCACGCCCTATCTGATCGCGAGCAACAGCCAGGGCGCCGAAACCCTCTCCGCCGCGCTCGCCGGCGCTCAGCGGGAAGCGACCGAACTCGGCCACACCGTCGGCATGCTGCTCGCCGCCACCAACGCCGGCGGCTACTTCGAGCTCGTTCGGCAAGTTCCTCACCGCCACCGTCAAGGTCCCCGGCGTGCCGGTCGTCGGCGCCACCACGCCGTTCGCGCTCTACGCCGTTCCCGGTGTCGCCGGTACCGGCTGGATCTCGAGCGGCAGCGGCGTGCAGCGCGAGTTCGCCGGGCTGCTCGCGCCAGACAACAACGGCAACCTCAGCTTCGCGCCGAGCAGCGTGCCGTCCTTGGGGCAGACGGTCGTCTCCTACGCCACCGCCCCCGGCGGCATCACGGTCAACGGCAGCACGATCGCCTCCGGCGCCGACAAGCCGTGCTCGACCGCGAGCGGCGGCTATCAGGTGCGGATCCTCGAAGCGGCCATGTTGAGCGACGTGACCGACCCCGAAAACGGCCACACGTTCTGGACGAACGGCTGCGGCGACAACACCGGCGCGGTCGAGGCCGACGCGATGCACGGCCTGCTCGCGCGCGCCGCGCTCGCCGGCGGGCTGCCGGCTCGACTGGTGATCGTCCAGGGCGTCGGCGTTCCCCAGCACGCCAACCTCGAAGGCAACGAGACCACCGCGCTGCGCGAAGTCGCCGCCCAGATCAGGCAGCTCGGTGGCAGCGCCGAGGCGTTCGACGAAAACGCCGACGCCGTCAGCGGGCCGTCCTACGCACTCCTCGGCAAGAACTTCCAGACCAGCGGCGCCGTCGGCTCCAGCGACTCCTCGCCGGCCGAAGTGACGACCGCCGCGCCGACGCCGCGCAAGCTCGAAGCCGCGCTCTCAGGCACGCTCGAACGCGACCGGCAGTGGCGCTTCGTCGTCGGTACGAACGTGACCGGGTCGGCGCTCAGCGGCGCCTCCGGCACCGCCTTCACGCAGTTGCAGCGCGCCGCGCAGACGGTCGACCCGAGCACGCTCGCGCCGACGCCGTTCCCCGTCGTGCCGAACTGGCTGGCGATGTCCGATTACACCGCGCGCCAGTACGGCTACACCGACACCTCCGTGACCGACGACAGCGCGTCGCTGTGCGCGCCGATGCCGAAGGCGTCGCCGGGCAGCGGGCACGAATACGAGATCGACGTGCGCGATCTCTACTGCGGCGGCAAGAAATCCGAGGGCACATGGGAAACGAAGGCAAGCGGTCTGCTGACCGACGTGGGTGACGGCACCGTGCGCCCGCCCCAGGGCGTCGGGAAGGCGACGTACATCGCCTTTCTGACCGAGCTGCAGAAAGAGGGCGCGCTCGTCGACAACGTCAACAGCCTGACCAGCACCCTGATCGCGCCGTTCGGCACGCAGAGCATCAAGGCCAACATCAGCCTCTCGCACGCCGCCGAAGCGATCAACGAAGCCGTCGCCAAAGCCCGCTCCGAACAGCGCGAAGCGTTTGAAAAGGCCGCCTCGCGCCTCAGCAGCAAAACCATCCTCGCGCTGTTCGGCGAACTGCTCGCCGGCGCGCAGACGGTGGCAGGGCTGTTCACCGACGGTGTGCTGCCCGCGATCACCGGCCTCGCCGGCGTCGCCTCCAACACGGCCAGCCTGTTCGCCAACGAACAGAACGGCACGTCCGCGCTCGCCCCGTTCGTGTCTGGCACCGAAATCGCCCAGATCGGGCAGAGCCTCGCCGCCGGCTACGTGGCCTTCGACGAAGGGCTCGCGCGGACCAGGAACCTGATCGTCTCCGATTGGGCGCGTCTGCAGGCGACCGATGGGATCAGCAACGGCGAACAGGAAGGTGCGGCGCTCGAAAAAGCGCTCGACGTCTCGGCCGACCAGTTCATCTGGCGCACGCTGCTCGGCTCGCTGTTCGCACCCACCCGGCTGCCCTCCAGCGAATACAACCCGGCGCCGCTCGACGCGCGCAACTTCCGCTGCCCGGTATGGGGTCAGCCCCCGTTCGAGTCCGAAAGCTTCTCGATGTACTTCTGGCGGCCGTGGGGCAGGCAGGCGACCTTCAAGAAGACCTTGACCAATCGCGACACGATCGCCGGCCACGACAACCTCGCGCCGCTGGAGGGCACCTACATCGCGCTCGGCGGCGGCGAAGCCTACGTGCTCTCCGCGGGCGGCTACGGCAGGCCGTACAAGAGCTACACCCAAACGGGCCAGCTCCCGCCGTACGAGATCGAAAGCATCGCCAAGCAGGTCGATCAGCCTCCGCAGAACCTCCCGTTCGAGACCTTCGCGCCGCTGTTCGCCACGCCCACGAAGGCAACCGTCAATGGCGCGATCGAAGGCGCCGGCGCGAGCCCGCAGGGAATCGACAAGCAGCAGCTCTTCCCGCAGCTGGTCCGGTCCGCCGAAGAAGGCGGCAAGCTCGAAACGCTGGAATGCCGCGAACCGAGCCAGCAGATCGGCGAGAACGGCGTCGAAGGCTACGAAGAACTCACAGAACAGGAAAACCGCGTGGTCGTCGGGGCGCCGACTCCGATACCGCTCACGCCGGCCGCGCGCTGAGCCTCAGCCGTGCGGCAGCACGGCGAACGCGATCACCGCGTAGTGCAGCCCCGCCGCCGCCAGCACCAGCGAGTGGAAGATCTCGTGGTAGCCGAACACCTTCGGCCACGGGTTCGGCTTCTCGCTGGCGTAGATCACCGCGCCCGTCACGTACAAGAGGCCGCCGAGCGCGATGCCGATCGCGCCGAGCCAGCCGATCGCCGCCGGCAGCTCGCCGAAGACGGCCGCCGTGACCAGGCCGAGCAGCACGTAGACCACAGCGAACAGCCACTTCGGCGCGTCGATCCAGGCGAGCTTGAAGATCACGCCGCCCAGCGCCCCCGCCCAGAGCACGACCAGGACCGTGCTCGCCAGCGGCCCCTTCAGCGCCAGCAGCGCCACCGGCGTGTACGTGCCCGCGATCAGCACGAAGATCATCGAGTGGTCCAGGCGGCGCATCCAGCGCCGCGCCTTCGGCCGCCACGTGACGCGGTGATACAGCGCGCTCGTGCCCAGCAGCGCCGAGACGGCGAACGCGTACACGACCGCAGCCAGCCGCGCGCGGCCGTCCGAGGCGCCCAGGATCAGCCCAACGCCGCACCCCAGCGAGACGAAGAACGCGTACTGGTGGAAGACCCCGCGCAGGCGCGGCTTGATCGGCAGCGACGGTGCCAGTGAGGCCGCGCGTGCGGTCACCGAGTCCACACCCCCACCGTACCGGCTGCGCGGGCGCCTGTCACCAGTGATCCACCCATATTTCTCGTGCCCCGGCCGTCCGCGGGGGCTGCTCGTGGCGCGCTGACATGCGGCGCCGCGCAGGCGATTATTGGGTTGAATCCTCTCAAAAAATCTGTCACAATACGACTCAGATTTATTCCGCACACTCGAAGGAGCATTCCCACATGGCCAAGACCATAGGCATCGACCTCGGCACGACGAACTCGTGCATGGCCGTGCTCGAGGGCGGCGAGCCGACCGTGATCGAGAACTCCGAGGGCGGTCGCACGACCCCCTCCGTTGTCGCCTTCACGAGTTCCGGCGAGCGCCTCGTCGGCACGGTCGCCAAGCGCCAGGCAGTGACCAACCCGCAGAACACCGTCTTCTCGATCAAGCGCTTCATGGGGCGCAAGGAGGGCGAAGTCAAGGAGGAGGAGTCGATCGTCCCCTACAAGGTCGTCTCCGGCCCCAACGGCGACGCGCGCGTCGAAGTGACTCAGGGCGACAAAGGAGCCGAGCAGTTCTCCCCGCCCGAGGTCTCCGCGATGATCCTGCAGAAGCTGAAGACCGACGCCGAAGCCTATTTGGGCGAGGCCGTCGACTCGGCCGTGATCACCGTCCCCGCCTACTTCAACGACGACCAGCGCCAGGCGACCAAGGACGCCGGCAAGATCGCCGGCCTCGACGTCAAGCGCATCATCAACGAGCCCACCGCAGCCTCGCTCGCGTACGGGCTCGACAAGGAGTCAGACCAGACGATCCTCGTCTTCGACCTCGGCGGCGGCACCTTCGACGTGTCCGTGCTCGAGATCGGCGACGGCGTGTTCGAGGTCAAGTCGACCGCCGGCGACAACCACCTCGGCGGCGACAACTTCGACAAGGCGATCGTCGACTGGCTCGTGTCCGAGTTCAAGAAGTCCCAGGGCATCGACCTGAGCGCCGACCCGATGGCGCTGCAGCGTCTGTACGAGGCCTCCGAGAAGGCCAAGATCGAGCTCTCCACGACGCAGGAGACGCAGATCAACCTGCCCTTCATCACCGCCGACGCCTCCGGGCCCAAGCACCTCGACACGCGCCTCACGCGCGCCAAGCTGGCCGAGCTCACCTCCGCCCTGCTCGACCGCGTCGTCGCCCCTGTTCGCCAGGCGATCGACGACGCCAAAGACAAGGGCGTCAAGGAGATCGAGCACGTCGTACTCGTCGGCGGCATGACGCGCATGCCCGCCGTGCAGGAGAAGGTCAAGGAGCTGACCAAGAAGGAGCCCCACCGTGGCGTCAACCCCGACGAGGTCGTCGCAGTCGGCGCCGCCATCCAGGCCGGCGTGCTCGCCGGCGACGTCAAGGACGTGCTGCTGCTCGACGTCACCCCGCTGACCCTCGGCATCGAGACCAAGGGCGGCGTGATGACCAAGCTGATCGAGCGCAACACGACGATCCCCACGCGCAAGGGCGAGGTCTTCTCGACCGCCGAGGACAACCAGCCATCCGTCGAGATCCACGTGCTGCAGGGCGAGCGCGAGATGGCCCAGTACAACAAGTCGCTCGGCAAGTTCCAGCTGACCGGCATCCCGCCGGCGCCGCGAGGGATCCCGCAGATCGAGGTCGCCTTCGACATCGACGCCAACGGCATCCTCAACGTCTCCGCCAAGGATCTCGGCACCGGCAAGGAGCAGAAGATCGAGATCAAGGCCGGCTCCGGGCTCTCCGACGACGAGATCAAGAACATGGTCTCCGACGCCGAGTCCCACGCCGAGGAGGACCGCCGCGCGCGCGAGCTCGCAGAGGCGCGCAACAACGGCGAGAACGCCGCCTACCAGGCCGAGAAACAGCTCGGTGAGCTGGGCGACCAGGTCGACGCCGACTCCAAGCAGCGGATCGAGGACGCCGTCAAGGAGGTCCGCGACTCGCTCGAGGCCGAGGACCCCGCCGCGATCAACGCCAAGACAGAGGCTCTGCAGACCGCCTTCCACGCGATCTCCGAGGCCATGTACCAGCGCGCCCAGGAGTCCGCTGCCGCCGACGGCAACGGAGCCGGGCCCTCCGGCGACGGCTCCTCCGCCGACGACGAGGACGTCGTCGACGCCGAGGTCGTCGACGAGCCCAAGGCGTAGGGGCGCGCATGACCGAGTCCAAGCAGACGATCCCCGTCAACGGGGAGGCAGACGCCGCGGAGGAGCAGTCCTCCGCGGCCGCCGCCGCGCCCGCGGACGGCAACGCCGCCGCCGAGGCCGTTGCCGAGCTGCAGGTCGAGGTCGACCTCGACGAGCTCGGCAAGCTCGCCGCCAAGCGCGACGAGTACCTCGCGCTGGCGCAGCGCACGCAGGCCGACTTCGAGAACTACAGAAAGCGGGTCGCGCGCGACGCCGCGCTCGCGCAGGAGCGCGGCGTCGCCAAGCTCGCCAAGGAGCTCCTGCCCGCGATCGACAACCTCGACCGCGCGCTTGCCGCCGCTGCCACCGACGACCCGCTGCTCGATGGCGTGCGCCTCGTGCGCTCCGAGCTCGCCGCCGCGCTCGCACGCGTCGGCGTCGAGTCCTTCTCACCCGGCGGCGAGACCTTCGACCCCTCGCTGCACGAGGCGATGGCGACCGTGCCCCAGCCGCCCGAGGGCGGCGCCCAGAGCGGCAAGGTCGTCGAGGTCTACCAGCCCGGCTACCGGCTCGGCGAGAGCGTCATCCGCCCCGCCCGCGTCGTCGTCGCCGCGTAGGCCGAGGAGTCAGCGATGGCTACGCGTCCCGACTACTACAAGACGCTCGGGGTCGACAAGAAGGCGACCCCCGAGGAGATCAAGAAGGCCTACCGCAAGCTCGCGCGGAAATATCACCCCGACACGAACCCCGACGACAAGAACGCCGAGGCGCGCTTCAAGGAGATCTCCCAGGCCCACGACGTGCTCGGCGATCCCGAGAAGCGCAAGCAGTACGACTCCGGCTCCGGGCCCTTCGCGACCGGCGCCGGTCCCGGCGGCGGCTTCGGCGGCTTCGGCAACTTCGACTTCGACGCCTCCTCGATGGGCGACATCCTCTCCAACCTGTTCGGCGGCGCCGGCGCCGGCGCCGGCGGTCGGGGCGGACGCCAGCGCGCGCGACCCGAACGCGGCGCCGACCTCGAGGCGCAGGTCTCGATCTCCTTCGACCAGGCCGTGCGCGGCGCGCAGGTGCCGCTGCAGGTGCCCATGCAGGCCACCTGCGACACCTGCCACGGCACCGGCGCAAAGCCCGGCACCACGCCGAGCGTGTGCCCGCGCTGCGATGGCCGCGGAGTCGAGACACAGGGCCAGGGCGCTTTCTCGATCTCCCAGCCGTGCTCGCGCTGCGGCGGCTCCGGCACGATCATCGAGGACCCCTGCCCGACCTGCCACGGCTCCGGCGCCGTGCGCACCGTCAAGCGCCTGCGCGTGAACATTCCCGCCGGCGTGCGCGACGGCAGCCGCATCCGCCTCGCCGGCAAGGGCGAGCCCGGCCGCCGCGGCGGACCTCCCGGCGACCTGTATCTGATCACGCACGTATCGCCCTCGCCCGTGTTCAAGCGCAAGGGCGATAACTTCGAGGTCGAGGTGCCGCTGACCGTATCCGAGGCGCTCGCCGGCGCCGAGGTCAAAGTGCCCACGCTCGATGGCACCAAGACGCTCCGCGTCAAGCCCGGCACCGCGCACGGCACCGTGCAGCGACTGCGCGGCGAGGGTCCGCCCAAGCTGAACAGCGGCTCGCCGCCGCAGCGCGGCGACCTGCGCTACCGCTTCGTGATCGACGTGCCCAAGGACATGAGCAAGGAGCAGCAGGACGCCGTCGCCGCCATGTCCAAGGCCTTCAACGGCGCCGATCCGCGCGCCGGCCTGTTCGCCGGCGCCGAGGCGAAGGAGGCCGGCGATGGCGCGTCGTGAGCCCACGCCCGAGCCGTCCCGCCGCCGCGCCGTGACGCAGATCACGCGCGTCTCCGTCGAGTCCGGCCGCGGCGTGTTCATGATCTCCGTCGCCGCCGAGCTCGCCGAGATGCACCCGCAGACGCTGCGCATGTACGAGGCGCGCGGCTTGATCGAGCCCAAGCGCTCGCCCAAGGGCACGCGCCTGTACTCGCACGAGGACGTCGAGCGCCTGCGGCGCATCCAGGAGATGACAAGCGATCTCGGGCTCAACCTCGCCGGCGTCGAGCGCGTGCTTGCGCTCGAGTCCCAGCTCGAGCAGATGAACTCGCGGATCGAGGAGCTCGAGGTGCAGGCGCTGCACGCCGAGGTCCAGCTCGCCGAAGAGCTCGAGCAGGTGCGCCGCTCCTTCCGCGCCGAGCTCGTTCCCCACCGCGGCGGTCAGCTCGTGCGCGCAGCCGACGCCCGCTCGCCGTTCGCTCGCGCAGGCGATCGCCCCGCTTCGCCCGCCAGTCCCACCGAGAGGAGGCCCGGTGGCAGCCAACCCAGCTAACCCCGCCGCGCAGGCCCCCGAGGAGGAGCAGAGCCCGCTCGAGCGCTTCGGGCGCGACCTGACCGAGATCGCAGACGAAGGCAAGCTCGACCCCGTGATCGGGCGCGACGAGGAGATCCGTCGTGTGATCCAGGTGCTCTCGCGGCGCACCAAGAACAACCCCGTGCTGATCGGCGAGCCCGGCGTCGGCAAGACCGCCATCGTCGAGGGGCTCGCCCAGCGGATCGTCTCCAAGGACGTTCCCGAGTCGCTGCGCGAACGGCGCGTGATCGCACTCGACATGGGTGCGCTGATCGCCGGCGCCGCCTACCGCGGCGAGTTCGAGGAACGGCTGAAGGGCGTGCTCAAGGAGGTCTCAGACGCGCAGGGCACGATCATCCTGTTCCTCGACGAGCTGCACACGATCGTCGGCGCCGGCGCCGCCCAGGGCTCCGTCGACGCATCCAACCTGCTCAAGCCGATGCTCGCCCGCGGTGAACTGCGCGCCGTCGGCGCCACCACGCTCGACGAGTACACCAAGTACATCGAGAAGGACGCCGCGCTCGAGCGCCGCTTCCAGCCCGTCACGGTCGGCGAGCCGAGCGTGCAGGACACGATCGCGATCCTGCGCGGGCTGAAGGACCGCTACCAGGTTCACCACGACGTCACGATCCTGGACAGCGCGCTGGTCGCCGCCGCCACGCTCTCCAACCGCTACATCGCCGACCGCTTCCTGCCCGACAAGGCGATCGACCTGGTCGACGAGGCCGCCTCCAAGATCCGCATCGAGATCGACTCCGTGCCGACCGAGATCGACGAGGTCGAGCGACGCGTGATGCAGCTGCGGATCGAGCTCGAGTCGCTGCGCAAGGAGAAGGACGACGCCGCCAAGGCGCGGCGCGAGGCGATCGAGGCCGAACGCTCCGAGCTGGAAGGGCGCGCGAAGGAGATGAGGGCGCAGTGGGAGCGCGAGAAGGATGCGATCGCCGGCATCTCGGCGACCCGCGAGAAGCTCGACGAAGCGCGCGTCGAGATGGAGCGCGCCGAACGCGAGGCCAACCTGCAGCGCGCCGCCGAGCTGCGCTACGGCGAGATCCCCGAGCTCGAGCAGAAGATCGCCGAGTACGAATCCGCCGAGCGCGAGCTCGAGCACGACCAGGGCGGTGACGAGGCCCCCGTGTTCCTCAAACACGAGGTCGACGCCGACGACATCGCCGAGGTCGTCGCCCGCTGGACCGGCATCCCCGTCAGCCGTCTGCTCGAGGGCGAAACGGAGAAGCTCGTGCACATGGAGGAGCGCTTGCACGAGCGCGTCGTCGGCCAGGACGCAGCGATCGAGGCCGTCGCCACCGCACTGCGCCGCTCGCGCGCCGGGCTGCAGGACCCCGACCGCCCGATCGGCTCCTTCCTCTTCCTCGGCCCCACCGGCGTCGGCAAGACCGAGCTCGCCCGCGCGCTGGCCGAGTTCATGTTCGACTCCCAGGAGGCGATGATCCGCATCGACATGAGCGAGTACATGGAGAAACACTCCGTCTCGCGGCTCGTCGGCGCGCCCCCCGGCTACGTCGGCTACGAAGAGGGCGGGCAACTGACCGAGGCCGTGCGCCGTCGCCCCTACGCCGTCGTGCTGCTCGACGAGATCGAGAAGGCCCACGCCGACGTGTTCAACACGCTGCTGCAGGTGATGGACGACGGGCGCCTGACCGACGGCCAGGGGCGCACCGTCGACTTCAAGAACACCGTGCTGATCATGACCTCCAACATTCCCGTCGCAGCCGACGTGCCCGACGCCGACGGCGAGGCCGATCCGCACGCGGCCGCCGCCGCCGATGCGCGCGTGCGCAGCGAACTGCTCGACTACCTCAAGCCCGAGTTCATCAACCGGCTCGACGACATCGTGCGCTTCAAGGCGCTCACGCGCGAGCAGATCTCAGAGATCGTCGAGCTGCAGGTCGACCTCGTTGTCGCGCGCGTCGCCGAGCGCGGCGTGCAGGTGACGATCACCGATGCCGCCAAGCAGCTGCTCGGCGACATGGGCTACGACCCCACCTACGGCGCCCGCCCGCTGCGGCGCGTGATCCAGAAGCAGCTGACCGACCGGCTCGCGCTCGCGCTGCTCGAAGGCAAGCTGCGCGAAGGGGATGAGGTGACCGTGGACGTGCTCGATGGCGAGCTGGTGCTGGAGAGTCAAGCGGCAGGGAACGCGCCGAAGCAGCCGACGGCTGCGTAGAGCCCCGCACGCCGCCGCGCTGAATCAACGCAGCGTGCTACCCCGGCCTAGCTTTCGTGCAGCGCTCCGACGCGTACCGCGGTGATCACCCCATTGCGAGCCTGTCCGGCATTGTCAGGGTTACAGCTGAGCGTTATCACGCCGCCGCTCGTCGATCCGGTCAGTGTGAGCGTCTGCTGGAAGGCGGTTTTGCCGGCTAGGAGGGTCGACCCGCTGCTGGTTGTGGCGCCGTCCGAGAGCGTGCAGCCGACGAAGCCCTCCGTGTTCGTGCCGTTGCCAAGTTCGGTGGCACCCGTGACGAGGTAGCCCGTGCTCGCCGGAAGCGAGAGCTGGACGATCGTCGTCGCTTTTCCTGGCGGGAGCGTCGTAGTCCCCGACTCGCGCGCGACGAAGCCGTCCGACGGTCCCGTGGCCCCCGCAGGCCCTTGGGCGCCGGAGGCGCCGGAGGCTCCTTTGGGGCCCTGAGGACCAGCCGCACCTCTGTCTCCCCGGCGCCCCTGCTGGTTCCAGGAAACGGAGGTCTGTCCCTTCTTGCATCGCTTCCCTGGCTTCAGCAGCGTGAGGCTGCCGTTACCTCGCACGCAGCCGCTGAGCCCGCCACCCGATGTAAAGCCTCCGCTGGCCGCGTAACCGACTCCTCCGAGGGCGACGAACAGCGCCAGCAGCGCAACGGCATTGCTCCCTAGGTACTTCATGGTTCGGTGCAACATCGTCGTCCCCTCATCTCCGATTTCCCAGCATAAGTCCAACGCGCGGAAGCGTACCGGGTGGACGGGCACGCGTAGCGAGGTCGGCCGCCGCCCGCCATGGTAGGCCAGGAAAACATCAAGGCATCAGATTCGTTATGCTTTGATGTATGCGTACCACACTCACGCTGGATGACGACGTCGCCGCCGCGATCGAGCGTCGCCGCCGCGAGCATGACCACACGCTCAAGCAGGAGGTCAACGACCTCCTCCGGGCGGGGTTGGCGGGGGTTGAGAGGGGGGAGCAGCCGGCGCAGGCGCCCCGGTTTCGCGTCGAGCCGTTCGAGACGGGCGGACTGCTGATCGACATCACCGACGTCAGCGCAGCGCTCGAAGCGGCAGAGGGCCCCTGGTACAGATGATCCTGCTCGACGCGAATCTGCTCGTCTACGCGAACGACGCCGACTCGCCGCACCATTCCGAGGCTCGCTCGTGGTTCGAAGACACGATCAACGCACCGCCAAGGGTCGGCTTCTCGTGGCCGACGCTGCTTGCCTTCGTACGCTTGCTGGGCAACCCGCGAATCACTCGTCGCCCAATTCCGCTCGAGCAGACGTGGTCCCGGGTGCGGCAGTGGTTGTCGCGGCCCAACGTCTGGGTGCCGCTCCCGACCGACCGTCACGAGAACGTGATGAGCGCCCTGCTCGTCGGCGAGTCTCGTGTCGATCTCGTCAACGACGCTCACCTCGCCGCGCTCGCGATCGAGCACGGTCTCATCGTGTGCAGCGCCGATCGCGACTTCGCGCGTTTTTCAGGTGTGCGCTGGGAGAACCCGCTCACGGCCGGCTGACCGGTCGCTCGCAGCGCGGGCTAGGCGCTGTTTGCCCAACTCGGGGCCGTGGCGGCGGGTGCGCCCCGCTTGGCCCGCGAATCGGGTAGAAGTGATGAGCGCGCCGCGCGACCGTCAACAGTCGACCATCGGAGGAGTCACATGCCCACCTACATCATGCTCTCGACGCTCACCCCCGAGGGAGTGCAGACGGTCAAGAACAACCCCGAGCGGATCCGCGAGGTCAACAAGGAGGTCGAGCAGCTCGGCGCGACGGTCAAGGCGCAGTGGGCGACGCTCGGCCACGTCGACTTCATCTCGGTCGTCGAGGCGCCCGACGAGGGGACGATGGCGCGCGTCTCGCTCGAGCTCGGCTCGCGCGGCACGGGGCGCTACGAGACGCTCGCGGCGATCGGGATCGAGGAGTTCATCAACTCGCTATGAGGCCACGAGCGGCGGACCGGCGCGTGAAATGCCCGTAGCTCGGCGTATGCTGCGGCTCAGATGAGCGATCGCGAACAACCAGATCCAGCCGAGCAGGCCCGCGCCGAGGGCGAGTCGGGCGCGCCCGGCCTGTCGCTGGCGCCGGAGCCGATGCAGGAGGCCGAAGTGCAGGCTCAGCTCGACGACATCGACGTCGACGCGCCGCGCGTCGGCATCGTGATGGGCTCCAAGAGCGACATGGAGGCGATGGAGAAGGCGGGCAAGGAGCTCGAAGCGCGAGGCATCCTGCACGAGATCCGCGTGATGTCGGCGCACCGCGAACCGGATGTCGTCGCGGACTACGCAAAGAACGCGCACATGCGCGGTCTGCGTGTGATCATCGCGGGCGCGGGCATCTCGGCGGCGCTGCCGGGCGCGGTGGCGGCGCACACCGACCTGCCGGTGATCGGCGTGCCGCTGTCGGGCCGGCTGACGGCGGCGGGCGGCCTCGACGCGATCCTCTCGATCGTGCAGATGCCGCCGGGCGTGCCGGTCGCGTGCGTCGGCCTGGACAACGCGCGCAACGCGGCCGTACTGGCTGCGCAGATCCTCGGCGCGTGACGCGGGGCGCGAGGCCCGCCCGATGATCGCCCGCTACACGCGCGAGGAGCTCGGCCGTCTGTGGACGGACGAGGCGCGGATGGAGAGCTGGCGGCGCGTCGAGGTTGCGGCGTGCGAGGAGCTGGGCGAGCTGCTCGGCGCCGGCGAGGGCCCGGACGGCTCAGAGCTCGAGGCGATCCGCGGGGCGAGCTTCACGGTGGCGGCGGTCAACGAGCGCGAGCGCACGACCGACCACGACGTGGCGGCGTTCGTCGACTTGCTCGGCGCGTCGGCGGGGGAGGCGGGGCGCTGGATCCACTACGGGCTGACCTCCTCGGACGTGCTCGACACGGCGCTCGCGCTGCAGCTGCGCGCGGCGGGCGAGGTGATCGTGCCCGGCGCGTACGCCCTCGTGGCGGCGCTGCACGTGCGCGCGCGCGAGCACGCGCAGACGCTGTGCGTCGGGCGCACGCACGGCGTGCACGCCGAGCCGACGACGTTCGGGATCAAGCTGGCGGGCTTCGCCTTCGAGGCGCAGCGCAACGCGCTGCGCCTGCAGCGCGCGTTCGAGCAGGTCGCGGTCGGCGCGGTCTCGGGCGCGGTCGGCACGTACGCGGCGACGAGCCCGGAGTTCGAGGGGCGCGTGCTGGCGCGGCTCGGCCTGGCGCGCGAGGACGTCTCGACGCAGGTCGTCGCGCGCGACCGCCACGCGCGAGCTGCTCTCGGCGATCGCGCTGGCCGGGCGCCGGGATGGAGCGCCTGGCGACCGAGATCCGCCACCTGCAGCGCACCGAGGTCCGCGAGGTGCAGGAGCCGTTTCGCGCCGGGCAGAAGGGCTCCTCGGCGATGCCGCACAAGCGCAACCCGATCAAGGCCGAGCAGATCTCGGGCCTCGCGCGCGTGCTGCGGGCCAACGCGCAGGCGGCGCTCGAGGACGTGGCGCTGTGGCACGAGCGCGACATCAGCCACTCCTCGGTCGAGCGCGTGATCCTGCCGGACTCGACGATCCTGCTCGACTACCTCCAGCACCGCACGACGGCGCTGGTCGAGGGGATGACGGTCGACGCGACGCGGATGCGCGAGAACCTCGAGCTGACGCACGGCGCGCTGTTCTCCCAGCGCGTGCTGCTCGCGCTCATCTCGACTGGGTTCTCGCGCGACGACGCCTATCGCGTAACGCAGGAGCTGGCGCAGCGCGCCTGGGACGAGGGCATCCCGCTGCGCGAGCTGCTCGCCGAGGACGCGCGCGTGCGCCCGCTCGGGCTCGATCTCGACGAGATCTTCGACTACGCCCACTACGTGCGCTACGCGGATGAGATCGTCGGGCGCCTCGACGCGCTCGACTGAGCCGCAGCCGCTGGTAGCATCGCCCCAAGTGACGACGACGCTCGCCGACCTGCCCCTTCTCGCCAGCGGCAAGGTGCGCGAGATGTACGACCTGGCGGGGGTCGCGGAGCAGCAGCCGGCGCCGCTGTTGATGGTCGCGAGCGACCGCATCTCGACGTATGACGCGGTCCATCCGACGCCGATCCCGGACAAGGGCAAGGTGCTGACGGGGCTGTCGGTGTTCTGGTTTCAGAAGACGAGGCAGATCGTCGCCAACCACATGATCTCGGCGACGGAGGGCGTGCCCGACGAGGCGCGCGGGCGGGCGCTGGTCGTCAGGCGCCTTTCGATGCTGCCGGTGGAGTGCATCGTGCGCGGCTACATCACGGGCTCGGGCTGGAAGGACTACCAGGCGACGGGCTCGGTCTCGGGCATCCCGCTGCCGGCCGGGCTGCAGGAGTCAGAGCAGCTGCCGCAGCCGATCTTCACGCCGAGCACGAAGGCGGAGGAGGGCCACGACGAGGCGATCGACTTCGCGCGCGCGGCTGAGCTGGTGGGCGACGAGTCGCTGATGGAGCGCGTGCGCGACGTGTCGGTCGAGCTCTACTCGTTCGCGGCCGAGCACGCGCGCTCGCGCGGGGTGATCCTGGCGGACACGAAGTTCGAGCTGGGCCTGGACGAGCACGGCGAGCTGGTGCTGGGCGACGAGGTGCTGACGCCGGACTCCTCGCGCTACTGGCCGGCTGAGGGCTACGAGGTCGGCCGCGGCCAGCCGAGCTTCGACAAGCAGTACGTGCGCGACTGGGCGTCGGGCAGCGGCTGGGACAAGAAGCCGCCGGCGCCGGCGATCCCGGAGGACGTGGTGGCGGGCACGCGCGCGCGTTACGTCGAAGCGTATGAGCTGATCACGGGCGAGCCGTTCGAGCAATGGCTTGCGCGCACGGGCGCATGAGGGCGCGCGTGCTGATCCGCCCGAAGCAGGGCATCCTCGACCCGCAGGGCGTGGCGGTCGAGCGGGCGCTGCCGGCGCTGGGCTTCGCGGGAGTGGCCAACGTCCACGTGGGGCGCCTGGTCGAGCTCGACGTGGAGGACGCGGCGCAGCTGCAGCCGATGTGCGAGAAGCTCTTGGCGAACCCGCTGGTCGAGGACTACGAGGTGCAGCTGCTCGACGGCGGCGCCTGACGCATTGTGAAGTTCGGCGTCCTGCAATTCCCGGGAAGCTGCGACGAGGTCGACGCGCTCGAAGCGGCACAGCGCGTGGGCGAGGCGGAGCTGATCTGGCACGGCGAGCGCGACCTGAAAGGCGCCGACGCGATCGTCGTCCCGGGCGGCTTCTCCTACGGCGACTACCTGCGCGCGGGGGCGATCGCGCGCTTCGCGCCGGCGATGGAGTCGGTGATCGAGTTCGCCCGCGAAGGCGGCCCGGTGCTGGGCATCTGCAACGGCTTCCAGGTGCTGTGCGAGGCGCGCCTCTTGCCGGGTGCGCTGCTGCCGAACAGGAACCTGCGCTTCACGTTCAGGCAGGTCGAGCTGGAGGTGCTGAGCAGCGGCGGCACGTTCACGCGCACGTGCGCGCTGGGCGAGCGGCTGAGCATCCCGGCGAAGCACTCGTGGGGGCGCTACTACGCCGACGAGCAGACGCTTCAGGCGATGGACGACTCGGGTCAGATCGTGCTGCGCTACGCGCCGGGGGAGAACTTCAACGGCTCGCTGCACGACATCGCGGGCGTGTGCAACGAGGCGGGCAACGTGTTCGGCTTGATGCCACACCCGGAGCACGCGGTCGACCGTCTGATGGGTGGCTCGGATGACGGGTTGAAGATTTTTGATTCGATCAAGACGACGATCGAAGCGTGACGGCGGTGGCCGCGCTGCCGACCGTGGACGACGCGCTCGCGCTGGGGCTGACGCGCGAGGAGTACGAGCTGGTCTGCGAGAAGCAGGGCGGCCCGCCGAACCAGGTCGAGCTGGCGATGTACTCGCTGCTGTGGAGCGAGCACTGCGCGTACAAGCACTCGAAGAAGCTCCTGCGCACGCTGCCGACAGAGGGCCCGGCGGTCGTGATGGGCCCGGGCGAGAACGCGGGCGCGGTCGACGTCGGCGGCGGCCTGGCGTGCGCGTTCAAGGTCGAGTCGCACAACCACCCGAGCGCGGTCGAGCCGTTCCAGGGCGCGGCGACGGGCGTCGGCGGGATCCTGCGCGACATCTTCGCGATCGGCGCGCGGCCGATCGCGGTGCTCGACTCGCTGCGCTTCGGCGAGCCGGAGGGCGAGGGGGGCACGCGCACGCGCTACCTGCTCGACGGCGCGGTCGCGGGGATCGGCCACTACGGCAACTCGATCGGCGTGCCGACGGTCGGCGGCGAGGTCTACTTCGAGGGCCCGTACGAGCACAACTGCCTGGTCAACGCGATGGCGCTGGGGCTGGCCGAGTGCGACGCGCTCGTGCGCAGCGCGGCGGCTGGCCCGGGCAACGTACTCGTGCTGTTCGGCGCCTCGACGGGCCGCGACGGGATCGGGGGCGCCTCGGTGCTGGCCTCGGCGGAGCTCGACGCGGGCGACACGGGCGCGGGCGGGGACTCGGCCAAGCGCCCGACGGTGCAGGTGGGCGACCCGTTCGAGGAGAAGAAGCTGCTGGAGTGCTCGCTGGAGCTGCTTCAGCGCGGGCTGCTCGTCTCGCTGCAGGACCTCGGCGCGGCGGGGCTGACGAGCTCGGCGGCGGAGATGGCCTCGAAGGGCGAGGTCGGGATCGAGATCGACGTCGAACGGGTGCCGCTGCGCGAGGCCGACATGGAGCCGTTCGAGGTGATGGTGAGCGAGTCCCAGGAGCGGATGCTGTGCGTGGTCGAGCCGGACAAGCTCGACGCGGTGCTGGCGCTATGTCGGAAGTGGGAGGTCGAGGGCGCGGCGATCGGCACCGTCACGGACACTCGGCGCGTGCACGTGACGGTGGGCGGCGAGCTTGTGGGCGACATGCCGGTGCGCGCGCTGGTCGACGACTGCCCGCTGTATGACCTGCAGCCGCAGAAGCCGGCGCAGCCGGTCTATCCGCCGCCTCAGCCTTCGGCGGCACTGGCCGCGGATGCGACGCTCGAGCAGACGCTGCTGGCGCTGCTGGGCTCGCCCAACATCGCCTCGCGCCGTCCGCTGTTCGAGCAGTACGACGCGATCGTGCAGTCGCGCACGGTGCGCCGCCCCGAGCAGGCCGACGCGGCCGTGCTGGTGCTGCCGGCCGACGCGGCGGGCGTCCAGCGCGCGCTGGCGGTCAGCATCGACTGCAACGGCCGGCGCGTGGCGGCCGACCCCTACCGCGGCGCGATCGAGAGCGTGCTCGAGTGCGCGGCGAACCTGGCGTGCGTCGGCGCGCAGCCGCTGGGCACGACGAACAACCTCAACTTCGGCAACCCCGAGAAGCCGCACATCGCATGGCAGCTGACCGAAGCCGTGCGTGGCCTCGGCGAGGCCTGCCGGGCGCTGCAGGCCCCGATCGTGGGCGGCAACGTCTCGCTCTACAACGAGGGCGCGACGGGCCCGATCTACCCGACGCCGGTGATCGGCATGGTCGGCCTGCTTGCAGACGCGCGCCGTGCCGGGCGCCTCGGCTTCGCGCGCGCGGGGGACGGGGTCGCGCTCGTCGGCCCGTTCACGCCGTCGCTTGCGGCGAGCGAGCTGGCCAAGCTGCGCGGGCAGGCGCTGCCGGACGGGCTGGCAGAGTTCGAGATCGAGTCGGTCCGCGCGGCGCAGGCGGTCGTGCGTGAGGCGGTGCGCGAGGGCTCGCTGTCGAGCGCGCACGACATCGCAGAGGGTGGCCTCGCGGTGGCGCTGGCCGAGTGCTGCCTGGCGGGCGGCCTCGGCGCGGAGATCGCGCTCGACGCGGAGACGGCGGCGGCGCTGGACGGAGCGGGCGGGGCGGACGGAGCGGGCGGGGCGGAGACGGCGCTGTTCGGCGAGGGCCCGGGCGGCTTCCTCGTCAGCGGCGAGGCGGCGGCACTGGAGGAGCTGGCGACGCGCGCACCGCTGCGCAGGCTGGGAACGGTCGGCGGCGACTCGCTGGCGATCGAGGCGGCCGGCGAAGGCGCGATCCTCGCCTCGCTGGAGGATCTCGCGCGGGCTCACGGCAAGCTTGCGGAGTTGTTCGGATGACGGCTGCTAGCTTGTGAACGTGATGCGTTTGGGTAGGTCGCCGGGAGGGCGACCCTCGTCATCAGAGGGGCCGGCGGGAGGCTGGCCCGACGATCATCCACACGATGAGTGCGGAGTGTTCGGCTTGTACGCGCCCGGTCACGAGGTGTCGCGTCTGTCGTATTTCGCTTTGTACGCCCTGCAGCACCGCGGCCAGGAGTCGGCGGGCATCGCGGCGGCCGACCGCAACGGGCACATCATCACGCGCCGCGAGCTGGGGCTGGTCAACCAGGTGTTCACCGAGAACGACCTGCGCACGCTCGCGGGCGAGCTGGCGATCGGTCACGTGCGCTACTCGACGACGGGCTCCAACGCCTGGGAGAACTCGCAGCCGGTGCAGCGCTCGGAGGGCACGAACGGCTCGCGCCGCGAGCTGGCGCTGGCGCACAACGGCAACCTGATCAACGCGGTGCAGCTGCACAACGAGATGCTCGAGGCGGGCGTCACGTTCAGCTCGACCTCGGACTCGGAGATCATCGCGGCGCTGATCGCGACGCATCCGGCGGAGCGCGTGGAGGACGCGATCGCCGAGGTGATGCCGCGCCTGCAGGGAGCCTTCTCGACGGTCGTGATGACGAAGGACCGCGTCGTGGCGTTCCGCGACCCGCACGGGCTGCGCCCGCTGTCGATCGGCGCGCTCCCAGACGACGGCACGGCCGAGTCAGACGGCGAGCCGCGTTACTGCGTGGCGAGCGAGTCGTGCGCGTTCGACATCATCGGCGCCAGGCTGCTGCGCGACGTCGAGCCGGGCGAGCTGGTCACGCTCGGCGAGGACGGCCTGCAGAGCCGCATGGTCGCGCCGGGCGGGCGGCGCGCGTTCTGCGTGTTCGAGTACATCTACTTCGCGCGCCCGGACTCGCGCATGAGCGACCAGGTGCTGCAGGTGGCGCGCGGGCGGATGGGCGAGATCCTGTGGAAGGAGGCGCCGGTCGAGGCGGACCTCGTGATCGCGGTGCCCGACTCGGGCAACCCCGCGGCGCGGGGCCTGGCGCGCGCGGCCGGCCTGCCCCAGGACGACGGCTTCGTCAAGAACCGCTACGTCGCGCGCACGTTCATCCAGCCGGGCCAGGAGCTGCGCAAGCACGGCCTGCGGCTGAAGTTCAACCCGCTGCCGGAGGTGATCGCGGGCAAGCGCCTGATCGTCGTCGACGACTCGATCGTGCGCGGCAACACGACTCGCCAGATCGTGCAGATGCTGAAGGACGCGGGCGCGGCGGAGGTGCACATGCGGATCTCGGCGCCGCCGATCAAGCACCCGTGCCACTACGGCATCGACATGTCCACGCGCGAGGAGATGATCGCGCACGGACGCAGCACCGAGGAGGTCGCCGCCGAGCTCGGCTGCGACTCGCTGCACTACCTCTCGCTGGAGGGCGTGTACGAGGCGGTGCGCGGCGAGCGCGCCACGCACTGCGACGCGTGCTTCAGCGGCGAGTACCCGCTGTCGGGCAGCGAAGGCGCGGCGGGCAAGTACTCGCTGGAGGACGACCAGATCCTCCCGCTCGTCAAGGCCTGAGCCCTCCGGGCTGCCGGGGCCGCCGCGCCGCGGCGACTCCCGGCCTTCGTCAGCGCGAAGTCGCTACTTGGTCTTGGCGGAGAAGCTCGCGCTGCCGTCGCATTCGGCGAGGCTCTTGCGAGCTTCGGCGCTGATCAGCCCGAATTCCGAGCGGGCGTGGCCTTTGACTGACTTGCCGGAGAACTTGCCGCTGAAGTAGAGCTTGGTCGGCTTGCTGTGGTTGGGGATGAATTCGTAGGTGATCGTGCCCTTGAAGCTGCCGTCCTTGGCGATCGTGGCCGGCTTGGTGATCTGGCGCTCGGGGCCCCCGCCGCCCTGGCAGTAGAGCGGCGCCGAGGGGACGCCCACGGTGACGGACTTGCCGTTGGCGGAGACCTTCAGCGTGATCGACGTCTTGCCCTGAACGATCGTGCCGGAATAGGTCGCGCCCTTCTTCGCTCCGGCCGCCAGCGCGGCGGCAGCGCCAACCACCAGCACCAAGACGGCGAGGACGAGTGCTCGGCCAAGCTGAATGCGCATCGAAGCCCCCTTCGCAGCGATCCGCCCGGGGAAGGGAGGATCTGTAGAGGGCGAAATCTAGCCGAGGTGGTCTTCGCGCGCGCCTGCGGCGTCGTTGTAGCGGTTGTTGTAGGGGCGGCGCAGGATCGCGCTCTCGCCACTGCCCACGCGCAGGGCATAGCCCAGCGCGGCGACGACGATCAGGGTGATGAGGATGGCTGTGAGCATTGGAGTGTCCTTCGTTGGCGGGGCCTCGCACCGCTCTCCAACCTCTCTACGTCATTCAAGCGCCTGCCAGGGGATCCTCTGTGAGGTTGGTCACGTATGCAAACGTCAGCCGGCGGGCTCGACTCGAGCCATTTGATGCCCGACGCTCGTGGTGCGGTGCGGTCGCGCTGGCAGGTACCAGGACAGCGCCGAATCGTGTCGCAGCGTTCCGACATCGGTAGCTGTCTTCCCCGCCATGTCGTACACGTGTCCGACTTCCGGACGCCGGTGCGCTATACTGGCGGAGCTATGACTGCAGAGTACGACAGCATTACGACAAAAGGAGGACCGTTGTCGGGACTTGTTCTTGATCGGAACCCGGAGCAGCAAGAACTCGCCGACCTGGAGCGACGAATTAGCGACGGCCTCACAAAGCTTCGCGAGACAATCGAGGCCGCTGGGCCAGCCGCGCAGGACGCAATCGATCCTGAATACGCAAAACGATGGATCGAGACAGCTCGGCGACTATCCGTCCAACTGAGCAACAATCTTCCGCCGCAACTCGAGCCAGAGGCCGTGGCTGAGATCCGAAAGATCATCATCAACCTGCTCGCCGCTCTGCAAGAGTCCGACGAGACCAGACCGCTCGATGCGCTCGACCGATTCTTCGTTGACTCGGAGGCCATCCGCCACATAGTGCGCGACGCGCTCGACGAGCACGCGGGATGCCGCGATGACGACGCTCGGCCACTTGTGGCGTACCTACAGCAGGCGCTCCCCCGTGTCACTCAGGCGGACCAAGCGCGCCTTGCCGGCGTCTCGACCCGTCATCTACAGCGCCTGGGGAAGGAGGGCGGTACGCCTCCCTACCAACTGGCCTTGGCGGTCCACCTGGTGCGGCTGCTTCGACACGTTTGGAACCCGGAGGGGGTCGTCGCGTGGTTTTACAGGGAGCGCGTGGAACTCGATGGTCATGCCCCAATCGACCTCGCGAGCGACCCGGGCTTCGAAAGGGCCCTCGTGCGCCTGGCGAGACAAGGGAGAGCGGGGCATGGCGCCTGAACCAGAAAACCTTCCAATCGAACGACAGATAGCTCACCGCTATTCCAGCTACGACACGCCGTTCTGGGTTCGCGAGAACACACAACCCGGCCGCTGGCATCGCGTCGGCGACGGACCGACCCAATACCTGTCACTGAGCACCGACGGCGCCTGGGCCGAGTTGATCCGTAACGAGGAGCTGCGCTCCGAGGACCAGGTCGCGATGGTCAGCGTCTCCATGTGGGCCGTCCTGATCGAGGGGGGAGTAATCGCCGACTACTCGTCGTTTGAGCAGGCAGAACGATCCGGTTTCGACCCTGCGGCGCTTGTCTCCGAGAACTACGAGCAATGCCAGAGCGAGGGCGACAGGCTTCGAAAGAAGGGCTTCTCCGGGGTTATTGCTCCGAGTGCGGCACTCCCAGGCAGTTTGAATGTGACGCTGTTCGGCGCCCGGGTGATGTCGACCTGGGATCGACCGAAGTTTCTCGCGTCGTCTCTCCCCGTAACGGTCATCGCGAAGGGCGCGCCGCCACCTGGCCTACTGCCGAGGGTCCGGCACCTCGGTACCCCACACGGCGGGCTGGTCGAGCATCTGGCGAACCGGGTCGAGAAGCCGGCGGCTACCGATTCAGACCAAGGGGCCAGCGCCGACGGTACTTGACTGCGCTCAACGCATGCTTCGGCGTTGCCATAGTCGCTACACACACTCATGGGTGCGGGCGGCTGATACGTAGTGCCGCAGATATCGTGCGCGGCGTGCCCGAGCCGCTACCGATCGCAGTGCTCGTGTCGGGTACCGGCACGAACCTGCAGGCGCTGCTCGACACGGTGCACGGGCACGAGGCGCAGGTCGTCGCGGTCGCCTCGAGCACGGCCGGCGTGAAGGCGCTGGAGCGCGCCGAGCAGCGCGGCGTCCCGAGCGCCGTGTTCGCGCGCGCCGACTACTCCGACCGCGCGGCGCGCGACGCGGCGCTGGCCGGCTGGCTGGCCGAGCGCGGCGCCCGCCTGATCGTGCTGGCCGGCTACATGGAGCTGCTCGGCGGCGACTTCCTCGCTCGCTTCCCGGGCGCCGTGATCAACGTGCACCCGTCGCTGCTGCCGGCCTTCCCCGGCCTGAACGCGATCGGCCAGGCGCTCGCCTACGGCGTGCAGGTGTTCGGCGTGACCGTGCACTTCGTCGACGACGGCGTCGACACCGGGCCGGTGATCCTGCAGCGCGCCGTCGAGCTGGCGGACGCGCGCAGCGAGGAGCAGGTGCTGGGCGCGCTGCGCCCGCTCGAGCACGCGCTGCTGGGAGAGGCCGTGCGTCTGTTCGCGCGTGGCGAGCTGGCCATCGACCCCGCCGATCCACGACGACCGCTGCGGGCGCCCGCTGCGGCGAGCGCGCGCGACCCAAGCGAGGGATAGGCTCTGAAGATGGCCTCAGCACGCCAATCGATCACCGGCCGCGAGACGGGAATCGAGCGCTCCGCGCCCGGCGAGGTGCGCGTGCGACGCGCGCTGCTGTCGGTCTCCGACAAGGCCGGCATCGTCGGCTTCGCACGCGGCCTGGAGGAGCTCGGCGTGGAGATCGTCTCCACCGGCGGGACGGCGCGCGAGCTCGCCGGTGCCGGTATCCAGGCGCGCGAGATCGAGGACTTCACGGGCTTCCCGGAGATGATGGACGGGCGCCTGAAGACGCTGCACCCGCGGCTCTACGCCGGGCTGCTCGCGCTGCGCGACAACGAGGGTCACCTGGCCGCGGCGGCCGAGCACGAGATCGAGCAGGTCGACCTCGTCTGCGTGAACCTCTACCCGTTCGAGCAGACCGTCGCGCGCGGCGACGCGAGCGACGCCGAGATCATCGAGAACATCGACATCGGCGGCCCCACGATGATCCGCGCGAGCGGCGAAGAACGGCGCGTTCGCGGCGGTCGTCGTCGACCCGGCCGACTACGAGGGCGTGCTCGCGGAGCTGCGCGAGTCCGGCGGGCGGCTCGCGCTCGACTCGCGCCGGCGGCTGCAGGCGAAGGCCTTCGCCTGCACGGCGCGCTACGACGCGGCGATCGCCTCGTGGTTCGCCGCACGCACCTACGAGGGCTTCCCGCCGACCTGGAACGACTCCTACGAGAAGGTCTCCGACCTGCGCTACGGCGAGAACCCGCACCAGGCGGCGGCCTTCTACGCGCGCACGAGCGCGCCGACGCACCTGCTCGACGGCGTGCGCCAGCTGCACGGCAAGGAGCTCTCGTTCAACAACCTGCTCGACCTCAGCTCGGCGCGCGAGCTGGTCGAGGACTTCGACGGCCCGGCGTGCGCGATCGTCAAGCACAACAACCCGTGCGGCTGCGCCGTCGCGCCGAGCGCGCAGCTCGCCTACGAGCGCGCCTTCGCATGCGATCCGCAGAGCGCCTACGGCGGCGTGATCTCGCTCAACCGGCGGATCGACCGCGCCTGCGCCGAGCAGCTCTCCAAGCAGTTCATCGAGGTGCTGCTCGCCCCCGGATTCGACGAGGACGCGCTGGAGCTGCTCGGCGAGAAGAAGAACGTGCGCCTGCTCGAGCTCGCGCATTGGCCGGCTCCCTCGCGCGAGGTCGAAGCCAAGCCGGTGATCGGCGGCCAGCTCGTGCAGACCCGCGACGTCGTCTCCGAGACGCGCGAGCAGATGCGCGTGCTGAGCAAGCGCCAGCCGAGCGAGCATGAGTGGCAGGCGATGCTGTTCGCGTGGAGGGTCTGTCGCCACGTGCGCTCCAACGCGATCGTGATCGCGGCGAGCGAGGGCGGAGAGGCGCAGGGCGCCGATGCCGCGCAGACGAGCGCGACGATCGGCATCGGCGCGGGGCAGATGAGCAGGGTCGACGCCGTGCGCATCGCCGTCGAGAAGGCGCAGGGCTTCCAGCCGCAGCTGCTGGCCGGCTCAGCGCTCGCCTCGGACGCCTTCTTCCCGTTCGCCGACGGACCGCAGCTGGCGGTCGATGCGGGCGTCAGCGCGATCATCCAGCCGGCCGGCTCGGTGCGCGACGACGACGTGATCGCGGCCGCCGACGAGGCGGGCATCGCGATGGTCGCCACCGGCGTGCGCCACTTCCGCCACTGAGCCACCGGTGCCGGGCGTCCCGCCTGGGTTCTCCCGCCGCGGCGGCGTTGCTCGCGCGCTCGTTCTCCCTCGTGGCCGCGGCGACCTTCGGCGAGCCCGCCGTCGCAGGCGGGCGCTGAACAGGGCCATGTCGTGACCCTTGCGCTGAGGGGGTCTTGATTAAATATGTATAACGATATATCGTGAGCGTACTTTGATATCTCACGATAGGAAGAACATATGTGTAGCGATTCAACTCACACGACCGGCGAGGAGCCATTCGGCCACGGCGGGCACGGCGGTGGATACCGCGACATCGCGATGCTGCGCGTGGCGATGAGCCAACGCGGGCGGCACGGACCGGGACGCGGGCGTCATCGCAGAGGCTTCGGCCCCGGCGGCCCCGAGGGCGGCTTCGGCGGTCTCGGTGGCTTCGGCCCCGGCGGCGGACGCGGGCGTGGACGCAAGGCGCGCCGCGGCGACATCCGCACGGCCGCGCTGCTGCTGCTCGCCGAGGAGCCGCGTAACGGCTACCAGATCATGCAGGAGGTCGAGCAGCGCTCCGACGGCGTCTGGCGACCGAGCCCCGGCTCGGTCTACCCGGCGCTGCAGCAGCTCGAGGACGAGGGCCTGATCCGCTCGCAGGAGAGCGACGGGCGCAAGCTGTTCGCGCTGACCGACGCCGGTCAGACCTACGTGCAGGAGCGCGGCGAGGACAAGCCCGCGCCGTGGGAGCAGATGAGCGGCGACGTCTCAGACGAGGCCCACCAGCTCGGCAGGCTGATGCGCGAGCTCGCCGTCGCCTTCGGGCAGGTCATGCACAGCGGCGGCCAGGCCCAGCTCGGCCAGGCGCGCGAGGTGCTGAGCACGGCCCGGCGCGACCTCTACCGGATCCTCGCCGACGGCGAGCCCGAGTCCGAGGGCTAGAAGGTCCGGCGGCCGGTGGGACGCTCGGCCGGGCTACCGGTCGAGCGCCTTGCCGGCGACGCCGAGCAACTCGTCCTGGCCCGCAGCCTCGTTCGACTCGGCCGCGATCCGCATCGCCTCGACCAGCTCAGCTTCCTGGGCGCGCCCGCCACGTTCGATCAGCGGCTGCAAGAGGCCGCGCGCGACGAGCATCGGTCCGAGCCAGCGCGGCGCCCATACGCGCGCCGAGCGCCTTTCGATGCCCCGCTCGATCGCGTCGATCGCCTTCGACAGCGGCGCCGGGTTGCGGATGAAGCCCGGCGTGCGAGAAGTCATCGCTTCGGCCGACGGTTGGGCGTAGGCCGCTTTGACGAGGTCCGTGTCGAGGAAGCCGAAGTAGGCGCAGCCGACGGCCACGCCGCTCGGCGCGCTCTCCACGCGCAACGCGTCCGACAGCGCCTCCACGCCCGCCTTGGCCGTCGCGTACGCCGCGATCATCGGCGGGCGCAGGATCGCCGTCAGCGAGGAGATGTTCAGCAGGTACCCGCTGCGCTTGGTCAGCTCCTCGATCACCGCCCGGTCCGTGCGCCACACGCCCAGCAGGTTGACCTCGAGCGTGCGCTCCACCCGCTGCACCGGCGCCGCCATCAGCGGTCCCGTGAACGCGATGCCCGCGTTGGCGATCGCCACGTCGATGCCGCCGAAGCGCGCCACCGTGCCTTCGACCGCGCGCTCCAGCGCGCCCAGGTCGGTCACGTCCGCCTCGATCGCGATCGTGCGCTCGCCCAGCCGCGCTGCGTTCTGCTCGAGCAGCTCCGGCTCCAGGCCGACCAGCGCCACGTTCGCGCCCTTCGCGTGCAGTCGCTGCGCCGTCGCCTTGCCGATCCCGCGCGCCGCGCCCGTGATGAACACAGTGCGGCCGTTGACGTCGTAGTCGGCCCCCGCCATGCCTGGAGCCTACCGGCGCCCGGCGCCGCGCTCATTCCAGCGGCATGGGAGACTGCCTGCTTGCGCGCATTCGGCAAACACCTCGAGACGCTCGTCAGCCCGCTCGCCGCCACGCTTCTCTGCGGCCTCGCCGCGATCGCGCTGCTGCTCCCGTCGCCGCCTGCCGCTGCCGCCGACGTCGCCGCAGCCGCGAGCGGTGCGATCTGCAGCGGGCCCAACAGCGCCAAGGTCCCGTGTCGCTTCTCCACGCCCAGCGGCAACATCCGCTGCCTGTGGACGCCCAAGCCCAACAGCGTCGCCTGCGTGCTGCGCGCCACCGGCCGCGCCTATCGCCTCGGGCCGAACGGCAAAGCCAGAGCGATCTCGCTGAGATTGGCGCAGCAGGGGAAGACGCTGCCGCCGAACCAGCAGCTCGTCTTCCCCGAAAGCCTCTCCTGCCGCGACACCAAGCGCACCATGGTCTGCAATCAGGACTTCGGCAGCGGCGCCTTCACGCTCGCACCGGGAGCCTCGCACCGGTCCTGAGCGACTGCTACGTGTAGGTGTAGCGGTCCGCCGCTACCTTCTTGCTCGTCGCTTTGCCGACCTTCGCCCGAACGTCGACAGCGCCGGCCTTGGCGACCGCAGGCGCCACGCCCATGCAGATCGTCGTCGAAGGGCATTCCACGCCGAGGACGACGACTTTGCCGATCTTGAACGTCGTCGCTTCCGCCCCCGTCGCGAATCCGCTGCCTTCCAACGTGAGGCTCGTTTCCCCGCCCTTCGGGCCGCTTCCCGGCGTAACCGCTGCGATCGTCGGGCTCCCATACTTGAATGCGTCGGTAGGCCCGGCTGCGCTCGTCCCGTTGGGCGAGACCACCGTCACGTCGACGGCGCCCGACGTACCCGTGGGCGACACGGCCGTAATCGACGTGGCCGAGTTGACTTTGAAGCTGGTCGCATCGGTCGAGCCGAACCGGACGGCGCTGGCCCCGGTGAAGCGACTGCCGGTGATCGTGACTGTCGTGCCGCCGGCAGCGGGCCCCTTCTTGGCCGAGAGCTTGCCGACGGAAGGCGCCGGTTCGCCACCGAGGACGTTGAGTGCCGCCATCTGCGCGCCCACGTATTCCCCCAGCTCGCCTTCAGCCGGCGTGTTGTCGTTGATGGCCGGAGTCGCCTCGTGCGATCCCGGTTCGTAGCTCCCGCTGTATTCGTAGATCTCATAGCGCCGCGTGACCGACTCGTCGCCCTGGCCGAGGGCCTTTTCGCTGGCCAGCTCGCCGCCGTTGGGGACGCCGAGCTCCTTCTGGAGCAGGATCCATTCCACTTCGGTCTGGGATTCTTCGTCGGGGACGGCCGGGTCGTCGGTCAGCAGGTGATTCAGCTCGGCCGGCTGCTGGGCTTCGGTCTCGAAGACCTTGACCCAGACGGCTTCGCCGAATTCCTGGAAGCCCTCGGGTTCAGGTGCTTTCACGACGGCTTGCACGACCGGCGCCGGCTGCCCGCCAGCCGGCGGCTGGACGCTCCATTCGGGCGCGGGCAGGCTGACGTTCGACCCCGAAGCCATCAGGTTGCCGGGATGCGCAGGGTCGGCGACGAGCCAGCGGTACACCGTCTTGGTCGGGTTCTTGTTCAGCCCGAGCCCGAAGTGCTCGCAGCCGCTCGTGAAGTATTCGCCCGAGCCGCCCGTCCAGCACTGGTGTCCGAGCGTAGGAGTGATCGGCGAGCCGGCAACCGGCGTCGCCTGCGTGAACGCTTTCGCCTGCGGGTCGTACGGACTTTCGTAGCGTACGTAGACGCCGCCCGGGAAGTCGACGAGCTTGGGGTTGCCATACCTCTCGTACGGCGCGCCGAACTCGTAGGAGATATCCGAGCTCGAGACGTCGTCGAGCTCGATCTCGAAGCCGTGCGTCTCTTCGCCGGTGTCGTTGAAGACGTCGAAGTTGCTCAGCGTGCCATAGGTGACTTCGGCCGACGCCGCTGCCGGCATCAACAGAACGAGCAGCATCAACGCAGTTGCGGCCACGGCCCAAGTGACCGGTGACCGGTGATTCCCCCCAGCGACTCTCCCGAACACGACGCCCCCTTCTCGATTGGTCTTGTCCATTAGACACGCCAAGCGCGCAAAGATCACACCGCCGCTATGAGGATCTTCACACCGTCGTGCGGCGCCGCCACCAACCGTTAGGCTTTCGACGCTATGGGGGGGCGGACGGACCAGCGGCGAGGGCGATCGGCTCGGCCGATCAAGCCGAAGCAGTCGCGCGCGTTGCGGACATGAGCCCCCGGCGCTCGACGCGACTGCTCGCCAAGCAGACCGACGCGCGCTTGGTGGATCTCTGCCGAGAAGGCGACGAGCGGGCCTTCGAAGCGATCGTCTTGCGCTACCGCCACGAGCTGCTGGGCGATTGCCGCCGGCTCGGCCTGTCCGGCTCACGTTCGGAGGACGCCGTGCAGCAGGCGCTGCTCAAGGGCTGGCTGGCGCTGAATCGGGGAACGGAGGTCCACGACCTGCGCCCCTGGCTGCGGCGCATCGTGCACAACACTGCGCTCAACCTCAGACGCAACTCGCATGAGCATCGCGAGGTCGACCTGGACTCGCCATTGGTCGACGCCGCCGATGTCGCCGATGCGGCCCCCGAGCTCAGGGCCGCCGTGCGCGACACGCTCAGCCGTGTCGCGGCGCTTCCCGCGATGCAGCGCGATGCGATGCTTCTCAGTGCGATCGAGGGACGCTCGCACGAAGAGGTGGCCTCCGCGTTGGGGATCTCGCACGTCGCAGTGCGTGGACTTCTCTACCGGGCACGCTCGACGCTCCGCGCAGGCGCTGCCGCGCTGATCCCGGCACCGCTGCTCGGCTGGGCCACCCAAACGGCGAGCCGCCTGGCGACGGCGACCAGTGGCATCGCCGATTGGGCCGGCGGTGGCGGTGACTTCGGCATTGGCAAGGCGCTCTTGGAGGCGGCGGCCGTAGCGGGCACCGCCGCGGCCGCGGTCGGCGCCGTCTTCGCTCCCTTGCACACGAATCATCACAGTGGGGCCCGGGCCCCGCAGTCGGTCGCAAGCACCGCCCGCCCGACCGGCCTCGTGATCCAAGCCGCGCTCGGACCGCGCACCGACCAGTCGCAGGCACAGGCGCGTTCCCCGGCGCCCGGACGCCCCACCTCGAGCCGTGGAGGGCTTCGCGGAAAGCCGGTCACGAAAGCCCCCTCCACGCGGCAGACAAGTGCGTCCGAAGGCGCGGCGCCGATCCCTGCGCCACACGCAGAGCAGCCCAAGAGCCAGCCTCCGGCAGGTGGCCCCACCGCCTCGGATGCCGGTTCGAGCCTGGGCGCAAACGGCGAAACCGGCTCCGGCGCCAACCGCGAAGCGCCGCAATCGGCCGGCGCCCCCGAAGCTGCCGAACCCCCCGGGGGAGAACACGAACCCCAGGATGGCGGCTCTGCCTCCGAGGGCTCCGAACGCGAAGCCGAGGCTGCTCGCGAACAGCACGAACGCGAAGCCGAGGCTGCTCGCGAAAGGCGCGAACGCGAAGCGGAGGCTGCCCGCGAACAGCACGAACGCGAAGTCGAGACTGCGCGCGAACAGCGCGAACGCGAAGCGGAGGCTGCCCGCGAACAGCGCGAACGCGAAGCCGGTCGTTAGCCCGGCGTCAAAGGCGGTCTGTCCGTCAGGCGCGCAGGCTCGCCACGGCTGGGACCAGCGCTGCCCGCTCAGCTCAGCGGCTGCAGCCGCGTCCGCTCGACCCGGGCGAGCTTCGCCCGCAGGCGTCTGTAATGACGCTGCTGCTCGGGCGTTCGCTTGTGGTGCTTGTAGGCGAGGTTCACGCGCTCGAGCGGGTCCTTCTTCAGGTCGTACATCTCCCACTGGTCGGGCACCTTGCCTTCGACGTCGTAGTAGCGGGCGAGCTTGTAGCGGTGCTCGCGGATGCTGACGATGTGATTCGGCGGCTGCGGGTAGGGCCCACGCGCCTGCCCCGACTGGAAGTCGTCGTAGGTGAACACCGTGTAGTCCTGCGCCGGCTTCGGCGAGCGGCTGAGGATCTGCTGTGAGTAGTCGACGCCCTGCCAGGCCGCGCGCGCGGCGGCCGGTGCGCCGATCAGGCTGGCCAGCGTCGGCAGGAAGTCGACGTGTGAGACGAGCGCATGGTTCTTCTCGGGCCTTTTGAACAGGCGCGGGTTGGAGTAGACCAGCGGCACGCGCGTCGACTCCTCGTAGAAGTTGAAGTTCTTCTGGCGCAGCCCGCCGTGCGCGGTGCCCATCTCGCCGTGGTCGGCCGTCGCGATCACGAGCGTGTTCTCGAGCAGTCCCTTGGCCTGCAGCGTGTCGAGGATCTTCACCAGGTAGGCATCCGACGCCTTCATCAGGTTGCCGTAGAAGTTGAGGTAGTTGCGCTTCATCCGCGGCGTCGGGATCGGCCCGGAGGCGTTGAACAGGCGCAGGAACTGCTCCTGCACGGTCGGCTTGCTCGACAGGTCCTCGTTGGCCGTCGCCGGCGGCTCGATCTCGCCTTCCAGCCACGTTTCGTCGTAGCCGCCGCTGACGTAGGTCTTCGGGTAGAACAGCACGTCGTGCGGGTTGACCAGCGAGACGACCATGAAGAAGGGCTGGCTCTGCGCGGCCGTTGAGCTGAGGTACTGGACGGCGCCCTCGGTGCCCGCTTCCGGCGTGCCCTGCGAGTTCATGAAGCGCCCGTCGTTGTCGTATTCGCCGCCGCCCTCCTCGGGGATGCTCTGGTTCGCCCCCGCGTCCGGCGGATCCCAGCGCGTGAAGCCGTATTGGTTGACGTCGGCGGGGACCCACGTCGAGCCGTTGGCCGGCTTCGTGCAGTGGAACTTGCCCTTGTAGACCGGCGTGTAGCCGGCCGCCAGCGCGACCGTCGCCGGGTTCTTGAAGCTCGTCGCCAGCTCGACCTGGGGGTATTCCGGCGAGGGCATGTCCGTCTCCAGCGTGTACTTCACGCCGTGCTGCGCCGGGAAGTAGCCCGACATCAGCGTCGAGCGCGCCGGTGAGCACATGCACGCGTTGGTGAACGCGTTGTCGAACGACATGCCGTGCCTCTGCAGGCGCGTCAGGCCGGGCATGTTGCGCTCGGTCCAGCCGCGCGGGAAGTGCTGGACGGCCCGCTGCTGATCGGTCAGGAAGAGCAGCACGTTCATGCCCGCGATCCTGCCGGCCGATGGGGGGCGCGGGTGGGGCCTCGCCGCCGCTGCGGCGGTCGCCGCCGATCCGCCCAGCAGCAACCCCGGCGCTGCCACGGCTGCCGCCTTCAGCAGCTCGCCGCGTGTGATGCCGCCCGCCTCGTCGTCCTGCTCGCGCGCCCGATTGTCGTCCTTGGATGTGGTCATGCCGTTCCTTTCGCTCGCCGTTTCATTCACCGCTCCGACGTGAAACCGGCGCGGTGACGCGTTTGAAGACACCGACTGCGTTGCCGGCGAACGCCGCCGTATAAACGTTCCTGCCGTCGGGGCTTACGGCAATCGAGCTGACCCCGCGCAGCGCACCGGCGCGCGCGCAGGTCGGTACGGCGCTCGCGCTGACGCAGCCCGCGGCGCGCGACTTCTGGATCAGCGCGCCCGAGCGCCGCGAGGGCGGTCGCCGCGCACAGTGCGCTCAGGGCGAATGACGGCTCGAGGAGGCGGGGACGCATGAGCGGTGCTCACGAGCGCCATCCACTCTCGCGAGATCCTTCCCGAGCATAGCTGCGCTGCGGCGAAGAGGAGATCCAGTCTGGACGAACGATGCCGATCGGACGGCAAACCTCGCCGGCTGTGGTTGAGCTGACCCGTGCAGTCATAGGATCCAACGGGTGGGAGCCGCGATCGAAGCCAGTGGGTTGACGAAGGTGTTCGGGGCGACGGTGGCCGTGGACGGCCTCGATCTGCGCGTGGAGCAGGGACAGGTGTTCGGTTTTCTCGGCCCGAACGGCGCCGGCAAGACGACAACTATCCGCGTGCTGCTGGACCTTCACCACCCCAGCTCCGGCAGCGTGCGAGTGCTCGGTCTGGACAGCGTGCGTGACAGCGTCGCTATACACGCACGCTGCGGGTATCTCCCAGGCGATCTCGAGCTCTACCCGCGCATGACCGGACAGCGCGTGCTCGACTGGTTCGCCGCTGCTCGCGGCGGCGTCGATGCGGCGTTCCGCAGCGAACTCGTCGAACGCTTCGACGTGACGCTCGACCGGCGCGTCCGCGAGCTTTCCAAGGGCAACCGGCAAAAGATCGGGCTCGTGCTCGCGTTCATGCACCGGCCGGAACTGCTCGTGCTCGACGAGCCGACCTCCGGGCTTGATCCGCTGATGCAGGACGAGTTCCATCGCCTGCTGCGCGAGGCGACCGCCGAGGGGCGCACGGTGTTCCTCTCCTCCCACGAGCTCGACGAGGTCCAGCGCGTCGCCGATCGCGTCGCGATCATCAGGCAGGGCCAGCTTGTCGTCACGGACTCGGTCGAGGAGATGCGCCGCCAGGCTCCACACACGGTCGAGCTGCGCTTCAAGACGCCTGTGGCGGCAGCCGTGTTCGAGTGTCTCGACGGGGTGCAGCGCGTCGCAGTCGACGGTGACCGCGTCTCGCTGCAGGCGACCGGGGAGCTTGCGCCGCTGCTGCGCGTGATCGCGGAGCACGAGCCGGTGGACCTCGTCACCCGCCACGCCGACCTCGATGAACTCTTCCTGACGTACTACCGCGATACGCCGAGCGCCGATGCGGACTGACGTCGCGCGGCTGGACCTCCACAACCGCTGGCGCCTGACGCTGGCGTACACCGTTGGCATGACGCTCTACATGCTCGTGATCGTCTTGCTCTATCCCACGTTCAGGCACTCGAGCGAGCTCAACAAGCTCGCCTCGGGCAGCTCGGGCGTCGCGGCTCTGTTCGGGATCAACGGTCCGCTCACTTCGCCTGCCGGCTGGGTCAACGCGAACGCGTACACCAACTTCCTGCCGCTGATCATGCTGCTGCTGACGATCGGCTACGGCGCCGCGGCGATCGCCGGCCAGGACGACGAGAACACGCTTGGCCTGCTCGTGGTGCTGCCGCTGGAGCGGCGACGGATCCTCGGGCAGAAGATCGCCGCGATGGTCGCGCAGGCGCTGATCCTGGCGGTTGCGGTTGCCGCGTGCGTCTATGTCGGGCGCGGCTTCAAGCTTGCGCTCGACCCGTGGAACGTCGCCACCGCGTCCCTTGCGGTGCTCGCGCTTGGCATCGACCTGGGGCTGATCGCCCTGGCCGTCGGCGCGGCGACCGGCAGCCGCGGCGGTGCGATCGGCGTCGCGACGGCGCTCGCCAGCGTTTCATACCTAGTCAGCTCGCTCGCGCCTGTCGTGCACTGGGTCAGACCGCTGCGGTTCGCCTCGCTCTTCTACTGGGCCATCGGCAACGACCAGCTCGCACACGGAGCCGGGCTCGCGTCATTCGCGGTGCTCGTCGGCGTCGCCCTCGTCGCCGCGCTCGCCGCAGCCATCGCGTTCACAAGTCTCGATGTGCGGTAGCCGAGTCGTCCTGTGCCACCGAGTCTCTGATCTGACGCTGCTACTTGACCCGCCGGGAAGGGAGGCACGGCTGCGGCTTCTGGACGCTATCGATTGTTGACTCCCGCGCTCAGCTCCCGCGAGTCAGTTGATCGATCCAGGCTCAGCCACCCACACGCTCTCAATCCCGAGTACCCGACAGAGAGGATCGAAGTGGCGGTCGTAGTGCAGAACGCCCGCGCCGCGCCCAGCGGCCGCCGCGGCGATCAGGTAATCGGCCGCGGGGACGCGTCGCTCGCCTCGCAGCTCGCGTGAGGCACCGAGCGCCGCCGCGCCGGCGGTGCGCGTCACATGGGCCGCGGGAAGAGCGCTCAGCGTTCGATCGAGGTCGGCGAACTTGTACTCGTCGCGAGCGCTCGCAAGTAGCTCGAGCGCGACCACCGGACACACGGCTAGCAGGTCGGATTCTGCGGTTGTCAGCCAGCGTGGAAGCACGGCCGGATCGCGCTGACGGTTCCACGCCGAGGTATCGAACACAAGCAGTCCGCCAGAGCCGAAGGGCTCAACGGGAGGCATGAAGCTGCTCTGAGACGGCGAAGTCGTAGCCGTCATCGTCACCTGCTGCGATTCGCAGCAGGTGCTCGAGGGCCTTGCGTTTGTCGGCACGCTCCGCACGGATCGCCTCTGCGCCACGCAGCGCCAAGTCACGAACAGCGCGGGAGCGCGGCTCGGCACCGCCGAACTCAGCGACGGCTGCGGCCAACTCGGAATCGAGCGTGACCTGTACGCGCGGCTTCGTTGGCGGCATGCGAGCAGTGTACCGCACGACTGGTACACCATTTCCCACGCAGCATGCGGGAGTCGGGACCCGAACGAAACCCGAAAGTCCAGGTCGACGGTTTGGTCGAGGCGTTGATGGAAACGCTGGGGCGGAAGCAGCGGCAGGAGCTGCTACACGCACTGTCGTGCTGACCGTCGGCGCATGCGCTGGACCGGAGATCGAGTCGCATGAAGTCACGCCGGGCGCTGAAACGTGCGGGCCGATAGAGATGACGCGGGTCATCGGTAGCGTGCGGCGTCGTGCCCACCGATCCGGTTTCCGTGAGCTGGACGCTCCATGCGCTCGACAAGGCGCAACAGCTTGGGTTCGCCCGCATCGATGTCGAGGCCGCGGTGCTCGGCGGGCATCGGGCGCGGCGTCGCAACACCGGCGAGGCGGCCTGGATGGTCGTGGTCGGCCGCCTCGTCGTCGTCTACGAGCACCCGGACGGCGACGACCCCTTGGTCGCTCGTGTTGTGACGGTGTGGCGCCGGCGCTAGCCTGTGACTATGCGGATCGAAGGCCACTACGACGCTGACGCCGACATCGCGTGGGTTCGCCTCGAGGGCTATGACCCGAGTGCGGCTGTGGGCGAGGAGTCGGAGTCGGGCTTGCGGGAACTCGATCCGGTGACGGGAGAGGTCGTTGGTCTGGAGTTCTGGCAGGCGAGCCGACAACTGCCTGCAGAGTTCCTGCGGATGCTTCCTCCGCCGCAAGTCGAGGTCGCAGCCTGATCGACCCGCGACCGAGTCGTGGGTTGGAACAAGACGCGCAGTCTCCTCGAGAATGCAACGGGCGGGGCGCGTAGGAAACCCGAACGGTCGGTGTAGTTGAGGCGTGCTACAGCTCGCTCGACGGCTAGCGTGGATCGCTGCCGTATACGACTGAGCGGTGGCGGATCGTGGCGACTCGGACGGTCTTACCGTTGTCTGCGAGCTGGTAGATGATCCGGTACGAACCAACCCGGAGCGAGCGAAGACCGCGAAGTCTGCCGCGTAGCGGGTAGCCGATATCGGGTTCGCGCTGAAGCAGCGCCAGGGCTTCCTCGATCGCATCGATCAAAGACCAGTCGAGCGCAAGCAGCTCTGTACGCGCGCGACGCGCGAGTACCAGTCGTGCCACCAGCTATCTCGCGGCTCGTTTCTCCGCCAGATCACGGCGGAAATCATCCAGCTCGATCGTTTCACCGCGCGCGAGCTCATCAAGACCCGCTTGCAGCGAGTCCACGGTTGCCGCATCAGAGAGGATCTCGGCTGTCTCCTCGAGTGCTTGATACTCATCGATTGGCACAAGAGCCGCCGCCGGACGCCCGTTACGCGTCACGACCACGTGGTCGCGTCGGTCGGCCACGTCGCTGAGCAGCTCAGCGAGGTTGCTCCGGAACTCGCGCACGGGGATCGTCTTGGCCACTTAATCAGTGTACCGAATCATGTACACGACTCTAGGGGAACCACCCTGTACCTCCTGCCTCATCGTGCCGATCTAGGATTCCGGCTAGCTGGGCAGATCAGGGCTTATGGACGACACGCAATCCGACGAGCGCTTCTACACAGGACCAGCCCGCTGGAGGGTCGCGCCTGCGCGGGAGGGCCTGGAAGCAGAGGGGTTCACGGTCATCGAGTGGCCGTGGCTGTGCGAACGCTGGGTCGCGCCGACGCGCAAGATGGACATGCGCCGCCCGTCGTTGCTGAGCGCCGCTCATGAATGGCTCGCCTGGCTGACGGAGGTGGACAAGCTGGCGGTCATCGATGTGAGCACCGATGACGCCGACGCAGTGGCCGACCTGTTGGGCTTCGTCGTGGAGCCGGCGGCCCGATTGGGCATAGAGCTCGTGATCGGCCACGAAGTCGAGCTCGAGCGGCTCGACCCGGCGCAGCTCACTGAGCCCTACTTCGGCTACCCATACTCCTTTGAGCGATTGCAATGGTGCCTCGCAGGCGGAAGGCCGGCGACGGCGGCCACGCGTCTGCTGAACGAGACTGGTTTCGTTCCCGACGCGACGCAGGAGCGCGCGGTGCAAGCCGGCGAGGGGGTTGTGCAGATCATCGCGCCAGCGGGCAGTGGCAAGACCGCGGTGCTGGTCGAGCGGGTACGCGAGCTGCTCCGCCGCGGTGCTCCACCAGAGGCGATCGTGTGCCTGACGTTCAACAAAGCCGCAGCCAAGGAGCTCCAGGAGCGCCTGGACGCGACTGGAGTGGGCGAGGTCAACGCCAGAACCTTCCACAGCCTCGGCCTTCAGATCCTCCGGAGCGCAAATGCGCTGCCGCGTGACAAAGAGCCGTGGAGTCCATCGCTCGGGCAGTGGCGCAAGCTGGCGTTTGACGCCAAGCGGTCGGTCGGCGAGGACGGGTGCTGGCTGGAGTCGCCCGAAGCCAAGAGCGAAATCAGCAATATCAAGCTCGGCAGGATGATGACCGCCCAGCAGCACGCACGGACCCTCGACGAGAAAAGCGACGCCCGAGCACGCAGTGTGGCGGCGCTATACACCGGCTATGAGGAGCTGCAGCGTCAAAGCGGGCGGCGGATCGACTTCGACGACATGATCCTGCGGGCGGTGCAGCGCCTGCGTGAGGACACGAGCGTGAGGAGTCGCTGGCAGAGCGCCTATCAGTATGTGCTCGTCGATGAGTACCAAGACATCGAGCCCGCACAGGAGCTGCTCGTGCGACTGGTCGCCGCGCCACAGGACCAGTTGTTCTGTGTCGGCGATGAGGACCAGACGCTGTACGCGTTCCGCCGCGCGAGCGTGGAGCGCATCATCCTCCTCGACAACCTCTATCCAGCCCTCGAGCGGGTGGCGCTGGGCGTCAACTATCGCTGCCCGCCAGCCGTGGTAGAGGCATCACGAGCGCTGATCGAGCACAACAAGGTCCGCTTCTCCAAGCAGATTGCGGCCGGGCAGCCAGACGCGGAGGGACGCGCGATCATCGCGAAGGGCTTTGCGTCAAAGCCCGAGTCGGCGGTTGTGGTCGCACAGACGCTGAAGGACAGAACTCGCGGCGAAATAGCGGTCCTCGCGCGCACGACCGATGCACTGCGCCCGGTGGCGCTCGCCTGCGCGGACATGGGCGTCAAGATCGACGGGCCACAGAAGCTGTTCGAGCCCACCGGTGCACGCAAGGCGCTGGAAGACCATCTGCGTCTCGTGCTCGCCCCGCAGGACACCGACGAGAAGCTGATTCGCAACGTCTGCCAGACACCCGGCCGGTCGGTCTCACCCGAGGATCGCGTGCCCATTGCCAACCGGCTGCAGGGCGGAGAATCCTTCGGTGCGGCATTTGCAGGGATCGACGTACCCCGGCGCGGCGGCGGGAAGTTGCTGGCACCCGGCGAGCTCTTCACACAACTGGCGCAATGCCAAGACGCGGGAGAGGCGGTGGCGCTACTGCGTGGTCCCGGCGGGCTGGATGAATGGTTCGAGAACGAAGACCAGATGGGCGGGCTGGACCAGTTCGACTGCGATGCGCTGGAGCACGCCGAACAGAACGCGAAGGGCATGAGCCCACGCGACTACCTCGACGAGCTCAAAGGCCAGACGCAGCGGCTGAAGACGTGCCGCGACACAATGGAAGGCATCGAGCTGTCGACGATCCACGGCGCCAAGGGGCGGCAGTGGCCGCATGTGATCGTCGTGGCCTGCGAGGAGAAGATGCTGCCGCACAAACGTGCGCTCGAAGGCCTCACCAATGAGGACCGCGCCCGCGGCGAGGGGCTCGAGGCTGAGCGTCGCCTCGGCTACGTGGCATTCACCCGCGCGCAGAAGCGCCTAGAGATTCACTACGACGTCCAGCACCCCAGCATCTTCCTGCACGAGTCGGGCATTCTTGAGCGTCCCGTCAAGCCCGCGCGCTCCCCGCGCAAGCCGCCCCCAGCCCCTGGTCTCTCGCCTAAGCCCAAGAAGAACAAGAAGAAGCAGGGCGTCTCGATACGCGCGATGCTCAAGCAGCTTGCCAACACCGATCGGTCCGAGTAGGCCCGCGGCACCAAGACGACCCTGCCGAAGGATGGCCGACCAGTCGCATTGGTACATACGCGCTCAGAAGGGAGTGCGGGAGTCGCGACCCGAACGAAACCCGAAAGTCCAGGTTGAGGGTTTGGTCGAGGTGTTGTTGGAGCCGCTGGGTCGCAGGCAGCGGCGGGAGCTTGTGGGGCTGCTGGACAGGTAAGTTCGGGCTGCCCTGTCCGGCGGTGTCTGTCTCGCGTTGCCCGCTGAGGTGTTGCCTACACTTGGAGTATGGCGAGCACAGATCACACGGTGCGTCTGGCGACGCGCACGTACGAGCGTCTAGAGGCCGAGGCGCAGCGTCGTCACCGCGCTGTGGACGAGGTGGCCGACGAGCTACTGGGAGAGCGGCTGCCCGACGCTGCCCCTGATCTGGAGCGGGCTCGCCAGGCACTCGATCAGCTGGCGCGGCTGAGAGCGCGAGCGGGTGGTGGCGTGGACGCCGTAGCCCTCGTTCGTGAGGGCCGAGACGAACTCGATCGCCGGATCTCCTCGGCAGAGTGACGGTTGTCGTTGATGCCAGCGCGCTGGTAGCGCTCATCGCCAGCGAGCCGGAAGGGCCGGCTGTGGCTGCCTGCGTCGATTCCTGGCTTGCTTCCGGTCGAGAGATCCATGCCCCCGCGCTTGCTCGCTACGAGATTGCCAACGCACTTGCTCGCCACGTTGCAGACGGGCGCCTGTCACGCGAGGACGTTGCAGAAGCGTGGCCGGCGCTCGAACAGCTGCCGATCGCCTACCACGTGCTTATGGACGGCCCCGGCGTAATCGACGCTGCCATTACCCTCGGTCGCCGCAGCGCGTTCGATGCCGCGTATCTGGCTCTTGCCATCCAGCTTGATGCCGAGCTGTGGACGCTCGATGGGCCTTTGGCTCGCAATGCCGCCGGCCACGAGCTGCCCGTACGTCTGATCGGCGCTTGACAAGCACCGGGTTCGCGTCTTGCGATGTCCGTCTCAACGGCCTCCCGGGTTTGAATGAGGCTCGATCACTGCCCGAGCATGCGGGAGTCGCGACCCAAACGAAACCCGAAAGTCCAGGTTGAGGCTTTGGTGGAGGCGCTACTGGAGCCGCTGGAGCGGAAGAAAAGATACGAGCTTCTCAGCCTGTTGGATCTAGCGAGCCGCTGAACCGGCGTCTACCGAGAGTCCCGCCAGTAGCTGCGTAGCTCGAAGGATATCTCCTACCTCTTCTGGCAGGGCTTGCGCGCCGGCCCGTCGAACGGCCTCGGCGTAGACCTCCGGCGACTTGCCCTTCCAGCCCATCTCCGACTTCACGGTGTCCAGCAGCTCACGAAGCCCAGGGATAGTGTCCTCGATCTCACCGTGGAAGCAGGCCCAGCGCTCCTCGACTGCTGTGGGCGGAAAGTCGACCTCTCCTGCGCCGAGCGCTGCCAAGACCCGATGGTTGGATCGAATCGCCGAGGTTCGGTCACTCCGTGCTCTGCCGCAGGTCGCGCAGGGAGTGCCGTCAGCGGCATTGGCGTCGCCGTCGAAAACACAAAACGTTGGAATCTCCAATGCGCCCAATATTGCGAGGGCGATCGGCTGGCTCCCCTTGCCTCCTACGTGGGTCATGACGATCCCGTTGGCAGCGAGATCGCCCAGGCCGAGAAGGTTGGCGGCTGTTTCGAATATGGCGGCATCGCTTGGTCCCTCGACGAGTAGGACGCTCTTGGCAAAGAACGCCTCGCGGAATTGCTCGCTAAATGTTCTTGCCAGGTAGGGACGCGGGTCGGCACGCTCAGCGCTAGGTAGCCTGTCGGCCACAACGCTCAGACTGGCTGCGGTCGTGCCAGTGCCCCGTCCAACATCACCATGTGGCTCTCGTCGCACAATCCGCACGGAGTCAAATCGATTCGGCGCTACAAAGTAGGGTGAGTGCGTGGCGTATGCAACCTGCACAGACCCGCTGTCTGCGATGGTCGCGAGCGTCTTAAGAAGTGTCGCGCACGCGGAGGGTGTTGATATAGCTCTGGCTCCTCAATCGCCAAGAACAGGGTCGGCTTGTTCGCATCTGTACCAGTGGTGTCCGCCTCCGCGAGGTACTCAAGAACGCTGATGATGAAGGCGCGTTGAAAACCGTGGCCTTGACGCCCAAGGTCCGTGAGGTCTCGCTCTTCGCCACCACGCAGATCTATGCGTGGTGCGTCGATCGAAAAGCCAGCCGCAAACGGCTCGAGCCTGATCTCGGCCGATGGGACATATCTCTGCATCTGTTCCGATAGCTGCTTGCCCAACTCGTCAAGCATCGGCCCGTGCGAGGTCTCAATAGCTTCCTCGTACTTGGCTCGCGCCTCCGTCTCGATCGCCTTGAGTCCTTCATTGGCCGCCGCTCGTTGCTCGGCGACTGCCGTCAGCAAACGCGACAGAATCGTTCCGCGTTTCTCTACCGCCTCAGCCGGTGCGTCGCTGATCGCGGGGACGAATACGAAGGCGAATCGATCAGCAAGCCGTGACTGACCTACCGACTTGTAGCCGAACAACTGTGTTGCGTCCTCATCCTCGACAGGTTCACAGCGCTCTGGGTTAGCCTGCTCGAACGTCAGCATCGCCTGATCCACGGCAGCCACGTTTGTCGCGCTCGGCAGCTCTAGGTCTGGACTACCTTCGCGCAACGTCTTGTATGCCGCCGTACGCTCCCTCCCAGTGCTCGCTCGGATAGCAGCGAAGCCAGAGAATCGCCGCCCCCGTCCGGTCAGCTTCTGCTCCTCTCCCGGCCTCCAGGTGCGACGCAGAACCACCTGATCCCCGGTCGCATATGGTCCGAGTGCTTCACGATCCGCATCGCTTAACTCGTCGAATATGCATTCGACGGCTGCTGTCTGCTCGCTCCCTCCAAAAACGTCGGCGGACTCAAGTTCGTTCCCTTCGAAGAAGAACGCCAGGGCGTGAAGCAACGAGGACTTCCCAGCACTGTTTGGCCCGACAAGAGCCGTAAGTCCGGCTAACTCCATCGTTACAGAGGCTAGGCAGCGGTAGTTCTCGATCCGAACCGTCCGTAGCCTCATGTGTTCATCCAAACTCGCCCAACCGAACTATTCATGTCCCAAGTATGGCCCACTCGTGCCACGTGCGTCTAGACCATCGGTGTGCTCGCGCAGGAGCCTCACGGTTTCTGGTAACCCACCTCGCGCCGTCGTTTAGTCCGCCAGTCCGACAAAAATGGCCTCGATTTCTTGCTGCTCGTTCGGTGCGTCGCTTGCAGAAGCCCTCCCCTCGTACACAGGGTCGTCCTCTACCTCTGCATCGCGCCTAGCCTTGTTCGTAGTCACATGCTCCTCAGCGTCCGCCCACACCTCGTCATCGACGTCAAGGCCAAAAAGCTCAGCAGTCCGCCCTACGAGTTCCAGTTCGTCTGGATCGGACATGTCTTCTGCGCTGCTCCGGAGGCCCTCTCGCAGCCAATCGTCAAACTCGGAGACGTACCGATCCCACTCCTCGCGATCAAACGCGTCCGGAAAGGCGGACCACAAATCATGCAACCATTCCAAGCTAAGCACGTAGTTGTCGCCGATTACTAGGAGGGTTTGGCGAAACTCGTAGGCCCAATAACCACGGGCCAAGTCTAGGAGTCGCCGACCGCAGACACCCCGAATCGGCGCGCTCGCTACCCCACTCGGCAGGCGAAGCGCAATGAGGTTCCCTCTAATCGACCGGGGGGCGCTGCCAGTCGAGGATGGCTTGGAGCCGAGGCGGGTCGATGCCGACCCGAGTGATCTCCGGGGGTGGCTCCGAGAACTCGCTCAGCAGCCCGTGTGTCCACCGTATGGCCATCTGGAGCCATTCGCGGAGAAAAACGCGTCCTTCGACCATTGGCTCGGCGGAGAGGTGCGGCACCACGTCAATTTCTGGATTCGGCCCGACCTTTCGGGCGCGCACAAAAGCAAGTTCTGTGCCCACCTTCAATGCGTGCCGCTTGCCCCAGCTATCTCGTGTCGGGACAACGCAGTCCCGCTGCTCCGTAACCTCGATCTCCGTCGCGACTGGGATTGCCCAGACTGGCTCGACCGTCCGGTGCTTGTCGCCAGTGTTGATCTCCACCAGGATCAACCACGAGAACCACCGTCCCCGCTGGCCATGGTGGTACGGCTGGTATCGGCGGACTACTGCGATGTCTGCACGTCGCGCGCCGGGGAGTTTTTTCGACAGCCCCGCGTTGAACCGTGGCCGGTATCGGAGATGGGGAAGTAGATTTTTCGCTGCTGCTCCGCCGTCAGGAGGTCGGGCGGAGTGCGGCCACGCAAGACGATGGCCCAGGCCGTCTGGTCGAGCGCACTCCGAAGGTTGTTCGCTACGTCCCCGAGAATCAGTCCCCAGGTCGGCGGCATGGGGTCGATGTCGGCGACGATCACGGCGAAGCCGTGACGTTTCGGCTGATACTCAGCGCGCACCGCAAACGTCGGCTGGTCGCCTCCGTCCGAGCCAAAGGTGTCGAGGTCAGCATGCAGCGCCTGCGCATGAACTGCTGCGCGTCCCCACTTGAGCCACGGGCTGGCGAACAGCGGGTCGTGAGCCATGCGGCCGACCCTACGCCGCCCGCGCCTGAGCGGCCAAGTCCCGTTCCCGATGCAGCGCAGTCGTCAACTGCGAGAGGATCGTGAGGTCGGCGTGAAGCTGCACACGCTCGATCCGACGCACGCGCAGCGGCGCGAGAGACCATTCGTTCTTCAGGCGTCCGAACGCGCGCTCGACCGAAGCGCGGCGACGGTAGAGCCCTTTCCAGCGCAGCGTCTCGCGCGGAATGAGCGGGTGCAGGCGGTCGGCCGTGATCCAGACCGACGCGGGCTTGCACTCGCCAGTCGGGCAGCGCCACTTGCAAGCGTCGCGCTTGCGGTCGGCGCCAGCGAATCGCCACTCGCCGTGCTCGCACGTCGGCGGCTTGTGCTCGCCGCGCTTGACGGTGGCTGTCTTGCGCAGCGGGACCACGGGCAAGACCTCGCGCTCGGCGCACGCCTCGTACACCGTGCCGTTGTCATAGCCCTTGTCCATCGCGCACGTCTCCGGGTCGATCCCGAGCGCGTGCAGCTTGTCCAGCAGCGGGGCGACCGTAGGCGTTTCGTTCGCCTTCCCCGTCTCGACGCTCCAGGCGAGCGGGAGGTCGGTCTTGGAGCACACCGCCATGTGCAGGCGGTAGCCGTAGAAGCCGCCGCCCTTGCGCGTGGAGACGGCCGAGCGGTGCCCCCAGGAGGCATCGGGGTCGGAGAACTCGTCGTCGGAGCGTTCGCGCCCGCCCTTCGAGACGAAGCGCTGACCGTTCGCGTACGCGGGCATGTCCGAGGCGTCGATAGCCACGTCCCAGCCGAGCACCGGGTTGCGCTTCTTGAGCGCCCGGACCACGGAGGCGATGCAGTCGTCCACGAGCGCCTTGTGCTCGCGGAGTTTCGCCAAGAAGCGGTAGCAGGCCCAATGCGTCGGCACCTGCCCGTCCGGGGCGATCACGGCGGCGAGCGCCGGGTGCTCAGAGACGAGCGCCACCGTGCGCGTCCACGTCGGGATCGCGTAGAGCGACTTCGCCAAGGCCATGCCGACCATGGCCCTCAGCGGGTAGCCGGGACGACCCGTCCAGCGGGTCGCTTGCAGCTCGTCTATGAGACGGGAAACCTCCGATGAGGCGAGGATTCCGGACAGCTCGTCGGCGACGGATCGCCGTGCTACTTTCGTCGTGGTCATGGAGCGCTATCTCCTTGATCCAGACCCCCGGCGGCTCCAACCGCGCGGGGGTCGCTTTTGGCTCTAGAAAGCTAAAAACTACAGGTCGGATCGGACGGAAAAGCGCTCCAAATAGGGGCGATTGGCTGGCGTCTCTGGACCCCGGAATCGCGCCATACGTGGACGTACTCGACGCGAAAGGCATCGAGACGTACGAGTCATGCGAAGGCGGCGAGGGGCACTCCTACGCGGAGCCTGCCGTGCGCTTCTACGGGGCGAGGGGCGAGGGCTTTCGCGCCCTCGCCATCGCCCTACAGCACGGGCACCCCGTCAGGGCCGTGCGGCGAATCTGGACCGTCGATAGCGACGGACACCCGCAAGGCCCCAACTGGGAAATCGTCTACTGGCGAGGCGCGAAGTGCTAGCTCGCCAGTTCTTCACAACGATCACAGCGAGGGCGACCGCCTTCGCCTGCAATGTCGTTGCCATCGCGCTTGATCTCTTTGCCGTAGCTGCATTCGGACTCGTCGTGGTAGACGTTGCGATGCGACGGCGGGTACTCCTCGTTGGTCGTATGGAACGGTTCGACTTTGGACATGGGCCTCCTATCCCTTGTCGGAGTGAGCGCCGAGCGTATGCGTCTCAATCACATGCGTCCCGGTGTGTTTACGACTCGCTACAGCCGCGCCCGTGCGAACAGCATCGACGCCGAAACGCCGAGCGCGCCCGCCAGTCGCATGATCGTTTCGAGCGAGACGTTGAACTCGCCGCGCTCGATCGCCCCGTAGTAGGAGCGGTCGAATCTGGCGTGAGCTGCGAACGCCTCCTGAGCGAAGCCGCGCTCGACGCGGACCTCGCGCACGGCGGCGCCGAACGCGCTCGTGTTGGGAGTCCTCTTGCGGGCCATTCAGACCGCCCGCTCGACAAGCTGCGCCATCCGCACCCCGGCACGCGTGGCGAACACGAAGCCGTTGCAGGTGCGGTGGATCAGACCGGCCCGGAGCAGCCCGCGTATCGGCGTCATCGGTTCGGTGGATTCGATCTCTCGCCCGATGTCCTCAGCCGACCAAAGCGGCTGGCAGTCATCCGGCTCCGTCAGCAGATAGAGCACGTCCCGTTCCATCCGGTCGAACGCGCGTGCGGGGTCGTCAATATCCTCGTCGTGCATGGGAGTTCACCCTCCTGTGCCACGGCCCCGGGGCAGTTTGCGCTGTCGCCGGGGCCAATCTGTATGGAGCCGCCGACGGTAGTCTCAGGCGATGGCTCGATCAAGCCGTTTCGCCAAGCGTTTCGCCAAACCCTCCTAGGACGGCCTTCGCCGCCGTTGCTGCTGCAGTCGTGTCGATCTGGTCCTCATCGGCTAGATCGTCAAGCAAACGAAGGAGCGACTCTGGCTCGCCCTGCCCTGCCTCCCAGTCCGGTTGCCGGAGCGCAAACTCTACGAGCCACCAGTCGTGAAAGCTTGGGGTTTCCCGCGCGATGTCGTGCAAGTCCAGCAGGCGCTGCTCAAGGTCCCGTGTGCCAAACGGGCGATAGGTCCACGTACTCGGACCCACCGAAACGCTCACCGACGAGATCGCAGGTGCACGATACGTCCGTCGCAACGCCTCCCACACCGCACTCTGCACTTCCGAGTTCGTAATCCCGCCGTCTGTGACCACATCCTTAAGCCAGCCGGCTTGCTCAAAAAAGACGCACGCTTTAGCAAGGTGCCGAACGTCCTCGAGGCTGCGCTTCAAAAAGCCCGCTACGAAGTCAATTACTGACGGGTCATAAGGCTCGACCACTACACCGCCGCCTCCAGGGAATCGCCCGGAATCATGCGATGTCTTCAGCAAGCTGTCATCGAGGCTCGCCAGAGTCCGCTCGAAGGCACGATTGCTGAGGGAAAGGTCCAACTCGCGGCACAGCGCAACAAATGCTGTTTCGAGGTGCGCCAGGGACACCCGCCGAGGCAACGAGACCAGCGCAAGCACCAGCGCCCGTCCGTGATCATCGAGCTCTTGCTCAAATGCAGCCCTCCAAATGAGAGTTGGGTGCTCCAGCGTACGCACTGCGTACTCTACGTAACCCGTGGGCTTGAGTGCTCGATCCCACTGCTTCGTCAGCCCAGTGATCAGCTCTATCGTACGAGGATTGTAATTCGGATGGTCGACGATCCTCTTATACCCCTTATCGACTAGTAGTGCGCGCCGAAAGGCCCTATCTAGCCGCGGTGAATGAAACACATGATTCGCGAATATCTGCGCTCGGTCGAGCGGGGTATAGTCGGGCAACTCGAGCAGGAAACGCTCCGAATCAAGCTGCTCGTGTCCTAGGCGCTCGTACAGCTCGGTGGCCTGACGCAAGATATACTCACGTGTTGTGAGAATAAAAAGGCTTGACGGACTACGCGTCGTGCGACGCATAAAGTCAATTAGCCTTCGATCCTCGTTCTTTGCAAACCGTTCTGACAGCGCGGTGCGCCCGAGAAAGTTGTCATACAGAAACACTTGCTTCGCGCTGCCATCGAGGACGTTCCATCCCTCCTCTATGTCGGAGGACACCTCAATGGGTTCATAGCCATCGAGCACCGCATCAGCGAGCAGCATCCGACCCAGGGTGGTCTTTCCGATGCCGGGAATACCAGCGACTACGAGCACACGCTGCTCGCGGAGTCGCTTGCGAGCCTCCGAGAAGACGCGGCCCTGCACATAACGAGGCATTGCGTTGTTGAATCTCCTCGAGTAGCGTCTGGCTGCGATGAATCGTTCCCGCGCTCAACAACGCAGCGAGCTGCGTCCCACCGGTAAGCCAGAGCTTAACCTGGCGCCGCTCGACCTCGGGATGCTTATCTAGTAGAGCCTCAAGGTCGTTTGCCCCGAGAACATCCTGCTCTCTTGCGAGCCACGGCTGAAGCTCGGTCATCAGCCGGCGCTTGTTTGCCGCTGTGAGGCTCTTGGTCGTCACAAACTGATAGGTCGTGGGCTGAGGCCGCATCTCTTTGAGGTGCTTGGCCTCCTTCTTCGCCGCGCTGACCAGTGACGCGAACGGACTGCCAGCGTAGTGCTTGCATTGCACCACGCGCGGCCCAGCACCTTCGAGTGGTATATGGCGTAGATCTATTCCCCCGTCGGCGCCGCGAGGAAATGTTTCAAACTCAACACCGAGGTGCGTACCGAGCAGGTCAGCAACAAAGAGCTCAAAGTCATATGGAGAGAAATTATCGAAGCTGCGCATCCGAGAACTCGGTAAACGGGCGCGAGATAGACTGAGGCTCTGAGGACATGCGGCTAGTATGCGCCTCCGTGGAAGCTGTTCGCAAGTACTACTATCTACGCGTCTAGGCGGCGAGGCTAGCAGGCGTGCCTTCTCCGCCTCCTGCGACAAGATCAGCACGTCGCACAAGCGGCAAAGGACGACGTGAGCGGCCTGTGCTCCCCTCGTGGGCGCGCGGGCGACGTCGCGGCGCATCGCGGGAGCTTCATGGCTCCGTATTATTCGGCTGTGCGGTCGACATCAAGAACGGTCGTTTTGGGATTGGGCATCCTTTTGCTGGGTGCCGTATTCACGGTCGTCCGCGCGGGACACGGGGCAGGGCAGGAAGCTATCTCCCTAGTCGGGGTCGTAGGTCTTTCAATCGGGGGCTCCATCATCGCGAGCGCCGTAGTCACCCAGCTTCTAGCAAACCAAGTATTCGGCATCGACGTGAGGGACGCCGTTGAGGCGCTACGAGGCTCCAGTGCATTTGCACGCTCGAACCAGACACTAACCATTACGCTTGAGGCCCGTGACGGTCAACTAAGGGCGCTGCGCCAACATGAGTTCAATCTAGAGGCAGCCTCGCCGTTCCCCCGCCGGCTAGCCGTGAGCATCTACACAGATGTGACGGACCGTGGCGGCTTCCAGAGCATCATTGAGCCTGATGGCGTCCAGCTCTCGGGTAGCGAGCTCGCGTCTTACGTTAACTCGGTCGAAGGTAAGGCCCAGTTTGAGAAGCGGTACTGGTTTCGCCCGCACGAGCGGCGCCGATTCGCGATTGAAACACTTGGATGGTTCCGCCCGACCGACCGCCTGATCTGGACAGTCGAGCATATCTCCAGCGACTTTGAGGTTCGCATCCTCGACGGGCGTAAAGCGGCCTCCGGGATAAGCGTCAAGATCAACCACCATCGACGCTCGGAGATAGCCGCAAACCTTGAGCGGTACAAAACTGCGGACGGCGAGGTGGTTTCGTTTGCTTTCCTCGGGGCAGTACTGCCGTTTCAAGGCTTCGAGGTACAGTGGCGAGACGACTGATGTCGCACAATCGGCGTTCAACGAACCATGCGTCAGCGTCGGCGAAACGCGCAGCAGTCGGCTGAGCGGAACCAGTTGGGCAAGTGACCTTACGACGCGATACGCTCGCGTGCTCTGGTCATCGTTTGGAGGTGAGTCGTGGGCTGGTTCGATAGCGAAGCGGTAAAGCAGCTGAAGAAAGATGCCGCGTTCATCGGCGGCCTAGTTGCAGATCAGGACTTCGGTCGGCTTCCGCTCGGAGCAGCCGACGAAATGATCGGCAGCGCAACGCAGCGCGCGAAGCTTAAGCAAGCACTCGACGCTGCCGCAAAGGAGCTTGGACCGGACAAGGCTCGTAAGAAGGCCATCAGCGCCGCCGGCGATGACGCCCGAATGCGAGCTCAGGTCCAGAGCCTCCCTTGGCAAGGGGTAGAACGACTTGCTGAAGACGCGATTCGGCAGATGCTCGCAGAGGAACAGTAGGCGACGGATTCGGCCCTCCGGCGGCCGGGGGCCGTCAAGACGCGTGTGATGAAGTGGAGCCGCGCTCCGTAGACGCTGATTACGTCGCGGTCGCACAACCGGTAAGAGGCGACACACCGGACCGCGCGGGCTCAGCCCGTCAAGCATCGTCGGTAGCAACGCACGTGTCCCCTGAGAGCGTCTTGCGATGGCCCAGCCGAGGCCAGAGTCGCGGCGGTCCTAGGCTTCCTGGGTCGACTCCCGAGGCGAAATCAACCGGATAGTCCGGGGTCACAAGGGGCAACCGCCGCTCTAAGCCGTTAGAAGACGGTTCGGTCCGTCCAGTGTCTCTGCGAACATACGTTCGTTCATCATGGCCCTGTCACAATCCACAGCCCTGAGGAGAGCCTAGTGCGCGTTCTGCTGCTCGGGACAACAGGCGTCAACAAGCGCGATGTATGGACTGCCGTTAAGCAGGAGCGTTTGGCCCACACTCAGGAGGGCAACGTCTCGCTCCCCAGGCTAATCGAGTTTGAGAAGGACTATCTCGAACGCGAGGTCGACGGACCGCTGTACCGGTTCCTCGACATGCCAGAAGATGCCCAAGCGCGATGCTGGACGGCCGCTTGGGCGCGATTTAGCGAGGAGTTTTCTGAGACCACCGAGGACATCGCAGTGGCTCTCCACGCTGTGCTTATTCGTAGTGACTTCGGCACCCGTACGTTCCTAGCACCCGAGCCTGCTGAGAGCGATCGGCTTTACGCATGTAGTCACCCTGATGGATGATGTGTATAGCTGCTGGTCTCGGACGGAGGTGCGTGCGGCTGGCGATCCGTGGATTGGCAGGCCGTCCCTACTCCAACTGATTGCTAGTCGTCAAGGAGAGCTGCTCATGGGTGACCTGGCGGCTCGCTCGCTTGGCCTCCACAATACGCTTCTTCCTGTTCTACACCCCGCCCGGGTGCTCGAGCGCCTCTTGTTTTCGGAGACAACGCCCCGGGCGGTCTACCTGTCGTTTCCGATCACGGGTCCGCGAGCTCGCGACGACGATAGCGGTGAACAAGAGCTTTCCGGCTATCTACGGCAGCTTGCCGACATCGAAAGGGAGCTCCCGAGTGTGATTTGCTTTTGCCCTCTCGCTATCGATGAGCTGCCGCTAGCGCAGCCGCTTCCTCAGGTCGAGCGGCCTCCTATTGATGCTGCGGAGGAGCCGGAGCTATATGCGATATTCGAGCCGGCTAAACGCCGCTGGAATGTACGCTCGTTTTGGCCGACCGACCAGTTGATGGGTGAGCCGGTAAGTGAGACAATTGAACTGCCGCTTTCTCAGGTAATTGGAGTGAGGGGTGCACTGTTTGATGAGGTAGGCATTCGTGACTATCGCCTGCTCGCGCAGGCGCAGGCCCTCGCCGTCTTCAACCCGAGGTTCGATGGCAAACGACCTCGCGGAGTTCGCCACGAGATGGCCCGTGCCGCACAGATTGGACGCGAGGTTCACGTCTTTCAGAACCCGCAGTACGACCCCGATGGTGTAATCCGCAAGGAGTATGCAGGTGATCCGGGAACGATGGGTTCTAGCGCCCAAAGTCGATACACGGTCATACACCCGGATCTCGAATCTATGCTCACTAACGCGCTCAAAGCGCCGTGATTAGGAGGTCTCTATGACGACGGAGCACTTCATGGTATACAGCAGAGAACAAGGGCAGGTCGAGCAGATCGAGGGTTTGTTTAGCAGCTGCCCGGAGCGAAGGTGGTATGGGTGGAGGACTCGCTGTCGCTGGGCCCTGGCGTGGACTTGCCGTTTGTGCGTCGTGAGTCCGACGGCCTAAAGTTGAGTGGTATTGACGGCGTCAAGTGGTTTGTCCATCGTGTGTTGAGCCGGAGGGAGACCCTTTCTCCGGCGTAGGTCATAGACGTTCGCACGTTCGCACACAATACGAGGACTGCAGCGATCGATCGCTGCAGTCCTCTTCTCTTGCCTGGCAAGGATAATGACACTCTAGGTCTCCCGGGCTCCAGACCGTTATGGCGCCCCTCGCCGACATCGAGCGTAGGTCGCACAAGTGCCATTGCGTGAGGTCCGCTCAGACGACGCCGTGCCCCACGAGCTGGATGTGGCGGACCGCCGCTCGGCTGGCAAAGACGTGGCCGTCCGAGGTGCGGTGAATGAGCCCGGAGCATTGCAGTGGGCGGATGTAGTCGTTGATGTCGGACCGTTCCATCTCGCGGGCGAGATCCTCGAGCGTCCAGAGCGGCTGGTTGTCTTCGGGCTCGGTGAGTAGGTAAAGGATGTCGCGTTCGACCTGGCGGGCTCTATCGAGCGGGTCAGGGATAGGCTGCTCGTCGGGCATGGGAGAACACCTCTCTCGTGTCCGGGCCCCGGCATTGGACACCACCCGCCCCGGGGCACCGCTTGGTCAGGGCGGCGGCACGCTACGACTGTGCTGCATGATGGGTCAAGGTGTGGACCCGCGCTCACCGGCGGCCACGATCAGCGTTTGGATGCAGCGACGGAGCCGAGTCGTCGTCCAATGGCACTTGTGCGACTCCACCATCGACACCGGCGTTCCGGACCCCACAGACCACCTATGGCCGGCCGCCAGGCCGGATAGATATTCTTCCCGGTCCCCCTCCCGGATCATCGAAGCAATCGCTAATCCGGGATCTAAGGGATTCAGACAGATGGCCGACACGACAACAGACTCCAGCCGCATAAAGCGATGGATAGCGGTCGTAACGACGTCCAAGCCTGCCCGGTGGCTCATGCGGGCTCTCCGACGACGGATCGTTCTCCAACTCGCCTTTGCCGGAGTAATCGCAGTAGGTGTTGTCGCGCTGGGGCACGCCACAGGAGCGCGCGTCAAGGGCGACAATGGCGACGCAGTCATAGCGGTCCCCGCCCTCATATTGGCGTACGTCTTCCTGGACCGTGTACTGCCCCTGATCCCTCGACCACGTGTAGTGCCACGTGCGGCCGGGGTGTGGCTCCTCATTAGGGAGAAGAACCCCACTCTCGCCGAGGGTGTTGCCACGATCATCTTCACGGGAATACTAGATGGCTTGCTACGGGCCGCAAAAGTGACGGTGCCTGGAAAAGCGGGGGACATCGTCATTGCTATCGCGGCATTTATCGTCGCATATCTCTTCGTGTCTCAGATAAGCAATCTTATGGTTGGAACGCTTGTCCGCAAGGTTCATTCAATCGGCGCTGCTGCTCAGGGCGACGCGCGCGCGACAATCCTCGCGTTCGTCGATCGGCATCTCAACCGTCTCGACGATGAGATTAAGGACATTCTCTCCGAAAAAGGCGCCGCTCTCGATGTCGAAGACATTACCTTCTGGACTGAGCAGTCCTTCGCCCTAGGTCACGGCCGGTATGACGGCACAGATAGCCACCTGCCCAGCAAATTTCAGGAGCTATATCCGAATTATCTTCGGGCTCACGGCGAAATGCTCGAAGATCATCCGCAACCGGACGACAAACCTAATTACCGCATCCTCTTCGGCTTTCACCGTGATTTCCGCGACGACTTTATCGATAACTACGAGCAGGGCTACAAGGGGTTCCTGGAGTGGCACGATGACAAGAACGTCAAGCTCTATCACCTAGAAAAAGACCAAGCGGACGCTATCCGTAGCTCGGTCTCTGAGTCCCACGACGAAAAAGGTCTGCCCACCTCTGATATCGCCATATGGTATGGACAGTATGCGCTCCTCTTTCGCGAGGACCCTGGCTCAAAAGTGGTGCTTCTATGGATGGTCTTTCCGAAGCATCGGTGGTATCGTGAATGTGTTAAGTTGATCGATGTAATGCTTCACGGTGAAAAACAAAACGGTGAGCCGCGTCAACCGGCCGCAGTCCCCCTAGGAGAGGCCGTTCCTGAGATATTTCAGGGTGAGCTATGCCGCAAATGGGAGAAGTTTGTCAAGCCCGATAAGCGCATGGAGAAGCTTGGGCCCTTTTTCGAACATGTGTTGGCGGGGGACAGAACGGGGGGTATTCTCGACGCTGCGGCAGGCATCGGCAGCGATGCCTTGTGGCTCTCTCAGCACGGGTACAACGTGACAGTTAACGAGATTGAGCCCGTGTACCGTGAACTTATCGAGACGAGGTTCTCTGATGCTGGTCGGGCTTTGCGCCTATTTGGGGCCGACTGGCGAAAACTGTATGAGACTATGGGCCGATGGTTCTCAGCCGTCCTCGTTCTAGGAAACTCACTTTGTCTCTTGAAGTCTCCAGATCAACAGCTTCGCGCTGTGCGTGAGTTTTACGACATCTTGCTGCCGGGTGGGCATCTCGTCATAGATGAGCGTAACTATGAACACTTTACTGCCAAAGATGTGGCAGCACAGATCGCAGCTAATCCCATCAAGAATTTCCCGTTCAAAGGCGAGATCCTGTACTGTGGCGACGAGGTAAAGGGTTGCCCGAAGAGTATTGAAGCGGATGACGTTGTATTTCGATACTACAGCAATGACGAGGCTTTTCAGAGGCGTATGAACGAGACTGACGTCTTGAGCGATGGGCTCAAGCGCGAACTGGACAAACGAGAGCTAGGTGTACTTCACCTGTATCCGTTCAAAAAAGGGGAGCTAGGCGAGCTGCTGCTGAAAGCGAACTTTACGAAGATCACGGTCTATCGTGACCTCGACTGGACGAAGCCGTACGATTTGGCCAGCGGCGGTTGGTTTGACGAGAGAGCGGACTTTTTCACATACGTAGCAGAAAAGCCTGTGCCTAAGGACGGTTCCACTGGCGAGGAGGAGTCGGGCGACGGAGCCGCGGAGGAAGACTCGGAGGCGGAGGCGGCCGCGCCCGTGACCGAATAGGCCGGCAAGTGCCGGTGACGTACAACGCCGATTGTGCGACGTCACGTGTCCTGCCCAGCCAGTGATAGGGGCGAGAGCAGTGATCACAACCTCTACGGCCAGACATCGCCGATCTGCCAAGCTACGCTTGTTTGTTCTTAGCGCGAGGGCGCGTTTCGCTTCGGTATCCTCGGAGGATGGCGGACGACTACGATGCATATCCCAAGCCGGACGATCCTGTTCCTGGAAACCCCAGTTTCCGCGTAGAGGGCACAGCTGTACAGTTCTCGCTGGCCGAGTACGACTCCGTCCGGGGAGACTGTCTACAAGGGCTCACAGGACAGCAGAGCATCCTTGCGTGGAGTATTGCTGCGATAAGCGTACTGTTCGCCGCCGGTCTTGCGGTGAATTCGTCTCATGTTGACCATGCGACTACAATTCGCCCAGTAATCTTCCTCGTCGGCATCCCGGCTATCACGTTTGGGGCGTCGGTCGCATGGCTTGGAGAGATATTCCGGATGGAGCGTGACGCTCACTACCTCCGGCTGCTCGAGCGAGCAACATGGGGAGATAAGCAGAGAGACGGAACTCCCAGTGATTCGTGGGTTGGTCGAACTCCGTTGCTCTACAACTCGTGGGTGGCTCATGGCGTACCACGCGGCCGCAACCGGGTTTATGGCTATCTCGGTGGCCTCATGATCTATACGGGAGCAATCTCAGGGTCTCTGGTGCTCGCGTGCGTGCTGGTCCGACACAATCAGCCGCTCGTCATTGGGATAGCCGCGGCGTTTCTGGCGTCATATCTCGTCCTTACCATCTTGCAGGTCTTGCGAATCCTCACCTACAGCAAGCTCGCTGTCGGTGACGCCGCAACTCGGGCAACAGCGCCAAGCGCTGCGCAATCGGCCGACGAGTCGCGGCAGTAGTTCCGACCGAGAAGTGCGCAGGCTCGTCTCGGCCGGGCGGGTGGGTCACCGAATGCCGCTTGTGCGCCACGCCCGACGGACCGCGCGGGGTCACTCGGACGCTCGCCCAAAGTGTCGCCACCACAGCTCCCTAATGTCGACGCCGTGGATGTCGCTTGGGCTGGTTCGGTAATAGTCAGCGATCCGATACCAGTCCTCATCAATGAGCCGGATGAACTCGTCGCAGGCGCTCATCCAGCGGTGAACCTCGCACCGCTCCGGATCGGGATCGTCTAGGTCGCAGTGGCAGGCCTTGGCCCAATCGAGCCACACCGTCATCATTTCTTTAGCCCTCTCGACCGGGTAAACCTGGTCGATGAAGGGGTCGAGCTCTTCAGCAGGCGCGCGTTGAAGCTGGAGGCGCAGCCAAGAGCTATCCGCCTCGCCGAACGGGACGTGCCAGCCGATGCGCCGTATGGCATCCGCAGAGGCGACCTCAGAATCGACGTCGGCCAGTATCCACAGGCCGCCCATCTCGTTCACGAAGCGATCGAGCTCGCGGAGGAACTGGCTGTAGCGCCAGAGCTGGTTCATGACCCGATCAGCGACGTCCGGCCAGTCGGCGTCACTACGTAGAAGCTCCAGCAGCACGATCAGGTCGTCGCGCAGCGCCGCGACCGGCGTCCAGACGCGCCGGTAGGCCTGGTGTCGTTCCAGCCAGTTGATGCCGGTGCGGGTATCGACGGGATGGCGTTCCCCTGCAGTCCGATGGCTCTGGCGTCCGCGCCAGGCGCTGTCGATCGCGTAGACCTCGTTGGCCACCGCTTGGACGAGCGCGGGCTCGCGCTCCTTGCGGAAGTGTTCGACGTTGACGGGCAACTGATCGGCGGCGGTCGCCCGTCGGCGCTTGAGCAAGCTGCCTCGGGTTCCGGGCGCGAGCGCCAGCAAGGTACTGGCGGGACCATCAGTGCTTGCGTCGACCCGCGCGGCGGCCTCGCGAATGACGCCCTCGGCGGCGACGGCCAGATCAGCTTGCTCGGAACTGGCGGCCTTCGCCCTGACCACCGAGAGCGAGAGCAGGAGCGGACGGGCGCTCAGTCCGGCGGTGGTGACGCCGTGGCGCCGTAGCGCGGCTAGTTCGGTCGCAAGCTTTCGGCGGTCGGGGGGAACCTCGGACACGCACCCAGTTAATCACCGGTTTTGCTCCGGCCCGCGTCTCTAGGTTCGAGCTCGCATACCACGCACTGCTCGTACGTTCCGAGCACCGATCAAAGGAGCAACGTTGAATAACTCCCTCATCCCAAGCCAGGGCCTCTTCCCCTCGAAAACCGACCGCCAAGTCTCAAAGGCGTTGGCGCAGATCGACGCCTCGACGTCGGTCGCCATGCGCCGCGACGAAGCCCGCTTGGACCGGGTCGCCGGGACCGCCCGGCGCGGCATGGTCCGGGCGGCCGAGGTGGGTGCGCTCGAGGCGACGCTCGCACAGGCCGTCCCCAACGCCGCCCCTTATGTTCACGCTAGCGCCGTCGCCGGTGCCCTCGGCATAGCCGAGGTTGTTTACGACGCAGCAAGGGGGCGGTGATGATCGTCCTCGTCCTAGTCATCGTCGGCCTGGCGATCGAACTCTGGCACGTCCTGAGCAGCGCCTGGCCGCTTCTACTGTCCGTGCTCGCGTTCTACGGTTCCTGTCGCTGGCTCGTTGCACCGCTCCTGCACGCCAGAGCCGCAACCGTGCGCGACCGTCTGCTTCACGAGCGGGCGCGGCGGGAGATCGACCGCATCGCCCTCGAAACCCGGCGGGCAATGTATGACGCCGCCCTTTGCCACGGCGACGTGATCGAGGGCACGGCCGTCGAGGTGAGGGACCGGTGAGCAAGCCCGTCCAGACGGCGGCGGTCACTGCTGCGGGGCTGGCTGCGCTCGTGTACGCCGCCCCCGCTCTCGTCGCGCTCATCCACGCTCTCATCCCGCTGGTGCTGGTTGTAGGCACGGTCGTTGCGGTGCTCTGGCTCGTCCGCTACTTCACCCGTCCATGACCGCGCTAGTAGTCGCCTGTCAAGACTGCCAACAAGTCGCAAATTCATTCCGCTTGAAACTGTCAAACCGAACAAAGACCGAACACGCTCGCTCGTCGGATACTGGAGACAGATCAAGGAGGGCAAGGCATGAAGACATAACGGGGAAGGAGGGCAATTATCTATGGGACGTCGTATTAAGGTAAGGGGCATTAAGAAGAGCGAGCTGGCGCCGGAGGACGTCGCACTCGCCTATTGGCTCCTCGCCAAGAGAAGTCTGAAAATCAAACGCGAGCGCGAGGCAAAGGAAAAGGCCAAGCGTCAGGAGCGGCAGTCGTGAACGGCGAGCTTGTCCCGGCGGTGTCGGCTGCGGTTATCGGCGGAGGGATGGTGGCCACCATCGTCGCGCGAGAGCGCGCACTCGAGAAGCAGATGCGCGGTAGTCGAGTGCGCTTGTCGCTGACCTTCCCGGCATCGCTCGACCCGGTCGCGGCCAAGGTGGCGCTGAACGCGGTCGCGGGCGTCTCGGAGCGGATGGAGCTGGTCTGGGAGATCGCTGTTACGCCCACTGGCGTCGCTCATGTGCTGCTCGTACCCAAGGCTGTGCGTTCGTCGGTGGTGTCGGGGCTAACGGCTGCGATCCCGGCACTGAGGGTGGCGGAAACGGCCGAGCCTGAAAGTGGGACGAGCCGGATCGCCCTTCGCGTGTTTGTGCCAACTCCGTGCGTACTTGCGAGCGAGCATCCCGAGGCCACCCTGCGGATATTGGCGGGGCTTGCACTCATGCCCGGCGAGCGGGTCGTTGTCCGCTTGGCGATCCGCCCGGCCCAGCCGCCAGCCCTGCGGACCCGCGAGCCGCTCGATCGTGCGGCCAAAGAGGCTGAGCGCAACTGGCGGCGCAAGACAGCAGCCTCGGCCGGATTCCAGGTCGCGGGGCTCGGATTGGTGCAAGCTCCCACCGCCGCGCGCGCCGGAGTGCTGGCCGGACACCTGGCGAGCATCTTTCGCAGCCGTCGCGGTGTGGTCGCGGGCCTGCGCCTCGGCTCCGAGCGCGGCGGTCGCAGCATGACCGCGCTGCCCCGAGTGTCCCGGTCAAGTGGCTGGCTGAACGCCGCCGAGGAGATGCTCCCCCTGTTGATGTGGCCGATGGGCGAGGTGGCCATCCCCGGCGTCGAGGTCGGTGCCCGCGAGCTGGCGGTGCCCCGTGGCATTCCGCGTGAAGGGCGTGTCCTGTTTGTGGGTCGCGACTCAACCGGCGAGCGTCCGGTGGCACTCAAGGTGGAGGCCGCCCGGCACCACGTGGTGGTAGCTGGCTCGACGGGAACTGGCAAGAGCACGCTGCTTGCCGGAAGCGCTCTCGCTGACATCCGACGCGGCTACGCGGGGGTCGTAATCGATCCCAAAGGCCCTGACCTCACCGACGCGATCCTCGAGCGGGTCAGGCCGCAGGATGCCTCCCGGATGGTGATGTTCGATCCCGGCGACGACTCGCACTCGGTGCCCGCCATCGACGCGCTCCGGGGTGGCGACACCGACCTGCGCGCCGATGTGCTTGTCAGGACGCTGCGCTCGATCTTCTCTGAGTGGGGCATCCGTTCGGAGATCTTTGGACGCTTGGGCATCCGCACCCTCGCCGAGGTGCCCGGCGCGACGCTGGCCGACATCGGCCGCTTGTTCGCCGAGGAGCCATACCGCCGCGCCGCCATCGCCCGGCTGCGCGACCCCTTCCTCGTCTCCTCTTGGCAGAGCTATGAGGCGCTGTCGCCGGCCGCTCAAGCCGAGGTCGTCCAAGCCCCGATGGCGCGGGTGATGGCACTGCTCAGCCGCCCCGCGGGTCCGCGCGGTGCTGGCCAGCCCGACACCGACGCTGGACATTCCGAAGCTCCTTGCGCAGCGCAAGTGGCTGCTCGTCTCGCTGGCGCCGGGAGTGCTGGGCGAGGCGGCGGCGACACTGATCGGCTCGGCGGTGATGTACGCCGTGTGGAGCGCAATAGAGGCGCGCGTGGCGCTGCCGTCCGAGAAGCGCACGCCGATCTTCATCTACGTCGACGAACTGGCGACCCTCACCAACGGCCTTCCTTTCGGCTTTGAGTTGTTGGCAGAGCGCGCCCGTGGGCTCGGCGCTGGTCTGACCGTGGCGCTTCAGACCCTGGGGCGGATTCCAGAACCGACCCGCTCGGCGCTACTCGGCAATGTCGCCACCTTCATCACCTTTCGCGCGGCAGCCGAGGAGGCGCAGCGCTTGGCACGGCAGGTGCCTCCCCTGGCCGATACCGACCTTGCCAGCCTCGGGCGCTTCGAGGTGGCCGCCCGCATCGGCACCGGCATCGGTAGCACCATCGCGGTCGTCACCGGCCGCACCCTGCCCTTGCCGCCGCCAACCGGCCAGGCCGGGGCGATCCGCGACCGCTCGGCACGTGAGTACGGCAGTAAGCCACGACCCGATGAGTCCCGCCAGGCCGACTCGGATGAGGACTCGCTCGGCCGCACCCGGAGGCAGTCTCGATGAGTCCGCTCGCCCGTCCGCTCGCGTCGAGTCGCGCGCCCTGGAATCCCGCTGCTGGCGGGGACTCTCACCAGATAACGACGCCGAATCACTCGTCCCTCCCCTCCTCCTTCTCCTCCCGCGTTTCCTCCGCCCGCCTGGACGCCATCACCTCTCGCCTCACCCTGACCGACCGTGCCGTGCTCGGCCTGGTCGCGCGAGCGCGGCTGTGCTCGGGGGGCCATCTGGAACGGCTGTTCTGGAGCGAGGGAGGGGCGGGCAGCCACGCCCGCCAAGCCCGTCGCGCGCTGCGGCAGCTCACCGAGTGGCGCGTCCTCGACCGCCAGCCCCGCCCGATTGGCGGACGCCGGGCGGGCTCGCGCGGGTACGTATACAGCCTGGGACCGTCCGGTTTGCGGCTGCTTCAGCGCGAGACCGGCGCACGGGTGCGCCGCCTCGGCGTGCCGGGCGAGCGCTTTGTGGCGCACGTGCTGAGTTGCACCGAGTTGGTGGTGCGGATGGAAGAGGCCAAGCGGCGCGGCACACTCGACGTCATCGAGATCCAGGGGGAGTCGGAGTGCTGGCGCGGCTTCCTCGGCGCGTTCGGTGCGCGCGTCGTGCTCAAGCCCGACCTGTTCGTCCGAGTCGGCGTGGGGGCGCTGGAAGACCGTTGGATGGTCGAGGTCGATCTCGCCACCGAGGCGCGGGGGACGCTCACGGCCAAGTTCAAGCGCTACCTCGACCACTACCGCTCCGGCAGCGAGCAGCGCGACCACGGGGTCTACCCGCGCGTACTGTGGGCGGTGCCGACCGAGCGGCGGGCGGCTCAGGTCGCTGAGGTGTTGACGCAGGTGCCGGCCGAGGCAGGGCGGCTGGTCACGGTCTGCCTGCTGGATGAGGCCGTGGAGCGGTTGGGCGCGGAGGCGAGCTCGTGAAGGCCGCACCCATGCTCTACGAGGACGCCACGGGTAACTGGGGGCTTGTCGAGGGAGACGGCCTGGCGGTCCTTGCCAAGCTGCCGGCCGCAAGCGTCGATGCGATCGTCACCGACCCGCCGTATGGGATCGGCTTCCACGACGAGCCTTGGGACGGTGCCGACATCTATCGCGCCGCGAGCGGCGCCGGTGCGCCACGAAGTGATGGCGAAGCCTTCGCCGCGTGGACGAGAGGCTGGGCGGCCGAGTGCAAGCGGGTGCTCAGACCCGGTGGTCACCTCTTGACCTTCGGCAGTCCGCGCACCTTCCACCGGCTTACCTGCGGCATCGAAGACACCGGGCTGCAAGTGCGTGACGTGCTGATGTGGGTCTATGCCCAGGGGGCGCCGAAGTCGCGCAAGCTTCCGGGCGGACTCGGCACCACGCTCAAGCCTTCGTACGAGCCGATCTTGCTCGCCCGTGCGCCTCTCACCGGGACGACCCCGCGCAATCTCCGGGAGTGGGGCACGGGGGCACTGAACACCGAGCGCGCGCGGGTAAACGGCTACTGGCCAGCGCACCTCGCGCTCTCCCACGCGCCCGGCTGCACCGAAACTCGCTGCGCGAAGGACTGCCCCGCTGGCCTGCTCGATGCCGCCCGCCCGGAGCTTCGCCCCAGCCGCCTGTTCTTCAGCGCCAAGGCCACCAAGCGCGAGCGCGAAGCCGGATGCGAGGCGCTGCCGCTGCAGCCCGACCAACTCTACGGCCGCCCCGCTGTGCGCCTGCGGCGCAACATCCATCCGACGGTCAAACCCGTGAGCCTGATGCGCTGGCTGGTGGCGCTCGTCACGCCGCCGGGCGGCGTCGTACTCGACCCGTTCGCCGGGAGCGCCTCGACCGGGATCGCGGCGGTGATGGATGGCCGACTGTTCCTCGGCATCGAACGCGAAGCCAGGTACGTCGACATCGCCTGCGCTCGCCTTACCCACTGGGCGCGTGAGGGTCAGTCATGAGGGCTGGACGGTCACACGGCGGGCGGAAGGGCTCCGGTCTTTCTGCCCGCCGTCAAGGCCATCCAACCCAAAGGAGGAACCTCGCCGTGGCAATCACCAAGGCTCAAGAGATCTACGAGGAGGTCGAGAAGCGCATCGCCGCAGGCACCGAGAAGGCAGACGCCTTCAAGCAGCTTGCGGAGGAGACCGGCCGTCCGTTCGACAGTCTGCGCGGGTCGTACTACACCTGGAAGCGCAAGCTGGAGGGCGGCGAGCCGAACGCCAAACCGCCGCGAACGCGCCGTCGCGAGACGACGCCCGACGACGCTCTGGCGGATGCCCGCGCGGCCCTGGAACGGGCAATCGAGTCAATCGACCGCGAGGTCGAGGTCGCCAAGGCCAGGGCTGAGGAGGCCAAGGCCGAGTACGAGGCGCTGAAGGCCAGCGCCGGTGAGCGCAAGCAGGCCATCACCGAGCGCCTGGAGGCGCTGAGGTGAGAAGCACGCGGGTCGGTCCGGGCATCGCTCGGACCGACCCGCGATACCCAATTAACACGTTGCTTAACTCGTCAGTTAACGCGAAAATTGGTAAGGAATTAAGTGAAAAAGGAGGGAAATATGGCGCAAGCCCAAGCCAGCGCAGTGCGGCCCGCGAGCGAGGCCGAAACGGCGACCGCCGTGGTCTATTTGCGGGTCTCCAGTGACGGCCAGATGAACAAGGCGCACGACCCCGAGGGCTACTCGATCCCCGGCCAGCGCGAGGCCTGCGAGCACCGCGCCGGGCTGCTTGATGCCAGCGTGGTTGCCGAGTACGTCGAGTACGGCGTCACCGGGCGCAACGTCCGGCGCCCCGCCCTGCAGCGGATGCTCGCCGAGCTGGAGTTGCTACGTCCCAACTTCGTCATCGTCTATGACATCTCGCGACTGGCGCGCAACCGCCTGGACGACGCCAACCTCCTGCTACGCATCGAGCAGTCGGGCGCACGACTGGTCTCGGTGCTTGAGAACATCGACGCCACGCCCGCAGGGCGCCTGACCCACGGCGTGCTCGCAGCCGTCAACGAGTTCCGCTCGGCCGGGGACGCCGAGAAGGTCAGGATGGGCTTGTCGCGCAAGCACGCCGACGGCGGCACGATCAGCAAAGCCCCGATCGGCTACCTCAACACCCGCGCCCGGATCGAAGGGCGCGAAGTCCGCGTCGTCGAGGTCGACCCCGAGCGCGCGCCCCTGGTGCGAATGGCCTTCGACCTCTACGCCACCGGCTACTACTCGCTTACTGAGTTGTGCGAATGGCTCGAGGAGGCCGGACTGAAGAACCGGATGACCGCCAAGCGCTCCCCGGCGCCATTGTCACGTAGCCAAGTCCACCGGATGCTCCGCGACGACTACTACATCGGGGTCGTGACCTGGGACGGCGCGAAGAATCCCGACGGCCGCCACGAAGCGCTGATCGACAAGCCGACCTTCCAGAAGGTGCAGGAAATCCTCGACTCGGCGATGCTCAGCGGCAATCGCACACGCCGCCACAAGCACTACCTCAGAGGCTCCCTCACCTGCGGCTACTGCGGCCATCGCATGGTCTATCACCGCGTGCGCGGCAACGGCGGCGAGTATCAGTACTTCGGTTGCGTCAGCCGTCAGGGGCGTCGCGAGGGTTGCATCGCCCGCCACGTCCAGGTCGACCAGATCGAGCGGGCGGTCGAGCGCTTCTACGCCAGCGTGCGCCTGACGCCGGGCGAGCTCCGGATCGTCCGCAAGGCCGTCAAAGATCACGCCGCTGCCCTGCTCAGTACGGCAAAGGAGGAGTCCCAGCGGCACGCCGGACGGCTTGAGGAACTGAAGAATCAGCAGCGGAAGCTCCTGCACCTGTTCTACAAAGGCGCGGTCGCCGAGGAGGTGCTCGCAGCCGAGCAGGACCGCATCGAGGCTGAGCGCGGAGAGGCGCGACGTTGGGCGACCGCTGCCGCCAAGGACGCGGGCGAGGTCGCGGAGACGCTGGAGGAGGCGCTGAGGCTCCTGCGCGCGCCGCAGGTCGCCTACCGGAAGGCCGACCCGCGTGTGCGGCGACTCTTCAACCAGGCGCTCTTCGAGACCCTGATCCTGCACGACGACGAGGTTGCTGACGCCAATCCCACCGCCTGGGTGAACGAGATCCATCAGTTGGCCGGATCGCCGCTCAGCCGCCGGGGGCTCTCCAGAAGCACCGCTGGCCCCGCTCTTGGGGGCCAAGGTTTCAATAAGGCAGAAATGGTGCCCCGTGCGGGACTCGAACCCGCCCCACCGGATTAAAAGTCCGGCGCTCTACCAGATGAGCTAACGGGGCCCAGCGGCGATCAGTCTGGCACATTCGCCGAGCCATGGGGAGGGGATGGCGCCGGGACCGCGCGATCGGAAGCCGGGCGGGGCCGCGTGTGTCTAGGGCTCTTCGGAGGCGGCCACGCGCAGCATCTGCTCGATCCGCGTGAGCTTCACGCGGGGGCGCCCCGACTGCTCGCCGAGCGCGCGCTCGTGGCGGTCGATCTCGCTCCAGCCCTCGTAGGTGACGACGTCGGGCTGGCGCTCGCGCAGCAGTCGCTCGAGCGCCTCGCCGTCCGGGCTGCTCGGGGTGAGCACGGCGCCTGCCCCCGTGCCGTTCGCGCGCGCCGACGCGCCGAGGTCGGCGAGGATCGCGTCGACGGTCTCCTGGGCGTCCTTCTTGTTCGTGCCGATCACGCCCGAGGGGCCGCGCTTGATCCAGCCGACGACGTACTCGCCGGCCTGGCGCTCGCCGCTGTCGGCGTGCACGATGCGACCGCCCTCGTTGGGGATCACGCCGCGGCGCTCGTCGAAGGGAACGCCGGGCAGCGGGATGCCGCGGTAGCCGATCGCGCGGAACACGAGCCCGGCGGGGATCGTCTCGCGCTCCTCGGTCGCTTGCGCGCGCAGCGCGCCGCTCTCGTCGGCGACGAGCTCGTTGCGCACGAGCTCGACGGCGGCCAGCGCACCGTCCTCGCCGGCGGTCAGCTCGGCGGGCGAGAGCAGGAAGCGCAGCACGACGCGCTTGCGCCCCGGCGTCGGCGTGCGCTGTGCGTACTCGCGCAGGATCTCGACGTTGCGCCGCGAGGTGATGTCCTGCTCGGCGGCCTCGTCGTGCACGGCCAGCGCGCGCTCGAGCTCCTCGGCGTCGACGAGCACGTCGGCGTCGGTCAGCTCGCCGAGCTCGAGCAGCTCGGGGTTGGTGAAGGCCGCCTGCGCCGGTCCGCGGCGGCCGACGACGAGCACCTCCTGCACGCCGCTGCGCGCGAGCACCTCGAGCGCGTGGTCGGCCGTGTCGGTCGGCGCCAGCTCCTCGGTGCTCAGCACGAGCATCCGCGCGACGTCGATCGCGACGTTTCCGTTTCCGATGACGACGGCGCGCTCGGAGGATTCGAGATCGACCTCGAGGCCGGTGTGATCGGGGTGGCCGTTGTACCAGCCGACGAACTCGGTCGCCGCGTGCGAGCCGTGCAGCTCTTCGCCGGGGATGCCGAGCGGGCGGTCGACGGGCGAGCCGGTGGCGTAGACGATCGCGTGGTAGTGCTCGAGCAGGTCCTCGTGCGAGACGTGCTCGCCGAACGTCACGTTGCCGAAGTAGCGAAAGCGCGGATGGGCGGCCGTCTTCTCATACACGCGCGTGACCGACTTGATCTTCGGATGGTCCGGCGCGACGCCAGAGCGCACGAGGCCCCACGGCGTGGGCAGCCGCTCGATCATGTCCACCTCGATCCCCGCCTCGGCGTCCTTCAGCAGGTGCCCGGCCGCGTAGAAGCCGGCCGGGCCAGAGCCGATCACGGCGATGCGGATCGGGGCGGCGTCTTTGGCGTCTGCGTCTGTCACGTCTGTCACTGATCTCACGGGAAGTGGGCGCGGCCCGACTCGAACGGGCGACCCCCTCGGTGTAAACGAGGTGCTCTGGCCAACTGAGCTACGCGCCCCCGCTCTGGGGAAGCCTAGGCTAGCGCGGCACAATCGCCCGCACCGGCGGTGTGTGTGGGGCTCGCCGAATGGGTGGAGCGTCGGCGAGCCACCCGTACGGGTGGGTTAGGATGGCCGCACCCGGCCGGGTAACTCTCCTTGAAGACCGCAGACACCGCCCATAACGAGGGGTCATCAGCGTTCGCGAAGGCAGCCGAGCAGGAGTCGAGGGCGGCCGAGCTCGAGCTGCGCAACGTGAGCAAGCGCTATCCGGGGCAGCGCGAGCCGGCGATCGCCGACCTGTCGTTCACGGTTCCCGCCGGCGAGGTCTGCGTGCTCGTCGGCCCGTCGGGATCGGGCAAGACGACGGCGATGCGCCTGATCAACCGGATGATCTCGATCACGGGCGGCGACATCCTGCTCGGCGGGCGCAGCGTGCTGCAGCGCGACGCGCGCGAGCTGCGCAGGGAGATCGGATACGTGATCCAGCAGATCGGCCTGTTCCCACACCAGACGGTCGGTGAGAACATCGCGACCGTGCCCGGCCTGCTCGGCTGGTCGAAGGAGCGCATCGGCGGCGCGCGTGAAGGAGCTGCTCGAGCTGATCGATCTCGACCCGCAGGAGATGGCCGGGCGCTACCCGGCGCAGCTCTCGGGCGGGCAGCGCCAGCGCGTGGGCGTGGCGCGCGCGCTCGCGGCCGACCCGCCGCTGATGCTGATGGACGAGCCGTTCGGCGCGATCGACCCGATCAACCGCACGCGCCTGCAGGACGAGTTCCTCGCGCTGCAGGAGAAAGTCAGAAAGACGGTCGTGTTCGTCACGCACGACATCGACGAGGCGATCAAGATGGGCGATCGCATCGCGATCCTGCGCGAGGGCGGGCAGCTGGCGCAGTACGACACGCCGCGCGAGATCCTCACGCACCCGGCCGACGACTTCGTGGCGGAGTTCGTCGGCGCCGACCGCGGCATCAAGCGGCTCTCGCTGACGACGCTCGGCGAGCTGAAGCTGGCCGAGCCGAACGGCTTGCAGCCGGGGGCGCTGCGCGCGCCGCCGCAGACGAGCGTGCGCGACGCGCTGTCGATGATCCTCACGGCCAACGGCGAGCCGCTGACGGTCGTCGACGGCGACGACGAGGTGCAGGGCCTGTTGACGCTGTCGCTGATCGAGCAGCTGCTCTCCGAGGAGGCGTCGGCGAACGGCGGCGCCGCCGGCAACGGCACGGCGGCGCGCGAGGTCTCGTGAGCGTGTACGGAGCGCCGCTCGCGGCGACGGGCCCGGTGATCCCGAACTTCGGCGCGCACAGCTCGAAGTGCGTCGTCGAGAACCGCTTCTTCTGCGGCGACTGGGTCAGCCACAACTGGGACAGCGTGCTGTGGCCGGCGCTGCGCCAGCACGTGATGCTGACGGCGATCGCGGTGGGGATCGGCTTCGTAATCTCGATCGCGCTGGCGCTGGCGGCGCACCGCTACGGCCGGCTGGAGCGCCCGACGCTGCTGATCACGACGATCCTCTACACGATCCCGTCGCTGGCGCTGTTCGAGCTGCTCGTGGCGCCGGTCGGGGCGAACATCTACGCGGCCGAGATCGCGCTGGTCTCCTACACCCTGTTGATCCTCTTCCGCAACATCCTCACGGGGCTGCGCGAGGTGCCGGACGAGGTGCTCGACGCGGCCGAAGGGATGGGCATGACGCGCGGGCAGGCGCTGCTGAAGGTCGAGCTGCCGCTGGCGCTGCCGGCGATCGTCGCGGGTCTGCGGATCGCGGTCGTGACGATCATCGCGCTGGCGACGATCGTGTACACGATCTACGACAAGGGTCTCGGCGTGCCGATCCACACGGCGCTCGGCGAGGGTCCGTTCAAGACGGAGCTGCTCGCGGCGGGCGGGCTGACGGTGGCGCTGGCGCTGGTGGCCGACGGCCTGCTGGTGCTGCTCCAGCGCGCGCTCACGCCGTGGACGCGGGCGAGGGCCACGTAGGCGATGCACCAATTCGTCGAAGCCTTCGAATTCATCGCCGCCAACGGCGCGATCGACGGGCAGCCGGGGCTGCCGAGCCTGTCGCACCTGGCGCTCGAGACGCTCAAGGTCGGTGCGATCGGCGTGGCCATCTCGATCGTGATCGCCGTGCCCGTTGGGGTGTGGCTCGGTCACGTCCACCGCGGCTCGTTCGTGGCGATCAACCTCGGCAACATCGGCCGGGCGCTGCCAAGCCTGGCGGTGCTGGCGATCGGCGACGCCTTCCTCGGCCTCGGCCTGACGGTGGTCGAGCTGGCGCTCGTGATCCTGGCGGTGCCGCCGATCATCACCAACGCCTACCTCGGCGTGGACGGCGTCGACCGCGATCTGGTCGACGCGGCGCGCGGGATGGGCATGTCGGAGGGCGAGATCCTCAGACGCGTGGAGCTGCCGCTGGCGGTGCCGCTGGTCTTCGCGGGCATCCGCACGGCGGCGGTGTTCGTGATCTCGACGACGACGATCGCCTCGCTGGCGGGCTTCAGCGGCACGCTGGGCGACCCGATCGCGAACGAGACGAGCTACCACTTCTCGGGCGTGCTCGGCGCGGCGATCTGCGTGGCCGTGCTGGCGCTCGCCGTGGAGGGCGTGCTGACGCTGCTGCAGCGGGGTCTGACCCCGCGCGGCGTGCGCGTCGAACGGGACGTCGAGATCGGGATGGGCGCGCCGGCTCCGGGCCTCACCTAGTCGGCGGCGGCTTTCACCTTTTATTCTTATCTATTAATAATAAATAGAAAAAAGTGTCAACGAAAACAAGCCAGGAGGCGGTACATGAGGAGTCGGCTGATGCCAGATAGCCGTTCGCGCAGTTTCAGGGAGATCGGGCGGGGGGTCGGCACGCTGCTGAGCGTCGCCGCGGTGGTGCTCGGGCTGGCGGCGTGCGGGAGCAGCAGCTCGTCGTCGAGCAGCTCGTCGAGCTCCACGGCCTCGACGGCAGCATCGGGCAGTCCGGGCGCGGGCAAGCCGGCGGTGACGATCGGCGACAAGAACTTCCCGGAGGAGAACATCCTCGGCGAGCTCTACGCGCAGGCGCTGAAAGCTAAGGGCTACCAGGTGAATCTGAAGCCGAACGTGGGCTCCTCGGAGATCATCTACAAGGCGTTCACCTCGGGGCAGATCCAGATGTACCCGGAGTACACGGGCGTGTTCCTCTCGGCGGTGGCCGAACAGACGAAGCTGCCGACGAGCGCGGCCGAAGCGTACAAGCAGGCCAAGGCGTTCGCCGAAACGAAGGGCGCGACGATGCTCGCGTACACGCCGTTCTACGACTCCGACGCGCTGGCGACGCTGCCGGCGTACGCGAGTGAACACAAACTGAAGAGCGTGGCCGACCTGAAGCCGCTCGGCAGCAAGGTGACGCTCGGCGGCGCGCCCGAATTCGCGACGCGCTTTCAGGGCGTGAAGGGTCTCGAACAGGAATACGGCCTGCACCTCACGTTCAAGCCGATCGCGATCGAACTCTCGTACAAGGCGCTCGAAAGCAAACAGGTCGACGTGCAGGACGTGTTCACGACCGACGGGCAGCTGCTCGGCGGCAAGTTCAAGGTGCTCGAAGACCCGAAGAAGGTGTTCGGCTTCCAGAACGTGGCGCCGATCGTCAAGCAGAGCGTGCTCAGCCAAGAGGGCCCTGAATTCGAAGCGACCATCAACAAGGTCTCGGCCCTGCTGACGATCCCGGCGATCCAGCAGATGAACAAGGCGGTGACGATCGACAAGCAGTCGGCCACGAGCGTGGCCGCGCAGTTCCTCAAAGCCAACGGGCTCGCATAGCTCGGCGGCTCGTCCGGCCGGCGCCGCGCGCCGCGTCTCCTGGCAAGCTTCCGGGGATGCGGCGCGGCGGCGGTCCCAGCAGGGCGGTACGCGTCGCGCTGTGGGCGATCGGCGCGCTCGTCGTGCTGCTCGTGCTCGCGCAGGTGCTCCTGCCGAAGATCGCCGCCGGCCGGATCTCCTCGCGGATCGGCAAGTACGGCAGCGTCGACAGCGTGCACGTCAGCGCCTGGCCGGCGGTTGAGCTGCTGTGGAAGCACGCCGACTCGGTCGAGGTGAAGGCGACGCGGCTGCGCGTGAGCCCGGCGCAGACGAGCAAGCTGCTGGCGGAAGCGAGCGGCGTCGATCGGATGGACGTGTCGGCGGCGAGCGTGCAGGAGGGCCCGCTGCGGCTGCGCGGCGTGAGCTTTCACAAGCGCGGCGAGCGCATGAGCGCCCACGCGCATCTCGGCAACGCCGACGTCGCTGCGGCGCTGCCGCCGGGGATCGGCGTTCAGCTGCTCGGCAGCGGCAGCGGGAAGGTCGAAGTGCGCGCCTCGGGCGGGCTGTTCGGCGTCGGCGCGTCGGTCGACGCCGTGGCCGAGGCCGAAGGCGGCAAGCTCGTCGTACACCCGCGCGGGTTCTTGCTCGAAGCGATCAAGCTGACGCTGTTCTCGGATCCGCGCGTGTACGTGACGGGAGTCTCGGCCAGCCGCGCGACGGGGCCGGGCGGCGTCGCCGGTTACCTGCTCGGAATCGAAGCGACGCTTCGTTAGGGCGTGCCGGGAGGCAGCACGGCGAGAGGCGGCAGCGCGGGGCTCAGACGGCGGCGACGGGCTCGGCGGCTGTGGAGGTCCTCGCGCGCGCGTGAACGTACATGGGCAGCCCGCCTTCGGGGCTGATCGTCGGCATCTGGCGGATCTTCAGCTCGAAGTCCTCGGGCAGCGAGAAGCCGAAGCGCGAGAGCAGCAGCGTGGCGATCGTACGCACCTCGAGCTGGCCGAAGCGCATGCCGATGCACGTGCGCGAGCCGCCGCCGAAGGGGACGTAGGCGCCCTTCGGCATGGCCGCCTTGGCCTCCGGCGTGAAGCGCTCCGGGCGGAACTCGTCGGGCGAGTCGAACACGTCGGGCAGGTGGTGGCTGGCCCACGAGGAGTAGTTGACGAAGGCGCGCGCCGGGATCGTGTGGCCGGCGAACTCGAAGGACTCGACGGCGCGGCGCGGGCCGACCCAAGCAGGCGGGTACTTGCGCAGCGTCTCGTCGAGCACCATCTCGAGCTCGGCCAGCTCGCCCGAGGTGAGCTGCGCCGCGGTCGGCGCCGCGGTGCCGTCGGGGCGGTGTTGCAGGAGCGCGTTCTGCTCGGCGAGCAGGCGCTCGGCGACGCGCGGGTGGCGGGCGAGCTCGTAGAACATGAACGAGACCGTCGACGTCGTCGTGTCGTGCCCGGCGAACAGCAGCGTCATCACCTCGTCGCGGATCTGCAGCTCGCTGAGCTGGTTGCCGTCCTCGTCGGACGCGTCGAGCAGCAGGCTGAGGATGTCCTCGCCGCGGCGGCCGCCGGCGCGGCGCTCGGCGATCTCGTCGTAGATCAGCGTGTCGAGCTCGCGCGCGGCCTGCTGCATCCGGCCCCAAGGAGAGCGGCGGTTGCGGAACACGCGCAGCAGGTAGTCGGAGGAGTAGAAGGCCAGCGCCTCCTCGAACAGGCCGGCCGCGTCGATCGCGCGGGCGCGGCGACCGTCGGGGTCGACGCCGAACAGCGCCCGCATGGCCACGCGCATGGCCAGCCGCCGAGTCCACGCGTAGAGGTCGATCTGCGTGCCCGGCTCGATCTTCTCGAGCGCGCGCTCCGTCTCGCTGACGATCGCCTCGAGCGAGGCGGCGACGTGGTCGCGGTGGAAGACCGGCAGCATGATCCTGCGCGACTGGCGGTGGAAGTCGCCGTCGATCGTCAGCAGGCCGTCGCCCATCAGCCCGATCAGGTCACGGAAGTGCCCGTCGCGCCAGGTGAAGTTGGAGGCGTGCGAGACGAGGATGTGGTGGTTGGCCTCCGGCCCGAGCATGAACACGACATTCGAGTGGAACAGGCGCAGCGTGAACACGGAGCCGAAGCGCTCGTAGTACTCGAGCAGCATCTCGTGCGGTTCGCCCGCGAAGCGGCGCGTGCGCGGCAGCGAGAAGCTCGTCTCGCCCGGCGGGAACGGAACGCCCGAGCGCTCGCTGCGCAGGTCTTCGAGCATCACCTTGAACGGGTTGACCTCGAGCATCGGGGGTGGGCCGACGAGCGCCATCGGCGAAGCGTAGCGGAGGGACTGGCTGGGTGGCCAGTTATGCACCGGCCGATGGGCTGCTCGGGCGCTGCCCGCGGCCGGTCCTCGGGATCGGCTCAGCCTTGGCATACTGGGGGAGTGCGCGGTGCCTTGGCGCCGCGCGCCCCATCGCGGGGGCGTAGCTCAGTTGGTTAGAGCGCTGCCCTGTCACGGCAGAGGTCGCGGGTTCGAGTCCCGTCGCTCCCGCCTCGTACCCATCCCCGACCCGGTAGGAGACGTGCGCCGGGCCGGGTCGTGGGGGGCTGATGCTTTTGGCCTGAGCGTCGAAGTACGCGAGGAACGCGGGCCTGGGCTGGACTGCGACGATCCGCCCTCGTCTAGCGTCAGCCAGCTACGGGCTGGGCCTGAACCAGGGAGGCCGCTACGCTTGGAGCGTGAGCAGGATCGACGCAGTCAACGAGTGGGATCTGGTCGTGCCGGGCGATGACGCTGAGTTGGTGGCCGAGTTTCGCCGCCACGGCGTGAAGCCTGGCCAGCGAGTCCACGTCGCCGTCGTCGATCGCAATGGATCGGATATCGCCGGCGAGGAGCTACCGTCGTTCTTTGCGAGCTTCGACGGACCTGCCGATCTGGCCGAGCGCTCCGGCGAGATCCTGCGCTCGGAGTTCCCCGACGCCTGATGATCCTGGTTGATACCGGCCCGCTGGTCGCCGCCGCCAACCGCAACGACACGCATCACCGCGCATCGACGGAGGCGCTCGCGGCGGTCCGGCCGCCTCGACTGGTGCCGGGCATGGTGATCGCGGAGGTTGGCACCTGCTGGCGCGCGACGCCGGCTCCTCGGTCGAGGCCGCGTTCCTGCGATCGTTCAAGGCCGGGTTCCTCGCCACCGTGAGTCCCGCCGTTGCCGATCTCTCCCGTGCTGCCGAGTTGGTTGAGCAGTACGCGGACTTGCCGCTCGGAACGACCGACGCTTGCATCGTCGCTCTGGCGGAGCGGCTCAACATCACCGAGTTGGTGACGCTGGACCAACGCCACTTCAATGTCGTAAGGCCACGCCACGTCCGGGCGCTGACGCTCGCCCCCTGACCAGCGGCGCCGCCGAGCGCGCCTACAACCGCAGAGCGGCTACATCTCGCCCCTTCCCCCGATCGTTTCCGCCGCGCGCCGCCGAACGTCCCGGCCAACGGGCTCCATCAATGCCCCAACCAGCCATTCCAAGGTGGCGTGCGGGTTCGCACTCTCGATGGGGTGCCAAACGAGGCCTCGACCCCTCCGGATAGACCGCGATCTATTGTCTGAGGGCGGGCTGTCCTGCACTCCGGCCCATCGCCTTCGCATTGAAGGCTAAGCTCGCCGGAGCGATGACCCGCAAGCGAGACATCAAGCAGTTCCGGCAGGCTTGCAAGGAGGTCGGCCTGACGGTCACCGAGCGCTACGAAGCAAGTCAGGCGCTGCACGCCGACAAGGAATCGGACGGCAGCGGGCAAGGCGACATGAGCTAGGGAGAATTGCTGGCGTGGCTGCGAGAATGGAAAACCTCATGGCGACCGTCGTAGCGCTAGATGCATCACCGACAACCGTCCTGCGTTCGATGCGTGGGGTGATCATCGACGCGCGGATTGCCTATCCGGACGTGCTCCATGTCGAAGGTCGGGATGCCCAGGGAGAGCTGTGGCGTCTCGCCACCCAGGATGCAGAGTGGTCTCCATCTGATCCGGCTCAGCTGGCGGGGTGCTCAATTAACGATGCTGAGATCGACGAGAACTCGGGTGAGCTGCGCTGCAAGCTGTCGGACGGCTCGGTGCTCGACATCAAGCCAGGTTCGGGCGAGGCTGAGGATGATCCGCCCTACTGGGAACTGATCAGTCCCGCTGGCGTGGTGCTTGAGTTCGGTCCAGGAGTTCGCTGGCAGATCAGCAGCGCCGATGCTCCAGCTTCATCGCGTCGCTGAACCGTCGACGCGCCACCTGACGAGTGCTCAGCGCCCTAATCTCAATGGAGTGCCAAACGAGGCGCCGACCCCCGGAGTGACCGCGACCCATTGTCCGCATAGGCATCGGAAGATACGAGCTGGCTTGGGTGTACCGCGAGCCGTGGTCCAGGCTCAGACCTTTACTTGACGAGTGCTAAAGTAAAGGCAATGCCGAAGGTCTCCTCCAAGAACCAAATCACGATCCCGGTCGAGGCGATGCGTGCAGCTGGGCTACACGCAGGTGACGAGATCACCGTACGGCCGGTGGGCGAGGGCGAGATCGTCATCGCCACGCGAGGCTCGCGCGTGCGGCGTCATGCGGGGATTGCGAAGGGCATCTACAAGGACGGAGAACTCAACCGCTTGCGTGACGAGTGGGAGCGCTGATCCTCGACGCGAGCGTCCTGATCGGGCTGCTCGACAGTGCGGACACGCACCACGAGCGCGCAGTCGACGACGTTGAAGCGGCGGACCGAGAGGGAAGACAACTGCTGTTGCCGGCAAGCGCCTACAGCGAGACGCTTGTGGCTTTCGCCCGAGCACGCCGCCTCGAGGAGGCACGCCGGGTAATCGCCGCTATGGGTATCGCGATCGTGTCGCTGACCGACACGATCGCCGAGAGGGCGGCAGAGCTTCGGGCTCGCCACACCCGCCTACGCCTGCCCGACGCAATCGTCCTCGCCACCGCGCAGGAGATGGAAGGCGGCCTGCTGAGTTACGACCGCCGGCTCTCGCAACTGGCGGGCAAACTGGCGTAGCTCGCCCCTGAACCCGTCAACCGGCCGGGAGGCGCGGCAGGCGCCCAAAGGCGGGTGTCAGCCTTGTGAGCACAGGGCATCCGTCGCTTGCCCCGTGCCCACGGTTCTGCCGGCGTGCGTCACGGAAGCTCGAACCTTGATGCTCTTGCCGCCGGCGACCGACCGGGCGACGCCGGGCGTCAGTCGGACTTGGATGTCGGCCCTTGTACCGAACTGCACGGTCTTTTCCCCCGGCCGATGATTCCGCCCCTCATGCTGCGGAGCACTACCCGCCCGCGCGCTGTGCCGTGCTGCCGGGTCGAGTAGCTGGCGACCGGCAGGAAGGCGATTCCGCCGCGGCTCACTGGCGCCAGGCCGGACCAGAACCGCGCCTCGACCGGCGAGGACGACGAGCCAAGCAGTTGCGACGACGCCGAGCCGGTCGTTTGCAAAGTGAAGGTGAAGTAGCCGCCGGTGCCGCTCGGGTGCCACGTCGTAGTGAGGTGCGCCGGAGTGAGTCCCCGAGACGGTCGCCACGAGTCGGGATGTCCGTCTGCGCGCGCCAGACAGCTGCCAGGCATCGGGTGGAAGCCGCCTTGGCAGGGACTCTCCCGGTCGAGTATCTCTCCGATGAGGAGGGAGTCGTGTTCGATTCCGAGGTGCAGTCCCGGCTGGAGGCGCGTTTGCGAACGACCAATGTTGGCGCGGTCCTTGCCGCACGCGGCGTCACGACCGTGGCGCTGAACGAGCAAGGCGAGCTGACCGAGTATCGGCCCGACGGAACGAGCGCGTCAGTTTGAAGAACCGGTCCTCCGTTGCCGAGACCGTCTTCTCCCATCGGTCGAAGCTCGACCTGATTCGTTCTGCGCAAGGGGTGGGCTATCAGCTTGTGCTGCACGTGATGCTCGCGCCGGAGGAGCTGGCGGTCAGGCGGGCACCCGAGCCAATGGTCTCCCGTTGGGGTGAATAAAGCAGCGCACGCGTTATCGTCGCGCTCTACACCGACATTGAGACTGCACGGCTTCTCGCCGTGGGAAAGACGAGGCACGATGGCCACCTTGCTTGCGTTCCATGAGGTAGACGATGTCGAGCACTGGCTCAGTTCACCGAAGCGAGAGGAAGTCTTTGGGCCTCTGGGAATCACGGTGCGCACCTTCCGGGATCCGGAGGGTTCCAATCGGGTCGGGCTGATCGCCGATGTGCCTGACATGGCGGCCTTCGAGGGGCTGATGCAGTCCGAGGCCGGAGCCGATGCGATGAAGTTCGACGGGGTTCGCCCCGAGACGATGCTGATACTCACCGAGGGGTAGCCGCGGCTCGTCGGTCGAGCCAACTGAGGATCGTGAACGCCCCTCCGCCGAGTGGTGTCACGGCCCGGAGGCGGCGCTCCTCGAAGCTCACGATCCGCGTTGCGCGGAAGCGGCAGGCGCCTCAGCGCCGTCCGGAGCCCACCAGCCCCCGCTCGATCAGGCTCTGTGCCGTGTCGGCGATCGAATCCTCGATCGGCCGTGTCTCCCAGCCGAGCGTCGTCTTCGCCTTCTCGGCCGTGTACGTGGTCGACACTCCGAGGTCGCTCACGATCGAGCGGACGCTCGGGTCGAAGATCCCCATGGCGCGGATCAGCAGGTCGGGGGCGACGCGGGTCGGGACCTTGGCGGCGGCCTGGCCGAGGCGCTCGCGCAGGATCCGGGCGACGTCCTTCATCCAGAGGAAGCGGTCGACGGCCAGGAATCGCTCGCCGCCGGCCGGCGGGGCGGTCATCGCGCGGATGTGAAGGTCGGCGACGTCGCGCACGTCGACCAGCACGAAGCCCAGGCGAGGCACCGCCGGCATGCCGCCCATCAGCCGCTCGATCACCTGCAGCGAGAAGGAGCGGTCGTCGCTCAGCACCGGACCGACGATCGCGCCCGGGTTCACCACCGCCAGCCGGCTCTCGGCGTCGCGTTCCCGGACGTAGTCCCAGGCGGCGCGCTCGGCGATCGTCTTCGAGCGAACGTACGGCGTGCGTCGCAGGTCGTCCGGGTCGGTCCAGTCGGACTCTTCATACGGCCGATCCGCCGACGGCGGGCGCCCGTGGCGAACGGCGGCGACCGACGAGGTCATCACCACGCGCTGCACCCCCGCGTCGAGGCTCGCGCCGATCACGCGCAGCGCGCCATCCCGGGCCGGCGCGATCAGCTCGTCCGGATCCTTCGGCTGCGCCGGTGGAAACGGCGAGGCCACATGGAGCACGTAGTCGCATCCCGCCACCGCCTCCGGCCAGCCGTCGTCGGCGTTGAGGTCGGCCGCCACGACCGACAGGCGCTCGCCGGCATCGACGCCGGCTGCCGCCAGCGCCGCCCGGACGTCGTCGCTCCGTCGCAGGTCGCGCACGGTCGTCCGCACGGTGTACCCGCGACGCAGCAGCTCGGCACCGCACCATCCGCCGAGGAACCCGGTCCCCCCGGTGACCAGCACGGTCCCGCCTGGCTCAGCCATGCGCGGAGTCTATTCCTGCGCTCCCGGCACTTCCTCCTCGGCTTTGGCCTCGGCGATCGCCCGCACGAGCGCGGCGCGCCCGTCGTGCAGCACGGGCTCGCCGTGCGAGACCAGCACGCGCTCGATCGGCAGCTCGACGAGCGGGCGCAACAGCTCGACGAGGCCTGGGCGGTTGACGTGAACCTGCCCGAGCCAGCTCTGCGGGCACACCCGCAGGTCGCCGCCGGGTGCGCCGAGCAGGCGGTCGCCGGGGACGAGCGTCGCCACGTCTGCCAGCCAGAACATCGTCTCGCCCGCTCCACGCAGAGGCTCCGGCTTCACGCCGTGCGGCACCGCGTTCCATGCGCGCGGTGCCGTGTTCGGCGCGTAGCGCTCGGCGAGCTCGTCGCGGTCGCGCCGGTGCCAGCGGATCGTCGTGAGGATGCTCACCGGGCGGGTCCCGATCCGCTCGTCGAGCCAGCGCACGAACCCCTCGCGATCGGCCGCCGGCAGCAGCGGATCGATCAGCACGACCGTGTCCGAGACCTCGTAGAGCACCGAGCCGACCTCCCTTTCCCAGTCCGCCGAGCTGCCGGGCGTCGCGTTCGGTTTCCAGTCCGGATGCGGCGCCGTCCAGCGGAGCAGCCCAGGCGCGATCTCAACGGGTGGCACCCGCCGATCCTAGCCACGCCTCGTGCGCCCGGATCGAACCCGGTGACGTTGCCCGGGATGCCCGGGCTCGGCACATCTGCGCGAGCGGCTCAGGCGTCGAGTTCGAACGCCAGCTGCTCGGCGTCCTCGGCCGTCGGTCGGGCTGCCGGTGCTCGTCGGAGCTTCCTAGCGCGCGACCGGCCCCGCGCGACGGGGCGCCACTCAGGGCAGGCGCACGTCGGGGACCGGCTGGCCCCGGCGCGCCGCCTCGCCCTTCAGCCGCGGCGTCAGCAGGCGCCCCTTGCGCATGAAGCCGATCGCGATCTGCGCGCGGTTGCCCGTCAGGCTCCAGTCGGCCAGCGCGCGCTCGACGTGCAGGCGCGGCCCGCCCTCGCCTGCCGGCTCGAGCGAGCCGATCAGCGTGTGGTTCTCCTGCGTCGTGAAGCGCTCGTCGTGCCCGTGCACCGTCAGGCACGCCCGACCCGCGCGCAGCTCCGGTGCGCCGGCGCCGATCTTCAGCGGCACGTCCTCGCCGGCCAATGCGCCCGCCTCGACCGGCAGGCACACGGGATAGCCGTCGACGTCGACGTATGTCAGATCCGCGAACGGAAGCTCTCCCAGCGCGCGAGCCGCGATCGGGCGCCAGTCGCTCGGAGGGGTCAGCCACGGCGCAGGCGCGCGGCCCCTCGGCGCCGGGTCTGACTCGGGCAGCGCCGTGCCCGGGTCGGCCTGCCACGTCTGTGGCGGGTTCGCCAGCTCGCGCCCATCCCACCACGAGATCCGCTGCGGCACGATCTCGATCCAGATACGCGCGTAGTAGAAGCGCATGCGCTCAAGCAGGAACTTCGGCTGGCCTTTGGTGGCCTCCGGCAGCTTGGCCATCGCCACGCGTGCGTAGCGGTCGGTGTTGCCCTGCAGGTCGGCGTCGCGCACGGCGGCGTGGCCCTGCACGAGCACGACCGGCAGATCGCTGCGCCCGGCGCCGATCGGATCGGCGAACAGCAGCGCCACCTTCGGGTTGCGCCGGGCGCGTTCGGCTTTCGCCGGGTAGGACAGGCCGGTCGACACGTCGAGCGTGCCGTCGCCGACATATGGCGTGCTCGGCACCGTCACCGGCCCGCCCGCCCGAGTCAGGCTCGCGTACTCGCATGTGAGCGCGCGCTCGAACACCTGCCCGAGCTCGGCCGGCCAGCTCGCCGTGGAGCCCGTCTCGTCGAACGCCGCCATCCGTGCATCATCGCCGATCGCGGCCCAATAGAGTCGCTCGCACGATGCGGATTCATGCGATCTCCACAGGCTCCGTCCGCGTCAAGCGCTCGTTCCTGTTCGCCAGCCCCGGCGTGCGTCGCCAGCTCGACCTGTTCCTCCCCGGTCCCTGGTCCGATCCGCTGCCGATCCACTGCTGGGCGATCGAGCACGAGGACCGGCTGCTGCTGATCGACTCCGGCGAGACGGCCGACGCGCGCAACATCCCGTTCGCCCGCTTCGACGTGACGCGCGAGCAGGAGCTTCCGGGAGCGATGTCCGCCGCCGGACTGTCGCTGGACGACGTCGCGGAGGTCGTGCTCACCCACCACCACGGCGATCACGTCGACGGACTGGTCCATGTGAGTGCCCCGGCGTCGATCAACGAGGCCGAGCTGGAGTTCCTGCGCACCGCCTTCCCGCGCGTCATGCGCCGGATCCTGCGCCAGCCGCTGCCGCGCCGGTTCGCGCCGAAGCCGTTCACGTTCGACGCAGGTCCCTTCGGCGCCTTTCCGCGCAGCCGCGCGCTCAGCGGCGACGGGCGGATCGTCGCCGTGCCCACGCCCGGACACACCCCAGGGCACGTCTCCGTGATCTGCGTCGACGACGACGGCAGGCACGTGATGCTCGCCGGCGACGCGACCAACACGCTCGAGCAGTTGCACGCACGCCGTGCCAACGCCGTCGGACCCGACCCCAAGGTCCACGTGGCGACGCTGGAGACGATCCTCGAGCACTGTGCCCGGCACCCCACCGTGTACCTGCCTTCGCACGACCCCGAGTCGGCGGCGCGGCTGGCCGGCGGGGTGCTCGTAACCCAGGGGCCTGCCTACTAGCTGCCTGCCCGGCCTGGGCCTGCCGGCGCGCTGGCTGGTCTCGCCCAGCCGCTTGTGCCGGTTACTGATACCGTTGGCGGCTCAAGTTGGGCATTCGCCCAAAACAGCAGTGCCAGCGCTCGTAGCCTTTGCTCAGCAATCTCCGCGTTCGCAGCACTATGACGCCGGAGGAAACAATGGCTACAGGAACAGTTAAGTGGTTCAGCGACGACAAGGGCTTCGGGTTCATCACGCCCGACGACCAGTCCAAGGACCTATTCGCCCACCACTCGGCGATCATCGGCGAGGGCTATCGCTCGCTCGCAGAGGGCGCCAAGGTCTCCTATGAGGCCGAGGCCGGCGACAAGGGCCCCAAGGCCGTAAACATCCAGCCGATCTAGCACCTCGACACACGCCCGCGTCGGTCCCAGCGATCCGCGGGCGTGAGCCGGATGTGAAGCGCCGTCGGTCGGGCGTCCGCTCGACCGACGCAGTAGTCGCGTCTTACGCAATCGCACTCCGGTGCGCAGCCGACAGGGCTGCAGGCAGCAGGCGCCGGTCGGCGACGACCGGGCTTCGGGTTCATCACACCCGGTGACACCTCGACGACGTCGGCACAGACGCGCTCGGAACTCCACGAGAGGACGGACGACATGGCCTCAAGCGGCAAGAAGAAGACCACGATGGCGAAGCTCATGCGCGAAAGCAAGCTGCGCGAGAAACGCCTCGACAAGCAGGCACGGAAGGATGCGCGCAAGCTTGCGGCGGCCAACGGCTCGGACTGGCTCGCGGACGGGCCGAACCCGATGGGCGACGACGTGGCCCAGCCGGACGCTGCTCAGCCCGACCTCGCAGCCGTCGCCCAGGCTCAGCCCGAGGGCTGAGCGACTCAGGCGCCCGCGGCTCCCCCAAGAGCGGCGTTCCTGCCATGAGCGGCGCTCCTCGAGGGGCTCCCGGCGGCCCGGCGGCGCAGGCTAGGATCGCAACCCATGGCCGCCGCGATCGATGCCGCCGTCGATCGCTCGATCGAGCTCGACGGCTTTGCCGAGCTCCCGGCGCTGGTCGGCCCGCAGGAGCTCGTGGCGCTTCGCGCCCTGCTCGAGCAGCAGACGGCCAACCAGGACGGCGCCTGCGAGCGCCCGCACAACACCCTGCTCCCGCTGCGCTGGGACGACCCGATCGTCGCCCTCGTGCTCGGGGATCGGGCGCGGGTGGCGAGGCTGCGCGAAGGCGTCGCGGCGAGCGATCTGCGCTGGATCTCGGGCTATGTGTCGATCAAGCAGCCACGCACGCCGCCGCTGTGGTGGCATCAGGACTGGTGGTGCTGGGACCACGCCGTCAGCTTTCGCGCCGCCCCGGCGCAGCTCGCGCTGCTGATCTACCTGAGTGACACCGACCGCGGCAACGGCGCGCTGCGCGTGCTGCCCGGCTCGCACCGGCGCAGCAGCTCGATCCACGCGCTGCTGCCCGAGGCTCACGCCGAGGCCACGGCCGAGCTCGATCCGGCGCATCCGGCCTTCGCCGAGCTGCCGGAGCAGGTGACGTTGCCACTGCGCGCAGGCGACGCTGTCGTGCTCGACTACCGGCTGCTGCACGGCACGCACCAGAACGCGAGCGAGACCCGCCGCGATGCCCTGCTGCTGACCTTCGCACCGTCGTGGGCGCAGCTACCCGACGATGTTCGCGGACACCTGATCGAACATCCCGCGTTGCCCTCCGATGAGGAGGCCGGACGGGCGCGGGCTTGCCGGCACGCCGAGCTGCTCCCCGACTGGCGCGGTCCGCGTGTGACGCTGACGCTGAACCGCAATGCGCCCGCGCGGTTCAGGATCGCCTCGTAGGCGGACGGGCTTGCATGGGCAGCCCGTCTCGGCGCAGACGGAAGACGGGGTGCCGCGGGGCCTCGCGCGACGCAACTGCACCTGCGGAGGAGACCCGTGCAGCACGGGCCTCCTCCCGGTGAATCAGAGCGCGCTCAGCTGCAGGCCGGCGGTGCCCCGAAGGGGTAGAACGACGTGCCGAAGACGTTGCCCGAGATGCAGCTGCCGTTTTCGGGGTTGTCGAGGTAGACGATGTCGCCCGACCCTTGCGTGCGGGGGTCGGGGCTTTCGCCGTTCTTCTTGATCGTGTTGCCCGTGACGGTCGTGTCGTTCGAGGAGCCGAACCCGAACGGGTTTTCGACGACCCCGACACCGACCGTGTCGTTGTGCTTGACCTGGTTGTTGCGGATCGTGATTTCGTGGCCGCCCACGTTCAGGATCCCGGTGCCCGAGGGCAGCAGCTGCAGGTCGTCGTAGAAGTCTTCTACGCATCCTGGAGGGGATTCGGGGCCTTCGCACACCGGTGGGAAGGGGTTGGGGCGGTTGTTGGCGATCACCTTGTTTTCCTCGATCAGCGCTTTCTCGGTCGATGATTTGGGCAGGCCCGGCAGGACGATCACGAAGATGCCCGTCGTGTTTTCTTTCAGCCTGTTCCCCCGCACGACGGTGTTGTCGGTGCTCTCGAGCTCGATCCCCAGCTCGCCGTTCGTGAGGTTGTTGCGTTCGACCGTGACGCCGTTGTCGACGCCGACGTAGATCGTCGCGTCGTTGCCCCCGCCACCGGAGTTCATGTTGATCAGGCCTTCGCGCGAGCACCGCGGGAAGATCCCGTACTCGTCGTTGTTCAGGTAGCTGCCGCCCGTCACGTGAAAACCGTTGACGCCGAACAGGAAGATCCCCGTGTTGTCGGCGTTCTCGACCGTCAGCCCGATCACCCTGGCGTTGCTGACCCCGTAGGCCGGGCACGTCGGGCCCGCGTCGAATGTCAGTTTGGTCCCGACCGTGACGCCGTAGGTGTTGCCGGTCGCGTCGATGATCGCCGCCCGGCTCCCCTTGAGCGTGAGATTGCTCTTTTCGACTTTGACCGTTGGGCCGGAATATGTCCCCGGCGGCACCAGCACCGTGTCGTATGGAGCAGCGGCTTCGATCGCCGTCTGGATCGCTTCGGTCGTGCCGTTGGCGACGACCTTGATCGTCTTCGCCTGGGCGGCGCTCGCCACCCAGGCCGTGCAGAGCAGCGCAACCGCCGCCAAGCCCAAGGCTCGCCTTGCAGTCTTCCTCATCAGAATCCCCCCACTGGTTATGCGCGAGCGCATACCGGCCCGCGCTGAGCGTCGAGGCTAACAGCGGGGCTCGAGTCGTGCATTTTGCCGGCACGTTCGCTCGTGCCATCTTGCCGGCGCCGCGCGATCGAGCCACGCGACGCCTGCGCGGACGGTCAGACGCGCGCCGGGCGGCCCTTGCGAGGCCTGCCTGAGTCGCGCCGCCGGCCGTTGCGGCTCGCGCCGTTGCGGCTCGCGCCGTTGCGGCTCGCGCCGTTGCGGCTCGCGCCGTTGCGGCTCGCGCCGTTGCGGCTCGCGCCATTTCCGTTGGCGCCGTTGGCGCTGGACCTGTTGCGGCTGGACCCGTTGCGGGGAGCGCCCCCGCCGAGACCATGGTCGATGCGCAGCCGGTCGGCGATCTGGCGCGCCTCGTTTCGGTCCTGCGGCGATACGAGCGTGATGCCCACGCCCTGGCGTCCGGCGCGCCCCGTGCGCCCGATGCGGTGCACGTAGACGTCGTGGTCGCCCGGCAGGTCGAAGTTGATCACGTGCGAGATGTCCTGCACGTCGATGCCGCGAGCCGCCACGTCGGTCGCCACCAGCGTGTCCACGCGCCCGGCGCGGAACTGCGAGAGCGCCTGCTCGCGCTGTTTCTGCGAGCGGTTGCCGTGGACGGCAGCGGCCTTCACGCCGCTGCCGGCGAGCCGCTTGACGAGGCGGTCCGCGCCGCGCTTGGTGCGCACGAACACGAGCGCGAGGTCGCGCTCCTTGGACAGCTCGCCGACGAGTGCCCCGACTCGGTCTTCGCCGCCGATCGCGACGAACCGGTGCTCGACGTCCAGCGCCGCGCGCGATCCCGACGGGCCGTGCTCGTGTGAGATGGCCTCGCGCGTGTACTTCGCGGCGATGCGCCCAACCGCACCTTCGAGCGTGGCCGAGAAGAACAGCGTCTGGCGCTCGCGCGGGCAGGCCTCCACGATCCGGTCGACGGCCGGGCGGAAGCCCATGTCGAGCATCCGGTCGGCCTCGTCGAGCACGAGCACACGGATCTGGTCCAGCTTGAACGCGCCGCGGTCGAGCAGATCCTCGAGCCGGCCCGGCGTCGCCACGACGATGTGGGACTTCGCGGCGGCGGCGGCCTGCTTGGTGAGCCCGACGCCGCCGTACACGGCCGTCACGCGCAGTGCCCGAGCGTGGGCGATGTCGCGGATCTCCTCGACGATCTGGCTTGCGAGCTCGCGCGTCGGTGCGAGCACGAGCGCGGCCGGGCGGGGACCGTCGGCGCTCAGGCGCTCGACCGTCGGGATGCCGAAGGCGAGCGTCTTGCCCGATCCGGTGGGCGACTTGACGAGCACGTCGCGGCCCTCGAGCACGTCGTTCACGACGAGGCTCTGGACCGGGAATGGCGCGGTCACGCCACGGCGGGCGAGCACGTCGACGACCGCACGAGATACGCCGAGATCGGCGAAGGACTTCATAGACAATTTGACTCCTTTGAGCGGCTGCGAGAACCGCGTCGGTTCGGGAGGCTGATGCTGACCCGAACCGCCACTGGCGGTACTCAAGCGAGCTGCCTCGCGGCTGACAGTTGTCGACCGCTGTCAAGCAACGTAGCAGAGCCGATCGCGCGAGCCGTGGGGTGAGCGGCCTTCTTGCAGTCCCCGGCACGGCGATCCAAACGCCGACTTCAGACGCGCTAGGGTGCTGCAAGCGCCGTCGTTCGTACCGGTCTGCCGACTCTTCCTACGCACGACGCCTGCGTCTTTTCAGAGCGGCAGAGAGGGCTGGCTGTGTCCGGCACCACCCAGGGGGATGCGCCGCGCGACCGTGTCACGGCGAAGATCTCCGATGAGATCGTCAGGTTGCTCGCGGCCGAGACCGGTCATGGGGCGACGCGCGCGTGGACGACGCTCGGCGAGGACCTGGTCGTGTGCGTTCTGCAGGGAGTGCTCAGCAAGGGCGAGCAGAACCTCGTCCGCAACGGCTCGCGCGAGGTCGTGCTGAGGACGCGCAGGGCCTACCAGGAAATGATGGAGCGCGAGGCCGTCCGCGCCGTCGAGCAGATCAGCGGCAGGACCGTCAAGGCGTTCACCAGCGCCAACCATCTCGAGCAGGATCTCGCCGTCGAGATCTTCGTGCTCGAGTCCCTTGACGGCGGCTCGCCGGAGCCCGCTCGAGAGCGTAAGCGGGTCGCGCGGCCCTCACGCGCGGCGTCTCGGCGTCGCGGCGACTGACCGAAGCCCGGCGGTGCGCTCAGTTGGCTTGCGCCCTGCGCGCCTGCGCGAAGGAGACGAGTCGCTTCTGCTCCTCGTCCCACAGCTTCAAGCGCACGGCGCGCATGCCGTCCCGCAGCGTCAGCGTCGGCACCGTGTGGAACATCGGGTTCTCCTCGTGCGCGCGCTGCAGGTTGTAGTTGGGGATTCGCGCGCTGAGGTGATGGACGTGGTGGAAGCCGATGTTGCCGCTGGCGAACTGCAGAACCCGCGGGAGCTTCAGGTAGGAGCTTCCCCGCAGCGCGGCCTCGTCATAGCTCCAGTCCTCGCCGCTCTCCCAGTAGGCATCCTCGAACTGGTGCTGGACGTAGAACAGCCAGATGCCGGCCGAGCCGGCGAGCAGCGCCGGCAGCCCGACGACGAGCAGGTAGTCGCGCCAGCCGATCAGCCAGCACAGGCCGCCGATCAGCACGGCGAGCGCCACGTTGGTCACGATCACGCTGTTGCGCATGCGCGGGCGCGCGCCGCGGGCGACGATGCGCGGCCCGATCACCATCGCGACGATCGGACCGATGCCGAACATCACGAGCGGGTTGCGCAGCAGGCGGTAGGCCAGACGGGCGCGGGGCGAGAGCGCGAGGTATTCGCTCGTCGTGAGCGTGCGCACGTCGCCGACGCCGCGCCGCTCGAGGTCGCCGGAGGTGGCGTGATGGACCGCGTGGTCGTGCTTCCAGCGCACGAACGGCATGAACAGCAGCACGCCCGTGAACATCCCAAGCCACGAGTTGGCGCGCCTCGACGTGAGAAACGAACCGTGGGAGCAGTCGTGGAAGACGATGAACGTGCGCACCAGGGAGGCGGCCGTCGGCACGGCGAGCGCGAGCGTAATCAGGACCGACACTTCCAGCGCGAAGTACATCGCGACGGAAAGCGCGATGTACGGAGCGACCGAGGTCATCACGCCGAGCGTCGCGCGCCCGTCGTGGGCTTTGGCGTAGCGCGCCAGCATCTCCCGCGTTTGGCTGCTCGGGCGATCCCGGTGGGCGTCCTCGATGGAGTTGTCTGGAAGCTCCGGCATGCCGAGGGCAGCGGACTCCGCGGCCGGGAGGCCTGGGCTGGCGATGGGGATCATCGGATCCCCCTTTCTTGGAGACGCGAGCAGCCGGTCCGACGGACGCACCCCCATACGGGTGGCGGCGAGCATACCGCGCGCGCTCCCGGCAGGCGTAGCCTCTTGGACTCATATCGCGCTACCCTGGTTGTGTGCCGCCAACACAGGCAGATCGCGCAGCGGAGCGTCGCCGCGCGAAGCTGGAGGAAATCCAGCGGCAGGTAAAGGATGGCTCGCTGACGATCCGGAAGATGACGCCGGAAGAGCGCAAGCGCTATCCGACACAACCCGCCAAGCAGCGTCGTCGATGACCGCCTTCTTCGTCGGCGGCCTGAAGCGTGGAGAACCGCTGGCCGAGGAGGCCTACGGCGATCTGCGTGAGCTCTCCACCGATCTGGCGGGTTGCCCCGCGCGCCTGCGTCGCATCCACAAGCTCCGCTGCCGCCTCGACGGCTCCGACCAGGAGATCGAGGTGGGCAAGCCTGAGCCCCGCGGCGAGGGCGTGGTGGCCGCGATCATCGACCACGGGCGCCACGAGGCGTTCATCGTGCACACGACTCCCGCCGCCGGCGGCATCGGGACGCCGCTGCGCGTGAGCAATCCCGTGTATGGCGTTACCGAGTTCTCCTCGGCCGACTGAGCTGGAGCTCAGCTCAGTCGGATGCCCCGGCTGCGGATCTGATGTGCTCGATCACCGGCCCAAACTCCTCGGTCGGCGAGAAGTCGACATATTCAGTGTCCTCGAGCGCTTCGGGAGCGTGGCCCGAAGCCCAGTAGAAAGCTTCACCGGCAGCGAAGTCCTGATGCCCGTCCAGTGTGTGCATCCGGAGGTGGCCCTTGAGCATGTAGCCCCAGTGCGGACACGGGCAGAGATCGTGCGGCAGCCCCTTGGTCGCGGGGCGCAGGTCGGCACCGGCCGGCAGGCGCACGAACCCGACAGAGAAGCCGTCCTCGTCGCGCACGCGAACTTCGACGCCGTTGTCGTCGATGACGAGCGGAACGTCCTCACGTGGAATGCGTCTCATGGTGTGTTCTCCTCTGTTAGTTGAGCAGCGTGGCCATTTGACGCGCCGCCCGGGCGGCGCCGTCGATCTCCACGTCGCGGTAGGCGACCTCGCGGCCGATCTCCTCGGCGATCGCCGTCGCGATCGCCTCTGGCGGCGAGTCGTCAAAGTCCATTCCGCGACCGGCTCCGTAGCGTTCGAGGCGATGGCGGACGTGGAAATTCTGCTCGAAGTGGTGGCGCAGCGGGAAGTACAGGAACGGGCGCTTCTGCGCCGTCAGCTCCATCGACGTGGTCAAGCCGCCCTGCACGACCGCGAGGTCGCACGCGGCCAGGTGCCGGTACAGGTTGTGCACGTAAGGGACCACCTCGAGCCCATCCGGCGAGGGAAGCGACGCGGGATCGATGCGCGGGCCGGCGACGACGATCATGCGCAGCTGCGGGACGCGCTCCTTGGCTTGGGGGAAGGCCGTGATCACCCGTCGCAGCAGGGCGGCGCCGACGCCAGAGCCGCCGACGGTGACGATGCACACCTGCTCGTCGTCGCCGTAGCCGAGCTCCGCACGCAGTTTGGCGCGATCGCTCAGATCCGCAGGGTCGAAACCGGTCACGTAGCCGGTGAAGGAGTAGTTGCGTTCGGTCCAGTCGCGGATCATCGGCAGTTCGGGCCCGAGGCGCTTGGGCACGATGTCGTCGGGGTTGCCCACGAACAGTGAGAGGTCGCGCACGCCGGGGTGCTCGGCGATGTGCTCGACCTTCTGGGCGTTGTGGTCTGCTGCCAGGAAGCGCTCGTGGGCGTCGCCGTCGTCCATCGGCAGGAAGCCGACGAAATCCGAAAGCCACGCGTACGGCGCGCGCTTCTCGTGCGGGTTCTCGTGCAGGTAGTAGTCAAGCTCCCACGCCTCGTCGCCGATCCACAGGTCGTAGCGGTCCTTGCGCACCACGTCGTGGAACAGCATGAAGTTCGCGGCGAGGATCTCGTCCATGCGGCGGATGGCGTGAAAGCAGTGCAGATCGTGCTCGGCCGACTCCGACTCGATGTGCTTGGACTCGTTGGCCAGGTGGGGGCTGGCGGGGTGAATGCGCTCGCCTTCCCGTTCCAGCATGCGCGTGACTGGATCCTGAGCAAGCCAGTCGATCTGCAGGTCCGGGTGCAGGCAACGCAGCTCGCGGGCGATCGCGACGTCGCGCTGGGCGTGACCGAGGCCGATCGGCGAGGAGATGAACAAAGCGCGCGGTCGCCCGTCGGGGCGGTACACGGTGGGGTCGCGCGGGGTGCGCCTGCGCGCGAACGCGTCCTCGGCGAAGTCGCGAAGTGCCAGGTTGAACGCAACCGGCTTGCGGGCATGGGGCAGATGACCGGCGCCGGCGACCACATTGAGATCTCCGCCGCTGAGCCGCGCGAGCGCTCGCCCGTCGCGGGTCGCCGAGATCTTGTCACGCTCGCCATGGACGACCAGCACCGGGCACTGCAGGCGCTGCGCCGCTTTGCGCAGCGTGCGCCGACCGCGCATGAACTGACCGTGCGCAACCGTCGCCGTGAGCGTCACCGGATCGGTGTCCAGCATCCACCCCACGCCATCTTCGATCGGCTTGGGAGAGTGAGGCTCGGGCAGGCATCGCGCCATGAACCAGTCGGCGAACCGGCGATGATCCTCACGCCAGTACACCGGGTTCATGTGCGCCCACGAGACGGGCGTTGGCAGGTGAAGCTTGCGCGTGACCCTCTGCACGATTGGATCGGTGAGGACCGTATTCTGGGAGAGCGTGTAGGGGAACAGCGGGCCGATAAACGTCGCGCCCACGACCCTCTCCGGAGCCAGGCGCGCGAGCTCGAGCTGATACTGGGCGCCAGTTGAGAGACTGGCCATTACCGCCCGCTGGGTCGCGGTGGCGTCCATCACTGCCAGGCAGTCGCGAGCGACTTCCGCCGGCGCATAGCGCCGGCGCTCCCGGCAGCGATCGGAGCGGCCGTTGCCGAGACCGTCCATGCTCAGTACACGGAAGTGGCGCGCGAAGTAGGCAATCTGCATCTTCCACTGACGCGAGTGGACGATCGACCAGGTCGGCAGGAAGAAGATCGTCTCCTCGCCCTCGCCGTAGAGCTCGTAGAACAGTCGCTGACCGTCGCGCTCGACGAAGCCTTCGGCGTCTGGATAACGGGCTCGGCTCTGCTCGCCGTCGCGGCCTGCCCGAGCTCGGCGCTGCTGCTCGGGGTCACCCGACTCCACCAGCGCTTGCGAGCTCATGTCGCCGATCGTAATGCTCATGGGCGGGCCTCGAACACGAGGTTGAAAGGGGTCTCGGCCGCGCGTCGGAAGCGGGTGAAACCGCCGCCGGCGGCAACGTCTCCGATTCTCGCCTCGCCGGCCTGAGCGCCGAGCGCCAGCCCGACCTCTTGTGACAACGACGCCGGCGTGCACAGGAACGTCGAGAACCCGTAGTAGGTGCGCCCGACCGGGTTGAGGTTGTCCTCGACACGGTCGCCGGCCATCGGCTCGACGATCATCCAGGTCCCGTCCGACGCGAGCATCCGCCGGACCTGACGCGCCGCGCCGACGGGGTCGCCCATGTCGTGCAGGCAGTCGAACATCGTCACCAGGTCATAGCCCGCGCCGTGGTCGGACGCGGCTGCGGCTGTCTCGAAGCTCACGCGATCGGCCACGCCCGCGTCCTGTGCGCGGCTACGGGCGGTCTCGATCGATCCCTCGTGGTAGTCAGAGCCGAAGAACGTCGAGTCTGGGAACGCCTGCGCCATCAGGATCGTCGACGAGCCGTGCCCGCAACCGATGTCGGCCACCTTCGCCCCCGACTCCAGCTTCTCGACGACCCCGTCGAGCGCCGGCAGCCACGCCGGCACGAGCGCCGCGTTGTACCCGGGGCGGAAGAACCGCTCGCAGCCCTCGTAGACGTCGTGGTTGTGCTCGTGCCAGCCGACGCCCTCGCCGCGCCGCGCGGCCTCGGTGATTCGGGGCGAGTCGATCACAGTGCCGAGCGCGATCTGGAAGAAGCCCGGGAGGAACGCCGGGCTCGACTGGTCGGTCAGCGCGACCGCCTGCTCCGGCGGAAGCGTGTAGGTGCCGTCGAGCGGGTCGTACTCGACGAAGCCGCCGGCCGCCTGCGCGTTCAGCCACTCGCGCACGTAGCGCTCGCTCACCTCGCTACGCCGCGCGAGCTCCACCGGTGTCAGCCCTCCGGCCCCGGCCAGGGCTCGGTACAGACCCAGTCTGTCCCCCATCACGACAAGCGCCGCGTTGATCGTCGCGCCGATCTCCTCGACGGCGCGGAACACGAACTGCTCGAGCTTCTGACCGTCGACCGCGCGGGGCTCCTCTACGGCTGTCATCGTGGACCTCCTGATTCGATTGCCGCGACCGTAGCCCCGGCCGCTGGTGATCGCATCGGGGGGCCGCCTAGTTCCTTGCGGCGCTCGCGCTGGGATCGTGGAAGCGTCAGAATCGACCGATGCTGATTGGCCGCACCCAGGAGCGGCTGGCGCTCGATCGCCTGCTTGCGCAGGCGCGAGACGGGCGCAGCGGGGTGCTCGGGCTGGTCGGCGAGCCGGGGATCGGCAAGACCGCCCTACTCGAGTATGCAGCCGAGAGCGCCCGGGGCATGCGCATCCTGCGCTGCCGCGGCATCGAGTCCGAGACGGTGATCCCCTTCGCTGGGCTCTCCGAGCTGCTGGGCCCGACGCTGAGTGTGCTGGAGCGCATCCCGACGCCTCAGGCGAGCGCGCTCGCCGGTGCGCTCGCGCTCGGCCCAGCCGGTGCGCGGGACCGCTTCGCGGTGGCAGCCGCGACGCTCAGCCTGCTCTCGGCGAGCGCCGAGGAGGGGCCGCTCGCGCTGCTCGTGGACGACGCACAGTGGCTTGACCGCTCGAGCGCCGAGACGCTGCTGTTCACCGCGCGACGGCTGCTCGCGGATCCGATCGCGCTCGTTCTCACGGTGCGTGAGGGTGAGCCTTCACTGCTGGACGGCGCCGACCTGCGAACGCTTCGCATCGGTGGCCTCGACCGCTCAGACGCGGCGACGCTGCTCGCTGGGACGGAGGTTCCAGACTACGTGCTGGAGCGCCTGTACCGCGCCACGGGCGGCAACCCACTCGCCCTACAGCAGCTGGCCGTCGAGGTGCCCTCGCTGCTCACGCTGCCGAACGACGCGCCGGTGCCGATCTCGACGAGCATCGCGACGGCATTTCTGCGCCGTTTCGGCGAGCTGCCGGAGCGCACCCGCCGCGTGCTCGTGCTCGCGGCGGCCAGCGACGCTTGCAGTACCGCGGTTCTCGTGCGTGCCGCTGCGCAGATCGAACTCGACATCGCCGATCTCGCTCCGGCGGAGCGAGCAGGTCTCGTCGAGGTCGGCCCCGGCGAAGTCGAATTCATTCATCCGCTCGCGCGTGCGGCGCTGTACGCCGACGCCCCTGCGCCAGAGCGACGCGAGGCGCATGCGGCGCTGGCGGCCGCCCTCCCCGACCGAGACATCGATCGGCGCGCATGGCATTTGGCGGCAGCGAGCGTTGGCCCCGACGACCGGGTCGCCGACGCGCTGGAGCGGGCCGGTAAGCGAGCGGGCGAGCGCAGCGCCTACGCGGTTGCCGCCACGGCCTACGCGCGCGCTGCCGTCCTCGCTTCGACCACCGAGGCCCGCGAGAGGCTGCTGCTGGCGGCGGCGAGTGCCGCGTGGCTGGCCGGCGAGACGCAGCGCACACTGGAACTGCTCGACGACGTACAGGCCCAACCAGCAGCCGATGCGGTTGCCGCGGGTATCGACCACCTCCGCGGCGCGGTGGCACTGCGTTGCGGGCCGCTGGCCGATGGCTATCCGCTGATCGTCGGCGCGGCCGAGCGGGTCGCCGACGCCAACCCCGAGGTGGCTGTCTTCATGCTCGTCCAAGCCGTGCAGGGCTGCTTCTACACGGGCGACACGCCGGCGATGCTCGCCGCAGCCGAGCGTGCTGTCGTGCTGGCCGATCACGAGGGCACACCACGGGCGAGGATCGCCGCGTCAGTCGTACACGGCATGGCGCTGGTGGCGGACGGCCAGGGCGAAGCCGGCGCTGCCTCGATACGGAACGGGATCGAGCTGCACGAGCGCTCGAGCGAGCTGCACGAGGACCCCGAGCTGCTCTTCTGGGCGGCGCTTGGGCCGCTGTGGCTCCGTGAGGCCGAGTACGGACGCGTGCTGATCGACGAGGCGTTTGCGCGAGTGCGTGCGCAGGCAGCGCTCGGCGTCCTGCCGAATCTGCTGCATCTGCGCGCGCGCGCCCAGGCAACGACCGACCAATGGGCCGCGGCAGAGGCGAGTTACGACGAAGCGATCCGACTGGGACGCGAGACCGGTCAGCGGGTTGAGGTGGCGGCGGCGCTTGCGGGGCTCGCGTGGCTACAGGCGCGGCAAGGGCGCGAGGTCACGTGTCGCGAACATGCCGCCCAGGCGATACGCCAGTGCGAGGAGCTCGGTGTCGGGCTCTTCGGTATCTGGGCGATCCAGGCCCTCGGTGACCTGGAGCTCGGCCTCGGCCGACCGGCGGGGGCCGTCGAGCACTACAACGCGCAGGCGCAGGCGCTTTGCTCACGCGGCATCGCCGACGTCGATCTTTCACCCGCGCCGGAGCTCGTAGACGCGCTGCTGCGTCTCGCGCGCGCGGATGAGGCGGCCGAGGTCGCGGCCGAGTTCGGCATGCAGGCTTCAGCCAAGGGACAGCCGTGGGCACTTGCGCGCGCCGCGCGCTGTCGCGCGCTCTTGGCGGACGCCGCGGAGATGGAGCCTCGCTTCGAGGAGGCCTTGCGGCTGCACCAGCAGACGCCCGATGCCTTCGAGGCGGCTCGCACGCGACTGGCTTACGGCGCTCGGCTGCGTCGTGCGCGCAAACGCGTGCGCGCACGCGAGCAACTGCGCGCTGCCATCGAGGCCTTCGAGCGCCTCGGCGCTCAGTCGTGGGCCGAGCAGGCCGGCGCCGAGCTCGCGGCCACCGGCGAGACGGCGCGACGGCGCGACGTGAGTACGCTCGATCAGCTGACGCCCCAAGAGCTGCGGATCGTCCGCTTGCTTGCCGACGGCAAGACCACGCGGGAGGCGGCGGCGGCGATCTTCGTGAGCCCCAAGACCGTCGAATACCACCTGGGCCACGTCTACCGCAAGCTCGGGATTCACTCGCGCGAGGAGCTCGCGGCCGCGTTCAAGCGCGACTCGGAGAGCCCGTAGAAGGCGGCTCCGCGGCCGCGGGTTCAGGCGATCGTCGCCACGTCGATCACGAAGCGGTAACGGACGTCGCTGCGCACGACCCGGTCGTAGGCCGCGTCGACCCCATCGGCTGAGATCAGCTCGATCGCCGGCTTGACGCCGTGCTCGGCGCAGAAGTCGAGCATCTCCTGCGTGTCGGGCAGGCCGCCGATCGACGAGCCGGCCAAGCTTCGCCTGCCGATGATCAGCGAGAACGCGTGAACCTTGTCCGGCTCCGACGGCGCGCCGACCGTGACCATCGTCCCGTCGACCCGCAGCAGCCGCAGGTAGGCATCCAGCGGCAGGTTCGCCGAGACCGTGTTGAGGATCAGGTCGAAGCTGCCCCGCAGCTGCTTGAACGTCTCGCGATCGGAGGTGGCGAAGTAGTGCTTGGCGCCGAAGCGCAGCCCATCCTCCTGCTTGCTGAGCGACTGGCTCAGCACCGTTACCTCTGCGCCCATCGCTGCCGCGATCTGCACGCCGACGTGGCCTAGCCCGCCCATGCCGATGACCGCGACTTTCGTGCCCTCGCCGACGCGCCAGTGCTTCAGCGGCACGTACGTCGTGATCCCGGCGCACAGCAGCGGAGCCGCGTCCTGCAACTCGATGCTGTCGGGGATGTGCACGACGAAGTGGTCCTTGACCGTGATCTGGCGGCTGTAGCCGCCGTAGGTGACCTCGCCGTCGTAGTCGCGCGCGTTGTAGGTCTGCACGTTGCCCTTGACGCAGAACTGCTCCTCGCCCGCCAGGCAGTACTCGCACTCGCCGCAGGAGTCGACCATGCAGCCGACGCCGACCCGGTCGCCGACCGCGAAGTCGCTCACCTCGGGGCCGACTGCGGCGACGACGCCCGCGATCTCGTGTCCGGGGACCATCGGGAAGATCGATCCGCCCCACTCGTCGCGGACCTGGTGGATGTCGCTATGGCAGATGCCGCAGTACGCGACGTCGATCTGCACGTCCCGCGGGCGCAGCTCGCGACGCTCGATCGTCGTCCGCTCGAACGGAGCGCCCGCCGAGGGCGCGCTCAGGGCTGGCGTTGCGGGCATGCGGTCTCCTGGGGAAGGGCCTGGACGGCTGGTTTCCGTTTCGCCCTCAACCTAACAGCGCCCGCCTGGTCAGCTCAGCTGACCGGCGGCGGCACGCCCTCGCCGCTGCTCGCGAGCGTCGGGTCCCAGTCGCACACCGAGCAGGCGTGCCGGTAGGCCGAGCGCGCGAACTGCAGCGCGAAGGCGTGTGGATCCTCGGCCGCGCGCACGTCGTCCCAGTCGAGCACGTACTCGCCGAGCTCGGCCTCCCAGCGCGCCGCCGCCGGCTCGAGCTCCCGTTCGGCGAAGCCGGGCGGCGACGGATGCGCGTAGGCGTAGAAGGCGGCGCGGCCGTAGCGCTGGTCGCCGGGCCACCAGCCGACCGCGATCTCCTGCGCGTCCATCGCGTTGCGCATGATGAAGTCCTCCGAGGGCGGGTCGGCCGGGCGGCCCGAGAAGAGGTTGACCGCGAGGTCGAACGAGCCCCACCAGGCGTTCACGGGCGTCGAGCGCCCGCGGTAGGGGGCGCGGAACGCGCCGAGCACGAGCGCCGCCTGCGTCGCGGCGGCGAAGTACTGCTCGACCTGCGCGGCGTCGTAGCGCGCGTGCTCGTAGTCCTCGTCCAGCGCGACGCTCCAAGGGACCTCCTGCGGCGCGAGCGCGAGCCGCAGCTCGCCGGCGAGCTCGCGCACTGCGTCGAGCACCGCGCGCGTCACCTCCGCTACGGGCCGATCGGGCGTGAGCGGCACACGCATCGCCTCGCCGCTGCCGCTGCCGCTGCGTTCGACGACGGCCTCGTGCGCGTGCAGGTCGAGCGCCACGACGAACGTCCCCGAGCCGTCCGGTGAGGGCAGCGGCGCCGTTTCCCAGCCACGGGCGCTCAGGCGCAGCGCCGCGTGCTGCAGCCTGCGGCTCGGGCGGCGCGGCCGCGGCGGCGAGTTTGCCGAGCACCTGCGTGTGCGCGTGCAGCGTGTCGCACGTCTCGCTCCAGCGCTCGTAGGAGACCTCTGGCCACGCCGATCGCACGGGCCCAGCGTACTGCGCCTCCGTGCACCCGCTTTACGGAGGGTTTAGGATCAACCCCCGATGCGCGCACGCTCACGCCGAGGTTGGTTTCCGGTCGCACTCTGCGCCGTCGCGCTCGGGTGGCTCGCGGCGGCGCCCGCCGAGGCCGCATTCGGCCCGGTCGACCCCGAGCAGCTCGCGAGCGCCCCCCGGATCGACGAGGCGCGGCCGTGGGTCTCGCCGCTCGGCGAACAGCTCGTCTTCTACCGGGAAATCGAACCGCAGCAGGTGCTGGGCCTGCGCGTCCGCCCGTCCGGAGGCGCGTTCGGCCCCAAGCAGTCGCTCAGCGGCGAAAGCAACTTCGAAATGCCACGCGACGTCTCGTTCGACTCGGCGGGCAGTGCGCTCGCGACGTGGGGCATCGCGACCCGGACCGCCCATGGGCAGTTCGCGCGCAGCGCTCCGGGCGCCCTGTTCGGGGCGACGAAGGAAAGCCCGTGCTACCGCTTCACCAGCTCGGCCGTGGGGCCGCACGACGAACTCGCCGTCGTCTGCGACGTCGAAGAAGCAGTCAACAAATACCGCCTGGAGTTCACCGAAGGCTCCTCGCTGGGCGCTTTCCCGGGGGCGCAGGCGCCGCTGGGCCCCGCGATCGAAAGCGAATACCTCCAGCCCAAGGTGCGCTACGGCGCCGACGGGACGCTCGCGGTCGCCTGGAACTACGAAGCGGGTGGCAAACGCTTCGCCGAGGTCGCCGTCCGCCCGCCCGGCTCGAAAGCGGCGCTGACCCCGCAGACGCTCGTGGAAGTCGCCACGTCCGGCGAAGGCGCCTTCGTCGAGGACGTCGCGGTCACCGCGGACGGGACGGCGATCGTGCTCGTCAATACCGCCACCGAAGGCCTCGATGCGTTCGTGCGGCCCAGCGGCGGTGCCTTCACTCCTGTGAAAATCGCCCCGCCCGGGACGGAAGGCCAGCTCGGCGTCGATGCCGCCGGGAACGCGATCGTCGTACTGGACCGCTCGAGCGTCTCGGGCGCCACGATCCAGTACGCGGTCCGCCCACCCGGCGGCGGCTTCGGCGCGGCGCAGGACATCGTGCCGGTGGGCACCTACCTGGGCGCCGCCATCTCGGTGGCCCCGGATGGCACCGCGTTCGCCGAGCTGTTCAAGCCGGCGCTCGGGGGGATCGACGTCGCGGTCCGTCCACCCGGCGCCGGCTTCGGCGCGCCGCTACCGGTCGCCGGCGCCGGCCTGCGGTCAGCGGGCTTCGCGGTCACGCCGGGGGACAACCTGCTCGCGTCCTGGACGATCAAAAACGCCGCCGGCGACGAAGTATTCGCGGGCGGTCTCGACAGCGGCGCGCCCCCCGAGCTCTCGTCGGTCTCCGTGCCGAGCGCGGCGCTGCTCGGCGTCGCGAGCGCCTTCACCGCGCACGCGACCGACACGATGGGCGTGCGCGGCGTGCACTGGAGCTTCGGCGACGGCACCGCTGCGGACGGGGAGAGCGTGAGCCACGCCTATGCGAGCGCAGGCACGTTCACCGCCACGGCGACCGCGACCGACCGCGCGGGCAACACCACGTCCGCCACGCGCTCGATCGTCGTGCTCGATACCAACGCGAAACTCGCTGCGCCCGTGCCGGCAGCGCCGATCGCTGCGGCGGGCCCGACGATCACGCTGAAGCTGCCGCGCAGCGTGCGCTTCAAGTCGCTGCTCAGGCACGGTGTCACGATCGAAGTCGCGACGAGCGAACCCGCGACCGTGTTCGGCAACCTGCTCGGCCGCGCTCGCGGCGGGCGCATCGCGAGCGTCGGCGACCTCGTGATCGCCAGCAAGACGCTGAAGAACGTCAAGACTCGGCGCAAGCTTGTGTTGAAGCCCTCGGCAACGCGGATCGGCAAGCGTCGCTCGCTGAGCCTGACCGTGCAGGTCGTGGCGAGCGATGCGCGGGGCCTGCAGCGTACGACCACGCGTAGGCTCAAGGTCAAGCGCTAGCCGGGTCGGCTTGCTTGCCGGCCGATTGAACGGCCGTCTACGTGAACGGCCGTCTACAGGCGCGCCGCCGGAGCGTCAGCTCGGCGAGGCGATCCAGGAGGCGAGCACCCAGGTGCCGTCTGCGCCGCCCCCCGTGCCGGTGATCACTTCGCGGTGAATCGAGACCTCGCTGCGCGGCGGGATCGTGACCGCGTGGCTGTCGTCCGTGCACGTGCCGGCTTCGCTGATCAGCGAGCAGGTGAGTGCCGTGTCGGCGCCGTTCACGCGCAGCACGTAGACCCTCGTGTTGTCGTTCACGGTCGTCCTGACGTCGCGCACGGTCAGGTGGCGCGCGACGATCGCCTGCGAGCCCGTCAGCGAGACCGCGCTCGTCTCTGTGGCCGAGGGGGCCGACAGCCCGCTCGCTGCGAAGTAGCCGTTTTCGCCGATGTTGAAGCTGGCGCGCGCGCTCATCGTCACGCTGGCCGTGGCGTCGGTGCCGGGGGTGCCGGGCGTCCCCGCGGCCCCCTGGGGGCCCGTGGCGCCGGCCGTGCCGGCCGGCCCGGCCGGTCCCTGAGCTCCTGTGGCTCCGCGCCCGCCGAGCGAGATCGTCGTGGCGCCCCTGTGGCATTTGGCGCCGCTCCTGACGACCTTCAGCGAACCGCCGCGGTCGACGCAAGCGCGCAGCGCGCCCGACGGGCCGACGAGGCCGCTCGAAGCGGCCCAAGCGCCGCCGCCGAGCGCGAGGAACACCGCGATCGTCGACATCACGTTGGCGTAGCTCGGAGTGAGCCTGCGCTGTGGTCCCGACGCCCCCCGTGACATCCTCAGACCGTAACGAATCTCAGCGCACGCCGCACCATTACGCGGCGGGCCGACTCGTGACCGGAGGATTGGCCGGGTCACGCGCGGGTACCGCTCGCCGTCGCCGGGAGCGTCAGGGCGTGCGGCGATTCACGACGTGCAACGACTCAGGGATAGAGCTGCTCGCCGGTGGCGTCGTCGATCACGCTGATCGCGCTTGCGGGGCAGGCTTCGGCGATCGAGACGAGCTGCTCCAGCGGAGCCGTGCCGATCACCGTCGCGACGTCCTCGATGCGGAACACCTCGGGCGCCAGCGCCTCGCAGTCGCCGTGTGCGAGGCACGAGGCCTCGTCGATTACCGGTATGCAGGCCATGGGGCACCTCGCTTGGGGTGGTCGTGGTTGTCAGAGCTCTCTTCGCCGGAGCCCGCGGGTACGCCCTCGGCGCCGGCGATTCGTGCGCGTGCTTCCGGCAGCGACTGCGGGCGGTCCACGAGCAGCGCCCCCTGCGGGCGACCTGCTCGTGCGATCCACGCCGCAAACGATCCGCCCGCGGCGGGGTCACCGTCGAGCTCGATCTCGCAGTCGGGCGCGCCGTGACCGACGAACTGGATGCGGTGACCGTGCTGGTCGCTCCAGAACATCGACGGCGCCGCCGCCGCCGGCGCGAGCCCGACGATCGAGCGCGCGACGGCAACGCCCTGGCGCACGGCCGCCTCCCAGTGCTGGCTCGGCACCGGCTGCTCCAGGTAGGGGTCCGGGAAGCAGGCCGCGTCGCCGGCGGCGTAGACGCCCGGCAGGGCGGTGCGCCCGCCGGCGTCGGTGTCGATGGCGCCCGGGCCGAGACCGGCGCTCGCGAGCCATTCGGTCGCCGGTGAGGTGCCGATCGCGACCAGCAGTGTGTGCGCCTCGAGCACGTTCGAATCGCTCAGCTCCAGTCTCGCGGCGCCTTCACGCAGCGAGACACGCTCGACGGCGGTCCCCAGGCGGACGTCCACGCCGTGCAGGCGGTGCAGGTATGCGATCCAGCTGCCGAGCGCCGGCGGCAGGACCCGCGCGAGTGGCGTGTCGGCGGCCTCGATCAGCGTGACGTCGCGTCCGAGCGCGCGCGCCGCGGCGGCCACCTCCATCCCGATCAGCCCGGCGCCGAGGATCGCCAGCTGACCGTCGCGCTCGCGCAGCGCAGCGCGCAGCGCCAGCGCGTCCTCGTGGGTGCGCAGCTCGTGCACCGCGCCTCCGGTGGGGACGCCCGGCAGCCGGCGTGGGCGGCTGCCCGTGGCGATCAGCAGATCCTTGAAGCGCAGCCGACGGCCGTCGCCGAGCACGACCGAGCTGCTTGCGAGATCGAGCTCCTGTGCCGCGACGCCCAGCAGCAGCTCGACATCCTGCTCCTCGTACCACGCCGCCGGCCTGAACGCGAGCCCCTCCGGCTCGCGCTCGTCGATCAGCACGGACTTCGACAGCGGCGGGCGGTCATACGGCGCGCTCGGCTCCTCGCAGAGCACGACGATGCGCCCGTCGAAGCCCAGCCGTCGCAGCGTCTCGCAGCAGCGCTGCGCAGCCAGGCCGCCGCCGGCGATCAGCAGGTCCGCGTCGAGGCGGATCACGACGTCGCCTCCTCGGCGAGCGCGGGACGGTGCGTGCCGATCGACTGCGGGCCGGCCGCCGGCGCCCGCCGTGGGCTCGGTCGAGTCCCGGGGAACATGCGCCGCACCAGCAGGTAGACGATCGGCACGGCCGGCAGCAGCGTGAAGGCGCGCAGCCACTGGGTGGCGGCGTCGCTTCCCGCGCCCAGCGTGTGCACGACGCCGAGCACCCACACGAGGATGGTCGCTCGGTGCAGCTTGCGCCACAGCTTCACGCCGATCCGCCGGCGGGCGTAGAAGCTCAGGCCGAGCAGCGCCGCGAGGTAGCCGGCGACGATGCCCAGGCCGGTGAACGCCGGCTTGTAGGAGATCGTGAACGGGATCGTCACGCCGGCGATGCCCGGGCGCAGCCAGGGGTCGGCGAGGAGCGCGAGCCCGTGCACGACGATCGCCCCGAGGCCGACCAGCGCGATGTGCTCGTGCAGGCGCATCAGCGTGCGCCCGATCCCGGGCTTGCGAAGCAGCTTCGTCGACATCGTCAGGCCGAGCAGCACGGCTGCCGTGACGAGCCCGAGCGCGATGATGCCCGAGGCTCGACCGACCAGCCACGGCAGGTAGGGGGTGGGGTCCTTGACGGCCATCACGCCGCCCTCTCCCCGATCGTGAGCGACCCGCGACGCGCGTCGAGCGAGCCGATCTGCTCGACGTCGCCGTCGTCATGGATGACCAGGCCGCCGTGCTCGGCGAGCACGCGCCTGGCGCCCAGCGGCCCGAGCAGCAGCGCCATCTTCGAGAGCGTCTCGGCCTCCAGCGCCGTCGGCGCGAGCGCCGTCACCCCGACCAGGCCGGTCCAAGCCGGCAGGCCGCTCGAGGGGTCGAGCAGGTGGTGCGCGAAGCGCCCCTGCTCGTCCTGCCAGACGCGCACGTTCAACCCCGATGTGGCGACTCCGCCGCGGGCCACCCGCACGGTGCGGATCGTCTCGCCCGTGAGCGGGTGCTCCACCTCGACGGCGTAGGGCTCGAGCTGCGCGCCCACGCCTCCGATCGTGAGATCGCCGCCGCAGTCGATCGCGAAGCGCGAGTAGCCGCGCAGACGGTGCGCGATCGCGTCGGCGCACAGGCCCTTGCCGGTTCCACCCGTGTCGAGCTCGATGCCCGCCGGGCGTCGTACCGTGCCGGCGCGATCGTCCACGTCGACCTGGCGCCACAGCTGCTGCGGGTTCGGGCGTGCCGGCTGCCGTGCCGGGGCGGCCGAGAGCGCCTGTGTCAGCGAGGCCGGCGCGCGCCCGTCGAGCGAGCTCGCATAGCCGGCGCGTGCGAGGGCGCGCCCGACCGTCGGGTCGACGAGCCCGCCGCTGCGCTGCGCCGCCCACAGCCCGGCCGTGACGGCCGCGCGCAGCAGCGCCGATGCAGGTGCCTCGCCGCGAGCATCGCCGTTCAACGCGCTGAGCTCGCTGTCGGGACGGAAGCGCGAGAGCCGCGCCGCGAAGTCCTCGACGTAGGCGCGCTGACTGCGGCACGCATCCGCCGGCGACTCCGCGTCGCGCAGCAGCGGCGCGCCGATCAGCAGGCGCACGTCGCTGCCCATCGAGTGGAATGTGATCTCGTGTTCGTTCATGACGTTCGTGTGACCGGCGTCGCCGAAAGCGCGCCCGTCCCCGAGACAGACTGCGTCACCGAGTTGCTGCTCCGCGCGGCCGAGGCTGCCGGCACACGTTCGACGACCGTCGTCTGATAGATCCGGCGGACCAGCACCGCATGCGCAGTCGGGTGGCTGCTGCCGGCATGGCCGAGCTGCGTTGCGAGCAGCGCGAGCACGACCAGGAACGCCGCGAGCGAGGCCATCGCGATCGTCAGGCGGTCAGTCATCCTGACCGCCTCCGCCCACCGCGCCACTCGTGTGTGTCACGAGCGCAGCCGGCTGTGCGCCTGCCTGCACGTAGCCCGGCTGGGCGCCCGCGACGCTGCTCGCCGGTTCGATCACGCGGCCGCTCGCAGTCGTGCGCAGGACCTTGTGACCGTTCTTCACGACGAGCGCCGAGCCGGCGCCGCCGAGCGGTTGAGCCTGTTCGTGCCCGCTCGTCACCTTTGCCGTCAAGAGCGCGAGCACGACGAGGAAAGAGGCGAGCGTCGCGCCGACCACGCTGAGCGGGCTGCGCAGCATCTTGTGAGCCGCGCCCGTGCGAGCAGCGGCTGCCCTCTTGGCGGCCGGCTCAGTCATCGCGCTTCTCGTGCTCGCCGCCGCCGCTCGTCCGCGTGCGCACGGCGCCCTGAGTCGAGCCGCCCGCCGAGCCGCCGCCCGCCGAGCCGCTGGTGTGCGTGCGCACCGTGCCCGAGCTGCCCGACGAAGAAGGTGCTTTGGCTTTCGCTCCGCTCGTGTGCGTGCGCACGGGGGCGGCTGCCGCGCGGTTCGAGGGCGCCGAGCCCGATCCGCCGCCGCCACCGCTCGTGCGAGTGCGTGGTGCCGAGGTGCCGCTGAGCGTGCCACTCGATGCCGCCGAGCTGCCGGAGCTGTGCGAGCCGCTCGCCGCTGTGCGCGCGGCGCCCGCGGCGACCGTGTGCAGGCCCGTGCCCGTGCCCGCCGCCCCCGCTACGCCGCCGCCGGCGGAGCGGTGCGTGCGGGCCCGCTCGTGGCGGACGACGTGAACCGTGCGCCGGATCACCTGCGTGCGCACCTCGACGGCAGGTTGCGACGCCCGCGCCACGCGCGTGTCGCTGGGGCCGGAGCGAAGCGTGTAGGCCCCCAGCGCCCCGGCCGTCAGTGCGGCGGCGAGCGAGGCGATACGGGCGTTTGCGATACGGCGCATTTGGTGGTCTCCTGGTGGACGGTTGCGCGTTCACTGTTGCGCGCGCCCGTCAAGCGCCGGCCCAGCTCGAGGTAAAGCTTTGGCAAGCTCGCCGGCCCTGCCTCGGCGCTGGGCCCAGCCTGCGGGCGTTCAGTCGTCGCGGCCGTGCGACGGGCTTTGCCCGCCGGATTCCGGCGCTTCACGACTGCCGGCTTCGGGCGCTTCGCGACTGCCCGCTTCCGTCGCTTCGCGACTGCCGCCGCCGCCACCGTCGCGGCTGTCGTCGCGCGAGGAGCGCGGGCGGCTCTGCGAGGTCGTCTTCTTGGAAGTCGTGGAGCCGCTCGTGCTCGGCGTCGTCGTCGGAGCCGGCGCCGGTGTTACCTGCGAGACGGTCGGTTCGCTCGCTGCCGCGGCGCCCGAGCCGGTCGACGTCCTGGTCGGGCGGGGCGTAGATCGCTTGCGCGTCGTCGTGCGCCGCGGCGTGGCCGGGTCGGTGACCGCCGGGGCGAGACGGCGCCCGCCCGAGATCGGCTCCGAGGAGAGCCCGATGTGCTGGCTCGTGAGCTGGCTCGTGGCCCACGTGATGCCCGCCGTCAGCACGAGCCCGAGCAGCGCAGCGAGCGCCCACAGAGCGGTCTGTCGGCTCATCTGCGCACCGTAGTCCGCGCAGGGTTAGCGGTTGGCAAAGCGCACCGCGCCGGCCGGTGTGGTCGTCTTCGGCCGGCCCGTCTCATCGCTCGTGCACCGGCAGCTTCAGCGTCGCGAGCGCGCCGCCGCCCTCGGCGTTGGTCAGCGTCACCTCGCCGCCCCACTCGCGTGCGAGCTCTCGCGCGATCGCCAGGCCGAGGCCGCTGCCCGGGGGGCCGGCGGCCCCGGCGCTTCCGCGGTGGAAGCGCTCGAAGATCGCCTCCTGCTCATCCGGCGCGATGCCCGGACCGCGGTCGCGCACGGCCACCCGTCCGGGCGCGCTCGTCAGCGTGATCCGCGATCCGCGCGGGGCGTAGTGCACAGCGTTCTCGAGCAGCACGTCGATCGCCCTGTCGGCGTCGGCGGGCGCGCACCATGCCGTGTCGCCGTTCCCGCTGTGCGCCTCGAGCTCGATCTCGCGCGCCGCGGCCGCCGCGCGCCAGCGGTCGGCGGCTCGCTGCACGGTCGCGCCGAGGTCGACCGCTTCGCCCGGCTGCTCGCGCTCGCCGGCGCGGCTCAGCACGAGCAGCTCCTCGAGGATCTGCGCAAGCCGGTCGAGCTCGGCCGCGCCCGCGTCCAGTTCGCGTGCGGCGGTGGGGCTGACGCCCGCCGCGTGCGCCTCCTCGATGCGCAGCCGCAACCCGGTCAGCGGCGTGCGCAGCTGGTGGGAGGCGTCGGCGACGAACGCGCGCTGGGACGCCATCAGCCGCCCGACGCGATCGGCCATCTCGTTGAAGCTCGCCCCCAGCGAGCGCTGCTCGCGGCTGCCCTCGATCGCGGCTCGCGCCTGCAGATCGCCGCCGGCCACTCTGGTGGCGACCTGCTCGAGGCGCCCCAGCGGTCGTGCGATCTGCCGTGCGAGCACGGCGCCCACCGCGAGCCCGAGCGCGAGCACGATCGTGCCGACGAGCGCCAGGCCGAGCTCGACGCGCCCGACCGCGGCGTGCACGGAGGCCACGCTCTGGGTGACGCGCACCGCCCCGACGGTCGCCCCGTTGCGGATGATCGGCACGGCTGTCGCGAGGATCTGCTCGCCCAGCGTGCGGCTCGAGCGCTGCGTCTGCACCTGGCGCCCGCGCAGGGCGCTTGCGATCTCCGGGCGGCCCGCGTAGGCGGCGCCGAGCTCCGCCGGTACCGCGCTGTCGGCGAGCACGATGCCGGTGCGGTCGACCACGAGCACACGTCCGCGCACCGCCGCGGCCGAGGTGCGAGCCAGGATCGCGAGCTCGTTGCGTCGCGCCGGCGCGAGCAGGTCCGCTGCAGTGGCCGCGACCAGGTCGGCCTGGCTCCCCGCCTGCGAGCGCACCTCGTCGTTCACGCGCGCGCTGAGGCTCGAGGCGAGCGGGACACCGAGTGCGACGATCGCCAGCAGCAGTACGTAGGCGAGCGCCACCTGCAAGCCGGTCCTCAGTCGCACGCTGCCCTCAGGACGCTTGCTCGCCGTCGGCGCCGCAGCGGAAGCCGACTCCGCGCACCGTTTCGATGTAGCGCGGGCGGTTCGGCTCCTCGCCGAGCTTGCGGCGAAGGCCGGCGATGTGCACGTCGAGCGTCTTCGTCGAGCCGAACCAGTTCTCGTCCCACACGTCCGACATCAGCGTCTCGCGCGAGACGACCCGTCCGGCGTCGCGCGCCAGCCGTGCCAGTAGGTCGAACTCCTTGCGTGTCAGCGCCAGCTCCTCGCCGGCGCGCCAGGCACGCCGCGAGCCGGGGTCGAGGCGCAGGTCGCCGACCTCCATCGCGGCGGCCGGGACGTCGGCCTGGGCTATGCGCGAACGCCGCAGCACGGCGCGGATGCGCGAGATCACCTCGCCCACGGCGAACGGCTTGACGACGTAGTCGTCGGCGCCCATCTCCAGCCCGACCACGCGATCGGTGACCGTGCCGCGCGCCGTCAGCATGATGATCGGCACATCCGAGCTCTTGCGCAGCTCGCGGCACACGTCGCGCCCATCGCCGTCGGGCAGCGTCAGGTCGAGCAGCACCACGTCCGGCTCGATCTCCCCGGCCAGGCGCAACGCGTCGCTCGCCGTGGCGGCGATCGTCGGGGAGAAGCCGTTGCGCTCGAGCGCCTGGGCGAACGGCTCGGCGATCGACTGCTCGTCCTCGACGAGCAGCACCTTCCCGGCGGGACCCGCGCTCACCGACATCGACTCACCGTATCCGCACTCGTCGGGTCAACGTGGACTCAGGCGGCGTGAGGGGTCGCGCCCGGCTCGCACCGCTCGCCGCCGCCGCCGCCGACCACGTGCTCGTCGAAGGCAAAACCGCCTTCGAGCGCGCGACGCACCGGACAGGTCCGACCGACGCGCTTGAGCCGCTGCCGCTGCTCGGCAGTCAGGCCGTCGGGGAGCCGCAGCTCGATCGTGAACAGGCGCGGCACGCGCTCGGGGTCGTAGTCGACCTCGACGATCGTCTCGCCGAGCTCCCATCCGCGGTTGCGCGCGTACATGGCGATCATCGTCGCGATGCACGAGGCGAGCGTCGCTGGGAGCAGCTCGTGCGGCGCCGGCCCGCGGTCGCTGCCGCCGAGGCGCTCGGGCTCGTCGGTGACGATCGTGTGGCGGCCGTTGACGTCGATCTCGTGCTCGAAACCGGTGCCCGTGTGGCGTGCTGTCGCGGTCATTCCCATCGGCGGTCATCTCTCATCTCAAAAATCGAATATCGGGGTGATCGGCAGTTCGATCGTGCCTGCCCGCGCCGCCCGGCCCATCCGCCGCCACTACGCCATCCGGTCCGTAGCAACTCCCTACACAACGACAGTAACAAACAACTATACAGTTGTGCTATCGTGCAGAACATGACGGACACCACCCCGATCCCGCACCCGCTGCCGGCGCCCCTCGCCGAGGCGATCGCCGAGCGCTTTCGCATCCTCGGCGAGCCGATGCGGATCCGCCTGCTCGACGCCCTGCGCGAGGCTCCGGCCACGGTGCAGGAGCTCCAGGCCGCCGCCGGCGCCTCGCAGCAGAACGTCTCCAAGCACCTCGGCGTGCTGCTGCGCAGCGGCATGGTGAGCCGCCGCAAGGAGGGCAACTTCTCGCTTTACGCGATCGCCGACGACGGCGTGTTCGAGCTTTGCGAGCTCGTCTGCGGCGGTATCCGCCGCCAGCTGGACGAGCTCGACTCACTACTGCAAGGAGGACAGACCCGATGAGCGCCACCGCATGCTCCCGCCCCGCACAGCAGGGCGCCGACGGCTCCTCGCGCTGGCCGCTCGAGCGCGTGCTGTTCGCGCTGGCCGGCAGCGTCACGCTGCTGTCAGGTCGCGCTCGTCGCGCTGATCTCGCCGTGGTTCCTGCTCTTGACCGCCTTCGTCGGCGTCAACCAGTGGCTGTACGTGCTGTTCGGCGCCTGTCCCGCCTCGCTGATCCTCAGCCGCGTGTTCGCGCTGCGCTCCGTCGTCTACCCGCGCGTCGGGAGCAAGCTCATGAGCGCCACCGCAACCCCACCGCGGCACCCGCCGTCGAGCCGCCCGCCGCGCAATCCCACGCAGCTCATCGGGTCGGGCCGATCGGGCGTCTCGGCCGCTACACCGCCACGCACCTGCGCGCCGTGCTGATCGGCTGGCTGCTCGTCGCCCTCGTGCTCGGCTTCTTCGCGCCGCGGGTCGAGAAGGCGCTGTCGGGCGCCGGCTGGGAAGCGGCGGCTCGCAGTCGACGCAGGCCCGCAAGCTGATCGGGCGCGACTTCGCCGGCCTCGGCAGCTACGGCCTGATGACCGTGCTCTACTCGCCCACGCAGACCGCCGGCAGCCCCGAGTTCAAGGCCGTGATCGCGCGCGTCGAGCGCACGCTGAGCGCCAACGGCGCCGTGCGCACGGTCGTCGCGCCGACGCCCGGGCTCTCGATCTCGCCCGACGGCCACACCGCGATCGTGCAGGCCGGCGCCGCGCGCGACCCCAACCGGATGGTCGCCGCCGCCGACAGCCTCAAGGGGACGCTGCACAAGCTCTCGACGAGCGCAGTGCGCGTGAACCTCACAGGCGCCGCCGGCATGTGGTCGGACTTCAACGCCGCCAACCGCTCGGCGATGCTGAAGTCCGAGGTCATCTCCTGGCCGGTGACGCTCGGCATCATGCTGCTCGCCTTCGGCTCGCTCGTCGCCGCCGGGCTGCCGCTGATGCTGACGATGCTCGGCCTGCTCGCCGCCGCCGGCTCGCTCTACCTCGGCACGCTGATCACGCCGATCTCGATCTGGGCGATGAACTTCGCGCTGATGTTCGCGCTCGCGCTGGGCATCGACTACGCGCTGTTCATCGTGATGCGCTTCCGCGGCGCCTTCTTCGGCGAGAAGCTCAGTCCGCGTCGAGGCCGCCGCCGTGACGATGGACACCGCCGGCAAGGCCGTGCTGTTCAGCGGCGCTGACCGTGCTGATCTCGCTGACCGCCGTGATGCTCGTGCCGAGCCCCGCCTTCCGCAGCATGAGCCTCGGGATCATGCTCGCCGTGATCTTCGTGCTCGCCGCGACGCTCACGCTGCTGCCCGCCGTGCTCGCCAAGCTCGGCCCGAAGGTCGACCGGCTCGCGCTGCCGTGGGCGCACTCCGGCGAGCACCGCTCGCCGCGCTTCGCCGCGCTGGGGCGAGCGCCTGTGGCGCCGTCCCCTCGCGCTACGGCCTGCCCGCGCTCGTCGTGCTGCTCGGCGCTCGCCTTGCCCGTGCTCGCGCTGAAGACCTCGATGCCGTCGATCAAGGTCGTGCCGCCCGGCGACTCCTCGCGCGTCGGCTACGAACAGGTCCAGGCCGCGATGGGCCCCGGCGCGACCGGGCCGCTGCAGCTCGTCACGCGCAGCGGGCAGGCCGCGAGCGTCGCGCAGATCGCCCGGCGCGATCCCGGCATCGCCCAGGTGCATGCCCGTCCAGCCCGGCGGCGACGGGCTCGCGCTCGTCACGGCGATCCCCCGCCAGGACCCCTCCAACCCGGCCGTCGGCGCGACGATCGACCGGCTGCGCGCGCAGCTGCCGCGCGGGCACCGTGCTCGGCGGAGCCGTCGCCGAAAACCACGACCTGCAGCAGCGTGCTCTCGGCCAAGACGCCGCTCGTGATCGGCGTCGTGCTCGGCGCTCGGCTTCCTGCTGCTGCTGTTCGCGCTGCAGGCGCCGCTGCTCGCCGCCGCCGGCGTGCTCACCAACCTGCTCGCCACCGGCGCCGCGTTCGGCGTCGCCAAGTGGATCTTCCAGGACGGCGCGCTGCACTCGCTGCTCGGCTTCCAGCCTCAGGGCTTCCTCGACGCCTGGGGGCCCGTGTTCTTCTTCGCGATGATCTTCGCGATCTCGATGGACTACACGGTGTTCCTGCTCTCCTCCGCCAAGGAGCACTGGGACCGCACCGGCGACGCCAAGGAGGCGATGGTCGGCGCGCGTCGCGCACTCCGGGCGCGTGATCTTCGCCGCCGCGCGCGGTGATGGTCGCCGTGTTCTTCACCTTCGCGCTGTCCGGCCCGCTGCCGCCGAAGGAGATGGGGATCATCCTCGGCGTCGCCGTGCTGCTCGACGCCGCGCTGATCCGCCTGCTGCTGCTGCCCGTGCTGCTGCGCCTGATGGGCAGCGCGCGCCTGGTACCTGCCCAGCTGGGCTCGTCGCGTGCTGCCCGACGTGCGCTTCGGGCACGGCTGAGCCGCCGCGCCGCGCCGCGTTTGGCGATGTCCGGGAGTGACTGCTCGATACCGGCTTGTTTGCGAAGCCCGCGCGCGGGGTAGCAAGCGGGCGTGCGGGAGCGGGAGCGGGAGTGGGTGAGCAGGCGCGCGGCGCGCATGGCGCGCGCGGCGTTCGGGCTCGGGCTGCTGCTCGTGGCCTTCGCGGCGGCCGACGCGCAGGCCACCGTGAGCATCTGCAACGTGCCGTTGACGATGAGCGACGGCACCGTGCTGCGCGCCAACGTCTACCTGCCGTCGAGCACGGGCCGCTACCCGACGGTGCTGACGGCGACCGGCTACAACAAGGACGCCGCCAACCCGACCGGGCAGGACTGCTCCGGCTCGCAGGGGATCTCGAGCGCCGACCCCGGCTTGACCGAAAAAGGGCTCGCCGTGATGGTGCTCGACGACCGCGGCACCGGCGCCAGCGGTGGCAAGTGGGAATCGTGGGGCCAGCGCACGCAGGACGACTACAAGGAAGTGCTCGACTGGATCCAGGCGCAGCCGTGGTCGAATGAGGGCGTCGCCACGACGGGCGAGTCCTACATGGGCATCACCTCGCTGTTGATCGCCGAGGCCGACGTCGCGCGTGTCGCCGAAGGCAAGCCGCGCGCCGTGCAGGCCGTGTGGGCGGACATCCCGATGGCCGACGCCTATCGCGATGTGACCTTCCAGGGCGGCGCGCTCGACTCGGGCTTCATGCCGCTGTGGCTGGGCCTCGTGACGGGTCTCTCCGACCTGCCGCCGTCCTCGCTCAGCGCCAACCCGCAGGAAGCGGCCACGATCTATCTCGAACACCTCTTCGGCAACGCCGAATTCAGTGTCGGCAAGTTGCTCGGCGCGACGCTCGGCGAAGAAGCCTCCTACGACGGGCCGTTCTACCGCCTGCGCTCGCCCGTCGTGCGCGCTTCGCAGATCACCGTCCCCGTCGTGATCCAAGGCGGCTGGTGGGACCTGTTCCAGCGTGGCGAGCCGCTGCTGTGGGAATCGCTTGTCAACTCGCGCGACCGCGTGCTGATCATGTCGCCGCACTACCACGTGACCGAAGGCCCGCCGCTGGACGACCCGACGCTCAAGCAGGAGTGGTTCAGCCACTGGCTGTTGAAGGCCAAGAACGGCGTGCAGAAGACGCCCAAGGTGAACCTGTACTCGATCAACGGCGAACGCTGGGAACACTTCAACCGCTTTCCGCTGCCCAAGACCAAGTACCAGCGGATGTACCTGAGCGGCGTTGCGTCCGGCTCCTCGCCGCTTTCGCTGCACGACGGATCGCTCGCCGGCGCCACACCTCCGGGGGGCGAAGCGGGCGACACCGAGCCGCTGCTGCCCGCCTCGAGCCCGTGCTCGCGGATGACCGCGCAGTGGACGGCCGGGGCCGCGTCCGACCCGTTCTGCGACACCAACAACGAGACCTACGAGGCGAGCGCGCTGACGTACACGACCGCGCCGATGCAGGCGCCGACGAAGATCACCGGCCCGATCGTGGCGAACCTGTGGGCGCAGCTGAGTACGACCGACGCCACGCTGATCGCCGTGCTCAGCGAAGTCGAACCGTCCGGCGCCTCCAACCAGATTACGGCCGGCTACCTGCTCGCCAGCCAGCGCGAAGTCGACCCCTCGCTGTCTACGTACGGGCCCAAACACGTGTTGATCCGCCCCTGGCACCCGTTCACGAAGGAAAGCCAGCACGCGGTCACACCCGGCGAAGCGACCGAATACAACGTCGAGATCTATCCGACGTCGGCGATCGTCAAGCCCGGCAACAGGCTGCGGCTGACGATCGGCACGGCCAACACGCCGACCACGCTGACGCCGCTGCCGAGCCTCGGTCAGGAGTTGGGCGGGACGCTGACACTGCTGCACGATCCCCGGCATGCGTCGAACGTGCTGCTTCCGTTCGCGCCGTAACGCGTGGCCGGCGGGCATCTTCCGCCCGTCGCTCATCTTCGGTGCCGCTCGTGCCGATGGGGCTGCATGTCATCGGTCTCGGTCCTCCGGCGCGCGGGGGCGCGTGGAGCAGTCGCGCTGGTCGTGCTCGCAGCCTGCGCTCGCGCTCGGCGCACCGCCGGCGTCGGCGGTCGATGTAGAAGTGCTCAACAGCTCGGGCCGCCCCTCCTCGAGCATCTACCTGATGCTGCAGGGCGGGGGCAGCAGCGACGGGCAGCTCCCGAGCGAAACGCCCGAGCCGCTCAGCCAGATCAAAGACCAGACCTTCTCGCTCGGCTCGATCTCGGGCGGGCGTCTGTACGTCTCCTACGGCGCGCCCGTGAAAACGAACGAACCGCCGGCGGCGCCGACGCGCTACGACAAGATCGAGCTGACCAACCCCGGCGTGGCCGACGTCACGGCCGTCGACTTCTTCGGCATCCCCTTCGACCTGCAGTCGCTCGACGCCTCCGGCGCGACCGTCGGCGACGCGCTCGGCTACCGCTGCTTCACCTCGACGATCGTGCCGCGGCTGCGCGCGATCGGCCAGGCGGCCGAAGTCAGCGAAGGCGGGCAGTTCGTGCGCTTCCTCTCGCCGCAGCTGGCCGCCGAAGGCAGCTACCCCTCGCTCGCCCCATACGTCGATTCGATGGTCGGCAAGACGATCGAAGTCAACGACGTGTTCGGCCACGAAAAAGAACCGGCCAAAGCGATCGCCTACAAGGGGACCTTCGAACCGGGCGGCTCGATCACCCTCGAAGGCACGATCACCTCACCGCACTCGCCGCTCACGCCGGGCCTGCCTGTCCGCATCGAAGGCGCGACGCTGCCGTCGGCGGTCTACACAGCCGACGGCGCGTACACGGTCGGCGGCGAAGCGGCCGACGTCTCGCAGAACAACGAATACTCGGTGATCTACCGCGACCTCGTCGCCGGCTTCGGCCTCGGCTACTGGGGTGGGCGCTACGGCAACAACAGCGCCAACTGGCTGCACCAGCCGAACTTCGCCGCCGCGTGGCCTGCCGCCCCGCCGTTCACCGCCTGGAGCCTTTACGCCTCGACGCTCGCCGAATACGCCCCCGTCTACGGCTACGCGTTCAGTGAACTCGGTCCCGCTGAAATCACCGCGCCGCTGGAAGCCTCGGTGGCGACGCTGCGCGTCACGATCGACCCCGACGAAGGGCCCAGCACTCCTGGCTGCCAAGGCGAATCGACGCCTGCGCGTGGCGGCGGCGCGCCACCCGGCTCGGCGCCCGGCTCGCGTGGGGGCGGAGGGCCCGGAAGCGGGGTCGCCCCCGCCGGTCAGGTGAAGGTCACGATCGACTCGAGCAGGGCGATGCTCGAAAAGCGCGGACGCGCACTGCTGCAACTGAGCTGCAGCGGCGACCCCTGCAAGGGCGAGCTGACGCTCGAGCGCGCCCTCCGCGCCGCCGCCAAGCGCACGCGGCGCGGAGGCCGTCGCCGCTCGGCGCGCGCGAGCAGGGCAACGCGCCACGGACGGCCCAAGGCGCAGCGCATCGAGGTGCTCGGCCACGTGGCCTTCTCGATCGAGGAGGGCAAGAGCCAGCGCATCTGGGTGACGATCGGCAAGGCCGGGCGCAGCGCGATCGCAGCGGCCAAGGGACACAAGCTTGCAGTGCTGGCCGAGGCCACCGTCGGGCCGACGGCCAAAGCGACGATCGCCGGACGGCGCACGATCGTGCTCGAGGCCTACCGCCCGAAGGCGCGCAAGCACCGCTGACGCCGGCCGCGGCGCGGCGCGGCGTCAACCCATGATGTAGACGAGCGAGACCTGCGCAGACAGCTTGCACCCGGCCGCCGTCGCCTTCTTCGCGACGGGGTGCTTGGCCTTGTGCCGGCGCTTCTTCGACGTGCGCTTGACGGCGCCGCTCGACGGCGCGGCGGACGAGGCCGATGTCGGCGTGGCCGGGGCGGAGAGCACCTGACCGGCGGTGCGGGCGCTGCCGAAGTCGGGCTGTTCGCCCTGGTAGGGCTCCCATCCTTCTTCGCCGCCCGAGCTGCATTCGATGCTGCCGCCGTCCTCGGTGACGGTCTGCGCGGCGCCCAGCGCGGCACCGACCTTGCCGGTGAGGAACTCGGCCTTTGCCTGGCCGTCGCTGACGGCGGCGGCCATCGCCTGGCGGTAGACGCCCGTGGCGGTCGCGGCGTCGGCGTTCTGCGCGATCGGCGTCGTGCCGACGCCCTCGACGCTGACCGTGCGCAGCGTGCTCGTCGTGGGCGCTTCTGCGACGGCGACGCCGATCATGTTGGCGATCACGAGCGCGGCTGCCGCCGAGAGCACGGCTGTGAGGGCGAGCCTCATGTCCCGAGTCTACCCCCGGCCGTGGCTTGCGTAACGTATTCGCCGTGAGCGATCCGTTTTCGCTGAGTCGCTTCGAGGCAGCCCAGGCCGACGCGGGCACATACGCGCGAGCCGTGCTCGAGCTGCGCGCCGGGCGCAAGCGAAGCCACTGGATGTGGTTCGTGTTCCCCCAGCTGCAGGGGCTCGGCCGGAGCCCGATGTCGCAGACGTACGCGATCTCCTCGCCGGCGGAGGCGCGCGCCTACCTCGAGCACCCCGTGCTCGGCGCGCGGCTGATCGAGTGCACGCGGATCGTCGCCGAGCTGCGTGGCCCCAGCGCGCAGGACGTGTTCGGCGTGACCGACGCGAGCAAGCTGCGCTCGTCGATGACGCTGTTCGCCCGCGTCTGTGAGCAGGAGTCGGTCTTCCACGTGGTGCTGGCGCGCTACTTCGACGGGCACGGCGACGTCGTCACCGAAGCCCGGCTCGAGTCGGGCGAGCGATAGCGGCGGACAGCGAGGTGGCGCGACCGGCGAACGGAGCAGTGGTGCGCGACGCCTCGGTGGCCGATGCCGCGGCGTGCGCCGCGATCTACGCGCCTTACGTGACGGGTACTCAGGTCACGTTCGAGACCGAGCCGCCGTCGGAGGGCGAGATGGCTGCGCGGATCGAGACGGCCGCGAAGAGCTACGCCTGGCTCGTGCTCGAAGACGACGGCCGCGTCGTCGGCTACGCCTACGCAGGGCGCTTCCACGCGCGACCGGCATACCGCTGGGCGTGCGAGGTGAGCGTCTACCTGGAGACGGGCAGACGGCGCACGGGCGCCGGCAGGGCGCTGTACGAGTCACTGCTCGCGCGCCTGCGCGAACGTGGCTTTCGCATCGCCGTGGCCGGCATGACGCTGCCGAACGAGGCCAGCGTGGGGCTGCACGAGGCGTTCGGCTTCGAGCCCGTCGGCACGTACCGGCGGATCGGCTACAAGCTCGGTCGCTGGCACGACGTCGCGTGGATGCAGCTCCGGCTGGCCGACGACGGGGACGAGCCGGCCGAGCCCAGCTGACGGCTCGCTCGACGCGGACTGAGCGGCGCAGATCTCCCCATTCGACTCCTTGACGGATAGGACACGCGCGCCTCCGCCCGGCGTCGCGCTCTGTTCGATATTTCGGACGGCGTTCCTTTGAATGCTTCCGAGTAGGTTGCAGCTCGTGGACGGGACAGCGCGACGCGGGCAGGGAAACGGGCAGCAACGCGGGCTCTCCGAGCAGCGTCGCGGGCAGGCCTACGCGCTGGCCGCGGCGCTTGCCTGGTCGACCGGCGGCATCCTGCAGCGCCAGGTCGCCGCCGGCGCAGCCGATCAGATCGTGGGTCGCGCGATGTTCGCCTTGCTCGCGGTGCTCGCGTTCGTCCGCTTCGGCGAAGGGACGGGGCTGCGCGAGGCGGCCCGCTCGGTCGCGAACATGGCCGGGCTGCTCGTAGCGGCCGGCATCGCTGCTGCCTCGGCGACGTTCATCGTCGCGCTCAACCACACGAGCGTCGCCCACGTGCTCGTGATCCAGGCGATCACGCCGATCCTCGCCGGCCTGTTCGCGTTCTGGGCGCTGCGCGAGCCGCTGTCGGCGCGCACGTGGGGGGCGATGCTGCTCGCCGTGCTCGGCATCGCCGTGATGGTCGGCGTGCCGCAGGGCGGCAACACGCTGGGCGAGCTGATGGCATTCCTCTCGCCGCTCAGCTTCGCCGTCGTGATCGTCGTGGCGCGGCGCCACAGGGATGTCTCGATGACGCCCGCCACGGCACTCGCGCAGCTGATGCTGATCGTGTTCGGCCTGCCGTTCGTACACGCCGCCCAGCTGCATGGCTCGGACATCGGCTGGCTCGCGCTGCTCGGTCTCGGCCAGCAGGGCTTCGGCCTCGTCTTCTTCACGATCGGCGCGCGCCTGATCCCGGCCGCCGCGATGGGCTTGATCCTGCTGCTCGAGTCCGTGCTCGGCATCGTCTGGGGCTGGCTCGGCACCTCGGAGGGGCCGAACGTCTCGACCGTGCTCGGCGGCCTGATCGTGCTCGGCGCCGTCGCGATCAAGCTGCGCGAGGACAACGCGCGCGCCTCGCGCGAGCAGGCCGCCGTGGCTACAGTCCCGTGAGATGAACCGGGTTCACGGCGTGATCTGCTCGTCGCGGTGGTGGGGGCGCACCGTCGAGCGCGAGCTGCTGCCGTGGGGTCTGTCGAAGCTCGAGCTCGGCGACGACGTGCTCGAGATCGGCCCCGGCTTCGGCGCGACGACGAAGGTGCTCGCCGAGCGGCCCGGCGCGCTGACCGTGCTCGAGCTCGACTCCGGCTACTGCGAGCGCCTGCGCCGCGAGCTGCCCGGGCAGGTGACGGTCGTGCAGGGCGACGCGACCGCGATGCCCTTCGACGAAGGTCGCTTCTCCGCTGTCGTCTGCTTCACGATGCTGCACCATCTGCCGTCCGCGGCGGCGCAGGATCGGTTGCTGGGCGAGGCGGCGCGGGTGCTGCGCCCCGGCGGCCTGTTCGCGGGCACCGACAGCATCGGCACGAGCCTGTTCTTCCGCCTGCTGCACGTCGGCGACACGCTCGTGCCGATCGCGCCCGACGGGCTGCCGAGCCGCCTGCGGGCCGCCGGACTGGTCGAGCAGGACATCCGCAGCAGCGAGCGCTCCTTCCGCTTTCGCGCGCGCAAGCCGCTTGCGCACGAGGCCGCCTGAGACGCCTGTGAGCGAGCTCCAGTTCCTCGGCGCGCTCGAGCTCGAGCTGCTGCGCCACCGCGAGCTGCACGCCGAGCGCCCGGCGCACGAGCTGTTCCAGACCTCGACCGTGCAGGCGCTGCTCGCCGGCGGCTACGACGGCGACGTGACGCTCGGCGAGATCCTCGAGCACGGCGACCTCGGCCTCGGCACGCTCGACGGGCTCGACGGCGAGCTGATCGTGCTCGACGGGCAGGCCTGGAAGGCGCGGGTCGACGGCACGCTCGAACGCCCGGAGCTCTCGACCAAGTCGCCGTATGCCGTGGTCGTGCCGTTCACCGCCGGAGAGCCGATCGCGCTGCGCGGCCCGTTCGGCGAGTCAGAGCTCGAAGGGCGCCTCGGCGAGCGCGTGACCGGCGCCGCGCGCCCGACGGCGATCCGCATCGACGGGCGGTTCGGCGACTTGCACGTCCGCTCGGTCCCGCGCCAGCGCCCGCCCTATCGACCACTCGCCGACGCGATCGAGCAGCAGCAGGTCAGCGTGCTGGGTGAGGTGTCGGGCACGATGATGGGCTTCTGCTTTCCCGACGCGCTCGACGGCATCGAGATGGTCGGCGCACATCTGCACTTCATCGACGACGCGCGCCAGCGTGGGGGGCACGTGCTCAGCTACACGCTGCTGCAGGCGACCGCCTGGATCGACGGCGCGACGGCGCTGCACGTCGAGCTGCCCGGCGCCGTCGCCGCCCCGCGCCACGGCGCGAGCATCGACCAGGCCGCGCTGCATCGCCTCGAGAGCGACCGCTGAGCCGCGCTACGCTGCGCGCGTGAACACCTCGGCCACGCTCGCTCCTCGCCTCGTGCCTACCGCCCCGGTCGCGGCCGGGACGCTGATCGCGGGCTATGCCGTCGCCGCCGGCACCGGCTCGCGCCCGCTCGGCGGCGTCGTGCTGCTCGCCGGAGGGCTCTGGTGCGTGCGCGCTTGGACGCGCCGCAACGGCTCGCGCACGGCGCTCGCGCTCGCCTGCGTCGCGCTCGCCGCGTTCGTCCTCTCGCACGTGCTGGCCCGCGCGATCGGCGCGTGGCCGGCCGTGCTGCTTGTCGCCGCCGCGACCGGCGCTGCCGCGTGGGTGTATGCCGACGCCCGCGTGGGCTGAGCGCCCGGCCGCCGGGCCACGTGCGTACGTAAGAAAGCTCTGAGGTTCCCCACAGGAAGGGCTAACCGTCGCGCTCGATACTGGCCGGCATGAGCGCACAGCTGACCGGCCTCGCGGCAACCGCGGTCACCCCGCACCTCTACTGGCTCGCCAGCCGCGCCGCAGGCAGCGCGGCGCTGCTGCTGTCGAGCGCATCGGTCTGCGTCGGCCTGGCTACGAGTATGCGCCTGCTCAAGGGCCGTGCGGCCGACCTGCGCGTGACGCACGAGGCACTCTCGCTGGCGAGCATCGCCGCGCTGCTCGTCCACGTGCTGACGCTGCTCGGCGACGGCTTCCTCCATCTCAGCCCAGCCGAACTGACGGTGCCGTTCGTCAGCGGCTATCAGACGCTGTGGACCACGGCCGGGATCGTCGCCTTCTGGATGATGCTCGCGCTCGGCCTCTCCTACTACGCGCGCGCCAAAGTCGGCGTGCGGCGCTGGCGCATGCTGCACCGGTTCACGGCGCTCGCCTGGGCGCTCGGCCTCGCCCACTCGCTCGGCGAGGGCACCGACGCCGGCCAGACATGGTTCCTGGCGATGATCGCGATCGTCGCCCTGCCCGCGCTCGCGCTGCTCGTGGCGCGCGTGCTGAAGTCTTCGCTCGCACGCTCCGCCGGCGCGCCCGGCCCCAGCGCGAGCTCCGCGAGCAGGCTCGGCGCCACCGGCCGAGCGGGGGCCACCCGATGAGCCCGCGCGAGGCGAGGGCGCTCGCCGACGACCGTCGCGCCGAGCTGCGCAGGCGCGCGCGGCGGATCAGGCGCTCCGTCGCAGCCGTCTCTGCGGCGCTGCTGATCGGCCTGTTCCTCGTCGTCTACGTGCAGCTCGCCTCCGGCCACGACCCCGCGCTGTCCGCATCCTCCAAGGCGCGCACGACGACGACCTCCGGCGGTCCTCCGAAACGAGCGGCGAACAAGCCACCGGTGAAGAAGCGTCACCGGGCGAAGCGGGATCCGAATCGAGCGCGAGCGAATCGAGCGCCGAATCGACTGGCAGCGAATCCGGTGCGAGCGAATCGAGCGGCGAAGCCTCGCAATCGAGCGAATCGACGAGCCCGATGACGACGTCGCAGTCGTGACGCAGCTACTCGACACCGGCGAGCAGCTGGAGCGTTTCGCGTGCTTCGGCGGAACGTGCTCGGTGCTCGTCAGCGGCGATCACGGTGCGCGCTCGGCGCGCGACGCCGTGGCAATGGCGCGCCGCTCGCTGCTTGCGTGGCACGAGCGCTTCTCGCGCTTTCGGCCCGACAGCGAGCTTTCGCTGCTGAACGAGGATCCGCGCTCCGAGGTGCCCGCGAGCGAGCTGCTCGTGCGTCTCGCTGCCGCCGTGCGCACCGCCGGCGAGCTCTCCGGCGGCCTCGTCGACGCGACGCTCGCCGAGGAGATCGAGATCGCCGGCTACGCCGAGGACCTCGGCGAGCCGCTCTCGCCCGCGACCGCGCTTGCGCTCGCGCCACCGCGCAGAGCTGCCCGACCGGCCGCGAGCGGCGGGCGCCGCGAACGCTGGCGTGAGATCGAGGTCGATGCCTCGGCCGGACTCGTCCGCCGTCCGCCCGGCGTGCGCATCGACGGCGGTGGCCTCGCCAAGGGCGTCTTCGCCGACGTGCTCGCGCAGCGTCTGGCTGCTCATCCCGCGTTCGCGGTCGACTGCGCGGGAGACCTCGCCGTCGGCGGCGCCGCGCACCTGTCCAGGGAGATCTACGTCGAATGCCCGCTGAGTGGTCGCACCCTGCATACCTTCGAGCTGATCGACGGTTGCGTCGCCACGAGCGGGATCACCCGGCGCAGCTGGCTCGACGCCGACGGCCGCCCGGCGCATCACCTGCTCGACCCGTCCACGGGCGAGCCCGCGTTCACCGGGATCGTGCAGGCCACGGCGCTCGCGCCGAGCGCGCTCGAGGCCGAGATCCGCGCCAAGGCGGCGCTGCTCGCCGGCCCGCGCGGCGCGCCCGCGCAGCTCCGCCACGGCGGCCTCGTCGTGTTCGACGACGGCTCGCACCGCGTGCTCGAGCCGCCCGCGACGATCACGCTCGGGCAGCTCGACCGCTTCGCCGGGGCACGCGCGAGCGCCTGATCGCGCCATAATGCTCGCCGCATGCGCGCGATCCAGATCGTCGAGGAAACGGGACCGGACACGGCGCTGCGCCTGGCCGAGCTCGACGAGCCCGAGCCCTCGCACATGCTCACCCCCGGCGCCGGCGTCGTCGTCGAGGTCCACGCCGCCGGCGTGTCCTTCCCCGAGGTGCTGCAGACGCGCGGGATGTACCAGGTCAAGCCGCCGCTGCCGTTCGTGCCGGGCAGCGAGGTCGCCGGCATCGTGCGCAGCGCCCCCGACGGCGCGCAGGTCAAGGCCGGCGATCGGGTCGCCGCCTTCTGCGCGCTCGGCGGCTTCGCCGAGACCGCCGTCGCCCCCGAGTACTTCGCCTTCCCGCTGCCCGACGCGCTCGACTTCGCCCAGGGCGCGAGCCTGATCCTCAACTACCACACCGCCTACTTCTGCCTGCTCACGCGCGGCCGGTTGAAAGCGGGCGAGAGCGTGCTCGTGCACGGCGCCGCCGGCGGCGTCGGCACCGCCGTGCTGCAGGTCGCCAAGGCGCTCGGCGCGAGCACGATCGCGCTCGTCTCGACCGAGCAGAAGGCCGAAGTCGCCAAGGACGCCGGCGCCGACCAGGTCGTGCTGCTGCACGACGGCTGGAAGGACGAGGTCAAGGAGCTCTCCGGCGGCGGCGTCGACATGGTGCTCGACCCCGTCGGCGGCGATCGCTTCACCGACAGCCTGCGCTCGCTGCGCGCGACCGGGCGGCTCGTCGTCGTCGGCTTCACCGGCGGCTCGATCCCCGAGGTCAAAGTCAACCGGCTGCTGCTGAACAACACCGAGGTGATCGGCGCCGGCTGGGGCGCCTACGTGATGGGCAAGCCCGAGATCAACCGCGAGATCGGCGCCGCGATTCACAAGATGATCGACGATGGCTTCGTGCGCCCGATCGTCGGCGCGCGCTTCCCGCTCGAGCGCGCCGCCGAGGCGCTGCACGCGATCGACGAGCGCCGCGCCACGGGCAAGGTCGTGCTCGACGTGCGCCCCGGCTGAGCCACGCTCAGCGCGCCTGGCTTGAGCAACGCCCCGCGCGCGGCGGAGCGTTAGTGCGGGTCGAGCAGCTCACGCCAGCGTTCGGCGTCGAGCGTCGCCGGCTCGGTGGAGTTGACGAAGTCGATCAGCACGTCGATCAAGCGCTGCGGCTCGTCCAGCTGCTGGAAGTGCCCCGAATCGGCGAACAGCTCCAACCGGCTACCCGGGATCTGTGCGTGAGTCGCCTCGCCGTGCGCGGCCGGGATGATCGAGTCGTGCTCTCCCCACACGAGCAGGAATGGGATATGCGCAGAGAGGTACAGGCGGTTGGATGCCTCCACGCGCTGGCCGCCCGGCTCGACGACGGCGCGCAGCGTGTGCACGAAGGCCGCCCGCGCCGCCGCGTCGGACAGCGTCGCGTGTCCGTGCGCGATCTCCTCGACGTCCGTGCGCGCTCGCAGACCGAGCCGCCCGAGCGCGCCGCCGAGCAGGCGGCCTGCGTCGAGCAGCCGGGTCGCCGCCAGCAGCGGCAGCACGAACTCGGCGCCCGGCAGCGTGGCCGCGCGCAGTAGCACGTTGACCTCGCGCCCGAGGCCGCCCGAGTCGATCAGCGCCAGCCGTTCGCAGCGCTCGGGGAACTGGTAGGCGAACTGCATCGCGATGCCCCCGCCGAGCGAGTGCCCGACGACGCTCGCGCGCTCGTGGCCGAGCACGAGCAGCAGGTCGCGGATGTTGCTCGCGTGGGCGCCCAGCGAGTAGTCCCCGCGCGGCGCCTCCGAGGAGCCGTGTCCGATCAGGTCGGGCGCGATCACCGTGTAGTGGCGCGCCAGGTAGGGCATCACCCGCTCCCACGTGGCCGAACTCGACGTGATCCCGTGGATCAGCAGCAGCACCGGGCCGCTGCCGGCTTCGCGGTAGGCGATGCGATGGCCGTGCAGCGTCAGCTTGCGCAACCGCAGCTCGTTCGACGGAAGCTGCTTGGTGTGGCGCGGGGGGCGCGTGCGGCTGGTGGCGGGGGCTGATGCGCTCATCGTCGTCTCCTTGGAACGGGCGGGGCTGGCCGACGCCGGTTCTCCCTACCGACGGCCGGTTCTGCCTAGTTACCCCGGAGAAGCCCGTAGGAGACACCCGGCTTGCCCCGCGACCGGCTGCCGCGACTGCGCGTCAGGTGCGATCGGCCTGCCGCGCGGGGCGTCAGACGGAGCTACTGCGCTGACGCGGTGGCCTGCACGAGCTCACCGAGCGAGCGCCGCTGGCGCCCTTGCTCGTCGAAGTTCCGCTCGGCGAGCCACGCTTCGAAGCCGCCGCGGATGTGGGGCCACTCGTCATCGGTGATCGCGTACCAGGCCGTGTCGCGGTTGCGTCCCTTGACGACTTGGTGCTTGCGGAAGATGCCCTCGAAGGTGAAGCCGAAGCGCTCGGCCGCCCTGCGCGAAGCGGCGTTGAGCGCATTGCACTTCCACTCCAGGCGGCGGTAGCCCAGCTCGTCCAGGGCGTGCCGCGCCAGCAGGAAGATCGCCTCGGTCGCAGCCGTCGTGCGCTGCAGCTCGCGCCCGAACCAGATGTGCCCGAGCTCGATCGTGCCGAACTCGGGCGTGATCCGCAGGTATGCCGCGAGCCCGAGCGGGCGCCGATCGGGCAGCGTGGCGATCGTGAAATAGCGCGCGTCATCGATCTGCGCCGTCGCGGCGAGCATCTGGCGCAGGCGATCGGCGTTCTCATAGGGGCCGTCCGGCAGGTAGGTCCAGATCGAGCGATCGCCGCCGGGCGGATGCGAGGCCGCGTAGAGCGGCTCGGCGTCGCTCTGCGGGTCGACCGGGCGCACGAGCACGTGCGAGCCGCGCAGCGACGTGCGCGGCGGCATCCGCACCGGCTGCCAGCGGACCTCCTCTCCCAGCGGAAGCTCGTCCATCGCCGGCAGTCAATCAGGAGACGGCAAGACGGCGGCCCTCGGGCAGCCATAAGAGGATCGTAGGAGTCGCCCTGGAGCCGCCGTCGCGTGCGGACGGTGCGCAACAATCGAGCGATGAAGGTTCTCGTCGTCGACGACGATCGCGCCGTACGCGACGCGCTGCGGCGCGTGCTCACGCTCGCCGGCTATGACGTGCAGGTCGCCGAGGGCGGGGCCGAGGCGCTCGAGTCGGTCGTGCAGTCGGTGCCAGACGCCGTCGTGCTCGACGTCGGCATGCCCGGCATCGACGGTCTCGAAGTATGCGAGCGGCTGCGCCGGCTCGGCAACCGCGTGCCGATCCTGATGCTCACGGCGCGCGTCGAGGTGTCCGATCGCGTGGCCGGCCTCGATGCCGGCGCCGACGACTATCTCGTCAAGCCGTTCGACAACGACGAGCTGAAGGCGCGTCTGCGCGCGCTGCTGCGCCGCAGCGGCCCCGACGGCGATCCCGACGAGCTCTCCTTCGCCGAGGTCAGGCTCGATCGCTCCCGTCACGGCGCCGCCGTCGACGGCCAGGTCACCGAGCTCACGCGCACCGAGTACCAGCTGCTCGAGCTGTTCCTGCGCAACCCGCGCCAGGTGCTGCCGCACAGCGTGATCTACGACCGCGTGTGGGGCTATGACTTCGGCGCCGCCTCCAACGCGTTGCGCGTATACGTCGGCTACCTGCGGCGCAAGCTGCACGACATCGGCGCGCGTGAGCTGATCCACACCGTGCGCGGCGTCGGCTACGTGATGCGCGAGCCGTAAGCCCGCGCGGACACCGGGAGCGGCGCGCGCGCAACTCGGCCCTGCGAGCCGCACGCCGGTCCCGGTGCAACCAGCGCGAATGCTACCCAGCGGAGCCTTCGCCGGCGGGCGGAGCGCCTTCGCCGGTCGGCGGTGCGCCGTTAGGTGCTCCGGGAGGTGGCGTACCGCCGCCGGCACCGCCCGGGAAGGCGCCTTTGAGCTCGCTCTGACACTTGCTCTGAGCGGCCTTGAACTTGCTCCCGGACGTGTCGATTCCTTTCGTGCTGAACACAGGGCCTTTGCCCGTGGTGTTGGGTGCCGGCACGTTGATGCCGTTCTGGCGAAGGCAGGCTGCGTATTTGACAAGGGCGGCCCGCGCCGAGGCGCTGTTGATGGCGCCGGCTCTGCGCTGCGCGAAGTTGCCCGCACCACACTTCTTCAACGCGGCCTGAAACTGGGCTCGAGTGACGCCTTTGGGCAGCTGGAAGCCGCCGGCGCCACCACCTGGTGGTCCGGCGCCCGGTCCGCCGGGCTGACCGGGCGCGCCGGACGGCGCCGAGGGCAGCGTGATGCCGTGTTTCTTCAGGCACGAGCTGAGCGCCGCGAACCGGCCCGAATCCGGCCGGCCCGCTTTGTTCGCGGACGTGCTGGAGGCCTTGCCGGCGGAGCTCGAGCCGCTTCCGGAGCTGCCACACGCCGCCAGCGCCACGCAGGCCCCGAGACCGCAGAGTGCGAGAAGCGCTCGGATGTGCTTGCGCCTGGTTGGTTGAGTGACGGGACGTGGGTTTGTCGGCATTTGTGGCTTCCTTGTTCGTTGTTGGTGTCTTGCTGCTAGCCGGGACCGAACAGCGTGGGTGTGCTGCTGCTGCCCGCGCCGGCGCTGGAAGAGCTGGTGCCTGCGGATGTAGCGCTGCCCGAGGCGGCGGAGCTGACGCTGATCGAACTTGCGCTGATGCTGCCGTTCTTGGCTTTGCTGCCCAGCACGACGACCGTCGCCCCGGGGTGAATGCTGCTTGCCTTAGTGCTGACGGTCTTCGTCACTTTCGATCCTGCGGCTGCTTTGACCTTGACCGTGTTGCCCTGGCTGTCGGTCACGTAGAGCGTGTTGCCACGCACGTAGGCGACTTCGCCGGTGGTGACGCCGCCGCTGCCGGCTCCTCCGAGGCCTGGGAAGGCACTCGCCCCGCCTTTCGCTCCCGAGCCGCCGGCTGAGCTTCTTCCGCCGGCGCCGCCGGCGCCGGGGAGAGCGCCTTTCAGGGCGGCGAGCCCTGCGGGGAAGCCGCTTGCGCCGCCGCTTGGCGAAGCCGTGCCGCCTTGCCCCTTCTGCACGAGCACGCCGCCGATGAAGCCGCAGGCGATCAGCAGCACGGCGATCAGCGCCAGAGGGATCGGCGTCAGCAGGCGCCGGCGTGGACGGCGCGGGAGCTCAGACTCGTCATCCAGCCACTCGTCCTCCTGCTCGGCGGGCTCGTAGCCGGCGTCGGGCTCGTACTCGAGCTCGCTCGTCTCAGGCGCTGTGGACTCGTGGCTCGACATGGCGGGCTCCTTGTTGGGGGAAGACGGGTTACTCAAAGCGCAGCGCTTCGATCGGTCTGAGAGAGGCGGCGCGCGCCGCGGGATAGGTGCCGAAGAACAGCCCCGAAAGGGCCGCCGCGCCGAACGCCAGGAAGATCGAGTAGGTGGCAATCTGCGGTTGCACGCCGGCGATCTTGAACTGGCTGCCGATCACCCCGACGAGCACGCCCGTGAGGCCGCCGATCAGGGAAACGAGCACGGCCTCGGTGAGGAACTGCGTGAGGATGTCCGAGCGCCGAGCGCCGATCGCCTTGCGGATGCCGATCTCGCGCGTTCGCTCGGTGACACTCACGAGCATGATGTTCATCACGCCGATTCCGCCGACGAGCAGCGAGATCGCCGCGACCTCGCCGAGCAGCGTCGTGAACACGCTGCTGCTGGAGCTCGAGGTCGACAGCAGCGAGCCCTGGTTGAGCACTTGAATGCCCGGTTCTTCGGTGTTCTTGACCTTGTGGCGTTCCTCGAGGATCTGCTTGACCTCGCCTTCGGCGGCGTTCAGCGCCGATTCGGACTTCGCCTCGACGGTGATCGAGGAGATCGGCCCGTAGCCGCTCAGCGAGTCCTGCACGGTGGAGATCGGCGCCATCACGACGTCGTCCTGGTTGCTCGCGCCGTTCGAGCCCTTCGAGGCCAGCACGCCGAGGACTTCGAAGTTCGAGCCGTTGACCTTCATGTTCTGGCCGACAGCGCTCTGGCCGGCGAACAGTTCTTCGGCGACCGTCTGGCCGATCACCGCGACGCGCCTGTGCTTGCTGACGTCGGCGCTCGTGAAGGACTTGCCTTCTGCGAGCTTGTAGCTGTGCGCCGTCAGGTAGGAGGGCGTCGTGCCGGTGAACGTCGAGGGTTCGTAGCTGGTGCTGTCGAAGACCAGTTTCACGCTCGTGGCGCTGACGACCGGGGAGGCGCTCTGGACGTCGGGGGCCTTGCCGGGGTCCTGCAGCGCTTCGGCGTCCTTCTTGGTCAGCGAGACGGTGGACGATCCGCTCGAGCGCGATCCACCCAGGCCGCGGCCGCTCATCACGAGCAGCACGTTCGTGCCGAGGCTCTGGATCTGCGACTTGATCGCCTGGGAGGAGCCGTTGCCGACGGCGATCAGCACGATCACCGAGGCCACGCCGATCGTCATGCCGAGGATCGTCAGGCCGGAGCGCAGCTTGTTGGCGGCGATCCCGCCCCAGGCGATGCGCAGCGTCTCGATGCCGATCATGACCGTGCCCGCACCACGTCAGGGTGGCTGGACTTCTGGCGGTGCAGCGCGGGAGGCGGATCGTTGACGGCGGTGATGCGGCGGTCCTCGACGATCTTGCCGTCGCTCAGGCTGATCACCCGCTTGGCCTGTTCGGCGACATCCGGCTCGTGTGTGATCAGCACGACGGTCCGGCCTTCCGCGTTCAAGCGGGCGAAGATCGCCAGCACATCCTCGGTGGAATGCGAGTCGAGGTTGCCCGTCGGCTCGTCGGCGAGGATCAGCGTCGGGTTGGCGACGATCGCGCGGGCGACCGCGACGCGTTGCTGCTGGCCGCCGGAGAGCTCGGAGGACTGGTGGTGCATGCGGTTGCCCATGCCGACCGCGCCGAGCGCCTCCCGGGCACGCTGCCGGCGCGCCCGGCGGTCCACTCCGGCGTAGGCGAGCGGCAGTTCGACGTTGGCGAGCGCGCTCGTGCGCGCCACGAGGTTGAAGCTCTGAAAGACGAAGCCGATCTTGCGGCTGCGCAGGTCGGAGAGGTCGTCCTCGTCGAGGCTGCGCACGTCCACCCCGTCGATCCGGTAGCTCCCGCCGCTGGGCACGTCCAGGCAGCCGAGGATGTTCATCAGCGTGCTCTTGCCGCTGCCCGAGCTGCCCATGATCGCAACGAAGTCGCCGCGCTCGATACGCAGTGAGACCTCGCGTAGCGCGCGCACCTTGATCTGTCCGAGCTCATAGGTCTTGACGACGCCGCGCACGAGGATCGCGGGCGGTCGCGGGCGTGCCGAACGGCCCGGCGGCGCGGAAGGGCGGCCGTGGCGCTCGATGAGCGGTCGCTCGCGCGCAAGCCGTGTCGGCGACCCGCGACGCGTGCCGGATTGCCAAGGAGCTCTCATCCGGGCGGGCCTCCGGCGGGGAATGCGCCGCCACCGGGCAGGCCGCCACCGCCAAGGCCGCCCCCACGCAGGCCGCCTCCCGCTCCGCCGAGCCGGGAGCCGGTTGGCGAGCTGGACGAGCCCGTCGTGCCGGTTGTGGGTAGGACGATCTCCTCCCCGGCCTTCAGGCCGCTGAGGATGATCGTCGCGCTGTCGCCGGCGAGACCCGTCGTGACCGCCTGAGTGACGTGCTTGCCTGAGCGCGCGACTATGACTGCGCCGCCGGAGATGGCGGTCGTCGGAACGTTCACGCCTTCGGCCTGCTTGACGACGACTTCGGCGGATGCGCTCATGCCGGCTTTCAGGCCGGATTCCATCTGGTCGAGCTGGAACGTGACGTCGTAGCTGACGACCCCGCTGTTGCTCGTGGAAAGCGCGTCGACGCTGAGCACGTGCGCGGCGACTTTGCGGCTGCTGAGCGCTTCGATCGTCACCGTGGCGGTCTGCCCGACCTTCACGTTGCCGATTTCCGACTCGCTGAGCGGCACGACGAGCTGCATCGAGCTGAGGTTGCTGAGCACGGCGAAGGAGGAGCTGGAGGAGCTGCTGGACGATCCCGTCGAGCTGCTCGGCGACGAGCCGCTGCTGGCCGGGGCGGCCGAGGAGCTGCTGCTGGAGGAGCTGCTCGCGCTGGAAGCCTTGGTCGTGCCCGTTGCGGAGACGGTTTCGCCGACTTCGCCGGAGAGCGTGACGATCGTGCCGTCCTGCGGCGCATAGAGCTTGGTGTTCTCAACGGCCTGTTCGTCGCTTTTCACCGTCAGCTTGTCGCTCTTGACCGCCGCTCTCGCCGACGCCAGGTTCGCTTCGCGCGTGGCCGAGCTGATGGTCGAGCCGGACGAGGGCGAGCTGGAGCTTTCGCTCGAGCCGTCGGAGGAGGATCCGCTCGGTTTCGGCGCCGTGGTTTCGCTCTTCTGCGTCGTCGTCGTGGTCGGGGACTTGCCGGTCGTGGTCGGCGTGGTGGTCGTTGGTGTGGTCGTCGTGGTTGTCGGGGTGGTCGTCGTGCTCGGCGTCGTAGCCGGCGTGCTCGTCGTGGGCGACGGTGTGGCTGCGGCGTATGCGATGTTCGATGCGCTGGAGGCGGTGGTCGCTCCAGCTGCCGTGCCCGTGCCCGTGGAGCCCTGCCCCGAGGAGGTTTCCCCTTCGTTTTCTTCCTCTGAGGCGAGGTTGGCTTCAGCGGATTGCAGGTTGGCCTTGGCCTGTTCGAGGGTCACTTCGGCACTCTGCGGGTCGAGCGTCGCCAGCAGCTTCCCCTTGCTGACATGTGCTCCTTCGGTCACGTAGATGTGGGTGACGGTTCCGCTCGTCTTGAAGCCGAGGTTGAGCTGGCTGGCAGCCTGGATGTTGCCGCTGCCCGAGACGGTCGACTGGACGACCCCCTTCTGCACGGTGGCGGTTCTGGTGCTTTGTGTCGAGGACTGCGAGGCCTGGCCGACGGTCGTGTAGGCGATCACGATCGCGCCGATGCAGAGCACACCGAGCGCGATGTTGAGCAGCGGGCGTCGATCGGTGGTGCCTTTGGCCACGAGGCGAGGATCGAGCAAGCGCACAAGAGCCGCCTAAGGCCTCCGTATGAACAACGTAGGAGTCCCGCTGGCGACTGGTTCGGTGAGGCACAATCAGACGATGAGGATGAGCCTGCGCCTGCGCATCGCCGCCGTCGGCGGCGTCGCCGTCGCGCTCGCCGTGCTCGTGGCCGCCGTCGCCATCTACCTCGCCGTGCGCTCGGACCTGCGCAGCCAGATCGACCAGTCGCTGACCGCGCGCGCGCAGGAGCTCGTCAGCCTGCCGCTGCTGCGCGGCCGCTCCGACGACGGCCCTCCGACCGCTGCCGGCGCCGGCGCGAACGGCGCCACGTCGAAAGCACTCCAAGCCGGCCAGGGCACCGGCGCGGGCCAGGGCAGCACGACCGGCGCTCGACCCGACGTCCGCGCGCGCCAGGGCCGCGGGCCGCTGCCCTCCTTCGTGCAGCCTGGGCGCTTCGGCGGCGCGACGGGCTACGTGCAGTTCGTCACCGCCAAGGGCGCCGTCGACGTGCCCGGCGGGCAGGGCACGACACCCGAGATACCGCCCAGTCCACGCGACAAGCAGATCGCGGCCTCAGGGCACGGCAGCGCGCTCAGCGATCGCACGGTCAAGGGCACGCACCTGCGCGTGCTGACGCTCGGCACGCCCGAAGCGCCGGGCGGCGGCACTGCGGGCGGCGGCGGCCGTGCTGCCGGCACGGTTGCGGGCGCCGTGATGATCGCCAGGCCCCTGTCGGAGGTCGATCACGAGCTGCACCGGATCCTGCTGATCCTGCTGATCGTGGGCATCGCCGGGATCGCGATCGCGGCCGTGCTCGGCGCGCTCGTCGCGCGCACGGCGCTCGCGCCGATCGCGTCCTTCACGCGCCGCACGGAGTCGCTCGCGGGCAGGCTCAACCTGTCCGAGCGCCTGCAGGTGAGCGGCGGCGAGGAGCTGGAGCGGCTGGCCACGAGCTTCAACACGACACTCGACGCGCTCGAGCGCTCGCTGGCCGCCCAGCGCCAGCTGATCGCCGACGCGAGCCACGAGCTGCGCACGCCGATCGCCTCGCTGCGCGCCAACATCCAGACGCTCGAGGAGGCCCACCGCCTGCCCCCGGCGGAGCAGCAGCGGCTGCGGGCGGACATCGTCGAGGAGCTCGACGAGCTGACGACGCTCGTCGGTGACGTGGTCGAGCTCGCGCGTGGCTCGCGCGCGCCATCCGAGCGTGAGGACGTGCGGCTCGACGAGCTCGTCTCCCAGGCCATCGAGCGCACGCGCCGCCGCGGCGACTTGCGCTTCGAGCTCGACCTCGCGCCAACCGTCGTGCGCGGCGAAGCCGACCGGATCAACCGTGCCGTGTCCAACCTGCTCGACAACGCGCGCAAGTGGAGCCCGCCCGACGGCGTCGTCGAGGTCACGCTGAAGGACGGCGTGCTCGGCGTGCGCGACCACGGGCCGGGCTTCAGCGACGACGACTTGGACCACGTCTTCGAGCGCTTCTACCGCTCGGACAGCGCGCGCAAGCTGCCCGGCTCGGGGCTCGGCCTGGCGATCGTCAGCCAAGCGGCCGATGCCCATCAGGGCTACGCGCTGGCCGCCAACGCACCCGACGGGGGCGCGCGCCTGGAGGTGAGCTTCGGCCCCGCGCTACAGCCCGCGCAGGACGCCGGACCGCCGCCGCAGCCGGTGCGGTAGTGTCGGCGACATGGGAAAGGACAAGGCCGTCGGCCTGCTGGCCGGCCTGAGATTGGTCGTCGGGGTCGCCTCCTGGACCACCCCGCGACTCGCCGGCAGGATGTTCGGCCTCGACGCGCAGGCCAATCCGCAGTCGCCATACCTGGCCCGCCTGTTCGGCGTGCGCGACGTCGCGCTCGCCTGGGGCGCCCTCGGCGCCGAGGGCGAGGCGCGCAAGCAGTGGCTGATGGCCGGGCTCGCGTGTGACGCGGCGGATGTGCTGGCGGGGATCGCCGGTGGACGCCGCGGATACCTGCCGAAGTTGACGAGCGTGCTTGTCACCGGCACGGCGGTCTCCGCTGTGGCGCTCGGTGTGGCCGCTCTGAGCGACGACGAGAACAGCTAACCCGGCTGGGAGCCGATCGTCGTCGCCGCGCGCAGCGGAGCGTCGACCGATCCTCGGCATGCTGGATGAGCAGCTCGCCGACTACCAACCCACATCACATGCTCAGGCTTGGCAGGACGGGCTTTCCTTCCACCACCGGACCCGGAAGGCCGTTCCCTTCCCGCGGGAGAGGAGCGCTTCGAACGTGCACGGCGCACTGAGACCGCCACGTTCGACGGTCGTGCTGCAGCGAGCGAATCCAGGCGAGTGGTGCCTTGTCTGCGCACAGCCGACCGGACCGCCGGTGACGGCCGTCAGTCCGGCCGCGCGTAGCTTTTCGCGCACGAGCCCCCTGAATGACTGCGTGGCGTCGTAATACGTCAGATCGCAGTGTGACTTCCCGCAAGAGGCGGGTGGCCCTGCTCCGGCGCGCGCGCTCAGTGCGAGGACGACGGTGACGGTCGTAACCACGATTGCTCCGGAGAATCTGAGCATGATCCACAAGTTACTACTGTTCGCTTCAGGCATACGCACTGCGCGCGAGTGTCCCGGCCCGCGCTCGAGCCGGTCACGCGACAGCTTGCGGGCGCTGACTAGATCGGCGAGGCTGCCGGGCGGCGCGCCGTCTCGGCCGCCAGCTCGGGCCCGACGAACGGGTTGAGCGTGAGGTAGACGAGCTGCGGCGAGGCGTCGCACAGTTCGTGCAGGCGCTTGTGCTCGATGTAGTGGTGCAGCACCTGCCAGATGCCGCCGGCGACGGCCTCGGCGGCGATCCCGGGCACCTCACCGTCGCTCGGCGCGTGCTCGAAGCCGGGGCTCAGGTAGGCCGTGAACGACTCGAGCGCGCTCTGGCGGATCTCGGTTGCCTGCGGGCTGGCGCCGAACGTGTCGACCAGCGTCAGGTGCGCGTGCGAGGGCTCTGAGCAGACGAAGTCCATCAGCGCGTTGATTCCCGCGGCGACGCCTTCCGGCCAGGCCGAGCCACGCGCGTCGTAGGCCTCGACGGTCGTGCGCAGCGCCTGGTGCAGGCCGACCTTCTGCGCGCCGAGGAAAGCGTCGTGCTTGGTCGGGTACATCTCGTAGAACGTCTCGTGCGAGACGTTCGCGCGCGAGGCGATCTCGGGGATCGTCAGGCCCGCGAAGCCCTTCTCGGCGACGATCGCGGCGGTCGCGTCGACGATCCGTTCGCGCTGGCTCTTGACGACCTCCTCGCGCGCGAGGTCGTGGCGGCCGCTCGGCAGGCGGCGCTCGGCGGAGGTGCGCTCACGGCGCATCGGCGACGGCAGCGGCTCGTCGGCCTCGCGCCTGCGCACGCGCCGCGGGCCGTCGAGCCCGAGCGGCAGCGCCTGCGGGTAGCCGAGCGCCCACGCGCCTAGCTCGTCGGCCAACTCCGGCAGCTCCTGTGCGCGCCCCTGGCGAAGGCGCGTTGCCGAGACCTCGCGCACGCCGCCGATCAGGAACTTCGCCGTGAGGTCACGCGGTTGCTCGCTCCACGCGTGCACGCGCCCGACGCTGACCAGTTGCTCCAGCGCCGCGGTCGTGCGGTTGCGCCGCTCGAGCGCGCGTGGCCCGGCGCCGAAGGTGCCGAGCAGCGCGAGCGTCATCGCCTCCGGCTCGACCGCCGCCATCTCGGCGAACGCGCGCAGCGCCAGCCGCAGGCTTTCCTCTGGCGTGTCGCCTTCTGCGTGGGCCTCGCCGACGCGCGTCGTGGTGCGCCCGGCGATGTCCTCGTAGGCACTCAGCAGCAGCTCTTCCTTGTCTGCGTAGAGGTTGTAGAAGGTCGGGCGCGAGACGTGTGCCAGCTGCGTCAGGTCGAGGATCCGCACCGCCGGATAGCCCCGCTGTGCGATCAGCTCGATCATCGCCGAGCGCAGCCGCTCGCGCTGGTTGCGCTCGACCTCCTCGCGCGTCAGCCCGTGCGCGCCTGTCGGCAGGCGCCGGTAGCGCGCCGCGGCGGCGGCCGACGTCGTCTCGGCTTTGGTCTCGTCCTCGGCGTCAGACGAATCCTTCGACTTGCCCGATTTTGCGCCACGGGGCGTGGTGCTGGCCTTGCGCGCCGTCATCTCCACATCCCCACCGGTTGAAAACCCCCGCTTGACGCCAAACGAGCCAAGCCTACCAAGCTCGCCGGGGAGCGTCATCGAGGTCGTGGCCGGGTCGGCTCAATCGCGAATGGCGTGCGAGGTGCCGATCACGGCACCGGACGCGTCGAGCGCCTGCACGGCGATGTACGGCGCCGTGCGCGGCGTGACGACGTGCGTCTCGAAGCCGCTGCGGGGCGCGCTCGCGACGGGCGCCAGCGTGCTCGCCGAGCTGCCGGCCAGCACGCGCCACGTGGCCGTGCGCGTGTCGCCGTTCCAGCTCGCGTAGACCGTCACGCGCCCGCCCGAGGCCTTCGCTGCGGCGATCGCGGGCGTGCCTGCCGGCGCGCCCGTCCAGGCGAAGCGGTATCCGCGATAGGACTCGTAGGAGCCGTGCATGTGCGCGTCGAACAGCAGCTGGCCGCCGGCGCTGTACTCCGAGAAATATGGCTGCGGTCCCCATCCGACGAACATGTCCTGGTTTGCCAGCTGCTGGATGTTGCCCTGGCTGTCGGACGTCAGCGCGGGGCTGTGCTCGTACTGCGCCACCGCGCTCGCCGTGTCGCTCTGCGCGTCGAGTGAGAGCACGAGCCCGCGCGACTGGGGGTGGACCTTCGGCACCGAGCCGTTGTCGAACACGCTGATCGTGCCGTCGGGCAGCGTGTTCGCGTCGTGCTGGTAGGCCGTGCGCGTGCCCGGCCCGAGCTTCACGCTCGAGTGCCGGCCGCCGATCGTGTTCTGCAGGGCCCCGCTGGTCGTGCTCAGCTCGTACATCGCCCACGTGTTGCGCGCCGAGATCAGCGTCGTGCCGTCGGCGCGCTGGTCGATCGAGTTGATGTGGAAGTAGTCGAACGGCCACTTCTTGCTGGCGTGCGTGGCGAGGCTGTAGGAGTCGCTCATCGGCACGTGGTCGAGGCTGTGCCACTCGCGCCTGACGAGGCCCGTGCGCAGGTCGACTTCCTGGAACACGCTGTCGGTGACGGCGCCGCCGCTCGGGCCGCCGACGACCGAGAGGTTGCAGTCGATCGGGTTGAACACGGTCAGCAGCGCCGTGCCCTGGGGCGTCAGATTGAAGTCGTGCAGGTCGGCCGAGTAGCCGTTGCCGGCGCGCACGTGGCCGATCTCCTGGTAGGCGGAGTTGGCGATCACCTCTTCGCCCTGGCCGAAGCCCTGCGGCGGGATGTAGCCCTGCCACCACGTCAGCACGGGCTGGCCGCCGAGCTGCTGCACCTGCAGGTTGGTCGCGGCCGAGGCGTTCTTCGGCAGCGGGTGGAACCACACGAGGTTGCCGGCTTCATCGAAGATCATCGTCCCCGGCGGGCCCGGGCCGGAGTAGGGCGCGGCGAAGATGTCGCCCGGCTCGCTCTGCGGCGAGCGCGCCGTCACGACCACGCCCGGCGGTTCCAGCTTCGGCTCTGAGTGGAAGTGCTGCTTCTCGTTGTAGTCCCTGCCCGACGGCGGCGTCGGTTTCGAGTAGGGCAGCACGTCCTGCGTGGCGACCGTGAAGTGGAAGGAGAAGGCTTGCGTGCGCGCGCCGCTTCGCAGCTTCCCGCGCACGGTCACGGTCTCGCCCTGCGTGAGCGGATCGGCGAGCACGAAGCTCGCTCCGTCGCCTTGGGAGTAGGGGCGCAGGCGTCCGTCGTGCTTGCCGCTGTGCGAGCCCTTCACGCTGATGCCCGAGAGCGCCGCGGCGGGCACGCCGGCGAGGCTGATCTGCGTACGCGCGTTGGCGTCGAAGGAGTCCGGCAGCGGCGCCACGCTGAGGCTCGTGCCGGGCAGGGTCGCGGAGGCGTTGAACGCGACCGGCTGACAGCGCGCCGCGGCGGGCGCCTGGAAGGCGGCCTCCTCGGCTTTGATCCGGTGCGCGGCCAGCGCGATCGTCGCCGCGCAGCCGAGCGCCACGACGAGCCCGCCGATCACGAGTCCCCTGCGCAGCTTGCTGTGCCTCACGAAGCTTCGAACACGCTCAGAACACCGGTGTCTCGGTGTAGTCGCCGAACACCTGCTGCAAGGACTCGACGATCTCACCCTCGGAGGCGTGTGCGCGGGCGCACGCCAGCAGCGGCTCCATCAGGTTGCGCTCGGGGTGCGCCGCGTCCTCGCGCAGCGCCGCGAGCGTCGCCTCGACGGCGGCGCCGTCGCGTCCGGCGCGTGCTGCCTGCAGGCGGTCGAGCTGCTTGCGCTCGAGCGCCGGATCGATCCGCAGCGTGGGGATCGGCTGCTCGTCCTCGGCCACGTAGCGGTTGACGCCGACGACGACGCGCTCGCCGGCATCGATCTGGAGCTGCAGCGTGAACGAGGCATCGGCGATCTCGCGCTGGGGGTAGTTGCGCTTGACCGACTCGACCATCCCGCCGAGCTCGTCGATCTTGGCGAAGTACTCGTAGCAGCGCTGCTCCATCTCGTCGGTCAGCGCCTCGACGAAGTAGGAGCCGCCGAGCGGGTCGGCCGTGCCGGCGACGCCGGTCTCGTGCGCGATCACCTGCTGCGTGCGCAGCGCGATCGTGACGGCCTCCTCGGTCGGCAGCGCGAGCGCCTCGTCGTAGGAGTTGGTGTGCAGCGATTGCGTGCCGCCGAGCACGCCGGCGAGCGCCTCGATCGCGGTGCGCACGATGTTGTTGAGCGGCTGCTGTGCGGTCAGCGAGACGCCGGCGGTCTGCGTGTGGAAGCGCATCTGCCACGACTTGGGGTTCTTCGCGCCGAATGTCTCTTTCAGCTCGCGCGCCCAGATCCGCCGCGCGGCGCGGTACTTGGCGATCTCCTCGAAGAAGTCGATCTGCGCGTTGAAGAAGAACGACAGGCGCGGCGCGAACTCGTCGACGTCGAGCCCCCGTTCGACTGCCTGCTCGACGTAGGTCAGGCCGTCCTTCAGCGTGAAGGCGAGCTCCTGCTGGGCGGTCGCCCCGGCCTCGCGGATGTGGTAGCCGGAGATCGAGATCGGGTGCCAGCGCGGCATCCTGCGCGTGCACCACTCGATCATGTCGCCGCACAGGCGCATGGCCGGGTCGATCGGGAAGCACCACTCCTTCTGCGCGATGTACTCCTTGAGGATGTCGGCCTGGATCGTGCCCGACAGGTGCTCCGGGGAGACGGGTCCGGCGGCGCTCGTGCCGGCCTCGGCGGCGGCCACGTAGAAGGCGAGCATGATCGCGGCGGGGGCGTTGATCGTCATCGACACGGACACCTCGCCGAGGTCGATCCCGCCGAACAGCGTCTGCATGTCGTCGAGCGTGTCGACGGCGACGCCCTCGCGCCCGACCTCGCCGAGCGAGCGCTGATGGTCGGAGTCGTGGCCCATCAGCGAGGGCATGTCGAAGGCCGTCGAGAGCCCCGTCTGGCCATGGGAGAGCAGGTAGAGAAAGCGCTCGTTGGTCTCCTCGCTGGTGCCGAAGCCGGCGAACTGGCGCATCGTCCACAGCCGCCCGCGGTACATCGACTCGTAGATCCCGCGCGTGAACGGGTATGAGCCGGGGCGCCCGAGCGGGTCGTGCTCGGAGCCGATCCCGGGCGGCAGGTCCTCGTGCGTGTAGAGCTCGCGCACGGGCTCGCCGGAGAGCGTCTTGAAGCGCTCGGCGGTCTCCGACGCCTCGGCGGCGCCTGGTGCGGCTTGGGTCGCGTCCACGTGGGTAGTCACTTTTCGCTCATCGACAGCGATGGCATATACGGCGTACATACCATTGCTATCGCTCTCGGCAATTCGCAACGCACCCTCCGCCCGCTCGAGCCGAGCGAGGCGACTGGCTTGACCGCAATGCTACCGGGACCTCACGCAGGCCCAGCCCGGGTCGGCCCGGCTCAGGCGGTCAGCGAGACGGCGCCTGCGGCGCTGAGCTTCATCGTCCAGCTGTGCTGCGCGACGATCGCGCCGTCGGCGAGCACGACGACGCCGACGCGCACGTGCATGCGCCCTCGCCGCCTCAGCTGCGCCCTGGCGTGCCGTGTGAGCGGGATGCGCATGTGGATGCCCTGGCCGCCGCGCAGCCGGGCCGTGGAGGAGCCGAGCAAGGCGGCGGCCCGGCCGAAGCCGCCGATCGAGCCGCGCGCGGCGCCGGCGGGGACGACGAAGCCCAGCGTTTCGCAGTCGCTCGCGGTGGCGGGGCACTGCACGTCGGCGCCGGGGTCGAGCGTGGCGCGGCCGAGCAGGCTGTAGAGGCGCGGCGGGCGCACGGCCGAGAGCGTCGGCGGAGGGGTCGGCGCCGGGTCGGCGCCGGCCGCCGGCGCGGGTGCCGCGGCAGGCGCAGGCAGCGGGGTGGGCGGACTCGAGGCGGGCGTACTCGGCGGCGGCACGGACAGCGCCGGATCGACTTCGCTTGGGTTGGGCACGCCGACGCCGTTGATGCCGGCGACGTTGATGGCGGGGGTGTTGGTGATGAACAGCAGCGAGGCGCCCTTCTCGCCGAGCGTGGTCGGCTTGAAGGCGACGGTCACCGAGCAGGCTTCGGCGGGCGCGAGGATCTGCCCGCTGCAGGAGTCGGCGCTCACGGGGAACATCAGCGGCGTGCCGGTGACGAGGAACGAGCGCTGGATGTAGAGCAGGTAGTCGCCGGTGTTGGTCACGGTGAAGGTATGCCGGGCGGAGGCGCCGAGCGCCACGTTGCCGAGCAGCGCCTGGGTCGTGTCGAGCGTCATCTGCGGGCCGTGCAGGCCAACGCCTGACAACGGGACGACGATCGGCCCGGCGGCGGAGTCGCTGTGCACGACCAGCGAGGCCGTGCGGGTGCCGGGCGCGCTCGGGCGGAAGCGGATGCCCATGCCGCAGCTGTTGTTCGGCCACATCTCATCGTTTTCGCAGTTGCCCCATTCGACGGCGAAGTCGCCGGCGTCGGGTCCGACGATCGAGACGGATTCGAGCTGCGTGCCGAAGTCGGAGCTGTTCTGCACGCTCAGCGATTCGGTCTCGCGGTTTTCGCCTTCGAAGGAGCCGGGTGGGTTGTAGGGGATCGGCGAGAAGGTCAGCTGGCTCGGGCTCGGCGACGGTGTGCCGGTCGCGGCGCTCGCGGAGATCGGCACTTCGGCGGAGACTTCCCCGGCCGATTCGTCGAGCGTGAGGAGCACGAGCGTCGCGGCATAGGCGCCGCGCGCGGTGGGCTTGAAGACGACTTCGAGCGAGCAGTTTTCACCGGAGCCGACGAAGTTGCCGGTGCAGCCGTCGTTGACGATCTGAAAGCTCGACGGGTCGGCGCCGGAGAGTTGGGCGGCCGTGACGTGCAGCGTTCCGGGGGTGTTGTTGGTGAACTTCACGTTCTGCTGCGGATTGCCGCCGAAGTGCAGGTCGACGTTGCCGAATTCGAGCTGGGCGGGGGCGGCTTCGACGGACGGCTGGGCGGCTGCCGGCGCAGCACCGAGCAGCATGACTGCGAATACGGCTGTGACGAGCGGAACGCTTCGCTTGAACATCGACTACCCCCGGTTCGGTTGGCCGGATCGGGCCCGGCCGGACAAGGCTGCTTCGGCGCGTGCGCAGCTTTGCTGAGCGCTGCATGGGAATTGGCAGCGTGAGGCCAGGCCGAGTCCAGGATCGCATACGCTGTAATACAGCGACTACAATGTGCTCATGAGCAGGAAGTCACCTCCGTTCAGCCTGCGGCTCTCCGAGCAGACCGACCGTCTCGTGACAGCGGAGGCGAAGCGCACCAAGCGCAGCAAGGGCAGCGTGGTCGAGACGTTGGCCGAGGAGGCGTTGAAGGCGAGGCTGGTGCCCGGCGTTGCGTTTCGCGGCGATGACTACGACCGGCGCGCCTGGCTGATCGGCACGAGCATGGACGTGTGGCAGGTGGTGGAGGGGTACAAGGACTTCGATGAGGACTTTGAGCGGACGGTCGCGGAGACGGACCTGACCGCGCGAGAGCTACGGACCGCGGTCAGCTACTACGAGCGCTTTCCGCAGGAGATCGACGATTTCATCGCGCTGAATCGGCGATCGCTGGCGGAGCTGCGCGCGGAATACCCGCACGCTGACCTGATCGCGGTCGAGCTCGTCTGACGCGAGACGGCTGCGCGGTCGTGGTCGGGATCCGCCACGGCGAGTTCGGAGCGATCGTGCGCGCGCTGGAGAGCGCCTTCGAGCAGCGGCCGGATCCGGGTGAATGGCGCGACTACCAAGCCTTCGTCTGCCGACTGCGGTGATCGGTATGCGGCGTCCGGCGATGATCGGCGAGCTCGGTGGTGTGATCGGCCCCGAGCACGTGCTCGATGCGCCGGCGGCCTCGCCGTACAACCACGACATGGCGCGCCGCCGCGGCCTGCACGGGCGTGCGGACGCGGTGGCGCTGCCGGGCAGCGCGCAGGAGGTGGCAGCGGTCGTGGCTTGGTGCTACGCCCACGACGTGCCGATCGTTGCGCGCGGTGGCGGCACGGGCCTGCTGGGCGGGGCGGTGCCGAGCGCGGGCGGCGTGGTGCTGTCGCTGGAGCGCCTGCGGGCGGTGCGCGAGCTGGAGCCGGCCCTGTGGCGGATGCTGGCGGAGGCGGGCGTGCGCACGCGCGACGTGCAGCGCCTTGCGCGCGAGAACGGGCTGTTCTTCGCCCCGGACCCGGGCGCGGCGGAGCAGTCGCAGATCGGCGGCAACGTGGCGACGAACGCGGGCGGCCCGCACGCGCTGAAGTACGGCGTGACGGGCTCGTGGGTGGCGGGCGTGGAGGCGGTGCTGGCGCCGGGCGAGCTCGTGCAGCTGGGCGGCTGGACGAGCAAGGACGTGGCGGGCTATGACCTGAAGAGCCTGTTGATCGGCTCGGAGGGGACGCTGGGGGTGATCACGGCGGTGAGCCTGCGGCTGCGCCCGGCGCCGGAGGCGACGCTGACGGTGGCGGTGTCCGTGCCCACGACGGGCGCGCGCGAGGACACACGGGCGGGATGCCAGGCGATGCTTGAGGTGACGGCGGCGGGGATCGAGCCGGCGGCGATGGAGTTCGTGGACGGCGCGACGCTGGCGCTGGTGGGCGGCGGCTATCCGGGCGGGGTCGTGCCGCGACGGGCCGGCTTTGCTCTGCTGATCGAGCTGGACGGCTCGCGCTCTGACGTGGAGCGCGACCGCGCGGCGCTGCTGGAGCTGCTGGACGGGGAGGCGGCGATCGAGCAGTTCGAGGGCGCGGCGGCGGCGGCGCTGTGGCGCTGGCGGGACGGGTTCAACGGGGTGGTCACGGGCGCGCGCGGGGGCAAGGTGAGCGAGGACGTGGCGTTCCCGCGGGAGCGTCTGGCGGAGGGCCTTCTGGGCTTCGCGGAGATCGCTTTCCGGCACGGCCTGGAGTCGTGCGCGTGGGGCCACGGAGGCGACGGCAACGTGCACGCGACGCTGCTGGTCGATCCGGCGCGGGAGGCGGAGCTCGAGGCGGCGGAGGCGGCGGGGACGGAGCTGCTGGAGCTGGTGGTCGAGCTGGGCGGCTCGATCGCGGCGGAGCATGGCACGGGGCTGCTGAAGTCGGGTCTGCTCGAGGGCCAGTGGGATGCGCGGGCGGTGGAGCTGCACGAAGCAATCAAGCGGGTCTTCGACCCGAAGGGGCTGCTGAACCCGGGCAAGAAGCTGGGGCGCGCGGTACGGGCCGACGGGTCTGCGCCCAACTGAGAGGATGGCGGTGCGATGACGCTGGTGAGCGAGCTGGAGCTGCGGAGCTTCGACCACACGGACCCGGAGCTGCGCGGGGAGCGCTTCCACGAGGCGATGGCGGCGGCGCGCGAGCCGGAGGGGGCGGACGAGCGGGCGGTGGCGGAGGGGGGCGTGTGGCTGGCGCAGGCGCCGTTCGGCTACATGACGCTCGACAGGGAGTCGGGCGAGTTCTTCCTGCGCACGCGCAAGGCGATCTTCCCGGGGATGAAGATCGCGGAGATCTTCGGCGTGAGCGAAGGGCCGCTGTATGAGCAGATGCGGCGCAACATCCTGCACGTCAACGGGGCCGATCACACGCGCCTGCGAAGCCTGGTCAACCCGGCGCTGTCGCCGCGCGCCGTCGAGCGCTACAGGCCGGCGATGCGCGAGTTCCTGGACGAGCTGCTGGCGCAGGCTACGGCGGGCGCCGGCGAGGGCGAGGAGGTGCGCTGCGACTTCGTGGAGGCGTTCGCGAAGCCGTACCCGTCGCTGGCGATCGCGACGGTGATGGGGGCGCCGCTCGAGGATGCGCCGCGCCTGCACCACTGGTCGAACGTGATCCAGCGCCAGTTCGACGCGGTCAGCATGGCGAGCGAGATCGAGACGATCGACGAGGCGGTGCGCGAGTTCTACGAGTACGCGCAGGCGCTGGTGAAGGCACGCCGGCAGGACCCGAGCGACGATCTGATCTCGAAGCTGATCGCGGCGACGGCGGCGAGCGAGGACGGCGAGCAGCTCGAGCGGCTGTCGGACGTGGAGTGCATCAACCTCGTGTTCAACGTGCTGGTGGGCGGGGTGGACACGAGCCAGAGCCAGCTCGCGCACGCGATCCGCCTGCTGGCGGAGCACCCGGAGCAGCTGGCGCTGCTGGCGCGCAGCCCGGAGCTGGCGGACGCGGCGGTGGAGGAGGCGCTTCGCTACGAGCCGATCACGCCGTTCACGGCGCGCATCCTGGTGGAGGACGTGGAGCACCGCGGGGTGGAGTTCCCGGAGGGCACCGTCGTGATGGTGTGCGCGTTCACGGGCAACCGCGACCTCGAGTCGGAGGCGGCGGGCGAGCGCGGGGCGCAGGCGTTCGACATCACGGCTGAGCGGGGCCGGGCGCGCCCGCTGACGTTCGGCGCCGGCGTGCACTACTGCCTGGGAGCGAACCTGGCGCGGGTGGAGCTGCAGGAGGGGCTGGCGTTCCTCTCACAGCGCCTGCACGGTCTGCGGCTGGACGGCGAGCCCGTGTTCGAGGGCGTGTCGGGCATCTACGGCCTGGCAGAGCTGCCGATCGCGTTCACGGCCTGAGCGCGCGGCCTTCCTCCATCTATTTAATTAATTAATTGGAGACACGTCCGTGCGGCAGGCCCCCGAATTGGTGGGCGTCGGTCACGAGCGCTGCGCGCGTCGCCGGAGCGGTGAAAGATTTGGGGAGGGGGTCACGAGGGCTCCGGCACCGACATACGGGTGAGATGCGAATACGGACATTCATGGGGGTGGTGGCGGCGAGCTTCGCGATTGCGTTGCCCGCCGCCACCGCTCGCGCCGGGGAGTACCACGTGTACTCGTGCCGGATGCCCGACGGGGAGGCTGCGCCGGTGGATGGGTGGAGCGGGTCGAAGACGGGCACGTATAGCTACGCGGAAGACAGGTGCGCGACGCCCGGCGGCGGGCTGGTCGCTGCGCTTGGTGATGAGCCGACTCGGACCGCAAACGCCGATTTAGCGACGTGGAGCTTCGCCAGCCCCCCGTGGACGACGATCACGCAAGCGACGGTCTGGCGCGCTGGCGATGCCGCCGGGGGTGGAGGGATCAATGCCATGTACGAGGTCTGGTTTGCTGCGCCAAACAACTCGACGGATCTCGCAGACGCGTTCGGCTGGTGCGTAAGTGGGCAGGAATGCCCGACTGGCGTCGGAGATATGGCGAGTCCACTTTCTCCGGTAAATCGCTTGGCCGTCCCGAGTTCCAATCTCGCCTTAAAGGTGTTCTTCAACGCCTCTTGCGTCGGAGACTCCTCCTTCAAATGTCCTGCCGGCACCGGCGACGCCAACGGCTACGCAGCAGCCCTCTACGTCTACGCAGCGGACATCAAGCTCGAACAAGCGGAAGGCCCGCACGCGAGTGGCGTGGGCGGCGAACTGACGAGCGCGCCGACGCTGCGCGGGCCGAGCGACGTGTCGTTCGACGCGACGGACCCGGGGGCGGGCGTGTGGCAGGCGGTGATCGGCGTCGACGGTCAGGTCGTCCAGCGCACGGTGGTGAACGACAACGGAGGGCGCTGCCGCGACGTGGGGCAGACGACGGACGGCCTGCCGGCGTTCCTGTACGTGCAGCCGTGCGCGCAGTCGGTCAGTGTCGATCTGCCGTTCGACTCGACCGAGGCGAGCAACGGCGTGCATCGGCTGACGGTGAGCGTGATCGACGCGGCGGGCAACGCGGCGCCGGTGCTGGACAGGACGGTGACGATCGACAACCCACCGCCGCCGGGCGCGCCCAACGGCACGAACGCCTCTGCGCAGGCAAGGCTCGCGGTGCGCTGGATGGGCACGGCGAGGACGAGCGCGCGCGGCGGCTTCGGCCGGGCGCGAATGCTGTCCGGCCGCCTGACGACGGTCGACGGGTCGCCGATCTCGGGCGCCGCGATCGACGTGCGCGCGACGGCGGCCTATGCGGGAGCCAAGCCGCTGACGATGGCCAGCCCGCGCACCGATGCGGGGGGCCGCTTCAGCGTGAGCGTGCCCGCCGGGACCTCGTCGCGCACGCTGCGCTTCGCCTACCGCGCTCATCTGGATGACACGCAGCCGGCGGCGACGGGCGCGCTGCGGCTCGTCACGCGCGCCGCCATCGCGCTGCGCGTCTCGCCGCACACGGCGAGCGCCGGGCGCAGCATCTCGTTCCGCGGCCGGCTGCGCGGCGGCCCGATCCCGCCCGGCGGCAAGCAGCTCGTGCTCGAGGCGCGCTCGCCCGGCAGCGCCTGGATCGAGTTCAAGGTGATCCGCACGGACGCTCGCGGGCGTTACCGCGCCGCCTACCGCTTCAAGTTCGCCGGGCCGGCCGACTACCGCTTCCGCGTGCGCTCCGAAGCGGAGTCGGATTACCCGTTTGCCGCGGGCAGCTCCAACGTGGTCCGGGTGCACGAGCGCTGAAGCAGCCGGGCCGCTCCCCGCGCCGACAGTCACACCCGACGGTCTCAATTATGACCAGAGCGCGTGCGCTACTCGGCGGGCCGTCTAGGGTTATGCCCTGCGTGGGGTCGAGAGGGTCACAGCCAGCCGGGCGAGCTCGCGCGACACGCGGTGTCCTGGGGCTGCTCGCATCGGCCGCGGCGCTCGCCTCGCTTGCCGCCGGCGCCCAGGCGGTGACGATCTCGCCGCTCAACGGCACGCCGGATGCTTCGCCTGGCACGCAGATCAGCTTCCTCGGCGCGGCGGCCGGTGAAATCTCGGGCGTCTCGGTGGCCGGCTCGCGCAGCGGCAGCCACAGCGGCAGCTTGCGCTCCTACGCGAGCGCCACCGGCGCCAGCTTCGTCCCGGCGCGCGGCTTCGCCGAAGGGGAGCGCGTGACGGCGACCGCGCTCGTCGGCCGTCGCGGTCACCAGGCGCGGGTGGGCACGACCTTCTACATCGCCCGTCTCACCCACTACCCCGTCTCGGCGAGCCGCCCGCCGCCGAAGGCGCAGGCCGGAGCCACCCAGTCGTTCGTCACGCAGCCGAAGCTGCAGCCGCCGTCGGTGTCGATCACGACCAGCTCGCCGGCCGCGGCGCCGGGCGACATCTTCCTCACTACCAACTCAGGTCGCGGCCAGAACGGGGCGATGATCATCAACGGCGCCGGCCAGCTCGTCTGGTTCCAGCCCGCCGCAGTGGGCAACTCGGTGACCAACCTGCAGGCTGGCCAGCTACGAAGGCAAGCCCGTGCTGGCCTACTGGGAAGGGCACATCGACCTCGGCGTGGGCTTCGGCAGCGACAAGGTGCTCGGCGCGAACTACAAGCCCGTGGCCCAGATCCGGGCGGGAAACGGCTACTACGCCGATCTCCATGATCTTCAGCTGACCCCGCAGGGGTCGGCTTTCATCACGGCCTACACACTCGTCCGTGCCGACCTCTCCTCCGTGCACGGCTCCAAGGACGGCGCGCTGCAGGACGCGCTCGTGCAGGAGGTCGACGTCAAGACGGGCCTCGTGATGTACGAGTGGCACGCCTACGGGCACGTCGCCCTGACCGACTCCTACGCGAACTCGCCGTATGACTCCAACCGGCCGTGGGACTTCTTCCACCTCAACTCGATCTCGCTCGACCCGTGGGGCGATGGCAACTTCCTGATCTCCTCGCGCAACACGTGGGCCGTGTATGAGATCAACCAACAGAGCGGCGCCGTGGAGTGGCGCCTGGGCGGCAAGAGGCCTAGCTTCCGCATGGGCTCGGGCACCGGCACGGCCTACCAGCACGACGCGCGCTGGCAGCCCGATCACACGATCACGATCTTCGACAACGGCGCCGTGCCCAAGGCCCATGCCTACTCGCGCGCGATCCACGAGCAGATCGACTTCAAGCACCGCACGGTCACGCTCGTCAGCCGCGCGGTGCGCACGCCGACGCTGCTGTCCGGCAGCCAGGGCGATGACCAGGTGCTGGCCAACGGCGACTGGTTCGTCGGCTGGGGCGAAGACCCCTACTTCACCGAGTTCAACTCGGCGGGGCAGATCGTGCTCGACGGCCACCTGCCCTCGCCGGCGCAGTCCTACCGCGCGTATCGCTTCGAATGGAACGCCGTCCCGGCGGCGGTTCCCTCGATCGCGCTGAAGGCGGCGGGAGCGGCGACGACCGTCTATGCGAGCTGGAACGGAGCCACGGGCGTGCGCAGCTGGCGCGTGCTCGCCGGCGCCACGCCGACCACGCTCGCGACGCTCGCCGAAGCGCCGTCGAGCGGCTTCGAGACGGCCGTCACCGTGCCGAGCGCGGCGGCCGTGTTCGCCGTGCAGGCGCTCGGCCCGGCCGGCGAAGTGCTCGGCGGCTCGCACGCCGTCGCGCGCTGACGGCCCCGCGCGCCGGGCGCCGCGCCGGTGGGCGTTCAATAGTCTGCGCGCCGTGAAGGCCGTGATCCTGGCGGGCGGCTTCGGCTCGCGACTGAGCGAGGAGACGGCTGTTCGCCCCAAGCCGATGGTCGAGATCGGCGGCAAGCCGATGCTGTGGCACGTGATGAAGATCTACGCCCGGCATGGCATCGAGGACTTCGTCATCTGCCTCGGCTACAAGGGCTATCTGATCAAGGAGTACTTCGCCAACTACCACCTGCACACCGGCGACGTCTCCTTCGACCTCGCCACCGGCGCGATGGAGATGCACCGCTCGGCGGCCGAGCCGTGGCGCGTGACGCTGATCGACACGGGCGAGCAGACGATGACCGGCGGGCGCCTGCGGCGGGTGCTGCCCTACGTCGGCGAGGAGGACTTCTGCTTCACCTACGGCGACGGCGTCTCGGACATCGACGTGGGCGCGCTGATCGCCTTCCACCGCGAGCAGGGCAGGCGCGCGACGGTCACCGCCGTGCAGGCGCCCGGGCGCTTCGGCGCGCTCGAGCTCGAGGGCGAGCGCGTGCGCGACTTCGAGGAGAAGCCGCACGGCGAAGGCGGCTGGATGAACGGTGGCTTCTTCGTGCTCTCGCCCGAGGTCGCCGGCTACCTCGACGGCGACGAGACGGTCTGGGAGCAGCAGCCGATGCGTGCGCTGGCGCGCGAGGGCGAGCTCGCCTGCTACCGCCATGAGGGGTTCTGGCAGACGATGAACACGCTGAGCGAGCGCCACCGCCTGGAGGAGCTGTGGCAGGCCGGCGCGCCGTGGAAGACGTGGGCGTAGTCGACCCCGGCTTCTGGCGCGATCGCCGCGTGCTGGTGACCGGCCATTCGGGCTTCAAGGGCGTCTGGCTGACGCTCTGGCTGCAGGCGCTCGGCGCGCGCGTGAGCGGCTTCTCGGGGCCGCCGCCGAGCGCGCCGTCGTTGCATGAGCTGGCGCGCGCCGGCGAGGGCGTGGAGAGCTTCGAGGGCGACGTGCGCGACGCGCAGGCACTCACGCGCGCCGTCGCGGCGGGCCGCCCGGAGGTCGTCGTGCACATGGCCGCGCAGGCGCTCGTGCGTCGCTCCTTCGAGGATCCGCGCGAGACATACGAGATCAACACGATGGGCACCGTCAACCTGCTCGACGCCGTCCGCCGCGTCGGCGAGGACGTTCGCGCGGTCGTCGTCGTGACCTCCGACAAGTGCTACGAGAACCGCGAGTGGGAGTGGGGCTATCGCGAGGATGAGCCGATCGGCGGCCACGACCCGTACTCGAGCTCCAAGGGCTGCGCAGAGCTCGTCACGAGCTCTTTTCGCCGCTCCTTCTTCTCCGATCCGGACGGGCCGCGCGTGGCCTCGGCGCGGGCCGGCAACGTGATCGGCGGCGGCGACTGGGGTGCCGACCGGCTCGTGCCCGACGTGATGCGCGCCGCGCTGGCCGGCGAGCACGTGCGCTTGCGCAACCCCTATTCGATCCGCCCGTGGCAGCACGTGCTGAACCCGCTGAGCGGCTACCTGCTGCTCGCCCAGGCGCTGTGCGAGGACGCCGAGTGCGCCACCGCCTTCAACTTCGGCCCGTCGGAGCAGGACGCGCGCCCCGTCGGCTGGGTGGTGCAGAGAATCGCCGAGCAGTGGCCCGGCGAGCTTCACGCGAGCATCGACGAGGGCCCGCATCCGCACGAGGCGCGCTACCTGAAGCTCGACTCCTCGCGCGCAAGGTCGCGGCTCGGCTGGCGCCCGCCGGTCGCGCTCGAGGACGCGCTGGCGAGCATCGTCGAGTGGTACGCATCGCTGCGCGGCGGGGCGGACATGCGCGAGGTGACGCTCGGGCAGATCGAGAGCCTGCAGTCGGCATGAGCGCCGAGCCGCCGAGCCGCGCCGAGCCGCCGAGCCGCGCCGAGCCGCCGAGTTCGCCCGCCGCGCTGCCGCGCCGGGTCGGAATCAACGCGATGTTCCTCGAGCCGCGCATGGGCGGTCTCGACACGTACGTACGCGCGCTCGTGCCCGAACTTCGCCGGCTGGCGCCGCAGGTGAGCTTCACCGTCTACTGCAGCGCGGGTGGGCGGGAGTACCTGCGTCAGGAGCCGAGCTTCGAGTCGATCGAGCTGGTCGTGCCGCCGCTGATCGGGCGCCGCGGGCTGAAGGCGATCGGCGAGCTGACCTTGCTCGGCGCGATCGCCGGGCGCCAGGTCGATTTGCTGCACAGCGTCGCCTTGACGGCGCCGCTGTGGACGCGCGCCGTCAACGTGGTGACCCTCGCCGACGTGACCTGGATCGTCGCCCCCGACCCAGGCGAGGCGGCGACGACGCAGCTGTGGCGCGTCGTCGTGCCGCCTGTCGCGCGGCGGGCGGATCGTGTGATCGTGCTCGCGCAGGCGGGCGCGCGCGACGTGGTCGAGCATCTTGGCGTGCGTGCCGAGAAGATCGACGTGATCCCGCTCGCGGCGCGCGGCGACGTGCTGCACGAGCCGACGCCCGCCGCCGAGCTGCGTGAGCGTCTGGGCTTGAGCGAGGGCCCGCTGATCCTGACGGTCTCGGCGAAGAAGGTGCACAAGAACCTCGAGCGGCTGGTTCGCGCGATGGCGCTCGTCGCCGAGCGCTGGCCCGACGCGATGCTCGTGATGCCGGGCAATCCGACCGCGCACGAGCAGGAGCTGCGCGAGCTGGCCGGCAAGCTGGGCATCGCCGCGAACGTGGCCTTCCCCGCCTACGTCGACGCGCCCGACCTCGAGGGGCTCTACGCGCAGGCGAGCTGCTTCGTGTTCGCGTCGATCAACGAGGGCTTCGGCATCCCCGTGCTCGAGGCGATGCGCCGGGGCGTGCCCGTGGCCTGCTCGAACGCCTCGGCGCTGCCCGCGGTGGCAGGCGACGCGGCGCTGTACTTCGACCCCTACAGCGTCCACGGGATCGCAGACGCGCTCGGCGAGTTGATCGGCGACCCCGTCGTGGCCGATCGCCTGGCCGGCGCCGGGCGCGAGCGCGAGCGCGAGTTCACGTGGGAGGCGACCGCGCGCGCCACGCTCGAGAGCTATGCGCGCGCCTGGGGCGAACGATGAGCGCATCGGCGGGCCTGGAGTACGCGGCTGATCGCACCCACCACGCACGAGCGTCTTCGAGGGTCGTCCGCCAAGCTCAGCCTTATTCTGCTTGAGACGCATGGCTAACCTCCGCGCAAACGTCCTCAACGCGCTGCGCCGGCTGGGCGCCCGCCCGAGGCTGCTCCCACTTCTGGCGATCTGGCTCGGGGCTCCGACGGTGCGCCCGTCGCTGTCCTTTGCGCTGCGCGAACTTCTGCGCCGAGAAGGTCTGCGCTTCTACCGCCTGCGCGCCAGCGGCCGTCGTGTGGCAATCCGCCACGGAAGCGGCGACATCGTGATCCTGGGCGAGGTCTTCAATCGCCGTTATTACGAGCCGGTGGGCGAGGCCCGTCGCGTACTTATGAATGCCAGCAACATCCTCGACCTCGGGGGAAACATCGGGCTCTTCGGGCTGTTCGCCGCCGATCGTTGGCCGGAAGCGCGGATCGTGGCATTCGAGCCCGACCCCGACAATGCGTCCGTGCACGAGCTGACGATCGGCGCCAACAATCTCGGCAGTCGGTGGCAACTCGTCAAGGCCGCTGCCGCAGCGCGCGACGGGCACGTCGCCTTTGCCGCTGGACATGCGGCCGTCTCACACATGGCCGACGAGGCGAGCGGAGAGGGCACGATCGAGGTGCAGGCGCTCGACGTCCTGCCACGGATCGCAGAAGCCGACCTGCTCAAGATGGACATTGAGGGCGGCGAGTGGGCGATTCTTGGGGATCCGCGCTTTCGCATGGCGCCTCCGCGAGCGGTCGTGCTCGAGTATCACGCGCGAATGTGCCCTGGCCCAAGCCCGCGTCGCGAGGCCGAGCAAGCACTGAGCGCGGCCGGCCTGCAGGTACAGTCGACCTCCGATCGCGGCGACGGACAGGGTGTGCTCTGGGCATGGCGGCCGTGAGCAGTTGAGCTCGTCTGAGCAGCGCGGCCGAGCTGTCGACCCGGCCGAGGCGGCGTTCGACGAGCCCTCGGACGTGCTCGACAGCTCGGCCGCCGGCGGGCGCATCGTCCGCGGCAGCGTGCTGCGCTTCGGCGCCTACGTGCTGACCGTCGCGCTGTCGATCCTCTCGGCCGCGCTGCTGACCCGCCATCTCGGCGTCGCGCGCTTCGGCGCCTACACGACCGTGCTGTCGCTCGTCGGCGTGCTCTCGGCCGTGACCGACGCCGGCATGTCGACCGTCGGGCAGCGCGAGTTCGCCGTGCGCAAGGGCACCGAGCGCGACGAGCTGATGCGCGACCTGCTCGGCCTGCGCATCCTGTTGACCGCGATCGGTGTGCTCCTGGTCGCTGCGTTCGCGCTCGCGGCCGGATACGACAGGGCGCTGTTCGCAGGGGCCGTGCTGGCCGGCTTGGGCACGGTCGCGCTGGTCATACAGCACACGCACACGATTCCGCTCGCCGCCGCGCTTCGCCTCGGCACGCTCTCCGGCCTCGATCTCGCCCGTCAGGTGCTGAGCGTGGCGGCGATCGTCGCGCTCGTGCTGCTCGGCGCCGGCGTGCTGCCGCTGCTGGCCGTCGCGCTCGCCGTGAACCTCGTGCTGATCGCGCCGACGGCGGCGCTCGCGCGGCACCAGATCTCGCTGCGCTTCGCGCTGCGCCCGCGCCGCTGGGCGACGCTGCTGCGCCTGACCGTGTCCTTTTCGCTGGCGGCGGCTGTCGGCACGATCTACGTGTTCACCGCCCAGATCTTCACGAGCCTCGTCTCCAGCGCCCATCAGAGCGGGCTGTTCGCGGCTTCCTTTCGCGTGTTCATCGTCGTCGCCGGGGTGCCCGGCCTGCTCGTCAGCGGCGCTTTGCCGCTGCTCGCCCGCGCCGCGCGCGACGACCGCGAGCGCCTGTCCTATTCGCTCGAGCGGATCTTCGAGGTGTCGCTGATCCTCGGCGTCGCCGCCGCGCTCGGCGCGCTCGGCGGCGCGCACTTCATCATCGAAGTCGTTGCCGGCCCCAAATTCGAGGGCGCCGCCGAAGTGCTGCAGCTGCAGGGCATCGCCCTGATCGCGTCGTTCGTCGTCGCCGGCTGGAGCTTCGCGCTGGTCTCGCTGAAGCTCTACAAGAGCGTGCTGCTGACCAACCTCGTCGCCTTTCTCGTCAGCTGCGGGCTGACGATCGCGCTGGCGAGCAGCGACGGCGCCCGGGGGGCGGCCATCGCGACGATCTGCGGCGAGGGCGTGCTCGCGCTGGGCTCGCTGCTGGCGCTCGTGCACGGCCGCCCCGAGCTGCGCCCGAAGCTCGCCATCGTGCTGAAGGTGGCACTCGCCGCCGCGCCGGCGACGGCGCTCGCGCTGCTGCCCGACCTGCCTTCGTTGGTGCGCGCGCTGCTCGCGCTGTTCGTCTACGGCCTGCTGATCGTGCTCACGCGCGCCGTTCCCGGCGAGCTCGTCGAGCTGCTGCCGGTACGCCTGCGCCGGCCGTCCTGAATCGTTGCTGGATAGCCTGCAACCGGTGCCCGCCGCGCCCGAGATCGCCCTGATGGTGCTCAACTGGAACGGAGCAGACTTGCTGCGCCGCCACTTGCCGGCGGTGCTCGCGGCGGCCGACTCCGCGAGCGTCGATGCGCGCGTCTACGTGATCGACAACGCCAGCGAGGACGACTCGCTCGAGGTGATCGCCGGCTTTCCCGGCGTCGAGCCCATCGTGTTCGCCGAGAACCGCCGCCTGCACGCCTACAACGAGGCCGCGCGGATGGTCGACTGCACGGCCTTCATGATGCTCAACAACGACGTCAGTCCCGAGCCGGGCGTGATCGACCCGATGTGGGCCACGCTGCGCGCCGACGAGAGCATCTTCGCGGTCGGCGGCGAGGTGATCGACACAGCCTCCGGCGAGATCGACTCGGGCCCGACCTCGGCGCGCTGGGAGCGCCGGTGGGTGCTCGAGCCGACCGCGCTGGCCGGTGCCGCCGAGCCGATCGACGTCGCCTACATCTCGGGCGGCGCCGGTCTCTACAGGCGGGAGATGTTCCTCGAGCTCGGCGGTTTCTGGGACCTGCTTCCCGGGCTCTACTGGGAGGACGTCGAGCTCGGGCTGCGGGCATGGCTGCACGGCTGGCGCTCGGTGTTCCATCCGGCCGTGCGCTTCGATCACGCCAGCGGCTCGACGGTGCGCCGCTCGCTGAACCCGCATGTGCGCGAGTTCCGCACCTACCAGAACGTGCGCCTCACGCACTGGAGCCTGCTGCTGAACGGCGCCGACCTGCGCGACTACCTGCGTGGTGAGCTACGCCGCAGCCTGCGCAAGCCCTACTACTACGCGGCGCTGCCGACGCTGGCGAGTCGCCTGCCCGGGGCGATCCGCCGCCGCCGCGCACTGCGCCGCCGTTGCGGGCCGGTGAGCGTCGCCGAGCTGCAGGCGCGGTGGCGCAGTCCTCAGCCGCAAGCGGCTGCCGACGCGAGCTGAGCTTGCCCCGAAGCCCTGCGCGGGCGGGTCACGCGCGTACCCAGTCCTTCGGCCACTCGGTGCCGTGTCGGCGCGCCTCGAACGTCGCCGGCGTCGCGCTCGTCTTCTCGATCGCCGTCAGCAGCGGATAGCGATGCACCGACGCGACCTGGCGCTGCAGCGAGCCCGCCGGATAGGTCTCGCCCGCGAAGCCGATCTCGCTGAGCGGCCGGGTCAATCCGTCGACATACGCATGAAATGGCTGGAACGAACCGTGGATGTCCTCGCAGATGAAGACGCCGCCCGGCGCGATCGCAGGCAACAGCGACTCGAGCGTGACCACCTGCTGCTCGGGCAGGTGCCCGCCGTCGTCGATCACGATGTCGATTCGCTCGTGCGCGCGCAGGAAGGAGTCCCAGAATCCGCTCGAGCCCTGGTCGCCGATCGCGACCTCGACCCCCGTCTGCTCGAAGCGCTTGCACGCCGGGTCGATGTCGACGCCGACGATCTGCGCTTGCGGGCCGAGGTACTCGCGCCACATCCCGAGGCTCCCGCCGCCGGCGACGCCGATCTCCACGAGCGTGACCGGTGCCCCGCGAAAGCGCGCCAGGTGCCGGTCGTAGATGTCGAAGTAGTGCTGCCACTTGAAGATGCCCGGGCCCTCGGCGTGCGACTCGGCGTAGCGCTCGAGCTCGCTCGTCGCCCCTTGCGGCGCCGGCACGGTCTCCGCCGGCGGAAAATGCTGCCCGAAGCGGTAGCCCCGCGCGAAGTAGCGCTGGAAAGCGACCGTCCGATAGACCCTCTGCGCGAGCGGCAGCTGATCGATTCCGAGCCGGGTCGCGATCTCTCGGGGGGAGGGCATGCGGCCGCCGAGTATAGGTCGCGCCACGGGTGGCTCGATAGCCTGCGCGGCCGTGCCCTCCGTGCTGATCGTCCGCGGCCACCAGGCCACCCCGTGGGAGCTGCGGCCGTGGCAGGAGCTGCCGGCGCGCTTCGAGGTCTCCTTCCTGCTGACCGCCTCCAACCGCTTCGCCGACCCCGGACCGCTCGAACCGGTCCGCGCGCGGGCGCTGCGCGACCTGCTGCCGTCCGGCCGCCTGGGCGATCTGGGGGCTCACCTGCTCGGCGATCGCTATCTGAACGTCGAGCAGGCGTTCGCCGATGCGGACATCGTGCACGCCGAGGAGCTCTCCTACTGGTTCGCCGCCGAGGCTGCCAGGCGCAAGTCTCGCCATCGCTTCGCGCTCGTCCAGACGATCTGGGAGACCTTGCCGCTGCTGGCGACCTATCGCAACCGCCACGCGCGTCGCTACCGCGAGCTGACGCTTGCGCACACCGACCTGTTCCTGCCGGCCACCGAGCGGGCGGCCGCCGCGCTGAGCCTCGAGGGTGTCGAGGCCGAGCGGATCGAGGTGTGCGCGCCGGGAGTCGACGTGAAGCGCTTCGCCGGCAGCGTCGCCGACGCCGCGCCGGATGCTCACACGATCGTCTCGCCCGGCCGGCTCGTGTGGGAGAAGGGCCACCACGACGTGCTGCGCGCGCTCGCCGCGTTGCATCGCGGGTTGGTCACGCTGCCCGACGGGGCGGTCGTGCGGCCGCGGCTGTCGATCGTCGGGTCAGGGCCGGAGGAGGGTCGGCTTCGCGCCTACGCCGCCGAGCTGGGGGTCGCCGAGCATGTCGAGATCGGCAGCGTCGCCTACGAGCGGATGCCCGCCGTGTTCGCCGGCGCCTCGGCGATGGTGCTCGCCAGCCAGGCCTCGGCGGGCGCCGCGCTGCATCCGTTCGACGTGCCGCATGCATTCTGGGAGGAGCAGTTCGGGCTGGTCCTGCCCGAGGCGATGGCTGCGGGGCTGTCGATCGTCACGACGACGTGCGGGGCGATCCCGGAGGTCGTCCGCGGCGCCTCGGTCGATCTCGTCGCGCCCGGCGACTGGCTGGAGATCGCGCGGGCGCTGGCCGCGGGACCGCTCAGCCGTGCGCCCGGGGCGCGTGTCGCACATCCGGCGGAGGTGGTGCAGCGCTACTCGACCGCCGCCGCCGCCGAGCGGCTCGCCGGCGCCTACGACCGGCTGCTGAGCGACTGAAGCAGCTCGAGCGTCTGAGCCGCGAAGCGCTCCCACGAGAACTCGGCGGCGCGTCGCAGGCCCTTCTCGCGCAGCTCCGCACGGAGGGCCTCGTCCGAGAGCACGCGCTCGAGCCCCGCGGCGATGCTCGACGTGTCGTAGGGGTCGACGTAGACCGCCGCGTCGCCGCCGACCTCCGGCAGCGACGACAGGTTCGACGTGACCGTCGGCGCCCCCGCGCTCATCGCCTCGAGCACGGGCAGGCCGAAGCCCTCGCCCAGCGACGGGTAGCAGAAGGCCGCGCAGCGGCCGTAGAGCTCGCTCAGCGCCGCATCCGAGACGAACCCGAGCATGCGCGCGCGGGGACCGAGCGAGCGCAGCGCCTCGAGCGTCTCGCCCGTCTCCCAGCCGAGCGCGCCGACGACGACCAGCGGATGCGCGTCCTGCAGCTCGGCCGCGAGCGAGGCGAAGGCCTGCACCAGCCGGGGCAGGTTCTTGCGCGGCTCGAGCGTGCCCACGGCCAGCACGAACCCCGGCGGCGGCAGCTCGGCCGCTTCCTCCGCGCTGGGCGTGCCGGTCTCGGCCGGAGCAGCGCCGAGGTGCACCACGACCGTGCGCCCGCGCGCGGCCGGGAAGCGGGCCGCGAGCGCGTTGGCCGTGGCCTGCGAGATCGCCAGCAGCGCCGCCGAGCGGCGCACGGCGTGGCCGAGCGTCAGGCGCTCGATCACGGCCGAGCGTCTGTTGGGGCGCATCGAGGGCTCGAACGTCGCCAGGTCGTAGACGATCGCCACCGTCGGGATCTTCAGGAACCAGGGCGTCAGGTAGGAGTTCGTCGAGAGGAACACGTCGCACTCGCCGTTGGCGCGTCGTGCCGCCCGCAGGTGCCACCAGGGGTCGCCCGCGCGGATCGTCCGCCAATCGAAGCGCTCGTCGAGATGCGCGCCCGTCCACGGCTCACGGGCGTAGAGCAGGTAGCGATTGGGGTCATCGCGCACCGACAGCGCACGCAGCAGCTCGCGCACCGTGCGGCCACGACCCGCCGGGACCTCGGCTGCCGCGCGGGCATCGATCCCGATCGCCATTGGTTGTCTATCGATCATCAAAGAAAAAGAGGACTCCGACGCTCGCGACTGCTCAGAGCTGCGCTACCGATCGGGCCGCTACTGTACGGCGCGTGCCCGGCCCGCGAGGTCTGCTCGGCCGACTGGTCGATCCTCATCAGTACGACCTCCTGCCGACCGGTCCCGGGGAGATCCTCGACATCGGCTGCGGCGCCGCCAAGGTCCCCGGCTCGGTCGGGCTCGACATCTCGGCCGACACCGCCGCCGACATCGTGCACGATCTCGACGCCTTCCCCTACCCGATCGAGGACGCGAGCTTCGACCAGATCCTGCTGCAGGACGTGATCGAGCACGTGCGCGAGCCGATCCGGCTGTTCGAGGAACTGCACCGCATCTCCCGCGCCGGGGCGCGCATCCAGCTGCGCACGCCGCACTTCTCCTCGGTGCTCGCCTACGGAGACCCGACGCACCGCCACTACTTCTCCGCGCTCGGCGTGCGCACGCTGGCAGAGCCGCGCTTCGCCCACTACACCGACGTGCGCTTTCGCGTCGTCCACGTGACGCTCGATCTGTGGCTCGCCTGCCGGCTGCTCGGCGTCGGCGCGCTCGCGCGGCGCTTTCCCGACACGTACGAGAAGTACCTCGCCTTCCGTTTTCCCACGATGAACATCCGCGCCGAGTTCGAGGTGCTCAAGTAGCCCGTGCACATCGGGCTCAACCTGCTCTTCCTCGTCCCCGGTGAGACGGGCGGCATGGAGGTTGCCGCGCGCGAGCTGATTCCCGCGCTGCGTGGCGGAGGCGCCCGCCGGCACGCGCTTCACGGCGTTCGTCAACCGCGAGGCCGCCGCGGTCGGCGGTGGGCCGTGGGGCGAGCTGACCGCGGCCGTGACCGTGCCCGTCTCGGCGCGCAACCGCGTGCAGTGGGTGCTCGGCGAGCAGGCGCTGCTCCCGCGTCTCGGCGCGCGCGCCGGAGTCGACCTGATGCACAGCCTCGGCAGCACGGCGCCGCATGCGCGGGCGCTTCGCGCGCGTCGTGACCGTCCACGACCTGATCTACGCGCGCTTTCCCGATGCCCACGCCGGACTCCGCGACCGCGGCATGCGCGTGCTCGTGCCCGGCGGCGCGCGGCGCGCCGACCGCGTGATCGCCGACTCCCGTAGCACGCGCGACGATCTGATCGAGCTGGTCGGCCTGCCCGGCGAGAAGATCGACGTCGTGCCGCTCGGTCTCGGAGCCGTCCGCCGAGCGCCGCCGATGCCCGAGCGCGAGCTGCGCGAGCGCTTCGCGCTGGCGCACCGCGACATCGTGCTGAGCCTCTCGGCCAAGCGCCCGCACAAGAACCTGCGCGCGCTGATCGACGCGCTCGCCGAGATCGACGCCGCCGCGCGGCCCGTGCTCGTGCTTCCCGGCTACCCCACCGCGCACGAGGCCGAGCTGCGCGAGCACGCACGCACTCGTGGGCTGGACGACGACGTGCGCTTTCCCGCCTGGGTGTCCGCGCAGGAGCTCGAGGGCCTGTGGGAGCTGGCGCGCGCCTTCGTCTACCCGTCGCTGTACGAGGGCTTCGGTCTGCCGGTGCTCGAGGCGATGGCCCGTGGCGTGCCCGTCGCCTGCTCGGACGCCTCCTCGCTGCCGGAGGTCGCCGGCGAGGCGGCGCTACTGTTCGATCCGCACAGGCCCGCCGCAGATCGCCGCCGCGCTTGGGCGGTTGCTGACCGACGCCGTCTACGCGAGCGCCTCGGCGAGCTGGGGCGCGAGCGCGCCCGGCAGTTCACCTGGGAGCACTCGGCGCGCCTGACGCTCGACAGCTACGCCCGCGCGCTCGGGCGCTCGTAGCCCGCCAGCACCGTCCGCAGCGAGGACTCGACCGACAGGCGCTCCGCGTTGCTTGCGTACCAGCGCGCCGTGCTCGCGCGCATCGCCTCGCCCGCCTCGTGCACGCGCACGATCGCCTCGGCGATCGCCTGCGGGTCCGAGCGCGGCGCGACCGTGCCGTTGACGCCCTCCTCGATCAGCTCCGTCGCCGCGTTGTCCTCGCCCGCCACGACCACGCGACGGCGTGCCTCGCGCGGCCGCCTCGACGACGACCAGCCCGTAGCCCTCCCGGCGCGAGGGCAGCAGCACGCACATCGCGCTGCGCATCTCCCGGTCGACCGTCTCCGCGTCTGCGAAGCCCGGCGCCGAGACGGTCTGCTGCAGGCCGTGATCGACGATCGCCTGCTGCAGCGCCGCGCGCTCGGGGCCGTCGCCGAGGAACTCGCCGCGCAGGCCGTCGATCCGAGCGCTCGCAAGCGCGATCGCCGCGACGCCGAGCGTCGCCTGCTTCTCCGCGATCAGGCGACCGACGAAGAGCACGAACGGGTCGTTCGAGGACGGCGATTCGGGTGACGGCGCCGGCTCCGGCTCCGGCGCCGGCGCCGGCGGCGACTCGGCATACAGCCCCCGCAGCACGGTCACCGAGCCGTTCAGCCCCTCCTCGCGCAGCCGCGCGCGCATGCAGCTCGGAGAAGCAGAAGGCGCGCTGCGCCACGCGCGCGCAGAGCCGCTGCACGAGCTCACCGATGCGACCCCCCAGCCCGCCGAGGTAGTCGCGCCAGTAGCGCTCGCTCCACACCTCGAACCAGTCGACCTCGAGCGCGTAGCCTCGCAGCGGGCGCACCAGCGCGGCCGAGAGCAGCGAGAAGTAGGGGAAGGCGCAGGTGTGCACGACGTCGTAGCGGCGCCCGTGGCGCAGCAGGTGCCAGAGCACCCCCAGCCCGAACACGAGCGGCGGCAGGATGCGCCGCCGCCCGCTCGCCGTGTACAGCGCCATCCGCGGGCCGGCTGTGACGACGCGCACGCGCTCGTCGAGGTCCAGCCGCTCGCCCCGCGGCCACTGGCGCAGCGTGACGTAGGTGACCTCGTGGCCGGCGTCTGCGAGGTGCTCGGCGAGGTTTCGATACCAGCGCTCGCCGCCGCCGATCGTGTACGGGTAGAGGCAGTCGTAGACGATGCAGACGCGCATAGCGGGTAGCATCATCCGGGAATCCGCCACTTTCCGCCCGCCCGGGCGTTATAACCGCGTGACTGCTGGGCGACCATCGAAGGGCATGGCGCCGAGCGACCGCCGATGAGCACAGCCGTCCAGACAACACCGCCGGCCGGTCCAGACGCCGAGCAGCAGCCGACTCCGCTTGTGTCGGTCGTGATCCCGTGCCTGAACGAGGCCGAGAACATCGAGGAGTGCGTCACGGCAGCGCGCGAGGCGCTACGCCGGATGGACGTCGAGGGCGAGGTCGTCGTCGCCGACAACAACTCCGAGGACGACTCGGTGCAGCTCGCCGAACGCGCCGGTGCCCGCGTGGTCGTCGAACGGCGTCGCGGCTACGGCAGCGCCTACCTGGCCGGGTTCGCCGCGGCGCGCGGGCGTTACATCGTGATGGCCGACGCCGACCTGACATACGACTTCAACGAGATCCCGCGCTTCGTCGACGAGCTCGAAAAAGGCGCCGAGATGGTGATCGGCGACCGCATGGACAACATCCGCCCGGGCGCGATGCCGTGGCTTCACCAGTACGTCGGCAACCCGATCCTGACGGGCCTGCTCAACCTCTTCTTCCGTACGGGCATCAGCGACGCGCACTGTGGCATGCGCGCGCTGCGCCGGGACGTGCTGCCGCGCCTGGACCTGCGCACGACCGGCATGGAGTTCGCCTCCGAGATGGTGATCAGAGCCTCGAAGGAGAAGCTGAGAATCGCCGAGTTCCCGATCGAATACCACCCGCGCGGGGGCGAGAGCAAGCTGTCGAGCTTCCGCGACGGCTGGCGGCATCTGCGCTTCCTGCTCGTGCACAGCCCGAACCACCTGTTCATCGTCCCCGGGACGTTGCTGGCCGGCATCGGGGCGCTCGTGATCCTCGTCACCGAGTCCGAAGTGAACCTGTTCGGCAGGGCCTGGGGCGTGCACGCGATCATCGGCGGCTCGCTGCTGATGATCGTCGGCACGCAGGTGCTCGCGCTCGGCTTGTGCGCGCACGCCTACGGCACCTACTTCATGAACGAGCGCGACCCGTGGTTCGATCGGATGCGCGCGCGCTTCCGGCTCGAGCACGGGCTGCTGCTGGGCGGGTTCTTCGTGTTGGTCGGCATCGCCCTCGGCGTGGTCATCCTCGTCAGCTGGATCTCACACGGCTTCGGCTCGCTCGCATACGAACGGCTCGCCGTCGTGGCCGCGTCGGTCTTGATCGTCGGCATTCAGATCTTCTTCTCCTCGTTCCTCCTGTCGATCCTCGGTCTGCGCCGCCGTTAGTCCGCGTGAGGACGCGGCTCGTGATGGCGGTCGGCCTGGTGGCCATCGCCGCGATCCTGGTCGTGGTGCTCTCGCAGAAGGCCCAGCGGCGCTCGGGGACTGACCTCACGCCAAGCTCCACGATCGCCGCGACGCTGCCGGCTGGTCGTCAGGCCTGCCAGGACGACGAGCTGCTCCCCGCCGACACGGCCGCGGTGCAAGCGACGGTCACCGCCTTCGGGCAGCCGTTGCCGGCGCTTCAGATCGTGTTCACGGCAGGCCCCGGCGGCCGCGTGCTCAGCAGCGGAGCGCTGCCGGCCGGACGGCCCCCCGGCCTGGTGCGGATTCCGATCAGATACGTAGCGCGCGCATCGCAGCACGTGAGGGCGTGCCTGCGCAACGTCGGCCCCGCGTCGATCGGGATCGCCGGAGCGTATCCCGACCCGCCCTACCACATGCTCGTCGCCGGAGCCGTCGCCCCGGGCCGTCTGCGCTACGACTACTACCGGCGCGGACGCGAGTCGTGGGCGCAGCTGCTGCCGACGATCGTGCACCGCTGGACGCTCGCCAAGGGCGGCATCGTGCGCGATTGGGCGTGGGTCGCAATCCCCCTGCTGATGCTCTTGGCATTCGCGCTCGCGGCGCTGACGTTGATCCGCGAGGAGCCCTCGTGAACGCCGCGGTCGGCAATGGCGCGGTTGCGGCCCCTCGCGCCGGGCGCCGCCTGCGCGAGCTGGCGGCGCAGCTGCGCCGCTGGCCGGCGCGGCTCCCGCGGGCCGCGTGGGCCTGTGCGCTGGTGATGCTCGCCAACGGCCTCGCCTGGTCGCTGATCACGCCGCCGTTCGAGGTGCCCGACGAGAACGCGCACTACGGGTATGTCGCGCAGATCGCCGAACGCGGAACGGTGCCGCGGATCGTGCAGCCGCAGGCCCAGCTCTCGCCGCTCGAGGACTTCACGCTCGGGTCGGTGCTGTTCTACGAGATCGTCGGCGAGCGCTCCAACCCCTCGCCGATGTCGGAGCTGCAACAGCGCACGGTCGAAGAATTCGAACGCTCGCATCTCAGTCGCGTCGGGGACGGCGACGCCCTCTCGGCGACGAACAACCCGCCGCTCTACTACGCGCTCGAGGCGATCCCCTACAAGCTGGCATCGAGCGGAAGCGTGCTCGATCGATTGGCTTTGATGCGCGTGCTCTCGGCCTTGATGGGGGCCGTGACCGTCCTGCTCGTCTACCTCTTCCTCTCCGAGCTGCTGCCGGGCAGCCGCTGGGCTTGGAGCGCCGGCGCGCTCGTCGTGGCGTTCCAGCCGCTGTTCGGCTTCATGTCGGGCGGCGTCAACAACGACAACCTCCTGTTCCTCACGGCGAGCGGCGTCCTGTGGGGGTTGGCGAGGTCGTTCCGGCGAGGGCTCACGCCCGCGAACGGCGCGCTGATCGGCGGCTTCCTCGGGGCCGGGATCGTGACGAAGCTGACCATGCTCGGCTTCGTGCCCGCGGCGGCGCTCGGCGTCCTGATCGCGCTGAGACGCTCGTGGTCGGGGGCGAGGGCGCCGGCCGTGCGCGGCGCGTGCTGGGCGTTTGCGCTCGGCGCGGCACCGTTTGCGCTCGACGTGCTGCTCAACTACCTCGTCTGGAACCGCGGCGCTGTCCCGGGCGGCGTCGGCAGTGTCAGCACGGCTCCCGGCGTGCCGGCTCTCGCGTTCAGCTTCCGCGACGAGCTCGGCCCACATCTGGCAGCTGTTCCTGCCCTCGATCGGGATGCGCGACCAGTTCACCTACGTGCCGCTGTGGAAAACCTGGTTCAAGGGCTTCATCGGCAGGTTCGGCTGGCTGGACTACAAATTCAGCTACCACTTCTACCTCGAGGCGCTCGCCGTCTCGCTCGGGGTCCTCGCGCTGGCCCTGGGCGAGCTCGTGCGCAAGCGCCGCGCGTTCGTTCGCCGCATCGCGGAGTTCGTCGGTCTACCTGCTGGCCGTGCTCGGCCTGTTCGTCGAGATCGGTGTGCAGTCCTACCGCTTGATGGTCCAGAGCGGCGGCTCGGCCCAGTTCGAGCAGGCTCGCTATCTGCTTCCACTGCTCGGTCTGTACGGTGCGATCGCCGCGCTCGCCGTGCGCTTCGGCGGACGGCGCTGGGGTCCGCTGATCGGCGCCGGGCTCGTGCTGCTGGCGATCGGTCACGACATCTCCGCCCAGGTGATCACGATCTCGCGCTACTACTCGTGAGCACCGTCACGGTCGCGATTCCGGTGCGCGACGGCGGCGAGCTGCTGCTCGGCACGCTGCGCTGCGCTGGCGCGGCAGACGCGTCGCGCACGAGCTGCTCGTGTGCGACTCCGGCTCGCACGACGGCTCGGTCGCGCTCGCGCGGGCGCACGGGGCGCGCGTGATCGAGATCGCGCCGCACGAGTTCGGTCACGGCAGCACGCGCAACCTGCTGATGCGCGAAGCGGCCGGCGCGCACGTCGCGCTGCTGACGCAGGACGCCGAGCCGGCCGACGAGCACTGGCTCGAGCGGCTGCTCGAGGGCTTTTCGCTGGCCGACGACGTGGCGATCGCCTACGGCCCGTATCGCCCGCGCGGAGACGCCTCGCCGGCTGTTCGCGTCGAGCTCGAGCGCTGGTTTCAGTCGCTCTCGCCCGGCGGCGCGACGCTGCTCGAGCGCCTCGACGCCGACGAGCGGCGCTCGCCGCCCCTCGGCGAGCTGATCGGGCGGCGCGGGTTCTTCACCGACGCCAACGCCTGCCTCGCGCGCGCCGCCTGGGAGCGGGTGCCCTTCCGCGAGGTGTCCTACGCCGAGGACAGGGTGCTCGCGATCGACATGCTGCGCGCCGGCTACGCCAAGGCGTTCGTGCCGCAGGCGGCCGTGCTGCACTCGCACGCGTTACACGACGCGTCGCAGCAGCTGCGCCGCAGCTTCGACGAGTGGCGTGGCCTGCTCGAGGTCTACGGCTGGCGCGAGCCGGCCGCCGCCCGGCACCTGCTCAGCCGGCTGCGCGGCGCCGCTCGGGCAGGCGCGCGCCGCGCTGGTCGCCGAGCAGGCCTCGCGGCTTGCGCGCCTGACGGCACTCGCTCGGCGTCGCCGGCGCACCAGCTCGCGAGCCTCTGCGGCGCGCTGCTCGGCTCGCGCGCCGACCGGCTTCCGCCGCGCGTCCGCCGCCGGCTCTCGCTCGAGCGGCGCGCCGAGCTTCGCGCCGCTGCGCATCGGGGCGTCCGCCGTCGGCTCCGACCCCGCTGGCGCCGCAGCCGACCGGGAGCGGGGGCGATGAGCGAGCCGAATCCGCTCGAGGGACGCCGGCAGGGCCCCTTCTCGAACCTGCGCCGGCGGATCTACCTCACCTACACGCACTTCGGCCTGCGCACGCTCCTGTTCCGGCTGCTCACGTTCCCGCTGCGCTTCACGCCGCTGCAGCGAGCGCATGCGCCTGCGCACGCACGCACGCGACCAGGAGCGTGCGCCGGGCGCGCGAGCTGGTATCGCGCAGCACGGCCGGCCCGTCGACGTCGTGATCCCGAGCTACCGCGACGCCGAGCACGTGCGCACGCTCGTGCGCAGCATCGAGAAGACCGTGCGCGAGGGGATGGCCCGCGTGATCGTCGCCGACGACTGCAGCGGCGCCGAGCACCTCGCCGCGCTGCGCGCGATCGACGGGATCGACGTGCTCGTCGAGTCCGAGCGCAACAGCGGCTTCGCGGCGAACGCCAACCGCGGCATCGCGGCAAGCGACCCCGAGCGCGACGTGGTCGTGCTGAACTCCGACATCGAGGCGCGGCCGGGCTGGCTCGAGTGCCTGCAGTACGGCGCCTACGGTCACGAGGGCGGCGCCGGCATCGTCGGCGCGCAGCTGCAGTACCCGGACGGGCGGATCCAGTTCGGCGGGACCGTGCGCAATCGCGATCAGCCGCAGTGGTTCGACCATCGCTACCGCTTCAAGCCGCCCGGCTGGGGGCCGGCCGGATGCGCCGAGCGCGGCGCTCGCGGTGACCGGCGCCTGCATGTACGTGCGGCGCGAGGCGATCGAGCGGATCGGCGCTTTCGACGAGCGCTACGCGATGGCCTACGAGGACGTCGACTGGTGCCTGCGCGCGTGGCAGGCCGGCCTGCGCGTGCTGTACTTCCCGAGCGCCCAGCTCGTCCACCACGAGTCGGTCACGCGCGGCACCGAGCTCGGCGAGCGCGAGCGCGACTCCCAGCGGCTGTTCTGGGAGCGCTGGTCGAGCTTCTTCGACGCGCGCGAGACATGGCTCGCGCAGTCGCCTGGCGCGAGCGGACAGTCCGACTCCGCGCCGGGGCCGGCGGAAGGGAAGCGACCGGCTTCCGGGGGCGCCGGCGCGAGCAGGCCGCTGCGGATCGTCTACGTGACCGAGGACACCGGCGTCGGCGGCGGGCACCGCGACATCTTCGAGCACCTCAACCGCCTCGCCGCGCGCGGGCACGATGTCGCGCTCTACACGCTCGGCGACGGCGCCCGAGTGGTTCGAGCTGCGCGCGCCGGTGCGCAGCTTCGAGGACTACGACGCGCTCGGCGACGCGCTCGCGCAGCTCGACGCGATCAAGGTCGCGACGTGGTGGATGACCGGCGGCGCCGGTGTGGCGGGCGAGCATCCCGCGCGGGCTGCCGGTCTACTTCGTGCAGGACATCGAGACCTCCTACTACCCCGACCACGAGCGCGCGCGCCACGCGGTGCTCGACTCCTACCGTCCCGAGTTCCGCTACATGACGATCTCCTCGTGGAACCGCGAGCGGCTGCGCGAGCTCGACCTCGACGCCGAGCTGATCCCGCCGGGGATCGACCTCGAGACTTCCGCCCGCGCGCCGACGTGCAGCGCCGCGAGGACATGGTGCTCGCGCTCGGGCGCACGAACCCGCTGAAGAACCTGCCGCTGACGCTCGCGGCGTGGCGCGCACTGTCGCGAGCCGCGCCCGGAGCTGTGCCTGTTCGGGATCGAGCCCGAGCTCGCGCCGGGACGGCGTGCGCTACGTCGACTCGCCGAGCGACGAGCGGTCAACGAGCTGTTCTGCGAAGCGACCGTGTTCATCCAGACCTCGGTGCACGAGGGCTTCGCGCTGCCGCCGCTGGAGGCGATGGCGACGGGCGCGGCCGTCGTCTGCACCGACGCGCACGGCAACCGCGACTTCTGCGTCGACGGGGTCAACTGCCTGATGCCGGAGGCGACGCCGGCGGCGGTCGCGCCGCGCCCTGCAGCGGCTGCTGGCAGACCCCGAGCTGCGGGCGCGAGCTGGGGCGCGCGGGCATCGCAGACCGCGCAGGAGTACGCATGGGAGCGGCGGATCGACGCGCTCGAGGCGTTCTTCGAGCGGGTTGCGGCGTCGCGGCGGATGGCGCTCGCAGGGCGAGGTCGCGCCCGGCGCCTGAGAAGCGTCGTCGCTAGAGGTCCTCGGCGATGTGCGGCGCCTCGCGGTTGAACACCCAGAAGCCGATCACGATGATCACCGCCACGAGCGCGAGCGGCTCGAGCAGCTGCGGTCCAGCTGCCCATCACCTGACCGGCGCTGAGCGTTCCGTCGATTGATCATCGCGTGGCGGAACTGCTGGAAGATCGCGACCAGCGGATTGAGCGTGTAGACGTGGTAGAGGAAGTGGTGGAAGCTGCCGTGCGCGAGCTTGTGCCGGACGGTTTCCGCCGGGACGATCACGGGCGAGGAGTAGAAGAGGATCTGGCTGAGCACTTCCCAGATCGGCGAGATGTCGCGGAAGCGCACGAACAGCGCCGACAGCAGCATCGAGACGCCGGTCGTGAGCACCGTCAGCATCAGGATGATCAGTGGCAGCTCGAGCCAGCTGAGCATCGGCTCTACGCCGCCGGCGACGGCGAAGATCATCACGACGACGAGGTTCAGCCCGAGGTTGAACAGCGCGAGCAGGACGACCGAGATCGGGATCGCCAGTCGCGGGAACTGGATCTTGCGGACGATGTTCTCGCGGTCGACGACGCTGCGGACCGCGGCTCCGGTCGCTTCCCCGAAGAACGTGAACAGCACGATCGAGCCGAGCAGCTGCGCGCCGTAGAACTTGCTCGCCGCGCCCGCGGCCTTGTCCACGTGGAAGACTTCGACGAAGAAGATGTAGAGCACCCCGAACAGCAGCAGCGGCCGCACGACCTGCCACAGGTAACCGAGCGCCGAGCCGAAGAACTTCAGTTTGAATTCGCTGCGCGCGATGTTGTAGGCGAGGTGCCAGAAGCGCGACCAGCTCTCGCCGAGCGCGCCGCGGCCCACGGATCGGCTGCCCGAGCGAAGCGATTTCCGCAGGGCTGAGCTGCGAGTTCGGGCCGCCGCGCACGGGAGCGACGCTCACAGCGTCTCTCCCGCCGGCTGTACTGCGCTCGGCGGCGTGTTTCCCCAGCTCTGGACGGTCGTCTGCACAGGGATCTCGACCATGCCTCCGCTCGCAGCCGTGCCGGTGACGACGAACGACAGGCCTCCCGCATAGCGGTCGATCACGTCTAGTCCATCGCCGCGATGCGTGATCGTGAGGATCGGGTGGTAGCGGCCCGGTGCGAGCATGTTGTGGAAGGAGAACGCGAAGACGGCCCACTCGCCGTCCTTGAACACGCCGCTCTCGTCGCGGTCCTCCGCCGTTGTTGAGACGACGACGGGCTGGCGATGCTCGTTGAGCAGCGTCATGCTGATCGCCGGATCGCTTACCTCCGCGTCGAATTTGACGAGGATCTTCAGCGTAAGCGGTTCGGACTGAGGGGCGATTGCGCGCTGATCGAAGCGGTCGTCGCCGATCCAGACGTCGACTCACGCGTGCCGCGCCGTCGCCCATTCGCGCGCTGCCGACGTCGGGATCGACGTAGCCGACCGCGCGTCCGAAGGCGATCTCGAGGTAGCGGTCGGCGACGTCGCGCGGATCGCCGATGCTCACCATCTCGCCGCGCTCGAGCAGCATCGCGCGGTGGCAGAAGCGGGTGACGGCGCCCATGTCGTGCGTCACGAAAACGATCGTGCGACCTTCGTCGCGCATCCGGTTGAAAGCGTCGAAGCACTTCTGCTGGAAGGCTGCGTCGCCGACCGCGAGCACCTCGTCGATCAACAGGATGTCGGCATCGACCTGGATCGCGACGGAGAACGCGAGCCGCACGTGCATACCTGAGGAGTAGTTCTTCAGCTTCAGGTCCTGGAACTCCTCGAGCTCGGCGAACTCGATCACCCGCTCGTAGCGCGCCCGCGCCTCACGCGGGAGAGAGTCCGAGCATGATCCCGTTGAGGGCGACGTTGTCGTAGGCGGCGAGGTCGGGGTTGAAGCCGACGCCGAGCTCGATGAACGTCGACAGTCGGCCGTTGCACCAGATCTGCCCGGAGTCGGCGCGATAGATTCCGGCGAGGCACTTGAGCAGCGTGCTCTTGCCGCTGCCGTTGCGCCCGACGATGCCGAAGAACTCTCCAGGCTCGACCGCGAAGGAGATGTCCTTGAGTGCGTGCAGAGCCTCGTGCCGCGAACGCCTCAACGGGTGCAGGGCGCGCTCCTTCAGCGTGTGGCTGCGCTCCTCCGGGATCTTGAAGCGCTTGTCCAGGTGCTGCACGGCAAGCACGGGGAGCCCAGGCGTGACTGTCTGCTCGCGAGGCATTCTGCGAGCCAGGGTATAGCCAGCGGACGACCTCCTCCGACGCGGCGAGGTCACTGCAGGCGTCGTCGTAGACCCGCGATCGGGCGCGCGAGGGCTCGCATCAGTATGAAGACACCTGAAGCGGCCGCAAAGAGCGGACGGCTCAGCGCAGGACGTGCCGTCAACGCCAGCAGCGCGCGCTGGGCGCTCTCGGGCAGTGCGCCGCGCGGGCCGATCAGGCTCAGCCCGAAGCCGACCTCGGCGTTGAGCGCGTCGTACATGCGTTGCGCGTGTTCGCGCTCGGCCGTCGAGCTGGGCGACTTCCTCTTCGTGCTGGACGCTCAGGCGCGCTTCGCGCTTGACGAGATCTCTGCTCAGCGTCGCCGAGTCGCGTACCGGTCCGGCTGCAGCTTCGCGATAGACCTCGACCATCGCGCGCGCCGTAGCGTCCCAGGTGAAGTCGCGGGCGCGAGCGGCCAGCGCCCGCACGTGGTCGTCGCGAAGCTCGGCGTCGCTCAGCAGCGCGTAGGCGCCGGCGGCACTCGCGACGGGGTCCCACGGGACGATCGTCGCCGTACCCGCCGGGGCCTCCTCGGCGAGTGAGGACTGCGGGGCGAAGATGCACGGGACGCCGCTCAGCGCCGACTCGAACGGGACCAACCCGAAGCCCTCGTAGGCCGATGGGTAGACGATCGCGCCGGCATGGGCGACCAGCCAGGCCTTCTCGCGCTCGCTGACCGGACCCAGCGAGACGATCGCGTCCCGCAGCTCGGGATGCTCGTGCAGGTAGGCGCGCTCGATCTCCGCCGAGGAGCCAGGGTCGATGTGCGTACCGGCAAGCACGATTCCTCCGCGCCACCCGTGGCGTGCCCGCAGCTCGGCGAACAGGCGCAGCGCAAACAGCCTGTTCTTGTGGCGGAAGTCGGTTCCGAGGCATAGCAGGAAGCCCGCCTGGAGGACGCCGTCGGCGAGTGTCCCCGGCCGCGTCGGCTCGCCGGCCGCGCGGTGGTCGAGACCCGGCGGCACGACACGGAGCCTTCCCTGCTCGACGAGTGCGTCGGCCAGCAGCTCCTCGCGTGTGTGCTCGGAGAAGACGACGACGCGCTCGGCCGCGGAGAGGCCGTGGCGACTGGCCGCGCGGTAGTCCTCCCACGTCGCCGCGTCGCGAAAGTAGCCGGGGTTGCGGTAGGCGATCAGGTCGAGCTGGCTGAGCACGAAACGCCCTCCGAGCGCCAGCGCGAGCGCAACGTCGCTCGGTGAGAACGTCTGCTGCGGGCGGTGGAAGACGGCGCTTCGCGGCGTTTGCGGATCGAGCGCCTCCGCGGCGATCAGCTCGGTGTGCGGCAGCGCGGAGAGCAGATCTCGCGTCTCGCGGTCGATTCGCTCGGCGCGGATCAGCAGCCGCAGCTCCAGTGCATCGGTCCGAGCGAGCGCGAGGATCAGCTCGAGGATGTGCACGTGAGTTCCCGTGATCGCGCCGTCCAGCGCGCGCGCGTCGAGCGTCACCGCGAGGCGCGCGCTGGGCTCGCGCGCGCTCTGCAGCGCATGGTCGAGCACGCCGGAGTCGGCGAGCGGCGTCTCGGCGAGATACGGGTAGCGCTCGCGCAGCGCCGGCGCAAGCTCGCCCTCGGCTTTCTCCTCGTCGCTCGCCAGGCGTTCGACGACCACGTCGTCGGCGGCCACATGGGTCAGACCGGAGAGCACGCAGCGCTGGGCGAAGTCGCTCTCGAGGGCCGAACGAAGATCGAGCCGCTCGTCCAGCTGACCGACGAGCTCGAGCGCGTCGCGCCGGATGTACACGCATGGACCGACGGCACGGCTCAAGCGCGGACGCAGCGCACGCGAGCGCGCCGCGACAGACGAGGCGATCGCGCCAAAATCGCGCCTGCCGGAGGGCTCTCGATCATCCTCGACGGTGCCGCGCTCCTCGAGCGCGAGCGCTGTGCCGGCGACGGCGAGCGCACTAGCCGTCGCGATGTTCGTGTCGCTGTCGGCGGCGCGGCGCAGGCGCTCGATCCAATCGGTGGCGATGCGGCACGGCTCGCAGAGCAATATGACGTCGGCCGGCGCCAGCCGCTCGATCGCGACGTTGACCGAGTTGGTGTCGGCTGCGGCTTCGGCGATCGTCAGCTCCGCTCCGGCGTGGGCGCGCACGGCCGCCAGGCATTCGCTCACAGCCGCCGGCTCGCCGCTCGCGACGACGAGGACGGAGGGGTGGCGGGTCCGATCTACTCGACGTGTAGTGGGCAGCTCGTTCAAGGTCATCGCTCTCCGCCGGAGGATCAGCCAGCCTAGGGGAGTCTCGCGGACGCGCGGGACATTGGGCCATAATCGAGCCGCGTCGATGAGAGCTTCCGATCCGATGACAACGAAGATCAGTGCCGCAGGGGCGCTTACGGGACGGCGCCGAGCCCGTGAGTTGGCGCGTCGCGCGCTCTGGCGAGTCGCGCCGGCGTACGCCCGCCGTCGATCGAGCCGAATCGCGGCGGCGTCGGCCGTCGAGCGGCTGCAGGCCGAGTTCGAGCAGCTGCGCAAGCGCCACACCGAGCAGATCGAGCGGCTCGAGGATCTCGTTCGTGAGCTGGTCCTGACGGCGGAGACGCTGCGACGAGACGTCGCCCGCGGCGAACGGCGCGACGAGGCTTGATGCAGGTAGTCACGGTCGCGACGATGAGGACACTCGCGCGCACTCGCGCGCTGGTCGCCTCGCTTCGTCGCAATCAGCCCGACTGGCCGGTTAGCGTCCTGCTGATCGGCGGCGAGGCGGCGGTCGCGGCCGTCGCGCGGGCGGAGCCGTCGATCACGATCGACTCGGTCTCGAAGCTGCTCGACGTAGACGTCGAGACGCTGCTCGCTCGCCACGACGAGGAAGACCTCACGATCCTGCTCCTGCCGCACGTGCTCCTGCGCATGCTCGAGCAGCTCGCGCAGCCGGTCGTGCACCTGCCCGGCAGCGCATGGCTGCTCGGCGACCTGCAACCGCTCGAGTCGCAACTGCGCAGCAGCGGCGTCGTGCTCGTGCCGCGCACATCGCTCGATGTCCCCGACGACGGGCTGGAACCGTCGCACGAGCAGCTCGAGCTCGCCGGGCGCATCGACCCGACGGTGATGGCGGTCGCCGGAGGCGCCGCCGCGCACGAGTTCCTGACCTGGTGGAGCGCCCACGTCGAACAGGCGCTCGGATCGCTCGATGCGCTGAGCGTCGGAGACCGCCCGGAGGACAGGCCATGGCTGAGTCGCTTCCTCGAGCTCGCGCCGGCGCGCTTCTCGACGGGAGTGCTCGAGGACCCGGGCTGCAACCTGAGCCTGTGGAACCTCGACCGCCACACGCTCGAGGAGGGATCGAATGGTGTCGTGGTCGATCGCCGCTCACCCCTGCGGTTCCTCAACCTGCCCGGCTTCGATCCCGACCGCCCGTACAGGCTCGCGGCGAATGCCAGCCGCGCGCGGGTCAGTCGCTCGCCGATCCTGCGCGCGCTCTGCGAGCGCTACTCACAGGAGCTGCGAGATGCAGGGCTGGAACGACGCCGAGCACCGCCACGAGGTGGGGCGGCGCCTGTTCGGCGGACTCGTTTACGACGACGCGCTGCGGGCCATCTACGGGCGGGCGCTCGCACTCGGCGAGGACTTCGGCGACCTGTTCGGCGAGGCCGGGACGGCTGCGTTCCTCGCGTGGCTCCAGCAACCGGCGCCGCGTGGCGCGGCGTACGGAATCAACCGCTACGTCTTCTACCGGGTCTCGCGGGAGCGCGCCGACGTCCTGCGCGCGTACCCCGATCTCGACGACCCCGACGACGCGGCCGGTTTCGTCGCCTGGTGCTGGGCCTTCGGTCGCTCCGAGCTTGGCATCCCCGAGCTCTTCATGCCACCGCGGTCGGGCAGCCGCACGCCCCGGCCCCGGCCGGCACCGCCGGCGAGTCTCCCTCCGCGAGCGCTGCCCGCCAAGGACGAGCCGGCCATGCTCGAGGAGCGCGACGAGGGTCCGGATCCGGCGAGCGTGACCGTCGCCGAGCAGCGACCGCGGTCGGCGGAGATGTCCGCGGCCGACGGGCTGGCGGTCCGCCTGACCGGCTACATGGGTCACACACTCGGTCTCGGCGCCGCCGCGCGCGGCTACGTGGAGGGACTCACAGCCGCCGGCGTGCCGGTGAGCACCGTCAGCGTCCCGCTGCACCACCTCGCGTTGCCGGTCGCGCTCGAGGAGGCGTATGGGCGGCACGGGTTCGAGGATCTCGTCCACGGCGCGCGCCATGGCTTCGAGATCGTCGCGGTCAACGCCGACGAGCTACCCGACTTCGTCGAGCGGCTCGGCGAGGACTACTTCGAGGGGCCGCGCATCGGCATCTGGGGTTGGGAGACGAACAGCATCCCGGCGCGCTGGCAGCGCGCGTTCGACCTCGTCGAGGAGATCTGGGTCTACTCGCGTTTCATGGCCGAGAACATCGGTGCGCAGGCACCGGTGCCCGTGATCGCGCTGCCACCCCCTGTGCAGCGTCCAGCCCAGCCCAGCGCTCCGCTGCGCCTCGGCGTGCCAGACGGCTTCCTCTTCCTGTTCGTGTTCGACTACCTGAGCACCGTTCAGCGCAAGAACCCCGTCGGCATGATCGAAGCGTTCAAGCAGGCCTTTGTGCCCGGCGAGGGGCCGCAGCTGCTGATCAAGACGATCAACGCGCCGCTTCGACCGCTCTCGGAGGAGGAGCTGCTGTGGGCCGCGCATGGTCGCGAGGACATCCACGTGCTCGACCGCTCGCTGAGCACGAGCGAGCTGAACGGACTGATGGCGGGTTGTGACTGCTACGTATCGCTGCATCGCGCCGAGGGCTTCGGATTGACGCTCGCCGAGGCGATGGCGATCGGCAAGCCGGCGATCGCGACGGGCTATTCGGGGAACGTCGACTTCATGAACGATGCCAACAGCTACCTCGTCGAGTACGAGATCGCCCGCGTCGGCCCGGAATGCGAGATCTATCCACCCGAGGGCGAATGGGCGGAGCCGAGCATCGAGCACGCCGCTCGGCTGATGCGCCATGTCTACGCCGAGCCCGAGGAGGCGGCGCGCAAGGGTGCCCAGGCGAGCGAGGACGTCGCTAGCCTGCTCTCGCCGGAGGCCACCGGACGGCGCATGCGCGAACGCCTGGAGGAGCTCGCCGGCAGGTCCCGCCCCGGTCCACGCCTGGCCGGCGCGACGCGATGATCGGCATCTACCTGATGGCGTGGGTCGTCTTCCCGGCCCTGATGCTCCTGCTCTGCGCAGGCGCCGGGCTGCTCGTGCGCCGTATCACCGGGCCGGGGTCGGTGCCGCCCGTGCTGATCCTCCCGGTCGGCCTCGCGGTGCTCGTCGTCGTGGCGGGGATCTTCTGCTGGGCCGCGCCGCTGGCGCCGCTGGCGGGGCCGGCGTTGGTCGTCGTCGGCGTCACCGGGCTGGTGCTCGCACGCGGCTCGCTCGCACGCGTGATTCGAAGGCGCGGGATCGATCTATGGCCGGTCGTCGCGGGACTCGGTGCGTGGGCACTCGTGGCGGCGCCGATCGTGCTCTCGGGCAAGCCCGGCTTCACGGGCTACGCGCACATCGTCGACATCTCCTACGAGCTCGACCTCGCCGCTCACTTCGCTCACAGCGGACGGCATATCCCGGCGGGGAATACCTCGGGCTACGAGGTCGTGATGAAAAAGTACCTCGCCGCCGGCTATCCCGGCGGGGGCACGTGGACGCTCGGCTCGCTCTCGAATCTGACGCCGGTCGACCTGTCGTGGCTGTACCAGCCGTTCCTCGCGTTCCTCTCGGCGATGAGCGCTCTCTCGATCTACTCGCTGCTCGGTCGGCTCGTGCAGAACCGGGCGCTGCGAACGCTCGGTGCAATCGTCTCGGCCCTGCCGAACGTGCTGTACGCCTACGTGCTGACGGGTGGCATCAAGGAGCTCTCGACGATCTGCTTCCTGCTGCTGCTCGCGGCGCTGTTCGGGCCGATCATGCTGCGGCTGCGCCCTGGCCGCGCCGTGCTCGCGGTCCCGGTTGCGCTTGCGGCGACGATCGCGTCGTTCTCGCTGACGACGCTGCCGTGGGTCGGCGTGCTGTGCGCGGGTACCTGCGTCACGATCCTCGCGCTGCGGCCCGGCCGGGTCGCGGCGCTGCTGGCGTGCGCGCAGATGGCGGCGATCGGGTTCGTGCTCTCGCTGCCGACCTTCGCGGCCGCGTTCAAGCTGCTCCCCTACGTAACCGGGACTGGGCCTGTCGATCTCGGCAACCTGCAGCAGCCCGTGCCTGCGATCTCCGCAGCCGGCGTCTGGATCACGGGGGACGTCCGCTTTCCCCAGTTCGCCCACCGAGGCCCGAGCGAAGCGCTCGCGGTCGTCGTGATCGTGCTGGCCGTCCTCGGCCTGATTTTCGCCGTGCGCAAGCGTGCGTGGGGGCTGGCGTGGTTGGGCGCCGCCGGCGCAATCGCGTTGTTCTACGTCGCCCGTCGCTACGGGCCGTGGATCGAGTTCAAGTCCTACGCGATCAGCTCGCCGATCGTGCTGACGCTGGCGTTCGCCGGGGCCGGCGGGGCCCTTCAGGCGCTTGGTCGCGGTGCGCCACGCGAGTCGTTGATACGTGGGCGAACGATGCCGCTTGCCCGCCTGGGACCGCTCGGGCTGCCGCTCTCCGTGCTCGCAGTGCTCGCGATCCTCGCGGTCTCGGGCGGCGTGCTCGCGGGCAATGCGCTGCTCTACCACGACACCTCGCTCGCGCCCTACGCGCGGCTGCACGACCTGCAGCGGATCGGCGAACGCTTCGCGGGGCAGGGTCCGACGATCACGCCGGACTTCGACGAGTACGCCGAGTACTACCTGCGCGACGACGACCAGGACAGCGTCGTCAACGGCCCAGCGCTCGCCCTGCGCACGGGCGTCAACCGCGAAGCAGAACCTGGCGGCATCTTCCATTACGACCTCGACGAGTTCCCGCTCTCGTTCGTCGAGGGGTTCCGCACGATCGTGATGCGGCGCAATCCTCTTGCGAGCCGCCCTCCGAGCAACTACCGGCGCGTCTACGTTTCCTCCTACTACGAAGTCTGGCAGCGCGATCAGCCACGGCGCACCGTCCTCGCGCACGTGCACTTCGCCGAAAAGCCGGTCGACCGTCAGCCGAAGGCATGCGCGGAAGCGAGTGCGGCGGCTCGCAAGGGAGGCCCAGGCGCGCAGCTTGCGTACACGCCGGCGCCGAGCGGCTACGTGCAGGTCGACGGCAGCAACATGACCGTCAGCAGGTACTTCGTCGCCAACGGCGGCACGATCACGGCGAACGGGCCCGGTCATGCAGTGCGCGAGCAGCCGATTCCCGCGACAGGGTCCTACCAGTTCTTCATCAGCGGGTCGTTCGGGCGTCCGGTCGACGTATACGTCGACGGTCGCCACGTCGGCACGGCCGCCTACCAGGTGAGCTACCCCGACCAGTGGGTGCTGATCGCCAGGCAGCGGCTGACCAAGGGCGTGCACCGGATCGAACTGCGCCGCGGCGGCGTCAGCCTGCACGCCGGCAACGGCAACGGCATCGACGGCCTCAACCGCACGATCGGGCCGCTCGTGATCATCCCGAGCCGGTCAGCGACGCCGGCGATCCACTACGCCCCTCTCAACGCGCTCGCGCGGCTATGCCGATCGACGCAGCGGCTGCGCTGGCTGGAGGTCGTCCGCTCTGCGCACTGAGCGGTGGAGAAGCGAGCAGCGTCGGCTGCGCACGGCGCTCCGCGAGCGGCGCGACGGCGGGGCATCGGCGCGGGCCGCGGAGCCGGCTGCGCCGGCGTCGGTGATCGTCGTCTGCCTGAACTCGGAGAAGACGCTCGGCCGCTGTCTGAGGCACCTGTTCGACCAGGACCATCCGAACTACGAGGTGATAGTCGTGGACGACGGCTCGACCGACGGCACGGTGGCCGTCGCCGAAGCGGCGTCCTCGGATGGGGAGCTGAAGCTCGTCCGGAGCAGGCGCAATCGTGGATGTCCGGCGGCGCGCAACCTTGGACTGCGCGAAGCACGCGGTGAGATCGTCGCCTTCCTCGACGCCGACGGCTTCGCGGCGCAGGACTGGCTCAGCCGGCTGACGGCATGCTTCGCCGCCGATGCGAGTATCGGCGGGGCCGCTTCGACGGTCTTCTTCGACGAGAACCCGCTCGTCTTGAACGGCGCCGGCGGAACGGTCAATCGACAGGGTTGGGCCGCCGACCTGTCGATGAACCGGTCCTACGAGGACGTGCAGATCGCTGAGGAGGCGCTCTATCCGATGGGTTGCGGTATGGCTGTCCGCCGCGAGGCGCTCGCGCGCGTCGGCTCGTTCGACGATCGGATGTTGAACTACTACGACGATGTCGACTACGGCATTCGCCTGTGGCGTGCCGGCTACCGCGTGGTCGTCGCTGCCGATGCGTGGGTCGATCATGCTGCCGCGCTCGGGGACTCCGCGCGAAAGCGCCTGCTGTGCGAGCGTCATCGGATGCGGGTCGTACTCAAGCACGCCCCGGCACGGGCGCTCGGTGAGTGGGTTGCGAACGAGCTGCACTCGGTTAGAACTTCGCCGATCCCGATCGTCCGCCAGAAGCTGGCGGCGATCGCGTGGAACTTGCGCCATCTGCCCAGCGCGCTCGTCAGCCGGCGCCGCGAGCGGCGTTCGAGAGATGTTCCAGAGATCTTGATCGACAGCTCCTGGGGGGATGGGTTCCCGGCTGGGATCCCACCGCGCTCCACACCGGCGCCCGAGCGCGCCGGCGCGTGCGTGGAGATGGACGATCCGCGTTCCGCCGATCAGTTGCTGCACGGATGGTTCCCGGTCGAGCGGGCGGGAGAGCGCAGCTACCGCTGGGCCGCGCCCCATGCGGCCGTGTTGATCGCGCTGGAGGCCCCAGCGCTCTGCCTGCAGCTCGATTACGCGCACGCGCCGGAGGACATCGGCGACGTCGATCTGAAGATCCGGCGCGTCGACACTGAGCAGCCTCTTGCCGCGGTCTGGGCGACCTGTCTGCGTTGGCAGTTCCTGGCACGCTCGATCGAGAACCATCCGCTCGAGCTGCCCGTCGGCGAGTACGAAGTTGTGTTCACCGTCGCCAAAGGTTGGCTCGAGCCTCCGCTTCGCACGCGCTCGCTGGCGTTGGCGCTCGCCTCCATCCATTTCCGGCATGAGCTCGAGCTGCCGCCAGGTGGCCTGGAAATGTCGGCCCCGGGAGCCGAGGACCAACTCGTGCGCGGATGGTTCGAACCCGAGCAGGGGCCCGGGGGGAGCTATCGATGGAGCTCGAAGCATGCGGCTGCGCTCGTGCGCCTGAAGAGCGACGTCGCCGGCGCGCGGCTGCGATATCGGATGACGCCCGGCCTCAACGGGCCAGTCACGGTCTCGGTGACGCGCCTCGGCTCGTCACAGCCGGCAACTTCGTGGCAGATCGCCTGGCAGGAGGGCGACTGGCGCGAGGACACGTTCGCGGCGCGGCTCGCGCCGGGTGACTACGTCGTCGACTTCGACGTTGACCAGACGTGGTCGAACCCCGAGCAGCGCGACCCGGAGCTTCCGCCGGAGAATCGCACCCTTGGCATCGCGCTCGCCTCACTCAGCTTCGTCTAGCGGCCGTGTCGGCGAACAGGCGCGGGCAGCGTTCGGCGATCAGCTCTCTGCTCTCAGGCGCTAGCCCCGCGACGTCGTGCGGCTGCGCGGTCTCGCGCGGCGGATGCCAGCCAAGCACCTGTGGCACGTGCGCGCCGTGACACGAGGCCTCGGCGAACCGGCACCATAGGTCGAAGTCCTCGAGACCGCGCAGGCGCTGATCGGTCGCGTAGCCACCGAGCTCGAGCAGACGCTCGCGCCTGATCAGGGCGGGGACGTCGATCCAGTTCTCACGCGTCAGTCGCGCCGGCTCCCACGGCATCGAACCGCGCAGCTCGACGGGCGTGCCACCGTCAACGACGGCGACCATGGGATAGGAGAAGCAGGCCCGCGGATCGGCATCGAGCGCCTGCGCCAGACGCCGAGCGGTCGTAGGGAAGATGCCGCCGGCGCCAGGAAGCACGAGCACGTGCTCGCCGCGCGCGCGCTCGACGAGCACATTGCGCGCCGCTGCAGCCGTGCTTGCGTCAGTGCTGAGCGCCAACATCGGAACGCTCGGATGATCGGCGAGGAAGCGGGTGATGGCATGCCTGCCATAGCGGTTCGCTCGATCGACCATCACGACGATCTCGAGCTCGTCTCCGTGGCTGGCGGCTGCGCACTCGAGCAACTCCACGCTCGCCCCCTCGCGGCCATCGGCGATCACGATCAAGATACTCAGGCGCGGGGCAGCGCCGGCGTACACCGGGCTCTCGAAGGCTGCGCCATCGGCACGCCAGCGGAGTCCGTCGAGCAAGCTGCCGATGGCGCGACGCGATCGACTCGCGAGGCTCGTGCCGTCGAACGCGCGCGCGTCGTGGGCCGGGGTGGCGCCGCGCGCGCGCGCCAGGACGGCTGAGATGTCGAGCGACGCCACGCTCGGCGGCGGCGCAGGAGCGCTTGGTGGTGACGATGTCGCGTCGAGCCCTGAGCGGCCCGGTACGGCGCTCCCGGGGGACGGGCGCCGCGGAAGCTCGCTCGCGAGCTCGACGAGCCGCTCGCCGGCCGGCTCGATCGGGAGCTCCGCGCGCACGAACTCGTAGGCCCGCCGGCGGAGCGCACTCAGCCGCGCGGGATGATCGAGCAGCGCGTCGAGGGTATCCGCGATGCGCTCGACCGGGGCCTGCAGGAAGTGCTCGCCGGCGATCAGCGGATCGCCGTCGAGAGAGGGCTCAGAGACGACGACGCAGCCATTGCAGATGGCCTCGAGGAAACGCATCCACTCGAATGCGGCCGAGGTGGTGCGATGCAGGTTGAGCAGGATCTTCGCCTGTCCGAGCCGCGCGTACTTCTCCTGCTCCTTGAGGAAGTCCGGGCGGGGCGCGCGTCGCGGCTCCAGGGGGGGAACGAGGAACTGGCAGTTGCGGCTCCAGAGGCTTGCGCCGATGCCTGCCAGCAGAGGGTCTCGACGGGGGTCCGCGGCGCCTAGGTAGAGGACGTCGATCGCTCGCTCGGCGCTTTCGTCCCCTCGCCAGCGGTCCCAGGAGGGGCTGTAGCCGAGCTGGAGGTGCTCGCACTGCACGCCGCGGCGACGAAGCTCGGCAGCGCTGGAGCGGTTGATCGAGACCGCCGCGCCGAACCCGGTGACGAGTCGGTAGGTGCTCTCGAACCACTCGGTGCCGGGGTTCTCGGTGCACAGCGCGATCGTCCGCGCCCGCTGCTCGGCATCGGGCCCCCCTGAGGCATCCCCCCAGGCCTCGAACTCATGCGGCACGACGATGTAGACGCTGTCGGCGGCGAGCGGAGGGAAGACGTCGAACACGAGCTCAACGACGTGGCCCGAAGCCTCGGTCGCCGCTGCGAGGGCGGCCATCAGCTCGGTCATGAAGTAGCTGCCCCGGGTGGTGCTCACGAAGCAGAAGCGCATCGACCGTGGTGAGCTTACCCCGATCAGGAGGAGCGACGACCCGCTCGCGCGTCGCTGAGCATCTTGCCGCGTCCGCGGAATCCGTCCCTATGATTCGAGCCGTGAGCTTCCGACGTCGCGCGGGCGCGCCTCGGCTTATCGATTGGACCGGGGAGCGCTGCGTACCCTGGGCGCCTGACGTCCAGGTCGTCTACGAGCACATGCACCGTTACCTCTGGGCGGCGCAGATCGTCCGCGGCAAGCGCGTTCTCGACCTCGGGACCGGCGAGTGGTTCGGCGAGGCGCTCCTGGCCGAGTCGGCTGCTTCCGTCGCTGGCGTCGACGTGGACGAACGCACGGTCGAGCACGCCACTCTGAACTGGTCGAGTCCATCGGTCTCGTTCACCACCGGAGGCGCTCTCGACCTCTCTCGGTTCGAGGCAGGTTCGTTCGATGCCGTTATCGCCTTCGAGACCGTCGAGCACGTGACAGAGCAGGAGCGAATGCTCGCCGAGATCGACCGCGTGCTCGCGCCCGACGGCGTCTTGATCATCTCCACGCCCGATCGGCGCCTCTGCAGCGAGGGCTCCGGACAGGTAAATCCCTTCCACGAGCGTGAGCTGAGCTATGAGGAGTTCTCGGCACTGCTCGCCAAGACGTTCGAGAACGTAGCCGTCTGGGGGCAGCGCACGATCACCGGCTCACACCTAGGCGTGGTTCAGGGTCAGTCGCACATCGCGCCTAAGCCTGATGACTCGCGAGTGGCCTCGTCGGACTTCTTCATCGAGCGGGCCGGCGAGGAGTGGCGCGTCGCCGGCGAGCCGGCTGCGCTCTACATGGTCGCCGTAGCCTCCCATGCCCAACTGCCGCGACTCGCGCCCTCCTCGACGCTCGGCGACTGCGGACTGGAGCTGCTTCACGCGAGCGAGCGCGAAGCCCGTGAAGTCGCCACCGGGCTGCTCGGCGAACGCGACGCCGCCAAGCAGCGAGCAGCCGAGACGGCTGCGGAGCTCGCTCGGCGCGAAGCCGAGTTCGCCGAGCACGAGGTGGCGCGCGACGCGGAGCTTCAACGCCGCGACGCCGTGCTCACCGAGCAAGACGAGCGGATCGCGTATCAGGACAACGAACTGGTTCGTGGACACGCGCGCATCTCGGAGATGCAGGCCGTTCAGTTGGACTTGCACGCGCAGCTCGAGCAGGCCAGGAGCCTGACTGCGCGCGTGGAGGCGTCGGTGACGTGGCAGACGCTCCAGCGCATCCGCGGCCGTCTGTTCTCGACGCTGGGGGGCGAGCACTCGCTCGCCGTGCGCGCGCTGCGCCTGGCGCTGCGCGTTCTCGGACGGAGGCTGAGCCGGTCGGGCGGGGTCGGGAGCCCGCCGGTCCAGACGCCGGCACGACCTGAGGGCGAGCCGATCTCGCTCCCCGAGTTCGCGCACCCGCGCGTCTCTCTGATCATCCCGCTGTACTCGGGCGCTGGACTGACGCGCCGCTGTCTGGAGACGATCCGCGACCACACGAGGCCGGCCTTCGAGGTGATCCTCGTCGACGACACCGCCGATCCGGACACGAAAGGTCTGCTGACGCTCGTGGCCGGAGCAAGGATCATCCGCAACGAGCACAACGAGGGTTATCTGCGCAGCGTCAATCGCGGCACCGACGCGGCGCGCGGCGAGTGGCTGGTCTTGTGCAACAACGACATCGAAGCGACTCCCGGCTGGCTTGAGAATCTGCTCCAGACCGCGGAATCGGACGAGGACGTCGGCGTCGTCGCGCCCAAGTTCATCGCGCCGGACGGGACCTTGAGCGAGGCCGGCGGGATCCTCTGGAGGGATGGCACCGGAGTCAACTACGGACGTGGCGAGGACCCCTCGCAGCCGCGCTTCGAATACACCCGCGAAGTCGACTACGGATCGGCTGCCGCGTTGCTCGTGCGCACGGAGCTGTGGCGGGAGATCGGTGGCTATGACGAACGCTTTGTGCCGATGTACTACGAGGACGCCGACCTCTGCTTCGAGGCCCGACGCCGGGGATGGCGCGTCCTGTATGAGCCGAGCGCGGTCGTCGTGCACGCCGAGGGCTCCACCGCTGGGACGGATCCGGACGCGGGCTTCAAGCGCCATCAAGAGCGGAACCGCGTCAAGTTCGTTCACAAGTGGGAGGCGGCCCTGCAGGAGCATCTGCCTCCGAGCATGGACAGGGTCGAGGAGGCGGCGCGACGCCATCGGGGCCCTGAGGTGCTCGTCGTCGACTTCCGCATGCCGATGTGGGACCGCGACGCCGGATCGCTGAGGATGTACGAGATCATCCGATCGCTGCAACGTCTTGGCTACTCCGTCGCGTTCGCGCCGGACAACGGAGCGCGGCATGAGCCATACACGCGCAAGCTGCAGCGGATGGGCGTCGAGGTGATCTACGGGGCGGTCGACGTCATGCCGGTCCTCGCGGAGCTCGGGCCTCGGCTGACGGCCGCGATCCTGTCGCGCCCGCATCCGGCCAGTCGCTGGCTCGACTTGGTCAGGGAGTTCGCGCCAGGCGCGACGGTCGTCTACGATACGGTTGACCTGCACTGGGTTCGCGAGTCACGTCGCTTCGCCTTGGAGAACCCTGCGCCCGCTGCCGGCAACGGATGCCTCGTAGCCGTGGGCCCGAAGGCCAAGGCCCTGTTCGAGCTCGAGCTGGCGATGGTGCGAGCGAGCGATGTCACAGTCGCCGTGACGGCGGAGGAGCGCTCGCGGATCCTGAACGACGTGCCTGAGGCTCGAGTGGTGGTGATCCCGACGATCCATGCGGTGCGTAAGGAGGTCTCGCCCGTGACCGGTCGCAGGGATGTCCTCTTCGTCGGCGGGTTCGAGCACCGTCCGAACGCCGACGCGGTCGACTACCTCGTGCGCGAGGTGATGCCGCGCGTATGGGAGGAGCGACCAGAGCTGTTAGTCACGATCGTCGGGGGGAGCGTGCCCCCCGAGGTCGCCCGCTTGGCCTCGCCTCGGGTGGACATAAGAGGCTGGGTCGCCGATCTCGAGCCGATCCTCGAGTCGTCGCGCACGATGGTCGTACCGGTGCGGTTCGGTGCTGGCGTCAAGGGAAAAATCACCCAAGCGCTCGCCGCAGGCGTGCCGATCGTCACAACTACCGTGGGGGCCGAAGGGCTGAACGGCACGGACGGCGAGGACATGCTGATCGGCGATGACGCCGACGCCTTGGCTCAGCGGATCGTTCAAGTCGTCGAGGACGATGTTCTCTGGCAATTGCTCTCGCGCGCTGGTCAGGCGCTGGCGTCCGGCACGTGCTCGCCTGACGTGCTCGACGAACGGATGCGCGAGCTGTTGCCCTTGCCCTAAGCGGCGTCGCGCGACGCCGCACTGCGGAGCAGCATGAACATGCGCTCGTCGTGCTCTGGTGAGGAGGGGTCGGAATCGGTCGTGTCCCCGACGTTGGCCCGATCGAGGATCTCCCATCCCGCGCGCTCGACCAGGCGTTCGAGACCGGCCGGGGAGAGGATCCAGTAGTTGGTCGGGTCGTTGTTCGTCTCGCGCGGCGCGACCAGGTAGGCGACCGGTAGGTCGCCGATCGCCGTGGGCTCGGGCCCCGCGAAGCGTGCGACCTTCGTGCTCAGCAGGCAGTGCGTCGAGCGCGACGCCAGCTCGCGCAACGCGTAGAAGGGGTTTTGCAGGTGGTAGAGGATCCCAAGGAAGAAGATCAGGCCGTAGCGGTCCCGTGGCAGCTCGAACTGACGGTCGAGGTCCACGTCGTAGATCTGGACGCGTGATCCGAGATGATCGCGCAGCGCGCGTGCTCCCTGCAGCCCGTTCATGTTCGTGGCGGCCGTGTCGACGATGTCGACCTGCCAGCCGCCGATGTCCTCGAGCACAAATGCGAGGTCTCCATCGGCGGCGCCAATGTCAGCCACAGGAAGATTCTGTGCGAGTCGATCCAAGTTACGGTTCTCCCCCGTCAGCATCGCGTCCACGTGCATGAGGTTGCCGAGGATGTTGTACGGATACCAAGGAAAATCGCTGCCGAGTGCCGCTCTCGCGGCACTCAGGCGCTCGGTCTGTCCTGCTGTGCTGGCTGTGAGCTCATCGATGTCCACGTGTCGCGGGTCAGGATAGTGAGGACCGGAAGAAGTCGTCCGCGCGCGGAGTCAGGTCGTCGGTTTCGCCGGTCTGACCGCCTCGTGAGAGTGCGCGGAGAGCTTGTCGCGGGCATCGCAATCGGCAGCCGGCTCGACGTTGGCCGTTTGAGCAGCGCTCTGAGTGCGTCCAGCGTGTCCGCCGGGCCCGCCCAGCTTGTGCTGGTCAAGCGATAGCCGGCGGCCAAGGCGCTCGCCTTGACGGTCACTCGGACATCCTCGACCTTGCACAAGACCCGCCTGACGCACGGCACTGCGTTGGTGTGGTCACGCTCTGCTGCCACCTCTATGACGGGCTATGTCCGGCAGCGCCTTCCTAGTGTGCCGATCGTGGCCGAGGAGATTTCGGTCCCCGGCAGGGGGCTGACGATCACATCCGCGCTCGTGGTGCCGGGCGGCGCAGTCGCGTAGATCCGCTGCGTGAATCCGGTGGTTGCCTCTCCAGGCTGGGTCGAGACCACGGCGTCGCCACCGTTGAAGTGGATCAGCACCGGGCTGGCGGCAGGGGGGCCGGCCTGACTCACCGTGAGGGCGAGGATCTCGCCTGAGCAGGCCGGCACGACGCGCGTGACGCTGACGGGCACACCGCCCTTCGCGGTCCGAGGCCCCTCCCAGCAAGGCGGGACGCTGCGCGAGGGCTGATCGCATGCGGTCAGGGGCTTTGGTGCCGGCGGATGGGCGACCAGCCGATACAGGTCCCAGCCGCGCGCGCTGTATTCGATGCGGCCATGCGTGGTGATCACCTGCGAGAGGTACCCAGGCTGGTTCTGAAGGCGGTCGGTTTCGCTGACGAGCAGCCAGCCGATTCCGATCACGCGCAAGTCCGTGTACGCCTGATCGCCATTCGTTGGCAGTGGCCCACGGAGCTCCATCAGCGGTACCGGCTCATAGTGGAGGTTGTAGAGGTCGCGTTCGTTTGTCAGCCACCCGCGCTCGTAAGCGCTCGTCGCCACGTGTGCGCCGGGCGGGGACAGCCGGTTGAACGCCAAGATCGCCTGCCGTTCGGGGAGCGCGGCGCTCTCATAGCTCGAGGCGCTCCAACGACCGATTGCCGCGTAGACGGGCGGCTTGTGGTCGGGAACGTTCCAGAACTCCGAGATCGTCACCGGGAAGCTGGCGGCGGCGGCAAGCGTGACGCCAGCGATCGCCAGCAGCCGCCCGCGTCGCTTCAGCTCCAGGCCAGCGGTGAGCATGATGATCAATGCGATCGACACGAAACCGGCCGGCAGCAGGTAGCGCAGGTAGCGCAGGCTGACCCACCAGAAGGCCACTGCCGGCAGCAACGCGACCCACACCACCCGGCTCGCCCGTGAGCGGTCGCGCCCGATCCAGCCGAGCAGCACGGCGACGACGATCGCACCGATGAGCACGCCGAACGCGCCCGGGGGGGCGTCCTCAGACATCAACTGCGGTTCGACCACTGCCTTCCAAATGGCCGTGACCGGTCCCCACGATCCGGGGTGCATCCAGAACGGGAAGTTCACCTGTTCGTTGACGGGAAGCCAGTACTTGCTGTGGAAGATGTTGTTGTAGGCCGGGAGCAGCGGGTTTCCGGAGTCCACCCAACGGAGGATCAGCGGGGGCAGTCCGGTGATCGCCGCCCCGAGTACCGAGTAGCCAAGGCGTTGACCAACCGACCGCGATCCTCGCCCGGCGACGATCCAGCCGAGCAGTAGGAAGGCGAACAACGGCGTCAGATGAAGCTTCAGCGAAGGCCCGGAACCTGCCATCAGGCCGAGGGCAAAGGCGACGCTGCGAGTGGAGCGACCTGGATCGGTGCGGAGGGATTCGACGACCGCGATCGCGAGGGCGAGCGCGCAGAGCGCGAGCAGAACATCGTCGTCGGCCGTGCTCGCCTGCCAGAAGATGCTGGGCGTTACGACGATTGCGACGGCCGCCAGTGGCCCCAGCGAGCCGTGCCGACGTCCCCACCACCAGATCGCGACGCCCGCGGACAGCAGACCGACGAGCTGCAGATATCGCCCGATAGCGGTTGCGCCGAACAGGTGGCCGAGCGTGGCAAGGACTTGAAACCAGCCCGTGATCTCGAACTGGACGTGCTGCACGAGCGAGCCGATGTGACCCGTTCGGGCCCACTGTTCCGGCAGCGAGGCCTTGCCGTAGAGCGCGTCGTACTGGATCTCCGGTGCCGCGGTGTAGATCGCGGCCCATCCCGAGGTGACCAGGATCAAGCCGGCGCTCGCCAGGTTCAGCGGCGAGCTTCCGACCTCTTGCACGATCGCGTCGCGACGCCGCCACAGCATCGAGAGCAGGCGAATCAGGCCGATCCCGCCGAGCAGGAGGAGCAGGATCCCAAGGGTCCACCACTTCACCAGCGAGACCCGTCCGAGCAGGATCGTCACGAGGCTCCATGGACCGAGCCCGGCCAGCCACGCGACCAGCGCATTGCGCGCGAGCGATCGGGCGCCGAGCCGTCGAAGTAGGCGCTCGCCGGTGTCCCAGACCGCGCTCATCGTCAGGATGGCGAGTGCCAGCGCCAGCGCTGCGCCACCCCCGATCGCAGTCGCGAGCAGGATCGCGAGCAGGTACAGGCCCGGACCGGCGACGGCCAGCCATTTCCACCGCCCCGGGGCGAGAATCGCGACGATCGCGACGAGCACGGCCGCCAGGGCGTTCGCCCAGACGTACTTGCGTGCCGCCAGGGCCGTGAAGAATTCGGTCGAATGAAGCACGTGCCAGCCCGAAGCGGTCTCGGCGACAAGCAGCGCGACGCAAGCGGCGCCTGCGATGACCGCGAGGGCGCGCACCGCTTTGGCGGGTTTATCGTGACGCGGGACGGGCCCAGTCATCTGCGCCTGGTCCGCCGCGCGGGAGATCTTGATGCTCATCTGAATCGAGGGTGTCGCGGAAGGCTGGGCGGCGAATCGCGCTCACCCAGGCCACCAAAGCGCGACGGGAGGACCAACAAGGCGGCAGCGTAGCGCACGAGGATCATTGCGCGTGCGCATACCCGGGGAGGCGCGGGTAGCATCCTCGCGCGTGCTCGACGGCAGCCCGTGCATAGTCTGCGGACATCCGAGGCGCGGCCGCGTTGAGAACTGGTCGGCGCGCTGCGAGAACTGTGGCTCGTGGGCTTCGGACCTGCCCGTCGGCGGCTCCGAGGTCGAGTCCGACACGCGTGTCGCGGGCTATGAGGAACTCCGCCGAGCGAACGCCCGGGAGGTGCTAGCACGTCTGGGGCAGGCTGCGGCCCTTGACCGATGCCAGGCTGCTGGACGTCGGCTCCGCTTACGGCTGGTTCCTGGAGGAGGCGGTTCGGGCGGGCGTGGTCGCGACCGGCATCGAGCCCGACGCCGACGTCGCCGCCCGTTCCTACGGAGACGTCCGCGTCGGTCGCTTTCCCGACGCGGTGGTATCCGAGGGCCTGTACGACGTGATCGCCTTCAACGACGTCCTCGAGCACATCCCGGACGTTCGCGGGGCGCTGCAGACCTCCCGCGAGCACCTGCGCGTCGGAGGCCTGCTGAGCGTGAACATCCCCACTGCTGACGGGATCGCGTTCAGAGCCGCGCGGACACTGGCGAGCGTCAACGTCAGGGGCCCTTACCGTCGCATCTGGCAGTACGGCCTCGCCAGCCCACATCTGCACTACTTCTCCACGCGCGCCCTCACCATGCTGATCGGCGAGTGCGGAATGAGTGTGCGCCTGGTTCGGCAGTTGCCGGCGATCAGTCGTGCCGGGCTGTGGCAGCGCGTGCACACCGTGAGGCGCCCCAGCGCAACGAGCGTGCTGGGCTTCGCGAGCCTGTATGCCGCCGCCGGCGTGCTCAACCGCCCCGGTCTCGGCGACATCGTCCACCTGATCGCAGAGCGGGCCGATGTTTGAGAGCCACGCTCCGCTCAGCGAGTCATGGCCCTGACGCTGACATTCGATCTGGAGGACAACCGGCGCTCGCGTTCGCAGGAGCCGCGCTTCGTGCGGATGAGCCACCGCTTCCTCGAGTTCGTCGAGGCCGTCGGCGCCACGGCGACGGTCTTCGTCGTGGGCGAGCTGGCGCGCAGTCATCCAGAGCTGGTGCGGCGAGTCGTCGACGGCGGCCATGAGTTGGCGCTTCACGGCATGCGCCACGTGGCTCTGGGGGAGGTGGGCCCGAGTCGATTGGCCGCGGAGCTTCGGGAAGGGCGCGATCTGCTCGAGCAGATCGGACAGGTCGAGGTGAGCGGCTTTCGAGCGCCGATCTTCTCTTTGACGCCAGCCACGAGCTGGGCGGTGGACGAGCTCACGCTGGCCGGCTTCGCATACTCCTCGAGCGTCCTTCCGGCCCGCAATCCGCTGCACGGCTGGCCCGGTGCGCCAAGAGGCGCGTTCCGGTGGTCCACCGGCCTGGTCGAGTTCCCCTGCCCGGTCGGCGGGATCGCCCGGGCACAAGTTCCCTTCCTGGGCGGCATCTATCTTCGCCTTGTGCCCACCTTCTTGACTAGGCGCTTCCTGCGCCGGCTCGACGCGGCGACGGTCGCGTGGAGCTACGTCCATCCTTACGACATCGATCCGGACGAGCCGTTCTTCGTGATGCCCCATGCGGGATGGCTGACGAGCAGGATCGTGCACATGCGGAGGGCCGCTACCCTCGGTCGCTTGGAGCAGGTGATCGCCGTCGCAGATGGCCCGGGACGCACACTCGGCGAGATTGCACGCGGTCTGGCCGATGTCGATCTGCAGGTTGTGGGGTGCGGTTGATGAGCGTCGAGACGGAAGCCCTCTCCATGCTCGCCAAGCTGCGCTTGGTCGTCGAGTCGCTGCCGTTCCGGATACTCGTGACCTGCGGCCTACTCGGCCTTGTGGCTGCGCAGATCGACTGGGGCCGGATGGGGACCCGGGTCAGCCACGGTCATCCGCTGTACTTCCTCGCGGCCGTCGCGCTTGTGCTCGGAGCTCTCGCCGTCGGCGGCTATCGCTGGCTGCGCTTGCTACGCGGTGCCGACCTCGACGTCGGCGTCGGTGCCGTCGCGCGAATCTACGCGGTGGCAACCTTCTCGAATACGTTCCTGCCTACATCGGTCGGCGGCGACGTGACGCGCACCCTGCTCGTCGCGCGTCGTGGAACGCTGCTCACGCGGGTGGCGGTGTCCGTCGTGGTGGATCGTCTTGGTGGTCTAGCGGGTCTGCTGGGGATGGCCTGGCTCGCGTTTGCCGTTCAGTCCTCGACAGTGCCCGACGGTGCGCAGGTCTTCCTCGCGTGGGTGACCGCAGCGGTCCTGGTGGGTAGTGCGCTGGTCGCGACGGCGGTGTTCCGCAGCCCGCGCCTGGCACGTGCTCTCGTTCCTCAGAGGTTCGTCTCGCACGCCGTGGAGGTCCGCGCGCTGTTGCACGCCTACGCGCGCGAGCCTTGGACGATGGTCGTCGTATTCTGCTCGAGCCTGCTCTACCAGGCGCTGATCTCGCTGCAGCTGGTGATGCTCGCCGATTCGATCGGCGTCCATCTCGCGTACGCGACCGCAGCCGTAGTGCTTGCACTCGTCACTGTCGTGACGCTGATCCCGATCTCGATCGGCGGCTTCGGCGTTCGTGAGGGCTCATACGTCGTGCTGCTCGGCGGAGCCTCGATCGGCGCGACCGACGCGACGCTGATCTCGGTCCTGTCCGTGGCGGCGCTGTTCATCGCGAGCCTGCCCGGTGCCGTGATGCTCGCGCGTGGTGGTATCGCGCCGGCCCTGAAGGCGGCACCGTCGTGAGCCTCGAGGCGGCGCTCGCGATGGCGGCTGCGGTCGCGCTGATGATCTCGACGGTCCTGCTCGTCCGCCGCCGGCTACTGTCGCTTCGCTACGGCCTGGGCTGGCTCGGCGTCTCGCTGCTTGGCTTCGTTGGCACGCCGTTGCTCGGCCTCGCTTCGCGTCAGGTCAGACATCTCGGCTTTACACAGACCGGCTTCTCGCTGGGTGTGCTGATCGGGTTCCTAGGACTGATCTGCCTGCAGCTGTCGATTTCGTTGTCCGGATTGCATCGCGCGATCCAGGATCTGAGCGAGCATTCGGCGCTCGTCGAGCAACGCGTCCGCGAACTCGAGCGGCGGTCCGACGCCGACGTACCCGAGGAGGGTCGCGCGGCGCGTCTGCAATCGAGCGAGTTGCGGCGCGTATGAGTGAGCTTGGCCGTGTGCTGCTGATCGTTCCTGCACTCAACGAGCAGGACAGCGTCGGTGCGGTGGCGCGGGGCGGACGCCAGCATGGATACGACGTCTGCGTCGTCGACGACGGCTCCATCGACAGAACCGGCGCTCGCGCCTCGGAGGCGGGAGCGTATGTCCTGCGGCTGCCCGTCAACGTCGGCGTCGGCGGAGCGCTGCGCTGCGGGTTTCGGTGGGCGCTTGCCCACGCCTACGACGTCGTCGTCCAGGTCGACGGCGACGGTCAACACGATCCCTCGCAGGTCAGCGAACTGCTCGACGCGATGCGCGCCTCGAATGCGGACATGGTCGTTGGCTCACGCTTTCTCACGGGCTCTGGTCCCTACGAAGTCCACGGCGCGAGGCGGCTGGCGATGCGCACGCTGTCGGCTCGCGTACGCCGCGTTGGCGGCGTGGAAGTGTCCGACACCAGTTCGGGCTTTCGCGCGATTCGCCGACCGCTGCTCGACAACTTCGCGGCCGACTATCCCGTCGAATACCTCGGCGACACCGTCGAGGCGCTGATCGAGGCGGGTCGCGCCGGAGCGAAGATCGTCGAGCATCCGATCGCGATGACCCCGCGGATGTACGGCAACGCAAGCACCGGAGCAATCACGGGCCTGTGGTATGTATTGCGCCTGCTCGTAGCGATTGAGTTGCAACACAGGCGTCGCCGCGTACCGCTACTCCAGCGCGCCGATCGAGCGGTTGACCGATGAGCGTCACGAGTTCCGCCGAGCGCGCCCCTTCGTCGTGCCGGATCGGCGGCCCGGTACTGCTGACGGGGGCCAACGGCGGGGTCGGTCTCGCGCTCGCCGACCACCTGCTGGCAAACGGCGTGGAGAACCTGATCTGCCAGTACCGCTCCAATGGCGAGAGCCTGTTCGAGATGGTCAGGCGTCACGGTATTGACCCCGAGCTCAGCTGCGTCCGTGCGGACCTGAGCGATGAGGCACAGGTGCAGTCGCTCGGCGACACGGTTGAAAAGCGCTTCGGATCGATTTGGGGGCTCGTCAACCTGGCTGGCTCGACCTCTAACGGCGTCAGCTGGAAGCTCTCGCTCGAGGACTTTCAGACGGTGCTGAGTGACAGCGTGATCACGACGTTCTTGACTTGCCGGCGCTTCATCCCCATGATGCGCGACGCCCGCGGCGGGCGAATCGTCAATGTGTCCAGCGTCGTCGCGTTCGCCGGCGTTGCCGGTGCCTCTCATTACGGCGCGGCCAAGGCGGGAGTGGTCGGTTATACGAAGTCGATCGCTCGCGAGCTCGCGAGCCGCGAGGTGACAGCGAACGTGCTCGCGCTCGGCTACTACGACTACGGGATGATGTACACGATTCCTGACGACATCCGTGAGGAGATCCGCGCGAGCATCCCGATCGGTCGCCTCGGTACGGCAGCGGAGATCGGCGGGATGTTGAGCTTCCTGCTGAGCGAGGAGGGCGCGTACACGACCGGGCAGATCCTGCATATCAACGGAGGCCTGTACGGTTGAACGTCGAGTTCGGCCAGTTTGAGCAGGAGACCGGACTGGAGGAGCAACGCAGGTTGTTCGACGATGCCTTCCCCGAGCACGAAGGTCGCGGCGCGTCGTCGGTCGAGCACTATCGCTGGAAGTTCCACGCCGCTCCGGGCGATCCGCAGTCCTACGAGTACGAGGCGCGTGAAGCGGGAGAAGCTGCTGGGGTACTACGCCGCGATTCCGTACCGGTACAGCGTCGGCGGGCAGGCAATGAGCGTGGGAATGGTCTGCGATGTGATGACCAGCTCCGCCGCCCGCGGGCGCGGAGTGTTCACACGGCTCGGCGAATATTCGCTATCGCGCATTGAAGAGAGCGAGTTGGCATTCGTAACCGGCTATCCGATTCGCCCCGAGGTGATGGGGGGACACTTGCGAGTCGGCTGGAAGGTGGCCTTCGAGTTGCCGATGTACCTGCGACCGCTGAGGTCGAACGCGATCCTTGCGTCGCGGCACCTGGGTGCGCTGGCGCCGCTCGTCAACGTAAGCCTGCGGGGTCTGGGTGTGCTGCTATCGCTGCGTCGTGGCGCAAGCCGCTACTCCACCGAGACGGGAAGCCCTGGGCAGCTTCTGCGCGGTCCTGAGCAGGCGGCGTTTCTCGAGCGCTGGTCTGAATCGGTCGAGAATCACCTGCTCAAGACGCCCCAGTTCTACGACTGGCGGCTGGGCGCTCCTGGGACCAGCTACGAGGTCTATCGCGTGCGTCGGGCCGGCGCTGTCGTCGCGCTCGCGATTGGACGTGTCGCAACGCTGCAAGGGATCCCGTCACTCGCCCTGCTCGATTTGATGGTCCTCGACGACGAGCAAGCGGCGCTATCCGAGCTCTTTGACGAGATCGAGCGCGCCGCGCGCGCAGCCGGCGCCGAGGCTGTCGTGACGATGATGTCGCGCCATCAGGCTGCCCGTCACCGGCTCCGTCGCTTCGGCTTCCTGCGCAGTCCTTTTGCCTTCAAGCTGATCATCCGATCGGTGTCTGATTCGCTCGACATCGATGCGATCTCCGCAGAGGCTGGTTGGCATTTGATGTGGATCGACTCCGACGACCTCTAAAGACGGCTCTCGCTTCGGCGGCTGGCTGGGCTCAGATTCGCCCGGCATTTGGCTCTGGGGGCTGAACCCGGTCCACCTTGCCCTCAGGTGGACCGCTCTGCGTCCGCGTCGATCAAGTGCTGGCCTGCCCGAGCGCCGACAGAAGCCGAGATGCTCGTGCATCGCTCCGGTACGACCGGCTGGCACCGGCGCGCGTTCTTCGGCGCCCGTGATGATCGCTCATACGTCTGTCCTGGGCGCGCTTTCTGAAGTGCCTCTAGGGGTATGTCGATAGAAGCCATGGTGAAAGCGACTCGCCCCACACTCGCTCCGGCCAAGCTTCGCGCGCCATTGCTCGCTTTGTCCGCGCTGATCGTGCTGCTCTGCCCAGCCGCGGCCAGCGCCAAGCTCAGTACCTTCGGCAGCCCGCTCTCGTCGCCGGCGACGCTCGACACCGCGTACGACCTCAGCTACAAAGGCACCGATACGGCTGTTCCACCGTCGCCCGAAGCGCCGAACGGCGTCGTCCACACCTACCACTTCGGCGCCGACGGCGTGCTCTGGAACCTCGACGAGGCCAATGGAGCGCCGCGCGCACCGGCCACCGGCCAGGCCGTGAAAGTGGCCCTCGAGGGCTGCGCAGTGCCGGCGGCAGACGGCACACCGCCGCTTACGCAGATCCACTTCCAGGACATGACACCGCAGCCGAACGGCGGCGCGAAGATCAACATCACCTCACAGGCTTTCGACATCCCGGTGTGCGGAGTTGGCGGCGCGAATGGATCGACGGTCTCGAGCTACGAGCCGATCAACCTGTGCGTCAGCGCGGGCGACGTCGTCGGCTTCAACGAGGAGGGCGGCTTCGTCGGCCACTCCTACCAGAGCGGCGTGCCCTACCGCGTGCTCGCTCGCGTTCCCGGCTCGAACACGGCCTCGTTCATTCGCGGTGGGGAAACGAACAACGGAACCTTGATCTCGCCTTTGGACACCTCCGCGATGGACGGCTTCGCGCAGAACTCGGGCGAGGAACTGATGTTGCGCGTGACGCTCGGCACGGGCTCCGACGCCACACACATCTGCCCCGGCGGAAGGTCCGGCCTGCCGCCGGCGCTCGCGCCGATCAGGGTCAGCCCGCAGACCGACGGCGTCAACCACAGCCGGATCGTGGCCGTCGCGATGTTCTGCCGGGTCAATCCGTGCAAGGGCGTCGCCACGCTGACCGTGCCCGGTGAGAGCACGTACGCCGGGCCGGCCAGGTACGGCCGCGTCGTGTTCAGCCTACGGGCGAACAAGACCGTCCACGTGCCGATCCGTGTCACGAATGCCATGGTGAGAAAAATTCGCGCCAAACACGGCGTCTCCGCTGTGCTCGCGGCAGCCGTCAACGGCAAGACGATCACTCAGCGAATCACACTGAAGATCTTCTAGCGTTCGTCGTTCCCGGTCAGCCGAACTCCCACAGCGCCAGCGCTCTTGGTCCGGTCACTCCCGCGGCCTGCTCGCCGGCGAGCGCCGCCGCGCCGTCCACGCCGAGGTCGAGCTCGACGATCCACGGCGACCCCTCGACACCGCTCGCGCCGGCGGTGCTCGCGTCCGCGCCGGCGCCGATGCCTCGTCCGACGCACTTCAGAGCAGCCTCGTAGCGCGTCCACAGGCGCAGGAGCTCGCGTTCGCGCGAGGCCGGCGCGAGCGCTTGCAGGCGCCTCGCCTCAGCCTCTCCGAAGACGCGCCGCGCAAGCGCGACATGATCGCGTCGCCGCCCCTTCTCGACATGCGCCAGCTCCACGTCGACGCCGACCGGCCAGGAGCTCGAGAACGCGTACAGCGCGAGCTCGCCGGAGTGCGACAGGTTGAAGTGCAGCGACTCCGTTCCGCCGGCCACGCCCTGAGCGTCGGTCGGACGCGCAAGGCACGGCTTTCCGTTCGCGCCGATCGCGAGGGGCACATCCTCGGGAGCGGCATCGATGTATCGCCCCAGCAGCACCCGCAGCACACTGCGCGAACGCGCCCAGAGCCGGCGATCGCGTTCGCTCACGATCTTGCGCTCGCGCTCGCGCTCTGGCCCGCTCAACAGGTTCTTCCGATCGTCGAGGCGCGTGAGCTGAGCGCGCCAGACGTGGACTTCGCCGAGCGAGAGCCGCGGCCGCAGCGGCCCGCGCGTCCACGCCCCGGCTTCGCCGTGCGGCCTCTGCTCGGGCGGGGATCCACTCACGCTCATCGCCCGCCGAATATAGGCGTGCGGCGCGAGCAACGGTTGCATGCCTTTCTCGGCTCCAAGCTCCGCCGCGACGCGCGGCTCGGCAGCTGCTCAAGAGCGCCTACCCCGCAGTCAAGGCGGCCGATCCGAGCGCGACAGTCGTGCTCGGGGCCTGGCCGGCAACGACTTCCAGCTCCTCGAAGGCGTCTACCAGGCGGGCGGCAAGGGCTCCTTCGACGCCGTCGGCGTGCACACTAGTCTAGCAGGCTAGTATTTCCTAGCCGACTGGGCTACTAAGGCCGTTGGGAGAAGCACGAACGGGGAGGTGTAGCGCGTCACCCAGTTGCTAGCCTGTTGCGCTAGCTTTGTCTAGCCTAATGGGCTAGACAAGACCCTAACGGCCCGCTACGATGCGCCGATGGCCCTGAACCCTTTTGTCTGGGACCGTCCCCTGGACGATCCAACGAAGATTGTCGGCATGGACGATTTCGCGCGCGATGTCGCCCTGATGCTCAAGGCCCAGACGAACGTGGCGATCTTCGGAGCCCGCGACACCGGCAAGTCCACATTTCTGACCGCGCTCGGACGTGAGCTACAGCTTGAGCACGAGGTCGATGCACCCCCATACACGATGATCCGAGTCAACCTCAAGCGCGCGCTGAGCATCCCGGCGTTCATCTCATGCGTCAACGACGCGCTCGAGGAGCACCCAGTACAGGCGGTGCGCCGCGCGGCAGCGCGTGAGCTCGAGGTGCTTGAGCGGGAGATCGGCTTTGACCTGAAGGTGGTCAAGGGCGCGGTGCGCCGCGGCTCGCGTCAGGTCGAGGAAGCCGCCGAGATGCTCCACGCCCAACTGCGAATGCTCCCCCGCCTCGCCAGCCACGTGGTTGTCTGCTTCGATGAGTTCCAGCGCCTGAACCGTTGTCCAGGGGAACCGCTGGCGATCGTCGGCTCAGCGCTGGTGAGGCCGGGCGTCGGCAATGTCTCGCTGCTGCTCACCGGCTCGATCCGCGAGTACCTGGAGATGATGCTCAACAACAGCCGTGAGCCTCTCTTCAACCAGGCCTTCAAGGCTCGTCTGCCATCGATCGGGCGCGCCGAGTTCCACGAGTTCTTGGCCTTTCAGTTCGAGGCCACGGGGCGGCCGTCGACTGAGAGGGCGCTCGACTACCTGCTGGCGCTCACCGAAGCGCACCCCAAGCGCACGCAGCAGCTGGCCTGGGCGACTTGGAGGCAGGGTGTCCGCCGTTCGCTGGACGTGGACGACGTGCGGCGAGCCTTCGAGGAGCTGATGGAGGATCAGCAGGCGGACTTCGCTGTGATCGAGGACAGCCTCGCCAACGGAGAGGAGGCCGAGGCCACGGAACGCAAGGCGCTCTACCTGCTGGCTGACCATCCCGACCGAGGGCTCACGAGCACGGCGCTCGCCACTCGCTACGGTCTCGGCGCGCATACCACCGCCAAGAAGGCCATGCCCCGCCTCACGCGCCGAGGACTGGTCGAGCGGTCCGCGACGGACGGATGGAAGATCATCGACCCGTTCCTCGCCGAGTGGCTGCGACGCAATTCCCCGTTCAGCGAGTAGCCTCCAGAGCACCTCGTCTTGTTGTCGTCATCGTGGACCGTTGCGATCACCTCCCACACGTCGAGGGCGGCCCCGATACGACCGGCGCCGCCCGCCGAGCCGGGCAGGAAATAGATCGGATGATCGTCTGGTGAAGGCCCCCTCGATCGCCGCCGACTACCCTTTTGCGCCTATGCGCGCGCTCCCCACCGGCCTGCCCGGTCTCGTCTTGGTCGAGCCGGCTGCCCACAAGGACGAGCGTGGCTTCTTCTGCGAGACCTACCGCGGTGAGTGGCACGCCGAGCTCGGACTCGGACCGCAGGAGCGCTTCGTGCAGGACAACCACTCCCGCTCCTCGCGCGGTGTGCTGCGCGGAATGCACTTCCAGATCGGCGCCGGCATCGCCAAGCTCGTGCGTTGTGCGCGCGGGCGGATCTTCGACGCGGCCGTCGATCTTCGACGCGGGTCGCCGACATACGGGCAGTGGTACGGCGCCGAGCTCGACGATGAGAGCATGCGAGCTCTGCTCGTCCCGGTTGGCTTCGCTCACGGCTTCTGCGTGATCAGCGATGTCGCCGACGTCCTCTACAAGCAGACCGGCTACTACGACCCGGACCTGGAGCGGGGGATCGCCTGGAACGACGCGGAGGTCGGCATCGAGTGGCCGCTGGCCGCCGAGCAGCTGACGGTCTCTGCGCGCGACGCCGACGCGCCGGCTCTACGCGAGCTGGCCGACGAGCTGCCGTTCGTCTTCGCCGAGGCGTGAGCCGCACGGCCGGCACGCACGGCCTGCCATGCTGAGGCGCCGAGCATGCCCACAGCGATAGTCACAGGGTCCGGCGGCCTGATCGGGTCGGAGTCGGTCGCGCATTTCGTCGAGCTCGGGTTCGACGTGATCGGCCTGGAGAACGACATGCGCGCGCGCTTCTTCGGCCCCGAGGCCTCGACGGCGCGCATCAGCGATGCGCTGAGCCGCCGCTACGCGGACGGCTTTCGCTCGCTCGCCGTAGACATCCGCGACCGCGACGCCATCGAGCGCGTGTTCGCCGAGCAGGCGGGGGCGATCGAGCTGGTGATCCACACCGCTGCCCAGCCCTCGCACGACTGGGCCGCGTCGGACCCGCACACGGACTTCGAGATCAACGCGCTCGGCACGCTCAACCTGCTCGAGGCAACGCGCAAGCACGCCGACGGCGCCACGTTCGTGCACTGCTCGACGAACAAGGTCTACGGCGATCGCCCCAACTCGTTGCCCCTGCTCGAGCTCGAGCGGCGTCTCGAGCTGCCCGAGGAGCATCGGTACTTCGAGGGGGTCGACACGTCGATGTCGATCGACCGGAGCACTCATTCGCTGTTCGGCGTCTCAAAGACGGCCGCCGACCTGCTCGTGCAGGAGTACGGGCGCTACTTCGGCCTCGCCACCGTCTGCTTCCGCGGCGGCTGCCTTACGGGTCCCAACCACGCCGGCACGATGCTGCACGGGTTCCTCTCCTACCTGATGCGCGCGACCGTCACCGGCGAGCCGTACACGGTGTTCGGCTACGGCGGCAAGCAGGTGCGCGACAACATCCACTCCGCCGATCTCGTCGCCGCCTTCGAGCACTTTCATCGCAAGCCTCGCTCGGGCGGCGCCGTCTACAACATCGGCGGCGGGCGCTTCAGCAACTGCTCGATGCTCGAGGCGATCGAGCTGTGCCAGCGCGTCGCGGGCCGGGAGCTGAACTGGACGCTGAGCGAGCAGAATCGGATCGGCGATCACCGTTGGTGGATCAGCGATGTGCGGCCGTTTGCGCGCGATTTCCCGGGCTGGAAGCTGACGCGCAGCCTCGAGGACACCGTGCGCGAACTGCACGAGCAGAACGCCGAGCGCTGGCTTGCCGGGGGCTGACGGCCACGGCTGCGCCAGGGGCGGGCTGCGAGGAGTTGCTCAGTCGAGCAAAGCTTTGATCGCCGCGAGGAAGCGGTGCGCTAGATCAATCGCTCGGCGCGCCTCGTCTATCGGCGCTGACCACGCGTCATAGTCGGCCTGCTCGCGCTCCGGCTGGAGCTTCTGCACTTCGGCTGCGAGCGCTGCGTCGATCTTGCCGCTCTCGACAAAGGTGCCGCGAAACTCGTGCCATGTTCCCCTGTGAGTCTTGGCGGAGCTGTCGCGCTCGCTGAGCGCTGCTCTGGCACCGTAAAGCATCGCGTAGTAGGCGGCGCTCAGCGCGGTGGATGGGTCCTCGTTGAGAGCCGCCTCGGCCGCTGCCAGGCGCCGGCGAGCTGCCTGAAGGAACTCACTCGAGCGGGGGCTCACGTCCAGTCGCCCAGGATGACCTTGTCGCGGTCCAGCTCGGCGATGAAGAAGGATCTGATCTCACGACGTTGAGCCAGCCAGTCCGGCGTGTGAACGTGAACGGAGAACGACCAAGTCAGAGCCTCGACGTCGAGCTCGCGGGCGGCGTCGTCGAGCATTCGGCGGACGCCCATCCGGCCGTCCCAGGAGGCGTCATCGACGAGCACGAGCACGTCCACGTCGGACTCCTGCGATCGCGGCTCGCCTCGTGCGCGCGAGCCAAACAGCCAGACGGCGTGCAGTTCGCCGTTCAGCCGCAGGCGCAGCTCCTGGACGAATCGCTCGATCAGCGCCTGCTCATCGGTCGCGAGCGATGTTTGGGCGAGGGTTGCCATTCGTCCAATCTAGGTGCTGTCAGCGCTCCGATCAACCCGCCGTAAAGCGACGTGTGGCAATCGGGCGCCGAAAAGGCCGTGCGCAATGCGGCGGTGCGTCTCCTGCCATCCTTAGGCCGATGCGTACCCGCCTGAAGCGCCTGCGCGCCCGCACCAACGGCTACACGGTCACCCCGCGCCAGTACGCCTACGTCGCCTACGCGGCGCTCGTCGCACTCACTCTGATCGTGCTCAGCGGCGCCGCCGTGCGCCTGACCGGCTCCGGCCTGGGCTGCCCCGACTGGCCGCGCTGCTACGGGCATGCCTACCCGCCGCTGAACACGCACGCCGTGATCGAGTTCTCGAACCGCATGATCACCGTGCCGGTGTCGATCTTCGCCGGCGCGGCGTGGCTGCTGGCGCTGCGCCGCCGCCCGTATCGGCGCGATCTGATGTGGCTCGGCGCGCTGCTGCCGCTCGGCGTGATCGGTCAGGCCGTGCTCGGCGGCTTCACCGTGCGCGGCGCGCTCGACTACGGCTGGGTGATGGGGCACTTCGCGCTCTCGATGCTGATCCTGCTCGCCGCAGCCGTGCTCGCCTGGCGCGCGGGGCACGAATCGGCGCTGCTCGAAATCGAGGCTGACGAGGCGCGCGGCCAGCAGGCCAACGGATCGCCTGCCTCCGCCAACCTCGCCTCTGCCAACGGCACCCCCGCCAACGGCGCCTCGGCACCCGTCGGCGCAGCTGCGATCGCCCCCGAGCCGGAGCCGGAGCCCGCCGAGGACCGCCGGCTGATCCTCTGGCTCAGGGGCCTCGTGGCGCTCGGCGCGCTGACGATCTTCGCCGGCACCGCCGCCACGGCCGCGGGGCCGCACGCGGGCGGCTCGCCGGGGCAGCGGATCAATCGGCTCAACTTCGACGGTCACGGCACGATGGACTTCGTGATCCACCGCCACGGCGAGATCGCGCTGCTGTTCGGCCTCGTCTCACTGGGGCTGTGGTGGTTCGCGCGGCGCCGGGAGGCGCGCAGGCCGGTGCAGCGCTCGCTGACGGTGCTCTGCGTGCTGCTTGCCCTGCAGGGCGTCGTGGGCCTCGATCAGTACAAGACGCACCTGCCCACGCAGCTCGTCTGGGTGCACGTCGGCCTGGCCTGCGGGGCCTGGCTGGCCGCCATCTGGGCCGCCCTCGCGGCCGGTGCGCTGGCGCCCAGGCGCAGCGCGATCGCCCCCGAGCGACCGGCAAGCACGCCGATGGCCGCTCCGCTGCCGGTCGAGTTCCCCGGAAATTAGGGCCTTCCCAGGGCCGAAGTCCCGTGTTTATTGGTTTCGTCGTCCTCCCGAGCGGTTAGCCTGCTCGCAGTAACGACACCCATGAAGGGAGTGGTATGACCAAGAACGAGCTGGCCGAGCAGGTCGCCAGTCGAAACGGACTGGCAGCCAGTCAGGCCCGACAGGTGGTGGAGAGCGTCATCGACGTCGTCTCCGACGAGCTTGCCGCTGGGGGTGAGGTCGCTCTTGCCGGCTTTGGCAAGTTCAGCGTCAGCCAACGCGCCGCACGTCAAGGACGCAACCCGTCGACCGGCGAGACGATCAACATCGCGGCGAGCAAGGCTGCGAAGTTCTCGGCGGCGAGCGCGCTGAAGAAGCGCCTCAACGGCTGATCGCCTTCCACGCGCGATCCCCAGAGGTCACCGGGCCCTGCGAGGACCGGCGACCTCTGGGTGCCGCAGGGCCCGGCGGGGCGAGGCGCCCGCGGGCCATCGGCGTTCGTGTCTGCAGCGGGACGGGCTGCGGCATCGGTCCCGGACCAAGGGCTCGCAGCGAGCGCAAGAAACTTCGCGCTCGCTAAGCCGGCGTTTAGGGCGGCGAGGGAGGCTGTCGCCATCAGCTTCCCCACTACACCGGGCGGTGCCGCATGAGACACGCAGACCGAAGGCGCAGGGCTCCAACCGCACGCTACGACTCGCTGCAGAGCTTCTACACGGCCGATCGGCGCCGCGTGCAGTCGCGTGAGTGCGACGTCGGCCTGTGGTGGCGCGAGTCGGCTGACGGACCGCTGCACCGCGCCGCCTGGGTGCGCGACACCGGCGAGCTCTACCTCGTGCGGCTGGGACCGTCCGAGCAGGGCGGTGGCCGTGTCGAGGTGCTCGCGACGATCCTCGAGTACGAGCAGCTGGAGCAGGCGCTCGCCGGATGGCGCAAGCGCTGCGGCGAGCCGCAGTCGTTGGCCTGGCTGCGCGAGCGGGCGAGGGGCCTCGGCGGCAGGGTTCGCGCCAAGCGGGCAGAGGCGGCTGCGGCCATGGCCGGCGCGGGCGCCGTGCTGGCTGCAGGGCTGTCGTTGGCTGTCGAGCTCGCCTAAGGCCGGCCGGGGCGCCCGTCGTGGCGCTCCAGGCCGTCTTGCCGGATCGGCTCCCACGGAGCGGCTGACGCGACGAAAGCGCGGAAGCTCGGCCGGATGCCGGGGTCGCCGTCGAGCGTCCCGAGGCGCACCGCCACCTGCTCGTCTGAGAGCGGGTCGCCGCTGAACATGGCAGAGCCGCAGCGCGAGCAGAACACCTTCGGCCGACCTCCTGGCGGAGTGAAGGCGGCCAGCTCGTCCTCGCCCTGGAGCAACTCGAAGCCGTGCTGAGGCACGCGGCCGTTGGCCGAGGAGCCGGTGCCCGTGCGGCGCTGGCAGTGGGTGCAGTGGCAGTAGCCCGCCGAGAGCAGCGGCGCGGTCAGCTCGAAGCGCACGGCTCCGCATAGGCAGCCGCCCTGCAGCGGCACGTCGGGGGAGGGTGGCGGGGCGTCGGTCATCGACTGATCCTAGGCGGCCCGGTTCGCCTCTCCCAAGCCGAGCGCTTGCGCGACGGAGTCATCGCCGAGGCTGTCGGCCTGCATGCTCGCACCGGCGACCTCGGTGCCCGCGAAATACGGCACGGCGATCACGAACATGCCGGCCGCCGCGGCCGAGGCGACGCCGATCGGCGAGTCCTCGAGCGCGACCGCTTCGGAGGGGGCCACACCGAGCAGCCGGCAGGCCTCGAGGTAGATGTCGGGCGCCGGCTTGGGGCGATCGATGTCGTTGGCCGATACGACGGCGGCGAAAGGGCCGGCCGGGAACAGGCCGGCGCTGCTCAGGGTGCGCTCGACGAACTCGCGCTCGGAGTTCGACGCGACCGCCAGCGGTACGCCGGCGTCGCTGAGCCGATCGAGCAGGCGCCGCGCGCCCGGCCGCGGCGCCACGCCCGCGAGCGCCTCCTCCATCACGAGGCGCAGAAGCTCGTCCATCAACGCCTCGCCCTCGCCCGCTCGCTCGAGGATCGTTTCGAGCTTGGCCGCCGCCATCGTGCGCGACGAGCCGATCAGGATCCGCTTGTGCTCCAGCGTGAACTCGCGCCCGAGCGCCGCGAACAGCCTCTGCTCGGCCCGCGTCCAGGCCTCCTCTGTGTCCAGCAGCAGCCCGTCGTTGTCGAACACCACTGCGCTGGGAGCCGCCCTCACGAGGACATCATCTCGCCAAATCAAAACTTCTGCCGAGGCGCGTGAGGTTTGTGCATTGCCCCGTGTCTGAAGGGCATCACAACCAAACCGGCCGCCGATTCCGGTCGAACGAGCCAAGAGCGCCAGCGACGGCTAACGCTGCCGAGCGGCAGACTCGGCGAGCAGCCGCTCGAACAGCGCGAGGTACTCCAGCAGGTGTTCAGGGCCGAGGAACAGCTCGCGTGCGCGCCGGTGCGCCTCGGTGCCGATGCGGGCAGCCTCGTCAGAGCGCTCGAGCAGCGCTGAGACGGCGCCGCCGAACGCCGGCAGGTCATGTGGATCGCCGATCAACAGCCCGCTCACGCCGTGGACGATCTGATCCTGGATGCCGCCGACGCCGCTTGCGACGATCGGCCGGGACTTCCACATGGCCTCGGCCACGGTCAGCCCGAAGCCCTCGGCGACGCTCTTCTGGCAGACGACCGACGCGTGACGCTGCAGCGCGTTGACGATCGCGGCGTTCTCGTCGCCGTCGTCCATCGGGATGCACGCCAGGTGCACGCGCGAGCGAGCCGAGGGGCCCAATTGCGACCACGCGCGCTCGACTTCGCCGAGCACAGCCGGGCCCTCGGGGTCGTCGGCCACGCCGTCGGTCGCCGGTCCGGCCAGCAGGAGGTGCGCGTCGGAGCCTGCGAGCACGTGCCGGGCGAAGCCGTCGAGCACGCCGAGCGGGTCCTTCAGGCGATCCCAGCGTGAGACCTGCAGCACGAGCGGCGTCTGCGGTCGCAGGCGAGACTCCTCGATCAGCGCGGCCCGGCGCTCGACGCTTCCCGCGCGGCCGTCGGCCCGGACGAAGTCCGCCGGCGCCTGTCCTGGGCCGTCGAGGATCCCGGCGGCGGCGAGGATCGACAGGACGGCGTCGCCGTCGAGCTCCTGGTTCTTCACCGAGAAGACGTCGATCGAGGGATGGATGAAGGCGAGGCGCTCGCGCTGCAGCCCGCCCCACGCATAGCCGGGGCGCGAGAAGACGCAGGCGTCGGCCTGTTGCGTGTAGGGGAGCAGGAAGCGCCAGGCGTCCAGCGCAAGCTCGCTCGGGTCGTCGTAGCCGACGTGCGAGCGCCAGGCGATCCGCGCGCCGCTCTCGCGCAGCAGCGGAATCAGCCCGGCCGTCTGTGGATCGTGCAGGATCACCAGGTCATCCGCGCGCACGAGCTCGAGCAGGTCGCTCGCGCAGCGGCGCAGCGGCGCCTCGTAGCTCGCGCGCTCGGCCTCCCCGAGCGGACCCCCGTCGCCGGCGCTTCCGTGCAGCCGGTTGTGCAGGCGCTTGGTCACCTCGAAGAAGCCGGGGTCGCCGCCGACCGTGAGCCACCTGGCGTCGACTCCCGCTCCGCGCGCGTAGCCGAGCAGCGAGCGGAGCATCTCCGCGACGCCACCCCCGTGCGCCGTCGAGTTGACGTTCCACACGGTGCGCTCGGCGAGCACCGTCCCGGCGCGCTCGATCCCCTCGCGGAGCGCCCGCCACTGCTCCGGCGCGAGCACGTCGCTGAAGCGCTCAAGCGACAAGGCATCGAGCGGCACGTGACCGAGCGTGTCGCCGTGCGCAGACTCCATCTTCATCTCGCCTCCTCACCTCACGCGTGTGGGTCACCGACCCGCAGTCGAGCCTGCGCATCAACCTACGTCCCGGCTCGCGCAGCTGCATCCGCGAAACGTACGCAGCTGGATGACGGGCCTCTCCTCGTGCGGGCACCCCGTCAGCGGACGATCTGCGGCTCTCCACGGTGCTGCCCCCGCAGTCGGTACGGATGCCCCGACGTAAGGGCGCGGCGTAGCTTCTGCGTATGCCCGAAGCCCCCACCAGAGACGTGGTCCACGACCGCGTCGAGGCAGGCGAGCCGCCGGTCCCTGCGAAGCCGACTGTCTACACGAGGGTGCTGTGCGCGGTCGACGGGTCGCCGGGCGGATTCGCGGCTGTCGAGCAGGCGGCGCGCCTGACAGGCCCAGACGGGCACATCACGCTGCTTGCCGTGACCTCGTTCAGGTCGGCAGGCGCGTCCCGTTCACCGGCGATCGTGCCTTTGCGTGCGAAGGAGATCCTCGACCGTGCGCAGCAGATCGCCGAGGACGCATCCGTGCACACGACTGTCGAGGTCGACCCGGCGGCGCCGCCCGCCGAGGTGATCCTCGAGTGGGCATCCGACTACGACCTGCTCGCGATGGGCGCCCCCACAACCCCCTGGCCCGCCGCGACGTTCGGAGGTGGGCCGACCGCCAGTGCCGTCAGCACGCTTTCCACCCCGCTGCTCGCCGCGCGCGCGCTGTCGGGCGCCGGCACGTGGGGCGGGGGTCCGATCCTCGTCGCAAGCGATGGGCTCGAGGGCTCGGACCGGCTCGTCGAGCTGGCCGCTCAGCTCGGCCGGGAGCAGGACGCCGATGTGCATCTGCTGCATGCCTCCAGCCACCACTCGCACCGGCGCAGTGACCGGATCGCAGAACAGGGCCGGGCGCTCGAGCGCGCGCTCGGAGCGTCGAGCAGCGTGAGCATCGAGTCCGGCAGCGCCCGAGTCGCGATCGCCGAGGCCGCGCGCGAGATCCAGGCCCATCTGATCGTGATGAGCAGTCGCCGGCTCCACGGCCCGCGCGCGATCGGCAGCGTCAGCCGGCGCATCGTGCACAAGGCCGATTCCTCGGTCCTGCTGGTCCCGCCCGACCATCTCTAGTCCTAGCTTCTTGGCAATCTCACCCGGGGGAGTCCGGATCTGCCGAGTGCTCCGGGAGCAGCTCATAGGGGAGCGCAGCGTTGATCGACGAAGACCGCAGCTCGACACGGGCGCCAGGTACGGCGACGAGCGTCACGCGGTCGGGCGGCAAGCCGACCAGCGGTGGAACGGCACACTCGAGCACCGTCGTGAAGCCGGCCGCCACGAGCGCATTCATCAACGATGGCTTGGTCGGCCAGAACGACGTGTCGTTGTCAAGCGAAGCCCACGTCGCCCGCGTACGTTGCTCGGCGGTTGCCCCTGGCTCGTGCTCGCGGTAATCCCTACCGCGATAGGTTCGGCCGCCGACGACGACGGTGCGGACGCCGGACAACGCATGTGGATCGACCCAGAACTCTTGCGCGTCAAAGCCCGCGAGCTCGTCGTCCTCCAAGGCGACATGTGTGTCCAGTACGAGCAGGCCGCGGCACACGCTGCGCATTCGCTCCAGCAGCACGAAGACTCCAGCCGCATCGAGGTGGTAGAGCAGTCCGATGCACAGCACGACGTCGAACTCGCCGTGCTCCTGCGACGTTAGGGCCTGAACGTCCTGTGTGACCACCTCGGCGCGCTCCAAGCCGAGCGACTCGACGGCGAAGCGGATCCGCTCGCCGCTCGCCTCCCTACCCTCGACGAATACCACCTCCGCTCCCGACAGGGCCAGCTCGATCCCGTATAGCCCCTCCAGTGCTCCGAGGTCGAGCACTCGCAACTGCGAGACCGGCGCCGGAGCAAGATCGTCCACCAGCTGGCGCACACGCCGCAGCTTTGCCTCCTCGCCGCTGGGCTCGGCGCTCCTTGTGAAGACCCCCGGCGCCAGCTCGATGTTATGAGCGGTCCACGCTCCAACGCGCTCCTCGACGCCTGCCATCTGGGCGCGCACACGCCGACCGTGCCCATCTCCGTGGCCGGGTTGTTCTCGTTGTGGGCTCAAAGCGCCTCTCCCGTGGCGTATCCCGCAAGCTGCTTCAAAGTACCGCGCGTTGTGTTCATCAGGAGCACGCGAGCGACCGAGGACGCAGAGATGCGCCGGCCCCCGAACGCCAGATCAGCCGCAGCCGGTGTTGTTGCCGCATGAGGAGCAGGTGTAGCAAGAGCCCGTCCGCTGCATCATCCCGCCGCACTGACTGCACGCCGGCCCCAGGTCGAGTCCCTGCAGGCGTGCCGGGACGACCGGCGGGGTGTCGGTGAAAGAGGCCGCCGGTGCGCTCGAGCCGCCGTTGCCGGCGCTCGCCTGAGGCGTGCCGTTGCCGTTGCCCTCGCCCTCGGCGCCGGCTTGCGGCCCGGCCGTGTCCGAGGAGCTGACCGACTGCGCCGCGTCCTGCGCCGCTGCTTTCGCGCGGACCGCCGGCGTGAGGATGCCGAGCTCCTCCTGCGCGTCCGCGTCGAGGAAGCGCGAGGCCAGCCAGCGCATGATGTAGTCCGGCATCGACTTCGCGAACGGGATCTCCGGGTTCTGCGTGATCCCCTCCGGCTCGAAGCGCATGTAGCTGAACTTCTGCACGAGCGTCTCCAGCGGCACGCCGTACTGCAGCGCGATCGAGATCGCCGTCGCGAACGAGTTCATCATCCCGCGCAGCGTCGAGCCCTCCTTGCCGATGTCCGTCAGGAAGATCTCGCCGACCGTGCCGTCGCCGTACATGCCCGCCGTGATGTAGCCCTCGTGCCCGGCGATCGAGAACTTGTGTGTGATCGACTGGCGCTCGACCGGCATCCGCTTGCGCTGCGGGCCGACTTCGGCGCGCGCCTCCGTCCTTGCCTGCTCGAGCAGCGCGTCGATGTCGACCGGCTCCTGCGCGCCCTGACCCAGCCCTACGGGCTGTGTGCCCGCATCCGTGCGCAGCGCCTGTGCCGTCTTCGAGCCGTCGCGGTAGATCGCCAGCGCCTTGACGCCCAGGCGCCACGCCTGCGTGTAGGCGTCGGCGATGTCCTCGACCGTCGCCTCCTGGGGCAGGTTGACCGTCTTCGAGATCGCGCCCGAGATGAACGGCTGCACGGCGCCCATCATCTTGATGTGGCCCATGTGCGAGATCGCCCGCTCGCCGACAGCCACGTCGAACACCGACAGGTGCTCCTCGGACAGGCCCGGGGCGCCGACGATCGTGCCGTGCTCGGCCAGATGCGCCTCGATCTGCTCGACCTGGGTCTCGGAGTAGCCGAGCGTCTGCAGCGCCAGCGGCACCGTGCGGTTGACGATCGTCATCTGCCCGCCGCCCACGAGCTCCTTGAACTTGACCAGTGAGAAGTCGGGCTCGACGCCGGTCGTGTCGCAGTCCATCAGGAACGAGATCGTGCCGGTCGGGGCGAGCACGGTCGCCTGCGCGTTGCGGTAGCCGTGCGCCTCGCCCAGCTCGACGGCCTCCTCCCAGGAGCGCCGCGCCGCCGCCAAGAGCTCCGCGTCGGCGCTGTCGTGCTCGGGGATCACGTAGGAGGCGTCGCGGTGCATGCGCATCACGTTGTTGTGCGCCTCGCGGTTCTCCTCGTAGCGGTCGTAAGGGCCGAGCGCCGCCGCCACCTCGGCCGAGCGGCGGTAGGCGCGACCGGTCATCAGCGCCGTGATCGCCGCCGCCGTCTCACGGCCGGAGTCCGAGTCATACGGCATGCCGTTGCTCATCAGGTAGGCGCCGAGGTTGGCGTAGCCGAGACCGAGCTGGCGGAAGGCGCGCGCGTTGGCGCCGATCTCCTCGGTCGGGTAGCTCGACGGGCCGACGACGATCTCCTGCGCGAGCAGCACGACGTCGACCGCGTGCTCGAAGGACTCCACGTCGAGCGTGCCGTCCGCGCGGCGGAACTTCATCAGGTTCAGCGAGGCCAGGTTGCAGGCCGAGTCGTCCACGTGCATGTACTCGCTGCACGGGTTCGACGCGTTGATGCGGCCCGAGTTCGGGCTCGTGTGCCAGCGGTTGATCGTCGTGTCGTACTGCACGCCGGGGTCCGCGCAGCGGTATGCCGCCTCGGCGATCTCGCGCATCAGCTCACGCGCGCTGACCGGCTCGCCGATCGGCTCGCCCGTCGTGCGTGCCAGCAGCCGCCACTCGCCGTCGTCCTCGACGGCCTGCATGAACTCGTCGGTCACGCGCACCGAGTTGTTCGCGTTCTGGTACTGGATCGAGAAGAAGCCGTCGCCGTCGATCGACATGTCGAAGCCCGCGTCGCGCAGCGCCGCCGCCTTGTCCTCCTCCTTGGCCTTGCACCAGATGAACTCGCGGATGTCGGGGTGGTCGACGTCGAGCACGACCATCTTCGCCGCGCGGCGCGTCTTGCCGCCGGACTTGATCGTGCCGGCCCACGAGTCGGCGCCGCGCATGAAGGAGACCGGGCCCGAGGCCGTGCCGCCCTTGGCCAGCGGCTCCATCGACCCGCGGATTTTCGACAGGTTGATGCCCGAGCCCGAGCCGCCGCGGAAGATGTTCCCCTCCTTGGTGTTCCAGCCGAGGATCGACTCCATCGTGTCCTCGACGGAGAGGATGAAGCAGTTGTGGACCGCGACGTTGTTCGAGAGGTACTCGCCTGACTCCGTCTGGATGTCATAGACCTCCATCTCACCGAGGTCGTCGATTGCGATGATCTCCTCCTCGCGGAGGTCCGGGCAGCGCTTCGGGTTGCGTAGCTCCAGCGACGCGAGCAGCTTTCCCGACTTCTCTCGTCCGATGAAGCCCACCAGCTCGGCGAAGCGTGCCCGCTCCGAGCCGACCGAGATCGCCACCTCGTGCATGTCGTGACGGTCGCTGCGCTGCTCGACTTTGTGGGTGCGCCTCGAGTAGATGCCCAGCACGTTGAGAAGCAACTGCACATCTTCCGTCCACTTCTCACCGATGACGGCGAATCCGACGCGAGCGCTCTCGTTTCCGCCGTCCCGGCGAACCGAGACATACCCGTCGGCCTGGAAGAGGCTGCGCAGGTAGGCCACGATCTCGTCGTGCGTGGCGGTGAACAGCCGCTCGGGCACGCGCATCTTGGTGCCGCGCGCGAGGAGGTCCCAGCGCTCTACGAACTCACGGATCTTCTCGCCGTAGATACGGATGCGGCGGACCCGCACCTGCTGAGTGTCCGCCTCGCGCACCTTGCGATGAACCTCGGGAAAGACGACGTCCAGGTGCTTTGCGACCCAGTCGAACTCGTCGTCGTTGGCCACCTGGAACTCGATCGTCAACGAGCGATTTGTGCCCGTGTACTGGCCAACGAAGCCGTCTGCCTGCAGCCATCCAGCGAGCGCGGCTTCAGCGACCTCTACGCGATCAAGCTCCGTAAGTTCCTGCAGCGGCGATGTGTCGCTACTGGCACCCACGGCGACACGGATCGGATCAGCCACCTTCGCGCGGTGGGGATGCAGATGCATCCGCATCCCCACGCGAAGCTGGTCCATTCGTAGCCAGGCGGGCTGGGTGCGACGCTCGTGGACTGCCTTGACGACGTGGTCGGGTGTGGCTTCTACAAAGCTTCCGTTGCGTAGGCGCGCGCGCAGTACGCGCTTGCGCCCGTTCGCCTTCGTCGCGACGATCGGGGTTACGCCGTTGGCGTCGTAGACCTCGAAACCGACCTGGTCTCCCTCGACAAGCTCGCCGATTGGAACCATGCCTTGAGGGGTCGAAACCAGCGCGTGATAGGGCTGGCAGGCCGAGCACTGCGGGTGCTCCTCGAAGCCGACGTTGAACCAGACCGGCGAGTTGAACGCCGCCATCTGGTGCAGCAGGATGTGCGTCAGCTCGTGTTCGAAGGTCTCGGAGTCCTCGCCCGAGGCGAAGTAGCCGCGCTCGGCGCCCCAGCCCGAGATCGTGCCCGCGACGCGGCCGATCATCTGCTTGACCGAGTGCTCGCGCGCCGGGTTGCCGACCTGCCCGCGGAAGTACTTCTGGCTGACGATGTTGGTCGCGTTCTGCGACCAGCTCTTGGGGAACTCGACGTCCTCCTGCTCGAAGGCGACGCGGTCGCCATGGCCGATGCGCGCGTCGCGCCGCTCCCACTCCACGGCATCGAACGGATGCGTCCCGGGGGTCGTGAAAAAGCGCTTTGTCCCAAGCGCGCCGCCGGGTGCTGTCGCGTACGAGATGGTGGGGTGCGGGGCTTCGTTCATCGGACCTTCCTCCTCTGCTGCGCCGACGGTGCGGGCGGCCATTCGAGCTGTTGATCGGGGGTCAAGCATCGTGGCGCTTGGGGCGGACGGAAAAGCTCGTCGCGCGCAGCTCGAAAATGTTGACTGGAGATGCTCACATTTTACTACCCCGAAGGTCTCCTCCGAACCCCCACGGGGTTGAAAATCGCCCGTAAATCAGGGCTTTTTTCAGCGGCCCAGGCGGTCGAGCAAACGCATGCGGAGCGTGTCGGCGGCGGCTCCGCCAGGCGCGACATCGCTCGTGCAAGGGGTCCAACGTGGAAGCGCTGTTTGCGCGAGATTCTCCCTTCCGCCCGGGCCGGAATCCGCACGACGCGGGCAAGCGGCGAGGCGCCGCGGCGGACACCGGCGCGCGGCCGAGCCGGTCCTGTCGGCGAACCGCCGAGGAGCGACGGCGCCGACATTTTCGGATTGACCTCTGCCTCGTATGCGTTTCGTAGCTGACATGTCGGGTAATATCCGGTTTCTAGGCGCCTCACCCGCAGCCGCCGGGGCAGCGGGGGCGCAGAGGCAGGAGGGGTAGGTTGGCGGAGACCGATCGGCGCACCCGAGCCGTATCGCGCGTGCTTCCACACGTGCCGCAGCGCCTCGTCTCCGACGAGCGGCTGGTCGCGCTCGTGCGGCGCGGCGACCGCGGCGCGTTCGAGTCGCTGTACGACCGGCACATCGCCGAACTGCTGTCGTTCTGCTTCTTCATGCTCGCCTCGCGCGAGGACGCGGAGGACGCCGTGCAGTCGACGTTCGCCTCGGCCTATCGGGCGCTGCTGCGCGACGAGCGCGGCGTCGATGTGCGCCCGTGGCTGTTCGCGATCGCCCGCAATGCCTGTATCGGCATCCTGCGCAAGCGTCGCTCGCGGGAGCGCGAGGAAACCGAGCAGGCGACGCGCCCCGCCTATGAGGACGTGCTCGCCAAGGTCGAGCGGCGCGAGAGCGTGCGCCAGCTGCTGAGCGGGATGCTCGAGCTCCCCGAGCGCCACCGCTCGGCGCTGATCCTGGCCGAGCTGCACGGCCAGAGCCAGAGCGAGATCGGGCGGCTGCTCGGCGTCTCGCCGAACACGGTCAAGTCCTACATCTTCCAGGCCCGCGCGACGCTCGCCTCCGAGCGCATCGCGCGCGAGACCGACTGCCGCGAGATCCGCGAGGAGCTCGCCGACGCCCGTGGCGCCGGCCTGCTGCGGGGGCGGCTGCGCCGCCATCTGCGCTCGTGCGCCGGCTGCCGCGAGTATGCGCACCACGCCTCGCGCCGCCGCCGCGAGCTCGGTGCGTTGCTGCCCTTGCTCCCCACGCTGGTGCTCAAGCGGCGCGTGCTCGACGCGACCGCCGGCCAGGCCGGCGCCGGCGCGTGCGCCGGCGGTGCCGGCGCGGGGGTCACCTTGAGCGGGGCGATCGAGCTCGGCGGCGCCGGCGCCAAGACGCTGCTCGCCAAGGTCCTGATCGCCGCCACCGGGCTCGGCGCCGGGGCGAGCGCGGGAACGCTCGTGCTCGGCGTCGCCTCCTCGCAACCGGTCGCGCCCGCGACCCACCTTGCATCGGCGAGCTCCTCGGCGCCCGGCGGCCAGGGGGCCCAGGGGCAAGGCGGGGCCGGCGTTGCGCTCTCCCCAGCCGGAGGGCCCGGCGTCGGCGCCCCGGCTGCTTCGACAGCGCCCGCCGGTGGCCTGGGCACGCGTGGGCAGAAGGCCTCCGCCGCGGCTCAGGCGCATGGTCAGCAGGCCAGGCACGGCAGCGCAAACGGCGGCGCCGGGGGCGCAGGCACGGCCGGCGAAGGCGAAGGCGAAGGCAACGGCAACGGCTCCACCGAACACGGCAACAGCGCCGCCGCCCATGCGGGCGCCAAAGGCAGCTCGGGCGAACACGGACATGCAGGCGAACATGGGCATTCAGCTGAACACGGCAACTCGGGGAGTCACGGACATTCAGGCACCCACGGCAACGCGGGCGCGAAAGGAACCCCGACGGCAAACGGCAGGGCCGTGGGGCGCAACGGCTCCGGCGCGAGCTCGCGCGCGACGGCTCGCGGCAACTCGTCCGGTCATGGCCACGCGTCTTCACCGGCCTTGGGCGGTGCAACGGGCAACGGGCAGGGGCAGGGTCGCCGCGCGGCAGGGACCTCCGGGGGGCAGCCCTACGGCAATGGCCGGGCCGGCGCCGGTCCGCAGGGCTCGAGCCTCTCCGGTGCGGGCGGCTCCTCGAGCGGCGCTCCGGCCTCCACTCAGCCGCCGGCGCAGGGGCCCAGCCCGGAACACGGACCGCAGGGCCCGCCGGGCGAAGCCAAGCCGGCTGCGGGCGGGTCGGCCGAACACGGCCCGCCGGGCGCCGCCGGGCACGAACCGCCGCGCAACCCGAAGGCCTGACCGCGGGCCGATCGGCGGGTCGGCTCCGGCTCCGAGCTCTCCTTCCAACCTTTGCCAGGGCGCCGCGTTAATGACGGGCGCCAGCTTTCAGAGGGCGAATCGGAAAACGACTTAGGAGGGAACTATGCGCAGCTTTGCGCTGAAGCTCGCTTTGTTGGGCGTGTCGGCGGCGGTGCTCGTCGGCGTCGCCGCGACATCGGCGAGCGCGGTCGAAGAAACGGGCGCCACGTGCGCCACGAGCAGCGCCGTGGCGACGCTGTCGCCGGGGGTCGAAGAAGCGACGGGCAAGGTCCAGAACATCACGATCAAGGGCACGGCCGGCGAATGCAGCGGCAGCGCCGGCACTTCGACCAAGTACGTCGTGCACGTCAAAACGGCGGCGCCCGTCACGTGCGCGACGCTGAACGGCGAAGGCATCGCTGCCGCCGGCAGCGGCGTCTTCAAGTGGGGCCACGGCCACGGCAACTCCGCGGGGCCGTTCACGCTCAGCGGCACGCCGTCGAGCCTCAGCCTCGGCGGCGCCTTCGAAAAAGGCCCCTACGAAGGCATGAGCGCCTCTGACACGTTCACCGGCACGCCCGTGTTCAAAGGCGGCGGCGAACCGTGCACCAAGAAGAACAAGCTGAAGAAGCTCGAACTGGCGGGTGCGCCGCTGGTGATCTCCTAAGCCCCCCGACCTTCTGGAGGTCCCCGCCCACCCACTGTGGGGGCCTCCGGAAGGTCATCTAACGGGCCGGCGGAAACTTGACCACGTTCGACTACGCACTTCTCGCATGGGGCTCGGCCAACGCACTGCTCGTGGCCGTCGTCAGCCTGTCGAGGCGGCGCCGGCGGCGCCCGCGACACGCCACCAGCCGCGAGCTGCACCGGCGGCCCTGATCCCAGCCTGCGAGCGCCCGGCTGGAGCTGGGAGAGAGCTGCCGCCGCCGCTCTCACGATGTAGAGTCCTCGGGCGCGGGGTCGATCGAAGCTGGAAGCAGGAGCGCAAGCCGATGAATCCGCCGCGAGCGAACGCGGACAGCCCGACCTTCCCGGTGGCCTCCCCAGATGCCGCCGCCGCTGTCGAGGCGAGGGGCTTGGGCGCTCCGGCAAACCGCTGCGGGGTCGTGGTGCTCGGAATGGGACGGAGCGGGACCAGCGCCGTCACCCGGGCGTTTCACCTCAGCGGCTATTTCGCCGGCGCCGAGTCGGAGCTGCTACCCGGCGACCACAGCAACCCGACTGGGCACTTCGAGCATTGGGACGTCTATCGGGCCAACGAGCAGGCCTTGGCCCGGCTGAACGGAATGTGGTTCGAGGTGCCCGACGAGGTCGGGCGACACGCCGGCGATCCCGACTACGTGGGACCTCTCCGGGACGTCTTGTCCCGCCTGCTCTCGGAGGCCGGCGAATCGCCGCTGGTGCTCAAGGACCCGCGCATCGGGACGTTGCTCGAGCTGTGGTGGCCGCTGATCGAGGACCTGCTGCATCCCGTGCTCGTCGTGCGCGATCCGCTCGAGGTCGCCCACTCGCTCGAAAAACGGGATCTCACGGCGCTGCCGGTGGGCCTTGCGATGTGGGAGCTGCACGTCACGCGCCTGCTCGCCGGGCTGAGCAACAGGCGGGTGACCGTGATCCCCTATCGGAGCGTGCTCGAGGCTCCTCGTCTCGCGTCAAGGCTCGTCGCCGAAGCTTCGGCCACGCTGCGGCCGGGCCTGCGTGCGTGCGTCGATCCGAGCAACGCCGAGTCCGCGCTGGAGTCGCGGCATCGTCGAAACGTGCGCGAGGAGCTGGACGGCGAGGCCTGGCTGACGCGTCATCAGCAGCGACTGTGGCAGCTGCTCGGATCGCTCGCCCCGGGTGCGACCGTGCTGCACCCACCCGACTGGGCGACCCGGCCGAGCCGCGAGGCACGAGTGTTGACGGCTTACGAGCTGCGCAGGCAGCACACCCATTCGCGCCTCGCCCGCGACGTCGCCGAGGCGGCCCGCTCGAGCGCGGAGCTCGTCGCGGCCAGGGACCGGCTCGCCTCGCACGAGGCCGCACTTGAAGACCTCGGCCGAGCACCTCTCCGAGGCAGGGCGGCGAATGGCCGACCTCGATCGCCGGCTGCGGCGCAGCGAGGAGCTACGGGAGACGGCAGAGCGCACGCGGGCGACGAGCGAGCATTGGCTGGAGCAGGTCCAAGGCTCGCTGAGCTGGCGCGCCACGGCGCCGTTGAGGAGCTTGAAGCGCCGCGTGCTGCACGTGCGCCCCCGGCCGCGGCCGTAGCGCCGTTCAGCGCCCGAGCCGAGCCCAGTCGGCGAATTCGGACCACGTGGCCGAGACACGAAAGCCGGCCTCGGCCATCGAGTGGCGCAGCGACAGCAGCCAGTGCGGCTCGAAGGCGCGCCGGCGGGCGAGCGCCCAGGCGACGCAGGCGAGCACGAGCAGCGCGGCGAGCACGGCAATCGCGATCGCGGCGCTCGACAGGCCGCCGCCGCCCTTGCCCTTGCTCGCCTTGGCGGCACCGGCCGGCTGCTGCGCCGGCGTCGTCGCCGCGGGCGCCGTGCTCTGAGGCGTGGTCGTCGCCGGCGTGGTAGCCGCCCCGGGCGTCGTCGTGGCTCCGGTCGGCGTCGTCGGCGTCGCTCCCGCCGCTGCGCCGGGAGTCGTGGTCGTGCCGGGCGTGGTCGCCGCGCCGGGAGTGCCGGTCGTGCCCGACGGCACGTACGTCGTCGTCGGCGGCGTCGTGGTCGCGGCCGCCGGGGCGCCGGTGCCGCCGGCCGTGACCTGCGCAGCCGCGCTGTGCGCGTTGGCCGACGCGGGCGAGCCGGTCGCTGCCGAGGCGACAGCCGCGCATCCGCCGAGGGCCGCGACGAGCGCGGTGAGGATAAGTGCACGCACGACGGCCAATGCTAACCGCGCCGGGCGGCGCCGAAGGCCGGCGGGTCGCTAGTCGCTCTCGCCGGCCCGCCCGGGCGCGAGCAGGTCGCCCAGCGCGGCCAGCGCGTCGGCGAGCACGGTGGCCGGCGTGAAGCTCGCGTCGAGCACGCGGATGCGCCGCGGCTCGGCCGCTGCGAGCTCGTCGTAGGCGGCGGCGATGTGGGCGAAGAACTCCTCGTCCTCGCGCTCGAGCCGGTCGGGCAGCTCGCCGCGCCCGGCCTGGCGCGCGCGCCCGGCCGCGGGGGCGATCCGCAGCAGCAGCGTGCGGTCCGGCTCGAGACCGCCCGTGGCGAAGGCGTTGATCTGGCGCACGTGCTCGATGCCGAGACCGCGCGCGGCGCCCTGGTAGGCGAGCGAGGAGTCGACGTAGCGGTCGAGCAGCACGAGCGCGCCGTCGGTGAGCAGGGGCTCGACGCGCTCCTGCACGAGTTGCGCGCGGGCGGCGGCGTAGAGCAGCGCCTCGGCGCGCGCCGAGACGGCCAGCGCGGGGTCCTTGACGAGCGCTCGGATGCGCTCGGAGAGCTCGACGCCGCCGGGCTCGCGCAGCAGCTCGACGCGGTGCCCTGAGCCGGCGAGCGACTCGGCGAGGGCGCGCGCGAGCGTCGACTTGCCGGCGCCGTCGATGCCCTCGATCGTGATCAGCCTGCCGCGCGCCACGCGGGGGACGGTAACGCGCGTCTACGATGCTCGCCATGCAGGCCGCGCAGCTACCGGGGATCGACGCGCATCCGCACGCGCTCGCCGTGCTCGGCCCGGCGCTCGAGGGGCGGGCGAGGGCGTCGCACGCCTACCTCTTCCACGGCCCGTCGGGCACGGGCAAGCGCACGATCGCGCGGGCCTTCGCGGCGGCGCTGCTGGCCGACGAGACGCACGACGCGCAGAGCGTGAGCGAGCGGATCGCGCGCGACTCCCACCCCGACCTGACCTGGGTGCGCCCGTCGGGCGCGGCCGAGATGCTCGTCTCGGACATCGAGCAGCCGGTCGTGGCGGCTGCCACGCGCACTCCCTTCGAGTCGGCGCGGCGCGTGTTCGTGATCGAGGGCGTCGAGACGATGAACGACCAGACGGCCAATCGCATGCTGAAGACGCTCGAGGAACCGGCCGAGTTCGTCCACCTGCTGCTGCTGACCGATCGCCGCGAGGACGTGCTGGCGACGATCGTCTCGCGCTGTCAGTCGGTGCGCTTCGACCCGTTGCCGCCGCAGCGGATCGCGCAGGGCATCGAGGGCGCAGAGCCCGAGGTGGCGCAGGCGTGCGCGCGCCTGGCGCTCGGCGACGCGCGCCTGGCCGAGCGCCTGGCGAGCGGCCCCGGCGCGGCGCTGCGGGCGAGCGCCGAGGGCTTCGCGCGCGCCGTGCTCGCCGGACGCAGCGGCGAGCGGCCGTGGATGGCGATGCTCGAGGCGGCCAAGGCGGCCGGTGCGCAGGCGGGCGAGGCCGCCGAGGGCCGGCTGTCGGACGAGCTCGAGCTGATCCCCAAGAAGGAGCGCAAAAAACACGAACGCGAGGCGGGCGAGGCGCGCAGGCGCGGCGAGCGGCGCGCGCGCACGCAGGCGCTCGACCTCACGCTGCGCCTGGCCGAGCTGTGGCTGCGCGACGTGCTGTGCCTGTGCGAGGGAGCGCCCGAGCTGATCTTCGCCGTCGACCGCCGCGCCGAGCTGGAAGAGGACGCGAGCGAGCGCGCCGGCGGCCCGCTGGGCGAGGCGATCGAGCTCGTGCAGGACACGCGCCTGCGCCTGCACGTCAACGTCTCCGAGGAGCTCGCGCTCGAGGCGCTCGCCTTTCGCCTGGAGGCGTTGCTCGCGCTGCCCGCCGCCGTCTGAGCTCCGCCCATCGCTGCGCCTCACGCAACGATCGTCTCTCTATTTATTAATTAAAAAAGAGAAAGACCGGGTCAGTCGGCGATCGGCCCGAGGTTGGGCTGCAGGTCATAGGTGTCGAACGCCATGAACTGGGAGAACAGGCGGTTCTCGGGGCCGTGGTAGTCGGCCGAGCCCGTGCTCAGCAGGCCGTCCGCTTCGCAGCGCGCCGCCAGCAGGCGCGTCTGGCGCTCGTCGTGGGTGATGTAGAAGGCCTCGACGCCGTTGATCCCCAGCGCGCGGAAGCGCTCGATGCTCGACAGCACTTCCGCGTCCGCCTCGATGTCCCAGAACGGATGCGCCCAGATCGCCACGCCGCCGGCGTCGTGGATCGCCTCGATCGCCTCCGCCACCGTAGGCGTCTCGCGCAGGCGGAAGGCCGGCTTGCCCTCGATCAGATAGCCGCGGATCAGCGAGCCGATGTCGTCGATGTCCTCGTCCTCCAGGCGCTGCGCGTTGGCCGGCGCGCCCAGCACGGCCGCCGCCAGGTGCGGGCGGCCGATCGGTTTGCCTTCGGCGATGCGCTGCTCGAGCTCCGCTTCGTCCAGCTCGAAGCCAACTTCGCGCAGCGCGTCGCGCATCCGCAGCGTGCGCTGCTCGCGGTCGGCCAGGAAGTCGACGAGGCGGTTGGTCAGCGGCGGCCCCGTGTGGTCGATTTTGTAGCCCAGGATGTGCAGTTCGCGCGGCACCGGCGAGTCCGCGTCGACCGCCGAGATCTCCACGGCCGGGACGATGCGCACGCCGTAGCGCTCGCCGGCCTCGATCGCCTCGGCCACGCCGCTGATCGTGTCGTGGTCCGACAGCGCCAGCAGCTCCACGCCGGCCTCGGAGGCGAGCTTGACGACCTCCGCAGCCGGAAGCGCGCCGTCGGAGTGGGTCGAGTGCGATTGCAGATCGAAGCGGAGCGCCACGGCCGGGGAGCCTATGGCATCTCCTCAGGGGCCCGCCGGGCGCTCGCCCAGATGCCTGAGCTGGCGGTGCTCGACGTGTGGGTCGCCCGGCAGCTGCTCTGGGATCGCCAGCAGGCGGCACACGCGCAGTTCGATCGTGTCGCGCAGGCGGCGAACGGCCGCGTGGTAGCGGTGCGCCTTCTCCACCAGCGCCTGGTCGCCGCTGCCGAGCGCGTCCAGCTCGACGCGCGCCGACTCCGTCTCACGCGCACGCGAGCACGCCTCGATCCACATCACCTCGAGGTACGCCAGCGCCGTGCCCAGCTGCTGGTCGGAGATCGAGTCGCGCCGCTCGACCTCGCGCAGCACCGGCGCCAGCTCGTTGCTCAGCCAGCGCGACTCGGCGTGCGCGCGCAGCAGTAGACACACGTCCGACGTCGGCGCTTCTCTGGGATTACGGTGACTGTTGGGATCGAAGGCCATTGCGGATTCCTGGCGGCCGGTGGGCTGCTTTGGCCTTCGGCGCACCCTCGGCGCTGCTTTAGAAGTTCGGCTCGCGCTCCACGCTTTTTGCGGTGATTCCCGGTTGAGGCCTCGCCACAGCGGGCTGTTCGCGCTCGGCTCTCAGGCTGCGGGCGCTTTCGGCCGATGAGTACCCGTAAGCGACTCTCGACGGGAGGAAGGCAGGTGCAGGGATGCACGTAGTCCCAGATGCCAGTGCACGGGCCGCCGGGCAGCACGCGCGCGCCTCGGTCATACGGCTGCGTCTGCGCACGCTGCTCACGCTCGGCGTGCTCGCCGTGGCCACCGCCGCGCTCGGGCGCGCCTTCGGCCTGCAGGACGAGCGCTTCCTGCTCGCCGAGCTCGCGCTGCTGGCGAGCATGTTCGCGATCTCGCGCTACGTGCTGCCGCTCGTCGACCGCCGCGATCGCGGCGCCACCGCCGAGGAGCACGTCGGCGGCCTGCTCGACGCGCTCGATCCGACCGCCTGGCGCGTGATCCACGACGCAAGCTTCGGACACGGAAACGTCGACCACATCCTGATCGGCCCGCCGGGCGTGTTCACGGTCGAGACCAAGAGCCATCCCGGACCGGTGCGCGTCGGGCGCCTGCACGGCGCCACGCTCCGCCAAGCCCAGGCCCAGCGCGACGCCGTCGAGCGGATCACCGGCGCCAAGGTCGAGCCGCTGCTCGTCTTCAGCCGCGCCTGGGTCGACCGTCCGCAGGCGCGGCGCAAGGGCGTGCGCGTGCTGTCCGCGCGGATGCTGATCGGCTTTCTGCAGCACCGCGCCAAGACGCTGTCGCACAGCGACGTCGAGCAGGCCTCCGAGCGCCTGGAGACGGCGCTGCGCGATCAGGCGCAGATCGAGCGGCTCGCGCGCGCGCGGCGTCTGCTGCCGCGCGCCGATCGACTCGCGTAGCGACACTCGCTCCGTTCGCCGAGCGGCCCCCGTCCCGCCTGTTCGACTCCCACGCGGTAGCTTGTGTCCATGGCTGCGACTGCGATTGCGCCCGCGAGCACGCCTCGTGCGGCTGCGCCCGAGCTGCCCCCGGGGCCGCGCGCGCCCGCCTTCGCGCAGACCTTCGCTTGGGCGATTGCGCCGACGTGGGTGATGGACCGCTGCGCGCGGCGGCTCGGCGATGCCTTCACGCTGACCTTCTCGCCGAGCGGCATGAAGCTGGTGCTGATCAGCGACCCGCAGGACGTCAAGACGCTGTTCACCGCGCCGCCCGAGCTCGCCCCCTCGGCGACCGGCAACTCGCCGATTCGCCCCGTGATGGGCGAGCGCTCGGTGCTCGTGCTGACCGGCGCCGAGCACATGCGCCAGCGCAAGCTGCTGTTGCCGCCGTTCCACGGCGAGCGGATGCGCGAGTACGAGCAGACGATCGTCGACGCCACGCGCGCCGACATGGCGAGCTGGCCGCGCGGTGAGCCGATGCACCTGCAGGAGCGCACGCGGGCGATCACGCTCGAGGTGATCCTGCGCGCCGTGTTCGGCGTCGAAGCCGAGCGGATGGACGCGATGCGCGAGGCGATCGCCGGGCTGCTCGCGCCGATGAACTCGCTGCGGATGGTCTGGCTGGCGATGCGGCGCATGAGCCTCGAGCGCCCCACCGGCGCGATCGGCCACGCGCTCGATCGGCTCGACGAGACGATCTACGCCGAGCTGACGCGCCGGCGCGTGCAGCAGGATCTCGGCGAGCGCACCGACATCCTCTCGCTGCTGATGCAGGCCCGCGACGAGGACGGCGCGCCGATGACCGACGAGGAGCTGCGCGACGAGCTCGTCACTTTGCTGCTCGCCGGGCACGAGACGACCGCCACGTCCGTCGCCTGGGCGATCGAGCGGCTCGTGCGCCATCCGCACAAGCTCGCGCGGCTCGTCGCCGAGATCGACGCCGGACCGGAGGGCGGCGAGCGCTACGCAAACGCCGTCGTCAACGAGACGCTGCGCGTGCGCCCCGTCGTGCCGATCGTCGGGCGCGTCCTCAGCGAGGACTTCGAGCTTGGTGGACGGCTGCTGCCTGCCGGCACGCGCGTGATGCCGTCGATCTACCTGACCAACCGCAACCCGCGCGTGTACGACGCCCCCGCCGAGTTCCGCCCCGAGCGCTTCCTCGACGACACACCCGACACGTTCGCCTGGATCCCCTTCGGCGGCGGCATCCGGCGCTGCATCGGCGCCTCCTTCGCCCAGCTCGAGATGAAGCTGATGCTGCGCACGATGCTCGGCGAGCTCGCGCCGAGCCTGCCCGCTACGCGGCTGCCCCTGCGCCGAGCCGCGCGCGGGGCCGGGCCCGGCGGCGAGCTGATCCGCCGGCGCGCGATCACGCTCGTGCCCGCGCGTGGCGCACGCGTGGTCTGGCGCGAGCGTTAGTGGGCTGCGCTTGCAGTCTGCGGTTGCGTGGCAGCCGAAGGCCGTCGTAACGTCTGACGGGTGGACGTGACGACGCCTGAGCAGCTGCTGCGCCGCTTCGGCCTGGACGCTTTCAGGCCGGGACAGCGCGAAGCGGTGCAGGCCGCGCTCGACGGCCGCGACAGCCTCGTCGTGATGCCCACGGGCGGCGGCAAGTCGCTCTGCTACCAGCTGCCGGCGCTCGCCGGCGGCGGCCTGGTCGTCGTCGTCAGCCCGCTGATCGCCTTGATGGCCGACCAGTGGCGGCGGCTGCAGGAAGCCGGCGTGAGCGCGACGATGCTCGCGTCGGGCATGGAGGAGGGCCACAACGCGCAGGCGCTGCGCGAGATCGAGTCGGGCGAGACAAGGCTCGTGCTGGCCGCGCCCGAGCGCTTCGCCTCGGTCGCCTTCCGCTCGGCGCTGGCGCAGCGCGAGGTCTCGCTGTTCGTCGTCGACGAGGCTCACTGCGTGGCCGAGTGGGGGCACGACTTCCGTCCCGACTACCTGCGCCTGCACGACGCGATCGCCTCGCTGCGCAGCAGCCACGCCGGCGCGAGCCGCCCGCCGGTGATGGCGGCCACGGCGACGGCCACGCCACGTGTGGCCGAGGAGATCGCGTCGCGCCTGGAACTGCGCGAGCCGGTCTCGATCCGCTCCGGCTTCGACCGCCCGAACGTGACCTTCGACGTGGTCAGCGTCGAGGGCAAGGGCGCCGTGGCGCGCAAGTGGGCGGCGCTCTTGCACGCGCTCGGCGAGCCGGCCGCGCGCCCGGCGATCGTCTACTGCGGCACGCGCAAGGACACCGACGCCGTGGCGGCGCGCCTGGCGGGGGAGGGGATGCGCAGCGTGGCCTACCACGCGGGCATGAGCCCAGAGGACCGCCGCGCGAGCCAGCAGGCGTTCATGGACGGGCGCGCCGAGGTCGTGGTGGCGACCAACGCGTTCGGCATGGGCGTCGACAAGGCCGACGTACGCACGGTCGCGCACTGGGCGCTGCCGACGAGCCTCGAGGCCTACTACCAGGAGGCCGGTCGCGGCGGCCGCGACGGGCTGCCGGCGCGCGCGCTCCTGCTCGGCGCGCGGATGGACCTCGGCCGGCTGATCCGCTTCATCAAAGAACGCGAGACGAGCGTCGAGGCGGTCAAGTCATATGTCGCGCGACTGCGCCGCGGCGCCGAGGCGGGGCCGCAGGGCGAGGTCGCCACGGTCGGCCACGGCGAGCTCGGCGAGCGCGACCGGGTGCTGCTGTCGATCGCCGAGCGGGCGGGCGCCGTCGAGCTCGAGCCGGCCGGCGCCGACGGTCTCTACGTGCACCTGACCGGCCGCGGCAGCCCGCGCCGCGCGCAGGCCGCGATCCAGGCCGCGCGCAACCGCGGCTGGGAGTCCTACCGCTCGATCGAGCGCTACATGACGAGCGGCGAGACGTGCCGGCGCCGGCAGATCCTCGACCACTTCGGCGACGACGAGCCGACGCGGCCGACGGGGCGCTGCTGCGACGTGTGCCAGCCCGACGAGGCGCTCGTGCGCGCTGTCACGGCGCCGGTTGCGACGGCCCGTCGCGGACGCTCCGGTGCAGCGACCGGCACCGGAGCGCGGTCAGGCGGCGCGACGCGCGAGCGCGACGATCTGCCGCCGGTCGACGAGCAGCGCTTCGAGCGCCTGCGCGCGTGGCGCTACGAGCGGGCCGAAGGCAAGCCCGCGTACACCGTCGCCGCAAACGCCGTGCTCGAGGACGTGCTGCGCGCGACGCCGGGCAGCGTCGAGTCGCTGCTGCAGATCCGCGGCATCGGCCCGGCCTTCTGCGAGAAGCACGGCGAGTCGCTGCTGGCCGAGCTGGCGGCGATCGAGGCGCAGGTCGGGGGCACGGAGGACGCGGTCGCCGCGGCGAACCCCGCGACGCCCGATCAGGCGCCCGGCGAGGCCGCGGCGCCGCTAGCATCTGGGGCCGCGCCGACGTAGCTCAGCTGGTAGAGCACTTCACTCGTAATGAAGGGGTCCGGGGTTCGAGTCCCCGCGTCGGCTTGGCACTCCCGATGTAGAAGGGGAGCGCGGCATTTAGGATCCCTTGTTGCGCTGGTCTCGCGGATGCGGTTCCTACCACCACCCCATGCGTCTAGGCCGGGCGCCTGCCTTGGTAGCTATTCCGGAAGAGCGGGCAATCCAAGCGGCTGCTTCGGGTCCGCTGGCGTCCGCGATCGACACCAGGTATCTGTCCGCCGTGGGTGTCCGATCAAAACGTAGAAGAACGTCGCCGTCTTGATACCCAGTGAGGCCCTCGGATTCCGTGGGCATATACACGCGCCACATGCTGTTTCCCGTCGCGCGAAGCGGAGGCCCGTTGAAACGAATGCTCCTGTTCGGGTTGTTATAGACGCGTCCGCTCGAATCCGTGAACGTCAGTATGCGCGGCTGGGCCCTTGACGGGCTTTGTTCGTTTGGGTAGAAGAAGTGGTGGGCCGTCAGCAGCAGCTCGGGCTGGTTGAATGACGCTCCCTCAGGCTTGCGAACGAGCTCAACCCATAGCACTTGCGCTTGCCACAAGCTTGTGGCGCTCGGACCGTTTGGACCCGATTGGGGGATCGACGGTGGTGTCGGGGTCCTTGGACGCGCACTCCTGTAATTTTCAATGAAAGCCGAGTTGACAATTGTGGCACTGGTCCACATGGCAGCCCACCACGCATCAAATTCCACCGCGACAGCATCGGACGCTTTGCCCGTCCAGACTAAAAGATTCTCAACATTCGTACGCAGCGCGCTGTAGGTCAAGTTCGCTGACCCCGAGACGATCGCGATCGTCCGGGAGGATGTCCGCTCGAATGCGTATATCTTGGGGTGAAAGAACATCGGCGCTCGGAGCCCGGGTGATTCGAGCGCCTGCACGCCAAAGGGAACCCGAACTTGGGAGCGCGCTCCGCTCAGGAGCCTTTCCAATACCTCGGGCTGCGTGACACCTTGTTGCACGCCGAGCAGGGCTCGTGTGTCAGCTGCATCGAATACTGCGTTTTTGATGAGCTTGGATCGGAGGACCTCAAGGCCGGCCTCCGTCGCGAATGCAGCGGCGATCCGGATTCGATCCGGATCGATTGCGCGTGCCGCGGCTGCCAGCGGGTGGACGTGAGTTGACTCAAATGGGGCTAGGTGGAGCATCCGATGGCATCGAAGGCTAGCTCCTCTTGCCCTACCGAGGTCGAGCGGCTCAGCGTCGAAGCGATAGCGACATTCGCGCAGGTACTCCGTACAGTTCGCGCGAACACTCGTCCAACTCTCCTGCAAGAGTGTGAAGTGTGGCCTCGTCGTTGTCTCGGGCTGCCTGGACCGCGGATTTGCCGATGGCTCGCAGGGTCGCTTGGTGGGAAGCGGCGAGGACCGGTACCGGCAACCGCCGTAGGTGTCCGACCTCGAGATGATTGCGACTCGAAAGGAACGTCTTAAGTGCGAACTCAACAATGGGAGCGTTGATGAGAGCGACTAGCACGAACGCGTCAAGCCAGTCGACCTCGCTGACATAGATAGGGGACTCAGAGCTGAAGATTGATCCCGGGGGCAGAAGTCGAGCCCGTAGATAGGAGGCGATACGGTTGTGGGTGACTCCGCCGCTGAACCAGAGGTCTTGGTTTCGCATGACTGGTTTCCTAGGCCCGTTGGCTTGCCGCGCGCGCAGTAGAGAGACGCTGTCGCGACTCCAGTCGATGACAACGGGGTTCGCTCGCCACCAGCGAGCGCCGCCACGGGCAGACGATCTGTCACTTGTCTCGTAGGGCACCCAAGTGGGGCCGCTAGCGATGCCAAACTTCGCATCGTCTGCCGACAGGCGGCCGGTACGTATCTCGTTGGGCTGCACGACGCGAAACGGCTTGCGCTCCGGCAAGTCGTTTCCGCCTATTTCACGATCGTCAAGAAGCGCAAGAAGCGCGTCCTGTTGGGTTCCCCCGTTGCGAATCGCTCGTTGCACCGCAACCCGCTGGCTATCACGTGCGGGGTCGGATTGGATCGCGTCGAGGATCCTGGCTTGTCGTCGGGTCGCTCGCTGCGCGTCGTCGGACCCCGCTATGTACCCGACAAACCTTCGGTCGTCGCCCGTCGCGAGACCCTGCCCAGAACGGGTGACGGCACCGAGCAGCGTCCAATCGCCTGGCCCCAAGCTGGTGCCGACATCGCGATCGCGGCGCGCATTGGTGGTTCTCTTCGCCACAGCGCTCCACAGTACGTCAAGCTCGTCTACGCGCCGCCAGCAGCGTATTACTGCGTTTGCGCTTGGGCTCGGACGAAACAAGGGGGCGTTCGGTAGCGCACAAAAGGACGATGCTGCGACCCGTTTGCGAGTAGCGGTGAGCAAGTCGGTTCCTGTTTCGCCTTCTAGGTGCTCAACCGGTGAGTGCCAGTCTCGTCCAGCTCTTGCGAGCGTCAGGATCGCAGCATTGACGGCGACCGTCTTGAAAGGTCGGGTCCACGCGATACTCGCCAGCCTGGCTTGCTCTAGGAGGACACGCCTCATAGGTGCTGATGAATCCATCGTGAGCATCGTGTCGCTCACAATCGCGCTCACGACTCCGTCGGGTCCAAGACCATCTAATGCGCGGAGAATAAAATGTTCCAGTAGGTCACCCGCAAAACCGTCGCGGGCCTTGAGCGCTGCGTGGGTTTCATCGCCGAGCCGAAGCCGCAGGAACTTTTCGCCGAGGTAGGGGGGGTTCATCACTACGATGTCCCAGCCGTCGGGCGCATCAGGATGAGCTAGACCGTCAATAAGCACATCGCGGTGTGAGATCGGACCGAACTTTGTGTCAATGCACGGAACGCCAGTCGCCAGTGCGATAACGCTCCGAGCGATCTCGGCTGCGTCCTTGTCTAGCTCAAAGCCGTGGCAGCGCGCCAGCGCGCCTGGGAGCGTTGTGAATGATGAGACGCCGCTCACGTGGGCCCGTTGGAGGTGCCTTGCCATCCGGGCCAACTCTTCCGCCGCACATATCAGGAAGACGCCGGCCCCGGCAGCAGGATCAACGATTCTGATGCCGGCCACCAGTCGCCCGATTGCCGAACGTTCCACAGCCGTAAGCGCGTCATACGATCCGGCAACAACCTTTCGCGCGGCGGCGAGGCTAATGTCCAGCTCCGTCGCGATCCGTGTGCCAAAGGCCTCACGAACCATGAACGTTGCAACGTCCGGCGGGGTGTAGACCGCTCCTTGGTTGCGTCTGCCGATCTCGCCTGTCGATCGCTCGAAGAGAGCCGAGACCGCGCGCGCCGCTCCTACGGGATCATCTGGGCGAAGGACCGAGAGTCTCGAATCGGCGTGGGTCGGGGGAGAATGGTCTGTCGCGTCGGCCTGCAACCCAAAATACTGAACGAGACCCCTGGCTAGAGTGATTGACGCCGAGCGCCGCGCGCTTTCCGCATTCGTGCCGGCGAGCGCAACTGTTTCGAGCTCATCGTGGAGCGCAGCAAGCCCAAGTGGCTGTGGGTCTGCCGCCGCCGAGACTCTCGACATCACACGCTACTCACCGCGTCGTAGAAATCGGCGGCACTTACATCGAGTTTCCTGTCTCCCTGGATGCAGTCGGCCACGTACTCCGAGTACAGCTGGCGGACTGCGCCGACGTCGAGGTCGGTCCGCGTCGGTCCAAGCGTGACTTGGAGCCAATGTGAGACCGACGATAGGGGGTCGGTGTCGACGGGTACCGATGCGCGCAGGTGCGGGGCGACATCGATCAGGAGGTCTCCTTCGACGGCCCCCCCCGACGTGATTTGCTTGAAGCTCCCCTGCTTCTTATCGAGGCGTGCGATCCCCCGTGACTTGAGTCCGGCGTCGCCGAGGGCTCCCCGTAGCGCATTCCATGGCTCCTGGGTAGACGCGTGGAACATGACTGTCATCTGTCCTCTAGGAGAGAGGCAGCGACGCAGCGAGCTAAAGCTCTCTGCCAGGAGCACGCGGTAGTCGAGCGAGGACTTTGCCTGTGCTTTGCTCATAATCGCCTCTTGTCGACGGTCAGTCACAGGGCCGAGCCAGGCCTCGGCGATGAAGTTGGCCTCGGCATAAGGGATATTGCCCCCAAACGGGGGATCGAGAAAGAAGTAGTCGATGTCGAAATCCGCGCGTCGCCACGATTGCGCAGGGCCGGTCGACACCTGAACCGATCCTCGGCGACCGTGGGTCAGGGCGAAGGCACGAGATACTGCTCGGAGCTTGCTGCGCTCAAGCCCAATCAGGGGATTCTTCTCTACGGGTAGGGAGCTGATGTAGAGAGTCCCCGTCTGATAGCCCGTGAGAACGGGCTGACGCTGATCTCTCTTAAAAACGACCCGGCTCATCAACGTCGAATGGCTGAGGTTGTAACTCGAAACGAGCAATCGCAGAGCTTCGGCCTCGCGCGATTTCGATGCGGCTTCCCAGAGGTGACCAATCGTTATGAAGTTCCGCCATGTATAAAAATGGTGGACATGCGTTACGCCTTGGTGGTAGCCGGAGCGATAGAGGTCTCCCCAGGGCGCGTTTTGATCCAGCATCATCCTTCGCGGGCAGGCGCTCGGCGCTGGTCGCTTATTGGCCCGGCCGATGCGCTCAAGGTCCGATGTGTCGGGCGTCTTTGAGTAGCGCTGGCCGTCGACTTCGTAATTAATCTCGACGGGGACTCGTATTGGACGCTCGAGCCACTGTTCAATGAACTGGTCCCACACCCGCTCGGTTGCTCGGCTGGCACGGTTCTTCGGGAACTGTTGCCCGCAGGCGTCGCACGTCAACGTTCTGTGGATTGCTCCGCCCATGTGGTCGACTCCGATGTCCCAGAATCGGTGTTGGTGAGAGCACGCCGGGCACTCCAAGACCTCGGACCAAATCGTGTACAGGATCATGCCAGTGCGGCCATCGTGATGATCCGTGACCCAGAGCTCCTCAACGACGGTTGAAACGGCTCGCAACATCTCGTGGGCTGCGCGCTCGAAGACGGCAGGCGCGGGCGGCAGGTTCTGAACCTTGGCCAAGAAGGCGGCGAAAGGGCTGAGGTCGCTCAGGACTACGTTGTAGGACGCGTTTGGATTGATTCGCTCTGCGATCGCGGCGCCGACGCCTGTCGTGCCTGAACCGCAAAACGCATCGCCGATTGTGCCTCCTTGCGGCAGACGGTCGCAGATGAGGCGGGCTATTGCGGCTGGAGGCACCTTCGTGTGATACGAGTGCCCGTTGTAGGCGTCGCCGCTACGCGCCGTCGCGATGGTCTGAAGTGCTCTACTCACTCCGTAAGGCTAAAGCTCGCCGGGGACGGATTCGTTTGGCTGCTCGGTGTGCTGACGGCGCACAATCTCCAATGCGCGAGTTCGTGCACGTGGATGGCAGTAGTAGGGCGGGTCCGTCTGCCCAAGCAGATGCCAGGCCGATGCTCAGGATCCGGATCAACTGGCGGGAGCTACCGGTCTGTCGATTCAAGGGCTCCCGGAGGTCTGGCCAGCATGCGTGGCCGGGTCGCCTCAGGCGACGGCGTGGAGTGGACGCGCTTTCGCCGACGGTCTGAGTGGACCCGGGACAACGTAATCGGCCGCCATGCGGCGGCAGCGAGCTAACCGAAAGGGGTATGGCTGTGGGCAAGTAGGCGACGGTCGCGGCGGTCATTGATGCACTAGGCTCCGTCCGTGGTCGGCCCCATCACAGACAACGGCTGGGTCGCTATGCCTCCTGGGCGCTCCACCACATGAAGGCCAACGAGTTTGGGCTTCTCGCCTTCCTCAAGAAGTCGAGCCAGTTCGTAATTCCGATATATCAGCGCACTTACTCTTGGACGGACAAGGAGTGCCGCCAGCTCTGGGACGACATCGTTCGCACGGGCAGCCAGGATGACATTGCGGTGCACTTCGTCGGCTCCGTCGTATATATCGAGGCTGGCCTCGGCAACGTGTCGCACCAGTCGCCGCTGCTTGTGATCGACGGCCAACAGCGCCTGACGACAGTCAGTCTTCTGCTCGCGGCTCTGTCAGAGGCGCTCGGCGACACCGAACCGGTTGACGGGTTCTCCTCCCGTAAGCTCCGCCACTATTACCTTCTGAACCCTGAGGAGACCGGCGAACGTCGGTACAAGCTGCTGCTCTCGCAGACCGACAAGGAAACCCTGCTCGCGATCGTCGGAGACAACGAGTCACCTTCGGAGCCATCCCTGCGGGTGGAACGCGCCTTCGCACTCTTCCGCGATCTGATCGACGCCCGGTCCGGCGACCTCGCGGATGTGTGCCACGGACTCGCAAAGCTTGTCATTGTCGACGTCGCGCTCAACCGCGATCACGACAACCCGCAGCTCATATTCGAGAGCATGAATTCGACGGGTCGCCAGCTCAGCCAGGCTGACCTCATCCGCAACTTTGTCCTCATGGGGCTTGAGCCCGCTCTGCAGACGAAGCTCTATGAAGACTACTGGCGCCCGATGGAGCTGCTCTTTGGCCAGAAGGCCTACGGCAGTCAGTTCGACGGCTTTATGCGCCACTACCTCACGGTCAAGACCGGTGAAATTCCAAACGTTGGCGCGGTATACGAAGAGTTCAAGTCGTATGCCTTTTCTCCGGAGGTCGCCGCTGCCGGCGTCGAGGCACTGGTGAGGGACATTCGCAACTTTGGGCGTTATTACTGCGCGCTTGCGCTCGCCGGTGAGGTAGATCAAGACCTTGGTGTTGTGTTTCAGGACCTCCGAGATCTTCGCAAAGACGTGGTCTACCCGCTGCTTCTTGAGCTCTACCACGACTACGACAACAAGATTTTGAGCCACGGTGACTTTCTCATAGTGGCGCGATTAATCGAGGCATATATCTTCCGCCGCGCGATATGCGCTATTCCTACGAATTCGCTCAACAAAACATTCTCAACGTTTGCGAAATCCCTCGACAAGACTCGCTACCGCGAGAGCTTCGAAGCTCGGATGCAACTCTTGCCTTCGTACCGACGGTTCCCAACCGACGAGGAATTCCAACGCGACCTCCGTACCCGCGACCTCTACCACTTCTTGAGCCGCACCTATCTGTTGCGCCGGCTTGAGAACTACAAGCGGAAGGAGCACGTGCTGGTCGATGAGTACACGATTGAGCACATCATGCCGCAGAACCCCGATCTGTCGACCGAATGGCGCGCCGCTCTTGGGCCCGACTGGCAGAACGTGCAAGCAACCTGGCTGCACACGCTCGGAAACGTCACGTTAACGGGGTACAATTCGGAGTACGGCGACAGAGCGTTCACCCAAAAGCGGGACATGCCGGGCGGGTTCAAGGAGAGCCCGCTTCAGCTAAACGCAGGACTCAGGACACTCGGCAGCTGGAACGAGAACGAGATCAATGAACGCGCCGCGCATCTCGCAAATGTGGCGACTGAGGTCTGGGCGTGTCCGTCGCTGCCGTCCACCGTCGTTGACCAGTACCACGCGGAGCCCTCCGAGAAGGTCTCCTACACGCTCGCCGACCACCGGTACCTGAGCAGCCCGGAGCAACGTGATCTGTATGAGGCATTTCGGAAGGAGATTCTTGCGCTCGATCCGTGCGTGGCAGAGGACGTCCGTAAGCTGTACATCGCGTTCAAGGCCGAGACGAACTTCGTCGACGTCGTCCCGCAGGCCAAGCGGCTGGTTCTGTCGTTACGAATCCAGCTGTCCGATCTGGACGACCCCAAGGGTCGTGCGAGGGATGCCTCGCAGGTCGGCCATTGGGGCAACGGAGACGTCGAGACGGACCTAAGCTCGGCAGCCGACCTGCCGTACGCAGTCGGCCTCGCGCGTCAGGCATTGGAGCTGCAGCTCGGCAACGGCGACATCGGTTAGCGCGGCAGACGGCACGGTTGGAGAGTCCCGCGGGCGAGAAGCTGGCCCTGGGTTAGGTTCGGAGCACTGCAGTTGGAGGCGTTCTCGTGCCCGCTCGTCACGAAGGGGTAGGGATTCCGTTCCCGCTCGAATCTGTTGGGGCTTCGCAGTGAGCCGCGGGCGGGGCTAGCGCGGCGTCGCCAGCGTGAGCGCGCGCCGAGAGGCTTTCGTCCGCCCGACCGCACTGCGCGATGCGAGCGTCAGGCGCACGCTCGCGCGCCGATGCGCGTGCAGGTACTTACGCGCGCGCCGCGAGAGGTAGATGGTGAGGTCTCGCGGCCGGTCTGGGAGCTGGACGTAGCTGCGCCGGCCGAGCAGCTTTGGCACGCCCGTACGGGCGCCGCTCAACGAAAGCGTGGCGACGCCACGGCAGGTCCGGTGCGCGCCCGCCCGGCAGCGCGCGTGCACGACGACGCCGTTGCCCACCAGGCGCAGCGTGTTACCGGGCGCCCGTGCGAGCGTGAGCAGTCCGCCGCCGGGGCTCGTGAAGCGGCGCAGCGGCAGAGGCGCACTCGGCACTTCGTTGAACACTTCCGAGCCGATCGTGCCGACGAGCGGGTCGGCGGCGTTGCCCGTGTGGGGGAGCCCGAAGATGCTCTGCAGCGTGCGCAGCATGCTGTAGTGGTCATATGGCGTCGTCGAGACCGTCCCCGGCTTGATGAACGGCGAGAGCATCAGCGCGCCCGGGTCGCCGCCGCCGGGTTGCCACGAGAGCGCTTCGCCGGGGTGTTCGAACAGCAGCCTCAGCGCGCCGAAGATGTTTTCGACCGTGTCGGGGCCGCCGAGCAGCAGTCGGTTCGTGCCAGGCGTGACGTTGATCGTCGCGATGCCCGGGATCTGCACCTGGCCGACGACGCCCGCTTCGCCGGTCGCGCCGGGCTCGTTCGGCTCGTTGCAGCAGGCGCGGCTGTCGACGTAGGGGCTGCTGTTGTAGAAGTTCGCCTCGTCCCACGTGATCACGATCAGGCCGTTTTCCTTGTACGCCGGCGAGGCCGTGATCTTCGGGATCAGCATGTTCAGGAAGGCCGAGGTCTGCGCGTCGCAGTACTCGGACGCCGGCTGCTCGCCGTGACAGATTTCGGCGCCTTCGAAGAACTTCCCGTTCGCTCGGTTGGCGTAGAAGTTCGGGCAGTAGTCGTGACCCTGGTCGCACAGGTTGGGGCCGATCCAGCTGAGGTTCGGCGTCGTTGCGACGCTCTTGAGGTCTTTGGCGAGCGGTTCGAAGGAGTTGCGATCGAGCGGCACGTCGTCGGCTTCGCAGCTCGCCGGTTCGTCGATCCAGTTGGCGAAGTACATGAACGGGTTGCCACCCGTCTCATAGCCCGGCGTTCCGCCGGCGTCGCCTTCGTCATAGCCACCGAGCGGCACGTGCTGACAGGGGCGTTCCATGTCCTCCTGGTAGGCCTTCACGCTGAGCGCCGGCGTCGATTCGCGCATCTGCGTGCCGACGTCGGGCACGCCGCGCGGGTACACGCAGCCCTGCCCGACGGCCACGCCGTCTTCGGTCGTTCTGGTCTGCGCGAACGGGGTGTAGTAGAGGCAGTCGAGCAGGCTCCCCGTGCAGAACGTCACTTCGAGCTTGGGAAAGCCCGTCTTCGGGCACGCGCTCGGGCTGAAGAAGCCGAAGCTCGGCGGCTGACCGCTCACCCAAGCCGTGTAGTTCGAGTCGCTTGGATGCGCGATGCCGTAGTAGTCGTCCAGCCGCGCGCCGAGCGACGGAAGCGTCTTGGCCAGATAGGTCATCGATTCGGGCGAGCCCGCCCGCGGCTGGAATGACTGCGCCGGCGCGCCGAAGTTCTCGGGCCAGCTGTGGTTCTCGAGCATGATCAGCCACACGTGGCCGACCGGCGGCGCTCCCGATGCGGGAGCGCTGAGTTGCAGGGAGGCGGCGTTGGCGGGCGGCGAGCAAAGCAGTGCGAGCAGTACCGACGTCGCTGCTGCGACGCCGAGCGTCACCGCACGCCACCTCCGGCTCCCGGGCGCAAGGGAGGCTGTCACGCCGCGAGTCTACAACGAGGGCTGACCGTCAAGGTGCGTCGCGGGCGGACGCTTGTCTGTGAACGAGCGTTTCCAGATATTTGACTTCTGCTGACCTCTCGTTACGTTCACGTAGGGCCCCGCCTGACGCTCGTCGCCGCACGCACGGCGCGCCGAGTACGAGTGAGCCGCGCTCCAGAATGGCCTGGGGCGCGGCCAGTCGCGTCGACGTGTACCGCAGGGGCAACTGCTACGCTGCGTAGCAGTTATGAAAAGCCAGACGATCCCGCAAAGAGAGCTCCGCAACAACGTCGCCGAGGTGCTGCGGCGTGCGGAGGCCGGCACCGAGTTCACGATCACCGTGCGTGGGCGCCCGGTGGCGAGACTGGGCCCCGCCGGTCGCCCGGACGAGCGCCGCTTGGACGTCGATCGCGACACGTTTCAGGCGATCCTCGCCGCGACGCCTGTAGACGACCGCTTCGGCGCTGATATTGCGGCTGCACGCGCCGAGGAGGAGCCGGCCGGCGATCCGTGGGATCGCGCTTGAGCGGTGCGTTGCTGGATACCTCGGTCGTGATCGGTGACTTCGAGGCGCTGCAGGTCGACTTGCCGGCGACGATGGCCATCTCGGTCGTCACAATCGGGGAGCTGCGCGCCGGCGTACGGCTCGCCGGCGATCCGACGACGCGTGCCGCACGCCAAACACGCCTGAACGCCGTTCGCGCCGCGTTCGAGCCGATCCCCGTCGATGAGGCAGTGGCCGAGCACTACGGCGAGATCCTTGCAACCGCTCGCTCTGCCGGGCGCGCCACCGGTGCGACCGATTTGCTGATCATCGCGACGGCAGCCGCGACCGGTCGCGCGTTGCACACGCTCGACAAGCGACAGGCTGCGCTCGCCGACGTTGCGGGCGTGCCGCTTCAAGCGAGCGCATGAAGCCCATTGGTCGCGGCCGGCAGGTACGCGCCCCGGCTGGGCCCTGAACGCAGCGAGGCCGCACCCCGGTCCGGGCGCGGCCTCGGCGCGCGCGATGCGCTCCCTCTTGCTCGGAGGCGCAGGCGCTTCGTCCCACGCCTCCCCGATGCGACCTGTCGGGCGACCTATACGGGTTCGCCTTCGCCTTCTTTTTCTTTTTCGCGTTCTTCTTTCTTCTTGGCTCGTTCTTCTTCGCGCAGTTTCCGGTTGGCCGCTCGTTCTTCTTCGAGCTGTTTCTTCTTTTCGCCTTTTTCTACGTCCTTCACTTCCTTTTCGGCGGCCTTTTCGATGCGCGCTTCGTTCTGTTCCTTGGTGCGTTCGATTCGTTCCGCGCTGTGTTCGCGCGCGCGTTCGTTCGCTTCCTGAGCCTTTTCGTGCGCTTTTTCGGCGTATTCCTTGTTTTTTTCGCGCGTTTCTTCGAGCTTTTCCTTGTTGATCGCTTCGATCGCTTCGGCTTCGCCTTCTCCGCCTTCGCTGAGTCGCTGTTCGTTTTCTTCCTTCGTCCGTTCGATCCGTTCTTTGCCGCGTTCGCGCGACGCTTCGGACGCTTCACGGTTCTTTTCGTGAACTTTTTCGGCGTGTTCTTTGTTCTTTTCGCGCGCTTCTTCGAGCTTTTCCTTGTTGATTTCTTCGGCTTCTGCGACGAGCGGGCCGACCGTCTTGGCGGCCTGCGCCGTCGCCGCCACCGCGCTGAACGCGAACGCCGCGACGAGCATGAGCAACAGGCTCCTGATGCGGGTCATCGATTCAATCCTTTCTCTGCCGTCTGGTCGCCATCCCGGCGACTCGTCCGTCGTCTCCTCAAGACCTTCCCCTCCTGCCACGGCGTCCGCCGAGTACTCGCTCCCGCATCGCTCATCTCCCCGTCGAGGCGCATGACGCGGCGCGAGAACGTGAGTGTTTCTACCACACAAACTTGGGCGAGTCCAACGCCTGGCGACGGTGCTCCGGGGCTCAAAGGCGCAGCTAGAGCAGGTAGCAGAGCTCGCGCGCCCGTGCCGTCAGCTGCTCGCGGAAGTTCGGGTGCGCGATCGCGATCAGCCGTCTCGTGCGCTCGGCGATCGAGCTGCCGCGCAGCTCGGCCACGCCGTACTCCGTGACGACCTTGTCGACGATGTTCTTGAACGTCGTCACGGCCGCGCCGGGGTGCAGCTGCGGCACGATCCGCGAGACGGTGTCGTCGGCGGTGCTCGAGTGCAGCACGATGAACGCCTGCCCGTGCTCGGCCATCACCGCGCCGCGCGCGTAGTCGGGCTGGCCGCCCGAGGATGACCAGTACTCGCTGCCGAGCGACTCCGAGGCGCACTGGCCGAGGAAGTCGACCTCGAGCGTCGCGTTGATCGCCGTCATCAGCGGCTCGCGCGCGATCACGGTGGGGTCGTTGGTGTAGTCGACCGGGTGGAACTCGACGCCCGGGTTGTCCGCGACGAACTCGTACAGGCGCCCCGAGCCGAGCGCGCTCGTCGTCACGATCTTGTTGCGGTGCGTCGCCTTGCGCGTGCCCGTCAGCGCGCCGCACTCGACCAGGTCGACGAAGCCGTCGCCGAGCAGCTCTGTGTGGACGCCGAGCTCGCGGTGCTCCTTGAGCATCCCCAGCACGAGGTCCGGCGCCGCGCCGATCCCCGCCTGCAGCGTCGCGCCGTCGGGGATCCGCTCGGCCACGAGCGAGGCGATCTTGCGGTCGCGCTCGCTCGGGCTCGGCGGCGGCAGCTCGACCAGCGGGGTATCGGCTTCGCACCAGCCGACCACGTCCGAGACGTGCAGCTGGTTGCCGCCGAACGTGCGCGGCACGCTCGGGTTGACCTCGACGAAGAACGGCACCTCGCCGATCAACGAGGCCGTGTACTCGGCGTGGGGGCCGAGCGAGAAGTAGCCGTGGCGATCGGGCGGTGAGACGGCCGTGAGCACGAGCCGCGGCGAGAGCGTCTGGCGCATCAGGCGCGGCACGTCGCTGAACGAGTTCGGCACGAGGTCGCAGTCGCCCCGGTGGAACGCCGCGCGGCTGTGCGGCGAGAGGAACCATGCCACGTGACGCAGTCCCGGCAGCTCGCCCTCGATATAGCGGCGCGGGCGCATCGGCATCATCTGATGCAGGCGCACGTCGCTGACGTCGCCCGCCTCGGCGGCGCTCTCGATCGCGTCGATCGTGCGCACCGGCTCCGCGTTGGCCAGCCCCACGATCACGTCCATGTTCGGCGCGATCCATTCGAGCACGGCGCCCGGCTCGCGCATCCGCGCGGCCAGCGCGTCGCTGATCGGCTGTGGGCTCACTGCGGGCGCAGCATAGGGGAGCCGCGCTTCACCGGTTGGCCCGAGCCTGCGGCTGCTGTAGCCTCTCTCGCCGCCGCATGCGGTCGGTCCGACGGCTCAGCGAAGAGGGACGGCGAGACGCAGATGGAGCAGTCAGAGGGAAAGGGTTCGGCGCTTGCGCGAGGCGGAAGGCCGTCGTTCGCCCACGCGCTCGGACTGCCGAGCGCGTGCATCGCGCTGGCTGCCTGCCTGTCGATGCCGATCGTCGCCCATGCGGCCGATACCTCGAAGTGGCGTGCACGCCACGCCGCTCGCTCGTCGACGCTCATGACGAGCACGCCGTGGAGCTTCGCTGCGGGCAGCGTGCTCCAGGCGCGCTCCGCCGCCGTTCTTGCCGCCCGCGCCACGCCGGCGTTGGGCGCGAGCGGCACGGCGGCGTTGGGCGCGAGCGGCACGGCGGCGATCTCGGGAACGGTCACGGCGGCCGAAGGCAGCACGCCGATCGCGGGGATAGAAGTGTGCGCCTACTCGACCACCGCTGAACTGTTCGCCGTGGAATGCGCCATCACCGACGCGACCGGCAAATACGAAGCCACGGGCCTTCCGGGTGGTCAGTACGACGTCGAATTCTTTGCCCCCGGCGAATCGGGGCTGAACTACCTGACGCAGTTCTACAACGGCAAGGCAAGCGAAGCCGAAGCCGAAGCGGTGACCGTGGCCGAAGGGGCCGTCGCGTCCGGAGTCGACGCAGCGCTGCTCCCGGGCGCTGAGATATCCGGTCGCGTCACAGAAGTCGAAGGCAACCCGGTCGCTTCGATCCAGGTCTGTGCGCTGGCGGCCGCCGAAGCGTTCACAGAACGCTGTGCCTCGACCGACGCCGCCGGCGAATACACGCTCGAGTCGCTGGCCAGCGGCGAATACAAGATCGAATTCACCGTCCCGTTCGGCAGCGAATTGAACTACGCGACGCAGTTCTACGAAGGCGTTGCGTCGCTCCCGCCCGCGACGGCCGTGCCGACGACGGCGGGCGCCCCGGCCACGACCGGCATCGATGCGACGCTGCAGGTCGGCGGGGTAATCGGCGGCACGGTGACCTCGGCCGCCACGAAAGCCGCGCTCGCCGGCGTGCTCGTCTGCGCGGCGGACGCGCCGAACGGAGTAGAGCGCTGCGCCGAGACCGGGCCGGGCGGCACGTACGCGATCAGGGGGCTGCCAACGGGAGGCTACGTAGTCGAGTTCCTCCCCTTCGAAGCCGGCGCCGAAGGCTATGCGCCGCAGTTCTACAAAGAAGCGGCGACGCAAGCGGCAGCCGAAGCGGTCACGGTCACGGCGGGCTCCACCACGCTTGGAGTCGACGCGGCCCTACTCGAGCGCGTCCCCGCGAACGTCACAAGACCTGCGATCGCCGGCAGCCCCGTCGAGGGGCAGACGCTCACCGTGATCCAGGGCACGTGGACGAACGCGCCGAGCGGCGTGACCGACGAATGGGGGCAATGCGACGCCACGGGTGTGATCGAAACCTGTCACACGATCGCGATGACGCCCACCTACGCGCCAACCGCAGCCGACATCGGATGCACGATCAGGATCAGGGAGCACGCGTCGAACGGGGCCGGCATTGGAACCCCGGCATTCGTGTTCTCGCCCCCAACCGCGCTTGTCACGACCGCCTCGGGCGGGGCGGGAACCTGCAGGCCGGCGCCGAGCGCCGCACAGGCATGGCCGCCGCCGACTGCCAGCTCCGGTGTCTCCTCGGAGACGGCGCACTCGGCGAGCGCAGCACAGCTGAAGGCGCTGCTGTTGCGCCTGCTCGTGCCCCATGGCAAAGCCGCGAGGCTCGCAGCGCTGCACGCGCACGGCCGCTACGTGGCGACGTTCAGCTCGCTCGCCGCGGGCCGGCTCTCGATCTCCTGGTACCTGGTGCCAAGGGGAGCCCACGTCTCGGCGATGAAGCCGAAGCCGAAGCCGGTGCTCGTGGCCTCGGGCAAGCTGACGACCAAAGCCAGCGGCACGGCGAAGTTGACGATCAAGCTGACGGCGGCTGGTCGCGCGCTGCTGGCGAAGCGCAAGCCGTTGAAGCTCACGGCGAAGGGCGCGTTCGCGCCGAAGGGACGCGGGACGCTGAACGCCACCCGTAGCTTCAGGCTCGCGCGCTGAGCGAGGCGGTCGGCTTCAAGCTGCGGCCGCGGCGGCGACCGCCCCCGGCCGTATCTTGCGGCGATGTCCCACACGAGGCTCTATCGCGGCGGCAAGCTCGAGCTCGAGGACTTCCCGGTGACGGACATCTCCGAGTACATCGAGGACCCCGAGGCGGTCGTGTGGCTGGACTACTGCGAACCGACGCGCGAGGACCTGGCGACGATCAGCGAAGAGCTCAAGCTGCACCCGCTGGCCGTCGAGGACGCCGTCACCGAGCACCAGCGCCCGAAGCTCGACCGCTACGACTCGCACCTGTTCGTGAGCGCCTACTCGCTGCACCTCGACACCGCCTCCGGCGAGCTGCAGACGAGCGAGGTCGGCGTGTTCGTGCTGCCCAAAGCGCTCGTCACGGTGCGCAAGGACGAGGGCGTCGACATCGCCGGCGTGCTCGAGCGCTGGGACGAATCGAAGGACCTGGCCGACCACGGCGTCTCGTTCCTGCTGTGGGGCCTGCTCGACGACATCGTCGACGGCCACTTCGAGGCGGTGCAGTCGCTCGACTCCGAGCTCGAGTCGCTCGAGGACCTGCTGTTCGACGATCGCCCGAGAGAAAGGGAGGTGCAGCGACGCTCGTTCGAGCTGCGCAAGAGCCTCGTGCTGCTGCGCCGCCTCGTGGTGCCGATGCGCGAGGTCGTCAACTCGCTGATGCGCCGCGACCTGAACGTGGTCGGTCAAGGGATGGCGCCCTACTACCAGGACGTCTACGACCACGTGATGCGTGCGACCGACTGGACGGAGTCGCTGCGCGATCTGGTCACGACGATCCTCGAGACGAACATCGCGATCCAGGGCAACCGCATGAACCTGGCGATGAAGAAGGTCACGAGCTGGGCCGCGATCATCGCCGTGCCGACGGCGATCACCGGCTTCTACGGCCAGAACGTCCCCTACCCGGGTTTCGCCGCGCACTGGGGCTTCTGGTTCTCCTCGGCGCTGATCGTCGTGATCTCACTCGCCCTGTACTGGTCGTTCCGCCGTCGCGACTGGCTGTAGGCCGAAGCCCTCTCCGGCGCAGTTACCCGCGCCGTGCGCTTCAGGTGCGATCATGGCTCTTGGTGCAACGCCCGTGACCAACCCGAGGATGCCCGGTGTCTGACCGCAGCGGCCGCGAGGTGCTCGAGGAGTGGCGCGGGCTGATGGAGTCGGCGGTCTCCTCGGCGGCCTCTGCCGCCGGGCGCCCCGATCTTCCGGGGGAGCTGCTCGGAGCGATGCAGTCCCAGATGTCCGCGATGCAGCGGGTCGTCGATCGTGAGCGCCTGCTCGGCAGCGAGCTCGCCGCCCGAGTGCTCGCGCCCGTCGACGCCGTCTTCGACCTGCTCGAGCAGAGCGGGTCGACGCTGCGCAGGGAGGCCGAAGCGCTTGAGTCGGCCGGACGGGCGCTGCAGGAGACGGCCGCGCTGATCAAGCGCCAGGCCGAGCTGTTCGAGCAGACGATCGGCGTGCTGCGCGAACCGGCCGAGCTCGCCAAGGCCGCCGCCGGCCTCGACCGCCGCCCGAGGAAGTCGCGCGCCGGCGAGCCAGAGCCGCACAGCGCCGCGGCCAAGCGCGCGAGCACCGGGGCCAAGCGTCCGAGCAGCGGGGCCAAGCCTCCGAGCAGCGCCGGCAAACGTCCCAGCAGCACCGCCAAGCGGTCGGGCGCGGCGAAGAAACCACAGAGTGGCGCGACGAAGCCTCGCAGCACGACGGCCAAACGCCAACCGCGCGACGCCAAGCGATAAGCGTTAGCCCGCCGGCTTCAGCCGCCCGAGGGCGGCAAGCTCCTGTTCTGTGTGGCGCATGATCAGCTGCGGATCCGCGATCAGGCCGGCGTCGACAAGCAGACCGATCGTGACCTCGTCGCGGTAGCTGAAGATGCTCACGCTGATGCCGACGCTGCCCGAGGTGGGCGCCCATACGAGCACGGCTCGCACGGGTGTGCCGGCCAGGTAGACGACCTCGCGCGGACCCGGCACGTTGGTCATCACGGCGCTTGCCTTGGCGGTGAAGATGTCGACGATGCGCCGCTCCAGCAGTGGCGGGGTGAGCCCGACGCCCTCGAGGATCGCGTAGGAGATCGCGCCCTCCGGCGAGTGCTTGATCGCGTCCATCCGCCGCTTCAGCTCGTGCAGCCGCTCGCGCCGCCCGGCGATATCGACGGGCAACGTGAGGAACACGAGCCCGAAGCGGTTGCCGAGTTCGCGCGGGATCGGCTGATCGAGCGCGCGCAGGTTGTAGGGCACGAGTGTCCTGATCGCGGCAGGCTGCTCGCCGCTGTCGCTCAGGTGCCGGCGCAGGGCTCCGGTCACGGAGGCCAGCAGCACGTCGTTGACGGTCGCGCCCTGTGCGTGCGCGATCGCCTTCACGCGGGCGAGATCGAACTGCTCGGTCCACGCGACCCTCTTGGCGACGCCCAGCTGACCGCGCAGCGCGGTGTCGGCATCGGCTGGGCTGAGCAGGAGCTTCGCGAGCGCACGCGCATCGGAGGTCGTGCGGTCGATCAGCTCGCGCGCGTGGCCCGGATGCGCGAGCAGCTCGGCGCCCTCGCGCCCGACGGCCGAGCCGGCGTCTCGCGTGGTCGCGATCGCCGAGCCGGCGAGTGACGCCGCGCTTGCGATCGGCGCACCGATCGCACCGATCGCACGGGCGATCGTCCCGCGCGCTTGGTCTGAGCTCGCCGGCCGATCGGCCTGCTCGGCCGGGACAAAGCCGTCCTCTGCCGGTTCGGCGTCGGTCAGCGAGAGCATCACGCGCGCGAGCGCGATGCCGTCGGCGATGCAGTGGTGCATCCGCAGCAAGAGGGCGCAGCCGCCGTCGGGACGGTCGAGCAGATGCGCCTCCCACAACGGCTTTGACCGGTCCAGCGGCGCGACGATCAGCTCGCCGATGAGTTTTCGCAGCATCGCCTCGTCGCCGGGTCGGGGCAGGGCGAGATGACATAGGTGGTGCTCGAGCTCGAAGTCGGGATCGTGCTCGAAGGAGGGGCCGAGCAGCGGCAGGCGGCGCTCGACGATGCGTTCGTGAAAGCGCGGGTAGCGCTCCACGAGGCGATGCCGCAGCACCTCGCGCAGCCGCTGCTCGTCGAGCGGCTCGTCGAACAGCATCACGGCGTTGATCACCATCAGGTTGGTCGGCCGGTCCATGTGCAGCCACGCCGCGTCGGCGCTGGAGAGGCGGTGAGCTTGGGCTGTCGCGGCCATCAGCGCGGCCGCCCTTCGGCCTCGCCGTCATACAGCCCGGCGAACAGGTCGGCGTAGCGCTCGTAGACGAGCGCGCGCTTGACCTTCAGCGTCGGCGTCAGCTCGCCGGCGGCCTGCGTCAGCTCGTGGTCGAGGATCTCGAAGCGCTTGATCTGCTCGATCCGCGCGAAGCGGGCGTTGGCGGCATCGACGTCGGCCTGCAGCACCTCGCGCACGCGCTCGTCCTGCGCCATCGCCGGCAGGTCGAACTCGATGCCGAGCTGCTCGGCCAGCTTCGGCGCCTCGTCGGCCTCGAGCGTCACGAGGCATACGAGATAGGGCCTGCGATCGCCGAACACGACGGCCTCGGCGATCCAGCGCGTCTCGCGCAGTGCGTTCTCGATGTTCGAGGGCGCGACGTTCTTGCCGCTGGAGGTGATGATCAGGTCCTTCTTGCGCCCGGTGACGGTCAGGTAACCGTCGCTCGAGAGCGCGCCGAGATCGCCGCTGTACAGCCAGTCGTCGATCAGCGTCGCGCCCGTGGCCGCGTCGTCGCGGTGGTAGCCGGCGAACACGTGCGGTCCGCGCATCAGGATCTCGCCCTCGGCGGTCAGCATCACCTCGCTGCCCGGCAGCGCCTTGCCGACGCTGCCGAAGCGCGGCGCGTGCAGCGGGTTGAGCGTGGCCGTGGCGCAGCTCTCGGTCATGCCGTAGCCCTCGAGCACGGTCACACCGCAGGCGTCGAAGAACTCGAGCAGCTCGTGGTCGATCGGCGCGGCGCCGACCAGCGCCATCTGCAGGCGCTCGCCGAACAGCGCGCGCACCTTTCCGAGCGCGAGGCGCTCGGCCAGAAGCAGGCGCGCTCGCGCGAGGTACCCGACCGGCTTGCCGGCCCGCTCGGCCTGGCGTGCCCGGCGGCCGACCTTGAGCGCCCACGCGAACGCGATGCGCGCGAGTGGGCCGCCGCTCGCCACGGCGCTGAGGACGCCGGTGTGCAGCTTCTCGTAGATCCGGGGCACCGCGACGAAGTGCGTCGGCGCCGCGCTCCTGACCTCCTCGAGGATCCGCTTGGGGTCGCCCGACCAGTAGGCCAGCGTGCCGCCGACGTCGAGCACGACGATCTGCGCGACGCGCGCGAGCACGTGCGCCAGCGGCAGGAACATGTAGATCACCGGCTGCACGTCGTCGAGTTCGAGCTGACTCCGATACATGGCCGTCGCCGCGAGCAGGTTGGCGTGCGTCAGCACGCACCCCTTCGGCGGGCCGGTCGTGCCCGAGGTGTAGACGAGCGTGGCGGCGTCGCCGGGAGCGACGGCGCGCACGCGCTCCTCGACGGCCTGCGGCGCGACCTGCTCGGCGAGCCGCCTCAGCGTCTCGATCGGATTCGCCCCGGCGGCGTGGCCGTCGAGCACGATCACGTGCTCGAGCTTGGGCAGCTCCGCCTCGATCGCGACGATCTTCGCCACCTGCTCGGCGTCCTCGCAGAACACGAGCCGTGCCTCGGAGTCGGCCAGCACGTGCCGGCACTCCTCGGGCGAGTTGGAGTGGTAGATCGGCGCGACGATCGCCCCGGCGCATTGCGCGCCGAGCTCGCACAGCGTCCACTCGGCCCGCGTCGAGCAGAGGATCGAGACGACCTCGCCTCGCTCGATTCCCAGCGCGATCAGCGCCTGCGCCAGCTCGCGGCTGCGCTCGCCGAGCTCGGCGTAGGTGATCGTCTGCTCGCCCTCGTCGCTCGGGTAGCGCAGCGCCACGTCCTCACCGCGCTCCTGCGCGGAGAGCACCATGCGCCCGAGCGTCGTGGCGCCGGTGATCCGCTCGGCCACCGGGCGCACCGGTGCTGCCTGCCCGCGCCCCGGCTCCCGCCCGCGCACCTGTGCCCGCCCGAGCACAGGTGCGCGACGACGGTCCGGACCATCCCGGCGCTCTTGGCTGTCGGCTACTTGCTGCATTTGGAGGAGCTCGACAGCTGCTTGGCAGCGCCGGCGTAGTAGACGAAGCTCGAGCCCACGGTGAACTTGCCGCCCTTGCACTTGCCGGCGGTCACGAATGAGCTCTTGCCTTTGCCGAGCTTGTTGACGTTCAGTTCGAGTGCGGTGATCACGATCGTCAGCGGGCCTTCCTGCAGCAGCGGCACGGCAACGGTCACCTTGTTGGCGGAGACCTTCCCGTGCAGCACGAGCACCGACCCGGCGGGGCCCTTCGGCGTGAGCAGGAAGATCAGATCGCTCTTGCTCGCGTATGCGACGGCGTTCTCCGGCAGTGCCGGGAACACGGGCGCGCCATTCGCTTCTGCGCTGCCGCTGCCGATCTTGCTCTTGGCCGGGCAAGCGGTCCCCTTGGTGCCCTTGATTTCGACGTCAGTGGCGGTGCACGACTTGATCGCCTTGCTCTTGAAGTTGAACTTCGTGCCGGCGGGGAAGGTGATCGTGAGCGTCTTCAGCGCCTGTGGCTTGCCGCCCGGTTCGCCCGGGTCGGCCGACTTCAGCGCGGCCTTGAAGCCCGTCGAGGCGCCGGCCTTGCTCGCCGTCAGGACGATGGTCGAGGTCTGCGTGAACTGGCTGCTCGCCAGCGCCACGCCGGTGCTCGCGAGCAGCAGCACGGCAATCGCACCGATCGGCCCTGCGGTTTGAAGCCTTCTCATCGGAATCTCCTCCTAGTTGACGGGACGCGATCGGGGACTGTGCCCTCTGCGCGGAAAGTGCAATGAACGGGGTTTGTGCTGCGGCCGCGGGCGTCTCGGCGCGCTGCCTTCGCCGGTCGCGGTCGGCCACCAGCTCCAGCGGCCGAGCAGCTTGACCGCGGACGGCAGCAGCACCGGTCGCACGATGAAGACGTCGATCGCCAGCGCGACCGCCAGGCCGACGCCGAGCTCGCGCACGGTCAGCAGGTCGGTCGTCGCGAACGGGATCAGCGCGGCGATCATCAACAGCCCCGAGCCGGTGCTCGCGGCGGCGGTGCGCCGCAGGGCGAGATCGAGCGCGTTGTCGACTGTCTTGCCGGCGAGCAGCTCCTCGCGCGTGCGCTGGAGCAAGAGCACGAGGTAGATCAGCGAGACGCCGAAGACGATCGTGAAGATGCCGATGATCGACATCGGGTCGATGTACCCGGGACCGCCGAGCGGCGGGTTGGAGCCACCGAACAGCAGGCTCAGCGAGCCGAAGGCGGCGGCGGCGGTCAGCAGGTTGAAGGCAACCGCGACGATCGGCAGCAGCACGGCGCGCAGCGCGAGGCCCAGCGTGGCGGCGATCGCCAGTGCGAGCGCGACGATCACCCAGGGCAGCCGCCCGTTGGTGGCGCTGGTGAAGTCGGCCAGGTTGCCCGCCGGGCCGCCGACGGCCACGGCGAGGTGGTTGCGCGCGGCAAAGCGCTCGGCGGTGCGCCTCAGCCGATCGCCCAGCGCGGTCGTCTTGGCGGCGCTCGAGCGGTAGCGCGAGACGACGACGATCTGACCGGCGCTGCCGCCGCGCGCGACGTTGACGGTGAAGCCGGCGGCATTGCTCGACGCGGGCTGCGCGCCGGCCACGGCGGCGAGCAGGAAGTAGCCCGAGTTGAACAGCCCCGGCGACTGTTCGTGCAGTTCTTCGAGGTCCTTGGGCGAGGGCAGCCGGCCACTGAACTTGGACACGCTGGCCTGCATCACGCCGAGCCCGTTGACGAGCTGGCCGGTCGGCGAGACGCCCCCGGCGAGACCGCTTTGGAGCTGTCCGGTGCCGCTCGTCAGCTGGCCGAGCCCCGCTTCCAGCGCGCCGGCGCCGTCGCGCAGCTTGGTCAGGCCGCCAGTCAGCTGCCCGCCGCCGCTCGACAGCTTGGCGACTCCGTCGGCCAGCTGCGCGTTGCCCCGCTGCAGCTTCAACAGGCCGGCCTGAAGTTCGCCGGCGCCGCCGTGCAGCCGGCTGAGCGCGCTGGCGAGGAATGCGTTCTGGGTGGCCACGGCCGAGGCGATCGCGGCGGCTTCCTTGGCGCCGGGCGCGGTTGAGCTGAGCGAGCCCGATACGCCGCCGACGGCCTCGCCGGCGCGGGTCAGCGCGGCGAGCGCTTCGGCGTAGCGGGGGTCTTCCTTGCCGCTGGTCATCCCGCGCAGCGCCGAGAGCGCCCCGGCGACGTCGCCGGAGGCGCTCTGCGACTGGCCCTGCAGGCTTGCGATCGAGCCGCTCGTGCTCGCCGCGAGCGTTTCCAGATGCTTCATCGTCGGCAAGCCCGCGGACACCGGGACGTTGACCGAGCCAAGTCCGTTCGTGATGTCGACCGAGCCGGCCAGCGCCTGGCTTGCCCCGCTCTTCAGCGCCTTTGCTCCGGCGAGCGCCTGCTCGAGCCCGCCGGACAGCTTCGCCGAGCCGGCCTGCGCGGAGGAGAGCCCGGTGTGCAGCTGCGCCGAGCCGGCCTGCGCGGCGCTCGAGCCGCTGTGCAGCTGGCTCGCGCCGCTGCTCGCCGAGCGCAGCCCGTTCTGTAGCTGCTGCGCGCCGCTTCCGGCCTGCCCGAGGCCGGCGGCGAGGCGCTGCAGGTCGTGCTTGCCGCCCTTCAGCAGCTTGCCCGATTCGTCGAGCGACTTCGGCAGCTTGCCGAGCGCCTTCGTCTGGCCGCTCAGCGCGCCTGGGCCGGCGACGGAGGCGACGGCGGGGTCACGCGCGATCTGCGCCTGCAGCGCGTCGAGCTTGGCGAGCGTCGCGGCCGTCGTGATCGGGCCGCGCGGGTTGACGACGATCATGTTGTAGGGCGTCGGCCAGCCGGGGCCCATCGTGCGGGCGACCGTTTCGAAGGCCTGGCGCGCGCCGTTGCCGGGCGGCAGCTGGCTGACGTCGGGCGGGCCGGTCTGCAGCGAGAGGACGGGCACGGCGAGCGCGAGCAGCGCCGCGGTGGCGAGCGCGCCGGCGAGCACGGCGCGCCTGCGCACCCACGCGCCGGCGCCGACGAGTCGGTCCCAGTCGCGGGTCAGCCCGCGCGGCGCGATCCAGCCGATCGCGATGCTGCGGCCGCACAGCACGAGCGCCGCCGGCATCACGACGACGGCGGCGCCGACGGCCAGCGCGCTGCACAAGAGCACGCCGACTCCGAGCGACGTGAGGATCTTGGTCGGGGCGATCGCGGTCGCGAGCAGCAGCGCGAGGATCATGCCGCTGCCGGCGAACAGCACGGCGCGGCCGGTGCCGGCGACGGCCTCGCTGGCAAGCCGCGCGCTCGTCTCGGCAGAGTCGCTCGCGCGCTCGCCCTGGGCCGCTGCGGCGTCGGCGTCGCGCTCGGCCTGGTGGAAGCGGTCGAGGATCAAGAGCGCATAGCCGACGCTCAGCGCGAGCCCGGTCATCGAGGCGAGGGCGACGGCGATCGGGTCGATTTCGATCACGCGGCCGAGCAGCGCGAGCAGGCCGAACGCCGAGAGCACCACGCCGGCGCCGAGCAGCGTCACGGCAGCGGCGGCCAATGGTGCGCGCAGGCCGACGAGCAGCAGCACGAAGAGGATGCCCAGCGCGATCAGCTCCGAGCGGCGCGTGCTCGAGAGGGCTTCGTCCTTCAGAGCCCTGTCGATCGAGGGCTGCCCGGTCACGCTCGCATGCACGGGGGCGGCGACGTCGCGGGCGACGAGCGCTTCGATCTGCGGCTGATCGTGCGCGACGACGGTCTTTTCGGGGCGATCTACCGACACGACGATCATCCCGGCGTTGGCGCTCGGGCGCAGGCCGTGCGAGGCGATCCCGGCGTCCCATGCGCTCAGCGCGCGCGTGTGCGGGCGTTTGACCAGATCGCGCACCAGGCGCGGGCCTTGACGATCGAGCGCGGCGCGCGGCCCGCGCAGCAGGATCGGCACCAGCTGGGTCGAGCCGAACTGGGCGTTGGCGAGCGTCTGCGCGCGCGAGCTCTCGGTGCCGGGGACGACGACGATGCTCGGCGAGAGCGAGTGCGACACGCCGAGGCCGATCGCGCCGAGCGCGATCGCCACGAGCATGGCCGCGACGAGCGTGGTGGCGGGCTTGCGAATCGAGAAGGCGGCTAGGCGAAGCACATGGCTGACCGTAAGCGCGGTCGCCGTTCAACTCATCGGTACGGACCGCGCGCCTCGATCAGTAGTTTTGCGCCGCTTTGACGGCAGCCGGCCTAGCCGTCGTGAGCTCCCTCGGCGAGACGCTTGAGCTCGCCGGGGCGGCCGTTGACGAAGATCGCCCGCGTGGCGGCCTCGACGGGCCCTTTGATCAGCATGCCGAGCAGGCGGCCGGGGTCGGCGTCGAGGTTGTACGTCGCGCGCGTGCGACCGCCGCCGATGTCCTCGAGCTCCCACGAGCCCTCGACGGACTTCATCTCGCCGTGCTCCTGGGTCCAGGACAGGCGCGTCGGCCCGTCGTAGCGGAAGCGCACGCGCGCCTTGATCCGCCGGATCTTGATGTCGTTCTCGGTTTCGACGAGCACCGGTCGGCCGGCGTCGTCGTGCTCGAGCGCGGTCATCGCGTCGAGGCCACCCTGCCAGTCGGGCGCCGAGAGCACGTCCTCGACGATCGCCCACACTTCCTTCAGTGGCGCATCGATCTCGCTGCCGGCGCTGCCGCCCAGGTGTGCCATCGCGATCCTCTCGGCCGGGAAGCCCGATGCTAGCGCGAGGCTGCCGCCGCCGGTCGGGCGCGATCGCCGTCCAGGCGTCCGGCCCGCTCACGTGACGCTCGCTGAATCGGCGAGAATGCATGCGTGACCGACGCCCCGATCCCGCTCGGCCCGGAGGACCGGGCGATCCTCGCGCTGGAATGCCGCACGATCGCGGGGCACACGTGCAAGATCGTGCGCCTGGCCCCGACCGAGCGGGGCGGGCTCGCGCTCGAGCTGCTGCGAGAGCGGATGGCCGAGCGGATCGGGCTCGCGCCGGCGCTGACGCGCAAGCTGGGCGGCAGCGCGCACGAGCCTGCCTGGGTTTCGGACGACGATTTCGACCTGAACGAGCACGTCGTGGCTGCTCCGGTCGAGCGGGCTGTCTCGCGGCCCGAGCTGCCGGCGCTGGTCGCGCGGCTGTTCGAGCAGCGCCTGGACCGCTCGCGCCCGTTGTGGCGGATCGACGTGGCGCCGCTGCAGGACGGCGGCACGGCGCTGATCTGGAGGATCCACCACGCGCTCGCCGACGGCACGGCGTCGGTCCGCTTCGCCCGCGCGCTGCTGTGGGACGGCAGCCCCGAGTCGGCGATGAGCACGGCGCAGGCGCACGCGGCGCATGCGGCAGACGAGGCGCGCCGCCGCGCGCACCTGGCGGGCTTCCTGCATCGCGAGTACGCGCGCGGCGAGTGTCGCTCGCCGTTCGACGGCACGATCGGCACGCGCCGCGAGGTCGCCTTCGCCGTGGTGCCGCTCGGCGCGCTGCACGAGGCGGCCAAGGCGCTCGACGGCGCGACGGTCAACGACGCCGTGCTGAGCATCGTCGCCGGCGCCGTCGGGCGCTGGGTCAGGGTGCGCCATGGCGATCTCGGCACGATCCGCGTGCAGGTGCCGGTGAGCCTGCATCACGAGGGCGACGCGCTCGCCAATCACGACTCGTTCTTCTCGGTCGGCCTGCCGCTGAACGAGCCGGACCCGGTCGCGCGGCTGCGCGCTACGCACGTGGCGACGAGCGAGCGCAAGCGCGATCGGGATGCGGAGTACCGCGAGCACCTGCTGCACGAGCTCGCGGGCGTGTCGCCGCTCGAGCATCTGCTGACGCGGATGGAGCGCAACCCGCGACGCTTCGCGCTGAGCGTGTCCAACGTGCCCGGCCCGCGCGAGGAGGTCAGCGTGCTCGACGCGCCCGTCGCCCATCTGCACTCGATCGCCGAGATCGGCGAACGTCATGCGCTGCGCGTCTCCGCGACCTCGCTCGCCGGGCTGTTGTGCTTCGGCCTGTGCGCCGACCCTCACCTCGTCGATCGGCTGCACCTGATGGCCGAGGGCATCGAGGCCGAGGCGCAGGACCTGTTCGACGCCGCGGGCGTCGTCGCGTAGATCAGCCGGTTCGATCCGCCGAGTCGCCGGCAGATGGCGACCGCCGCTCAGGTAATGGCAGGAGATCGCCGATTGGGGGTGAAATTGCCCCGGTGAGCTCGGGCTGAAAGCGAGAGGAGCGCCGAAACGTGGATAGGCAGAAACTGGTACTCACAGCGATGATCTTCGCGGTCGCGATGCTGTTCATCGACCAGACGATCGTGGCGCTGGCCGTGCCCAACCTGCAGCACGACCTGCACCTCTCCTCGACGGGCTCGCAGTGGATCATCAACTCCTATCTGCTCGCGCTCTCGGCGCTGTTCGCGCTGGGCGGCAAGGTTGCCGACGTGTTCGGCCCGCGCCGGATGGTGCTGGTCGGCGTGATCGCGTTCGCGATCTGCTCGGCGCTGTGCGGCGCCACGCCGACTGGTTCGATCGGCGAGACGTGGATGATCGTCTTCCGCGCGCTGCAGGGCGCCGCCGCGGCCGTGCTGTTCCCGGCGGCGCTGGCGATCGTCGTCTCGAGCTACAAGGTCGCCGAACGCGGCAAGGCGCTGGCGATCTTCTTCTCGGTCACCGGCGCGCTGACGGCGATCGGTCCGATCGCGGGCGGCTACCTGACCGAGTGGACGTGGCGCGCGATCTTCTGGGTCAACGTGCCCATGGCGGTCATCGCCGTCGTGCTCACGCTGATCTCGAAACCGACGGAGGAGCGCAACCCGGCGCGGATCGACATGCGCGGCGCGCTGCTCGTCTCCGGCGGCATGGGCCTGGCGGTGCTCGGCCTGCAGCAGGCCGGCGTGTGGGGCTGGGGCAGCGTCGCGACCTGGCTGTGCCTGATCGCCGGCCTCGCGTTGCTCGTCGCGTTCGTGCGCTTCGAGCTGCGCGCCGAGGAGCCGCTCGTGCCGCTGCGCCTGTTCGCCGATCGCGGCTTCCTCGTCGACAACGTCGTGCTGTTCCTGCTCTCGATCTGCTTCGTGCCGCTGTTCTTCTTCGCCAGCCTGTACGCGCAGATCGCGCTCGGCGAAAGCGCATCTGACGCGGGTCTCGTGCTGCTCGTGTTCTTCGGCGGCTTCTCGATCGCGGCCCAGCGGGGCGGACGCATCCTCGACAGCCAGGGGGCGCGCCCGTCTGTCGTGCCCGGCTGCGCGATCGCCGCGGTCGGCTTCTGGCTGTGGGGCGAAAGCCTCGACGATCTGTCGTTCAGCTCGCAGTGGTACTACCTGGCGATCGCCGGCGCCGGCGTCGGCCTCGTGCTCGGCCCGGTCAGCACCGACGCGCTCAACCGCGCGGCGCGCGCCACCTACGGCGCGGTCACGGGCGTCACGCAGACCGTGCGCAACTTCGGCGGCAGCCTCGGCCTGGCCGTGCTCGGCTCGCTGCTGATCACCGAGAACGTCTCGCGCGTCGAGCGCACGCTGGGCAAGGTCGGCGTGCCCAAGGCACGCGCCGACAGCGTGGCTCACTCGATCTCGGGCGCCGCCGGCGGAACGGGCTCGGGGGCCGGCGGCTCTGGGCGCGCCGCGCACGCCGTGACGCATCAGATCCAGCTCGACTTCGCGCACTCCACGCAGACCGTGATCTACGGCATGGCCGGCGCGATGGCGCTCGCCTTCATCGTCGCCGTGCGCGCGATGCCGGGCGGCAAGGCTGAGCAGCCGGTGCTCGCGAGCGGCGAGGAGCCTGCGCCTGCGCCCGCGCCCGTGACGGCGCAGGCAAGCGTCGGCTGAGCCCGGCGTCGGCTGAGCCCGGTACAGCTAAAGCAGCTCTCGCTCGCCGGAGCCACGGCTTGCGCCGACTCCCGCCAGCTCCGGCTCGCCCTCGTTTGCCGGTGAGGGAGCGGACGCCTGCGCGGCGCTCCGCGGCACGAGCAGTCCGGCGAGCAGGCACACGATCAGGAAGCCCGTGGCCATCACGAAGGTCAACGTGAAGCCCGTCACGGCCGGCTCGCCTTTGGCCGTGTGGGCGGCGATGAACGTCGCCGAGAGCTGGCCGCCGAGCGCGCCGCCGAGCGTGCGCATGACCGTGTTCATGCCGCTCGCCACGCCGGTCTGGTGGTTGGAGACGGACTGCACGATCAGGTTGCCGAGCGCGGCGAAGGCGAGCCCGATGCCGACGCCGAGCAGCCCGGCGGCGACGAGCAGGTCGTACGGGTGGCCGTGCGTGATCGACAGCAGCGCGAAGGAGGCCGTCGTGAAGGCCGTGCCGGCGAGCAGCGCCGCGCGCGAGCCGAAGCGCGCCGAGATCTTGCCGGCGTAGATGCCGAGGATCGTCATGCCGATCGTCGAGGGCAGCAGGTACAGGCCCGAGACGACGACCGACGCGCCGAAGCCGAACCCGGTGCTCTTGGGCAGCTGCGCGAACTGCGGCAGCACGATGAACGACGAGTACATGCCGGCCCCCAGCAGGAAGGCGGCGAGGTTGGTCGTCCACACGCCGCGGATGCGCATCATCGTCATGTCGATCAGCGGGTTGGCGCTGCGCACCTCGACGCTCACCCACACGAGCGTCACCGCGACGCCGGCCGCGATCAGGCCGAGCGTCTTCGGCGAGCCCCAGCCCCACGAGGTCGTCTCGGAGATCGCCAGCAGCACGGTCGAGATGCCGACCGTCATCAGCGCGGCCGCGAGCCAGTTGATCCGGCCCGGCATGCGCACGGGCGATTCGGGGATGAAGCGCCACGTCGCGACGATCGCCACCAGCGTCGCCGCCAGCGGGATCCAGAACAGCCAGTGGTAGTTGAGGTGCTCGACGATCACGCCCGACAGCACGATGCCGATGCCCGCGCCGACGCCGAGGATCGCCGAGAGCAGTCCGATGCTGCCGGCGACCTTCTCACGCGGGAACTCGTCGCGCACGATGCCGAAGGCGAGCGGGAAGATGCCGCCGCTCGCGCCCTGGATGAAGCGCGCCACGATGATCACGCCGAGCGAGCTCGACACGGCCGCGAGCAGCGTGCCGGCGGCGAGGATCACGAGCGTCGCCAGCAGCAGCCGCTCCTTGCCGTACATGTCGCCGAGCCGCCCGAGGATCGCCGTGCCGACCGACGCCGAGAGCAGGTAGGCCGTCAGCAGCCAGGTGATCCCGTCCTCGCTCGTGTGCAGCGCGCGCTGCATCGTCGGCAGCGCCGGCACGACCGAGGAGCTCAGCATCGCGTAGGCGATCCCCGCCAGCGACAGGACCGCCAGGATGACCGTCGGGTGGGTGCGATCTGTCGTGGTCGAGCTCATCCGGGACGCCGCCGCGCGCGCCCCGCCGGCGTCCTGCCGCCGTTCGCCCGCCGCGTGTCCTCACCCTAGCGAGGGGCTTCGGCCGCGCCCGAGCGCGCCAAGCCTCAGGCGGGCGCGGTCGTGACGGCGTGGTTGGAGCGGATCAGCCCGTCCGGGTCCCAGCGGCGCTTGACCTCGCCCAGGCGCTCGCAGACGGCCGCCGGCAGGATCGAGTCCACGCCGCACTCGCGCTCGGCGAAGTTGAAGTAGCCGCCCTCTGCCGACCACGGCGCCATCACGTCCGTCAGGTGGTCGAGGTGGCCGTCGATCGCCTGGCCCAGCTCGGGGGTCATCGGCATCCCGATGCCGAACATCAGGTAGTCGGCGTCGAGCTTGGCCAGCGCGCCGGCGTCCTCGCCGGCCCGTCCGAGCGCGCCGCCGATGTGGCGCAGCTCGGCCAGCAGCAGCGGCGAGCCCGCGTCGTGGCCGGCGGCACCGACGAACGCGTCGATCGCCTCGTCGGGCAGATCCGCGATCAAGGCGTGATGACCGAGTCCCGGCACCGGCTGCTCGGGGTCCATGTGGATTTTCGAGAGCGCCTCGGCGGGGATCTGGGCGAAGCTGTCCATGATCGGCTCGCCGATCTCGCGCAGCGGCGCCAGCAGCCTCTCCCCGTCGGCCTGGCTGCCGATGCAGGCCGCGTCGATCGTGATCAGCGGGCGATCGCGCAGCGGCTCGGGCACGTCGGGCAGCGGCGGCGGGCGCAGGAAGCGGACGATCGAGGTGACCTCGTCGGGCACCGTCCTGGTCCAGTCGCGGTAGGCACGGATCGCGCCGGCGCCGAGCTCGGCGGGCAGGATCATGATCCCCGCGTAGAGCTCCGCGATCGGCAGCAGCGCGACGTGCAGCGCCGTGACGACCGCGTAGCAGCCGCCGCCTCCGCGCAGCGCCCAGAACAGATCGGCGTCGTGCTCGGCGTCGACGCGGCGGATCTCGCCGTCGGCCGTGACCAGCTCGATCGCCCGCACCCGGTTGCAGGCGAAGCCGTAGCGGCGCCCGAGCCAGCTCAGGCCGCCGCCGAGCGTGTAGCCGGTCACGCCGACGTCCGGCGCCGAGCCGGGCAGCGAGCAGAGCCCCTGCGCCTGCGCCGCCGCGCCCAGCTCCATCGCCAGCACCCCCGCCTCGACACGAGCCGTCTGTGCCTCGCCGTCGATCTCGACCCCGCGCATCCGCTCGGTCTTGAGCAGCAGCGTGCCGTCGAGCGACCCGAGCGCGACGGCTCCGTGGCCGGTGCCCTGCGCGGCGATCTTCAGCTCGTGCGCGGCTGCGAAGCGCACCGTCTCGGCGACGTCGTCGGCGCTCTGCACGAGCACGACCGCCTCCGGGCGCTGGTCTGCCGCGAGGTTCCACGCCAGGCGCGCAGCGTCCCACTCGGCGTCGCCGGGGCGCACCACGGAACCGGAGATCGAAAGCTCCCCCAAGCTCATCGCGGCGCACTCTACGTAAAACGGCTGCCCCTGTCCATTTCGCGGGCGTCCGTTCGTCGTAGCTACGAAACTGTCCGAAACTTCCCATGGAGGAAACCGATGACCTACCTGCTGCAGATCTACTCAACGACCCCCATGTCCGAGTACGAAGCGCTCTCGGAGGAGCAGAAAAGCGCGCTCACGGCCGAGTACATGGCGATCGCCCAGGCGCCGGGCATGCTCGGCGGCCACCAGCTGCAGGGGCCCGAGACGGCGACGACCGTGCGCGTGCAGGACGGGCAGACGCTGACGACCGACGGCCCGTTCGCCGAGACCAAGGAGGCGATCGGCGGCTACTACCTGTACGAGGCCGAGGACCTCGACGCGGCGATCGAGCTGGCCTCGCGCATCCCGGCGGCGCGGATGGGCGGCGCGATCGAGGTGCGCCCGGTGGTGGAGCGCTGAGCACTCCCGCTCGGCCCAGCCCGTTCGAGCCCGGCGGCTTCGAGCTCCTGTTCCGCGAGGAGTGGGGTCGTGTGCTGGCGACCCTGATCGGCTTCCTCGGCGACTTCGACCTCGCCGAGGAAGCCGCCCAGGAGGCCTTCGCGGTCGCCGCCGAGCGCTGGCCGCGCGAAGGGGCGCCGGTCAACCCGGGCGCGTGGCTGACGACGACGGCGCGCAATCGCGCGATCGACCGCGTGCGGCGCGAGCGCACACTCGCCGAGAAGACCCGCCGGCTCGAGCGCAGCCAAGCAGTCGAAACCGTGACCGAGAGCGAGCTGAGCATGGACGAAGGCCCGTTCGCCGACGAGCGGCTGGAGCTGCTGTTCACGTGCTGCCACCCCGCGCTGTCGACCGACGCGCAGGTGGCGCTGACGCTGCGCACGCTCGGTGGCCTGCGCACGGATGAGATCGCGCGCGCCTTCCTCGTGCCCGAGGCCACGCTCGCCAAGCGCCTCGTGCGCGCCAAGCACAAGATCAGGGCGGCTGCCATCCCCTTCCGCGTGCCGCCCGACCATCTGCTGCCGGACCGGCTCGTGGCCGTGCTCGCCGTGATCTACCTGATCTTCAACGAGGGCTACGGCGGGCGCGGCGAGCTCGCCGGCGAGGCGATCCGCCTGGGCGGGGCGCTCGCCGAGCTGATGCCCGACGAAGCCGAGGTGCACGCGCTGCTGGCGCTGATGCTGCTGCACGACGCGCGGCGCCAAGCGCGCTTCGCGGGTGGCTCGCTCGTACTGCTCGCCGAGCAGGATCGCTCGCTGTGGGATCGCCGGCAGATCGAGCAGGGGCGCGTCGCGCTGGCCCGCGCGCTGGCGCTGGGCGGCGGCGGGCCGTACGCGCTGCAGGCGCAGATCGCCGCGCTGCACACCGAGGAGCCGCGCGACTGGGCGCGGATCGCGGCGCTGTACGCGCGCCTCGCCGCGCTGACCGGCTCGCCGGTGGTCGAGCTGAACGGCGCCGTCGCGCTGGCCGAGGCCGGCGACCCCGAGGCGGCGCTCGCGCTCGTCGACGGTCTCGAGCTGGACGGCTACCACTACCTGCACGCCACGCGCGCCGAGCTGCTGCGCCGCGTCGGCCGCGTCGAGGACGCGCGTGAGGCCTACGGGCGGGCGCTCGAGCTGGTGCACGCCGAGTCCGAGCGCAGCTTCCTCGCAGGCAAGCTCGCCGAGCTCGACTGACGCGGGCTCAGTCCGGCGCCGAGCCGAGCAGCGCCCGCGCGACGCGCTCGGGCACTTCGAGCTGGGGCCAGTGGGCGACGTCGTCGAGCGCGAGCAGCGGCGCGCCGGGCAGGCGCTGTGCGATCCGCTCGGCCATGTGCGCGCCGGACACCGGGTCGAGCATGCCCCAGACGAAGCTCAGCGGCACCTCGGTCTGCTCGAGCGCCGAGACCCAGCGCTGTTCGTGGCGTTCGCGGTCGGTGATGTAGCGGATCAGCAGGTGCCCGATGCGCTGGCCGTCGTCGCGGTGCATCCCGCGCCACATCTCGGCGCTGTCGGCGGCGGCGTCGTAGTGCTCGGCGAACGTCGGCGCGATGCCCGCCGTGAACAGCTCCTCGCTCATCAGCTCGCCGATCCGCGGCCCGTGCTCGGGGTGCAGCAGCGCATCCTGCGCCGGCTGGCGGCGGTGGACTTCTGGGTAGAGGCCGCCGTTGAGCAGGTGCACGGCGTGCAGCTCGACGGCGAGAGTGCCTTCGGCGCGGCGCGCGAGCAGCTCCTGCGCGACCGAGACGGCGTAGTCGTGCACGACGAGGATCGTCTCGGCGATCCCCTCGCGCGCCCACAGGGCCTCGACGAGGTCGGCCTGCTCGTGCAGCGAGTACTCGTGCTCGGGCGGCTTGGCCGAGGCGCCGAAGCCGAGGAAATCGGGCATCAGCAGCGCGTGGCGCTCGGCCAGCGCGGGCGCGACCTTGGCCCAGTCGTGGCTGGAGCTGGGAAAGCCGTGCAGCAGCGTCATGCTCGGCCCGTCGCCGAGCCGGCGCACGAAGACCTCGCGCTCGCTGTCGGCCAAGCGCAGCGGCACGCGCTCGCCGGCCGACCACCAAGACTCGATCGTGGCCTCGCCGGCTGCTCCTCGCGGCTCCCCGTCCATCGACGGGATCATCGCCGGGCGCGAGGCTTGCGCGTCTTGGCCATCGCCTCGCGCACGGAGGCCGTGACGGCGGCGCCGGCCACTTCGATCGGCTCGGTGCTGCGCAGCGCGCGGGCCAGCACGAAGGCGCCCTCGAGCGCTGCGATCAGCTCGAAGGCGAGCGCGCGCGAGCGCTTGCGCGGCAGCCCGCATTCGACCAGGCGCTCGGTGGCGCCGTCGAGCCAGCCGTCGAACACGTCGGCGCAGGCCTGGCGCATCGGCTCGCTCGTGCTCGACACCTCCAGGGCGACCGTCGCGATCGGGCAGGCATCGGCGTAGTCCGATTCGCGCACCGCCACGGCGGCGGCGGCGAAGAAGTTGCGCGTGGCCGCCACCGGGTCGCCGCCGGGCTGGAAGAAGGCGTCGATCAGCTGCCCGTAGATCGCTCCCGAGGTGCGAATCACCTCCTCGCCGAGCTGCTCCTTGCCGCCCGGGAAGAAGTGGTAGAGCGAGCCGAACGGCGCGCTGGCCTCGGCGACGATCTGCTTGACGCCGGTGCCGGCGAAGCCCTGGCGGCGGAACAGCTCCGCGCTGCGCTGAACGATCCGCTCCCTCGTCTCGGTCGCCATGCAGCCATCATACGTAATCGCTTAGAGCGATCTATCTATTTCTATTAATAAGGAGAGAAAGACCGGCGTGCGGCCCGGCCTGCGAGGATTGTGGCAATGGCGATACGCCTGCTGATCACGTGGTTCTCGAACTGCCTGGCGCTGCTCGTCGCGGCGGCCGTGATCCCGGCGATCGGCTACAGCGAAGACTTCGGCACGCTGCTGCTCGCCGGTGCGATCCTCGGCGTCGTCAACTTCATCGTGCGCCCGTGGATCATCCTGTTCACGCTGCCCGCCGTGATCCTCTCGTTCGGTCTCGCGCTGCTCGCGATCAACGCCCTGATGCTGTGGCTGACGAGCAAGATCGTCGACGGCTTCACCGTCGGGCGCTTCTGGTCGACCGTCGGCGGCGCGCTGATCGTGTGGGTCGTCAACGCCACGCTCAAGCGGCTGCAGCGCCGGCCCCAGAGGGATGAGGCGGCGGCCGGGTGGGAACGGTGGTGAGGGTCTCGTGCCGCTTCTGCTCGTCAAGCTGACGCTCGCGCCGGCGCTCGTCGTCGGCTCCTCGCTCGCCGGTCGCCGCTGGGGTCACGAGGTGGCGGGGCTGCTCGTGGCGCTGCCGCTCGTGGCCGGCCCGATCCTGCTGATCACCGAGCTCGAGCACGGCAGGCACTTCGCCGCCCGCACCGCCGCCGCCGCGCTGCTCGGCCTCGTCGCGCTGGTCTGCTTCGTCGTCGTCTTCGCTCACGTGGCGCGGCGAGCCGGCTGGCTGAGGGCGGTGCTCGCCGGCTGGATCGCCTTCCTCGTCGTGGCGCTCGCCTTCGGGCAGAGCACGATCCCGGCCGGCTTCGGGCTGATCGTCGCCGGCGCCGTCTTCGCGCTCGCGCCGCGGCTGCTGCCGGCCGACCCGCACGAGCGCGATCGGCCGCTCGCCGCGCTGCCCGCGTGGGATCTGCCGGCGCGCGCCATCGCCACGGCGCTGCTCGTGCTCGGCCTGACCGGCGCCGCCGCCGGTCTCGGGCCGACGCTGACCGGCGTGCTCACGCCCTTCCCCGTCTCCAACACCGTGCTCGCCGCGTTCGTGCTCGTGCTCGAGGGGCCCGTGCAGCTCGACGAGTTCTTCCGCGGCTTCCTGCGTGGCGCCTACGGTTTCGCCACCTTCTGCTTCCTCGTCGCCGTGCTCGTGATCCCGCTCGGCGCGGCCGCCGCGTTCTCGCTGGCCCTGTGCGGCGCGCTGCTCGTGCAGGGGGCGGCCCGCGCACTCGTACGTGCGCGTGAGGCCGCCGGCGGCACCGCGGCAGAGCAGCCGTGCGCCGCGGCGACGGTCGATGCGCCGGCTACTGGTTCAGCCCGAGCGAATCGATGATTTCGCCGAACGTTTCGACTTCGTGGGCTTCGAATTCGGCGAGTGCTTCTTCGTAGTGGCGCGTGCGCTGCACGAGCGCCTTCTGCGAGGACTGCACGAAGCGCGCGAGCTGCCTCGGCATGAAGCCGACGCCGACGTAGTTTTCATAGAACGTCTTGCGGAAGCGCACCGTGCTTTCGGGCAGCGTCTTGTAGCCGCTGGCCTTCCATGCGCGCAGATCGCCGCACACGTCGGGCGGCGGCGTGCGCACCTCGGCGAGGCCCTGGCGCGTGTACTTGCGCACCGCGCGCGTCAGCGAGGTATCGCTCCAGCTGAGCTTCGAGACGGCTCGGGCGAACTTCGTGGCCGCCGCAAGGCCTGGCTGATAGCCGGCGATCGTCATCGCCCCGATCAGCTCCCACGTGAGCTTTTCGGAGTCTTCGTTCTGCGGCGAGCCGGCGACGACGGCCGGACATTCGCGGCGCAGGCGCTGGCGCAGCGCCAGGATCCGCGCATGCGCGGTCGGTATCAGCCGGTGTCCTGTGCCGACGAGCGCGTAGTTGGCCCGCACGTAGGCTTCCGTGCTTGCCGTATCGGAGGCGGCGAGCGCGGGCGAGGGCAGCAGCACCGCGCACGATGCGAGCGCGGCGAGCGTCGCCGACAGCGTTGGCGCAATCCCTCTCATCACGCTGAGCCTACTCGCCGGCGGGGCGATTCGAGCCGTCTCGAGTCCGGCTCAGAGGCTTGACAACGCCAGAACGTGAGGTGTTTTGAAGCAACTCTTACGTTCTCCATCGCTGGATGTGGCACCCTTCCGGCCTCGACACCGGCAGCCGAGGGGGCGGCCGTACCGGTGGTCGTGCACTCGCACATGCGCCGCAACGTACTCATCATCCTGGGCGCCGTCGCGCTCGTATGGGGCGTGCTCGCGCTCGCGCTCGGTTCGCCGAGCCTGAACCTGGCCTCGTCGGGCTCGAGCCCGCACAACGCCGTCCTCGCCGGCGTGCCTGCCAAGCACGATCGCGACGACGGCCGCGCTTCCCGGCACCGGTGTCGACGTCTCGCCGGCGCCCGAAACGGACACCGCCAACCGCGCACGCGCAGATCAGCTTCCTCGGCGCGCCGGCCGGTGAGATCCACGTGCTGTCCGTCGTCGGCGAGCACAGCGGCAGCCACGCCGGGCACCTGCGCGGCTACTCCCAAGGCGACGGCGCGAGCTTCCAGCCGAGCGCGCCGTTCGAGGCCGGCGAGCGCGTCACCGTGCGCGCCGCGATCGGCGCGGGCGCGCGGCAAGCCCGTCTCCTTCCGCTTCCGCGTCGACACGCCGTACTCGACGGCCAACACGACCGACTTCGCCAACCTCCCCGCGGCGCCGGCCGACTACCAGAGCTTCTACACGCTGCCCGACGCGCATCCGCCGGTGATGACCGTGACGACGCCCGACCGCGATCCCGCCGCCGGCGACGTCTTCACGACCAACGGGCCCGGGCCCGGCCAGTACGGGCCGCTGATCTACACGCCGCAGGGTCGTCTGGTCTGGTTCCAGCAGCTGCCCGAAGGCGAAGCCGCCGAGGACCTGACCGTGCAGGAACTACGAAGGCCGGCGCGTGCTCACGTGGTGGCGGGGGCACGTGCTCTCGCTCGGCTTCGGCCAGGGCGAAGACGTCGTGATGAACTCCCGCTATCGAGACCGTCGCGAGGATCGCCGGCGGCAACGGGCTGAAGGCCGACCTGCACGAGTTCCAGCTCGCCCCGCACGACATCGCCTACATCACGGCCTACAACCCGATCCGCTGCGACCTGCGCTCGGTGCACGGCTCGGCAGGCGGCGCGATCGTCGACACGGCGATCCAGCAGATCGACATGCACACGGGCCTCGTGCGCTGGGAATGGCACAGCCTCGACCACATCGCGGCATCCGAGTCCGAAGTCGAAGCGCCGAGCGGGACCGCGCCGTGGGACTACTTCCACCTCAACTCGATCGATCCCGAGCCGAGCGGCGACCTGCTGATCTCGGCGCGCAGCACGTGGGCCGGCTACCTGCTGCAGGCCGGCAGCGGCAAGGTCCTGTGGCGCCTCGGCGGCAACAAGAGCTCGTTCAAGATGGGCCCCGGGACGAAGATGGCCTGGCAGCACGACGGCCGCGTGCTGGCCAACGGCGAGCTGACGTTCTTCGACGACGGCTCGAACCCGCCGATCCACACCCAGTCGCGCGGCCTGCGCATCGAGCTCGACCTGAAGACCCATCAGGCGCGACTGGTCAAGGCCTACACGCATGCCGACCCGCCGCTGCTCGCCGCCAGCCAGGGCAACATGCAGACGCTCGCGAACGGCAACGCGCTGATCGGCTACGGCGGCGTCGCCGCGATCAGCGAGTACGCCCCCGACGGCTCGCTCGTGTTCGACGCACACCAGCCCTACGACATGTCCTTCTACCGGGCCTTCCGCCACCCCTGGAGCGCCCATCCGCAGAGCTCCGCCGACGGTGCTCGCGAGCCTCAACGACACCGAAGAAGAGACGATCGTGCACGCGAGCTGGAACGGCGCCACCGGCGTGGCCTCGTGGCGCGTGCTCGCCGGCGAGGCGCCCGGGTCGCTCAAGCAGCGCGCGCAGATCCCGGCCAGCGGCTTCGAGAGCTCGACGACGCTGCCCAACAAGTACGCCTACGTCGCCGTGCAGGCGCTCGACGCGAGCGGCCACGTGCTCGGCACGTCCAAGACGAGCCCCGCGATCGGCTACTACGCCTCGCTGCGCCGCTCGGGCAAGGCCCGATGAGCGCTGCTAGTACGCCGGTTTCGACTTGTGCTTCTTCGTCGTCGTCGTGCTCGTCGGCGTCGTTGAGCTCGTCGGCGTCGAGCTCGTCGTCGCCGAGGACGAGGAGGAGCTGCTGCTGCCGCACCCGGCCACCGCGATCGTGCTCGCCAGCACGGCCAGGGCCGTTAGCGATGGCGGTCAGTGGCGTTCTTCTCATGGGGCGGGCTCCAATCGTCGCTCGTGGGCTCGGCGGCCCACCCTACCAAGCGCCCGCGACGCAATTCGCCGCTCGCACGACGCCGCTCACAGCGCAGCGGTAGCCGCCCGAAGCGGGGTGGCAGCGCGTGAGCGTCGAGACGACCGCCGGTCCACCGGTCCCCGGCACGGCATCGGCGGGCGAGCGTAGGCGCGGCTCGGGCTCGGCGTGGCTGCTGGCCGTCTGCTGCGTGGCGCAGTTCATGGTGATCCTCGACCTGAGCATCGTCAACGTCGCGCTGCCGCTCGATCCAGTCGAGCCTCGGCTTCTCCTCGCCCGAACTGCAGTGGGTGGTCGACGCCTACGCGATCACCTTCGCCGGCTTCCTGATGCTCGGCGGCCGCGCCGCCGACCACTTCGGGCAGCGGCGCACGTTCGTGATCGCGCTCGTGCTGTTCGCCGCTCACCTCGCTGATCGGCGGCGCCGCGCCGAGCCAGGGCTGGCTGATCGGCGGGCGCGCCGTCCAGGGCATCGCCGGTGCGCTGATGGCGGCCTGCTCGCTGGCGATCATCACGGCGTCGTTCGAGCCGGGGCCGAAGCTGCACCGCGCGATCGGCATCTGGGCGGCGATGAACGGGCTCGGCGGAGCCGGCGGCGTGCTGTTCGGCGGGATCATCACCGAAGCGCTGAGCTGGCGCTGGGTGCTCCTGATCAACCCGCCGATCGCGATCGGCGTGGCGATCGTCGGCTGGGCGGTCGTCTCCGAGCGCGTGCGCAATCGCGAGCTGACGTTCGACCTGGCCGGTGCGCTGACGCTGACGATCGGCCAGATCGTCCTCGTCTACGGCGTCGTCGAAGCCGGCCTGAAGGGCTGGAGCACGTTCGACGCGCTCGGCCCGATCGTGCTCGGCATCGCGCTGCTCGGCGTGTTCGGGCTGATCGAGGTGCGCTTCGCGTCGAACCCGCTGATCCCGTTCAAGGAGCTGACCAAGACGCTGCAGGCCGCGAACAACATCGTGCTGCTGTTCAGCGCGGCGCTGTTCCCGATGTGGTTCCTGAGCTCGCTCTACCTGCAGCAGGTGCTCGGGCTCTCGCCGCTGCACACGGGGCTGATCTTCCTGCCGATGACGCTCGTGATCATGCTCGTCGCCCAGCGCGCCGGCAAACTCGTCAGCCACTTCGGCGTGCGCCCGGTGCTCGGCGGCGGCCTGGTGATGCTGACGGCCGGGCTGCTGCTGCTCAGCTGATCGGCTCCAGCGGCAGCGGCATCGTCTACGTGATGATCCCCGGCCTGCTCGTGGCGGCCGGCATCGCGATGTCGATCGTGCCCTCGACGATCGCCGCGACCACCGGCGCGAAGGAGGGCCAGGCGGGGCTTGCCTCGGGCCTCGTCAACACCTCGCGCCAGGTCGGCGGCGGCCTCGGCCTGGCGGTGCTGATCACGCTCGCGACGCAGCACACGACGCACCAGATCGGCGCCGGCGAGCAGGTGCCGGCAGCGCTGACGCAGGGTTTCGCGCTGGCGTACCTGATCGGCGCCGGCTGCGCCGGCGTGGCGGCGCTCTTGACGTTCCTCTCGCTGCCCGCGCCGGACGCGGCGCTGGCCAAGGGTGTGCGGCGCTTCGCGCTCGTGATCGGTCTCGTGCTCGCCCTGTTCGTCGGGCTGACGGCTGCGTTCGCCGGCAACAAAGCGCCTCCGGTCGGCCAGTACACGACCCACGGCGCCTACAGCTACGTCACGGCGCCGGCGCTGCACCCGCCCGAAATCCGCATCGAGAAGGACGCGCCCAGCGCGCAGCTCGCGCCCGGCTACATCTTCACGGCGAACTTCCTCGACCTCAACGAACCGCCGATCGTCGGTCAGAGCGGGCCGCTGATCCTCGACCGCCGGCTGCAGCCGGTGTGGTTCCAGCCGGTGCCCGAAAAGGTCGTCGCCGCCAACCTCAGCCTGCAGAGCTACCACGGCAAGCCGGCGCTCGCGTGGTGGCAGGGCAAGGTCACCAACACCGGCGCGACCGAAAGCGGCGAATACGTGGTCGTCGACCAGCACTACCGGACCGTCGCGAGGCTGAAAGCGAAGGACGGCTGGGTGCTGACGCTGCACGAGATCGTGATCGACGGCGAGCACGCCTGGGTGACGGCGAACAAGAACGTGCCGCGCGACCTGTCGCGCTACGGCGGCGCCTACAACGGCGCGCTGATCGACTCGGCCGTGCAGGAGTACGACCTGAAGACGGGCAAGCTGCTGCGCAACTGGGACGCGCTGGCGCACATCCCGCTGAGCCAGTCCCAGGCGTCGCTGCCGACCAACGGCTTCCCCTGGGACGCCTACCACGTCAACTCGATCCAGCTGACGAGCGACGGCAAGTTCCTCGTCTCGATGCGCGACACCTTGGCCGCCTACCTCGTCGACATCTCCAGCGGCAAGATCCAGTGGACGCTCGGCGGCAGGGACTCGAGCTTCGAGTTCGGCCCGGGCGCCGCCTTCGAATGGCAGCACGACGTGATGCTGGCGCCCGACTCGACGGTCAGCGTGTTCGACGACCACTGCTGCCGGCTGACCGGTGGCGGCACCTACGTCGACCCGACCGGGCCGTCGCGCGGGCTCGTGCTGAGGCTCGACCAGCAGGCGCGCAAGGCGACGCTCGTCGCGCAGTACGGCAACCGCGGCGGCTTTCGCTCCGAATACATGGGCGACACGCAGCCGCTGCCGAACGGCAACGTGTTCGTCGGCTGGGGCTCGGAACCGTACTTCTCCGAGTACGACAGATCCGGCAAGCTGCTGTTCGAAGGCGAGCTGCCCGGTCCCAACGTCAGCTACCGGGCGACGCTCGAGCAGTGGGTCGGCGAGCCGCTGACGGCGCCCGCCGGCGCGGCGCGCGAGGCCGACGACGGCAAGACGTTCGTCTACGCGAGCTGGAACGGCGCCACGCAGCTCGCCTCCTGGCGGGTGCTCGCCGGTTCTGGCGCCGGCGCGCTACAGGCCGTGAGAACGCACGCCAAGGAGGGCTTCGAGACCGCGATCGAAGTGCCACCGGGCGACCGCAGCTTCAAGCTGCAGGCGCTCGACGCCCGGGGGCGCACGATCGGCAGCTCCAAGCCGTTCGCGCTCGGCTCCTAGCTTCGGGGCCGCCGCTCGCGCGGGGACGCCGCGAACTGGCGCCGGGCCGCTTGCGTGCCCGCTAGGATCACGGCGATGCCGAGCCCTGCAAGCCCGCTCAACCACGCCTTCGGGCGGGCATAGCGTGCGCGCGCTGCGCTCGGCCGGGCTCGCGCTCGGCACGCTTTCGATCGCCGCCGGCCTCGGCGCCTGCGGCGGCACGACGCCCGCCACCTCGGCGACGCTGAGCGCGTCGGTCAGGGCGGCGGCGACGGGCGGCGTCGCCGTCTCGCCGCAGCCGGGCACGCCGGACGCGTCCGCCTCGACGCAGATCAGCTTCCTCGGCGGGCCGGGGACGAAGGTCTCCGGCGTGCGCGTCGTCGGGCTCGAAGAGCGGCGCGCATTCGGGCGCGCTGCGCGCGTACTCGACGGGCACCGGCGAAAGCTTCCTGCCGAGCCACCCGTTCCGCGCCGGCGAGAAGGTCAGCGTGCACGCGCACGGTCAACGGCGCGGCCGTCTCGACGAGCTTCACGATCGCCCATCAGGCGCCGGTCAGCCAGAAGCAGTTCCCGCTCAACCCGGGCGACGCCAAGGCGGTCCAGCACTACAGCTCGGCGCCGTCGCTGACGCCTTCGACCGTGAAGATCACGACCGCGGCCAAGCCGGGCGCCGCCCCGGGCGACCTGTTCCTGGCGCCCTACCAGGGCAAGGGCACGCCGGGGCCGATGATCGCCGAACAGGACGGCAGCCTCGTGTGGTTCAAACCGCTGCCCGCGGGCCAGTCGGCGACGAACCTGCAGGTCCAGCAGTACGAAGGCAAGCCGGTGCTGACGTGGTGGCAGGGGCGGATCCTCGAGGTCGGCTTCGGCCAGGGGGCGATCGAGGTCTACAACACCTCCTACCAGCACGTGCGCACGATCCGCGCGGGCAACGGCTACCACGCCGACCTGCACGAGATCCACCTGACGCCGGAAGGCACGGCCTGGAACGACTCGTTCGACCCGATCAAGATGAACCTGTCGAGCGCCGGCGGCAAGTCCAGCGGCGTGCTGAGCGACTCGATCATCCAGGAGATCGACGTCAAGACGGGCCTGGTGATGTGGGAGTGGCACGCGCTCGGCCACATACCGCTGTCGGAATCGAACAACCCGGCGCCGAAATACAGCTACCCGTGGGACTACGTGCACATCAACTCGATCTCGCCGGGACCGAACGGCGACGTGCTGCTGTCCTCGCGCAACACGTGGGCGCTGTACGACGTCGACATCGCAAGCGGGCAGATCCGCTGGCGCCTCGGGGGCAAGCACTCGAGCTTCAAGCTCGGCGCGGGCACGCGCGAGTACTGGCAGCACGACGCCGAGTGGCAGCCGGACGGGCTGATCTCGGTGTTCGACAACGGCTCGACGCCGCCGAAGGAGAAGCAGTCGCGCGGCATCCTGCTGAAGCCCGACACCGCCGGGCACACGGTCAGCCTGGTGAAGGCGTTCACCAACCCGTCGCGCACGCTGCTGGCGGCGAGCCAGGGCAACACGCTGAGCCTGCCCGGCGGCGACTGGCTGATGGGCTACGGCGGGCTGCCGAACTTCACCGAGTACGACTCGGCCGGGCACGTGCTGCTCGACGGCACGCTGGGTAAGAACGTGCAGGACTTCCGCACCTATCTGGCGCCGTGGAGCGCGACGGCGCCCGGCAAGCCGTCGCTGTCGGCGAAGCTCGCCGGCGGCACGGCCACGGTGGCGGCGAGCTGGAACGGCGCGACCGACGTCGCCTCCTGGCGCGTGCTGGCCGGCGCCTCCTCGGGATCGCTGGCGCCGGTCGCGACTGCCGCCAAGGCGGGCTTCGAGACGACGCTGAAGGCGAGCTCGGCCGGCCCGTACTTCGCCGTGCAGGCGCTCGACGGCTCGGGCAACGTGCTCGGGACGTCGGCCACGGTCAAGGCTTGAGCGCCCGGCGCGTCTCGCCACGCGCGGTGCTCGCCGGCCTCGCGCTGCTCTCGCTGATCGGCGCCGCGATCGTGGTGGCGGCCGCCCGCTCGGGGCGCGCCGGCGCCGACGCGACGGCCTCGGCGAGCGCGTTTCAGGAACCCGCTGTCTCGCCGAGCTGCGTGCCGCCGCGTCTGAACGTCTCGGCGGCGCTGGCCGGCGGCGGCGTGACCGTCTCGCCCGAGCCCGACTCGCGCGACGCCTCGGTCTCGACGCAGATCAGCATGCTCGGCCCGCCCGCGGCGGCGCTCTCGCACCTCAGCGTCAGCGGATCGCAGCAGCGGCGTCGCACGGCGGGCGGCTGCTCGCCTACTCGCAGGGCAACGGCGCGAGCTTCGTGCCGCGCAAGCCGTTCACCCAGGGCGAGCGCGTCAGCGTCCACGCCCAGCTGCGCGAGGGCACGCGCGAGGTCCCGTTCGCCTGGAGCTTCACGGCGGCTGTGCAGGATCACGGCGGCCACGCCGGCGGCAGTCCCCGCCCGGCGCCGCAGAAGGCCACCTACCAGAGCTTTCGCTCGCGCCCTGACCTGCAGCCGCCGACGGTCACGGTCACGGCGCATGCGCCCGGCGCGTCGCCGGGTGAGATCTTCATCGCCCCCTACTCGGGCCCGGGGCAGTACGGGCCGATGATCCTCGGCGAAGACGGCAGCGTCGTGTGGTTCAAGCCGCTCTCACCGACCGGCACGCGTGCGGCCGACTTCCGCGTGCAGCAGTACGAAGGCAAGCCCGTGCTGACGTGGTGGCAGGACCCGCTGATCTCCGGCGGCTCGAGCAAGGCGGGCGAGCTGATCCTCGACAGCTCCTATCGCCGGCTGGCCGTCGTGCGCGCCGGCAACGGCCTTCAGCCGGACCTGCACGAATTCCAGATCACGCCGCAGGGCACCGGCCTGATCACGGTCTACGACGGGATCGACTGCGACCTCTCGGCGGTCGGCGGCCCGCGCGACGCGGCCGTGGCGGACACGTTGATGCAGCAGCTCGACCTGAAGACGGGGCTCGTGATGTACGAGTGGCACAGCCTCGATCACGTCCCGCTCAGCGACTCCTACGCCTCGGCCGGGCACGCCAGCCGCACGACGCCGTTCGACTACTTCCACATCAACTCGATCGACGTGCAGCCGGCCGGCGACCTGCTGATCGACGCGCGCAACACGTGGGCGGCGTACGACGTCGACGCGCACACCGGACAAGTGCGCTGGCGGCTCGGCGGCAAGCGCTCCAGCTTCGCACTGGGCGCCGGGGTGCGCACGGCCTACCAGCACGACGCGCGCCGCCAGGGCGACGGCACGATCACGTTCTTCGACAACGGCGCCACGCCGGCCGTGCACCCGCAGTCGCGCGCGATCGACGTGCGCGTGGACGCGGCGGCCAAGGCGGCCACGCTCGTGCGCGAAGCCGTCCACCCGGGCAAGCCGCTCGTGGCCGGCAGCCAGGGCAACGTGCAGGCGCTGGCCGACGGCGACTGGATGGTCGGCTGGGGCGAGGTGCCCTACCTGAGCGAATTCAGCCCCACCGGTGCGCTGCTCCTCGACGCGCACCTGCCCTCGACGTATGAGTCATATCGCGCCTATCGCCTGGCGTGGAGCGGGCAGCCGAGCGATTCGCCGGCGCTCGCCGTCGTGCGCTCGGGCGCCGGGGCGAAGGTCTACGCGAGCTGGAACGGCGCCACGCGGCTTGCCTCCTGGCGCGTGCTCGCCGGCCCCTCGCCGTCGAACCTCGCGCCGGTGGCGAGCGCCGCCCGGGCCGGCTTCGAGACGGCCGTCGGCGTGCCGAAGCTGGCGGCCGGCGCCTACGTGGCGGTGCAGGCGCTCGACGCTACGGGCGCCGTGATCGGCGTTTCGCGCGCGAAGCGCGCCTGACGCCGCGAAAGCGCGTTTCGCCGGTCGCCGCGCCCGGTTCCTGCAGCCCTTCGAACGGTTTTTCGGCGCGCCGCTCGCGCACGGACGCGGCGTTGGCCGCCGCCGTCTTGGCGACGAGGAAGTAGTCGCTGAAGCCCCGCGCGTGCGCTCCGTTCAGGTGCGGCGGCAGCGGGCGGCGCAGCTCTTTTTCGAGCGCCTGTTCGAAGGTCTGGCTGAGCGTCGGCTGCAGCGCGCTGTGCCCGGCGCTGTTGTGCAGCTCCAGGCGCCCGTCGCCCGTCGAGTAGTCATACAGCTCCTCTTCCTGGCCCCCCGGGATCACTTCGATCCCGCCGGCCTGCCAGTCGGAGTACGTCGCGTACTTGGCCTCGGGGGTGCGTACGGCGATCACATGGCGCGGCGCGTCGGCGGCGTACGGTTCGATCGCGTACTCGGTCACCGTCTCGTCGGTCGTGTGCACGACGAACGGGCGCCCCGGAGCGGCCGGGTCGGCGAGGATCGCCGCGAGGTCGGCGCGTTCGGCGAGGTGGTCGTAGTGGGATTCGCCGCGCCAGTCGCCCGAGCCGGTGGCGATCGTCAGCAGCAGCGGGGCGATGTCGACGCTCGAGGTCGAGCTGCGTGCGCGGCGCTTCGCTCGCCTGCGTCAGCTGTCCGCGGTAGTCCTTGACGAGCAGCGGCACGTGGATCGCCTCCTCGTAGGCTCCCGCGCCCTTGCCGCGCAGACCGTGCGAGCCGCCGTACTCGCCGTGGTCCGATGTGAACACGACGACCGTGTTGGCGGCCACGTCGGGGCGGCTCTCGAGCGTGTCGAGCACGTGGCCGATGTGGCGGTCGACCTCGCGCTGAAGCTTGGCGTAGAGGTTGAGGAAGTCGCTCCACAACGCGACCACTTCGGGGCCTTCGAACGGCACGGGCCCGAACGACGCCGCCGCCGTTTCCTGCAGCGAGCGCTGCAGCATGGGCTTGCCCCGCTCGATCAAGAGCCCGGGCGTCTCGAAGTTCGCGGGCAGGCCTTCGGTGACGGGATGCGCGCTCGCCTCCGCTGCCACGCGGTCGCTCCACACGTACCACCAGGCGATGTCGTGCGGGTTGACGAACGACACGGTCGTGCACCACGGCTCGGCCGTGCGCTCGTGCTTGAACCACCTGCCGAACTGCTGGGCGATGTGGCCGTCCAGGCGCCAGCCCTGGCCGGGGGCGCCGTTCGGCGAGGGGAACGTGCCGCCGGCAAAGCCGTAGCGCGCGAGCGCCCGCTCGCCGCGCACGCGCCCCCACTTGCCGTCGTGATGGGTGAGGTGCCACTTGCCGTACCAGCGCGTCTCATAGCCGTGCTCGCGCAGCATCGTGCCCCACGTGGGGAAGCCCGGGTCGAGCGTCGAGCCGCCGGTGATCATGCAGCCCGTCTGGTGCGTGTAGAGGCCGGTCAGCAGCGTCGCGCGCGCCGGCGTGCAGTCGTTGGAAGCCGTGTAGTGGCCCGCGAACGAGACCGCGCCCTGGCGCAGACGGCGCAGGTTGGGCGGCAGCCCCGTGCCGTCGGCCGTCGGCGAGAACCACGCCGGATAGCGCAGCTGGTCGACGAGGATCACGAGGATGTTCGGCTGCGCCGGTGTCGGCGGCGGCGGGACGCTCGCGGCCGCCGAGCGCGCCGCGTTCTGGCCCGAGTCTTCGCTCGCGTCGGCGAACCGGTCGATGCCGAGCCCGCCCGCCGCGATCAGCCCGCCCGCGGCGAGGCTGCCCTTGACGAACGTGCGCCGATCGACTCGCCTGCCCTGTGACGGGCCTGCGCTCGGCGGCTGCTGGTTCTGGTCTTCGTCGGTGCTCATGGGCTCTGATCGTAGGGCCGGGGGCGGCGCTTGCAACCGCTCTGCGGCGAGCCGTCGAGCCGCACGCTCGATCGCGGCGGCGGGAGGTGCCTGAGCTGCCCCCGGTGTGCCTCTTCAGGATTGAACAGCCAGTCGATAAAGATCGGCTCAGCGGCCAGCCGCGGCGGGCACGAGCCCGTGCTCGCAGCTCCCGCCGCCGCGTCTCAGGGGTCTCGGTGCAGCGGCTAGTAAGGCTCGCCGTAGGGGTCCCGCTCGACCACGCGCTCGCGCACGGCACGGCGACCGGGCCGCGCGCCGATCATGTAGAAGAGCGAGATCGCCAAGCCGACGGCGCCCACGATCATCAGGATCAGGCCGACCGTGTGGATCGAGATGCCCGACACGCTTGCCGTCACGGCGTAGCGCAGGATCGCGCCCACGGCGATCAGGAATATGGATGTTCCCAGTGGCATGCCATTGGGCTACCCGTGATGGGAAAGCGGCAAACTCGGAAGACGGGGATCGTGGAAAAGTCCTCGAAATCGAAGTCAGGCGCTGCGAAGCAGGTCTGCGACTACTTCGGCAGGCCGCTGGTGACGACGCGCGGCGAGCTGCTGCAACCGCTCGGCGTGGTTGTCCTCGACACCGACGACGATCGTCAGCTTGGCGTCGGGATTTCCGACATGTGCCTCGACGTATCGAGGATCGACCGCCGTCAGGTCGGAGTCGAAATCGCCCGAACCGGGATCAGGATCTGTCCAAGGATCGTGCGCCATGTTCATCTCCTAAGCAGTTTACGCTCGCGCGGCGAGGACTGCGCGGGCTGCGCACAAGGACATGGGGATTGCGAGGGATCTGGCGTGCATCGTGCGTAGCAATGCCGCGAGCCCTGAGCTTGTCGGTAGCCATCTCCGTCGCAAGCAGCTCATTGATGAGATCGGGCACGCACGAAGCATGACCAGCGCTTGGGATGTCCCAGTCCGTCGATTTCGAACGTCAATCGACCCGGCGAAACGGAGGGGGAGGGATTCGAACCCTCGAGACGGGGGTTGCCCGTCTAACGGTTTTCAAGACCGTCGCATTCAACCGCTCTGCCACCCCTCCGGGACGGCCGCTCGAAGGCTAACGGCTGGCGGAGAAGCGGCCTGGGAGATCGGTCCCCGTATTGCGACGGGCCGATCGGCGAGCGCTCGCTCGAGGCTGTCCGGCAGCCTCTAAACTCTGCTCCTCCCAACCCGGGAGAGGTGGCCGAGAGGCTGAAGGCACTCGCCTGCTAAGCGAGTATGGGGGTCAAACTCCATCGCGGGTTCGAATCCCGCCCTCTCCGTCCCCATTAGATCAGTCGTGTTCCGACGTTACCCAGGCGTCGTTTCGTACTACAATTGCTCTCCGTGGAGATCCATCCGTCGGCGCGCAAGCACAGCATCGCCGACGAGGACCTCAAGCACGCGGCCGAGCACGCAATGACGATCGAGGATCAGCAGGACGACACCCGCCTTTACGTCGGCCCCGCGCGTAGCGCTGCACTGCTAGAGGTCGTCACGATCAGGCGGGACGACGGGTCGGAGTTGGCGATCCACGCAATGCCGATGAGAACGAAGTATCAGCAGCTGCTACCGGGAGCTTGAGCGTGATGAAGAAGACCCACGGAAGAACCGCGAGTGGAATCCCGATCACCGACGAGCTGGTCGACAAGCTCGTCGAACAGGCCGAGGCCGGTTACGACGTCGAGGAGGCCGTTCGTCGGCGCGGGGGGCGTCCAACGCTCGGTTCAGCGGCAGCCAGCGTCGAGTCCGTGCGGCTGGAGCCTGAGTTGCGCCAGGCACTCGCGAGCCGGGCAGAGCGTGATCACGAGACGACTTCCTCCGTGATCCGCAAGGCGCTGCGCGAATATCTCAAAGTCGCCTGATTGCGTCCGCTGCTCGCCGGCGTGTCTGTCGCCCGGCCGGTTCCATCAGAAGCCCAGCCAGGCGCTCGACCTGGGCTTGATGGTTTGCAAACCGTCCCGATCTCCCCGTTTCCCGTCGATGCGCACGAGTGGCACGTGGGATGCCTGCCGGCTGCCCCCCTTGTCGTGGGTGATGGGCTCGGTAGTGTTTGGCTCGATGGCTGAGCAGGCGAAGGGTCAAGGGCACGACGAGGTAGGCGAGCGCGTGCGGCGGTTGCGGCTTCGTGACGATGGGCGGCGGCCGCTTGTAGTGAACCTCCAAGAGACGATCTCGCTGGCGCGCAAGCTGTTTGAGCTGCGCGATGCTGCGCGGCGCGCCCATTGAGCGCGCCGCTGTTCGACGAGCTTTTCGGTCGTCTTGCTCAGGCGAAGGTGCGGTTCGTCGTCATCGGTGGCCTGGCGCTTGGGTCGTGGGGCGTTGTGAGGGGGACGAAGGACTGCGACATCGTGCCCGATCCGGCCCCCGAGAACCTCGACGCGCTCGCCCGTGTCGCGGTTGAGCTTGGTGGTCACGTTCAGCTGGGGGACTCGCTGCTGGGCTCTGAGCGTTCCGTGGCGGCTCTGCTGCGAGGTGGCGAGCGAGCGCTGATCGCTACCAGGCTTGGAGATCTGGACGTCGTCCAGGGTCTCGAGGGCGTGCCGCCGTACGAGGAGTTGCGGGCGAAGGCGATCGATGTGGAGATGGTGGACGTGACGATCGCCATCTGTGCGCTCGAGCATCTACGGGAGATGAAGCGGGCTGCTGGACGTCCACGTGATCTCGTTGACCTGGATGACCTCGATGCGGCTCAGCCGGATCAGGGGTGAGTCCGATCAGTGATCGGTGCGATGTACCGCCTCGGCTGCGCGCCTCCGCGCGCACCGACCGGCTGGCTCCATGAGTAGGTGAACCAGGGCCTCAAGATCGGCTCGACGGTTTGCAAACCGTCCCGATCTCCCCGTTGACGGTGATTCTTGACTGTTCTTGGCTGTGTGAAGCCTAGAACGAGTACGCGACCGGACGGGGGTGTTTGGCCGTTATGCGAACCCTCGGCACTCCGTGTACGCGCTGAGCGGGAGCGCGCAGGTGTCGATCAGCCTGCAAGCAGAGCCGTGGCCCAGGTGACGGCGTCGGTTGCGGTCGAGAGGGCCGCTTCCCGGTCGAGGGGCTCCAGCATCTCGTAGCGTAGCTGCGCCGCCCATGGTGTCAGCCAGCGCGCCTCTTGAATTGAGCCGGGAACTGGGATGTTGTTGTCGGCAGCGATGTCGGCCAGCTCACGCAGATCATGGGAGCGCGGGAAGTCGATGTCTGCCAGCACGAGCGCGACCTTCAGGGCCTTCTCGACCGCCTGCTGGGCGTGGAATCCGACGACATCGTCGAGCATGTCCTCCTCGCCCACGAGTACGCGGCATGCGCTGAGGTCGCTTGCCGCGTGCTCGAGCAGCAGCTCTGCGTACTCGCGCTGCTCAGGAGTCGGAACGGGCAACGATCCGGCCCTCCCGGAGGGCGTGATGGACCATCGTCCCGCGAACCTTCGCCCGACGTTCCGCGAGGTTCTCATCCATCACGATCACGTCGACCGGCCAGCCGATCCGGCCGACGGCATCGCGCAGGCGGACGGCCTCGGCGACGCGGTTCTCGACATCGCGCTCGATGACCAGGAAGTCCAGATCGCTGTCGCGCGTAAGCTCCCCGCGAGCTGCCGATCCGAACAGGATCACTCGGGCCGGAGACCCCGCGGCCTCCGCAAGCCGCTGGCCAGCCAACTCGATCAACTCCTGGGTAGTCATGACGAGGACAGCCTACCGGCCGGTGCGGGGAGCACCGCCTTCACGAGCTCCAGAATCGCTCCGCTACATGCGGCGATCAGCCCTTCCGATCGCCTCCGCCGCCCGGCGTCGGGCTTGGCGCCCATCTGGCTTCATCAGCAGCTGCGCCAAAGCCTCAAGCTGCGTGTCACGGTTTGCAACGCGTCCCGATCTCCCCGTTTTCCGCAGGAATGAGAGTGTTGCTCGAGCTCTGCATGGCCTTTCGATCGGGCGTCGCCGGATCGAACGGCGACGGTCAGCGAGGACGGTAGACATCGGCGCGATGCGCGACCGCGACGACCGTGATCGAGCGGGTTGCGTCATCGATGCGATAGATGATCCGATAGGGCCCGCGGCGCGCAGACAGGTACCCCTCCAGCTCGAAACGCAGAGGCTTACCGAGGCGTCGGGGGTTGGATGCGATCGCGTCGAGCGTCTCCATGACTGCCGCGGCGACCGAAATGGGCAGGCGATCGATCTGGCGACGCGCGGGGGGCGCGACCAGCAAGGCCCATGATGGTTCGCTCACGCTGCAGTGTCGCTGCGGTTCTGGAGCTCGGCACGCAGTTCGGCGAGAGTGGTCACCGGCTCTCCACCGGCGAGGTTCTGCTCGCTCTCGTGGATCTGTGTCATGAGTGCCGGATCGGAAAGGATCGAGAGGGTTTCCTCGAGGCTCTCCAGGTCGTCGTGGCTGATCAGAACTGCGGCCGGCTTGCCGTTGCGTGTGAGCACCACACGGTCGTGCTGGTCCTCTACGCGATCCACCAGCTCAGAAAGATGCGCCTTGACCGACGAGAGGGGAAGCGTCTCCGAGATGACTACTATTCTAGTCATCATCGCCACGGGCGTCAAGGCGGCCCGAAGACGCTCTCATGGAGCCGCCGGATCAGAGGCCACGGAGATTTCGAGGACGTTCCCACGATCCCCCGTTTGTGCCAGGCACAGGAGCGTTGTTCGAAGATTCGCGCTGCGCGGGGGACAAGACCGTTATACTCGCAAGGTATGACCGGTCGGATCGGCGCCAAGGGGCAGGTAGTGATTCCGAAGGCTCTGCGGGATCGGGCCCGCCTGCAACCGGGCGATGAGGTCGACTTCGAGTTGCGCGATGAGCAGATCGTGCTCTCCGCGCGGCGATCCCCCGTACGGCTCGGAGGCCGGTTCTCGAAGACGGGGATGGCGGCTCGCCTGCTCGAAGATCGAGCACGCGAGCCTCGGTGAGCGTCTGTCTGGACTCCTGCGTGATCCTCGCTTGGCTGGACGGCGAGGAGCCGGCGCTCTCGAGGCTCGAGGAACTGCTCGCGGATCGCCCGGTCGTGAGCTGGGTCAACCTCGTCGAGGTCTACTACCGAGTGGCGCGTGATCACGGGCGCGCCACGGCTGATGAGACGCTGCGGGACTTGCGGGCTGTGTTCGCGCTGGACCTTCCAGGGACCGCCCGGATGCTCGAGGTCGCGCGCTTGAAGGCAGGAGCCGCGATTGCGCTTGGGGACTGCTTCGCGGTTACGACCGCCGCGGCTCACAATCTAGCTCTGCTCACCGGAGACTCGGAGATCATCGATCTCGCAGATTGCCCTTGTCAGGTCGAGGATCTGCGACCTCTCCACTAGTCTCGCGAGAGTCGGCGCTCGGGTAGGGTTACGTCCCTAGCTCGATTCTTGGTGGGCAGACAACAGGGGGACAGATGTCGCTGAAGGTAGTCGGAGCCGGCGTGGGGCGTACGGGCACCCATTCGCTGAAGCTGGCGCTCGAGCAGCTGCTCGGAGGTCGCTGCCACCACATGATCGAGATCATCGGCGACCCGACTCAGGCGTCTGGGTGGACGGACGCGATCGATGGCCGCGACGTCGACTGGCAGGAGCTGTTGAGCGGCTACGTGGCGCAGGTCGACTGGCCGGGAGCCTCCTTCTGGCGCGAGATCTCCGCGGCGAATCCCGATGCGCTCGTGCTGCTCTCGACGCGCGATCCCGAGGCGTGGTATCGCAGCGCTTCGAACACGATCTTCCAGCCTCTCGACGGTGCTCCGCCTGGGCTCGAGCAGTGGTTCGGGACGACGATGCCCAAGCTGTTCAACGAGCGCTTCTCAGATGATCTGGGAAGCCCCACCGCGATGATGGACGCGTTCGAGCGCCACAACTCGCAGGTACGCGCAGGCGTCCCCGCAGCCCGGCTGCTGGAGTGGACTACGTCCGACGGCTGGGAGCCCATCTGCGAGCGGCTGGGCGTGGCTGTCCCGAGCGAGCCGTTCCCCGCCACCAACAGCACGAATGAAACGCGCGCAATCTTGGGCATGCCGCCAGTGTCGGAAGCGGGATAGTCCGCGGTCTGCGAGCCCTCGGCCGGCGGGCTCGAGCAGCTGACTCAGCAGCCGGTCCAGGGCCGTGGGGTTCGCACGTCGCCCCGATCTCCCCGCTGAGCCCTATGTCAGGATGGCGGCGCCGTCGATATCGTCGCGCTCTGCGGCTCGGGCGGCGGTAGGTCGAGCCCCGCCGAGAGGGCCGCGGCTATTTGGTCGACTAGCCGCGCCGAGCGACGCCAACCGCCCACGCGCCACGTGTAGGCAGGGACTGACGTGCCAACCGGTCGCGCCTCGACGATCCACGGACGGCCGAGCAATCCACGTCCGAGGATGCCCCCCGCGACGACCAAGCCCAGGACGATCAACTCGATGCCGAACAGCAGCAGCGGAATGACGATCACCGCGACGGCTACAGCTCCGAGGACGATCGCGAGCGTCGCTACGAGGTCTTGCGGGTCGCCGATGGCGGGTACCGACAACGCTTCTCCGGTCGCCCTGCCAGCACGAACCGTTCGCCAGCGCGGACGGCCGCGCGTGATCCAGCGACGACCGATGCGCCATTCCTCGCCGTCCGGCGTCGAAGCCGATCTCGTCCCGAACGGCGTGGTTGAGCGCATGCGGCAGATCATGACGCCCGGGTCGCTCAGGTCGTCTTGCCGCGGTCTCCGTGTCAGTCGGCCGGGGCAATCGCACACCCGCTCCGTTTAGCCGCGCGTCTGAGGTCGTGGTCCCAGCTGACGAGCGTGGTGAGCTCGCCCGCAGCGAGCGCACTTGCGAGATGGACGGCGTCGTAGCCGCGCAGCGCGAACTTCTCAGCGAGCTGACCGGCCTCGTGCGCGAGTTGCGCGTCGATCCCGATCAGCGACAGTTCGCCATGGAGTGAGTCGAAGTCTCCGAGCGCACGCGAGCCGGCGTCGGCGCCGAGTCGCCCGCCGCGCCCCGCGGCCGCGAGCGCGGCGCGACCCTCGGGGTAGGACAGAATGCTGGACGCTGCTGGATGCGGGCTGGCCCACAGGTCCGCGACCAGCTCGGAGCCGTCCTCGACGATCACCAGCTTGACGAGCGCCGAGGTGTCGAGGTAGAGGATCAGCGGCGTTGCTCCGCGACGAGCCCAGAGACCGCGCCGCGCGCCTTCACGCGTGCCTGCCGCGGGCTGCGTGGCCGATCCGGGGGCGTTACGAGGCCGCGGCGCACGAGATCCTCCAGCGGGTCCGTGGACCTGACTGCGGACAGCCGAGCGATCGGCCTTCCGCGGCGCGTAACCACGACCTCGGCGCCCCCCTCCACGCGCTCCAGGTGCTCGCTGAGGCGATCGTGAAGCGCCCGGACGCCAACCTCGTAGCCTCGTTCATGTAGCGTCATTATTCAATCCTAGCAGCTACATTGTGGAGCGCGGCGATCCGCCGAGTATCGCCACGGTAGCCTGACTTCCGCTTGAACGGCTTCGCGAAGTAAGCGCGACCTCCACGATGCACCCCGCCAAAGTTATCGCTCCAGACCTCGACCACGCCGGACTCCCCAACGCCCGTCGCGACGTCGAGCTCGCTCCGTACACGACGTTCGGCATCGGCGGTCCCGCCGACCTCTTCTCGGCGCCGCGCAGCGCCGCCGAACTGGCGGACGCCGTGCGATGGGCGCAGCAAGCAGGTGTCGACTGGTTCGTGCTCGGCTGCGGCGCCAACATCCTCGTCGGCGATCGCGGCTTCCGCGGGCTGGTGATCAAGAACGAGGCCGACCGGATGACGATCGCCGACGGCGTGATGCTCGTCGAGAGCGGCGCCACCGTCGCCGACGCGCTGCGCGCATCCGTCGAGCAGGGCCTCTCCGGGCTCGAGCACTACATCGAGATCCCGTCGACGATCGGCGGCGCCATGTGGCAGAACCTCCACTTCCTCTCACCCGATCGCACGCGCACCGTGTTCATCGAGGAGATCGTCGAGGCCGCCACCGTGCTCAGCGACTCCGAGGTGCGCAGCGTCGATCGCGACTACTTCCAGTTCGGCTACGACTTCAGCGTGCTGCACACGCGCCGCGACGTCGTGCTCGACGTGACGCTCGCGCTCACGCCGGCCGACCCGCAGGAGCTGCGCCGCAGGGTCGAGGCCAACGCCGCATGGCGCCACGAGAAGCATCCGCCCGATGCCGTGCGGATGAGCGCCGGCAGCATCTTCCGCAAGATCGCCGGCGTCGGCGCCGGGCGCCTGATCGACGAAAGTGGGCTGAAGGGCGCACGCGTCGGCGGCGCCGAAGTGTCCCATCGCCACGCCAACTACATCCTCAACGTCGAGCATGCCACGGCCGCCGACGTGCGCGGGCTGATCTCTCGCGTGCAGGCCGAGGTGCTCGCGCACACCGGACAGGCGCTCGAGCCCGAGATCGGCTTCGTCGGCGAGTTCTGAGACGGACGCCGCTGTCAAGGGCGGCGTTTGCCGAGGTCGATCGAAAGCCGTCGCGCGCTCAGCGCGCGACGCTGAAGCCCTTGGTCGCCGTGATCGTGCGCCGTCCGCTCGGCGTGAAGCTGCCCTTCGCCAGCAGTGCGATCCGCCGGCGCCGGCGCAGCAGCTTGCGACCCCTGCTCGTCAGCGTGAGCTGGATCGTCTTCGTCCCGGCCGTCGCGAACGTGGCGTGCCCCGCCGCGAACAGCACCGGCGCCGCCCGCGCGAGGCGTGCGCCGGGTGGCAGGTAGTACCACCCGATCGCGAGCGTCCCCGGCGTGAGCGCCGTGAACGCGTAGGAGTAGCGCCGGCGCTTGCGCAGGCTCGCGATCCGCGCGGGCCGCCCTTTCATGCCCAGCTGCTGGCCCAGGCTCTGACGGATCTGCGCTTCGGTCAGCGTCGTCGAGAGGAACGCGCGCGCCGGCGTCGTCGGGGCGATCGTCAGCAGGATCGTCGCGCTCGTCGCGCTCACGCCGAACGCATCGGCGACGTGCAGCACCACCGCGCTCGTGCCCGTCGCCGACGGAGTGCCCACGATCCGCCCGCTCAGCGGGTCGATCGAGAGGCCCGGCGGCAGGCCGCTCGCGCTCCACGTGTCGCCGCCCACGCCGCCCGCGGCTGCGGCGCTCGCCGTGTAGGGGACGCCGACCTGCCCGAACGGCAACGAGCTCGTGAGCACCGCGAGGTCCGCCACCTGCGCGATCGTGAAGGCCGCCGTCGACCCGCGCGCGACCGTGTCGATCGTCGTGCCCGGCGGCAGCGCCACCGGCGCCGGCGTCGGGTTCGCCGCCGCCATGCCGCTGTTCCTCGCGCTGCCGAGCTGTCCCTCGAGGTTCGAGCCGAACGCGTACAGCTCGCCGCTCGCCGTGATCGCCAGGCTGTGGACGCTGCCCGCCGCCAGCGCGATCGCCGGGGCGCTCGCGCCGGGCAGCACGACCGGCGCAGGCGTCGCGTTGGCTTTTTCGCTGCCGTTGTTCGCCGAGTTGCCGAGCTCGCCGTTCTTGTTGCGCCCGAACGCGTAGATCAGCCCGCTCGAGGTGAGCGCGAGCGTGTGGAAGCCGCCCGCCGCGATCGCCGTCACCGGGCCGGCCGGCGCGGGCAGCCCGACCGGCGCAGGAGTCGGGTTCGGCGCCGGCGTTTCGCTGTTCGTCGCTTTCCCTAGCTGACCGAAGCGGTTGCCGCCGAACGCATAGAGCTCTCCCGTCGAGGTCAGCGCGAGGCTCTGTTCGTAGCCCGCCGCGATCTGCACCACCTGTCCGCTCGCACCCGGCAGCGCCACCGGCGCCGGCGTCGGGTTGGGCGTGCCCGACCCCGCGTTCGTCGCGTTGCCGAGCTGCCCGAAGCGGTTGCCGCCGAACGCATAGAGCTCTCCCGTCGAGGTCAGCGCGAGGCTGTGTTCGTAGCCCGCCGCCACCTGCACGACCTGGCCGCTCGCGCCGGGCAGCGTGATCCGTTCGGGCGCGTGGTTGGCGCTTTCGCTGCCGCTGCCCGTCGCGCGGCCGAGCTGCCCGAACTGGTTCTCGCCGAACGTGTACAGCTCGCCCGTCGAGGTCAGCGCGAGGCTGTGCGAGAAGCCGGCCGCAAGCTGGGCGATGCGCCCGCTCGCGCCCGGCAGGCCGACGAGCTGTGGGGTCGGGTTCGCCCCCGGCAGGCCGCTGCCGCCCGCAACGCCGAGCTGGCCGTACTGATTGCTGCCGAAGGAGTAGAGCTGGCCGGTCGCGGTCAGCGCCAGCGTGAACTCGCCGCCCGCCGCCGTCTCGACGACCGGCCCGGTTGCCCCGGGCAGGCTCAGCGGGGCGGGCGTCGGGTTGGCCGCTTCGCTGCCGTTGCCCGCCGTGCTCGCGAGCTGACCCCCGGCGTTTTCGCCGAAGCCGTAGAGCTGCCCGGCCGCCGCCGATGCGCCACTCGCCGGCACGAGCGCCAGGGCCAGCGCCAGCACCGGCACCGCGGCAAGCCTGCCGATCGTCGTGAGCGCTCGCACGGTTGCGCGATCTTAACGACAGATCTCGGCGACGGGTCGATACTCGGCGAGTGTGAGCAGCGGCGAGACCCGTACACAAGCGGAGAGTCTGCATGTACGATCGAGACAGTCATGCGACCGGAGGTCAAGGGGAGGGGTCGGTGAGACATCCAGTGCTGCTCGATCGGGGCCGTGCGCCGGCGCGCGGCTGCTCCGCGGGCGTCCGTTGGCTGCTCATCTGCGCGCTGCTCGTATGTGCGCTGCTCTGCTCGTTCGGCCGGCCCCCCGCCGCGCAGGCACGGGCCGACGCCTTCCGCGTGCATCGCGTGTGCCACGTCGCCCGCCCCGGGCGCGCCGCCTGTCTCGGGATGAAGCTCGTGCCCGCCTCGCTAAGCGCCGCCCAGCTGCGCGCCGATGCAGTCAGGCAGTCGCGCGAAGTCGCCGCCGGCGCCCGCCCGGCGGTCGCCGTCGGCGAACCGTACCCCGGCTATCTCACGCCTCAGCGCCTGCACGACGCCTACGCGTTGCCGAGCGAAACGAGCGCCGCGCACGTGCAGACCGTCGCGATCGTCGACGCCTACGACGACCCCAGCGCCGAAGCCGACCTCGACGTGTATGACAAACAGTTCGGCCTGCCCGCCTGCACGACCGCCAACGGCTGCTTCCGCAAGGTCAACCAGTCGGGCAAGCCAAAGCCGCTGCCCAAGCAGCACGGCGAATGGGCGGCCGAGATATCGATCGACGTGCAGATGGTCCGCGCCGTCTGTCAGAGCTGCCGGATCCTGCTCGTCGAGGCCTCGAGCGACGAATTCGGCGACCTCGGCGTGGCCGTGAACAGCGCCGTCGCCGCCGGCGCCGAGGAGGTCTCCAACTCCTACGGAGGCGCCGAGCAGCGCTCCTACGCGACCCTCGCCTCGGCCTACTACGACCACCCCGGCACGGTCGTCCTCGCCGGCACCGGCGACTGCGGCTACCTCAACCAGGCCTGCGCCGGCGAACCGGCCGCGGCCGACTTCCCGGCGGCCGCGCCGCAGGTGCTCGCCGTCGGCGGGACGTCGCTGAGCGAACACGATCAGGCGTGGAGCGCGACGGCGTGGAACGACGGAGGCAGCGGCTGCAGCGGCGTCTTCGGCGCTCCCTCCTGGCAGAGCGCAGTGCCCGGCTTCTCCGCGACCGGTTGCGCCGGCGGGCGATCGGTCGCCGATGTCGCCGCGATCGGCGATCCCAACACGGGCGTCGACGTGTACGACTCGACGCCCGAAGGCGGCGGCACCCCGACAGGCTGGGGCGTGTGGGGCGGCACATCCGTCGCTGCGCCGATCCTCGCCGCCGAGTTCGCGCTTGCCGGCGGCGCGCGCGGCGTCGCCTACCCCTCGGCCACGCTGTATTCGCACCTGGGCGATGCCGGCTCGCTCTACGACGTGCTCTCCGGCGGCAACGGCAACTGCGCCGGCACGAGCGAGTGCCAGGCCCTCGCCGGCTTCGACGGACCCACCGGCCTCGGCAGCCCGCTCGGCCTCGGCGCCTTCTCGATCGCCGGCACGCCCGTCAGCACCGCGCCGCCGACGATCTCGGGCTTCGCCGAACAAGGCCAGAAGCTGACGGCCGGACACGGCGCATGGAGCAACGCCCCCAGCTCGTCGAGCGAGCAGTGGGCGCGCTGCAACGTGTCCGGCTACGGCTGCGCGCCGATCGCCGGCGCCACCGGCTCGAGCTACGTGCTCACCGCCGCCGACGCCGCCGCGACGATCCGCCTGCAGGAGACCGCGGTCAACGCCGCCGGCGCGAGCGCCCCCGCCGCGTCCACGCAGACGGCAACCGTCACCGCCGGCGTGCCGGCGATCGCCGGCTTCAGCCCGAGCAGCGGCATCACCGGCTCCGCCTTCACGATCGAAGGAACCGCGCTCGCCTCGGTCAGCGCCGTGAAGCTCGGCAAGCTTGCAGCCGCCTTCACCGTGCTCTCGCCGACGCGGATCGAAGCGATCGTGCCCAGTGGCGCCAAGCCGGGCAAGGTGACCGTCAGCGCACCCGGCGCAAGCGCCAAGACCAAGGCCAAGTTCACGCCCACCCTCTCGCTCACCGGCTTCTCGCCCGCGCACGGCGCGGCGGGCAAGGTCGTCACGCTCAAGGGCGTCGGCTTCACCGCGAGCTCGAGCGTCACGTTCGCCGGCACGCCCGCCGGCGACGTCACGTTCCTCTCGCCGCGCAAGCTCGAGGCCGTCGTGCCCGCCGGGGCCGCCGGCGGCGCGATCGCCGTGAGCAACAGCGCTGCGCCGGCCGGCACCGTGCTCGGAGCCGCCGACTTCCAGATTCCCTAGCGGGGCCCGGTCGGTCCGCCGCCCCGCCGGGGCCGGCTATTCGGGCGACTCCGACGCGGCCACGACGAAGACGATGTGGCGGCGGGCCAGCGTGAGGAACGGGTGGAGCTCGCGCGCGCCACCCTCGAGCGGCTCCACCGTCGCTTCGGTCAGCGTGATGAAGTCGCGCTCGGAGGCGTTCAGCACGTCCGAGACGCGGCTGCGGTAGCCGTCCCGCGCGAGCGTCAGGTAGCCCTCTATCCGCTGGCGCTCGGTCTCGACCCTGATCCGCTCGCGGCGGTGGTCGATGCTCGGCTGCTCGTCCTTCCAGATCTCCTCGGTCGGCATCCGCTCATTATCGCGTCACGACGTACGTGCGCGTCGCCGTCGTCCTGCGACCCGTCGGGCCGGCGGCGACGATGCGCACGCGCGCCGTCATGCTGCGGCGCCGTCCGAGCGTGCGCTGCAGGCCGCGCAGCGCCTTCGGCCCGAGGCGCAGGCGCACGTGGCCCGCCGTCGCGCGAGGCAGCGAACGGGCGACGGCGACCAGTGGGACGACCCGCTTCGCCCGTCGCGCCGATGCCGCGAGCGTGCCGCTGACGAGCACCTTGCAGCCGCGCTGGCAGCTGATGCTGAGCGCGAGCGCGCGGCGCGCGAGCACGCCGCTGGAGCGCGGCAGGCCGATCCGCAGCACCGGCGCCACGTCCAGCGGCGGCGGCCAGCTGCCCGCGGCAAGGCAGCCCGTCGGGGACGGGCTCACCGGGTTGAAGCGCTCGACGCGGTTGTTGTTCGTGTCCGCCACGTAGATGCTGCCCGCGCAGTCGATCGCGATCGCCGACGGCTGGGAGAAGTCGCCCAGGCCCGTGCCGCGGAAGCCCCACTTGGCGAGGAAGCGCCCGTCTGAGTCGAACTCCTGCACGCGGTTGTTTTCGCCGTCCAGCGCGTACACGTTGCCCGCCCCGTCCACAGCCACGCCCGCCGGCGCGTGGAAGTGCCCGTCGGCGCCGCCGCGCGAGCCCCACTCACGCAGCACGTTGCCGTTCGCGTCGAGCTTGACGATGCGGTCGTTGCCCTTGTCCGCCACGTAGATGACTTCTTCGCCCGGCGCCACGCTCGAGATGGCGACGCCCGAGGGGTGGTTGAACGAGCCGGGGGCGCTGCCTGCCGCACCGTTGCCGCCGCCCGCGCCCCAGCGCGCGAGCAACGTCCCTTCCGGCCCGTAGGCGAGCACGCGGTTGTGACCGGCGTCGGCCACGTACGTGCGCCCCGAGTTCGGCGCCACCGCGACAGCCGCCACGCCGTTGAACTGCGCGCCGCCGATTCCGTTGGGCCCGCCCAGTTCGGAGAGGTAGGTGCCGTCGCCCCACAGACGCACGATCCGTTCGTTGCCCTGGTCGGCCACGTAGACCGAGCCGCGCGGGTCGATGCCGATCCCCATCGGCTTGGCGAAGCTCGAGCGATGCCCGCCGGCGACCGTCCACTGCCCGGCGAACGCGTCCGTCAGCGGCGCGAACAGCTCCACGCGGCTGCCCACCGTGTCCGAGATGAGCAGCCCGCCGCTCGGATCGAGCGCGAGGCCGCGCGGCCCTGTGAGCGCGCCGAGCCCGCGCGCCGAGGCGCCGATCGTGCGCAGGAAGCGCCCTTCCGGCCCGTATACCTCGACGCGGTCGTTGGCCGTGTTGGCCACGTAGTTGTCGCCCGCCGGGTCGCTCGCCACCGCCCGCGGGAAAGCCGAGCTGCCCCGGTTTCGTGCCGTAGCCGCCCCACGCGCCGAGGAAGCCCAGTTCGGGGTTGAGCTTGACCACGCGGTGGCCGAGGTCGTCGGCGACGTACACGTTGCCCGCCGCGTCGAGCGCCACGCCGTAGGGGAAGGCGAACTGCCCCGGACCCGTGCCCTGCGAGCCCGCCGCGCTCTGGTAGGCGCCGTTCGGGTCGAATTTCTCGATCCGGTGGTTGTCGTCGTCGGCCACGAGCACCTCGCTCGCGTTCGCCGCCACGCCGCGTGGGTAGGAGAACTGCCCGGGCCCCGAGCCCTTCGTGCCCCATTCCATGCCTTCGCCGCCTTCCAGGTTGAAGCGCTGGATGCGGTTGTTGCCCGAGTCCGCCACGTACACGAAGTTGCCCGCCACCGCGACGCCGCCGCCAGGGGGCTTGGTGTAGTCCTGGGAGGAGCCGAAGCTGAACTGGCCAGGTTGCGAGCCCGTGTGACCCCACTGCGTGATGAACGTCCCGTTCGGGTCGAACTTCTCGATCCTGTTGTGGCTCGAGTCGACCACGTAGACGTTGCCCGCCGCGTCCGTCGCCAGGCCGCCGATCGGTCCGAACTGCCCGTGCCCGCCGCCGAAGGAGCCCCACTCCGTCTCGAACACGCCTTCGGCTGAGAACTTCTGCACGACGTAGCTCAGCTGATCGGCCACGTACACGTTGCCGAACGTGTCGACCGCGACGGCCTCCGGGAAGCGCAGCACACCCTCCGCGCGCTGGCCGACGATCGAGGCCGACGCGTACGGGCACGGCTGCGCGCCGACTCCGGCGCAGGCTTCGGCCTGGGCGCGAGCTGCGCCGGCGGCGGCGGCCGCCAAGAGGGCCAGCGCGGCGAGCAGGAGCGTGCGACGCGCAGCGGCGAGCAGGGCCGGCAGGGGCTGGGCGCGATCGGGCAGGGCCACTGCCGGATCACAACACGTCTCGCCGCCCAGTGTCGCGCTGTCGGCCCACGAGCCACCCGGGCGCCTGACCCACGAGCGGCGCCGGCTCTCGGCCTCGGCCGGTCAGCCGACGCGTTGCGTCGTGCGCGCGGCAAGGCCCGCACGGGCGACGGGACCGGCCGGTGAGCCGCTGCTCTGCGGCAGCGGGCGGTTGCGCTCCTCGCGCACGATGTACAGCGGCCGGTGCTTGACCTCGTCGTAGATGCGCCCCACGTACTCGCCGATCACGCCCAGCGCGATCAGCTGGATGCCGCCGAGCAGCAGGATCGCGATCGTGATCGCGCCGAAGCCGGGCAGGTAGGAGTCGAACAGGCGCAGGACGATCACGACCGGGATCGCCACGAACGCGACCGTCGCCGAGAGGATGCCGACGTACGTGGCCAGCTGCAGCGGCAGGTGCGAGAAGGAGGTGATCGCGTCGAGTGAGAAGCGCAGCATCTTGCGCAGCGTGTACTTCGTCTCGCCCGCCGAACGCGCGTCGCGCTCGTAGGAGACGGCCGTCTGGTTGAAGCCGACCCACACCGTCATCCCGCGCAGGAAGCGCGAGCGCTCGGTCATCGCCAGCAGCGCGTCCAGCGCGCGGCGGTCGAGCAGGCGGAAGTCGCCCGAGTTGGGCTCCAGGTCGACCTGCGCGAGCTTGTCGAACAGCTTGTAGAACCACGACGCCGTCGCCAGCTTGAACGCCGTCTCGCCTTCGCGCTGCTTGCGCACCGCGTAGACCACGTCCGCGCCCTGGCTCCACTGGGCGATCATGTCCGGGATCAGCTCCGGCGGGTCCTGCAGGTCGGCGTCGATCATCGCCACCACGTCGCCCACCGCGTGCTCCAGGCCCGCCGTCAGCGCCGCCTGGTGGCCGAAGTTTCGCGACAAGTGGATGACGCGCACGCGGCGATCCTCGGCGGCGATCCGGTCGAGCAGCTCCGGCGTGGAGTCTTTGGAGCCGTCGTTGACGAGCACCAGCTCGAACTCGTAGTCCGCCGCCGCCGCGCATGCGCGCTGCACGAACTTCTCGATCAGCTCCTGCTCGTCGTACACAGGCGCGACGATGCTGAGCAGCTTGGGTGTGCGGAGTGCTGTGTCGGGCATCTGCCGGTTCACCAGGATCTGGTCGAGGGGCGAGTCGATCTGCTGTCAATCTTCAGACAGCCGCCTAAGCCCACGATGAATCTATCGTTCATCCTGTCTAGCAATGCCCTCCGACGGCCCCGCACCACAGAGGACGCCCCTCAGACTACCGGGCGCCGCCCGGCACCTGAACGCACCCGTCGTGGTGCAGTTCGTCAAGTTCGGCATCGTCGGCGTGTCGAACACGCTGCTCGCCTTCGCCGTCTACACCGTGCTGCTGAAGGTGTTCGGCGTCTGGTACATCGCCGCCTCCGCCATCGGCTTCGTGCTCGGCGCCGTCAACGGCTTCCTGCTCAACCGCCGCTGGACCTTCGCCGGGCACGTCGGCGATTCGCTCACGCCCGTGCGCTGGGGCGTCGTGCAGGGCTGCGGGCTGGCGCTCAACCTGGGGCTGCTCTACCTGTTCGTCGACGACGCCGGCGTCGAGAAGCTGCTCGGCCAGGCCTTCGCCACGGCGATCGTCACCGTGCTCACCTTCCTCGTCAACCGCGCCTGGACCTTCCGCATGCATCACCATCCGGCGCCCGTCGCCGCCGCCGACGCCGAGGGCTAGCGGAAGACTGCGAGCAGCGAGAGGCCTGCGGGGATGCGCCCGCCGCGCCCGATCAGCGCCGCCTCGAGCTGCAACGGTCGCTCGAGCAGCCAGTTCAGCGGTTCCGGCGGCACCCACAGGTCGAGGCTCGACTCGGTCGTCTTGCGGTTGAAGCGGTCGAGCACGCGCAGCAGGATCGCCGCCGGCAAGCAGCAGCGAGTTGAAGTACGTCGTGCGCACCTGCTGCCAGCCCGCCTGCTCGCCGGCACGCTGCAGCGAGCGGCGCGTGTAGCGGCGGAAGTGGTGGTTGATCTCGTCGTGACCGCTCCACAGCCATTGGTAGGCGGGCACCGTGACCAGCAGCGAGCCGCCCGGCGCCACCACGCGGCGCAGCTCGCGCAGCGCCGCCGAGATCGTCCTCGAGGTGCTCGATCACGTCGAGTGAGGCCGCCAGGTCGAAGCTGTCGGCCTCGAACGGCATCTCGAGCACCGAGCCCGCGACCACCTCGCCGACGCCGCGCTCGCGCGCCAGCGCGACGCTCGTGTCGGACAGCTCGATGCCCGTGACAGTGCCGTGCCCGGCCAGCTCGACCATGTTGCGCCCACTGCCGCAGCCCGCGTCGAGGATCCGCGCGCGCGCCGGCAGGCGCAACTCGTCGATCACGCGCTCCAGCACTTTGCGCCGTCCGCGGTACCACCAGTGGCGGTCCTCGGCCTGATGCGTCTGCAGCTCGTAATCGCGGTCCATCGGGGGTGCATCCTGTCCTAAAGCCCGGCCGGATGGAAGTCCAGTGCGGCCTTGACAAAAATCTTGGCATGCCATAATATTTGTTCATGGCTACGAGAGAGATTGCCCGCTCGGCCGCCGTCGAGGACTACTGCAAGGCCATCTTCACGCTCGAATCGCGCGCCGAGGAGCCGGTCGCCACGAATGCGCTCGCCGAGCGGCTCGGCCTCACGCCGGGGTCGGTCTCGGCGATGCTCAAGCGACTCGGCGAGCTCGGCCTGATCGAGCACCACCCCTATCGCGGCGTGCGCCTGACCGACGAGGGGCGCAGGGTCGCGCTCGAGGTGATCCGCCACCACCGCCTGCTCGAGCTGTTCCTCGCCGAGACGCTGGAGATGCCCTGGGATCGCGTGCACGCCGAGGCCGAGGTGCTCGAGCACGTGATCTCCGAGGAGCTCGAGCAGCTGATCGCCGAGGCCCTCGGTCACCCCACGATCGACCCGCACGGCGACCCCATCCCGAGCGCCGAGCTCGAGCTGCACGAGCTCGAGACGTTCCCGCTCGAGCGCCTGCAGGAGGGCGACCGCGGCGTGTTCGTGCGCGTGTCCGACGCCGACCCGGAGATGCTGCGCTACCTCTCGACGCACGGCATCGCCCCCGGCGACCGCCTCTACGTGCGCGAACGCCAGCCCTTCGGCGGGCCGCTGCTGGTCGCCTTCGGCGAGGGCGAAGGCACGCGCGAGCACGCCGTCGGCGGTCGCCTGGCGGGGGCCATGCGGGTGCAGCTCGACCCCGGCTCCGGCGAAGCGCGCTCGCCTGGGATCGAGGTCTCGGCTTGACGCCCGTGCGCCCCGACCCGGTACTCGAGGGCGCGGGCGCCTCGATCGGGACAGGCGCCGGCGCACCCGTCGTCGGGGCCGGCGCCGTCGTGCGCAGCACCAGCCAGCTCGAACACCTGCTCGCCAAGGGCCGTCTGCGCGCCACGCTGACGATGCTCGGGCCGGCGTTCGTCGCCGCCATCGCCTACGTCGACCCCGGCAACTTCGCCACCAACATCTCCGGCGGCGCCAAGTTCGGCTACCTGCTGCTGTGGGTCGTGCTCGCGGCCAACCTGATGGCGATGCTGATCCAGTATCTCTCCGCTAAGGTCGGCATCGCCACCGACCGCACCTTCCCCGAGCTGTTCCGTGAGAACTACCCGCGCTCGGCCAGCCGGATCATGTGGCTGCAGGCCGAGATCATGGCCATGTCGACCGACGTCGCCGAGTTCGTCGGTGCCGCGCTCGGGCTGAACCTGCTGTTCGGCGTGCCGCTGCTGTGGGCCGGCGTGATGACAGGCTTCATCGCCTTCGGCATCCTCGAGCTGCAGACGCACGGCGTGCGCCGCTTCGAGCTCGCCATCACCGCGCTGCTCGGGATCATCTTCCTCGGCTTCCTCTACGAGACGCTGAAGATCGGCCCCTCCGTGCACGGCTCGCTCGCCGGGCTCGTGCCCCACCTCGGCGGCGCCGAGTCGCTGTACGTCGCCGTCGGCATCATCGGCGCCACCGTGATGCCGCACGCGATCTACCTGCACTCGGCGCTGACCAAGAACCGCATGCCGATGCGCGACGCCTCCGAGCGCCGCCGCGTGCTGCGCTTCGAGCGCCTCGACATCGTGATCGCGCTGAGCTGCGCCGGCCTCGTCAACATGGCGATGCTGGCAGTCGCCGCCAAGCTGTTCCACTCCACCGGGCACACCGGCGTCGACACGATCCAGGCCGCCTACCACGGCTTCGGCAATCAGGTCGGCGGCCTCGCCGCGCTCGCCTTCGCCGTTGCCCTGTTCGCCTCCGGCGCGTCCTCCTCGAGCGTCGGCACCTACGCCGGGCAGGTCGTGATGAGCGGCTTCATCAACGTGCGCATCTCCGTGCTGCTGCGCCGGCTCGTGACGATGGTCCCCGCGCTCGTCGTGCTCGCCGTCGGCGTCAACCCGACCGACGCGCTGATCCTCAGCCAGGTCGTGCTCTCCTTCGGCATCCCGCTCGCGCTGATCCCGCTCGTGATGCTGACCATGCGCCGCGACGTGATGGGCGTGCACGTCAACAAGCGCGCCACCACCGTCATCGGCGTGTCGCTCGCCGCGCTGATCACCGCGCTCAACCTGTTCTTGATCTACAAGCAGATCCTTTAGTCAGCGCGAGGCGGGCGTGCGGATCGAGTAGTAGATCCGCTGCCCGGCGCCGCGCCACAGCGCGAGCGCTCGGTCGCTGCTCGGGTCGAACGCCAGCGTGGCGTCGCTCTTCTGTTCGGCCGCCAACGTCGGCACGCCGATGGGCCCCGCCGGGGCAACCGGCTCGGGACCGCCGAAGATCGTGATCCCCGGGCGCGCGTCGATCCCGCGCGCCGCGACGAGCGCCTGCGTGGCGAAGTCGAGCGTGCCGTCGGCCGCGATCTGCGGTTCGCCCCACAGCGCGATCGCCTCACCGTCCGGTCCGGGCTGCAGGTCGCTCAGCAGCGCGTCCTTGGCGGGGTCTGAGATCGTGCTCGCCTTGCGCAGCCCGTGCAGGTCGATCGCGGCCGTGCGCACGACCCAGCGACCGTCCTGCGCGCCCGTCCACGCCAGCATCACGCTCTCCGAGCTGAGGCGCACCAGGCGCGGCGAGGTCTGCGGATAGGGAATGCCCGACGGGTTGGCGAAGCGCTCGAGCAGCTGCGGCTTGCCGAAGCGCACTCCGCTTGCCGAGTAATCCATATAGATCGACGTATGGCCGGCCTGTTCGTCCGCCCACGCGACGATTGCGCGATTGTCATCGCTGATCAGCGCGCTCACCCGCGGCGCGCGAGCCGTGGTCGCGAGTCGCTGCGTCGGCTGCGTGCGTCCCGAGGCCGGCTCGTCGCGCGCCCACAGCGCGCCCGCCTGGCGCCACACGAGGATCGCGTCCGTGCGGAAGTCGAGGCTGACCGTCTGCGATTCGATCGCGCCGCCCTGCCCGGCGACCGTGATCGTGGGGGAGAGCGAGCGTGCGTAGTAGCGCTCGATGCGCAGCTCCAGGCCGTCGTGATCCAGGCCGCCCGCGATCGGCGTCGCCAGGCCCACGTCGCCGAGGTAGGCCGTGAACAGCGAGCTAGGCCCAACCGCGCCCGCGAGCGCGCCGAGCGGCGAGAACGGGCCGCCGGCCGCGCCCTGGACGAGCGAGCCGCCTCCGCGCGCGCCGCCCGAGCCGGCGATCGCGAGCCGGCCGTGCGGCGCCGGCGCGAGCGCCAGCGGAGGGCGCAGCGCCAGCTTGCCGCCGCCGCGCGCGAGCGCGTAGGACGGGCTGCCCGGCACGTCGCCCGCGCCGATCTTCGCGACGTACGTGCCCGCGCCCTGCGGGCAGCTGCGCGCCGCGCTCCACACGACCGCGCCGCGGCCCGTGCCGTGCGTCGGCTTGTCGCGCGGGAATGCCGCATGCGCCGCGCCCACCGCCGCGCACGGACTGAGCGCCGCAGGCGGAGACCACGAGGCCGGCGCGGCTGCGGCGAGCGTCGGCGAGCTGCACGCGAGCGCCGCGCCCGCGAGCGACAGGCCCGCGAGCGCGAGAGGGCGGAGAGGCTTCAACGTAGGGCGGCCGCGCGGCTAGGCCAGCGCCTCGCGCAGGAAGCTGACCGTGCGCTCCCACGAGAGCTTTGCCAGCTCCGCGTCGTAGGTGCCCAGCCGGTCGACCTCGTTGAAGAACGCGTGACCGGCGTCGTCGTAGTAGTGGAACGTGACCTCGACGCCCGCGTCGCTCATCTCCTGCTCGAGCGCTTTCGCCGTGTCGGTGGGGATGAAATCGTCAGCCGTGCCGAAGTGGCCGAGCACGGGGCCTTTGACCTTGGCGAAGTCGGGCTTGCCGTGCGGCATCACGTAGTAGTAGGAGACCGTCGCCGTGACCTTCGGGCAACTCGCCGCCGCCCACACCGACAGCCCGCCGCCGAGGCAGAAGCCGAGCGAGCCGACGCCCGAGCCCTCGAAGCCGTCCTGCGAGCTGAGGAACTCGGCCGCGCCGCACATCTGCGGCTCGACCTGCTCCATCGACAGCGCCATCATCTTCTGCTGGGCCTCGTCCGGCTGCGTCGTCGACTCGCCGCCGTAGAGATCCGGCGCGAGCGCAAAGAAGCCCTCGGCCGCGAGCCGGTCGCAGATCGAGCGGATGTGCCCTTCCACACCCCACCACTCCTGCAGGACGATCGTCGCCGGGCCACTGCCGCCGGCGGGTGTCGCGAGATAGCCGGACGCCGTGCCGGCGCCCGCGGGGAACTCGATGTCGGGCATGTGTGGCTCCTTGGAAGTGGTCGTGGTGGTCGGGTCGTGCGTCCGGGCGGTCCGCTCGGCGCATGCCGGCCTGCGCGGCATCCTCTCACGCCGCGGGCGCGCGGCGACCCACACCTACCCAGTCGGAGGCGGTTGCTAGCGGCCGGCCGCCGCGCGCTTGGCGGCGGGCTTGCGCCGTGCGCCGTTGGGCGGCTCGGCCAGCGCAAGCAGATCGTCCATGCCGGCTTCGATCCCGCTCGTCAGCACGTCGATGTCAGGAGCGCCGTCGTAGTCGCCGGTGACGCCGAAGTACAGCCCGCCGTCGTAGGAGAAGATCGCCACGACGATGCGGATCGAGCCGACGACGGGCACGAACGGGAACGATTCGATCATCTTGCGCCCGAGCGTCTGCACGGGCTGCTGCGGACCCGGCACGTTTGTCGTCGCCGTGTGCATGTTCAGGCGCGGCGAGATCGTCACGAGGCGGCTGCCGAGCGCGAGCAGCAGCGGCGGCGCGAAGCCCGACAGGGAGCTGAGCACGTCGCCTGCGACGGCCTGCTTGGATTGCTTGACGCCGTCCATCTCCACCCGGATCCGCTCGAGCCGCTGCGCCGGGTCGGCGAGCCCGACGGGCAGCCCCGCGAAGACGGCCGAGACGCGGTTGTTGTAGACACCGCGCTCGCCTCGCCTGCGGACCGACACGGGGACCATCGTGCGCAGGCTGCGCTCCGGCGGCAGCTCCTCGCCGCGACCTTCCAGCAGGGCGCGGAAGCCGTTTGTGATCACGGTCAGCACGACGTCGTTGACGGTGCCGCCGAGCGCCGTGCGCACCGTCTTGACATCGGCGAGCTGCACCGTCGCCCAGCTCCAGCGCCGGTGCGGCCCGATCGGCCCGGTCAGCGAGGATGCGCCGACCGGGCGCAGGCTCGGCCCGGCGGCGAGCGCCCCGCGCGTGACCTCGGCAACCGAGCGGACCGTTTCGCGCGGCCTGCGCAGCGCACGCCTGAACGTTTCGAGCTGGCCGGCGGGGCTCGCTCGGCGCACGAGCGTGCGCGTGAGCACGTCGATCCCCGACGGCTCCGGCCGCGCCGTCCAGCGCCCGTTGCGATCGCTGCGCTGCGCGTCGGCGGAGACGGTCTCATCGGAGAACATCACCGACATCAGGTCGGTCGCGGCGACGCCGTCGACCATGCAGTGGTGCACCTTCGAGAGCAGCGCCCAGCGCCCGCCGGTCATGCCCTCGACCATCCACAGCTCCCACAGCGGCTTGTTGCGGTCGAGGTGCTGGGAGAACACGCGCGCGGCCATCTGGCGCAGCTGCCCGTCCTCGCCGGGGGCCGGGATCGCGGTGCGGCGCAGGTGGTAGTCGATGCTGAAGTGCGGGTCCTCGATCCACACCGGCGGCCCCGCGGCGAGCGGCACCATGCGCACCTTCTGGCGGTAGCGGGGGACGAGCTCGAGCTTGCCGGCGACCATCGCTCGCAGGTCCTGAAACGGCGGCGGGGGTCCTTCGAAGATGCTCACGCCGCCGATGTGCATCGGCGTCGTGTCGTTCTCGATGTGCAGGAACGACGAGTCCATCGGGCTCATCCATTCCATGCGGGCTCGCTACCCCTCTTCTTTCGAGCGCATCACTACCCAGCCGCGTCGAGCGCCTTGTCGAGCACGCCGTAGACGTTCACGTTGACCGACATCCCACAGTGGCTCGACGCCACCGCGACGGGCTGGGCATGGGGGTCGACGCACGCCTTCCAGTCGACGATCCCGTCGGTGTAGGAGTAGATCGCGGTCCCCCGCACGTGCGGGGGCAGCGGCGCGGCGAGCTCGGCGCGGAACTCCTCGCAACAGGCGCCGTCCTTGCAGCTGCGCGAGAGCATCCCGGGCACGCCGAGGTCGCCGAGCGTGGCGACGACGCGCGCGGCGCGCAGCACGTGCCCGGACACGGCCAGGCCGTCGTTGACCGGCGAGCCGAGCATCGCCAGGCCGGCGACGGCGTCCGGCCGGCGCACGGCCAGGGAGCGCGCGAGCACGCCGCCGCGGCTCTGGCCGATCAGGAAGACGCGCTGCTCTGTCTCCGAAGCGAGCGCGTGCAGCTGCTCGCCGAGCCGGCCGACGAGCTCCTCGGCGCAGTCGACGTTCGCGCGAATGCCGCTCATGTGCACGTGGTGGCCGCGGCGCGCGAGCCACTGCCGCAGCACGCTCAGCGAGGTGTCGCCCGCCATGAAGCCGGGCACGAGCAGCACGGGCGGCGCATCCTCGCGCCGCTGCACCGAGCGGAACAGGCGGCTTGCGAGCAGCCGGGCGAGCTCGCGCCCATAGCGCAGCTCGCCGAGCAGCGGCGCGACCGAAACCTGCTCGATCGGGCGTGCCCGCCCGATCACACCAACCTGATCCCCCATCAATACATAGAGTACGCCCCAATGGAGCTTTCGGGAAGGCACGTGGTCGTGACGGGTGGCGGTGGGGGCATCGGCAGCGCGCTTGCGCGCGCGCTTTCCGAGCAGGGCACGCGGGCCGTCGTCGTCGCCGATCGCGACCTCGGGAAGGCAAGCGCGGTCGCCGATGAGATCGGCGGCCTGGCCGTCGAGTTCGACGCCGGCCGCGAGAGCGGCGTGCAGTCGCTGATCGAGCAGGCCGTCGCGGCCAACGGGCAGATCGACATCTTCATCTCCAACGCCGGCGTGCCCGGCGGCGGCGGCGGACCGGTCGAGACCTCCGACGAGGATTTCGACGAAGCCTGGCGCGTGAACGTGATGGCGCACGTGTGGGCCTCGCGTGCGCTGCTTCCCGAGATGCTCGAGCGAGGGGAGGGCTACCTGATCAACACGGCATCCGCGGCCGGCCTCTTGACGCAGGTCTCCTCGGTCGGCTACAGCGTGACCAAGCACGCCGCCGTGGCCCTCGCCGAGTGGATGGCGATCGAGTACGGCGACGCCGGCATCCGCATCTCCTGCATCTGCCCCCAGGGCGTGCGCACGCCGATGCTCGAACTGGCGATGGACGAGCCCGCCGGGGCAGCCGCGCTGAAGGCCGGCGGTCTGATCGAGCCCGAGCAGGTCGCCGACGCCGTGCTCGCCGGGATCGCCGACGAGCGCCTGCTGATCCTGCCGCACGAGGAGGTCGCGCAGTTCATGGCGCTCAAGGGCAGCGATCCGCCGCGCTGGATCGCCGGCATGCGCAAGCTCGTGCGCAACGCCCGCGCAGCCGCCGAGTAGGAGAGCGGGGCGCGTAGAGCCGAGCCGGCCGACTGCCGGGGCCACGGTCCGGGCGGGTGGTGGGGCCGCTAGGTCGTGTGGAGCGCCACGCGGATCACGGGCGCCGACGTCGGGTGCAAGCTGCCGCCGGCCGGCTCGCTCGTCACGAGCACTTCCTTGACCCCGTGCAGGTTCGGCACGTCGACGGCGGCGCTGCCGTGGTTCGTGACGCCGAACAGCGCGTTGGTCGGTTTCGGTTCGCCGCCGCCGCGTTTGAGCCACACCTCGTAGATCCGCCCGAGCGCGGGTGGCGGCATCCGCTCGACGATCAGCTCGGCATGCCCGTCACGCTGGCGCAGCGAAGCGGTCGCGCCCACCGGCGCCGAGCCGGGCGTGGTCACCGAATGCGAAGAGGAGCCGAGTGAGACCGCGATCAGCACTGCCACAAGTGCCGCCAGCGCGAGACTGGCGCCGGCGAAGGCGAATCGCGGCATGCGCCCGGCCGGCGTACGACTGGGCGGTCGATCGGCGCCGGCACCGGCGGCGCCGAGCAGCTCCGCCTCCGAGCGGACCGTCGCGAGGATGCGCGCACGCATCTCCTTCGGCGCGCTCGCCGCCGGCGCGCTGGCCGGCAGCTCGTCGACGACCGGCTGCAGCTCGGCCACTTCGGCGCGGCACTCCGCGCAGCCTGCGAGATGCTCGCTGAAGCGCTCGTGCTCGTCGTGCTCGAGCGCGCCGAGCACGTAGGCCGCCGCGTCCTCGCCGTGCAGGCAGTCGTTGTCCGGTTCGCGCGGGTTCATCCGCTCACCGCCTGCCAGCCCTGCAGCCGGCCGCGAAGCTTTTGCAGGCCAAGGCGCATGCGCCCCTTCACGGTTCCGACCGGCGTGTCGAGCATCGAGGCGATCTCGGTGTGCGTGAAGCCGCCGAAGTACGCGAGCTCGATCACCTTGCGCTGATCGGCGGGGAGCTCGCCGAGCGCGCCGCGGATTTCGCTCGAAGACGGCTTTCTCCATGGCTTCCTCGTCGGTCCGCTCGGGCGCCTCCAGCGTCTCCTCGATGCCCTCGTCGCCGGCGCGGCGCCGGTCGTGCGTGCCGCTGCGCCTGAGCGCGTCGATCGCACGGTTGTGCACAATGCCGAGCGTCCACGTGCGCACGCTTCCGCGTGCACGGTCGTAGCGCTCGCCGCTGCGCCACAGCGCGAGGAAGGACTCCTGTGCGATGTCCTCGGCCATCGAGCGCCTGCCGCAGATGCGGTACGCAAGCGAGAACGCCGCGTCGGCGTGGCGCTCGAGCACCACCTCGAACGCATCGGCATCGCACTTCGCGACTCGTTCCATCAGCTCCTCGTCGGCGAGTTTTCTCAGCTTGTCCTTGGAATTGACGCTCGGACGGCGCAATAGGGGCATCACCAGCACTCTACGCGCGGGCGGCGAGATTGGATCACCGACGGGCTTACCCAAAAAACGGTGACTACTGAAAACCCCAGCCCCGACGGTGCTTGTGATCCGGACGCAGAGCAAGCCCGTACAGAAGCCCCAACGGTAACGCCAGGGAAGCACCGACTCCCGGCACCGTGATCCTGGCAACCGACAAGGAGTGACTATGACTGATCAGATGAACCTCGCCGAGATCGACAGCGACGGCGCAGTGCGCGAAGCGGCGCACGAGGTCGCAGGCGATACGCGGCTCGGCTTCCTCAAGAAGGCCGGTCTGGCCGGCGGCGCCGTGGTGAGCGGCGGTGCTGTGCTCTCTGCGCTCGCCCCCAGCGCGATGGCCGCATCGCAGGTGGGACGCCCGCCGGCGAAATTCGGCAAGGGCGACATCGGAATCCTCAACTACGCGCTCACGCTCGAGTATCTCGAGGCGGCTTTCTACAACGGCGCCACGGCAGCCAAACTGCCGCTGAGCGCGCAGGGCGCGGTGTTCCTCGAAACCGTGACCAAGGACGAGAACGAACACGTCAAGTTCCTCAAGAAGGCGCTCGGCAGGAAGGCAGTGGCCGAACCGAAGTTCGACTTCAAAGGCGCCAACACGAGCGTGGAAACCTTCATGGCGACCGCGGAAGTGCTGGAGAACACGGGCGTTCACGCCTACTCCGGCCAGGCGTTGAACATCAAGGCCGCCGCCTATGTGAAGGCTGCGCTGTCGATCCTTACGATCGAGGCTCGTCACGCGAGCGTGATCGGCCTGCTCAACGGGTCGAAGGGAATGATCACGCCAAACGGCGCATTCGACACGCCTTACACGGCGCAGAAGGTGCTCGCCGCCGTCAAGTCGACGGGCTTCATCACCGGCTGACTCTTCCCCGAGCGGCCTGTGAGGTAACGGAGCAGGTGAACGGCCGCCCGGGGCAGAGCGCTCCGGGCGGCCGAGCTCACCGCTGCCGTTTTCATCAACACATCGAATGGAGGTAGTTCAGGATGGCCAGTCCCGCGAACGGCACCGAGACACAAGAGGAGACGCCGCCTCAGCCGGCCGGAATCGTCGAGCGGCTCGCACGCGACGACGTCGACCGCAAGCGCTTCCTGAAGATGGCCGGCAGCGCCGGCGCGGCGAGCTTCGGCGCGTTCGTGCTCGCGGCGTGTGGAAGCAGCAGCAGTAGCAGCAAGAGCACGACGGCGGCCGGCACCGCGACGAGCGCTTCGTCGAGCGCGGGGGGTGACATCGCAATCCTCAACTATGCGCTCACGCTCGAGTACCTCGAGTCGGAGTTCTACTCCAAGGTGATCGCCGCGAAGCTGTTCAGCGGCAAGGTCGGCGAACTGCTGCAGAAGTTCGGCAGCCAGGAGGACTCGCACGTGGTCGCGCTGAAAGCGGCCGTGACGAAGCTCGGCGGCACGCCGGCTGAAAATCCGAAAGGGAAGTTCCCGATCACGAGCGCCACGCAGGTGGCGCAGCTCGCCTACACGGTCGAGAACCTCGGCGCCGCGGCCTACCTCGGCCAGGCGGCGAAGATCCAGAGCCCGGAGGTACTCGCCTCGGCGCTCGCGATCCACTCGGTCGAGGCGCGCCACGCGGCGACGCTCGGCACGCTCGTGAAGAAGTCCGTCACCCCGCAGGGCGCTTTCGCCACGCCGGCTGACATGTCCTCGGTTCTGACGGCGGTCAAGCCGTTCCTGTCCTAACCGTCACATCCGGCAAGAAAGGAACGAGATCAACATGACGACTCAAGAGATCGCAAACCCCGAGCTGGCGGCCACCGAGGTGCACGGCATCACCCGCTCGTCGTTCATCCTGCGCGGCGCGCTGGCGGCGGGAGCGCTGTACGGGACCGCTTCGGTGGCCCCGTTCGTCTCCCAGGCGTTTGCAGAAACAGGCGGCGGCGACGTCGACATCCTCAACTTCGCGCTGACGCTCGAGTACCTGGAGGCCGACTTCTACAACGTCAAGGGCCGCCAGGTCGGTCTGAGTGGAGAAGCGCGCAAGTACGCAAGGGTGTTCGGCGCCGAGGAGGCCGCGCACGTCTCCGCGCTGTCGGCTGCGATCAAGCAGCTCGGCGGCAAGCCCGTGGCCAAACCGACGTTCGTGTTCCCGGCGACGGACGAGAAGTCGTTCCTCGCCCTGGCCTCTGTGCTCGAGAACACCGGCGTCGGTGCGTACAACGGCGCCGCTCCGTCGCTGAAGAGCAAGCAGGTGCTGGCCTCGGCCGGCAGCATCGTGCAGATCGAGGCGCGGCACGCCGCGGCGATCGACCTGCTGATCGGCAAGAGCCCGACGCCCAACGAAGGGTTCGACAAGCCCCTGAGCAAGGCCGAAGTGCTGGCCGCCGCCGGTCCGCTGATCAAGAAGTAGTCACACGCGGAGAAGAAAAGACGACGCCGAGGGTGATCCGCCCTCGGCGTCGCCGCGTAGTTACAACTACACGCCCGTCACCGGGTGAAATCCAATGACTTCGGGAGTGTGAATCAAACATGGGCCTCGACAATCCTCTTCACATAGCCTTTCTCTTGATCCTTCTGCTGCTCGTGTTCGGCGCCAAGCGCCTGCCCGAGATGGGGCGCTCGCTCGGCAGCGGGATGCGTGGCTTCAAGGACACGCTGAGCGGCGAGCAGACGCACGAGCCGCACGAGACCGTGCCCGCGATTCCCGCCCAGGCGCCCGCGGTGCCGGCGGTGAGCAGCACGGCGCCCACAGCGCAGAGCGAGGCTGCTGTGGCTGCGCGTTCGGTCGGCGAGCGCGTTCCAGTCGCCTAGCTCGGCGACGCGGAAGAGACTGGAAGGCAATCGATGGCGGCCGTCGCTGCAGCCCGAGTAGGGCACGAAGACAGACTGACCGTCGTCGACCACCTGACGGAGCTGCGCGGCCGGCTGATCATCTCGCTGGCCGCGCTGGCCGTCGCCTTCGGTCTGTGCATGTGGCAGAACCACGCGCTGCTGCACGTGATCAACAAGCCGCTTTCGACGCAGACGCAGAAGCAGGTCAAGAAAGGCAACGGCCCGCTCGGTGCGACGTACACGGTGCAGCAGAGCGCGCGAACGGTCGCGAGGCAGTTGCAGACGGTGACGGGCGCGCTCGACCGTCCCGGCAGTGGTGTCTCACCGGCCACCCGGACGGCGCTCGCCGGGGTCAGCCCGCAGCTCGACAGAGCGATCAAGGGCCTCTCCAAGGCGCCCGAAGGCAACAAGCCGGTGACGCTGGGGATCGGCGAGCCGTTCACGACGACCGTCGGAATCGCCTTGATCTTCGCCTTCATCCTCGCGCTGCCGATCATCCTGTTCCAGCTCTACGGCTTCCTGCTGCCGGCGTTCAGCCCCAAGCAGCAGAAGATCGCCAAATCGGTGACGCTGTCGATCCCGTTCCTGTTCGTGATCGGCGTGCTGTTCGGCTACTTCGTCGTGCTGCCCGCCGCAGTGCGCTTCTTCCAGAACTTCAACAGCGGCGAGTTCAACGTGCTCGTGCAGGCCAACCAGTACTACCACTTCGCCGCCGTCACGCTGCTCGCGATGGGTCTCGTCTTCCAGATCCCGGTCGCGATGCTCGCGGCCACGCGTGCGCAGATCGTGACCCCGGCCCAGCTGCGGCACAACCGGCGCTACGCGGTGCTCGCCTGCGGCGCCGTGGCCGCCTTCCTGCCGGGCGATGCGATCACGCTCGTGCTCGAGACCGTGCCGCTGTACCTGCTGTTCGAGGCGAGCCTGCTGCTCGCGAGCATCGTCGAGCGCCGCGAGCGGCGTCGCTCGAAGATGGGGGAGGACGCCGCTTAGGCGGGTATGGAGAGCACGTGCGCCTTGGCCGGGTCGATATTCCCATCGAGCAGGTCGAGGTAGGCGTGCCTGAGCGGCTCGGGACCATCGCCGCGAACGACCTCCAGCCAGCCCTCGCACCACTGGACGTACGGGCGCCAGGCTTCGGCGATGCGCGTCTCGAAGCCGTCTCGACCCCACTCGGTGCTGCGCTTGGTCACGCGGTCGGGCGCGAAGAAGAACGTCGGCGGAGGGCCCGGCAATGAGTCCGGCACGGCGCCCATGCGGTCGTGATGGGTCGCGCCGACGACCGCCGAGTGCATCAGCGCATCGCCGAAGTGGCTGTGCACGTCGCCGCGCACCTGCGCATCGCCCGCCATGTCTACGTACACCGCAGGAGTATCGGCGAGCGATTCGATCTCCCCGTAGGTGACGACACGGTCATAGACGCCGAGCGAGTCGGTGAAGGCGGCGCTGCGATCGGAAGTCAGGCCGACGACCTCGACCCCGTCGCGGAGGGAGAGCAGGAACGCGAGCCCGCTCGCCGTCTTGCTCGAAGCGCTCGACAGCACGACCGTGCTCGCGCCGAAGAGCGATGCGTCGTCGAGGAAGTCGTCGATCAAGAAGGACGTGAAGAACAGCGGACGCAGCAGCATCTGCAGCTCCTCGGTATCCGCCTCGTAGATCGGGTCGGCCTCGACGCGCACGTAGCCGTTGTATGCCGCGGGCAGGCTCGCCCGGTGCGGCGAGGCGTCGAGGAAGCCGCGCGCGTCGATCCGCGCCGGCGCCACGACCAGCTCGCTCGACGGCGGCAGGTAGCCGTACACGCGAGCGCCCGGCTCGAGCTGCTCGGAGTCGCTCTCGAGCACCTCGGCGAAGCCCCACACGGGCATGCGTCCCCACCCTTCCTCGGCCGGGAAGAAGCTCCAGTAGCTCATGCCCTCGCCGAACATCGCGTAGGTGATGTTGTTGGCGCTGAGCCCGAAGCGCTCGACCCGCAGACGCGCCTGGCCGGGCGCGAGCTCCGGCGGCGGGTTCTCCGCGAAGCGGCACTCGTGCAGGTCGTGCTTGGCGATCAGGAAGTCCATCGAGCGCAAGCCTACGCTGCGAAGCGCCTGAGCATGCGCGTCTGGCGCGGCAGGAGGCCGAGCGCGAGCGCGATCGCCGCCAGCACGGAGCCGCCGAGCAGCACCTCGACGGCGCCCAGCGTGCTCGCCAGCGGCCCGGCGAGCACGTAGCCCAGCGGCAGCAGCGCGAGCGAGACCATCCAGTCGTAGGAGCTCACGCGCGAGAGCTTCTCCGGCGGGATCCGCTCGGCGAGCGCCGTCGTCCACCACACGTCGAACAGGGCGATCCCGGCTCCGCCGAGCAGCATCGCCGGCGCGACCACGTAAAGCGTGACGCCGGCCGCGTACAGCACGGCCACCGCGGGCCACAGCAGGATCGCGAGCATCGCCGCGCGCATCGGGAAGCGCGGCCGCCAGCCGATGCCGAGCAGCGAGCCGGCGATCGTGCCGACGCCGAGCACCGCCGAGACGAGGCCGTAGACGCCGATCTCGCCGTACTGCTCGCGTGCGACGACCGGGCCGAGCACGAACCACGGCGCGAGGCCCGTGAACAGCGCAGCGCAGAACGCCGCGAGCGTCGCCCACACCCAGCTGCGCGAGCGGACCTCGCGGTAGCCGTCGCGGATCTCGTGCCACACGCCCACCGGCTCGCCCGAGGGGTCCTCGTGTGCCGCCGCCGCGGGGGCCGGGGTTGCGGGGGCCGGGGCGGTGGTTGCCGGGGCCGGCACGGCCGCGAGCTGCTCGGCCGCCGTCTCGCGCCGGCGCGGGCGCACGCGCGAGAGCAGCGCCGCGCTGAACAGGAACGTCGCGGCGTCGAGCGCGAACGCCCAACCCGCGCCCAGGCCCAGCACGAGCGCAGTCGCCAGCGCCGGGCCGGCGAACTCGCCGATGTTGTTCGACAGCGCGCTCAGGCCTTGCGCCTGCTGGATCTCCTGCTCGGGCACCGTCTGCGGCAGCAGGCCGTTGGCGGCCGGGCGGAAGAACGCCTCGGCGCTGCCGAACAGCGCCTCGATCACGATCAGCTGCCAGATCGCGACGGTGTGCGTGAAGATCAGCGTCGCCAGCAGCGCGTGCAGGGCGAAGCGCACGAGATCGGTCACGACCATCACGCGGTGGCGCGGGAGGCGGTCGGCCCAGACGCCGCCGAGCAGCAGGAAGGCGACCAGCGGCAGGCTCGCCGCGGCGAGCACGAAGCCGAGGTCGGTCGCGCTGCCGGTCAGTTCGATCACGAACAGCGCGAGCGCGACGATCACGATGCAGTCGCCGATCACGCTCGCCGACTGCGCCAGCCACAGGTAGCGGAAGTCGCGGTGGCGCAGCACGCGAAGCTGGCGGATGAGGTTGCTCATCCGCCAAGCTTTACGCAGACGGGCGCTCGCCCCGGAGCGGTGTGGAGCGGGTGTCGATCAGGCGGCGACCGGCGAGCCGCGGCGGGAGGCGAGCCGCTCCTCGGCGTAGCGGCGCCCGTGCTCGGCATCGCCGGTGGCGAACGTGGCGATGTCGGCGAGCGTGACGATGCCGCCGAGCGCTCCCCAGGTGCCGTCGGGAACCTCGGGCGTGAACACCCACACGCGCGACGGATCGCGCTCGTAGGCGCCGTCCTCGGCGTCGAGCACGGCTGCCGTGATGTCGCTGACCATCGCCTGGCGGCGCTCGGCGTCGTACTGGCCCTCGGGGACCGAGGCGACGAAGCGGTAGCGCGGCTGCTCGGCACGCGAGCCGGCCACGTACACGTCGGCCGGCCTGTGGACGAACAGCCACGCGATCGACCGGACCTGCGCGTTCGTCGGGTCGGCGCCCTCGTTGACGATCAGCAGGTCTGTCAGCTTGGCCAGCAGGCGCTCCTCGGCGTCCTGGGTGAGCGCCCCCTCGGGGATGTAGGCGTCGAGCATCGGCATGTTCGTGACCTCCTCCCGGCCGGCAGCCGGGCGATCGATGGGTGGGAGACGGGTGACTCCTGTTAGAGGAGCGACCCTACCCTAGTCACTCCTCTTATGCAAGCGATAGACTGCGACGAACGTGAAGCGCACCGAACTCGGCAACCACCCATGCTCGATCGCGCGCACGCTCGACGTCGCCGGCGAGTGGTGGACGCCGCTGATCCTGCGCGACGTGGCCTATGGCGTGAGGCGCTTCGGCGCGATCCAGGAGGACCTCGGGATCTCGGCCAACGTCCTCTCCGACCGGCTCGAGACGCTCGTCGCCGAGGGCATCCTCGACCGCAGCCTCTACCAGGAGCGCCCCGAGCGCTACGAGTACGGGCTGACCGAGAAGGGCGCCGACCTGATCCCGGCGCTGCTCGCGCTGATGCAGTGGGGCGACCGCTGGGCGTGGACGGGCTCGCGCGGGCCCGTGCGCGTTCAGCACGCCGAGTGCGGCCACGACGTGCGCGTCGAGTTGCGCTGCCCGCACTGCGAGCGCGAGCTTGCCGCGGCGGAGCTGCGAGCCACGGCACGGGGCGGAGTCGTCGATCCGCCCGGTGAGCACGAGCCCGGCGCCGTCTCCGGGCGGCGACTGATCGAGGCCGGCGCGCAGGGCGTCGCGCTCGCCGCTGCGCCCGGGGTCGAGGACGTGCCGCCGCCGGCCGCGGCCGGTCAGCGCTCGCCGTCGTAGTAGTCGACGCGGCCGTCGGCGCGGCGCAGCATCACGCGGTCCTCGTCGTTGCCCGGCCAGACGCCGATCTTGTCGCTGTCGGGATAGACCGCGACGGACGGCTCGCGCGCGCTCGAGAACATGAGTATGCGCGCGGTCTGCTCGCTGCTGTTGCTCACCTTGTGGGCACCCGACGGTCCGGCCGGGAAGCAGACAAGGTCGCCGCGGACGAGCTCCTGTCCGCCCTCGGGCGTGCGCACAACGACATCGCCGTCGAGCACGAGCAGCCACTCCTCGACGTACTCGTAGTGGTAGGGGCAGAGGCCCTGGCCAGGCGGCAGCGCGAACGCCTTGACCGCGAGTTCCTTGCCGCCCGCCGTTTTGCCGACCCGCGCCATGGCGGCGCGAAACCCGTCGGGGTCGGTCTCGTCGAACTCGTACTCGTCGCTGAAGACGTTTGCGGGGCTCATCCGGCGACCATGATCGCACGGCCGCGCGGCTCACTCGCGCTCGCCGGAGCGCTCCCGGCGCCCGTGCAAAACGCTGAACGCGAGCACGCCGAGGCCGATCACGAGCAGCACGCGCCCGAGCAGCGAGCTGATCTCAGTCCATGCCGCGCCGGCGAGCAGGCCGACGAGGATGAACGCGGTCGCCCACACGGCGCCGCCGAGCGTCGTCAGCGCCACGAACGATCCGAGCGGCACGCCCATGGCGCCGGCGGGCAGCGAGACGAACGTGCGCGCGAGCGGCATCAGCCGCGCGCTCAACACGGCACGGGTGCCGTGACGCTCGATCAGGCCTTCCCAGCGGCCGAGCACGGAGCCCACGACGGGTACGCCCGCGAGCAGCCCGCTCGCGCCGAGGCCGTAGGCGAGCAGCGAGCCGACGAGGTTGCCTGCCGTCGCTGCCAGCAACGCCAGCGGGAAGCTCATCCAGCCCTGGTGCACGGCGACGCCCGAGAAGATCAGCGTCACCTCGCTGGGGATCGGGATGCACGCGCTCTCGGGCACCATCAGCAGGAACACGCCGAGCGCGCCGAAGCTCTCGATGAAGGACGTCACGCGCTCTCACTACCCGCTTCTCAACCCTGGGAGGCCCCGGTCGTTGATGCGGCGATCTTGCGAGCATCGAGGGACTGCTAGGCGATGCAGCGACGCTCCGGGAGCAGCTTGAAAGCGGCCAGCGCGCGGAACGCGAGAAGCTGGAGCGGATCGCTACGGAGGCCGTCGAAGCTGTGCAGACAGCGGAGCACGCAGCCGAGCGCGCGACTGCGGAATTCGCGGACGCCGAGGATGCCGACGAGCGCGCCCTGCTCAAGGATGCCGCGATGGTCAAGCGTGCCGAGGCGAAGAAGGAGCGGACGCGAGCAGACGCCGCCCTCGATGCGCTGAACGCCGACCAACCTGAGCCCGACACCGAGGGAGCGATAACCGCGCTCTGGACGCGCTTGCAGGAGCAGGTCACCGAGGCGGGCGGTGACGTGAGGGTGCTCAACGCCGCGCTGCGCGAGAGCTTTGCCAAGTTCGAGCTGTACTCCGACGGTCGGCTCGTGCCGACGATCAGCCCGGACGCCGCAGCGCGGTTCGCGCGTGACTCCGAGGTCAACCTACGCAAGGGCCTCCGCGACGACCTTCTGCGGCTGCCCGCCATTGTGCTCTAAGCGGCCACGCGCGCACATCAGAGGACTGGAGAAGTAACTGGCAAGACGTCCCAGGTTTCGTGGAAAGCGCCGTACGCCGCAGCTCGGTATGATCCCGCCTGTCGGAATCGTACCTAAGAGCAGTGTCCACGAAAAGGAGAGGTGATGTTGAAATCGAAAATCGCGCAGACCTCCATCGTGAGATGGGTTCTGCCTGTTGCCGGAGTGTTGTTGGCTGTGGCGGCCAGTGTGGCCTCGGCAGCGCCGACTGTCTCCACACTGTCGAATGCAAGCAAATACACGGTTCACGGCACTCCGTCTGCGGGCGGGTGCTCGTATGTCGGCGAACCGTCGGCAAGTCTCAATGTCAGCGAACCGGGGACGGTCGAGATTCGCCTCGTCAATAACGACCCGCAGTCCTGCACGCAGACCTGGGAACGCGGGACGCCTCAGCCTGTCGAGCTTGAAGCCGAACATCTGACGCTTGCGTCTCCACAACTGACCACGAAGTCGGTAACGAGCCAGGGTGCGACAGCGGCGGCAGCAAATCGGAAGACTCGCCACCAGCACGCGCCGCGAGGCCGCGCTGCCGATGCCGAACATGCGGCGTACGTATTTGCACGGACGCACGACGGGAGCGGTAACGTTAATAGCGGCGTCAACGCCTCGCTCAATTGGCACACCAACGGTAGTTGTCTCTACGGCGGGTTCAAAGAAACCCACTACTACTATGGAATCGACGGCGTATCTCTCGTGTCGCATAACGAGAATTACGGGGTGACATGCGGATCGGCCTACAACAGCGATTACGCCGATTTTTCGAACACCGGCTGCAATATGGAATACAACCGCACCGCAGTGTTCGCGTACCCGAGCGGCAAAGTTGACGGATACTGGCCTGCCTATGGCTGTTACCTCGGCTCATACGCTGGCTTCCTCACCGTAAAGTTCTAGCCCGCATGAATTGACGATCCGCGCCCTCGCCGATTCGAGGGCGCGGCATCGTCCGGTGGTTCGAGACCAGCCGGCGCGTCCTAGCAGGACGAGATTCGTCGAGCCGTCGAGCCGTTAGCGCTGTTGTCGCCCAGGCTTATCGCCGGGTCGCCGACGGCGCCACCTCTGTTTGCTTTTCTCCCACACGACGCTGTCGCCGGTGAGGTCCGTGAAGGCGTTGAGAACGTCGGCGTCGATCGCCCAATGATTTCGTGCGTTCTTGTAGAGGAAGGCGTCACCGAACTCCCTCAAGATGATGCGCACCGCGTGTTTTTGCCTGAGTGCCTGCCCATCGATTAGCGCTTCAAGCATACGTTCGGCAACGACCGCCGGATCACGTTCGGGCGAGGTTTGGTCGGCCATCTGGAAAGCGTAGCTCTGCGGGCCGGAGGGTTCCCATCAACGACATAAAGATTCGCTGCAAAGGTAGCCAGATGAGCGTAGGTGATGTATCCTGTCTGTACTCACCTACGCAGACAGGAAGGAAGGCGAAATGCCAACACTTGAGATCAGACTGACGGTTCCCGATGGCACCGATGTATCGATCATCACCGACGGCACATCGATCGCCAGCACCAGCACCGAGGACGTCGAGCGATACTGGCGCGACTACCTGAGCGAGAACGCCCGGAAGGTGTACTGGGCCGCTGCGCGGATCGAGCTCCACGACGGTCCGGGGTACACGTTGGAGGACATTGCGAGCAACATCAGCCAGACGTACGAGAGCGTCCGCAGCTTCCACCGCACGAGCGGCCGCACAGCGAAGGTCTGGCGCGAGGAGAATCACACCGAGCCTCCCATTCGGCTCGAGGACAACGACTACGAGTGGCACGAGGAGGTCGAGGGCATGCGCACGAGCTACCGGCTGCCACCGGGTGTCGCCGAGAAGATCGACGCTGTGGCGATGAGCGGCTAAAGGCTCCGGATTTCGGGCGGGCGCGGTCAAAAGCTGCGCCCGCCGGCGAAGTCCGCGAGGGCGCGGGAGCCCAGACTTACTGCCCGGCTGAGCTTCAGCGGAGGCGCTTGTAGCGCTCGTGGGTAGCTGCTACCTCGCCTGACCAGAACGCGAGCCTTTGATCGGCCGACGCACCCCACCGCAGGAGCCCGTATTCCTCAGCAAGCTTGTAGAACCCCGGCCCGGCGTCGTTCTCGCCGAGGTAAATGACGATCGACGAGATCATGTGCCCGGACTCCGGTCGCTCTCGATCCACGATGAGTCCGAGTAGGTACCCCATCGCAGCGCGGTCGAGGTCGAGAGCGAAGTCGAACCGCCGCACCCCGTTCGTCTGTGAAGCACGCTGTCGAGCTCGGTGTACGTGGTAGTTCGCTCCATCCGCGCCTGCTCAAGCAAGAACCGCAGCCCCGCGTCGGTCAGCCTCTCCCATTCGGCTTCGGTTCGACCGTGGGGAGTCGGCGAGTTCGCGACCATCGGCCAACCCTAGTCGCTCACATCGGCCGCGCGGCCGCGCGATACCACGGCCGGGCGACCGGATCGTCACTCGGGCGGTTCTCGCACAGCCTGGTGATCGCCAAACGTCTGCCGGTCGGTGACGGTTGCGTACGGGCGCCCGCCTGCACGAGGCCATGCGCGATCATCAGCCCGATCCCGCGCGAGCCGCCCGTCACGAGCGCCGTCTTACCGGATACCTCGAACAGGTCGCTCATGCTCAGTCCGCGAACTCGGCCGGGCGCTTCTCGAGGTAGGCGCCGATCGCCTCGGGCACACCGTTGCTGAACGTCGCCATGATCTGCTGGCGGTCCTCGTATTCGATCGCGGCCTGCTCGGACGGGATCTCGAGCGCGGCCCACATCCCGCGCTTGGTCAGGCGCACGCCGAACGGCGCGAGCGCGGCGATCTGCACGGCGGCTTCGATGGCGCGCTCGAGCAGCCGTGGTTGGTCGACGACGTCGGCGATCAGGCCGACGCGCAGCGCCTCCTCGGCGTCGACGCGGCGCCCGGTGAGCATCAGCTCGTGCGAGCGTGAGGCGCCGATCAGGCGCGGCAAGAGCCAGCTGACGCCCATGTCGGAGTTCGATACGCCGATGTTGATGAACGCCGCCCGGAAGACGGCCTCGGGCGCGCCATAGCGGATGTCGCTGCCCAGCGCGAGCGCCAGGCCGAAGCCGGCCGCCGGCCCATTGACGGCGGCGATCACCGGCTGCGGCAGCGTGCGCAGCTGCAGGATCAGACGCGACATGTGCTCCTGGTTGACCAGACGGTCGCGTGCCTCGTCGTTGCCTTCGTTGCCCGGCGCAGCGCCATAGCCGTGCAGGTCGAGCCCGGCGCAGAACCCGCGGCCGGCGCCGGTCAGCACGACGGCCCGGCAGCTGCGGTCGGCCGCCGTCTGCACGAGCTCGCCGTGCAGCGCCTTGCACAGCTCGGACGTCATCGCGTTGAGCTCGTCCGGGCGGTTCAGCGTCAGCCGGCGGACGTGCGGGGCGGGCTCGTCGACGAGCAGGAGCGAGGACATCGAGCGCATCCTACGCCGGTGTGGCCGCCGGGCGTGCCGGCGCTGCACGGCGCCTATGCGCGGGGGTACTGGAAGGCCTGCGTCTGCGTGACCTTCGCTGCCATCGCGCCGTCGGCGCGCACGATCTCGGTCTCGATCACGATCGTCGTCCGCCCCGCGTGCAGCGGGCGGGTGCTCGCCGTGACACCGCCCTCACGCACACCGCGCAGGAAGTTCGTCTTGGACTCGATCGTCGCCGTGCCGATCGCGCCCTCGGGCAGGTTGAGGAACGCACACACGCCGCCGCAGCCATCGGCGAGCGCCATCAGCGCGCCACCGTGCAGCAGCCCGCCGGCCGTGCAGCGCTCGGGCGCGTAGTCCAGACGACCGACGACGAGCTCGGGCGAGACCTCGATCAGCTCCACGCCGAGCAGGGCGAAGAACGGCATCGAGTCGCGGAACTGCTCGGGCGTGGGGAGGTCGCTCATGCGAGCTCCACTGCCAGCTCACGCGCTTCGGCGGCCTGCTCGAGACCCCGCAGCTGATCCTCGTGCATCACGCGCAGCACGATGTGTCTCGCGCCGGCCTGCGTGTAGCTCCCGAGCCACTCCGCCAGGCCCTCGGGCGTGCCGGAGTACATCGCCTGGATCGAGCGGATCAGATCGAGCGGCAGGCCGTAGTAGCGCTCGATGCTCTCGCGCAGGCGCTCGTGTGCGCGCTCGGGCGAGTCATCGAGCGCGATCGTCGCGTACAGCCCCGGCAGCGGCGCTCGCTCGCGCCCGGCGGCCGCTGCCGCCTCGCGCACGCGCCCCCAGCCCTCCGCGTAGGACTCGGGCGTCGGCGGGTAGGGCAGCCAGCCGTCGGCGATTCGCCCGACGCGCTGCTCGGCCGCCTCGCCCGCTCCGGCCAGCCAGATCGGCGGCCCACCCGGACGGTGCGGTGCCGGCTCCAGGGCGACGTCGTGCAGGCTGAAGTGACGACCCTCGATGCTGACCGGCTCGCCGGCGCGCTGCCACAGCAGCCGCAGCGCGGCGATCGTCTCCGTCAGGCGACCGACGCGGCCCTCATAGGGCACGCCGACGGCCTCGAACTGGCGCTCGGTCTCAGGCAGGGGGAAGCCTGCACCCAGTCCGAGCACGAGCCGCCCCTCGGCGATCTGGTCGAGTGTCGAGCAGGCCTGCGCGAGTAGCAATGGAGAGCGCAGCGCCGCCAGCAGCACGCCGGTCGCGAGCGCCACGCGCTCGGTGCGGGCGGCGAGCGCGGCGAGCATCAGCAGCGCGTCGTGGCGCGAGCGGGCGAGCGGGCTGTCGCCGACCCATACGGCATCGAAGCCGAGCGCCTCGGCGCGCTCGCCCAGCTCCAGCAGCGGCTTCGCCGCCGGACGTCCGAGCGTCACCGCTTCGCGCGTCGGCAGCAGGTAGCCGATCGAGATCGCGTCCGGGTCGAGCATCCGCATCGACGGTATGTTTGCACCGCGTGCACGGAAAAGCGCAAGCCGCCCGCCCCCGCGTGGCTTCGGTCGGCCACATCGAGTGGGTGCAGTTCGCGCGTGTCGAGCACGTCCCGCGCGCCGGGGAGGTGGCCCACGCCAAAGACCCGTTCGAAGAGCCGGCCGGCGGTGGCGCCGTCGCCGCCGTGCAACTCGCGCGGTTGGCCGGCGAGGCGCTGCTGATCACGGCGCTCGGCGAGGACGAAGCGGGCCGGCGCTCGCGCGCGCGCCTGCAGCAGCTCGGCGCCCACGTCGATTCAGCCACGCGCGCCGACCCGACGCGCCGCGCGGTGACGCTCGTCGACAACCAGCGCGAGCGCACGATCACGACGTTCGGCGAGCGCCTGGAGCCGGTCGGCGAGGACGCACTGCCGTGGGAGCAGCTGGCGCGGATGGACGCGGTGTACTTCACCGCCGGAGACCTCGCCGCGCTGCGAGCTGCTCGTGCCGCGCGAGTGCTCGTGGCAAGCCCGCGCGCGCGGCATGCACTCGGGCACGGCGTACGGCTCGACGCGCTCGTGCTGAGCGCCGACGATGAGATCGAGCGCAAAGCGGCGGTGCGCGCCGAAGACGAGGCTGACCTGGTCGTGCTGACGGACGGAGCGCGCGGCGGTACGTATCGCTCGCGCGACGGTGCCAAGGGGAGCTGGAGCGCCGCCGAGCCACCGGCAGCGCCGGTCGACTCCTACGGCTGCGGCGACTCGTTCGCGGCGGGCCTGGCCTATGGCCTCGGCGCCGGCATGGGCCTTGACGATGCGCTCGCGCTCGCGGCGCGCTGCGGCGCCTACTGCCTCACCGGCCGCGGCCCCTACGAACGCCAGCTCACCGGCGCCGAGCTCGCCCGGCGCTAGTCGACCGCGCCAGTCCAGCCCCAGTCCAGCGCTGGACCAACGGCGCTAGACCGACGGCAGCTTCTGCGCGAGCGAGAGCACGGGCGCGAACAGGTCGCCGCGCTCGGCGATCCGCTCGCGCACCTGGCCGGCCTCGAAGCGCAATGCGCCGGGGTCGCCGCCGTCGAGCGCCGCGCGCACCTCGTCCCAGTCGAGCGGCGTGGAGACGGTCGGGCGCTCGGCGGCGCGCAGCGAGTAGACGCACACGGTCGTCTTGTTGCGGTCGTTCTGGCTCCAGTCGATCAGCACCTTGCCGGGCCGCGCGGTCTTGGTCATGCGCGAGACGATCAGCTCGGGCTGCGCCTCCTCGAGCAACTCGGCGACGGTCTTGGCAAACGGCTTGGTCTGCGCGAAGCTGACATCGGGATCGTTCAGCGGCACGTACAGCTGCAGCCCCTTTTTGCCGGACGTCTTGACGAAGCTCTGCAGGCCGAGGTTCTCGAACATCCCCTGCAGCGTGAGCGCGACGCGGCAGCACTCGATCGCCGTCGCCGGCGCGCCCGGGTCGAGGTCGAACACGAGCATCGTCGGGCGCTCGGGCGCCTCGGCGCGGGCGAGCGGCACGTGCAGTTCGAGCGCCGCCAGGTTGGCCAGCCAGACGATCGTCGCGCGGTCCTCGGCGAGCAGGTAGTCGATCGGCTTCTTCTCGCTCGGGAGCGTGACCGTCTGCACCCAGTCCGGCCGATGGGCCGGCGCCTGCTTCTGGAAGAACGCCTTCCCGTCGACGCCGTCCGGCCAGCGCTTGACCGTCAACGCACGGCCCTGCAAGTGGGTGATGATCGTCGTCGCGACAGCGGCATAAAAATCGATCACGTCGCGCTTGAGAAAGCCGGCCTCCGGATAGAGCGGCTTGTCGAGGTTCGACAGCTTCAGCTCGCGCCCCTCGACCGTCGCCGTCGCCTTCGCGTCCTGCTGCTGCAGCACGAGCGGCGGGTCGAGCCCCTCGCGCGGGGCGGGCTGCGGCGTGTCCTCGCGCACGACCTCGCGCGCGTCCTTGTCCTCGCGCAGGCCCTTGTAGGAGGGATGGCGCAGGACGCCGGCGGAGGTCCACTCGGTGAACTCGACCTCGGCGACGAGCTCGGGCCGGACGAACACGGCTCCGCGCGGTGGGCGCTCGCCGGCGGTGAACGGGGAGTCCTCGCGCTGGAGCGGTTCGAGCAGCTTGCCGAGGCGGTCGAGCTCTGAATCGGTGAAGCCCGTGCCGACGCGCCCGGCGTAGTGGAACGCGCCGTCGGGGTCGTGCACGCCGACGAGCAGGGCGCCGATGCGCCGCTCGCGCCGTCCCTCGCCTGCCAGCCAGCCGCCGATCACGAGCTCCTGGCGCCCGACGTTCTTGATCTTGATCCACGACGAGCCGCGCGCGCCGGGTTCGTAGGGCGAGTCGAGCCGCTTGGCGACGATGCCCTCGAGCTGCTGCTCGGCGGTCGCCTCGAGCACGTCGCGCCCGCGCCTTTCGAGGTGACCGGGCGTCTGCCAGGACTCGCCGCTGAGCGAGAGCGCCTCCAGCAACTCGTGGCGCTGCTCGTAGTTCAGCCCGATCAGCGAATGCCCGTCGAGCCACAAGAGGTCGAAGATCATGTAGGTCACGGGCGAGTCTTTGGCGAGCCGTTTGGCCTGCGCCGGCGAGCCGACGTGCATGCGCCGCTGCAGCGCCGCGAAGCTCGGGCGCCCGTGCCCGTCGAAGGCGACGATCTCGCCGTCGAGGATCGCGTGGTGCGAGCTGAGTGCGCGGTTGAGCCGTGCGAGCTCGGGATAGGAGCCGGTGATCTCTTTCAGGTTGCGGCTCTCCAGGCGCAGCTCGCCGGGCGTCGAGTAGGCGATCGCGCGCACGCCGTCCCACTTGATCTCATACGCCCAGCCGTCGTCCTCGCGCGGTAGCGAGCCGGCACGCGCGAGCATCGGCTTGACGTGCTCTGGCATCGGCTCGCGGGCCTCGCCGGTCGCGGCGAAGTCGCGGTTGGCGCGGTACTCGTTCAGGCTGGCGCCGGCGCGAGCGGACTTCCCACCGTCACCGCCGGACTTGCTCGGGCGGCGGGGGGACACCTACCGCTTGGCGGCGGCGCGTTTGGCAGGGCCTTTCTTGGCCGTGCCTTTTTTCGCCGGCGGTTTCTTGGCTGTGGCTTTGGCTGCGGACGCCTTGGCGGCGGCTTTCTTGGCGGGCGCCTTCTTGGCGGCTTTGCGCGGTTTGGCGCCGCCGCTCTCGCTGTCGCGCTCGCCGTGCTCGCGCACGGCGGCGAGGCTGGCCTTCAGCGCGCTCATCAGGTCGGGGGCGGGCTCGGGCACCTCGTCGGCTTCGGGCTGCACGGCGATCTCCTTGCCCTCGGCCTTGCGCTCGATCAGCGCGAGCACGTCCTCGCGGTAGGTGTCGCGGTACTTGTCTGGCTCGAAGTCGCCGGCGAGCGAGCCGATCAGCTGCTTGGCGACGTCGACCTCGCGCCTGGTCGTCTTGACCTCGTCGGGGTCGGGCAGCTCGTCGAGGCGCTCGGGGTCGGCGACTTCGTCGGCGAACAGCATGGTGGCCATCTCCAGCACGTCGCCCATCGCGCGGATCGCGACGAGCTGCTCCTTGGAGCGGATCACGACGCGCGCGATGGCGACCTTCTCGGTCTCGGCCATCGCCTCGAGCAGCAGGCGGTAGGGCTTGGCGCCGCCGGGCCCGGGGGCGAGGTAGTAGGGGTGGTCGTAGAAGATCGGGTCGATCTGCGAGAGCTCGACGAAGTCCTCGATCTCGATCGTCTTGGTCTTCTTCGGCTGCAGCGTGTCGAGCTCGGCCGGCTCGATCACGACGTAGCGGTCGGGCGAGAGCTCATAGCCCTTGACGATGTCCTCGTAGGGGACCTCGTCGCCGCTCTGCGGGTCGACGCGCTTCTGCGCGATCCGCACGCCGGTCTTGCCGGAGAGCTGGTGGAAGCGCACCGTCTTGCGGTTGACGGCGCTGTACAGCTTGACCGGCACGGTCACCAGGCCGAAGCTGATCGCGCCCGTCCAGATCGAGCGTGGCATGGCTATTTACTACCACGTGGGCGAAATTCCACCCCCCGCTGCAAGATCTCAGGCGCACGGTAGCTGCGACAGGCGTCTCCGATAGACGTGCATGTCGGTGCTGTTCCAGTCCGAATGCGTCTGGTGCCGGAAGGCCGGCACGCGCTCGCGGTGGTAGGGCGAGGAGAGGCTCTCGTTGTGGCCGATCACGTTGTTCAGCGCGATCCCGTAGGAGCAGCGCAGCCAGCGAGTCAGCTGCAGCGAGGCGTCGAACTCTTTTCGATTTTTAATGATTTCGAGATCGGAGAAGCCGATGTTCTCGATCCCGATCGCGGTCCAGTTGAGCCCGACGGTGTGCCGGCAGCGCAGGGTCAGGGGCACGAGCTGATCGATCCTGCCGCTGCGCTCGACGAGGAAGTGGGCGCACGTGTTGGGCAGCTCGTGGAACTCGCTGTCGGGCAGGTCGGGAGCGAACGTGTTGTACGCCTGCTGCGCGGTCGCCGTCTCGGTGAAGTGCTCGACGATCACTTTGGGGTTGCTCAGCGCGTAGGTGTCTTCGCCGTAGTGGCGTAGCGAGTAGGCCGCCATCTCGCGCTTGCGGGCCGCTCCGAAGGGGATCGGCCACCGATGGATCGGCGGCGCCGGGATCGAGTTGGTCGTCGTCTTCGTCGTTGCCGTCGCCGTGACCCGTACGCCGACGCGGGCGCGCGGGGCGGGCGCCGCGAGCAGACCGAACAGGCAGAGCACGCCGAGCAGCGCGACGGTGGCGAGCGTCGTGCGCACACAGGTGATGCTAGTTGCGTGCTGGACGTCTGTTCGATGGCTGCGTGAGACCGAGTTGCGGCGGGTATCGCGCTGGGCACGCTGAGCGTGCAGAGGCACGCCCAGGCGTGCGCTCCCTCCCGCGCGCGCTTGCACGGTCCCCCGCCGGCTTCCCGCGGCCGGCGGGGGATGACTTTGGTGAATCGGGTGATCCGCAGTATCGGACTGAATTGAATTGATCGGGAGGTCAAAGCCGGCGCCGAGGAGTAGGCTTGGCGGGCAGGACGACGCCATCGGGGGTGCTGCGATCACTTCGAGCCGTTGCAGGAAACGGGACGCACCCGAGCCGCCGCTCGGGCGCTTTGCGGGGTCGCTCGGCGTGCCGGCCGAGCTCGCGGACCTGCCGCCGCTGCGTTACTACGCCGAGTACGGTCGTCGCTACGAATCGCAAGACCTCGACACCTTCATGGAGATGTTCTCGGAGGGCTGGCAGATGGTCGACCACAGGGCGGATGGCTGGGGTTCGCCGGTCGGGCGCGAGGCCTGCCGCGTGTTGACGGCGTCCGTGTTCGCCGTCTCGCCGGACGTGCGCTTCGCGGTCGACGAGGTGCTCGCGTGCGACGAGCGCGTGGTGGCGATGCGCGCCTCCTACCACGGCAGCGGGATCGGCGGCCGCGGTCGCTTCGCTTTCGAGGCGGGGTTCGTGACGCTCGTGGAAGGCGGGCGCTCGATCAGCGTGGACGCGTATGAGTACGACGACAACGAGGCGATGCTGGCTCGCTTCGCCGAGCTGACGGGCGGCTGAGCTTCGGCGCCACGCGCGTGCGCCGGCGTCGTGTGCGGGCGGCGTTCAGTCCCAGGCGCCGGCGCCGGCGAGCGCGTCGGCCGACTCGCGCGCTGCTCGCGCCACGGCGGCGGCGTAGCGACGCTCGCCACCGGCGAAGCGGGCGGTCGGCACGGGCACGGAGATCGCCGCCAGCGGGCCGAGCGGGCCGAGCACGGCGGCGCCCACGGCCGAGATTCCCTCGGTGTGCTCCTCGTGGTCGAAGGCGACGCCATGCTCGCGAATCTGCTCGAGCTCCTCCAGCAGTGCGGCTCGGCTGGTGATCGTGCGCGGCGTGAAGCGTGGCAGTCGCGGGGGCAGCAGGGCCAGCGCACGGTCGCTCGGCAGCGCCGCGAGCAAGGCCTTGCCGTTGGCCGTGCAGTGCAAGGGAAAGCGCGCGCCCACGGCAGAAACGGCGCGCAGGCGATGGGCCGCGGGGAGCTGTTCGATGAAGCGCATCTGCCCGGCGTCGAGCACGGCCAGGTCGACGGTCTCCTCGAGCTCCTCGCGCAGCGAGCGAAGCAGCGGGCGCAGCTCGTCCTGCAGCGCCTGTGAGCCGGCCGCGCCGAGGCGCACGAGCGCGCCGCCGAGCACGATCTTGCCGTCGGCCTGCGTGCCGAGCAGCTCCTCGGCGGAGAGCGCGCCGACGAGCCTGTGCACGGTCGACTTTGGCAGCTGCACGGCGCCGGCGAGCTCGCCGAGGGCGAGGCCGCGTGGATGGCGCTCGAGCGCGCGCAGCACGGCCCCGGCGCGCGCGATCGCCTGCACGCCTTCGCGGCCCTGTCGCCCGGCGGCGGTGCTCCGTGCCGGCTCTGTGCTGGAGCGCCCGTTCTGCATCGCGGAAAGCATATCCTGTATCGTGGAACGACCAGATGGGGGCATCGTGAGCGAGACAGAGTTCGACGGCGAGATCTTCAAGCGGGGCGAGGGCGGCTACGAGCAGGCCCGCCGCGCGGCGGTGTGGAACGCGCGCACGCCCGAGCGCTTCCCCGACGCGATCGCGATCGCTCGCAGCGAGCAGGACGCCGTGCGCGCCGTGCGCTGGGCGGCCGAGCGCGGGATGAAGATCGGCGTGCGCTCGGGCGGGCACAGCTGGGCGGGCAACCACGTGCGCGACGGCGGGCTGCTGCTCGACCTCTCGCGCCTGCGCGCGGTGGAGATCGACGCTGCGGCGATGACGGCCGCCGTGCAGCCCGGCTGCCCCGGCAACGAGCTCGTCAAAGCGCTCGCCGAGCGCGACCTGTTCTTCCCGGCGGGGCACTGCGTGGGCGTCGCCGTCGGCGGCTACCTGCTGCAGGGCGGCTATGGCTGGAACGGGCGCGTGCACGGGCCGGCTTGCATGAGCGTGGAGGCGATCGACGTCGTCACGGCCGATGGGCGGCTCGTGCGCGCATCTGCGCAGGAGAACGCCGAGGTGCTGTGGGCGGCGCGCGGCTCGGGCCCCGGCTTCTTCGGCGTCGTCACGCGCTTTCACCTGCGCCTGCAGCCGCGGCCGAAGGTGGTGGCCAACGGCCTCGTGCTGTATCGCATCGAGGAGCTCGAGCAGGTCTTTGGCTGGGCACAGGAGGTCGGGCCGCGCGTGCCGCGCAACATGGAGCTGATGCTGATCGTGCACCGAGACGAGCAAGGTGAGCTCGAGATCGCCGTCACGGGCCCAGTGCTGGCGGACAGCGAGGAGCAGGCGCGGTCGGCGCTGTCGCTGCTGTCGAGCTGTCCGGCGCTCGAGCAGGCGAAGCTCTGCGAGCCCTACATCCCGGTCGCGCTCGAGGACCTCTACGCGGGCGTGCACGCGGCCTACCCCGACGAGCACCGCTACTCGGCCGACAACATGTGGACGCATGCTCCGATCGAGCAGCTGCTGCCCGGGCTGCGGCGGATCGCGGAGACGATGCCGGACGCGCCGTCGCACATGCTGTGGATGAACTGGGGCCCGGGCAGCGAGCCGGCGCCGCCGCGGGCGGACATGGCCTACAGCGTCGAGGACGACACCTACATCGCGCTGTACGGCGTGTGGCAGGACCCGGCCGGCGACGAGACGAACGTCGCATGGGCGACGGAGCGGATGCGCGAGATGGAGCACCTCGCCACGGGCATCCAGCTGGCCGACGAGAACCTCGGCCAGCGCCCGGCGCGGTTCCTCAGCGAGGCGCATATGAGCCGCCTCGACGACCTGCGCGCGATCCACGATCCCGACGGGCGCTTCCATCCGTGGATGGGCAGGCCGGCGTGAGCGACGAGCGCGAGCTGTCGGCCTACCTGACCCGGCCGATGACGCCGCCCGAGCCGGCCGTGCTCGAGGCGATCGCGCAGGGACCGATCGAGCCGGGCCAGGCGCTTGGGCCGAGCGAGGTGGCGCGGCTGCTCGACCCGCGCCCGACGGCGGTCGAGACGGGTTGGTGCACGCTGCGGGACGGGATCGGCTTCGTCGCCGTGCGCACGGCGATGCCGCTCGTGAGCGGCGAGATGGTCGACTGGTGGTTCGACTGGCACCCGCGCGAGGCGCTGCGCTACCGCGTGTGGCACCCGGTCGCGCACCGTGCCAACTCGCTCGACGCGCCGGCCGAGGGCACGGAGCGAGCGACCGGCGCGAAGGCTCACTGGGGGGCGGTTCACCACCCGGTCGAGGACGTCGGCATGGGTGTCGTGCACGCACGCATCGCCTTTCGGCGGCCGAGCGCGATGGGGCTGGGAGGCGATCAGCTGGAGAACCCGGACGTGGCGAGCATCGTGTGCGGCTACGTCGGCGACGACCGACGCCACGTACGTCACACGCCGATGTTCCACGTGTTCCTGCGCGACGGCGACGGCGACGGCGTGGTGCTGCGCAGCGCCTTCTGGCTCGGCGCGGCGGTGCGCCCCTACGGACCGCTCGGCGCGGCCGGCGAGCGTGTGCTGAACAACCGCGTCACGCGCCGCGCCACGCTGCCGGCGGGGCTACCGCAGGCGCTGGCTACCCACTGCGCCGAGGAGTACGCCAACCTGGCGACGCTGCTGCCCGAGCTGTTCGAGCGCTTCGCTTAGCTGTTGCGGCCGTATCTCATCGCGCCGGCTGCGGTAGGGTCGCGCTCGTGAAAAGGATGGGAACGGTGCGAAGGGGTGGAACGCGCTCGGCGCGTGTGCCGATCGGTTCGGGTCGGCGGTGGACGGCGACGGGCGCGCTCGTAGTGGCAGTTGCGCTCGTGCTCGCCCTGGCGACGGCGAGCGGGGCGTCGACGGAAGTGCCGGTGTCGATCGTCGGGCGCGCCTACCAGCCGGCCGAACTGACGCTCGAAGCGGGGCAGACGGTCACGTGGACCAACCGCGCGCTGATCCCGCACACGGTGACTGCGGCCGGCGGCCAATTCGACTCGGGTCACATCAACCCAGGGGAAAGCTTCAAAGTCACGTTCGCAACGCCGGGCACGTTCGCCTACTCGTGCACGATCCACCCGACGATGCACGGCGAGGTGACCGTGCTCGCGCCGGGCTCGCTGCCGCCCGGTGGTTCGCTGAAGCTGACGCTCGCGAAGGTGCATACTGCGCACGGGCAGCTGACGCTGGTGCGCGTGCAGGCGCCGCGGCCGGGCGCCTCAGTGCTGCTCGAGCTGCGCGGCGCGAGCGGCAAGTGGAGCACGGTGCGGCGCGCCCACCTGAGCCCTGGAGGCACGGCCAGGCTGAGCATCCCGGCGAGCGTCCACGGCAAGTTGCGGGTCGTCGTGCAGGGCACCGGCGAGGCGCCGCTGGTCAGCAAGACGCTCACGCCCAAGCGCTGAGCCGGCCTCGAAGCGCTGAGCTGCCGGCTCAGGCGATACGGCCCGGGCCGAGGTGCGGCAAGGAGACGCCGCGCCCGAGGCCGCGGCAGAAGAACAACAGCGCCCGCACCGAAGGCGGCGCGGCGCGCGAGCCGTATGCGCCGGAGCTGATCGCGAAGCCGCCGTCATAGACGACCGAGCGCCGCGCCTGGGCGGCTGTCGGTTCGCGCACGACCTGCACCGCCGCCATCATCCCGTGGTCCTCGTGGAAGGTCACGTGGCAGTGGAAGACGAACTTGCCGGTGAAGTCGATCGGGTGCATCAGCACGACCGTGCTCGACTTGGGCGGCAGCGCCACGTTGTCCTGTTCGAGTACGTAGGGCACGGCCTTGCCGGCGACGCTTACGACCTGGAAGTCGTTGATGTGGATGTGGAACGTGTGCCATTCGGTCGTTTCGTTGACCAGCGTCCACTGCTCGATCGAGCCGAGCTTCATCGTCGCGTCGATCCGTTCGGGGTCGAACTTCATCCCGTTCAGCGTGAATGCCGCCGCGCCCGACGGTTCGGTCATTTCGTTGAACACGATCGTACGCTTGCGGTCGATCGGCTTGCCGCGCAGGTCCGTGGGGCGGGTGAGCGTGGCATGCGCCGGGAACGGGGTGCGCTTGGGCTTGCCCGCCGAGCGCAGCGTCAAGAGCTTTTCGTTCGGTTCGGGGCCACCGTTCGCAGCCTTGTCGCCGCCCGGGAACTGCGAGAACGGGATCGCCTGCAGCGCATAGGAGCCGGGCTTGCCGCCGCGCACGAGCACCTCGCGGCGCGAGCCCGGCGCGATCTGCAGCGTGCTCACGCTGAGCGGCTTGGCGAGCGTGTGCCCGTCCTCGGCGAGCAGCTGGAAGCGCCGGCCGTGGGCCAGGCGCAGCACCACATAGCGGTCGGCGTTCGCGTTGAAGATCCGCCAGCGCTGCAGTTCGCCGGGGCGGATCTTGGCGGTCGGGTCTTTGACGCCGTTGACGTACAGCCTGGACTTCGTTTCGCTCGATTCGCCGACCGGGACGACCTTGTCGCCCTTGATCTCCGTGTTCTGGATCACGATCCAGCGCTGCGGCACGTGGCGCAGCGACGGCAGCGTGTCGAGCCCGCCCTCCTGCACGATCGCGCCGGCCAGCCCCGCGAAGATCTGCGGCTCGACGAACATGTGCAGGTGCGGGTGGTACCAGTAGGAGCCCGCCGGCATGTCCTGCGGGATGTCGTATTCGTAGGTGAACGCCCGGCCCGGGTCGATCTTCAGGAAGACGTTGTCGTGGTTGGCTTCGGGCGAGACGTGGAAGCCGTGCGTGTGCAGGTTGGTCGGTTCGGTCAGGTCGTTCTTGAAGTGGACCGTCAGGTGGTCACCCGCGCAGATCACCATCGTCGGGCCGGGGAACGTGCCGTCGTAGTTGAGCGTGGTGACGCGCTTGCCGTCGATCAGCACCTTGCCGAGCGAGGCCGTCAGCGGCACGTCGAGGCGGCCGTTGCGGCTGTAGCGCGCCGGCGGCTCGGGGAAGCCGTCGTGCAGGATCGGCGGGGCGTTCCTGTGGCAGCTCGAGTTGCCCGCGGCGCGTCCCTGCGTGCCCGACGTGGAGCCCGTCGCCAGCGAGCCGCCGGCTGCGAGCACCAGCAAGGCGATCACCGCCGCGAGCAGCAGGGCACCGATCGATCTGCGCCCCCGTCGCATGCGGGGCATCGTATAGACGGGGGACGTCGGTTCTCTCGGTCGGCCCGTGAGGGGCTGGGCGTCCGGCTCGGGCTGTTCGAGACAACGGAGCGGACTCGCCCCGGCGCGGCTACGGCACCGCGGGCGCCTGCGCGGTGACGATCCAGGTCGACGCCGGGCCGCGCACGGTTCCGTCGGCGGCGACCCACCGAGCCATGTCCTCGCGCAGCGCCGCGGCGACCGGCCCGTGCAGATGCGCAGCCCGCTCGCCCGCCAGGCGCAGGATCTCGCCGGCGGGGCCGATGCTCATCACGAACTCGACCGCCTCGTCGTTGGCCGTGACGACCTGCTCCATGCGATTCATGGTAGGCGAATTTGGGCGACGGCGAGCGGAATCGGCGACACTCTGCAGCGTGTCCGGGGACGCGCTGCAAGATCGTCCAGTCGAGCTGCTGCAGCGGCTGCTGCGCTTCGACACGAGCAACCCGCCGGGCAACGAGCGCGAGTGCATCGAGTGGATCAAGGAGCTGCTGCAGGCGCTCGGCTGCGAGGTCCGGCTGATCGCGCAGGAGCCCGAGCGGCCGAACCTGATCGCGCGCATCGCCGGGCGCGGCGAGAGCGCGCCGCTGCTCTTGCAGGGACACGTCGACGTCGTCGCCGCGCGCGGCGAGTGGCAGCACGGTCCGTTCGACGGCGACCTCGCCGACGGCTACGTGTGGGGGCGCGGCGCGCTCGACATGAAGGGCGGCGTGGCGATGCTGCTCGCCGCGTTCATGCGCGCCAAGGCGAGCGGCCTGCGGCCGCCCGGCGATGTGATCCTCTGCCTGCTGGCCGACGAGGAGGCCGGCAGCCCGCTCGGCGCCGAGTTCCTCGTTCGCGAGCACCCCGAGCTGTTCGACGGCGTGCGCTATTCGATCGGCGAGTTCGGCGGCTTCACGATGGACGTCGCCGGGCGGCGCTTCTATCCGATCATGGTCGCCGAGAAGCAGGTCTGCTGGACGCGCGTGGCGTTGCGCGGGCCGGCCGGCCACGGCTCGATGCCCGTGCGCGGTGGCGCGATGGGCGGGCTCGGCAAGCTGCTGCACGCGCTCGACCGCCGTCGGCTGCCGGTGCACGTGACGCCCGTCGCGCGCTCGATGATCGAGGCGATCGCCGACGACGTGCCGGCCACGCTGGCGCTGCCGCTGCGCGGGCTGCTCGTGCCGACGCTGACCGACCGCCTGCTCGATGTGTTCGGCGCGCGCGGGCGGATCTTCGACCCGCTGCTGCACAACACGGCCAGCGCCACGATCGTGCAGGGCGGCGAGAAGATCAACGTGATCCCCGACCTCGTCTCGCTCGAGCTCGACTGCCGGCTGCTGCCCGGCTTCGCCCCGGAGCAGATCTTCGCCGAGCTGCGCGCGCTGTCCGGCGTCGAGCTCGAGTTCGAGCTCGTGCGACACGACCCCGCCTCCGGCGAGCCCGATATGGCGATGTTCGACACGCTCGCCGACACGCTGCGCGAGCTCGACCCCGACGCCAAAGCGATCCCGATGCTGCTCCCGGGCGTCACCGACGGGCGCTTCTTCTCGCGCCTCGGCATCCAGACCTACGGCTTCCTGCCGATGCAGTTGCCGCCCGAGCTTCCCTTCATGCAGCTGATCCACGCGCCCGACGAGCGCCTGCCTGCCGACGCCGTCGAGTTCGGCACGCGCGCGATCGGGCGGGTGCTCGAGCGGTTCTGAGCCCGCGGCGGCTGGCCCGGTGTGTGTCCAGCCGCACGGACCTCCGGGTGTCATCTTTGGGATCATCTTTAAATACAAAACTGGCTACACAGCCAGTATGCTCTGCACGCATTCCGGATCGGCGAACTAAGGGGACCCCATGGCAACGGTCGGGCAGGACATCGCGAGCTTGGAACTGACCCAGCGCGAGCTGTGGCTGAACGGCCCGCCGCAGGAGGCCTTCAGGGAGATGCGCGGCAAGTGTCCCGTGCACTGGACCGAGAGCTTCGAAGAACTGCCCGAGGAGGCCGGCTTCTGGTCGATCACGACCGCCGAGGACGTCCACACCGTCAGCCGCGACTGGGAGACCTACTCGTCCGAACTCGGCGGCGTCGTCGCCGCGGCAGCCGGCTTCCCGATCGAGCTCGCCCGCGCCATGTTCATCGGCATGGACCCGCCCAAGCACGACCGCCTGAAGGCGCTCTTCCAGCGGGGCTTCACGCCCAAGCGGATCGCCGACCACGAGGACGCCATCCGCGCGATCACCGTGCGCGTGCTCGAGCGGCTCGACGGGCGTGAGGAGTGCGATCTCGTCGCAGACGTCGCCCAGCCCGTCGTCTCGCGCGTGATCGGCAGCTTCATGGGCATCTCCGAGGAGGAAGATCTGATCTGGGCGCGGCTGATGAACTCGACGCTCGGCGCCGGCGACCCCGACCTCAACCCCGACGGCTTCGAAGGCGCAGTCAACAAGGACATCCCCGAGATCTTCGAGCTGTGCCGCAAGCTGATCGCCGAGCGCCAGGAGAAACCGACCGACGATCTGACCAGCGTGCTCGTGCACGCCGAAGTCGACGGGCAGAAGCTCGAGGAACACGAGATCGTGATGGGCTTCTTCCTGCTGATGGCCGCCGGCAACGACAGCACCAAGGCGACCTACTGCAGCGGCATGCGCGCGCTGATGGACGACCCCGAGCAGCGACAGCTCGTGCTCGACGATCCCTCGCTGATTCCAGACGCCGTCGAGGAGTCGCTGCGCATGTTCCCCGCGTTCGCCCACTTCCGCCGCACCGCCACGCGCGACGCCGAGCTGCACGGGCAGAAGATCAAGGAGGGCGACAAGGTCGTCATGTGGTACGCCTCCTCGAACCGCGACGAGACGCGCTTCGAGGACTCCGAGCGCTTCGACCTGCGACGCAAGGAGGAGCACCAGGCCTTCGGCGCCGGCGGCCGGCACTTCTGCCTCGGCACCGCCCTCGCCCGCCTCGAGCTGCGCATCCTGATCGAGGAGACGCTCAAGCGCTACCCCGACATCGCCATCGCCGAGGCGCCCACGCACGTCGAATCGCTGTTCCTCAACCAGCTCAAGACGCTGCCCGTGCGGCTCACGCCGTAGGGCCGGCAGGGCCTCCGCTTCAGCTACCGGCTCGCAGGTCCAGCCCGAACGGGTTGCCCTCCGAGTCCTTGCAGATCGACCAGCGCTCGCCCCGGTGTACGACGCTGCCGCCAAGCGCCGGCACCTGCGCCAGCGTGGCATCCATGTCCTGGACCTCGAAGTACGGCAGCGAGAACGAGTCGCCGGGGCCACGTCCGCGCTCGTGGACCCCGACCGTCGGGGCCGGCGTACCGGCCGGCCGGCCCGTCGCGCCGCCGCTCTGCCAGCCCTCGCCCTCGCTCGCTGTGCGCGGCTCGAGCGCGACCTCGAGCAGGCCGCTCCAGAAGCTGCGCGCGCGCTCCGCGTCGTCGGCCGGGAACTCGATCAGTGCAAGCCTTGCGGGCATGGCCTCACGTTAGCCCCTTGCGTGCGCACGCTGTGGGAAAGTACGCGCGCCTGGCCCGGCTTTGCCCCGATGCCGGCGCAACGCGGCTGAGGTTGACTGGGGGCATGAGAGCGAGCACGAGATCCATGGCGTGAAGGTTCTGCTCAGCACCGCCAGCAGGTACGGCGCGACCGCCGAGATCGGCGAAGCCATCGCACGGGGCCTGAGCGCTCACAAGCTCGACGTGACCGTCGAGTCCCCTGCACACGTCACGTCACTCGACGGCTACGACGCCTTCGTGCTCGGCAGCGCCGTGTACATGGGACGCTGGCTCGACGACGCCAAGGCGCTCGTGCGGCGCGTGCACGACGAGCGCGGCTCGCGACCGGTGTGGCTGTTCTCGAGTGGACCCGTCGGCGATCCGTCACGCAAGCTCGTGCAGCAGATGGGCGTCGATCGGACCGAACTCGCCAAGCTGATCGAGGCGACCGGGGCGCGCGAGCACAAGCTGTTCGCAGGCACGCTCGAGCGTCATCGGTTGAATCGTCGCCAGCGCGCCGCGCTGTTCGTGATGCGCGGGATGGAGGGCGACTTCCGCGATTGGCAGGAGATCGCGCGCTGGTCCGAGCACGTAGCGCACGAGTTGCAAGCTGCAACGCCGCCCGCCGTCCTGGCCTGAGTCGCGCCGTCTCTCGCCCGGGGTGCGCCGCCTCTCGCCTGAGTCGCCGCAGCGTGTGATCGACATGGCGGCGTTTCTCGGTGCTCAACGTGCCCGGCGCGCCTGGCGGCGCACATCGGTTAACTGAAGGCCAGTTGATGCCAACAAGTCGTTCAGCCATCGCGCGGGCGAGCGCCGGTGCCCGTCTGGCGCCTGGCGTGGCGCTTGCGTTGCTGCTTGCTGCGCTCTGTGGGGCCGTCCTGCCGCGTGCATCGTTCGCCGCAATGCCTGCGCCGCGTGCTCATCCGAAGGCGACTCCCAAGGTTGCGAAGGCGAAGCCGAAGCCGCCGCCGAGCGTCACCGTCTCCGTCGACACCGCGCACCCCGGTTCGCCCGTGCCGCAGGACTTCCTCGGGCTCTCCTTCGAGATGTCGAGCCTGCCGCAGATGGCCCGCTACGGCAGTCGCGGCGACCTCGTGGCGCTGCTGCGCTCGCTCGGTCCCGGCGTGCTGCGCTTCGGCGGCGTCTCCGCCGACACGCGCATCGCCTGGACCGATGCGCGCACCCCGCGTCCCGCCTGGGCTTCAGGGGTTGTCGACGCCGAAGACTTCCACCAGCTCGCCGCGCTCGCCGCGCAGAGCGGCTGGCACATCGTGCTGACACTTGGCATCGTGCACTTCGAACCGCAGGCCGCCGCGCGTGAGGCCGCCGCCGCGCAGGCCGCGCTCGGGCCGTGGCTCGAGGCCTTCGAGGTCGGCAACGAGCCCAACTCCTACGCCCTGCACGGGATGCGCGAAGAACCGTGGGGGCTCGACCAGTACAACGTTCAGCTCGCCGAATACCGGGCCGGCATCGAAGCCGTCGCGCCCGGCGTGCCGCTCTGGGGTCCCGACGTCTCCGGATCGAGCGCCTTCGAAACGTGGGGGCCCGGCGAGGTCGTCGACCAGCGCCCGACCACGCTCACCGGGCATCACTACCCGCTCGGCTGCGCACAGAAGAAACCGGTGCCGTCCGTCACGAGCCTTTTGAGCTCGCCGATCTGGCGGCGCGAGGTCGGCTCCGTGCGCCGCTACGTGTCGCTCTCGCAGTCCGCCGGCCTGCCCTTCCGGATGGATGAGACCAACTCCGTCTCCTGCGGCGGCGTCGCCGGGATCAGCAACTCCTTCGCCTCTGCTCTGTGGGCCGCCGGCTACCTGCCCAAGCTGATGGCTTCCGGCGCCGTCGGCGTGAACATGCACGGCAACGTGGCCAACTGCAAGGGCTACTCGCCCGTCTGCGCGCCCGGACCGCAGGAGCTCTCCAGCGGCGAACTGCAGGCACAGCCCGAGTGGTACTCGTTGCTGATGGCCCGCCAGCTGCTCGGCACGCGGCCGCTGCCGACCGCCACCGAGGAGCGCCGGACCGACGCCGAAGTGCATGTCGTCGGCTTCGCCGCGCCCGACGGAAGCCTGCGGATCGTTGCCGTCGACGACGACCCCCTCGGCAAGCCCGGCGTGGTCGTGCGGCTGAAGCTCGGCGACGGGTTTGCCGGCGCCGGCACGCTCGCGCTTACCGGGCAGTCGCTGCAGGCACTGTCCGGTGTCGAACTCGGCGAAAGCGAAGTCGCCGCCGACGGGACCTGGGCGCCGCGGCGCTACGGGCGCGTGATCGCCGCCGGCGGGGTGATCGCCGTGAAGCTGGCCGCCGCCAGCGCCGTGCTGATCAGCGTCACGCCGGGTCCATCGCGCTGAGAAGGTCGAGCTCGAAGCTAACCCTCCGCGGCGGCTGACTCGGCCAGCTCATGCGCCCGAGCCTGCAGGTGCGTCACGCCGAGCTCGCCGTACTCGGCCGCGGCGCGTTCCAGCGAGGCGACGGCGACGTCACGATCCTGCTCGAGCAGCCGCTGCCCAAGCAACAGCTCGCAGCGCGCCGCGTCCAGCGGACGCCGCAGGCGCTGCCAGGCGCACGCGTGCCTCGCGCAGGTCCGCCAGCGCGTCCGGAAGCGCTCCCGCGATCCCAGCGGCTTCGAGCGCGGCCGCCTGGCCGACCGGGTAATGCGCGCGCCCGGCGATCTCGAGCCGTTCGCTCGGCGGCCTTGCCGGCCTCCTCGGCGTCGCCGGCGAGCGAGTGCAGCAGCGCGCTCGCCGAGCCGGCCTGGATCGACTGCACGATCAGCCCGGCGCGCTCGCACACCTCGAGCGCCTGCGCCAGCGCCGCCTGGGCGCCCTGGATGTCGCCCTTGTCGCGCAGCGTGTTCGAGAGCCCGAACAGCGCGTCGAAGCTGACCTCCGACCAGCCGATCTGCTCGGCCAGCTCGTGCGCCCGTCTGTAGGACTCCTCCGAGCTCTGCCACACGCCGGTGCGCCAGTACAGCCGCCCGCGCAGCGCGTACGGCAGGCACAGCTTGCCGATCAGACCCTCACGTTCGGAGAGCTCCGCGCTGGCGTCGCTGGAAGCCGTGACCTGCTCCCAGTCCGCCGCGTACAGCGCGAGCTGGGCCATCGCCGCATGCAGCTCGATCTCGGCCGGCACGTCACCGATCCGCTGCGCCAGCGCAAGCGCCTCGCGGTAGGCGCCGGCGGCGGCCGCGTAGTCGCCCTCGGAGCTCTCCAGGTGATGGCCGAGCGCCGTCAGCGCGAGCACCGTCTCGTGGGCGTCGGAGCCGCGCGCGAGCTCGACGGCGCGCTCGAGGTTCTCGCGTGCCTTGACGCTGTCGCCGATCCGCCCGAACACACGCCCGAAGATGCCGTGCGCGCGGCTCGCCGCGCGGACCTCGCCGAGCTGCTCGGCCAGACGCAGCGCCTTCTCGGAGGCGTAGATCGCGAGCATGTTGTCGCCCGTCTGCATGTACAGCCACGCCGCCTCCTCGTACAGGCGCACGAGCGCGAGCGACGGCTCGCCGTCCTTGATCAGGTTGATGCCGCGCTGGTGGTGCTCGATCGCCTGCTTGCGCTCGCCCTTGTGCGCGAGCCCGGCGCCGATCTTGCGGTGAAGCTCGGCGACCCGCTCGAGCTCGTCGCGGCCGCGGTGGTACTCGAGCGCCTGCTCCCAGACGCCGATCGCCGAGTCGACGCGCCCCAGCCGCAGCGCGACGTCGCCCTGCTTCTCGAGCAGGCGCGCCAGCGCGCCGTCGTCGCCGGCGGTCTGCTCGCAGGCGGCCTGGTACTGGGCGAAGGCTTCGGCGTTCGAGTAGAAGGCGGTCGCCGCGTCGCCGGCGGCCTCCAGGTAGCGCAGCGCGCCGGCGCGGTAGGGCTCGAGCTCGGACGCGCGTCAAGCTCAGCTCCACGCCGAGCTGAGCCGCTCGGCCGTAGTGCTCGGCGAGCAACGCGACGACCTCCTCGACGCGTTCGCCGGCGCGCAGCTCGATGAACTGCGCCGACCTCGAAGTGCTTCTGCGCGCGCACCGCCTTGGGCAGCATCTCGTAGGCGGCGTCGCGGATCAGCGCGTGCTTGAACGCCAGCTCCGGCTCGCCGGCAAGCGCGCTTCCCTCGCCGACGACGACGAGGTCCTTCTCGCGCAGCGCCCGCAGCGCCTCCTGCAGATCCCCGCCCTCGGCCTGCACGACCGGCGCCAGCGCGCCCTCCCAGAACGTTCGCCCCACGACGGCCGCGTGCGCCAGCAGCCGACGCTGGAAGGGCTCGAGCGAGTCCAGCCGCGCCGCCAGCAGCGCCTGCACCGTCGCCGGCAGCTCGGCCGCGCTGGCTCCCTCCTCCTCGGACAGGCGGCGCACCATCTCCTCGGCGAACAGCGGGTTGCCCTCGGCCCGCGCCGCGACCGCGGCGATCACGCTCTCGCTCGGCTCGTCGACCGCCAGCAGCGAGGAGATCAGCTCGCGCGTGTCGTGCTCGCCGAGCGGCTCGAGGAAGACAGTCGTGGCGTCGCGGCGCACGCCGCCCCAGCCGGCGCGCCGCTCGAGCAGCTCTTCCCGGGCGAGGCAGATCTGCAGCACCGGGGCCCGCACCCACTGCACGAGATGCTCGATCAGGTCGAGCATTCCCTCATCGGCCCAGTGGATGTCCTCCCAGATCAGCACCAGCGGCCGCTCGCGCGCCAGGCCTTCGACGCACGGAGCGCACCGCGGCGAAGAACGCTTCGCGCGCCCGCTGGGCGTCGAGCTCCTCCGAAGGCGACGGCTCGCTCGGGCGCCTCGATCCCGAGCAGGCGACCGATCAGCGCCATCCTGGAGGGCGAGGCCTCGCCGCCGTCGCGCTCGGGATCCTCGAACAGCTCGTCCAGCCGCGCCGAGAGCTTTGCCCACGCCGTCGCGGGCGGGTCGCCGTCGACGATCCCGCACTCGGCGCGGATCACCTCGCCGAGTGGCCAGTAGGCGACGCTCGAGCCGTACGGCAGGCAGCGCCCGCGCCTCATCAGCGGCGCCACCTGCGCAAGCCCAAGCTCCCGCTCGAGCTCCGCCAGCAGCCGCGACTTGCCGACGCCCGCTTCGCCGATGACCGTCGCCAGGTGCGGGCCGCGCCTCTGCTCGACCCGCTCGACGAGCCCGTGAAGCTGGGCCAGCTCGGCCGTGCGGCCGACCAGCGGCGCGCGGGCGGGCTGAGCGATCGACTCGGCCGGCGTCTGCGCAGTCGCCGGTGCGATCGCCTCCCACGCGTGCACCGGCTCGCGCCTTGCCCTTCAGCGCCAGCGGCTGCTCGAGCGCCGCGGTAGTCGATCGCGTCGCGGGTTGCGCTGTAGGTGCGCTCGCCGACCGTCACTGTGCCCGGCCGCGCCGCCGCCTGCAGGCGTGCGGCGACGTTCACGCTGTCGCCGATCACCGTGTAGCTGTCGCCGACCCGTCCTGCGAGCACCTCGCCCGTGTTGATCCCCACGCAGAGCGCGAATCTCACGCCGTGCTGCTGGGTGAGCGGCTCGTTGATCTCGTCCATCGCGGCCTGCATGGCAAGCCCGGCGCGTACAGCGCGCTCGGCGTCGTCGCCGTGAGCGACGGGAGCGCCGAAGATCGCCATCACGTTGTCGCCGATGAACTTGTCCACGTAGCCGCCGTACTCGCCGACCTCCTTTCCCAGGCGCGCGAGGATTCGCTCGAGCAGGCGCTTGACCGACTCGGGGTCGAGGTTCTCGGCGATCGCCGTATAGCCCGACAGGTCGGCGAACAGCACCGTCGCCGTGCGCCGCTCGTCCGGCTCCTGCGCGCCTGGCGCAGCGATCGCACTCGGCGCCTGCTCCTCGCGATCCGTCCCTGCACGATGCTCCGTGTCCTGCAGTTGCGCCCCGCACGTCATGCAGAAGCGCGCCTGCTCCGGCACGGCCGCGCCGCACGTGGCACAACGCCGCTGCAGCGGCGCGCCGCAGCCCATGCAGAAGTGCGCCCCGGCGGGATTCTCCGCCGAGCATCCAGCGCAGCGATTCATCGCCGCTCACCGCGAGAGATGACGATCCCGGCGGACATCGTTGCGAGTATCCCCGATCCGATCGGCACCGGATCGACCATCGCCTACGGCTCGCGAGATACTGACCACGAGATGTCCGAGCAGGCCGCAACCCCAGACCTCCTCGAGTAGCGATGTCACACGAGAACGTGCAACTGGTCAAGGCGCTGATGCTGGCCGTCGACGGCCGCGACATCGATGCCTTCGCCGAGGTGACGACCCCCGACTTCGAGTGGTTCCCGGTGTTCGCCGCGCGCGTCGGGGGAGATGTCTACCGCGGGCGTGAGGGCATCGAGGCGTTTCTCGGCGAGGTCGACGAGACCTGGGAGGAATTTCGCCCGATGCCCGAGGAGTACCGCGATCTCGGTGACCGCGTGCTCGCGCTCGGTCGGCTGAGGACACGTGGACGTGCAAGCGGTGCGCCGTCCGATTCACCTTGGGGCGGCGTCTACGATGTTCGCGGCGGGAGGGTCTCGCGGATCCGCACCTTCCTCGATCACGGCGAGGCACTGCGCGCGGCCGGGCTCTCTGAGTAGTCGATGCCCTGCCCGCGGCACGGCCCGCGTTCGGCGATCCGCATGTATGTAGTCACCTGATTACGGGCCGTCGAACGGACGTGGTTTATCGCCCCGACGACAAATCCGCCGGCGTGGCTCATGACCAAGAACCGACTGATCGGTAATAAATATTTGGTCCGCATAAGTAGTACTTACCTAGTTGGGGGAGTAAGCTCGGGACCATGAGAGAAGTCTGAAGTGCGGAATTTGGGCCTCAGAAGAGTGGCCCGAGCGCAGTTGGGATCGTATGCCGGGCCAGTCGTTTCGCCGAGTCCAGGGGACTCGGCGACTGCCTTGCTCGACCTTGCGCCCGACGCGATCTTCGCGTGTGGTGCCGACCGCAGGATCAGCTCCTGGAACCGTGGCGCCGAGCTGACCTACGGGTACTCCTCGACCGAGGCGATCGGGCGCACGCCGGGCGCGCTACTGCGCACCGAGTACCCGTTGCCGCTCGAGGAGATCGAGCGGCTGGCCGGCGAGACGCCCGGGTGGGAAGGCGACCTGATTCAGCGCACCAAGTCCGGCAAGCGCCTGGTCGTCGAGAGCCGTTGGGTGGCGCGGCAGGACGCCGCCGGCAAGATCGTCGGGCTGCTCGAGTTCAACCGCGACATAACTGCGCGCCTGGAGACCCAGATGGCATTGCTCGAGCTCGCCCCCGACGCGATCGTCGGAATCGACCGCGACGGTTCGATCGTGCTTGTCAATGCGCAGGTCGAGACGCTGTTCGGGTATGCGCGCGACGAACTGATCGGTCGTCCGGTGGAGACGCTCGTGCCGGAGCGCTTCTGCGATGCCCATCGCTCCCACCGCGCCGGGTACTTCGACGATCCCTGCACACGCCCGATGGGGGTTGGCGTCGAGCTGTTCGGACGGCGGGCGAGCGGCGAGGAGTTTCCCGCGGAGATCAGCCTGTCGAGCATCCAGGCGGGAGGTGACACGCTGGCGATCGCCGCGATCCGCGACGTCAGCGAACGGGTGGTTGCCGCGCACGAGCGCGAGCGCCTGGAGGCTGAGACCGAGCGCCAGCGGCTGGAGAACCAGCTGCACCAGGCCCAGCGTCTGGAGAGCCTCGGGCAGCTCGCCGGAGGCATCGCGCACGACTTCAACAACCTGCTCGCTGTGATCATCAACTACGCCGATCTCGTCGCGGCGGACGTCACGGCTGCGATGGCCACGCAAGACGGGGAGGAGGTCTGGCGCGGCACCCGTGAGGACGTCGAGCAGATCCGCTCGGCCGGCGAGCGTGCCTCGCATCTGACCCACCAGCTGCTGGCGTTCGCCCGTCGCGAGGTCGTCCAGCCGGAGGTCGTCGACGTCAACGATGTCGTGCGCGAGGTCGAGCAGCTCCTACGCCGCACGCTGGGCGAGCAGGTCGAGCTGGACAGCTCGCTGACCGACGATCTGCGCTCCGTGCTGATCGACCCTGGTCAACTCGAGCAGATTCTCGTGAACCTGGCGGTCAACGCCCGCGACGCCATGCCCGACGGCGGCGTTCTGCGGATCGATACGGCCAATATCGACATCGACGAGCGCTACGCCGCAACGCGCCCGGAGCTCTCGCCTGGCCCGCACGTGCGCCTGCGGGCCAGCGACACCGGTGTGGGCATGTCCGCCGAGACGGTTCATCGCGCGTTCGACCCCTTCTACACGACCAAGGGGCCGGGGGAAGGGACCGGGCTTGGCCTGGCCACTGTGTACGGCATCATCCAGCAGGCCGGCGGTCGCCCGCAGATCTACTCCGAGCCGGGCGTCGGTACGACGGTCACCGTGCTGCTGCCGTCAACTGACCAGGTGGTCAGATCGGCCGAGACACCGGCTCGCTCGATGTCGAGGGATTGCGTCGAGACGATTCTGCTGGTGGAGGATGAGCGCGCGCTGCGCGAGGTCACGCAGCGCATCCTGACGGCGGCGGGGTATCGAGTGATCGTGGCCGGCGACGGAGTCGAAAGCGCTCGCGGTCGCCGAAGGGCACGACGAACCCATCGACGTATTGCTCAGCGACGTGATCATGCCGCGGCTGAACGGGCCACAGGCGGCGGAACGGCTGGTCGCTTTGCGGCCCTCGATCCGCGTGCTGTTGATGTCCGGCTTCGCCGAGCCGATCCTCGCCCACGGCGGGCATCTCGGCGAGGGCGTGGCGTTGATCGAGAAGCCGTTCTCCGGACCGGCGCTGCTGACGAAGCTCGCGCAGGTACTCGAACGCAGGGAGCCGTAGTGGCACAGCTGCTTGTCGTCGACGACGAGGAGCCGCTGCGGCGCTGGGCGGAACGAATCCTGGGCGACAGCGGGTACAGCTGCGCCGGTGCATCCGACGTGGGCTCCGCCCGCCGTCTACTGGGCGAGGGCGGCTTCGGTCTCGCGCTGCTCGACATCAACCTCCCCGACGACTCCGGCATGCACCTGCTCGCGGAGATCCGTCGCGACCACCCCGATGTGGCCGTGGTGATGGTCACGGGCGAGGACAGCACCGAGCTCGCGCTCAAGGCGATCGAGCTCGGCGCGTGGGGCTACCTGGTCAAGCCGGTCGGCCCGGGCGAGCTGACGATCAACGTGGCCAATGCCCTGCATCGCCGCCGCTCAGAGCTACAGAACAAGCGGCTCCTCCAGCGCCTGCAGGAGACGGCTCAGCGACACAGCGACGAGCTGGCCCAGGCGATGCAGAATCTGAAGCTCTCCGAGAAGAAGATCTGGGTGCACCAGGCCGAAACGATCTTCCGCCTCGCGCGCCTGGTGGAGTTCCGCGACGAGGAGACCGGCTACCACGTGCATCGCATGAGCTCCTACTGCGAGATCCTCGCTCGGGGCCTCGGACTGCCGGCGGAAGACTGTGAGCGCATCCGCCTGGCCAGCCAGCTGCACGATGTCGGCAAGGTCGCCGTTCCCGACAAGCTTCTGCTCAAGCCCGGCAGGTTGACGCCGGAGGAGTTCGAGATCGTCAAGGGACACGCGGAGACCGGCTGCAAGATGCTCTCGGGCTCGAGCTCGGATCTCGTGCAACTGGGCAGCGTGATCGCCTACACCCATCACGAGCGCTGGGACGGGTTGGGTTACCCGCGAGGGCTGGCCGGCGAGGCGATTCCGCTCGAGGGACGCATTGCCGCGGTGGCCGATGTGTTCGATGCCCTGACCAGCGACCGCGTCTATCGCCCGGCGCTGCCGATCAAGTCGGCGATCGAGATGATGCGCGAGGAGCGCGACAAGCACTTCGATACCGATTTGCTCAAAGCGTTCTTCGCCGCGCGGCCGGAGATCGAAGAGATCAGGAGGCAATACTCCGATTGAGGCCGAGCGCACCACCTACCTCGCCGCACGGCGCAGCGACGACCTGCGGTGCCGCGGTCCTGCGTGGCGAGCGCCGCCCCATACCACCGGCTCGGATCCGGTCCCGTACGACATTGCTCGCTCACGCGGTTGGTCGTCGCAGGTCACCGAGTCCCCGCGCGCCGGATTTGTCGACACGCCGGCCTGCGCCGGCCGACCTGCACGCCGCCCGCAAGCGCGGCGGCCCGTCGAGATAGCCCTCGGGGTGGCAGGAGCCTGAGGATGGCCTTCGCCGCGTTGGAGGCGTTTCCCGCGCTCGAGGGATCGCGACGCAGCCTGCTGTCGGCGATCGGCAACGGCGAAGTCGCAACCGCCGACGCCGTTCGTGCGATCGAGTCCGATGTGGCCCTGACGATGGCCGTGCTGCGCGAGGCCAACGCCGGACGTCACAGCCGTCGCGGCGTGCAGACGATCGTCGACGCGCTCGCGGCCCTGCCGGCGCGTAGCCTCCAGACGCTCGCCGAGCGCATCCCGACATTCGACTTCTTCGCTCCCGCCGGCACATGGAAAGCCATCCCCGAGCGCTTCCGCGCTCACGCGCTGGCGACCCAGCGCGCCGCGGACAGAATCGCCTGCCAGGTGGGCCACGCCAAGCGCGACCGCCTCGCGGTTGCCAGCCTGCTCCACGACATCGGTCAGCTGTTGCTGTGGCGCGCGTACCCGGACCACTCGCTGCCGGTCGCCGACACCGTGCTGACGCCGCAGCAGCGCCTGCGACGCGAGCGCAAGATGCTCGGCTTCGATCACGCCGCGGTCGGCGGCGTGCTGATCGGACGCTGGGGGCTCCCGGGGCTGCTGGCGAAGACGATCGCACGCCACCACGACAGCGAGGCCGCGGGCGAAGCCGCGATCATCCGCCTTGCGGACATGCTTGCCCATCACGCGCACGGCGCCAACGTCGGCCCGCGCGAGATGCTCGAGAGCGCCCGCGCGCTGGGGATCGGCCCCGAGCAGTTGCGGACGTTGTTGTACGAGTCGCCTGACGGATCGAGTGAACGCCGTCTGCCGGTCGATCCGTGTCCGCTCTCCGCACAGGAGCAGCGCGTGCTCAAGCTGCTGGCCAAGGGTCTCGTCTACAAGGAGATCGCCGTCGCGCTCGACCTCTCCGTCAGCACCGTTCGCTCACACCTGCATGGCGTCTACTGCAAGCTCGACGTGATCGACCGCGCACAGGCGGTGATCCTGGCGAACCAGCGCGGCTGGCTGTAGGCAAGCGCCGTCCTGCGCCGGTCAGGGCTCCAGTCGTGTGACGGTGGCGACCCGATCGACGGTGCGGTCGAATGTCAGGATCGTGCCCACGCCCGTGGCTTCGGCCTGCGCGACCAGGTAGGCCTCGGCGAAGCCCAGGCGATCGACCTCGTAGACCTCGAGTGCGCGCAGCAGCGAGGCGCGATCGACGGTCTTGATCGACGGCAGGGCGATCGCCGCGCGCATCAGCTCCGCGATGCGTTGGCGCTCTACCTCGTAGAAGGACTCGAGCACGTAGACGCACTCGGCGACGACGACATCGGCGAGCATCAACTCCTCCGCCGAGGCCAGAGCGGCGGTCGCGCGAGCCGCCATCTCCGGCGGGTCGCCGGTCAGGTGGCGAATGACGATATTCGTGTCCAGGAACGCGGTCAGCGCCGCCGTCCCGCGCGCTGCGCTCGGCTGTAGCGCAGCACCTCATCCCACGGTGTCCCACGCTTGGTGGCCGGAACCGCGACGCTGCCGGCGAGGTCGAGGAAGTCAGCGGTCTTCGCGATCACCGCGCGTGAGCGCTCGACGCGGAAGTGCAGCTCGTCGCCTTCGCGCAGCTCCAGCGCCTCGCGCACGTCCTTCGGGATCGTTACCTGGCCCTTGGACGTGATCTTTGCGGTCGAATCCATGTAGCTCCTTACTATTACCCAACAGTAAGGATAGCGGTCGGTGGCGCAACGCACTTGCAGGGCTTTATGGGCGCGGCGGGTTTCGAACCTGCGACCTCTCGCGTGTGAAGCGGTCCGGCGAAGGTCCGAAGAAGCGTAAGAAGCGGCTCTAGCAAGCCAAAAGGGTTCGCGTCGCTCATGACTCGATCCCGGTGGATGCCGGCGGCTACTGGTGGATTTGGCCCACCAAACGGCTTCGGTGGGCCAAAATCACGCAGCGGTCACCTACCGGTCGTAGGCTTGGCCGCGCGAAAGGATACGCCGGACAATTCGACGCGCAGGCGAAAGTGCTTCGCTGCCCGTGAGCCGCCTGACGTCGAGCGAGCGGTCCTCGGCGAGCAGACGATCGAGAGCGGCGAGAACGCGCTTGCGGATCGGCGGCGCGGCGGGCAGTAACCCATGTCACGTCTCTTCGCCTCGTGCCACTGCAATCAACCTGTGTACGTACGCGACGCAGAGGGACTCGATTTGCGCCTCAGGTACTCCGATCCGCAGAGCTCGAGCGGCCATTTCGATCCCGGGCCTGCCGCGTCGGGCGAACAACTCGCCCAGGTACATGATGGCGACGTCGGTGACCGCCCCCGCGAGCGGGTCTTCTGCCAGAGTTGCGAGACAGGCACCGACGGACTCGGGGCTCGTGGTCTGCATCAAGCGGAACACGTCGGCAGCGTCCTTGTCGTCGACGCGCGCGGCGTCGCCGCTGGCGAGGCGATCATGTAGCTTGTGGGCCTTGGAGACGAGGAGTGCCGCATGTCCGGCAACCTCGACCTCGACCGAGCGCATGTCCCCAGGGCCGAGCGCAGCGACCTTCATCGGCGAGTGGTCCACGAGCACCGCCTCAAGTCCGACGGCGCGGCGTGCTGCAGCGTTCCCATGGCTACCGAGGCGCGCCCCTCGACGACCGCCGCCCGATGCTGCGCCCTCGGGGACGATCAGGTCGACCGGGATCAGGACCGGCTCCCCATCAACGACTGCTGATGCGACCCAGATGCCGGGCTCGACGTGGCCCCGCTTGAGCGACGGCGAGAAGCCCGCCTCGAGCATTGCGGATTCGAGTGTCGGCTCATCGACCAACAGCGACGGGTTGAGCGTCAGATCCCCGTCGCTCGTATATGGCGCGACTGCGATGTCTGCTGCTCCGGTACGCAGGTACACGGCTTGGGCACCTGCGAGGATCACCGCTGCTCCCTGTGGCGCGAGCGCTGTGAGCGCGTCGAGCAGCACGCGACGGGCCGCGACATAGATCGCTGGGACGGCGACGGGGGAGCTATCCGCGCTCGTCACGGCGTCGTCCGGTGAAACGCCTCGAGCGAGGGGTATCGCCACTTCGGTTCGTTGGCCGTCATCCAATCCAACAGCGCCTGACCCTCGGCTGGCATGCGTCCGGTGCCGGTGAGGCAGTCGACGACCACCTGCGATGGTGCTGCGTAGGCGATCCTGGCATCGGTTGCGGTTCGCTCCCAGACGACGGGATCAAACGGAGTGAGCAGCGCCACGTTCGCGCCATCCTCGCCAGGAAAGAGACCGAGGTTCTCAGCTGTCCGCGCAATGTCGTCGCAATAGGCCGTCAGCAGCGCGGGAGCGGCTACGGGGGCGATGCGCCCGGCCGCAAACGATCCGGTCACCGCGATCCTCCCGTGCGTAGGCATTGCGCCCAGGCGCTCGAGCGCTCGTGCCGCGCCGTCGGCAGCCAGGAAGGTCGCCGTCCGGTTGTTGCGGAACACGTCGTACGACTCCGCCCACCAGCGCAGGAGACCGCGTACGTCAACCGACCCTACCGCCCCTCGCCCGGATCGCTCGATGAGCGCCTGTCTGTCAAGGGTGTCCAGGAGTCTCGATACGTAGCCGGCGGTCAGCTCGGCCGCGTCCGCTATTTCTCGACCGCCGTAGGGAGGTCGCACATCCGCGAGCAAGCGCACGAGGCGTGCGGCCTTCGGCCCGCGTACCCGCGCTCTTCCCTGAGGCGTAGGCTCCGGATTGCGGTTGGAACCGCTCGACTTCAGGTAGGTCGCCGGGTTGTCGAGCCGCAGGAGCACGTTGCCTGTCATATCGACGTAGTTGAGTCCCTCCCTCTCAAGGAGCTCTTGTGTTCGAGGGCTGATCCATGGCGCCACCACCAGCACCGGCACGTTGTACGCAAGCGCGCGCAGTGGGCGCGCGAGCCCACCGAGCAGGCGCTCCACGTCGCGGGGGGCGAAGGCTCGCTTCGCCTCGACGATGATCGTCGCGATGGTGCCGTTCGGCGCACGCACCTCGATGAGGGCGTCGGGTTGGCGTGATCCGGCTCGATCCTCCTCGACCTCCTGGTTGGACAGCTCAACGACCCATTTGGCCGGGAGTCGCGCGCGGATCTCTGCGAGAGCGCCGTCGATCAGCGATCTTTCCTCTGAGGCTACGTTTATGGCCACCGTGTTTGGAGTCTAACAGCAATAGATTGCCGATTAAATAACATTTACGGGCATCGTAAACGCCTAATTTGAGAAAATGTCCCTGTGGTTGCGCGCCGCGACGGCATGGTCCTCAAGCCAGCTGGCCCGTCAGGGGATACGGAATCGAGAGCGGGGCTCAGTGCCTATCCACGCTCAAGCCACACCCACCGCCGTGGGGGCCAGGCATTCGTGCGCGATCGTGGTGCCACGGGCAGACGCCGCCTAATGCTCGCATCGCTCTTGGTGCTTGAAGCGGCGCTCGGCTGCTGGGTCCCCGATACGGCGTACACACCGATCAGGATCGTCAGGAGTGCGAGGGAGACGAGCGCCCGACGGAATCACCACGCTGCTGAGCGAAGCAGTCCCACTTTCACCGAGGCAACCATGTCCGCCACCGCAGCCGCTCCCCACGGGAGGCGATGAAATCGAGGGTGGCCTCGGCCTCCTGTTCGCTCAGGTCCTCGACACGCGCACGTAGCCTCTCCTTCGCTGTCATGGGACAAATGCTAGCGCCGGCAAATGCGCGATCCGGGAAGCTGACGCAGCTCGGTCCGGAGCTAGTTTCCCCTTCGCCCCCTGGCCGGTTCGGGAGCGGCGTTGCGATCTCAGAAGGAGGTAGCACGGCGCTGGTGGGCATGTCGAACCAGAGCGTCGCTGCCTTCCAGCGCACAGGAGGGCCGGTGGGCCCCTCAAGGCGAACCGCTATCGGGCGAAGGCTGACGGGTTTCGAACCTGCGAGCCCTCGCGTGAGCCTCAGTGCGGTGCAGGAGCCTTCTGCGACCTGCCCCAATTGCCGAACCGGTCGACACTGACGAAGCGCAGCTTGTGCAGCTGGGCCTTGGTCAGCTTCAGGGGCTTGGTGTAGCGGTGCGATGCGCCCTTGCCGATGCGCGTGTAGATCCCCGAAATGCCGACAGAGCTCTTGGCGCTGAGACGCACGACGAAGCGCTTTCCGCTGCGGGTGACACGCGCGCTCGCTCGCGGCGCTCGAGGGGCGCGAATCGACTTGAGCTTCTTGCCGTCGCGCAGCACGGCCTTTTCGCTGAGTGTGAGCGTGCCGTTCGCCGGCCCGTAGTAAGTGGGCGCGCCGCTGCCGCCGAAGTTGCCCTTGTGCGCGCTTGTCAGCGAGCGGACTCTCACGCTCAGGCCCTTGCCGACGAGCTTGATCGTCACGGGGTTGTGGTTGTCGGTGACCACGGTGGTACCCGAACGCTGCTGGACCAGCTGGATCAGGCCGTGCGCGGCTGCAGCTTCCAGCGTCATCGACGTGCCCGTTGAGGTCGCGATCGAAGTGGAGTTGACCACCTTCGATGCTTTGGCGCCAGGTTCGGGCAGCTTGACGGGGACGAGGGTCCACTCCTTGCCGGCGTAGGGGCAGTCTTCTTCAGATTTGTTGTCGGCTTTCTTGACTTCTTCGCCCTTGAGCAGGAAGTCTTCTATGCGCGCCTGCACGGCTGCGTTGCCTGGTAGCGCGACGTGGCTGACGTTGCACTGCGTGCTGATCGGGACGTCCTCGCCGATCGGCGCATTGCCTTCAAAGACGCCCTGGCTGGCCGAGCGTGCGGGCACGGTGCCGTCGCCGCTGCCGTAGGCGACAAACACGCCCGCGTAGCCCTGGACGGGGTCGTGGTTGACGTCCATCCCGGTGACCGTGGGCGTGCCGATGCCGATCATCGCGCGGTATTGGACGCCATTTGTCTTGAAGCCATCGAGCGCGGCATGGCCGGCGGCGGCGCTGTCGACCAGCGACGGCTCACCGCCGAGCACAGCCACCCAAGGATCGAGCCCGGAGCCGACCCTCGCGGAGGGGGAGAACGCCTCGCCTTTCACCGATAGCCATGGCCCGTAGTTGTTGGAGGGATAGAGCCAGTAGAGGCCCTGCATGTTGCGCGCGGCAAGCTGCAGGTTGTTTTCGGCTTTGTTGATGTCGGGGCCCTCGAGTCGTTTGAAGCCGCCCAGGTTGGCATCGATCAAGAAGTCCAGGCCGAACAATTCGGTCGTGAGTTCGTCGGATTTACCCGACATCAGGGCGGTGTGCGACTTGGGGGCGCCCCAATACGGCGTGCCGACAGTGATCGCGCGAATCACCTTTTCGGCGAGCTCAGGGTGGCTGACGTAGGCCTGGGTGACGAGACCGCCCATGGAGTGGGCCATGACGACCACGCGCGAGGCGGCGGTCTGTTTGAGGATGTCGTTGATCTGGTGGTCGAGTTCGGGCACGGCGCGCAGTGGAGACTTGCGCCAGTCGTATGGGTAGGCATAGGCGCGGTCGGGCGCGATTCGATTGAGATAGGCCAGCGCCGACGCATAGATGTCTGCCCCCGCCGCGGTTGCCACCACACCCGCCTGCTGGCTCAACGGCTCGGTCGTCTGCGCGCACGATCCAGGTGCGCCCGAGTTGGTGATGCCGTCGGGCAGCAGCTGCATGTCCTTGAAGTCGGGCCACGGGACGCTCGTCCAGACTTCGCCGCTGCTACACGTCAGCCGCGAGCCGAGAAAGCCGGGGATGAAGACGATCGGGCAGCCCGTGGGCGGTTTGCCGTTGGGCGCGCGGTCTTTGGACGTGCATGCGGTGTAGAGGAAGTTGGCCGTCGCTTCTTGCCCGGTTTCGAGGGGAGTGAGCGCGCACGTGGCGTTCTGGGCTTGACCGCTGCACTGCGGCGCCGGCGTGACGACGTTGATCTCGCCCCCGGCGGCGCTTCCGATCTCGCCGGCTACCGCAAGGCTGCCACCGTTGTGATCGGCGGGTTCGCCGCTAGCGATGACCGAGTAGGTCCCGGGCGGGACTTCGAACGAGTATTTACCCGCGCTGTCGCTGGTGGCTTCTTCGCTGATCGGTTCTTCTTTGTCGCTCGTCCCGCTCAGCTTGACCTTGACGCCCGGCAGGCCCTTTTCGTGGAAGTCGCGGATCGCGCCTGCCACCGCCGCCTGCCTCGGAGGACCGCTGATCCTTTCGCCGGTCTCGATGCCGCTCGTCCCGTTGCTGTCGGAGCCGAGCCCGCTCCATGACGAGGCATCCTCGGAGTAGGTCTCTACGACGTCGTACTGGTATTCGCCGGGGCTGCCGCTGTGTACGACCAGTTCGCGTCCTTTCAGCGTGCCGATGAACGCGCCGTCGCCGGTGTACACGTCGTTTGATCCGCGCGCCTGAACGACGACCCCTCCGCCTGGGAAGTCCTGGCCCGCACACCATCCGTGTTCGCAGTGGTAGACGGTCTTCCAGGTGCCGCTGATGTTGAATTCCGACGCCGAGGCCACGCCGGTCAACCCAGATGTCAGGGCTACACAGACAACCGCGAGAGCCACGGTCTGCTTGACGTGTCGCCACGACGCGCCTCGCCGAGGGCCTGAATGTGAACTCGTGTCTGAGACACGACGGAAGCTGCGCGGCTTACAGGTCATCGATGCTCCGTTCGGTTCCCGTTGACGCAATCGTGCGTTTACGAGCGCACAAGCCACCGTGGTCGAGCTTCGCCCCTGGAAGCTGCCGAGCAGACTACTAGACCGGTGGTGACTCGGGCGCACCAAGCGTCACCCCTGGCGTCGGCAGGCAGTTCGAACGATGGGCGCGGCGGGTTTCGAACCTGCGACCTCTCGCGTGTGAAGCGGGACCGGAAAGATACGAAAAAGCGCAGAAATCGGCTCTAGGCTGCCATGCTCCGGCGGCACTCTGGGGCCGCCGATACCTCTAGTTATCGGGGCTTCTCGGGGTGATTTGGCCCACCAAGAGACCCCGGTGGGCCAAAGTCGAGCGGGGATTACGCGAGGACCGGCGCTGGGCTTCTCCCGACAGAGGACTGAACCGTTCACCCCGCCAAGCAGGCTGTTGGCCGCTGCTTGGCGCGCAAAGCAAGCGCTGGGTCTCTGCTGGCTCGGACCGCTGCTCGTCGTCCGGCGCGACAGCGACCTTGGGGGTGGCTGTGAGGTCTGCATTTCCCGCAGGAGCAATCGTCGGGGAGCCGACAGGGGGCTTATGCGAGGTGCTTCGTGGAGCATCCGTGTGCGTGCGCCTGTGTTGGCAACGTCGTCCATAGGCACGGTCGGGTCCGGAGGAGTAGCCTGCGCGGTACGGTGCGAGGCTCGGGGCGAGCGACGGCGGGGGGGCGGGCGAGCGGGATGCTCTTCCTCGTGGTCGCGATCGCGATGTCGACGCCCGTGGCTTCTGCGGCTGCCGACACGACCCTGGGCAGCAAACTGGAACATGGCTACGAATCCACGTTCGGCGGGACCACGGGAATAACCGTCTATCAGGAAGCGGCGTCCGGCGAGGTGCTGACCGCCCCATCGGGCGGGACGATCACCTCGTGGCGCGTGCGCTCCGGCGACCTGAACGCCCAGTACGAGCTGCGCGTCATCCGCCCCGTGGCCGGCGAATTCACCGCCGCTGGAACCAGCGCGCCGCAAACGGTTCCCGATTCCGAAGATAAGACGAGAGGCCCTTTCGCGGTCACCCTGCCCGTCAAAGCGGGAGATCGGATCGCCCTGTACGTGATAAAAGGAGGGGGGGCCCCGATCAACACCACTCTCGCCCCGCTTGCGGACCAGCTGAACTATCTTCAGGACCCGTTCGCGGATGGCACGACCAAGAAACCGGTTCTCACGCCCCCGCTGGGTGGCAACCAGGAGCTGCTGCTCCAGGCGAACTTCACGCCTGCACCACCGGTCAACATCGCGTCGCCGACCGTTTCAGGCGAAGCGCGCGCCGGCTCCCCGCTGACCGCCAGCGAAGGAACCTGGGAAAACGCCGCCTCGTTCACGTTCCAGTGGGTTCGCTGCGCGGGTGCGGCGTGCTCTGCGATCGCAGGCGCAGTCAGTCACACCTACACAGCTACAGCCGCCGATGAAGGCCAGCAGCTCCGCGTGGATGTCACCGCGACCGGCGAAGGTGGCAAAACTACGGCGTCCTCCGAACTTACCGACGGTGTCAAGCCCGCGCCGCCGGCAGCACCCACGAGCACCGGGCCGCCTGTTCTCTCAGGCGAACCACGCGAGACCGAAATGCTGAGCGGCACCAACGGCAACTGGACTGGATCGCCGACCCAGTTTCAATATCAGTGGCTGCGTTGCAGTTCTGCGACGGGTACCAACTGTGCGCCGGTCAGCGGCGCAACGTCAAGCTCACTAAGACTCGTTCATACTGACGCTGGATCGACGATGCGACTGGCAGTTACCGCGACCAACACCGTTGGACCGACCACCGCGGAGTCTGCGCCTAGCGCCATCGTGCAGCCGCTCACCGTTCGCGCCCACCTAGTAGTGACTCCGTCGCCAACCTGCACAGGTATCCGGACTGTATTCGACGCCTCCGGCTCTCAGACACCGAATCTGCCAATTACGCGATATCGCTTCACCTATGTCGAGTTCCCCGCTCTTTACGGATTCGTGGCTCAGAATCGCCACGAAGATCCTGAACAGTACCTAAGTACGCTGCCGGTTCACGTACTGGCAGACGGCACGAGCGCCACGCCGAAGGTTGTGTTCACTTGGAACCGCAGATGGACTCATGAACTCGACTTCGGCCTCGCATCGGCACTGAGTCAGGACTACGTCCGCGATCCGATCTTGCTCACCTTGGAAGTCACCGACCTAGCTGGCGCTACCGCCAAGACGTCACAAGTCGTGAACTTTTCAACGTTTGGCACCCAGTATTCAGGCGATGGCAACTCTTTGGGACAAGGTCGCACGGGCTGCCCCGACGAATCACTCCTCCTCAGACTGGCGAGCTTGCGACTCGTGACGACGGCAACGCTCTCAAAATCCAGCATTGCGTCAACGATTCGCTGCGTAACGCTCGCACCATGCGCCGGGGCTATCTCAATTCTGTCGGCGAGGTCGTTCGTCGTCGCCGTAAAGAGCAAGGCAAAGACGAAGCGTAGACGGCTCGCGATCGCATCGAGTCGTTTCTTCTTGGTCGCCGGGCACCACAGGGCGAGGGTTCGCTCCAAGCTGACAAAGGCGGGCCGAGCACTTCTCAAACACAGCAAGACGATCAAGGTCGTCATGCAGCTGACGAGCATCACGCCCGCGGGGAAAGCAACTACCCGATCAGTCCATGCCACACTGCGACGCAAGTAGCGGGCGGCATCAGGGTGATGCCCCGCCAACCGTGGATTGCTCCAAGGTGCTTGCACTTCGCGGACTGAGCGAGCGCCCGACCGAGCGCTGAGGAGACGACCGCAAAAGGACGAAACTCAGGCATCGGGGGCAGCACGAGGCGCACTTCCCACTTTGCTGCTGAGAAAGCAAGCGTAGCGCTGAGGACACTGAACTCGACAGCCAGCTCTGCCCGGTGCGTGGCTCTGGCAGGCGACGGTCCTACCAGAGGCGTTGCTTGAGGATCTCGACGACCTCTGAAACAACCGTGTACGCGGCGTTACGCGCTTGCTCGTACTCGTCATTGCCTGGCTGAAGATCGGGGTGCTTCTCTCGGGCGTAGCCGTCCGGCCCGGGGTAGTCCGGAGCACGAAACGCAGCGTGTAGTTGCGCCACGCTCTCTTGAAAGAGGTCCTGCTTGAAGGCGGGCCGCTCAGTGACCAGGGCGGCCACCTCCGCGCCGGACGGCCGAGCGTTTAGGCACCACCAGGACACGTCATAGCCATCCTTGGAGTCATCGCGTCCTTCGAGCGCGTCGGCCTTGGCGGCAAGGAAGCCGACGGGGCCGGCATAGCGGATTGTCACGTCGGCTCGAGTTCCGGGGCGATATACGAGCTGCATGCCCTCAAGGGTGCGCGACAGGGCGTCTTCGTCGACGAGCCCGCCGGAACGGATCGGGAACGGACGGAGGCGTGGACCCGCGTTCTGGGCCGCGGTCTCTTCATCAAGCGCGCGTGTGCCGTTAGCGAGCAGGGTGTCGTCCTCCGCGGCGGGCGCGAGGAAGTTGAGGATGAGAGGGAGGCCGGGCGCATTCTCCTTCTTGCGCCAGCGAAATCCGCTTGCGCGCTCCAGCTCGAAGTGTGGCTCGAGGAGCTTCTCGATCGATCGGTAGTACTCGCGCGTCGCGCCTTTGGTGATGGCGAGCGACAAGCACAAATCGATGTCCGCGCTTCCGATGTGCGCGTCGGCGGCTTCCGGTACGAGTAGCGGCGGAGCGAGGCCGCCGACGATGACCAGATGTTTAGCGGCCATGCCGCCGAGGAGATAGAAGAGGCTTGCCGCCTCGCTTATCAGCGCGTTCGGTGGATGTTTCATCTCGTCGGTCACGTGATTTCCTTCGCTCCCCACAGGTCGAGGAAAACGCCGACCGCAGCCTCTCCTCTGGGCTCAAGGTACAGATCCAGCATGACTCGACTGGGTGGAGCTGTCACTCGTCCATCCCCATCGGTATGTGCGTCACTACCGGCCAGGTGCTCGGGGTCTGCGATCAGCGTCAGGTTTGCTCCCCGCTCGGTTCGGAATCCACCGAGTGCCTGGGGAATCTGCTCAAGATCCTCGCCGGAAGCCTGGACTCGATACAGCGGTCGCTGTATCCCGGTCAGGACCGGCAGCCCCATCCGTTCGGCTGCCAAGGCGCCGGTGAGAACCAGCTCATAGCCCGCGATCGACGCTGGGACTGCGTTGGGGTCTCGGACGAAGCATGGCAGTCGCTGCGGAGAGGAGGGGCGGCCATGCTCGGCAAGCCAACGCCGCATGCCCTCGACATCGACCACACGCCGCTTCATCCCGCGCCCGCGCCCGTGGCGCTCGATCAAGCCCGCCTCCTCCAGGGCTCTGAGCAGACGGTGGGCGGTCACCTCGCTGCTCGCGCCTCGCTCGGCGAGTCGCCGGATCGTCCAGGATTCGTCGGGGTGGTCAGCGATCAGCTGCGCAGGCCGGAGGCTGCCTGCGCGCAGGGCACGCCGGTGAGCCGGCAGCGGGTCACGCACGCGCTTGGTCAGCGCCTGGCCGGGAAGCCAAGCGCGACCCGCCGCATCCACGAAGCCGATATCAGCGTCCTCTAGACGCGCGGCCGTAGCGTCGTCCAGCACGGCCTTGATCATCAGAATGCGCCTGCCGACGCTCCGCTTACGATTAAGCAAGCCAGCCAGCTCTCTGGTCTCGATGACCCCGGCCTTCACGGGAAAGGCTTGCCCGGCGACTACCACGGCGGACTCTGGCGCGTCACGGATCACATCCACATCGGGTAGGCGGCTAAACGCGTCCGCGACCTGCCGGTCCACGTCTGAGCGGAGCGTGACCAGAGAAGCTTGTGCTATAGCATCAGCTATCATAGGCGTTTAAGTATAGCGCAATTCTCGGATTAACCTATCGAGAGCGTATAATGCACTACTTAGCTGCCATTTTATAGCAATGGTATAGCGTCCCAGCATCGAGCCGGCGACCTTCGTTGCCGCGATGATTGCTTGCCTCGCCCAAAGACAATTTCAAGGTGCGATTTCGGCCTGAAACGCGCGATTTTGGTCCACCGCGGAGGCTTCGACTGACCCCGCCAAGATTGGCTTGGATACAGGCAAAACTAGGGATGGGCGCGGCGGGTTTCGAACCTGCGACCTCTCGCGTGTGAAGCGAGCGCTCTCCCACTGAGCTACGCGCCCTGGAGCCCCGAGTCTATTGGGCCTCGCAGGTTGTTGACGGCCTCGCTACGCAGCGAGTGTCTTGGCGGTGATGATCCGCTCGCGCCCGTCGCTGGAGACAAGCACTACGGCGTAGCCCTCGTGTAGCGCGCGTGCCATCTCGTTCCCAGCGTGCGGTGAGTCAGCGTTCACGAATGCGACGTTGTTGGGGTATGGAGAGTCGCCCGCGATCGCCAGATCGATCGCGCGGTCCATTGCCTTGGCCGTGGGCGACTCGGCGGGGTTTACGTTGCTCGCCATGCGTCGATCATCTCCTTGTAGCCAACGCGAACTGCTGAGATCGCAGCTCGCATCCCTTCGCCAAGAGTACCGGCATGGAAGGTCTCTGCGGGCGCCTTCCCGCTGACAGCGCCGTGACGGTGCATCTCGTTGATGCCGTGCGCTCCGTCGTAGACGCGTACGGCCATCTCGCCGCTGCCGTCATCGACGGTGAGTCCGCTCGCGAAGCCCGCATCCCCGCCGATACCTAGAGTGCCCCCATGCTCGCCAGGCGCCAGCTCGTCCTGCGTCGCACGCGCCCCTCGGCACGCGCACGCGCGGCTGCAGCCAAGCTGCTCGCGCCCTGCCTGCTCGCGGCCGCTGTCGGACTCTCGTCGTGCGCCAATGCCGGCAACGGCGCGGCGGGCACGTTCACGCCGCGCACCAAGGGCACCTTGACGGTCGCGACCGCGCAGATCCCCGACCCGGGCTTCTGGTACGGCACGTTTGCACACCCGACCGGTGGTTTCGAGTACGGCCTCGCCCAGGCGCTCGCCGAACGCTTCGATTTGAAGCGGATCAAGATCGTCGAGGTTCCATTCCACGAACTCGTGCGCGGACACCTCGGCGGCGCCGATCTGGCGCTGTCTGACATCACGATCACCGACGAACGGGCCGAGCACCTCGACTTCTCGGCGTCCTACCTGAAGGCGCCCCCGGCGATCGTCGTGCGACCGGGGACGGAAGTGCTCGACGTCAACGCCGCGCGCGGCCTGCACTTCGCGGTGCAGCACGACACGACGCTGAAAACGGCGCTCGAAGCCTCGATCGAACCGAACACGAGTCCGCTCGTGTTCGAGCACCAGAGCGAAGTGCTCGGGGCGCTTCGCACGGGCCGCGCCAACGCCGTGATGCTCGACCTCCCCGTCGCGCTGGCCTATGCGCGCGAAGCGCCGCGCACGTACGAGGTGGCGGCGCAGCTGCCGAGCGAAGCAGACCTCGGCGTGGCGCTGCCATCTGGCTCTGACAACGTCGAAGCCGTCGACTCGGCGATCCGTGGGCTGAAGGCCGAAGATGAGATCGACCGGCTCGGCCGGCGCTGGCTGCACGCCAATATCGAAGAAGGCTCGGCCGAAGACATCCCCGTACTGAGGGCCGAGGAATGACGCCGGCGCTGATCGAGGTCTCGACGCCCAAAGGCGCGCCATACGAGTTCCTCGTCGTCTTCGCCGTGCTCCTGCTCGGCCCCGTGCTGTTCCGCCGCGCGGGCATCCCCGGGATCATCGGACTGCTCGTCGGCGGCTATGCAATCGGTCCGCACGGCCTCTCGCTGATCGGCGCCGGCAACAACACGCTGCCCGACCTCGGCCAGCTCGGCCTGCTCTACCTGATGTTCGCCGCGGGCGTCGAGATCGACCTCAACCTGCTGCTGAGGTACCGGCGCTCGGCGATCACGTTCGGGCTGCTCACGTTCGTCCTGCCGTTCGCGCTCGGCTCGCTCGTCGGCTTCGCACTCGGCTGGGAAGCGCTCGCCGCGCTGCTGCTCGGCTCGCTGCTGGCCTCGCACACGCTGATCACCTACCCGGCGATCAAAGAGGCCGGGCTCGCCTCCGATCCGGCCGTCGCCACGGCGGTCGGATCGACCGTGCTGACCGACACACTCGCGCTGGTCGTGCTCGCCGTCGTCGCCGGCTCGGTCGGCGGGCACAAGTCGAGCGCCGATGTTGCTCTGCAGATCGTCGTCGGCATGGGCGCGCTCACCGCCTACAGCCTGTACGTGCTGCCGAAGCTCGCAGGCCTGGCCTTTCGCTGGCTCGGCACCGAGCGCTCGGTGCGCTACGTCGTCGCCATCACCGCCTTCCTCTCGGCGGCCACCGTCGCCGAGCTGTTCGGCATCGAGGGGATCGTCGGCGCCTTCTTCGCGGGACTTGGGATGAACCGGCTGGTGCCCAACGAGGGCCAGCTGATGGACCGCATCGAGTTCTTCGGCGGCGCCGTCTTCATCCCCGTGTTCCTCGTGTCGGTCGGCCTGATCCTCAACCCGTCGGTGATGGTCAAGGGCGAAACGCTCGGGCTCGCCGGTCTGTTCATCCTCGCCTGCCTCGGCGGCAAGCAGCTCGCGGCGCTGATCTCGGCGCGCTTGTTCGGATTCAGCAGGGCCCAGGGTGGCCTGCTTTTCTCGCTCAGCGCCGCGCAGGCCGCCGCAACGCTCGCAGCCACCGTGATCGGCTTCCAGCTCGGCCTGTTCAGCAGCGCCGTGGTCAACGCCGTGCTCGTGCTGATCCTCGTCAGCGTGCTCGTCTCGACGCTCGTCGGCACGCGCGCCTCCGAGCGCGCTGCCCGGCCCGAGGGACCGCGCCCGCTCGGCATGCGCGTGATCGTCGGCGTGCTCGACCCCGAGCACGCGCTCGGCGCGCTGACGATCGCCAGGCGCATCGCGCGCGCCGACGGCGGCGTCGTGCACCCGCTGCTCGTCGTGCCCGAATCGGCGCCCTTCGCGCCGAAGCCCGCGCTGCAGCGGCTGAGCGAGGTCGTCGCCGCGGCCGATGTCGACGGGCAGGTGATGACGATCGTCGATCGCTCCGTGCTGCACGGCGCGTTGCGCGTCGGTCGCGCCCAGGAAGCGACGCTCGTGCTCGTCGCCGAGCCCGGGCCCGAAGCGGCGGGCGAGGACCACGCGGCCGGCGACGGCGCCCTCGAGGTCGGGCAGGGCCGCGCACCGCGTCCCGTCGCGCCCGGCGCACTCGGCGAGCGCGAGCAGCCACCGGCGCCGCCGGTGGCTCTCGTGCGCGGTAGCGCCAGTCGGATCGGCGCCGTGCGCATGCGCCTCGATGACGAGGAGCTCGCGCCCGACTCGCTCGCCGGTGAGATGGCACGGCGCGTCTCCAGCGGCGCAGCGCAGCGCCTGGAGGAGGATCACGCCGACTGGTCTGAGCTGCTCGCCCCCGGCGACGTCACATTCGTCTCGAGCGAGCTCGGTGAGACGCTCGCCAAGCTGCCGGGTGCCGGCAAGGGACTCGTCGTCAGCACTGTCGCCGAGTGGCTGATCCGCGAGGAGTCGGCCGGCGATGAGAACGCGCCCGATATGCCAGATGACATCCGCGCCGTTTGAGCGGAGGCTTCTCCTCAGCTGACCTGAACGATGACCTTGCCCGTGTTGCCGCCGGTGAACAGCAGGTTGAGCGCGTCGGGCGCGTGCTCGAGCCCCTCGACGACGTGCTCGGAGGATTTGATCTTGCCTTCGCCGAGCCACTTCGCCATCTCTTCGCGCGCGGCCGGCAGCCGGTCGAAGTAGTCGAGGATCAAGAAGCCCTCCATGCGGCCGCGCTTGACGATCAGGTTCGACGTATTGGCGATGCCCTTGCCCGTGCCCGACTCGTTGTAGCTCGCGATCGCGCCGCACAAGACGATCCGCCCACGCAGCGCGAGCTGTGCCAGACAGGCGTCGAGGATCTCGCCGCCGACGTTGTCGAAGTACAGGTCGATGCCGTCTGCAGCGACCTCGCGCAGGCGCGCCGAGACGCTCTCGTTCTTGTAGTCGATCGCCTCGTCGAAGCCGAGATCCTCGATCAGGTGCTTGCACTTCTCAGGGCCGCCGGCGATGCCGATCACCTTGCCCGCGTTCTTGATCTTGGCGATCTGCCCGACGGTCGAGCCGGTCGCACCGGCGGCGCCGCTGACGACGACCACATCGCCCTCCTGCACGCGCCCGACGTCGAGCAGACCGAAGTAGGCGGTCATGCCGGTGATCCCGAACAGGCTCAGCGCGAGCGTCGCCGGCACTCCCTCGGGCAGCGCCTGGTAGCCGGTCGCCGGGCTCGCGATCACGTAGTCCTGCCAGCCGGTGAAGCCGAACACGAGCTCGCCCGGCTTGTAGTCCTCGGTGTTGCTCTGCACGATCTCCGCGATGCCGCCACTGCGCACGACTTCGTCGATCGCGATCGGCGGCAGGTAGCCCGGAGCGTCGTCCATCCACGTGCGGATCGTCGGGTCGATCGAGATGTAGCGGACGCGAGCGAGCGCCTCGCCCTCGCCCGGCTCCGGCAGGTCGCTCTCCTCAAGGCGGACCGTGCTCGCGTCGACCATTCCCGTCGGACGCTCTGCCAGGACCATGCGGCGGTTGCGATCGGGCATCTTGCTCCCCCTCTTGTGAGCTCGCTGTGCGGCGTCGGACGGCGCCTCGCCGCTCATCTTATGGCGCAGCCGGCTACGAGCCGAGCCGCACGCCGACGTGTGGATGCAGCCGATCGCTTGCTTCGGAGTAGGCCTGCGCGAGCGCGTTCACTTCGGTCTGCGTCAGCGCCGAGCCGAAGCCGCCGGCGCCGCCGAGCTTTTTGTAGCCGGCCAGCAGCTTCTTGCCGACCTGGGCGAGCGTGAAGTGGCCGTCGTAGATGCTCTCGATGTACAGCGGTGCGTTCTCGCGCGCGAAATGAGCGTTGGCATGCGGCGCCGATTCGATCTGCGCAAAGTCCGCGTCGAGCAGCTTCCAGCCGCGCGCGTTGAGCAGCGCGTAGCTGCGCACCAGTCCCGAGATCTGCGAGGCCGGGCCCGTCAATGCCCGCGCCTGCGCTTCACCGAATGCCGCAGGCAGCCGTAGCGCGGCGGCGCTCGCCGCAGCCGCGCGCGCCTGCGGCGAGCGCGAGACGATCGTGATCTCGCCCGGCAGGCCGTTTGCGATCAGCGGCCACGCCGCTTTGGTCGCCGCCACCTCGCGGGTGACCGGCGCCTGCGCGCCCTTGAGGGCGCGGCTGATCGCGACGAGGTCTTCGCGCTGCAGCTTCAGCGCGGCCGGTGTCGAGGCCTTGTCGGCGCCGCAACCGGCAATGGCCGCCACGCACAGGCACGCGAGCACACCCGCCGCCGGCCTCAGCGCGTGCATCGTCCCTTGCGCCGGCCCCGAGGCGCCGGCCGGAGCTCCAGCGCGGGCGTCTCGGGGGCCAGCGCGCGCCCTAGGAGCCCGTGCCGAGCAGGTCGATCACGAACACGAGCGGTGCGTTCGGCGGGATCGCCGGCGGCGAGCCGGTCTTGCCGTACGCCAGTTCGGCCGGGATCACCAGCTCGCGCCGGCCGCCGACCTTCATGCCCGGGACGCCCTGGTCCCAGCCCTTGATCACTGCGCCCTGCCCGAGCTTGAACTGGAACGGTTCTTTGCGTTTCCACGACGCGTCGAACTCTTTGCCGCCCTTGTAGAGGACGCCGACGTAGTTGACCGTCACCGTTTCGCCCGCTTTGGCTTCCTTGCCGGTGCCGACGATCAGGTCTTTCTTTTCGAGCTTCGTCGGGGCCGTGCCGGCGGGAGGCGTGACCTTCGGTTCGGTCGCCAGTGGGCCGCTCGTCGGGGTCGTGGCGACCTTCACTTCGCCGGCTTTGACGAGCGCTTCGTCGGACTTGTTCTCGGTGCCGACGCCGATCGAGCTGCTCGAGCCGCTGCCACCGCAGCCGGCGATCAGGCCGACCGCAGCGAGTGCAGCCAGGCCGAGGAGGGTGCGCGAGCGGGCGCGCATCAGACGTGGAGGAAGATCGTTTATGTAGTTCACGGTCGCGCAGCCTAACGGAGATCAGCTCGCCGCGCGCAAGGTGTTCTTCCCTCGCGGCGCTAGGATCGGCGGCGGACCGTGCTAGGCGGGGAGGTAGCGGTGCCCTGTATCCGCAATCCGCTCTAGCGGGGCTGAACTCCCTTCCGAGGGGTTCCGCTCCGGTCGCTCCGTCGTTCGGGGCGTCGATGGTCCGGGTCCCGCGCGGTGTCGGCTTGTGAACCAGGTCAGGTCCGGAAGGAAGCAGCCTTAAGCGATCCCCGGCAGGCGCAGCGGGCGTTCCCGGACCGGAGCCGCGGGCGAGGACAGGCGATCGGCAGGCGGTATCTCGACGAGGGGTGCACGGTCCACTTCGTGCGTCCTTCGCGCGCCGCTACGGGCAGCGCTGGAAGATCAGCCATGAGCGGTTGGCGTGCGCGGCGAGGAAGCCGGGCGGCACGTTGACCGTGCGGTGCGGGTCGTGCGGGTCGAGCACGTAGTCGTCTTCGACCTCTTTGCTGGCCGGGTCGACGTACTGGCCCGAGGAGATCGCGCCGACCTGGGCGCTGACGACGTTCGCCGGGCTCGTTTGCAGGTACAGCGCGAGCAGCGGCACGGGCGCGTGGTTGGGGACGCCGATAGGTCCGCAGCGCAGGTTGATCGAGCCGTCCCCGACGAGCGCCACCAGATCGTCCTGGATGCTCTGCTGGCGCGCCAGTTTGTCCATTTCGCGGTGGGCGCTTTTGACCTGCGCCGGCGTGAACGCGAGCAGCGCCACGAGCACGAGCGCGCCGCCGGCCATCCACCAGCGCCGGCGCGGGTCGGCAACGTCCAGGCGCGTCCAGCCGAACGCGCCGGCGCCGCAGAACACGCACAGCACCGCCGCCGTGAGGAAGGCGTAGCGCGTGTTGATCGGCAATCCAGCCGCGGCGACGACGACGAAGACGAGCACCGCCAGCACACCCACACCGGCCGCCGTCAGCGCGCGGCGGCGCAGCCACAAGAGCGAGAGCACGCCCCCGAGCGCCGCCCCGGCGAGCACCGGCGGGCGAAGGATCTCACCGATCCGCCGCGGCACGTACTCGGGCACGTTGGCGATGCCGGTCACGCGGTCGAGCGTGTGCGCCGTATGGCGCGTGTTGGTCAGCGACCACAGCGCGTCGCCCGTGATCGCGAGGTCGCTGAGGACCCATACGAGCGGGGCGGCCGCCGCCAGCAGCGTCAGGCCGGCGAGCGCTCGCGTCGAGCGCGGTTCGTCCAGCGAGCCGCGCGCGCGGCGCGTGTCGATCGCCAGATACAGCCAGTAGAGCCCCGAGAACGCCCACGCCTCGGGACGCAGCAGGCCGGCGAGCGCGAGCAGCGCGAGCACCGGTGCGCCCGCCGGGCGCTCGTCGCGCGTCCGTCGTCGCGCCTCGACGAGCACGGCGGCGAGCACGAGCAGCAGGTACGGGATGTCGACGTACGCGCGCACGCCGTAGGAGAGGACCGGCACGCGCGTGAGCAGGATCAGCGCCGCCACGCCCCCGCGGCGCGCCCGAACCACAGCGTGGCGAGCCTGTACACGACCCACGCGCAGCCGGCGAGCGCGAGGAAGCCGAGCGCGACCGTGACGTCCTCGATCGCGCGTGGCGAGAGCGGCGAGAGCACGACGCCGAGCGCCTCGATCAGCGGGTGCGGGGTGGGAGCGATCGCGACTTCGTAGGCCGGCGTTTCCCCGCGCGCGAGCTGCCCGCCCCAGGCGAGTGCGTACAGCGTGTCGTAGTTGGCGAAGCCGACGCCGCAGATCAGCCACAGCAGGACACCCCCCGCCGCGACCGACGCGAGGGCGCCGAGACTGCTCGCGCGGCGCTCGATCCGGGCTCTCACGAGCGCGCACGCTATCCGCTGGCGCGGGCGCCCCGTCGGGGCCTCGCGTGGATGTCCGCTGCGCTCGCGCGACTGTCGCGACCGGGTCCTGTGGCGCTCGCGGCCGTGGGTAGACTCAGCCCAGGTGTCCGCCCAGGAGCAGTCACAACCGCAGCAGCCCTCGCTGTATCGCAGGCACCGGCCGCGAACGTTCGCCGACGTGGTCGGTCAGGAGCCGGTCGTGCGCACGCTGCGCCACGCGGTGGAACGCGGCAAGGTCCACCACGCCTACCTGTTCGTCGGCTCGCGCGGCACGGGCAAGACCTCGATGGCCAAGATCCTCGCCGCCTGCCTGAACTGCGAGCGCGGGCCGACCGTCGAGCCGTGCGGGGAATGCGAGTCGTGCCTGTCGATCGCGCGCGCCTCCTCACTCGACGTGATCGAGATGGATGCAGCGTCGAACAACTCGGTCGACGACATCCGCGAGCTGCGCGACAGCGTCGCCTACGCGCCGGTCAGCGGCAAGCGCAAGGTCTACATCCTCGACGAGGCGCACATGCTCTCCACAGCCGCCTGGAACGCGTTCCTGAAGACGCTCGAGGAGCCGCCGCCGAACACGGTCTTCGTGCTTGCCACGACCGAGGCGCAGAAGGTCCCGGCGACGGTCGTCGATCGCTGCCACCGCTTCGACTTCCACCGCCCGACGGTCGAGCAGATCGCGAGCGTCGTGCGCCGCGCCGCGCAGGCTGAGCAGATCGAGATCCCGCCCGAGGCCGTCGCGGCGCTGGCCCGCTCGGCGACCGGCAGCTTCCGCGACGCGCTGGGAACGCTCGAGCAGCTCGTCACCTACAGCGGTAGCGAGATCGTGCTCGAGGACGTGCTCGCCGTGCTCGGCGTCGCCGACGCGCGGCTGCTCGAAGCGACCGTCGACGCCGTCGCCGAAGGCGACGCGCAGGCGCGCGCTGACCGTGCTCGCCGAATGCGCCGAGCAGGGTCGCGACGCCGCATCGTTCGCCGGCGATCTGGAGGTGCACGCGCGCGAGCTGCTCGTCGTGCAGACGCTCGGCGAGGTTCCGGGCGAGCTGTCGCTCACGCCCGAGGCCGACGCCGCGCTGCTTGCGCAGGCCGAGCGCGTGCCGGGCGCAGTCGTCGTCTCGCTGCTCGAGCCGTTCGGCGGGGCGATGGAGGCCGTTCGCGCCGGCGCCGACGCGCGCACGCGCCTGGAGCTCGCGCTCGTCAAGGCGGCCAAGCCCGAGGTGGACGCTTCGATGCGCGCGCTGCTCGCGCGGATCGAGCGGCTCGAGGGTGGTGCCGCCGTCGACGCCGTTGCCGCAGGGCGCGAGCTGCCCACGCCGGCGCTCGAGCCTGTCCGTGAGCCGAGCCCGCCGGTCGCCCCCGAGCCGAGCCCGCCGCTTGCCGAGCAGGCGCAGCCTGACCCGCCGAGCGGCGAGCCGGCCGAGCCGGCGTTCGCGCCGCAGGCCGAGGCCGCCGTCGAGGTCACGGTCGCCTCGATTGCCACCGCTCCGCAGCGAAGCGAGTCACAGCCGGCGGGCGAGTCGGCTTCCCCGGTCGCGCAGGCGATCGCCGAGGACCTTGCGCCGCTGCTCTCGTGGTGGCCCGCCGTGGTCGAGCTCGTGCGCACCGACAACGCACTGCTAGGCGCGTGCATCGAGGAGGCGCGACCGGTCGAGGTGACCGGCGAGGATCTGACCGTGGCCTTCTCCGCGACGGCGCCGTTCCTGAAGAAGAAGGCCGAGAATCCTGACAACCGCGCGGCCGTTACGGCGGCGCTGCGCGATGTCACCGGACGGCGCTGGCGGCTGTCATACGAGCTGCACGACGAGCTCGTGAGCGCCGACGGCGAGGGTCCGGGAGCGCTCAGCGAGGAGGAGTGGCTGAAGCGCTTCATCGACGAGTTCGACGCCGAGGAGCTGCCGACCGACGCCGCCGGCGTCGGTGCCGGTACGGAGCGCGAGACCGGCGAGAACAGCGAGAACGGCGCGGGCTCGGCTGCCGCAGCGAGCGGCGATGCCGTGACCAACGACCAGGAAGGGGCCTGAGATGCCCAAGCAGCCGCGCATGCCGAACATGCAGCAGATGATGCAGCAGGTCCAGAAGATGCAGCAGGACATGGAGGTCGCCCAGGAGCAGCTGAAGAACGAGGTCGTCGAGGCCTCGGCCGGGGGCGGCATGGTCACGGTCAAGGTCTCCGGCGATCTGGAGGTCAAGTCGATCGAGATCGACCCGCAAGCGGTCGATCCGGAGGACCTGGAGATCCTCTCGGACATGGTGCTGGCGGCCGTCAACGAGGGGCTGCGGATGGCGCAGGACCTCGCCGCGAAGAAGCTCGGCGGAGCCTCGGGCGGACTCGACCTGGGCAACCTCGGCGGGCTCGGCCTGCCGGGCCTGTGAGCGGCGAGCGACCGGCGCGCTCGAGGATCCGCCGGTGAGCACCTCCTATGCCCCGCCCGTGCAGCGGCTCGTCAGCGAGCTCTCGAAGCTGCCCGGCATCGGCAACCGCACGGCTCAGCGCCTGGCCTTCCACATCCTGCGCGCCTCCGGCGAGGACGCCTTCGCGCTGGCCGACGCGATCCGCGAGGTGAAGGAGAAGATCGGGCTGTGCGAGGTCTGCTTCAACCTGACCGACGAGTCGCGCTGCCGCATCTGCCAGGACACGCGGCGCGACCATGGCGTGATCTGCGTGGTCGAGGAGCCGAGCGATGTGATCCCGATGGAGCGCACGCACGAGTACCACGGCGTCTACCACGTGCTCGGCGGCGCGCTGTCGCCGATCGAAGGGATCGACCCCGAGGACCTGAAGATCGCCGAGCTGTTCGCGCGAGTGCAGGGCGTAAACGGAGACACGCCGGACGTGCGCGAGGTCGTGCTCGCGACCAACCCGACGACGACCGGCGAGGCGACGGCGCTGCACATCGCCGAGGAGCTGCGCGCACGCGCGCCACAGCTCACCGTCACGCGCCTGGCGAGCGGCCTGCCGGTCGGCTCGGACCTCGAGTACGCCGACGAGGTCACGCTCGGCAAGGCGTTCGCCGGCCGCCGCGCGCTCTGATCGCGAATATCCTGCGAGAGATGTCCAGCGTGATCGTGATGAAGTTCGGCGGCACCTCGGTCGCCGACGCGGAGCGGATCAAGCGCGCCGCCAAGCGGATCGTCGAGAAGCGCGAGCTCGGCCACCGCGTCGTCGCCGTGCTCTCGGCGCGCGGGAAGACGACCGACGAGCTGATCGCGATGGCAGAGGAGGTCTCCGACGCGCCGGACCCGCGCGAGATGGACATGCTGCTCTCCACCGGCGAGCGCATCTCCTGCGCGCTGTGCGCGATGGCGATCAACGATCTCGGCCATCGCGCGATCTCGCTGACCGGCTCGCAGGCGGGGATCGTCACCGACGAGTCGCACACGAAGGCGCCGATCATCGACGTGCGCGCCGACCGCATCAAGGTGGCGCTCGACGACGACAACGTCGTGCTCGTGGCCGGCTTCCAGGGCGTCTCGGGCACGGCGCGCAACGTCACCACGCTCGGCCGCGGCGGCTCCGACACGACGGCAGTCGCCGTCGCGGCGGCGCTGGGCGCCGAGGTGTGCGAGATCTACACCGACGTCTCGGGCGTCTACACGGCCGATCCGCGGATCGTCCCCGACGCGCGCAAGCTGCCGAGCATCTCCTTCGAGGAGATGCTCGAGATGGCCGCCTCCGGCGCCGGCGTGCTGCAGCTGCGCTCGGTCGAGTACGCGCGCAACCACGGCGTGCGCATCCACTGCCGCTCCTCGTTCGAGGAGGCGCCAGGTACCGTTGTCGTCTCAGAGGGAGAAACCATGGAGCATCCGCTGATCACAGCCGTCACGCATTCCACCTCCGAGGCGCGGGTTACGCTGATCGGCGTGCCCGACGAGCTGGGCGCGGCGGCGCGGATCTTCGACGCGCTCGCCGCCGCCAACGTCAACGTCGACATGATCGTGCAGAACGAGCCCTCCTCGGCGGGCGGCAGAGCCGAGATCTCCTTCACCGTCCCGCGCGAGGACCTGCGCAGCTCACGGGCGGCGCTCGAGCCGCTGACGGGCGAGTCCTTCCTCGAGCTGATCGCGCACGAGGAGATGGGCAAGGTCTCGATCGTCGGCGCCGGCATGCGCTCGCACCCGGGCGTCGCCGCGAAGGTCTTCAACGTGCTCGCCCGCGAGCAGGTCAACATCGAGATGATCTCGACCTCGCCGATCAAGATCTCATGCGTGATCGACCGCGAGCGCGTGCCGCTGGCGGTGCAGGCGCTGCACAGCGCCTTCGAGCTGTCCGGCCCCGGAACGGTGGGCGAGGAGGAGCCGTTCAAGGCGCGCCAGGCGCTGTAGCTGCCTAAACCCGCGCAGAGCTGCTCATAGCTCGCGGGAGTTGTGAAAAGGCCGCGCTAATTGCGCAAAACCTGCGCTGGATATGCAAAACTCCTTGCCTTCCCAAGTCAAGGATGACGAAACGTGCGCGCAGTAAAACGACCTCGCCGATACGTAGCAAGACACTGGCTCCTGCTCTTGAGCCCGCTGTTCGCCTACAACTTCAACCGCGACGCCTACGTGCTGCGCTGCATCGGCCGGCGCACCGGACCCGTTCTGCTCGAGGATCGGCGCAGGCACCGCGAGCGCGACCGCCGTCCCTGGCCGGACCGACCCGCGCTCCTCTCAGAAGGCTTCGAGCCCGGCGAGCGCGTCGATCGCCGCCACGCCGGCCTGGCTTAACGCACAGCCGCCGACGTAGAGCCGCGCCGACGTAGAGCCGCCCGCCGTAGCCAGGCTCGCCGGCGCGGCCTGCCGCGCGCTGGCTCTAGCTCCGTTCGAGCGACTGCTGCAACCGCTCGAGCACGCGCACCACGCGCAGCCCGCTCTGCCCATCCGAGCGCGGCGCGGTCCCGCTGCGAACGCACTCGACGAAGTGCTCGCACTCCAGGCGCAGCGGCTCGGCGTTGGCGATCTGCGGCGAGAAGACATCGCCCGAGCGCGTGATGTACTCGCCCCACGAGCGCGTGTCCTCGTCGAAGCCCTTGTCGTAGAGCGACAGCTTGCCCTCGACGAGCATGTCGTCGAACGTCGCCATCTTGCGCTCGCCGACGACGGTCAGCCGCCGCTCCTTGTGCGGGTCGAGCCAGGACAGGTGCAGGTGGGCGACGATCCCCGAGGGGAAGCGCAGGAAGCAGAAGACGACGTCCTCGACGCCGTCGCGCACGTAGGAGGCGCCCTGGGCGGTGCACTCTGCCGGCTCCTCGCCGATCAGGTGCAGCGCGACCGAGACATCGTGCGCGCCGAGGCTCCACAGTGCGTTCTCGTCCGAGCGCAGCACGCCGAGGTTCAGGCGGTTGCCGTACAGGTAGTAGAGCGGCCCCAGCTCGTCGGCCTCGATCAGCCCCTTCAGGCGCGCGACGGCCGGGTGGTACTCGAGCAGGTGGCCGACCATCAGCACCCGCCGGGCCTCGGCGGCGGCCTGCACGGCGGCTTCGGCGTCGGCGGCGTTCGTCGCCAGCGGCTTCTCGACGAAGCAGTGCTTGCCGGCGCGCGCGACGGCGATCGCGAGCTCCGCGTGCGTCGGCACGGGCGTGGCCAGCACGATCGCGTCGAGCTCGTCGTCCTCGAGCAGCTCGCTCAGCTCGCCGGTCGTGCGCGCCGCCGGGAACGAGCTCGCCAGGCGCGCTCGTGCGGCCTCGTCGGCGTCGCACAGCCAGCGCAGCTCGCAGTGCTCGAGCGCGCCGAGGTTGCGCGCGATGTTGGGTCCCCAGTAGCCGAGGCCGACGACGCCGACGCGCACCGGCCGCTCCCCGACGGGCTCGATCGCGCGATCGCTCAAAGCGCTCCGATCGCAGCGACGCAGCGCTCGGCCGCGTGCCCGTCGCCATACAGCTCGGGCCGCTCGGCGGGCGGCGGGGCCGCGAGCGCCGCCAGCGCCGCCGCCGGGTCGAGGTCGACGAGCGTGTTCCAGCCGGCCTGCACCGTCTCGACCCACTCGGTGTTGGCGCGCAGCGTGACGCAGGGCACCCCGGCAAGGTACGCCTCCTTCTGGACGCCGCCGGAGTCTGTCAGCACGGCGCGCGCCTGGCAGAGGAGCGCGCTGAACTCGACGTAGCCGAGCGGTTCGCTCACGTGCACGGCGCCGATCGCGGCGAGCCGCTCGCGCAGGCCGAACTCCTGTAGTCGCGCCGCTGTACGTGGATGCAGCGGCAGCACGACCGCCATCGGCAGCGCTTCGATCAGCTCCAGCAGCGCGCGCAGGCGCTGCGGATCGTCGACGTTGCCGGCGCGGTGCGCCGTCAGCAGCAGGTACTCGCCGCTCTGCACGCCGTGTGCAGCGAGCGTCTCGCCGTCCTTCCGCGCCGAGGGCTGGCGGCGTAGGGCGACGTCGACCATCACGTCGCCGACGAGCTCGATGCGCCCGGCGACGGCCTCGGCGCGCAGGTTCTCGACGGCCGTTTCAGACGAGCACAGCAACAGCTCTGAGAGGTGGTCGCTGAGCACGCGGTTGCGCTCCTCGGGCATGGCCCGGTCGAACGAGCGCATGCCGGCCTCGACGTGCACGACCGGCACGCCGGCCTGCGCCGCCGCGAGCGCCCCGGCGAGCGTCGAGTTGGTATCGCCGTAGACGAGCGCCGCGTCGGGCGAGAGCTCGTCGAGCAGCGGCTCGAGCGCGGCCAGCATGCGCGCGGTCTGCGAGGTGTTCGAGCCGCCGCCGATGCCGAGCTCACGCTCCGGTCGCGGTAGCCCGAGCTCGGCGAAGAACACGCGCGAGAGCGAGTCGTCGTGATGCTGGCCGGTGTGCACGAGGATCTCCTCGTGGCGCTCGCGCAGCGGGCCCGAGACCGCCGCCGCCTTGATGAACTGGGGCCGGTTGCCGACGACAGTCAGGATTCGCATCGAGAGAGCCTATGTTGTGATGTGTCAGGCAGCTCCCCCGATGGCTCTCCGCCTTCGTCTTAGGGCGAGTCAAAGAGGTCTGGCGCGAGGGACTTACTATTGGACTATGAGGGACGTTCCCGACAACCTTCCCGGCCACGAGCTGGTGCGAGCTGGATTGGCAGATCTTGCCGCAGGTCGCGAGAGCGAGGCATCGCTGCTCGTCGCGATGGCGAGGCCGCGGCTCGAAGCATTGGGCTTTGATGTGCCGGCGGGCGGTGGGAACCATCCCTCGCATCGTCTCTACGCTCTGCTGGCGAGCAGCGCGCCTGGCGCGTACGGCAGCTACAACGCGCTGACCCGACGAGTCGTCAGCTTCGCTCGAGCTGCCGAGCATGCGCCCGCCGGTTGACGAGTCGAGCATCCGCGAGCTTGCCCGAGAGCTGGGGCGCATCGCCCGGGCTCCTGTCGAGATCTATCTCACCGGCGGCTCGACCGCAGTGCTCGAGGGGTGGCGCGAGGCGACCATCGATGTCGATCTGCGCTTCGAGCCGGAAGCGGACGAGCTGCTGCGCGCGCTTCCCGCTCTGAAGGAGAGGCTTGGCGTGAATGTCGAGTTGGCCTCGCCGCCAGACTTCATTCCCGAGCTGCCAGGCTGGCGAGAGCGCAGTCCATTCGTCCTTCGCGAGGGCGGTGTTACTGTCCGTCACTTCGACCTCTACTCGCAGGCGCTCGCCAAGATCGAGCGCGGCTTCGAGCAAGACCTTCGCGATGCGCGCACGATGATCGACCGCGGCCTCGTCGAGCGAGGGCATCTGCGGGAGCTATACGAGGCTATTGAGCCAGAGCTGTATCGCTATCCGGCGATCGATCCCGCTGTATTCCGGCAGAAGCTTTCGGCTGCACTGGAATAGGCCGCCGCGGCGGGCAGCGAGCTCGGCGCTTTGCGTAGCTACCAGCCCGACGAAGCGCCCGCGGCCGCGCCGACGACCGAGCTCGACCAGTCGATCACCGAGGTCGGGCGCACGACGTGGCGGCTCATGCCGAGCTCCTTCGGCTCCAGGCCGAGCGCAAGGCCGACGAGCTGGGGCAGGTGCAGCACGGGCATGTCGAGGTCGCGGCCGACCGTTTTTTCGGCCAGCGGCTGCTGCAGGTCGAGGTTCAGATGGCACAGCGGGCACGGCGTCACGAGGCAGTCGGCGTCGGCGTCGACGGCGTCGCCGAGGTGGCGCCCGGCCTGCTTCAGCGAGGCCTCCTTGTTCATCGTGATGATCGGGAAGCCGCAGCACTTGCGCATCCCGGCATAGTCGATCACGGTGCCGCCGAGCGCCTCGATCACCTGGTGCAGGTAGTGGTCGCGCGGGCGCTCTGCGTCGATCCCGAGGCGGTCGCGCGGGCGCACGATGTAGCAGCCGTAGAAGGGGCCCACCTTGAGGTTCGTCAGCGGCCGCTTGACGCGCTCGCGCAGCGCATCGAGGCCGATCTCCTCGACCAGCAGCCAGAGGAAGTTCTTGTTCGTCAGGCCCTGCTCGTAGGAGAGGCCCTCGCCGGCGAGCGTCTCGTTGACGTGCGCGCGGTACTCGGCGTTCGCGTCGAGGCGCTCCTGGCACTCGCTCTGCGCGCCCTGGCAGGTGGAGCAGATGTTCATCATCAGCTCCGCGCCCTGCACCTGCTGGGCGAGCGCGAACGTGCGCGCGTTGAGCGTGTCGGCGAGCTCCTGGTTGTGCTCGGCGATCACGCCCGCGCCCGTGCAGCACGCGCGGTCGAGTTCGACCAGCTCGATGTCCAGAGCGGCGCGACCTTCGCCATCGAGCCGTGCAGCTCCGGAGTGAAGCCGCGGCTTACGCAGCCAGGCCAGTAGGCGACCTTCATGCGCTCCCGCCTCCTTCCGTGCCCGCGTCACTCGCGGCTGCGACCGGCGTCGCGTCTGCTTGCGGCTCGTCCTCGCCGACTATGTACAGGTTCAACTCGTAGCGCTTGTCGCGGCCCTCGACCTTGTCGTAGATGGCCTGCACCGCTTTGAGGTCGTCCTTGGGAATCTTGTGGCCGAAGAGCGCGATCTTCGGATTGAACTTGCCGCGGATGATGCCTTTGAAGACGACGGGCAGGGAGGACAGCAGCTCCTTGCCGGCGGCTGGGGTGAACTTGCCGAACCACGAGTTGCCGCCGTAGGAGCGCGGCAGGATTTCAGCCTCGTGCAGTAGTCCGAAGTCCTTGATCAACGTCACGAACGCCGCCTCGTGGCGCTCGCCGTTGTTCTTGTCGACGATGTGGTGGTCGTTCGTGGCGATCCGCCGCAGGCGCATGATCTGGCCCATCGGGTTGACGCCCTTCGGACACGCCTCGACGCACTTGAAGCAGTGCGTGCAGTCGAAGATGCCCTCAGGGTCCTGGGCGAGGTCGTTGAGCCGCTCGAACTGCTGGTCGTCGCGCGGGTCGCCGACGAAGCGGTAGGACTTGGCGAGCGCCGCCGGGCCGATGAAGCCGGGGTCGACCTCCATCGCCAGGCAGTCCGACACGCATGCGCCGCACTGGATGCAGGCCATCGACTGGGTCACGTCGATCATCGACTCGCGCGGCACGATGTACTCGCGCTCGGGCACCGGCTGCTTGGCGATCAGCCACGGCGTGACACGCTGGATCTTCTTCCAGTGCACGGCGTCCATGTCGACGATCAGGTCCTTCAGCACGGGCATGTTGCCCATCGGCTCGATCTCGATCACGCCGTCGCGCGAGCCTGCGAGCGCGGCGTCGAGATGCGTGTGGCAGGCGAGCGCCGGTTCGCCGTTGACGCGGATGCCGCAGGAGCCGCAGATCGCCTGGCGGCAGGAGCAGCGCACGCCGATCGATCCGTCGAAGCGGTCTTTGGCCTGCAGGATCGCCTCGAGCACAGAGCGGTGGGGCTCGAGCTCGATCGTGTGCTCGTCCCAGTAGGGCGCCTCGCCCGACTCCGGGTCATAGCGGCGCAGGCGCAGCTTGAACTCTTCCGGAGCTGCCGTGTGTGGCGCAGCCGTTGCGGTTTGCGTATCAGCCATCAGTACTTCCTCTCCTCGGGCTGCCACTGGGTGATGGTCACCGGCGAATAGCTGACCTGCGGTCCGTCGCCGTCGAGCGTGATGTCGATGTGCTTCAGCCACTGCTCGTCGTTGCGCTCGGGGTAGTCGGTGCGGAACTGCGCGCCGCGCGACTCCTTGCGCTCGACCGCGCCGACGACGGTCGTCTCGGCGCAGTCGATCATGTAGCCGAGCTCGATCGCGCCGAGCACGTCCTGGTTGAAGACCGTGCCGCGGTCGTCGATCCACGCCTTGGCGGCCTCCTCCTTCAGCCGCGCGATCGTCTCGCGCGCCGTCTGCAGGCCCTGCTCGTCGCGGAACACAGCGGCGTACTTGTTCATCAGCTCGCCGAGCTCGTTCTTGATCTCCGACACGCGCCGGCCGTCGCGCGGGCGGTTGATGATCGCGTCGATCGCGTCCGAGTCGCGGCGCAGCTGCGCTTGCGTGTCGATCTCGGGCATCGCCATGCTCGCCGCCCGCGCCGCCGCGTGCTCGCCCGAGCGGCGGCCGAAGATCAGCGTGTCCAGCAGCGAGTTGGCACCGAGGCGGTTGCCGCCGTGGACGGACACGCAGGCGACCTCGCCGGCCGCGTACAGCCCCTCGATCGGCGTCTGCCCGTCGACGTCGGTCTTCACGCCGCCCATGATGTAGTGCTGGCCGGGGCGGATCGTGATCGGTTCGCGCGTGATGTCGACGCCTGCGAAGTCCTTGCCGAGGTTGACGATCTCGCGCAGCGCCTCGAGCGTGCGCTTGCGCGGCACGACGGTCACGTCGAGGTAGATGCCGCGGCCGCCGGGCCCGACGCCGCGACCCTCGTTGATCTCGATCTGCTCGGCGCGCGAGACGACGTCGCGCGAGGCGAGCTCCATCTTGTTCGGCGCCGTCTTCTCCATGAAGCGCTCGCCCTCGGAGTTGAGCAGGTGCGCGCCCTCGCCGCGCGCGCCCTCGGTGATCAGGATGCCGGTCTCGACGAGGCAGGTGGGGTGGTACTGCACCATCTCCATGTCCATCAGCGGCGCGCCGGCGCGGTAGGCCATCGCGATCCCGTCGCCGGTCACGATCAGCCCGTTGGTCGTCGGCTTGTAGGCCTGTCCGGCGCCGCCGCAGGCGAGGATCACGTTCTTCGCCGTGAACGCCTCCATCCGCCCGCTGCGCACGTCGCGCGCGATCACGCCGCAGCAGCGGCCCTGCTCGTCCTGCAAGAGCGAGGTCGTGAACCACTCCTCGTAGCGCTCGACCGTCTCGTGGTGCTTCATCAGCTGCTCGTAGAGCACGTGCAGGAGCGCCTGGCCGGTGATGTCGGCGACGTAGGCCGTGCGCTTCATCGACGCCCCGCCGAACGCGCGCAGGTCCATCTCGCCCTTCTCGTTGCGGTGGAAGGTGACGCCGATGTGCTCGAGGTGCATGACCTCGCCGGGCGCCTCCGAGCACATCACTTCGATCGCGTCCTGGTCGCCGAGGAAATCCGAGCCCTTGACCGTGTCGTAGGCGTGCGAGTGCCAGTCGTCGTCGACGCTGATCGCCGCGTTGATCCCGCCGGCGGCGGCGACCGAGTGCGAGCGCACGGGGTGGACCTTGCTCATGATCGCCACGCTGGCGCCTTCTTGGGCCGCGGCGAGCGCCGCGCGCTGGCCCGCGAGACCGGCCCCGATGATCAAGACGTCGTGTGCTGGCATGGGCTCTCTGAGGTCGACTTACGTGGGGAAGAGGGGTCGCTGCGGGCAGGACTCTATAACGCTCGGGCGCTCGGACCGTCTCAGGGGCGCTCTCGAGCTCAGGTTGCGACGCGCAGCGCTTTGCGGACCTCGGCCAGCGTGACCACGCCCTGCAGCACGCCATCGCGATCGACCGCCACCATCGCGCCGAGGCGTCCGAGACCCTCCGATCCGAGCAGCGATTCGAGCGGTTCGCTCTCGTCGATGCGTACCTGCATGTCCTCTTCGAGCACGTCCACGACGGGCAGCGCCGGGCGACCGGCCGAGATTTCGGCGTCGACGCGCGCGGCCGCCACGACGCCGAGGAAATGGCGCCCCGGGTCGACCACGGCAAACCACGGCCAGCGGTAGCGCAGGAAGAACTGCTCGTGCGCGTCGAGCAGCGTCGCGCCGGCGGGGATCGTCACGGGCTCGCGATCCATGATGTCGGCGACCGTGATGCTCTGGATGCGCGCGCCGAGCACGCCCTGGACGACCGCCGCGCCGGCCGACTGGTAGAGGAAGTAGGCGAGCAGGATGCACCACACACCCGCCGTGCCGACGCCATTGGCGAGCCACCACAGCCCGAGCGCGCCGAGCAGGAGGGCAAAGCCCTGCCCGGCCCGGCCGGTCGTGCGCGTGGCGCGGTTGCGATCGCCCGTGCGCCACCAGATCGCGGCGTGCGCGATGCGCCCGCCGTCGAGCGGGAAGGCCGGCACGAGGTTGAACACGAGCACGAGCACGTTGATCGTGGCCAGCCACGTCAGCCAGACGAGCGCCGGCGTCGCGTGCGGGCCTTCTTCGCCGACGGCCAGTTCGAGGAACGTGCTCCAGCCGGCGATCAAGGTCCCGGCGATCACGCACGCGGCGATCACGCCGAGCGTGACGAGCGGGCCGGCCGCGGCGACGCGGAACTCGGTGCCGGGGTCCCTGGACTCCTCGGTGCGCGTGATCCCGCCGAGCGCCCACAGGTCGATGCCGGCCACCTGCAGGCCGCTGCGCCGGGCGGCGAGCGCATGCCCGAGCTCGTGCAGCACGAGCGATGCGAAGAACGACAGCACCGAGGCGACGGCCACGAGATAGGCGGTCGTGCGCGAGCCGCCGAGCTGGCTGTGGAAGATCGGCGTGACGAAGATGATGAAGACGAACAGCACGACGAACCAGCTGATGCCGACACCGACGCGGATGCCGAAGATGCGGGCGAGCTGGAAGTTCGTGCGCGGAGCCACCACGATCAATGGTAGGCCGTGAGGGGGCTGCGACTCGCGCGCGGCCCGCTCAGACGCGGCGCGCACGCCGCACGCGACGGTCGCCGCGGCTATGCGTGGCCGTGCGCCGGCTCGGTGATGCCCGCCCCCATGCCCTCGGCGTCGGGCGCTCGATCGTCGAAGGCGACCGTCCGGTCGCGTCCGCTGCGCTTGGCCTGATACAGCGCCGAATCGGCCCGGTGCATGCAAATCCCGATTTCGGTCGGAGTCACGCATGCCGACACGCCCGCGCTGAGGCGCACGAGCGGCGTCCCGTCGGGGTCGGGTGTGGCGAGCGCGTGCCGCACGCGCTCGGTGAACACCTCGGCCTCGTGGGCGTCGGTGAGCGGCAGCAGCACGGTGAACTCCTCACCGCCAACCCGTGCGGCGACGTCGGTCTCGCGCACGAGACCGCTGATCACGGCGCCCGTCCGTGCGAGCACGCGGTCCCCCATCTCATGACCCCACTCGTCGTTGACGCGCTTGAAGTAGTCCAGGTCGAATGTGATGACCGCCAGCGATCCTCCGGCTCGCCTGGTGTGCGCCAGCGCCAGCGCGGCGCGCTCGTAGAAGCCGCGCCGGTTGAGCAGGCCGGTCAGCGCATCCGTCCGCGACTCGGCCGCGAGATGCGTGAGCAGCGATTCGTTGCGTCGCATCAGCGCGAGTGTGACGAGGGCGACGACCGACACGCCGGTCATCACGTCGACCCAGCGCGCCGGGTAGGAGCTGGCGGGCGGCAGCGAGACCAGCACCAGCGCATGAGCGACCGCGACGCACGCGAGGATCGCGGCGGCGCCGCGGCGCCTGAAGAAGAACGTCATCCACACCGTCGGCAGCGCGTACAGGATGGCGCCGTCGCCGGCACCGAGCGTCGTGGCGAGCGCGATCGCCGTGAGCGCCACGCCGAGCGGACCGAGCAGCGCCAGCGCCCAGCGGGGAAGTCGCGGTCCTGCGAGGAGCAGGAACGCGCAGGTCGCGATCACGATGAGCAGGGGTGCAAGCGCGAAAGAGGGGTCGCCCGGGAGCAGCGCCTCGATCAAGCCGTCGAGCGCCGCCGCGCCGTACATGGCGGCGGCGGTATAGGCCATCAGGCGCTTGTCCATGCGCAGGCTGCGCATCGCGGGGTGCATCACAGGTGTATCGGCTTCTACGGCCGGGAGCGTCAGCGTCCACGGCCGACAAGGACACTTCGCGGGCTCCGCGCGCATATCCGCGGCGGGGCCGGCCGGTGAGTGGCTCGATCCGCCTCAGCGATCGACGTCGGGCAAGGCGCGGGCGATGATCGCCTCGAAGTCGCTGCCGGCGGGCAGCGTGCCGTACTCGAGGCCGCCGTCGCCGGCCAGGCGCGATGCGCAGAAGGCGTCGGCGACGGCCGCCGGGGCATGGCGCACGAGCAGCGAGCCCTGCAGACACAGGGCCATGTCTTCGACGACGCGGCGGGCGCGGGTCTCGAGCGTGGCCGGGTCGCTGAAGCGCTGCTTCAGGCCATCGACGCGCGCGTCCAGGCGCGCGTCGGCGCCGCTCGCCTGCTGCACCTCGTCGAGGAAGACCTCGAGCGAGCGCGGCGAGCGCGTCAGCGCGCGCAGCACGTCGAGGCTCATCACGTTGCCCGAGCCCTCCCAGATCGATGCCAGCGGCGCCTCGCGGTAGAGCCGGGGCATGCCCGACTCCTCGACGTAGCCGGCGCCGCCGAAGCACTCGAGCGACTCGAAGGCGTGGTTGGGGGCGCGCTTGCAGCTCCAGTACTTGCCGACGGCCGTGGCCAGGCGCTTGAACAGCTGCGCGTCGGTCTCGTTCTCGCCGTTGTCGGCGTCTTCCCGCGCTTCGTCGTAGGCGCGCGCGAGGCGCATCGCCAGCGCTGTCGTCGCCTCGGACTCGACACACAGGTCGGCGAGCACGTTCTGCATCAGCGGTTGGTCGATCAGCGTCTTGCCGAAGGCGCTGCGGTGCGCGGCGTGGTGGGTCGCCGAGGCGACGCCGCTGCGCATCCCGGCGGCGGCGCCGATCACGCAGTCCAGGCGCGTGTGCCCGACCATCTCGATGATCGTCGGCACGCCGCGGCCGGGCTCGCCGACCATGCGCGCCCAGGCGCCGTGGAACTCGACCTCCGAGGAGGCGTTGGAGTGGTTGCCGAGCTTGTCCTTCAGCCGCTGGATGTGGAATGCGTTGCGCGTGCCGTCGGGCAGGATCCGCGGCATCAGGAAGCACGACAGGCCCTCGTCGGCCTGTGCGAGCACGAGGAACATGTCGGACATCGGCGCCGAGCAGAACCACTTGTGCCCGACGATCTCGTACTCGGCACCGGCGCCGCCGCCGTTCAGGGCGCGCGCGACGGTCGTGTTGGCGCGCACGTCGGAGCCGCCCTGCTTCTCGGTCATCGCCATCCCGGAGATTGCGCTGCCCTTCTCGCCGGCCGGCACGAGGCGCGGGTCATAGCTCGTGGACATCAACAGCGGCTCCCATTCGGCGGCCAGCTCCGGCTGGGCGCGCAGCGCGGGGATCACGGCGAAGGTCATCGTGATCGGACAGCAGAAGCCGGCCTCGGCCTGCATCGCGGTCACGTACAGCGCGGCCCGCGCTGTGTGCGGCGCGGCTTCCTCGCTCGTCCACGGCAGCGAGTGCAGCTCGTTGGCGACGCCCATCTGCATCAGCTGGTGCCAGGCCGGGTGGAACTCGACCTCGTCGATGCGGTTGCCGTAGCGGTCGAACGTGCGCAGCACGGGCTTGTTCTCGTTCGCCTGCCGTCCCCACTGCTGCTGCGGCTCACCGCCGATCAGGCGGCCGAGGGTGGAAGCGCGCTCGCGCACCCAGCCGGCCCCCTCGCGCTCGGTCGCCTCGACGAGCGGCGTGTTGCTCTCGAACACGTCGACGCCTTCCAGCGGCGGCGCCTGGTTGAACACCGTGTGGGTCTTCCACGGCGCATCGCTCTCGGCGGCTCGCGGCAGCGTGCTGGCCATGCGGACAGTCTCGCAGAGATCGCCTGGCCTGTGGGCTCGTCACGACGGCGCGACGGCGCAGCGAGCGGTGCCGTCCCCGCCGGCGGATAGCCTTGCGGGCATGCTTGTGGGGGTGGGCAAATCGATTGCCGCGCGACGTGCCGGTCGGCGCCTGTCGTTCGTGCCAGCTCTGGCTCTGGCTCTCGCTCTCTCGTTCGCAGTGAGCGCGCTTGCGGCCCCCTCGCTCGCCCCCTCGCCGCCGCCGCAGCCGACGATCGCCTATGTGACCCAGTCGGGCACGTCGCCCGCGCTGGTCTGGACGATGCTCAGCGACGGCTCGCAGAAGAAGAGCCTCGGCGAAGGCTTCTCGCCGCAGATCTCGCCGAGCGGTCAACAGGTGGCGGTCTCGCTGTTCGGCGCGGGCTCCAGCGAAACGGGCCCCGCGCTGGGGGTCTACTCGACGGCGGGCGCGCCGCTGCAGACCTACCTGAGCCTGAAGGGCGAAACGGCCCAGCCGCTGAGCTGGTCGGCGGACGGCCGCTATCTCGCGGTCGACGTGCAATCGACGGCGCTGAAGCGCGGAGCTCGGCTGTCGGGCCTCGGCATTCTCGACACGCAATCGTCGAAGCTGAGCATGATCGCCCACGGACAGCTCTTCGGCGCGAGCTTCGCGCCGAACGGCAGCGACGAAGTCGTCTACGGCCTCGCGCGCTCGCAGTCGTTGACGGCGCGCGTGAACATCTATCGCGCGAAACCGGACGGCTCGGGCAGGGTGGCGCTGACGCGCGACGGGCGCAGCCTGTTCCCGCTGTGGGGCCCGGGCGCGATCGTCTACGACCGCGAGCGCCTGCGCCGCCAGGACGCGCCGGTCTATCAGCTCTGGCTACGCCCGTCGAAGGGGAAGACGCGCCGCTTGACCAATGTCCGCGTGCGCTCGCTGGTCTCGGGCCTGATCCCGGTCGCCTTCTCCGCCGACGGCAGCAAGCTGCTGGCGCAGTTCGTCGGGCAGGATACGAGCGAAGCGTGGACCGTTCGCATCCCCTCGGGACGCGCGCATCGCCTGACCCCGAAGGGCGCACGTCTCCCGCTGGAGGCGGCCGGCATCTCGACCGACGGCAGCACGCTGCTCGTCAACGAAGGCGGAGTCGCCGGCCCGGCTTCCGAAGGCCGTGTCGCGACGTTGCCGTTCGCCGGCGGTCGCTCGACCGTGCTGGTCACGCACGGCGCGCAGGCCAGCTGGAACGGCTGACCGCGGGAGCCCGCGTGGCGGATGCCCGCGCGGTCGGCCGGTGCTGCCGGGAAGGAAGCGCCGGCACGCGGCTGCTCGCAGCGCAGAGTCCTCTCGCCGTCGCTAGATAGCATCGGCGGCCCCACCCGCAAACGCCCGAGGACGAGACATGGCCAAGATCAAGGTGAAGAACCCAGTCGTGGAGCTGGACGGCGACGAGATGACGCGGATCATCTGGTCGTTCATCAAGGACAAGCTGATCGTCCCCTACGTGGACGTCGAGCTGAAGTACTTCGACCTCGGCATCGAGAGCCGCGACGCGAGCGAAGACCGCGTCACGGTGGAAGCGGCCGAGGCGATCAAGCAGCACGGGGTGGGGGTCAAGTGCGCCACGATCACGCCCGACGAGGCGCGCGTGCAGGAGTTCGGCTTGAAGGACATGTACCGCTCGCCGAACGGGACGATCCGCAACATCCTCGGCGGCGTGATCTTCCGCGAGCCGATCGTGATCGAGAACGTGCCGCGCCTGGTGCCGGGCTGGACGAAGCCGATCGTGATCGGCCGTCACGCGTTCGGCGACCAGTACCGCGCGACCGACCTGGTGGTGCCCGGCGAGGGCTCGCTGACGCTCACGTTCACGCCCAAGGACGGCAGTGAGCCGATCGAGCTCGACGTGTACGACTTCCCGGGTGCCGGCATCGCGATGGCGATGTACAACCTCGACGACTCGATCCGCGACTTCGCGCGCGCCTCGCTGCGCTACGGCCTGGACCGCGGCTTCCCGGTCTACCTGTCGACGAAGAACACGATCCTCAAGCGCTACGACGGTCGCTTCAAAGACATCTTCGAAGAGGTGTACGAGGCCGAGTTCAAGAGCGACTTCGAGGCTGCCGGAATCACCTACGAACACCGCCTGATCGACGACATGGTCGCGGCGGCGCTGAAGTGGGAAGGCGGCTACGTGTGGGCGTGCAAGAACTACGACGGCGATGTGCAGTCGGACACCGTCGCGCAGGGCTTCGGCTCGCTCGGGCTGATGACGAGCGTGCTGATGACGGCCGACGGCAAGACGGTCGAGGCCGAGGCGGCGCACGGCACGGTCACCCGCCACTACCGCCTGCACGAGCAGGGCAAGCCGACCTCGACCAATCCGATCGCCTCGATCTTCGCCTGGACGCGAGGCCTCGAGGCGCGTGGGCGGATGGACGAGACACCAGAGGTCAGCGAGTTCGCGCAGACGCTCGAGCGTGTCTGCGTGCAGACGGTCGAAGAGGGCAAGATGACCAAGGATCTCGCCCTGCTGATCGGTCCTGACGAGCCCTGGCAGACGACCGAGGAGTTCCTTGCCTCGATCGACGAGAACCTGAAAGCGGCGATGGCGTGAGCTGAGCCGCTCCGCTTGCAAGATCGCCCCGTCGATGGCACCACGAAAGCCATCAATCGATAAATAGATAAAAAATCCGGCAACTCAGTTGCCTGAGAACCGCACCAGGAGATGACATGAGCAATCCCGTCAAAGTCACAGTCACCGGCGCAGCCGGGCAGATCGGCTACAGCCTCGTCTTCCGCATCGCCAGCGGCCAGCTGCTCGGCCCGGACCAGCCGGTCGACCTGCGCCTGCTGGAGATCCCGCAGGCGATGGGCGCGCTCGAGGGCGTCGCGATGGAGCTCGTCGACTGCGCCTTCCCCCTGCTGGCGGGGCTCGATCTGCACGACAACGCCGAGGACGCGTTCGACGGCGTCAACGTTGCGCTGCTCGTCGGCTCGCGCCCGCGCACGAAAGGGATGGAGCGCGCCGAGCTGCTCTCGGAGAACGGCAAGATCTTCACGGGGCAGGGCAAGGCGCTGAACGCCAAGGCTGCCTCGGACGTGAAGATCCTCGTGGTCGGCAACCCGGCCAACACGAACTGCCTGATCGCGATGAACAACGCGCCCGACATCCCGCGCGAGCGCTTCACGTCGATGATGCGCCTCGACCACAACCGCGCGATCGCACAGCTGGCGAACAAGCTCGAGTGCCCCACGACCGATGTCAGCAACATGGGCGTGTGGGGCAACCACTCGCCGACGATGTACCCCGACCTGTTCCACGCCGAGGTGCGCGGTCACCTGGCCGCCGGCGTCGTCGACGACCAGGCGTGGATCGAAAACGACTTCCTGCCGAACGTCGGAAAACGCGGTGCGGCGATCATCGAGGCGCGCGGTGCTTCGAGCGCGGCGTCGGCGGCGAGCGCGGCGATCGACCACGTCAGCGACTGGGTCAAAGGCACGGGCGGCGGCTGGGTCTCGATGGGCGTCCCGTCGGACGGCTCCTATGACATCGCCGAGGGCCTGATCTGCGGCTTCCCGTGCACGTGCGATGGCGGCGAGTACGAGATCGTGCAGGGCATCGAGCTCGACGCGTTCTCACGCGAGAAGATCGACGCCTCGGTGCTCGAGCTGACCGACGAGCGCGACACCGTCAAACAGCAGGGCCTGATCTAGTCCCGCCGACAACGGTCGCCGCCGGTCAGTAGTTGCGGCTGCAAGTTATTGAGAAACACAAAGGGCGCGGTCCGAGACCGCGCCCTTTGCTATTCCGTTAACCGAAATCCTTTTCGAAAGACCAGTATCCGCCGACAGCGGAGCGGCCTTATGTCAAGTGCAATTCCGTACTGGCTCGAGAACAGATTGCGCTTGACTCAGCCTGGAAGGCGGACGGATCGTCGTTCCTGACAAGGACGCAGGGAGCGTGGCGTGCGAATAGCACGCGAGCGACCGAGGACACAGTCAGGGGCGACGAGACTACGCCTTCGGGTGCCAGCCGCGGCCTTGCTTGGATACCTTGTTTTCCTGCTCGAGCCCAGGCAGCACGCGGTACAGGTAGTTCTGCTTGATACCCATCTTCGCGGCGAGCTCGGGGATCGTGATGCCCGGCTGGCCCTGCACGAAGGACAGCGCCTCGGCCGCGCGCGTTCCGCTGCCTTTGCGGCGTCCGGCCCGGCGGCCCGCAGGCCTGCCCGCCGGCCTGCCCGCTTTTTTGCGACCCGCTTTGGCGGGCGCGGCGGCTACGGCGGCTTTGCGGCTCACCGAGCCGCGCGGGCGCCCCGGCCCACGACGGCGGGGAGCGCTGGCGGTTGCGGTCGCAGCCGTGCCACCGACACCCTCCAGCGCCGAGGAAGCTGCCTCGAGGCGGTTGTACTCGTCGACGGCCGGCTTGAGCTCTTTCAGCCGGTCAGCGATCTCTTTGCGCTTCTCGTCAAGGAAGTCGGTCACAGTTGAGTCCTCTTCACTAGTAAAAACGCCCTGAAGCATCGTGCTTGTCCACTTCAGGGCACTATTGATTCGAACTCACCTTACTAGTTCTCCACAAGTCGGCCCGGCGGGCACTACTTCTCTACATATGAACGCAGGCGCGCGAGCGTGCGCTTGGCCTCTCGTTCGGGCATGCCTCCGACCAGCGCACGGCTGACCAGAGCGCCGATCGGGCCGAGCGGCGGGCGGAACTCGTTGCGGTAGTCAAAGCGTCGTGTTGCCGTCCTCGCCACTCAACACATATTCGGTACGCGCACGTGAGCGGGCCGGCCCCCGGCCCTCCCAAACGGCCTTGGCTGCGGGCTCGCACTCGACCAAGCGCCAGTGAACGTCGAGGCTCACGCCGCGCAGGTGTATCTGCTGCTCCATCTCATAACCGACGCGCGGAGGCCCGCCGTCGGCGTGTACGAGCTTGCGGTGAATCGTCACCCAATCGCGCAGCCGCTCGGGGTCCATCACGACCTGCCAGACGCGCTCCGGCGGTGCGGCGATCTGCGTGGATACGGTGACGACGCTCATCCCCGCGAGCTCATCAACGTGCAGCCAGCCGCTCTGTCGCTTCCCACTCGCGCAGCGCATGTTCGACGGCGGCGTCGAAGCTGTGCAGCGGCACGTCGAGCAGCTCCTCGGCGTGGTCGTTGCCCGGCAGCAGATCGCCTTGCAGGCTCTCCATCAACGGCACGACCAGGTCTGGATCCTCGCTCGCGATCGCCGCTGCCACGCGCGCGGTGAAAGCCGTCGCGCTGACACCGATGCCGAGCGCCGGGCGGTGCACCATCATCAGATCGGCGATCCGCTCGATCATCTCGCCGTAGGACAGCACGTCGGGGCCGCCGACGTCGAGTGAGCGACCGCCGACATCGGCGCTCGCTGCCGAGACGAGCATCTCGGCGATGTCGCGCTCGTCGATCGGCTGCGTGCGGTAGCGCCTCCAGGCGGGCAGCGCGAGCACGCGCATTCGCTCGACCAGGTGCACGAGCAGGCGGAAGGAGCGCGAGCGCGCGCCGATCACGATCGACGCACGCAACGCGACCGAGTCCGGGACGGCCGCCATCAGCACGTGCTCGACCTCGGTGCGGCTTGCCAGATGACGCGAGCGCGCCTGCTCGCGCGAGTCGCCGAGCAGGCCGCCGAGGTAGACGATTCGCTGCACGCCGCGATCGGCGGCGGCCGCCGCGAAGTTCTCCGCCGCCAGGCGCTCGCGCTCCTGAAACGGCCCCTGCCCGGTGCCGGCTCGCTCCATCGAGTGGATCAGGTAATAGGCGACCCTCGCTCCGTCGAGCGCCGCGAGCAGCCCCTCGCCGCTGATCGCGTCGCCGCGCACGACAGGCACGTCGGCCTGCACGCGCGAAGGCTCGCGTGCCAGCGCACGCACGTCGTATCCGCGAGACTGAAGGCGTGGGACGAGCAGCGCGCCGATGAAGCCGCTGGCGCCGGTGAGGAGAACGCGCATGCCTCCACAAGATGGCAGGCGGTGGGCGCGAGGCCGGGTCGTGCACCCAGAGCCGGGCCCGCGCAGCGACCGCAGCCGCCCGCCTCGGATCGTCCGCAAAGTGCGGGGCGGGCGCCGGATTGTCACATCCAGGCGACCCGATTGCGGCTCTTTCCGGGTAGCAATTTGTTTTGTCTGCGATTTGCGGAGTGGCCGCGTGCTGCCGCTCGCTCGCAATGCTTTGATGCCAGCCGTCCGTTCAATCAGATGGCTGGGAGGCAGTGGGTGGCAACGAGCACGCAGAGCAAGCGAGCGCCGCGGAAGGTCAGCTGCGACGAATGCTTCTTTCGCTGCAACCTGCTCTGTGCGCTGGACCTACCCGAGCCCTGTGCCACGTTCCGCCCCAACGAGGCGCAGCTGCGCCCGCCGCAGCAGCTGCGCTTCGTCTTCCGCCAGGAGCGCCGCTCGCGCGCTGCCTGGTCGTTTCCCTCGGCGCAGGAGCAGGCCGCGCTGCACGCCTAGCGTGCCGAGCGACTCACGACGCTACTGGTCAGGCCGCTCGGCCACGCGGCGTTCGCTGTGCCGGGCGATCCAGTTGGCCCCCGGCGTGTCGGAGATGCCGTGCAGCAGGATCGAGCAGAACACGACGAGCGCCGTGAGGTCGAAGATGCGCACGCCGCCGGCGATGTTCTCGTCGAGCACGATCAGCGCGAACGTCATCGAGGCGACGCCCTTGGGCCCGAACCAGCCCATGAACAGACGCGTGGCCGCATCGGTCGCGGTGCCGGCGAGCGACAGCCACACGGCCAGCGGGCGGGCAAGGAGGAAGACGACGGCGACGAACGCGACGCGCAACCCAGCCCTCGCGCGTGAAGGCGTGCACGGTGAGCAGTGAGCCGAACACGAAGAAGATCCCGAGCTTGACGATTTCGACGATCTCTTCACCGTTGCGCTCGAAGTGCACGCGCGCGTCGGGCCGGCGGACGCCGAGCACGATCGCCGCCACGAACACCGCGATGAAGCCGTTGCCTTTCGGCGAGAGCACGGTCACGCCGTACGTGGCGAACGCCATGCCCAGCGCGAACAGCGACTTCTGGTGCGAGGGGATCGAAAGCGACGGGGGCATGCCCGTCTCGCGCGGCATCACGAGCGAGGCGATCCAGCCGCAGGCCAGCCCGAAGACGAAGCCGAGCCCGACGTCCTGCAGCACGAAGCGCCACCACACGAAGTGCCCGGAGTCGACGCTCAGCGCCGCCAGGAACGCGAGCACGGCCGGCAGCGCGAGGCCGTCGTTGAGCCCCGACTCGAGGTTCAGCGAGTGGCGCACCAGGCGCGGCACGCGCGGGTTGGTGACGATGCTCGACGTCAGCACCGGGTCGGTCGGCGCGAGCAGCGCGCCGAGCAGCAACGACTCCGTCCAGGAGAGGCCGATCAACAGGCGCGCCGCTGCCGCCACGATCACCGTCGTCAGCGGCATTGCCAGCACGAGCTTGCGCAGCGGCAGGTGCCACGCGCGCTGCAGCATCTCGCCCTCGACCTCGAGGCCGTCGCGGAACAGGATCACGATCAGCGCCGCGAACGCCAGATCCTCGACGAAGCCCGAGCGCGCGCGGAAGTCGATCCAGTCGCAGCCCGCCGTTGCCCAGCAGGAAGCCGGCGAGCACGAACAGCGCCGCCAGCGAGAGCATCGAGCGGCGCGCCAGCCCGGAGGCGAGCGCCCCCAGCATCAGCAGCAGGCCCAGAACCGTGACTGTCGCCTCGAAGCGTGGGCATCGACCGCAAGCCTCGCATGTCCGCCCCGCGACTTGCCGTTCCCCGCCGATCGGTTGCTATCGGCTGCCGCCATCGGGGTATATTTGGCAACAGACCCAGCAAAGCTTCGGCAGAGACGAGGTTCGGTGATGGCAGCGAAGGACAGGATCAACAAGGCCGGCGAAGCCGCGCGAGCGGCGCAGCGCAACCGGTACCTGCAGCGTCTGCTCGAGGACGAGGAGCTGCGCGGCTCCCTGCTCACCGCGTACGGCGCCGCACGCAGCGCCTACGGGCGCATGACCAACGGCAAGCCCGCCACGGAGGCGCTGTTCGAGGACAAGAAGCTCCAGCGTGAGCTGAGAGAGGCGGCGGACGCATTGCGCGAACGCCTCGAGCTCGCTGCGCGAGCCCGCCAAGCGTCAGCGCAAGGGCGGCATCGGGCGCTCGCTGCTGCTGCTGGCCGTCGCCGGCGTACTCGCGATCGCGCTCAGCGAGGGCCTGCGCTCGAAGGTGCTCGACCTGCTGTTCGGGGCCGAGGAGGAGTTCGACTACAGCTCGACCACGGCTCCGGCCGAGCCCGCGCCCGCGAGCGCGCCGGCCGCCTAGCAACGATCCGCACGCAAGGATGAGCGCAGCGGACGCAGTGACCCTGGAGACCGACGCCGCGGAGCGGGGCTCCGCGGCGGGCGGCTCCGGCGAGGTGGGCGCCGCCGGGGCCGGCGGGCGCTCGCTCTCCGGCGAGAAGGCCCAGCGGATCGTCGAGGCGATGCGCCGCAGCGTCGCGCGCCGCGGCACCGCCGGCTCGACCTTCGACCACGTCTCGCGCGAGGCCGGTGTCTCGCGGGGCCTGCTTGCACTACTACTTCGGCACCAAGGAGCAGCTGCTCGTCGAGGCCGCGCGGCGCGACTGCGAGCTGCGCATGGAGCTGCTCGAGCAGCAGCTCGCCGGTGCGCAGACGGCCGACGATTTCATCGACCTGATGGCGCAGAACCTGCAGGAGACCGTGCGCGAGGACCCCGAGTTCGTGACGCTCGTCTTCGAGCTGTTCACGCTCTCGCGCCGCAACGAGGACATCGCCGCCGAGTACGGCGGGCTGATGCAGCGCATGCGCGAGCAGGTCGCCGCGATGCTCGCGCTCGCCGCAGGGCGAGGGCATCCTGCGCCTGCACGCCGAGCCCGAGGCGGTCGCCGACGTGCTCTTCTCGCTCGGCGACGGGTTCGCGCTGCGCATGCTCGCCGAGCCCGACCGCGACTTCATCGGCGACCGTCCAGGCCGGGATCGTCGCCGTGCGCGCCCTGCTGACCGACTAGCGACGACCGACCCGCGCCCGCCGACCTACTAGCTTCAGGGTATGCCCATCTACGAGTACCGCCGCCCCGACGGGACGACGTTCGAGCTCCAGCAGTCCTTCAGCGAAGACGCGCTGACCGTCGACCCCGACACCGGCGTGCCGGTCGAACGCGTGCTGCACCCGCCCGCCGTGCACTTCAAGGGCAAGGGCTTCTACAACACCGACTACGGCACGCGCAAGCGCCAGCGCGAGACTGCCGCCGCCGCCGAGGGCTCCTCGGGCAAGGACTCCTCACCTCGAAGGACTCCTCCTCGAAAGAGGGCTCGTCGTCCTCGGGCGAGGGCTCGAGCTCCTCCTCTTCGTCCGGCGACGGCGCCAAGGGCGAGAAGGGCTCGTCGAGCTCCAAGGAGTCCGGCAAGTCCAAGGACGCAAAGCCCGCCGCCGCCAAGAAGGGCTGAGCCTCAGCCGGACATGAACCGCGCGGCCGCCGCGCGGCGCTCGGCTTCGGAGACGCGCAGGCCGACCTCGCCGTCGGGCAGCGTCTGCGCGCCGTCCGGCTTGAGCACGCGCGTGGGCGGCGTGCCCGAGATCGCCATCGCCCCGAACAGCCCGATCAGCGTCGGGCCGCTCATGTCGGAGATGATCGCCGGCGGCGCGTTCCACGCGATCAGCGGCAGGCGCAAGAAGCTCGACGGCGAGAGCAGCCGGTCCTTCATGTCGCTGAACAGCGCCTGCTGGTGTTCGGCGCGCTGCAGGTCGGTCTGGTTGGGCGCGCACAGGTTCTCGCGTGTGCGCGCCAGCGCGAGCGCCTGCTTGCCGTCGAGGTGATGCGTGCCCTTGGCCAGGCGCAGCGTGTAGCCGCCGTTTGAGAAGCCGCCGTCGATCCGCGAGATCGACGCAGCCGCCCGTGTAGTCGACGCCGCCCATCGCGTCGATCAGCTGCGGGAAGTCTTCGAAGTTGACTTCGACGAGGTGGTTGATCGGGATGTCGAGGTAGCGCTTGATCACCGAGATCGACAGCGCCGGGCCGCCGAACGCGTAGGCCGCGTTGATCTTCTGCAGCCCGTGGCCGGGGATTTCGAGCACCGTGTCGCGCGGGATCGACAGGCGCGCGTCGTGCCCGCCGCCGATCCGCATCAGCATGATCGAGTCCGAGCGGCTCGGGCCCGAGGTGTTGGCGCCCGGTTCCTTGCTGCCCTTCGGACGGCGGTCGGAGCCGAGCACGAGGATGTTGTTGGCTGACGTCAGCGGGAAGCCCGACGGGTCGAGCACGCCGGCGACGTCCTTCGGCGGCGCGCTGCGCTCGAAGTGCGAGCTGACCAGGAACAGCACCAGCGAGAGCAGCGAGCCAGGCGAAGATCAGCCCGATCAGGCAGAGCACGGCTCGTTTGAACGTGAGCCTGCGCCACCAGCCGGCGAAACGCTGCGCTCGCGAGCGCCCGGGAGCGACGATCTGACCGCGGCCACCGGCGCGCCCGCGCCCGCGCGGGCCGCCGCTGTCCCCGCCGCCGCGCCCGCTCGCGCCGCCGCGCCCGGGTGGCTCGCCTCGTCCGCCGTCCCCGCCGGAGCGCGCCGGCGGGGCCGCTGACGCCTCGCGTTCGCCGAACAGCCGGCGGCGCGCGCGGTAGCGCGTGTACCTGCGGCCGGGGCTCGCCCCGCCCACGGTCTTGCTCGGGCGACATCGGGTGGACCCTATATTTGCGGGATGACCCCCGCGGAGGTCGCTCGGCGGCCGGCTGCTCGTCTGCCCGACGCCGATCGGCAACCTGCAGGACGTGACGCTGCGCGTGCTCGACGCGCTGCGCGAGGCCGATGCGATCGCCTGCGAGGACACGCGCCACACGCGCCTGCTGCTCGAGCGCCACGGCATCGCGGCGCCGCTGGTCAGCCTGCACGAGCACAACGAACGCGCGCGCGCAGGCGAGCTCGTCGCGCGCATCCAGGGCGGCCAGGTGGTCGCGCTGGTCTCCGACGCCGGCACGCCGCTCGTGTCCGATCCCGGCTTCGCGCTCGTGCGCGCCTGCCTCGCAGCGAACGTGCGCGTCGAGGTGCTGCCCGGGCCGAGCGCCGTGACGACCGCGCTCGTCGCCTCCGGCCTGCCCGCCGAGCGCTGGTGCTTCGTCGGCTTCCTGCCGCGCAAGCGCGCCGAGCTCGAGCGCCTGCTGGCGAGACGCCGGGGAGACGATCGTCGCCTTCGAGTCCCCGCGCCGGCTGGCAGCGACGCTCGCGTTGCTCGCCGAGCTCGACGCGCAGCGCCCGGTCGCGGTCTGCCGTGAGCTGACGAAGCTCCACGAGGAAGTCCGCCGCGGCAGCGCCGCCGAGCTGGCGGCCCACTACGGGGCCGAGGCCGCGCGCGGCGAGATCGTGCTCGTGATCGGCGCAGCCGAGCTTGCGGGCTGCCTCGCGCGAGGACGCGCTCGCGGCGCTGCGCGAGCTCGTCGCCGCCGGCGCGCGGGCGCGTCCGGCCGCAGGCGTGGTCGCTCGCATGAGCGGTCTCGGCGCAAACGAGCTCTACCGCGAGCTGATGCGCGAGCGCGCCGAGAGCTGAGCGGCGCGGGACAGTAGCCTGAGCGCGGCATGTCCTTCTACGTGACGACGCCGATCTACTACGTCAACGCCGCGCCCCACCTGGGGCACGCCTACACGACGATCGCCGCCGACGTGATGGCGCGCCACCATCGCCAGCGCGGCGAGCAGGTGTTCTTCCTCACCGGCACCGACGAGCACGGCGAGCCGGTCGCCGACGCGGCGCACGCGCTCGGCATCTCGCCGCAGGAGCTCGCCGATCGCAACGCCGAGCGCTTCAAGGCGCTCGCGCCGCAGATCGAGGCGAGCAACGACTTCTTCATCCGCACGACCGACCCGCAGCACATGGCCAAGGTGCAGGAGGTGCTCACGCGTGTGCGCGAGAACGGCTTCGTCTACGAGGGGACCTACGAGGGCTGGTACTGCCCGCGCTGCGCCGACTTCAAGGCGGAGAACGAAATCGACGAGGGCAACCGCTGCCCGATCCACCACATCGAGCTCACGCGCGAGCAGGAGGACAGCTACTTCTTCAAGCTGTCCGCCTTCCAGGAGCGCCTGGAGGCGCTGTACGCCGAGCGCCCGGACTTCGTGCTGCCGCGCACGCGCTACAACGAGGCGCTCTCGTTCATCCGCTCCGGCCTGCGCGACGTGCCGCTCTCACGCCACAAGCTGACCTGGGGCGTGCCCGTGCCGTGGGACACCGAGCACGTCTTCTACGTCTGGTTCGACGCGCTGCTCAACTACTACAGCGCGCTCTCCTACGCCCCCGCGCCGGCCGGCTTGCCCGAAGACGAGTCCGCCGATCTGCTCGAGACCTTCTGGCCGCCCAGCTATCACCTGATCGGCAAGGACATCCTGCGCTTCCACGCCGTCTACTGGCCGGCGCTGCTGATGGCGGCCGGGCTGGAGCTGCCCGAGCACGTGTTCGTCCACGGCTTCCTGCTGATGGACGGCGAGAAGATGAGCAAGTCGCTCGGCAACGTGCTCGACCCGTTCGCGGTGATCGAGCGCTTCGGCGCCGACGCGCTGCGCTTCTACCTGCTGCGCGACGTGCCGCTCGGCCAGGACGGCTCGGTCTCGACGGCGTCCTTCGAGCAGCGCTACGAGAGCGAGCTGGCCAACGAGCTCGGCAACCTCGCCAGCCGCACGATCGCGATGATCGGTCGCTACCGCGACGGCACGCTCGTGCCGGGCGAGGTCGACGCGGCGCTGCGCGAGGACTTCCTCGGCCTCTCCGAGCGCGTCTCGGAGTGCCTCGATCGCGCCGAGCTGACGCTCGCGCTCGACGAGATCTGGCAGCGCGTGCGGCGGTTGAACCGCTACGTCGAGGAGCAGGCGCCGTGGCAGCTCGCCAAGGACGAGTCGCAGGCGGCCCGGCTCGACGTCGTGCTGCGCACGCTCGCCGAGGGCCTGCGCTGTGTGACGGTGCTGCTGTGGCCCTACCTCCCGACGAGCGCCGAGCGGCTGCTCGCGGCGCTCGGAGCCCCCGGCCTGTCGCTCGCCGGCGCGGCGCTCGGCACGGGCGGGATCGAGCAGGTCGAGCCGCTGCGAGCCGCTGTTCCCGAAGGACCGCGGCGAGCGCGAGCTCGATCCCGGCGAGGGCACGGCCGCGTGATCGACTCGCACACGCACCTCGAGCTGTGCGAGCCGCCCGACGCCGAGCTCGTCGCGGCCGCCGCGGCGGCCGGCGTCACGCGCATCCTCACCGTCGGCATCGACGGCGCCTCCTGCCGCGCGGCGCTGGCCGCCGCCGAGGACTTCCCGCAGGTGTTCGCCGCGATCGGGCGCCACCCCAACGCCGCCAAGGGCTTCGACGGCGCCGATCTGGCCGAGCTGCGCGCGCTCGCCGCGCACGAGCGCTGCCTGGCGATCGGCGAGACCGGCCTCGACTTCTACCGCGACAGCGCGCCGCCGCGCGAGGATCAGGAGCGCGCCTTCGCCGCGCAGATCGCGCTCGCGCGCGAAACGGGCAAGCCGCTCGTGATCCACACGCCGCGCCGCCGAGCAGCCGACGCTCGACCAGCTCGCCGGCGAAGCCGACGGCGTGAGCGTCGTGATGCACTGCTTCTCGATGCCCGAGCGCCTGCAGGAGTGCGTGGAGCGCGGCTACGCGATCTCGTTCGCCGGCAACGTCACCTACAAGAGCGCCGCCGAGCTCGCCGAGGCGGCGCGGCTCGTGCCCGAGGAGCGGCTGCTGGTCGAGACCGACGCGCCCTACCTGACGCCGCAGGCCGTGCGCAGGGAGCGCAACCAGCCGGCCTTCGTCGCGCACACGCTCGCCTTCGTCGCCGAGCTGCGCGGTGTCCCGGTGGCCGAGCTCGACGCCGCCGTCGAGCGCAACGCGGCGCGCCTGTTCGGCTGGTGAGCGGCGGGGTGGCGCAGGCTCCCCAACGCTCCGGCGGCGCCGCAGAGCCCGACGACGGGCCGGCCCAGCCGAGCCTGCGGCGGATGCGCGAGTTCGGCGTGCGCCCCGACCGCGAGCTCGGTCAGAACTTCCTGATCGACTCGAACATCCTCGGCGTGATCGAGCGCGCCGCCGAGCTCGACCGCGAGGACGTGGTGCTCGAGATCGGCGGCGGGCTGGGCGTGCTCTCGGAGTACCTGGCCGAGCGCGTCGGGCACGTCCACGTCGTCGAGATCGACGAGCGCCTGCGCGAGGCGCTGCTCGACGCGACGGGCACGCGCGAGAACGTCAGCGTGCACTGGGGCGATGCGATGACGATCGACCTCGCCGCGCTCGAGCCGCCGCCGAACAAGGTCGTCGCCAACCTGCCCTACGGCATCGCCGCCGGCGCGATCCTGCGCACGATCGAAGAGCTGCCGAGGCGTGCAGCTGTGGCTGGCGATGGTGCAGCGCGAGGTCGGCGAGCGCCTCGCCGCGCAGCCCGGCGGCGGCGACTACGGCGTGCCGTCGGTGATCGCGCAGCTCGCCTGCGAGGTGCGCGTCGTGCGGGCGATCCCGCGCAGCGTGTTCCACCCCGTGCCCAACGTCGACTCCGTGCTCGTCGGCCTGCGCCGGCGCTCGCCGGCGCCCCCGCCGGCGCTGCGCGCGCTCGTCGCAGGGTCCTTCGCCCACCGGCGCAAGACGCTCGCCGGCTCGCTGGCGATCTCCGGGCGCCTCGGCGCCGGGCCCTCGCGCGAGCGCGTGCGCGAGGCGCTGCTCGCGCTCGGCCAGCCGGCCGACGTGCGCGCCGAGCGGCTCTCGCCCGAGGACTTCCGCGCGCTGGCGGCGGCGCTCGAGCTGTGAGCGCTCCCGGCGGATATCGCGCGCTCGCGCCGGCCAAGATCAACCTCGGCCTGTTCGTGGGGCCGCCGCGCGAGGACGACGGGCGTCACGAGCTCGTCAGCGTGATGCAGTCGATCTCGCTCGCCGACGAGCTGACGCTCGAGCCGGCGCCGCCGGGGACGCCGGCCGACGAGCTCCTCTGCCCAGACCTGCCGGGCGCGCCGGAGGAGAACCTCGCCGCGCGCGCGCTCGCCGCCTTTCGCGCGGCCACCGGCTGGGACGCGCAGCCGCTGCGCCTGAGCGTGCGCAAGCGCATCCCTGTCGCCGCGGGGCTCGGCGGCGGCTCGGCCGACGCGGCGGCCGCGCTGCGCCTGGCGCACCACGCCTCGGGCCTCGGCGACGAGCGGCTGCTGCACGAGCTGGCCTGCTCGCTCGGCGCCGACGTGCCCGCGCAGGTCTCGCCCGGGCGCTGGCTGGCCACGGGTGCCGGCGAGCGGTTGCAGGCGCTGCCCGACCCGTTGCCCTCGCTCGAGCTGCTCGTGCTGCCCTCGGCGGCGCAGCTGTCGACGGCCGAGGTGTACGCCACCGTGGACCAGCTCGGCCTCGCGCGCGAAGCCGACGAACTCGCCCACGCGCGCGAGCAGCTGGCGCGGGCGCTCGAGCTCGGCGCGCCGCTGCCGCCGGCGCGCGAGCTGCTGCACAACGACCTGCAGCAGGCCGCGCTCACGCTGCTCCCCGGGCTGGGCGAGTCGCTCGCCGCGATTGCCGACGCCGGCGCCGAGCTGGCGCTGCTCAGCGGCTCCGGGCCGACCGCGCTCGGCCTGTTCGGCCACGCCAACGCCGCCGGGCGTGTGCAGCGCGCGCTGCTCGAACTGTCCGATCGCGATCCCGTCCCGCTCGCGGCAAGCTCGGTCGGCGCGGCGTTCGGCGCTGTCGTGGAGCTGTAACGGCCCGTCCATGCGTCACAATCACGGCTTGGCACGCAACGACTTGAGCACCCCTTGAGCCGCTCGACCGTCAACGAGCTGGTCGCGATCTGCGCCGCCACGTTCGCCCTGGCACTGTACGTCGGGCTGATCCTCGTGCCCGCATGGACCGCCTACACGCGCCTGTGGGAGCGCGTGGCGGCGACGTTCCTCTCGCTGTACGTGCTCGCCGTGGTCGTCGGCATCGGCGTGGGCGCGGCAGCCGCCGTCATCGTCCTCTGGGTCTAGCGTGTCCGATTACGCGGCGCTCGACGCGATCACCGAGGCGGTCGAGTCCGGCGCCGGGCTGCCCGAGGTCGTGCGCGCCGCCGCCCGGGCGCTCGATGCGAGCCTCGCGGTGAGCGACGCGTGGGGGGCCACGCTCGCCGTCGCCGCCCGCTCGCCTGCCGAGGAGCGCGCGCTGCTCTCCCAGGGCGAGGGTGTCACGAGCATCCCGCTGCGCGTGGCCGACACGGTCGTCGGCGCGCTGCACATGCGCGCCAAGACCGAGCCGAGCGCGTCGATGCGCCGTCTTTTGGCGACGATGATCGCCTCCGAGGTCGAGCGCGTGCGCGCGCCCGAGCGCGCCTCGGAGACGGCGGCCGCCGATTTCCTGCGCGCCGTGCTCGCACGCGAGCTGACCGACCGGGAGGAGCTCCTGGCGCGCGCCAAGGACCTCTCGCTCGACGTGCAGGAGGGGGCGAGCATGATCGTCGCCCGCGCCCATCCGCAGGTTCCGACCGACGAGGGCTGGCGAGGCCGCGTGCGCGCCGTCGCCGAGCGCGGCGCGCGTGCCGTGGCGAGCCGCTCGATCGCGGCGCTGTCCGAACGCGACGGGGTTGCCGGCGCCGAGGTGCTGCTGCTCGTCCCCGGGGGCGACGAGTCGACGGCGGCGCGCGCCGCCGAGGTGATCCTGCGCGAGATGGAGGCCGGGCTCTCCGGCTACATGTTCGCGCTCGGGCGCAGCCGCATCGCCGAGGACCCGGCGGACCTGCCGCGCGCGGCCAGCGAGGCGCTGCTGGCCGCCAATGTCGCCCAGGGCTCCTCCGACGGCGCCGCGCTGGCGTTCGAGCAGACCGGCGCCTACCGCCTGCTGCTGAGCGCGATGAGCGAGAACCCGACCGAGCTGCAGCGCTTCTACGAGGAGACGCGTCGAGCCGCTGGTCGCCTACGACGAGCAGTACGAGACCGACCTCGTGCGCACGCTCGAGGCGTTCCTCGAGGCCGACGGCAACGTCGCCGGGACCGCCCAACGCCTGTTCACGCACCGCCACACGATCTACTACCGCCTGGAGCGCGTGCGCGAGCTGTCCGGCCACGATGTCAGCTCCAGCGACGGGCGCGAGAAGCTCAGCCTCGGGCTGAAGGCGATGCGCGTGCTCGGCATCTCCTCGGCCGACGGCCCCGCCTCGGAGGCGGGCGCCGAAGGCGGACGCGTGCCGCGCCGCTCGGGACGAACGTCCTAGACGTCGGGGACTTGACGTTCGCTGCGGGTCGGGCGCAGATCTGACTAGTGGCGCGAGCGAGTGCCGAACTCGGCGGCGTAGGTGCCGCCGTGCCACTGCCCGCTGAAGCCCGAGGGCACCGTGGGCGCGACGCCGACGCCGGCGTCCCGGTAGGACGCGGTGAGGATGATCGCGCGGTGCGGCGGCGATTCCATCCACGCCTGGACGATGCCGGCCGGCGTCGCCGTGTGCCCGGTGCCCCAGCCGATGTTCTGCGCCGCGTGTAGATGAAGCCTCGCCTGGTGGGCGACGTAGCTCGAGGCCATGATCCGCGCGAACGGCGACTGGCCGGAGATGCTCTGGTCGCCGAAGTAGTGGCCACGCACCATGTCGCGGGCCTGCCCCGAGGCGATCCGCCCGAGCGAGGCGTTGAAGCGCAGCGGGGCGAGGTGGTTGGCGACGCGGATCTCGTTCATCAGGCACAGCGTGGCCGCGTCGATCAGCGCCGCGTTGCGGCCGTTGGGCGAGGAGTCTTCGCCGCTGCACGTCAGCGCCGAGCGGCTTGCCCGGGTGCCGTGCGCGGTGCTTTCCGGAGCGCTTGCGGCGGCGCTCACAGCCGGCAGCGCGAGCGCGCCCAGCACGAGCAGCAGCGCAACCACGAGGGGTACGCCGGGATGCCTCCGTGCTCTGCTGGCTCCCCTCGGCAAGTGAAAGAATCGTTGCAGACGCATCAGACCCGCGTGTAACTAACCCGTTTCGAGTGCGCTAATCGCGGACTTTGCGCCCTTGCGATGGCTCGCCGGCATCTATCCTTGAGCGAGCATTGGGGGGTCGTCCAATGGCAGGACATCAGGTTTTGGTCCTGAGAATCGGGGTTCGAATCCCTGCCCCCCAGCTTCGATCGAGCTAGCATCCGCAGCGTGACCACCGCGCCGACGGTCCTCATCCTCGCCGCGGGTCAGGGCACGCGCATGCGCTCGGTGACGCCAAAGGTGCTGCACGACCTGTGCGGGCTGCCGATGGTGCTGTGGCCGGTGCGCGCCGCGCTCGCCGCCGGCGCCGCGCGCGTCGTCGTCGTCGACTCTCCCGCTCGTGCGATCGAGCCGGTGCTGCCGCAGGGCGTGGAGCTGGCGGTGCAACCCGAGCCGAACGGGACCGGCGGGGCGGTGGCGGCAGCGATCGCCCAGCTCGAAGCGTCCGGCGCGGCCGTCGAAGGCACCGTGATCGTGCTCAGCGGCGACGTGCCGCTGATCGACGCCGAGGCCATACGCGAGCTGGCCGAGGTGCACGAGCAGGGCGGGGCACCGGCGACGATGGTCACGAGCGTGCTCGCCGACCCGAGCGGCTATGGCCGCGTCGTGCGCGACTCGGCCGGCGCCGTGCTGCGCGTGGTCGAGACCAAGCAGGACGGCGATGCCAGCGCCGAGGAGCTCGAGATCGGCGAGGTCAACGCCGGGATCTACGCGTTCGACGCCGGCGCCCTGCGTCAGGCGCTGCCGCGCCTGAGCGCGGACAACGCCCAGGGGGAGCTCTACCTGCCGCAGGTGCTCGATCTGCTGCGCGCCGAAGGCGGGAAGGTGGCCGCCCACAAGCTCGACGATCCGACGCTGATGCTGGGCGTCAACGATCGCGTCGCGCTCGCCCGCGCGCGCAGGCTCGCCCAGTATGCGATCAACCACCGGCACATGCTCGCCGGCGTCGGCATCGTCGACCCCGAGGCGACCGTGATCGACGTCGACGTGGAGATCGGACGCGACACGACGATCGAGCCGTTCACGACGATCCACGGCAACACGCGGATCGGCGAGGGCTGCACGATCAGGCACTCCTACCTGATCGACTGCGTGCTCGAGGACGGCGCGAGCGTCGGGCCGTTCGGCTACCTGCGCCCGGGCACGGTGCTGCGCGAGGGCGCCAAGGTGGGCACGTTCGTCGAGGTCAAGAACTCCGACATCGGCGCCGGCGCCAAGGTGCCGCACCTGTCTTACATCGGCGACGCCGACGTCGGCGAGCGCACGAACCTGGGCGCGGCCACGATCACGGCCAACTACGACGGTCGCGAGAAGCACCGCACGAAGATCGGCAAGCGCGTGAAGGGCGGCGTCGACACCTCCTTCGTCGCCCCCGTGACGGTTGGCGACGATGCCTACACGGCGGCCGGCTCGGTCGTCACCGAGGATGTGCCCGAGGGGGCGCTGGCCGTCGCCCGCGCCAAGCAGAGCAACATCGAGGGATACGCTGAGCGACGGGCAGCCCCTTTACACTCCGAGGAGACATGAGCAGCGCGATCGACACGAGCGCGGCCTCCCGGGCGAGCCTTCCGATCGACTACAACAAGCGCCTGATGCTGTTCAGCGGGCGGGCCAACCCGCAGCTGGCCAGCGACATCGCCGTCAAGCTCGGCGTCGACCTCGGGCCGATCACGCTGAAGACGTTCTCGAACGGCGAGGTCTACTGCCGCTACGAGGAGTCGATCCGCGGCGCCGACGTGTTCATCGTGCAGTCGATCTGCGGCAACCCGCACACGGGCATCACGGCCAACGATTCGCTGATGGAGCTGCTGTTCATGATCGACGCAGCCGTCGGCGCCTCGGCTCACCGGGTGATCGCGGTCACGCCCTGGTTCGGCTACTCGCGCCAGGACAAGAAGTCGGCACCGCGCGAGCCGATCTCGGCGCGCCTGGTCGCGCGCATGCTCGAGTCCGCCGGCGCCGATCGTGTGCTGACGATGGATCTGCACGCCGGTCAGATCCAGGGCTTCTTCCAGAAGCCGGTCGACCACATGACGGCGCTGTTCATGCTCACGCAGTACTTCGCCGACCTCGGCCTGCCGGACCTCGTCGTCGTCGCACCCGACGCGGGCCGCGTGAAGCTGAACAAGAACTTCGCCTCGAAGGTCGGCGCCGAGCTGGCGATTCTCGACAAGGAGCGCCCCGCCCAGCAGGTCGCCGAGATCGGCTACGTGATCGGCGACGTCAAAGGCCGCAATGCGGTGATCGTCGACGACATGATCGACACGGCCGGGACGCTGTGCGCGGCCGCGAAAACGGTCAAGGAGGAGGGCGCCGCGACGGTCTACGCCGCCGCCACGCACGCCGTCTTCTCCGGCGCCGCCTACGAGAACCTGGCCGGCTCGCCGCTCGAGCAGATCATCGTCACCGACACGATTCCAGTCGGTCCGGGGGCGCCCGAGAACGTGCGCGTGCTGCCCTGCGCCGAGCTGCTGACAGACTCGATCCGCCGCATCTTCGTCGACGACTCCGTCAGCGAGGTGTTCGGCGGGGAGAACCAGCTCTTCTAGCCGCAGGGGTCCAGAAACCGCTCTGCTAAGCGGTTAGAGCGGGCTCCAGCTCCGAGTCTGTCAACGGCTTGTCAACGAGAACGGCGGCGACGGCCTCAGCAGCCATCGCGTCGGAGTGCGGGAGCAGGTGCGCATAGGTCGAGAGGATCGTCTCCGGCCTGTCGCCGACGCGCGCCGCAACGACGTGCAGCGGGACGGGGGGCGTGGCCGTGAGCGCGAGCGTGATGTGCGTGTGGCGTAGGATGTGCAGGCTGCCGGTTGGGATGCCCGCCGCCTTGCGGTGCTTGCTGAACCACTCGGTCAATCGCTGCGGGTGGATCGGTCGCCCCACCTCGTCGGCGAGGTCGTGGTCGTCCTAGATGAGTTGTGCCACGGCCCTGAGGGTGGTCGTGGGGTTGGGGGAGGGGATATGGGCAGGCAGATCGAAGTCGGCGGTGCTCACTGAACCAGCGCCGACCCAAAGGGGGCCTCGATGGACGCCGACCTCGATCTGCTGCTGATCGCTGTTTATTGCACGGTGGACGATCTCCTGCCCAAGCGGGCGGGAAACGCCAGAAGGAGGATCTCTGATGCGGAGGTCATCACGCTGTGCGTCGCCCAGGCGATGCTGGGTATCCCATCCGACCGGAGGTTCTTGGTGACCGCACGCTGGCGGCTGGGACACCTGTTCGCGCACCTGCCTGAGCGCAGCGCGTTTCACAAGCGTCGGCTGCGCCTCTCGGGTGTGATCGAGAGCCTGATACGTGAGTTCGCCCGCAACAGCCCAGGCTTCTATGACGATCTGCTGCTCGTGGACTCCACGCCGGTGGAGTGCGCACGCTCGCGTGAGACGGTCAAGCGCGGCGGGCAAAGCAGTCTCGCAAACGCGATCTCCAACGCCGCTGACTACGGCTACTGCGCCAGCCACAGCCGGTGGTTCTGGGGTTTCAGGCTACACACGCTGTTCGCGCTGGACGGCACCCCACGGGCACTCGCGCTGAGCTCCCCAAAGGTCTGCGAGCGCGAGGTCTGCCTGGAGCTCGTGCGCCGCTGCGAGCGCCAACCAGGGCAGATGCTGATCCTGATCGGCGATAAGAACTTCCGCGGCAAGCAGTTCGAAGCCGACCTGAAAGCGCTCGACGCCCAGATCCTGCGCCCGCGACGCAAGGACGAGCCCGGCCACGGCCCACACCTCGCGCCGGTTCGCCAGCGCGTGGAGTCGATCTACTGGACCTGCAAGGACATCCTCACCTTCGAGCGCCACGGCGCCCGCACCCTGGACAACCTACGCGTGCGCCTCGCCATGCGCTTCGCCGCTCTCGCCGCCGCGATTGCACTCAACCACCGCCTCGGCCGCCCCAGTCGCTCTCTCGCCTGCTACACCGCATAACTCCCGTGGCACAACTCATCTAGGCGTCCCGCGAGATCGCGCTCGAGCTGAGCACGACGGGTGGCCGGGGCGCGTATTCGCGGCTGGCGCGCGAGCCGAAGAAGATCCCCGAGCCCGATCAGCGGTGTGCCTATCGGCCACATGCCGCGAGCCCAGCCGGCCGCGAATCGACGGGCGCTGCCGGGGCCTATCCGTTCGACTTTCAATGATTAATCGCTCTCTCGCGTGAGTGCTCGGACCGCGACCAAAGGCCTCCTCGGCGAGAATCAGAAACGCCTCTGTTGGTCGCGCGCTCTTGACACCTAGTGGGTCTCCCAGGAACGTTGCACCCGGAACTCCCATTGTTCAGGCGGCGATGAGCAGCCGGCGCTCGGCTTTGATCAGGCGCTGGTCGCGGTGGGGTCCGTTGCGGTAGGTGATGTGCGCGGCCATCGCCCGGGCGAGGGTGTCCCAGTCGGGGTAGTCGGCGTTCTTGACGACGAACTCGCCGATCGCCCAGAAGTGGCACTCGACGCGGTTCAGGAAGCTGGCGTAGGTGGGCGTGAACACGAGCTCGACGTTGCTCGTCTCAGCCCACTCGCGGATCGCCAGCGTCTTGTGGGTGGAGAGGTTGTCTGCGACGAGGTAGATCCGCAGGCGCGGGTCATAGCGCATCCGGATCTGCCGGTAGAAGCCAAGCACCTCACCGGCGTTCTTGTGTGTCCGCAGTCGTCCGTGAAAGCGGTCGGTGTGCACGTCGTAGGAGCCGAACAGGTAGCGCACCCCGTTGTTCTTGTTGTAGGTCGCGCGCAGCCGCTCGGGCCGCTTCGCCGGCGCCCAGCCCGAGCCTTGGTGGGGGATCAGCCCGATCGGGCCCATCTCGTCAAAGCAGACGACCACGCCGTCCTCGGGCTTGGCTCTGTAGAGCGCCAGAACACGCTCGGCCTTGGCTTGGAAGTCCGGGTCCGGGCTCCACTTCCACGAGCGCGTGCGCTGGTGGGAGAGCCCGGCGCTGATCAGCGTCTGGCGCAGCGCCTCCTCGGAGAGCTCGACGCCCATATCGGCCAGGTGCGCGGCCAGCTTGGGCAGCGACCAGCGCGTCAACGGGACGCCCTGGTGGTCGGGGCGGGTGCGTGCGACCGCGACTATGCGCTCGCGCTGCTCGGGCGTCGTCTTCCTTGGGCGCCCGCCCCGGTAGTCAGGGTCAAGCGAACCGAACCCCTCCTCGTTGAACGCGTGAATCACCTTGCGCACGTGCGACTCGTCACTGCGCACCAGACCAGCGATCTGCGGCGCTGACATCCCGGTCGCTGAGGCCAGCAGGATCATCGCCCGCTGACGCTTGGATTGGTACTTCGCCTTGCGCGAGATGTCGCGCAGCCGCAGGCCCTCCTCGAGCGAGAGCTCGCGCACGAACACATCCGGGGGACGCATCACCACCTCCTACATCGGGGACATGCGTCCTGGTTCGCCAGCGAAGGCGAGTTTCCGGTCAAACGTTTACGGGAGACCCACTAGGGGCTCGAGGTGAGGGGCTCCGCGCACCCCGAGGAAGGCCGTGCGGAGGCCCATACCGCTAACCGGGCAGGGGATGACCCGGGCTCATCGCCGGTGTAGGCAGGCCTGACGTTGGCAACGGACGGCCCGACCGTCCTTTGCGCCGGCCTGCATGTGCAAAGATGCGCAAAGCTCCTAAATGGCGCGACCCACCGGAGCGACGAGGTCAAGCCTCCCGCGAGGCAGGCCGATGCTGACGACGTGGGTTCGCGCAACCAGCACAGAGCGAGAGGAGCATCCGCCAATATGCCTTTCGAAGCCGCAACCCCGCCGCCAGTCGCATACGCCGTGACAACCTCCGCTGCTCTCGTAGTGCACGCGCCGCTTGCGCTCCTTCACGCGGTTCCTCCCAACGAGTTCGACAGCCAGATCGAGGAGCCGATGGACTATTCGCCGATCTCGGACGTGTCCGCTCCCGATTACCCGCCCGAAGTATGGCCAGAGGGCGCTGGACCGCTGGGCTTCTGACGGACGTTGCCCGTCTACGGCGACCGCTCGGAGTACGAGGCGAATCAGGGCGACATCTTCGAGGACGTACAACTCGAAGGCTCTTGGCGACACAAGGCACGTGTCATGCTCATTTCGCACGACTGCGACTGCGACAAGTACCTAAAGCCGAAGACGCCCCTCTCAGAAACGGAGCTGCACGAGTGGCGCGTGACCGTAGCCGAAGTTCAGCTCTTGTCCGCCCTGCATGTCAATCGCCGTGCTCCGGCGGAGAAAGACGAAATGCCGCGCTTCCTGCCACTGGTCGCTGAGGGAGGGTTTCCGGCCCAGGTGGTGGACTTGTGGACCGAGCAGCCCATCCGATTCAGCGAGCTACTGAAGTGCAAGCGGATCGCATCCTTGTCGCCCGAGTCGCGCATAGCGCTGTGGTGGAAGATCATTCGACTACGCCTCGGCAAAGACTTCAATGCGATCATCAAAGGCAAGGTGCCTCCCGATGCAGCTTGACGCCTTCATCCTCGCCGACGCAGTGGCGACGCCCGGCGACGGCAAGTTCTACGTCCATGGTGGCGGCGTGTCGCGGATCGAAGCCGCGAACCTCCCAGCGCAAATCCAGTTGGGCGTGCTCATCCAACTTGGAGGCATAAAGGACGATGACGTAGGCGTGGACCACCGGCTGCGTCTCACGCTTTTCGGCCCGACCGGGCTGCCCAACGTTGAGCCGATCGAGTTGCATACGAAGTTCGACGAGGCCGGCGCGCTCGCGCCGGTGGAGGAGGGGAAGAACGGCTCGTCGTCACAGGCGCCCAGTTGAACGGGACGGCGATCCGCGCAGGCGTCTACCGCGTCGAACTTCAAGTCGATGACGACATCCGCGCGAACAAAACGTTCCGGTTCCGCGTTCCAGATGGCGTTGCGCAAGAGGTAGGACTCCCTGCCGTCGTGGCCTTATCCGACGCTCCTATTATCAAGCCGCACACGGCGAAGCAGAAACGCCCACCACCGCCGCCGAAAAAGAAGAAAGCGAGGCGGCGCTGACGTGCCGCGCCGCGCCGACTCCGCGTCTGTCCCGCGAGGGTGAGCAAGACTCCCCCTAGGGTCGCTTTCCGCGGCGCCGCGCTTCGCCGAGCATGGGTGTACAAGCCGCCAATCACCCAGAGGAGGCACACCAGATGCTCAGCAAGATTCGCTCCACCGCAGTCGCGTTCGTCGCCGTATCGAGCTTCATCGCCACGTCGGCGCTGCCGGCGGCGCAGGCCAAGCCGATCGACCCGCACCGCAGCGTCACGACGAAATACGCGGTCAACAAGAAGGTCGTCAACGGCCCGTGCCACGAACTGATGGAAATGCTCAACGAATCGCTGCGCGAACTCGACAAAGCGCACAGGGAAGGCAACGACCAGGGGGTCAAAGCACAGCGCGAACAGGCCAACAGCGAGTACATGACCGGCTACGAAAACGGCTGCGGCTTCGCGGCGTAGCCGAGCGGTCAGCCGAGTCTGCGGTGCAGAGAGCCCCCGCCGCGCGGGGGCTCTCGCTGGCTCTAGGCTGTTGGCCGTCGTGCTGGCCAGCGCAACCACACAGCCCCCCGGGCGCAGCGCGCCCGTCCGCTGGACGCGGAAACGAATCGCCCTGATCGTGCTCGGGGCGGTGCTGTTCCTCGCGATCAGCGCCGGGCTCGCCCGCTTCCTGACGACAGACAATCTCGAACGCGAAAGGGACGTCGCGCTGATCAAAGCCGAGGCCAGGGGGGACGCGGCGAGCATGATCCGTCAGCTGCACGGCTGTGCCGCCGACCCGGCCTGCGTGGCGACGCAGCGCGAAAACGCGGCAAACCCGCGTCTGCTGCGGGCCGGAGAGGTGAAGATCCTCTCGCTCAACTCCTCCACGGCGAACTCGCCGGCGGGCGCCACAGGCAGGACGCGCGTGGCATGGACGGTGATCGGCAAGCTGCCGGTGGTCCAGTGCATCGACGTGCGGCGGACGGGCAACGCGCTGAGCGGCGTGCACGTGACGCTGCTCGCATTGAGCAAGCCGATCGGCGGCGAAGCCGATTGCTAGCTGATCGATCGCCGGCGGATTGCTAGAGTCCTCAGGCTTCCGATGGCCAACGACAGCACAAAACTCGAGGTTCGCAGCCGCGACGCGGAGGGCTCGCGCGCGGCGCGGCGCCTGCGCCGCACCGGCCGCGTTCCCGGCGTGCTCTACGGCGGCGGCGGCGAGTCGCTGGGGTTCGACGTCGACGCGCGCGAGCTGCGCCTCGCGCTCGCCCGCTCGGGCGCGGTGCTCGACCTGAGCATCGACGGCGCCAAAGCGACGCCGGTCGTGCTCAAGGAAGCCCAGCGTCACCCGGTCCGCGGTGAGACCGTCCATGTCGATCTGCTGCGCGTGCGCCTGGACCAGGCGATCCACGCGGTCGTGCCGCTCGAACTGACCGGCGTCGACGACGCTCCGGGCGTGAAGGAAGGCGGCATCCTCGAGCAGATCGTCCGCGAGCTGAACGTCGAGGCGCTGCCGACGGCGATCCCCGAGGCGATCGTGCACGAGGTCGGCGAGATGCAGATCGGCGACACGATCGGGCTCGAGCAGATCGTCATGCCGGACGGCGTGGCGCTGCTCGACGAGATCGAGGAGGCGACCGTCGCCACGCTCTCCCCGCCGAAGCTGCAGGCCGAGGCAGACGAGCTCGAAGCCGAGACCGAGCTCGTCGGCGAGGGCGAGGATGGTGCCGAGGCTGCCGCCGAGGGCGGGGAGTCAGGCGGCGGCGAGGACTCCTCCGACGGAGAGTAGTTTCCCCTGCGACGGCCCTTTGGTCGTGGCGGCAGGGGTGGCGGCGCGGACGGCGGGTCGATCGACTGGCTGATCGTCGGGCTCGGCAATCCCGGGTCCGAGTACGCCAAGACGCGCCACAACGTCGGCTTCATGGTCGCCGAGGAGCTCGTGCGACGCTGGGATCTGGGGCGCGGCAAGGATCGCTTCCGTGGGCGCATCGCCGAGGGCCGCGTGGGCGTGCCGAGCGCCGTCGGCCAGTCGCCGGGGGGCGCCCGCGCGTCGCCGTGCTCTGCCCGCAGACGTACATGAACGACGCCGGGCGCTCGGTCGGCCCGGCGCGCGGCTCCTACAAGCTGCCGCTGCGAGCGCGTGCTGGTCGTGCACGACGAGATCGACCTGCCCTTCGGCGAGGTGCGCGCGCGCACGGGCGGCGGGCTGGCCGGGCACAACGGCCTGAAGTCGCTCAAGCGCGAGCTCGGCAGCGGTGACTTCACGCGCGTGCGCGTCGGCGTCGGGCGTCCCGACAGCAGCGACCCCGAGATCGTCTCAGCCTAGGTGCTCGGCCGCTTCCGCGAGGGCGAGCAGGCCGTCGGCGAGCTCGTCGAGCGCGCCGTCGAGGAGGTCGAGACGCTCGTGCTCGCGCGAGGGCGAGCCCGACTGAGCGCGCGGCGAGCGCGGCTCTATTGTGTGAGCGCCACGCAGATGCCGCTCCGACCGCTCCTCGCCACATCTAGAAGAAGACCCCGCCGCGCAGGCGCTTGCCCGCGAGGGCGGTCGCGCGTTCGTCTCCTCCGCGCTGCGCCCGTATCCGATCGCGGCGCTGACCGATGCCGACGAGGCCGCGCGCGGGCGCGGCCATCTGATCGTCGTCGGCGATGACCGCGCGGCACGCGACCTGGCGGCCGACCTGCGCGCATGGCTGGCGCCGCGCCGCGTGCGCTACTACCCGACGCGCGGCGTCACCTACGAGTCCCATCTGACGCCGCCGCCGCACCTCGTCGGGCTGCGCATGGCCGCGCTCGACTCGCTGCTCGGCGACGGCGGGCCCGCGGATGCCACCGCTGAGCAGGAGGGGCGGCCGGTCGTCGTCGTCAGCGCCGTGGCGCTGTCGGAGAAGGTGCCCGACCCGGCGCTGCGCCCGCACTCGTTCACGCTGCGCGTCGGGCGAGCTGCTCGACCTCGACGAGTGCGCGGCGCGAGCTCGTCGGCAGCGGGCTACGAGCGCGTCGACCAGGTCGAGGAGCGCGGGCAGTTCGCGATGCGCGGCGGCCTGCTCGACGTGTTCCCGGCGACCGAGGAGCGCGCGGTGCGCGTCGACATGTTCGACGTCGAGATCGAGTCGCTGCGCTGGTTCTCGACGTTCACGCAGCGCTCGCTCGGCGATGTGGCCGAGGTCGAGATCGCGCCGGCGGCGGAGCTCGCCGAAGAGCACCGCGCGCTGGCCGAGATCGCCGGCGAGGAACTGGCCGCGGGGGCGGCGACGGTGCGAGACGCGCAGGACGGCGACGGCGGCGTCTCGCGCCCGGACATCGCCGAGCTGCTTCCGGTCGAGCGCTTCGGCGCGCTGCTCGAGCTGATCGGAGACGACACGCAGACTGCTGGTGGCGGCCGAGGAGGAGCTCGCGCCGGCGCTCAGCGACCACTGGAGCGACGTCTGCGCGGCGTTCGGCGACGAGGACGCCCACCACCTCTACGTGAGCCCCGAGGCCGTGCAGTCGGCGCTCGCCGAGCGCACGCGGATCTGGCTCTCGGCGATCTCGGCCGATCAGCCGATCGAGCTGCGCGCGCAGGCGGCCGACACGATGGCCCGCTCGCTGGCCGAAGCCGAGCCGGAGCTCGAGAAGCTCGTGCGCTCGGGCTACCGCACGGTCGTCACGTTCCCGCGGCGCGGCGAGGGCGAGCGCGCGGCCTACAACCTCGCCCGCCTGAAAGCGAGCTGGCTCGGCGAGGGCGTCGACGCGGGCCTGACGCCGCAGGAGCCTGTCGCTGCGCTTCGCGGCGGCGTCGCTGCGCGAGGGCTTCGTCGCGCCGTCGCTGAAGCTCGCGGTGTTCCCCGAGCACCGCCTGCTGCGCCGCCGTCGCGCGGAGCGCGGCGGCGCCGATCGCGCGGGCGCGGGCGGGCGCAGCGGCCCGCGGCGCGGCGCGCTGCGCTCGTTCACGGAGCTGCGCGCGGGCGACGTCGTCGTGCACGAGGACCATGGCGTGGCGCGCTTCGCGGGCTTCGAGACGCGCACGGTGGCGGACGTCACGCGCGACTACCTGTACCTGGAATACCAGGGCGACGACCGCGTGTTCGTGCCGACCGACCAGCTCGCGAAGATCTCGCGCTACGTCGGCGCCGGCGGCGAGAGCCCGCCGCTGTCGAAGCTCGGCGGCACGCGCTGGGAGACGATGAAGGCGCGCGCGCGGCGCGCCGCGCAGGAGCTCTCGGGCGAGCTGCTCACGCTCTACGCCGAGCGGCGGCGGCGCACGGGCCACGCGTTCGCCGAGGACTCCGACTGGCAGCGCGAGTTCGAGCAGGCCTTCGCCTTCACCGAGACGCCCGACCAGCGCGACGCGATCGAGCTGGTCAAGGCCGACATGGAGGCGCCGCGGCCGATGGACCGGCTGATCTGCGGCGACGTCGGCTACGGCAAGACCGAGGTCGCGCTGCGCGCCGCGTTCAAGGCGGCGCAGGACGGCAAGCAGGTGCTGATGCTCGTGCCGACGACGATCCTCGCGCTGCAGCACTACGGCACCTTCGCCGAGCGCCTGGCCGACTACCCGATCACGATCGAGCACGTCTCGCGCTTCCGCACGGCGGCCGAGCAGAAAGAGGCGATCAAGGGCTTTGCCGAGGGTCGCGTGGACATCCTGATCGGCACGCACCGCGTGCTCTCGCGCGACGTGCGCGCGAAGGACCTCGGCCTGCTGATCGTCGACGAGGAGCAGCGCTTCGGCGTCAAGCAGAAGGAGCTCCTGCGCCAGCTGAAGCTGCGCGTCGACGTGATCGCGATGTCGGCGACGCCGATCCCGCGCACGCTGCAGATGTCGCTGGCCGGGCTGCGCGACATCTCGGTGATCGAGACGCCGCCGGAGGGCCGCCGGCCGGTGAAGACCTACGTCGGCGAGTACGAGGAGGAGCTCGTCAAGCGCGCGATCGTGCGCGAGCACGAGCGCGGCGGGCAGGCCTTCTTCCTGCACAACCGCGTCGAGTCGATCGAGGAGACGGCCGAGCGCCTGCGCGCGCTCTGCCCGGGCGTGCGCTTCGCCGTCGCCCACGGGCAGATGGGCGAGGGCGAGCTCGAGAGCGGTGATGCTCGACTACCTGCGCGGCGGCGCCGACGTGCTCGTGTGCACCTCGATCATCGAGTCGGGCATCGACATCCCGCAGGCCAACACGCTGATCGTCGAGCACGCCGACACGTTCGGGCTGGCCCAGCTCTACCAGATACGCGGTCGCGTCGGACGCAGCCGCGAGCGCGCCTACGCCTACCTGCTGTACGACTCGGCGGCGGCGCTGACCGAGGAGGCGGCGCAGCGCCTGTCGGCGCTGTCGGACTACACCGAGCTCGGCGCGGGCTTCAAGATCGCGATGCGCGACCTGGAGATCCGCGGCGCCGGCAACCTGCTCGGCGACGAGCAGTCCGGGCACGTGGCGGCGCTCGGCTTCGAGCTGTACATGCAGATGCTCGACGAAGCCGTGCGCACGGCCGAGCGCGAGGCGGGCGCGGAACAGGACGGCGAGCTCGAACGACCCGACCCGGTGCGCCTCGACGTCAACGTCGACGCCTACGTGCCGGCCGACTACATCCCCTACGAGCAGGCCAAGATCGACGTGCACCGTCGCGTGGCCGGGGCGCTCGAGGTAGCCGACGTCGAGCAGCTGCGCGAGGAGCTCGAGGACCGCTTCGGCCCGGTGCCGGAGCCGCTTGAGAACCTGCTGGCGCTGCAGCGCGCGCGGATCAAGTTCGGCCAGGCCGGCGCGCGCACGGTCAGCTTCCACGGCGACCGCCTGGCGGTCGTGCCGATCGAGCTCGACTCGCGCCGCGCCAAACGCCTGCGCGAGGAGCTGCCCGAAGCGCTGTACGAGTCGGGCCGCTCGCAGATGTCGATGCGCGTCGCCAAGGACGCGAGCGAGCGCTTCCCCTCGGTCGTGCGCGCGGCCGACGTGCTGCTGGCGGTGATGCGCGAGGCAGCTTGAGCGCTCTGCGCGCTCGCACGGCAGCGACTTAAGATTTCGTTTACTCATTCGTTAAGCACGCCTTTGCACGTTTCCGCTAGAGTGCCCGCGTCGTGCCCAGAGCATTCCGAATCACCGCGGCGCTTGGCGCCGTTTTGTTTGCCCTCGTCGGCCTAGCCGCGTGCGGCGGCATTCCCGGTGACGCAGTCGTCTCGGTCGATGGGAAATCGATCACGAAGGACACGTTCAACCACTGGATGAGCGTGGCGGCCGCCTCAAGCGCGACCACCCCCGGCTCGAAGCCGGCGATCCCGGATCCGCCGAAGTACACCGCCTGCATCGCCCGCACGAAAGCTCAGTCGAAACCGGTCAAGGGTCAGACGCCGCCGACCGAAGCCCAGCTGAAGTCTCAGTGCGAACAGCAGTACAAATCCTTGCAGCAGGAGGTGCTCGGCTTCCTGATCTCCTCCACGTGGGTGCTCGGCGAAGCGAACTCGCTCGGCGTGAAGGTCTCCGACAAGGAAGTCAAGAAGCAGTTCGAAAAAATCAAGAGCCAGCAGTTCCCGAAGGCCGCCGAATTCGAAAAATTCCTGAAAACGTCAGGCCAGACGGTGTCTGATCTGCTGCTGCGCGTGAAGCTCAACCTGCTCTCCTCGAAAATCCAGCAGAAGATCGTCAAGGAGAAGTCGAAAGTCACCCACGCGCAGATCGAAAAGTACTTCAAGAACAACCCGAAACGGTTCGGCGTAGCGGAAAAACGCAACCTGCTGATCATCCTCACGAAGACCGAAGCGCAGGCCAAGAAGGCCAAGCAGGAAATCGAATCGGGCAAGAGCTTCGAAAGCGTCGCCAAGCGCGTGTCGATCGACCCGACGAGCAAGTCCAACGGCGGCAAGCTCCCGGGCGTCGTCAAGGGCCAGGAGGAGAAGTCGCTCGACGCGGCCGTCTTCTCGGCCAAGAAGAGCGTGCTGACGGGTCCGGTGAAGACCCCGTTCGGCTACTACATCTTCGAGGTGCAGACGATCACGCCGGGCAGCCAGCAGACGCTCAAGCAGGCCGAATCGTCGATCAAATCGCAGCTGACAGCGACGCAGCAGCAGTCGGCGCTGAGCAAGTTCGTCAAGGAATTCAAAAAGAAGTGGCAGGGGAAAACGGACTGCCGCGCGGGCTACATGGTGGCCGACTGCAAGGGCTACAAAGCGCCCAAGACGAGCTCCACGGCCACGCCGGGCGCGGCGACGACCCCGCCGGCGACCACCTCGACGCCGGCAACGACGTCCACCAAAACCAAATAGGCTCGGCCCGAGCAGTGCGGGCAAGGCGGACCGGAGCGGCGCTCCGGTCAGGGATGGGGCGAGTGGCATGAGCGAGATCGAGCGCGTCCACGGGCGCCAGATCCTCGACAGCCGCGGCAACCCGACGGTCGAGGTCGAGATCGGGCTGCGCTCCGGCGCCCACGGCCACGCCGCCGTGCCCTCGGGCGCCTCGACGGGCGAGTTCGAGGCGACCGAGCTGCGCGACGGTGGCGAGGCGTGGGGCGGCAAGGGCGTGACGCGCGCCGTGGCCAACGTCAACGGCGAGATCGCCGGCGCCGTGTCCGGGCGCGACGCCGCCGACCAGCAGGGCCTCGACGAGGCGCTGATCGCGCTCGACGGCACGCCCAACAAGTCGCGCCTGGGTGCCAACGCGATCCTCGGCGTCTCGCTGGCCGCTGCGCACGCGCAGGCGGCCGAGGAGGGGATGGCGCTGTGGCGCTACCTCGGCGGCGAGGCGGCGCACGTGCTGCCGGTGCCGATGATGAACGTGCTCAACGGCGGCGCGCACGCCGACAACAAAGTCGACTTCCAGGAGTTCATGATCGTGCCGTGCGGCGCGCCGAGCTTCTCGGAGTGCCTGCGCCTGGGCGCGGAAGTGTTCCACGCGCTGAAGGCCACGCTGCACGAGCGTGGGCTGAGCACGGCCGTCGGCGACGAGGGCGGCTTCGCTCCGGACCTGGCGTCCAACGAGGATGCCCTGAAGATGCTCGTGGCGGGCATCGAGGCGGCGGGGCACACGCCGGGCGAGGATGTGGCGATCGCACTCGACCCGGCCGCGAGCGAGCTCTATCGCGACGGCGCATACGTGCTCGAGCACGAGGGGCGCACGCTGAGCGCCGACGAGATGTCCGACTACTGGGCCGACCTCGTCAGCCGCTACCCGATCGTCTCGATCGAGGACGGGATGGACGAGCAGGACTGGGACGGCTGGAAGACGCTGACCGAGCGCCTGGGCGCGAACGTGCAGCTGGTCGGCGACGATCTGTTCGTGACCAACACGCAGCGCCTGCGCCGGGGCATCGAGTCGGGCGTGGCGAACTCGATCCTGCTCAAGGTCAACCAGATCGGCACGCTCTCGGAGACGTTGCAGGCGATCGCGATGGCGCGCGAGGCCGGCTACACGGCTGTGATGAGCCACCGCTCGGGCGAGACCGAGGACGTGACGATCGCCGATCTCGCGGTGGCCACGGGCTGCGGGCAGATCAAGACCGGCGCGCCGTCGCGCTCGGATCGGGTCGCCAAGTACAACCAGCTGCTGCGGATCGAGGAGCAGCTCGGCGCCGACGCCGAGTTCCCCGGCCGCTCCGTATTCGGCTAGCGGGGCAGGAGCCGGCGCGCCGGCCGCGAATGCGGTTGGTGATGCCCGGAGCCTTCGCCCCATCCGCCCGTTCCGGCGCCGCTGCGCCGGCGCGCTCGCGCGCTGCCGGCAAGCGCTCGCCGCGTGCCGCTGCGCAGGGCACGCTCCCGCGCGTGCGCTGGGACCGCCTGGGGCGCCTGGCGATGCTGTTCGTGCTCGCCGCGCTCCTCTACCTGTATCTGAGCGCCGGCATCCACATGCTCTCGACCTGGCGCCAATCGCGCCACGACAGCGCGACGGTGGCCACGATGGAACGGGAACACAAGACGCTCGTGCGCCGGCGCGAATCGCTTCACAGGCAGGGGACGACCGAAATGCAGGCCCGTGTCCTGGGCATGAAGAGGGCGAACGAACGCCAGTACGTCGTCTCAGGACTGCCGGCCAACTGAGCTGCAAGCGCGGGCGCCCTTGGGCGTCGCTGGCAGATCTGAGGCGCCGTCTCGCTGCGGCGGTGCCGATGCTAGCCTCGGCGCGTGCCCTTCGAGAACGCCAACTACCAGTGGCAGCAGGGCGAGCGCAGGCTGCGGGCCGAGCCTTCAGAGCGGCGTGCGCGCCTGGATCGGGTGACCGACGCGCTCGTGGCCGAGCTGCGGCGCAGGCTGGGCGGGCGCTTCTCCTCGGAGGAGCTGGTGGACCTGTATGAAGGCGGCACGGCGTGGTGTCTGCCGGTCGCGATGAAGGTCGCTCCCGACGATCCGTGGGCCTGGGAGGCGGGCGTCGTGGTCGACGCGGCGTTTGCGCGATACCTGCGCGAGGCGGCCGACTACGCCGGCGGGCGCAGGGAGATCAAGGCCTAGTGTGAGCGGCCGACCCGGCTCGAGGAGCCGGGTCGGGCGGGAGCGGCGCGGCTAGTGGGTCTCCCGTAAACGTTTGACCGGAAACTCGCCTTCGCTGGCGAACCAGGACGCATGTCCCCGATGTAGGAGGTGGTGATGCGTCCCCCGGATGTGTTCGTGCGCGAGCTCTCGCTCGAGGAGGGCCTGCGGCTGCGCGACATCTCGCGCAAGGCGAAGTACCAATCCAAGCGTCAGCGGGCGATGATCCTGCTGGCCTCAGCGACCGGGATGTCAGCGCCGCAGATCGCTGGTCTGGTGCGCAGTGACGAGTCGCACGTGCGCAAGGTGATTCACGCGTTCAACGAGGAGGGGTTCGGTTCGCTTGACCCTGACTACCGGGGCGGGCGCCCAAGGAAGACGACGCCCGAGCAGCGCGAGCGCATAGTCGCGGTCGCACGCACCCGCCCCGACCACCAGGGCGTCCCGTTGACGCGCTGGTCGCTGCCCAAGCTGGCCGCGCACCTGGCCGATATGGGCGTCGAGCTCTCCGAGGAGGCGCTGCGCCAGACGCTGATCAGCGCCGGGCTCTCCCACCAGCGCACGCGCTCGTGGAAGTGGAGCCCGGACCCGGACTTCCAAGCCAAGGCCGAGCGTGTTCTGGCGCTCTACAGAGCCAAGCCCGAGGACGGCGTGGTCGTCTGCTTTGACGAGATGGGCCCGATCGGGCTGATCCCCCACCAAGGCTCGGGCTGGGCGCCGGCGAAGCGGCCCGAGCGGCTGCGCGCGACCTACAACAAGAACAACGGGGTGCGCTACCTGTTCGGCTCCTACGACGTGCACACCGACCGCTTTCACGGACGACTGCGGACACACAAGAACGCCGGTGAGGTGCTTGGCTTCTACCGGCAGATCCGGATGCGCTATGACCCGCGCCTGCGGATCTACCTCGTCGCAGACAACCTCTCCACCCACAAGACGCTGGCGATCCGCGAGTGGGCTGAGACGAGCAACGTCGAGCTCGTGTTCACGCCCACCTACGCCAGCTTCCTGAACCGCGTCGAGTGCCACTTCTGGGCGATCGGCGAGTTCGTCGTCAAGAACGCCGACTACCCCGACTGGGACACCCTCGCCCGGGCGATGGCCGCGCACATCACCTACCGCAACGGACCCCACCGCGACCAGCGCCTGATCAAAGCCGAGCGCCGGCTGCTCATCGCCGCCTGAACAATGGGAGTTCCGGGTGCAACGTTCCTGGGAGACCCACTAGTCGTCGTCGCCGGTGCGACGGATGACGATGCAGTCCTCTTCGACTGCGACCTCGACGGGCCGGTGGCCCGCCCAGTGCTCCGCGTAGATCGGGTTGTCCTGGATCGCCGGATCGAGCCACAGGCCGTAGCCCTCCTCGCCGTGATCGAAGGTCCCCTCGAGCGGACCCGAGTTGCCCCCGCCGGCACGCGATCCGAGCACTCTGCGTCCGCGCCCGCCACGCCGGCGGCGGGTGCGCGTCCGCGGCGCATCCTCGTCCTCGCCCGCGTCGGCGTCCGCCTCCTGCTCGGCCTTCGCCTCGGCCTCGGCGCGGGCGCGCTCGGCCTCTACCTCGGCCGCCTCGAGCTCGGCGGCGATCAGCGCGTCGTCCTCAGCGCGCAGGTCGATCTCGTCCGGATAGTCGGATGTCGTCGTGGTCTCCGTGGCGTCCTCCTCGACCAGGTCGTTCTGGCGCTTGAACTGTTCGATGTCGCGCACGCTGACCTCGAGCTGGTGGGCAACCCAGGCATCTGTCCGGCCCTGGCGTACCCAGGCGCGGATCTGGTTGAGGTTTGGACGCAGTGATTTACGAGGCATCGACGGCCCGGGAGACTAGCGCATGGCACGCCCGACGAGTCGCACGGCGCGAGCGCCCGCCCGGCTGCTCAAAGCCCGATGACGTCATCGGCGAGATCACGGATCGATACTCGCTTTCCCCCGGCGCTCAGACTATGCTTGGCGCACCGGCGGTCGGGGGTTGCGTCGGGTGAGAGGCCAACAGGAAGGTGCACTGAATGCTGGTTCTGACGCGCAAGTCCAACCAGAGCATCATGATCGGCGACGACGTGGAGATCTCGGTGCTCTCGGTCATGGGCGAGAAGGTGCGTATCGGCATCCAGGCACCACAGGAGATCCCTGTCTTTCGCAAGGAGATCTACCTTGAGATCCATCGCGAGGACGCTCCGCTCGACGGCGCTGTCGTGGATGAGACTGCGCGCGCCGAGGTCAACGACGCGATCAGCGACCTCGGCGCCCCAGACGACCGCTGACACGGCGCCTCGCGGCGTCCTCGGTCGCTCGCGTGCTATCGGCACGCCACGCTCCCTGCGTCCTGCCCGACGACTACGTCGTCGGTGCCTGCTTGGTCAGCCGCCGTCTGGGGAGGTCTTTTTGGATCTGGGGTTGCCGCGACTTGCCTGACGTGGGCGGCGCTAACCCAGCAGCAGGTACAGCGTGCGGAACATCACGACGGTGACGATGGCGGCGGTCAGGATCAGCGTGAGCACGAGCAGGACGAAGCGCACGGAGCCGCGCTTGTGACGGCGCTCGACCTCGCGCTTGCGGGTGCGCTTCTCGGCGGTGCGGCGCAGCGAGTCGCGCCGGTGGCGGTCGAGCGAGAGCTCGCGAGCCATCGCGCGCTCGAACTCGGCGAGGCTCTGTTTCATTTTCATCTCGACGTCGCCTCGTCGCCTCTGCCGGCGTCCTCGCTCGCTTGAGTACCGAAGCCGGGAGACACTCGCTTCGCTCGCATCCCCGTTTCGGCCAGCACGCGGCGCTCGCTGCGTCCTTGGCAGACGCGACGATCCATCCGTCGAGAGTTCACACGCATGGCGTGAGCTCTCAGGAAGCTACGGGCGTCTTGCCCTCGGCGCGCTCGTAGACCTTGACGAAGCGCAGGTAGTTCTCGGCGATCTTGGCGGCGCCGGCTGAGCGCTCGATCTTGCCGTCTACGTAGGCCTTGAGCGGGTCCCACCAGATCGAGCGGCCGATGGCGAAGCCGACGAAGCCGTCGACGGGGGCGGCGGCCTGCAGCCACTGGTCGACCTTGTCGTCGTCGGCGCCACGCCCGAGCACGACGCAGACGACGCCGTCGCGGCCGCCGGAGCGGGCCTGCTCGGCGAGCATCTCGCAGTCCGAGCGCTCGTCGACGCCCTCGATCTTCCAGATGTCGACCTCGATGCCTGCGTCCTGTATCTCGGTGATCGCGCGGCGCATCAGCTGCGGGCGCAGCTCGGCGTCGTAGCGGTCGGCGTCGCCGGCGACGGACTGCAGCTGCGCGTCCTCGGCGGGCACGAGCAGCTCGAAGAGGAACTTGCGGTCGTGCTGCTTGAGCCAGTCGCTCAGGCGCTTGAGCTTCTCCAGCTGCACGACGTTTTCGCCGGCGTCGCCGTCGGGGTTGTAGCGCACGAGCACCTTCGTGAAGTCCGGGTCGAACTCGAGGATGTGCTCGCCGAAGTCATCGCCGTACTGGAAGTCGAACATGTTCTGCCCCGAGCGCTCGGCGGGCATCGCGAGCTTCAGGCCCTTCTCGTGCGCCTCTTGGGGAACGGTCGAGCCGAACTGCTCATCGACGAGCACGCCGGTGACGGAGGCGTCGGCGCCGGAGGAGACCGCCTGGAGCATGCCCTCGAAGATCAGGTGCTTGGCGTCGGCGATGATCGCCGTCTGCTCGGCGTCGGGCTCGCCCTGGATGCCGAAGAACTTCTTCTGGAAGGAGCCGCGGTGGTCGAAGGCGAGGATGTAGAGCTTCTGGTCGTATCCGAGAGTCATGCCCTGAGTATCGCAAAGGCGCGCCGGCCGGGGTCGAGAGCCACTTAGAATGATCCGGGATGTCTCCGGGCGCGGATCTGTTCATCGTCTGCAAGCACTGCGGATCCGAGGTGAGCCCGTACATAACGGAGTGCCCCTACTGCGGGCACCGGCTGCGGCGACGCGCGCCGAAGCTGCCGCGTGAGGGCGCACCGGCTCCGGGCAGGCGCGGCGTGCTCGGCCGCCTGGGCGCCAGATCCGGCGCGGAAGGCGAGCGCGAGGCCTTTGCGCCGCGACGGACGCCGCGCCGCCGGCGGCCGTCCCTGCCGTCTGCGAGCGCGATCGCGGCGCGCCCGTACGCGACGATCGCGCTGGTCGCGGCCGGCTGCGTCGGCTGGGTGTTGCTGCGTGCCGGCTACATCCGCATCGACCGGCCACTCGTGCTCGGCCCGCTGCACGGCGACTGGTGGAAGCTGTTGAGCACGCAGTTCTCGTATCTGTATGGCTGGTACGCGTTCTTCACGCTGCTGGCCATCGCGATCTTCGGCTGGCTGCTGGAGCGCCGCCATGGCCCGATAGTCGTGCTCGCGCTGTTCCTCGGCGCGGGCGTCGCGGGGGCGCTCGTGGCGCTCGCCGCCTACCCGCTGCCGGTCGTCATCGGCGGCAACGCGGGCGCGCTCGCGCTGCTGGCCGCCTGGGCTGCCCCCGACCTGCGCGACGCGCGCGCAGGGCACTACTGGGAGGGCGACCTGCTCGGCGCGGGCGCCCTTGCGGCGCTGCTGCTGGCGATCCCGTTCGCGCGCCCCGAAGCGAGCTGGATGGCCGGCGTGGTCGGCGGCGCGATCGGCCTGCTCGTCGGGCTCGGGCTGCCGCGCGCCGAGCACGCGCGGATGTGATGCCGGTGGGCGCGGGCGGTAAGCAGTCGCGCACGGCCCGGGTCCTTATGATGAGTCGATGGCGATGACCAACGCCGTTGTGCTGATCGAGGCCGGGCGCGACGCGCTGTCGACGCTCGGCGGTGAACTGGCCGACATCGAGGGGGTCGCCGAGGCGTACTCGGTCACCGGCGAATGGGACTTCGTGGCGATCGTGCGCGTGCCCGACCACGAGCAGCTGGCGGACGTGGTGACCGCCGAGATCGGCGGGCTGGCGGGCGTGACGCGCACGCAGACGATGGTCGCCTTCGCGGCCTTCTCGCGCCACGACCTCGAAACGCTGTTCTCGATCGGGGAGTAGACGGCCGCAAGCGATGGTCGCGGTGCCGATCAAGCCCGAGTACGGGCCCACGCTCGGACGCCTGCTCTCGCCACGCTGGCGTGCCGCGTCGCCGCTCGCGCGTGGCCTCGTGCGGGTCGGCGTGCTCGCCCTGATGGCGCTGCTGATCGGCATCTTCCTGACGCTCGAGAACGCCCACTACTCCCAGGGCGGCCGGACGCCGTTCAGCTTCGCCTACCGGGGCCTCTATCGAGCCTCGCCCGATCCCGGCGAGTACGTGAAGCTCGAGCGCCACCGCTCGGACGGCCGGCTGGAGGACTCATACGCGGTCGAACCGCTGACGCTGCCGCCCTACAGCGGCGGGCAGACGGGCGAGCTCGCGCTGTATGCCGCCGGCTACATCGCCCGGCTGCGTGCGAGCGATCGTGACTTCGTGCTGCGCGGCGAGGGCAAGACGCGCGTCAACGCCGTCCCGGCCTACCAGGTCGTCTACACGACGGTCCTCGACGGGCAGGAAATGTACGGGCGCAACGTGCTGCTGCTGCCACAGCGCCCGCGTGCGCGTCGCGGCGTGAAGATCGTGATGCTGACCTCGCCGACGGCCAACGCGCAGGTGACCTCGCCGCTCGAAGTCGCCTCGGAGGGCGTGCTGTTGCGCCCGCTGAAGACCTTCACGCTGGGCTGAGCGCCCGGCCCCCGGCGGCGCGGAGCCGGCTCAGCGCAGGCGGGTGCGGACGCCCCAGCGATGGGGCAGCAGGCGGTGGGGCGGTGTGCCGCCGGAGACGCTCGACTCCTGTGCGAGCGGCTCCTGTGCCTGCGGCGGAACCGGAACGGTCGCCGGCGGAGCTTCTCCGCTTGGGACGGTCGTTGCGGGAGCGCCTTCGGCGCTCGGCGCGGGCGGCGTCGGCGTCGTTTCGGTGGTCGTGCCCGTCGTGCCGGTCGTGACCGGAGCCGGCGTTTCGGTGGCCGGGGTCGTCGTCGGCACGGGTGTCTCGGTGGTCGGGGTGCTCGTCACGGTCGGGGCGCTCGGCTGGGCGTCGCCCGTGGCGGCGCTCGGCAGCTGCGTCGACTCGGTCGTGACCTGGGTGATCGGCGCTTCGGCGGGGGCGGGCGGTGCGGCTTTGACTGTCGCGGCGACCGGCGCCTTGTCGGGGACGGTCGTCTTCGCCGCCGGCGAGCCCTTGGCGAGCGCGAGACGTCGTGCGCGCGCTGCGCTCACAGCGGCCGAGCGGTGGTGCACGACGCTGATCGGCTGGGGGCGTTCCTGCGCGACGCTCGGTTCGGCCACGGGGCGGGCGACGGATGCCGACGCCGAGGCCGTACGGGCGGCGTGGTGGCGATGGTGGGAAGACTGGTCGGCGGCGACAGCCGGCGCCGACGATCGCGGCGGCGGCGAGCCCGGCGACGGCCTTCGTCGCGAGCGCACCGGCGCCGACGGTGAAGATGCCGCCCGCGCCGGCTCCGCCGGCTGCTCCGGCGGCGCCGGCGGCGCCGACGGTCGCGCCGGCTCCGCCGGCGACTGCGCGCTGCCGGCGGAGGCCGAGCCGAGCTTGGCGAGCCCGAGCTTTGCGAGCAGGATCTTTTTGAAGACCAGGAGCGGGCCGACGGGGAGGATCGCGGCGAGCGCGTGGTTGTTCTCCTTGAGCTGCTTCTTGAAGGAGCGGCAGCGGTCGCAGCCGCGCACGTGGCGGCGGGCGGGGGCGCTCAGCTTGGCCAGGCCCTCGGCGACCTCGCCGAGCTCGAGGCGGACCTCGGCGCAGCTCAGCTTGCGCGCCTCGGCGGCCTCGGCGAGCGAGATGCGCGCGCGCACGAGCAGCGACTTGACGGACGGCACGGTCGTCTCCATCGCGTGCGCGATCTGCTCGTAGGAGAGCGCGTCGATCTCGCGCAGCAGAGCGCCGTGCGCTGCGTCTCGGGCAGGTCGTGTACGTCGGCGAGCAGCTCGCGGAAGCTCTCGCGGCGGATCGCCCGATCGCCGGTCGACATGCCGTGGTCGGCGAAGTGGATGTCCATCGAGTCGACGCCGACGGCTGAGGCGCGGCGCAGGTGGTTGAGCGAGCGGTTGCGCGCGATGCGGTAGAGCCAGGGACGGACGTTGATCTCGCGCTCGTCGGCGAGCACGGCGTTGAAGGCGGCCGTGAAGACCTCCTGCAGGACGTCCTCGGCGTCCTCGCGCGAGCCGAGCATGTGCCGGCAGAAGGACAAGCAGGCGCGTCTGATAGCGGGCGCAGAGCGCCTCGAAGGCGGCGTGCTGACCGCGGCGCGTGAGCGCGATCAGGCGCTCGTCGGACTGCAGCCGAAGCAGGGGCGTGGGCCCGCCGCGCAGGGCAGGGGCAACGCCGGAATGTGAGAGTGCGGAGGCCTCCATCAGTGTTCCATTACCCCATGTAGACCTAAATACACGGTAACAAGGCCGGAGTTGCGGCCTTGTGGGGCAGATTGCGGCTCCATAGAACTGGCCCGGCAGGCGCGGCACGGAAGCTGGCCCGGGTGGCGGAACGGTAGACGCAATCGACTTAAAATCGATGGCCATGACGGCAATTGTGGGTTCGACTCCCACCCCGGGCATCCGCAGCACCCTCCGGTAGAGTCGCGCGCATGGCGAGCGAGAGCGCGCAGGAGGAGGAGACGGCGCAGGGCGAGAGCTTCCACGGCGGGAGGCTGATCGCGCGGCGGCTGAAGGCGCACGGCGTGAGCAAGCTGTTCACGCTCTCAGGCGGTCATCTCTTCTCGATCTACGACGGCTGTCGCGAGGAGGGGATCGAGATCGTCGACGTGCGCCACGAGTCGACGGCGGCGTTCGCGGCGGAGGGCTGGGCGAAGGTCACGCGCGAACCGGGCGTGTGCGCGCTGACGGCGGGTCCGGGCGTGACGAACGGGATGAGCGCGATGGCCTCGGCGCAGGCCAACCACTCGCCGATCGTCGTGCTCGGCGGACGGGCGCCGGCGCTGCGCTGGGGGCAGGGCTCGCTGCAGGAGATCGACCACGTGCCGTTCGTGCGGCCGCTGACGCAAGCTGGCGGCGACGGCGGGCGGCACGGAGGAGATCGCGGGGCTGACCGATCTGGCGTTCCAGGCGGCGCTCGCGCCGCATGGCGGCGCGGCGTTCGTCGACTTCCCGCTGGACTACGTGTTCATGGAGGCGGCCGAGCACGACGCGGCGCCGGCCGAGCCAAGCGCGCGCGCGCGCCTCGGCGGAGGCGATCGAACGGGCGGGCGAGCTGCTCGGCGAGGCCGAGCGGCCGGTGATCATGGCGGGCACGGACCTGTACTGGGGTCACGGCGAGCGGGCTCTGCTGGAGCTGGCGGAGACGCTGCGCATCCCGGTGTTCCTCAACGGCCTGGCGCGCGGCTGCGTGCCGGCGGACCACGAGCTGTTCTTCTCCCGCGCGCGCTCGCAGGGGCTGAAGTGCGCGGACGTGGCGCTGGTGATCGGCGTGCCGATGGACTTCCGCCTGGCCTTCGGCGCGTCGTTCGGCGAGGAGACGGAGATCGTGGTGATCGACGCGGCCGAACCGGAGCGCGCGCACCCGCGGGCGGTGGCGGCGGAGTGCTACGGCTCGCTGCGCGCACACGCTCGAGGACCTGCGCTCGGCTGCAGGCGGCAAGGCGCTGCCGACGCGGGACTGGGTCGGCGAGCTGCGCTCGGTCGAGAACGAGCGGCGCGAGGGCGAGCGAGCCGAGCGCGAGGACGGGCGCGCGCCGCTTCACCCGATGCGGCTGTATGCGGAGCTCGGCGAAGTGCTCGACCGCGACGCGATCGTGATCGGCGACGGCGGCGACTTCGTCTCCTACGCGGGCCGCGTGATCGACAGCTACGAGCCGGGCTGCTGGCTCGACCCGGGCCCGTTCGGCTGCCTCGGCACGGGGCCGGGCTATGCGCTGGCGGCCAAGCTCGCCCACCCGCAGCGCCAGGTGGTGCTGCTGATCGGCGACGGCGCGTTCGGCTTCTCGGGGATGGAGTTCGACACGCTCGCGCGCCACGGCGTGAACGTGGTGGCGGTGATGGGCAACAACGGCATCTGGGCGCTGGAGAAGCACCCGATGGAGTTCCTCTACGGCTACTCGGTGGCGGCCGAGCTGCGACCGGAAACGCGCTACGACGAGGTCGTGCAGGCGCTCGGCGGCTACGGCGAGCTGGTCGAGCGCGCGGAGGACCTGAAGCCGGCGCTGGGCCGCGCGTTCGAGTCGGGCAAGCCGGCGCTGGTCAACGTGCTGACGGACCCGACGGTCGTCTACCCGCGCAAGTCGAACCTGGCCTGAGTGGACCTTTTGAGATAGGACGGCCCTGAGACGGGCCGTCTGAAGACGGGTTGGCGGCAGGCTCGCGCCGGGCGGGCGGCGCGCCGGCTTTCAGCCGACGCCGGCGAGGCGCAGGGCGCCACCGTAGAGGATGTCGTGCTCTGAGACCTCGACCTCCTGCAGGCCGAAGGCGCGCATGGCTTCGCTGAGCACGATCATCCCGGCGACGATCGTCGGGGCGCGGTCGGGGTGCAGGCCGACGACTTCGCGGCGCCCGGCTTCGTCCATGTCGGCGAGCCGGGCGAGCAGCATTTCGACGGTGCCGAGGGTGAGCGTGTAGCCGTTGACGCGCTCGGGATCGTAGGGGTCGAGCTCCTGGTCGATCGAGGCGGCCGAGGTGGCGGTGCCGGCGACGGCGATGGCGCGCTCGACGGCAGCGCGCTCGGCGGCGGGGAGACCGTCCTCGAAGTTCCGGCGCACGTCGGCGGCGAGGTTCTGCAGCTCGTGCGGCTCGGGCGGGTCGGAGTGGATGTGGCGCTCGCTCATGCGCACGACGCCGACGTGCAGCGAGACGTGGAAGCCGGCCTTGCGACCGGTGCCGATGACGAACTCGGTCGAGCCGCCGCCGATGTCGATCGACGACGGTCGGCGCGGCGCTGCCGTCGCCCGTGCCCGGCGAGTCCGCCGAGCCGCCCTCGTCGGGGCGGGTGGACATGGCGCCGAGGAACGTCAGCTGCGCCTCTTCGTCGCCGCTGAGCACGCGCGCGTCGAGGCCGAACTCCCGGCGCACGCGCTCGGCGAAGTCGGCGCCGTTGTCGGCGTCGCGCACGGCGGAGGTGAGCACGGCAAGGTTGGCCTCGCAGCCGTGCTCGCTCGATGCTCGCGCGATAGTCGGCGAGCACGTTCGTGACCCGCTCGATCGCGGCCTCGGACAGCGACCCGTTGGCGTCGACGCCCTCGCCGAGCCGTGTCACGCGCGAGTCGCGCGCCAGCTCTTGCAGCGAGCCCGTGTCCGTGTCGACCTCCGCGACGAGCAGCCGCGTGGAGTTGCTGCCGATGTCGACTACCGCGACGCGCATGGGCCGGATGCTAGAGATAGGCGCGCGGCCGGGGCTTTGCGCGGCTTCATCGGCCGCGTCATCTTTGCTACAACCTAAGGAGCGACGCGGGGTGGAGCAGTCTGGTAGCTCGTCGGGCTCATAACCCGAAGGTCGCGGGTTCGAATCCCGCCCCCGCTACTTCGAAAAGCCCCGCTCCGGCGGGGTTTTTTCGTGGGAGAGACTCCTGCGCAGTCTCGGCGTTCGTACCAATTTCGTACCAATTTGGGCGATGGGGCCGTGCTCAATACCGGGCACGACCGGCGACTTCAGGCGCACCTACCGTGCGACGTCAGCGACGAACGGCTCTCGATCGCGGGCTCCAAGGCCCCTCTCGGGACGAAGAAACCCGGCGCTACGGATGCGCCCTGTAACCCATGAGCGTCTTCGCGCCAACTTCGCCTCGAAACCTTGACTCGCGCCGCCCGCTCAATACGGTGGTCTGACCCATCAAAAGTGGCGCCGGCGCGGCTGGAACCGCCCGGCGCCTGACACGGAAAGGGCTGACCTTCCCGCCGGGTAGGCCGGACGCATTGCTGCGCCCGGCCCCCCTCAGAACCGGACGTGCGACTTTCACCGCATCCGGCTCAAGCAAGCCCCGTGGGCTCGCGGGCGCACAGAAGCGCTGGTCCATCGCCATCCCCGGCGGTCTGCCGGCGGTGGCAGTGAGTGTGCATGAGACGAGGTTTCTCCTCCTCCGACGTGCCGTCCTTGTGCATGGCGATCTTGATCGTCTTGCGGGTGGTGGCCAGCCACTGCTCCCACTCGCGTGAGGTCGGCGGCGGGTCATCGGCGGGCTGGAGCCAGTCCCCGCAGAGCGGACAGCGACCGTGCTGGGCCTTGTAGAGGCGCCACCTGGCCTTGCCGATCGTCGGGGGTGGCAGCTTTGCTCGCCGCTCGGCCCAGTACTCGGCCAGAGCGGGATCGTCCAAAGACGACGCGCTCGTGACCAACTGGTGTCGGATGATCCGCATCCAGGCGAACTTGAGCAGGTAGACGCCGCTTGCGCGGTCGCCGAACACCCACCGGTCACGCCTGGAGCGGTTGAACCTGCCGAAGTACCGTCGAACGACCCAGCGCTTCGACTTATTCGGGTGGCCGTAGGTCGCCCACTTGTAGGTGAGCTTCCACACGTAGTCGTCCAGCGCGCTGAACGTCTCGCCGGACACCACCCCCCGGTAGTAGGCCGACCAGCCCCTGATGATGGGGTTGAGCCGTATGAGCACCGCTTGAGCGTTGGTCCCGCGCAGGGACCGCAGCTCGATGCGCAGCCGTTCCCGGATTCGTCTCACAGCCGCCTTGCTCGGTTTGATCAGGAGCTTGCGCTCGTCATAGCGGCGGACGTTGAACCCCAGGAAGTCAAAGCCCTCATCGAGGGTGACGATGCGCGTCTTGCCCTCGTTGAAGGCCAGGCCCCTGGGCGCCAGCCATGCGGCGAGCCGCGCCTTGACGTTGAGCGCCTCGTCCCTTGTGTGGCACAAGACGATCAGGTCGTCGGCGTACCTGACCAGCACCGGGGAGCCCGTCGCCGTCCAACCGGCGCTTCTGCCGGTCTTGCAGTAGCGGACCCCGGCGGCCTGCTCCATCCCGTGCAGGGCGATGTTCAGCAGCACGGGGCTGATCACCCCGCCCTGAGGAACACCTTCCTCGGTCGCGGTGAAGCGACCGTCCTCGATCACGCCCGCCTTCAACCATTGCTCGACCATTCCCCTGGCGGGGAACGTATCGAGCATGGCCAGGACGTGATCGTGGGCGATGCGCTCGAACGCCGCCGCCAAGTCCGCGTCCAGCACCCACCGCCGCTTCGGGCTCTTGCCGTTGGCGGTCACGTAGATCGCTGCGATCGCGTCATGGCAGCCACGGCCGGGCCGAAACCCATAGGACCTCGGCTCGAATCGCGCCTCCCACTCGGGCTCCAACGCGCTCACGACCCGTGCTTGCTGCACGCGATCGACGATCACGGGGATACCGAGCGGGCGTCGCTTCCCGCTGCCTTGCCTCTTCGGGATGTACACCCGCTTGACGGGCCGGGCGCGCCACGGCTCAGACAAGCACTGCACCGCCTCGGCCAAATCCATCTTGGCCTTGGCGCTCAGCGCCACCTCGCCGTCGACGCCCGCCGTCTCGCGGCCAGCATTGCGCTCGGTCACCCGCCGCACGCTCAAGAGCGTGTTGGCGCGCGAGCGAAGCATCAACTTCTGCAAGCTGCGGACCCGCTTGAGGTCCCCCGCCTGCGACGCCGTGAAGATCCGCTGACGCAGACGCCGTACTCGCTCCTCGCAGGCACGCCAGTCAACAGCGCCCCAGCCGAGGATGTCGTCCTCCGGTCCGTTCGCCACGAGCATGCTCGTGGCGTCCAACTTGTCCTTCGGTTCCGGTGCCATCGCCATCTTCCTCTTCACAGGCTCACCTGACCGCGTCAGCACCCTTTCGGGTCCGGGCACCAAGTCCCGTATCCGGCCGGTTATCCGAGAGCGGCCGGCGGAGGGGCCAGCCATCGATGCTCCAGGTTTCCCGCTGCCTTTCGGCCGCCGGCGTTCGCTTCTCGGTCATCCGATTCCCGCCGGGGAGTTGGGCCTTCCTCGCGGTCGGCTTACCGGGCCAGGGCCCGGACCCCGACGGGGTTACCACGTTCCACACGCACGAGCTGCGACCGGGATGGGCGCCTCCTGTACCCCGGGGACGGCGATGCTCACCCGACTGACATGCATTCCCCAGCCGGCGCCTGCCATTTCCCAACGGCCAGTCCCTGAACCCCGCTACCGCATCCCATCCAGCAGGGCCGCTGATCACGAGGCATCAACGGAGGTTCACGCGATTCGCCCGTCCGGTCTTCCCCTTCGCCTGTAGCCCCCGGATGGAACGGGCGCCCTTGGGCTTTTACCCCGAGCTTCGCACCCCGCAGGCTCAACACCAGCAACGCACGTCAGGGTGGGGACAGGCCATCGAGCACGAGCCCGGAACTACCTTCTCGACATCAGCCGACCCTCCAATCCGCTAGCTCACTCGAAACGTGCGACCTCGTGTCGCAAATGCGACCTCAACGTAACAAGGTCCGCTGCGAAGCGGACCGCCGCACACAGCGCGCGCTTGTCCTGCAGCTCCTACGCGACGATCACGATGAGTCGTGGCCGCGCAGCGAGCTGGACGCCGAGCTTGGCGACATCGAGGAGCAGGCGATCGCCTGCGCTCTGGAGAGCTTGCAAGAGGCGGGAGTCGTCGAGCTAGGGGGCGACGCGCTGTCGGCCTCGCCTGCGGCCTGGCGGTTGCAGGAACTGGCGCTGATCGGCGTCTGATCGCTCGTCGACCGACCGCGACGCGCTGCCCTCGCTCTGACATTGCGACTTCCAAGCACCTCCCAGCGGGGTTGGTGGTGCTCGTTACTTGCCCATTTTCGCCGCCGACCTTGGACCGCGCGTGGGCTGTACGACAGCGAGCCACTCGTCCAGGCGCGGTTCGCTCCAGCGCGTCGGTCGGCGGCGGGGGGCGGCGTAACGAGCACCACCAACCAATCAATCACGGAGCGAAAGGACGCGACAATGCGCCAGACACGCCTGACCGACCAGACCTTGAAGAACCTCGAGGCCCGCCGCGCACGCCTGGAGGCGCTATGGCGAATGACTCCGGCCCAGCGCGTTCTCGAAATGCGTCGGGGGAAGCTCTCCCTCGAGCAGTGCGCGGCGTGGGCGGCGCGCTACCCAGAGCAGGTGCCGCAGATAAACGGGGAGTTCGAGTATCTCGCGGCGTTCACGCCGGAGGTACGCGACTAAGCGACCGCGCACCAGGAGGATCTCACCGGCTCGCTACCGTACGGGCCGGTGAGCGCCTGGCGCACCATCCCACTCGCAGTCAAGCTGGACGGCGAGCAGATCGCCAGCGAGACGGTGTGCGTCTCGGCGGGAGCGCACGCGCTGACGATCGTCACGGCGTTGCCCGACCGAGGTCTCGCGATCGAGCTGTCCTCGAGCTTCGTCGGAGATGAGGACGTCGCCACCCACGCCACGCACCTCGTGTTGGGTCCGCCAGGGCGTGACTCACGGATCTCCGTGCGCGAGTACGAGAACGCCCACGTCGACCCGGTGTACGGACCGCGAGACTGCGCCTACGAGCACGTCGCGATCCTGCTCGAGGAGCTCACCGACCTCGGCTATGAGGTGTCGATCGAGGTTCCGGACGACGCGTTCGAGGAGCTGGAGGGGGGCTGAACGACGTCCGGTGCGAACGCCTGGGTCGATCGAGTCGTAGCGCGGTCCTGCGCGAGGTCGGGGTTGTCGCAGTGTGGTCGAGGTGCAGCATGCCCCAAGCTGAGGGCCTCATAGTCCGGCATGGGCTCTGCTTGATTGCACCGCGCAACGGCGCGCACGCGGACCAAGCCCGCAAAGGCGCTTAGCGGATGGTCATAATGTGTGCGTGATCGTCAATGCGAAGAGGGAGATCAACATGGCGAAGACACTCGGCGCAGAACTTCGTGGCGCACGTGAGACTCGCGGGCTCAGTCTGCGTGACGTCGAACGCGCCACAGGCATACACAACGCTCACCTTTCCCAGATCGAGACCGACTCGATCCAGCAACCGGACCTCGCGATCCTGTGGGAGCTGTCGGCGTTCTACGAGATCGACTACTCCAAGTTGATGCGGTTGGCCAAATATGCCACAGATCGCGCGGCCAATGGGCATGAGAAAGAGCAGCTCAGCGTGGCATTTCGGACGATGGGAGAGCTCACCCCGCAAGAGCGCAAGAAGACGCTGGCCTTCATGGGCGACCTGAAACGGAGCCGTCAGCGTGGCGGATGAGCCGCCGCTCTCGCCCTTTACCCGTCAGCGCATTGCGCGGCTGGCGGAGGGCGCGCTGCGTGGGGCCGGTGTCGTGGGAGAGCACCCTACCCCGATCGCGGCCGTGCTCGATCAGCTCGGTGTTCGCGAGCGGTTGGACATCAGCAACCTCCCGCCCGAGCTGGAGGCCCGTAAGCCTCCGGGCTGGAAGCGTTTGCTCGGCGCAGTGCTCTTGAAAGAGCGCACGGTGTTCATCGATCGCAGCCAGCCCGAGCCTCGCCAGTTGTTCACCGACGCACACGAGGCCACGCACGTGATGTGCGAGTGGCACGAGGCCACGCTGATGCTCGACAACGAGGACACCCTGTTCCGAGAGGCCAGGCTGCAGGTCGAGCAGGAGGCGGGCTTCGGTGCGGCGCAACTGATCTTCCAGGGCGGCCGCTTTCACCGGCGAGCACTGGCCGAGCAGGTTTCTATGCGCACCCCTCTGGCGCTGGCGCCTGACTACGGTGCGTCAGCGCACGCGACGCTGCGTCACTACGCCGAAGATCACCCCGATGCGGTCGCTCTGCTCATCTGCGGTCGGTATCCCGTCGGCGAGGCGCTACCGGTTTGGAGCGCCGTTGAGTCACAGGCGTTCCGCAAGCGCTTTGGCCGCGTCGGTCAGATGCTGCCCGGCAAGAAGCTGCCAATCGGCGAGGATGCCGTGCTCGCCGAGATCGTCACTGCCTCGCGGACGGCGCATGATCCGCCGAGCAAGCTGATCGGTGTACCCGACGGAGACGGCACAAAAGTGCCGTTCATCGCCGAGGCGTACTTCAATCAGCACTGCTACTTCGTGCTGCTGGTAGACCGCCGCGCGCGGCTACTTGGACGTCGCGTAAGACTCGCTGGCTGAGGCTGTTGCTAAGGCGCTTAGCAGTCTGCTAAGCTGCTTAGCAATGGGAAGGGCACTGGGCCCACCCGCGCGAAACGTGGAGGTCACGTGAGCACCATCAGCAGCGAGATCGAGCAGGCGAGTAAACCCAAGCTCGCAGTTCAGATCTCATACAACGGCATGAACGCACCGTTCGAGTACAACCCGGAGCACCTCGCGGAGAAAACTCGCGTGAAGGCTCTGAATCACTACGACGTGCGTGGGCAGGCGCGCCACGAAGAGTTTCTGTTCGGGCCCGATAACCAGACCGAGATCAACGACGGACACACAATGGGTTCGCAGGTTGCGCCCGGCTCCCAGCTATACCTTCGTCGTCGCGCCCAGAGCGGCGGGGTACATCGATGATGAAGCTACGCAGGGAGGTGCTCGAGCAGGCGTTCGAGCACCTTCGGCGCTGTGGCCGCGGAGTTCGAGAGTGCATCGTCTATCTCACTGGACCCGTCGACGCGCCCACAAAGATCGACGGCATGATCCACCCCGAGCATGCGGCGAGCGCCGGCGGCTATGACGTTGACACGGACGCCATCGGTGAGCTCTCGACCCTGCTACTGGCGTCGCGCCGCAGCGTGCGTTTGCAGATGCACACGCATCCTGGGACGGCTTATCACTCCTCGCGCGATGACGCGTATGCACTCGTGGGAATGCCGGGCTTTTTGTCGCTGGTGATCCCCGACTTTGCGCTTGGGCCGATCGGTCTAGACGGAGCCTTTCTGGCCGAGCGCACTCGCGATGGCGGATGGATGCCCGTGGTGCCTGGCGACCGGCTGGAGATCGTCGGGTGAGCACGCACCGCGACGCGCTCACCCGCACGGCACTGTTGCTAAACGAGGAGTGGTTCTCGGGGCAAGCCAACGAGTCGGCGATCGCCGATGCACTGCTGGCGAGCACCGTCCGGATCGCCTGCGACACGGAGTCGATGGCCTGCCGGGCTGGTCAATCCGCATTGGTTACGGCGTTCATACTGGTCGCGCGCATGGGTATCGGCATAGAGCTGCGGGCGCCAAACTCCGAGCTGATCGACCCTGTTGCTCCTTTGCGCGGCAAAGAGCTGGTCAGCGCGCTGCTCGAGCTCGGCTCCGATCTCATCCCAGGAGCCTTGGTGCGCACGACTCTCGGCGAGGTGGACGAGACATTCGTGATCGGCGGTCAGGCAGACGGCAATGGGCCAGCGGTCCACGTATGGGCGAGCGACACGGAAGCGGTGCTGACGCGGGGCATCGGAGGTCCATCTTGCTCTGGCGAGTTGCCGTTCGGCGGATTCGCGGCAGGGGCGGCGGTAGCCACGATCGCTCTCGATGCGGCCCGCGCACGAATCGAAAAGGCCACGGGCCTGAAGGCACGAACGCCACGACCCTCGCCGGGCCCGCCTGTGCGAATACAGCTTGAGGAACTGTTCCCTGGCCTCTCAGAGACCAGGACGGTCGACCTTGGACGACTTGACGCGATCAGCGGCGGTGCAATTACCCATGCGCTGATTTTCTGCTTGCTGCGCGTGCCGAAGTTGCGTGCCCGGATACGCATCATCGAGCAGGCGGTGGCAGACATATCCAACGTCAACCGCTATGACCTGCTGCGCATGAGCGACGGAGGCGCCGACAAGGTGCGGCTGTTGGAAGGCGCTGCGAACGAGCGGATTGAGATTACTGGCGTGAAGACGCTGTTCACGAAGGAGACTCGTGACTCGCTACTCCCACTGGCCGAGCGTGTTGTTGTTGGCGTCGATGACGTCGAAGCGCGTTGGTGGGTAGCGGAAGCAACCCGGTCTTGGCTGGCGGTCGGGGCGACGAGCAATCACCTCGCGCAACTGACGGCTCATGCGCCGGGTGGTCCCTGCGCCGCCTGCGTGCATTTCGCGACCGTGCCGCTGGGGACGATCCCGACGATCTCATTCGTGTCGTTTTGGGCAGGCCTGCTGCAGGCGTGTGCGATCCTCTCGGGCTCGCTGGAGCAGCGGAATGTGACCGTCTTTCCGTTCGCTTTGGGTGGAGCGCTACCGCTGATTTCGTCTTCTCCGGTGGCGAACCCAACATGCCCAATCGAATGCGGCGCGTCCCGCGCGCTGCGTGTCGCCCGAGCGGAGCACACCTTTACGACCCCGCATGTCTAACGTCGATTGTCGCGCGCATGCCTCCCGGAGGTCGCCCGCGCACCCGCTACGCGACGTGCTGCGCACTTGGCTTACACCAGGCACATCAACATCCGGGAGCGCTCTCCCGCATCCTCTCCCACGACCGGAGTCAATGCGGCGGGCTCCAGCGAGGCGAGCTAGACGCGACCGCCGACGTGATCGTCAACCTCACCAGGCCTTGGCATCTCCGACGCTGAGCCGTCCGCCGACCAGAGCTCTTACTCCAGGCCAAGAAGCCGAGCAGACTATACGCACTGCCGTGCTGGCCCCGACTCGTTACCTAAATCTTTCGCGCGCTGAGGTGCCCTCCGAGTAGCTCCGCTCTCCTCCGTTTCCGCCCCCTTGAGCCACCCCGGCGAGCGCCGTACGTTCGCCTGGATGCAGACCACGCACAAGATCAGCGGCAGCTCCGCAGCCGGCTACGCCGCCTATGTCACCTCGCCCTCCGACCGCGGCGACTACTACACCGCAAGCGCCGAGGGCGAGCCCGCGCTGCTCGCCGCGAGCCGCTGGCACGGCTCGCCTGATTTGCTCATCCGGCTCGGCCTCTCACGCGACCGAGAGGTCACTCGCGAGGAGCTCTCGGCGCTGATGCACGGCGTCTCCCCCCGCGACGGCCACGAGCTGCGCCGAGCGGGCGGCGACGGCAGCCGCGTAGCTGGCATCGATATGACCTTCAGCGCGCCGAAGTCGGTCTCGGCGCTGTGGGCGGTCTCCTCGCCGTATGAGCGCGCACGGATCGAGGCGACGCACTCAAAGGCGGTCGCAGGAGCGATCGCGCGCACCGAGCGCGAGGTCGAGCTGGTCCGCACGCGCTCAGTCGGTGAGCTGCGCTGGGAGAAGGCAAGCAGCCTGCTCGCCGCCGAGTTCGTGCACACCTCAAGCAGGCTCACGCGCGACCAGGAGTTAGGCGGCGTGCCCGACCCCCAGCTTCACTCCCACGTCGTCGTCCTCGGCGCCGAGCGCGCCGACGGTCGCTTCGCCGCGGTCGACTCCCGCGAGCTGTTCCGCGCGGCTCGCGCCAACGGCGCCTGGTATCGCGCCGAGCTCGCCGATGGTCTGCGTGGACTCGGCCTTCAGATCGAGGGCGGCACGGGCAAGGACAGCCGCTACTTCGAGGTCGCCGGCGTGCCCGAGCGCCTGGCAGAGCGCTGGTCGATGCGCGGCGTTGAGATCGAGCGTGCCGCGCGTGCCTTTCGCACCCGCTACGGGCGCGACGCGCGCGCGGGCGAGCTCGGGTCGCTGACGGTCGCCACGCGCGGCACGAAGGCAGAGCTGAAGGCGGGCGAGGTGGATCGAGCCTGGAAGGCGGTCGGCGAGGAGCACGGCCTCTCCCGCGAGCAGGCGCAAAGCCTCTACACGAGCCGCGAGCGCGAGCTGTTCTCGCACGAGCGCTTCGGGCGAGCACTGCTCGGAAAGCTGACCGAGCACAGCGCGACCGTGAGCGAGCGCGACATGCGCGCCCGGGCATACGAGCTGATCGCGGGGCAGGCGCACCCGCGCGAGGCCGATGTGGCGATCGACGCGCTCACACGCTGGGGCGAGCTGATCGCCCTGCAGGGCGATCGCTGGACGACGCGCGAGCTTCGCGAGCTCGAGCTGCGGACCCTCCATCTCGCTGCCTCACGCTCGACCGAGGCAGCGGCGCCGGTGAGCGAGACCTCGCTCCGCCACGCGCGGCTGCAGGTGCAGCGTGAGATCCGCGGCCAGCTGAGCGCCGAGCAGCGTGAGGCGGTCAGGACGATCACCGGGCCGGGTCGCGTCAGCGTGCTCGTCGTCCAGGCGGGCACCGGCAAGGGAGTCGTGATCGCAGCGGCAGCCGGTGCATGGCAGCGCGAAGGCCATCAGGTGATCGGCACGGCCGTGGCTGGAGCGACGGCGGAGCGCCTCGGCGCGGACGCGAACCTCGAGCGCTCGATCACGACCGACGCGCTGCTCGCGCGGGTTCAATCGGGCGGCCTGCACCTCGACGCGAAGACAGTGGTTGTGATGGATGAGGCGGGGATGGCCGACACCAAGCGTCTCGCCGCGCTGGCGGGGGCCACGGCGCGAGCGGAGAGCAAGCTCGTGCTGGTCGGCGACCATGCCCAGCTCCCGGCGATCGGCGCCGGCGGCATGTTCGCCGAGCTACAGGGCAAGGTGCCGACGGCCGAGGTCAGCGAGGTCCACCGCGCACGCCACGCGTGGGAGCGCGAAGCCTGGCAGCAGGTGAGAGCGGGGGAGGCGCACCGCGCGCTGGCGAGCTACCAGGCGCACGGGCGCCTTCACATCGCAGACACGCGCGCGCAGGCGGCCGAGCGGATGGTCGACGCGTGGGATCGCGCTCGCCAGGAGCGACCGGACGAGCGCCTCGTGATGCTCACCGACGCCTCGAACGCCGAGCTCGACCGGATCAACGCGCTGGCGCAGGAGCGACGCGCAGAGGCGGGCGAGCTGGGTGCGCGCTCCGTCCAGCTGCCGGATCGCCCGTGCGGGCTTGCGGCGGGCGATCAGGTCATCTTCACGGCGGCGCTCTACCGGCCGGGCCAACCACGCGTGGAGAACGGAACGCTCGGCAATGTGGTCGAGGTTTCGGGCGATGATCGCGTCTCGATCCAGACGACAGGCGCGCAGGATCGCGAAGTCCAGCTCTGCTCAGACGAGCTCGGCGAGTTGCGCCTGGCTTACGCGCAGCACCTCTACAGGGCGCAGGGCCGCACCGTGGATCGCTCGTTCGTACTCACCGGCGGCTGGCAGACAGATCGCGAGGGCGCCTACGTCGCGCTGACGCGCGCGCAGGATGGCACCGACGTCTATGTATCGCGAGAGGATCTCGGCGAGCAGGGGATGGATGCTGGCGCGATCGAGCGGCTTGGGGAGGCGATGGCGGAGAGTCGCGCGCAGGAGGCGAGCATCGCCGCTCTTGAGCAAGAGCATCCGCGGGAGACGACGCTCGATACCGCCCCTGATTTGGGTCGTGATGGATTCGATGCGTCGCTCGAGAACGAAGCATGATCGCGCGCTGCCTGACTAGATCGCTCGCCACGCAAGCTTCGCCCCTGCCGCGGACATCTCCTGCAAGATGAGGTCAAGCGAGATGTAGTCGTCATTGGCGGGCAGGACCCCCCGGGCCTCGGTCAATTCGGCCATCTCTCGCAAGAACCACTCGAGCTCGTCTCGCTTCATATCGTAGTCGGGGTCGTCGTGATACTCGATCAAATTAGACAGCGAGCCGCTTCGGTCGAAGCGCTTGCCGACGATCGCCGGGTTGTCCTGGCTTGAAATCTCGATAGGGGTGTTCAGACGCAGTTCGAATCGTCCGCGTAGGGCAAAGAACGGTCGAAGCGTGCGATCCAAGGTCCGCTGCCGCAGGAAGTTGATGCTCTCACGGAGATCATCAACCGACTCACCAGGGTAGTTGTGGAACATCAGCACCTTGGAAAGGATGCCGGCGTCGGTCGCCGCCTCCAGGAGTTCGTCCACATGTCCGATACGGATACCCTTGCTCATCGACTTGAGAACGCGCTGGCTCGCGGACTCGAGCCCCCACTCAATCAGTGAAATGCCGGCTCGCGACCAAACGGTCAACTCGTCTGCGGTTAGCAGGGGCTCGAACCGAGCATAGGTCATGATCTTCAGATCCAAATCGCGTGCGAGGATCTCCTCCGCGATCGCCGTACCGAGCTTGTGCTCGAGCATATCGTCGACGAAATGGAAGTACCGGGTGCCGTATCGCGACGAGAGGGTCGCAAGGTTATCGACAGTCGCACGGGCGTCGTTCTCGTAATAAGCGGAGTAGGTGCGATAGTGATCGCAGAACTTGCACTTAGCAAACGCGCAGCCCCTAGATGCACTAATCGGCAGCGTCGGAAGCAGGTACCTGTCGAGCGGTAGGCCGGAGAAGTCGGGGAGGAACGCTGAACTGGCTCGGTCGTGGTCGGCGGGATTGGCGCGGACCTGGCCGTGAGTATCGCGATAGGCGACCCCGGGGATCGACTCGAGGGAGGCTCCTCTCATGAAGCGCGCGAAGCTCTCCTCCGCCTCGAACTGAAAGGCTGCATCGAAGCACTGGTACGCATCGAGATATTGGACGCCGAAGGTGGTGGCGTCTGGACCGCCGATCACGATCGGCACATTGTCGAGCCGCTTTAGCGTCTGGGCGAACCAGACCGCTGCCCGGCGCTGGATCTGCAGGAGCGAGATGCCAACAACTGCTGGACGCAGTCGGGCCAGCCGAGCGGCGTGGTCCTCCAAGAACCGGGAAATCATGTTCGGTTCGCCGAGCATGGCCATCGCGAGGGCCCCGTCGACCAGCACACGGTTGATGCTCGCGACATTGAATACTGCAAGTGGCGGGCAAGTCGCATCGCTCCCGAAGACGGACAGGTAGTCCCTTCTCTGCATGAGCAGCTTCTGTCGCTCGATCTCTGCGTGGCCGATCGTCTCGGCGATGCCGTGGAATTGCTCGAGGAAACGACGGAGGCGGCGAATTTCATCGATGCTTGCCCGGTTGAAGTGGAGCAGCTGTGGAAGGAGCTCTCCCTGCACGCGCATGAGCGCATCGGCGGTCAGGAGGTAGTCGTGCAGCTCCAAGTTGATGTCTGCCATCTCGACGGCAAACCGCTGAGCGCGAAGCCTTGCAGCGAGCGTTGGCGTCGCAAGATGGGGATAGTCGATGTTGTGATTGGGCAGCTTGATAAGGCAGACATCCGCCCCGCCACCCACTCGCCGGCGGAGCTGCACGGTTTGTCTTCATGGCGCGCTCCCAGCCAGGGCTGCCTCAACGTGCGTCGATACGCCCGCAAAGGTGAATACGGGGGACTGGCACTCGTGGCTGTCGGCTAGCAGGTCGACATCGTGCTCGAGAACCACGCTCTCGATGCGGGGCTCGCTCGTCAGCAGGTCGCTATCGGCCAGCCACGCGCGAAACTCGGTCAAGCGTTGATAGTCGCAGGGCTCGGATTCGCTTGCGGCCGGCGGCAACTCAACTCCGACGCTTGCGAGGCGCGCGCGCTCGAAGAGCCAAAAGAAGGTGCTGACACGACCATGAAGGCTCCGGGTTGCGGCCTCTTGAAGCTGTGGGTGCCGTAACCAGCAGTGGGCGATTGGATCGGCGTCGTCTGTGCTGAACGGACCGGAGATCTCCACGATAGGAAACCTCCGGAACGCGACGCGGCCGAGCGGCTCGCCCGCTTGGCCGGCCAAGAGGTCGGCGAGCGGAGCAAGCTCGCGGGTCGAGGAGAGTTCGATGTAGGCCCAGAAAAGGAGTCGCGAGGACTCTGCCAATGCGGCTTCGCGCATCAGCTGCGTCAGCCGTCGATTTTCCAGAGGGCGATCGAGAACTCGGATGACCTCAATCCGCGGCGCCCGGGTATCCACATCGGCGAGTTGGCCGACTAAGGACTCGATGCTCTCAGGGAAGCTGCAGTAGACCCGAATGGTGCAGCGGTCTCGATGTCGAGCGGCCGTAGCGTCGACGTGCCGCACAACGCTCTCGAGCTCTGCCAGGCCCCCCAGGTGCCGCACCAGAACATTGACCACGAGCTGACGAGCGTCGCAGGCATCTCGCCAGAACAGGGCCGATGACATTTGCTCGCGTGCAGCCGTGGCCGTCGCTGGATCTGCCAGCTCGAGAGTCACGACACGGTGGGGAAGTGCTTGCTTGTCGATCAAGGGGTGCCCGACGGCTTGGTACTGGTTTGGGACTCGACGAAGAGGCTCTGTGCATGGGCGTAGCCCGTCGCAACCGTCGGATGGCGATCATCGAAGATCAGTTCGCCCTGCTGACCGGCATCGGTGAAGTAAGTGCCCTTGAGGGCCAAGGCGTCACCGTCACCCCACGCCTCGAGAATCAACCCGCCCCGGTGGGATGGATACTGCGCACCCGCTCGTTCAGCCTCGTAGACGCAAGTCAGCCTGCGCCGTCCGCCGAAGGCGAGGAAGGTGGGCATCACGGCACGAGATATTCCTCCGTGTATGAACTGCACAACCTCGAAGTCGCGCTTCTGAGTCGCTGAGGACCAGATACGTATTCGGCTGACTCTCTTTGTCTGCGGGTCTTGTCGTTCCCTGCCACGTTCCAACTAGGTCGGCGAGAGCGTCTAGAGGGAGTGGGCGCAAGTGCGGAGGGGTCAGCCCGTATGACGCTGTGGCAGGCTCAGGTGGGTAGAGATGATCGGCGTCGGTCGGCGGCGGCGCATCCTTCGGATATGTAAGGGCGCCGAGTAGCGGCACGATCGTGGCCTCCGCCAATCTGATCGCGGCTTCGTCGTCATCGAACGAGTGTTGGAGGACCAGGCCGTCGAAGAGCGCTGCAATGACGAGGCCAAGGCCCTCCATCGTGTCGATCCCGGGAATTGCCCTGCGGCCAAGAGCTTCCTCGAGCAGCGATCGATAGAACGTCGCATACATAGGTTCGATTCGTCCGTAACGTTCCCTAAGGCGATCCTGGGCATATTGATCCCCCGCGTGCGCGGCGATCGCCATCAGACTGCGTAGAACCTCCGGTCCTCTCAGCTCGGGCTCGTCGCTGTAGGCCTCCACGTCTCCCGTAGCGAGTTCGCGTAGCAGTCGGAAGGCCTCCTCGTCCCGGTCTCTCGCGAGCAACGGGAGTCTCATGGCGTCACGTTGGGTGACCTCCAGCCACACCTTGCCGTCTATTGCTTGGTTCTCAATGGCCTGCACCAGTGCATCGCGGCCGGCGGGACGATCCTCGGCGGGACCATCCTCTCCCTTAGGAAAGAGCTTGTAGAAGCGGGCCAGACCGGACCCCCGCGCGACGTCCGCGACCTTCAGAAAGCTGAGGAGGTCCGGCAACTTGGCGCTCCCCACCCGGTGAAGCGCAGCTTTTACTAGGGCCTTGCGGGCATCAGCTTCAGGGCCCTCAGCTTGTTCAGCCGCTTTGACCGGCCCGGATTTCGTCATCGCTGTCGCCTGCCCAATGTCGGCGCGCATTGGGGGACCCTCTGCCGCGGACGCCGTGATCTCAGCGAGCGATCATGCAGCGCTCGATAAAGGTCGGTCGATGGGGTTAGTTTGGCATACACATGGTCCTCGCAGTACTTCGCGATTCGGGAAAACCCGAGTCTAGGGCCTGCAAGATACTCGCTTGCTTCGGGTACCAAAGCAGAGCAGGGGCAGATTGCGTACAAGAGAGCGCCCTCGACTAACTCCGTCGCCCTAGCGTGCCGTTGGCCAAGTCGCGGATAGCTACCTAGGCGCATGAGCCGGACCCCAGGCGAGTTCGCTGTCTAGACATGTCTGAGAGCTTGGCAGCAGCACCGGATCGATCCGGTGCGGAGGGCATCACCTGGTCTTGACAATCAAGATATCCAAGTAGTATCTTGCTCATGATGCTCGAACGAAAAGCAGCAGTAATATGTATTTTCGTATTGTCGAAAATCGGGATGGCAGTTTGTCGCCTCGCCCTGGCCTGCCGCGCGCTGATCAAAGTCATGGCGATCGGCCTCGGCTTTGCCGACACCCGAGGACAGGCCGAAGGGTTGCAGGCAGGCAGTAGCAGGAGCAAGCACCCGAGCAAGCACGATCGGCGGCTGGCCACGAAATGGCTGGCCGTTCGAGGCCGGGAGGACCCCCCGGACTAGAGACAGAAGCAGCAGCGCCGAGGCGGACCGGCTCCAAAACTGACCCGCCTCGGCACCAAAAGACCACCACCGACCCTCAAGGAGGCGGGATGGCTGGACGAGAAAATAGCAGCAGGCAATGCCGGGAAGCGCGGAAGAGATCGCAGCTGTCCGGAAGCGTGGGACGACGGAGGGCAGCGGCGCCGAGCGCGCGATCCGCCGCCGGTCTGCTCGGGCACTTCAAGCACCACAGACTCCCCGCCAAGCAGTTCGCGGTGTCCGGATTCGCTGCGGTCGCTGTCGTAGGCGTTCTAACCCTCAGTGCCTGCGGATCACAGTCGGCGGCGTCGCCTGACTCGGCGTCGAAGCACGGCGAAGCGGCGCCGGCGATCGCACGGTCGGCGGCTACAGCGACCGCCAAGGTTTGCATCGACCCCACGAGATCCAGCGACGCCGAGTTTGCAATCGGGGTTCGCGAAGCGCTCGCCACGGCGCTCTCGCATTGGGCGCCATCGCTCCCAGCGGGCTCGCCGACGACGGCGGTGGGAGCGGTTCCTGCGCTTTCGCTCTTCGTCAGGCAGGTCTCGACGGACTCCTACTCAACGGAGAATCCCGTGTTGGACTTGGAAATCCCCGGCATCCCGGCGCTGCCGGCTCCGCCGAAGATCACGGACCCAAACCTGGCGACTGACCAGCTGAAGTGGGCGAGCGGGGAGCAGAGATGGCAGAACGCCGTCCAGAACGCGCTCAAGGTCGAGTCCGCCGAGGTGACCAGGCTCAAGAGTTATCCGCTTGATCACTCCGCCGGAAACTACAGCGCCATCTCGGGCTGTACGGCTGCGCTCGCGGATCAAGGTGTGCAGGACACGTCAGTCCGGATGCTCGCAGCCTCGGATTTGGAAGAGGACCGTCCGGCAGTCGGTGCGAACTACGCGGGCGCCTCAATGTTGATCGACGTGAACTGTCCCTTTGGGAGAGCGTCGTCCTGTACGGGTCGTGTCTCGAGCTGGACCACCAGGCTCCGCCGCGAAGGCATGGGGCCCGTGACGACTGTCCGCGCTGACGCAGCTGCCCGGACCATCGAAAGCTGGTTGCTGGGGGCGCGGCCATGACGCTCATGTTCCCCCTCATCACGTTCTCTGTCGCGCTACTCGTCGTGCTGGCGGTGCGTGCCGCTCAACTCGCCCAGGACCGTCGTCGTCAGCGGAACGAGAACAAAAAGTCTGAGCAACAGCGGGGGGCGGGCGCTGACCGACAGCGCGAAGCACGCGAGCGCACGGAGCACGAAACGCGGGACATGCGGGATCGGAGCAACCCGTCTCGCGTCGTGTGGCTTGAGGGCGTTGCCATGGGAGTCGAGTTGGGGCCGCTTCGACACCAACTGCAGCTAGCTCAGCGCGAACTCGCGACGGTAAGAACGGTACTCGCGGCGCTGCCCAAGCAGGCCTACACCGGCTTGCAGGCACACCTCCGCCAAGCGGCAATGGTCGTTCTCCCGGCGACCGCAGCTGCAGGAATGGCACTGGCGATCGCGGTGATGGTGGCGCTCAACGATGGGCACTGGGGCGTGGCACCGGTCCTAAAGGGATTGGTCGCCGGCTCGCTGGAGATGCTCGTCGCGTTTGTGGTGACGCGCCTCTTCCACGACCGTCGCCCGCGGGAGTTGCACTGGCTCACTCAGATCGCCGCCTCCGTGGCGCTCCTCATCGTGATCGTTGGCTACCTCGCTGTCTATAGCCCGCAGCGGAGCAGACAACAGTACGCCGCGATGGTGGACGACGACCAGCGAGTCCTCACACAGGCAGAACACGCCGTGCCCGCTCAGCCGCTCGCAGTTGGTGCGGCTAAGTCGAAGCTGAGCACCGATCGCACCCGCATGAAGCGGGCGGAAGGATCGGACACGGCGTTCGCGATCTTGATCCCGCTGGTCGAGGTACTGACGGCCGAGATGGCTTTCGAGGGGTTGGGCGAGCTCTTGCTCAGCCGACGGCGGCGCGAGGCTGAGGCTCGGGTCAGAAGCGCGCAGACCGCCATCGACGACCTTACGGGGGAGATCGATCTCGTCACCCGGACCCGCACGATGCGGACGGCAACCCGCCTCGACGGGCTCGGCGTCGACGCGCAGCGCTACATGAACAACAACAGGCAGCACGGGCAGCCAGTTCGGGATACCCCTGGTCCCACTGGACCGCCGGGCTCAGTGGATCCAACTCCGCCGCCCACCTCGCCGACGCCGTCTCCGGCGGGTCCGACGGAGCCCCCCGTGACCGGAGGAGCCGCCGAGATCGATCTCAACGCATTCGCGCCAGTCCCCGCCCCTGAGCCAGGCGCCGGTCCCGAGTGGGACCTCGCCTGACTCAGATGTCCACTACGCCAAAGGAGAAGACCCGACATGTCGCGTGTAAACAGAGCTAATGCCGCACTCCAAGCCCACGTCATGCAAGAGATGCTCGCTGCCAGCTGTGAAATCGGCCTTTCGGGCCGTCTTCAAGAAGCCGCGGCTGAGCTGGATACGCCGGAGAGTCTCAACCGAACCATTGCCGTGCTGCGGGAGCCGGGGGTCGCCGAGCTCGCTGAGCAGATCGGACAAAGCGTCGCGCTGTCCTCCGTGCTCGCAAACTCGAGGGCTGGGGCCACGCTCACGGCGGTCGCCCCGTTGCTCATGGCGATCGATCGCCATGTTGGTCGTCTCGAGCGCGACGTCACCGCCAGACTCCTCGCGACGGCGTTGGTCGATGAGGGCTTCACCGTCAATGAGGAGTCGGGCGAGGTTGCAACCGGCATCGAGGCATTCCGCGGTGACGAGATCTTCCTCGCTGCCGTGCAGGACCACGGCGAGCTGGTGGTCGATCAGGCCGGCGCTACGGACTGCGAGGGGAACCTTGCTCGCGTCGGGTCCCGGATGGCGGATGCGGGCGCTCCGCTTGTGCATGTCACGGAGGTTGAGCACGATCGGGACGACGCACCCTTGATCGCCCAGGCGGCCGCGGCGGGCGAGGCGAATCTGGCAGCCGGTCTCGCCCGTCACGCGACTCGCGCTGGGCTGTCGGACTCCTCGCGCGCCGTCACGAAAGGTCGCGGCAAGGCCGGCTCGGTCGCGCGACTCAGAGGCGGGACCCAGTGAGCATCATGAGTACGACGACATCCGGGTTGTGCATCGAGGAAACCGCACGGTCGGCCCAGCTTGCAGCGGACCTCGAGCTCGCCCGCGCCGGCCGGCGCGCGGTAATCCTGAGCGGCCATACGAGCGACGTGTTCGTCGAGCGCCAAGAGGGCAAGGTCGTCCGTCTGCCCGAGTTCCTGGCAATCCAGGCAGCTCAGCAGGGGTTGGAGCTCGTCCTCCTCGACAGTCGTCGTGGCGCGCGGCAGATCGTGGCGCCCGGTTCAGTGGCTCCCATGGCGACGCTAAATGCCCAGCCGGCGCCGATGCTCGACTTGCTGGAGACGACCCTCGATGTTATGGGACGTCGTGGCATGCCGGTGAGGCTCGTCGCCGAGTGGTGTTGTCTCGAGTTGGCGGCGGACAACGGCGATCTGCTTCGCGCGTTTCTGGAAGTGCCGACGAGTCCGGTCCTCTCCAGCGGCGGTCACCAACTCGTCCTCGTGTTCCGGACGAGCGACCCGCCGCGCGAGCTGACGGTGATGCCCGGGTTCAGGTCGATCTCAGTCGGCCTGCCAGACGCGCTCGAGCGGAAGTACGTCATGGGGCAGAGCCACGAGCGGTCGCCGATCCCGCTCGAGGAAGGGCTGGAGGTGCCTGGCGTCGCAACGATGCTTGGCGGGCTCGACAACGACGGCTTGCTTCGTACTGGGTACGAGGCACGGGCCGGTGCACCGCTCTCGGTGAGGCGAATTGCAGATATCAAGGCCCACGAGATCGAGCGGGTAGCCGGTGGAACCCTGCTGGTACACCGCGGCGAACTTCCGAACGGTCTGGCCGGCATGGCTGGGCTGAGGTACTACTTGGAGTCTTGTCTGCGGGCGGAGGTCCCACTGGACCCGATACTGCTCGCAGGTGTGCCAGGCGTCGGCAAGACCTATAGCTTCCGCTGGCTTGCTCAGGAGCTGGGCCTACCGGCGGTGAGCTTCGGTCAGCTGAAGGGTGGGATCGTCGGTGAGACCGAGGCCAACTTCGAGCGGGCAAGCCGCTCGCTAAAAGCAAACGCGCCAGCGTGTCTCTTGCTCAACGAGGTCGACCAGTGCGGGCTTGGCAAGCGCGGTCATAACCTCGACGCTGGGGTGAGCGACCACCTGCGCGCCCGGATCCTCGAGTTGGTGAACGAGGCCCGTGAACGTGGCATCACGGTGGTTATGGCTACAAACAATCCCGCCGGCATGGATCCCGCGGGCCTTGACCGGGTGGTGGTTGTCCCGTGCCTACACCCGACGACGACCGAGGCGGTCGAGATCATGGTGCTGGCCGCCGATCGCGAAGGGTTCCAACTGGATAGCGAGGCTGCTCGTGAAATGCTCGTGGGGCGTGGGGGGCTGGTTACGGGTCGGCAGCTCGTTCGACTGCTCCGTCGCGCTGCCCGGCACGCGGCGACGGCAGGCCACGCAGGACTCATTCAGGGTGATGACCTTAGATCCGCGGCGGCAGATGGCCTGGACATCACGAATAGAGACGCCCAGGAGTACATGGCTCTCTCGGCGTTGACGCTCGCGGAATCGCAGGAGTGCCTTCCGTGGGTGGCGGCTGCTCGCCTAGGCGAGCCGATCGAGGTTCCTCCCTACCTGCGAGCGCTGCTCCAGGCCGACGGCGTGCTCGACATGCAGGCCGTGCATTCACGCGTCGATCAGCTTAGGAGCAGCGGTCATGGCTTTGACGTTTAGTGCTCCGAGGAAAGGGTCCCTCGAGCACCCGGATCATCCGTTGCTCATAGAGGCTCAGCAAGCGCTCGCCTGGTGGTCGGGTGAGCAGCCGTCTCGGCCAACGAGCTCGCTCACGGGCGGCGGCGCGATCGAGTCCGCTGAGACGGCGCTGGGCGCTCTGTTGCTGGGGCGGCCCGTACTGGCGTTGCCGAGCGCAACATTTGCGTTGCTGGTCGCGTTGCGGGCTGCGGGTGTAGGCGCTGGAGACGAGGTGCTAATAAGCGGAGTCGACTGGCCTGCAGCTCGAGCCGCAGGCCAGCTCTTGGGCGCTGGGCTCGTGCCGGTTCCGGTCCGGTGCGAGGACTTGACCATGGACCCCGATGCCGCTGCGGAGTTGGTATCGCCGGCGACACGAGCCGTGGTCGTGACGCACCTAAATGGGCTTGTAGCTGCCGTGCCGCAGTTGCGAGATGTGCTGCCTGCGCACGTCGTAATTATCGAGGATTGCGCGCAGGCATTCGGGGCGACAAGGGACGGAAAGCCGGCCGGCACCTTCGGTGACTACGCCGTGTTCTCACTAGGCCCGGGAAAGGCCATGTCCGCTGGAGAGATGGGGCTTCTCGTCGCGAGTACCCGGGTACGCCGCCAGACCGCCGTCGCGTGCTCTCAGCACCCCGTTCGGCAGCTTCTCAGCGGCATCCTCGAGCCTCGTGACGACGTCTTCATCGGCCGACCCGCACCGCTTGCGGCCGTTCTCGCGGCCTACAAGCTCAGCCACTGGCCCAAGACTGTCGAGGGCCTTGCGGCAGTGGATCGCGCAGTCCGTGAACTGATCGCCGAGATGGACGTAGCGATCCTCGGCTCAGCGGAGCAGCAGCCGCAGCCCGGATGCGTTCCCATCATTGTCGACTCCGCCGAAGCCGGGAGCGAGCTTCGCTCCGTACTCGAGGAGCGCTTCGGCGATGACCTTGCGTTCTCGGTCTCTGAATCCGGCGGCGTCGTTGACCGAAAGCTCTCCGTGCATCACCGCACCAAGCTCATGTACGCGCTCCGCCGGGTACGGCTCATCGGCGTCGGTCCCCCCACCACGCAATACCCGGACGGTTCACATAAGGGCCGATATTAAGGGGAGCGGCTTCATCAAGGGTAGGAAGCAAAGCATGTTCGACTCACATCGCGAACCCCACCTCTACCCAGCACGTAGGCCACGAGAAGTCCGATACCAAGGAGCAACCCGCAGCAGCCCCCACCGAACCCCACGCAGCAGCAGGGCGTGTCCTCTTGGCAGCTGCGCAATGTCTCCGCACGGCAGCGTCCGCTGGCGCTGGGTCTGATAAGTGACGCTCTCCGATCTAGTACCCGGCGGCGGCAAGAGCTTCTCACTCTGACCGCGCCCCATCGTGTAGGACACGAGCCGCCGGTCGTATTCCCCGAGCGCAAGCGAGATCGCCTCGAGCGTCCTACTGTCGGCGATCCCGCCGAGGATCAACTTCGTCTGAAACAGCGAGAGAAACCCGTCCGCTGCGGCGTCGCCCCAACGCTGACGCGCCTGACTGAGGTCCTGCAGGCAAACCATCACTTGAAGCCCTTGCCCGCCGGCTTCTGAGACGAGCGCGGGCAGATCATGGACCGGCGCGATGTTGGCGACCTCATCGAGGCAGAGAAACACGGGCGAGAGCAGTTGCGCTGGACCGGCCCGCGCATAGGTTGCATGCCGGATCTGTTCGAGCAGCCCGACGACGAGCGGAGCGGCTAGCGCCTGCTTGTGCGATGCAGCAGTCACGTAGATCGTGTCGCGCGAGTCGACGAACCGCGCGGGATCGAAGTTCGGCCGCGCCGCCGAGCGGCGCGTGGCATCCGCGTTGTAGGCGGCGAGCACACCGGCGGTCGCCGAGAAGATCGAGGAACGCTCGCGGCCGTCTGTCTTGGCGATCCCGACGAGCACGTCGTTGGCGACTGTGGCCTCGTGATCCTCGAGCGTCAGCCGTGCCGGCTCGAGGTCTTGGCGAAGCACCCAGCGCAGCACCTCGGCGATCGGCCGCTCGGCGAGGTTCGCGGCGTGAAGCAGCGGTGCGAGCAGCGCGGTCGATCGCTCGCGCCAGTGCTGCTCGTTGGTGGATCCCGCGCCGGGCGAGGTGCACGCAGCCATCGCACGCGCCATCAGCAGCGCTCCGTCCCAACTCGACGCGGCGCTGACCGGCGACCACGACAGCCGCCTGATCTCGCGCGGCAGCTCATCCTGCTCGCCGGTTGGATCGAACAACCACACCTGTCCGATCTCAGAGCGCGATCGCCAGGTCGCCTGAAGCACATCGCGCTTGGTCGCCGTCGACACGGCAGCCCCCGGCGCCGAGAGCATCGCCGGGATCACGACCGAGCTCGTCTTGCCCGAGCGCGGCGGTCCGAGCACCATCACCGCGTGCTCGGGGTCAGCCGTGATGAAGCTGCCGCCGGGAGCAAGGCCGAGGAAGGCGCCGCCGCCTCGCTTCCTGGCGCACTCGCGGAGCGCCTCGGCCGGATTCTCGGCGCTCGCGAGGCGATCGGCGAGCCGCTGCGCCGGCGATGGTCTGCGCGGCAGCGGGAGCTTCACCCATCCACCCATCACGGTGCGGTAGAGCAGCCAGAGCGCGGAGAGGATCAGTGCGTCACGGCCGATCGTGGCGAGCGTCGAGGTCGCCGCGCCCGCTGCGCCCTGCGCAAGCAAGCGATGGGCGAACAGCTCCAAGGCGATCACCACGAGCGCTATCGCGCCAAGTTTCCACTTCCAGCGGTCGCTGCGCGGGGGCGGGCGGTGCTGGTGGGACGGTCCCCACTGACGCGATGGCGTGCTTGACATCAGACTGACATCATATATGATGGGTTTGTGATTGCAAGAGCGGCGCAGAGAAAGGTGGGGGAGCATGCCTGAGTCCGGGAGCGGAGTCGGCAAGGGAGCGCGCGCGGTCATGCGCGAGATCGATCAGGAGCTCGAGCGCGTTGAAAAGGGGCTTTCTCGCTACGAGCCGCTGCTGCGCGAGCGCGAGCGGCTGTTAGCGGCCCGTGCGGCGCTGACCGGCGAGGAGCCTGCGGGATCGGGCAAGGCGCGGACGTCGCAGGACGACGTTGCGGCGTTCCTGGCCGAGCACCCGGACTCCTGGCCGGCTGACATCGCCGCGGCGCTGGGAGTGCCGGTGACGAACGTCTCGGCCCACCTCTACCGCGGCAAGCGCACGCGCTTTGAGCGCGGCGAGCAGGGCTGGCGCCTACGTTTGCAGGGGGGGTCAAATGCGCGTTAGGAGCGACATACCTATATGCACGCAAAGCCTTCATTCAGCGCCTACTTGATCCGTGTGAGGGAGCTCGCGCCGGCGTGGTTGGTTCTCTATGCCGTGAGCCTGTTGATCCAGGCTTTCTGCGCGCCGCTGCGCGCGGCGGTCTCCTACGGCCTGCTGTGGCTGATCCTCACCGCGCTCGGCAAGTCCACGGCCTGGCTGCACCTGATCGCTTGGATGATCGGCTATGGCCCGCTGATCTTCTCGGTGGCGACGTTGCTACTTCCGCTCGGCGGCTGGCTGTGGCAGCAGCAGAGCGGGGGAAGGACTCCGTCGGAGCGCGAGGGCTTGATTTACGAGGACGCGCTTGCGGTCCTCACCCAGACCGATCCAAACCTTCGACCTCCCCGGCGCTGGTTCGTGCTCGACGAGCCGACCGTCAACGCGGCTGCCTACGCCGACACGTTGATGCTCACGCGTGGCCTGATCGAGAGCGGCCTCTTGGAGGCGGTGCTCGCGCACGAGCTCGGGCACCTGAACAGCTCAGACGCGAGGCTCGCCGCGGCGCTTCATCGTCTGACCACGCCGCCGCGTCGGCGCCTTCGCGTCCCGCTACGCACGCTCGGCTTCCTCGTGAGCGGTGCGCTCGGTGTCTGGCTGATGCGCCTGCCCTTGAGCGCCTACTGGCGAGAGCGCGAGTTCCAGGCCGACCGCTATGCCGCTCGGCTCGGGCAAGGGGAGGCGCTGATGCGCTTCCTCGATCAGCACGCGCTCGAGCACGATCTGCCGGTCCCCTTTCGCTGGCTGACAGAGCACTCGCATCCCTCGACCGAGCATCGGATCGATCGGCTCGCCCAGCTGGAGGCCGAGGAGTGACTCGAGCCGCAGGCGACAGACCAGGTAGCTCCGTGGTCGGAACCCGTCAAGGCCGTCCCTGCGGGACCGCCTTCGGCGGGGCCTGTCGGCCCGGCCTTGACAGAACCCGACCCCGGAGCTTGGAGCATTCAGGTCGGCAGGGAGGGCCCTGCCGACCTTTTCGACAACCCATTGATGATTGGAGCTGAGATGAGGACGCTTGTGACGGTTCCTTCGAGTCGTGCCTGCGATGTTCGAGCCCGTGTTGTCCCGAGGGCTCTGCTTGGCGCTCGCGGCGAGCGGCGCAGCTTCTCGCCGTTGATCGATGCGAAGGCGGCGGGGAAGCTGCTCGGCGTTCCACACACGTGGCTGCTGGCGCAGGCACGAGCTGGGCGGATTCCCCATCACCGTCTCGGGCACTACGTGCGCTTCAACGTCGATGACCTGGCGCGATGGCTGCGGGAGACGCGGTTGGGGCCTGGTGAGCAGCTGCGCCGAGGGATGCGATGACCCGGCAGCGCAGGGAAAAGCGTGCGTATGGGTCCGGTTCGATCGTGCAGGAAGGCCGGTCGTGGTACGGCAAGTGGCGGGTGGGGGAGCGCCAGGTAAAGCGCCGGCTCGGTCCCGTGCGGCCGGTTGGGACGAGCAAAGGGCTGACGCGCAAGCAGGCGGAGGCAGAGCTCCGGCGGCTGATGGGCGAGTTCAAGCTGCTCGTGCCCGAGCAGCGAGTCACCTTCGAGCAGGCGGCCGAGCGCTACGTCCAGCACGTCGAGCACGTGCTGCGGCGCAAGCCCTCGACCGTGCAGGACTACCGGATCATGGTTCGCCGCCACCTGGCGCCGCACTTCGAGTCGAAGGCGATCGAGCGAATCAAGCCGATCGACATCGAGTCCTACATCACCGCGAAGTTCGGCGAGGGCCTCGCCGTCAAGACGGTCACGAATCAGCTCAACTTCGCTCATGGCGTGTTTCAGTTCGCTTTGAGGCGCGGCTGGGCGACCACAAACCCGGTTGCGCTCACAGAGCGCCCGCGATCTGCCCCAGCCGACCCGGACATCCGCTTCCTCACGGCCGAGGAGCTCGAGGCACTGCTGCGCTCCGTCACGCTCGACGAGACGCTGGGGCCGACCGATCATGTCCTCTACATGGTCGCGGCGATGACCGGTCTGCGCCAGGGCGAGCTCGTCGCGCTGCGCTGGCGCGACGTCGACTGGACCGCGGGCGTCGTTCGGGTGCGACGCAACTACAGCCGAGGGGCGTGGGGCACGCCGAAGTCGCGGCGATCGAGTCGCGCTGTCCCGATTGCCGACCGGGTTGCAGCAGAGCTCGAGCGCCACTTCCAGCGCTCGGCCTACCGGTCAGACGACGACCTGGTGTTCTGCCATCCGCGCACCGGCAACCCTTACGACGCATCCAAGCTGAGAGAACGCTTCTACGGGGCGATGACTGCCGCCGGCATGCAGCATCGCTGTGGACGCGATGGCGGGATCACCTTCCACTCCTTGCGCCACACGTTCGGCACGCGGATGGCGGCGGTGGGCGTGCCGATGCGCATGCTTCAGGAGTGGATGGGCCACCGCGACTTCACAACAACGCTGATCTACGCCGACTTCGCGCCGGACCCCTCGGGCGGCGCCGCTTTTGTAGCCCGCGCGTTCGGGGGGCTGGAGCGTGACGGAGGTCGCGGCGTCGGGGTCGTCGGACGTGCGGGCTAGTGGGTCTCCCGTAAACGTTTGACCGGAAACTCGCCTTCGCTGGCGAACCAGGACGCATGTCCCCGATGTAGGAGGTGGTGATGCGTCCCCCGGATGTGTTCGTGCGCGAGCTCTCGCTCGAGGAGGGCCTGCGGCTGCGCGACATCTCGCGCAAGGCGAAGTACCAATCCAAGCGTCAGCGGGCGATGATCCTGCTGGCCTCAGCGACCGGGATGTCAGCGCCGCAGATCGCTGGTCTGGTGCGCAGTGACGAGTCGCACGTGCGCAAGGTGATTCACGCGTTCAACGAGGAGGGGTTCGGTTCGCTTGACCCTGACTACCGGGGCGGGCGCCCAAGGAAGACGACGCCCGAGCAGCGCGAGCGCATAGTCGCGGTCGCACGCACCCGCCCCGACCACCAGGGCGTCCCGTTGACGCGCTGGTCGCTGCCCAAGCTGGCCGCGCACCTGGCCGATATGGGCGTCGAGCTCTCCGAGGAGGCGCTGCGCCAGACGCTGATCAGCGCCGGGCTCTCCCACCAGCGCACGCGCTCGTGGAAGTGGAGCCCGGACCCGGACTTCCAAGCCAAGGCCGAGCGTGTTCTGGCGCTCTACAGAGCCAAGCCCGAGGACGGCGTGGTCGTCTGCTTTGACGAGATGGGCCCGATCGGGCTGATCCCCCACCAAGGCTCGGGCTGGGCGCCGGCGAAGCGGCCCGAGCGGCTGCGCGCGACCTACAACAAGAACAACGGGGTGCGCTACCTGTTCGGCTCCTACGACGTGCACACCGACCGCTTTCACGGACGACTGCGGACACACAAGAACGCCGGTGAGGTGCTTGGCTTCTACCGGCAGATCCGGATGCGCTATGACCCGCGCCTGCGGATCTACCTCGTCGCAGACAACCTCTCCACCCACAAGACGCTGGCGATCCGCGAGTGGGCTGAGACGAGCAACGTCGAGCTCGTGTTCACGCCCACCTACGCCAGCTTCCTGAACCGCGTCGAGTGCCACTTCTGGGCGATCGGCGAGTTCGTCGTCAAGAACGCCGACTACCCCGACTGGGACACCCTCGCCCGGGCGATGGCCGCGCACATCACCTACCGCAACGGACCCCACCGCGACCAGCGCCTGATCAAAGCCGAGCGCCGGCTGCTCATCGCCGCCTGAACAATGGGAGTTCCGGGTGCAACGTTCCTGGGAGACCCACTAGCGACGCTTGTAGGCGCGCCTCGGCAGCGCGACGATCGGGCGGTCTTCGGCTTCTCGCGTCAGTCGCAGGAGTTCTTCGAGTGGTGAGGCGATCTCTGGTGCTTGCTCGGCCCGGCGCCACTTGCCCTTGCCGTCGGGCGCCGCTATGCCCCAGTCGAGCATCCCGGCCAAAAAGTTGTCGATTGCGCCCGGCTTACCGTCCGTGCGGCGCTCGAGCGCGGCTTTGCTCCAACCGGACCCCGGCTGGGGATCGAGCAAGAGCGCCTCGAGCACCAGGCGCCTGCCGACTGCGCCGTAGGGCCAGTCAGGGAGGTGCAATTCTCGCGCGCCGCGTTGTTCCGCTCCGGACACAATTAGAATTTTTATCGAATATGTCCGTGCGTCGCTCTCTCACGCCCAAGCTACGAGTCATCGCGTCGGGCGAGCCGACGCCACTACCAGACGTTGAACCGCTGTTGCGGGCGTGCGTTCGGCGTCCCGGTGATCGACATGAGCTCGTCGAGCTGCGCGCCGAGCTTGTTGACGCGCTTGAGCCAACGGCGGCTCTGCTGGGCGTCAGCCTTGATGTCGCTGTGAGCGTGTCGATCGAGGCGGCGTGGCTACGCCGGCGCTTGACCGAGTTGGACTGCTGCGAGCTGATCCGCGCGCTCGACGAGCGCGCGGACGTCGACCACCAAGTGCAGCGGGAGCTGAGCGCGGCCGAGGCGGACTACCTGCGCACGCTCGTGATGACTCGTCGGCGGGCGCTGCAGCCCCGGCATCGGATCGCGATACCGGTCCGCCTACTCGGGCGCTTCGAGCCGGATGCGGCGGTCACATCGACGGAGGAACTCTCACAAGCGCTCAGATGGGAGGCCGCGGCGTTGCTCGCGCGGGTGAGCATGAGCGAGTGGGGGCTCACGCAAGCGCTCGCCACGATGAGCGCTTGCTTCTAGTCGGCTGCTGCCGTCTGCTGCTGCTCTTCCGCGTCATCCCAGCCCTCGAAGAACGCCGCGAACGAAGCAAGCCCACTGCTCGGAGGCAGTCCCGCGTCGTCGGCAGCCCATGTGGCTTGCGCCGCCGCTGCCAGCAACCACTCGCGTCGTTCTTCGCGCTCGCCGTCGAGTGCATCACGGCCGCCGCGCATGCGTACGACGGCCGCGTGGGCGCCTGCCCGTGAGTTGCTTGGAGGCTCGCTCGGAGGGTGCTGGCCACAGCGGCAGCGCGCGCTCGCGAACGCTGCCCTCGCGTGGCGCGAGTTGACCTTGAAGCTGCGCATCAGCGTGGCGTGATAGGCGGAGCGCACTCGCCCAGTGCTCTTGCCGTTGCTCGTCCTCTGCCGCCAGTCCGAGGGGTGGCGAAACCGCTCGCCGTCACCGATTCCGCAGCTTGCGCTGACGCCGGCAGTGAGCGCCGCGAGGTGCAGCTGTCCTGCACCGTCGCAGACGATCGGCCGAGCGTCGGCTGACAACTCCCGCAAGAACGCGGCGCCCGCGCGAACGTGCTCGCGCGAAGCGGCCTCATGAAAGCCGAGCAGCTTCACCCAGGTGCCATCGGCCGAGAGTTCGAGATACGCGTTCGCAAGACGTTCTCGCTCGGTCCGGTCCAAGAGATCCTCGACGCGTACGGCGAGCGCTGCATAGAGCTCGCGGCGCACGTCGACAGTGGCGTGCTCTGGTGGCTGGTCCATTCGCTCGGAGCGGAAGTGGGCGATTGCCGCCTGGGCGAGGAGCAGCTCGAGTTCGCGTCCGCGCGTCCCCGTACGTCCGGCCACGTGGTAGCTGCTCAGCATCAACGTTGCGCCGCCAACGCGCTGCATGTCGATCGGATCAGTGGCGAGCGCGAGCAACTCTTTCTCGGAGATCGCGGTGCGATCCGGTTCGAACGCGTTGGCGTTAGCACCGAATTGGTGGCGACGGAACACAGGCGAACGCTCGGCGAACGGGACTTCGCGCAAATGTGTTGAGGGGTCGAGCACGAGGCCCAGGCGGTGATGCGCGGGCATAAGAGCGAGCTCGGCTTGAGCGTCGGCGTAGTAGAGCGAGGCGATGAGCGTGCGTGCGCCGCCCTGCGCGAGCAGCGGGACCAGCGCCTGTTGGCCGTAGCTCAGCCGCGGCAATAGCTGCGGATGATCGCGCTGCGGGTGTAGAGGCGGGTCTTCCTCGATGTCTTCGACTCCACGGTGCACGCTTGGAATTCTCGATCCCCCTACGGACGACTCCCATATGACGGGTCTTGACAGGCATGTAAAACTCGCTAGATGCGAACATACGTTCGACCAAGGTCGCAAGCGCGGTTGAGTTCACACGGCTACGCGCGTTACAGACGTGACTGCCACCCGTGGTTGACTTCGCGCATGGTCGCGCGCAAGTTCGAGATTCGCGACGCAGTTCACGGCTTCGTCGAGCTCGATGAGTTCGACCGCGCTGTGCTCGACTCGCGGCCTCTGCAGCGCTTGCGGCATGTCCACCAGCTTGCGCTCTCCTACCTCGTCTACCCAGGCGCCTCACACAAGCGCTTCGAGCACTCGCTCGGGGTGATGGAACTCGCTGGCAGGATCTTTGACACGGTTACACGCCCCGACAAGCTGGACGAGACCGTTGCCGACATCGTGCCCGAGCGCGGCTCGCTCAAATACGCATACTGGCGCAGCGTGCTGCGCATGGCGGCGCTGTGTCACGACATCGGGCACCTCCCGTTTTCCCACGCCGCCGAGTCTGATCTTCTGCCTCCCGGCTTTGACCACGAGCGCCTGACGTGCGAGATCATCCACTCGTCCGAGATGCTTGAGGTGTGGTCCTCGATGGAGCCCGAGCCCAAGCCTGAGCACATCGCCAAGCTTGCGCTCGGCCCACGAGCAGTCGAGAAGCTGCGGCTGGACTTCTCCTTCAACACGTGGGAGGCGATCTTGGCGGACATGATTAGTGGCGACTTTGGCGCCGACCGGGTCGACTACCTGCTGCGCGACTCGCTGCATACGGGCGTCGCCTACGGGCGCTTTGACCATCACCGACTGATTCAGACGCTGCGGATCATGCAGATGCCCTCCTCGCCGCGAGACGAAGTCGAGCAGACCGGCGATCGCCCTGAGGCCGCGCTCGGCATCGAGCGGGGCGGGCTCGAGTCGGCGGAGGCCCTGATGCTCGCGCGCTACCTGATGTTCTCGCAGGTCTACTACCACCACACGCGTCTGATCTACGACGCGCACCTGAAGGACTTTCTCGCTGTGTGGCTGTCAAAGCATCGCTTCTCGGTGGTCGTCGAGGACCATCTTCGGATGACCGACAACGAGGTCACCGCAGCTCTGCTGGCCGCCGAGCGAGATGACTCCGCTGTCGGCCACGACCCCGCGCGGCGAATCCTCAAACGTGAGCACTTCCGGGTTGCGTACGCCCGTAAGGCCGACGATGTCGGCGAGCGTGCGCATGCGACGCGCGCGATTTACGATGCCGCTGTCGACCGCTACGGAGCCGAGCACGTTCGCTATGGAGCCAGTCCGAAGCGCCCTGATCCGCCCGACTTTCCCGTGCGCGAACGGGACGGGTCATCGGCGAGCTCGCTCGCGCTGTCCGAGGTCTTCAGCAGACTGCCGGCAGCCAGGGACGAATACGTCTTCATCGCGCCGGAGAAACGGCGCGAGGCCCAACGTTGGATCCGTGACCATCGCGAGGAGATCATTGAGAATGCCCTCGCCCGAGACGAGGAGGTAGCCAAATGAATAGCCTCGCCCAAGAGGCAATCCTGATCGCTCTCGCCCGTCGCCTCGAGAAGAACGGCAGCTGGTCTGGGGAGACCCACCTGCAGAAGTCGGCCTACCTGGCGCACGAGCTTCTCGGTGTCCCGTTCGACTTCGACTTCATCCTCTATAAGCACGGGCCGTTCTCCTTCGAGTTGCGCGAGGAGCTTGACGACATGCGCGCCAACGGCCTTCTAACGCGCGTTCCGCAGGGGCCGAGGTACGGACCGCGGCTGCTGGCTTCAGAGCGCGGCGAGACGTTTGAGCAGCGGTTTCCGAAGACGATGGATCGCTTTGGTGCATCGCTCGACTGGATCGCTGACCGCGTCGGAGACCGTGGCGTCCTCGATCTTGAGCGACTCGCGACTGCGCTGTGGGTGACGCGCAAGCTCGGCGAGGGATCCCCAGTAGACGATCGCGCCCTTGCGCTCGTCCAGCTCAAGCCGCACGTCAAGCTCGATGTCGCTGCGACCGCCGTCGAAGAGATCGATGAGCTGATCGCTGCGGCGCTGAGCCCGGCGTAAGCCGCAAGATGGGTGCTCAATGACGCCAGTCCTGGCCATGTCTTCTTCCGACCTCGTGACGCTTCTGAGCGGCCTCGGACCGGACGATCTCCCAGCGGATGCGTATCGAAAGTGTTGGTATCGAGACTCTAGGCATAAGAAGCGGGGACTTTGCGTGCTCGCCTCGTTAGGACCGCCGTATTTGTCCGTACATTCTGTCTATGTGGTTTTCGGATAGCGAGACGCTTGCCGACGCGTACGCGTCGAGCCTAGACGCCGTCCTCGCCGCTGGCGAGCGCGTCGCGGCCGTCATTGACCCTCTATCGGTCGGGTCCTCATTTGGTGAGGCGGTTCGCCCTACCCGGGAGCTGCGACCGTTCGGATTCCGAGTGCTCGATCCTCATGCATGTCTACTTCGCTGCTCGCCGCGACAGCCCGATCTCGGCTTCGCTCTTGGCCAGTGGCTTTGGGTCATGCGCGGGTCCGATGAGCTTGATCAGATCACCTTTTACAACTCGGCAGGCAAGCTCTTCTCAGAGGATGGGAGACGCCTCGACGGGGCGTTCGGGGCGCGTATGCGGAGCAATGCCGGAGATCAGCTGATGGCGGCGGTTGCCCTTCTGCGTCGCGATCCCGCCACTCGACGCGCTCTCGTGCTCGTCGCCGACCCGCGGGATGTCTCTACGCCAGCCCGTGATCAGCCATGCGCCGTCTCGTTGCACTTCATGATCAGGTCAGGGCGACTTGAGGCCATGACCACGATGCGGTCGCAGTCGGCGCTCATGGTCTTGCCTTATGACGCTGCGCTGTTTATGACGATTCACGTATGGGTGGCCGCGTGTCTGGGGATCGAAGCCGGTCCACATACCTGGCTCGCGCACTCGTTCCACGTCTACGAGGACGAGCTAGATCTCGCCCACGCCGTTCTCAGCGCGCCCATCGACTCTGAGCGTTTGCCGCGCGCAAGGAATCCCGAGAGCGCGTTGCTCGGGCTTCTTGACTACGAGGAGCGCCTTCGCAACGCTACAGAGCGCTCGGCGCATGATGAGGTTGTGGCGTTGGCCAATGAGATCAACGGAGTCGACGAGCTTCACGCGGCGACGCGATGCGTTCTGCTTGCTCACGCCGCTCGCCGGCTAGACGATGTCGAGCTCTGGCGACGCTCGACAGCAATGCTGCCGCCGGCTTGGCCTGAGATGATGCGGCCGCCAACTCAAGAACTGCTTGCCCCGGGATCGCGAGGAAGCCGGAGGTGAGCGCAGAGCCGCAATTCGGCGCGGTCCTCCCCGCAGCTGAGATCAAACGGCTCTCCGACAAGGAGCAACTAGGGCCTGATGCTCGACTACTGATTGAGGATCTCGCAGACGACAACCTCAAGGGTGCGGCCTACGACCTGCGAATGGCTGAAAACGGAATGGTGCTGCCCGGGGGGCGCGTCGTCCGTCCTGACAGCCCCGTTCCGTACCGGGCCGCAGTACTTCTTGAGTCCGGCCAAACCGCTCTGGTGAGCACCCGGGAGCGGCTGAACGTTCCAGATGACCTAGTCGGCAACATCTCGATAAAGGGTGAACTGGCGGGTAAAGGCGTACTGTCACTCACGGGGCTGATCGTCGATCCTGGATACAGCTTAGGTGGCAGCGGAGACGGGCGCCTTCATTTTCGACTTGCCAACCTGGGCAAGCGTCCGCTACTTCTCGAGCCGGGAAAGACCAAGATCGCTTCGATCGAGTTCGTTCGGCTCACGGCGCCCACGTCCCAGGATCCGGGCAAATCCTTCGATGACATCTGGGATCGGGTCGATGAGTTTCAGGAGGGCCTCGGCTTCCTCGAGGATTTGAGAACTCTCGATGAACGGGTGACCTCTCTCGATGCAGAGGTCGGCAGGCAGGGCCGGGCAATCAATCTCGTTGTAGGCGCCGTGCTGTTCGTTGTGGCAACGACACTGCTCGGTGTGCTTGTAACCGGCCTGTTGACGCTTGGAGCGAGCGTCGATCTAGTCGAATCTGCGAAGCGCATCATGCCCCGCAGCACACCGAATCGCATCCTAGGCGTCGTCGGACTCTTCGCGGTTGCGACGGTCGTTTTCGCCGCCACAAGTGGTTGGAGGGTTCGCCGTCGTCGGACCATCCCAGACGCGTCTGGACTTGCATACGCACGAGGCGAGGCGCTACAAGGCCTCCGGGTTGAACGTATGAGAGTCTGTGTGTTCGCATTGATCTCCTTGGCTGCGCTTGGGGTCGCTGCTACTGCTCTTGTTACCGACGGCGGGGTCGTGTGGTGGTTGGCAACTCTCCTCGGACTCTTCCTTGTTGGTCTCGGCACTTGGCAACTGTGGGCCCGCGCTTGGAGACCGATACCCCCGTGGGAGGTCGACGAGCGGATTCGCGAGTGGGCGCACGAATCAGCCCAGCGGGCAGCGGAGCCAGGAGCGCAGGCGTAGCTCTGAACGCGCTTCGCTGAGGAAACGAAGGCGGCTTGGTGCTCTGGCTTGGTCAGCGATATCGCCTTCTTACATCTGGCTGGTGCCGTCACGGAGCTGGCGCGACTTCGGATCGGGGAGCGTCATACGACGTGTAGGGGGAAGTACGAACGCCGATCCACGCCATCTAGACGGGCGAGCTCGAGACCCAGTGACCACTGCTCACACCTCGCGCGCAGACGCGCTGAGGCGCCACCCTCCAGCTCCCACGCCGCGACTCGCATCCGCAGCGCCCCTGGAGCAGAGAGCAAGCGTGCGTATGCCGTACTCGCCTCGTGGAGGAGGCGAGCGGCAGGCGCGGTGCCCCGGTCGCGAGCGAGTTCGGCGCGCAGTGCAAGTCCGTCTACCTGCCCGCGTCGCCCGTTGATTTCGTAGCGTGCGACCCAGCGGTCGTAGGCGGTTAGCGAAGCCCCAGCATCGCGCAGATCGCCGTTCGCCCGGGCGACCTCCGCACGCTCCCACAGCAGACGAGCGTATGCTGCTCGAAGCGGATTGCCATAGGCACGCCGCGCTGCGAACCCGCGATCAAGAACGACACCCGCACCGGCCGGATCGGTCTCAGTCAAGAAGTTAGCTAGGAGCGCGGCCGACCAAGCGACCGCCTGCAAGTTCCCAGCGCCTTCGGCGAGATCCAGGGCGCGACCAAGCTCTGCAATCGCTTCGTCTACGCGCCCAGTCAGCCCAACGGCCTGCCCAAGGTACATATGGGGCCAAGGGTGAGAATACGTGCGCGCAAATAGCTCTCCGTCGTTGAGAAGCGACCGCATGTCGGTCTCGGCCTCGAGGTAGCGACCGTGGCGGCAGAGAGACTCACTTCGGAAAGTCAGGACGTCGATTTGGCCGTCGAGCTCGCCGGTGCTACGCATCAGAGCCAGGGCGCGCGAGTACACGCGCAGTGCTCCGACATCGTCCCCGGCGATCCGGCGCATTCCGGCGTCATGCGTCGCTGCCCATGCCTGGTAGTGGAGTCGCTGCTTTTCGGGGAGGCTCCGTGCCGCTCTCTGTAGACGCTTGAGGACCGGTCCGGCCTCCGCGAATCGCGACGAATTGCGAAGCGCGGAGACCTGCCCCAGCAATGCCTCGACGTGCTCTAGCCTAGACGCGCTTCGGTCTCGCGCAACTCGATCGAGTAGACGCGTCGCCTCGGAAAAGCGACGCTGAAACGCAAGGTATTCCGCCTGCGCCACGATGACACGATTGCTCGCGCGGCGCGTGCGTCGAAGACGACCGAGCCCCGACCCTGCCGACTGGAAATCGTTGATGTGACCGAGTAGCCGGCAAATAGCGAGCGTACGAGAGGTCAGGTCCACTTCGCCGAAGCGCTCGCGGACAGCGGCTGGGACCTTCGCCTCGCCCGGCACTGCCGAGGTCGTTGGGGGCGGCACCCGCATGCGTTGCGCCTTGGAGAGCTGACCCCAGATCCACTCCCCCGGATCGGCTACTGACCGCAGTATGATCCGGTTGCCGAGCGCCGCTATCAGGTCGCGAAGCTCTGGGGAGGGAACCAAACTGCCCGCCTTCTGGATCCACAGCACCGAGGACGCATGGGAGCGGGCGAGGACTGGCATCACATCGCGATCCCGGCCGCTATAGCCAAGTACAACGAGTGGTCGGCCAGCTAGGTCGTGGAGGAATCGCTTCACAAGCTTGGTTGGCAATCCGAGCATGTACTGGCTGATCAGTGTCACGATTGACGCTGGCTGGTCGCAACGGCCGTGGAGATGAACGGGAGACGGGACCTTTGCGCGCGCAGATCGCTTCCGTATGTACTTGACAGCCGCCTCGAGAAGCACATCTTGATTCGTCGTGTAGAGCGCGTGCGGGCATGCCGCGATGAGCGCGAGGTGGTTACGGTTTGGAGCGCGATCCTCCAAGAGCCGGAAGACTTCGACCAAAAGTAGTGGGTCGATCTCTCGGGAGAACAGCTCAAAAAGTTGCTCTAGGCGCACAGGTTCCGAACTCGCATGGGTGGCTTCGACGGCTTGCCGGCAGCGGTCAACGACGTCGTGAGGGAATGGGAGTGCCGGACCGGCCACAACAAGGCCCAGGAGCTCTGCGGCTAGACGATCACCGGCCGGGAGCTGCGATGGGGCGTCGAACGAGATTCCAGCGCCGCAAAGCACGGTTGCTCCGGCGAACGCGTTCAACCCACGATCGCCTGGATCGGAGGGAAGGATCTGTCGCCGAGTCGTGTGGGCCAGACGCCGTCACACTGATGCCTGGCCTCGCATCCAACGCACGCCTGAACGTGGGCGAACGGCAACTGGTCCGGTAGGTACCTTCCCGCGGCTGCTCGTTGGCGAGAGCTAGTTACGTAGTGGCGATTCTTGGTCGCGTGAATTTGCTCGCGCCACTGGGGTGCCCAGCAGACGGGCAGGCCCTTGAGTGCCCATGGTCGCTCGACTCGGTCGAACTCCACAGCAAGAGCGTCGACAACGTCGAGCGCAGCGCTGAGCGGCGGGACAACCGTGGCGCCTCCTGACCGTGCCCTCCCGGCTGGGAAGGGATACGTCAGCGTTGAATACTCGGCAGGCAGGTCCGCGAGTGCTTGCCCGCTACGTGGCATCAACCTCACGAATGAACTCGTGAGGACCGTGTTGGTAGCTAGCTTTACGCCTGCGTCGCGGAGTGGGCTCATTGTCGCAAGAGCCCGACCAAGCGAATGATGTGGCATTTCTGGGTCGACGTCCTTCGCAACCCAGACATCAAACGACCACACGATCGTGAGCGGGAGGTTTGTGGCCCGCTCTAGGAGGCCCGGCTGGTTCCATCGGTGTCCCCGCGAGACGATCGTTATCCGCTCGACGTCGATCTTGGCGAGCAGGTCAAGGATCTCTGGGAGGTCAGGGCGGTCGGTGATCTCGCCTCCCGCGAGCACTACCTCCCGGAGACTTCCGCCCGCCCAATAGGCGAGATTGTCCGCGACCTCATCGACAGTTAGGCTCCGCTCGATGCCATCTTGGTCACTGATGTAGCAGTGCGCGCACGACCGCCGACACGCCCCCTCAAGCAGCAGTTGCAGGTCGACTGGCGTAGGGGAGTCTGCAGGCGAGCCATCTGAGCCTGGTGGTGCCATCGCTCCATTCAAGCGCTCTCACTCGACTAGCGCTAGGTGCAACCGGTTCGGGTAAACCGCGAGCTAGCCACACGCTTGATGCTCCGCAGACTCGCCCTGACGCTCGACGCTTCACGTGGGCTGAGCCGTCACGCCACGGACAACGCCCTTCTTGAGCCGTACCAATTTTCGTACCAATCTGAGCGAAACTGGCCAAATCTGCTGGACCTGATTTGGCTCTAGGACGCCAAAGATGCCTGAGCAGACCCCGTGCGATCCAGCTCATAACCCGAAGGTCGCGGGTTCGAATCCCGCCCCCGCTATCGAGAAAGGCCCCGTCGCTGGGGCCTTTTTTCGTGGGTACTGGTCTCGGCCGAGATCGCCCGAGTCTACGCGGGACCGCGTTGCCGCTGGAAGTCATATCGACGGCATCGTTCGACCGCTCTGACGGCCTCGGATGCAACCGGCTCCGTTTCGCACGTGGCGAAAGGGGACGACAACGGGCAACCCAACGGCCATGCGCTGTTCGAGGCTGCGAACAAGCTGCGCGGCTCGGTCGAGTCGGCCGAGTACAAGCACCTCGTCCTCGGCCTGATCTTCCTGAAGTACAGACCAGCCCAGAGTCCAGTCAGGGCAAGCAACCTACTGCAAAAGATATCAATTACGATAGTCTTTGCAGGAAGAGACCTTGCGACATACTGCAATCTATATCGATAATGATCTATAATGCAGCTATGGCTCGAGTAGCGACACTAGCGCGTCTGACCGATATCGCGGAAGACCAATGGGGGCTCGTCACGCGTCGACAGGCCAGGGACGCAGGCATCCCAGTGGCGACTCTCAACCGGCTCGTCGCAGACGGCTCGATCCTAAAAAGGGTTGCCCATGGCGTCTTTCGCCTGACCGGAGCGCCCGAGCCTGAGCATCAGGATCTCCGTGCGGCATGGCTCCAGCTCGCGCCGGCGGTCCCAGCATGGCAACGTGATCCGCGGGACGGGGTCGTCTCGCATCGCTCGGCTGCTGACATGTACGGCCTTGGGCACCTGGGCGAAGACCGCCACGAGTTCACGCTCGCCCGAAGGCACCAGTCGAGGCGTCCGGACGTGCGCCTCCATAGCCGGAGCCTCAGCGACCGGGAATGGATCGTCCTTCGCGGCCTGCCGGTCACGCGTCCGGCGCGCATCGCGTCGGATCTTCTTTACGACAGAGAGGACCCGACGGCAGTCGCCCACCTCGTCGGCGACGCACTGCGTGGCATCAACGAGTATCCGGGTACGGTTTCCGATGCGCTAAGTCCGCACGCTGCGCGCTTCGGCCTCCGCCGCGGCGATGGTCTGGCCCTCCTCCACTGGCTGCTCGATCTGCTGGGCGACCCCGACACCGATCTTTGGATGTCTGAGGCACGCTCCCACATGGAGCGCACGGCAGATACCAAGCGTGCACCCGCGCTGGTTGGCGCAAGCCCGCTGCGATGAGCGCTTACGCGACGCCGGTGGCGTTCCGGCGTGCGTTGACGGACAGGCTGAAGGCTCTTACGAAGAGCAGCCGTTGGGAGCTACCGCAGCTACAGCGTCAGTTTGCCTACGACCGGCTGCTCGAGCGTCTCTACCTGATGGATGACGGGTGGATCGTCAAGGGTGCCGTCGCCCTGCTGGCGAGAGACTTGGGCGTTAGGGCATCCATCGATATCGATGTCTGCCGAGCGAAGAGTGCGGACGCCGCAGAGGCCGACCTTCGCGAGGCGGCAGGGCGCGATGCCGGCGATTGGTTTCGGTTCGAGATCGGCCCCCGTGGCACAGTGGCCGATGGGGCTGTTGGCGTTCGCCTGCCAGCTACGGCATATGTTGGGACAACGGCTTGGGCTCAGTTCCATGTCGACCTCGTCGGCTCCGATCTGACGATGGTCGGCGAGCCAGACGAGGTCTCGGCTCTCGCGGAGATCGACATGCCCGACATCTCACAGCGCGGGTATCGCGCCTATCCCTTGGTCGACCACGTCGCTGACAAGGTCGCCGCGACCGTGCAGCGCTACGGCGCGGCGCAACGACCGTCGACTCGATTTCGCGACTTGGTAGACCTTGTCGCGATATCCCAGGGGGCGTCCATTGACGCTCAGGAACAGATCCGGGCGCTTACGTCGGAGGCAGAGCGGCGCGGCATTGTCCTGCCAGAGACCTTCGACGTTCCAGATCGCGCGCTTTGGGAGTCGGGCTACGCCGCCGAGGCGAAACGTTCGCTGCTTGCCACCGCGCACACCCTCGATGAGGCGCTCGCAGTCGTGCGTCCGTTTGTTGACCCCGTGCTCGTCGGGACGGCGCGGGGCACGTGGGACCACGAGCGCGGAGCATGGATAGAGCACTAGTCGTTGGTCCGCGCGCGGAGGCGCGCCAGGGTTCCATTCAAGGTTCCGTTTTGAGCAAATCTGATCCAACCAAGCTCGAGCTAACCCCAGCAAACCCGGGCTATGCACCTGACCCCCCTGCGGCGACCTCATAACCCGAAGGTCGCGGGTTCGAATCCCGCCCCCGCTATGCAGCTGAGGTTCTCGTGGGTCTTGTGGGGGACCGGCCGGACGTCGAGGGCAGGCTCTTCGAATAGCCGCTTACTTGGCGGACGCGTCTGCGGGTTCCAGGCCGAGAGTAGAATGCCGTGCAGGATGTTCGCGCCGAGGTCTGCCAATGCCCAGGTGTCGCAGCGATGAATGCCGTTGCGGCCGAAGCCCTCATCGAGCGTGCAGGTCAGGCGCTGATCGAGGCGACAACTGCCCCGGCCAAGGTGATCCTGTTCGGATCGCGCGCCCGTGGTGACAACGACGATCGCAGCGACTTCGACTTCTTGGTGATCGAGAGCGATGTCGACGACCGCTTCGGCGAGATGGTGCGTCTGGGACGAATCCTCGGGCGGCTCTTGATTCCGGCCGATGTCGTCGTCGTAAGCGAGCAACATGCGGCGAAGTGGGCGCCGGTCAAGGGCACGTTGATTCACGAGGCCATGAGCGAAGGACGCGTTGTCGCCGAGTCCTGAGGCGCAGGAGCTCGCGCTGCTGCTTGTGCGCAAGGCGGAGGGGGACGAATCAGTCCTCGACCGACTACTGGACGACTCTGATGTACCGGACGACATACTCGGCTTCCACGTCCAGCAAGCCGTCGAGAAGCGTCTGAAGGCAGTGCTCGCTTTGCGAGGGATCGAGTACGACCGCACGCACAGCATCGGCTATCTAACGTCGGTCTTGGAGCATCACGCGGTCGATCCTCCAGACTGCCGTGAGCAGATAGAGGAGCTGACGCCCTGGGCGGTCGCGGCGCGCTACGAGGACAGCTTCGAGGAGGTGCTCGATCGCACCGCAGTACAGGAGCTGCTCTCGAGTGTGCGCGACTGGTCGCAAGGGCTGATGGCCGATGCGTAGGCGGCAGCGATCGCAGGTGTGGCGTCAGTGAGCGAAGTCGAGCTCGGAAGGTTGACGCGAATCCAAGACATTCGCACGATCTGGTCGCGCGAGCGCCAGGATTTTTCGAGATGGCTGCTCGACAACGGCAACTATCTCGCCGAGGTGCTGGGGATCGAACTCGAGCTGGACCACCAGGAGGAGCCGGTCGGCGACTTCTCCTGCGTCGCGCTCTGCAGAGCATCGACGTTCCGGGCCAGGTTTGAGGCGCATCCGCACCTGCCTTTCAGCGACTGAGTCGGCTACGCCGCTTGGCGCGCGTCGGCGCGCAGCGCGTCGGGGAGCGCCATCTCGAAGCCGAGCTTCCGTAGCGCCGTGATGAGCGTGAGAAACTTCTCGCGCTTGTCCTTGGCGTATGCCGAAGGGTCATCAGCGAGTTCGGAGATACGCACGGCGTGGTACTTCGCGTACCACGCGCCAGCGGCGCGGAGCGCCTCGAGCTCCTCAGGAGCCAGGTCTCCCGTCGTGGTGAGCGTGTCCACGCGCCGGACAGTAGCCCTTGTTGCGGATGCGTCTCTCAGGCAGGAATCTGCGGAGAGATCGGCGGGATCGGACGTGAGGCTGTCGGGGGCTCTCTGACGGGGCGGCATGAGTCAGGCTCCCGCGCACATCACTGTCGGAGCCTTCCTGGCCGCGACATCCGGGACAAGACCGGCCGAGCCGATGGTCTGAATCATCGAGGCGCGCCAGGGTTCACTAACCCGCGACCGTCCTTCGGGACGGTCGTTTTCGTTGGGCATGAGTTCGGACGTGATCGTGGCGGCGAACCCCCGAGTTCGTAGCGTAGTCAAGCTCGGTCCTGCGGAGGCCGATGGATGAGTACACAACTCTTGGAGGAATCCTGCCCATGAAGCTTCCCCGCCCTCGGCTTACCTATGCCAACGTAGTCGCCAGCCTCGCCCTCTTCGTGGCGCTCGGCGGCGTCAGCTATGCGGCTACGAGCCTGCCGAAAGGCAGTGTGGGGTCCAAGCAGATCCGGGCCGAAGCGGTCCGCACCCGTAAGATCGCCGACGGTGCGGTGACTGCCGCGAAGCTGGCCAAGGGAGTCCGCGAACGGCTCGCGCCCGTGGGTGGCGCGTCCGCAGTGACGACGACCACCTCGACCCCGGAGAGCGTCAAACACGCCGAATCCGCCGACAGAGCTGCCACGGCCGGACACGCCGAAACCGCTGACAAAGCAACCACGGCCGGACACGCCGAAACCGCTGACAAAGCAACCACGGCCGGAAGCGCCACGCACGCCGAAACCGTGGACAGAGCAACCACGGCCGGAAGCGCCGACACGGCGGCGTACGCCGACTCGGCCGGGGGAGCCGCCACCGCCGACCTGGCCACCACTTCCAAAGACGCCGAAGCCCTCGGCGGTCAGCCCGCCGACCACTACATGACCGCCGACTCCGTCCTGGGGTCCGGACAGACCGAGGCGGGCGACTTCATCGCCGCAGCGGGCAATGGCGAGGCCGGCACGGTGCTGATCCAGTTCTGGCCGCACCTGCCCGAATCGCTGCCCGAAGGACACATCATCGTGCTGGCGGAAGGCGCCCCGGGGACGCCCGAATGCCCTGGTGCCGGCCAGGCGGCGGCCGGCTACATGTGCGTCTATCAGTCATTCAACGAAGGCATGACCTTCGAATCCTTCATCTCGACGATGCCAGGCTCGATCTACGCGGGACCGCTGAGCGGAGTCATGACCTGGCGGAGCAACCAATTCAATGGCCTGCTGCGGGGCACCTGGGCCTACACCGCGCCGTAGCCGTGAGATCGAAAATGTGGCCCGGCCCGGCCGTGCCTCCTCGTGCCATCAGGTCGTAGGGATTAGCGACGCAGCTCCGCTCGTAGCCGGCTGGCGAGGCGGACGGAGGCCTCGATCTCGACTTGGCGGATCGAGACGCTCTCGACGCTGAGCCCAAACGGAACTCCGGCGCGCCGGCAGAATGCGATGAGCTCGACGGCCGTGGCGACGGCTTGATCGTAGGACGCGTCGAGCGTGTCGTCCGCGTGGCGCAGCTCGTTCTCGATCCAATGCGGCACATCGACACCGAGCCACTGAACGAACTCCAGTGTCTTCAGCGAGCCGCAGACCGAGAACGTGAAGACGATCGGTGCCGGCTTGACGTCCCGAGCGGCACACTCGTAGTGATAATCGGAGACCAAGTTCTTCGCGGCATTGACGTCATAGACGATCTGGGTGACAAAGAACGAGCAACCTGCCGCCTGCTTCGCCAGCAGACGGACATGCTCCCCGCGCCCGCGCGTGTGCCGCTCTGGGATCGCGACACCTCCGAGAAGGAGATCCGGGCGCACCTCGGTCCTGAGTTCGTAGGCTCGCGACAGAGAGGTTGCTACCGCCTTCTCACGAGAGGACGCACCGACGAACACCGACAGCGCGTCGGATGGGGGTTGTTCGCTGAGCCACGAGCGAAGACCTTGCTCCGGGTACTTGCTGACAGCGCGGTACACGATGGCCGGCACTTCCAAGCCGAAGAGATAGCGAGCGAGGTAGTCGGCTGGGTCCATCGTGGGTAGGAACGGAAAGGGGCGTTCCTCGGGATTGCGGTCGCTCTCGTCATCGATGTCGTAGAGCACGAGGCCGTCGAGGCCCACAGGGCGCAGGCGCTCGAGCGTTTTCGCGGCGATCTGACTGGCTTGCTCCGGTTCGGTGCTCAGGCGCGGTGGGGTCAGCGCGAACAGCAAGAACTCACCGGTCCCCTCGGCAATGCGCCGCTGCAGCTCCACGCGCTGAAGCGTAACCAAGCGCCAGAACTGGACTCTGGGTCGTGGCTGGATCAGGGTGGGTTCTCGTGACGTCGTCCCGGTTGCCCAAGCTGCTCGTCCTCAGCGTCCTCGCGGCAGCGAGCCTTGCGGTGGCCGGCACTTCGGCGGCGCTCGCGGCGAACGAAATCGCCTACGACTGCAGCAAACTCGACATCTGCCTGCTCGATCCGGCGAACCCGGCGGCGGTAACCAACCTCACCGACAACGGGGAAACGAGCATCGACGAAAAGCCGGTCTGGTCACCCGACGGCAAGAAGGTGGCGTTCATCTCGAACTTTGGCGGGAGCACGAAGAACCTCTTCGTGATGGAACCCGAAGCACCGGAACAGGGATTCAACCTAGCGGTCCAGGTGACCCACTTCACGAGCGGTGTCCCGCTCGAGGAACCGGTCTGGTCCCCGGACGGAACCCGACTCGCGTTCGTCCTCGGCAACTCCGAACCGAACGACAAGATCGAGGTCGCGAACTCGAACGGCACCACCGCCACCCCGCTGGTCGTCGCCGAACACGGCGTGCATCCGAGTTGGTCGCCCGACAGCGCCAAGATCGCCTTCTCCTACCTGGAACAGGTCTACACCACGGTCGCCAACTCGGCGTCCCCGACGGCCGTTGCCGGTGCCACCGGCAACGAACCGGTCTGGTCGCCGGACGGCTCGCGGATCGCCTTCGGCGAGCATGTGGCCTTCGCAACCGTCGACCTCGGGATCATCAGCCCGAGCGGGGGGACGCCGATCACCCTCCACTCCGGGGCGCAGTTCATCTTCGCCTCCTGGTCACCCTCGGGCTCACAGGTTGTCTACCACGTGAGCGGCGGCGGCGAAGACACCCATTGGCGGGTCGCGAACGCCGACGGCTCGGGCGACCATCCCCTGCCCGAGTTCCCGAGCCTTAACCCGAACGGTCCGGCGCCCTCGTGGTCGCCGAGCGGCAATCAGATCGTCTATCAGGGCTTCTACTTCGGCGGCGAACCGAACACCAACGCCGTTTATCTCGAGAACACCGACGGCAGCGGCTCGGTCACCGCGCTCACCGGCGACCAGGGCTTCTTCACCTCTCCCTCCTGGCGGCCGAGCCCGAGTGCGGCGCCCCCGGTCTTCACGCCGACGAGCGCCTCGGGGACTCCCGCCGCCCAGGCGCTACCGGTGACGCTGCCGAAACCGACGACGGTCTGGTTCACCAACCGGATCTTCGTGACCAAGGGGCCCGATCTGACCGTGATCATCGGCTCCTACGGTTGCGGCGGCCCGAGCTGCGCGGTCTCCACCGAAGGCAAGGCGAAGTACGCCGGCCCGCCTGCGGGCCTCCTCGCGTCGGCGCGGAAGAAGACCCACCTGAAATCCAAGCGGCGCCAGGTCGTCGTCGCCAAGGGCAAGACGACGATCGCCGGCGGCCATTCGGGCCCGGTGAAGATGAAGCTGACCAGGGCCGGGATCAAGCTGCTCGGAAAGCAGGGCTCGCTGAAGATCACAGTCCTAGTCACCATCACGATTCCGGGGCAGAAGAAGATCGTCGAACACCGCCAGGTGACCGTCGTCTTGAAGAAAGCCAAGAAGAAGAAGCGCGTCTCTTCCTGAATCCCTGACCAATCCCGCCCCGCTACTCCGAAAAGGCCCCGCTCCATTCGTATCTCGGGGCTCGTAGCGATCGAGCCCAGGGCGAGAAGGTCGCCGACTCGTAGCTTACGATCCGCCCACGTTCGGCAACTGTGGGGGTGGTCGTGAAGATGAAGGGGACGTCGGGGGTTCCGGTAGGCGGCGTTGCAGGCGCTTGGCAGGCCGCGGTTCGCTTGGTCCGGTTGCGCATCGTGGCGCTTGTGATCGTGGCGCTCGCTCTCAGCGGCATCAGCGCTTCGAGTGCCTCAGCATACGACGTGGTGTGGCTGAACAACGCTACGAGCGTTCCCTTCACCGAGGGGAGCTTCTGCGTCCTCGTAGGTGCCGTCTCGTGTGCGGAGTTCCCCGACTGGCAAGAAGGCGCCGTCTTGGCAGCCGGCCGGTCGAATCCCGGCATATCTCTCGTACTTCAAGTTACTGGTGCGGCCCCGGCGTCATTCAAAGACACGTGGTACCCCCCGAGTGGCATCAGCGGTCACTTTGAATTTTACGCCATCGATCCACCCATCGGCCCTGCCTTCGTCCAGTGCTCGGGCGATGTGCCCGGGTTCGACTGTGCGGTCGCTGACAAACTGTATGCGTACCTCCAACAGATTGGCTCCTCTTCGCCGGAAGGACTGATTGGCTCCCCGTCGCCGAAGCGGAATGGCTCGTCGCCCCCGGTCGAGGCGCGGTTTTGGTCAGGTCTTGTGCCCGTCAGCCACAGTGGAACTGCTCTCGTGCCCGTCGCCAGCTACTCGACCCGGCGGCGGGGGGCGGTGCGTGAGCGAGTGATACTCCGCAGCGTGAGCGGCGAAGTCATCGGCCGAGGTGAGAAGACCGTGCGGTTCGGTACAAGGACAAACATTGCAGTCAGGCTGGCACGTGGTGTCGCCCGGACGGTGGCCGGCGGCAGCAGCGTCAAGGTTCGAGCGTCCGTGACAAACGCCGATGGAACGGTGGGCAAGGGACAAGCAGTGAATGCCCTGGTGCTGACAAAGCTGACACCCGCCCTGAGGCCCCTTCTGCACCTCCCGGCCGGTTGATGGTCAGCCTCCGTCGTGATCGACAGGCCTCGCTTATTCCTCTCGGGCATGCGGCACTTCACCTGATCGTCAACTGCCAGTGTGCGGAAGCGCGGCGGGTAGTTGCACCGTTACGCAGAGCCCGCCGCCGGTCCGTGGGGTGAGGGTGAGGCTTCCGTCGTGTGCCTGGGCGATGCTCTCGACGATTGCCAGCCCGAGGCCGACGCCTGCGTGGTCGGTGTGGACGCGTTCGTCGCCACGAAGAAACGGCTCGGCAAGCGTGGAGACCATCTGGGGCGTGAGCATCTCGCCGGTGTTCTCGACCGTGAGCTCAACGCCATCGGGGCGAGCGCTGGTCGAGACCCAGACGGTGCCTTGGTCTGCCAGGTTGTGGACGATCGCATTGTGTATGAGGTTCGTGCTCAACTGCAGCAGGAGGGCGTGCGAGCCGATCGTGGGCGCCATCTCGACGGAGGTCTCGAGGGTGACGCCGCGCTCTTCTGCGAGGGCGAGCAGCGTTTCGGTGGCTTCCTCCGCCATCAGGGACAGGTCGAGGTCCTCTCGGGTGAAGGAGCGCTGTCCGGCGCGGCTGAGCAGGAGCAGGGCCTCGGTGAGGTCGATCGCCCGGGTGTTGACCGCGTGGAGGCGCTCGACCAGCTCGCCGTCGTCGCGGTTCGGATCGCTGCGTGCCACGCCGAGGAGGGTCTGCGTGACCGCCAGCGGGGTGCGCAACTCGTGGGAGGCGTTGGCTGCGAATCGCTGCTGCTCGGCGACGTGCGCTTCGAGCCGCGCGAGCATCGCATCGAAGGCGTCGGCGAGTTCGCGGAACTCGTCTTTGCGGCCCCGTAGCCGGATTCGGTGGGCGAGCGATCCAGCCGCGGCCATGCGTGTGGCGTCCGTGATGCGGGCCAGGGGCGCGAGCATGCGGCCGGCGAGAAACCACCCTCCCACGAGCCCGAACACCAGCAGGAACACCAACACCGCAGCTGCCCTCGGAGCGAAGACGTGCAGGAGGTTGGACCGGACGGGAAATACGCCATGAAGGCTGCCTCCGGTGCTTCCGGGGACGATCAGCGCTTGTTCGGGGACGTAACGCAGGAGGAACACCCACACGGCAGCGAGCAGCAAGGCACCGGCGAGCATCAGGAACCCGGCGTAAGTGAGCGTGAGCTTGAGGCGAACGCTCAACCCAGGCGCCCTATCCACGGTCGCCTCTCTCACGCCTGGTGTCCTGTTGATTGCTGATCTGATACCCGACACCCGCCACGGTGGCGATGATTCCGGGGTCGCCGAGGCGTTTGCGCAGCGCCGAGATAGTGATGCGCACGGCGTTGGTGAACGGGTCGGCGTTCTCATCCCACGCCCGTTCCAAGAGCTCCTCGGCGCTGACGACTCCGCCTTCGGCAGCGACGAGAACCTCGAGGACGGCGAATTGCTTGCGGGTGAGCGCGACGTAGCGGCCGTCGTGGTAGACCTCGCGCCGGAACGGATCCAGTCGCAGCCCCGCGATCTCTCGCACGGGCGGCCTGTTGTGGGCGCGCCGGCGGTCGAGTGCTCTGAGACGGAGCACCAGCTCCTGGAGCTCGAACGGCTTCGTGAGGTAGTCATCGGCGCCGAGCCCGAACCCGGAGGCCTTGTCGTCGAGCCGGTCGGCAGCAGTGAGCATCAGGATCGGCATGCCGCTGGCGGAGGCGACGATGCGTTTGGCGATCTCGTCGCCGGAGGGCTCGGGGATGTCGCGGTCGAGGACGGCGATGTCGTAGGCGTTGACGCTCAGCAGCTCCAGAGCGGTGTCACCGTCACCGGCGATGTCGGCCGCGATCGCTTCCAGGCGTAGGCCATCTCGGATGGCTTCTGCCATGTAGGGCTCGTCCTCGACGAGCAACACACGCATGCTCCGATGCTAGGGCCGGCGCATATCGTCGGCGTATCGAAAACCACATACGTGCCTGCAACGCCACGCCGCGTTGACTGGCCACGTGACCTACGGCGAACCAGCACGAACAGCAGCCCGGCGTCCCCGATCGACCGTGTACGGCACGCGCCGCCGCCGCGTGCTGCTCGGCGCGGTACTCGCCCTGCTCCTCGCTGCCGCGGCGTTCGCGGCACCGCGCCACCCGTCCAAGGAACGCATGCCTCTCGCTCGCGGAGCTGCCGGTCGAGCGATCAACACGGACCGCGCCTACCTATCGCCGGTCAGCTGGCCGCAGCGCGGGCAGGCGGCCTTGGCGCTCGGCAACGGTCGGCCCGCGGCCAGCCCGCACGAGCAGCCGGCCCCGATCGCCAGCCTGGCAAAGGTGATGACCGCCTACCTGACCCTCGAGCGGTATCCGCTGAGCGGCGCGCAGGACGGGTTCACGATCACCGTCACCGAGCAGCAGGCGCAGGCCGAGGCCCAGGGCCAGTCGGTCGTGGCGGTGCGCGCCGGCGAGCAGCTGACCGAGCGCCAGCTGCTGGAGGCGCTGCTGATCCCCTCGGGCAACAACATCGCCTGGATGCTCGCCGCCCAGGTGGCCGGCAGCGAGACGCGCTTTCTCGCCGAGATGAACGCCGAGGCCCGCGCGCTCGGGATGGACCACACGATCTACACCGATCCCAGCGGGTTCGATCCGAGCACGGTCTCCACCGCCGCCGACCAGTTGCGCGTCTTCCAGCGCGCGATGCGCTACCCGGTCTTCCGCGAAGTCGTCTCGATGGCCAGCGTGACGCTGCCGGTCGCCGGCACGCTCACCAACTACAACCCCCTGATCTCCGAGGGCTACGCCGGCAAGACCGGGTCTGATTCCGCGGCCGGTGGGTGCCTGGCCTTCTTCACCCACGTGACGGCCGGCGGGCGCCGGCTGACCGCTGTGGGCGTGGTGATGGGGCAGGGGCAGGGCAGCGACACGTCGGCGATCCTTGCCGCCGCGGGCGAGGCCGCCACGCAGCTGGTCGAGTCCGTCGCCCCCGCGACCGGTGCGCCCACGATCGCCGCGCCCGGCGCGGGCGGCCCAGGAGAGGACGCCGGCAGACACGGCCCTCCGCCGTTGCTCGCTCCCGGTCGTGCCTCGGTGCAGAACTGATGTCAACGAACCCGACGACCTGCAGGAGAACGCATGAATAGAAAACGATCGCCGCTGGCCGCGCTTGCCCTGACCTCGATGGTCGTCTCGATCAGCGCGTGCGGTTCAAGCGCACCTGCCGGGACGAGCATGGGCAGCAGCGGCGGTAACGACACCGCCGCCAATGCTCAGAAGGCGGTGAAGTTCGCCGAGTGCATGCGCGGCAACGGCGTCAGCGAGTTCCCGGACCCGCACCCGGACGCGTCGGGCAACTTCACCATCGATGGGATCGTGAACGGTTCGTCGCTTGACCCGAACACCCCGGCGTTCAAGCAGGCGATCAGCGCGTGTAAGAAGCTGGAGCCGGTGGGTTTCACGGGCAGTAAGCGCAGCCCTCAGCAGACGCAGGCCGCCCTCGAGTTCGCCAAGTGCATCCGCGCCAACGGCGTGAAGGACTTTCCGGACCCTGCCAACGGTCAGCCCCTCGTCGACACGAATCGAATCCCATCCGCCGCGACGAGCAGCGGGATGAGCATTCTCAACGCCGCGATGCAGAAGTGCCGCGATTTCGCCGCAGCAGTGGGGGTTCGGCGGTGAGGCGGAAAACTTGGGCGCTGGCCGCAGCGGCCGTCGTGGTTGTCGCCACCGCCACCGGCGGCGTGGCTGTGATGTCCAGCGCCAAGCAGCCGACCTCGGCCGCACGGCAGCTGCCGGTAGGCACCGCGCGGGTGCAGAGGAGGACGCTCTCGGCCATGGTCTCCCAGGCCGGGACCCTGACCTATCGGGCGGGGTCGGACGGATCGCCGTACTCCGTGATCAACCAGGCCCGCGGAACGTACACCAAGTTGCCCGCAGCCGGCCGGGTGATCCGGCAGGGTCGCGTGCTCTACCGGGTCGACGATCGCCCGGTGGTGTTGCTGCATGGCTCGACGCCCGCCTATCGGACCCTCTCGGCCGGAGCCAGCGGCCCCGACGTGGCCGAGCTCAACGCGGATCTGGTCGCGCTCGGTTATGCCACCCGAGCCGAGCTCAGCTCGAGGTCCCCCTCCTTCGGGCCGGCCACCACTGCGGCCGTGATGAAGCTGCAGGCCGCCCTCGGGGCGATCCAGAACGGCACGCTGACGCTTGGCCAAGTGGTGTTCGAGCCCTCCACGGTGCGGGTGACGAGCGTGTCGGCGCAGCTCGGTGGCGACGCCCGGCCCGGCGAGACGGTGATGCAGGGCACCTCGAGCGTGCGCCTGGTGCAGGTGGCGCTGAGCGCCTCCGAACAGACCACGGTGGCGGTCGGGGACAAGGTGAGCATCACGCTGCCCAACGATCGGACCACCCACGGTGTCGTCTCCTCGGTGGGGGCGGTCGCCACCTGCCCGTCGAGCTCCGGGCCGGGCGGGTCGGGGTCCAGCTCGGCCGCGCCGGGAACGGACACCTGCTCCCCGGGTGGCTCGGGGAGCGGCACGCCGACGATCACCGTGGGCATCACCCCCTCTCACCTGGCGGCCACGCGCACGTGGGATGAGGCCCCGGTGCAGGTCGGTATCACCACCGCCAGCGTGCCCGACGCGCTGGTGGTGCCGGTGACGGCACTGCTGGCCCGGTCCGGCGGGGGCTACGCGGTGGAGGTCGTCGTCGCAGCCGCGCGCAACCATCTCGTGCCGGTCTCGCTCGGACTGTTCGACGACGCCGAGGGGCTGGTGCAGGTCACCGCCTCGGCGTTGGCCCCCGGCGAAGAGGTGGTCGTCCCGGCGACATGATCCACACCCCGCCACTCATACCCGACGGCAACGTGGTCGCGGCCGGCAACGGCATCGCGAACGGCGACGCAGGGGTGCCGGTGCTCGACGTCGACGACGTGATCAAGAGCTATCCAGGCGAGCCCCCCGTCGAGGCCCTGCGCGGGGTGAACCTCGCCATCGGCCCCGGCGAGCTGGTCGGGATCGTCGGCCCGTCGGGGTCGGGCAAGACCACGCTGCTGCAGCTGATGGGCACGCTCGACCGGCCCACCAGCGGCCGGGTGCGGATCACCGGGCTTGACGTGGCAACGTTGGCGGACGAGGACGTGGCCTACCTGAGGGCCACCCGGATCGGCTTCATCTTTCAGCAGTACTTCCTGGCCGAGCACTCCACCGTGCTGGACAACGTGGCCGACGGGCTCCTCTACGCCGGCGTCCCCCTCAGGCAGCGTCGCGAGCGTGCTCTCGACGCCCTGGAGCTGGTCGGCCTGGCCGAGCGTCCCGATGCCCGTCCCACCCAGCTCTCGGGCGGGCAACGCCAACGGGTCGCGATCGCCCGAGCTCTGGTCGGCCAGCCGGCCATCATGCTCGCCGACGAGCCGACCGGGAACCTCGACCAGGCCACCGGGCAGTCCATCCTGGCCCTGATCGACCAGCTCCACGAGGCCGGCTCGACCATCGTCGTCATCACCCACGACCACGCCATCGCCGAGCGGATGTCCCGCAAGGTCGAGATCCTCGACGGTCGCGTCGTCGCCGACACCGGCCGCGAAGGGCCGTCATGACCGCCGCTGCCACCCTGACCAGGAGACGGCTACCGCTCTCCGACCTGACCCGGCTCTCCACCGTCGGGTTGCGCACGCGGAAGCTGCGGGCGGGGCTGTCCGCGCTCGGTATCGCGATCGGCGTGGCCGCGATCGTCGCCGTACTCGGTCTATCGGCCTCCTCCCAGGCCGGCCTGCTGGACGAGATCAACCAGCTCGGCACGAACCTGCTCACCGTCGGCAACGGGCAGAGCCTCACCGGCGGCACGGCCGAGCTGCCGACCACGGCGCCGGGCATGATCGGCCGTATCAGCGGCGTGCGGCAGGTGCAGAGCACCGGGGTGCTCAGCGGGGCCAACGCCTACCGCACCCCCTACATCCCCGCGGTCGAGACCAACGGCCTGACCGTCCAAGCCGCATCCCTCGACCTGCTCCCGGTCCTCGCCACCGCCGTCGCCCAAGGCCACTACCTCAACGCGGCCACCGCCCAAGAGCCAGTTGCCGTCCTCGGAGCCGCCAGCGCCCAGCTGCTCGGCATCGACCGCATCTATCCCGCCGAGCGCATCTGGGTGGGCGGCCAATGGTTCTACCTGGCCGGCATCCTCAAACCGGCCGTGCTCGCCTCCGCCGTCGACTCCTCCGTCCTCGTCGGCTACCCCGCGGCAGAGAAGTACCTGGGCTTCGACGGGCATCCCTCCACCATCTACCTTCGGGTGCAGAACGAGCGGGTCACAGCCGTCGACAACCTCCTCGCCGCCACCGCCAACCCCGAGAGCCCCAGCGGGGTCGACGTCAGCCAGCCATCCGACGCCCTCGTCGCCCAGGCCGACGCCAAGAGCGCGCTCAACGGCTTGTTCCTCGGCCTCGGCGCGGTCGCCCTCCTGGTCGGCGCGGTCGGGGTCGCGAACATCATGATCATCAGCGTCTTGGAGCGCCGCTCCGAGATCGGCCTCAGACGGGCGCTCGGCGCGACCCGCGGACAAATCCGCGGACAGTTCCTCTCAGAGGCGATCCTGCTCGGCCTGCTCGGCGGAGCCGTCGGGGTCGCCCTCGGCGCCGCATCTACCGCCGTCTACGCCCACGCCAAAGGTTGGGCCACCGTCATCCCCACCGAAGCCTGGGCCGGCGGCATCGCCGCGTCCCTCGTCATCGGCGCCGTCGCCGGGCTCATCCCCGCCCTACGAGCCGCCCGCCTCTCACCTACCCAAGCCCTGTGGTCCGTCTAGCGCGGCGGTCAGATGCACACGATCTGCGCTGTCGGCTAGGTCCGCTCCGGGTCCGGGACGTGGCGCGCTCTCAGCTCTGGCGCGCGGCGGCGGTGTGAAGCCTGAATCGTAGGATTGCGGCCATGCCGTTCACGCTCAGGAACCTCAGAGAGGATCTGGCGGACGTGGGTTCCAACTTCGACGGCGCGCCGGACTTGGAGTTCCGTCTCGCGAGTAAGGCTCTCGAGCTCGAGCAGTCCGGCCTGAGCTATCAGCGCATCCCGCCCGACTACCGGTTCCCGTACGGCCACACGCACAAGCAGCAGGAGGAGGTGTTCGTGGTCGTCGGCGGGAGCGGGAGGATGAAGCTCGACGACGAGATCGTCGTGGTCGAGAAGTGGGATGTCGTGCGCGTCTCGCCCGGCACATGGCGAGGGTACGAGGCCGGGCCGGAAGGGCTCGAGCTCCTCGTCTTCGGCGCGCCCAGCCTCGGCCAGAACCCGCGGGGAGACGTGGTGGGTCGGCGGGACTGGTGGGCTGACTGAGCGTCGCTCGGGCGGATGCTCAAACAGCGTCCGGGATATCCGCCTGTATCCGCCCTCTCTATTGGCCTATCGGCGACCAAGACCGCAAGGTCGTCGAGGTTCGCGTTGCACCCGAGGCCACTGTGCGGCATCCCCACGGCCTTGCGATCGCAGCCCTCGAGTCGCCCTGAATTTGACGCGCTGCTCGGGGCGCTTGTTTTGCGTCCGAGCTCACGATTACCTTCGATCCCGATGAGCGTCTCAAGAAATTCTCCGTGCCCGTGCGGGAGCGGACTCAAGTACAAGCGCTGTTGCCTTGCCGCGAGCGAACGGGCGAAGCAACGATCACGGTTCGACGACGAGGTGGGGCAGCGGATTCAGGACTGGGCCTCGCGAGAGCTGGGGGACGAGATCGGCGCCGCGCTCAAGCAGTTTGCCGGACGCGAGCGCGTCATGGACGACACCGACGTGCAGATATTCACCACCTGGTTCCACAACGATCGCGTGCTTCGCGGTGGGGGAACGCCAGTCGAACGGTACGCGGCGCGTTCGGAGCTTCCCGCCGACGAGCGCGCTGTGGCCTCGCGGATCGCCGCTGCCCGCCTCGGCATCCACCGCGTGCTTGCCGCTGAGCCGGGCGTCTCGCTGCTGCTCGAGGACGTCGTCAGCGGCGGGCGCGTCGAGGTGCGCAGTGAGAACGTATCCCGCGACGCGGTACGTTGGGACACGCTCATCGGTCGGGTCATGGATGGCGATCCGCCGACTCTATGGGGGCCGGCTCGGGTGCTCGAACCCGCTGATGAACCGGGCCTGATCGCCGAACTCGAACGTCTCGCCGGCGAGAGCGTCTCGAGCATGGGCGACGGCGCGGCCCACGTGTTTCGTGCCCACGCGCTCGAGCTGATGCGGTACCGGCCGCCGCGTTGGGATGTCGAGCCGAGCTTCTTCACCGTCGAGGGCGATCCGATCGTCCAGGGTTCTGCGACCTGGAACGTGCGAGACCGTCGCAAGGTGCGGGAGCGTTTTCGCGTCCTCGGGGGTCTTGCTCCACATGACCCGCTCGAGATGGACATCACCGCCTCGCGTAACCGACTCGTCGCGGAGCGCCCGCAGCTGCCTGACGGCGCGATCGTGGTCGAGGCCTCGGCGGGCGACCTCGACACGGTTTCGGTGGCCACCCTCAGACTCGAGGGAGAACATCTGTCGGTCGAGGCGATGTCCGAAGAGCGACTCGACCACGCGATCGACATCGTCGCCTCGGACTTCGATCAGCTCGTTGAGCTCGCCCGTCGCGAGGTCGTTGCGATCGAGCCGCTGCTCGCCGAGCATCGGCAGGCGCCGTCCCGCGTCGGCGAGCGCTCGTCCTCCGGTCTGCCGCCGGCCGAAGAGCGCCGCGTCGTGGCGGGCTTCATGACCGAGCGCATGCGCAGATGGCTGGACGAACCGCATCCCCAGCTCGGTGGCCGCACGCCGCGGCACGCCGCTGCCGGCGAGCGCCGAGCCGACCTCGCCAGACTCCTCCGCGGCCTCGAGAACAGATCGGAGCGCGCTCGTCGTGGCGGCGAGCCGTTCGCGGACGTTGCATGGATCCGCGGTGAGCTCGGGCTCGACGAGCTCGCTGCATGACGAGGAGGAGGCTCAGTCTGCGAGCAGCGTCTGCTGCGCGGCTCGGGTATTGGTCTCGGCTTCGACGTGAACGCGGCCGTCGTAGACGGCATCGTCGAGGAACGCTCGCATGAGCTTGTCGTGCGCGCGGTATCGCAGCGCCTGCGCCTCACGCCGGACAGCCGCCACGTAGTCGCCGGGGTCTGCGGGCCGCTCTTCGGCGAGGCGACGCGCCAGGATCTCCTCGGCGGCCCACATGTAGAGCGTGTTGGCCGCCACCTCGACCTCGAGCATTCGGTAGGGGAGGTATTCGCGCACGCGCGCCGCCGGGAGTCCCGAGCGACGCGCAGCTTTCTCCAGGGCCTTGAACTCTCGACGGCCCTCATACACGGTGACTACACCCGTTTCTGGGTCGAAGTGCGCCTCGATCTCTGCGTCCTCGTCCTTGCGGGCGATCTCCCGAACCCAGCCCGTCGCACCATGGCGCACCACAAGCACGACCAGCTCGGCGGTGCGCCCGCCGGCCTCGGCGAGCACGCTGAGACGAGCGCCCGGCTCGGCGGACACACGGCATCGCAGGTTCGCGTCGATGCGCGACCAGCCGCTGCGGTTCGGCTCGGGGACAGCGTCGGACCCCAGATTGACCCCCAGGCCCGGGTCGACTGCCACGTGCACGACCGTGCCTGGGGCGATGCGGGCCGGGTCGACGAGGAGCGAGACGCCGCGCCGCTCGCCCGGGTGCAGCCGCGCGAGCGCCTGCTTGAAGCGAAGCGGCGCCTTCTCGGCTGCCGGCTTGTCGCCGGCGGGGCCGCCTGGCAGACCCGCTCGCGTCTCGGCGGTCTCGCCGTCGTCCACCACGGGCGCTGCTGCGGAGGGCTGCTCGCCGGCCTCGAATCCGGCCTTGCCGGGAGTGTCGAATGCGTTCTTGAGCGCATCGTTGAGGGCGCGCAGGCCAACCTGGTCGCGCGCGCGAAGCGCCCCTCCCGCGCGCACGAGGTGAGCGCCCGCGCGGCGCTCCTCTGCGGCGACGATCGGTCGCAGCACGCGATCGATCGCGCCATACAGCGCCTTGACGACTGGATGGTTCTCGTTGAGTCCGCTGCGATCGACCTTGACGACCACCTGCGGTCTGGGGCGGTCGAGCGCGGCGCGTTGGAGCTCCTCGAGCGCATCGCACCTGACATCGCCGTACAGGTGCTTGGTGCCGGGCAGGCCCTCGAGCCCCGCGAAGGTGGACTCGTGCGCGGCGCGGCCGGAGCGCACGACGAGGCCGCCGAGGCGGGTTGCACGCGAGGTGCCCGGGGGGAGAGGTCTCGCGCTGCGGCGCACGGTCACGTGCGCGCTGACGCCACGGCTTACCTCGACATCCCCATCGAACAGAACCGCGCGCTCGTGGTCTGGCTCTGCGATCGGTAGACGCACGACCTCGACGCTGCCGGACGGAAGCTCGAGCCATAGCTCGCGCTCGGGATCTTCCAGAATGGGCCTGATCTGGACGAGCTGCGAGACGAGTGTGCGCAGGCGGCCGTCTGCAGGCAGTCGCTCGAGCGCGAGCGGCACGGTTACGCGCGTGCAGGATCGCTCGCCTGATGCCGGATGGTCTCGGACGTGGAGATAGGCATAGGGATCGTCGCCTGCCGCCGGGAAGAACCACGACTCCACGCTCCGTCCGTCCCGCACGCCTTCGATACGGCCTGCACCCTGAGCCAGCCACACGTCGCGAAGGCCACGACCGAACAGGCCGCGCTGGCCGCCCTGCTCGGGCAGCTCGCCGAGCGCGCCGAGCCGGCGGTCGACCGTCGCCGCGTCGACGCCGACGCCGTCGTCTGCGCAACTCACCTCGAAGCGCCACGAGCGCAGCGCCGGAACTCGCAGTGCGCGCATCTGTGCACGCCAGGCTGCGAGGAAGGCTGGCTCCGGCGCGCCGAATCGCACCTCGATCCGCCCGCGGGAGCGACCGCCGGCGGCGATCGCGGCATCTGCGTTGGTCACGAGCTCGGGCACGATCTGCACCAGGTCGATGCCGCCCTGAGCGAAGTTCTCGCGGAAGTAGCGTCCACGCACAGCGCCAACCCGCATCGCCTCCGCCGTCAGCAGCTCAGCCATAACCTGCGGCAGCTTATCCCCGTCCGGCGACGGCGACGCGGGCCAGCAATACCGCCGGTTTGCTCGCTCGAGTTCCTTTCAGAGTCGCAAGAGCTTTGTAAGGATGGCGATCTGTCGGGGCGTTTCCCCCGAGTCCGGTAAGCCCATCATCATCAGGCTGGGCGTCAAGTCGAAGGCCCGGAAGTCTCGACAGGTTGGCCGAGCGAATCGGCTGAGCGCTCGCTACCTGCCGGTGCGCTCGCGGTGCTTGCACCCCGGCCAGCAACAGGGCCGGCGCTGGCCTTCCTCCAGCTCCTCCCGTGTCCGCCGAATGCGGCGCTCACGGGTTGTCGCCTGCTTGGCATCCTCGACCCAGCAGATGAACTCATTGCGGGCCAGGGGCGTGATGTCCCTCCACGCATCGAGTGCCGTGGCGTTGGAGATCAGGGCCTCCCGCAGATCCGAAGGCAGTTCGTGTACCACTCCGCCGGGCACTCGCTGGCCGCTCACGGGTTCATGCTATTGAGCGGGGGCGCCTGCGACCATCCGCTGATGCGAGAGACCCCTTCGATGCCGGCGGCTCTTTCGTTGCATCGTCCATTGCACGGCCATCTCTCCTGACGCCTGTGGAATCATGGCTAGACGCTTCCATGCCTATGTGGGGGTTCATGGAATGAGCACGCGGCGGTTTCGACAACTCGGGTTGACCCTGGCGATCGCGGTGTCCCTCGCCGTCGCTCTGCCCATCGCGTCCATCGCGGCCGCAGACGCCGGCGTTGGCGTCCGCGATGCACCCGGCCTCTCGCTGTCGCTTCTCGGCACAGGCGACGCCTCGTCCTCGTCCGGCCTGTCACTCGAAGCCCTGCCCACGATCCACGTGCAGGTCGGCGAACTGCTCAACGTCGAAGCCGAACCGCTGCCCGTCAAAGTCAAAGTCGGCAGCCTGCCGCCGATCGAAACGCCGCCGCTTCCCAAAGCGGAACTGCCGTCGACACCGCCTGTCGAAACGCCCAAAGCGCCCGTCGAAGTCCCGACCGTACCGAGCACGAGCACGCCCGTGCCGGTGCCGACGGGCTCCTCGACGACTCCCTCTCAGCCGACCTCGAGCTCGTCCGGGAGCGGCGCGCACGCAGCCGGCGCCGGCGCATCGAACACGAGCGGCGGCTCCACGCAGGCGGGCTCGAACGGCAGCACCGTCGCGCCGGCGGCCGCGCCGGGTGGGCCATCGGCTCGCTCCGGCAAGCGCCGCCTGAAGACGGCCGCTGCCGGCTCGCACGCGACCGGCGCACACTCCGTCGCCGGCGCTACCGGCACCCCGACGACCCCCGCCGCGGCAACTGCGCTCACGGCAGCCTCGTCGGCCAAGCCAACCAGCGCCTCCGGGACCGGCAGCTCCCAGCACAAGACCTCATCGAGCAACCCGCTCGAAACGATTGGCCGCCAGATTCCGTTCCCCGTGCCCGTACCCGACTGGAGCAAGCCGATCATCCTCGTGCTGATGCTGCTCGCGATCCTGTTCGCCGTTCGCGCGCGCCTGGCCACGCTGCGCGCACGGCGCTTGGAGGGCCAGCGCGAGACGATGCTCAGCGATCTCGACGACATGCAGGCCGCGCTCGTGCCCGCCATCCCCGAGCGACTCGGCGGGCTGGCCGTATCCGTCGCCTACGAGCCCGCCGACGGGCCGGCCGCCGGCGGCGACTTCTATGACCTGTTCGAGCTCGAGCCCGGCAAGGTCGCCATCGTGCTCGGCGACGTCGTCGGCCACGGCCGCCCAGCGCTGACGCAGGCCGCGCTCACCCGCTACACGCTGCGCGCCTACCTGCAGGCCGGGCTCGAACCGCGCGCCGCGCTCGCCCTCGCAGGCGCCGTGCTCGCAACGCCCGGCGAGAAGCGCTTCGCCACCGTCGTCGTCGCCGTCCACGACAGCGCCAGCGGTCGCTTGACGTATGCCTGCGCCGGCCATCCGCCGCCGATCTCGATCGGCTTCGACGCTCCCGAGCCGCTCACAGTGTGCTGCTCGGCGCCGATCTGCTGCGACCTGCCGACCGGACGCAGGCAGACGATCGTCTCGCTTCCCCCCGGCGGCCGGCTGTGCTTCTTCAGCGATGGCCTGCCCGAGGCGCGCCTCGGCGACGATCTGCTCGGCCGCGAGCGCCTGATCGAGCTTGCCGGCGATCTCGATCCCTCCGCGAGCGCCACCGCGCTGCTCGCGCGGATCCGAGACGTGGCCTCCTCGACGCCCGACGACATGGTCGCCTGCATCGTCTCCGCTGCCGCCGGCGCCCCGGTCGCGGCCGCCGGGAGCGGCGCGAGCCCGGCGGTTGCCGCGAGCCCGGCCGTCGCCGATCAGCTTGAGGAACTCGAAGTCGACGCCGAGACGCTCGGCGAGCCGCGTCTGCGCCGCTTCCTCGACGCCTGCCACATCGACCCCGCCTTCGCTGCATCGCTGCTCGCGCGGGCCGGCGAGATCGCGCGCCGCGACGGCACCGCGCTGCTGCGCATCGAGCGTCCTCGCACCGGCCGGCCGACAGCCGTCGCGACCGCCGGTCGCTCCGTGCCAGACGTCGGGTCGGTTGCCGGCGAGTTGGACGGATCTCCTGCGCCGACGCTTGCGCTGAGCACCGCGGCCGCGCGCTGAGCACTGCCCCACGCGGGGCATCGCGGCATGCTTGGCATCGCGGCATGCTGAGCCGGCCGGCGCTAAGTTGAGGGCATGATGTTCGCCCTGCGCTACGTGCTCCCCGCCGCCGGCGTGATCGCCGGCCTGGTCGTGATGGCCCTGGGCAGCGAATCCGAGCTCGAGGGAGGCGCCGGCATCATCGGCGCCTCGCTTGCCATCTACGCCGTCAACTGGCTCTACCGCGCCGGCGTCGACGGCGATCGCGAGCGCGACCGCGAGGAGGCCGCGCGCGTGTACTTCGACAAGCACGGCCGCTGGCCCGACGAGGCGCCGCGCCCGCAGCGCTGAGTGGTGCGCCACCCGCTCCAGTGGCTGGCCCAACGCGACCGCGATCTCGCTGCGCTGCGCCGGGCGGGGCGTGCCGCGATCGTGATGCCCGCCATGTTCGCGCTCGGCGACAAGGTGATCGAAAACGCCGCAGTCGCCACCTTCGCCGCGTTCGGCTCGTTCGCGATGCTGCTGCTCGTCGACTTCGGTGGGCCGATGCGCGCCCGCCTGCAGGCGCAGCTGGCCCTGGCCGTGACCGGCTGCGCGTTCGTCTGCCTCGGCACGCTCGCTTCACGCAGCGTCTGGATCTCGGCCGTCACGATGGCGCTGATCGGTTTCGCCGTGATCTTCTCCGGCGTCGTCAGTTCCGTGCTCGCAGGCGCCTCGACCTCGCTGCTGCTCGCCTTCATCCTGCCCGTCACGCTCGCCGGCCCCGCCTCCTCGATCCCCGATCGTGTGGCCGGCTGGGGCATGGCCTCCGGCGCGGCCATGCTCGCGATCGTGCTGCTCTGGCCGACGCCCACCCGCAGCGCCCTGCGCGGCGCCGCCGCAGCCGCTTGCAGGGCGCTCGCCGTGAGGCTGCGCGCCGATGTCGCCTATGGGGCCGGCGGCGGCGGCGAGCAGTCGGCCGCCAGGGCTGAGCACGAGCGCGCCGTCGCCGAGGCCGAGCAGGCCGTCGTCGCGATGCGGCGCGTGTTCCTCGCCACACCCTTCCGGCCCACCGGTCTGAGCACGGCCGCGCGCACCGTCGTCCGTCTCGTCGATGAGATCAACTGGCTCGACGCGATCGTGATCCATTCCGTGGGCCCCGCCGAGGGGATCGCCGTCGACCACCCCGCGTGCACCGTCAAGCTGGCCGCCGCCGACGTGCTCGAGCGCGGCGCCGAGCTGCTCGGCACGATCGGCGGCGAGCGTGAGCAGCTGCACGCGGCGATCGGTCGGCTGAAGGCGGCCATGGAGAAGGTCGAGACGGGCGCCACCGGCGAGCTGCTCGTGCGGCGCAAGCCGATGCGTGACGACGCGACCGGCGCCGGCGAGCTGATCACCGCGCTCGACCCGGCCTTTCGTGCGCAGGAGCTCGGCTACGCCGTCTCGATCATCGCCGAGAACATCGATCTGACCGCCGCGGCCGAGCGGCGCGGCTGGATCGACAGCGTGCTCGGCCGCCAGCCGAAGGGCTTCGCCGGCGCCGCCTCCGCCGCGCAGCAGCGCGCAGCCGCGCACATCGACCTGGGCTCGGTCTGGTTGCACAACAGTGTGCGCGGCGCCGTCGCGCTCGGCGTCGCCGTGCTCGTCGCCAACGAGACCGGCGTGCAGCATTCCTTCTGGGTCGTGCTCGGCACGCTCTCCGTGCTCCGCTCCAACGCGCTCAGCACCGGGCAGAACATCGTCCGCGGCCTGCTCGGCACCGTCGCCGGCTTCGTCATCGCCGGTCTCCTGATCGCACTGATCGGCGAGAACACGACGCTGCTGTGGTTCCTGCTGCCAATCGCCATATTGCTCGCCGGCGTCGCCCCCGCCGCGATCGGCTTCGCAGCCGGGCAGGCCGCCTTCACGCTGACGCTCGTGTGCCTCTACAACATCATCCAGCCCGCCGGCTGGAAGGTCGGCCTGCTGCGCGTCGAGGACATCGCCATCGGCTGCTCCGTCAGCCTGCTCGTCGGCCTCTTGTTCTGGCCTCGCGGCGCCGCCGCCGAGCTGCGCCGGGCGCTCGCGCAGGCCTACATCGACAGCGCCCGCTACCTCGCCAGCGCCGTCGACTTCGGCATGCGCCGCTGCGACGCCGACGCCGCAGCGGCCGTCGTCGAGCCCGAGGAAGATGCCGCACGAGCCGCCGCCTCCGCCCGCCGGCTCGACGACACCTTCCGCAGCTACCTCGCCGAGCGCGGCTCCAAGCCCGCGCCGCTCGCCGAGATCAGCGGGCTCGTCTCCGGCGTCGGCGGGCTGCGCCTCGCCGCCGACGCCGTGCTCGACCTGTGGGAGCGCGAGGACGGCACCGTGCCCGGCGACCGCGCCGCCGCGCGCGAGGAGCTGCTCAAATCGAGCGCGCTCGTCGAGGGCTGGTACGACAACCTCGCCGCGCGGCTCTCCGACGGGCGGCCGCCGAACCCGCCGCTCGCGCACGACCAGGTCGCCGACGGCCGCCTCGTCGACGCCGTCGCCAACGATCTGCGCGCCGCCGACGGCAAGGCCACGGCGACCGCCGTGCGGATGGTCTGGACCGGCGATCATCTCGACGCCGTGCGCAGGCTGCAGGAGGTCATCGTCGAGCCCGCCCGCGCCGTCGCGAGCTGAGCTCGTGATCGGCCCTCGCCGGGACGGCTACGACGCAGTCCCGATCGAGTCGCCGGGCTCCGAGCTGCAGGCGGCCTTCGTGCCGCACGCCGGCATGGTCTGCTGCTCGCTGCGCCATCGCGGCGTCGAGCTGCTGGCGAAGCGCGCCGGCGTGGACGCGTATGCGCAACGCGGCTCGACGATGGGCATCCCGCTGCTCTACCCCTGGGCCAACCGCCTCGACGGCCTGCGCTATCCCGGGCCGGATCGGGAGGACGTGCAGCTCGATCCCGCCGACCCGCCGCTGAAGCTCGATCAGAACGGCCTGCCGATCCATGGGGCCATCGCCGGCGCGCTGCCGTGGGAGCTCGTCGAGCAGCCCTGTCGAGTCGCCAATCGCGTGCGTGCGCGTCTGTCCTGGCGAAGCCCCGAGCTGCTGACGATCTTCCCGTTCCCTCACACAGTGCAGATCGAGGCACGCATCGAAGGCGAGACAACGCTCGCCATCGAGACGAGCGTGCACGCCGATGGGCCGGCGCCCGTGCCGGTGTCCTTCGGCTATCACCCCTACCTCACGCTGCCCGGCGGCGACCGCGCCGCGTGGACCGTCGAGCTTCCCGTCAGCCGGCGGCTGGTGCTCGACGAGCGCATGATCCCGACCGGCGAGAGCGAGCCCTTCGAGCGCCGCCGCTTTCGCCTCGACGACAGCAGCTGGGACGACGCCTTCGCCGGCTTGCTCGATCCGCCCGTCTTCTCGCTGACCGACCGTGCCCGCGCCACGCGCATCTCGCTCGAGCTGCGCCGCGGCTACACGCACGCCCAGCTCTATGCGCCCGCGAGCGAGAAGCTTCGTCTGCTTCGAGCCGATGACCGCGCCGACCAACGCGTTGCTGAGCCGCGACGGGCTGCGGCTGCTCGCACCCGGCGAGTCCTTCCACGCCGAGTTCGCGGTCTCCGTGCAGGCGGACGCGCCGGGGTCGCCCGGGTAGTCCGGGCCGGCCCCGACGCCGGCTCTCAGCCCGCCCGATAGATCAGATGCGTCACCCCCGGCGCCTGCACCGCCTGCACCTGCTCGAGCGCCACGCCTGCCCCGGCGCCGTCGTCGAACAGGCGCGTGCCCGAGCCGAGCAGCACCGGCACGACGCTGAGGCGCAGCTCGTCGATCAGCCCCGCCGAGAGGTACTGCCGGCCGACCTCCGCGCCGCCGGCGAGCGCCACGTCCTTGCCGCCGGCCGCCTCCTTCGCCTGCGCCAGCGCCGACTCGATCCCGTCCGTGACGAAGTGGAACGTCGTGCCGCCCTGCTTCTGCAGCGGCTCACGCTCGTGGTGGGTCAGCACGAACACCGGCATGTGAAAGGGCGGATCCTCGCCCCACCAGCCCTGCCACGGATCCGCGCCCCACGGGCCCGGGCCGCCGCCGAACATCTTGCGCCCCATCACGACCGCGCCCACGTTCGCCTGGGATCCTTCGACGACCTGAGTGCTCTCGTTGACGACGCCGCCCTCGCGTCCGTGCGGCTCGCGCCACGCGGCCAGCTCGAACGCCCACTCGTGCAACTGCATCCCGCCCTCGCCGAGCGGGTGCTGCTCGCTCGGGTTCGGTCCCGCCACGAAACCGTCGAGCGACATCGCGATGTTGAACTTGAGCATGGCTGTGCGCTCCGTCCCGTGTCGTCGCTCAGCTCGTCTGGACGATCAGCAGGCGGTTGCCCTCGGGGTCGTTGAACCAGAACATCGGCGGCACCGGGTCGCCCATGCGCATGATCTCCGCGTCGACGTCCACGCCGCGGGCTTTGAGGTCCGCGTGGTCGGCATCGATGTCGCTGCTCGACAGCGCGATCCGCGTCTCGATCCCCGTCGCTTCGCCCGGGCGCGGCGAGGTCAGCGCCAGCGTCGTCTGAGCCCCGGCCGGCGCCACTTCGACCCACCGCTCGCTGCCGCCGAACGGGACGTCCGCGCGCAGCTCCATGCCGAGCTTCTCCGTGTAGAAGGCGATCGCCTGGTCCTGGTCCTTGACCGGGACCATGCACGTGCCGACCTGCGTCAGGTTGGTCTGGGTCTGCGTGTCGCTCATTCCGAGCCTCCGTTCTGCTCCGGGGTTTCGCCGTGCGCGCCTTGCGTGTCGCCGGCGTCGTTGGTTTGTACTGCTTTGACGGGGGACACGGTCGAAACTCATCGCTCGTGTGTCATCGCCCGTCCGTCCGTCCGCGCAGGGTTCCCGTGGGGTGGGGCGTAACTTGCAGGGATGGCGGGGCTGCTCGGGATCGTCGTGCCGCTGGCGCTCGCCGCTGCCATCTCACCGACGACGCTCGCCGTCGAGCTGCTCACGCTCTCGCGCAAGAGCGAAGCGCTCAGGCGCGCGTGGGGCGTCGCCGCCGGCTCCGCGCTCGTGCTCGCCGGCTTCGCCGTGCTCGCGCTGATCCTCGCCGAAAGCACCGGCGGCGCGCACAGCCCCTCCGAAGCCGGCGCCATCGTCAAGCTCGTCGCCGCCGTGCTGCTGCTCGGCCTCGGCGTGCGCTCGCTGCGCGCGCCGCCGCGGCCGCCCAAGCCAGAACGCGTCAGCGCGCACCCGCTGCGCGGCGCGCTGCTGCTCGGGGTGGCGCTGATGCTGACCAACTTCTCGAGCATCGTGCTGTTCTTCCCCGCCATGCATGCCATCGGCATCTCCGATGCCGGTCTCGGCGCGCAGATCGTCGCCTTCGTCCTGCTCTACGCGATTACGCTCGTGCCCGCCTACGGCCCGCCGCTGCTCGTCGTCCTGCTCGGGCCGCGCGCCGATCCGCTGCTGCGGCGGCTCAACGGCTTCTTCACCGCCCATCACAAGGGCATCGGCGCCGGCCTGTGCTTCGCCTTCGCCGTGCTGCTCGCCGCAGCCGGGCTCAAAGTACTGCTGTGACGCTCTAGCCTGACCCGCGTGAAGCAGATCGTCCTCCTGCGCGGCATCAACGTCGGCGGGCGCAACAAGCTGGCCATGCCCGCGCTGCGCGACGCGCTGCAAGCGGCCGGCATGGACGACGTCGTCACCTACGTGCAGAGCGGCAACGTCGTGCTCGACAGCAGCGTCAAGGCAGACGCGCTCGCGCGCGCGTGCGAGGGAGCGATCGCCGATGCCTTCGGCCTGGACGTCGGCGTCGTCGTGCGCACCCGCGCCGAGCTCGCCAGGATCGTCGCTCGCGACCCGCTCGGCGACGTGGCCGAGCAGGAGAAGCTCTACCAGGTGACCTTCTGCCGGCAGAAGCCCGCCGAGAATGCGCTCGCCAAGGTCGCCGAACGAGCCGTCGAGGGCGAGCAGATGATCGCCCACGGACGTGAGATCTATGCCTGGTTCCCGCACGGCGTCGGGCGCTCCAAGCTCGCCGCGCAGCTCAGCAGGCAGGACTTCGGCGTGCTCGCCACCGCGCGCAACTGGACGACCGTGAAGAAGCTGCTCGCGCTCGCCTCCGCTCGAGCCGTCTGAGATGCTGCGCGCGTGAGCAGCAGTGAGCGCCACGACACGATCGAGCTCGACGGCCGGCGCTTCGCCTGGCGCACGCTCGGCGAAGGTCCGGCGCTCGTGCTCGTCAACGGCTACGCCGCCGGCTCGGCCGACTGGGACCCCACGTTCACCGACGCCCTCGCCCGCTCCTTCACGCTGATCTGTCCCGACAACCGCGGCATCGGCGACTCCGAGCTCGGCGACCCCGCCGCGTTGAGCGTCGATGCCATGGCCGACGATCTCGACGCGCTGCTCGTCGAGCTGGGGCCGGGGCTCGGGCAGGTAGCGCTCGCCGGCTGGTCGATGGGCGGCTACGTCGTGCAGCGGCTCGCGCTGCGCTCGCCCGCGCGCGCCGGCCCGATCGCGCTGCTCGCCACCGGGCCCGGTGGCGGCGCCGGCGTGCCCGCCGAGCCGTACGTGTGGGACCGGCTGACCGATCACTCCGGCACGCCGCGCGAGCAGGCCACGCGGCTGATCTCGCTGCTGTTCCCGCCCGACGTGGCTGTCGAGATCGATGCCCAGTTCGGCGAGATCGTCGCCGACGCGCGCGCCTCGCTCTCGCCGCAGACGCTCGCCGCGCAGGAGCGCGTGCTCGCCGCCTGGCAGACCGAGCCGCAGCCCGCGCCAGGCGAGGACGCGCCGCCCGCGCTCGTCATCAGCGGGGAGCTCGACGTGATCGCCCCGCCCGGCAACGCCGACGCGCTCGCCGCGCTGTGGCCCCACACGCAAGTCGAGCGGATCGCCGGCGGCGGGCACGCCTTCATGGCGCAGGAGCCCGCGCGCGTGGCAGCATTGATCGCCGCGTTCGTGCTCGCCTAGATCCAGGGCCGGCCCGTGCGCCTCGTCCGGCTGTCGGCCGATCGCCTGCCGGCTTCAAGCGCAGCGCGTCTTCGTCCGATACGGGCCGCGTGAGGGCAACGGCCAACCATTCGCGGACGGAGTCCGCTCATCAAAAAGGATAAAAATGTCTGAGCTGCAGAGCGCCATCGTCGAGCCACCCCGCGAAGGACGGATCGCCCGTTCCTGGCGCCTCACGCGCGCCTCCTGGGACGTCGTGCGCGGCGACCGCTCGCTGCTCGCGCTGGCCGCGATCTCGGCGATCACCGGCGGCATCGGCCTCGCGCTGATCTTCATCCTCGGCGGCTCCTTCCAGAACGGCCGCCTGCAGGGCGACGAACTCGCCCTGTTCGCGCTGATCTTCGCCTACCCGCTGACGTTCGTCTCCGTCTTCTTCAACACCGCCATCGCCGCCGCCGCCTCCGCCGCGCTCGAAGGGCGCCATCTGAGCGTCGGCGAAGCGCTCGCCGTGCCCATGCGCAAGCTCGGCACAGTCGCCCTGTGGTCGCTGATCGCCGCCGTCGTCGGCTTCCTGCTCGAGCAGGCCGCCAGCCGGCTGCCGCTCGGCGGCAGCATCGCCGCGCGCCTCGTCGGCCTCGGCTGGGCGCTCGCAAGCCTGTTCGCCGTTCCCATCATCGCGCTCGAAGACTGCTCCGCGCCCGAGGCGCTCAAGCGCTCCTCCCACGTCGTCAAGAAGCGCTGGGGCGAGGGCATCGGCGGCAGCCTGATCATCGGCGCCTGGACCGCCATCGCCGTCCTCGTCACCATCGTCGTGTTCGTCGTCGCCGCCGTCGCCACCAACGACGTCCCCGCCGTGCGCGACGCCGTGATCGTGCTCGGCGTGCTCGTGCTCGCAGCGATCGTCGCCGTGCAACTCGTCGTGCGTCAGACCTTCGCCGTCGCGCTCTACCGCTACGCCACCGACGGCACCGTCCACGGGCCGTTCTCCGAGTACGACCTGCAGGCGCCCTTCGCCCGCAAGCGCCGGCGCTCGATCTAGATTGGCTCGAAGTCGCCGCGCTCACGCGGGCTATCTTGGCCTGCGTGAGCGATGAGCCGATCAGGATCTGCTGGGCCCGAGACGAGCAGGACATAAGCGGCGCCTTCGCCCTGCGCGAAGCCGTCTTCTACGGCGAGCAGAAAGTGCCGCTGCAGGAGGAGCTCGACGAGCTCGACCGCGACGCCCAGCATCTCGTCGCGCTCGACCCCGCCGACGGGCGGCGCGTGATCGGCACGCTGCGGCTGCTGGCCTTCGGCGACGAAGCCAAGATCGGGCGCGTCGCCGTCGCCGCCGAGCTGCGCCGGCGCCGGATCGCCTCGCGGATGCTCGCCATCGCACTCGCCCGCGCCCGCGAGCAGGGCTTTCGCCGGGTGCGCCTCGCCGCGCAACTCGCCGCCGTCGAGCTGTACGAGCGGGCCGGCTTCGCCGTCGAATCCGAGCCCTTCGAGGAGGCCGGCATCCCGCACGTGTGGATGGGGCTTTCGCTCAGCTCGTGAGCTTGCGCTTCTGCGGGTGGACCGTCTCCCCACGCGCCAGCATCGCCACGAACCGCTCGATCCGCCGCGCGCGCGTGTCGCTGCGCTTGGCGCTGTCGATCCGCAGCAGCACCGAATAGCGGTTCTGGCTCGTGAGGATCTCGAACATCGCCTGCGCCCGCGGCTCGGCCGCGAGCGCCGCCGCCAGGTCGTCCGGCACCGCGATGCTCGCCGGGCCCGCGTAGGCCGCCTCCCAGCGCCCGTCCGCCTTGGCCTGCTCGATCGCTCGGAGGCCCGCCGGGTGCATGCGGTCCTCCGCCAGCAATCGCTCGGCGATGCCCACGTTGCGCTTCGACCAGGCGCTGCGCGCGCGACGCGGCGTGAAGCGCTGGCGGAAGGTGCCCTCGTCGCGACGCTTGACCTGGCCGTCGATCCAGCCGTGGCAGAGCGCGTGCTCGAGCGCCTCGTCGTAGCTCAAGCTCGTCGGCTCCGTCGTGCCCTTCTTCGCCAGCACCAGCCAGACGCCCGGGCCGGCGTCGTGGTGCTTGGCAAGCCATGCCCGCCAGGCCCGCGTGTGGGCGACGATCAGCTCTTCCAGCTCCTCTGCCACGCGCTCAGTCTCGCAGCCACGCACTCGAGCTCGCCGAGCGCCGGGCCAGTTCGCCAGGACACGTAAGAAACACCTAGCGGGGTCCGAAAAATGGACGGACGTTCGAGCAAGCGCACTGGTGGTAAGGGCCGGGCGCCCGTGCGACCGAAGCTGGCCGTGAGGAGCGTCCAAAGCGAGGAGCCGCATGCTTGGCAGCGCAGACACCAAGAGCCCCGATCCCTTCACCGGGGCGTTCGGCATCATCCAGAGCGAGCCCGACGAGCGCAGCGCTGTCGTGACCCTCGAAGGAGAGCTCGACCTCGAGCGCGCGCCTTCGCTGAAGTGGGCGCTCGTCGACGCGATCGACGCCGGCAAGCAGCAGCTCGTCGTCGATCTCACGCAGGTCAGGTTCATGGACTCGACCGCGCTCAGCGTGCTCGTCGGGGTCAACCGAAGCCTCAGCAGCGGTTCGCGCATGGCGATCGTCTGCACCAACGCCAACGTGCTGAAAATCTTCGAGCTCTCCGGGATGGATGGCGTCTTCGCGATCTTCCCGACACTCGACGAGGCGCTCGGCCACGCGCGCGGGCACACGATGCGGATCGGGTGAGAAGGAGTGGGTCGCTGATGGTCGGCGACGCGAACAGGCGAGCGCGGCGCGCGCTTGCCGTGGCGATCGTCGGCTGCGGCGTGTTCGGGCTGCAATCGCTGCCCACCGCGTCGGCCGCCAAAGGCGGCGCCGGCTCCACCGCTTCGAGCGCCGGCGAAGGCAGCACCGCCGCCGCGCGCCGTGCCGAACGCCAGGCCGCCAAGGCCGAAGGCGCGCCCGCGCCGCCCGCGCTCGCACCACCGTCCGTCGAAGCCCCCGCGTCGCCCGCCGTGCAGGGTGCCGGCGCCGGCAGCGGCATTGGTGCGCGCAAAGGCGACCGTCCGGCTGCCGCCGCAACGCGCGCGCAGCGCCGGGAAGAACGGGAAAGCCGGCGTGAAGAACGGCGCTCGACATCGACCTCCAGCGCGACCGCCGCGAGCCCAGACGTCGCCATGAGCAGCGACGAATCCTCGGCCGCCCAAGCCGAAGCGTTCGCGCGCAAACAGAAAAAAGGCGGCGGCGGCGGTAAAGGCAAAAAAGAACACAAAGAAAAAGGCAAAAAACCGCGGGAAGAAGGTCCCGGCGGAGAAGGCTCCGGTAGCGGCTCCGGCGCCGAAGGCTCGAGCGGCGCCAATGCCAAGGGCAAGGGCAACCTGACGGAAGCTGTCCCCGTCGCGCAGGCGAGCGCGACGTCCGCTTCGCTCGCACCCGTCGTCGCCCCGGCTGTCGGGACCGCCCCGGCATCCGTCAGCTCTGCCCCGCCTGCCGCCGCCAACGCCGGTCTCGCCGGCGGCGCTGCCGCCAACCGCGCCGGCCGTCGTGCTGCGCGAGGCGCGCACTTCGGCGCGAGCGCCGCCGTTGCCGTCGCCACGCCGGCCTCACTCCTGCTCGCAGCCCAGGGCGGCGCGGGCGCAGCTGCGCCGGGCAGTGCCTCGCACAGAAGCGCCAAGCGCTCGCAGCAGAGCTCGACGCAGCCCGCGCTCGTGAGGACCCTGACGAAGATCGTCGGCGTCGTGCCGACGCCGGTGCGCATCCTGATCGGAGCCCTGATCCTGCTCGCGCTGATGCTCGGCGTTCGTTCGCTGCTCAGCGGCGTGCGCACACGACGGCTCGTGCGCCAGCGCGGCCAGCTGCTCGAGGACGTCGGGCTGCTGCAGGCCGCGCTGCTGCCCGTGCCGCCCACCCGCCTCGGACCGGTCGCCACGTCGGTCGCCTACCGCCCCGCCGACGGCCCCGGTGCCGGCGGCGACTTCTACGACGTCTTCGCGCTCGAGGACGGCGAGATCGCCGTGATCGTCGGCGACGTCTCCGGACACGGCCGCGAGGCGCTGCCGCACACCGCTCTGCTGCGCTTCACCGTGCGCGCCTACCTCGAGGCCGGGCTCTCGCCGCGCAAGGCGCTGCAGACGGCCGGCAGCGTGCTCGACCGCCAGCTCGCCGGCTCGTTCGCCACCGTCGTTGCCGCTACGTACAACCCGCGCGAGCGCGAGCTGACCTACGCGAGCGCCGGCCACCCGCCACCCGTCGTGCTCGGCGAGGGCGGCGTCCGCGCGCTGGCAACGGTGACCTCCTGCTCGGCACCGCCCGTCGGCGCCGGCATGCGTACCGGCACGCGCCAGACGGTCGTGTCCGTTCCCGGCCCTGCGCGCCTCTGCTTCCACACCGACGGCGTCACCGAGGCGCGTATCGGCGATGACCTGTTCGGCGCCGAGCGCCTCGCCGCCGCGCTCTCGGACCTGCAGCGCGACGCCGACGCCGCCGCGCTGCTCGACCGCGTCGCCGAGCGCTCCGACGCGCGCCCGGACGACATGGCGGCCTGCCTGCTGCGCGTGCACGACGGCCACGGCGCCCCCGCGATCGTGCTCGAGCAGCTCGAGTGCAACCGCGAGCTGCTCGCAGGCGATCGCGTCGAGCGCTTCCTGCTCGACTGCGGCGTCGAGCTCGGCCAGGCCGAAGCGCTCGTGCGCGACGCCCGGCGCCGGCTCGAGCGCTCCGACAGCGTGATGCTCGAGCTCAGGCCCGACGCCGACGGCCGCCCAATCGCTTCGCTCGTCGACGACAACGTGATCCACGCTGCCGCGCTCGCCGCGGCAGGTGCGTCCTGAGAGCAGGGAGGTTTCGATGAGCAGCGCACCCACACTCGCCCCCGACGCCGCCATGGTGCTCGGCATCGCCGCAACCGCGATTCCCTTCGCGCGCACGCCCGAGGACGAGGCCGAGCGCTGGCTGCGCCTGCTGCGCCTGCACGGCGAGGTCGGCAGCGTGCTGCAGTCGCTCGGCGTGAGCGAGGATGCGCTCAGCCTGCATCCCGAGAACGGTCACGGAGATCCAGTCGCGAGCACCGCTGCCGGCGCCGGAGCCGGCGCTGAGCCGCGCGACGTGATCGCGCTCGTCGGTGAGAGTGCGGCGCAGATCGCCACCGAGCGCGGCGCCGCCGGCATCGCCACGACCGATCTGCTGATCGCCGTGCTGCAGGTGTACGGGCCGGTGTTCGAGCACGCCCTGCGCGCGCACGGCACCGATGCCGACGAGGTGCTCGAGCGCCTCGCCGCATAGCGCGCGCCGCGAGGCCCTGCCGCGCCGCGAGGCGCGTGCTATTCCTCCTGGCTTGCCGGCCTGGACGATCCGCACCGCCACGCCCGAGGACATCGACGCCGTGCTGGCGTTGTGGCGGGCCGGCGACGTGCAGCCTGTCACGGGGTCCGATCCGGCCGGGTTGCAGCGGCTGCTGGCGAGCGACGCCGAGGCGCTGCTCGTCGCCGAGCGCTCCGCGCCGGGCGGGAGCGCGCCGGGCGCGGCCCTGGCCGGCTCGCTGATCGCCGTATGGGACGGCTGGCGCGGCAGCTTCTACAGGCTCGCCGTGCACCCCGAGCATCGCCGCGAGGGGCTCGCCACCGCGCTCGTGCGCGAGGGCGAGCGGCGCCTGGTCGCCCACGGCGCCGAGCGGCTGACGGCGATCGTCGCCGGCGAGGACCCCGGCGCGCACGAGTTCTGGGCCGCCGCCGGCTATCGGTGCCAGGTCGACCGCGAGCGCTTCGTGCGCGAGCTCTGATTACTCGACGAGCACCAGCGTGAAGCCGTCGTAGCCCTTCAGGCCGACCGTCTGGATCGTCGTGGCGCTGACGCGCGGCTCGGCCTCGAGCATCTCGTGCAGCCGCCGCGCGGCGAGGCCGCCGGGATCCTCGCCCTGCGGATCGCCGATCGCGCCGCCGCGGATCACGTTGTCGGCGACGATCAGACCGCCCGAACGGGTCCAGTCGAGCGCCCAGCTGAAGTACTCGGGCGTGTTGACCTTGTCGGCGTCGATGAACACGAGGTCGAACGGCGCCGGCTGCTCGGCGGCGAGCTGCGCGAGCGTGTCGAGCGCGGGGCCGATCCGCACCTCGACCGTGCCGGCCCAGCCGGAGCGCGCGATGTTCTTCGTCGCGACCTCCGCATAGCGCGGGTTGGCCTCCAGCGTGACGACGCGGCCGTCGCCGCCGACGGCGCGCGCGAGCCAGATCGTGCTGTAGCCGCCGAGCGTGCCGATCTCGAGCACCGAGCGAGCGCCGATCGAGCGAGCCAGCAGGTGAAGCAGCTTGCCCTGCGGCGGGGACACGGCGATCGCCGGCAGCCCGGCTTCGGCGCTCGCCGCCAGCGCCGCGTCGAGCGCGTCGTCAGCGCCGATCAGCCGCTCGGCGATGTAATCGTCGACGGCCGTCCAGGTCCGCTCGTCGCTCATCGCGGCGTCCTCACAGCTCGCTCACAGCGCGTGTCCCTTGGCGCGTGCCAGCAGCAGCGCGAACAGGTGCTGCTGCACTTCGGCCGGGAACGGGCGGATCAGCCCGGAGCTGAGCAGCGTCACCTCGGCGGGCCCGTCGACGAAGCCGAGGAAGTCGAGGTAGATCGGGACCTTGACGCTGTGCACGATGAAGCTCGCGGTGATGCGCCAGCCGAAGCCCCCCGCGGTGCCGGGGGCGGGCGGGATGCCGGCTTGGATCGAGACCGGGCCGGCAGTCGCGCCCTTGACCTGCTGGCCCGCGAACAGCAGCTGCAGGTAATGCGAGAAGCACTTGCGCAGATGCGCGCCGCGGATCGTCTGCAGGCCCTTGCGTGCGTCGGCTGCGCTCGGCTGCACCGAGACCTGCGAGCTGACGGTGAAGTCGATGATCCCGTGCTTGAGCTCGAAGTCCTTCGAGGACTGACTCGCGACAGACTTGCCTTCGCCGGGGAGGTTGTTTTCTTCGCCTCCCCCGAGGCCGATCGCGCCGGCGCACTTCGCCAGTTCGCGTCCGAGCTTCTTTTCGCGCGCAGAGCTGCTGTCGTGGTTGCTCTTCGGCGCGAAGCCGGGCACGTCGTCGGCGGTCAGGTTCACAGCACTCGCGAACGCGAGCGCGCGTTTCTGCGAGGGCGACTTGGAGGTGGGCGGCGTCGGCGTCGGCGTAGTGCCCTTCGAGCCGCCGCCCGAGCCGCCGGGCGAGGTATTCGAGCCGGCGGGCCCCGCGCCGGAGGCCTCCACGGTCACGGTCGTCGCGCCGCCCTTGCCACATGAGGAGAGCGCGAGGCCTCCGAGGATCAGCAGCAGGGGCAGGAGGGGCGTGCGCGGCATGCCCGGTTGATTGTGTCAGGCGGTGATGCGCCCTTCGCCCTACTCCTCGGCGAGCGCGCGGGCGAGCGTGTCGTCGAACGACGCCGGCACGATGCCGAACGGCTCGGCGCCGCTGGGGTCGGTGACGATGGTGTCGGTCGTGAGGCCCTCGACGAGCGGGCGCGCGACGTTCGTGTCGACGGGCGTGACGAGGCCGAGCCACAGGGCGGAGAGCCACGGCGTGATGAAGGGCACGGGCAGCTTGGGCCGCGGGCGCAGGCCCATGGCGAGCGCCATGCGATCGAGCATTTCGGCGTAGGAGAGCACATCGGGACCGCCGATCTGCACCTCGCGGCCCGTGGAGGAAGGAACGTCGGGGGCGCGGCGCAGGTACTCGACGACGTCGTCGATGCCGATCGGCTGCGTGTCCTTGCGCAGCCACGAAGGGGCGATCATCACGGGCAGCCTTTTGACGAGATGGCGCAGCGTGCGGTAGGACTCGCTCTGCGCGCCGACGACCATGGCGGCGCGGAAGTAGGTCAGCGGCGGGCCCTCGCGGGCGAGCGTCAAGGCGGTCTCGTGGCGGCTGCGCAGGTGCTCGGAGACGCGCTCGTCGCCGAGGCCGCCGAGGTAGACGACGCGGCCGACGCCCTCGCGCTTGGCCATCCGCGCGAAGTTGACGGCGCCGCGCCGCTCACGCTGCTCGTAGCCGGCCCCGCCGGCCATCGCGTGGATCAGGAAGTAGGCGACGTCGACGTCCTCGCCGGCGCCCTGCAGGCTGGCGGCGTCGACGACATCGCCGACATGGATCTCGCAACCGAGGCGCTGCAGCGCCTCGGCGCGGGCGGGGTCGCGCACGAGGCAGCGCACGGTCGCCCCTGAGCGCACGAGCGACTCGGCGAGGCGCCCGCCGATGAAGCCAGTTGCGCCGGTGACGAGAGCGCGCGTGGCGGTGGCCTCAGTGCTCGGGCGAGGAGCCGTTGCGGCGCTCGGCCAGGTCGGGCCCGGTGGTGGTGGTCATCACGGCGGCGCCGCTGCCGCCGAGCACGCGCCGCACGAGGCCGGGCACGAGCACGCGCAGCGCGGCGACGGTCGCGTAGGGGCGCGGGACGTAGCGTTCGGGGCGGCGCTGCACGCCGGCGTCGAAGATCGCCTCGGCGCCCTGCTCGGGCGTGGAGACGAGCCAGCTGGTCGTCGCTTTGGCGGTCAGCTCGGCCTGGGGGAAGCCCTCGGTCGAGATGAAGCCGGGCAGCACGAGGCCGACGTGCACGCCGTGCTCGCGCTCCTCGAGCGCCAGCGCGTCAGACCAGCCGGCGAGGGCGAACTTGGAGGCGCAGTAGGCGCCGGAGCCGGCGCGCGCGACGCGCCCGGCGACGGAGGAGACGTTGACGATCGCGCTCGGCGCCGATTCGCGCAGCAGCGGCAGCAGCGCCTCGGTCAGGCGCACCTGCGCGTCGAAGTTGATCTCCATCGTGCGCCTGACATTCTCCCAGCCGCCGTCGCCGAACCGTGCCCGCCAGGAGGCGCCTGCGTTGTTGACGAGCAGGTCGAGCCGGCCGTGATGCTCGATCAGGTGCTCGTGGATCCGCTGCGGCGCGTCCTCCTCGACGAGATCGACGGCGAGGAAGCCGACGCGCTCGGAGCCGAGCTCTGCGGCGAGTGCCTGCAGGCGCTCCTCGCGCCGGCCGACGAGCACGAGCCGGCTGCCTGGCTCGCGCGCCAGACGTCGCGCGGTGGCTTCGCCGATCCCGCTGGAGGCTCCGGTCACGAGCGCGATCCCGACACTGCCTGGCTGGGTCTTCGATTTTTTGATGATCGGGATGCTCTTTTCGCTCGTTGGCGCACCGGCGGCGTGTGCGACGGCCGACGGTTAGCCTTTCAGATCGGCGATGACATGAGCGAACCAGCACCCAGCGACGCGCACGAGGGCCTGCCGGCGCACAAGCGCGAGGCACTGGAGCTTTTTCGCGGGCTGCCACGTCGCTATGACGTGCTCTCCTCGGCGCTCAGCTTCGGCCAGGACCCGCGCTGGCGGCGCGCGCTCGTCGATGCGCTCGCGCCGGCGCCGGGCGCGCGCGTGCTCGACGTGGCGACGGGCACGGGGATGGTCGCCGCGGAGCTGCTCGCGCGCTACCCCGACTGCACGGTCCTCGGCCTCGACCAGAGCACCGAGATGCTGGCGGGCGCCCGCGCGCGCTTCGCCGGCGACGGTCGCGTCGAGCTGATCGAGGGCCAGGCCGAGCGGCTGCCGTTCGCCGATCAGAGCTTCGACGCGGTGACGTTCACCTACCTGCTGCGCTACGTCGAGGACCCCGCGGCGACCGTGCGCGAGCTGGCGCGCGTGGTCAAGCCCGGCGGGCGGGTGTCCTCGCTGGAGTTCGGCGTGCCGCCGTGGTTGCCGGCGCGCGCGGCGTGGCGGCTGTACACGGCCGTCGGGCTGCCCGTGCTCGGGCGCCTGTCCTCGCGCGAGTGGGCCGAGGTCGGGCGCTTCCTCGGGCCGAGCATCCGCGGCTACTACGCGCGCCATCCGCTGCAGCGGATCGTCGGCTACTGGCAGGCGGCCGGGCTCGGCGACGTGCGCGTGCGCCGCATGAGCCTGGGCGGGGGCATCGTGATGTCGGCCGTCAAGGCCGCGGGCCCGGGCGATGCGCGCGGCGCCTGAGCGCCCTGCGTTCTACGCGCTCGGTCGCGGTCGCGCGGGCGAGCTGCTGACGCTGCTGCACCCGCCGTACACGGCGTGGCACTTGAGCTACTTCGCGCTCGGCGCAGCGGTGGCGCCGCACATGTACGTCAACCGCCTGCTGTGGGGGCTGGCGGCGTTCGCGCTGGCGGTCGGCGTGGCGGCGCATGCGCTGGACGAGCTCAACGACCGGCCGCTGCGCACGGGGCTGAGCGACGCCGCGCTGATCGCGCTGGCGCTGGCGAGCATGCTCGGGGCGCTGGCGATCGGCGTGGCCGGTGCGATCGTCGTGTCGGCGTGGCTGATCCCGTTGATCGTGCTCGGCGGGCTGTTCCTGCCGGCATACAACCTCGAGTGGATCGGCGGGCGCCTGCACGGCGATCTGTGGTTCGCGATCGGCTGGGGCGGCTTCCCGGCGTTCACCGGCTACTTCGTGGAGTCGCTGAAAGTCGACCTGCCGGGCGTGCTGATCGCGCTGGCGTGCACGGTGCTGAGCATCGCGCAGCGCCGCCTCAGCTCGCCGGCGCGCGATCTGCGACGGCGCACGAGCTCGGTGACGGGCGTGCGCACGCTGGCCGACGGCAGCAGCGAGGAGCTCTCGGTCGCTCGCCTGTTGGAACCGCTCGACGGGGCGCTTGCGGCGCTCTCGCTTGGCGTCGTCGCGACGGCGTGCGCGCTCGTCGCGGCGCGACTGTAGGGCTCCTCAGTCGGTGAGCAGCCGCGCGCCGGCGCCGGGGCGCACCTCGAGCGCGTCGCCCGGCGGCGTGGCGCCGGGGGCGAACAGGCCGAGCACGCAGCCGCCGAAGCCGCCGCCCATGATTCGCGCTCCGGCGGCGCCGGCGTCGAGCAGTCGCGTGACGGTCGCCTCGACGGCGGGCGTTGAGATCTCGAAGTCGTCGCGCAGGCTGGCGTGCGACGAGCTCAGCAGCGCGCCGAGCTCGGGCATGTCGCGGTCGCGCAGCGCCGAGACGGCGGCCCGCACGCGCTCGTTCTCGGAGAGCACGTGGCGGGCGCGACGGGCGAGCGGCTCGGGCAGCTGCGCGACGACGCTCGCGCGGGCTTCGCTGAGCGTCTTCACGCCGAGCAGCTCGCAGGCGCGCGCGCACTCGGCGCGGCGCTCGTTGTAGCGGCCGCCGGCATGTTCGTGGCGCTCGCCGGAGTCGAGCACGACCAGCCGCCAGTCGCCGAGCCTCAGCGGCACGGGCTCCAAGTCGAGCGTGGCGAAGTCGATCAGCAGCGCCGCGTCGGGCTCGCCGTAGAAAGAGGCGAGCTGGTCGAGCAGGCCGGTCTGCGCACCGACCCACTCGTTCTCCACGCGCGCGCACACGCGCGCGAGCTCGAGGCGGCCGGGTTCGTCGGGGTCGATCCCGGCGAGCGCGAGCAGCGCGAGGCAGAGGGCGACCTCGAGCGCGGCCGAGGAGGAGAGGCCGGCGCCGCGCGGCAGATCGCCGCCGATCTCCAGCGTGGCGCCGCTCACGTCGACGCCGAGCGCCTCGAGCTCGGCGGCCATGCCGATCACGAACGCGCGCCAGCCGTGCTCGCGCTCGCGCTGGGTCACGGCGAAGGCGAACTGCTCGTCGAGGTCGCGCGCATGCGCGCGGATCACGAGGTCGTCGACGGCGACGGCATCGACGACCACTCCACGCGAGATCGCGAAGGGGAGGGCGAGGCCGCCGTTGTAATCGGTGTGCTCGCCGATCAGGTTGACGCGGCCGGGGCCGAACGCGCGGATGCGCTCAGGAGGCACAGGCGACGCTTCAAACGCCAAGGCACGGGCGATCGCGTCGCGCAGCTCGACTGCGGTCTCCTCGGGCAGCGTGTCGGAGATGAACGTGCCGGCGCCCTGCTCTGAGCCGGCCAGGAACTTGAGCTTCTCGGCGGTGCGCAGCGGCGGGTAGAACTCGACGTGCAGATGGCCGCTGCGCTCGGCGGCGCCCGGCGGAGCGGAGCCGGCGTCGCCGGCGGTGGGCGCCTGGTGCACGACCATCACGTAGGGGAAGGGTCGCTCGAACAGCGCGTCGTAGCCGAGCGCGAGCGACTGCAGCGTCTCGGCGAGCCCACGCAGCTCATGCGCCTCGCACTCGAGCAGGCTCGGGCGATGCGCGCGCATCACGACGTGGACTTCGTAGGCCCAGCGGGCGGCGTGGGGCACATAGGCGACGACGTCCTCGCTTGCCAGCAGTACGCGCTCGCCGCCGGCCAGCTCGCGCCGCAACAGCTCGCAGGGGGCGCAGCCGCCGAGCCGCTCGTCGGCGGCGCGCTCGGCTACGGGCACGGGCGGCAGGAACGGGTAGCCGTAGATCTGCCCGTGCGGGTGGTGCAGCGTGACGCCGACCTCGATGCCGCGGTTCTCGAAGATCATCACGTAGTCGACGTCCTCGCGCGCGCCGAGCTCGGCGTAGCGATGGCGCCAGACCCACATCAGATCCTCGGCGCGCTGCGGCGAGAGCGCGCCGAAGGAGCCGTCGTGCCGGTCGGTGTAGACGACGACCTCGGCCGCGCCGCCGGGTGCCTGGAAGGCGGGGAAGCGGTTGTCGAACACGGCGATCTCGAACGCGGGGAAGGGGATCTCGGTCTCGGGCCCGCCGGGCTCTGTCGGGTCGAGCGGGCAGTGCTCGCGGTCGGGCAGGAACGTGCGGTCCTGGCGGTGGATCGCGTAGACGACCTGCTCGCCGCGCAGCTCGTTGAAGCGCAGCTCGCTCATCGCTCGTGCTCCTCGGCCTCGGTCTCTGTCGGGTGGCTGAAAAGCAGCAGGGCGCGCCCGTCGCCTTTCCGCGTGCGCAGCAGCGTGAGCGGTCCGTAGCGCTCGCGCTGCTCTGCCGGGCTGCTCTCTGACTGGCCCTCGTCCGGCGTACGCTCGGGCGCCGCCGCGTCGAGCTCGGACGGGGTCTGATCGGCGGAGTCCGAGGTCATCTTGCGAGGGTATAGCGCGCGCCCGAGCCGCGTCCGGCGTGGCCTCGTCACACGTGCCTGGAGGACTTTTCGCGCGCCCCCGGAAAGGTCCACGCAAAGTGCTTGACTGAGGAGTAGATTCGCGGGAAGTAATGCGGTGGGCGTGGCGCCGGGGAGGCGCAGCCCTCGATCAGAGGAGAGTGCAATGTCAGAGACCGATAAGGCTCCAGAAGCCGTAGCGCAGCTTGCCGAGACGGACGTGCCGGCGATCGACCGGCCGGGCTTCGACAGACGCGCGTTCCTTCGCCGCACCGCCATCACGGGCGTCGGCGTGGGCTCGGTGAGCACGCTGCTCGCCGCATGCGGTTCGAGCGCTTCGAGTGGCGGCAGCGGCGGTTCGGACAGCGTGTTCGGCTCGCACCCGAGCTACAAATTCGTGTTCGTCAACCACGTCACGACGAACCCGTTCTTCACCCCCACCCAGTACGGCGCGGCGGACGCGTCGAAGCTGCTCGGCTGCAGCTATCAGTGGACGGGCTCGGAATCGAGCAACGTCAACCAGATGGTCAACGCGGTCAACAGCGCCGTCACGGCCAAAGCCGACGGCATCGCGGTCGCGCTGATCGACCTGCACGCGTTCAACGCGCCGGTCGAAGCGGCGATCAAGGCGGGCATCCCGGTCGTCGCCTACAACGCCGACGCCCCCGGCAACGCGCGTCTGTCCTACATCGGCCAGGACCTGAAAAAGGCCGGCGAAAAGATGGGCGAAAGGATCGTCGCGGACGTCGGCTCGGGCGACGTGGCGCTGTTCATCGCGACGCCCGGCTCGGCCAACCTGCAGCCGCGCATCGAAGGCGCCGAAGCGGCGGTGAAGCGCTCGGGCAAGCCGATCACGCTGCACACGGTCGCCACCGGCGCGGCCGTCCCGGGCGAGCTCTCGACGATCGACGCCTACTGGGTCGGCCACAAGACCACGAAGGGCATGTACGCGGTCGACGGAGGCTCGACGGAAAGCCTCGCCAAAGTGATGCAGAAGTACAGCCTCGCCGGCAAGGTCAAGTCCGGCGGCTTCGACCTGACCGAACAGACGCAGAACCTGGTCAAATCGGGTGACCTCGAATTCACGATCGACCAGCAGCCCTACCTGCAGGGCTTCCTGCCGGTGCTGCAGCTGTTCATGTACAAGGTCTCGGGGACGCTGTCGGGCATCTACGAAGCCGACACCGGCCTGAAGTTCCTCGACAAAGAAACGATCACCCCGTACGTCAACAGCAAGTCGCGCTACGAGGGCACGGCGACGGCGGCAAAGGTCATCTCCTCCTAGGCGAGGGCAAAGGGAGCGGAGAGCGAGATGGCGAGCGCCGCAGGAGGATCGGCCGCCGAGGCGCCACCGGCGGCGCCCAAGGGCCCGGAGCATTCGCTTCGGGCCCCGACGCGCAGGCAGGTGTTCGAGCGAATCATCTCGCTGCGAGAGGGCAGCATCATCGTCGTCACGATCGTCACGGCGATCTACTTCTCGGCGAACACGAGCAGCTTCTTCACGGCCGGCAACTTCGAAACGCTCTTGCCGTACTTCGCTCCGTTCGCGATCCTCGCGGCGGGCGAGGTGTTCGTGATGATCCTCGGCGAGATCGATCTGTCGATCGGCGCGATGTACCTGTTCGCGCCGATCCTCTTCCACAAGCTCGCTGCCTCGGCCGGCCTGGGGCTCGTGCCGGGCGTGATCGCGACGCTGCTCGTGTGCATGGCGGTCGGCGCGCTCAACGGGTTCTTCGTCGCGGTCGTCGGCATCAACTCGTTCGTGGCGACGCTGGCGATGCTGTTCACGTTCGAGGGGCTCGCGCTGATCATCTCCCACGGCACGCCGGTGGCGACGCCGGGCGGGCAGATCCCGCTCGACACCTTCGGCAAGGTGTTCGGCGGCGGCACCTACTCGGAGGTGATCTGGGCGGTGGGGATCATCGTGATCCTGCAGGTCGTGCTGACGTTCACCCGCTGGGGCCTGTACACGGTCGCGATCGGCTCGAACAAGCTCGGCGCGGCCGAGGCGGGCGTGCAGGTGAAGATGGTGATGATCCGCAACTACATGCTGTGCGCGCTGACGGCGGGGCTCGTCGGGATCTTCGAGGCCGTGCGCTCGGCGACGGTCCAGCCCGACCCGGCGGGCGCCAACGAAATCCTCTTCCTCGCGGTCGCGGCCGGGGTGATCGGCGGCACGCTTTTGACGGGCGGCTCGGGCACGGTCGTCGGCGCGCTGATCGGCGCGCTGTTCCTCGGCATCCTCAAGGACGGGCTGATCCTGCAGGGCGTCAACGCCAACTACCTGCTCTTCTACACGGGCCTCGCCGTGATCGTCGCGATGAGCGCGAACGTGTACGTGGGCCGGGCGCGCAGGGGGCACACAGGCAGTGGTTGACCCGACTGAGCCACCCGGAGTGATCCCCGCGGCGGAAGCGCCGGATGTCGTCCCCCCGACGCAGGCGTCGGACGACGTGCTGCGCGTGGAACACATCGCCAAGAGCTTCGGCCCGGTGACGGCGCTGCGCGACATCAACCTGCACCTGAAGAAGGGCGAGGTGCTGGGGCTGCTCGGCGACAACGGTGCCGGCAAGTCGACGCTGATCAAGATCATGACCGGCTTTCAGAAGCAGGACAGCGGCAAGATGTTCCTGCGCGGGCAGCCCTACGAACCGAGAAGCGTCGACGACGCGCGCGACAAAGGGGTCGACACGGTCTTCCAGGACCTCGCGCTGATCGACGAACTCTCGGTCTACCACAACCTCTACCTCCGTCGCGAGCGTGTCTTCAAGCCGCTGCCGCTGCTCTCGAATCGGCGGATGAAGCGCGAAGCGCGCACGGCGCTGGACGAGATCGGCATCAACATCCCGCGGATCGACGTCGCCGTCGCGCGCCTCTCGGGTGGACAGCGCCAGGCGATCGCCGTCGCGCGCGTGGTCAACGGCGACGCCGACATCATCCTGCTCGACGAGCCGCTGGCGGCGATGGGCGCGAAAGAGGGAGCGCAGATCCTCGACCTCGTGGCGCGCCTGAAGGAGGAAGGCAACGTCTCGATCATCATGATCCTGCACAACTACGTCCACGTGCTGCAGGCGTGCGACCGCGTGAGCATGATCCAGGAGGGCGTGATCGCGCTCGACAAGCCGACCTCCGAGACCTCCGTCGAGGAGCTCACCGACATCGTCGTCAACGAGTACCGCCGCGCGCGCGAAGAGACGCATGCGGAAGCTGCGCAGCAGCAGAGCGGCTGACCTCGCGACGGCCGCGACGGCGCCGAGCGCTCCTCCCCTGAACGCCCGCTTGCAGGGCGATCCAACGCTCGTGCCGAAACGTACACTCGAAGCCGAGCCCCGGCCGGTGCCTGCTCGCGACCGTCCCGACCGACCCGGCGCTCCCGGATCGCAGTTTGCCTATCGTCGTATGCAGAACAGCCGTATGCCCAGATGAGCACGTCCACGATCGCACCCCGGCCGGCTACAGCACCGCCCACGCGGCGCGGTCGCTGGCCGCTCGTCGCCGGGGTCCTCGCCGGTGTGATCGTGCTGCTGGCGGCGGCGATGTTCGTCTACGACCACGCGCGGCGCGATCAGATCGCCAAGGGCGTGACGATCGCCGGCGTGCCGGTCGGCGGGCTGAGCGAGGCGGATGCGCGCGCGAAGATCGAGCGCGAGCTGATCTCCGAGCTGAACAAGCCCGTGAGGATCCACTCGGGCTCGCACCGCTGGACGCTGAGCGCTCGCCAGGCCGGCGTGACGGTCGACGCGGCGAACATGGTCTCCCAGGCGGTCGACGCGAGCCGACAGGGCTCGATCTTCACCCGCACGGTGCGCGGGCTGACGGGTGGCAGCGTGCACCGCGAGATCCCGCTCGTGGTCAGCTACTCACACGGCGCGATCCACAAGCTGACGGCGCAGATCCGCACGGCGGTGAACCGCGCGCCGGTCGACGCGACGGTCACGCCGGGGGCGGGCGGCTTGGAACAGGTGCCCTCGAAGGTGGGGCTGACCGTGGAGAACCGCAAGCTCGACGGGCGCATTGGGCACGCGCTCACGGCGACGGGCGCTTCGCGCTCGATCGCGGTGCCGGCGCGGACGGTCAGGCCGGCCGTCACGACGGCGCAGCTGGCGGAGAAGTATCCGGCCTACATCGTCGTCAACCGCGGCGCGTTCAAACTGAGCTTCTACGAACACCTGAAGCTGGCGAAAACGTATGAAGTCGCCGTCGGCATGGAAGGCCTGGAAACGCCGGCCGGCCTGCACCACATCGAATGGGAGCAGGTCGATCCGCCGTGGTACGTGCCGAAGAAAGCGTGGGCCGGCAAGCTCGCGGGCACGGTCGTCCCGCCCGGCCCAGGCGATCCGCTGAAGGCGCGCTTCATGTCGATCGAAGGCGGCGCCGGCATCCACGGGATCGATCCGAGCGAGTACTCCTCGATCGGTCACGACGCCTCGCACGGCTGCGTGCGCATGCGCATCCCCGACGTGATCGCGCTGTACGAAAAGTCGCCGGTCGGCACGCCGGTCTACATCATCTAGCTCGCTGTCCGATCGCGCCGCGGCCGGCGCGTCGTCCCGACGTCGGGCGAGCTAGGAGTCGAGCATGCGCTCGCGGTATTCCTGGTTCTGCTGGCGCTCGCCGCGGACCTGGACGGCGATGTAGACGATGATGATGTTGACGATCACGCCGATCCCGCCGAAGGTGGCGATCAGGCCGATGTCGACGTAGAGCGCTCTGCTGATGCCGAGAACCATCGCGCGGAGCCTAGCAACGGACGGCGCCGGCGCGCAGCCGGCCCCCCGGGACGTGCGGGCGCGATCGGCAGCGGCGGCGCTCGTGTCGTAGCCTTCAGGGCCGCCGCTTGCTGGAGAGGTGCCGGAGCGGTTGAACGGGCGCGACTGGAAATCGCGTAACGGGGGTCAACCTCGTTCGAGGGTTCGAATCCCTCCCTCTCCGTCTTCACTCGAACCAGCGTTTGTGGCGTCACATGACGACTTTAGGCGCCAGCCGGCGGGGGCGCGGGTGGCGAGCCTCCACCGCGGACCCGGGCGTCAGCTATCGCCGGGCAAGATCGTGAAGGCTCCGCCCTGCAGCGGTGAGACGGCACGGAAATGGCGCTCATCGAAGCTCATGATGCGGTCGGTCCGGTAGCGGTTCGCGATCACGACCAGTGCGCAGTCGGCGAGCCCAAGCTCGAGATCCGCATAGCGTGCATCGAGCTCTCCGATCGTGGCATAGTCCTCGCGCTCCAAGCAGGCAACCGTAAATCGTCCGGCGGCGAGGTCGGCGATGAAGCGCCGCTGTGGCCCACGTCCAACCCGCTGTCCGAGCAGGTAGTCGACCTCGGCGGTGACCGGCGCCGGGATGATCAGCGGCCCGCCGAGATTCCGCAGCAGCTCGTCGACGCGAGCGAATTGCGGGTCGTTGGCATCGCCAAAGGCCACGAGCGGGGCGGCATCGATGACGACGCTCACTCGCCGAAGCCCTCGAGCAGTTCCTCCTCCGGTACGTCCGCGATCGATGAGCCATCGCCGTGCCCCGAACCGGCCAGCGCGAAATTTCGGTCCTGGGGTGGCTTGGGTTGGTAGGTGGCGACGGCCTCGCGCAGCACCGCCGCCTGTGACCTGCCCTCTTCACGCGCCAGACGGGCGAGGCGCTCAGCCTGATCCTCATCGAGATAGACACTTGTCTTTCGCATCGGCGCCAGTGTAGGGCATCAGGTAGGGCATCGATTCTGACCTGCCGTCGAGCGGGCGAGCCGGCCTTTCGCCGAGAGCTCACTCTCACGCCCCACGTAGCCCTATCCTCTTGACGATGGCGTCGGAATCAGCGATTGCCCATACGGGAGCGCATTCACGTAGCCGAATGCGCTGGCTGCTGTGGACGCTCGCCGGTGCCGTCTCGCTGCTGGTCGTAGCCGCGGCCGTGATCCTGTTGTGGTCGGGCGTGACGTTGACGGGCGACTCGACGGCACTGGCGCGCGTCAGCGTGCAGCCGTTCGGCGGGAGCATCGAGCGCGTCGAGGCGTTCGGCGCAGGCGGGCGGCGAATCCCGATGACCGTCGAAGGCGGGCGCCTGACGCCGCTGCGGCGGCTGAACCCGGGCGAGCAGGTGTCGATCGCCGTGCAGGTCCGCCGGCCGGGATGGCTCAGCTGGGCGCTGGGTAGCGAGCGCACGGAGCATCTGACGCTGCGCGCGCCGGTGGCGCACGTGAAGGAGCGTTGGCTTACGGTCCGGCCGGGCGCGGCCGTGCGGGTGGGCTTCGACCAGCCGGTGAGCGCGGTCGCGCGAGGGACGGGCAAGCTCTCTCGGGCGCATCCGCTGGCGCAAGCCCAGAGCACGATCTCGCTGGGGCGCCAGCCGGTCACGGGAGCCGTTCAGATCGCGGTAGCGGCCCGCTCGTGGGAGACGGTCGGCGCTCCGACGCAGGTGAGCTGGTTCCCGCCGTCGCACTCGCCGGTGATGGTCACGCTGCCGGCGGCCGGCTCCAGCGTGGGTCCGGCGACGAAGCTCTACCTGACGTTCTCGAAGCCGGTCGACGAGGTTCTCGGGCACAGGCAACCGCAGCTCTCGCCGGCGACCTCGGGGCACTGGCGCAAGGCCAACAGCCACGCGCTGGTGTTCGTGCCGTCGGGGATGGGCGCCGCGTTCGGCTCGCACCTGCGCGTGCAGCTTCCGCGCTCGGTATCGGTCACACCCGCTGGCGGGTCAACGGCGGCGGGCACATCTGGCGGCTCGGGTTCGGGCTCGGGTTCGGGCGCTGCGGGTGCACCCGGCTCGGGCCACGGCGCATCGGGCGGCGCGCTGCGAACGACGAGCGAGGTCGAATGGACGGTGCCGCCGGGCTCGATGCTGCGCCTGCAGCAGCTGCTCGCCCAGGCGGGCTACCTGCCGTTGAGGTGGCACGCCGCGGGCAGCGACGTGGCGCGCACGCCGAGCGCGGAGGCGCAGGCGGCGGTCGATGCCCCCAGCGGCGACTTCAGCTGGCGCTACGGCAGCACGCCGCATCAGCTGCAGGCGCTGTGGAGCGCGGGGCACGAAAACACGATCACGCGCGGCGCGCTGATGAAGTTCGAGGACGAAAACGGCTTGACGGTGGACGGCCTGCCGGGGGCGGAGGTGTGGCACAAGCTGATCGAGAACACGATCGCAGGAAAGCGGCTGACGAGCGGCTACAGCTACGTATACGTGCATCGCGCGGTTCCGCAGACGCTCACGCTGTGGCACGACGGGCGTACGGTCCTGAACGCGCCGGCGAACACGGGCATCTCGGGCGCCGAAACCGAACCGGGCACGTTCCCGGTGTTCGAGCACCTTCCTGAAACGACGATGAGCGGGACCAACCCGGACGGCTCGCACTACGAAGACCCGGGCATCAAGTGGGTCAGCTACTTCAACGGCGGCGACGCGCTGCACAACTTCGATCGCGCCTCCTTCGGCACGCCGCAGAGCCTCGGCTGCGTCGAGCTTCCGCTTGCGGCCTCGGCCGAGATCTATCCGTATACGCCGATCGGCACGCTCGTCACAATCGAAAGCTAGGCGGTAGCGGACCTGCTGGCGCGCAGTGACGCGGCTGTGCCGATCGAGAGCACGAGCAGCACTGCGGCGAGGCTCGCGAGCGGCCCGATTTCGACGGCCTCTGCGGCGAGCAGCTTGACGCCGACGAGCAGCAGCAACACGGCGATCGTCTGATCCATGTAGAGCAGTCGCCGGCGCGCGATCGCGACGAGCTCGAACAGCGCGCGCAGACCGAGCAGGGCGAGCAGGTTGGCCGTCAACAGCAGCACGGTGTCGCTGCTGATCGCGAGCGCCGCCGGAATCGAGTCGACCGCGAAGGCGAGGTCGGCGAAGACGATTGCGATCAGGCACAGGAGCATCGGCGTGACTTCGCGACGGCCGTCGCGCACGACCAGCCAGCGTCGCGGCACGTGCTCTGAGACGGGCAGGCGGCGCTGCAGGTAGCCCACGATCCGGCTCGGGCCGGGCGCCTGTTGCTTGGGGCGGGCCGTCTGCCAGGCGAGCACGAGCAGCAGCGCCCCGAGCACGTAGCTGACGACGTGCGAGGCGTTGAAGATGGCGACGCCGAGCAGGATCGCGGGCACGCGCAGGGCGAAGGCGGAGAGGGCGCCGAAGGAGACCAGCCGCTCGCGGTCGGAGCGCGGCACCTCGAAGGTCGCGATCAGCACAGCGAAGACGAACACGTTGTCGAGCGAGAGCGCGCGCTCGATCAGGTAGACGGCGGCGTAGGAACCGGCGGCGTGCGGACTGTCGAAGAGCCCGAACCAGACCGTGGGGAGCAGCCCGAGCGCGAGCCACGCGAGGCTCCACAGCATGGCTCGGTGGGCGCTGCCGGCGGGAGCACGGCTCTCCCGCCAGAAAGCGCACGCGACGAGCACGAGCTGCCCGCCGAGGGCGACGTAGAGCATCCAACCAACTCTAGATCGCGTGCTCTCGAGGCGTGCTACTGTCGCCGCGAGGGTGCCGAGGCAGGCGAGGGAGGGGAGCGAGGATGCACACGCCTACGTTGTTGCGCGATCGGTCGCGTTCTGCGCAGATCGTGCTCGCCGGCGTCGTACCGTTCGTTTTCGGCGCGGTCGTCGGCGTGGTGCTGGGCGTCTCGACAGGGTTCTACTGGGCGCTTGCCGTGCTGGCCGCGATTGGGGCCGTGCTCGCGGGCTTCGAGCATCAGGACGGCTGGGGCGGTGCCGATCGCGGCCTCGTCGGGGGCGCGCTGTTCGGGCTGGCCGTCCTGCTGGCGCACTGGATCGCGGGCACCCACGCGAAGGTTTCGCTCGGCAGCTTCCCGCCGTTTCTGATCGTGATCGACGCGATCGCGGGCATGTTCCTAGGAGCGCTGGGCGGTCGTTTGGCGCGTGGGATGCGCGAGCGCGAGCGCGATCAGGAGCAGGCGGTCGTAAAAGCCGCTTAGCCGGCGGCCGACTAGACTGGGCGGCTCTGCGCCCGTAGCTCAGCTGGATAGAGCGTCGGTCTACGGAACCGAAGGTCAGAGGTTCGAATCCTCTCGGGCGCGCTCGCTCTCGCAGGACACGGCAAGGTGGTGTGCGAGCGCACGCCCCTCCGCGGGTTGGTGGTTCGAGGGGCGCCGCTCCGGTGGCGCCAACCTCGGGCCGGCGGACATATCATGGGCGGCGGCGGTAGCCCGGGGATGGCGGCTACCTCGGCATGGAGACGCGGCAAACAGATCGAAGGTGGGATGGTCGGCAGTGGCATCGGAATGAGGCGTATCGGCACGGCGACGGGCGCCGTGCTCGTGATGCTTGCCCTGGGCGCCGCCGTCGCGCACGCTGAACCGCCCGCCGTGACGCTCACAACCCCGAGTTCGGGGACCACGACCGCAGAAAGCTCGACCACGTTCGCCGGCAGCACGAACGACCCGCTCGACTCGGTGACCGTCGACGTCTACCAGGGAATCGGAACCGGCGGGACGCGCCTGCGCGAAGAATCCGCCACGCCATCAGGCGGCGGCACCTGGAACGTCCAGGCATCGACGCCTCTGCCCGACGGGATCTACACGGCCGTCGCCCAGCAGGGGACAGTCGAAGTCGGCTCCAGCGCCGAAGTCACGTTCACGGTCGATACGACGCCGCCCAGCCTGACGCTGAACGCGATCCCCTCCGTGATAGCCACGGCCACCCTCTCCTTCGGCGGAACCGGCGGGCAGGAAGCGGGCGACGGCCCCGTGCACGTGTTCGTCGACGGCAGCCCCGCCGGCGAAGCCTCGGTTAGCAGTGGGAGCTGGACGCTGCCCTCGGCGCATCTCAGCGACGGCACTCACACGGTGCGCGCCGAACAATCCGACCAGGCGGGCAACGTCAGCAAAACGGGCACAGCCTCCTTCAGGGTCGACACGACCGCCCCCGCGCCGACCGTCACCGGCCCGAAAGCGGGCGAAAAACTCAAATCGTCGCTCGTCGAATTCCACGGCGGCGCGGGCAACGCGACGGGCGATGGCGCAGAAGTCACCGTCGAACTCTTCAAAGGCGAATCGACGGCCGCCGAAAACCTCGAACAGGGCTTCACGGCGACTCGCAGCGGCTCGAGCTGGAGCAGCGCCGGCAAAGGGCCGCGGCTGTCCAACGGGGAGTACACGGTGCGCATCGAGCAGTCCGACTCGGTCGGCAACACCGGCGCGAGCCCCGTGGTGACCTTCGAAGTGGCAAGTCCCGCCCCGAGCGTGACGCTCGATGAACTGTCGCGCTTCATCGACGACAGAACGCCGAGCTTCGCCGGCTTGGCGGACATCTCCCCCGAAGCCAAGCCCGAAGTCACGTTGAGGATCTGGCGGGGCACGTCTGCCTCCGGCGCCATGGTCGAGTCGGCCTCGGGGGCGGCGATCGGGGGTACGTGGTCGCTTGGGCCGGTAGGCGCGCTGACCGACGGGACCTACACGGCGCAGGCCGAACAGCCGCCGGTCGCGAAAAACCCCGCCGGCGTCAGCGAAACGACCACGTTCACAGTCGACACCCAGGCGCCGCAGCCGACGCTCTCGGTACCGCCCGAAAGCACGGGCTTGGAGACCGTCTCCGGAGTCGCCGGAACGGCGAGCGGCGACCGCCGTCAGGTGACCGCCGAGCTGTTCGCTGGCGGCACGACCGAAGGCGGCCCGATCGAGACGATCACGGTGATCGACAACGCGACGACCGGCGCGTGGAGCGCCACGTTCGCCGGTCTCGCCGCCGGTCAGTACACGGTGGTCGCGCAGCAGTCCGACGAAGCCGGCAACACAGGCTCGAGCGCGCCGCAGATGTTCACGGTCAGCGCTCCGCCCGCTGCTCCCGTGCCGGCCGGGCCGACGCCGCCGGTGGCATCGTTCACCTGGCTCCCGACGACGCCAGCTGTCGGTCAGACCGTCTCGTTCGTGTCCAAATCGACCGGCGTCTCGAGCCCGATCACCGCCTTCGGCTGGGACATGGCCGGCAGTGGGCCGTTCGCCGCAGGCGGACCGTTGACCACGGCGACCTTCGCCACGGCCGGGGCTCACACGGTGCGCCTGCAGGTGGGCGACGCCCTCGGGCTGTCGAGCACCGCGACCGAGACGGTCCAGGTGGCGCCTCGGACGCTGACGTTGATGCAGCCGTTCCCGATCGTGCGGATCGCCGGAGCCGAGACCGCGGGCGGCGCCAGGATCAAGCTTCTCTCCGTGCAGGCGCCGCCGACGGCGAAGGTCGCCGTCACTTGCAAGGGCCGCGGCTGCAAGACGAAGACCGAAATCCGTGTCGTCGCCGCCTCGAGCAAGCGCAAGTCAGGCGCGATCACGCTCGCCTTTCCGCGCTTTCAGCGAGCCCTGGGGGCCGGCGCGGTGCTGCGGATACGCATCACCAAGAGCGGTGAGATCGGCAAGTTCACGAGCTTCACGATCCGGCGCAAGAAGCTGCCGGTGCGCGTCGATGCATGTCTGCGCCCGACGAGCGCGAGCCCGAGCTCCTGCCCCAGCCAATGAGCACCCCGCGCACCAGTCTCGACGTCGTCCGCTACGACTGGCTCGGCGTTCGCATCGGCGGCCCCGGGGCGAGCATGCGCGGGCTCTGGCCGGTGCTGATCGTCGCGATCCTCGTCGTATTCGGCTGCTTCTTTGCGGTCGGCCGCCTGTCCGCCGGGGGCGCTTCGCCCAAGCAGGGCTCATCGGCGGCACCCGTCGCGCGCGCCGCCGTGCCGGGCGAGCTGCGCGGAGGCACGCCGATCCCCGCCAAGGTGCCGAGCGCGATCGCCGAACCGCCGCGGCCCAGCCCGACCCCGGCGAGGAGCGCCGAAGCCGTGCGCGCGACGGCGCCATTCGCCGTCGGGGGCGGCACGACGACGACCACGACGAGCGCCGGCTCGCAGACCGAAGCGCCTCCCGCGCAAGCAGCGGTCCCGACGCAGGCCTCGACCAAGACCTCGCGGGGCGGTGCGCCTTCGAGCGGCAGCTCATCCTCGCCCGGCAGCTCCTCGGGCGGCGGATCGGCCGGTACCGGTGCGCGTGGCGGCTCCGGCGGCAGCGCCGCGGGCGGCGGCTCGTTTGACAGCTCGGAATAGGGCCGCGGCCCCTCGCCGGGCCGCCTGGTAGTCAATGCTCTCTCGCCGTCGAAGCCGCCCCTACCGTCCCAGACCCGTGCTGCCCTTCGGGGTGGTGCCGGTGCTGATCGCGGTCGCCGTCGCCGGCTACCTCGTCGGGCACTCGAGCGGAAAAGGCGGCTCCTCGGAAGATCGCGCGGCCAGTGGCGGCAACGTGGCGCTCGGCTATCCGCGCGGATGGCGCCAGGCGAGGATCGCGCCCGGCATCCCGCAGTTGTCGGTTGCCCACGTCGTCGTGATCGCGCCGCGGGGCGCAGCTGGGCACGCCGGGCTGATGCTCGGCTTACTGCCGGCCGGCGAACTCGCGCCGCTGCCCAAGCGCTTCGTCGCCACGCTCGCGCAACTTCCCGCCCCGGAAGTCGTCAACCTGGTCGAAACGCAGGCCTACCGATACCCGCGGCTCGCCGTGCCCGGGTACGACAGGGCGCTGACGCTGTCCGTGATCCCCAATCCGGGGCGACGGCCGATGCTGCTCGCCTGCTACGCCTCGCCCGGCTACTCCTCGCAGATGCGCGCTTGCGAAGAATCGGTCGCGACGGTCACCACGGCCGGTGCGCCGCAGGCCCTGCAACTGACGCCCGAACCCGTGTATGCGAGCGCGATCAGCAACGCGATCGCACCGCTCGATCGGCTGCGCGCCTCGCTCAAGCACGAGCTTCGGCCCGACGTGACCGTGGCACGTGCGCAGCGGCTCGCCAAGCAGCTCGCCGACGGGTTCGGCGCGGCAACGCAGGCGCTCGATCGGCTGTATCCGCCGCCTCCGGTTGCCCCGGCGCACGAGGCCGTGATCGATGCGGTGAGGCGAGCGCACGACGGCTACGTCGCGCTGGCCACGGCGATCGGCGAACGGGACGCCGCGGGCTACGTGGCCGCGCAGAAGGATGTCGCGCGAGCCGAAGCGGATGTCGACGCGGCGCTTGGCAGTTATGTACTGCTGGGCTACAGCTCGACGCCGCAGCTGCCCGGCGGCGTCGGCTGAGAGGGCTCGTCAGGCCCGAATACGCCCGTGAGAGCTGGCCTTATGGCCAGTTCACGCAAAAGGGAAATACGGGTTTTGTTGGCTGCAATCGTGGTAGGCTACGCGGTCACGAGCTCCGGGATTGGCTGGGAGGGGACGGCTTACAGCCCCCCGAGGGATGACGAACAGGGCTGAGTCGAACCGGCCCTCAACGAGACGAAAGTGGCGGAAGGGAGACGCAGTAAACATGAGACACGTCAGGCTTTTGGGGGTTGCGAGCGCGTTGTGCGCATTCGCGATCGCCGCTACGCCGGCGCTGGCGCACGAATTCACGGCCAGCAAGACCGGCAAGACATCAGGCACGGCCGAATCCGAACAGAAATTCAAATTCGGCCCGTTCAAAATCACATGCGAAAAGGCCAAAGCAAAAGGGGCGCAGGCGGCGGGTTCATCCTCGACGCTGACCGTCTCGGTGCGCTTTGTCAGCTGCACCGACGAAATCAGATTCGGGACCAAGCCGGCATTCGTGCCGACACGCTTCCTCACACCTTTGGCGATCACGTATCACGCCAACGGCTACGTGGAAACGGGTTCTGAAACCGAAGAATTCGAAGGTTCCGCGGTGCTCGCCGGCGGCGAAGCCGAAATCAAGGTCTACACGGGCGTGATCCCGGGAGAACACGAAAAGTCCCGGTGCACGATCCTTTGGCCCGAACAGACGCTTCCGCTGAAGGCGATCAAAAAACCTGAAGGCGAATACTCAGATGCGACGTACTCGAATCTGACGAGGCCCAAGACCGGCAAAATGTTCCCGGAAAACCTCCAGACCTACGTCAACATCGCCAACGCATTCAAAGGGATCAAGTACGAATTCGAAGGCGAACCCTGCGAAGAATGGGGCAAAGAAGAAGGCTCCGAAGGCGGTGGCGCGACGTACTTCGGCTCCTTCCCGGTGTTCCTGAACGGCGGGAACCTGGAATTCAGCTAGTCAGCCAGTCCGGCCACGGATCGGCTTAGACCGCGAGGGCGGGAGGCGGCGCAAGGAGCGTCCGCCTCCCGCCCTTCGGTCGTTCTACGGGCTTCGCTCAGCGCCCGGCGGCGCGCTCGGCCATCGCCTGGAACGCGGCGAGCGGGGCGGGCGGCTCGTGCTCGCCGGCGAGCTCCGCGTAGATGTTGGCGACGTTCACGACGAGCCGCTCGTCCTCTTTCCAGTCCGCCCAGCGGTCGAGTGCGATCGCGCGAGCGGCCTGCGCTGGGCTCATGCCCTCCGCATGGCGCAGCCGCGCCTGCTCGTACAGGTACTCGAAGTAGTCGCGCAGCTCGCGCACCTGCTCGACCGTGCTCAGCGGGCCGTGCCCCGGCACGATCGCTTGTGGGTCGAGCGCGATGATCCGCTCGCAGGCGGCGATCCAGTTCGACACGGGCCCTGCCCACGCGATCGGGTGAGCGCCGGCGAAGAGGATGTCGCCCGTGAAAAGCACGCGCTCGGACGGAAAGTGCACGAGCGTGTCACCACGCGTGTGTGCCGGGCCGACCTCGATCAGCCGCAGCTCGCGCTGGCCCACGTTCAGCGTCAGCTCGCCGCTGAACGTCTGCTTCGGCAGCACCGGCTCGATGCCCTCGAACTCGAAGGCGCCGAAGCAGCGCAGGAAGAACTCGCCGAGCACGCCCATCTGCGGCGCCTGCTGCACGAGCATGGCCATCGCCGCCGGTGGCAGCTCGCTCATCTCCTCAGCCGTGCGCGCCGAGGCCACGATCAGCGCGTCGCCGACGAGCTGATTGCCGTAGCAGTGGTCGCCGTTCGCATGCGTGTTGACCAGCGTGTCGATCCGCGCCGCGCTCGGCACGGCGTGGCGCATGCTCTGCAGCATCTCCTCGGTCAGGCGCAGATCGAACAGCGTGTCGATCAACAGCGTGCTCTCGCCGTCGACGACCAAGCCGGCGTTGCTCCAGCCCCAGCCGCCGTCCGGCTGCAGGTAGGCGAACAGGCCGTCGCCGATCTCGTGCAGGCCCCTCGTGTAGGGCGTGCAAGCCATCAGTCGGCAAACGGCGCGATCGCAACGCCGTGGTCGCGCTCGCGCATGCCAAGCTCGTAGACGCCGCCGTGCGCGCTGCGCAACGAGCGTCCCGCCGCCCCGGCCGCGCCGCCTTCGAGGTCGAGCTCGAGGCCGGCGATCGAGCAGTTGACGACGTCGTGCCCCGTCTCGCCGTCGGGGTCGTTGTAGCGCCAGCCGGCGGCTGTTCCCGCGGGTACCGATGCACGCACGTGGAGCGTCAGGCCGCCCTCGCCCGGCAGGCGCAGCGTGCAGCCGTCGGGCCCCTCGAGCACCTGCAGCCCACGCGCGCCCAGCCCGCCGAGAGCGATCCTCCGCCCGTCGAGCGAGAGCGCTCCGTTGGCCACCCACGGCGTCAGCCGCCCAGCCAGCTTGACGCGCCCCAGCGCCACGTCGAGCCATGCCTCGGGCGCATCGTCGAAGCCGACCCCGTGCAGCCAGATCCAGCGCTCCGCGTGCTCGGCGCCCCAGTTGTGGCCGATCATCCCGCGCCAGCCGTCGAGCTCGACGTCGGGCCTGCCCGCCAGACGCAGCCGGCCCGAGAAGGCCGCGCTCGGCGCCGGGCTCGTCAGCTTCGTGCGCGGCAGCGGCGCCCGGTAGAGCCACTCGCGCGGCAGGTGGCGCAGCTCAGGCTCGAGCGCATCGAAGCGCAGCGACCAATCGGCCTCGCCACATGCGCCGCGCGCTCCCTCCGGCCCGAACGTGGCGCCCTGGCCGGCAGCGTCGCCGACCTCGATCCAGCCGCCCGGCGCCACCAGCAGCTGGTCGCTCGTCAGCTTGTGCATGAACGGCGCGCCGCCGGCCGCGTCGAACACCGTGCACCAGACCGAGCCGTGCGCTCGGCGCCCCGGCGGCTTCTTCACCGTGTGGCGGATCCACACGCCCACCGGCTCCCGCGGAGAGACCGCGCGCAGGTAGAACGACTCGTACATGCCCGAGCGCGCCCGAGCCTTGGGGAACATCACCGCCGTGCTCGCGCTCGTGCCCATCGCGCCACGATCCTAGCCCCCGCGCAATTTCGTGGCAGGATCACGCGATGCAACGCGATCCCCTCGTCCGTCTGCCGCCCGCGCTCGCGCGCCCAGGCACGCGCTCGCCCGGCCGCTACGTGCTCGGCATCGACGGCGGCGCGACGAAGACGCTCGCCGCCGTGCTCGACCTCGAGCAGCGCGCCGTCCATCTCGCGCACGGCGGCCCGAGCAACGAGGATGCCGTCGGCTCGCGCGCTGCCGTCGCCGCGCTCGTCGAGGTCGCCGAGCGGGCGCTCGAGCGCGCCGGGATCGCCGACGGCGACCTCGCCGCCGGCGTGCTCGCCGTCGCCGGCACCGACACCGACGCGATCGTGCGCCAGGTGCGCGCCGCGCGCGGCGAGGACTGGATCGTCGTCAACGACGTCGTCGGCGCATGGGCGGCCGCCACCGCCGCCGAGCCCGGCATCGGCGCGATCTCCGGCACCGGCTCGAATGTGTTCGGCGTCGGCCCCGACGGCCGCGCCTGGCGCGTCGGGGGGTGGGGGCACCTGCTCGGCGACGAGGGCAGCGGCTACTGGATCGGCGTCGAATCGATCCGCGCCGCGCTGCGCGACCGCGATGGCTCCGGGCCCGAGACCGCCCTGAGCGGCGCCGTCGTCGAGTTCTTCGGCGCCCCCAGCGTCGAGGCGGTCGCCTCGCTCGTCTACTCCAAGCCGCTGGGCAAGAGCGAGATCGCCGCCTTCACCGTCGAAACCTGCCGGCTGGCAGAACAGGGCGACGCCGTCGCACACGAGCTCTACCGGCGAGGCGCCGAGTTGCTCGCCGAGCAGATCGCCGTCGTCGCACGCGAGACCGGTCTCGCCCAGGCCGACTCCTTCCCACTCGGTCTGATCGGCAGCGTCTTCAAGGCCGGCGCCCTGTTCGCCGACCCGCTCGCTGCCGCCGTGCACCAATCAGCGCCCGGCGCGCAGATCTCGGTCGTCGAGATGGCGCCCGTCGGCGGCAGCCTGGCGCTCGCCCTGCGCGCCTGCGGCTGCGCCGACGCAATCGCCGCCGAGGAGCTGCGCGGGCTGCTCGACGACGCGCTCGCCAACGTGCGCTGAGCGCGCCGCTCAGCTCCCGGCCCGCGCCTCGATCGCCGCGCGGTCGCCGACCGCGTCGGGGCCGTAGCCCGACAGGCGCACGGCTGCAGCCGAGTTGGCGAAGACCGCCGCTGCGCGCGCGCTCTCGCCGTCGGCCAGGGCGATGAAGAAGGCAGCCGCGAACACGTCGCCCGCACCCGTGTCGTCGAGCAGTCGCGCCACGGGCGGCACCTCGAGCATCAGCTGGTCGCGATCCGGCACGAGCAGCTCCGTGGGCTCGTCCTCGTCGGTCACTGCGATCACCGCGCGCCCGTCGAGCAGCGCCGTGCAGAACGGGCGCTCGGTTGCGCTCAGCACGGCAGCGTCCAGGCGCTCCGGCAGCTGCGAGGGCTCCAGCGCGCGCAGCACGACCGCGTCCTGCGGTGAGGACCACGTGCGCAAGAGCCCCTGCGGGGTGAGCCCAACGAGGCCTGCCTCGCCTCGCCAGTCCGGTGGCGTCTCGCGCGCCACCGGCGCCAGGTGCAGCACGACCGTGTCCACGCGCACCTCGGGCTCGATCGGGCCGGCCCACGCGAGCACGCGCTGGGCGCGCTCGCGGCCTTTGCCGCTCGTCTGCAGTGACGTCGTGCACGGCGCCGCCTGCAGCTGCAGCTCGAGCTCTTCGCTGTACGGCGCCAGCAGCTCTTCGATCTCGCCGGCGACTCCACGCGTGACGATCTGCACGCGCCTGCCCAGGCGCGACGCCTGCAGGGCGCTATAGAACGCGCTGCCGCCGGGACGGCGGGTCCCGTCGGCCATCACGTCCACCGTGACGTGGCCGACTGTCGTGTAATCGAAGCGCACCCCGCCCTGCGTATACCAAATCGAATGACCGCCTCGACTGTTCTCGTTGCTATCCCGATGAGAAGCCCCACCTCGCAAACCCGCCGCCGGCTCGCCGCTTCCCGCCTGGCGCTGTCGGCGCTCGCCGTGCTCGCCTGCGGTGCGATCGCCGCGCCTGCACACGCCGCCGCGCAGCCCTCCGCGCATGCCGCCAAGCGCACGGCCGGGCACGGCGCGGCCTCCGCCCGGCGCCGCTCCGCCTCGCTCTATCCCTCCGGCGTGTCGCGCCCGCGCGATCGCGGCGGCTCGGCTCGGCGCGCGCACAGCGCCGCCGCCAAGAAGCCGGCCAAGAAGCCGAGCAAGCCGAAACTGACCGGCAACCCCGCACGCGCGCTGCTCGCCTTCGAAGCGATGCAGCGCTACTACTACGTGCGCGGCTCCGGGCTGTACGCCGGCGAACCCTTCTCCTACCTCTGGCCCTTCTCGCAGGCGCTGGCCGCGACCGTCAGCATGGCCAACGTGCCCGGGCTGCCCGTCTCGCTGTCCGGCGAACTGCACGCGCGGTTGATCGGGCTGCGCACGTATCTCGACCAGGACAACTCCGGGCGCGCCCGAAGGCATTTATACGAGCACGCTGGCAGCCTTCGACGGCACCGTCGCGCCGCCAGTCGGACCCGGCGGCGCCAAGTACTACGACGACAACGACTGGATCGGCATCGAGCTGGCGCGCCACTACAAAAAAACCCGCAACGCCGGCGCCCTCGGCTACGCCGAGGGGATCATGGCCTTCGAGATGGCCGGCTACTCGACCGACGCCGACGCTCGCCTGCCCCGGCGGGATTCCCTTCTCCAACGGCGTCGAAAACACCGACCGCAACACGGTCACGACCGCTCCCGCCGCCGAGCTCGGCGTGCAGCTGTACGAGATCACCGGCAACGTCGGGATACCTGCAGTTCGCCGAAACGGCCTACAACTGGGTGCGCACCTGCCTGCTGCAGCCGAACAACCTCTACGCCGACCACATCCGCCCGCATGGCGTCGTCGACAGCACCTTCTGGAGCTACAACCAGGGTGTGATGATCGGCGCCGGCACGCTGCTCTACCAGGCGACCGGCAACAGCGGCTACCTCTACCAGGCGCGCCAGACCGCGCAGGCCGCGCGCGCCTACTTCACGCCGCAGCGCCTCGGCGAAGAGAACCCGTTCTTCCCCTCCGTCTACTTCCGCAACCTGCTCTACCTGGACTCCGTCACGCACGACCCGCCCGGGCCGAAGATCGCGCAGGCCTACGTCGACTACGCCTGGCAGCACCTGCGCCTCAGCAACAACCTGTTCGTCGCCGGCTCGCCCGCCTCGGCGCAGCTGCTCTACCAGGCCGCCATCGTGCAGATCTACGCGCTGCTCTCCTCCTCGCCGAGCACCTACTTCTGAACCACGCCGAGCATCGCGTCGGGTGCGCCCCCTTTGGAGGGCGCAGGGTCAGGCCGGGCTCACACGCTAGGCTGCAATCGATGGCCGACGCCACCAACATGATCACCGCCGAGGGGCTGGCCGAGCTGAAGTCCGAGCTCGACGCGCTCGAGGGCGAGGGTCGCCGCGAGATCGCCGAGCGCATCAAAACGGCGCGCGAGTGGGGCGACCTGAAGGAGAACAGCGAGTACCACGACGCCAAGAACGATCAGGCCCACCTCGAGACGAAGATCGCGCGGCTGCGCGAGCGGATCAGCGCCGCCACCGTCGTCGAGGCCGCCCCCGCCGGTGCCGGCGGGGCCGTCAGCTTCGGCTCCTCCGTGCACGTGCGCGATCAGAACGGCGTCGAGCAGACCTGGCAGATCGTCAGCTCGCACGACGCCAGCCCCTCCGAGGGTCGCCTCTCCGCCGAATCCCCAGTCGCCGCCGCGCTGCTCGGGCGCAGCGCCGGCGACAAGACGTCAGTCGCGCTGCCCAAAGGCTCGCGCGAGCTGACCATCCTCAGCGTCGACTGACGGCCCTGACGGCCGAGAGCCTTCGCGGCTCTGCGTCGCTCGGTCGCTCGCGTGCGCTCATACAGCGCGCCACGCTCGCGCTGCGTCGCTTGATCGCACTTGACTCTCGACCGTCAGGGGCGCGGTGCCGTCTTGCGCATGCGGCGTACGAAGCGGGCTGGCTTGCGCTTGAAAAGTCGCTTGCCGTCGCGCAGCGCCCGCTTGCGCAGCTTCTTGCGGCGGCTCGCGATCAGTCTCAGCAGCAGCTTGCGCGCGCGCCGGCCCGGGGCGCCCGAGGCGCGTCCCGCCTTCGCCTCGCGCCGCACGCGCTGCGCCAGCACCGCCAGGTCGTGCTCCTCGCCGAGCAGTTCGCCGAGGTCGTCCGCGCGCTTGGCCAGCTTGCGCGCGCCGAGCATCTCCGCCACGTAGCGCAGGTCCTTGACGCGTTTGCGCCATTCGTGCAGCGTGCGCGTCCGACGCCCCTCGCCCTTCGCCTTCGCCGCGTCGCGCATGCGCTTGCGGCCCTTGCCGTAGAGGCGCTCGAGCGCCGGTTCGACCGCTTCGATACCGCCCCGCTCGGTCGAGCTCCCACTCGCCCACGCGCACGCGCATCGCGCGCAGCTCAGCCAGCACTCCCGTGTGCGTCGCGCTGTCCACCAGCGCTCGCTCCGCCGCGCCGTCGCGCTCCTGCCGCAGGCGCCTGTGCAGGCGCCGCACGCCGCCGCGGTCCGCCAGCTTGCCTGGATGGCGCGCCATCAGATCCTCCAGCGTGCTCAGCAGCACTGCCGCGTCGCGGGCGCCCGCCAGCCGCCGCCCCGCTTCGCGCAGCAGCTCGCTCTCGCGCTCATACGTGCGCTCGCCCAGCTCGTCCCGCAGCAGCCGCAGCAGCGCCCGCAGGCGCTTGAGCGCCTTGCGCGCCTCGTGCACCCGCTCCTCCGGCGAGGACTTCGCCTCGCCGCCCGCCAGTGCGTCGATCGCGATGTCGAGCTGGCCCAGCGCCATCCGCCGCTGGCCGCTTCCCAGGGCCTCCTCTGCCAGCGGCGCAAAACGGCGTCGCAGCCGATGCTGCTTGCGCAGCACGCGCCGCTCGCGCTCGGCCCGCGCAAGTGCCACGCCCACGCCCAGCGCCATCGTCGCCGCCACCGTTGCCGCCAGATGGCGCCACAATGGATCCATGCCCGGCCTTCCGCGCGCCCCATGGTGGACGGTGCGCCCTGCGGCGAATCGCAAGCCTGCGACGTATCGCTGTCCGCTCTGTGGTCATCATCTGCCCGCGCTCAGCGAGCATATGCTGATCGCGCCCGAAGGCGACACCCGCCGGCGACGCCATGCGCACAGCCGACTGCGTGCTCGCCGCGCGCAAGCGGGGAGCGCTGCCGCTGCGCGAGGAGTGGCAGCGCACGCAGCCGCGCCCGCCGTCGCTGTGGCGGCGGCTGCTCGGCGCCTCGCCGCGCTGAGCCGCCCGCTCAGGAGGGCGGCGCCTGGTAGTACACGTGCTCCGGCTCGACGCGGATGATCACGCGCTGTTCGCCCGGCTGGCGCAGGGGGTAGCTGTCGACGCCGAGGTACTTCTTCGCAAGCGCGTCGATGTGCTCGTCCGCGCCGTCCTGTGTGCGCTCCGCGACCGTCCCGCGGATCTCCACGTACTCGTACGGGTTCTCCAGGTTCTGCACCGCCAGCGTCACGCGCGGGTCGCGCTCGAGGTTGCGCGGCCACGCGCGGCCCTCGGCCGAGTTGACCACCGGCTTGCCGTCCTGCACGTCCACCCACACCGGCGAGACCTGCGCCGAACCGTCCGCGCGCAGCGTCGCCACGTTGGCGAAGTTCTTGCCCTTCAGCAGCTCCTCGGCGGGGCCCTCGATCGTCGCGCTCATAGCCAATCCTTTCGTCGCTTGGTGGAAGCTCGTCGCTCCTCACCATAGGACGACCGCGGTCCGCTTCCAGGCTGGCGCGTGGTCGCGCCGCGCAGGCGGGTCTACTGGCGGCTGAGGCCAGTGTTGGAGGCTGCCGGCGGAATCTTCTGCAGCGCCACGAGCTTGCCGTTGTTCAGCTGGAACGTCACATGCGCTTCGCCGCCGCTCGGGTTGACCAGCGCGTCGCCCTTGCGATAGAGCGGGTAGCCCAGCGTCACTTCCGTGTCCGCTTGCCCGAGCAGCTTGACCGTCGCGCTCGGCAGCTTCGTGTCCGTGCCCAGATAGCGCCCGTTGACGAAGAAGAACGCCTGCTGGCTGTAGCCGTCCGCCGATCCCGCTGCGCGTGCCCACCAGCACCCGCAGGGTCTGGTCTGAGTGGTACTGCGACGTGTCGTTCGGCGTGTAGCCGTGAGCCCGCACCACTGCCGCCGCGCCGCTCGTCCCTTCCGCCTTCGTTTCGTTCTGCGTGAACGCCGGCTCCGGCGCCGAGCGAGTCGTTGTCGTGCCCGTCGACGTATTCGTCGTGCTTGTCGAGCTCGTCTGGGTCGGGGTCGTCTGCGTGCTCTGAGTTGTGCTCTGCGTCGCCGTCGAGCTCGTCAGCGTCAGCGGCGCGCTCGACACCGTCACCGTCTTCGTGCCGCCGCCGCACGCCGCCAGCAGCAGCGCCGAGCTCAGCACGGCTGTCGCCGCGGCCATCGGGCGAATACGAGACATATGGCCATCCTATTCGCCGCCCGCCCCGGTCCTCCTCGCTTCGGTGCCCCGCACGCCCTGCACGCGAACGGCAGCCCAGCCCAGGTTGCGATCGGCGCCGACATATCGCGGCCCAGGCCGCCATCAGGGTAATTATTAGTGGCTGCTAATATATGCTGCATGATCGTGACACATCCCCGAAAGGAGCAAAGATGAGCGGCATCTCACGCCGGAGCGGTTGGACCCTCGGGATCGTCTCCGTGGCGCTCTTCATGGTCGTGCTCGACAACCTCGTCGTCAGCGTCGCCCTGCCAACCATCCATCGCGATCTCGGCGCCTCCATCCAGTCGCTCGAGTGGACCGTCAACGCCTACGTGCTCGCCTACGCCGTGCTGCTGCTCACCGGCGCCGCGCTCGGCGATCGCTTCGGGCGCAAGCGCATGTTCCTACTCGGCCTTGCCGTCTTCACCGCCGCCTCCGCCGCCGCCGGGCTCGCCCGCAGCACCGACCTGCTGATCGCCGCCCGCGCCGTGCAGGGCGCCGGCGCCGCCATCGTCACGCCGCTCACGCTCACGCTGCTCGCCGAGGCCTTCACCAACGAGCGCCGCGGCATCGCCATCGGCATCTGGTCGGGCATCTCCGGCGTCGCCGTCGCGCTCGGCCCGCTCGTCGGCGGCGCCGTCGTGCAGGGCATCTCCTGGCACTGGATCTTCTGGATCAACGTGCCCATCGGCATCGCCCTCGCCCCGCTCGCCGCCCGCTGGCTCGCCGAGAGCCGCGGCCCCTCCGGCAAACTCGACCTGCGCGGGCTCGCGCTCGCCTCCACCGGCCTGTTCGGGATCGTCTTCGGCCTCGTCCGCGCGCAGTCGCTTGGCTGGACCAGCACCACCGTGCTCGCCTCGCTGCTCGGCGGCGCCGTCCTGCTCGCCGCCTTCGTCGCCGTCGAGCTGCGCACACCCGAGCCCATGCTGCCCATGTCCTTCTTCGCCGAGCGCTCCTTCGCCGTCACCAACGTCGCCTCCCTGACCATGTACTTCGGCATGTTCGGCTCGATCTTCTTCCTCTCCCAGTACATGCAGAACGTGCTCGGGAACACGCCCTTCCAGGCGGGGTTGAAGCTGCTCGTGTGGACCGGTGGGACGATGGTCGTCGCGCCGCTCGCCGGCATCTTCTCCGAGCGCTTCGGCAGCCGCCTGTTCATGTTCGCCGGCCTGTCCCTGCAGGCCGCCGCTCTCGCCTGGCTCAACCTGATCACCTCCACCCATCTCGCCTACTCGAGCATGCTCGTGCCTTTCGTCATGGCCGGCGCCGGCATGGCGCTCGTGTTCGCCCCCTCCGCCAACGCCATCCTCTCCTCCGTGCGCACCGACCAGGCCGGCCAGGCCTCCGGCGCCAACAACGCCATCCGCGAGGTCGGCGGCGTGCTCGGCGTCGCCGTGCTCGCCTCCGTCTTCACCGGCTCCGGCGGCTACAGCTCGCCCCAGGCCTTCGTCGACGGGTTGATCCCCGCCATCTGGGTCGGCGTCGCCGTGCTCGGCGCAGGCGCCCTCGTCGTGCTCCTGCTGCCCTTCGGCAAGGCCGCCGAGGCCCCCGAGGCGCCTGCACCGCGGCCCGCCACGGCCGGCGCCCCTGGCGCGCGGGGCCTCGCCGTGGTAGGAAGGGACGCGTGAGTGCTCCCGTCAAGTCCGCCCGCAAGCGCGTCCCCGCCGCCGAGCGCCGTGAGGAGCTGATCGACGCCGCCGTCCACGAGTTCGCCCACGGCGGGCTGCACGGCACGCCCGTCGAGCGGATCGCGCGCCGCGTCGGCGTCGCCCAGCCCTACGTCTTCAGCCTCTTTCCCAGCAAGCGCGAGCTGTTCCTCGCCGCGCTGCAGCGCGGCTTCGATCGCGTCGCCGAGACCTTCCGCCGGGCCGCCGCCGAGTACGCCGACGGGCGTGCCCCCGCCGACTGCGATGACGCCCTCGACGCGATGGGGCGTGCCTACAAGGAGATGCTGATCGACCACCGCGACTTCCTGATGCTCCAGCACCAGTCCTACGCCGCCTGCGACGACGACGTCGTGCGTGCCAGCGTGCGCCGCTGCTATGCCGAGCTCGTCCAGCTCGCGCAGGAGCTCTCCGGCGCCGAGTCCGAGCGGATCGACGACTTCTTCCGCCACGGCATGGCCCTCAACGTCGCCGCCGCCCTCGGCGTCGAGGACCTGTCGGTCGGCTGCGCCTGGGTCGCCGCCGAGCAGCGCGCTTCTGCCTAGTAGCCCGGCCGGCGAGCCCGGCTCGCGTCCAGGGGGTAGGATCGGTCGCAGCGTATGTCCGCATCCGCACAGACACCCGGAAGCTCGCAGTCGAAGTCCTCTCCCGGGCATGCAGGGCCAGGCAAGCTCGACAAGCGCAGCCGGCGCGAGCTCGCTCGCACCAGCGCCCTCGTCGTCCTCGCCATCCTGATCACGCTGTTCGCCGTCTTCAACCTCAAAGAGGTCAAAGTCAGCTACGTCTTCGGCTCCGGCAAGGCGCCGCTGATCATCGTCATCGTGATCTCCGTGCTCGTCGGCATCGTGCTCGCCTACTTCGCCGAGCGCATCCCGCGCAAGCGCAAGGGCCGCTAGGCCCCCTCGGGCCTCTCGCTCGAACGCTAGGCCTCTTCTTCGACGAGCATCGCAGCGGCCTGCTCCGCGCCGATGAACGGCGTCAGCGCGATGTACGTGAGGTAGTCCGACAGCACCGACAGCAGCTGGATCTGGCCGCTCGCAACCTGGCAGCGGACCGTGTGCGACAGCGCTCCCGCCACGCCTTGGACGACGAGCACGCTGCGTGCCTGATCCGGCGCGCCCTCCGTCAGGCGCGCCGCGATGCCATAGGCCAGGCGGAGGTTGCGCGCCGCCGCGTCCGGCCCCGCCGCAAACGCGCCTTCCGCGATCGTGTGCGCGTAGATCGGATGGTCCGCCAGGTAGCTCATCAGCGCGCGGATCGTGCGACGCACCGCCTGCGGCCATTCCGCGCCGCGCAGGTCCGGATCGCTCGCCAGCGTCTTCAGCTGCTCGCCGAGCATGTCCAGCGCCGCCAGGAAGCACTCTTCCTTGCTCGCGAACAGGTCGAAGAAGGCGTCGATCGGGACGTTCGCCGCGTCTGCGATCTGCGGCGCACTCAGCTCCCGGTAGCCCTCCAGCACCGCCAGCCGCAGCGCCTGCTCCAACAGGCGCTCGCGGTCGTCGCGGTCGCTGTGACCGTTGCCGTTCGCGCGCGCTCCGTTCGGCGCCTTGCGCCCCTCGACGAGCGCCTGCCGCGCGCGCTCGGACAGTCGCTCCGCCAGCTGCTTCGCCGCCGGCGTCTGGAACAGCAGCGTCCAGTGGAACATCTCGTCGGCCAGCTGCGGCGCCTTCTCCGCCGAGCCCTCGCGCAGGCACTTCGACATCGCCGCATGCAGGCCGCCCGCGATGCCGCGGATCACCGGCGCCGGCAGCGGGCTCGACGTCGAGCCGTGCTCGAACGTCGCCGAGAGCATCTGCTCGAAAGTCTGCGATGCGCGGCGCAGGCGCAGCAGCGCCGGCGCGCCCACCTTCGGTGCCTCCAGGATCACCAGGTTCGCGCTGTTCCAGTGTGTGCCGATCGCCTCGCCCAGCTCGCCGAACGCAGCTTGCAAGCGAGCCTCGGCGCCGCCGCTGGCCGCGCGGTAGGCCGCGCTGACTCGGCCCGCGCCGCGTGTTGCGATCACGTCATATGTCGCCAGAAAACACTCCTGCTTGTTGGCGAACTGCTCGTAGAACGAACGCCGCGACACGCCCGCCAGGCTGACCACCTGCTTCACGCTCGTGCCCTCGTATCCGCTCGCCGCCACAGCCTCGATCATCGCGCCGTGCATGCGCGCACGCTGGTTGCGGGTCACCTCCTCCGCGCCCAAGCGATGCGGCCCGTGCGGTAGGCGTTCATAAAGCGGCGTGAGCGTGGGCTTACCCGCGCCGACGCTCGCCACATTGCTCTCCGTCCTTGACATTCGATCCCCCAGAATTGATCGCTGCCGTTGATCATGCCATAGAGTTCGGTACTCAGGATCGTTTCACTTCGGCGATCCTTTGTCTACAGCCAACCGTACAGAGCGTATCCCACGGACGGGAACAGATCGTCTCTTTTAGTCCACCCCTCAGTGCGATCGAAACGGGGTGGCGGCCGCTGTCGGGGCGGCGCCGCCCGCTCAGCGCAGGATGCCCTTGACCGCGAGGATCGCGATGCCCATCGTCACGCCCACGCCCGCCTTCAGCAGCAGTTCGGCCGGCGTCGATTTGGCGCGGATGCCCGCCAGCAGCTCGAACACGACGACCGTCACGACCGCCGTGCGCAGCGCCGCCGTGACGCCCGATTCCCGGCTGGCTCCTACGAGCCACGCGATCACCAGCGCCAGCAGCGGGATCGCCGCGCCGCGGACGATCGCCCAGTCGTGCGCCAGCGCGCGCCCCAGAACCCGCAGCGTCAGTGGCTCGCCCGTCGTCAGCCTGTCGCCCAGCAGATCCGAGTACGAGTGCGCGAGCCAGTACAGCAGCGTCGCGATCAGCGACGACGCGAACGCGTCGATGTAGCTCTCGTGCCGCCCGCTCTCCGCCGCCATCAGCGCGCCGACCGTGATCACGCCGTACACCACGCCCGCCGGGTTATCCGCCGGTACGAGCACGTTGCTCAGCCAGCTCGCCGTCGATCCGCCGGCTTTACGTACCATTCAACGCGAGGGCAGCGGGTCTTTATGGAAGCGAGAGAGCATTGCTCGGAGTGCGACGCAGCGCCAGACAGAAGGTAGCCGCCGCGGCGGCCGTAGCCGTCGTGATCGGCGGCGGCGCCTTTGCCGCCGTCTCGGCCACCGGCGAGGGCAGCGGCAGCCGGGCCGCCGATCACCGGCACGCCAAGCAGCGTCTGCACCGCCACGATCTGCTCGCCGCCGCCGGCTACCTCGGGATCTCCGGCGGTCAACTCGAACGCGAGCTCGGCTCCTCCAAGTCGCTCGCCCAGATCGCCCGAGCGCACGCCGGCAAGTCCGTACAGGGACTGATCGACGCGATCGTCGCCGCGCGCAGGACGCGCCTGGCCAAGGTCGCCGCGCGTCTGCCCAGCCGTGTCGGCGCCGAGGTCAACGCACCCGCCGATCTGCTCCGTCCCGGCGCCGGTGGCCGCGCCGGCGCGCTCGGCGCCTCCAGGGTGGCCGCCCGCCTGGGCAGCGCCGCCGCCCGCTACCTCGGCCTCAGCACAGGGCAGCTGCAGCGCGAGCTGCACTCCGGCAAGACGCTCGCGCAGATCGCCGACGCCACCCCCGGCAAGTCGAGCGCCGGTCTCGTCGACGCGCTCGTCGCCGCCCGCAAGCAGCAACTCGCGCGCGCTCTCGCCGCCGGCAATGTCACGCCGGCGCGCGCCGCCAGCCGGCAGAGCCGGCTGGACAGACGTATGAGCGCGATCGTGCAGCGCAAGTTCGCGCGCACCGGCAAGCCGTAGCTAAAGCACGCGCGCGCCGCTGCCGACAGTTCCAGCGGAAGGCCACAGGTCATCCGGGCAGAGGGCGACCGCGGGGCTGGTGTCTCGGCCCCCGGTCGCTCCATAACCCCGTCGCTCGCGACCGCGTAGGCTTCCCGGCCGTGCGCGACGCCGTCATCTGCGAGCCGCTGAGAACGCCCGTCGGCGGCTTCGGCGGCGTCTTCCGGGACGTGCCGCCCGCATATCTCGCCGCGACCGTGATCGAAGCGCTCGTGCAGCGCACCTCGCTGCAGCCGCGCGAGATCGACGACGTGATCCTCGGCCAGGGCTACCCCAACGGCGAGGCCCCCGCGATCGGGCGCGTCGCCGCGCTCGACGCCGGCCTCGGCATCGAGGTTCCCGGACTGCAGATCGACCGACGCTGCGGCGCCGGGCTGCAGGCGATCATGCTCGGCTGCATGCAGGTGCAGACCGGTGCCTCGGAGCTCGTGCTCGCCGGCGGCGCCGAGAGCATGAGCCAGGCCGAGTTCTACGCCACCGGGATCCGCTGGGGCGTGAGGGGGAGCGTCGAGCTCGCCGATCGCCTCGCGCGTCCGCGCGTGACCGCCGGCGGGCAGCGCCACGTCGTCGACGGCGGGATGATCGAGACCGCCGAGAACCTGCGCCGCGACTACGCCATCTCGCGCGCCGACCAGGACGCGCTCGCGCTGCGCTCTCACCAACGCGCCGTAGCCGCACAGGAGGACGGCACCTTCGCCGAGGAGATCGTGCCCGTCACCGTGAAGACGCGCAAGCAGGAGCTCTCGATCGAGCGCGACGAGCATCCGCGCGCCGACACCACGCTCGAGCGGCTCGCCGCGCTGAAGCCGATCATGGGCCGCAGCGACCCCGACGCGACCGTCACCGCCGGCAACGCCAGCGGTCAGAACGACGGCGCCGCCGTGTGCATCGTCACCCACCCCGAGAAGGCCGCCGAGCTCGGGCTCGCAGCCGTTCGCGCGCCTGGTCTCCTGGTCCGTCGCCGGCGTCGCGCCCGAGACGATGGGGATCGGGCCCGTCCCGGCCACGCGCAAGGCGCTGCAGCGCGCCGGTCTGTCGCTCGGCGAGATGGACCTGATCGAGCTCAACGAGGCGTTCGCCGCGCAGGCACTGGCCGTGATCGCGGAGTGGGACCTGCCCGACGGGCTCGAGCGCGTCAACGTGCACGGCTCCGGCATCTCGCTCGGGCATCCCGATCGGCGCCACCGGAGGACGGATCATGACCACGCTGCTGCGCGAGCTGCGCCGGCGCGGCGGGCGCTACGGGCTCGAGACGATGTGCATCGGCGGCGGCCAGGGGATGGCCGCCGTGTTCGAGAGCATCGACAAGTAAGGTTCCCGCAGCGGGGAAGCGATCAAGGGGGAAGCGACCGTCCATGACCGGGGTTCTGTATCGGCTGGCGCATTTCAGCGTCAGGAATCGCTTCGCAGTGCTCGCCGTCTGGCTGCTCGCCGTCGTCGCGCTCGTCGCCGTCTCGCACCGGCTCGGCGAAAACACGAACGACAACCTCTCGCTGCCCGGCACCGACAGCCAGCGCGCGACCGACGCGCTGGCCAAGTCCTTCCCCGACCAGGCCAACGGCTCGAGCCCGATCGTGGTCCACGCGAGCGGCGGAAAGCTGACCGATGCCAAGAACGCCGAAGCCATAGAAAAGTCCGCCAAGCAGATCGCCAAAGAGCCGAACGTCGCCTCCGTCGTCAGCCCGCTCTCGCCGCAGGGAGCCGCCGCGCTGAGCAAGGACGAGCAGACCGGCTACTTCTCGGTCACGCTCGGCGTGAGCCCCGGCGAACTCTCCGTCAGCGAAGCCGAAGAAATCATCGGCGGCGCCGATCCGGCGAAGGCGGCCGGGCTCGAGGTGCAGACCGGCGGCCAGCTCGGGCAGAAGGTGTCCAAGCCCGCCACCGAGTCCAGCGAGCTGATCGGGATCATCGCCGCCATGGTGATCCTCACGCTGACGTTCGGCACCGTCGTCTCGATGCTGCTGCCGATCCTCAACGCGATCGTCGGCCTGCTCGGGACGCTCGCCATCATCCGCATGCTCGGCCACGTCGCCACCGTGCCCTCCGTCGCGCCCACGCTCGCCACGATGATCGGGCTCGGCGTCGGGATCGACTACGCGCTGTTCATCGTCACGCGACATTTCCGCGGCATCAAAGACGGCTTGGCGATCGACGAGTCGATCGCCCGCGCCGCCGCCACCTCCGGTGGCGCCGTGTTCTTCGCCGGCGGCACCGTCACGATCGCGCTCGTCTCACTCGCCGTCGCCGGCATACCGCTGATCTCGACGCTCGGCTTCATGGCCGCCATCGCCGTCGTCGTCGCCGTGCTCGCCGCGCTCACCTTGCTGCCCGCCACGCTGGCCATCTCCGGCCGGCACATCGACTCCCTGCGCGTGCGCCACCCGCCGACCGACGAGCAGGTGCACAAGGGCCTGTGGGCCAAATGGGCGCAACGAGATCGCCCGCTACCCGTGGATCGCCGGGCATCGCCGCGCTCGCGATCCTGATCCCGCTGACGATCCCGCTGCTGTCGCTGAACCTCGGCCAGCAGGACACCGCCGCGCTGTCCACCACGACGACCGCGCGCAAAGCCTATGACCTGCTCGCCAAGAACTTCGGCCCCGGCATCAACGGGCCGCTGCTCGTCGCCGTGTCACTCGGCTCGCCCGCCAAGGCGCCGTCCTCGAAGCCGTCCTCCTCGAGCGAGTCGGCGTCGAGCAAGTCGGCGTCGAGCAAGTCGGCGTCGAGTCAGTCGGCGTCCAGCGGAAGCGACCCGCGCGCGGGCGACCCGCGCCTGGCGACGTTGCAGAAGGACGTCTCGATGACGCCGGGCGTCGTGGCCGTCACACCGATGCAGATCGACAAGGCCGGCACGACGGCGTACTTCAATGCCATCTCGGCCAAGGGCCCGGCCGAAGAAGCGACCACCGACCTCGTCGAAAAGCTTCGCTCGAGCGTGATCCCCGGCGCCGACAAGGGCACCGACATGAAGGCCGACGTCGGCGGCAGCACGGCCGGCTACATCGACCTCGCCTCGCGCATCTCCGAAAAGCTGCCGCTGCAGATCCTCGTCGTGATCGCGCTGAGCTTCGTGCTGTTGATCCTCGCCTTCCGTACCGCCGTGATCCCTGCGCAGGCCGCCGTGATGAACCTGCTCTCGATCGGCGCCTCCTACGGCGTGCTGACGGCGATCTTCCAGTACGGCTGGCTCGCCGACGTGATCGGCCTCAACGGCCCCGTGCCGATCGTCTCCTACGTGCCGTTGTTCATGTTCGCCGTGCTGTTCGGCCTCTCGATGGACTACGAGGTGTTCCTCGTGAGCCAGATCGAGGAGCACGTGCACGCCGGTGAGGACAACCGCAGCTCGGTCGTAGGCGGGCTCGTCACGAGCGCGCGCGTGATCACGGCCGCCGCGGCGATCATGGTGTTCGTGTTCGGCAGCTTCGTGCTCAACGGCGACCCCACGATCAAGCAGTTCGGGATCGGCCTGGCCGTGGCCGTCGTGCTCGACGCGACCGTCGTGCGCTGCCTGCTCGTGCCCGCGCTGATGCTGCTGATGGGGCGCTTCAACTGGTGGATGCCGAAGTGGCTGCAGCGGATCGTGCCGCACGTCAGCATCGAGGGCGCCGAGTTCTTCGAGGCGCGCGACGCAGCCGCTTCCGCCGCCGCCCCGGCGCGCCCCGCCGGGGCCACCGCCGGGTCCGAGTCCTGAGCGCGCGCTCAGATCACGATCTGCGTGCAGAGGAAGTTCGCGGCCAGCCGCTCGCCGCGGAACACCTGAACCTCCCACACGTGTGTGCGCGAGCCCACGTGCAGCGCCTTGCCGAGCGCCGTCAGCTCGTCGCCCTCCTGCGCCGAGGCGAGCACGTTGATCTTCAGCTCGACCGTCGTGAAGCCGCGCCCCTCGGGCAGGTGGCGCATCGTGCCCCACGCGGCGACCGTGTCCGCAAACGCCACCCACGCGCCGCCGTGGACGTAGCCCATCGGGTGCAGGTGACGCTTGTCCACGAGCATGCGCCCGCGCACGTGCTCGTCGGTGATCTCCGTCAGTTCGATGTCGAGGTTCCCCGGGAACGTGCCCGGCAGCAGCTGCGTGCTGAGCTGCGGCGTGATCGCCTCGTTCGTCGGGTGCTCGGAGTCCTGCGCCGCCATCGTCCCCGCTCAGCCGCGGCGCCCGCCGGCGCCGATCGTGGCGAGCGCGATCGCCAGGCCGTCCTCGGCGAACGCCGCCAGCGGGCTCGCGCTCGCCGTGCGGGCGCGGTTGCCGGCGACGGCGCTTGCCAGCGCCGCAAGCGCGCTCGTGGCTGCACCGGCCGGCCCGGCGATCGAGCCTCCCGTGGCGCTGCTGCTGAGCAGGCGCCCGGTCAGGCCGCGGCGCTCGAGCCTGCTCGGCATCGACGGCAGCTTGTCGGCAACCAGCTCGCCGAGCGCGGCCAGCAGCACTGCGCGGCGCGGGGCGTTCAGCGGGCGCTTGCGCAGCGCGAGCGCGGCCGGCGCGCTGAACGTGCGCAGGCCCGTGGCCAGGCCGAGCAGCGCCGCCGAGCGAAGCTGCCGGTTGCTCGCGGAGGACACGGCCGGAGAGACTAGAGGACCCGGAAAAGGGGGGAGGCGCGGCCTGAGCCGCGCCTCCCTTGCTGTCTTCCCGCTGGCTTTGCCCCGGCGGCGGAGCCGCCCGGCTCGAAGTCGTCTCCTCAGAAGATGACTTCGAAGTTGTTGCTTTCGTTGTTGAGCACGTTCGTGTCGCTTGCGAACGTGCTTTTCGTGAGCGTGAATTTGCCCGCGATGTCGCCGGCCGCTTTGTCCGACGAGACCCTTACGCCGGCCTCGCTCATACCTTCGATCCTGGTGCTCGCGGCGCTCGACTGAGACGACAGCGTCTGGCCTTCGTACTGGTAGATTTCGACGCCGATCTCGCCCGGGCCACTGATCGTGTCGCTCTTCAGCGACGCCTTGCCCTGGTCGAGCGCCACGCCCTCGTAGCGGTTTCCCGAAAAGACATCTTTGCTCAGCACGAGCTCGGGCGAAGCCGGCTGCGAGGCGTCTTCCGAGGCGTAGTAGGCGCCGATGTCGTTGCCGCTGAGCGTCGAGCTCTTGACGGTCGATCCCGGCGCGGCACCGTAGAACATGAGTCCCGTCGACTGGTACTGGGAAAAGCCTTCGGGACCGCACGAGGAGTGGTCGCACTCGTTACCCGAGATTTTCGAGGTCTTGATCGCAGCGACGCCTTCGCCGCTGACCTGGATGCCGTTCTGGGCGATCGCCGGTGTCTCACCCGCTCCGGTCACGGTCGTCGTCGAGATGCTCGCCGTCGAGCCGCTGCCCTCGATCGTCATGCCGTTCTTCTGGTAGTTCTCGATCGTGACGCCTTTGAGCGTGGCGTGCCCGACCTGCACGGGCGTGGTCCAGTGCATGCCGACCTCGATGCCCACGCCGCCCTGGCAGCCGTTGATCGGGAACGCGCCGGCTCCGTCGATCGTCACGTTGGTCGCCTTCAGTGTGGCGCCGCCCGCGACGAGGATGCCGTAGAGGCTGTCGTCGCATGTGCCTTCCGGCCACTTGGCTTCGAGCGCGAGGCCGGTAATCGAGACCGTGCCCGGCGTGCAGATCGAGATGCCGTCCTGGTCGGGCTGGTATTTCTCGGTGCCCGGCGCTTCGTCGCATGCCGTTTTGGAGTTCACAGGCGAGGCCGGCAGCACGACCCTGGCCGAGCCGGCTGTGCCCGCGACGAGCAGTTTCAGCGGTTTGACGATCGTGAGCTGTTCGGTGTACGTGCCCGGGCATACGTGGAGGGTGCCCGTCGGAAGCGATTTGAGCGCGTCGATGGCGCCCTGGATCGTGCTGAAGTTCGGCTGCGTGCAGCTTTTGCCGCCTGTGACGACCGGGGCCGAGTTCGAGACGTACAGGCTCGCGGCACCGGCCGTCGCCGGTATGGCCAAGCCGCACAGCACCGCGCAGGCGGCGATAAGCGAGCGAATCCTTGCTGTGTTCACAATTCTCCCTTGTACTCGTTGATGGGCGCTGCCCTCGTCCGCAACTGCATCGCGTCCTTCAGCGAGTACTTGGTGTGCATGCCCTGGGCACACAGTGCCGCCACCCTCCAGTGGCTCCCTCCAAGGAGCGATCCGATGACCCTAACTCGTCCTGTCAATTGAAGCAAGGCACGTTTACATCGCGTTCACTTCGCGCGATCGTGTCTCCCGGTGTCTAGCCTCGAGCGCGTGGCTGCGCGCGCGAAGCCGGATCACGAAGCTGCCCGACGCCGGCGTTCGCTTGGGGATCGGGCGGCGCGGGCATAGGGTGACCAGATGCTGCGATTCCTGCTGACACGCACGCCCGTCAAACGCCTGGCGCGCGGCGTCCCCGTGGTGGCGCTGCTCGGGGCGGCCGAGGTGGCCAAACTGGCCAAGCGCCACCTGACGTTGCTGGAGCCGGCCGAGCGCCGCAGGCTGCTCGCGCTCATGGCGAGGGCGCGCGGCGGGGCAGGAGCGCTGAGCGAGGGCGAGCGGGCCGAGCTGGCCGCGCTCGTGGCCAAGCTCGAGCCGCGCCTCTTCGTCGGTTCTGCGGCCGATCGCTTCAGCCCCGTTCCGGTGCCCAAGCGGCTGCTGTACGGGCGGCGTGGCGGCAGGGCGGCCGAACCGCACGAGCCCCGTGGGCGGTCCGCCTAGCTTGGGTTTCGCCGTCAGCTGTAGGATGCGCGCGATGTCAAGCCCCCGCGCCAGGTGGCGCCCCAGACGAGCAGGCGCCTTGGCTGCAGGGTGGGCGAGTTGAGCGAGCCGCTCGGACTCGTCGAGAATCTCGTCTACGACGTCGGCGCGCACAAGGGCGAGGATTCGGCTTACTACCTCGCAAAGGGCTACCGCGTCGTCGCCTTCGAGGCAAACGCCGAGCTGGTTCGCGCCTGCGCCGAGCGCTTCGCCGAGGAGGTTGCCGACGGCCGCCTGACGCTCGTCGAGGGGGCGATCACCGATTCGGGTGCGCCAACCGTACGTTTCTATCGCCACCCGTTGAGCACATGGGGCACCTCGAGCGAGGAGATGGTCTCGCGCAACCTGATGGTCGCCGCCAGCGAAGCCGTCGACGTTCCGGCTGTGCGCTTCGCCGAAAAGCTGCGCGAGACAGGCATGCCTTCGTTCATGAAGATCGACATCGAGGGCTCGGACATGCTCTGCCTCGAGGCGCTGCTGCAATTCGACACGCGGCCGCAGTCGGTGAGCATCGAGTCGCACAAGACCGATTGGTCGCACATCGAGGCCGAGCTCGCCTTGCTCGAGCGCCTCGGCTACAACCGCTTCGCGGTGGTCCAGCAGGGCGACATCGCCGGTCGCACGCTCGAGACGCTCCGGGTCGACGGCTCCCCGCTGACGTTCCGCTTCGAGCAGGACTCGAGCGGACCGTTCGGCTCCGACGTGGCACCCTGGATCGGGCGTCGTGCCGCGATCCGGCGCTACAGGCGGGTATTCCTAGCCTACCGTCTGATCGGCGCCAAGTCCCTGCTGCGCCAGACGCGGATCGGCAGGCTCGCGCATGGTATCGCGCTGCGCCGGCTCGAGCGGCCACTGCCCGGCTGGTACGACACACACGCTGCGCGCAGCGGCGAGATGACCGCGCCGACGTTCCGCTAGCCGCGCCTCCTGCATCCACGTCGCAAGCCCAGCAGCGGACTCGAACCGCTGACCCCTTCCTTACCATGGAAGTGCTCTACCAACTGAGCTAGCTGGGCGCGAGAGGGGACTGTACCGCGCGAGCTCGATCGTCTGCCGGGTGCGCGTATCGCAGAGCCGCGCGGCGGGCTCGGCGTCGCGCGTGCAGCGGTCGGCAAGCCGCTGTTACGGAATGCTTGAGGCGGGGAAACGTGCTTGGTAGTTTGGATCAAGTACCGGGAGCGGACGAGCAGAGGAGAGGGATGACACCGAAAAGGAGAGCAAGCACTGCAGGCCGGGCGTGCTGGAGGGTGCGCACGAAGCTATGCGCGGCGACGCTCGGTGCGAGCGCGCTGCTGATGTTGCTCGGTGCCGGGCCGGCCATGGCAGGTCTGCCCCGGGAATTCTCGGTGTTCGACGACTGTCCGGTGAGCACGCCGGGCGTGGTCGGCTGCGTCGTCTCCTACACGACGGGCGGCGAATTCCATCTGGGCAGCAAGACGGTGCCGATCGACAAGACGATCACGTTGCAGGGCGGCCTCACGCAATCCTCCCCGAACCTCGTGCCGGCGGCCGACGGCAACACGCTGTCGCACACCTCGTTGCAGCCTGCCGGGCGGCCTGATCGGCGTCGAACTGCTGCCGCCGCTGACCGAAGTCACGGCCACGGCGGAACTTGCGGGACCGGTGAGCATGAACCTGAACAACTTCTTCGCCCGCTCCGGCACAGCCGTCTCGCTGCCGATGAAGGTCAAACTCGACAATCCCTCGCTGGGCAGCTCGTGCTTCATCGGCTCGAGCGCTTCGCCGGTCGCGCCGCAGCTGACGACGGGGACGACGAATCCGCCATCGCCCGGCAAACCGATCACCGGATCGCCGGGCACGATCGAATACGGCGGAGCCGGGACGATCGTGATCGTCAGCGGAGCGACGCTCGTCGACAACGCCTTCGCGGTGCCCGGCGCGAGTGGCTGCGGCGGTCCGCTCTCGCTCGTGGTCGATCCCTCGGTCGACCTGATCGCGGGCCTTCCGGCCGGCGCGGGGCACAACACGGCGATCCTCGCCAGCACGTTCGAGAACGTCTCGGCTCGGCTCGTGGTGGCCCAGCGCGAACTCCCAGAGCTCGGTCGCTGCGTCAAGCTCGAAGGGGTCAAGGAAGGGAAAACGAAGACCTACGACGGCTCCTACGCCAACAGCGGCTGCACGACGTTCCAGCGCCAAGGGCAGTACGAATGGACGACCGGTCCGGGCGCTCACCCGGGCTTCACGGCGAGCGGCGGAGCAGCGTCGCTCGAAACGGTCGGCGGCGCGTCGCGGCTGACGTGCTCACACACGGCCGGCAGCGGCGCCTACACGGGCGCGAAAACGGCGACAGCGACACTCCTGCTGACGGGCTGCAAGCTTGCTGCGTCGAAAGCGCCGTGCAGGAGCGCGGGCGCGGCCGCAGGCGAAATCGTCACGAGCCCGCTCGCGGGCAAGCTCGGATTCGTCAAGGACGCGGTCGAAGGCGGGCAGCTGAAGGTCTCGGTCGGGCTCGACCTCGAACACTCGCCGACGCTGCTCACGGCCGAATGCGACGGCGGCGTCGACGTGTCGGTGTCGGGTTCTGTGATCGCTCCGTTCAAGACGCTCGAAGAAGACGGCGGCGACGAGCGCGCTCGCGTTCAGCCAGACGGCCGGCAAGCAGTTGCCCGAAGCCTTCGAAGAAGGCGCGCCCGATACGCTCTCGGCCGTCTTCGACCCGCAGCCCGCGCAGCAGTCGGGCCTGAAGGTCAAGCTCAAGCTGCACAACGACGAACCGATCGAGGTCAAGGGCGAAGCTCACTGAGCGAGCTTCGCCCAGGTGCTGTTAGTCCTCGGGCGTGACGGTCGTGACTGGGAGCCCCATGCCGGTGATCTTGCTCGGCAGGTCGAGCCGCAGCCAGTGGGAGAGTTTCGAGGGCAGCGTGGAGATGATCACCTCGTCGAAGCCGCGCAGGTTGATCGCGTCTTCGACGGCCGCGATCGGGTCGCTCGAGCCGACGATCCCCTCGACGGGGGCCCCGGCGGCGTCCCTCAGCGCGGGTACGGCCTGCTCGATCACGGCGTTGGCCTCGCCGCCGCCCTGGTCCTCGGGGTCGACTACCTTGTGCAGCCCGGGCGCGGCGTTCGGTACGAGCAGCGTGAACGTCGCCTTGCCGCGTTGCGCGCGCTCCCGCACGGCGTCCAGCAGCGGCTGCGTGGCGGCCGTCCTGTAGGCGACCACGAGCACTCTCGCGCCAACCTCGGAGGAGGACTCCATCTGAGCTCCTTTTTCGATGATTTACGACGACTGCGAAGAGGCGTGGCGCCCGATGCGGACCGGCGTCTCGGATCCCGCCTTCATCTTGCTACCCCCAATCGTGGCAGCTCTCCCGTCGGCGAGCACTAGGCTCCCACGCGTGCGCGTGCACCTGACAGGGGACTCGATCGAGGTGCGGCTCGCCCGCTGGGAGAAGATCCTGGGGCTGATGAAAGACATCACCGTGCCGCTGGCCGACATCGCCGACGTACGCGTCGTCGAGAACCCGATGCGCGAGGCGCGGGCCACGGGGCTGAAAGCCGGGCTGAGGCTGCCTGGCGTGTACTTCGTCGCGCGCACGATTCGCCTCGACCATGCGTTCATCCTCAAGCGCGGTCTGCCGGCGCTGTCGTTCTCCGTGCGCAACCGCCCGCCGCTCGAGGGCGTGCTCGTCAGCACGCCAGATGCGAAGGAGCTGGCGCGACAGATTCGCTCACGCTAGCGAGGCGCGCCGCGCGCGGCGGTCGCGTGGTGCGCTGGCGCTCGCAGTCAGGGCGAACGAGCGTGTCAGCCCCTGCTCGGCTCTCACCTTTCGTCTACAGAGACGACCAAGGCTCACGCTGCGCCGTGTGCGCGTCGTAACAGCAGTAGGTCGACTACGACCGGGGAGCCATTCCCTTTCTATCGCGGCGCCCAGCGCCGCAGTCAGGAGACGCCCATGTACCGCGGCGTCCCATCGAAGCACTCGTCGCCTACGAGCGACGCCCTCGCATCAAACTGCTCTCGTCAGCGCGTGGCTGCCATGAAGCTACGCGCGCTGCTGTTCACGGCGCTCGGGCTGCTGGCCGTGATGCTCTTCTCGTCCGCGCCGGCGCTCGCGGCACCGGCCACCGTTGGCTTGGGAACTGCTGAAAGCTTCTCGGTGCTGGCCGGCTCGACGGTCACGAACACCGGTCCGACGACGATGTTCGGCGATCTCGGGCTCAGCCCCGGATCCTCGGTTACGGGCGCTCCGCACGTGCTCGGCGCCACGCATGTCGACGACGCCGTCGCGATCGGCGCCAAGAACTCGCTGACGACCGCCTTCAACGACGCGGCGTCACGCCCGACGAATGGATCGGCCGGAACAGATCTTGCCGGCCAGACGTTCACTGCCGGCGTTCGCACGGCGAGCAGCTCGCTGCTGCTGTCATCCGGAAGCGTGACGCTCGACGCCCAAGGCGACCCGAACGCGGTGTTCATCTTCCAGGTCGGCACGACGCTGATCACCGGCTCGAACACGAGCGTCAGCCTGGTCAACGGCGCGCAGGCTTGCAACGTCTTCTGGCAGATCGGCTCCTCGGCGACATTGGGGACCGGTACGCGCTTCGTCGGCACCGTGATGGCAGGGGCGACGATCACGGCGAACACGGCCGCAACGATTCACGGTCGCCTGCTGGCACAGACCGGCGCGGTGAACCTCGATACGAACACGATCACCAACTCCACGTGCGCCGGCGGAGGCACGGAAACGACGACCGCGGCCGAAGCGCTCGCACTCGCCGCCGCCACCGCGGCCGCTCCGGCGGCTACGACGCCGGCCAAACCCAATACGACGGTGTCGCGGGCCCAACGGCTCGCCGCCGAACGCGCGGCCACAAAACGCGCTGCTGCGAAACGCGCGGCCAAACGGAGGGCCGCGAAACGAGCCGCGCGCAGGCGTCGCCTGCAGACATCGAGGCGCACGCAGGCACGTCCGCCGACCCCCAGCCGGCGAGGATCGTTCACCGGCTGAACGGTGAGCGGCTCAGATCGATGAACAGCTGCTTGTCGACCGCGCGGCGGGCGCTTGTGAGCGCGTCGCGCGGCGGTCGAGCCGGGATCGCCGCGCTGGTGCTCGCGTGCGGGCTCGGCATGGTGTCCAGCACGGCGTCCGCGGCTGCGCGTCCAGGGGGCTTGCCGAGGACGCAGCGGCTCGCGCAGTCTGCTGACCGGCCACGAGGCGCACGCTCGCCCTCGGGCCGGATCGCGGCGAGTGGCTTCGCTGGCCGAGCTCAGGCCGATCACGGGCGAGCGGACCGTGCTGCCCGTGATCGGGCATTCGCAGAGCTCCGACGGGATTGCCTGGCTACACGTCATGCTGCCCGGCCGGCCCGACGGGTCGACCGGGTGGATCGCGCGGCAGGGCACGCGGGAGCTGTCGACCTCGTGGCGTCTGATCGTCCATCTCGGCGCACGCCGGGTGCTCGTGTATCGCGACGGCCGACTCGTCAAGCGCTTTGCCGCGGTAATCGGCAAGCCCTCGACACCGACCCCGACCGGCTCCTACTTCGTAGAGGAGACACTGCAGATGTCCGCGGCCGAACCGGGCGGGCCATACGCGCTCGCGCTCAGCGCCCGCTCGAACGCTTTGCAGGAATTCGAGGGTGGCCCGGGCCAGATCGCCGTGCACGGGCGCGACGGCCTCGGCGGTACGTTGGGCGCGGCCGAATCGCACGGCTGCATGCGCCTGGCGACGACGAGCATCGATTGGCTGGCCAGGCGCATCGGACCCGGGGTGCCGGTGAAGATCGAGCGGGCCTGACCTGCAATGGCGGGGGCACGCCACGTCCCGTATTGCAACCCAGGATCATCGAGTCTCGCTCACTGCCTCCGACCTCAGGTGGAACGGTCTCAGGGTGACGTACATGCGAACATGAGTTCCCATAAATGCGCCGTCACGGCCCTATGCCCCGGCTGGGAGAATCGACGAGTGCTTCTGCAGAAGCGAAAGCGAGACGAAGGTCGAGGGATGCCGACAATCTCGGCCACTTCGACCTGCGTCAGGCCCGCCTCACGGCGCAGCCTGCCGGAGCGCACGGCCGAGGGCGACGTATTCCTCAGCCGCAGGCAGGCGTGGTTTGCTCGGCGGCCGAGGCTAGAGATCGCCTCTGTTCTGTGGGGTTAGAGGCCGGCGTTGTGGTCCGGCTATGACCCTATAAACAGGAGGCAGCATGCCGAACTTTGACCGAACAGTCGATAACCGCTGGCGACCGGACCTCGCATCCAGCCAGCGCCGTGTGCGCGAAGAGGCGTTCGAGGAGAGCCTGCCCGGCGAGGAGCCGAAGGTGATCTTTAGCCGCGAGCTCTCCTTCGTACCGGCGCGGCGCAAGGCCTTCGAGGCGCATGACGCACAGACGGTGGCATTGATCCGTCGTCTTGCCGAGCTCGAACGGCTGCCGCACGGCGAGCCTGTCGGCAAGCTGCTCGAACACTGGAAGTGGCTGGAGGCGATGAAGGGGCCCGCGGAGAAGCAGCGCTGGCTTGAGCCGCTGATCGCGATGGTGCGCCGCAATCCTGACGCGAATGAGCACTTGGTGATCTTCTTGATGCTGGTATTCGAGCCGGTCAGGCGCAGCGTCAGCAAGGCCTTCATTTCGGCCCACGCCGGCATCAGCGCGCAGCCGCGCGACGTCAGCTGGGCGAATCGCGAGGAGGCGCGGATGATCCGCCACATCGAGCGCGAACGCCTGTATGACGTCACGCGCGAAGCGGCGCTCGAGGCCGTCTTTCGCTATCCGGCGAAACCGCCCGAGAGGTTCTTCTCCTGGCTGCGCGAGACGATCGCCCAGCGCGCGCTCGACAAGCTTCGCGGCGAACTGCCTGAGGCGCTGAGCAGCGGTGCCTCGGTGGCCGAGGCCGAAGCGATCCAGAACGCCCTGGCTGGCTTCGAGGCCGTTGAGGGGCCCGAGATGAGCGAGCGCGGCGGCTACCGGGAGTGGCGGGCGCGGATTCGCATGCGCGACGTCTTCGACGTGGTCGAGGAATTCTTCGCGCACGACCCGGTGCGGGAGGCATGCCGACTGGCGGTCGGCCGGCTGCCGAGCGCCCAGCGCGAGGTGATCGACAGCTACTTCTTCAACGAAAACGAGGTCCCCGACATCGCCGCGCGTCGCAGGGTCAGCGAGAGCACGGTCTACAACCAGAAGGCCCGAGCGCAGGACACGCTCAAGCGCGACGACGTCTTCTTCTCCGCCCTCTATTCGCTGCAGCGCGTGCGCGACCGCGCGCGAGCGCAGAAGCTCGCAGCGACCTATCCCGACGGCGTGCTGCCCGACGGCCGGCGCTTGGTCCAGATCGACCACGCGGCCTAGAGCGCCTCAGATGAGCCTCGTCGATCTGGGCCTGGCCTGCTCGATCGCGAGCAGCTGCGCGTCATTGGCGCTGACGCTTGCGCAGCTCGCAGAGCGACGCCGCCGACGCCGCGGGCGCCGGTGAGCGACCTTCGCTCGCGGGACTTGCGCGATTGTGGCGTCGCCTGACTCGCTCGAGACCACGATGCCGCGCTCACGGGCGCTCGTGCGCGTCATCCCGCCGAGCAGGCGTTCGCGCACGCCATGTCTGAGGACGAGAGCGAACAGCGTCCTCCGGGCTAAAGAGGCGACGAGGCTCTCGGCGAGCGAGATTGTGTTCGCACGCCACCGCAACGCGAGGCGGCGGAGCGTATGCCGCACTTCGTCGACGTGATGCCGTGAAGCGCGGTTGGCAGATCCATTTCGATCTCGCCATAAGACCGCCGCTTCCATTGCGATGATTCTCGATCCTAGCTGCTGGAACTCATCAAATGCTACTCCTCACCAAGCGGGCCCACTGTGCGCCTTGACCCTCTCGAGCTCAGCCGCCTCGCGGCAGTGCAGTTTGCGCCAGCCAGCCATATCGAACGACGCGTCGAACAGCTCACGCTCGTTGACGACTACCACTATGCAGCGACGGTTACCCAGCAGATGACGATGCCACGGTTGAAGAACGAGCGAGGGGTTCGTCAGATCCGTCGGCGCCTGGAGCGACGTCTATCGGAGCATGACGAGAAAGGCGCTCCGCCCAACCGGCTCCTTCCTTTGGGGTGGTTTCCGAAGGACCGTCTTCCAGATCTTGCCGTAGTAGATGAAGACGGGGCGCAGCTTCCCGTGTTGACACGCGACGACCAGGGGCGGGTGGCCTCCTACGTCTTCCTCACCAGATGGGAAAGTCGAGTCTTCGTAAGCTTGTTGAAGGAGGAGCAGCAGGAGCTCCAGACACTCTGGGGTGTCATCGGGACGGCCGTCGAACGCATCGTGACAAGTTCTCCGGAGGGTGCCTATCTAGTCATCTATCGCCTGCACCGCTTCCTAGAGACTCGGATCCCCGTGGACTCGCAGTCCCCGAGCACGCTAAACGCGAAGTTCGCGCGCGCTCTCCTCGGCCGCAAAGACTTTTGGGAAGCGCTGGCGCAGCTCGCCCGTGTTCGTTTGCTCGTGGCGCGCATGCCGACACGACTGGAACAGACTTTCTTGGTGCGCATCTCCTACACAGAGAGCTTCGGCTATCTAACGCTCAGACCGATTGGAGTGTTGCGCCGCGTGCAGTCGCGCTTCCGCCACGGCCTGCGCTGGCTTGGGCTCATCGGACTCAGCGTTACCCGCGAGGCGAGCAACGTCGGGCATGCCCGGTCACTGTGGGTGGTCTTCACGGCTCCGCCCGGGCTCGAGGCGGTGCGCTGCTTCTGGCGCTCAGAGAGGCGTCTCGCCCGATCACCGCGAATCTCGCTCGACGTCTCCAAGGTCGCTGTTGGCCGACACGCCGGACGAGTCGCGCCAACGAGCGACGCGACTGTCCTCGACCTTCAGCTCGCACCTACCCCCGATGTTTTCACGGCGGCACTTGTCTCTGCCGTCCTATGCCTTGTCGCCGCCTACCTCTTCAAATCCGGTGCTCACTATGGCACCGGCGGAGGTGAGGGGCCCTCGCTGCTGCTTGGGCTCGCGAGTCTCTTCGTGGCAGCGCCTGCTGGCATCGCCGGTGCCATCGCATTCCGCGGGGCGACCATCGTTCGACGTGCAGGCACTGGTCCTCGCTTCGCGATTGTGCTCCTGACGATCCAAGCGTCCCTTCTTGCACTCGCAGTCGGACTGCGACAGCCCACCGGGCTGACCGAAATCCTTGGCTATGTCGTGGCCGTGTACAGTTCCGCCGCCAGCGGGCTGTTCTTGATGATCCGCTTCGCCCCTCGGTGGAGACGCAACGACAGATCAAGGCGACCATGGCTCACGAGGAGGACCGCCCCAGCCATTTGCCGCGGGCGCCAACTCTACGCCGCTGTGACGCTGTTCATCGTCTGGCTTGCGCTCGTAGGTGTCGGCGCATACGCACTCGATTTGCGCCACCACCGCAATGTGTTGCAGGAACTCGGGATCACGCATGTCGCCCATCAGCACTCGCAAAAGAAGCGTCCCCACAAGAATCGTTCCCACTCCTTGACAGTCGGATGACGTCTTTATTTCGATCGAGCTCAGAGAAGAAGGCGCAGACGCTACCGCCTGATCAGCCCGAGGATGCCTACAACATTCTTGACGAGCATTGGTTGAAAGCGGGTCCGAAAGACGGGCATGAGCGTGAGGACTATCAGGTCGACGTTCCAACCGAATCACCGTTCGTCACGGCGATGCGTAAAGCCGGGGGCGGTCCGTACATTCTGGCTCCGGACAGTGCTGACTGGGTGCCACCGGACGTCCTTGCGGCCTCGAACACGAAAAAGGTGGAAGAAACGACGAGGCGCAAGAATAAAGAGCTTGACCACGAACGTGTCCCGGAGGGCCAAGTAACACTCCCGCGTGCTCAGGAGAACTACCTGCAGGCGCTCGCCGAAAAAGGGGAAGGCGACGCACCTGCGGGACGCCTCCTTGACGTCCTCAGCCGGGGTCTTGAGTCGAGCTCACCCGAGCTCAATAACGCCGTCGAGGAACGCAAGCGACGTTAGAGCCGTTCGCTCTCAGAACGACCGGAGTATCTCTGCTAGCCGCTCGGCGTCGGCGAAGTAGATAAGGTCGCCCTGGCCAGGCCAAAACGGTAGGCCGCGTCCGAGAAGACTGCGTTGCAATACGCGTTGCTTGAAAGAGAAATGCTCGTAGAGCCGTCGCCCTTTCTGGTTTGTCCTTGCTACAAAACCCCAGACTAGCGGCGTCGGGTTCTCGCCTTCCACACGGGCGATATCGCGGAGTGCCTCGAGCATGAGGGTCTGGCCGACCGTCGTGCCATCCCGCAAACTATGGGCGGAGTACTGCGAGCTGCGTCCTAAGGCGTGGATGTAGATGTCCGTGCGCTCGCCAGTTACCGCCCTGCGCCCCGGGAGGTCTTCCTTGCGCCAAGCCGCAACACCGAGCGTCTCTTGTCCCGGCGTGTCGCGCTCGATGAGAAGAACCCGTGCGTCCCGCTCAGCATCGCCGGTCGCCTGCCGGCGGATCAGCTTATTGACTTGACGCGCGTGTCTGCCTCTGCCAGAGGAGAACTTTGAGAGCGCTGGATCGCTCCTCGGGTCCGCTATATCACGCGGCCTATACCAGCCGTCAAGCTCCCGCATCTGTGGTTCGCACCTCAGATCGGGCTAGTGGCCGAGTTCGCCAGAGACCTGCTCGGCGGCCAGGCGGTCGGCCTGCAGCCCGCGCAAGTCGTGCTCTGTCAGACCCCGACGGCCTTGGCCTTCAGAAAAACGCGCCGCACGACCACTAATCCACCAACGTCTCCGATGTCGGCGGGCTGGCGTGGTCTGCATTGAGCGGACCTCGGCTTCGGTTGTCACTCCGGACGAAGTTGCAGCTGCTTGTGTAGGCAACGGTTTTTCTCCACTGACAGCCGAGCTACGTCGGCGATATTTGCCCAGGTTGGCGCGCAAGTCTACACAGGAGATCGCAGGAAGAGGAGGTCGCTTCGCCCGTACCCCATCGTCGTGTCTTAACGTGCCGATCACGATTGCATGTCGCCATGCAGCGGGCTGGTCGGTCGCGGTAGCCGAATCGCAACTTCGCCGCCGCGGGTCTGTTCCGTTCCGTATGGTGCGCATAATCTGCCAGTCGGGTTTCGGCAGCGCCGCCATCGCGGTTCTCATCGCCGGTGTGCTCGGGCTCTCCGCGCCGTATGCAGGAGCGAACTCGGCGTCCCTGCCGTCGGGCCCCTCGACCGAAGTCTCGCTGCCGTCGAACGCTTTCCTCGGGCCGTTCCGCTTCCCGGGGGCACACACCTTCGGGACGCTTTCGGCCGTCGCGTGCCCTCCGCTGGGGGCCTGCGTCGCAGTGGGCGGCTATTCCACCGACGAAGGGGGCGGAGAGGAGGCGATGGCCGTGACTCAGAGCGGCGAGGGGTGGACGCAGGCGATCGAGATCCCCCCGCCGTCACGCCCGGCCTTTACCGACGCCCAGCTCCTTACGGTCGCATGTCCCGCGGCCGGAGAGTGCGTCGCACTCGGCACCTACCTCGACGGCTCCGGCAGCAGGCAGACGATGGCAGTGAGCGAGTCCAACGGTGTCTGGGGACCGGCGATTGAGATCGCCGGAGCGTCACCCCGATCGCTCGCCTGCCGCGCACCCGGCTCGTGCGTCGCTGTCGGCACAGGCCCAAATGGCACACAGCTGGTCGGGGTCATCCAATCCGGTGGCGTGTGGGGCAGCCCGCAAGGCATTGCGCTTCCCGCCAACAACGCACCGGAATACGTCGTCGAACTGAGCGACACAGCGTGCCAGTTCTCGGGGCCTTGCGTGACAGTCGGCTCCTACACGATGACGTCCCATCACCAGCGCGGCCTCGGGATCGTGGAATCGAACGGACGGTGGACCGCGCGCGAAATCGTCGTGAACCCGGGGAGCGAAGTGGACACTCGCCTCTACTCTGTGGCGTGCCCGGCGTCCGGCTCGTGCGTCGCCGACGGACTGGGCGAAGTGGCGCTCGGTGTGGCTGAGCTCGGCGGCAACTGGGGCATCGCGACTCCGATCGTGCCCGCGCCCAACCCGGCGTCCAAACTGCTGACGCTGTACGGCACGGCCTGCGCCGGATCATCCGCCCAGTGCTTCGCGGTGGGATACGACGAGCACTCCGCGACGCAGTCGCTGCCGGTCGTGGCGAGCGCGTCCGGCGGGGTATGGGGCCAAGCGAGAGAGCTGGCACCGCCCCCTACCGCCGGAGCGGGCGCATCTGCACAGCTGCGGGCGGCGGCTTGCACCGCGTCCGACTCGTGCGTGGCGATCGGCGAATACGACGACCTGTCCGGATCTCACGCGATGGTCATGAGTGAGACGCATGGCGTATGGGGACCGGCGAGCGAGGTCAGTCCACCCCTCGGCAACGCTGACCGCTCGAGTGGCTCCCACGCCAGCCTCGCCCTCGTCGCGTGTCCAGGCACCGGACTCTGTGTAGCGCTGGGACGTTACCGGGATACAGCCGGAGATGTGCGATTGATGGCCGCGGGACTGGCACAGTGGTCGCTCCGGCCGAGCGAACCTTCGGCATGCCGTCCGGCAGGCAGCTTCGCGATCCACGTCCGGCGCAACGGCCGGGGCCTAGTGCGAGTGTCCTGCAGCGGCGGCAACGCCAGCAGCGGCCGCGTCGAGCTGACCGTGCGGATGCCATCAAAGAAGCGACACCCGCGGATCAGGGTCCTCGCGAGCGCTCGCTTCTCGCTCGCCACGGGGACAACGTTGGTGATCGGGCTGAGACTGAGCGCTTCCGGGAGAGCGCTCCTCAAGGGCGCTCGCGGCCGGCTGTCGGCGACGCTCACGGTCGTGCGAACCTCGCCGGCGCCGGCCCAGACCCACAGCCGGGGCGTGCGGCTCATCCGTAGGAAGGACTAATCGCTTGCTGGTTGGGATGAGCGAGCGCACGCTCATCCGTGAGAGCCGACGCTGGGGCGACGATCGTGGCGCAAGCTTGACCGGCGCCCGCCCAAACCCGTTAGAAGCCGTGACTTGCTCCCACCGTCGCAGGTGTTGGAGAGCGAAGTTACTCGGCGAAGCGACGGGTACTACTCCTGGCGATTCTAAGGACGCTCCGTACGGTCCCCGTATGGGTAGACCTCGAACACACGGCAGTAGAGCTCGAGGAAGGCCTCGGCGGTTTGCCTAGCCGTGACATCGTCCATCGCTGCCGTCGTCTGAGCGACGGGCCCTAGACCAATTAGGGCTGCCCTGCACCTCTCGAAGAGTGCGCGCTCCTCAGGATCCTGGAAGTCCTCGGGCTTGAGCCGCATGATCGTCGTCGGGTACAGGCCCTCTAGCCGTTCCCGAAGCGGGCCAAGACCGGTCGTCAGGAGGTCGAGTCCTGCCGCCATCTTCTCCAGCGTGTAGCGCTTGTGCGGCACGTAAGAAGCCTACGCCTCTGCGTATTCGGGATCGCAGTCCGGCCGCTTCAGTCGCACAAGCTGTCCGGCGTTCGCAAGGCGGCCGAGATGACCTTCGAGCGAAGACGAGCCCTTCCAGCCGAGCTCGTCGCTGATCCTGTCGAGCGTGGCGGGGCGATGGCCGCGATCGCCGAGTCGTCTAACGGCATCCAAGAGTGCCTTGTCGTCCATATCAGTAGGTCTCCGTTCGTTCCGGGAACGATCAACGCGACTGGGTTGTCACTCGCAACCGTAGACCCGACGTCAACCGACACGCGTGACCCCCCCCCCATCCGTTCCCGCAATCTGCGGGATGCGTGCTGGGGCGCGCCCGACGAGCGTTCAGAATCTCAGACGATGCCGACGAAGAAGGGCCCCGGGTGGGTTCAGCCGAGCGAGGATGCAGTGCGAGAGGCGAGTACCGAGCTGATCGAGCTTGTCGAACGCAACCTGCCCCAACGGTTCTACCGGGGCGAGCACCCGTGGAAGTGGATGGGCACGGCGATCGTCATGCGCATGACCGACACCGTGGAGAGCATGATGGCCCTGATGGCGGCGGGCAACGCGGTGGACGGTCTCGTGTTACTGCGCGCTCTCTACGAGCAGGTCGTCGTCTTCTGCTGGGCGTCGATCGACCGAGAAAAGAACCCGGAGCGCTGGCGACTCAACGGTCTCTACCAGCTACGGAAGTTCCACATCGACGCCCTCGGGTTCGGCCAGAAGGTGCTCACGAACAAGGAACTTGCGCAGGTCCAAAAGGGCGAGCAGATGCCACCGTTGACGCAGCTCGCCGAAGAGGTCGACAAGCATTGGGGCGGCCGCCTGATCGGCTTCCGTCCACCGCGTAGCAACCCTGGCGACATCCTGGCGTTCCGAGGGCTGTACGTGGCCATCTATCGGATGGGCAGTCGCGCAACGCATGTCGAAACGGACTCGCTCGCCCCCTACCTGGATTACGACGTCTACCCACGACGCGTCCATCGGGCGAAGAAGGACGACCCCAGCATCTGGTGGCCGCTGGCTGTCCCGCTCTTCGCGCAGGCATTGCTGGTCTGCAACGAGCAGTTCAACTGGCCTGATCCCAAACTCGTGAAGGGGATCAACAACGCGATGTACGTACAGCGATAGACATCAGCCCGGGCGACGTGATCACCTAGCCGGAGTGTGCCGCGACTCGACGACGTGCGCGAGCGGCGATTCGCTCGGCCCGCCGCACGCGTCACCGAGCTCGGCATACGGGTTCGCATCGGATCACAGACCTTCACGCCACCCGCTGAAATGCGCCAGCGAAGAGTACGATCGACACCGTGGCCGCTCGCCTGCTCGCGTGTTTGTTCAGCTTCGGCTTTCTCGCCTACCAGATGCAGCCGGTCGGCAAGGGCGTCGCGACGATCGGTGCTGCGGCAATCGCGTCGGCGATCAACCCCGTCTGGCGCGAGGAGCAGCGCAAGCGTTGGGCGCGCGAGCACCGGCGCGCCGTGATTGGCGACGCGGAGTTCTGGGCGCGGTGAGGAAGCGCCTCGGCGACGCGTGAGGGATCCGCGCAACATCCTCGCGGAGATCGTCACCGCAGACGAGGCCGCGAGCGACTCGCAGTCGTTCGTTCTCTACTACTCGGCGTCCGGCCCCGTCATAGTTGGGCACCCCGGCTGGCCCGAGAACCAGGCGGCACCCTCACACGTGGAGGTTGATGACCTAGAGGAACGGGGCTGGCTGCGCATCGAAACTCGGGATGGCACGGCCCGAAGCTTCGCGCTTACGGTGGCGGGTCGGAGCGCGGCGCAGGCTTATCAGCGTCAGCGCGACGCCGCGGCCGTCTCCGCCGTGGCCTTGGACTGGTCCGCGGTCAACCCCGTGCTCGAAGCTTTCTACGACGCCTACACGCAGGCGGGCGCGCCGGAGTACGGCGTGGCGAGCGGGCCGGTGCTCGCCGGCCTCGAGGACCCTGCCGCTGGACGCCCTGCGCTGCGGGAGCTGGTGCGCGGCGGGTACCTGGAAGCGATCGACGAACACGACCAGTCGGATGTGCCGTCCACCGTGCGTCCGACGACGCAGACGCTGCAGCTCATGGCTCGGTGGCCGGCCTCGGCAGCAGAGGCGGCGCTCGGCGAACTCGTCTCCGCACTCGATGAGGAGATCAACGTGACGCCTGACGACGAGAAGCGGCGCAAGCTCGTCCAGGTGCGCGACGGCCTGCTCGGCGCGGCGCGCGACATCGCACTCCGCTATCTCGAGAGCAAGGCTGGTCTTTAGGTGACGCGACGAGGCGCGAGTTTCCCGTACTCGTAAACGCACCTAGAAGGCGGTAGGTATCAATGCATAGTGTGCGTGCCTCGATTCCGACGGGAAAGGACGTCTGGATGTGATCAATGCGCAAGACGCTCGTCTTGTGCGGGAGTCCGTGCGAACTCGAAGAAGGAGCACACGGCCAAAGACGAGCACGACGACCGACGCGTACGGCCACCTGATGCCGAAGCGCGCGCAGGACGCAGCGAGGCGAATGCAGTCGGTCTCGACGGGGACCATTCCGGCGCCTCGCGATGCGGCGGCGGCCTAGTGGAAGAGTGGCTTGCGCTTGTCATCGCCGGGGCGTTCACCCTTGCCGGCACCGCACTTGGAGCGCTCATTGGGCTGAAGGGAGCGCGCCGCCTCAGCCGTGATGAACGGGCGGTGGTCGAGCGAGCAGAGACCGTGCGCGCGTTCAAGCTGTACGTCACTGCGGCTGTTCAGATCGTCTCGGAACTCCGCCAGATTCCGCCGGCGCCGGAGCCGAACCCGGTCGAGGAGGCAATCGGTGGTGTGTTCGACCGCCTCCGCGGCGAGGCGGGCACTCAGATGGCGACAAGGGCTCGCCTGCATCGGCTCTACGGCGACCGCCACCACGACCTCGGCGACAGGCTCAGCGCCGCGTACATCGACGTGCGCCTGCGCGACCTTCCGGCGAACGCGCGCGCCGCGATCGACGAGACGAATGACTACATCGAGCGACTGAGCGACCAGCGCACCAACGAGCTGATCGCACGCTGGAAAGAGGTGCACGCGCATCTCATCGCGGTCGGGGAAGAGCTTCGCGAAGGTAGTCCCCACATTTCCGCCCACACGCTTCCCGCAAACGACGACGGACCACGTCCTGCGGAGGCACCTGCGGAGGGGCGAAACGCCAGCAACCACGGGCATAGGCCAGCGTAGGTCACCCGCCTGGCTCCCCGCCGAGGAGCAGGCGACCACCGGCCTTGGCTGGGTAAGAGCGCTCGCGCTAAACCACGCCGACCACGTCGCGGCGCGCAGCTTCACACTGCAAACCTGGCTGATCGAACGCGACCGGCGGCGGAACAGGCCGGAACGCTCGGCGACTGGCAGGAGTTGGTCGACGACTCGTCGTCGCCGGTGCTGGCGAACTAGCCCCATATTCCGAGTAACACCGAGATACGCAGGCCCGCGTGGAGCGTGGCGTCACGAACATATGTTCGTAGGGCGGGGGCCCGCCATGTCCCGTATTGCAACCCCGGATCATCGAAGCTCGCTCGTTGCCTCCTACTCAAGGGCGCAAGCCCTGAGACGATCTCGAAACCGTTTCCGGGGGCTTTCCTCGGACGAGGGTTCGAATCCCGCCCTCCGTTTTCGCCGGGTCGATTGAATGAGATTCCTCGGCGCGCGAGCGGTGCTCCTTACTTCGTCTAGGGGACGACGGTTGGCGCGCCTTGTGGACATTGCTCGAAAGGGTTCACTCGCGCGCGGAGGCGGCCCGCCAGGCGATCTCCGAGACGGCTGAGCGCGAGCGGAGGCGATCGGGACTCGCGGCGGAGGTTGCCGCGCTCGCGGACGACCCGGATGACGGTGCGGAGCGAGGACACCTGAGCGCGAGCGAGATACGAGGAGTGGAGGAAGCACTCTCATTGGTCCTCGCCCTGTTCTGAGGACCACAGTCCCTGTTAGCAATGCGTTTCCGCTCGTCGGTGCGACGGCCCACGCGCGAGGCCGTCGAGTCACTTCGCTTGGGCGGTCACCAGGCTGTTGAGGAGTTCTCCGGTGGAGACGTTAAGCAGTTCGTGGACGTTCACGAACTTGATCGCGACGCGGGAGAATCGGTGGCGACCCGAGCGACGCCGGACGATCCGCGTGCCGACTTCTTGGTAGCCCACCACCAGCGACTTAAAGCTGGCGAACGTCTGGGTGTTGATCGCCATGGTCTGGGTGTTGATGCCTTTGGAGCCGGTGTAGAGATCCTTCAAGTGACGCTTGTCCGTCCAGAGGGCCACCCCGTATGTCGCGTAGCTCGGCACGGCCAGGCTGATCGTCAGCCTGACGTCCTTCTTGCCGGAGGGGGCGACCGTTACGGTCCCGTGCGCTCCCCGTGCCTGATCCGTTGGCGTGAAGTTCAGGATCGCGCTCGCCTGGGCGACCGTTGTGGCTGGTCGAGCCGCGGCTGTCGCCGTGTTGGTGACAGCGCGGCTGTCGGTGGTCGAGTCAGACCCGCAACTGTTCACGCCGACGATCACCGCCACGATCAGGGCGATGGCGGCAACCGTCAGCGCCCAGCCACGAACTTGGCTTCGCTGCGTTTTGGTATTCATCTAGAGCGGGAGGATGAACACCTGCGCGCCGGGTCTGGGCGGCGTCTCCTTGGCGCCGGACCCCGAGCCGTGCACAGCGCGCGCCAAGCCGTACACCCAGCCACCGGCGAGGTTTCCCAGCTCGTTCCCCGCGGCCAGGCATCCAACCTCCGCCAGTCCGAAGGAGGCGACATCGCCGGGAGCGCAAAGCAGGGTTGCGGCGATGGCGCCCGTCTTGCCACCCGCCTGTCGCGCCGTGGCGTATCCCGCCGAGTCGGCCGGCGAGTGACCGGCGGTGCGCTGGCCCTGGTAGTCGCTGGCCGCACTCGCGGCAGACCCTGCGACGCTCGCCACGCGAGCTACCTTGCCTGCTGTTTGCGCCGCTCGGCCGAATCGCGGTAGATCCTTGGCGGCCAGCGAGCGAGCGGGAGCGGAATCAGACGTGCGCAAGGTGTGCCCAGCATCGCTTGCTCGCTTGCGCAGGTAGCCCTCGGCGGCCTTGGCCGGAGCGTCGGCGTGCTCGGCGGCTACCTTGCCGAGGGCGCCGGCCACCGACGGGGAGTCCGGGGAAGGAGCTGGCGACTTGTCGCCGCCGGGAGTCACGGTGATGGGCGTCGATGGGTCGACGGGTGTGCTTGGCGTGGGAGCGGAGGGCGGCGTGGCGGTGGCGGCTGGCTGAACGTCAGGGGTAGTGGCCGCGGGCTGTGCTGCTTCAGCGGACGCGGCGGGCTGCACGTCGGGTGTGGTCACCGTGGGCTGAACATCAGGCGCAGTTGCGGCCGGCTGCACGTCAGGGGTAGTGGCCGCGGGCTGCACGGGAACTTCCGGCTGCGGAGGTGGGGGAGCCGCGGGTTGTGGTGTGGGAGCGGGAGCGCCGGGCGCGGGGGTGGGAGCCCGGCGAAACCGTGACCGGCGGCTGCGGTGGCGGTTCGGCCACGGTTAGCGAGGGCTGTGGCGGTGGTTCGGCCACGGTTAGCGTGGGCTGCGGCGGCGGCTGCGCAACCGTCAAGGAAGGTTGAGGCGAGGGCGAGGCTACGGTGAGTTCCCCAATGGCGTAAGGCGCGGAGATCCCGAGTCCGAGAACTACTCCAGCCGCAACCACAAAGCGCTTACGAGGCACGTTCATCATGAACTTCCTTCCATCCAAGTGCTGAAGATCCAAACTCGACGCGTCTGCTGATCGGCAATACCCGATCCTGATAGATCTTACGCAGACGTGCGCAGCTCTCTCCGGAAAGTTCACAGAATCGTGACCGGCGTCGCTTGGCGGTACGACACGCCTAGGCGTGCGGATCAGCCCGCGACATCGCGGGCAACGTACCGCCTGAAACCGCGCGTTCCGCGATCCTACTGGCGCGAGTTTGGCGCGAGCGAATAAGCCGTGCGGACCGAGAGCGTGGCGGCTTCCCTCAGCAGCGAGTCTACGCCCGGGGTCTTGGCATGCCAAAGCATGGGGACGACGGCTGTAGCGCGAGCGCTCGCAGAATTCTTCCCGAGCTTGAGTGTCGCGCGGAGGGAGAGCGGGCCCCGAGGGACTATCGAAAAGCAGTGCATCGATCGTCTTGCCGTAAGGTGCGGCGCGATGGCGACGCCGTCCGGTAGAGCGACCGACGGAGCACGGAGTCGAAGGTTCCTCGCGGGCGCCGGATGAATTCGATGCTCAATCGACTGCGATGCTGAATCGACTGTCGCTGTTTGCCTGGCTCGTCTCGCTGGAGGCGCTGGATGCTGAGCCGGCGCGACACGATGCGTTGCGCCGCGGCTTTGAGCTGGCGCAGCTCGCGGTCACCGAGCGGCTGCTCGACGCCAGTGAGCATGCGCATGGGGACGTGGCACGGCTGCTGGCCGAGCTCGAGTCCGACGGCTGGATCGCATGGGATTGGATCCCTTACGGCAGTGACCCGCGCCCTGAGCAGCCACCGGCGACCACATTCGACGATCCTGCGCTCCGGCGGGTTCGGAACATCCGCGTTCGGCCAGAGGGCTACGCGGCGTTCGCCGCACGCCAGGGCCTTGGCGGCGCCGACCCAAGCGTTGGCGGCGACACCACCGCAAGCCGCCCGGGCGGGCCGCGCTACGACCTGTTCATCTCGCACGCGAGCGAGGACAAGCCGACCGTGGCTCGCCCGCTGGCCGATGTCCTTGACGCCCTGGGATTCGCTGTCTGGTACGACGAGGAGCAGATCGAAATCGGCTCGAGTTTGCGGGCGAGCGTCGAGGCGGGACTTGCGGCCTCCCGCTATGGCATCGTCGTGCTCAGCCGCGCATTCTTCGACAAGCCCTGGCCCCAGAAGGAGCTGGATGGCCTGTTCGCCCGCGAGATGGCTGTAGGGGAGGAGGTGATCCTGCCACTTTGGCACGAGATCGACGTGGAGTTCCTGGCGAGCAAGGCGCCGATGATGCTCAACCGTTTCGCACTGAACACCGCGCTCGGCATTCCAGAGCTCGCCGACCGGCTCAGCCGCCGGCTGCGGCGCCAGCGCGGACGGGACAATCTTCGCGCCCGGCTCGGTGCGCCTCCACCTCCGCCGTCCGCCACGGGATCGGACTCCTCTGAGACGCGAGTCGGAGAGGGGGAGACCAACGGCGTCGCGACGCGCCGGCAGATGATCGAGATGCTGCGCGCCCACGACGACGTAGGGATGCGGGAGCTCAGCCGCCACGAGCAGCGAGCATTCGAGGAGCGGGTAGTCGATGTCCTTCAGGACGCCGGCGATCGGTTCGGGTCTTCGGCCGACCCCGAGGCTCTGCGGCCCGTCGAGCAGGCGCTCTGGGGCAGCGTCGACCGGCGGCTGGGGTCGCTGTTGCCGCTGATCGAGTATCGGCCCGAGGTGCTGGGGTCCGAGCTCCGCGAACTGACCGCGTTCGCGGGTCGGCCGACCCCGACCCGCGCGCCCTACGCGGCGTGGGTCGACGGGCCGCGCTGGCCGGTATGGCTGATCACGTTGATCCTCGGCACCACTGCGATCACCTTCGACCGCCCTGAGGTAGCCGTGGCGCTATGGGCCAGGACAGCGTCTTATGACGACGATCGACCGCTGCCGGTCGCGCGTCTCGGTGGCGGCGCCGAGCTCGGTGGCGCACTGTTGCGCGCACGCCCGGCGACGGCCTCGGCCGCGATCGAGCTGTGGTACCCGGCGTTCTCGGTATTCGACTCCGATCTCTTGCGTGAGCACTACCCGGAGATCATGTGCGGCGGCAATACCCCCGACGCGGTGCTCGGATTCCTTTCCCGCGCCGGCGACTTCCTATGGCTCTGTGGCGCCCTGGCCGGACGCGACGGGATCGAGGTGATCCGCTTCTGGCAGGCCTCACAGGTTCACCCCACACTGCCCCAGCGCTTGCAGATAGATCGCGAGCTTCGCGAACGCTACGCCGCTGCCTTGGGCGTTGAGACTGAGGGGCTGAGCGACACGCTCGCGGCATGGCACGCCAAGGTCAGCGGCCCACGGCTTTGAGCGCGCCGCCGCGGCGATCCGGCGTATGCGCTCCGACGGCCGATCCTGCGAAGGTTGCAGTAGATGGCGTGGAGCGATTCGGCCCTTCGCCCCAGGTCGCGAGCCTTTGAGACGTGCCTGATGATGCCGTTACGCGGTCGGGCTGGCGAGCAGCAGGGCCCTAGCGGGCTGAAGCGCCAAGCAGGCCCATTCGTCTAATGAGCGAGGACAAGTGTGTAGGATAAGGGCTCGTGCCACAAAGAATCACCTCTCAGCTGCTGGCTCTACTTGACGTCTTGACGACCAATCTTGACCGCGAGTGGTACGGGCTAGAGCTGATGGAGGCGGCTCATCTGAGCAGCGGGACGCTGTATCCGCTCCTACACCGCCTGGTTGCTGACGGTTGGCTTGAACGTACTCGCGAGGCCCCCTCTGACGACGGCGGTACGAGCCGCCGCATGTACAAGTTGACAGGACTCGGGACGCTGAGTGCCGACCGGCTTCTGTCGGGTCGGGAAAGCAGGCGAATGCCCGCGCGTCGTTTGCCACGTGGATCTGGAGTCCAGCCGATATGACTAGTTCTCAGCTGCTAGTCGGGGTGCTTCTCGCCGGTGCGCTGGGTGTAGCGAAGACTCTGTTGACGTCGCTCCTGGCAGGAGAAGTGCGAGGGCTGCTTGCTTCTCTGCTGGAGCGTCGACTTCGGGCGGCGGCAAAGAAGCTTCCCAATGCGCTTGCGGCTGACCAAGAAGACGAGTGGATGGAGGAGCTCCGTGCAGCGAAGGACCGGCCACTTCGCGCAATCAAATACGTCTGGGGGCTTGACCGTGCGGCCCGTTCGATCGGGGATGATCGCTCTAAACACGCAGAGCCGCCGCTTCCGGCACCGCTGCGTGAGTCCCTAGTCCAAGTCCGCACGTTCGTCGGCGAGCTAGCCGACGATGCGCTCGATGGCCTCACGCGTCCGTTCAAGGAGTTGCCGTCTAAGCACTTCTATGATGCCCGCGGCGCCGAGCTGTTCGACCGCATCTGCGAGCCTGCCCGAGTACTACCAGGCGCGCACTGAGCGCGCGATCCTTGAGCGCGACGCCGACGAGCTGGCGTCTATCACCGGGGCAAGTGAGCTCGTTGAGCTTGGCTCAGGCACGGCGAGTAAGACGCGCATACTGCTCGACGCACTTGAGCGAGCGGGCACGCTCAAGTGCTACATACCAGTCGACGTAACCGAGAGCATGGTTCGTGAGTGCGCGGCCCAACTTGCGGAGGAATATCCGGGCTTGCACGTTCATGGCTTGGTCGGCGATTTCGATCGCGACCTCGATCAGGTGCCGGAGGCGGTCGGCCCGCGGATCGTCGCCGTCCTTGGCGGAACGATTGGCTACCAGCCTCCGGGCCATCGCCGCCGCCTGCTGCGCGACGTTGCCAAGCTGCTCAGCCCGACCGACTATCTGCTGCTCGGCACTGATCTTGTCACTCATCCGGCCGTGCTCCAGGCGGCCCACGACGACGCGCAGGGCGTAACGGCCGAGTTCAACCGCAACTTGTTGCGTGTACTCAACCGCGAGCTCGACGCCGACTTCGAGCCCGAGGACTTCGATCACGTGGCGCTGTTCGATGTCGAGCACGAGCGGATCGAGATGCGCTTGCGCGCGCGCCGCGAGCACACAGTGCTCGTGCGCGCACTCGACCTCCCTGTGTACTTCGCTGCGGGCGAGGAGATGCGCACGGCCATTGTTCAAACCTTCACATACGATCGCCTTGAGAGTGATCTAACCGCGGCAGGACTGCGCCCTGTGCGCTGGTTCACAGACCCTGACGCCATGTGGGCGCTCACGCTTAGCCGGCGCTCAAGCTGAGCCCGACATCCTTGTCGTAGAGGGGAGGTCTCCGCCAATCAGTGCGGAGAAAGTGTGCTTTCGCCTAAGGGGGCTAACTAGGGGTAAGGCTCGCGAGGTCCGTAGGCCGAGCCAGCGACCAGACGATGTCGTGCAGCGCCTTCGCGTCCGGCAAGGTCTCCTCCTTATGCTCTCGCAAGGCCGCGATCTTCGCCTGCGCCTGACGCCATGTCGTGGGGACGATGAAGAGGACTTGGTCGCCGAGCTTGTGAGCATGGTCCTGAGTTACGTCTACGTACAGGGGTCCGAGGGGTACAGGGCTTTCCGCCTCGTACATGCCCCTCGTCATTTTGCGCCAGACGGACTTGCGGATCATCGCGGCTCTGAGCGTCTCGGCGACTGCCCCCTCGGAGTCCCCGAGGGTTCTCAGATACTCAAGCGAGGTCAGGTTGTGGAGCGCCATCAGGATTGCCGGCAACACGGTCTGCATATCGATGGCGGCGTCGGGGTCATTGAAGTGCTCGAGCGTAAGCTCTGTCGCGATCAGATCGCAGGCCAGCTCCTCGTATAGGAACTTGTGCGCTCGTAGCCACGCTGCCTCATCGGGTCGGTCCTCCCTGCGTGCCAACTCGCGAAGGCACTCCAGGTCTTCTGCCGAAGGGCTCCCGCCGATATGCCGGCTGACGGCTTGGGCGATGTCGCGCGCCATCTGCTCGGCGACCGCGGCTTGGTCCTCGGGGTCTACGGTCTCGTCGCGTTTGAGCGCGAGGTCCAGCTGGTCGCCCAGATTCTTCTCGAGGTTCGCGTGGGCTGCGGCGCCCAGCGCGGTGTGGGCCACCTCGTGTGCGAGGACGAAGAACTCCTCGATGGTGACCATGAGGGCCCGCGCGGCGTCGAGGGCGGCGTCCTGGCCCGGGGCCTCGTCCACGTTCGCCAGATGCGAGGAGAGGGCCAGCGCGAGTTGGGCTGCATCCAGTTCGCCCCGGCTGAGGGCTGCGATTGCCAGTCGCTCGAACGCCCACGCCTGAACCCGGCTTGCGGGCCAATCGCGCACGATGAAGTAGGTCATTCGGTTGAGCGTTCGTCCGAGGTGCTGGTCGTGCACGATCGTCCGCCACCCCGCGCCGCGCAGAAGCTCAGACTGGGCGTTGGCAGTGCAGGTCACGAACAAACCCGCGGGCTCCAGATCGCCGAATCTCTTCGTCAGCCCCTCGGTCAGCTCGGCGTGCCAAGCGTGATAGTGGTGGGCCAGGGGACCATCTAGCGGCCCGGCCGCTCGGGTGATGCGCATGGCGGCCAGTCGCGCGGCGACAACGCGACTGTGGATCAACTCGTCTCGTTGCGCTCGGCGAGCTCGTTCAGGACTGCGACGGCATCCTTTCGGCTCATTCCGGTCAGCTCTACACCGTCGACCTTGACTGTGACGTGCTTGCGTGCGGCGATGTGCTCCCGCACGATCGAGGTCAAGGAGCGAAGTACCACTGGCGTGAGCACGACCAGGACCTCAATCGTCCCAGGGTCGGCGGCATTGAACGCCGACGCCTGGAGGATTGTGACGTCCCCGGAGTTGGCCTCCGCAAGTTGATCCAACGCGGCCGGCGCATCGTCGAAGAACTCCACCACCACTGCTTGACCACCCGGCTCTGTCATCACTGCGTATTCTGCCGCACCGCCACACGCCATGCATCGAGCGGGTGAGCGCGAGTCTATACGAACATATGTTCGATAGCGGGGGCACGCCACGTCCCGTATTGCAACCCAGGATCATCGAGTCCCGCTCAGTGCCTCCGACCCTGGGTCGCAAGCCTTGAGGTGTCTGGCAGTGTTGTTACCTGAGGTTAGAGGCCGGCGTTGTGGTCCCGGCGCGAGGTTGCGTGGGGGTGGGTTCAAGTCCGGGCACCGTAGGACGCGACGGCACCTTGGCGGTAGGGTCGCGGGCGCGAAGCTCAGTCAGCACAGGCGTCCGGGCGAGTGAATGCGACCAGATGGGCAGCGGCGCGGCAGCTATCGCGGCCGCAGCGGAACGTGGCGGTCGTCACGCCGCTCCTATCGGAACTTCCGTCAGGGTCAGGCTGCTGCCGTCGTTGTGCAGTGCGAACAGGCCTTCGATGGTGGATGCGTTGCTCGCACGTAGCGTCACGTGAACTTGACACTCCGCAACATCCAGTCGATGCTGGTCGAGTCGGTGCTGCGCCGCATGGGCGTTCTCGTCGTTACAGGCATAGAAGTGCTTGTCGCCGGGGGCCTTAAGCGCAATGTCAAGCTCGTGCCGCACCCCGTTCGCCCGGATGGTCAGCTCCTCCGCCTCGTGGGTGATGCCGAATCGCCTCGTTTCAAGGCGCTGAGCTGCCTCTGCCCACCTCCCGGCCATCGTCAGCAGTGCGGTGCCGTTTGCACCCACAAACTCGATCTGTGCGGCCACATGCTCGGCGTCAGTGCCAAAGCCTGAAGTCGGCTCGTTCTTCACCACGACCCGCACGTACTGATTTTCAGGCAGAGTCGGGCGACTTGGGCCGGGCGGTCCCGATGCGCCCACTGTCGCGGAACCCGTGGGCAACGTAGGCCCGATTTGCCCAGCAAACGTGCCGGCACTTGCCCCGGAAACTGGGAGGTCCGGAATGCTCGCCCCCGACGCAGCGGGTGTCCGGGTGTCGGTGTATCCGTGGAATACAACTGCCCTGTCGCTGTCGGTTCCCGCGAATACGAGGCGCGGACGCGCTCCCACCTCGCCACGCAACTTTGCCCCGGCGACCAGAAGAAGGATCACGACGACCCCGATGCCGGCGGCGACAGCCCACGCCCACCGGCTGTTCTCGGTCGGATAGGCGATGCGGTGACCTTCAGCGAGCACTACGTAATGAGTGGTGGGAGCGCTCAGCCACGACAGGAAACTGGCAGCGCTTATCCCGAGCACCACAAATGCTCCGTTGAGCCAGCCCCCGATGCTCGGAAGCGGTTGCGCCGCGAGCCGTGAGAACGCCGCCAGATTCCGAGTGGCAGCGCCAATCCGCATGGCGGGCATCGTAGCTCCGATCACGCGCGGCGTATCGGAGATCACGGTGCGGTAGCGTCATAAGAATGTGGCCAGCGACGAGCTGGGAAGGCGAAGAGGCGCACGCGTCGGCCGTGATGGCGCGGGTCTGCGATCTAGGACGGCCAGGACGGGTTCATGTGCCCATCCCGAGTGGTCTTTCACGTTACGCGCGAGGGATCAAGGTGTGCCTGATCGTTCTTCTTGCCGCCGGCGTCTCGGTATGTATCTCAGCGGCCCGGCCCGGCCCGCCCGCCGCTGCCGCCGACAGCAGCACGAAACGCCAATAAACGCGGCACCGTTTCGACGTCCTTGGGCGAGGACCATCGCCTAGGTGAGGCCCACGCCGAGGCGGTCAGTGACCCGTTCCGAGCCGTGCACGCTGTTGGGTGAACGCCGGTGAGCGGCAAGGGCCGCGACTCGGTAGTGCTTCGACCGATACTCCGAAGTGGCTCGCGAGACTGATGCGTGTTTCGGTCGGGGTCGAAACGAGTTCTTCTTCGACCGATTCTTCGACTTCCGCTCGCTCGCGCTCGAACGGGCCGACCACACCCGAGGCTTCGGCGTAGTTCGGTGGAGTACCAGCCCTGATTGCGAACGCGCCAGCGCAGAATTCCATGACCACACGCGGACCGGGCCCTTCGAGTGCCTTGGCGAGGTAGGCGCTTGAACTCGCGGAGCGTTTGGGCTTGAGGGTGATGACCTGCGTGAGGCCCCCGGTCGAAACCACGACTGGGCAGGTTGCGTGCCCTGTCTGCGTGCAGAAGAACCCTAGTTCGCGCCGACTGCCTTTCGCGAAGGTGCATTCCGACTCGCCGCTCACCTGCTCGAAGAGCGGGTTCGCGATCGGTCCGAACCGAGTCACGATTTCGGTTTCCGAGTCGCGGATGCCGAGCGCACAAAGCACTTCTTGCCCGAAATTGACGTGGGCCTCCCCGCCGCTGGTGATGTTGAGCGTCGATTTTGGTTCGACCGCATGCGGTCCGCGCGCCACACGGAATCGAGCGCCGGCCGCGGCAGTCACGACCAGCGCGCCTCTTTGCGGGCAGACTTCGTCCTCCGATGTCGATGCTCCGCACCATCGCGGTCCCGGGCTCTGGCGGCCCACGGCGCGTCCGGCGGCAGGCGTCGTGGCGACGCTCAGAGTCCAGATCGCCGCCAAGAGCACAGGGGTGCCGCGCAAGCTACGCATCGGGCCGCCTCAACGAAACAAGGACGAGCGAGACCGCGAGCCCCACCAGGATCCCCCCAACGGAGAGGATCGGCGTTTCGTGGCGGTCGAAGTAACTCGGCAGAAGATTGTCGGTCTGCTCATCGGCGACGCTGTCGGCGCGAGTGCTTGTAACGGTGCTTTCGCGCCGTGCTGCGTCGCTCGTAGCGTCGACTGTGACGGGGTCGTGAGCGGTGATCGTGATCAGTTCGCCTGCCCGTGGTCTCAAGATGTGCCGCTTTCCGTCGGCCGCGACTGTAGCTTCGGTGGAGCGTACTTCTACAACGTTCGCGGGCTGATCGACTTCGAAACGGGCAGTTTCTAGCAGCGTGAGAGCCCACGGCGCGAGGCCAGAGAGTTCAAGCTGCAAACGCTGGTGGCTGGCAACACACGCCGTGTCGAGCACAAGTGTCCGTTCGCCGACGTACAGAGTGATCTTTTCTCTGGTTCCGCATTGGACTGTCAGCGTGGTCGTTTTCGCGTCGGACCAGAGGATCGGGTTGTGTAGGAGATCTCCCCCCAGATGGAACGATCTCACGGCGGACTGGCTGAGCGCGACCTGGAGCGCTCCGGAGGAGGCTATGGCGAGTTCTTCTGTTTCGAGCGCGCGGGGGCGGCTGCCCGTGCAGTTGCTCTTGAAGAGCGTCGTGAACCGTCGACATGCTGCCACTTCGATAGGTACCGAGACGGTGATCGAGCTAGTCGATGAGCTCTGGCCGATCACGGGCCGCGCGTGAAGCTGAAGGCCCTCGACTGACGCAACGCCGCCTGAACCCAGTACAGGATTGTGCGTGCTGAATATCAGTTCAGAAGTGGTCCCTGGTGAGGCCAACCCGATCGAGACGGGCGCGCTGGGTATGGTGATGATCGCGACGGCAAGCAGCACCCCTGTTGTGACCAGGATGACGAGACTCGTAACCCGTAGCGCCCGGCGTCGTTTTCTCGCAGATCGCACTGTCGGCAAGGCCTTCGCGATACGGGCCGGAGACTGCCTCCGGCGAAGACGTGGACGCCAGCGACCACTCGCGTCGCCGGGTTTGTTTTCGGGCGATGCTCTCATTGTTGTACTCCCTGCACGATGCCGTTGGCTGTCTGAATGTTTGTCGGACATAGGAAACGGCTGAGTACGCTTGTCTGCGGACGATTCTATCGCGACGCACGTCAAGATTGCTGCGACGACTCCAGTTATTGGGCTTCGGCTCCTAATGGAGCACGAGAAGGAAGTCAGCGAGCGAAGTTGGCGACCGCCGCCTGCACCATGCTCGGCTGCACATCCGCGTAGGGCGCCAGGCAAGCGACGAGGTCTTCCGTGCGCTCCGCCTTCCATTCGTGGATACGCGGTGCGGGACACATCAGATCCGCCGTCAGCCAACCCCAGCTATCAATCTCGGTACGGCGGACAAGCTCGACTGCGATCTCAACGTCAGGGGAAAGCATGGTCTCGGTGAGCGTTAGACAACACCCGGGCTCGTCGCGGGGGTCGCACCCGGCCGCGATCGCCCTCGCCAAGCTCGCGGGCGTTGCGATCAGCCTTGCCTTGAAGCGCAGGCACCGCGCTCCATCGATCTCCTCGACGAGGCAGTCCTCGAACACCGGCAGCAGGTGGCGCTCGACGTAGCAGCGGTAGCCCGCCGCCGTGCCCGCGCGGTCTGCGGGACGATTCAGATGGCGTGCCCGTGCGAACGCCACGCTGTCGGCGAGGTCGCATAATTTGACTTCATGCCTCCATCTCGTCCCGGCTTCGCCGATCAGCAGGATCTTCTTCGCTGGGCCGAAACGTTGGCGTCAAAGCACGAGCTGCCGAGGCTTGTACGCCGCCTCGTGCTGGAGACCGGGGAAGGCGTCATCCAGCCCGACTTCCCGGCGTCCGAGGGAACCGCCAGCGAGGGCTGGGACGGCGTCGTGCAAGCCAGTGCCGACGCGCCGTTCGTACCTGCCGGCCTGTCCCTTTGGGAGCTATCAGCTGGGAGATCGACAACCAAGAAGGCGGACGCCGACTACAAGAAGCGGACCGCCACCCCGGGCGGCTCGCAGACCCATGACGCGACGTACTGCCAGTTGATTGTGCGCAGGTGGACCAAGCGACGCACCTGGGCAAAGACGAAGATCGCCGATGGCCGTTGGAAGACCGTCCGAGCGTTTGGTGTGGACGACCTCGAGACCTGGATCGAGTCGGCGCCGGCGACTCACGCTTGGCTCTCCGAGCTACTCGGTCTGAGCCCCTACGGGATGCGCACACCCGCTGCTTGGTGGGACGCTTGGGCCAGCGCGACCGAGCCCCGCTTGACGCCGGAGATCGTCCTCGCTGGACGGGTAAATGCGGCTGATGCCCTCTCGGCGCAGCTTCGAGCTAACCCGTCATTGACGACACTCAGAGCGGAAAGCCAAACAGACGCGCTTGCCTTCATCGCGGCCCTCATGCTCAAAGACGACGGCGACGGGGAAGGTGCCCTCGCGAGCCGCACGCTCTTCGTGGATCGCGTCGAGACCTGGCGCACTCTTGCCGATCACGGTCGACCCCTCGTGCTTGTTCCGCTCACAAGCGAGGTCGTCGTTGAAGCGAGGGCAGCATCTCAGCATCACGTGATCGTCCCGGTCGTAGGTACAGCCGTGGCGGACCTCACCCTTGAACCGATCGGCGCTGCCGACGCGGCCCAAAGCCTCGAGGCGGTCGGCCTCGATTCATCGCGCGCTGACCAAGCTGCGCGGATCGCTCGCCGGAGCGTCGTCGCGCTTCGCCGCCACCTCGCGACACAGCCTGAGCTTCATGCGCCACCCTGGGCAACCCCACCAGTCGGGCGCATTGCTCGCGGAGTCCTGCTCGCCGGATCGTGGAATGACGACTCCCAAGTAGATCAGGAGCGCCTCGTCGCTCTCACCGGTACGACCTACGACGAGTTGCGCGAGCTACTCGACGGGCTGGCCGCCGAAGCGGACCCGCTCGTGATGCTCGTCGATCGCACTTGGGCGCTGGTATCGCCATTCGATGCGTGGCGAGAAGCTTCGAGTTCACATCCGCCCCGATGACCTCGAGCGCTTCCGCGTGGCCGTGATCGACGTACTGCTCGAGGAGGATCCTTCGTTTCAGCTCTCCGTCGAAGAAAAGTGGCGGGCCTCGATCGACGGGAAGGTGCGTCGTCACTCCGCGGACCTTCGCGCTGGACTAGCCACAAGTATCGCCCTGTTGGGGGTCTTTGGCGAGGACGTCAAACTCCATCAGGGAAGGACAGGGATGGCGTTTGCAAGTGCCTTGGTCGCGCAGCTCCTCGCCGCCGCCAACGAGCGGAAGGACGGCGGTCTGTGGGCAGCACTATCGGACAATCTGCCCTTCCTCGCCGAAGGCGCGCCAGACGCGTTCCTCGACGGCGTACTCGCCGGAAGTGTGAGGGAGGAGCCGGTTCTGCGTCATGTCTTCTCCGATGGAGATACCGCGAACGCTCTGTTTGGAGCGCACTCGCCGCACAGCGCTCTGCTCTGGGCTCTCGAGCGACTGGCGTGGTCGCCACAGTACTTCGCGCAGACCATCTACGCGCTCGCCCGCCTTGTCGACGTCGATCCGGGTGGACGCCTGATGAATCGTCCGCCAAACACCCTTGCCGGCATCTTCTGCCCGTGGCACCCAGAGACCGCCGCGACGAAAGAGCAGCAAACGGCGGTTCTCGATGAGTTGCGGCGACGCCATCCAATGGTGGCGTGGAATCTCTTGAACGCGCTGCTTCCAGAACCGCACGCGACGCACTCCCTGAACGCCGGTCCTCGGTTTCAGGATTGGAAGCCGACAGCGGTCGAGGTCTCGGTTCAGGAGTACCACCAGCTGATCGCCCAGATCGTCGACTGGCTGATCCACGATGCGGGAGTCGACTCGAGCCGCTGGCAGACACTGATTGAGAAGTCCGCGCGCGTCTCTCCTTCCAACCGCGCCAAGATTCGAGAGGCGCTCGAGGATCACTTGGAGCGCGACGAGCTCTCCCAGTCCGGGCGTTACGAGCTATGGACCGGTGTGAGGGATCTCGTCGCCAGACATCGGCAGTTCCCTGACGCTGACTGGGCGCTTCCTCCGGAGGAACTCGCGGCGTTCCAGACGCTCGAGACAGCGCTCGCCCCCGATGACCTGGCTGACCGCACGGCATGGCTGTTTACCGACCACATGCCCGACCTCGGCGATGCCTCGAAGCTCAAGGACGGCGCTTACGATCACGATGGCTACACAAAAGCGCTCGGTGAGCGCCGCCGCCTGGCCGTCGCCGATGTGCTCGCAGCCGACGGATGGGACGGCGTGCTTGGCCTCGCCGCCCGCTCCGTCGTGCCGTGGGCCGTGGGTGACGCTCTGGCTCAGGTCGATGAGGGCAGTTGTATGCCCTCGTGCCTGGGGCTTCTGACCGATGACGACGCGAACAAAAGCGGATTCGCCGGCAGCTACGTGGCGCGCCGTCTTTCAATCCAAGGTCCCGGCGTCCTCGACAGCCTGATGGCCGACGCAACACTCTCCGATGCACAGAAGGCACAGGTGCTCCTGCTCGTGCGCGATTACGACAAGGTCTGGCCGTTGGCCGATCGACTCGGCGAGTCGGTGGCCAGCCATTACTGGGAACGCTTCAGCCCCCTTGGGCTCGGGGACTTCCAGCACGTCGAGGAGGCGACGCGTCGTCTTCTTGCGGCATCGCGACCAGCCGCGGCCCTTCACCTACTCGTGATGTACACGATGCGCGGCGACGGCGAGGATGGCGGTGTCGCGTATGCGCCCCTCGTCGCCGACGCGCTCGAGCAACTCCTCGGCTCCGATGCAGAGCAACGGAGCCTCCAGCAATATGACTACGAAAGCGCGTTCAGCTTTCTTCGAGCGTCACCGCGATGCGGTGGGCACAGACCGGCTTTCAAGCCTGGAGTGGGCTTTCTTGCCGGCCCTGGGATACGAACGGGACGCGCCGACTCTCGAAGAAGCGCTCGGGCGAGACCCAGCCTTTTTCGTCGATGTGCTGTCGACCGTCTATCGACCTCACTCCGGGCCCGAACGAGAGCTGAGCGAGGAGCAGATACGTATTGGCACCAACGCCTCTCGTCTGCTCTTGTCATGGCGTCGCCCGCCTGGGGCAAATCGCGACGGCTCCTTCGACGCCGAGCTTCTCGACACGTGGATCGCCACGGCGCTGCCATTGCTCGATGGTGCCGACCGGCGAGCCGTTGGCGAGATCCACATCGGCAACGTGCTTGCCTTCGCACCATCCGACCCAGACGGAACCTGGCCGTGCCTAGAGGTTCGAGACCTCCTCGAGCGACTGCAGCTACGAGACCTCGAGCAGGGTCTGCGAACGCAGCTCTACAACAACCGAGGAACGACGATGCGCAACCCGGAAGCCGGTGGGGAGCAAGAGCGCGACCTCGTTAAGCGATACCGGGACGACGCCGCGAAGTTTGTTGACCGCTGGCCAAGAACGGCCGCCGTTCTCCGCGCGCTCGCGGATTCGTTCGAGCAGGACGCAGGGATGTATGAGTCCGAGGCTGAGCGCCGTCGACGTGGTCTTGACCCCTAAGGGGCCGCTGGGTTTGTGCCGGGCGTCCCGTCTCGAAGCAACCGCCGGTAACTGCGGGTATCCGCAGGTATCTCCGGCGCGCTGCTGCACCAGCGAATCCCCCGCAAAACGCGGGCCCTTCGCTACGACCCTGGAGATAGTGCTGGGAGGAGATGGATCCCCGGCGCCGCTCCTCCCTTATCTAGCCCGTCAGCTGCAACGAGCGCACTGCCGGCAGCTCATCCCAGGTCTTCCCGTCGAGTTCCCGACCGCCCGTTTTCGGGTGGTGCCCGCCCCATTGCTTGAAGAAGTACGCGACGTTCTGCTTGGCGCAGCGGTCTCGCAGGTCACGCAGCCAGTCGCCGCTCACGCGTCGGTGCCTGGGTCCAGACTCGCCACCGGCGATCAACCAGTCGATGCCGGCCAGGTCGAGGTCGTCAAGTGGCCCGAGCAGAGGCTCGGCCGAGATGAAACGTACGGCCGCATCGACTTCGCGTAGCCGGTCAGCGCGGTGCACGAAACGCCGGTTCTCGATTGAGACCCCGATCCAGATGTTCGGGTGCCATGTGAGTGCCGGCGCGATCTCGGCGAGCCGGGCGTCCCTCTTCGTCAGGATCTGAAAGGTGTGGTGTCCTGCTTGTCCCATCACATCGAATACCTGCTCGATGTAGCAGAGAGGGATGTCCTCGTGGAACAGGTCGCTCATGGAGTTCACGAAGATCATCCGTGGGCGTGTCCAGCGGAGTGGCTGTTCGAGGCGCTCGGGCCAGATGCGCAGGTCGAACCCTTGCTCGTAGGGGTGTCCCGGAATGCCGCGCCAGCGCTCCGCGAACGTTTTGGCGTAGCAGTGCGCGCATCCTGGTGATACCTGCGTGCAGCCGGTAACTGGATTCCAGGTCGCCTCGGTCCACTCGATCGCGCTGTTGTCGGCCATGTGCCTCCGTTCGGGGTCGGGGCTGTCCTTCCTCCAAATCATACGAACATATGTTCGTATGACGGTACTCCGAAGGAAGACCGCGCTTCGTGCTCTCAACTGCGGAACCGTAGCTTCGCACCCGTGTATGCCCTCCCGCCGCCAGTTCGCTGAACCTCGAGGGTGCCTGCCTTCTCCGCAGGCGTGAGGGTCCGCATCCGTAGCTGGCCCTTGCGATAGGGGGTGTCGAGCAGAGTGCACGTCTCGGCTTGCTCGATCGTGAACCAGTCGAGCTGGAACTTGGTTCGTAGCTCGCGCAGTAGCGGGGCGGTGGTCACGGTGTCCGCCGCGCCGAACAGCACCTCTTGCCCTGACTCGGTCGTGGCCTTGTAGCTCGTGCCGCTGACAGGGTCGACCTTCCACATCGCATCCTTCGCGATCTCGAGACCCTTCAGATGGCCGAGGCCGAACACGAGCCGGTAGTCCTCGCCGTCTTGTGTCTGCAACTGGAACGAGCGCACATGCTGGACGCCGGCGTTCCGTCCGAGCTGGCGTTCGAACAGCTCAAGGAGATACAGCGTCCTCTCGTGGCCTTTCATCGGGATCGCTGCTTTCCAGTCTTCGCAGCCGAACAGTGAGTTCATCGCGTTCTCCTGGCCGTCGCGACCGACGAAACGGTGCACGAAGGAAAGCGGCAAGAACGAGAGCACCTCGCATCGCGGGAAGTCGAGCAGCCGGCCGCTGAGGGACATCGGCGAGGTTGAGTAGCCGAACGGGTCGATGAACGCGAAGGTCGGCACGAGCTGCTTGCCGCTGTCCGTTACCTCATCGAGTAGCGATCCGAAGGTCGTCTCGAACTCTCCGTGCTGGATTTTGACCGTGACGTTGCTCGGGAGGGGTTGAAGCTTTTGAGTCTCGCTTTCGAGGTGCGTGACGCGGCGTTGGTCGTGCTCGATGAACAGCAGGATGAAGCGCACACCTGCAAGCCTCTTGAAGGCTGAGTGCCCGAGTAGCGCTTCGATCATGATCAGCGGTGACCCGGGCTCTCCGGTCGCGTAGCGCCCTGGCCCTGCGAACCCGTCGACGAGCAGTAGCCGTGGCGCTTCCGGTGTGGCCACCCGCAGAGCTTGCTGTCCCATGACAGCGATCCAGCCATCAAGGTAGGCTCGCAGCACCCGGTGCTTAGCGGCCGTGTGCGGCTCAAGATTCCATAGGATGGGATCAGCCATGGGCGAAGCATCGTCGCGCGTCAGGACGGACTTGAGCGGCGGGAAGCCGCGGGGGGAGCGGGCGCCGCGCAGCCGCTCGAGTGCAATCTGGCTCCAGTGGTGGAGCTCGCGCTGTTGCGGCGCTCAACTAGGATCGTCCAGCGAAACGAACGAACTGCGAAAAGGGGCGGATGGGAGTTGAACCCATGCACGTCCTGAGCCGCCTGGCATAAGTGTCGGACACGGGGGCGCAGGTATCTCTATACGAACATATGTTCGATGGCGGGGGCGCGCCACGTCCCGTATTGCAACCCAGGATCATTGAGTCCTGCTCGTTGCCTTCGACCCAAGGTCGCAAGCCTTGAGACGGTCTCGAAAATCGGGACGGCTAAATGTCGGGGCTTTGATTCTGCCGTCGTTTCTTGGCTTGGGAGAGCCGTTTTCCGCATGGTTGAGCGGGTTCTGCGGCAAGACGAACCTCGACGCGCGCGGGCTGGTTAACCGCCTGAAACCGCTAGAAACCGCACGTTCCGCGGTCGGACTGGCGCGAGTTTGGCGCGAGCGCGCGACAGATGCGCTTCAGCGACGGGCGCCGGGCGGAACGGTCGGGATGCCCCACCCTCGACTCGGGTCCAGTCGCGCTGGCAGGACCGTGAGGAACACGCGCCTCGCGAGCGGCGAGCGGTAGCAGTGGTGCCGCGCCGCATAGATCCAATGGCCCGCGAGCCACAGGACGGCCCCCGCGAGCGCGGCCGGCGTCATTATGAGCGCCCCGTGCCCGGCAGCGGTGACGGCAAGGCCGCTGAAGGCGAGTGTCCCGCCACCTATTCGCAGCAACAGGCCGCTCGCGAACCATGCGAGCAGAAGGGCGAGCGCCGCTGCGGCGGCGAGGCTGAGCAACGCGCTAGTCATCACTAGCGCCCGCCGGTTCTGGTGTCGGCTTCGTTGGCATCGCAGCACGTCTAGCTCGATTCGCGGGGAAGCGCAAGTCCTCGACCTGCGAGACATCGCGCCCGCCCTAGCACCGTCGGCGGCCCTTCCATTCGTGTTGCTCGCGTGAGGTTGCGCGTGCTTTCTAAAGACGCTCTCGAGAGAACTTGACTTCCTTCGGTCAGTCGAGCTACCACGTGCACGTCAAAGCCCAAAAATGGCTCTAGCAAAGGAGAAATCTGATGACCAGCAGTGGCAAGACCGGCTCGAAAACCGCGCCCCGCAGGACGGCCAGCAAGGCCCAGCCAACCCGCTCGCGCAAGGCCAAATCGTCGCGGTCGTCCGGCCCGAAATCGTCGCGCACAAGCACGCCGCGGAAGGCGGCGTCGGGTAGGGCAGCGTCGCCGACCACGGCAGCCTCGTCGGGCAAGCCTGAGCGGCTGAGCGCTGGCGGCCTCGATCCGCTGGTGCTCGACTATCTCAAGAAGAACAAGGCAGCCGCTCCACACACGCCCGGCCAAGTCGCCAAAGGGCTCGGCCGCTCGTCCGGCGCAGTCGGGAACTGCCTTGAGCGGCTCAGCGACGCGAAGAAAGCGAAGCGCGTCAGCGACAAGCCGAAGCAGTACGCCCTCGCGGCGTGACGCTGCGCTCTGCCCCCCACTCGCCTCCCCATTGAGGGGCGAGTGGGGGGAAACGCTTTGCTGAGGCCCCCTCGCCCTACTTACCGAACCCTACGCGAGCGTCCCGGTCAGTAACTCGACGGATGTCCGCAAACGCTTCTGTGCCGTGCCGCGCCGCAACGCCGCCGGCCTTCCGCGCCGGCCGCGTCGCGAGAGGAAATAGCTCCCCCGAAGGGGCGCCGGTGGTCCTCCACGCTTCCGGGGGTGCGGGGAACCTACGGCCCCGCACCCCCGGAAGCGCGCCCTCTCCCACGGGGGATGCCGCGGCACCCTTCCGCGACTGTCCGCCTCACCCAATGACCGGCCGACTTCGACAAGTTCAGAAAATGCTGGGTGGCGGGCAAGCAGTTGGGGCTCGGACTCGCCGTCGGCGTCGCGGCTTCTAGTTTGCTGTGCAGCATGCATCGCGGCGCTCGCCGGGGAGATCCTTAGTCCAAGCTCGGCAGGAGGTACTTGCGCGTGTCTGGAGCCCGCTCCAAGAGCCCGACTTGGACAAGCGTCAGCGCGTAGCGATGCGCGGTGCTAGGGCTCATGCCCAGGTCGTTCGCCATTTCAATAATCCCTCGCGGGCTGTTCTCCCCGTCGAAGCAAGTCAGTAGCGACAAGCCGCGCAGCAGCGAGCGGGAGAGCCGCGGATCGGACTTCTCGATGAGGGTCGCTGCAACGGGGTCTCCGCTCGCGCCGGCTGCGGCAGCGAGCTTTCTGCCAACGAGCGCGGCCACGCTCGGCACCTCGCTCTGCGCTGCGGCGCGGACGACACGGTTGACCTGAGCGGGCGACAGGGCGATCGTGATAGGGGGGCTCTCGTCCGCCACGGCTTACCCCGATGATTTGGCGTTTCGCGTCTGACACGGTGCCATCCACGCGCCTCGGGGCGGGTCGAACCTGGGCCGGGAGAAAGTGATCCCGTCCCTTCGACCGGCGGGAGAAAGTGGGAGACCCCCGCCACGTCGATGTTCGACCCGCCCGAGACGTGCTGAGCGCTCGGCTGTCGCGGTCAGCGGAGTCGGCTTGCGCGACGAGCGCCCAACCTTTGGCGCGCCCTCTCCTGGATGCAGGCATCGCGTGCTCGGCCGGGGCGAGGAGGCGCACTCAGGGCGGATGTGTTTGTTGGGTCGCTTCATCTCGACGGCGGGCACTGTTCCGCATGTTGGGAACCACGTCAAGGGCAAATCTGGAACTAATTTGCGGGCGAAAAAAAACCGTTGCGTCCGCGCACCGACTATTGCGAACGCAACGCTTTTTTCGCGGATGCAATTCGTCCTAGGCAAAAAAAATGGACGTCGGTTTCTGACTCTTGCGGCGGCTCAGAACCACGCGCCCACCTCCGCCCGGAACGAGGATCGCACTTCGCCACCGGGGCGGCTCGATCTTGCCGGCCGCTGGGAGGACGCGGTGTTCGGCGAGCACCTCCCGTAGCACCGTCCGCAGCTCGAGCAGCGCGAAGTGCCGGCCGAGGCAGTGCTTACGGCCGCCGCCCCACGGCAGCCAGGTGCGCGGCGCCTGATTCTCCTCGATGAAGCGCTCGGGCCTGAACTCGAATGGCGCGCGGTGCAGATCAGGGTTGTGGTGCATCAGGTAGGTGCAGCCGGCGAGATGCACGGGCGGTCGGTAAGTGAAGCCGCCGATTTCCACAGGCACCATTACTTCTCTCGGGATCACGAACAGGAACACAGGCCGCCGTCTCATGGTCTCGTTAATCGTTGCGCTCAGGTACTCGTCACCGTCGCCGCGATCGATCTCGTCGAGCAGTCGGTCCTGTGCGGCCTGGTTGTGGGCGAGCAACTGAAACGCCCAGGCGAGCTCGCCCGTGGTTGTCTCGTGTCCGGCGAGGATCATCGACATGAGGTTGTCGCGGATCTCTCGCTCGGGCATGGGAGAGCCATCCGCTCGGGTCGCATCGAGCAATAGGTCAAGCAGCAGCTCGGGCTCCTCGCCGCGGTCGCGACGACGGGAGTCCATGAGGCTGTAGAGCATCGTGTCGACCGCGGCGCGCTCTGTGACGAACTCCCACCACCCTGGCCGCCAGCCGGGCAGGTGCCGCAGCTTCGGCTCCTGCAGGAGGAAGCTCGCGCTGATATTCAGCGAGCCGAGGAGCGCTGAGTGAAGCTCGCCGAGGGCGGCGTCCTCGCCGAAAATCGCCTTCAGTACGACTCGCAGTGTGAGCGCGCGGATACGGGGATGCATGGCGACGATTGCGTTATCCGGCAAGGTGGCGACGTCACGCTCCACTACTTCGCGAAGCATCGTCGTATGCTCGCGCACGGCCTTCTGGTGAAACGCAGGAGTAATCGCACGACGGCTAACTAGATGCTCGTCCTCCTCTAGCAGCATGAACGACCGCTCCCCGATCAGCGGGCGGAGAATCGCCGATCCAGCGCCTGGGTGAAGGACTGATGCGTCGGCTTGCATCACTGCCCGAATGTCCTCCGGATTTGAGAGGAACACCAAAGGCGGCATCGAGATCGGGTAAACAGTGAAACGGTCGCCGAAGCGGCGGTGCGCTGCCTCGAAGTAGCGGTACGCGAACCAGCGACACCCAGCAGTCTGCAGCGTCGCCGGCAGCTTTCCGCTCGGGGGAAGTTCACCTTTGAGGCGGACCGCGAGTGAAGGGGTCTTAACTGACATGGGTGTATCTCCTTTGTCGGGTTAGGTGGAGCGCACGGCGTAGGCGGTTCGCCATAGCCGCAGGATTGGAAGCAACAGGCGGGTCAGCGATCCAGCGCTGGCCGCTAGTGCCTTGGTTTCGTCACGCATCACGGGCGCACGGGCGCTGTCCTTCGAGAGGTACAGCGCGGTCATGCTGGCCGCGATCAAGATGTGTCGCTCGCCTCCGTCGAGGCGGGATGCTTCGGTGAGGCAGCGCCTAATCAGCCAGGCGATGCGGGTGAGCGCCGCCTCCCTAGACGGGTAATGCGAGACGTAGATGTGGTCGCCTGACTCGGTGTCCTCGAGCAGGTCGACGTAGCTGTCGAGCATCGTGGCCGCGACCGACGTCCACGGGAGGTAGGTGGCATACGTGCGCTCGATCTCTTTCGTGCAGCAGCTGGGCTCAGCGGCGAGCGCGAGCAGCGCGAAGATGGTCAACCCTGCTGAGCAGGCGCCGCTCAGCTCGAACCAGTGCGCGCCCTGTGCTCCTTCGGGAAACTCATCCTTTGCCCACCGGCGGAGCGCGGCGTCGCGTAGCCGGGCGTCGGGCTCGTGGTTGAGCGCGAGCACTTGTGCTCTGCGTGCCTCGCGCAGCGCGAGCTGCTGAACGCCCGTAAAGCCGGGGAGCGTTCGGCAGCTACTCCGGCAGACCTCGACCAGGGTGTCGAGGTAGCCGCCGTCGTCCTGCCAGGGGTGGTGGCCGTAGTAGTCGGCGCGCGGCGCTCCGGGTCTAAGCGCATCGATGAGCGCGAGGTGGAGCTGGCGGCCGTTGCGCTCGGTCGGGCAGCGCTCGTGGACGCTGTCGAGGTAGTCCCAGGTGAGCTGGTACGCCACCAGGAAGCGGAGCAGCGGGAGGTTCCGCTCGCGCGGAAGGATGGTGAACAGCGCCGCACCGTCGGTTTGCCCCCGCTTGCGGACGATCGCCTCGATCGCGTCCTGCCGGATCGCGGGTGCTGGGATGCGCTCGGCCAGTGCGCGCCAGGTCTTTACCTCCCGCGAGACTGCCGGCAGTCCCCAGGCCAGCTCGCGGGCGGCGCCCGCGAGCAGGGCACACAGTTGTCTGAGTGTGAGGGGAGCCGGGTTCTGGCTACTTCCCGCGATACCTCGCCAGGTGTTAGTACGCCGGGCTGACCGGCCTGGCCCGCACACTGGCGGCGAAGTAGCCGGGGACCGCGAGGATCGCCACAGCGACCGGGCTGACCAGCGCGAAGCCGGTGATCGCGGCTACACCTTCGACGTTGAACACGATCGGGAACCCGGTCACGACCGCGAGGAAGTGGCTGCCGAGCAGTTGGGCGTATAGCCCCCAAATCGCGCCGATGAGACTGCCGGCGAGCAGCAGAATTGCGCTCTCGAAAACGAGGGTGCGCCACAGCACACGAGGCGGGATGCCGTTCATACGATCGAACGCGATCCGGTCGCGTCGCTGCCAGAGCATCGAGAGCATCGCGGCGATCAACGCGAGGATCGCCGAGGCGATGACGAGGTGCCGGATCTGTGTCAGGCGCTCCAAGCCCTGAGCTGCGAGGGCGTAGTGTCGTCGTGCTCGCTGCGACGAGGTTTCGACGGTGAGGCCGGGGCGGGAGCGCAATAGCTCTGCGACTCGCGCGCGAACCGCAGCAGGGTCGCTGCTGGGGGAGGTCTGGATTTGGTAGGCGCTCGGGTTGACGCTTTCCCAGCCGTTCGCGTATTCCGAGGCGTTGAGGATCACGGCGCCCGGCGGCCATCCGAGGTTCGTGAGAGTTCCCGCGAGTCGCACCTTCAGCGGCTTGGGCGAGGGCAGCAGGAACGGCTGACCAATATGCAGGTGGCGTTCGTCGGCGACGGCTTGCGAGACGAGCGCCCAACCGCCCGCCCGCAGCCGTTCGTCGGCGAGCGCGCGGTTGCCGGTGAGGAGCTGGCTCGGTGGCGTGAGGTGCCGCGAATCGCGATCGGGCGCGATCACCCAAAGCCTGCGCCGCCCCCAATCGAGGAAGCTGCCGCGGTACTCGGCGACGCTAGCGACGCCGGGCACCCTCGATACGGCCGTGGTGTCGATCGGCTCGAAGCTGACGGTGCTCAGCAGGCTCGAGCTACCGCGGGGAGTTATCCAGACGTCCGCGTTCGCGTCGAGGTTCGAGGCAGAGGCGTCGAGCCCGCGCTTGAGATTCCGGGCGACCCCTTGGAACTCCACGACGCCGAGGACTGCGACGCCGGCGAGCGCTGCGATCGCGAGCGTGCGGACCCTGGTCTGCGGCACGTTCAGCGCGTCGACCGCCCCTTCTGCGCCCACGGCGCCGTGAAGGCGACGCACGACACGTGCGAAGCCGCGAAGCATCGCCTCGAACAGCAGAGGCAGCCAAGCGACGAGCGCCAAGATCAGCGTCGCGTTGCCGAGCACGGCCGCGCGGGTGTCGGCGAGGAGGATGACGGTCGTGATCGCGAGGCTGACGGCGCCGACCGCGAGCAGCGCGACGCGCATTCGGCGGGTGAGATCCCACTGATGCGGCGCGCGGAGGCGGCGGCCGAGGATGTGCCGCACCGGCCAGAGCACTCCGAACATCGCTGCGGCGATCCCCGCCGCTACCGCGAGCGCTCCGCTTTTCAGGGTCACGACGTGGGCGTTGCCGACGGGGAACGCGAAGGAGAGGTAGCCGGGCTGGGTGCGGAAGAAGAAGCGCGAGAGCGCGTCGCCGAAGACCAGTCCGAGGACAGAAGCGGGGACGCCTATGAGCAGCGCGTCGGTGAGTAGCACCTGCAGGGTCGACTTGAGGTTGGCGCCGTCCTCGCGAAGATCGGCGATCAACTTCCGCCGCTCCGGGATCGTGACGAGCATCGCGATCAGGGCGAACATAAATCCGACGAGCGCGCTGATCGCCGAGAACAAAGCCTCGGACTGACTCTCGGGCGCGACAGCGACGCCGAACAGCGTCTTGTCGTAGTCCGCGGGTCGAAGCTGCAGATGCTCGCGGTCGGCGATCGCCGCAAGCGCGCGACGGCTCGCCGTGGCTTCGCTTGGCCGGTAGTGGACGAAGATCCTGGTGAGCCTGTCGCCGCTTCGGCTGACCTTTTGCGCGTACCCGATCGAGGTCAGCGCGACCGGGCTGTTAATCAGCGAGCCGATATCGGCGCGGGTCAGCAGCGCGCCGACGAGCGTGTTCACGATCTGGCCGTTGATCTGCAGCTTTGAGCTCAGGCCGGCGTGGATTTCGTTGACCAGCGGCGCGGGCAGGGCGATCCCGCGCGCCTTGTTGAGGAACTTCGCGGAGAACTGGCGAAGCAGGGGGATCGACTTGCTGAGCGAGGAGGGTTCGACCCCGATCAGGTAGATGGATCTTTCGCCGCGCCGGCCGATCACGGTGGCCTGCCGCTCGATGACCGGCAGCGTGCTCGTCACGCCGGGCGCTGCACGTGCCTCGGCGAGCACGGCGGCCGGGAAGCCTTCGGGGCCGGGGGCGTCGAGCTGGACTTGCGCGGCGCCGACGAGCTGGGTCGCGCTGAGCTGCGCGGCTGAGTGCGTGAGCGTGCTACTGGCGATCTGCGTCCCGAACAGAAGCGCGACGCCGACCGACAAGCCGAACGTCGCGAACGCAAGCTGCAGGAGCACCGAGCGCGACCTGACGTGCCCGCCGAGGACAAAGGGGATGTTGCGGACTTTCATCGCGAGCGATCGGCCTTGTGCTGCAAGTCGGCGATCTCGAGCACTATCCCCGACCTACGTCTCGAAGAGGGATGACGGAGGCATCGGGGCGTCGGCCGATGCCGTGCTCGAGCGTGGCCTTCTGCGTGAGCGCGCAGACGCGGTTGGCGAGCACGATCGCCGTCTCGGGATAGCCGGCGGACAGAAGCACCCCGCATGGGCACTCTGACTCTTCGACCAGCGTGTGCAAGATGTCGGAGAGCCGGCGTGTATCGCGCCGGCCGTGCGCGTCGAGCAAGTCATCGAGGATGACCAGCTGCGGCTGGCCGGCGAACGCCCGCGCGAGCCCGACCAGCGCCCGCTGATAATTCGACAGCTCGCCCCAGCGTCGGCCGATGCAGTCGCTTGCGCCGACCCGCTCAAGCGCGCGACTGGCGAGCATCTGAACATCGCGACTTCCTCCGGCTCCGCTGACAGCGAGCGGAGAGCCGACGAATTTGCAGACGTCGAGTTCCTGGTGCGGGCCATCCCGCGTGACGAACACCATCTCGTGCCCGAGCGCCGGCTCGTGCAAGCCCGTGCGGCGTGCTGCCCACCATTCTCGAACGCTGCGCCTCTGTGCACGAATGGGCTGCCCCGCGAGCGTGACCGTGCCCGTGTCCGGCGCCACGAGCCCGGCCACTGTCTGAAGCAACGTCGACTTCCCACCAAGCCGTCGACCGACCACTGCGACGACTTCGCCGGCAGCTACCTCCAGCGAGACACGGTCCAGCACCACGAGATACCGACCACCGCGCTCGTAGCCCTTCGATACTGCCTCGACCTGCAGCAGCAGCGGCGCGCTTGACACGAGTGCCTCCAAGGCGTCGTTTGCGCTTAGCCTACCCTCGCGCCCGATGTAGCGTGCAGACGCCCGAGGGGGAGGCGGTCTCCTCGGCGAGCTCCAAAAAGGGCCGCGCGCGGGACGCTCGGAACGCGAGGGATTGCGACATCCGTTGCAAGAGGCGTAAAGTTCGTTGCTCCGAACATCTCTAGCCAGGCTTACTCATGGATGAGCAGGTTTCGACACCTATGGACCTTTGGCTCGCACGGTCGCGATCGAGGCTTGGAGCACGGGTGACCCGAGCGCGGCACCGGCGGGAGCAATGGTCGCCGGACGAGGCGGCCCGCGAGCTGCACGCGCGTCGCGCAGAGTTGGTCGGTCAGGCTCGGCGGCGTGCGGAGACACGCGGGGTTCCGGCTGGCGCGATAGATGAGATCGTCACCGACGCGATCACCGCAGTCGTCATGTCGCCGCGCTCGATTGCGAATGACCATCACCTCTTCGGTGCGTTCTGGCTGGCCGTCGACCACCGCTGCCGGCGCTATCGCGAGGGGCGTAGCTTCGCCCGGCTCGGATCACGCCGCCGCGTTGAGTTCGATGTAGCACTGCCACAAGCGCCTGCCGGCGACAACCCATTCGACCGGCTCGAGACGATCGACCGCTTTGCGCGGGCCGTAGACCTAATGGCAGACCTGGATGACCGGGAGCGCCGCGTCGTCGCGACGATGGCAAGTCGCGGTGTCGGTCCAGTATCCGCCGCGCGCCTGCTCAACTTGCCGCTAGGCGAGGCACGATCCGCTGCTCGCAGCGCGACGATGAAGCTCGACCGGCTCGCGGTCATTTCCGCAGCAGGCCGTATGTGCGAGTTCCGGTCGGCGGCCGTGGTGGCGGACGCCGAGGGCAGGGCGACAGAGGCTCAAGTGCGTCTCGCGCAGGCGCACGTGGCGGCGTGTGTTCCGTGCGCGAATGCGTACCGTCAGCTCCGTCGCGAAATGCTTAGTCGTGAGTTTCAGCGCGCAGCAGCTGCGGCGTTCCTTCCGGTCCCGCCCGCTGTCTCGGTTCACGGCGGCATCGGCCGGATCGTCGGCTGGCTCGAAGAACGTGTCGCCGCGCTACCGCATGGAGCCGGTGTACGCGCCGTCGAAGTCGTCTCAGGCGGTGGCGCCGCGGGTGCTGCCAAGGCTGCAGCCGCCGGGGGCTTCTTCCTACTGGCGGGAGGCGTTCTCACGCAACCGATCATCAACGCCGTCGACCCAGGCGCGCAACCTGCCCACCGCGTACACCGGGCGCCGGTCCACCACGCAAGAGCAGCCTTCGCGCATACTGCCGCCACCACATCGGTCAGTCTCTCGCGCATACACGTTCGGGTCGCGTCAGACGCGACCCCGTCCAGCAAGCCAAGACCCCGAGGAACCACACCCACGCCGAGCAAGAGCCTGGGATACCTCGCCGTCGGCGGACCGAGCACAACCGCAAGTCGCCACGACTCCGCTGTCGTCGCCCGCGTGGCCTCAACCAGCCGTGCACCCTCCACGCAAACTTCGATCCCGGCGCAGACCGGCGGCGGCGCCGGACTTCAGTACCTAGGGCGATGAGCGCGTCGCACCTAACCCCCGGGTCCTCGAACACTCACCTTGAGGCGCGCCCCCAACTCGCTTGGCGGCGAGGCTGGCTGCGATGAGCCGCATAGTACATCGACATATTCGCCGAACCATTTGGGCCTTTGCACTCACGCTGACAGTAGTCCTTCTCACAGCGCCATCCGCGATCGCTGGGCACTTCCACCTGTATTCCTGCACTGACCCAGCGACCCACGCCCCGCTGCCAACCGACGGCTGGACGGTTACGCCGGGGTCTTATCCATCGAATGAAGACAGTTGCGCAAGCTCCGGTGGCCTTAAACTGAGCCCGCGGCCGGTCTGTTCGACTTGCGCGTCGTCGTACACCTTCTCGACGCCTGCCGGGCTGACGATAACGGCAGCGACCATCTACAGAGAAAGCTATATGAACGGCCTCGCCTATGGCTGGTTTGCTTCACCCGAAAACGCGTCGGCAGGTCCAGATATGTTCGACTTCTGCCAAGGCGTCGGAGAAACCCCTTGTGCTCGTGGCAATCTTGCAGCGTACAGCGAATGTAGGAACCTAACGCTATGTAAAAATCGTCCCTACGCGCCTTACGATGTGCTCTCGGTGCCGTTCGCCGACTTGCCGAGCTCGCGCCTCTATTTCAATGCTGTGTGTACCGTGAAGGGCTGCAATGGATACGAGTACATGCGCAGCGCAGACATTGAGCTGACGCAAACCACTCAGCCGACCGCAGTCGCGACCGCAGGGAGCTTGACCACCGCGACGACGCTCCAAGGACTGGCGGACGTGTCGATTACCGCTGACGACCTCGCCTCGGGAGTGTTTCAGGCTGTGCTTCAGTCTAACGGGCACACAGTTGCGAGGCAGACTATCGACGCGAATGGCGGGAGGTGCGTTCCATACGGCGAAGCTGCAGATGGCGCTGAGATTTTTCTCTACGAGCAACCTTGCCCATTCAGCGTGAGCAACATCGACGTGTCATTCGACACCGCATTGCTGCCCGATGGGCCTCAGCAAGTAAGCGTTCTCGTCACGGACGCGGCAGGCAACGCCGTACCGCTCCTCAGTCGGTCGGTGACTGTCGAAAACAGTGGTGCGTACTTGATTCGAGTCCATGCCGAACAGGAACGAGCACTCGAGGCCCGCGGAGCGTGCAACGCTCAGTGTGACGAACACGCGACGATACTGACCGCGAATGCGCGTCTGGCCCGCAAGCCATTCGCACGGCGCTTTGCGCATTCCGGGCTGTCACTCAACGGACAGCTCGTCAACCACGCAGGGGCGCCGATGCCGAACGCCACGGTTGAGCTTTCGGAGCTTCCGGCATACGAGCACTCGAAGCTCGTGGTCCTCGCCCACACGACGACGAACGCGAAGGGACGGTGGACGTTTCGGGTGCCGCGTGGGCCTTCGCGCAGCTTGACGGTCGGCTATCGCGCACGGGCCAACGATTCGACATATGCCGCAAGGGTATCGTTCCGCGAGCTAGTGGCGGCGGGTGTTGTTCTGCATGCGCCGCCACACACCGTTGCCGGTCGGCGGGTGAACTTTGAAGGCAAGCTTCTCGGCGGATTTGTGCCAAGGCGAGGAGTCTACGTGAGTCTTGAAATCTATTACGCAGGGACGTGGCGGGAGATCGCACTCCTGCATGCGGACCGGCACGGGAGTTTTGGCTATGGCTACAAGTTCGCAGCGATTGGGCCGGCGACCTACCGCTTCCGCGCGCGAGTGCCACCGCTACCGGACTACCCATTTCAGGGCGGTGCGAGCCCGGCGGTCAGGATTCACCTATTGCCATGACTCGATGTGCTCACCTGGCGGCGCTCGGGTGCGCGTGCGTGGCGGTTAGCCTGTGCGGGAGCGTCGCTCGGGCGGCGGGAGACGAAGTCTCAGCCCAGGCACGGGATGACGACGGGGCATGGCTGCCCTTTGCCCCGCCGCCAGCGAAGCCGGTGGGGATCTGTCTAATAGATAGCGGGGTTAGCGAGAATCCCGACACAACGACGCAGCTGGTCGAACGGACGGCGCTCGACGGCGGCGATCCCAGTGACGTCAGCCCTGTCGAACACGGCACGCTAATGGCGATGGAGGCGGCCGCGCCGCCCAACGGCTGGGGGATGATCGGGGCCGCGCCGGGCGCGGTGCGCGTCGTGTCGGTTCGAGCCGAGAGCGCAGGGAACTCGCTGACGTTCCGGGCCTACAAGCAGGCTATAGTCGAATGCCAAGGGCTCGCCGAGCGTCGTCCCGAACTGGACGTGAAGGTGATCAGTATGTCCATCGGCTTTCAGACCGCGCCTTCTGAAGAACAGCTCGCCCAGCTCGGCGGACGCCGCGAGCTCGGCGCGGACCTCCGGGCTTGATCTGGTTGCTGCGGCGGGTGACGAGGGTGCCTCTGCCCTCTCATATCCCGCTGCTGTGACGCCGATCCTCTCAGTGGGAGCCTACGGCGAAGGGCGCATACCGTGTCCATTCTCAAACGGCGGCGAGGCTGCAGCTATCCTCGCCCCCGGTTGTGCCCTCACGGAGGCGAGCCCGGCCACGGGCGCGCCCCTTGACCAATACGCGGGCACAAGCCAAGCGACGGCGATCGTCGCGGCGGTTCTCGGTGCGCTCCGCGCATACGAGCCTGAGCTGTCCCCTGCCGCCGCCGAGGAACTGCTCACCACCACCGCGCGCGCGAGTAGCGGGCTCGACGTTGCGGCGCTGTTCCAAGCGGCCGGGCTTTCCTATCTAGTGGAGACCGGGAGGCTCAGCGAGCCCGCTCCGCCGGAGTCGCCCGCGCCGGCCCGGCCAGCCGCCAGGCGGTCGGGCCTTCGGGAGCTACCGCCTCCGCGCGTCAGACTCGTTCACCGCGAGCGGCAGTGGGTACTTCGCCTGCTTAACCTCCCGCGCGAGGCGAGCGCTACGGTGCGCGTCGCGCGCCGCGCTGGGGCGACCACTCGCCTCCGCCTCCTCACCAGGCACCCGATCCTCCGCTTTCGCGCAAGGGGACCACTCACCGTTACCGTCGTCTACCGGGCGGGCGCTCACGCAAGTTCCTCAACCTCGGTAGTTCGAACACGATGAAGCTCACACGCACTCTTACGGTTGCGGGCAGCTTGGTTGCGTTCCTCCTGATCGTAGGCGTCGCGAGGGCCGGGCAATATCAAGTGCTTGCCTGCAGCCAGGCGCCGACGGCGAGCAACGAGAGCTGGACCGGGTTCGTCAGCGATCCCGTCCACCTCGAGGTCGGGGAAACGTGCCCGCCGACTCCGGGCGATGCCGAATCGACGAAGACCACTGGCATGTACGTGGCCGACGTGCTCGGTAGCTCCGGCCACGCGGCGGATGGGTCAGTGGCCGGATGGCGCTTCATCGCGCCTGCCGGCACCGAAGTCGTTGCCGTGCAGGATGACCGCTATCTCGGCGCGTATGCCGACAACGGCTGGGCGCCGTTCGTGAAGGCCGATGGAGCCACCTTGGAGACTTGCTCGTTCGCTGCGCTTGAAGAAGGCTGCACCGTCGGCGATCCATTCGGGGCGGGCAGTCTAAACGGCCCGCTGCCTATCGCTGAAGCATCAACCGTTACCGTCGGTGTGAAATGCGCCGCCGTCGGGGGCTGTACGACGGGCGCCACGATTCACCGTGCCTGGGCTGCGCTCTACGGCGCCAAAGTAACACTCGCGACGCAGGCGCCGCCTGCGCTCGAAGCTGTGGCCGGTGGGCTTTGGGACGCTGCCGGTAGTCATCCCAATTATCACAAAGGCGTCGAATCACTCTCGTTCCTTGCGTCGGCTCTCACCGGCGTCTCGTCCGTACGGCTGGAGGTCGATGGACGCGAGGTTGGGCGCGCGGCCGGGACGTGCGACTACACGCGTCCGCTGCCGTGTGAACCGCTCAGCGGGAACCTGCCTCTCGACTCCTCGCAGCTAACCGACGGCATCCATACCCTCTCTCTGGAAGCGATAGACGCAGCTGGGAACGTTCAGCAGGTGTCGCAGCCTTTGGCGGTTGCCAACCATCCGCCGAGCGCACCTCGCAACGTGACGGTCGTCTCGGCGCCGAGCGCCGGATTCGCCGTGAGCTGGTCCGATCCCCCGGACCCGATTCCGATCACGACGGCGCTGTACCAGCTCTGCGATGCGGCCGGCTCAAACTGCGGCGCGAGCACGTTGATCCCCGACGCGCCGTTCTCCGTCCCGGCGAGCGCGGCTGGCGGAACGGTGCGGCTCTGGCTCGGGGATGCAGCGGGCAACGCGACCGCAGCCAATGCCTCGCTCGCAAGCGTCCCAGCTATTGCGCAACACCCCGGCCCGGGCGGCGTCCCGACCTTGGCACGGTTGACGCTTCGAGCACAGCGTACGCGCAACCTTCTAAGGGTCACGATTCGAGGCTCATCCGGGCTCCCAGGGTCCGTTCATGTTGCCGTCGAAGGCGTGCGCAGTTCGGGCCGGCACTTCGGACGTCGTGGCGCGAGTAAGCGTCTGACTCGGGGCGTGGCTCATTTCTCCTTCAGGCTCGGTGTGCAGACACTCCGAGCGCGCAAGCTAGTAATCCGCGCTACGGCGGCTCACGCTCGCGCGGCTCTCAAGGTGCTGACCCTCGCACGAGCGAAGGCACAGGCGGGAATACCGCCCGAACTGCTCGGCCGCTAGCTCCTCTCTGCCTTCGGTGAAGTTGCTGGGTTCCGAGCGGAGAGGACTACCGCCCCCTGCACCAACTGATCGCGGTCTCGCGGTCAGGGCTGTCCTTCCTCGACCGGCGGAGCTGACTCGCCGGCAGCAATGGATTCCCCCGTTGTCAAGTTTGTTTGTGCGGCGCCTGTGTAGAACGGCATTAATAGCGTGGCCTCATCGACTAGCGACAGACTCGGCGAACGTGAGTTTCTTGACGAGGCTGTGCACATCCAACAGGCGTCTGAGGCAGAGCCACGGCTCACGATTAGGTTCGAGACGAGAAGGTTGCCGTTGCGAACCCCCGCCTGGTGGATGGGCGCTTTGGCGTCAGCAGCGGCCGTAGCCGCTGTAATGATCTTCTTGCTCGGGTCTCGCCGAACGAGTGTGCGCAAGCATGCCGTGCGCTCCGTGCCGAGTCCGATGGCTCGCCCCCGAGCTCGTGAAACCTCACGCCGCGCCGCGCCACGGTCAATAAGCGATCGCGGTCAACCGCGCGCATCTGCGAGAGCCCAGGCGCGGCACGCTCACAGACGGCAGCATCGCAGAGCTGCCCTAACACGGCAGCGAGTTGTGCAGCGCGCGAGTGCGGAGCCGGAGCGTCTTAAGGCTCCTCGCCGCATGGTGCCGCGGCGCAAGGCGCCCGTGGATCAGTTCAGCTACCTAGGCAGATGAAGAGCGATGCCACAGTCCTGGACTGAGCCGCTCATCCACCTCGTAACACAGCGCCTGGCGCTGCTTGGTGACCCGACGCGAGTGCAGCTTCTGATCCTGCTCGAGCATCGCGAGCAGAGCGTGCAGGAACTTTCGGACGCGGTAATCACAACTCCTCAGAACGTCTCCCGACACCTGGGGATACTGCATCGCTCGGGAATCGTTGCACGTCGGCGGGAGGGGACATCCGTCTACTACTCCCTTGCTGACTATTCCACCTGCAGGCTGCTCGACCAAGTGCTGGCGAGCGTGCGCGGTCAGATTGACGAGCTTGCTGATCTCGTGAAGCTCGCCGCCTAAGCATTCACCTTTTGGGGGGAACAGCGGCCTACCCCGCCAGCCGGCCGTCGCGACTGCTTCTGCTCGCGCCGTGCCTCCGGCTGGGCACATGTGAAAGTGCTTGCTTTCACATGTGACCAAGGCGGTTGCTTTTCTATCACGTCCGCTTGTGGTGTTTTGGGGACGCGCTGCTTACCGTCGCCCTATGACTGGACCTCGTAGGACGACTCATCAAAAGAGTGACCTCGGCGGCGTTCGTAGTTCGGACGGCTTTACCCGCTGCACACGCATCGTGGGTCGGCTATTGCTCTGGGGCTGCGTGCTGCTGCTGTTGATCCGCGGCGCGCTCTCGATCCTCAGCACGCCGGACACACGCGCGGTCACGACCACCCGCGGCGTGACGGTGACTGTGACCCAGCCCGCTCACACCGAAACCTCGCAAGCACAGAGGAAGTGAGCGGCATGCGACACAGAGGGCTTATTTGTCTGTTGTCTTCGCTGGCGATCTGCGCGCTGATGTTGTTCCCGGCGGCGGCGTTCGCCTCGGGTAACAACGTCGGGCAGAACGTCGCGAACCTGCTGAAGAGCTACGCGACCGAGCTGTACGGCGGAGTCGTCGGCATCGTCAGCCTGATCTTCCTCGTAAACCGCCGCTTCAACGAGCTGGTGGTGTTCCTCTTTGCCGCGATCGTCGTGGCGTGGATGGTGTTCGCGCCCTCGGACCTCGCCAAAGCGGGGGAAGCCATCGCCAAACAGCTCTTCGGCTGAGCCACGGGATCTCAAGCGATGGCCGACTCACACACGATCCGCTCCTACCAGCGGATCTTCCGTCCTGACCGCCGGATCTACCAGATCGACGGCCGGCGCCTGCCACTGCCCGGCGGAGTACCGCTCGAATGGCTCGGCTGGGCGTTCGCCGCGTTGGTCGCGGTGCTCGGCCTTAGCCAAGGCTCGATGCTGCTCGCGATCGCGCTCGCCGGCATCGGCGGTGCACTGGGCGCAAGCTCGCACGGTTGGCGTGGTGGCGTCGTGGCGGCATCGGTGGGGTTCCTGGGGACGCTGATTGCCGGGGTCCTCCTCGGCTGGCTTGACTGGCCGCTGCGGCTGCTGGTCGTGCCGGGAACGATTGCGACGCTGGCCGGGCAGGCCGCCCCGGATGGCCGACCGGCTCACCGCTACCTCACCTCTTGGCTCGCGCTTCAGACGCGTGCCGCGAGACGATCGTTGGACGCGGCGATCCCCGCCGACGGCGAGCTTCAGGTCTGGGCGCCGCGAGTGTGGGTCGCCCCAGACCAACACTCGCCCGTCCTTCACCACGGACGAGTGCGCGGCCCCGCGCGGCTTGTCTTCGCTCACGCGGTCGTCGCGATCCCCGGCCGTGGCCGGATCATCGTCCGCCGCGCCGAGGGGCACCGCATGCGCCGCGGCGAGCGCCTTGCTGAAGTCATCGAGCTCTCAGACGGCCAGGTTCTCGAGGTGCGCCCGTGAGCTTCCCTCTGCGCTACGCGAGGGGGAACCTTCTGATCGGGCACTCGGGTGCAAGCGCCGGCCTGTACCGGCTCGGGATGACCTCCTACCCGTACCTGCCCTCGGGGGAGAAGTGGCAGCTGCAGCGTCGCCTTCAGCGCCTCGCCCACACGCTGGCCGCCGACTTCTCCTTGTGGCGAGTGAACCGCGCCTACCCGGCTGAGCAGTACGTGCGCCACACCGAAGGTCTGCTCGACGCTCGCCACCAAGACCGGAAGACATGGCAAGCGTTCCTTGCCGGGCACGAGCGTCGTCTCCACGAACTGGGCTCCCAGACCCCGGAGGTCTACCTCGCCGTCTCGCTCGCGGGTAGGAGGCCGACTGGAGTGGGCACGGGCCTCGTGCGCGGCGCCGATCGCGTGCGCCGCAAGGTCGAGGCACTCGCCGGCATCGGGGTCGCCTCCCCGATCACGAGCGGCGAGCTCGCCGAACTCGAGAGTCGCGAGCAGCGGATCTACGAGCGACTGAGCGGCGTCATCCAGACCCGCCGCGCCCACACGAACGAGCTGCAGTGGCTCCTGCGGCGCGGCGCCTGCCGCGGCGTCTCAGAGCCCCGACTCGACCGCAACTGGCAGCCGGACGCGCTCGTCGTCAGCGCACCGGGCGCCGGCGTGGAGTTCGAGCCACTCGGCCACGACCTTCGGCGCTGCGCGAACGCGGCGATCACCGAGCGCCAGCTAACGCTTGAGATCGACTCTGAGGAGGGGCGCAGCTACCAGGCGATGCTCGCCCTCGGCGCGCTCGCCGAAGCGCCCGAGTTCCCGGGTGCAACTGCGGAGGTGCTCTTCTCGCCGCTTGAGGCGGTCGGGTTCCCCGTCGACGCAGTGATCCACGCGCGCTGGCTCGGCAACCGCCAAGCGCTCGCGCAGGTACGCAAGCGAATCGCCGACGTCGAGCACGCCTACCACGAGCAGCTACAGGGAGCAGCGCACGGCCCGAGCGTCCTCGCCGGCGTCGACCGGGTACTCGCGCGCGAATACGAGGCGCAGCTCCAGGCCGGCGGGCACCCCCCGATGCTCTATGCGCAGATCGGCTTGGCCGTCGGCGCTCCGAGCGAGGAGGAGCTTGATCGCCGGGTCGCCACGCTCAAAGAGCAGTACGGCGAGATCACCCTTCACCGCCCGGCCGGGATTCAGCACGAGCTGTTCTTCTCACACGTTCCGCGACCGGACGGGTGGGCGTGATGCGCGACTACACCCAGCAGCTCACGGTCGAGCAGTTCGGGGCGATGGTCCCGACCGCGACCCGGACACTCGGCTCCCAGCGCGGCCCCTATCTCGGCTTCACGCCTACCGGAGCGCCGCTGCCGGTGCGCTTTGACCCCGCGCAGGCGCCGCGGGAGGATCGCGCCTCGGCGGCGCTGCTGATCGGCAACCTGGGCTCGGGGAAGACCGTCGCCGCCGAGGCGATCGAGTACGCCGCCGAGCGCGCCGGCAGCCTGGTCGTGGACTTCGACCCGAAGCCCGACCACGGCCTGCACAAGCTCGCCGAGCTGGAGGGCCGCCTGGAAGTCCTCGAGCTCTCGGGCGACCCCGCCCAGCAAGGCCGCCTCGACCCGCTGGCGATCGGTCTCGACGACCTGCGCGAGGAGCTTGCCTGCTCCTATCTGCTGGAGCTGCTGCCCGGTCCGACCGGCTCCTGGGAGAACGCCGTGTCGCTGGCGGTCAAGGACACCGTGCGCGAGGGCTCGCGCAGCCTGCTTCGCACCGTCGAGCTGTGCGCGGCTAGCGATCGCAGCCCCGCCAAAGAAGCGGCCGAGGCGCTTGAGGTGATCCGTGACTTCGGACTCGCACGCCTCGGGTTCGGCGACGGACAGAGCCCGTCGATAGAGGTCGCAAAGCCGGTGACGACGATCCGCATGCCCGGCCTCTCGCTGCCGGAACCGTCGGCCGCGAGAGAGACATACACCCGTGCCGAGCGGGTGTCGGTCGCGACGCTCTCGCTGGTTGCGGCCTACGCGCTGAAGCTCATCTCCCGCGACCGCTCGCGGCACAAGGTCGTCGGCCTGGATGAGATCTGGTTCCTGCTCGCTTCGCCCCAAGGCCGGCAGCTGATCAACCGGCTCGTCAGGTTGGGGCGGGCGTTCAACGCGACGCTCTTGCTCTGCACTCACCGGATCGGCGACCTCGGCGATCTCGCAGACCTGATCGGTGTGGTGCTCATCTTCGGGCAGGACTCCGACGACGCCGCTGCCGCGGCGCTTCGCTTCGTCGGCCTCGAGCCGACTCGCGGGCTGGTCGGTCGGGTCCGTGAATTCCGCGCGGGCCGGTGCCTTATGCGCGACCTGCACGGCCGCATCGGCGAGGTGCAGATCGACCTCGTCTACCCGCACCTACTCCAAGCCTTCACGACAACCCCACAGGCCCCAAGGAGTGAACCATGAGACGCCTCGGCCACCCTTTGCTTTCTCGGCTGAGGCCCAGACGCCCTCGCCGAAGGACGGTCCTCTGCTCGCTAGGGCTCGTCGCGCTGTTCGTGCTGATCGCCGGCCCCTCGGCGCTCGCCAACGACGTCTACGGCAACATCGGCCCGGCGCCACAGATCCCCGCTGGCGGGCTGCTCGAACGCTACCCGCTCGCCAACTACCAGCTCGATCAGTACTTCCCGGCGATCAGCGTCGGGCTGACCAGCGGCGTCGACGTATCAGGCGTCGCGCCGCTGATCGCGTACTTCATCGCGCAGGTGATTTGGATGGTCACCGCGTTCCTCGCATACGCGGTGATCACGGTGTTCGCGTTCGCGTTCAACCTCGATCTGCTCAACGGCAACGGCACCCCCGGATCGGGAGCGCTCACGCCGGTATCGAGCGCGATCCACAACCTCTACGCGAGTACCTTCGGTGCTCCGTGGCTCGTCGCGATGGTCGTGCTCGTCGGCTGCTGGGCGATGTGGAAGGCGCTCGTGCAGCGCCGCTACACCGAGACCGCCGGGGCGCTCGCCGTGTCGCTTCTGTACTTCGTGCTGGCGATCGGGATAGTCACCCAGCCGCAGCGCACGATCGCCCCGGCGAGCAAACTCTCGAACCAACTCTCGACCGCGCTCCTGTCGCTGACCAGCCAGGGCAGCGTCTCAGACGAATCCCAGGCCAAGCTCGGCGCGAGCAATCAGCTCTTCCAGCTGCTGGTCCTGAATCCCTGGACCGTCCTTGACTTCGGTGGCCTGGAGCACTGCACGATCACCACGAAAGGCAAGGCGCGCTCGGTCGCGGTTCGGCCTCTGAGCAGCAACCCGACCGAAGACGCGCGCCTCGCCGGCCAGCTGGAAGCAGCCACGGAAGTTCACGCGCAGGGCAAGACCTGCGTCAACGACAAGAACAAGTACGCAAGCCACTTCCTCGCCTTCCCCTACCAGTCACACCGTCGCAACAGCGAGCACGAAGCGCTCGAAAAGGGAGACGACGCAGACCTCCCCGCCTCGGACCCTGCGAAGACTGACGGCAGCTACCCGCTCGGCGAACAGGACAAGCCCGCCGCCGAAGCGATGGGCAAGGGCGGCCAGTACCAGCGGCTGCTGCTGTCGATCGTGATCTTCCTCGGCGAGCTTGGAGCGTTCCTCCTGCTCGGCGCGCTTGCCTTCAGTGTGATCCTCGCGCAGATCCTGCTGCTGACGGCGCTCGCCTTCGCGCCGGTGGCGCTGCTGATCGGGATCTTCCCCGGCCGAGGTCACGAGTTCTTCCGCACGTGGCTTTCAAAGCTCGCCGGCTACCTCGCGCGCAAGGTCGTCTACTCGCTGATCCTTGCGGTAGTCCTCGCCGTCTCCCAGGCGCTGGCGGACGCCACGAGCAACCTTGGGTGGCTCCTGGCGTTCGTGCTCCAGGCCGCGTTCCTGTGGACGGTCTTCCTGCAGCGCAACCGGCTCACCGCCGATTTCCTCTCGGCGACGGTCGGTACGAAGGCAGCTCAGGACCCGACAAGCCGTCTACAGACCCTCTACTACACGACGCGGCTAGCCCGCATGGCTACCCGCACCCACCGCGGGGCACCGATGACCGCCGCGTCAAGCTCGCCGCCGCCCGGCGAAAGCCCTCCGCCCTCGAGCGAGCCGCCGCCAGAAGGCGAGCCGCCGCCGCCCGGTGGCGGGGACGCGCCGCCAGCAGGCGAAATGCCGCCGGATGGGGGAGGCTCGCCAGCTCCCAACGAAACGCCGACGCACGGGCCAGGCGCACCAAGTCCGCCGGCTTCAAGTGAGGCGGCGAGTCCAGAGCCCGGTGACGACGCGCCGCCTGCTCCGAGCGAGACCTCAACGCACCAGCCAGGCACGTCGGTCGAGCTAGAGGCGGCGGGCGCGAGCCCGTCCTCGCCAGCCGCGACGGTGCCGCCTGCTGCTGACACGTCCTCGCCGGCAACCGAGCCCGGCGGGGCGGCGAGCACTGCGGCAGCCGAGGCCAGCCTCCCGGGGTCGGTCCCTGGCGTGCAGCCGGCGCCTGTCAGTCACGACACCGAGCTGCCTGCGGCAGGGGCGGCCGGCGCTTCACCGTCGCCCGGCGAGGCACTACCAGCCACCGAGATCCCGCCAGCGCACATCCCGCCGCGAGAGGCGGGCGCTGCACGGCCTGAGCGCAAGCCACCAACCGAGGCTCGCTCGGGGCCGGTGACGCGAACTGGCTCCACGGCGGATGAGCCCGTCCAGGTGCTCCTGCGAGCGCGCGAGAGCAGCACCGCCACTGACCCCGCAAGCCAAGGAGAGGACTCGCCATGAGCTGGCGCATCGAAGAATCAGACGCACTCACCCTTCTGCGCGAGCTGCCTAGCCGATGGGCACAGACTTGCGTGACATGCCCGCCGCGCGAGGTGCCGGTCCCCGAGCTGATCGCGGTGCTCGCGGAAGTACGCCGCGTCCTGCGCTCTGACGGCACGCTTTGGCTCGCGCTCTCACTCGGCATGGATCGCCCAGCCATCCTCGAGCGGCTGGAGCAAGAGACGGCATGGCTGCGCCCCGAGCAGCGGGGGACGCCCATGCCGGGCGGCGTGGTGCTGCTCACCAAGCGCGCCACCTACCTCCACAACCGACGTCCGTTGCCGGCAGCTCCGGTCGAGCGGCGCCGCTGCGCGACCCACCGCTTCCGATCGGCTGGCCCCCACACGCCTCGCCGGGCGTTCTGCGTTCCCGCGAGCAACCAGGAGCGACCGCTCCCGCACGAGGTGATCGACTGGTGCATCTCCACGAGCACCGCTGTGCAGGCGTGCGGGATCTGCGGCGCGCCGTGGCGTGAGGCGCCCGCAGGCACCGCTCGCGAGGTGAGTTGGCGCAGGAGATGCGTTCACCTCAACGGACGGGGGCGCTCGTTGGTCATCGACCCGTACTGCGCGCGCGGCAGCGTCGGCGTTGCGGCGCAGCTTCGCGACCGGGACTTCCTCGGGATCGAGCGGAGCCCTGCGCTCGCGGTGGCCGCACGTAGGCGGCTGAGCACGACCCCACGCGGGACCTTGCGATGAGCCTGGGCTGGATTCGCAGGCTGCGAGACCGCCCGATCGGCGAGCGCGAGCGCCGTGGTGCGCTCGCTGCGGTTGCGGTCGTCGTGATCGCTGCAACGCTCCTGCTCGCGCTCACGGCGCCCGAGGCGCCATCGCGTCGTCCTGCCTCAGCGCCCAGCCGGCGCGTCGGCGAGCGGGAGGCTCCGCGCGCCACCAAGAGCTCGTCGGACTCGACCGCTTCAGCGGTTCGCGCTGCGCGCCAGTTCCTGCACGGCTACCTCGCCTACATCTACGGCCACGGCCGGGCGGCGCAGGTGAGCGCAGCGACGAGCAGGCTCGCTCGTTCGCTTGCCAGTCGGGCGCCGAGGGTTCCGCCGAGCATGCGAGCGCGCCGCCCGCGAGTCCTCGCGCTGCATGCGGTGACGGCAACCACGGGCGTAATCGAGGTGACGGCCCTCGTCAACGATGGCGGTCTTGTCGACTACCCGATCCAGCTGCGCCTCGCGGGCCTCGGTGGCCGGTTGCTCGTCACCGCAGTGGGTGGCGCGTGATGCCCGCTCACATGCGCCCCAGCAAAGCCCTGTGGTTGTGGCTGATCGGTGGACTCGGCAGCGCGGGCCTTCTGCTGGTTGCGATCTTCGGGCTCGTCGTCGCTCTGGTAGGCGCGAGCTTCGGTGCCTGCCAGCCCGCCGCCGCATCAGCACTTCCCTCTACCGGCCCAACACCGTCTGCCTACGCACGTCAAAGCATCCCGCCGGAACGCCTCGCGCTCTACCAGCAGGCCGGGGCGAAGTTCGACATCGACTGGAGCTTTCTCGCGTCGATCGGCGCGCAGGAGTGCGGTAGCGGCGACTGCGCCGGCACGAACTCCGCCGGGTGCGCCGGCCCGATGCAGATCGCCTACGTGCGTGGCAGCGCATGCAGCCCGGGCAGCGGCCCGACCCTTTGGGAGCAGTACGCGGTCTCAGCACATCCCGGCAAGGCGCCGTCGATCAACGACCCAGCTGATGCGATCTACACCGCGGCGCGGCTGCTGCGTGAAGACAAGAACGCTCCGCCGACTGGCGGCTCCTTCGCCGAATACCGCCAGGCCGCATGCAACTACTACGGCGCCTGCGGCGACTCGACCGTCGCCTACGCCGAAGAGGTCATGGCCAGGGCCGTGCAGTACGGCTTCACGGGAAATGGCGCCCCGGCGCCGACGAGCCCGCCGCTCGCCGAACCCGTCAGCACCGGCGGCTGTGAAGCGGCGACGTTCTCACCCGAAGCGGCCAGCGCCTCGCAGATCGTCAAGGTCGCCGAAAGCCAGGTCGGCACGGGCGAAAACCCCGAAGGGTCCAACTGCACGAAGTACGGGCCGTGCGAGGAATGGTGCTCTCTGTTCGCCGCCTGGGTATGGCAGCACGCAGGGGTTCCGTTGCCGGGAGCGACAGCGACCTACGGCTACTCCGGCTCGCTCTACACCTGGGCCAAGGAACACGGCGGGAGGGTGCTCCCCGCGAGCGCGACCCCTGCGCCGGGCGATCTCGCCTTCTACGGCGCTGGACCGGAAGCCAGCGCCCACGTGGGGATCGTCAGCCACGTTTCCCGTGGCGGGCGGATCACCACGATTGACGGCAACTACTCAAACCACGTGACCGTCGTCGGCCCGTTCAAGCCCGCCGAAGCGACCGCCGCTGGGCAGCGCGCCGCGATCTACGGATACGCCCAGCCGCCAGCGCCGAGGGTCAAGGAATGACGGATCTGGCCTACGAGCCCATGTCAACCGTGCGCCGGGACGCCCTCGGTGTCCGTTCGAGAAAGGAATCTCGATGCCACAGTCAAGGAAGACGAAGGCCGCTCGAGCGAGCCGCCGCGCCAGCAAGCAGCCCGGGAAGATCCTGGACCTGTTCGCTGGCGCGGGCGGCTGGGCGGAGGGTGTTCGAATGCTCGGCCTGAGCGCGCTCGGGATCGAGACCGACGAGTGGGCGTGCGCAACCTCTGCTGCCGCAGGACATGAGGTTCTGCAAGCGGACGTCACGACGCTCGACCCGTGCGAGTTCTCGCCCGTATGGGGGCTCGTCGGATCGCCTCCATGTCAGGCGTACAGCTCGGCCGGAAAGGGCCTCGGCCGCCAAGACAAGCCGCTGGTGATCGCATGCGCGCACGAGCTCGCCGCCGGTCACGACAGCCGCGCCGCGCAATTGAAGAAGTGCGCCGATCCGAGGTCGCTGTTGACGGTCGAGCCGCTGCGCTATGCGCTCGCGCTGAAGCCGAAGTGGATCGCGCTCGAGCAAGTCCCGGCCGTCCTTGAGCTGTGGACGATCTTCGCGGGGCTGCTCTCCGTCCACGGCTACCACACCGCTGCCGGGGTGCTCTCCGCCGAGCGCTACGGCGTCCCGCAGACCCGTAAACGGGCCTTCCTGATCGCCTCGCTCGACGGGCCAGTCGAGCTGCCGGCGGCGACCCATCGCTCCTACCAGCCGCGGCGCAAAGAGACGCCGCAGGAGGAGCTGGCGCTTCGGCCGTGGGTGAGCATGGCCGAGGCGCTCGGCTGGAGCACCGCCGATCAGGTGGGGTTCCCGAGGCGCAACGACACGCCGAGCAACCAGCCAGCGAAAGGCGACACCGGCACCTATCGAAAGCGCGACCGCAGGCCAGGCTCCAATCCGGCGCCGACTTTGACCGCGCGGACACGCTCTTGGACGCGGCAGCCGTGTGTCGAGATTCGTCGCAGCGGCAGCAGGATCGAAGAGGGATTCGACCCCACGAGCGCGCCGTCGCAGGCGGTCACGAGCAGAGTCAACCGCTGGCAGGCGCACGACGTCGTTGAGCTGTGGACCGAGCAGCGACCAGCGCCGACGATCGTCACGACGCGCCGCTCCAGGGACGGTGCGCTCATCGGCAGGCAGCTCCCGCCCGGTGAGGGTGTCGAGCGAGGCGGCTGGGCTTTTCGCAACGGCACGCACGCGCACGCCTCCGTTCGCCAGAGTGGGCAGCCAGCGCCGACCGTTCACTTCGGCCACGCAGCGAACAAGGTCGAGTGGATTCCGTGCGCGTACGAGACTCGCCAGCGCGGCGCGCAGCCCAGGCCCATCGAGCAGCCAGCGCCGACGATGCTCGCCGCCGGGCTCGCGAAGGGCACCCCGGTGTGGGCCGGGCTGCGCCCCGCGACGACGGTTGCTTGCGACAGGCGAGTTCATCCTCCAGGGCACAAGCACAACGCGAGCGACCCGCCAGGGCGCTACCAGCAGCGCCGAGGCGTCAACGCGGTCAGAGTCACCGTCGAGCAGGCGGCAGTCCTCCAAGGGTTCCCCGCGGACTATCCGTGGCAGGGCGCTCGCACCCGGCAGTTCACCCAGGTCGGCAACGCGGTCCCGCCTCCGCTCGCGCATCGTGTGGCCGAGCAGGCGATCAAGCCGACCTCCCGACGGCCGAGGGCGCGCAGTACGAGGAGGCGACCGTGAGAGTCGAGCATCACAGACCGCCCAGCGGTCTGACTTGCCGTCAGCCGCCACGCCGAGACGCCGCGTCATGCCTCCGGCTCGTGCCGATCACGCTGCGCGATGCGAACGCCTACGTCGCGGAACACCACCGTCACCACCGTCCTGCACGCGGCTGCATCAGCGTCATCGGGGTAGCCGAAGGTGATCGTCGCTGCGGCGTCGCGATTGTCGGTAGGCCCGTCGCGAGGTTGTTGCAGGACGGCTTCACGGCAGAGGTCACGCGGTGTTGTACCGATGGGACGAGGAACGCTTGCTCGATGCTTTACAGAGCTGCCTGGCGAGGGATGAAGGCACTCGGCTATCTGCGTCTAGTGACCTATACGCTGCCAGAAGAGGGGGCGTTTCGCTGCGCGCGGCGGGCTTCCTGCTGGTTGGCGAGGCGGGTGGCGGAAGCTGGAGCCGTCCGCTTTCCGGGCGGCTTAGAGCCGATCGGCACCCGACGGAGCGGAAGCTGCGGTGGGAGATCGTCGCCGGCAGGGCGGGGGGCCAGCGATGATCGGTGAGAGCCGTTTGAGGTTCCGTCTAAGGGACCGTTTGAGGTTCCGTCTGAGGGTCCGTCTGCGGTTCCCTGCGCTGTGCGCGCCGTTGGGTGCTTTCCCCTGCACTCGTGCGGGTTTTTGCGGGGCGCGCACGGGCGACATCTCTACGTCCGCTGGTGAATCCCCTGCCCCACGCCCGCTGACTGGAGACTCTCCTGGGCTCTGCCCTGTGGCGCACTGCTGCGCGCCGCGGCTGCCGCTGGCTGCTCTGCCGGCCGACCTCTCCGGGGTGCGCTCGCATCCATGTCCCGAGGTGACCTGGCCGGTGCCGTGGATGGTGCTCTCCGCGCATCGTGTCGTCGCTAGCCGTCGTCGCTGCTTCGCTGCGTTGTCGCGGCTGGCTAGGCCAGCTACCTTCCCGGTGCCGCGATGCGCTGCTGTTGAAGGTTGCACCGTCCAGCCGTCGCTACCGCCCCGGCTGCCCGGTGGATGCTGCAACGGCCCGCGCGCGGCGCGGCGGCGGTGGGGCGGTGCCCGGTGAGCGGGAAGGATTCACAGGACCCCAGGCCGCTGATCGCGGTCGTCGTCGGGCTGATCGTGGCGTCGTTGATCGGTGGCGCTGGCAGCTCGCACGTCGCCGTCGTGGAGCGCGCCGGTCGGGTGCTGCCGGTGGTTTTGATCGCCGCCCTGGTGCTCGGTTCGGTCGCGCTGATCTGGCGGGTGCTTGCGACGAGAAGGGGGCTCGCTTCTCGGACTCGGCTCGTCATGCTCGCACCCGATTCGTTTGATCCGTCGCTCGATGCGGTGCTTCGCTGCGCGGCGCAGCTCTCGCGCGTGCGCAGGCTCGTCGGCGGCTGGCTTGATCCGCGAGCGCGGGCGGTCCGGGTGCTGCTCGACTGCGACGAGGAAGGCCGGATGCGCTACTCGCTGAGCGTGCCCGAGCGGGCGCTCCCGGCGGTCCGCGCGGCGGTCGGCGTCTTCGATCGTGTGCAGCTTCAGGTCATCGAGGCGAACCCGGAGCCCGCGAGCGAGGGGGAGCGTCGTGTTGAGGTCGTGCGGGCTGAGCTGCGTCTCGCTCGCCCGAGCAGCGAACCGCTCGCGCACCTCCCGCTGACTCCCGATCCGTTGCAGAGCTTCGCGAGGGTGCTCTCGCGCCTTGATCCGGCGCACCGCGAGCAGGCCGAAGTCGCTGTCGACCTATTGCCGACGACGGCAGCGACCCGCAGGCGCCTTCGTCGCCGGCTACTCAAGGAGGCTCTGCGTCGCGGGAGCCAATCGAGCGAGCCAACCGGAGGCGGTGGTTGGCTCGACTTCGACTCCGGTCGGGTAGGGCGTCGCCGGCCTGCGGAAATGGTCGAGCAGCGCGCCGAGCGTGAGGAGATCGCGGCGAAGCTCGTGCAGGCCGAGCCTCTGTTCCGGCTGCAGCTTCTGATCCGCTGTACATCGCCGGAGCGCGGTCGGGCCGTCGCCTGTTTGCAAGGGCTGCTCGGGTGCTTCGACGGGTTCGCTGGCGCCAACTCGCTGCGCGTCGTCGGCGTCAGGTTCCTCGGCGTGGCGTTCGCCGGGTCGGATCTCCCCGGACGACGTGGCTGGTTCGATCGCCGGATACGGACAGGGCTGTTTCGGCCGGGTCGGCGTGACTACGTGACCGCGAGGGAGATGGCCGGGCTGCTGAAGCCGCCTACGGTGAAGTGCGCGGCACCTGAAGTGCTCAGGCTCGGCCCGGCGGTGTACCCGGCGCCAAGGACCCTACCGACGTTCAACGGGCAGGCGAACCTCGTCCCGCTCGGGAAGGTCGAGGACGAGACAGGGGAGCGCACGATCGGGCTGCGCGTCGAGGACTCGTTCTTCACCTACACCGCCGGACGGAGCCGCTGGGGCAAGACCGAGCTTGCGTTGACGCAGTTCCTGCACCTCGTGCGAAGCGGTCACGGCGGGCTGTTCCTCGATCCGCACCAGGACGCCGTGCAAAGGGTCAAGAGCTGCTTGACCGAGGAAGGGCTCGCCGAGCGCGTGGTCGAGCTTGACCTCGTTGGTCCGCGCAGCCGCCAGGGGCAGCCGGGATGGAACCTCTTTGCCGCCAGGGGCCTTGACCCCGACGCAGCCGAGCGGCGCGTCGAGGCGATCGTGGACAGCTTCGCCTCCGCCTTGCAGTGGTCCGAGCGCAACAACCGTGCGCTCACGCTGACGACGCAGGCGACGGCCGCTTTGATCGAGTTGGCCGGGGTGCTGCCCGATGGGCTTCAGCCGACGATCTTCCAGATTCCCTCGATCCTGGGGAACCCCGACTGGCTCGCTGCTGCGTTGCCGCACCTCTCCCCGGCGCGGCGCCAGTTCTTCACCGAGCGGTTCCCCCGCCTCAGCGAAGAGGCGATAACGCCGGTCACCAACCTGATCGACCGGCTGCGCTCATCCACGTCGCTCGCGGCGCTGCTCGGGGCTCAATCCTCCAGTTACGACATAGGCAGGGCGATGAACGACCGGCGAATCGTGCTCGCGTGCCCCGGTGCCGGCGGCGCGAAGGACAAGCTCGTCGCGAACCTGCTCGTCTACGACCTCCTGCACGGCGCAAAGGGACGCGCTTCGATGGCGCCCGAGCATCGCCTGCCTTTCTACGTGTTCCTCGATGAGGTCCAGACCTACGACGGCGCAGCCGGCGGCAATCTCGCGGCCTTGTTGGAGCAGACCGCGAAGTACGGCATCCGAGCGACGCTGCTCAATCAGAACCCGGAGCGGCTGACCCGCGAGACGCTGAACGCGCTCACGACGAACCGAAGCCACCTCATCACGACCGCGCTCAACGCTCACGCGGCCGCTCTGATCGCGAGGGAGTGGGGAGGAGATCCGCCGGCCCCGGCGATCACCGGCCTGCCGCGCTGGACGTTCATCGCGCAGGTCACGCACGAGGGCACACAGACCAGGCCGTTCATGTTCTCCGGCCGCTCAGTCGAGGAGCAGTTCGCCGACGCCTTCAGGCCAGACGCCCTCGTTGACGTCCAGGCAACGATCGACAAGGCGTCGGGCCGTACCCCGGCAGCGGAGACGGTCGCCGATCTCGACACCCTCGATGAGCGGATCAAGCATCACCTCGAAGGGCAATCCGGCAGCCGTAGAGGTGCCGTCCTCGACCCCGAGGCGCCGTGGACCGCACTCGCGCCCGCCGGAGGACGGCCATGACCGAGCCTCGCACGCTGCCGCCGGTCGCAGGGTCGATGCTCACCGGCATCTATGAGCACCGGCTGCTGAGCACGACCCAGCTTCACGCGCTCTACGCACCGGCCGCGCAGCCAAGATGGGCGAGGCAAGTGCTGGTGCTGCTTGAGCGGCGCGGCTTCGTAGATCGCATCCGTAGCCCCAGGCGGCTATCGCTGTGGTTCCTCACCGACACCGGAGCCGATGCGGTGGAGGCCGGTGGCGCTCGCCTCGAGTTGCGTCGGAGAGTCACCAGCCGAGCGCAGGCCGAAGGGCCGTTGAAGAAGCACACGATCGCCGTCAATCAGGTCGGCGTCGAGTTCGTCCGGGCAGCAAGGGAGCGAGATGACGAGTGTGGCCCGGGCTCCTGGCGCAACGAGGTCGCGCACCCAATCAGCCAGGCGCGAGGACGCAGGCCAGCCGAACTGGTCATCGCTGACGCGCTGCTCACGTATCTAGAGACCTCGAGCGACGGAGCGCTTGCGTTGCACCAGCGCTTCATCGAGCTTGACCGCGGCACCCGAACCACGGAGCAGCTCGCGGGGAAGATCACGAAGTACGCACGGCTGCGCCACTACGCGCCTCCGACGACCTCGGGCGAGATGGCGCCCGAACCGCTTTGGCGCAGCTATTACCGCGCGTGGCCGCACCTGTTGGTCGTTCTCGCCGACCAATCGCGCGCGACGATGCGACAGCGAGTGCGGCGCACTCTCGCGTTGCAGGCGTCGGACCCCGCCGGGCGAGTGGGCCAGGTACCCGTGGCGTTCGTCGCGCTCGATGACCTCTCCGCACGTGGTCCGTTCGCGCCCATTTTCCTCACGGCTCACCAGCCCGAGCAGTGCGTCGACTGGCTCGGTGAACCACGACCCAAGGAGCAACAGAACAATGGCTTTCACTAGCGAGCCCCACGGGGGTAGGTCCACAATGCAACGACGACCGACCTCGGGCCGTGGCCGGCGGATCTGCGAAGGGGCGCTGCGGCGAGCCGCGTCGGCGAGGAAGTAGCCGAACCACTATGCCTGAGCGGAAGCCGATCCTCGTTTCGAAGGCGCTCGGAGGGCGCCACCCCTTCGGACGGGGCACCGATGCCTAAGTCGCCTGGGCGGACACGGCAGTCCGAAGGCTCCCAGCGCCGAGCCGGCCGAGCGACGCGCACTAATAGCGCGGAGTCGCGTCGGACCTCGCGAGCGAGTAAAATCTACGCCCTGAAAGCTAGTGGCCGGGGCGCGCTGGAACGCCCCCGGCCCGACACAGGAGAAAGGACCTCCCATGCTGCGACAACGTATCGCGAAGACCTCGTACCCATGCATGAGGTGCGAATCGAGCCCTCTCAATCCGAGCGGAAGGACGAGCAACTCGCGGCCCTTCGAGCTTTGCTCGCGTCCGTCATTCGCTGATCGCGAGAGGCGGTGACGCCATGCGTTACGCCTTCTACGGCAGGCTGAGCACCGACGACCGACAAGACGTCACCCTTGCACGACCCTCTCAACTCCTGGAATGCCAGAAGCATGTTGTGGGGCTCAACGGAGAGATTACGGCTGAGTTCTTCGACGTCGAGAGCGGGAGCCATGACCAGCGACCCGATTTGCTGAAGCTGATCGCGGAGGCGCGCGATCCAGCTACACGCCGCTTTGACCGAGTCGCTGTCTACAGCACAAGTCGGCTTGCGCGTGATCGAGTCGATGCCGCCCTGTTTGAACGAGACTTGCGCCGACTTGACGTGCCGGTCACGTACGCGAGCGGAGGAAGCTCTCCGCTCGAGATCGCGATCAAACAGGCCATCGATGAACACGAGCGGACGCAGATCAAAATCGAAACTCGGCGAGGTCAGGCGCAGAACATCAAGAATGGATACAGGTCCGGTGGTCGTGCGCCGTACGGCTACCTGCTCGCGTACGAGCCTCACCCGGTCCCGAGTCGGGCTGCAAAAGGCGACAGAAAGAGCCGACTCGCACTAGACGCAGAGCAGGCGCCGGTAATTCGTCGGATCTTCGTTTGGTGGGTCCACGACGAACTCGGAACCATGGCGATAGCAGACCGCCTTAATGCCGAAGGCGTGCCGTCGCCGCTCCACACGAACCCGACCCGCAATGTTCGTCGTAAGTGGGCTAAATCCACGATCCGCGCGATTCTGCAAAACCCCGTCTATACCGGTCGCCTCGTGTGGGACCGAACTGATCACAGCGTCAAGCGCGAACGGGGTGGAGGGGCGCGGAGCCGTGACCGCTCGGATTGGGTCATCAGCGATGTCTTGCACCCTGCGATTGTCGACCGGGCTCTATATGAAGCCGCGCAGGCGCGCTTCGTAGCTACGACCCAGCGCTCGGGGCGCAAAGGCGCGGCGAGTCGGTATCTGCTGGGCGGCTTCGTCAAATGCGTGTCCGGGCATGAGGCGCGCGCGATGTTTGGCGCGACCACGCGCGGCTACATCTATATGCGCTGTAACTACGGGATCGAGTATGGGCGAGCGGAGGCGTCCGCGATCCCCGGCCACGGGGCATGGTGCAGCGTGCGCGAGGACGCGCTACTTCCCCTTGTCCTCGACTTCTTTCAGGAGCGAGTCTTTGGAGCGACCCGGCTTGACCGGCTTGCGAAGCAGTTGGACGCCGCGGGAAGCCCTAGAGACCCCGATGAGGCCCAGCGAGCGCGCTTGCAGCACGAGGTCAGCCAAGCGAACAACGCGATTGCGGCTCAGGTTCGAGGCTTGGAGGCGGGGGTTGATCCTGCTGCCGTGCGAGCACGAATCGAGGAGCTAAAGGCCGGGCTCGCCGAGCATGAAGCCGTCTTGGCGTCGCTGCCACTGGCCACCTCCGACGACTACACCGGTCTGGCACGGAATCTGGCGGAGATCCCAGACCTCGGCGATGCTCTGCGCGAGGCTGAGCCAAGCCTGCAGCGACGGGTATTTGAGGCGTTTCGGCTGCGTGTTCAGTACGACCGCATCCGAGGGGAGGCTTCGCTCAGCGTCACCGTGGACGAGGATCTCGCCGGTGCGTTGGGCGGCAGCGCAAAGCTCTCGCCCGCGATTTGCAACTACGGACATGGCGGGGGCAGGATTCGAACCTGCGAAGGCTGAGCCGCCAGATTTACAGTCTGGTCCCTTTGACCGCTCGGGTACCCCGCCTGGGGCGATCCGAGGATAGCGACGAAGGAGCTACGAAGCCTCGCGCAGCTGCTGCGCTTCAGGCAGCGTCTGCAGCTTCTTCAGCGTGCGGTTCTCGATCTGGCGCACGCGCTCGCGCGTGATGTTGAAGGCGCGTCCGACCTCCTCGAGCGTGCGGGCGCGACCGCCGACGATGCCGTAGCGCAGCTCAAGCACCTCGCGCTCACGGCGCGGCAGCGAGGCGAGCACGCGGTTGATGTTCTCGCGGCGCAGCGCCTCGGAAGCGATCTCGAAGGGCGACTCGGCGGAGACGTCCTCGACGAAGTCGGCGAGCGCGGAGTCGTCCTCCTCGCCCATCGGCTTCTCCAGCGACACGGGCTGCTGGGCGAGGCGCAGCACGTCGCGTACCTCGCGCACCTCGCATTCGAGCTCCTTGGCGATCTCTTCGGCGGTCGGTTCGCGCCCGAGCTGCTGGATCAGCATGCGCTCGGCGCTGATCAGTTTGTTCAGGCGCTCGACCATGTGCACGGGAATGCGGATCGTGCGCGCCTTGTCGGCGAGCGCGCGGCTGACGGCCTGGCGGATCCACCAGGTGGCGTACGTCGAGAACTTGTAGCCGCGGCGATGGTCGAACTTCTCGACGGCGCGGATCAGCCCGAGCGAGCCCTCCTGGATCAGGTCGAGGAACGTCAGGCCACGCCCGACGTAGCCCTTGGCGATCGAGACGACGAGGCGCAGGTTGGCCTCGACCATGTGCTGCTTGGCGGACATGTCGCCGCGCTCGATGCGCTTGGCGAGCGAGACCTCCTCTGCGGCGTTGAGCAGTGGCACGCGGCCGATCGAGCGCAGGTACAGGCGCAGCGAATCGAGGCTCGGGTCGACGCTGAGGTCGGCTTCGGCCTGCTTGAGCTCGCGCAGGCGAGCCCTGACGTCGCCGGCTTCCTCGTCCTCGCGCTCCTCCTCGTCGAGCTCCTCGGACTCAGGTAGCGCGGCGTCGGCGGCCGGGCTCTCGGCGTCGCCTGCGACGACGTGCAACTCGACGTTGGCCTCCTCGGCCTCGACGACTTCGATGCCGTGCTCCTCGAAGTAGCTGAGCAGATCCTGCGCCTGCTCGCTGGAGAGCTCGGCCTCCTCGATGGTGCTGCGCAGGCTCGCGGCCGTCACGAGCCCCCGCTCACGAGCGGCCACGAGAATGCCCTGCAGCTCCTCCATCTCGACCACGGTGTCCGTGGCGATCACTGCACCCACTGACTTCTCCCTCAACCTGGACCCCCAGATCATCGGCTCCAGCCGTTTGATCGTCCGTTTGGCCGAGTGCGGATTGATACCAGAATCGGCGGGAGGTGCGTGTTGCTGTCTCGAACAAGTCCTGTAAGCGACCGACGAGAGTCCGCGTCGCGCGGTCCCGAGGGGCGGTCGCTGGACGATTGTCGGGACGCGGAGGACCGCGTGCCGGGCGAGTCGGGCGCGGGCCGGAGGCGGGAGGCCGGACTGTCTCCAACCTGTCTCCAACCCGCGGACGGGCACCTTCGCGGACGCGCCAACGGCTGCGTTCGACCGCCCCGGCGGGCTGTCTCCGGCCTGCTCCGCGCTACGCTGGCCGGCGTGCAGGCGATCGGCTCGAGCACTGCGCCCCCCGCTCTCGACGGCCACGGCGAGGACGTCCAGTCGCGTGCGCCGCGTGTCCAGGTGGGGCTCTCGCGCGTCGGCGTGACGGGCGTGGAGAAGGTCATCCACATCCGCGACGAGCTGTTCTTCGCGCGGCTGGAGTGCTTCGTCGATCTCAGCCGCGAGCAGAAGGGCGCGCACATGTCGCGCTTCGAGGAGGTCGTCAACGAGACGATCGGGGAGGTCGTGCTGAGCGAGTCGCCGTTTCGCGCGGAGACGCTGGCGCAGCAGATCGCCGAGCTCGTGCGCACGCGCCAGGGCGCCGAGCGCGCGGAGGTGACGATCGCCGCGCGCTACCCCGAGCACAAGCCTGCGCCGGTCTCGGGCATCCAGACGCAGGAGATCTACACGCTGCACGGCCGCGCGGTGGCCTACGAGCACGGCACGCGCCGCACGGTCGGCGTCTCGGCGACGGGGATGACGGCGTGCCCGTGCGCGCAGGAACTCGTCGCGGGCCGCGCCCGCGAGCGCCTGCTGGCAGACGGCTTCGACGAGCAGCAGATCGAGCGCATCTTCGACCGCGTGCCCGTCGCCACGCACAACCAGCGCGGCCTGGCGACGTTGCAGATCGGCTGCGTCGAGGAGTGCGCCGAGCAGATCGAGGCCTCGACACTGCTGGCGATCGCGGAGTCGAGCATGTCCTCGGAGATCTACGAGCTGATGAAGCGCTCCGACGAGGTCGAGGTCGTCGAAAAGGCGCACCGGCGCCCGCGCTTCGTCGAGGACTGCGTGCGCGAGATGGTGGCAGGCGTCGTGCGCGAGCTGGGGCAGCTAGACGGCCGCAGCTTCGTCTCGGCGCGCCAGGAGAACCTCGAGACGATCCACCAGCACAACGTCGTGGCCGAACGCCACGGCACGCTGGCTGAGCTGCGCAGCGAGCTCGAGACGGGCGAGCTACCGCCGCGTCAGACGAGCCTCGAGCAGTGGCTCGACGCCGGCCGGCCGGCCTGACTCAGCTCTCGGTGCTGCTCGCGCGCGTGCGCGACTGAGCCTGCGCCTGCGCGATCTGCCGGCGCAGGCCGAAGAAGTAGTCGAGCCCGGAGAGCACGGTTACGGCGACGGTCACGTACAGCAGCGCCGTGACCCATACGGGGTTGCCGTGCACGGCGATCACGGCGAGGATCGCCGCGATCTGCAGGCACGTCTTGATCTTGCCGAGCATGTTCGCGCCGGCGACGACGCCGAACTGGGCGGTTGCGCCCATGCGCAGCACGGTGACGGCGAGCTCGCGCGTGATGATCACCATCGCAATCCAGGCCGCCAGCCGCTGCAGCGAGACGAGCGCGACCAGCGCGGCCACGATCAAGAGCTTGTCGGCGAGCGGGTCCATCAACTTGCCGAAGTTCGTGATCGAGCCCCTCGCGCGCGCGAGGTAGCCGTCGACGAAGTCGGTCAGCGAGGCGAGCGCGAAGACGACGGCGGCGAGCACGTCGCCGGCGGGGGTGTTGCCGAGCAGCGCCACGACGAGCACCGGCACGAGCATGATCCGGAGCACGGTCAGGACATTGGGTAGGTTCAGTGGGAACACGCCGAACGGACGATATCCAGGCGAGCAAAGGAGCGCGCATGAAGACCCGCACCCTCGGCCCCGGCGGCCCGGAGGTCTCAGAGATCGGTCTCGGCTGCATGGGCATGTCGGCCTTCTACGGGAGCGCCGACGAAGGCGAAGCGCGCGCGACGATCGCCCGTGCGCTGGAGCTCGGCTGCAACTTCCTCGACACCTCGGACATGTACGGCCCGTACACCAACGAGGAACTCGTGGGCAGCGCGATAGCCGGCAGGCGCGACGAGGTCTTCGTGGCGAGCAAGTTCGGCATCAAGCTCGTCGAAGAGGGCAACCTGCTCGACCGCGTGATCGACGGCAGCCCGGCCTACGTGCGCAGCGCGTGCGACGCGTCGCTGAAACGTCTCGGCACGGACCACATCGACCTCTACTACCAGCACCGCGTCGACCCGGACACGCCGATCGAGGAGACCGTGGGCGCGATGGCCGAACTGGTGGCCGCGGGCAAGGTGCGCCACGTCGGCCTGTCGGAGGCGAGCGCGGCGACGATCCGCCGCGCGCACGCGGTGCACCCGATCGCGGCGGTGCAGACGGAGTACTCGCTGTGGACGCGCGACGTGGAGGCCGAGATCCTGCCGACGCTGGACGAGCTCGGCATCGCGCTCGTCGCCTACTCGCCGCTCGGCCGTGGCTTCCTCTCGGGCCGCTTCAGCTCGGAGCAGGAGCTCGAGGAGGGTGACTGGCGTTTGCACGGCCCCCGCTTCAAAGGCGAGAACCTCAAGCAGAACCTGGTCCTCGCGGCGCTCGTGCGCGAGCTCGCCGAGGAGCGCGGGATCACGCCGGGGCAGCTGGCGATCGCGTGGGTGCTGAGCCGCGGCGAGCACGTCGTGCCGATTCCGGGCACCAAGCGCGTGAGCTACCTCGAAGAGAACCTCGCGGCGGCCGACGTCGTGCTCGGCGAGGCCGAGGCCGAGCGGATCGCGGCCGCCTTGCCGCCGGCCGCCGGCACGCGCTACCCGGAGGCGATCATGGGTCAGCTCAACATCTGAGGCGCGTCAGTAGCCGACGGAGTAGAAGCTCACGTGCCTGCAGCCGTGCAGCTTGTAGTGCGGCAGCGCGTGATGGCTCGTGTAGACCGTCTGGCGGCGGTTTTCGCAGTGGATCACGCCTGAGCCGGAGTGCGCGTGCACGACGGTCAGCGGGTTGGTGCCGGTGAACACGTAGTTGACGGTGTCGTTGGCGTAGATGTAGTTCTTGCCGTTGCCGGCGTGGATCACGGCGGTCTGGTGCGAGGGGTAGCCGCTCGGCCGGTAGTCGCCCCAGATCACGTCGCCCGAGTCGCCGCCGTAGATCGTGTCGTTGCCGAAGCCGCCGAGCAGGTAGTTGTGCTTGCCCTGGACGCCGGTGAGCGTGTTCGACCTGCCGGCCGGGCCCTTGTCCATCACGAGATGCTCGTCCTTGGGCCAGCCGGCGTGGCTGGTCATGGCGGAGGCGGAGGTGGCGAATACGAGCGCCGAGAGCAGGGAGAGCGTCGCGATGGCGCGGCCGGCGGGAATGCGTCGTGTGGTTTTACGGCTGTTCATGAGTTCGGTCGTGTCTCCTTTGATCGTTGCGTATGCATCGTCTGGCCGTGGTCTACCCGGGAGGCGCGTGACGCGAACTCGCACATGCGGCTACTGGTCACGTGAGCGGGTTCGGAGAGGCGCGGCGCGGCGCGGCATGCGGCGCGCGGGACGCCGCTCGCGCGCGCGGTGACGCTAGGGTGGCCTGCATGCCCCTGATCCCGATGGTCATCGAGCGCACGGCGCGCGGCGAGCGCGAGTTCGACATCTACTCGCGCCTGCTCAACGAGCGGATCATCTTCCTGGGCACGCCGATCGACGACCAGGTGGCGAACCTGGTCGTGGCGCAGCTGCTTCACCTGGAGAGCCAGGACCCGGAGAAGGACATCTCGATCTACATCAACTCGCCGGGCGGCTCGATCTACTCGGGCCTGGCGATCTACGACACGATGAACTTCGTCAAGCCGGACATCGCGACGATGGTCGTGGGCGTGGCGATGTCGATGGGCTCGCTGCTGCTGGCGGGAGGCACGAAGGGCAAGCGCGCGTCGCTGCCGAACTCGCGCATCCTGATCCACCAGCCCTCGGCGGGCTTCCAGGGCCAGTCGACGGACATCGAGATCCACGCGCGCGAGATCCTCAAGGTGCGCGAGCGGATCGACGAGATCTACGCCGAAGCGACGGGCAAACCGACGGCAGAGGTGCGCTCGGACATGGAGCGCGACCGTTTCTTCACGGCCGAGCAGGCGAAGGACTACGGCCTGATCGACCGCGTGCTCGAGAGCCACTAGCGCGCGGCTCGCGCAGACTTCGATGATGGCGGCCTGGCGGCCGCGAGATGGCCGCGGGCTGGGCGCGCCTGCGGCGCGCGCTGCGGTCTGCGGCGGGGGCTAAGCTCGCCCGGGTCGTGTCCGCCCTGACCCCGTTCGAGCGCCTGGCGCTGCTTGCGATCGCGCTGGCGACGGCGCTGGCGGGCGTGGCCGACTACAGCGGCTGGGCGCCGCTGCTGGCCTTCCTGCTGGCGACGCTGGCGCTGGCGGGGCTCGCTTGGATCGTCTCGTTCGCCACGGAGCAGCTCGGCGAGCGCTTCGGGTCGGGCGTGACGGGCCTGTTGCAGTCGACGCTCGGCAACCTGCCCGAGCTGTTCGTCGTGATCTTCGCGCTGCAGAAGGGCGAGCTGATCGTGGCGCAGACGGCGATCGTCGGCTCGGTGCTGGCCAACGCGCTGCTGGTGCTGGGCCTGGTGATCGTCGTCGGCGCGCGCCGCTCGCACGACGGGGTGATGCGCTTCTCAAAGCGGCTGCCGCGCGACACGGCGACGCTCTTGCAGGTGACGGTGTTCATCATCGTGCTGCTCGGCCTCTCGCTCGGCTCGCACGACCCGGCCAGCCACCACGTCAAGGCGATCTCGATGGTCGGCGCCGTCTGCCTGCTGCTCGTCTACGTCTCCTGGGTGGTTCCCTACCTGCGCTCGGACTCCGCGCCGGGAGATGGGGATGACAGCGTGGCCGGCGCGCCGCGGCTGCCGCTCGCGCTCGTGCTCTCGCTGCTGCTCGCCGGCGGCGCCGCCTCGGCGTTCGTCTCGGACTGGTTCGTCAACGGGCTGAAGCCGTCGATCGAGCAGCTGCACATCTCCCAGGCCTTCGCGGGGCTCGTGATCGTGGCGATCGCGGGCAATGCCGTCGAGAACGCCGCCGGCATCGTGCTCGCCTGGAAGGGGCGCTCGGACCTGGCGATCTCGGTCGTCAAAAACTCGGTCGCGCAGATCGCGGCCTTCCTCTTCCCGCTGCTCGTGCTGATCTCGTTCGCGCTGTCGACGACGCTGACGTTCACGCTCGCGCCGGTCTACATCGGCGCGCTCGTGCTCACCGTGCTGGCGCTCGCCCAGATCACGGGCGACGGCGAGGCGGCCGAGTTCGAGGGCTGGGCGCTGGTTGCGCTGTACGTGATCCTCGGCACGCTCACGCTGTACGAGTAGACGGCGGCGATCACCCGCCTTTGAGCGCGCCATGGACGCCGCATGCGCTGCCGCCGGCTCGCACCTGCGCGAGGCTCGGCGGGTCGTCGCGCAGCAGCTGCGGCACGCTCACGGCGCGCAGGTGCCGGCGTTGCAGCGCGGCGAAGACGCTCAGCATCGCGCGCACGGTCTGCCCATGGTTCTCGTGCATCAGCACGATCGCCCCCGGGCGAAGCCCGGAGATCACGTTCCGTTCGATCTGCGCGTAGCTGGCGCCGAGCGAGTCGCGGCTGTCGACTGTCCAGAGGATCTGCAGCAGTCCGTGCGCGCGAGCGATGGCGTCGATCCGCGCGTCGTGCGCCCCGTACGGCGGGCGGAACAGAAACACGGGCCCGCCCGACGCGCGCGCGAGCGCCCGCTGCGTCCTTACGATCTCGCCTTCGGCCTGCGAGGGCGAGAGCGCGGTCAGCAGCGGATGCGTGAAGGTGTGATCGCCGACGGCTCCGATCGTGCGCTCCTCGCGCACGATCGACGATCCGCCGGCGGTGGAGACGAGCGGGATGTTGCGCCCGACGACGAAGAACGTCGCGCGCAGGCCGTGCTTGCGCAGCTTGTCGATCATCAGCCGCGTGTACGGGCCGGGGCCGTCGTCGAAGGTCAGCGCGACCTCGTCGCCGCGCGGCGCGGCGCAGTAGATCGGCTTGCCGAGCGCGATCAGCCGGTGAACCTCGGCCGGCTCGCCGGAGCCGGCGGAGGCTCCGGTTGCGCTTGCGCGAGCGTGGCGCGTGGCGCTCGTGTGCGGGCGCGCCCGCACGCCCGTCGTGCCCGCGCGGCGGTGCGAGCCGGCGGTGTCGAGCATCGCGAACAGCAGCAGCGCGCTGCCGCCGAGGATCGCCGCCAGCCCGGCCCGCCGCAGCCGGATGCGCCTGCGCGAAGCACGTCCGACGGGCTCTCGGCCTCGCTCTCGCGCTGGTCGCGGCGACGGTTGGATCCCGGCCATGGCGTCACCGTAGCGACGGCTTGGCGCAAGCGCGCTAAACTGCCCGTTACCTCGCGTCTGGGCGGGGTTTTTCTTCGTCCGGACCCGGAATGCAAACCTTTTACGCAGGGATTGAACATGGCCCGCGGAGACGTTCGGATTGCTATCACCCTCGCATGCGAGGAGTGCAAGCACCGCAACTACCAGACGAATAAGAGCAAGCGCAACAACCCCGATCGCATCGGGCTGCGCAAGTACTGCCGCTGGTGTCGCAAGCACACCAGCCATCGGGAGACTCGCTAGCGCGGGAGCGCAGCTCGTGGCCCGTGACCGCAAACGTGCAAAGCAGCGTCGCCAACGGCGCGCCCCTGGCTCACGCCATTCTCCGGCCACCCAGCCGACGCGCTCGGACGTGCCGGGCGCGCTCGACCACGCCTCGGGCGAGGCCGACGAGTTCGAGGCCGCGCTTGTCGCCGGCGCCGGCGGCGTCCCGGTCGACCCGGACGCGCCCATCGGCGACTACGTCGACGCCAGCATCGCCTCCGACGGCGACGTCGACACCGAGCATCTCTCGGAGGGCGAAGTCGAGGCCGAGGCTCTCTCCGAGGGCGACCTCGGCGCCGACGAGCTGCAGGAACCGGCCGGCAGCGTCGCGCGCAAGGCACCCGGCGGCGGCGCCGGCAGCGGCGTCACGCCCGAGCAGGCTTCGGGCGCTCCGATTCGCGGCGGCAACCGCGTGCTCGCCTTCCTTCGCGCCAGCTGGGCGGAGCTCCAGCGCGTCCAGTGGCCCGACCGCCGTCAGGTCACGCAGGCCACGGCCGTCGTGCTCGGCTTCGTCGCCATCGCCGGCGCGTACCTCGGCCTCGCCGATTTTGTCGCCAAGGAAATCGTCGAATTCATCCTCTGACGTCCGAATGACCTTCGCATCTCTGCGTCCTCGGTCGCTCGCGTGCTTTTCGCACGCCACGCTCCCTGCGTCCTTGATCTGCTCGATCCTTCGAACGTCAGAGCGCGCCCCTCAAATCCACCGCTTCCCTTCCGCAACACCTTCCAGGAGCTTCTGAATGTTTCGTTGGTACGTCGTGAACACTTACTCGGGTCACGAGAACAAGGTCAAGCACAACCTCGAGCACCGCGTGGTCTCGCTCGGGCAGCAGCGCGCCGTGCGCAACGTCGTCGTGCCCACCGAGTCGGTGTCCGAGATGAAGGACAACCAGAAGGTGACCGTCGAGAAGCGCACGATGCCCGGCTACGTGCTCGTCAACATGGAGCTCAACGAGGACTCGTGGGGCGTCGTCAAGGGCACCCCCGGCGTGACCGGCTTCGTCGGCGCCTCGCAGGAGCCGGTGCCGCTGACCCAGGTCGAGGTCGACCGGCTGCTGCACAAGGAGGTCGCCACGGCCACCCGCACGCGCGCCCAGTTCACGATCGGCGAGTCCGTCAAGGTCGTCTCCGGACCGCTGTCGGACTTCTCCGGCGAGATCTCCGAGATCAACGACGACGCCGCCAAGCTCAAGGTGCTGGTATCAATCTTCGGTCGCGAGACTCCGGTGGAAGTCAGCTTCGACCAAGTCAAGAAGCTCTAGGACGGGAATATGGCGAAGAAGGTCCTCACAACGATCAAGCTGCAAGCCAACGCCGGTCAGGCCAGCCCTGCGCCGCCGGTCGGCCCTGCGCTGGGCCAGCACGGGATCAACATCATGGAGTTCTGCAAGGCCTTCAACGCGCAGACGCAGAGCGAAACGGGAACGGTCATCCCGGTCGTCATCACCGTCTACGAGGACCGCACGTTCACGTTCATCACGAAGACGCCGCCCGCCGCCGTGCTGATTCGCCAGGCGATCAAAATCAACAAGGGCTCGGGCGAGCCCAACCGCGTCAAGGTCGGCACGATCACCCAGGCTCAGCTGCGCGAGATCGCCGAGCGCAAGCTCGCCGACCTCAACGCGCACGACGTCGACCAGGCGGCCAAGATCATCGCCGGCACCGCCCGCTCGATGGGCGTGGACGTGGCCTCATGAGCTCGCACGGCAAGCGCTACTCAGAGGACCTCGGCAAGGTCGACCGCGAGCGCGAATACGAGCCGGCCGAGGCCGTCTCGCTCGTGCGCGGCCTCGCCAACGCCAAGTTCGACGAGTCGATCGAGGTGCACGTGCGCACCGGCCTGAACGTGCGCCACGCCGACGAGCAGCTGCGCGGCACGATCGCGCTGCCCAACGGCATCGGCAAGGACGTCAAGGTCGTCGTGTTCGCCCAGGGCCCCAAGGTCGCCGAGGCCGAAGGCGCCGGCGCCGACGTCGTCGGTGGCGATGACCTGGCCAAACGGATCGAGGAGGGCTTCGACGAGTTCGACGTGGCGATCGCGACGCCCGACATGATGTCCGTCGTCGGGCGCCTCGGACGCATCCTCGGACCGTCCGGCAAGATGCCCAACCCGAAAGTCGGCACCGTCACGATGGACGTCGCCAAGGCCGTCGAGGAGTCCAAGTCGGGCAAGGTCGAGTACCGCACCGACCGCACCGCGATCGTGCACCTCGTGATCGGCAAGGCCAGCTTCGGCGAGGAGCAACTGCTCGAGAACTACGCCGCCGTCGTCGAAGAGCTCGTGCGCGCCAAGCCGTCCGCCGCCAAAGGCCGCTACCTGCGCTCGATCACGATGACCTCGACGATGGGCCCCGGTGTCAAGGTCGACACAAGCCGCACGCGCGAACTGACCGGCGAGCCCGCGGCCGCTTAGCGGCGCCTGCGCCGCCCGTCGCGAGCGGCTACACTCCGCCGAGCAAACGCACCGCCCGAGACCCTCGGCGCCGGCGATCGATCCGATCGACGGAGAAGACCGGGGCAGGTTGGAGCGAGTAGCAGCCGCGGTTCGAGCCGCGCTCTCTCGTCTGCCTGCATGGGCACACCGAAACTTCGAGAGCGACGGAAACCAATGAACCGAGAGCAGAAGGCTGTGGCGATCGAGGAGATCGCGGCCCACATCGACGAGTCGCACGCGATCTTCGCCGTCGACTACCGCGGCATCACCGTGCCGCAGGTCGCCGAGCTGCGCGCCAAGCTGCGCGACGCCGACGCCAGCTTCAAGGTCGTCAAGAACTCGCTCACCGAACGCGCTGCAGACCAGGCCGGGGCGGCGACGCTGAAGAAGTACCTCGCCGGGCCCACCGCGCTGACCTTCGTGCGCGGCGACGTCGCGATGGCCGCCAAGGCGATCGCCGACTACGCCAAAGCCACCCAGCTGCTGCCGTTCAAGGGCGGCCTGATGGACGGCGCCGTGCTCGACGTCGATCAGCTCCGCTCGCTCTCGCGCCTGCCTTCGCGCGAGGTGCTCTACGGCCAGCTCGTCGGCGTCGTCGCCTCGCCCGTCACCGGCGTCGTGCGCAGCCTCGCCGCGCTGCTCGGCGGCCTCGCCTCCGCGCTTGGCCAGGTGCAGCAGAAGAAGGAGTCAGGCGAGATCCCCGCCGCCGCCGCGCCCGCCGCCGCGGCAGAGGCGCCCGCTGCCGAGGAGGCCCCCGCCGAGGAGCCCGCCCCCGAGGCCCCCGCGGCCGATGGCGCGCCTGCTCCCGAGGAGGCCACGACCGAGACCGAGGCCGCGCCCGAGGAGACGCCGGCCGAGGAGCCCGCGGCGGAGACGCCGGCGGACGCTCCGCAGGACCAAGCTGAGCCGGCGAGCGAGCCGGCGCAAGAGAACGAAAACCAGGCGGACGCATCGGCGCAGGCCGAGCAGGACCCCGCCGATGCGAATCCCACCAAGGAGGACTGACGAAGATGGCAACCAGCACCCAAGATTGGATCGAGGAGCTCAAGGGCATCTCGGTGCTCGAGCTCGCCGAGCGGATCAAGGCGCTCGAGGAGGAGTTCGGCGTCTCGGCCGCCGCCGTGGCCGCGCCGGTGGCCGCCGCCGGTGGCGGCGGTGGCGGCGACGCCGCAGCCGAGGAGGAAAGCGGCACGGTCGACGTGATCCTCGCCGGCGCCGGCGACAAGAAGATCCAGGTGATCAAGGTCGTGCGCGCCGCCACGGGGCTCGGTCTGAAAGAGGCCAAGGCGCTCGTCGACGATGCTCCCAAGCCGGTCAAGGAGGGCATCGAAAAGGACGAGGCCGACAAGCTCAAGCAGGAACTCGAGGAGGCTGGGGCGTCGGTAGAGCTCAAGTAGGTAGGGCTGCGCCGACCGCCGGAGGGTCGCGGCTTCGCGGGCGACCCTCCGTCGGCCGACTCCGCCTGCCGCTCGACTCCCACCCATCCGCCTTTGCAGGAATGACGGCCCCGACCAGCTCGGGGCCGTTCGTCTGCTTGGGCTCGGTTCGGCGGCGTTCGGGGTAACGGCCGGCGCAGCGGCCGATGATGTAGAACGGGTCCGTGCTCGCCAACCGCTCGGTTCCCTCCAGCACGGTCATTCCCGAACTCGTCTACGACGATGTCGAAGCGGCCGTCGAGTGGCTGTGCCGGGCGTTCGGCTTCACCGTGCGCTGGCAGGCGGGGGACCATCGCGCGCAACTGCGCGTCGGCGACGGGGCCGTGGTCGTTCGCGATCGCCCACCCGACGTCGACTCCGGCGCGACCGTGCCCGGGGCATGCTCATCGGTGCTCGTGCGTGTGGAGGACGTCGACGCCCGGTTCGCCGGCGCGGTCGCGTGCGGAGCGCGGGTGGTGCGGGAGCTTCGCGACCATCCCTACGGCGAGCGCCAGTGCACCGTCGAGGACCTGGCCGGCCATCGCTGGACGTTCACGCAGTCGATCGCCGACGTCGCTCCCGAGCAGTGGGGTGGCGTATCGGTGGACGTCTCCTAGCAGGCCCACCCGCTGCGGGCTTCGCGGCGTCTTTAGATTTCGCTCACATTCGCTGCTTTTCCGGTAAAGTCCCTGCTGCTGGCCAATAGCCGCAGCCACCCAGAGGCACGACGCCGCGCCACATACGCGGAAGTCGAGGGTGGGGTCCGTGAGCGTCGGCAGCCCACTTCAGGGCGCCGATGGTCTGTGCTATCTTTACGAGTCGCGCTTCGCCGCGCTCCTCTGCCCGTTTCTCGCCCTCCGAAGGAGTCGTTTCTTGGCCGCTGCAGATGCTCTCCGGACGCGCCGTACTTTCGCGCGCCTCAACAAGACCGTTGATGTACCCAACCTGATCGACATCCAGCGCCGCTCGTTTGCGTGGCTGACCGACCCCCAGAAGGGCGGCCTGCGCGAGACGATCGACGACATCTCGCCGATCGAGGACTACACCGGCAACCTCGCCGTTCAGTTCGGTGAGTTCGTCTTCGACGAGCCGGTCGCATCACTTGAGCAGTGCCGTGAGAAGGACCTGACCTACGCGCGCCCGCTGACCGTCACGGTCGCCTTCATCAACCGCGAGACCGGGGAGATCCGCGAGCAGTCGGTCTTCATGGGCGACTTCCCGTGGATGACCGAGCGCGGCACGTTCGTGATCAACGGCACCGAGCGCGTCGTCGTGACGCAGCTCGTGCGTTCCCCGGGCGCCTACCTGATGGAGCCGAAGGACCGCGAGAAGCAGGTCTTCATCGCCAACCTGATGCCCGCCCGTGGCTCTTGGCTCGAGCTCGAGATCGACAAGAAGGGCAAGGTCTTCGTCCGCATCGACCGCAAGCGCAAGCTGCCCGTAACGGTGCTGCTGCGCGCGATGGGCTACGCGACCGACGAGGAGATCCTGCGGCTGTTCGACAACTCGCTGTACATCCGCAACACGATCGACGCCGACACCGAGGTCACGCGCACCGAAGAGGGCGCGCTGATCGAGCTGTTCAAGAAGCAGCGTCCGGGCGAGCCGCCGAGCGTCGACAACGCAAAGGCGCTGCTCAATCAACTCTTCTTCGACCCGAAGCGCTACGACCTAACCCGCGTCGGTCGCTACAAGCTCAACTCCCGGCTCGGGCTGGACGTCGACATCGACACCCGCACGCTGACCCAGGACGACATCCTGCAGCTCGTGCGCGAGCTCGTCTCGCTGCCGAAGCGCCTCGGCCTGCCCGAGGACGGGGAGGTCGAGATCAAGGACTACGCGGCCGAGGCGATGAGCATGCCGCGCGAGCCGGTCGCCGAGCACCTCGACGAGTACGAGCACTTCGGCAACCGCCGTCTGCGCACCGTCGGCGAGCTGATCCAGGAGGCCTTCCGCATCGGCCTGTACCGGATGGAGCGCGTCGTGCGCGAGCGCCTGACGACCGAGGACGCCGACACGATCACGCCGCAGACGATCATCAACATCCGCCCGGTCGTGGCGGCGCTGAAGGAGTTCTTCGGCTCCTCGCAGCTCTCGCAGTTCATGGACCAGACCAACTCGCTGGCCGGGCTGACCCACCGCCGCCGCCTCTCGGCGCTTGGCGCCGGTGGCCTCACGCGCGAGCGCGCGCCGATCGAGGTGCGCGACGTGCACCCGACGCACTACGGGCGCATGTGCCCGATCGAGACCCCCGAGGGTCCGAACATCGGCCTGATCGGCTCGCTGTCCTCGTTCGCCGAGGTCTCCGAGTACGGCTTCGTCACGACCCCCTACCGCGTGGTCAAGGACGGCGTCGTCACCGAGGAGGTCGTGCGCCTCGACGCGACCCAGGAAGAGGAGCTGCTGATCGCGCAGGCGAACACGCCGGTCGACTCCAAGACGGGCAAGCTCAAGGGCTCGGAGATCCTCTGCCGCACGCAGGCCGGCCAGTACGTGACGGTCGGGCCGAAAGACGTCGACCTCGTCGACGTCTCACCCGAGCAGATCTGGTCGGTCGCCACGGCGATGATCCCGTTCCTCGAGCACGACGACGCCAACCGCGCGCTGATGGGCTCGAACATGCAGCGCCAGGCGGTGCCGCTGCTGAAGACCGACGCACCGCTGGTCGGTACCGGCATGGAGCGCCGCGCGGCGCTCGACACGGGCGACGTGCTGCTGTCGAAGACGGCTGGAACGGTCGAGTACGTCGACGCCGACCAGATCGTCGTCGCCGGCAACGACGGCAAGCAGGAGTACGAGCTGCAGAAGTTCATGCGCTCCAACCAGGGCACGCTGATCCACCACAAGCCGCGCGTCGCCAGCGGGCAGAAGGTCAAGGCGGGCGACGTGCTCGCCGACGGCTCCTCGACCGACCGCGGCGAGATGGCGCTCGGCAAGAACCTGATGGTCGCCTTCATGTCCTGGGAGGGCTACAACTTCGAGGACGCGATCATCCTCTCCAAGCGCCTCGTGCAGGACGACGAGCTCACCTCGATCCACATCGAGGAGTACGAGATCGACGCCCGCACGACGAAGCTCGGCGAGGAGGAGATCACGCGCGACATCCCCAACCGCTCGGAGGAGTCGCTGCGCAACCTCGACGACCGCGGCATCGTGCGCGTCGGCGCCGAGGTGATCTCGGGCGACCTGCTCGTCGGCAAGGTCACGCCGAAGGGCGAGACCGAGCTGACGGCCGAGGAGAAGCTGATCCGCGCGATCTTCAAGGAGAAGGCGCGCGAGGTGCGCGACACCTCGCTGAAGGTGCCGCACGGCGAGGGCGGCGTCGTGATCGACGTGAAGACCTTCAGCCGCGACGCCGGCGACGACCTGCCGCCGGGCGTCAACGACCTCGTGCGCGTGTTCGTCGCCAAGAAGCGCAAGATCTCCGAGGGCGACAAGCTCGCGGGCCGTCACGGCAACAAGGGTGTGATCTCGAAGATCGTCGACCAGCAGGACATGCCGTTCCTCGAGGACGGCACGCCGGTCGACGTGATCCTCAACCCGCTGGGCGTGCCTTCGCGCATGAACGTCGGGCAGATCCTCGAGACGCACCTCGGCTGGGCGGCGGCGCAGGGCTGGTACGACGACGGCACCGAGGCCTACAAGGAAGCGCACGAGAACGGCGGCAACGGCAAGGTCTACGTGGCCACGCCGGTGTTCGACGGCGCGACCGTCGCAGACGTCGACACGGCGCTGGTCAAGTGGCAGGACGCGCACACCGGCCGCATCCGCATGGACGTCGACAAGTCCCGCCGCGACGGCGAGCAGGCGTCAGGGAAGATGACGCTGTTCAACGGCCGCACGGGCGAGCCGTTCGAGGAGCAGGTGACGGTCGGCTACATGTACATCCTCAAGCTCCTGCACCTCGTCGATGACAAGATCCACGCCCGTTCGACCGGCCCCTACTCGCTCGTCACCCAGCAGCCGCTGGGCGGCAAGGCGCAGTTCGGCGGCCAGCGCTTCGGCGAGATGGAGGTCTGGGCGCTGGAGGCGTTCGGCGCCGCCTACACGCTGCAGGAGATGCTTACGATCAAGTCCGACGACACGGTCGGGCGCGTGAAGGCGTATGAGGCGATCGTCAAGGGCGAGAACATCGCCGAGCCGTCGATCCCCGAGTCGTTCAAGGTCCTGCTCAAGGAGATGCAGTCGCTCGCGCTCGACGTGAACGTCGTCTCCGAGGAGGGTCAGCGCGCGGAGATCCGCGACGAAGACGACGACCTCCTGCGAGCCGCCGAGGAGCTCGGCATCGACCTCTCGGGCGTTCGCGCCCTGAGCGGCGACGCGGCCGACGAGGCAGTCGAGGGCGAGGACGCTACCGACGCCGAGCCGTCCGCCAACGGCTCCAACGGCTCCGACCCCGAGGCAGTGGCCGACGGCGCGGAGGCGCCGCTCGACCTCGAGGCGCTCGAGGAGCTCAGCGAGGACGCACCAGAGGTGGCAGAGACGTAGTCGATGGCGCCGGCGCCGCGCGATGCGCGGCGCACGGGGCCAGGGCGGCCCCGGAAGGCGGTTCTCAGCAGCCCCGCAGCAGCCCCGCAGCAGCACCGCAGCACCGATTAGATCCGATTCACCCGCGAGCGAAAGCTAGAGCCACATGATCGACATCAACAACTTCGACGCCATCGAGATCTCCCTCGCCTCCTCCAAGCAGATCCGCAGCTGGAGCTCAGGCGAGGTGATCAAGCCCGAGACGATCAACTACCGCACGCTGAAGCCCGAGAAGGATGGGCTGTTCTGCGAGCGCATCTTCGGTCCGACCAAGGACTGGGAGTGCTACTGCGGCAAGTACAAGCGCGTCCGCTACAAGGGCATCGTCTGCGAGCGCTGCGGCGTCGAGGTCACGCGCTCGAAGGTCCGCCGCGAGCGCATGGGCCACGTCGACCTGGCCGCCCCGGTCAGCCACATCTGGTTCTTCAAGGGCGTCCCCAGCCGGATCGGCTACCTGCTCGACATGGCGCCCAAGGAACTGGAGAAGGTCCTGTACTTCGCGGCGTCGATCGTCACCTGGGTCGACGACGAGGCCCGCACGAAGGACATCGACTCGCTTGGAGAAGGAGGTCAACAAGGTCCTCGACGCCTACGCGGCCGAGCGCGAGGAGCGGGTGCTCGAGCTGCAGGAGTCGCTCAAGCGCCGCGAGAAGTACCTGCAGAACGGCAAACAGACTCACTTCAACGACGAAGACCACCTGTGGGCGGACTCGCTCGACGTCAACCTCTCGAAGATCTCCGACGAGGAGCGCGAGAAGCTGACCAAGGAGCTGACGAAGGCCTTCGAGGCCGACATCGCCGACACCGAGGCCTACATCGAGGACGCCGCCGAGCGCATGCGCAATGTGTGGGAGCTGTTCAAGACGATGGAGCCCAAGCAGATCGAGCACGACGAGGCGACCTTCCGCGAGCTGAAGGAGCGCTTCGGCTCCTCCTACGGCTTCGGCGAGTACTTCCGCGGCGGCATGGGCGCCGAAGCGGTTCGCGACCTGCTCCAGCAGGTCGACCTCGAGGCCGAAAGGATCGAACTCGAGGACCAGGTCAAGACGGGCAAAGGCCAGAAGCAGGCCCGCGCGGTCAAGCGCCTGAAGGTCGTCTCGGCCTTCATCCAGTCCGGCAACAAGCCGGAGATGATGGTGCTCGACGCGGTGCCCGTGATCCCGCCCGAGCTGCGCCCGATGGTGCAGCTCGACGGCGGGCGCTTCGCGACGTCCGACCTCAACGACCTCTACCGCCGCGTGATCAACCGCAACAACCGCCTCAAGCGGCTGCTCGACCTCGGCGCGCCCGAGATCATCGTCAACAACGAGAAGCGCATGCTGCAGGAGGCCGTCGACGCGCTGTTCGACAACGGCCGCCGCGGCCGCCCAGTCACGGGGCCCGGCAACCGCCCGCTGAAGTGCCTCTCGGACATGCTCAAGGGCAAGCAGGGGCGCTTCCGCCAGAACCTGCTCGGCAAGCGCGTGGACTACTCGGGCCGCTCGGTGATCGTCGCCGGGCCGTATCTGAAGCTGCACCAGTGCGGGCTGCCGAAGATTATGGCGCTCGAGCTGTTCAAGCCGTTCATCATGGCCCGCCTGGTCGAGCGCAAGTCGGCGCAGAACATCAAGGCGGCCAAGAAGATGGTCGACTCGATGATCGGCGAGGTGTGGGACGTGCTCGAGGAGGTCATCCACGAGCACCCGGTGCTGCTCAACCGCGCGCCGACGCTGCACCGCCTCGGCATCCAGGCGTTCGAGCCGCTGCTCGTCGAGGGCAAGGCGATCCAGGTCCACCCGCTCGTCTGTCACGCGTTCAACGCCGACTTCGACGGCGACCAGATGGCCGTGCACCTGCCGCTCTCGGCCGAGGCACAGGCGGAGGCGCGCATCCTGATGCTCTCCTCCAACAACATCCTCTCGCCGGCTCACGGCGCGCCGCTGGCGACGCCGACGCAGGACATGATCCTCGGCGCCTACTACCTGACCTACGGTCCGGAAGCTGAGGAGCTGTCGAAGATCGACCGCGCGACGCACGAGCCGCGACCGCACGTGTTCCGCACCGCGCAGGAGGCCGAGCTCTCCTACGAGGGCGGCGTGGTCAAGCTGCACGACATCGCCGAGTTCCGCCCCTACGGGCGCGAGGGCGGTCACGTGCTGACGACGATCGGGCGGATCATCTACAACGACCGCATCGAGCGGGCGCTGGCGGAGGCGCTGGGCGACGAGTTCGACGCCTCCAAGTACACGTTCGTCAACCAGTCGATGAAGAAGCGCGACACGACGCGGTTGATCGACATGCTCGTGCAGACCTACGGCGCGACGACGATCTCGCTCGTGCTCGACGCGTTCAAGGACCTCGGCTTCAAGTACGCCACGCAGGCGGGGATCACGATCTCCAAGAACGACGTGGTCGTGCCGCCGAGCAAGCAGAAGATCCTCGACAGCTACGAGGCTCAGGTCGGCGAGATCTCAGACCAGTACGACATGGGCCTGATCACGCAGGAGGAGCGTCACGAGGCGGTCGTCGAGAAGTGGAACGCGGCGACCGACGAGGTCGCCGAGGCGATGGTCGCGAACCTCGAGACGCTCAACCCGATCTTCATGATGGCCAACTCGGGTGCGCGTGGCTCGTTCAAGCAGATCCGCCAGCTCGCGGGCATGCGTGGCCTGATGGCCAACCCGAAGGGTGAAATCATCGAGCGCCCGATCAAGGCCAACTTCATGGAGGGCCTGTCGGTGCTCGAGTACTTCATCTCCACGCACGGCGCGCGAAAGGGTCTGGCCGACACCGCTCTGCGTACGGCCGACTCGGGCTATCTCACGAGGCGTCTGGTCGACGTCGCGCAGGACGTGATCATCCGCGAGGCCGACTGCGGCACCGAGGACCACATCGAGATGCCCGTGCTGAAGGACGGCGGCGAGCCGAACGACGGACTCGTCGGACGCGTCGCGGCGCTTGACATCACGACCAAGCGCAACCGCATGCTCGCCGAGAAGGGCGTGGAGATCGGCCGCGAGCACCTCGCGGACATCGTCGCTGCGTTCGCCGACGAACACGAGAAGGGCAACGTCGTCAAGGTGCCCGTGCGCTCGGTGCTGAAGTGCGAGGCGCAGAGCGGCGTGTGCCAGGCCTGCTACGGCCGCGCGATGGCGACGGGCGCGCTCGCGCAGATCGGCGACGCCGTCGGCATCATCGCGGCACAGTCGATCGGCGAGCCCGGCACACAGCTGACGATGCGCACGTTCCACACGGGCGGCGTCGCCGGCGCAGACATCACGCACGGCCTGCCGCGCGTGGTCGAGCTGTTCGAGGCGCGTAAGCCGAAGGGACTGGCGAAGATCGCCGAGCAGGACGGCGTCGTCTCGATCGAGGAGACCGACAAGGCGCTGAGCGTCGTGATCACCGACGAGGCCGGCGAGGAGCACCGTCACTCCTTCCCGCGCCGCACGCGGCTGTTCGTCACCGAGGGCGAGAAGATCGTCGCCGGCAAGCAGCTCAACGAGGGGTCGGTCTACCCGCACGAGCTGCTGGCGATCCGCGGACGTACCGACACCGAGGTCTACCTGGTGAAAGAGGTCCAGGAGGTCTACAAGTCCCAGGGCGTCGACATCAACGACAAGCACATCGAGCTGATCGTGCGCCAGATGCTGAAGAAGGTGCGGGTCGACCAGAAGGGCGACACCGACTACCTGCCCGGGCAGTTCGTCGACCGCTTCGAATTCGCCAAGGTCAACGACGAGATCGTCAACAAAAAGGGCGAGGCCGCGCAGTTCGAGGACATCATCCTCGGCATCACCAAGGCCTCGCTGAACACCGACTCGTTCCTCTCGGCGGCCTCCTTCCAGGAGACCACCAAGGTGCTGACCGACGCGGCGCTCGAGGGCAAGACGGACCGCCTCAACGGGCTCAAGGAGAACGTGATCATCGGCAAGCTGATCCCGGCTGCGACCGGCCTGAAGCGCTACCGGCGGATCGAGATCGAACCGTCCGAACCGCTGCCGCGCGCGATCGACGATGTCGGCCTGCTCGACCAGGACGAGATCGCGGCCGAGCTCGGCCTGTCCGGCGGCGACGGCTTCGGCGGCGGCTACGGGCAGGAGTTCGACGCCGACCTGGCATCGCTCGAGAAGATCGGCGCCGGCGACACCGACCCGGGCTTCGTCGAGGAGCTCGCCGAGCTCGAGGTTCCTCCGGAGGAGCCGAGCGGGGAGTAGGCAGGTGACGGGGAGGCGCGCTTGCGCCTCCCCGGCCGAGCCGGCGCACGGCCCGCGGTCCGCGGGCCACGCAGTCGGTCGGTGAGGAGATTCTCAGCAAGCTGTGCCGCACCTTTCGCGGTGGCACGATGTTGCCGGGTCAGATGACGAACGCCGCCGGCATCACGCGCCGCTCGCTCATGCTCGCCGCCGGCGGAGCGCTTGCGGGGCACCTTGCCTGGCCGGCCGGCGCGCTTGCTGCGCTCGCCGACCCGCCGCAACCGGCGCTCGCCGAGCAGCACCTCGGGTCGCTCTCACCCGGCTCGCATACGATCGCGCTCGCGCGCAACGCCGATTTGCTCGGCCTCGCCTGGCGCGGTTCGCCGCACGCCCGTGTGCAGCTGCGCTTTCGCACCGGCGCCGGTCGCTGGAGCGGCTGGGTCTCTGCGGCGAGCGCCTCCCACGGCCCTGACTCAGCCGCACCGAGCGCAGGCGCAACGACCGTCGGCGAGCCGGTGTGGACCGGCGGGACCACGCTGGTGCAACTGCGCGGCGATCGCGCGCTCGCCGACGTACGGCTGCACGCGATCGACGTCAGTGGCGGCTTGGGCGCCGGCACCGTCGCGCTCGCCGCCGCACGCTTGCCGTTGGCAGGGCTCGCGGCTGCGTCGCTGCCGCTCGCGGCGCCCGCGCTGCAGGCCGGTCCCGGTCAGCCGCCGATCATCGCGCGCACGGCGTGGGCGGGGGACTCCGCGCCGCCGAAGGTCGCGCCCGAATACGGCGCGGTGCGGCTCGCCTTCGTCCATCACACGGAGAACCCGAACGGCTACAGCGCGGGCGAGGTCCCGGCGATGCTGCGGGCGATCTTCGCCTTCCATCGCTATGTCCGCGGCTGGAACGACATCGGCTACAACTTCGTGATCGACGCCTTCGGGCGGATCTTCGAGGCCCGCGCGGGTGGCATCGACGAGCCCGTCTGTGGCGCGCAGGCCGGCGGCTACAACCTCGTCTCGACCGGCATCGCCGTGCTCGGCTCGTTTTCCTCGACGGCCGTCTCGCCGGCGGCGCGGCGCGCGCTCACGCGCCTGCTCGCGTGGAAGCTGGCGCTGCACGGCGTGCCCGCGCAGGGTCGCGTGAGGGTGCGCGTCAATCCCGCCGGGGCCGGCTACAGCCGCTACCCGGCCGGCGCGCTCGTGCCGCTGCCGCGGATCGCCGGGCACCGCGACGGGGACTCGACCGACTGTCCCGGCAACGCCCTCTACGGCGAGCTCCCGGGTGTGCGCGGCTCCGTCCTCGGCCTCGCGCCGAACCCCGCGCGGGCGAGCCTCAGGCTGAGCGTCCCGCCCGGCCAGGCCTCACCCGTCGTGATGGCTCCCGGCGTTGCGCAGCCTCCCGCCGAAGGGGGCACCGCACCCGCGACGCCCGTCGCCACACCGACGCTCAGCGGCACGCTGACGCTGCTCGATGGCACGCCCGTGGCCGGGGCCCGCGTGGAAATCCAGCGGCGAACCGTCGCCCATCGAGGCCTCCTGGTCGAAGAGCGCGCGCTCGCGCAACTCGTCACAGACGCCGCCGGGGACTGGTCGCTGCCCGTGGCGCTGACGCCGGCCGCGCGGCACGGGCAGATCGCGCTGCGTGCCCTCTACCTGGGAGCTGCCGCCGGGGCCGGAGGGCCGGCCGTGGCCGGCGCTGCCGTCTCCGAACAGCTCGCGCTCGCCGCCGCATCGCTCGTGCCACAGCCAGTCACGGCGCCGCCGGCTCCAGCGCCTGCGGCCTAGCAGTGGGCGCTCAGGCGCTCGCCAGCGCGCTCGCCCACTCGACCAGCGCCGCAGCCTCGCGCTCGGTCAGACCATGCTGAGGTTGGGTTTCCACGAGCAGTGTCGGTGCCGGGCGTGCCCGTGCCCACTCGTGGCAGGCCGGGTTGAGCGCGTCGTCGATCCAGGCCAGCGCCCGCTCGCCGGCGAACTCGTCGATCGCCGCCAGCTTCCAGTGGGCGTTGGCGCGCCCGACGCTGCGTTCGAAGCGCAGGAACGGCAGCGACGGCGGCAGGCCGAGCAGGTGGGGAAGGTGCTCGTTGGCCTTCTCCTCCCAGCCGCTGCACCAGACGAGCTCGAAATGCCGTTGCAGGTCGAGCAGGTGAGCGGCGGCGGCAGCCGAAAGGAAATGCGGCATGCCGTCGATCGAATGGAACGAGCCAGCACGCCCGGCGAACATCTCCCCGGACGACGGGCTCGTGCCGCCGAACAGCGAGATCACGCCGTCGATGTCCACGAGCAGCAGCGGCTTGCCCGCCGCCGACCTGGGCTCCCAGCCGCGCGGCGCCGGATCGGCCTCGTGTTTGTGCGGATCGGCGCTTGAGAAACCTGAGATTTCTTTATCTATCTCTTTAGTTTCCACGAAGGTTCTGGGGGGTACTCTCCAGCGACGGCCGATACGCCGAACGTTGGGGGCAGGCAGTAAAGCAGCCGGCGACCACCGTCGATCCCCACTTACGCAGCTCCTGAGCCCCCCAACTTCCTCATGACCCTAGACCTCGGCATCCTCCTAGCGCTCGCCTGCGCCTTCGTCGCGAACCTCGGCTTCTTCTACAAGCACCGCGGCGCCAACTCGGTGGCCAAGGTCGATGTCCGCCACCCGTTCCGCTCCGCGCGCCAGCTCTACTCCTCGAAGTGGTTCACGATCGGCATGATCACGGCCACCGCCAGCTGGGGCCTGCACGTGGCAGCGCTCGCGCTCGCGCCGATGTCGGTGATCCAGGTGGCGCTCGCCGCCGGCGTCGTCTTCATCGCCGTGATGGCCGACCGCCTGTTCGGCTTCGAGGTCGGGCGTCGCCAGTGGATCGGCCTCTCGCTGATGGCCGTCGGCTTGGCCGTGCTCGGGATCACCGCGCCGGCGATGCACGGCGCGCACTCGCAGTTCTCCGTCGCCGCGATGATCGCCTTCGAGGCCGGCCTGTTCGGCCTCGGCGCCCTCTTGATCATGGGCCCACGCATCGGCGGCCCGGTCGAGCACCACGGCGTCATGCTCGGCGCCGCCGCCGGCATCCTCTTCGGCGTCTCCGATACGGCGATCAAGGCGCTCACCGGCATCACCGGCGCGCACGGCTTCCTCGGCCTGCTGCTCAGCCCCTGGCTGATCGTCGCCGTGGCTGCCTCGATCGTCGCCTTCTACGCCTCCGCGCGCGGGCTGCAGGACGGAGACGCGGTCCCCGTGATCGCCGTCACCGGCACCGCCGCCAACATCGCCGGCATCACCGGCGGGATCCTCGTGTTCGGCGATCCGATGGCCGGCAGCCCGCTTGGAATCACGCTGCAGGCGATCGCCTTCGTGGCCGTGATCGTCGCCGCCGCGATGATGCCCGCTCCGGTGCGTGCAGCCGGCGCTGCCGTAAGCGCTTAGCGCTGCTAGCATCCCGGGCCGTATGCCGACCACCTCTCAGCTCGTGCGCAAGGGTCGCGTGGCCCCGAAGAAGAAGCTCGCCACCCCTGGCCTGAAGTCGGGCGCCGGGCGCAAGAAGAAGGTCGCCGCCCCGCAGCGCCGCGGCGTCTGCACGCGCGTCTACACGACGACCCCGAAGAAGCCTAACTCCGCGCTGCGCAAGGTCGCGCGCGTGCGTATCTCCGGCTCGATCGAGGTCACGGCTTACATCCCCGGCGAGGGCCACAACCTGCAGGAGCACTCCGTCGTGCTCGTCCGCGGCGGCCGCGTCAAGGACCTGCCTGGCGTCCGCTACAAGGTTGTGCGCGGGACGCTCGACGCCGCCGGCGTGAGCGACCGCAAGCAGGGCCGCTCGCAGTACGGCGTGAAGAAGAAATAGATGCCCCGCCGCGCAGCCGCCCAGATCCGCCCCGTCGAGGCGGACCCCGTACACCGCTCGAAGCTCGTCCAGCAGGTCATCAACAAGGTGATGCTCGACGGCAAGAAGTCGACGGCCGAGCGGATCGTCTATGACGCCCTCGCGCTGATCGGCGAGCGCTCCGACAAAGACCCGATCGAGACGCTCGAGGCCTCGATCCGCTCGCTCACCCCATCGCTCGAGGTTCGCTCGCGCCGCGTCGGCGGCGCCACCTACCAGGTGCCCGTCGAGGTGCCCGCTCGTCGCGCCCGCACGCTCGCCGTGCGCTGGCTCGTCGAGTTCGCCCGCCAGCGTCGCGAGAAGACGATGGCCCAGCGGCTCGCCAACGAGCTGATGGATGCTCAGTCCCAGCAGGGTGGCGCGTACAAGCGCAAGGACGACATCTACCGCATGGCGCAGGCCAACAAGGCCTTCGCCCACTACCGCTGGTAGCGGACCGGCGACCGGCACGCTACTGCGTCCTCGGTCGCTCGCGTGCGAAGCACGCCACGCTCCCTGCGTCCTTGTATCGCTTGATCGCCGGCCCGCTACGGGCTGATTGCACGCAAGCCACGCCCGCGGGCGTTCTCGGCTCGCTTGATCGCCGGCCCGCCAGGGGCTGAATGCTTCAACCAATGCCGGCGGCGGCGTCGACGTGCGGCGCGCTCACTCGCCGACGAATCGGCGCGCAAGCTCAACGAGCTCAGCGACCGCCTCACGCGCATCGTCAATGCTGGCCTGGGGCACGAAACCTGCTGCATATGAGGCTTCGTTTCGGCGCTCACGGGAGGCGTCAAGCCGCTCGAGGAGTTCCTCGGTGTCGCCGTCGAGGTGGCCGAGAGCGGCTTCGAGGCGAAGGATGTGCGAGCGATCGCCTGGCGTAACCCGTTGGCCAGCCGCCTGGAGGATCGCGTCGCAGGCGGCCAACGCAGCGTTGTGCAGAAGCACCGACCGGGATTCCGACCCGAGTCCAGAGAGATCCGCGTCCTCGAAGAATGCCTCCGATTGCGCCAAGAAGACGCGCGCGCCCATGCGGTCGGCATGGACCTGTTCGACCCGCGATTCGGTCATCCGCCCGCGACGGTCGAGAAATCGCCGACGAGCACTGTGACGGGAGCCTCCAGGACGCGCCGCGCAAAGCTGGATCGCTCGTCGAGCAGTCGCGCGAACTCACGGTCTCCGAGCACCGTAACGTCCACCGTGCGTCCGGCTTCCTTGCCGATCGGTCGTACGAGGCGGCGCACTTCCCGTAGGTCTGCGTCGCCGACGACGAGAACGTCGATGTCGCTGTCCGGCCGACGGGTGCCCGAAGGCCACGAGCCATAGATCACTGCCGCATGAATGTCGGGGCGATCGAGAGTCGCGCGCAACTGCTCCTCGACACCGACCGAGCGACGCAGCAGATCCGCAAGTGGCTCGAAAAAAGCGTCATCGGTCGCGGCGGAGAATCGGTGAGGGCGGGCCGTGGCGTCGCGTCTGACGATGCCGGCGGATTCCGCCCTACCCAGCTCACGATGAACGGATGACTGGGGTGAGCCCAATGCGCTGGCAAGTTCGTGCAGCGTCCAATCGCGCTCCGGCTGCAGCAGCAGTAGCGCGAGCATCCGGATCTGCATCTCAGAGCGGAAAAGTGGTAGCAGTGCCGGGGCTGAGGTTCTCATTGTTGAGAAGTATATCCCTGAAAAGCGAAAGTCGGGGCGACTTGAAAAGGGCGCGACGCCCGCTTGAAGAAATAAGCTTCGGTACCTAAACTTGAGGTACCGAATGACTTCCCCCGAGACATCGACAGCCATCGCCGAACACGGCCCGGAGGCCTCGGCGCGCATCGAGAAACACGTCTGGGTGATCTCGGGCGTCGTGATCCTCGGGATGATCATGTCGATCCTCGACACGACGATCGTCAACGTGGCGCTGCGCACGCTAGGCCACGACCTGCACAGCTCGATCTCGCAGATCCAGTGGGTCGTGACGGGCTACCTGCTGTCGCTGGCCGCCGTCATCCCGGTGACGGGATGGGCGGCCCGGCGCTTCGGCGCCAAGCGCGTCTACATGACCTCGCTGGTGCTGTTCACGGTCGGCTCGGGGCTCTGCGCGGTCGCCGCTTCGACAACCTCGCTGGTCGTCTTTCGCGTGCTGCAGGGAGCGGGTGGCGGCATGATCATGCCCGTCGGGCAGCTGATCATGGCGCAGGTCGCCGGGCCGAAGCGGATGGGACGCGTGATGGGCTTCGTCTCGATGCCGGCGATGCTCGCGCCGATCCTCGGGCCGGTCGTCGGCGGAGCCATCCTGCAGAACCTGCACTGGTCGTGGATCTTCCTCGTCAACCTGCCGATCGGCGCGATCGCCTTCGTGCTGGCCTGGCGGATGCTTCCGCACACCGACTCCGGCGAGGCCGGCCCCTTGGACGTGCCGGGCCTGGCGCTGCTCTCGACGGCGTCGACGGCGCTCGTCTACGGCCTCAGCCAGCTCGGCACGCACAGCAGCCTGACCGCGCCGGCCGTCGTCTGGCCGATCGCGATCGCGCTCGTGCTCTCGGGCGTGTTCATCTGGCATGCGCTGCGCGTCGAGCGCCCGCTGCTCGACGTGCGCCTGTATGCCAACCGCGTGTTCGGCGCCGCCTCGCTGACGACCTTCGGCCTCGGCGCGGCGCTGTTCGGCGCGATGATCCTCGTGCCGCTCTACTACCAGGAAGTCCGCCACGAGAGCGTGATCGTGACCGGGCTGCTCGTCGGCCCGCAGGGGTTGGGGATGCTGCTCGTGATGCCGCTGACCAGCCGCCTGACGCAGCGCTTCGGCGGCGGGCGCGTGGCGCTCGGCGGCGTGCTGCTGCTCTCGCTCAGCTCGATCCCGCTCGCATTCGTCGGGGCGAGCACGTCGATCGCCTACATCTCCGTGGTGCTGCTGCTGCGCGGCGTGGGCATAGGCTTCTCCTTCATGCCGGCGATGACGGCCGCCTTCGCGGCGCTGCGACCAGACCAGCTCTCCGACGCCACGCCGCAGCTGAACGTGCTGCAGCGGATCGGCGGCGCGATCGGCACTGCCGTGCTCGCGGTGGTGCTGCAGCGCGCGTCAGGGCACGCTCTGACCAAGCCGGCGAGCGCCTTCCAGGACGCCTACTGGTGGTCGGTCGGGATCTGCGTGCTCTCGCTGATTCCGTGCGTCGTACTGCTGCGCGCCGAGAACCCGCGCGCGCGTCTGAGCAAGGCGGCGGCCAACGCCGAGGCGAGCGCCGAGCCGCTGGGGGTCTAGCCATCAGCGTCGCGACAAACGCAAAGCGAGCTTCCGGGCAGGGCGCGAAGCCGAAGCAGGGAGCTCAGGCCTCGGCGAGTGACCTGAGTCCCGCGCTGAGCGAGCTCGGCCAGGCCTTCCGCCATGTGTTCCGCGCGGTCAGCCGCCTGCGCGGGCGCGACACGCACCTGGTCGGCTCGGAGCTGAGCCACGCGCAGTTCGAGCTGTTGATCGAGCTCGACGAGCGTGGCGAGCTGTCGGCCGGCGAGCTCGCGGCGGCGGCGCGGCTTACGCCGGCGACGGTCACGCAGATGCTCGACCACCTGGCCGAGTCGGGGCACGTCGAACGCGTCCGCTCGGAGACCGACCGGCGCGTGGTCGTCTCGCGCCTGACCGAGCAGGGCCGGGGCAAGATCGAGGCCAAGCGAGCAGCCTGGCAGGGCCGCTGGCAGGCGGCCCTCGGCGAGGTCTCAGAGCGCGATCTGCGGGCCGCCACGCGCGTGCTCGGAAGGCTCGGCGCGATGTTCGAAGATGCCCCCGCGGAGGGTGTTTGCGAGCCCTCCGAGGGGGGCGTGCAAGGCACCTCCCAGCCGTCTCGATAGCCCGTAGCCAAGCGGAATTGCTCTGCTATAGTCGGCCTCGCGTCGCGCGTGTGCGCAGGCAGTTCGTTGCGCCATCGACGGAGTCGCAAATCAAGATGGAGACCTCGATCAGATAGCGAAGCGGACGGTCCACCCAAGACCAGTAGCGCGCGTGGACCCGAGGGGTCCATTTTTTTCGCCCAAAGCGCCCATCGCCCGACCCCCACTTACTGATGCCACGCAAGTACACACTCGAAAAGACCCGCAACATCGGGATCATGGCGCACATCGACGCCGGTAAGACGACGACGACCGAGCGCATCCTCTACTACACCGGCCGCACGTACAAGATCGGCGAGGTGCACGAGGGCGCGGCCGTGATGGACTGGATGGAGCAGGAGCAGGAGCGCGGCATCACGATCACCTCGGCGGCCACCACGGCGGAGTGGAAAGGCCACCGGATCAACATCATCGACACGCCGGGCCACGTCGACTTCACGGTCGAGGTCGAGCGCTCGCTGCGCGTGCTCGACGGTGCGATCGCGCTGTTCGACTCGGTCGCAGGCGTGGAGCCCCAGTCCGAGACGGTCTGGCGCCAGGCCGACAAGTACCACGTCCCGCGCATCGCCTACATCAACAAGATGGACCGCATCGGCGCCGACTTCGACCGCGGCGTGCAGACGATGATCGACCGGCTCGGCGCGCACCCCGTGCCGATCCAGTTGCCGATCGGCAACGAGGCCGACTTCCTCGGCGTGATCGACCTCGTGAAGATGAAGGCGATGGTCTACAAGGACGAGCTCGGCACCGAACAGGAAGAAAACGAGATCCCCGAGAACCTGCTCGAAGCGGCCGAGGCCGCGCGCGAACACCTGCTCGAGGAGGTCTCCCACTACGACGACGTGCTGCTCGAGCTGATCCTCGAGGAAGGCGAGATCCCCGAGGACAAGCTCAAGGCTGCGATCCGCAAGGCGACGCTGTCGACCAAGCTGACGCCGGTGCTGTGTGGCTCCTCGTTCAAGAACAAGGGCGTGCAGCCGCTGCTGGACGCGGTGATCGACTACCTGCCCTCGCCGCTGGACGTGCCGCCGGTCGTCGGCACGGAGCTGATCAAGGGCGAGGAGGAGGAGCGCCAGGTCGTGCGCAAGGCGGACGACTCAGAACCGTTCTCCGCGCTGGCCTTCAAGATCGCCGCGGACCCCTACGTCGGCAAGCTCACCTACTTCCGCGTGTACTCGGGCAAACTCGAGGCCGGCTCGCGCGTGCTCAACGTCGGCAGCGGGCGCACCGAGCGGATCGGGCGCATCCTGATGATGCACGCCAACGACCGCGAGGAGGTCCAGGAGGTCTACGCGGGCGACATCGCCGCGGCGGTGGGCATCAAGCAGGTGATCACCGGCGACACGCTGGCGGCACCGGACGCTCCCGTTCATCTCGAGAAGATCGTCTTCCCGGAGCCCGTGATCAAGGTCGCGGTCGAGCCGAAGACGAAGGCCGACCAGGAGAAGATGTCGATCGCGCTCGGCCGGCTGGCCGAGGAGGACCCGACCTTCCAGGTTCGTACCAACGAAGAGACCGGCCAGACCGAGATCTCGGGCATGGGCGAGCTGCACCTCGAGGTGCTCGTCGACCGCATGAAGCGCGAGTTCGGCGTCGAGGCCAACGTCGGGCGCCCGCAGGTCTCCTACCGCGAGACGGTGCGCGCGAGCGTCGAGAAGATCGAAGGCAAGTTCGTCCGCCAGACCGGCGGCTCGGGCCAGTTCGGCGTCGTCTACATCAACCTCGAGCCGGCGCCGGGCGAGGGCTTCGAGTTCGTCAACAAGATCAAGGGCGGGAACATCCCCTCGGAATACATCCCGGCGGTCAAGCAGGGAGTCGAAGAGGCGCTCGAGAACGGCGTCAAGGCGGGCTACCCGATGGTCGACATGAAGGTGACGCTGACCGACGGCAAGTACCACGACGTGGACTCCTCGGAGATCGCCTTCAAGGTCGCCGGCTCGATCGCTTTCAAGGAGGCCGCCCGGCGCGCCAAGCCGGTGCTGCTGGAGCCGATCTTCGCGGTCGAGGTGATCACGCCGGAGGACTTCCTCGGCGAGGTGATCGGCGACCTGTCCCGCCGGCGCGGACGCGTCGAGGGAAACGAGCGGCGTGGCAACGCGCTGGTCGTCACGGCGCGCGTGCCGCTGAGCGAGATGTTCGGCTACGCGACCGACCTGCGCTCGAACACGCAGGGTCGCGCGAACTACACGATGCAGTTCGACGCCTACGAGGAGGTTCCGGCGAACATCGCGGAGCAGATCGTCGAACAGCGAACTGGGGAGCCGGTCCCGGCCTGATCGGCTTGGGTGAGGCTTCGGAGATTGCAGGGCTGAGCTTTAGGCAGCAGGCGGCAGTCACAGACGGCCGCATTTAGATAGATTTCTCAGGTTCGCCCTCACAGGCGAACATTCAAGTCGATACCAGGAGCGAACCAAAAGTGGCGAAGGAGAAGTTCGAGCGCGACAAGCCGCACGTCAACGTCGGCACCATCGGTCACATCGACCACGGCAAGACGACGCTGACCGCTGCCATCACGACGGTGCTGGCCGAGCACGGAGGAGCGGAGGCTCGCACCTTCGCGGAGATCGACAACGCTCCCGAGGAGAAGGAACGCGGGATCACGATCGCGACCTCGCACGTCGAGTACCAGACGGAGAACCGTCACTACGCCCACGTCGACTGCCCGGGTCACGCCGACTACGTGAAGAACATGATCACGGGCGCCGCGCAGATGGACGGCGCGATCCTCGTGGTCTCGGCTGCCGACGGCCCGATGCCGCAGACGCGCGAGCACATCCTGCTGGCGCGCCAGGTCGGCGTGCCGTACATCGTCGTGTTCCTCAACAAGGCCGACATGGTTGACGACGACGAGCTGCTCGAACTGGTCGAGGTCGAGGTCCGCGAGCTGCTCAGCGAATACGACTTCCCGGGCGATGACATCCCGTTCATCACGGGCTCGGCGCTGAAGGCGCTCGAAGGCGACGAGGCCTACAAGGGCAAGATCCTCGAGCTTGCCGAGGCGCTGGACACCTACATCCCGGAGCCCGTGCGCGAGCTCGACAAGCCGTTCCTGATGCCGGTCGAGGACGTCTTCTCGATCACCGGTCGTGGCACGGTCGCCACGGGCCGCGTCGAGCAGGGCATCGTCAACACGGGCGACACGGTTGAAATCGTCGGCGTCCACGACTCGACCTCGACGGTCGTCACGGGCGTTGAGATGTTCCGCAAGATTCTCGACCAGGGCCAGGCGGGCGACAACGTCGGCTGCCTGCTGCGCGGTACCAAGCGCGAGGAGATCGAGCGCGGCCAGGTGCTGTGCAAGCCGGGCTCGATCACGCCGCACACCAAGTACAAGGCTGAGGTCTACGTGCTGAAGAAGGAGGAGGGTGGACGTCACACCCCGTTCTTCACCGGCTACAGGCCGCAGTTCTACTTCCGCACGACCGACGTCACCGGCGTGGCCAAGCTGCCCGATGGCGTCGAGATGGTCATGCCTGGGGACAACGTCCAGATGGAGATCGAGCTGATCCAGCCGATCGCCATGGACCAGGGCCTGCGTTTCGCCATCCGAGAGGGCGGCCGCACGGTCGGCTCTGGCGTAGTCACAGAGATCATCGAGTAGTACCCGCCGCCCCGGAAGTTCGGGGCGGCTCCCATATTGCAGTCCGATACGACTAGAAGGCCCCCGGAAGGCGCGGTGGCAGAGGTGGAGGCGGATTCCACGACACGGAGTCCGCCCTTTTTCTGACCACCCCCGGGTAATCCTCAGCGCCGCAAGCGACACGAATCAGAGACAACAGAGAGCAGACGCAGAGACCAATGGCATCGGCCACGCAAAACAAGATCCGCATCCGCCTGAAGGCGTATGACACCTCGGCGATCGAGTCGGCGGCGAAGGAGATCGTCGAGACGGCGACGCGTACCGGCGCGAGCGTGTCCGGCCCGGTGCCGCTGCCGACGGAGAAGAACGTCTACTGCGTGATCCGCTCGCCGTTCAAGGACAAGGACTCGCGCGAGCACTTCGAGATCCGCACGCACAAGCGCCTGATCGACATCCACCAGCCGACGCCGAAGACGGTCGACTCGCTGCAGCGCCTCGACCACCTGCCGGCGGGCGTGGACATCGAGATCCGCCTGGCCACCTGACCCGCACGATGTCCGCGATCCTCGCCAAGAAGCTCGGCATGACCCAACTGTTCCTCCAGGACGGCAGCGTCGCGCGCGTGACCGTGCTGGAGGCCGGCCCGTGCCCGGTGACGGCGATCCGCACGCCCGAGCGCGACGGCTACGAGGCGGTCCAGCTGGCGTTCGGGCTGGCCAAGGAGAAGCACCTGACGAAAGCCGAGCTCGGCCACCTGAAGAAGGTCGACGCGCCGCCGATGCGCCACGTCGTCGAGTTCCGCGACGAGGCGGCCGAGCTGCAGCTCGGCGAGAGCGTGACGGTCGAGGCCTTCGAGGTCGGCGGGCGCGTGAAGATCTCGGGGACCTCCAAGGGCAAGGGCTTCCAGGGCACGATCAAGCGCCACAACTTCGCCTCGGGCCCCAAGTCGCACGGCTCGCACAACAAGCGTGCGCCGGGATCGATCGGCGCCTCGGCGTGGCCGGCGCGCGTGATGAAGGGCATCCGCGGCCCCGGGCAGATGGGCAACAAGCGCGTCACGCAGAAGGGCCTCGAGATCATCGCCGTCGATCCCAAGGAGAACCTGCTGATGGTGCGCGGCTCGGTGCCGGGCCCGCGCGGCGGCGTGGTGGAGGTGCGCAGCGATGCCTGACGCCCCGGTGCTCGGTCAGTCGAAGAAGGTCAAACTTGATGATGGCGCCTTCGGCGCACGATTCCATGGCCCGCTGGTGCACCAGAGCGTGCGCGCGGAGCAGGCGGCGCGCAGGCGCGGGACGGCGGCGACGAAGACGCGCGCGATGGTCTCGGGCGGCGGCGCCAAGCCGTGGCGCCAGAAGGGCACGGGCCGTGCTCGCGCGGGCTCCAACCGCTCGCCGATCTGGACGGGCGGTGGCGTGACGTTCGGCCCGCAGCCGCGCTCGTACACGTTCAAGGTCAACCGCAAGGAGCAGCGCGCGGCGCTGCGCAGCGCGCTGTCGCTGCACGCCGAGCGCAAATCGCTGGCGATCCTCGACGCGGGTGCGTTCACGGCGCCGAAGACGCGCCAGGCGCTCGACCTGCTCGAAGACTGGGGTCAGGACGGCCCGACGCTTGTCGTGCTCGCCCCCGAGCAGTCCGACGTGGCGCTGTCGTTTCGCAACCTCGAGCGCGTGGCCGTGCTGAGCGCGGCCGACGTGGGCGTCACCGAAGTCGTCGGCGCCGCCTCGCTGCTCGTCACGGAGGCCGCGCTCGCCGAGCTGACCGAGCGCGCCGCCAAGCCGCGTGCCGGCACCGGCGCGGCGGAGCAGGAGGAGGCGGCCTGATGGACCACTCACAGGTGATCATCCGCCCGGTCGTCTCGGAGAAGAGCTACGTGCTCTCGGCGGCCAACCGCTACACCTTCCGCGTCCACGACGACGCGCACAAGACGCAGATCCGCCAGGCGGTGGAGGCGCTGTTCGACGTGCACGTAGTCGAGGTGCGCACCTGCAGCGTCAAGTCCAAGCCCAAGCGCCGCGGCACGACCACCGGGCGCACACGAAGCTGGAAGAAGGCGATCGTGCAGGTGCGCGACGGCGAATCGATCCCGGTGTTCCAGGGCCTGCAAGCGGTGGAAGGGTCCTAGCCGATGCCGATTCGCAAGCCAAAGCCGACGAGCCCGGGAATGCGCTTCGTGTCCTACCCGGACTTCGCGGAGATCACGAAGTCAAAGCCCGAGAAGACGCTCGTCGAAGGGCTGAAGAAGAGCGGCGGGCGCAACGCGCACGGGCGCAAGACCTCACGCCACCGCGGCGGCGGGGCCAAGCGCGCCTACCGGCGGATCGACTTCAAGCGCCGTAAGGACGGCGTCGAGGCGAAGGTCGCCGCGATCGAGTACGACCCCAACCGCTCGGCCTACATCGCGCTGCTTCATTACGTGGACGGCGAGAAGCGCTACATCCTCGCGCCGCAGCGGCTGACGGTGGGCATGACGGTCTCCTCGGGCGACGGCGCGGACATCGCGGTGGGCAACTGCATGGCGCTCGCGCGGATGCCGGTCGGCACGGTGATCCACAACGTCGAGCTGCAGCCTGGCCGCGGCGGGCAGATGGCGCGTTCGGCAGGCGCCGCAGTCCAGCTGATGGCCAAGGACGGCGAGATGGCGACGCTGCGCCTGCCGTCGGGCGAGATGCGCATGGTCCGCGCGGAGTGCCGCGCGACGGTCGGCGCGCTCGGCAACACCGACCACCAGAACGTGAAGATCGGCAAGGCGGGGCGCAAGCGCCACATGGGCGTGCGCCCGCAGACGCGCGGTGTCGCGATGAACCCTGTCGACCACCCGCACGGCGGCGGCGAGGGCTCGACGACCGCCGGCCGCCATCCGGTCACGCCATGGGGCGTGCCGACGCTCGGCTACCGCACGCGCAAGAAGAACAAGACCTCCAGCAAGTACATAGTGCGCGGACGTAGGCGCGGGAAGGGCAAGCAGCGATGAGCCACCACGGACACGCATGCCGGCGCCGGATCGGCGTCCTCGGTCGCTCGCGTGCGATGCACGCCACGCTCCCTGCGTCCTTGTCCGGCTTGGCCTGCCTGCCCGTGGAGAGAGAGTCGACAAATGAGTAGATCCAGCAAGAAGGGCCCGTGGGTCGAAGAGCGCCTGATGAACCGCATCGAAGCGCTCAACGCGGCCAACAACAAGAAAATGCTGCGCACGTGGTCGCGCGCGTCGACGATCTTCCCGGAGATGGTCGGACACACGATCGCCGTGCACGACGGCAAGAAACATGTCCCGGTGTTCGTCAGCGAGTCGATGGTCGGGCACAAGCTCGGCGAGTTCGCGCCGACGCGCGTGTTCCGTGGGCACGCCGGTTCCGGAAGGGTCAGATGAGCGCCGAGCAGGAGAAGGACGACGTGACCGAGCCGGACGCGCCCGCGGCGAAAAAGCCGGCTGCCAAGAAAGCTGCCAAAAAACCGGCCAAAGCGGCCAAAGGCGCGGAGGCGAAAGCGGCGGGCAAAGGCGCCGAGGCGAAGGCCGACGAGGGCAAGAGGCCGGCCGCCAAAAAAGCAGCCAAAAAACCTGCGGCGAAAAAAGCGGCGGGCAAAGAACCGGCCGCGAAAGAGCCCGTTGCGAGCGAGTCGAAGAAAGCGAGCCGCGGCAAAGCGGCGCCGGCCAAACCGCGGCGCAAAGTCGTCCGCGCGCACGCGCGCTACGTGCGCACCTCGGCGCGCAAGGCGCGGATGGTCTGCGGGCACCTGCGTGGCAAGTCGGTGCAGGAGGCACGCGCTATCCTCGCGTTCACCCCTCGTGACGTGGCGCGCGACTGGAGCAAGCTGCTCGAGTCGGCAGTGGCAAACGCCGAGAGCAATCACGAGTTGCTCGAGGACGACCTGATCGTCCGTGAGGCGTTCGCCGACGAGGGGCCGACGATCAAGCGCTTCAGGCCACGCGCGATGGGACGCGCCACGCCGATCCGCAAGCGCACGAGCCACTTGACGATCGCGCTGACCCCGGACCCCGCGCCCCGGACCACCAAGAGAGACGGCTAGAGAGAAGAAGAATGGGACAAAAGGTTCATCCAGAGGCCATGCGCGTGGGTTACATCCACGACTGGAAGTCCAACTGGTTCAACGAAAAGCACTTCGCCGAGTACCTCGCGGAGGATGTGCGCATCCGTGAGCACATCACGAACAAGCTTGCCCACGCCGGTCTGTCGAGCATCACGATCCGCAAGGACTCGAACGAACTCGAGGTCAACATCCACACGGCGCGCCCGGGCATCGTGATCGGCAAGTCGGGCAGCGAAGTGGACGCGCTGCGCCGTGATCTGCACAAGATGACGAACAAGCAGATCAAGGTGAACATCCTCGAGATCAAGCGCCCCGAGCTCGACGCCTCGCTCGTCGCTCAGTCGATCGCCGAGCAGCTGCAGAACCGCGTCGCCTTCCGCCGCGCGATGAAGCGCGCGCTGACCAGCGCGATGCGCTCGGGCGCGAAGGGCGTCAAGGTGCAGGTCTCCGGACGCCTCGGCGGCGCCGAGATGGCGCGCACCGAAAGCTACTCCGACGGTCGCGTGCCGCTGCACACGATGCGCGCCGACATCGACTACGGCTTCTACGAGTCCCGCACGACGTTCGGTCGGATCGGCGTGAAGTGCTGGATCAACAAGGGCGAGATCATGCCCGAGGGCTACACGGGCGCCGACCTGACCGACATCACGGCGCCGGCGCCGTCGAGCAACGACCGCGACGGACGTGGCGGGCGCGACGGTCGTGACGGACGCGGACGCGGTCGTGGCGGCGGAGGTCCCGGCGGCGGTGGCGGCGGGCGCGGGCGTGGTCCCGGCGGTCCCGGCGGCGGCGGTGGCGGCGGGCGTGGGCCCGGCGGCGGCTTCGGCGGTCGTGGCGGCGGAGGCGGCGGTGGACGCGGCCCCGGCGGTGGCGGCGGTCGTGGTGGCTCGCGTCCGGGCGGCGGAGGTGGGCGCTGATGCTCTCGCCCAAGCGTGTGAAGCACCGCAAGCAGCACCGCGGCCGGCGCGCCGGGATGTCGCGCGGCCAGGTCAAGGTGCAGTTCGGCGAGTACGGGCTGAAGGCGCTCGAGGGCGGCTGGCTGACCAACCGCCAGATCGAGGCCGCTCGTGTCGCGATGACGCGCAAGATCAAGCGTGGCGGCAAGGTGTGGATCAACGTGTTCCCAGACAAGCCGGTGACGAAGAAGCCGGCCGAGACGCGCATGGGCTCGGGCAAGGGCTCGCCCGAAGGCTGGGTCGCGGTGGTCAAGCCGGGCCGTGTGATGTTCGAGCTGGCCGGTGTGTCCGAGCCGCTCGCGCGCGACGCGATCCGCCTGGCCGCGCACAAGCTCCCGGTGAAGTCCAAGTTCGTGCTGCGTGAGGACTGACGCTGCGATGAAGGCCAAGGAGATGCGCGACATGGAGCCCGGCGAGCTGGCCAAACGGATCGCCGTGCTGCGCAAAGAGGTGTTCGGCCTGCGTTTCTCAAACGCCACGGGCGAACTCGACAACACTGCCGGCATGGGGCGCGCCAAGCGCGACCTCGCCCGGGCCCTGACCGTCGTGCGCGAGCAAGAGCTGCGCGGCGAGGGCAACTGACACCGCTACTGCTGAGACGAAACGGAAGACATGGCTGACGAGCAAGACAACGAGACTCCCGAGACCCCCGAGGACGCGCCCCAGGCTGCCGAGGCGCCCGAGGCTGCCGCGGCTGAGGCTCCGCCCCAGGACGCCCCCGAGGCTGTCGAGGAGGCTGCGGCCGAGGACGCGGGCGCCGAGGCATCCGCGCCGACGCCGGCCGCCGAGCCCGAGCCGAGCGAGCCTGCCGAGGTGCTCTCGCCGAAGGAGCGCCGCCGCCGCAAGCGCTCCAAGCACGAGGGCGAGGCGAAACCGTCGCGCACGCCGGAGGAGCGCCAGGCAGAGCGCGTGGCCGAGCGCAAGCGCAAGGCCGTGCGCCGCCGCGCGCGCCGCCTGCAGGAACGCGCCAAAGCGGCCGAGCGCCGCGCTGCTGCGCCGGCCGCCGAGCCACTCGCGCCGGTGCACGCACCGGTCGAGGGTGCGCGCCGGGTGCGTCAAGGCATCGTCGTCTCGGACAAGGCGGAGAAGACGATCACGGTGCGCATCGACACCGCCCGCCGCCACCGCCGCTACGAGAAGATCGTGCGCAGCTCGAGCACGCTGCACGCGCATGACGAGAACAACGACGCCAACGAGGGCGACACGGTGCGCGTGATCGAGAGCCGCCCCCTGTCGCGCAGCAAGCGCTGGGCGCTCGTCGATGTGCTGGAGAGGGCGCGATGATCCAAAACGAGACAAGGCTTCGCGTGGCCGACAACACGGGCGCGCGCGAGATCCTCTGCATCCGCGTGAAGGGCGGCTCGCAGCGGCGCTACGCATTCGTGGGCGACGTGATCACGGCGACCGTCAAGCAGGCCAACCCGCAGGGGGCCGTGAAAAAGGGCGAGGTCGTGACGGCCGTGATCGTGCGCACGAAGAAGCCGATCGGCCGCGACGACGGCACCTACATCGCGTTCGACGAGAACGCGGCGGTGATCATCGACGACCAGAACAACCCGCGCGGCACGCGCGTGTTCGGACCGGTTGCGCGAGAACTGCGCGAGCGCAACTTCATGAAGATCGTCTCGCTGGCGCCGGAGGTTCTGTGATGGCCGGCAAGACCGCCAAGCGTCGTTCGATGAAGATCCGCTCCAACGACCACGTGAAGATCGTGGCGGGCAAGGACCGCGGCAAGACCGGCAAGGTCCTGCGCGTGGAGCCGGCCAGGGAACGCCTCTACGTGGAGGGCCTCAACATGGTCAAGCGGGCGGTGCGCCCGCAGCAGAGCCAGAGCACCTCGCCGCTGCCCAACGCGGCGGGACAGCTCGGTGGGATCATCGAGCGCGAGGGCCCGATCCACATCTCCAACGTGATGCTGCTGGACGCCAAGGGCAACCCGACGCGCGTGCGCATCCAGCGCGACGGCGGCTCGCGCGTGCGCGTCGCCAAGAGCACCGGAGCGGAGCTCGACTGATGGCTGCGACGGATACGACAGAGGCCCCGCCGGCCCGCCTGAAGGCGCGCTACTTCGAGGAGATCCGCCCGTCGCTGATCGAGCGCTTCGAGTTCTCCTCGAACATGCAGGCGCCGCGACTGGAGAAGATCACGCTGAACATGGGCGTCGGCCTGGCCAAGCAGGACTCCAAAGTGCTGAAGGCCGCAACCGAGCAGCTTGCGACGATCGCCGGCCAGCAGCCGAGCGTGCGCCGCGCGCGCAAGTCGATCGCGGCCTTCAAACTGCGCGAGGGCATGCCGGTCGGCGTCGCCGTGACGCTGCGCGGCGAGCGCGCCTATGAGTTCCTCGACCGGCTCGTGTCGGTCGCGATCCCGCGGATCCGCGACTTCCGCGGGTTGAACCCGCGCTCGTTCGACGGTCGCGGCAACTACACGATGGGCGTGCGCGAGCAGATCATCTTCCCTGAGATCGACTACGACGCGATCGACCAGGTACGCGGCCTGGACATCACGATCACGACGACCGCCTCGAGCGACATCGAAGCGTTCGCGCTGCTGCAGGCACTCGGCATGCCGTTCGCCCCACAGGGCCGCCCGAAGGGCTATGACCCCGTGGCCGACGAGGCCGAGGCGAAGGCGCACGCCGAGTCCGAGGCCGCCAAGGCCGCCGAAGCCGCTGCCGCACCGGCGCCGAAAGCCAAAGCGGCGAAGAAAGCGGCCGCGCCGGCTGAGGAGCCCGCCGCCGCGCCCGAGGCTGCAGAGCCCGAGGCAGCCGAGCCCGAGGCAGCCGCCGAGCCGGCCGAGCCCGAGGCTTCGACGGAGGCCGAGGTTGCCGACGAGCCGGCGGCGGAGGAGCCCGAGGCGAGCGCCGAGACGGCGGCCGCTGAGCCAGAGCCGGCAACCGAGGAGTCGCCTTCAGAGGAGCCCGAGGCAGCCGCCGAGGCGAGCGAGCCGCAGGCGAGCGCCGAGCAGGCGCCAGACTCAGAGGAGCAGCAGCCGGACGCCAGCGACGAGAAAGAGAGCAGCGACTGATGGCCAAGACATCGCAGCGCGTCAAGCAGGCGCGCACACCCAAGTTCAAAACGCGCGCCTATACTCGCTGCAACCGCTGCGGGCGTCCGCGTGCGGTCTACCGCAAGTTCGGCGTGTGTCGCATCTGTTTGCGCGAGCTCGCCCACAACGGCCAGATCCCGGGGATGACGAAGTCCTCCTGGTAGCTGGCGTCACGACCTTTCAAGCAACTCACTTCAAGACAAACGAGCAGCCATGTCCATGACCGATCCAATAGCCGACTTCCTCACGCGCGTGCGCAACGCGATCCACGCTGCGCACGAGACGGTGGACATCCCGGCGTCGAAGCTGAAGAGCGAGCTCGCCCGGATCCTCGCCGAGCAGGGCTACATCGACTCCTTCGAGGTCGTGCCGCAGCCGGACGGCGGCGCGGGGCAGCTACTGCAGATCCGCCTGAAGTACACCGAGGACCGCCGCTCGGCGATCTCGGGGCTGCGTCGCGTCTCGCGCCCGGGACGGCGCACGTACGTCGACGCCAAGCACATCCCGAAGGTGCTCGGCGGCATGGGCACTTCGATCGTCTCGACGTCGCACGGCGTGATGACCGGCCACGACGCCCGCGCAGAGGGCGTCGGCGGCGAGGTCCTGGCGCAGGTGTGGTGAGCTGAGCATGTCTCGAATCGGCAGACAGCCCATCCCGGTGCCCAGCGGCGTGACGGTCGCGATCGAGCCCGGCGAGGTTCGCGTGAACGGGCCCAAAGGCGAACTCGCTGAGCGCATCCACCGCGACATCGAGGTCAAGCAGGACGGCGAGCAGCTGCTCGTGTCGCGTCCGACCGACCGCGGCGAACACCGTGCGCTGCACGGGCTCACGCGCTCGCTCGTGGCGAACATGGTCCAGGGCGTGACGGCGGGCTATGAGAAGCGCCTGGAGATCCAGGGCGTCGGCTACCGCGCGGCGCTGAAGGGCAAGAACCTCGAGCTGGCCGTGGGCTACTCGCACCCGGTGCCGATTCCGGCGCCGGACGGGATCGAGTTCGAAGTGCCGCAACCGACGCGCGTCGTCGTCAAGGGCATCTCCAAGCAGCTCGTCGGCGAGACGGCGGCGATCATCCGCAAGCAGCGCCCGCCGGAGCCGTACAAGGGCAAGGGCATTCGCTACGAGGGCGAGTATGTGCAAAGGAAGGTAGGCAAGCGCGCATGACCGTCATCACCAAGCCACAGAGCCGCCTCAAACGGCGCCGCCGCGTGCGGGCGAAGGTTTCGGGCACGGCCGAGCGTCCGCGCATCTCGGTGTTCCGCTCAAACCAGGGCGTCTCGGCGCAGCTGATCGACGACGTCGCCGGTCGCACGCTGGCGGCGGTCAACTGGTACGAGCCGGAGCTGCGCGGCCTGAAGAAGCCGGAGCGCACCAAGCGCGCCGGCGAGACGCTCGCCGAGCGGGCCAAGGCTGCCGGCATCGCCGAAGCGGTGTTCGACCGTGGCGGCTACCGCTACCACGGCCACGTGCGTGCTTTCGCCGAGGCAATCCGCGAGGCCGGGATCACCGTCTAGCCGTCCGGCGACCGCGCGACCGCTACCCTCTCACTCCCCCTTATGTCGATAACCGTAGACAGATCAGTCAGCCCGGCCGGCCTGGACCTCCAGGAGCGCGTCGTCGAGATCAACCGCGTCGCCAAGGTCGTCAAGGGCGGCCGGCGCTTCTCGTTCACGGCGCTCGTGGTCGTCGGCGACGAGCGCGAAATCGTAGGCGTCGGCTACGGCAAGGCCAACGAGGTTCCGCTGGCGATCCAGAAGGGCGTGGAGCGAGCCAAGAAGGATCTCTTCCGCGTGCCCAAGCACGGCAGCACGATCACCCACCAGACGACGGGCATCTTCGGTGCCGGCCGCGTGTTCCTCAAGCCGGCCTCCCCCGGAACGGGCGTGATCGCCGGCGGCGGCGTGCGCGCGGTGCTCGAGCTCGCCGGCATCCACGACATCCTCTCCAAGAGCCTCGGCACGCAGAACCCGATCAACCTCGTCAAGGCGACCGTGGCCGGCCTGCGCGGCCTGCGCACGCCCGCCGAGGTCGGCGAGTTGCGCGGACTTTCGGTCGACAAGGTGCTCGGCCTCGGTGGCCAGAGCGCCAACGGCGCAACGGCGACGCTCACGGCCGAGGACGCGAGCGCCGAGGCCCCAGCCGACGCCGCGCCGGCCGATGCAGCGCCTGCCGACCCCGTGGCGGCCGACGCCGCGGCTGACGACGCGGCCGACGCCGGCGCAACCGCGGAGCCCGCGGCAAGCGACGAGGCCCAGACGGAGGCGGCGAGCACATCGGGCGAGGAGGCTTCCTCCTGATGGCCGAGCTCACCGTCACGCAGCGCCGTTCGCGCAACGGCGCGAACAAGAAACAGCTCGACACGCTCCGCTCGCTCGGACTGCGCCGAATCGGACACACGGTCGAGGTCAAGGACTCCGAGCAGGCGCGCGGGATGCTGCACGCCGTGCGCCACCTGATCGAGGTCAAGGAGGGCAAGTCGTGAGCCCGGCGGACGAGCAGAAGCCGCAGCGCATCGGGCTGCACAGCCTGGCGCCGGCGCCGGGCAGCCGCCGCCCGCGCAAGCGCATCGGCCGCGGCGAAGGCTCGGGCACGGGCAAGACCTCGGGCCGCGGGCAGAAGGGCGCGGGCTCGCGTACGGGCTCCAAGCGCCGCGCGCGCTTCGAGGGCGGCCAGATGCCGATTCACATGCGCATGCGAAAGCTGCGCGGGCCGCACATGAAGAAGTCGATGCCGTTCGAGCCCTTCCGCACGCACACCCAGCCGGTCAACATCGAAGCGTTGCAGGAGCGCTTCGAGGCAGGCGCCGAGGTGACGGTCGAGGCGATGAAGGCGAAGGGCCTCGGCACGCGCAAGGACGTCCCGATCAAGGTTCTCGCCAGGGGCGAGATCTCAAAGGCGCTGACGGTGCACGCGCACGCGTTCAGCGCCGGCGCGCGCGAGCGCATCGAGGCGGCCGGCGGCACGTGCACGCTCGTCGAGCTCTAGCCGGACGAGCCGGCAGTGCAACCGCCGGCACTCACAGGCGCATCCACTAGAATCGGCCGCTCCGCGGAGGGGAGTGCAGCGCCGCTCTGAGTCGCGGAGCAAAGCCCATGCTCTCAACGATCCTCAACGCCTTCCAGGTCGCGGACATCCGCAAGAAGATCGCCTTCACGGCGGCGATGCTGCTGATCTACCGCTTCGGCTCGCACATCCCCGTGCCGGGCGTCAACCTGACGGCGGTCAACAACATCCAGAAGGAGTTCGGCGGCTCCAACATCCTCGGGCTGCTCAACCTCTTCTCGGGCGGCGGCCTCTCGCGCATCGCGCTGTTCGCGCTGGGCATCATGCCCTACATCACGGCCTCGATCATCCTGCAGCTGCTGCAGGTGGCGGTGCCGTCGCTGGAAAAGCTCTCCAAGGAAGGCGAGGTCGGCCAGGCGCGGATCACGCAGTACACGCGCTACCTGACGGTCGGCCTGGCCTTCGCGCAGTCGATCGGCTACGTCTTCCTGTTCCACACGCTGCAGGCCAAAGCGGGCGAATCGGTCGTCACGCACTTCGACGCGCCGCACATCTTCCTGATCGTGATCTGCCTGACGACGGGCTGCGTGCTCTTGATGTGGATCGGCGAGCTGATCACCCAGCGCGGCATCGGCAACGGCATCTCGCTGCTGATCTTCGCCTCGATCGTCGCGCGCCTGCCGAGCGGCATCCAGACGTGGTGGACCTCCCAGGACCAGGTCTTCAAGGTGATGATGCCGTTCCTCGTGCTCGCCGTGGTGGCTGGCATCGTGTTCGTGCAGGAAGGCCAGCGGCGCATCCCGGTGCAGTACGCCAAGCGCGTGATCGGGCGGCGGATGACCGAAGGCGGGCAGACCTACCTGCCGCTGCGGGTGAACATGGCCGGCGTGATCCCGGTGATCTTCGCGGCCAGCATCATGGCCTTCCCGCCGACCGTCGGGCAGCTCGTGAAAACGCACTGGGGCCAGTCGATCTCGGACTTCTTCTCGCCCAACGGCTGGCACTACGTGGTCGGCGAGTCGATCTTCATCCTGCTGTTCACGTACTTCTACACGGCGGTCACGTTCAACCCGGTCGACCAGGCGGACAACCTGAAGAAGTACGGCGGCTTCATCCCGGGCGTCAGACCGGGCCGCCCGACGGCGGAATTCCTCGATCGCATCCTCGCGCGGCTGACGTTCCCGGGCGCGCTGTTCCTCGCGGCGGTGGCGGCGCTGCCGACGATCCTGATCGCGCGCACGCACCAGAACATCCCGCTCGGCGGGACCTCGATCCTGATCGTGATCGGCGTGGCGCTGGAAACGATGAAGCAGCTCGAGGCGCAGCTGATGATGCGAAGTTACGAGGGCTTCCTCAAGTAAATCGGCCGGTAGTCGGGCGGGCAGCGCAACGGATAGGCTGCCTCAGGACTTGTCGGAGTTGAACCTGATACTGCTCGGCCCGCCGGGCGCGGGGAAGGGTACGCAGGCCGAGCGCCTGCGCGAGGACTTCGGGCTGCCGCACATCTCGACGGGCGACATGCTGCGGGCGGAGGTGGGCGCCGGCAGCGAGCTGGGCCTGGCGGCCAAGCGCTACATGGACGCGGGCGAGCTGGTGCCGGACGAGGTGATCGTCGGCATGATCGCCAAGCGCGTGCGCGAGCCGGATGCGAGCGATGGCTTCCTGCTGGACGGCTTTCCGCGCAATGCCGAGCAGGCCGACGCGCTGGCGCGGGCGCTCGAGGAACTGGCCCGGCGCCTCTCGGCGGCGCTCTTGATCGAGGTGCCCGACGACGAGCTCGTGCGGCGCCTGGCGGGCAGGCGCGTGTGCGTGAAGAACCCGAGCCACATCTACCACGTCGAGTTCGACCCGCCCAAGCACGAGGGCGTGTGCGACCAGGACGGCTCGCGGCTGATGCAGCGCGACGACGACAAGGAGGAGACGATCCGCCGGCGCCTGGAGGTCTACCACTCCCAGACGGAGCCGCTGATCGACCACTACGACGACGCGGACATGCTGCGCCGCTTCGACGGGACGCGCGATCCGGACGAGGTGCATGCCCGGATCAGGGCGACGATCGCCGCGCTGCGCCTGGAGAAGAAGCTCTAGACGCCGAGCCGTCGTGCGCTGCGCGGGCGCCGCTGTGGCCAAGCTAAGCTGCCCGGGTGATCATCAAGAAGTCGGCAGAGGAGATCGAGAAGATGCAGGCGGCGGGCGCGATTCTCGTCGCCACGCTCGCAGAGCTCGAGTCGCAAGGTCGCCCCGGGGGTCTCGACGGAGGAGCTCGACGAGCTCGCCGAGCGCTCCATCCGCTCGCGCGGGGCGGTGCCGACGTTCAAGGGCTACCGCGGCTTCCCGGGCTCGATCTGCGCCTCGCCGAACGCGATGGTCGTGCACGGCATCCCCGGCCCGTATCGCCTGAAGGACGGCGACATCATCTCGATCGACGTGGGCGTGACGCTCGACGGATGGGTCGCCGACGCGGCGCGCACGCTGCCTGTGAGCGAGATCGGCGAGGTCGAGCAGAACCTGCTGAGCGCGACCGAGGCCTCGCTGCTGGCGGGCGTGGCGGAGTGCCGCCCGGGCAACCGCATGGGCGACATGTCGAGCGCGATCCAGCGGGTCGCGGAGGGCGCGGGGCTGTCGGTCGTGCGCTCGCTCGTGGGGCACGGCGTGGGGCGCGACATGCACGAGGATCCGCAGGTTCCCAACTACGGCAAGCCGGGCAAGGGGCCGCTCTTGGAGGAGGGCATGGTGCTGGCGGTCGAGCCGATGATGACGGCCGGGCGCGCGGCCGTGCGCGTGGGCGGCGACGGCTGGGCGATCTTCTCCCAGGACGGGTCGCCGGCGGCTCATTTCGAGTTCACGGTGGCGATCACGGGCGAGGGGCCGAAGGTGCTGACCCCCTGGCATCTGGACCCGGCGGCACGCGCCAACGACCATGCGCCGGAGCCGGCGGCGCGCCCTTGAAGCAGCAGGCCGCCGGGCCTCGGAGTTGCTACCATCCGGAGTCCTGCTCAGTGAGGACGTATATCCTCGCGAGAGCAATCTCCACGACCGGGTAGCGGCAGCCGCAACGGCAGCCAGAGCCAGGTCGCCGGAACAAGCGTCCGAAAGGGATCATGAAGGTACGACCGTCGGTCAAGCCGATGTGCGAGAAATGCAAGGTCATCCGCCGCAATGGCGTGGTGTTGGTGATCTGCCAGAACAAGCGCCACAAGCAGCGACAGGGCTAGGGGCGAATGGCACGCATCGCGGGCATCAACTTGCCCTTGAACAAGCGCTCGGAGATCGGGCTGACCTACATCTTCGGGATCGGTCGCGCGACGTCGAACAAGATCCTCGCCGAGGTCGGCGTGAGCCCGGACACCTACATCCGCGACCTCACCGAGGACGAGGTGGCCAAGCTGCGCGACGCGATCGACGAGAACCTCACGGTCGAGGGCGATCTGCGGCGCGAGCGCTCGCAGGACATCAAAAGACTTCAGGAGATCGGCTGCTACCGCGGCCTGCGCCACCGGCGCGGCCTGCCGGTGCGCGGTCAGAAGACGAAGACGAACGCGCGCACGCGCAAGGGCCCGAAGCGGATGCAGGTTGCCGGCAAGAAGAAAGCCGGCAAGAAGTAATGCCGGCTGCCCCGAAACGCGCCCGCGGCCGGCGCAAGCCGAAAAAGAACATCCCGATCGGCCAGGCGCACATCAAGACTTCGTTCAACAACACGATCGTCTCGCTGACGGACACCTCGGGCAACGTGATCGCGTGGGAGTCGGCCGGCGGTGCGGGTTTCAAGGGCTCGCGCAAGTCGACGCCGTTCGCGGCGCAGGTGACGGCGGACGCGGCGGCGCGCAAGGGCCTCGAGCAGGGGCTGCAGAAGGTCGAGGTCTACGTCAAGGGCCCGGGCTCGGGCCGCGAGACGGCGATCCGCTCGCTGCAGGCTGCGGGCCTCGAGGTGACGGGCGTCAAGGACGTCACGCCGCAGGCTCACAACGGTTGTCGCCCGAGAAAGCGCCGGAGGGTCTAGCGAATGGCGAGAGACACGGGCCCACAGTGCAAGCAGTGCCGCCGCGAGGGGCAGAAGCTGTTCCTCAAGGGCGAGCGCTGCCTGACGGACAAGTGCGGCGTGGAGCGCCGCGCGTACCCGCCGGGCGAGCACGGCCGCGGCCGCATGAAACAGAGCGAGTACCGCGTGCAGCTGCGCGAGAAGCAGAAGGCCAAGCGCTACTACGGCGTGCTCGAGCGCCAGTTCGCGGGCTACTACGTGAAGGCCTCGCGCCAGCCGGGCATCACCGGCGAGAACCTGCTGGCGCTCTTGGAGTGCCGCCTCGACAACGTCCTTGTACGCCTCGGCTTCGCCGCTTCGCGGCGCCAGGCGCGACAGCTGATCCGTCACGGCCACTGGACGGTCAATGGCCGGCGGGTGAACATCCCGAGCTACCAGGTGCGCGAAGGCGACGTGATCGCGATCAAGGCGGAGACGCCGGCCACGCAGGTCGTCAGAGACGCAACGGAGCTCACCGGACAGATTCCCGCGTGGCTCCAGGCCGACCACGAGTCGCTCACGGCCAAGGTGCTGCGCAAGCCGGAGCGCCGTGAGGTCGCGGCACCGGTGCAGGAGCAGCTCATCGTCGAGCTGTACTCGAAGTAGGTAGCAACTTCCCTGGCGTGCGCCCGATCCCGGGCGGCGCTACCGAGCCGCCGTCTGATCGACGCGGTGAGACACCAAAACGACGTTAGGACCCTGATGCTCGACTTCCAAATCCCCCGGATCACCAGCGAGTCCGTGGAGCAGAACCGCGGTACGTTCACGATTGAGCCGCTCGACCGCGGGTTCGGCTACACGTTCGGCAACTCGCTGCGGCGCGTGCTGCTCTCCTCCCTCTCGGGCGCTGCAGTCACGAGCGTGCGCATCGAGGGCGTTGCCCACGAGTTCTCGACGATCAACGGCGTCAAGGAGGACGTGACGGACATCGTCCTCAACCTGAAGGGCGTCGTCTGCCGCATGCACTCGGACGCGAGCGAGGTCGAGGCGCCGCTGGTCGTCAGCGGGCCGGGCGAGATCACGGCGAAGGACATCGACCTGCCGGCGGGCGTGGAGATCCTCAACCCGGACATCCACATCGCGACGCTCGAGAAGAAAACGAAGCTCGAGCTGTACATGACGATCGGCCGCGGCCGCGGCTACCGCCCGGCGGAGGAGAACAAGTCCTCCGACCAGCCGATCGGCGTGATCCCGATCGACTCGATCTTCTCGCCGGTGCGCCGCGTGGCGTACGCGGTCGAGCAGGCGCGTGTCGGTCAGAAGACGGACTTCGACAAGCTCACGCTGGACATCGAGACGGACGGCTCGATCGACCCGCAGGCTGCGCTGCGCGAGGCGGCGGAGCTCTTGATCTCACAGCTTGCGATCTTCACGGACGCCGACCGCATCCAGGAGCTGCGGGCGACGCCGGGCGGCCAGCTCGACGGCCACGGCCTGGCGGTCGGTGGCGCCGGCGCGGCGCCGGCGCTGCAGGGCGAGGAGTACAGCATCCTGATCGAGGAGCTGGAGCTGGGCGTGCGCTCGTACAACTGCCTCAAGCGCGCGGGCATCCAGACGGTGGGCGACCTGATCTCGAAGTCCGAGGCGGAGCTCAACGCGATCCCGAACTTCGGCAAGAAGTCGATCGACGAGGTCATCGAGACGCTCCACGCGCGCGGCCTGGACCTCCGTCAAGACTGATGAAAGGCCGCTCTGCGGCCTAGAGAGAACTACACTTCGATCCGCTCATGAGACACCAGCGCAAAAGACACCAGCTCAGCCGCGACAGCGCCCACCGCAAGTCGCTGCTGATGAACCTGAGCAAGGAGATCATCGAGCACGAGCGGATCGAAACGACGCAGGCCAAGGCCAAGGCGGTCAAGCCGCACGTCGAGAAACTGATCACGCTGGCCAAGCGGGGCGACCTGCACGCGCGTCGGCAGGCGCTGTCGACGCTGTCGCAGGACAAGTTCGCGGTGCACAAGCTGTTCGAGGACCTGGCGCCGCGCTACGCGGAGCGCCCGGGCGGCTACACGCGCATCCTCAAGCTCGGTCCGCGCAAAAGCGACTCGACCGAGATGGTCTTCATCGAGCTCGTCTAGGCGGGCCGCTCGCGGCTGGGCCGCGCGGGCGGAGCAGAGCTGATCGGGGCGGGCGGATGGTCACGAAGCTGACGCTCGAGTACGACGGCGCGGGCTTCGCCGGCTGGGGCGTGCAGCCCGAGGAGCGGACGGTTCAGGGCGAGCTGGAACGCGCGCTGCGCACGGTGCTCGGCGAGACGGCGAGCGACGGCGGGCCGCTGAAGCTGACGGTGGCGGGTCGCACGGACCGCGGCGTGCACGCGTGGGGGCAGGTGGCGAGCTATCGCCACGAGGCGATCGACCCGCTGCGCCTGAACGGCCTGCTCGACGACGACGTGGCGGTGCTGGCGGCGGAGCCGATGCAGGACGGCTTCGACGCGCGGCGCGACGCGCGCAGCCGCACGTACTGCTACCGCGTGCTGGCGCGCCGCTCGCGCAGCGTGTTCGCGCGCAACACGGCGTTCTGGGTCACGGGCGAGCTCGATCGCGACCTGCTGAGCGAGTGCGCGGGACTGCTGCTCGGCAGGCACGACTTCACGGCGTTCACGCCGAGCGAGACGGAGCACAGCTGGTTCCGGTGCGAGGTCAAGCGCGCCGAGTGGCTCGCCGACGGCGAGCTGCTGTCGTTCTGGATCGAGGCGGACATGTTCCTGCGCCACATGAACCGCGTGCTGGTCGGCACGATGCTCGACGTGGCGGCGGGGCGCACGAGCGTCGAGCAGTTCGCGAAGCTGCTGCAGGGTCGCCCGCGCGCGGAGGCGGGGCGCACGGCGCCGGCGCACGGGCTGGCGCTTGCGAGCGTGTCCTACTGAGCGTCACATCCGGGGACCGCGACGCCCCCTATGCTGGACGCCGGAGCATGTTGAACGTACTGCTGACAAACGACGACGGGATCGAAGCCGACGGCCTGCAGGCGATGCGCAGCGCGCTGGTGGCGCTCGAGGGCGTCAACCTGGCGGTGATCGCGCCGGACGGCAACCGCTCGGCGATGGCGCGCTCGATCACGACGCGCAGGCCGCTGTGGGTGCAGGAGACGCCGTTCGCGGACGGCACGGTGGGCTACGCGACGGACGGCACGCCGGTCGACTGCGTGCGCCTGGCGAGCCTCGGCCTGGTCGAGGGCTTCCAGGCGCGACCTGGTCGTGGCCGGGATCAACCACGGCGCGAACCTGGGCGATGACATCACCTACTCGGGCACGGTGGCGGCGGCGCTCGAGGGCGTCGTGCTCGGCCTGCCGTCGATCGCGGTCTCCCAGCAGTCGGGAGCGCGCGCGCTGGACTATCGCTTCGACGGCGGCTTCGGCTTCGAGGTGGCGGCGGACTTCGTGGCGCGCCTGGTGGCGCGGATCGAGGACGTGCCGCTGCCGGCGACGACGCTGCTCAACGTCAACGTGCCGGCGGGCGAGCCGAGCGGCGTGGAAGTGACGAGCCTCGGCAAGCGCATCTATCGCGACGAGCTGAAGCTCGAGCGCGAGGAGGAGCACCGTCGCCGCTACTGGATCTACGGCTCCGATCCGGGCTTCCACGACGAGCCTGGCACCGACCTGGCGGCGGTCGCGGCGGGCAAGGTCGCGGTCACGCCGATCCACTTCGACCTGACCGACCGCTCGGGCCTCGAGGCATTGCGGGGCTTTGACCTGGACGAGCTGCTCGCAGCACCGATCGGGGATCGGCCGGCGCCCGAGGCGCAGTGAGCGACGCCGGGCAGCGCGCGGCGGAGCTGCGCGAGCAGCTCGAATACCACTCGCACCGCTACTACGTCCTCGACGACCCGGAGATCGGCGACGATCAGTACGACGCGCTGCTCGACGAGCTGCGCGCGATCGAGCGCGAGCACCCGGAGCTGCTCACGCCGGACTCGCCGACGCAGCGCGTCGGGGGCGAGCCGGTCAGCCGCCTGGAGAAGGTTCACCACCTCGAGCCGATGCTCTCGCTGGGCAACGTGCGCTCGGAGGAGGAGCTGCGCGCGTGGGTCGAGCGGATGCGCAACCACCTCGCGCGCGAGGGCATCTCGGCGCCGAGCTTCAGCTACGCGGTCGAGCCGAAGATCGACGGCCTGGCGATGAGCCTCGTCTACCGCGACGGCGTGCTCGAGCGCGGCGCGACGCGCGGTAACGGCGAGATCGGCGAGGACGTCACGCACAACCTGCGCACGATCTCCACGATCCCGTTGAAGCTGGAGGATGCGCCGCCGCTGGTGGAGGTGCGCGGCGAGGTCTACATGGCGCTGGCCGACTTCACGGCGCTCAACGAGCGCCGCGCGGAAGCGGGCGAGTCGACGTTCATGAACCCGCGCAACTCGGCGGCGGGGACGATCCGCCAGCTCGACCCGGCCGATGCGGCCAAGCGCCCGCTGTCGTTCTGGGCCTATCAGGTCGGCGTAGCCGAGGGCCTTTCATTCGAGCTGCACTCGCAGGCGCTGCAGTGGCTGCGCGAGCACGACTTCCCGGTCAACCCGGACATCAAAGTGCTCGACTCGGAGGAGCGGGTGATCGAGCAGTGCCTGTCCTGGCAAGAGCGCCGCGGCGAGCTCGACTTCGAGATCGACGGCGTCGTGATCAAGGTCGACGATCTGGCGCTGCAGCACAGGCTCGGCTCGGTCGGGCGCGACCCGCGCTGGGCGGTGGCGTGGAAGTTCCCGCCGACGACGGCCGTGACGCGCCTGGAGAAGGTGATGTGGAACGTCGGCAAGTTCGGCGACATGCGCCCCTACGGCGTGCTCTCGCCGGTGACGGTCGGCGGCGTCACGATCGGCATGGCGACGCTGCACAACGAGGAGGATCTGGCGCGCAAGGACATCCGCCCGGGCGAGGACGTGATCATCCTGCGCGCGGGCGACGTGATCCCGCAGGTCGTCTCGCCGGCGCCGCACGTGGTCGAGCGGAAGGGCCGCCCGCGGCGCCCGAAGCCGCCGGCGAGGTGCCCGTTCTGCGACACGCCGACGATCAAGCCCGAGGGGGCGGTGTTCACGAAGTGCCCCAACCCGCTCTGCCCGGGCCGCGCGTGGCAGCTGCTCAAGCACTTCGTCTCGCGCGGCGCGATGGACATCGACGGCCTCGGCGAGAAGCAGGTGGCGATGCTGCAGGAACGCGGCCTCGTGACGACCGCGGGCGACTTCTACCGCCTCAGCGAAGAGCAGCTCGTCGAGCTCGACGGCTTCGGCGAGCTCTCCGCGCAGAACCTGCGCAAGGCGCTCGAGCGCTCGAAGGAGCGCCCGTTCGCACGCGTGCTGTTCGCGCTGGGGATCGAGGAGGTCGGCGAGGTCACCGGGCGCAACCTCGCCCAGCGCTTCCGCGGCATCGAGGCGCTGCTGGCGGCGACGCCCGAGGAGATCGAGCAGACGCCGGGGGTGGGGGAGAAGATGGCGGCGCTGATCTCGGCGCAGCTCGCCGAGGAGCGCATGCGCGCGCTGATCGACGACCTGAAAGACCTCGGCCTGCAGTTCGCCGAGCAGGGCCCGGCGCCGTCGGAGGGGCCGCTCAACGGCAAGACGCTCGTGCTCACGGGGACGCTGCCGGAGTGGTCGCGCGAGCAGGCGACGGAGCAGATCATGGCCGCCGGCGGGCGCGTCACGGGCTCGGTGTCGAAGAAGACCGATTTCCTCGTTGCCGGCGAGAGCGCCGGCTCGAAGCTTCAGAAGGCCGAGCGCCTGGAGGTGCCGGTGCTCGACGAAGCCGGGCTGCGCGCGCTGCTCGATCAGTAGTTGGCGAGTGTGATCGTCATGTGATCCTGGATCACGTGCGCGGACGTCGTCGAGATGCCGTCGTTGAAGAAGGCGAAGGCGAGCAGGTGGCCGTTGGCGGCCTGGCAGTAGCCGACGAGGTTGGAGTAGCCGGTGAGCGTCCCCGTCTTGCCCTGGCAGCGCCCGGCGGCGCGGGTGCCGCGCATGCGTCTTTCCAGCGTGCCGCTGCGCCCGGCGACGGCCATGCTGCCGCGCAGGATCGCGCCGACGGGCGTCGGCTGCAGCTCGACGAGCAGGTCGGCGACTTCGAAGACGGACGTGCGATCGGATTCGGACAGGCCCGAGCCGTCGACGACGCGCGGATGGATGGCGAGCAGTTCGGCGATCGTCTTGGAGACGACGGCGGCACCGGCCGAGGTCGTGCCGGCGCCCCCGGCGACGGCGCCGAGGTCCTTCACGAGCGTCTCGGCGAAGAAGTTGTCAGACGGCGGCAGCATCAGCGCGAGCAGCTGCGCGACCGTCGGCGAGCTGACCTGCGCCAGCTGCGTGGCTCCGGCAGGCGTCGTCGCCGCGCCGGAGGAGCCGCGGATGCTGATGCCGTCGTTCTTCAGCGCCGCCCACAGCTTGCGCGCGGCGTATGCCGCCGGGGCGTGGGCGACCTTTTCGCTGCCGCTCGCGCCGCGGTCGAAGGCGAGGCCGCTGAGCGTGCCTTCGAGGAACGGGTCCTGGCGGTAGCCGCTGGAGGGCTCGCCGCGCTGGGAGTCGAACACGCTCTCATCGCCGTAGATCGAGCCGCGCACGGCGCGGATTCCGTTGCTGTGCACGAGCTGGGAGACGAGCGTCGAGATGCTTGCGCCGAGGCCCGAGTAGTGGCTGTGGATGAAGCGGCTGTCGCCGAACGTCGGGTCGCCGCCGCCGCGCAGGTAGAGGTCGCCTTCCCACACGCCGTTCGCCCCGAGCTGGCCGACGCCGAAGACGGTCGTCGAGAAGCGCGCCGTCGGGCCGAGGCGCTGCAGGGCGGCGACGGCGGTGTACAGCTTCTCGACCGACGCCGGCGGTCGCGGTGTCGTGGAGCGCGCCGAGTAGAGCGGCTGTTTGGTCGTGACGTCGTACACGTAGGCGCTCGAGCGCGAGCCGGAGATCGCCATCTGGTGGGCGAGGTCGCTCTGCAGGGCGGCCAGCGTGCCCTGGGCGCTCGCACCGCTCGCCGGCAGAGCGGCGAGCGCGAGCGTCGCCAGCACGGCGAACGGCAAAAAGGAACGCCGCTTCATCAGACGCGTCCCGCGAGCCGCGCGCCGACCCCACCGATGGGCCGAAAACCGGGCCTTTGTCTCATTGGGCGTCCCATGGAGCGAAATATTGGGCTTCCGGCTCACGTGTACTTTAGAATCGAGTCAGGATGGGCAACGTTGTCAAGCTGGAACCGACGGATGAGGCCAAGGTTGCGGCCAAGAAGCGTAGGGCGCGGAAGCAGGCCGCGGCCGCCCGCGGGGTAGGGCGCGGAGCCTCGCCCGACCGCAGGCGCCGCCCGCGCCGCCACAAGACGGCGCTCGTGCTCGGCGGCGGGGGCTTCACGGGCGGCGTGTATGAGATCGGCGCGCTGCGCGCGCTCGACCTGCTCGCGGTCAACTCGAGCGTCAACCAGTTCGACGTCTACGTCGGCACGTCGGCCGGTGCGTTCATCGCGGCGCTGTGCGCCAACGGCGTCACGCCGGAGGAGATGATGCGCGTGGTCACACGCCAGGGCCAGGCGCCGTTCAAAGACGTCAACCTCAGCGACCTGCTGCGTCCCAACCTGGTCGAGTTCGCGCGCAAGGGCGCGTTGCTGCCGTGGCGCGCGCTCGGCATCGCGCGCCAGGTCGTCTCCCAGCGCGGCGCGGTCTCGCTGCTCGACGTGCTGCTCGGCTTCGCCGAGGGGCTGCCCTCGGGCGCCTACACGGGCGAGGGGATCGAGCGCTACATGCACGACGTGCTGAGCGAGCCGGGGCGCACCGACGACTTCCGCGAGCTCGCCTGCGAGCTCTACCTGACGGCGACCGACCTCGACACGTGCGAGCGCGTCGTGTTCGGCGTCGACGGCACCGACGACGTGCCGATCTCGACTGCCGTGCGCGCATCTGGTGCGCTGCCGATGGTCTACGCGCCGGTCAGGGTCGGCGATCGCGAGCTGATCGACGGCGGCATGGTCTCGACGACCAACCTCGACATCGCCGTCGAGGCGGGCGCCAAGCTGGTTATCGTGATCAACCCGATCGTGCCGTTCGTCAACGACTTCGCCGACACGGTCAGGACGCTGCGCGGCACGCGCCCGCGGCGCGTCTCGGACATGGGCTTCCCGCAGATCGGCTACCAGGCGTTCAAGCTCGTCGCCCACCAGCGCCTGCACGAACTGGCCAAGAACTGGGAGAAGCGCTACCCGGGCGTGGACATCGTGCTGATCGAGCCGGAACCGACCGACGAGCTGATGTTCCAGACGTCGATGATGAACTTCACCTCGCGCGTGGAGATCGCCAGGCACGGCTTCGAGTCGGTGACGAAGCACCTCGCCGGCGAATACGACCGCTACGAGAAGATCGCCCACGATCACGAGATCGACATCTCGGGCAAGCGCCTGCGCCGCGTCGTCGAGCACTTCGACGCCGAGCCCGAGCAGGTCAGCGCGTGGCGCAAGATCCTGGAAGGCACGACGAGCACGCTGCTGCGCCAATCCGGCCTCGCCGGCTGAGCGTTAGAGAGCTTTTTCGATCGCGGATAGCAGCCGCGCGGTGGCGGCGGCGTTGCGGATCGCGATGCGCACGTGCCGGGGCTCGCCGAGGGCGTCGCCTTCGGCGATCAGGATGCCGGCCTGCTCGAGGCGCGCGGCGAGCTCGCCGCCGCTGAGGTCGGGGTGCGCGGCCCAGACGAAGTTGGCCTGGCTGTCGGAGACGTCGAAGCCGCGCTCGCGCAACGCGTCGATCAGCCGGGGGCGCTGCTCGCGGATCGTCTGCACGTGACGCTCGAGCAGCTCCGAGCAAGTGCGCAGCGCCTCCAGGGCGCCGGCCTGAGAGACCTCGGAGACGCCGAGGTCGGGCTCGAGCTCTGACAGCAGCGCCTGCGAGCGCGGGGCCGCCGATGGCATAGCCGACGCGCAGGCCGGCCAGACCCCAGGCCTTGGAGAAGCTGCGGAAGACGAGCAGGTTGGAGTGGCGCTCGAGCAGCTCGAGCGAGTCGCTCACGGGCTGCGCGTCGACGAACTCGACGAGCGACTCGTCGAGCAGCACGGCGACGCCCTCGGGCAGGCCGCTCGAGCAGCCGCTCGAGCTCGGCCGTGGCGAGCAGCTCGCCGGTCGGGTCGTTCGGGTTGGCCAGCGCGATCACGCGCACGCTGGGGTCGCCCTTGGCCTCGGTCAGCAGCTCCTCGACGCCGCCGGTGACCGGCGCGGCCTGCCCGTGCGCGCGGCGCGCCATGATCGGGTAGAGCGGGTAGGAGGGCCACGGCGTGAGCAGGCGCTGGCCGGGCTCGATCAGCGCGCGCGTGGCCGAGCTGAGCAGCTCGGCGGCGCCGTTGCCGAGGATCAACCGGTCGGCGTCGAGCTTCAGGCTCGCGGCGAGCTCGTCGCGCAGCTCGGTGCCGCGCACGTGCGGGTAGCGGTGCAAGCCGCGGCGCGCGACGAAGGTGATCGCGTTGACGATGCGCGGGTTGGGCAGCTCCGGCCAGGTCGTCTGCGAGAGGTCGAGCGTGTCGACGCGCGTGAGCGCTTTGCGGCGGCGCTCTTCGGCTTCCTCGCGCAGGCCGCGGTTGACCTCCTCCTCGGACATCCCCTCGAACTGCTTGTAGTAGTCGAGCAGACCCATGGCCTGCTGCCTACCCCTTGCCGTTGCCAGAGACCGTCAACGAGCCGGGGCCGTGGATCACGACGAACCAGAAGGCGAAGACGACGGCGCAGATCACGGCTGTCGTGCCGAACACGCGGCCGAGCACGCCTGTGCGCTGGTCGTGGCCGGCGGCGCGGCGCACGAGGATCCAGGCGTGGTCGAGGCGGCGCAGCAGCGAGAGCGCGCCGAACAGGAACACGAACAGCGCGACGAAGGCGGCGAGGATGCCGAAGCCGACGCTGCCCGTCTGGTAGTTGATCTGCGAGCCGACCCACAGGCAGCCGATCGGGATCGGGCCCCAGCAGAGCAGGCTCAGCCCGATCATCCCGGCGAGCATCGAGTTGGCGAGCGAGCCGTCGACGCGCTGGCGCGCGTCGCTGCCGCGCTTGGGCAGGGCGCGGAAGCGAACCGGCGCCGTGCCCGGGCGGCGCCCGACGAACAGCCCCCCGTTATCGGTCGGATCGGTGCGCATATGCCTATGTTCGCAGCTAACGCGCCTGGTGCAGGCGTCAGCCTGCGTAGAGCGCGTCGAACAGCTCGGCGTATTTCTCGTTGACGATGTTGCGCTTGACCTTCAGCGTCGGCGTCAGCTCGCCCGTGGCCTGTGAGAGGTCGTGGTCGAGGATGGCGAACTTCTTGACCTGCTCGACCTGCGCGTATTTGGTGTTGGCGCGATCGATCTCTGCCTGGATCAGCTCGCGCACCTCAGGCGCACGGGCGGCCGTCGCGACGTCGCAGTCGCCGGGCAGGCCGACCTGGGCGGCAAGCTGCGGCACCTCCTCCTCGTCGAGCGTGATCAGCACGACGGGGTAGGGGCGCTGGTCGCCGTGCATCACGGCCTGGGAGATCCAGCGGCACTGCTTGAGGTCGTTCTCGATGTTGGCCGGCGTGAGGTTCTTGCCGCCGGCGGTGATGATGATGTCCTTCTTGCGGCCGGTGATCGAGAGGTAGCCGTCGTCGTCGATCGAGCCGAGGTCGCCGGTGTGCAGCCAGCCGTTCTCGACGGCGCCGAAGCTCGCGTCGGCGCGGTTGTGGTAGCCGTCGAAGATGTTCGGCCCTTTGACGAGGATCTCGCCGTCCTCGGCGATCTTCAGCTCGACGCCGGGCAGCGCGCGCCCGACGGTGCCGAAGCGGTGGTTCTCGACGGTCGAGGTCGTCGCGGCGGTGGCCGTCTCGGTCATGCCGTAGCCCTCGAGCACGGGCACGCCGCAGGCCCAGAAGAATTCGAGGATCTCTTTGGCGATCGGCGCTGCGCCGCTGGTGGCGTGGCGCACGTTGCCGCCGAAGATCGCGCGGACGTTCTTGTACAGCTCCTCGTCGGCCGCTTCGAAGGGCTTACGCAGCTCGTCGGGCACGTCCTCGCCGCGGTTGATCATGTCGCGCACCTTCACGCCGAGCTCGATCGCGGCCTTGGCCTGGGCCTGCTCCTCTGGCGACTTCGCCTGGATCGCGGCCTGGGCGAGCGTGTAGATCTTCTCGAACACGCGCGGCACGGAGGGGAGGTAGGTCGGCTTGACCTCCTGCAGCTCGCCGATGATCTGCTTGGTGTCGCCGCCGAAGTAGGCGAGCGTGCCGCCGAGGTCGAACACGGCGAGCTGGATCAAGCAGCGCGAACGAATGGGCGAGCGGGAGGTACAGGTAGATCGATCTCGTCGCCCTGGATCTCGCCGGCCTCGCCGACCATGTCGATGATCGCGCGGTAGTTGCCGTGCGTGAGCACGCAGCCCTTGGGCGGGCCGGTCGTGCCGGAGGTGTAGATGAACGTGAACGGGTCCTCCAGGCGCACGGCGCCGCGGCGCGCTTCGAGCTCCTCGACGTTGCGCGAGCGGCCGCGCTCGCGGACCTCGTCGAGCGGGATCGCGTTGAGCGGCTTGCACGGCCTCTGAGGGGCCGCCCGCGATCGAGCCGCCCTCAGGTGGATCGATCACGATGATCGTGCGCAGGTTCGGCACCTGCTCGCGGATGGCGGCGATCTTCTCGAGCTGCTCCTGGTCCTCGCAGACGATCGCGCAGGCCTCGGAGTCGGAGATCACCCAGAGGCACTCCTCGGGGGAGTTGGTCTGGTAGATCGGCACGACGGTGGCGCCGGCCGAGGTGGCGCCCATGTCGGCGTAGGACCACTCGGGGCGCGTGTTGCCGAGGATGCAGATGCGCTCGCCCGGCTTCGAGGCCGAGGTCGATCAGGCCGAGCCCGATCTCCTGGGTGATCTCGGCGAGCTTCGAGTAGCTGACGTCGTGCCAGGCGCCGTCGCGCTTGTAGCGGATCGCCGTGTTCTCGCCGTGCGCCGCGGCGGCACACGGAATCAGGTCGGCAATGGTCTGCGAACCCGTTGCCGACCCAGTGGTCGACGCCGTCGCGGTGGCCTCCATCAGGACTCTCCTCCTGTCGAACAGATCAAGCTTTCCGCCGGCTAGCTGGCCGACCAGCTCATGTTAGAGCGCGACCGCGCACTTTGCGAGGCGCGGGATCGGCTTGGTCAGATCGGGTTGGGCACGTCGATGAAGACGTGGCGCACGCCGAAGCGCTCTGCGATGTGCTCGCCGAGTGCCTTGACGCCGAAGGTCTCGGTGGCGTAGTGGCCGGCGGCGATGAAGTGGATGCCGGCCTCGCGCGCGATGGCCATGACCCGCTCGACGGGTTCGCCGGTGAGCAGCCCGTCGGCGCCGGCCTCGATCGCGTCGGCGATGTAGTCGGCGCCGCCGCCGGAGACGATCGCGAGGCGGCGGATCGTGGCTGGGCCGGCGTCGAAGATCAGCGGGTCGCGGGCGGTCAGCTCGCGCACGCGCGTGAAGAGGTCTTGGGCGGGCATGCCGCCGCCGGGCAGCGTGGCGATGAAGCCGATCGGCTGGCCGTGGTGCAGGGCGAAGGGCTCGAGCGACTCGGCGCCGAGCGCTTTGCGCGATCAGCGCGTTGTTGCCGAGCGTCGGGATGGGCGTCGAGCGGGAGGTGGTAGGCGGCCAGGCCGATGTCGGCGTCGAACAGGATCTTCAGGCGGCGCTTGAGAGCGGCGTCGATCGGGCCTGGGCTCGTGCCCCAGAAGAGGCCGTGGTGGACGATCAGCAGCTGTGCCTTCTCGGCTGCTGCGCGCTCGAACAGCTCGAGGTTGGCGGAGACGCCGGTGGCGACCGTGTCGACCTGCGGGGCACCTGGGACCTGGAGGCCGTTGGGGCCGTAGTCCTCGAAGCGGGCTGGGTCGAGCAGGTGGTCGAGCTCGGCGAGGATGTCGGCGCTGGGGGCGGGCACCGGGCGACGATACCGAGCTCCGGCGGGCGTGGCGTGCCCGGAGGGGCGGACAACCAACGCGGTATGGAATACTGACCGCGCATCGGGGCGTGGCGCAGCCTGGTAGCGCGCACCGTTCGGGTCGGTGAGGTCCCGAGTTCGAATCTCGGCGCCCCGATAGAAGTCTCGCTGGACGCCCGGAGGGGCTGCCGGCTGGGAGGGGAGGCTGTACCTCGCCACCCGGCACTTTGCTGGTTGGTACATGGTCAACGTCCTCGAGATGCCTCCGAGGACGTCGTGATCGCCCTCGGGCACCAGGATGGCCGCAACCTCGTTCGGCGGCGCTACGGCCACCGCGACAGACACCGAGCGCTCGACCGGATTGTCGGCGCCTACGCAATCCAGGCCGGTGAGAACCGTCCCAAGCCGAGCGGATCATCGAATGCGGGACCCCGCCAGGAGCAGCTCTTCTGATGCCCGCAACGCAAGCCGTCTACTACCGAGAGCCAGATGGCTCCGAGCCGGTCAACGACTTCATCGACCGGCTCGACCCACGCAAGCAAGCGGCGCTCGACCTTCAGATCGGCCGGCTCAACAACCAGCCGCCGGCTGCGCCGCCGCTGCCATTTCCCCACTCCAGCCAAGTCCGAGGCCCGCTTCGCGAGTTGCGTTGTCACTTCGGCTCAGAGCTGTACCGCGTCTTGTACCGGCGCTCGGGCAACCTGATCGTGCTCCTGCAGATGCTCCGCAAGGACAAAGGCAAGCTGCCCGAGGCGGACATTGCCATAGCCGAGGCGCGGTGGATCGATTTCAAGCGGAGAATGGACGCTGAGCGGCGCAAGCCGCCACGTGCGGCGGGCCACGATGCGCCATAGCCGACTTCGCAATAATGCTAAACTTGCCAAGATCCGACCCGAGCGTGAGGCGAGATTGATGCCCAAGATGACTACAAACCCGGCTGCAAAGACGCCCAGGAGCAAGAAGCCTGTTTCGCCAATCGGATCTACCCACCGGGCAGGTAGCCGTCGCCGTGCCCGGAACAGTGCCGCCTACCGTGAGGAGCTCCAGCGTCTCGCTCCGTATGAGGGTCTCGCCCGGATTGTGATCGCTCGCCGCCAGGCGCTTGACCTCACTCAGCAGGAGCTGGCCGAGCGGGTGGGCACGAGCCACTCGGTCATCTCTCGAATCGAGAGCGGCCAGCACGCGACGAGCGTGACAACGCTCCGCCGGCTCGCCGCGGCCTTCGAGACTCATCTCGTGGTGGGGTTCAGCGATGAGCCGGAGTCGATCGTCAGTCGCGAGCTCGTCGCGGTTTCCTGACACGCATTGGGGGTTGCTCAGCAATTGGATTAACTTGGGGACGCGGGTTCGGCGTCAGGCGACCTTGAGGTTTGCGGGTTGGGGAGCGGCTCTCTCACGACCTGTGCTTCCGGCGCTGACCGTTCCTCCGGCTGAACCCAGTCCTCCGGCGGTTCAATCTTGGCCGAGATTCCGGCATGCTTCTCGAGTAGGTAGAGCAGGTTGCTTCCACTGAGCAGCTCAAGCGGCTTATTCTCGGCGAACTGGAACGATGCCTTTCCGTACCCACTGGTCGTGACGAGGATGCCCTTGCTGGCACCCTCGTTCTGCATTGTCCCGAACAGGTCGCGGACCGCGCTGACCCCGACTGTGTTCTTGTAGCGCTTGGCTTGGATGACGACCTTGCCGCCGAAGATCGGGCGGGGATCGTAGGCAACGCAATCGACTCCACCATCGCGCGATGCCTGGGTCATCCGCGCCTCGAGGCCCATCTTCTCGAACAGATTCGTGATCAGGGTCTCGAACTCGCCGGGCGTCAGATCCATCAGGTTGGAGCGCTGGTCGATTAAGGAAAGGACGTCGGTCTCCTCGACGAAGCGCGGGTCGACCATGTTGAACTCGAGAACCGGTCGCACCGGGGTGAGCTCAGCGGGATTGCGAGAGACCGACGCGTTTAGTCCTCGAAGGCACGCCTCGGGCTCCACTCGCGCGAGATCGAGACCATCGAAGAGGTCGCGAGTTGTGCGAAGCGTAATGAGGCACGGATGAGTTGGTTGACCGGTACGTGGATCAATCGTGTCGACGTGTCCATTGAGGACGATCGACTCGATATGACTGGGTCTGTCCGCCTGGAAAATCTCATGCACGGTTCTAAGCGTTACTTGAGACACAACGTTTGCGTACAGGGCCTTTCGCTGTGTTGCGGGGCGTGCCTTCGGGACGGTCTCGTCTTTGGCTTTCACGAAGCGATACTCGAAAACCCCGGGTACGACATCGTACGTCGGCAGATCCATCTCGATTACCAGCTGGCGTGACTCCGGCACGTACGCGACCTTGTGTTGTTGCGGGAATTTTTCGGGGTAGCGGCTCGCCGCGAGCACCATCGAGCAGTAGGTGACGACGGCATCCGGATTCCGCTCGCCATAGTGCGCATTGAATGCCTCTACCTCCTCGTTCTGAGCGGCGACCCTCTCCGCCTCGGTGCGGACGGCCTCTTCGTGTTCACGCTCGGCGGTGGCGAAGGCGGTTTGCCGATTGCGCTCAGCCTGCACCGCATTGGCGAGCGCCTCCTTATAGCTCGCTTCTACCTCGCTGACTTCTTGTGCATGACGCGCCTTCGCGCCAGGCAGAAGCTTCGCGAATGCAGACTGGGGCGGCGGCAGCTGAATTGTCGGGGGCTCGATGGGTGTCGCAAGCTCGCCCGGCTCGAACTCGATCGCCGCCGGCTTCTCCTTGAGCGCGTCGATTGCAAGTGCGGCGTCCTTGGCCAGGGACGAGCTCAGCAAGCAGTCGAGCTCGTTGACGAACTCGGCGATGTCGTCCGTGAGCTGTTCGGCTTCATTCGTTCGCTGCTCAAGATAGAGGCGCTTCTGCTCTTTCTCGTCGTATGCCTGCTGCCGGGCGGCCTCACGCAGGCGGCGCGCCTGCTCGCGCTGGAGTGCGCGGGCCGTGCGCTCGGCTTCCCGCCGTCGCCGCTCGGCTTCCCGCTGCATCTGTACCCAAACGCTACGACGCGCCATTCACTTGCTCCTTCGTTGCCCAACGGCGACGGCAACCGCAATCAACCGTACGATCCTAAAGACTTGAACGGGCCCGTGCCGGGTCGGCCCGGGCCGTGGACGCCGCCGGCCCTTACGCAGTAGGGAGCCCGGGAGCAGACCGATCGCCGTCGCGGTAGAGCCGTTTTGGTGGGCGCGTCAGGCTGGCACCACCCATGACGAACCGTACGGAACGACCGTCGAGCCAGTCGCATGCCCGTCGGGCCTCCTGCCGGGCCATCACTCGATTGATCGACCTCATCAGTGGAGCCAAGACAATCAGGCATACGGCCACGCCTAGGACGATTGTCACGATTACCGCAGTGGAGGCCGGGAATCTACTGCCTACATACGCCGAAGCACCCACCGCGCCTGCCGGCAGCAGCCACTTGAGAATGGATCGCCCGAGGGCTCCGTGATCGATCGTCGCATCGCTTCGGCGCCGGGCGTGAAGACCAGCCAGACCAGTTGCAGTGAGACGGCAGCGATTATCTCCGTGTTCCTCGATCCAGCCACGCCGGTACGTGTACTCCCACCACTCCTCGATAGTCGCCGAGCTTCCGCTTCCACGAAGCGGCTGGATTGCGAGCTCGACGAGCTCGGCGCAAGACAGCGTCCCCGCATCTTCGAGCTCGCTGCCCAACGGAGAGTCAAGATCTCGCAACCACCGCCGTCGCCTGCGCGGATCGGATCTCGTGGCGCTCGAAGTCACCGACCGACCCTCGCTGTTGGAGTTCGTGCTCAATAACCACGGGGACCTGCCGGGTGGACGTCGATCGATCAGTAGCCATCGACCGATCGTAGTGAGCATTCCTGACGACGACGGCCTCTCCTGAGGGCAGACAAAGAAGAACGGAAGGAGCCTGAAGGCCAAATCTATTCGTCGGCTGCGGAATACATAGGCGTCGCGGTTGACAAAACTTAGGCCGCAGACCGTTGTCTGTTTACAGTCGCTTGGCGTTGTCGCAGGGTATGCGTGTGGCGGGGGTAACGGAGACGCTGGACGCGCGTGCGCTCCTGGCGGAGCTAATCGGACAGCCCCTTTGGACTATCTCGGGCCGTCCGAACGAGATTCTCGAGCTACGGGGTCAAGACGTAGTCGTGGCGACGGACCGCTCGCCGGCAGGCATGCCATTGCCGGTGGCCTGGGTCCAGGATGCCCTTGACCGTATACAGGCGACCGGTGAGCTGCAGATTGACCCACCATCGGTCGGCTATCGGAGCGCGTTCATCGGTGCCGTGCTTCGCACTCTGCCGAACGCCCGTGCCGAGCATGACCCGCAGCGGATCCTGCTGGACCGATCGGCTGAGGATTGGGACCTTCCCGTCGGTGCGCTACTCACCCGTTCCGAGAGAAATGCACGCTTCGGCGGTGCTTTGTATGGCGGCATCGAGCCGTCGGCCAGCTCTCCCAATGTCTTCCTATACAGCGATCCATCAAGGGGAGAAGCCTACGGCTACAGCTATGACGGGTGGACTGACGACGGTCGCCTGTTTCTTTACACGGGAGAGGGGCGAGAAGGCGATCAGCCAATGAGCCACGGCAACCGCGCGATCCTGGAGCACCGACAGCGAAGGAGAGCGCTGCGGCTCTTCGTCGCGGACGGCCTCGTTGTGGGAACAGGACAACGTCAACAGCGCTACGTGGGCGAGTTTGAGCTCGACCAGAAAAAGCCGTACTTGTCTGAGGATGCGCTCGATGAGAACGCCGAAGACAGGACGGTCTTCGTCTTCCGCCTTCGCCCGGTAGGCGAGGTACTACGCCGCGAGAGCGATCAGTGCGTCTTTCTTGATAGCGGCACTAACGTGGCGGCGTCGCTCGTCCCGGTCGAGGAGAACGTCGAGACATCGTTTGCTGTTTCTCCGCGTGGGGGAACAACAGCTACCCGGCGGGAGGGCAAACTAGTCGACCGATACATAGAGTGGTCCGGGTCGGCGGAAACGTTTAGCCGCTGGCGTCTGCGACCGCCGGGAGAGCTCCGGCCACTCTTGACTGACATCTACAGCGAGACCCAGAACGTCCTGTACGAGGCCAAGGGAACTGCCACTCGGGGCGCGATACGAACTGCGATCGGTCAGCTGCTCGACTACCGGCGCCACATCGATCGGGCCGACTTGCGCCTCGCGGTCCTCCTGCCGCACCTTCCTAGCGACGACCTGATCGACTTTGTAACCGGCGTCGGAGTCATTGTTGTCGCTGAACAGCCCGGTGGCGGCTTTGAGACGGTCGAGTCGCGAGTAGCTGGCACGGCGAGCGGCAAGCCCGAGTAAGCGGGAGCACAGCCAGGGTCTATTCGGCGCGATTATCGATGGCTGGAGGTCGGTGGTAGAGCTGCCCTCGACAGATCAACGATCACCCCTTCAGCTCCCCGCCCGCCCTGCCGAAAAGGCTCCTGATGAGCCGAAGCCCCCGCACCAAGCCCACCCCGCTGAACCAACGAGCGCAGCGCCCCAACCGAGCGCCCCTCGCGCCCCTGGCCCTGCTCGCCACAGCACTCTCCCTGGCGATCTCGGCATCCCCGGCGCTGGCCGCCACAGCCGCCCCCACCCTGATCGCCCCCACCGCCTCGAGCGTCCACAACTCCCCGCTCAGCGTCGAATACGAACTCCCCGAAGCCGGAGCGGCCGGCGCAACGCTCGCATTCATCCCCGCCACCGGCCCCACGGTCACGGTCACGCTCACCTCACCGGCGTCCGCCGCGGGCAAGCACCACTTCTTCCTCAACCTCCACGAACTCGAAGACGAAACCGCGAACGTGGCCAAAGCGAGCGCGACGTCGGTGCCGGACGGCGAATACACGGTCAAATTCAGCTACCAAAACGCAGCGCTCGAACCGTTCGCCAGCGCCTCGGCGGAAAAAGTCACGATCAAAACGGTCACCGGCGTGCCGACTGTGAGCGAACCGACCGCCGGCCAGAGCTTCCGCGGGGAAGCATTCAAAGTCGCCTACAAACTTCCCGAAGCGGCGCTGCCTGGCTCGGTCAAACTGCTGCTGTTCGGCAGCAAAGCCGGGCCGAAGCCGCTGCTGCTGAGCAATTCAGCCGCGGGCTCGCACACCGCCGAAGTCGTCCCCTCGAACCCGAGCACCGGTCTCGGCATCGCCAGCGCGCAGACAGAACGACTTCCCGCCGACTCCTACCAGCTCAGCATCTCCTATCAGGACGCCCTCGGCAACCCCGCCGCGAGCACCGTGCCGGTCACCGTGAACGTCGCATACCCGCTGTGCGAACCCGGCACCTACTCGGCCAGTGGCGAAGAACCGTGCGTCAAAGCCCCCAAGGGCTACTTCGTCGCGAGCAAAGGCGCGATCGTGGCCGACGAATGCATCGCCGGCCGCTTCGCGCCCGCAGAAGGGTTCGTCGAATGCATTCCCGCCGTACCCGGGCACTACGTGCCGGGAACCGGCGCCAAGGAAGAGCTCGAATGCGAACAGGGGACCTACAGCGACGAAATCGGTCGCAGCTCGTGTACGTCTGCGCCCGCGGGCCATTACGCGCCCAAAGGCTCAGTGATGCCGACCGCGTGCCCGGCGGGGACGTTCGACGGGCACACCAACTCTCCCTCGGCTGAGTTCTGTGAGCCGTGCCCGCCCGGAACCGAAGCCACGGCGGGCGCCTCGTCGTGCACACCCGTGAGCAGCGAACCGTCCGGCGGCGGGTCGAGCCAGACCGGCGTAGCCACGACCCCTGGCACGAAGACGCCGACGCCCTCGCCCATCTCGATCGCACCCCCAGTCGGCCCTCGAGCCACGTTCGCGATCGCCGCCAAGCGGCACGGAGCCTCGCTCGCTCGCACGCGCCGCCAGCTCTACGCGGTGACGTGCAGTGTCGCCACGACGGTGCAGCTGCGCGTCGGCGCGCTCGTGCAGGCCGGCAAGAAGCGCCTGGCGCTCACCGCCCGCACGCTCACGCTCAAATGCAAGGCCGCCAAGGCGACCGCAGCCGCCGCGAGCTTCAAGTTGACGCCCGCTGCGAAGAAGCTGCTCGGCCGGCGCGGGGCGAGCGTGAAGCTGACCGTGTCGGTCTACGCGACCGGAGCCGCCGCCGGTACGCGGCTGGCCGGCGCCACGCTGCGCGGCAAGCCGTGACGCGATCTCAGCCGACGGCCGGCCCCAGCGCCGCGCGGAAGTGCGCGGCTCGCGCTTCGAAGTTCCGGTACGCGTTGTAGCTCGGCGCGGCAGGGGAGAGCAGCACGGTCGTCCCCGGCCGTGCCAGATCTCTCGCACGCGCCACGGCGTCCTCCATGTCGGCGACCGCCACGAGCTTGTCCTCGATCGCGCCCGCCTCACGTGCGGCCTCGATCAAGCGCGCGCCCGTGTCTGGCAGGCCAAGCACGACGGCCCCTCGCTCGGCAAGCGCGCGCCCCAGCTCGCCGTAGTCCTGCTCGCGATCCTGACCGCCGCCGAGCAGGACGATCTCGGACTCGGGGAAGCTCGCCAGCGCGGCCAGCGTCGACTCGGGGGTCGTCGAGATGCTGTCGTCGACCCACGTGACGCCGTCCACTTCGCTCACGATCTCGAGCCGGTGCGGCAGCGCCGCCATTCCGCCGAGCGCCTCGGGCAGCGCGGGGCGGGGGATGCCGATCGCCTCGATCGCCGTCAGCGCCGCGCACAGGTTGAGCGCGTTGTGTGCTCCGCGCAGCGGCAGCTCGTCGGTTCTCGCCGCGAGGCGCCCGTCGAACGCGATCCCCTCTGCCGTGACGTCCCACGCCTGCGGCACGCCGAACAGCTGCACGCCCACAGCATCGCCCGCCGCCTGCACCAGTCGCTCGTCGCGGCCGTTGAGCACTGCCGCCTGCACTCCCGGCAACGCGAGCAGGCGCAGCTTGTCCTCGTGATAGCGCTCCTCGGTGCCGTGCCAGTCGAGGTGCTCGCGGTGCAGGTTGGTCACGACGGCGACCTCGGGCCCCGTCTCGAGGTCGGCGATCTGGTAGCTGGAGAGCTCGACGACGGTCAGCTCGGCGCCGGGGCGGTCGAGCAGATCGAGCGCCGGCACGCCGATGTTGCCGGCAAGCTCGACGCTCTGCCCGGCGGCGCGCGCGAGATGGGCGATCAGCGCGGCCGTCGTGCTCTTGCCCTTCGTGCCGGTCACGCCGATCACACCGGCGCCGCCGACCTCGGCCAGCCACAGTGCGGTGGCCGTCGTCACGAGCACGCCCCGCGCGCGAAGCTCACGCAGCTCGTCGCGGTGCATCGACACGCCCGGCGAGCGGACGATCACATCGCACGCCGCGAGCGCGGCCACGATCTCCTCGCCGGAGGCCACCCGCGCATCCGGGGCGCCCAGGTCGTCGCGCGCGTCAGGGCTCGCAGGGTCGTCGGAGGCGAGCACGGCGATCCGCGCCGACGGGACCCGCCGCTTCAGCTGCGACGCGAACGAGCGGATCTCGCGACCCGCTCCCCACACGCCGATGCTCTTGTCCTCAAGCTCCGAGAATCGCACGGACGGATGGCATCAATGAATCCGGCACCGCGTGCTCGTCGCTCAGCGCGAGCACTGTGTCGAGCGACCCCTCGCTCGGCGGATGCCGGGGCAGGACCTCGGCGACGAGCCGCTCGACGACGCGGTGGCCGCGCCAGCGCGGATCCTCGGCGAGCATGCGGATCGCGGCGAGGCTCTCCTGCTCCTCGCCGACGCACTCGAACGGCTTGTCGCCGCCGGTCGCCGTGAGCAGCCCGAACCCCTCGAACTGAGCATCGTCGTCGAGCAGGTCGCGCCCGAAGATCTGCCGCAGGTGCTCGGGCTCGCTGAATGGCGCCAGCGCGAGGAACACGAAGCGGCACTTGGGGCAGTCGCAGCACCACGAGCTCGCGCGCAGGCTCGGGTCGAGGCGGAACACGGCGTTGCAGCTCGTGAAAGCCTCGTGATAGCGATCCATCCGCGCGAACGCCCGCGCGATCGCCAGCTCGGAGGCCGGGCGCAGGATCGAGAAGACCTCGATCCCGGGGGCGAGCTCGGCGACGGCCGCCTGCAAGAGGCGTTCGGCCTGCAGGCTCTTGCTGAACTGGTGATTGATCTCGACGCCGTCCCACACGAGGTTGCCGCTGGAGGCGGAGCGCTCGTTGGCCATCGCGACCGTCTCGATGCCGTTCAGCGCGGCCGTCAGCAGCGCGACGCACGTCACGATCGCCGTGATCGGCACGTGCCCGTTGAGCGCGCCGGCCTGGTTCAGCGCGGCCAGCCCGGGATCGAGCCGGCGGCGCGCGATCAGGCGCGGCAGCTCTGCCGCAGCCGCAGCTCGCGCGATCGCGGGAGGGTCGCCGACCGAGAACAGCGTCAGCGAGCGACCCGAGTGGCGCATCGTCTCGATCGCCACGGCCGAGTCCTTGCCGCCGCCGACGGGCACCAGCGCGCGCCGCCCATCCGAGCCGGCGAGAACGTGGGGGGTATGCGGCGTGCCCTGCGCGGGAAAGCCAGGCCGCGGAAGCTTCGCGAGGGCATTGACGTAGGCGAACTCGCCGAGGCCCTGCGAGTAGAGCGCTTCGAGCAGCGCGGCCGTGGCCGGCGGCGGGGCGCCCGAGTCGCACAGCACGACCGGCGGTGCGGCGGTCTTGAAGTAGCTGACGCCGGCGACCCAATGCAGCAGCGCGACCAGCCCCGCGACGCCGTCGCGCTCGGCCGGCGAGAGCGTCCGGCTGACGGGCAGCTCGAAGGTCTCGACGAACTCGACCCGCCCGTCGAGCGCATAGCGCAGCGCTACGCGACCGTGCTCGTCGAGCTCGTGCGAGACGAACTGGAAAGCCTCGAACGCCGTTGGATCGAACGAACGCTTGGAAACGCCGACGGCCACGCCATCAGCCTAGAGGGATACGCGCTCGGCACCCACCGTCGCGCCTGCCACGAGCCCCTGTACATAGGGCCCGAGCAGCGACGCGATCGCCTCGGCCGTCTCGGCGGGCCCGGCTTTGGGCAGCGCGGCATAGCTGATCGCCAGCCGCACGAGGCATTCGCCGATCACGCCGGCCTCGTCGGCGGGCACGGCGGGCCAGCTGGCGAGCAGCACGTCGGTGAGCCGTGCGGCGGCGGTCTCAACGAGCGTCTCGCCGCGCGTCGTGAACAGCGCGATCAGCTCATCGGCGCCGTCGCCGGAGACGATCGCGTTGACGAGCGGGTTCTCGGCGGCGACGGTGAGGAACAGCTCGAAGGTCACCTGCAGGGCCAGCCGCGGATCCTCGGCGTTGGCGGCGATCGCGCTCTGCACGGCGTCGATGAAGCGCCCGGCTTCGCGCAGCACGAGCTCCTGCGCGAACTCGGCGCGCGAGCCGAACTCGTTGTAGACGGTCTGTCTGCTGACGCCGGCGGCGCGGGCGATATCGCTCATCGTGATCTCCGACCAGGGGCGCGAGGCGAGCTCCCGGTTGGCGCCGTCGAGCAGCGAGTTGCGCAGCAGCTCGCGTGCGGCCACGGCGTAGGGGACCTGTGGCTCTGCGGCGGCGCTCACGGCGCGGGCTCCTCGGCGGGCTCGAAGTCGACCTTGTCGCGCACGCCGCAGTCGGGGCAGGCCCAGTCGTCGGGCACCTCGCTCCAGGGCGTGCCGGCGGGGAAGCCCTCGCGCGGATGCCCGGCGTGCTCGTCGTAGACGTAGCCGCAGGCGGGGCAGCGGTAGGCGCTCACGCGCTCGCCTGCAGCTGCCGGCGGCGGCGGGCGCTGATCCGCGGCTGCAGGTTGGCGCGGCTGACGTCGCCCTCGTAGTGCTCGAGCACGCGGCGGTCCATCACGCGCCGCCACAGCGGCGGGATCACGGCGGTGACGATCATCCCGGCGTAGCCGGTGGGCAGCTGCGGCGCCTCCTCGACGTGGCGCAGCGCCTGGTAGCGGCGCACGGGGTTGGCGTGGTGGTCGGAATGGCGTTGCAGGTGGTAGAGCAAGACGTTGGAGGCGGCGTTGTTGGAGTTCCAGCTGTGCTCGGGCTGGGTGCGCTCGTAGCGCCCGTCCTCGCGGCGCTGGCGCAAGAGGCCGTAGTGCTCGAGGTAGTTGACGACCTCCAGCAGCGAGAAGCCGAGCACGGCCTGGAGCAAGAGGTAGGGGAGCACGACAACACCGAACACGGCGACGAGCGCGCCGAACAGCACGACGCTCATGGCCCAGGCGCTGAGGATGTCGTTGCGCGGCGTCCACATCGAGCTCTCCAGCCGGCGCAGGCGCACGCGCTCGAGCTCCCACGCGGAGCGCAGGCTGCCGCTGACGGTGCGCGGCAGGAAGCGGTAGAAGCTCTCGCCGAGACGCGAGCTGGCGGGGTCCTCGGGCGTGGCGACGCGCACGTGGTGGCCGCGGTTGTGCTCGATGAAGAAGTGCCCGTAGCCGCTCTGGGCGAGCGCGACCTTGCTCAGCCAGCGCTCGAGGCTGGCGCGCTTGTGCCCGAGCTCGTGCGCGGTGTTGATGGCGACGCCGGAGACCATCGCAACGGTCAGCGCGAGGCCGATCGACTCGACGACGGAGAGGCCTCCGTGCGACCACTCCCAGCAGGCGAAGACGAGCCCGGCGTACTGCACGGGGATGTAGGCATAAGTGCACCAGCGGTAATAGCGATCCTGCTCGAGCGCCTTGATCACCGACTCGGGTGGGTTGCGCGCGTCGAGGCCGACGGCGAGGTCGAGCAGCGGGAAGATGCCGAACACGAGCACGGGCCCGTAGAACCAGAACACGCCGAGACCGGTCAGCTCGACGAGCCCCCACGCGAGGAACGGCAGCGTCGGCACGACGAGGCCGAGCAGCCAGAAGTAGCGCTTGGGGTCGCGCCAGGAGGTCGGTTCGGCGCCGGGAACGTCGGCGCTCGGATACGCAATCGGCTCGCTCGTCGCTGCTGCGGGCGCTGACATGAAGTGGCTTCCTCCTGCGGTCGGGGTGCCGTCGGCAGCCACTTTACACGACACCACCCTCGTGTCAAGAACGACGACATCAATATTTAATTTGACAAATAGACTCCGCGCGGCCTCAGGGCGAGCGCAGCTTAGGGACGCGAAATGGCGCCCATGTCCAAAGCGGACAAGAGCGAGTCGGTCACCCGTTCCAGCTCCCGACCGGCGTCGTCGGCCGTAACGCTTCGATGGCTTGGTATTCCGGCGAACGAGAGCTCAGGACGCAGCTGATCGAGCAACTGGCGCGCACCGCTCGCAAGCAGGTAGTCGGAGTCGCCGATGTGTGCCCCCTCTCCTGACCAGCGCAGGATGGCTCGCAACGCGCTGAACAGCTGTGGCCAGTCGCGATGGCTCGGCAGAGAGTCTGGAGGGCGTTGCAGCAGCGCGGCCCAGATGTCCTTGTCGATCGCGTATCGCTGTTCGCCACCGACCGTGAAGCTACGCACGACTTGCGCCTCGACCAGACCCGCGAGGGCGTCATGCACGTTGCGCTTTGCGTACCCGCTGGTCTGCGCGAGGGTCTGCGCGGTCATCCACGGAGCCCGCATGCCGAGCATCACCCGGATTACCTCGGCGCGGATGCCGACGCCGAGGATCGCGCGCAGGCGAAGGCCGAGGTTGATCGACGCCGCCAGGTCTGGTGTGCGCGACTTCTGCGACGGTACGAGAGACGGACGCAACAGGCCCTCTGCCGCGAAGCTCGGATCGGCGTCCGTCACGGGTCCGCCGCCGTGGAAGAGGGGCTTCAGGGCTGAGCCGCTGCTGGTTGGGCGCGCCTTGAGACGCGCGCGGGGTCGTTGCCAGGCGAGCCAGCCAATCGCAGCTTCCACAAGCGCCTGGTCGGCTGCGCTTGTGCACATCGCCCGCAGTCGCCGAATGCTCAGCAGCCGCTCGTTGAGGAGCATCCAGTCGAGCATCTCGTCGAAGAGGCGGGGATCGACTCGCGCGACCTCCAGCGTAAAGACGATCAGCGCCTCGGGATCAGCCGCCCAGGGGCTGATGCGTATGGGGCTGGCAAGTACGCCGATCTGCGCCCACTCGTCCCAGCAGAACTCGACCAGGCGACGGCTGAGTTGCTCGCTAAACCTGGCCAGATTCCGTTCCAGCGTCGATTGGCTGGTTAGCTGACATCCTAGATCGCGATGTTAGGCATCTCACCGGACTTGCCCGACGGATGCCAGATGACTTGCGAGTCCGGGGCGCCGCATTAGCGCGCTGCGCCGCGTCTTACCCGGCCTCCGCGACCGATCCGCAAGGATGGACCGCATGCCGACCCCCCGCAACCTCGTCAACCTCAACGCAGTCGAGAAGGGCTACGGCAGTCGCGCGGTTCTGCACGACGTCACGCTCGGCGTGTCCGAGGGCGAGCGCATCGGCGTGGTCGGGCAGAACGGCGGCGGCAAGTCGACGCTGCTGAGCCTGATCGCCGGCATCGAGCAGCCCGACGCCGGAGCGCTGACGCGTACCGGCGGCGTCCAGGTCGCCCTGCTCGGCCAGCGCGACGAGCTCGACGAGACCCGCACGATCCGCGAGGTGCTCGTCGGCGGGCGCGCCGATCACGAGTGGGCCGGCGACAGCGCTTTCAGAGACGTGCTCGACGGGCTGATGGGCGGCGTCGAGTTGCGGCTGTTCGCCGCCGGCATCGACACACCCGTCGCCGGCCTGTCGGGGGGCGAGCGCCGGCGCGTCGCGCTCGCGCGCCTGCTGCTCGACCCGCCCGAGTTGCTGCTGCTGGACGAGCCGACCAACCACCTCGACGTCGAAGGCGTCGATTGGCTCGCGCGTCACCTCGCCGCGCGTCGCGGCTCGATGCTCGTCGTCACGCACGATCGCTGGTTCCTCGACGCGGTCTGCACGGCCACCTGGGAGCTGGCCGACGGCGAAGTGCATCAGTACGAAGGCGGCTACGCGGCGTACGTGCTGGCCCGCGCCGAGCGCGAGCGCCAGGAGGCCTCCAGCGCAAGCCGTCGCCGGCAACTGCTGCGCAAGGAGCTGGCCTGGCTACGGCGTGGCCCGCCGGCGCGCACGAGCAAGCCGAAGTTCCGCATCGACGCCGCCAACGCGCTGATCGCCGACGAGCCCGAGCCGCGCGATCGCGCCGAGCTCTTGCGCTTCGCCGCCTCGCGCCTCGGCAACAAGGTGCTCGACGCCGTCGACGTGTCGCTCGAGCTCGGCAGCAGGGAGGTGCTGCACGACGTGACCTGGCGGCTCGGCCCCGGCGACCGCGTTGCGATCGTCGGCGTCAACGGCTCGGGCAAGACCTCGCTCGTGCGGCTGCTGGCCGGCGAGCTCGAGCCGACGTCCGGCCGCGTCGAGCGCGGCGCGACCGTGCGGATCGCGCACCTCTCGCAGGACACCGTCGAGATCCCCGGTCACCTGCGCGTGCTCGAGTCGCTCGAGGAGGTGCGCGGCCACGCGACGCTCAGCAGCGGCGAGGAGATCACCGCCGCGATGCTGTGCGAGCGCTTCGGCTTTCGCGGTGAGAAGGCACGCACGCTCGTCGCAGACCTCTCCGGCGGCGAGCGGCGGCGGCTCGCGCTGATGCGCCTGCTGATGGGCGAGCCCAACGTGCTGCTGCTCGACGAGCCGACCAACGACCTCGACATCGACACGCTCACGGCGCTCGAGGATCTGCTCGACGGCTGGCCCGGCACGCTCGTGATCGTCAGCCACGACCGCTACTTCGTCGAGCGCGTCTGCGACAACGTCCACGCGCTCACCGCCGACGGCGGCATCCATCACCTGCCGGGAGGGATCGAGCAGTACATCGAGCAGCGCCGCGCCGAGCAGGAGCATCGACCCGCGTCATCGGCGAAGTCAGGTGCCGTGGCGCCGGGGGCGGTGCTGCGCGCGCAGCGCAAGGAGACCCAGCGACTCGAGCGTGAGCTGAAGCGGATGGAGGGCGCGATCGAGCGTCTCGTCGAGCGTGAGGCGGCGCTGAGCGAGCAGATGGCTGCCGCCGCGACCGACTACGCCCGGCTTGCCGAGCTGCAGGCCGAGCTCGCAGCGCTCGTCGCCGAGCGCGAGCAGCTCGAGGCGTTGTGGCTGCAGGCATCGGAATCGCTCGAGGGCTGACCGCGCGGAAATGATTCGCAGTCGGCGGCGTTGGGCGCGAAGTTTGGCAATCGGCAGAGTTAGAATGCTCGGGATGCTCACCCTGGCTGCAACGGCATGACGGGACCTGCGGCTGTCCAGTCGAGCGGCAGGGGCGCAGGCAGCCGGCCGTTCCCTGAGAAGCCCGTCGGCGCGGTCAACGAGCAGATGCCGTTCGACCACATCGTCGTGGTGATGATGGAGAACCACTCCTTCGACAACCTGATCGGTGCGCTCTCGCGCACGCGCGCCGACGTTGACGGGCTGAGCTTCGACAGTGCAGGCGCTGCGACCAACTCCAATCCCGGGGCCGACAGCGCCTCTCCGGCGGTGAAGACCTTTCCGCTGCCGAACACAGCGCAGGGAGTGCACGTGACACAGAGTTGGCAGGCGACGCACGAGCAGATCGGCGGCGGCCAGATGAACGGGTTCGTCAAATCGGCCAAAGCTGTGGAGCCGATGGGCTACTACACGCCCGAGGTGCTGCCGTTCGCGTACTCGCTGGCGAGCACGTTCACGCTCGCCAATCGCTGGTTCAGCTCGGTCCCGGGGCCGACCTACCCCAACCGCCGCTTCCTGCTGGCCGGCACCGCCTACGGTGGGACCGTCACGAATCTCAGCGCGCTGCTCGACGGCCCGCCGCCGCGCGGCACGATCCTCGACCAGCTGTCCGACCATCACATCAGCTGGGGGAGCTACTTCACGGACGTCCCGATGACGTTGACGATCCCGTCGAGCTTCCTCAAGCACATCGGTCATCACCATTCGATCGAGAAGTTCTTCCACGACTGCGAGGCCGGCAACCTGCCGGCGGTCAGCTTCGTCGACCCGGCGATGGGCAAGCTCTCCTCGATTGTCTCCTCGATCTCCGGTCTGCCGACCTTCGTGAAGGACGCCCTCAAGCTGCTTCTGCCTCCACCCGAGACGGAGGAGGACCCCGGCGACATGTACTACGGAGAGGTTTGGGCGCACAAGGTCGTGGAAGCGGTGCTGCGCTCTCCGGCTTGGGGTCGCACGCTGTTGATCTACCTCTACGACGAGCACGGCGGCTTCTACGACCACGTTCCGCCGCCGGCTGCCGCCCCGCCGGATGACATCCCCCCGAAGCTGGCGTCCGGCGAACCGCCAGGGGCCTACGACATGTACGGACCCCGTGTTCCGGCGGTCGTCGTCTCGCCTTACTCCAGGCCAGGTGGCGTCAGCGACGTCGTCTGCGACCACACCTCCGTGCTGGCCACGATCGAGAGCAAGTGGAACCTGCCGGCGCTGACGAACCGTGACGCGAACGCCGCGACCGTGATGGGCTTCCTCGACCTCGGCACCGCCGCGCTGCTGCACCCACCGCAGACTGCAGGCGCCATCGAGCTCGGGGCCCTCCGGGCCCGTTGGCGATGCTGCGTGAGGCGCGGGCTACCGGCGAGCCGGCACGCCGCGCCACGCACGCTTCGCGCTGAGCGCCGCGAGCGCACCGAACATCGCCATCGCAAGCGCCTCGATCACAAGCGAGGCGCCGGTACTGAGGAGTTGGAAGGGGCCGTTGGGCGACCCCGCGAGCACGGGCGCGTCGTGCAGCAGCACGAGTGCGTAGAGCATCGCGACCAGTGCGATCGCGGCCATCGCCGCGGCGACGAGCGTGGCGAGCCGCAGCTCCCTCGCCAGCCAGAGCTCGGGCACATCGATCCTCAGCAGCGTGCGTCGTGCGTAGGCCACGCAGACCGCAGCGCATGCGAGCCCCAAGAGCGCCCAGGCGACGAACACTCCCTGCGCGGCCGCGCCTGGGTGGACCCGGGAGCGCACGCCGTGCGCCACCAGCACGAGCAGCGCCGTCGCCGCCGCGAACACGAGCACGGCCGCTGCAGGCGCGCGCACCACGCCGATCAGGCGCCGGCCCCCACCCGGTCGATTCCGCGCGCGGCGAAGCGCGAGTCCGATCAACGGCAGCGCCCCCACGACGAGGACCAGCGAGGCGATCCCCGCGGCGAGCTGCACCGCGAAGTGAGCGTCGCCGAGCAGGGGATGGGCGCCGAACGGATGGTTCTCGCTCGTCTTGTAGAAGGCGAAGCCGACCGCCGCGAACGCGACCCAGCATGCGAGCACGCCGCCGAGGCCGAGCCGTATGCGTACGCCGGCGTCGAGCTCGTCGTCCAACCCGGCCGGCGGGCGCAGGTGCGCGCGGAGCGCGCCGAGCAGCAGATCGATCGCGGCGCGCGCCCGCGGCGGCTCCTGTTCGAGCAGTGCGCGCATCTCCGCGCCGTAGCGTCGACGGAAGGCGAGCGGGTAGAGCGCGAGCGCGAGGCGCCAGAGCCTCATGCGCTCGCCCCGCTCACGCGCAGGCGACTAAGCCCCGTTCGTGCGACGCGCGCAAAGGTCTCCAGCTGCCCCGTCAGCACCTCGCTGCCGGCGCTCGTCAGGCGGTACGGCCGACGCCGTGCTTCCGCCGGCAGGCCCTCGATCAGCCCCTTGCCCTCCAGCCGCGAGAGCGCGCCGTACAGCGTGCCCGGTCCGAGGCTCACGCCGGACATCTCCCGCACGTCCTGCGTGATCGCATAGCCGTGCTTCGGTCCGTCCGCGAGGCTCGTCAGCACGAGCAGCTCCGGGTCCGTAGATCGTCCACCGTTGTATCGCATAACGTAATAGTAGCACGTGCGCCGTCGCTCTGCATCCCGGCATGAGGCTGTCGATCCCACGCTTCGAGGCGCCGGATTCCGCTCCCTTGACTTGTGTCCTTGCAAGCTAGGCGGCCGCGCGAGACGGCTGCACGGCGAATGGCTCCTGCTCGCCGTCGGACGGCGGCTCGGCGGTCGGCTCGCGGCGCTCCTGCACGCCCGCGCTGCTGCTGACGACGCGGTTTCGCCCGCTGCGCTTGGCTTCGTACAGCGCGTCGTCGGCGGCCTTGAACAGCGACTCGTACTCCATCTGCTCGCCGCCGGAGGCGCTGACGCCGATCGAGGCGGTGATCGCCACGCCGGCCGGCTCGCCATGCTCGAGCGCGGCGCGCAGGCGCTCGGCGACCTGGCAGCCGGTGGCGTCGTCGACGCCGGGGAGCACGATCAGGAACTCCTCGCCGCCGAGCCGGTAGACGAGCTCGAAGGAGTGCAGGCGCTTGCGCAGCTCGTAGGCCATGTCGCGCAGCACGGCGTCGCCGCGGTCGTGCCCGTGCGCGTCGTTGACGTCCTTGAAGTTGTCGATGTCGCACAGCAGCAGGCAGACGGGCTGGCGCGACAGGCGCGCCTGGTGGCTCAGCTCGGCGAAGCGGGGAATCAGCGCGTTGCGGTTGAACAGCCCCGTCAGCGGGTCGATGATCGCCTCGTCGCGGCGCTGCAGCTCGGCGGCCTGCAGCGCCCACACGATCGAGACGATGCCGGCGAGCAGCGCGAACGTGGCGAGCAGCGGCGCGGGGTCGTCGATCGTCCGCTGCGGATGCACGCCGAGCGTGCTCGCGAGCACGATCGCGACGGTCAGCGCGAGCGCGGCGAGCACGACCTGCAGGCGGAAGCGGGCGGCGACCATCGCGACGGGCAGCGCCATCCACGGCAGCACGGCGCTGCTCGGGCCGCCGCTCAGCGCCACGCCGGCGCCGATCAGCAGCATCGTGATCACGATCGCCCAGGCGCTGATCAGCTCGGGGTGGGCGCTCGAGTCGATCCGGCGCTCGACGTTGAGGAAGTTCAGCCCCGACAGCGCGAACAGGATCAGCGGCCACCAGCCGACCCACGGCGCGGCGATCAGCAGCGCCGCGCCGACGGCGCCGGAGCCGATCATGCGTATCCGGCGCACGCGCGCGCTCGCGTCGACGACCCGCGCGCGATCGAGCTCGGTGGGGCAGAGCCATGAGGACCGTGCCATGCCACGCGCTTCGGCCGAACGCGCGCCGGCCTTTAGGACTTATCCACGCAGAAGACATTTGTCCTCGGAAATACGGTTATCCAGAATATGGCCAGAAAATGGGCGTCGCCTGGACGGTCCCGCCCGGGCCGCGGCGGGCGCTCTCGTAGGCTTAGCCCATGTACAAGTCGAGTGCGCCGGGGATCGGCGAGCTGCTGCAGTCGCGCGGCGGCGAGGAGCTGTCGCTCAACGACCGCTTCCTGAACCCGCAGATGGGGCGGATCCTGCGCACGCTCGGCTTCGACAAGTCCTGGCGCGGAGGCGAGGGGGCGCACCTGATCGACGAGCGACGGCGAGCGCTACCTGGACCTGTTCGGCGGCTACGGCGTGTTCGCGATCGGCCGCAACCACCCGGAGGCGATCGCGGCCGTGCAGGAGGTGATGGCGGCGGGGACCGCCAACATGCCCCAGCTCGGCGTGACGTTGCTCAGCGGCGTGCTCGCCGAGCAGCTGCTCGCGCGTGCCCCGGGCAGCGTGGCGGCGATGGTGCCGGCGAACACGGGCACGGAGGCCGTCGAGGCGGCGATCAAGATCGCGCGGGCGGCGACGGGACGCCCGCGCATCCTCTACGCCGACCACGCCTTCCACGGGCTCACGCTGGGATCGCTGTCGATCAACGGCAACGCCGAGTTCCGCGAGGGCTTCGGCCCGCTGCTGGGAGGCTGTGACGCGGTTGCGTTCGGCGACCTCGATGCGCTCGAGCGCGAGCTCGCGCGCGGCGACGTGGCGGCGCTGATCCTCGAGCCGGTCCAGGGCAAGGGCGTCAACCTGCCGCCGGACGACTACCTGCAGCGCGCGCAGGCGTTGTGCCGGGCGGCCGAGACGCTGTTCGTGTGCGACGAGGTGCAGACCGGCCTCGGGCGCACGGGGCGCTTCCTCGCGCTCGAGCACTGGGGCCTTCAACCGGACATGGTCTGCCTGGCCAAGGCGCTGTCGGGCGGGCTCGTGCCGATCGGCGCCGTGCTCGTCTCGCGCAAGGCCTTCGAGACGGTCTTCGACGGGATGGAGCGCGCCGTGCGCCACGGCTCGACGTTCGGCGGAAACGACCTCGCGGCGGCGGCGGCGCTGGCGACGCTGCGCGTGCTCGACGACGAGCAGCTCGTCAAGCGCAGCGAGCGCATGGGGGCGCTGCTGCTGGAGCTGACGCGCCCGCTGGTCGACCGCTACGAGGTCGTCAGCGACGTGCGCGGGCTCGGCCTGATGTGGGCGATCGAGTTCGGCCCGCCGTCCGGACGCGTGGGGCGCGCATTGTGGGAAACGGTCGAGCGCCGGCAGGCAGGCCTGTTCTCGCAGCTGATCACGGTGCCGCTGTTCCACGAGCACCGCATCCTCTGCCAGGTGGCGGGCCACCGGATGAACACGATCAAGGCGCTACCGGCGCTTGGTCGTCGAGGAGGACGAGATCCGCCGCTTCGCGGCCGCCCTGGAGCAGACGGTGGCGGCCGCCGAGCGCTATCCGGCGGCGCTCGCACGCTTCGGCGCGCGCACAGGTCTGAGGGCCGCGCGCGTACGCCGCTAGCCTTACCCGCCGTGCCTACAGCCAGAGATGACATCCGCAACGTGGCGATCGTCGCCCACGTCGACCACGGCAAGACGACGCTTGTCGACGCCATGCTGTGGCAGTCGGGCGCGTTCCGTGTCGGCCAGGACGTGGCCACGCGCGTGCTCGACTCGATGGACCTCGAGCGCGAGAAGGGCATCACGATCCTCGCCAAGAACACCTCGCTGCGCTACCGCGACGTCAAGCTGAACATCATCGACACGCCGGGCCACGCCGACTTCGGTGGCGAGGTCGAGCGCGGGCTGACGATGGTCGACGGCGTGCTGCTGCTGGTCGACGCCTCCGAGGGACCGCTGCCGCAGACGCGCTTCGTGCTGCGCAAGGCGCTCGAGTCGAAGCTGCCGGTGATCCTGGTCGTCAACAAGGTCGACCGCCCCGACGCGCGCGTGGCCGAAGTCGTCGACGAGGTCTACGAGCTGTTCCTCGACCTCGACGCCGACGAGCAGCAGATCGACTTCCCGATCGTCTACTGCAACGCGAAGGCGGGCGTCGCCTCGCTGACCTGCGATCCGGGGCAGCCGCTGCAGGGCGACACGCTGGCGCCGCTGCTGGACCTGCTGCTCGAGCACATCCCGGCGCCGACGTATGAGCCGGACCATCCGCTGCAGGCGCTCGTGACGAACCTCGACGCCTCGCCCTACGTCGGGCGCCTGGCGATCTGCCGCGTGCGCAACGGGACGATCAAGAAGGGCCAGCAGATCGCGTGGTGCCGCGCCGACGGGACGATCCGCAAAGCGACGGTCGCCGAGCTGTACGTGACAGACGCGCTCGATCGCGTCGACGCGCCGGAGGCCGGGCCGGGGGAGATCATCGCCGTGGCGGGGATCGCCGAGGTGACGATCGGCGAGACGCTGGCCGACCTCGAGGACCCGCGCCCGTTGCCGGTGATCAGCGTCGACGAGCCGGCGATGTCGATCACGCTCGGCGTCAACACCTCGCCGCTGGCGGGCAAAGACGGCGACAAGCTGACGGCGCGCCAGATCGAGGCGCGCCTGGAGCAGGAGCTCGTCGGCAACGTCTCGTTGCGCGTGGCGCCGACGGAGCGCCCGGACACCTACGAGGTGCAGGGGCGAGGCGAGCTGCAGCTGGCGATCCTCGTGGAGATGATGCGCCGCGAGGGCTTCGAGCTGACGGTCGGGCAGCCGCACGTGGTCGAGCGCGTGATCGACGGCGTGCGCCACGAGCCGGTCGAGCTGCTCTCGGTCGACGTGCCGGAGGAGCACGTCGGCACGGTCACGCAGCTCCTGGCGGCGCGCAAGGGGCGGATGGAGCACATGACCAACCACGGCACCGGATGGGTGCGGATGGACTACCTCGTGCCGGCGCGCGGGCTGATCGGCTTTCGCACGGAGTTCCTCACCGAGACGCGCGGCACGGGGATCATGCACCACGTGTTCGACCGCTGGGAGCCGTGGGCGGGGGAGCTGTTGACGCGCAACTCGGGCGTGCTCGTGGCCGACCGCAACGGCGCGACGGTGACCTTCTCGCTGTTCACGCTGCAGGAGCGTGGATCGTTGTTCGTCGGGCCCGGCGAGGAGGTATACGAAGGGATGATCATCGGTGAGAACGCGCGCTCGGAGGATCTCGACGTGAACCCGGTCAAGGAGAAGCACCTGACGAACATGCGCTCATCGACCTCCGACGTGCTCGTGCGCCTGGACACGCACCGCAAATTGACGCTCGACGAAGCGCTCGAGTTCGTGCGCGAGGACGAGGCCGTCGAGGTGACGCCGGACTCGGTGCGCATGCGCAAGGTCGTGCTCTCGAAGGTCGATCGGTTGAAGACCGCGAGGCAAGCGCGCAAATGAGCATGCCGCCTGGCGCCGGCGCCGGGACGGAGGGGCAGGCGCGGGAGATTCGCCTGCAGGGGTTGGTCAAGTCGTTCAAGGGCCCGCACGGCCCGATCGAGGCGGTCCGCGGCGTGGACATCGAGATCGCGATCGGCGAGACCGTGACCCTGCTCGGGCCAAACGGCGCGGGCAAGTCGACGACGATCGACATGCTGCTCGGCCTGCTACAGCCGGACGCGGGCAGCGTGTCGGTGTTCGGGCGCTCGCCGTCCGACGCCGTCGCGGCGGGCGCGGTCGGCGCGATGCTGCAGACTGGCTCGCTGATCCGCGACCTGACGGTGCGCGAGCTGATCAGCATGATGGCCGCGCTGTACCCCGATCCGCTGGGCATCGACGAGGTGCTCGAGCTGACGGGCACGCGCGATTTCGCTCATCAGCGCACGCAGAAGCTCTCGGGTGGGCAGACCCAGCGCGTGCGCGCGGCGGTGGCGCTCGTGTCGAACCCGGAGCTGCTGGTGCTCGACGAGCCGACGGTCGCGCTCGACGTCGAGGGCCGCAACGCGTTCTGGCGCGTGATGCGCGAGTTCGCGGCGCGCGGCAAGACGATCCTGTTCGCAACGCACTACCTGGAGGAGGCCGACGCCTACGCCGACCGCGCCGTGCTGATGGCGCACGGGCGGATCGTGGCCGATGGCCCGACGAACGAGATCAAGGCGATGGTCGGCTTGCGCACGATCCGCGCGACGCTGCCGGGCGTCGACCTGGAGGCGCTCGAGCGGCTGCCGGGCGTGAACGGCGCGGAGCGCCGCGGCGAGGCTGTGGTGCTCGCGTGCGCCGACTCCGATCAGGCGATCCGCGCGCTGCTGGCGGCCCATCCGCAGGCGCGCGACATCGAGATCAACGCGGCCGGCCTCGAGCAGGCGTTCCTCGAGCTGACGGGCGATGAGGCGCCCGGCTCATCGGGCACGCCCGGCGTGCCCGGCGCGGGCAACGGCGCGGCCCCGGTCGGCGGGCGGCTGCCATGACGGGCGCGCTCACGTACACGCGCTACGAGTTGCTGCGCACGCTTCGCAACCGGCGCTTCTTCCTGCTCTCGCTCGGCTTCCCGCTGATCCTGTACTTCGTGATCGCGGGGCCCAACCGGGGCGTGCACAACCTCAACAACACGGGCGTGTCGCTGCCGCTGTACTTCATGGTCGGGCTGGCCTCGTTCGGCACGATGAGCGCGGTGCTCTCCTCGGGCGCGCGGATCGCGGCGGAGCGCGCGGTCGGCTGGAATCGCCAGCTGCGGATCAGCCCGCTCTCGCCGCGCGCGTACTTCCGCACGAAGGTGCTCACGGCGTACGCGATGGCGCTGCTGACGATCGCCGCGCTGTATCTGGCGGGCGCGTCGCTCGGCGTCAGCCTGCCGGCCGGCGAGTGGCTTCAGATGACGGGGCTGATCCTCGTCGGGCTGATCCCGTTCGCGGCGCTCGGGATCACGCTCGGGCACATGCTCACGCCGGACTCGATCGGGCCGGCGATGGGCGGTGGCGTGTCGCTGTTCGCGCTGCTCGGCGGCACGTGGTTCCCGCTCGGCAGTCACGGCTTCCTGCACGACGTGGCGCAGTTCATCCCGTCGTACTGGCTCGTGCAGGCCAGCCACGTGGCGCTGGGCGGCAAGGCGTGGAGCGGCATGGCGTGGGCGGTGATCGCCGTCTGGACGGCCGTTTTCAGCGCGTTGGCGGTGCGCGCATACCGTCGCGACACCGGCCGCGTGTAGCGCCGCAGGCGCGTGCGCTTGACATAAAGAGAACAAGCTGACCGGCGGTGCGACACGCGCGGCGCGGAGGCACTAGGGTACCGGCCGGTGCTCGCAGCGACGACAGCCCTGATGCGCGCCACGCTGGCGCTGCTGCTGGCAGCGAGCCTCGCCCTGTGCGCGCTCTTCGGCGGTGTGGCGCTGGCGGCGGAAGCAGGCACGATCGACTACGTGCACGAGAGCGAAGCGGACTTCGCCAAGCAGCTGAAGGCGAAGGAAGTCAAGGCGGTCACGGTCAACAAGCGGCTGCGCACGATGCGCGTGACGCTCGCCGACGGTCGGCACGTGCTCGCGAGCTACCCGAAGCAACAGGAGCCGCAGACGGTCTCACGCCTGCAGGCGCGCGGCGTTGCCGTGACGGTGCTCTCCAAACACGAAGCCGAAAAAGAGGCGGGGCCGAAGAAGACGCACCACAAAATCCGCTACATCGTCGGCGGCGTGGTGATCCTCGTGATCCTGATCGCCGGGGCGGTGCTGCTCTTCAATCGCGGCCGTCGCCGCGACTGAGTAGGGCCTGCGGCAGCGCAGCCGGCGGATCGGCTCAGTACAGCGGCCGCTTCGGCGCGCGCCGCGCCTGCGCCGAGGGCCCGTGTGCGAGCACGTGCGCCGAGGCGGCGACGTCGTGCGCCAGCAGATCGACCATGTCGCGCGAGAAGTTCTCCTTGATGACCATGCGCAGGACCGTGATGTGCTCGGCATCCGGCGGCAGCGTGTAGGCGGGAACGATCCATCCGCGCTCGCGCAGCAGATGCGAGAGCAGTACGAGGTCCAGCGGCCGGCTGGCGCTGTCCGGGTGGGCGCGCACGACGACGATCGGAAAGCGCGAGCCGTCGTTGAGCACCTCCAGGCCGTCGATCGTGGCGAGCTTGCCGGCCAGCGCCTGTGCGTTGGCCAGCACCGTGGCGATGATCTGCTCGAAGCCCTCGCGCCCGAGGCGAAGCAAGCTGAAGTACTGCAGGATCACCGAGTTGGACGCGCGCGAGAAGTTCAGCGTGTAGTTGGGCATGTCGCCGCCGAGGTAGTTGATGTGGAACACGAGCTCCTCGGGCAGGTCTGACTGCTCGCGGAACACGACCGTGCCCATGCCCGGGTAGACCATCCCGAACTTGTGGTTCGAGACGTTGATCGAGCGCACGCGGGGCAGACGGAAGTCCCACTCCAGGTTGGGTTCGGAGAAGGGGGTGATGAAGCCGCCGCTGGCGGCGTCGACGTGCAGCGGAATGCGCCATCCCCGCTCGTCCTCGACGCGTGCGAGCAAGGCGTCGATCGAGGCGAGGTCGTCCATCTGGCCGGTGAAGGTCGTTCCGAGCACGCCCGCCACGCCGATCGTGCGCTCGTCCAGCAGCGGCTCGACCTGCTCGCCGCCGACGGTGTAGCGCCCCTCCTGCATCGGCACCACGCGGGCCTCGACCTCGAAGTAGCGGGTGAACTTCTCCCAGCAGGTGTGCACGTCGGCGCCCATCACCATGTTCGGGCGGTCGGCGGGCTTGCCTTCGGCCGCCCGCCGCAGCTGCCAGGAGCGCTTGTGCGCGAGCATCGCGAGCATGATCGCCTCGGACGAGCCGATCGTCGCGGTTCCGGTCGACCCCGAGCCGGCGGGCGCATGGAACAGGCGGCCGACGATCGAGACGACGCGACGGTGCACGATCTCGCTCTGCGGGTACTCGTCCTGGTCGATCAGGTTCTTGGCGAGCGTCTCGGCGGCGAGCACGTTGGCCTGCGGCTCCATCCAGTTGGTCACGAACGAGGCCAGGTTGAGCGCCGGGTTGCCGTCGAGGTTGAGCTCGTCGTGCACGAGCTGGTAGGCGGCGTTCGCGCTCATGCCCTGCACCGGCAGGCGGTACTTGGGGATCTCGTGCGAAAACGAGCGCGCCGCGTAGGTCGGGGAGACGGTCTCCTCGGAGTCGAGCTCGAGCTTGTGCATCGACCCGGTATTCGCGGCAGGCACGGAGGGTCATCTTTATTTTTAATAGAAATCAATAACGAGAATCAGTCTTGCTATTGTCGTGGCGATGAGTGGAGTCCTCGCCCTCGAGCTCGACGGCGCGGCAGTGCGCATCGGGCGCAGGACGATCTGGAGCGGGCTGTCGATGTCGATGCGCGACGGCGAGTTCGTCGCGCTGCTCGGCGCCAACGGCTCGGGCAAGTCGACGCTGCTGAAGGCCGTGCTCGGCGCGCTGCCCGTCGCGGCGGGGCGGATCTCGGTGCTCGGCGGGCCGCCGGGCGCGGCGGGCGCGGCGATCGGCTACCTGCCGCAGCGGCGCTCGTTCTCGGCGGGCACGCGCCTGCGGGGGGTCGATGTCGTGCGGCTCGGGCTCGACGGCGACCGCTGGGGGCTGCCGCTGCCGGGGCTCTGGGGCGGGCCGCTCGCGCGCAGGAACGAGGCGCGCGCGCGGGTGGCCGAGACGATCGAGCTGGTCGGGGCGAGCGCCTACGCGGAGCGGCCGATCGGCGAGCTCTCGGGCGGCGAGCAGCAGCGCCTGCTGATCGCGCAGGCGCTCGTGCGCCGCCCCCGCCTGCTCTTGCTCGACGAGCCGCTCGACAGCCTCGACCTGCCCAACCAGGCCTCGGTGGCGGCGCTCGTGGCCGACGTCTGTCGCACGGCCGGCGTGGCGACGCTGCTCGTGGCGCACGACGTCAACCCGCTGCTGCCCTACCTCGATCGCGTCGTCTACCTGGCGGCGGGGCACGCCGTCGAGGGGCCGGTGGCGGAGGTGATCACGACGGAGACGCTGAGCGGGCTGTACGGCGTGCCGGTCGAGGTGCTGCGCGCCTCCGACGGGCGGCTCGTCGTGGTCGGGCAGCCGGAGCCGCCGGCCCATCACCACGACCGCCACGAGCACGATCACGGACACGATCGCGCCGACGTCCATGGCTGACGCGCTCAACCCGACGCTGAGCTGGAACATCGCGCACGACGTCGGCGAGCTGCTCGAATACCACTTCATGATCAACGCGCTGCTGGCGGGCAGCGTGGTGGCGGTGATGGCGGGCATCGTCGGCTGGCTGATGGTGCTGCGCGGCGAGGCCTTCGCGGGGCACACGCTGTCGATGATGGCCTTCCCGGGCGCCGCGGCGGCGGCGCTGGCGGGCGTGCCGGGCGCGTGGGGCTACTTCCTCTTCTGCGGCGCCGGGGCGGGCGCGATCGCGCGCATCTCTCACTCGGAGCGCTTCTCCTGGAGTGAGCAGTCGGCGGGAATCGGCTCGGTGCAGGCGCTCGCGCTGGCGCTCGGCTTCCTCTTCGTCAGCCTCTACGGCGGCGTGCTCGGCGACCTGGAGAGCCTGCTGTTCGGCGACCTGTTGGGCGTGAGCGACGGCCAGGTGGTGGTGCTGGCGATCGTCGCCGCCGTTGCATTGGCGGCATTGGCGGCGCTGGCGCGCCCGCTGCTGTTCGCCTCGGTCGACCCGGGCGTGGCGGCGGCGCGCGGCGTGCCGGTGCGGCTGCTCTCGCTGGCGTTCCTGCTGCTGCTCGGCTTGACGGTCGGCGCGACGAGCCAGATCACGGGCGTGCTGCTCGTGTTCGCGCTGCTCGTGGCCCCGGCGGCGAGCGCGCAGGCGCTGACGGCGCGGCCGCTGGCGAGCTTGCTGCTGACGGTCGCGCTCGGGCTGCTCGTCGTCTGGCTCGGCCTGGGGATCGCGTACTTCTCGATCTACCCGGCCGGCTTCTTCGTCGCGACGGTCGCCTTCGCGGTGTACGCGCTGGCGCGCGTGATCGCGCTCGCGCGCGCCCGCCTGCAGCACGGCGGTGCCGAGGGCGTCGATGGGGCGCCGAGCGCACTGGCGCCGGACGAGCCACGCGGCGTGATCGCCTGATGCTCGGCCAGGAATTCATGCGCAACGCGCTGCTCGCGGGCACGTTCGTGGCGCTCGCGTGCGGCGTGAGCGGCTGGTTCGTCGTGCTGCGCGGGCAGGTGTTCGCGGGCGATGCGCTCAGCCACGTTGCCTTCCCGGGCGCTCTTGCGGCGGCGGCGGCGGGGATCGACCAGCGGATCGGCCTGTTCGTGGCGACGATCGCGGCGGGCGCGGCGATCGGCATGCTCGGACGCGGCGTGCTTGGCGCGCGTGGGCGAGGGGACGACACGGCGATCGGCATCGCGTTCACGTTCATCCTCGGCCTCGGCGTGTTTTTCCTGGCGCTGGCGGGGACGAGCGCGGCGGGCGCGTCGGGCATCGCCGGCGCGCACACGCTGTTCGGCTCGATCTTCGGCCTCAGCGCAGGCGAAGCGCGGCTGGCGGCGGCGATCGGGCTCGGCGCGGCGCTGGCGACGGCGGCGATCGCGCGCCCGCTGCTGTTCAGCTCGCTCGCGCCGGAGGTGGCGGCTGCCCGCGGCGTGCCGACAAGGCTGCTGGCGATCGCCTTCGTGGCGCTGCTCGGCGTGGTCGCGGCGGAGGCGACGCAGGCGGTCGGGGCGCTCTTGCTGCTCGGGCTGCTGGCGGCGCCTGCTGCGGCTGCGCATCGGCTGGTGCGCTCGCCGTTCGCCGGCGTCGCGCTCGCGGGCCTGCTGGCGGTGGCGGCGACGTGGGGCGGGCTGGTGCTCGCCTACGCGATCCCGTCGCTGCCGCCGTCGACGGCGATCGTGGCGCTGGCGGTGGGTACGTACGGCGTGGCGGCGCTGCTGGGCGGCCGCCCCCACAGGTAGGCGCAGACGCAGCCGAGCGCGAACACGGCGACGACGAGCAGCACCGGCCCGGAGTCCTCGCTGAGCGTGCCGACGACGCCGGCCGTGAGCCCGCCGCCGAGCGCGGCGAGCCAGGCGGGGTCGCCGCCGACGGGCGCGAGCAGCCGCTCGCGCAGGCGCACACCGGCCACGGCGCAGCCCAGCGCGAGCGCGGTTGCGAAGGGCATGGCGTGGTTCTTCAGCTCGCGCCAGGCGGCGGTGTAGCGGCGCACGATCACGTCACGCAGATCGCCGGCTGAGCGCGCGTGCAGGATGCTGCCGGTGTAGTGGCCCGAGCCGTGCGCCGTGAGCAGGTCGATCGCGGCGAGCAGCACGAGTGCGAGCACGGGGGCACACACGACGGCGAGCACGCGCCGGCGCGAGAAGCTGCCGGGCAGCAGCATCAGTACGGCCACGCCGGCGCCTGCGCTGACGAGGATCACGCCGCCGACGCCTGCGCCGATCCGCGCGGCGCCCTCGATCGCGGCGAGCACGATGCCGGCCCCGGCCATCGCAAGCGCGGCGCGCCGCGAGCGCACGGCGGGATACAGCGCGGCGGCGACGGCGGCGAGCACGAGCACGGCGAGGCCCGACTTCAGCTCGTTGCCGAAGCCGTAGAAGCGGGCGCCGATGATCGGGTTGGGGCCGAGCAGCGAGCGCATCAAGAGCTGCGTACCGGCGAGCGCGTCGATGCTCAGCGCGAGCACTGACACGACGGCCGGCGCGAGCGGGGCGCGCGGCCACGGCAGCAGCGCGTCGCTCAGCGCGGCGAGCGCGAGGCAGAGCAATGCGATCGCGGCGTACTCGGCGGCGGCGCCGGGTTCGACGGCGGCCGTGACGAGCACGGCGGTGGGCGCCCACAGCACGGCGAGCGCGCCGACGCGCATCGCCCACGCTCGCGCCGGCCGCTTTCGCCGCTCGCGGGGTCGGGCCACGCCGTCGCGCGATGCGCCGCGCACGCTGTCGAGCAGGGCGGCGGCGAGCAGCAGCGCGGCCCACGCGCACAGCAGCACGCCAAACGCCTTCAGGCGCCGTCCGCCGACGACGTGCAGCCGTGCCATCAGCGAGCGCAGGCCGGCCGCGCCGAGCTTGCCGTCGGTTTCGATCGGCTCGCCGCGCATTTCTTCAGGCACACGCAGCCCGAGGTGCTCGAGGATCGTCGGCGCGATGTCGATCGCCGAGAGCAGCCCGCGCTGGTTGGTCGTGCGCGAGGTCAGCTCCCGCCCACCGCCGCCCGGCAGTCCGGCGACGCCGGCCCACAGCAGCTCGTGGCCGTGCCCGTCGGGCGCGCGCTCGAGCGCGATCAACAGCTCGCCGGCTGCTCGCGCCCCGGCAAGCGCGCGCAGGTCGGCCACGCCGGCGACGCCGGCCGGCAGATCGGCCACGACCAGCCGCCGCTGCGCGCGCAGGACGTCGATTCGGGCGAGCAGCGTGCGCGCGCCCCCGAGCGATACGGACGCCACGCGACCCTGCCGGCCGGCGGCGGCGAGCGCGTCGATGTTCGGCGGCTCTCCCGCGCCGGCATCCCCCGAGGAGCCGGCATACCCGGCGCCGCCGGTGAGCGAGCCCGCGAGCAGGCCCGGCCGGAGAAGCTGGGGGGCATCGTCGGCTCGACGCAGGGCCGCCGGCCAACCGGCGATCTGCCCGCCTGCGGGTGTCTGAAGCGAAGGCGAGAGCGGGGGCGGTCGTGACGGGCTGTACGCCGAGGAGGCGATCCTCGCTCCCTGGCCGATGTCGAGCAGCATCTGCTCGCGCACGTAGGCGCCTTGCGTGGCGGACATGATCCCCACCGACATGCCCGGCACGCCGGCGAGAGCGCGCACTTCAGCCGGCACGAACACGAGCACGGCGGAGCTGCCCGGGATCGCTCGCGTGTCGGCGGCCCGGCCCACGCGAGCTTCGGGTGCCGGCGGAGGCTTCGCCACCCCCATCGCCAGCGCGCCGGTCGGCGCCGCGGCGAGTTGCCCGGCCGCGCATGCCGCGGCCAGGCACAGGGCGGGCAGGCTCGCGAGCAGCCTGCCCGGCGCGATTGCCCTCAGCCCTCGGCTCCTTCGGTCGCGACCTCGGGCCTGCGGCGCACGCCGGGGGCGCCGGCCGGCGAGCCCGCCTCGGCGGCGTCCTGGGTCGGCAGCACGGTGCCCTCGACGTTCAGGTGCGGCAGGAGCCGGTCGAGCCACGCCGGGATCGACCACGTGCGCCGACCGATCAGATGGAGCACGGCGGGCAGCAGCAGGCAGCGGATCACGAGCGCGTCGAGCAGCACGGCGCTCGCCAGGCTGAGGCCGAACTCCTTGATCACGCGAGCTTCGCCGAGCATGAACGAGAGGAATACGCAGACCATGATCGCCGCGGCGGCGGTCACGACGCGCCCGGTCAGCGCGAGCCCTTCGGCGACGGCACGCGAGTTTTCGCGCGTGTGCGCCCAGCGCTCGTGGATTCGCGAGACGAGGAACACCTCATAGTCCATCGACAGGCCGAACACGATCGCGAACAGCATCACGGGGATGAACGACTCGATCGGGCCGGCCTGGACGCCGAACACGCTGCCGAGCCAGCCCCACTGGAAGATCGCGACGATCACGCCGAGCGCCGCGCCGATGCTGAGCAGGTTCATCACGGCCGCCTGCAGCGGGATCACGAGCGAGCGGAACACGACGAGCAGCAGGAGCGCCGAGAGCAGCACTACGACGCCGATGAACAGCGGCAGCTTTTCGCCGAGCACGTTGGCGAAGTCGACCGCGCCAGCGGTGACGCCGCCGACGTAGACACGCGCGCCGGTCGCCCGCTCGACGGGTGGCACGATGCGGCTGCGCAACCGTTCGACGAGCTGCGTAGTGGCGAGCGCCTGCGGCGAGGACTTCGGATAGACGGTGATCGTGGCGACATTGCCCGCGGGGTTCAGCTTCGGCGGCGCGACCGCGACCACGCCGTGCGCCGTGGCGATCGCGGAGGCGAGGCGATTCGCGGAGGCCTGGCCGCCGGGGACCTTCGCGGCGACGAGCAGCGGGCCGTTGAAGCCTTCGCCGAAGCCCTCGGCGAGCAGCGCATACGCTTTGTGGGTGGTCTGGTCGGGCGGGTCGTTCGAGGCGTCGCTCGAGCCCAGCCGCAGGGCCGTGGCCGGCGCGGCGACAGCCAGCATGAACAGCGTGGCGACGACCGCGATAGTGCGCGGCCGGCGCTCGACGAACATGCTCCAGCGCAGCCAGGCGCCGCCGCCGACGACGCTCGCTCCCGGGATCTCCCCGGCCGGTGCCGTCTCGTCGGCGTGGTCCTGCTCGGCGCGCTCGGCGCGCCGCCGCGCGCGTCTGCTCGGCCGGGTCAGCCGCTTGCCGGCGAACGTCAGCATCGCCGGCAGCAGCGTCAGCGAGGCGGCCATCACGAGCAGCACGCCGATCGACGCCGACATGGCGACGCCGTAGAGGAAGTTGACGCCGAGCAGCATCATCCCGAGCAGCGCGATCACGACTGTGCTGCCGGCGAACAGGATCGCGCGGCCGGCCGTGTCCATCGCCTGCACGACCGACTCACGGGCATCGCCGAACGTGGGGCCGGGGGTGACGTAGGCCTCGCGGAAGCGCGTGAGGATGAACAGGGCGTAGTCGATGCCGACGCCGAGCCCGATCATCGCCGCGAGCTCGGAGGCGAAGTCCGCCGTGTCGACGACGTGCGTGAACAGGGCGATCGCGCCGAGCCCCGTGCCGAGCCCGAACAGCGCGGTCAGGATCGGCAGCCCCATCGCGGTCAGCGAGCCGAACGTCAGCAGCAGCACGACGATCGCCGCGAGCAATCCGACGCCGGTGGAGATGCCGAAGCCGGCCTGCTCGGTCTTCTCGATCGCCTGCCCGCCGAGCTCGACCTGCAGGCCGTTGCGCTGCGCTGCGTGCGCGACGTCGACCACGCGCTGCGCTGCCGCCTTGGGCAGGTCGTTGGCTTTTTCGTCGAACACGACAGTGGCGAAGGCGATCCGGCGGTTGGCGGAGATCGACTTGCCCGACGCGGCGCCGCCGTACGGGCTGATCACGCCGGCGACGTGCGGGAGCTTGGACACGCGCGCGAACATCGCGCCCATGCGGGCCCTCACGGCCGGATCCATGACGGTGCCGGAGCCGACCTTGTAGACGATCGTGTCACGGTCGCCGGCCTGTGCCGGGAAGCTCCGCTGCAGCAGATCGGAGGCGCGCTGGGCGTCGGAGTTGGGCAGCGTGAAGTTGTTCGAGTAGGACGTGCCGGCCGATTGCGCGAGGGCGTTGACGGCGAACAGCACGACGACCCAGCCGAGCAGCACGTACTTACGGTGGGTTGTCGTCCAGCGGGCGAGCTTGACCATGCCTGTACCTCTGAGATGGACTGCGGGGGAAGCTCCCGAGGGGAGGGGGGAGCCTCCGCAAAGACTAGTACGCGCCGTGGAGGCCTCCGCCGGGCGTACGCGGATGTTCACGAGCGCGAGCGATTTCCGCCGCCCGCTCGCCGTCCCGGGCGCCTGCCCGGTGGCCCGGGCGCCCGCCCGCTGACCCGGCGCCTGCTCGTCCCGGGTGTGGCGGCTCAGTTGACGCTGGGGTCGGTCGGCATCCGCGCGATCAAGGCGTAGCTGCCGCCCTTGCGCGTCAGCACGCTGCTCCACAGCTGCTCGGGGAGATCGGTGAAGACGTCTTCGGGCAGGGCGACCTGGGCGATCCAGTCGCCGTCGGCGATCTCGGCCTCGAGCTGACCCTCGCCCCAGCCGGCAAACCCGGCGAACACGCGCACGCGGCCGGTCGCGCGGGAGAGCTCGTCGAGCTCGGCGTCGGGGGCGGGAAAGCCGATCCGCCCGAGCACGAGCACGCCGGCGGGCTCGGGATCGAGGAACTCGGCGAGGAACACGATCGAGCCGGGCTGCACGGGGCCGCCGACGAACACGCGCTCGGCCTCGTCGACGGTCTCCTCGAGCTGGGGGGCGGCCTCGCCGACGGTCACCCCCGAGGGGCGGTTGAGCACGACGCCCATCGCGCCCTCGTCGCTGTGCACGCCGATCAGCACGACGGTGCGATCGAAGTTGGGGTCGCGCAGGCTCGGCGAGGCGAGCAGCAGCTGGCCGACGAGCGATTCCTCCATCGTCGATTGAGGCTAGCGTGCAGCAAATGAGCGAGCAGCGGCAGTTCGACGTGATCGTGCTCGGCGCCGGCCCGGCGGGGGAGGTCTGCGCGGGGCGCCTGGCCGAAGGCGGCCTCGAGGTCGCGCTGGTCGAGCGCGAGCTGATCGGGGGCGAATGCTCCTTCTACGCGTGCATGCCCTCCAAGGCGCTTCTGCGTCCCGCGCAGGCGCTCGCGGAGGCCCGCCGCGTGCGCGGCGCGGCGGAGGCGGCGACGGGCGAGCTGGACATCGCCGCCGTGCTCGCGCGTCGCGACGAGATCATCCACGACCGCGATGACGCGGCCCAGCTGCCGTGGCTGGAGGAGCGTGGCATCGAGCTGTTCCGCGGGCAGGGCGAGCTGGCGGGCGAGCGACTGCTGCGCGTCGGCGAGCAGAAGCTGAGCGCGCGCCTGGCGATCGTGCTCGCGCCGGGCACACGCGCGGCGATGCCGCCGATCGCGGGCCTGGAGCAGGCGGCGCCGTGGGGCAACCGGGAGGCGACGACGAGCGAGACGATCCCCGAGTCGCTGCTCGTGCTCGGCGGCGGCGTCGTCGCGGTCGAGCTGGCGCAGGCCTACACGACGCTGGGGGCGCGCTCGACGATCGTCGAGGCGGTCGACCGCCTGATCGCACACGAGGAGCCGTTTGCCTCGGAGCTCGTGCATGAGGCGCTCGAGCGCGAGGGCGTCGAGGTGGTGCTGGGCGCGAAGGCGACGTCGGTCGGGCGTGGGTCCGCGGGCGTCACGCTCGAGCTCGAGGACGGGCGCTCGTTCGCGGGCGAGCAGCTGCTCGTGGCGGTCGGGCGCGAGCCGAACACGGACGGGATCGGCCTGGAGTCGGTGGGGCTTCGAGGCGGAGGCTACATCGAGGTGGACGACCAGCTGCGCGTCCCGGGCCTCGATTGGCTGCATGTCATCGGCGACGCCAACGGACGCGTGCTGCTGACGCACATGGGCAAGTACCAGGCGCGCCTGGTGGCCGACGCGATCCTCGGGCACTCCGGCGAGCTGCGCGCGGACGGCGCGCAGTCTCCACGCGTGATCTTCACCGAGCCGCAGGTCGCGGCGGTCGGGCACACGCTGGCGAGCGCCCGCTCCGCCGGCCTGAGCGTCCGCGCGGTCGACGAATCGCTCGGCGCCAACGCCGGCGAGACGTTCGTCGGTCACGGCGCGCCCGGCAGCGCGCGGCTCGTGATCGACGTCGAGCGGCGCGTGATCGTCGGCGCGACGCTGGTCGGCGTCGAGGTCGCCGAGTCCTTGCACGCGGCGACGATCGCGGTGATCGGCGAGGTGCCACTCGAGCGCCTCGCGCACGCCGTGCCGGCGTTCCCCACGCGCAGCGAGGTGTGGCTGGGCCTGATGCAGAAGGCGCTGGCGTAGTCTGATGGCCGTGCAGGCGGGCGAGCTGGAGCAACGGATCGCCGCGTTCCCGGGGTGGAGCTACCGCTTCGAGTTCGACGGCGGAGTGGCGACGCCGGTGCTCAACGGCGCGGTGGCCAATCGCCAGGAGCAGCGGCGGCGCTACTTCTTCGACGCGCTGCTGCGCGCGACGGGCGGCTCGCTGCGTGGGCGTCGCGTGCTCGACCTCGGCTGCAACGCGGGCTTCTGGTCGCTGGCGGCGCTCGAGGCGGGCGCCGACTTCGTGCTGGGCGTGGACGCGCGCCAGCTGCACATCGACCAGGCCGAGCTCGTGTTCGAGGCCAAGGGCATCGAGCGGGCGCGCTACCGCTTCGAGCAGGGCAACGTGTTCTCGCATGCGCTGCAGGGGCGCTTCGACGTGGTGCTCTGCCTCGGTCTGCTCGACCACGTCGCCAAGCCCGTCGAGCTATTCGAGGTGATGGCTGGGGCGGACCCGGAGCTGATCGTGATCGACACCGAAATCTCGCGCTCGCGCACGAGCGTGTTCGAGCTCGACACGCTGTACAACCGCGAGAACGCGGTCGAATACGCGACCGTGCTGATCCCCTCGCGCCTGGCGGTCAGCGAGCTGGCGGCGCAGTTCGGCTTCCAGGCGACGGCGCTGGCGCAGAACATGAGCGACTACGCGGGCCTGCGCGACTACCTGCACCAGCGCCGGCTGGCGTTCATCTGCGCGAAGGACGCCCAGCCGCACGGGCTGGCGGCCGAGAAGCGCTCGGGCCTGCCGTGGTGGATCACGGCGCTGCAGGCGCGCCGTCGTAGGTCCTAACCGACGGAGAAGAGATCGAGCGTGCCCGACTGCTTGTGGTCGTTGGCGTTGCCCTCGGGCTCGACGATGTGCCCGTCGACGACGATCGGGCTGTTCCAGTGCCCCGGGGAGCCGGGCAGCTTCGCGACGGGGTGGGGCGAGCCGGGCCGGTAGACCACGATCCCGCCGCCGTCGGGTTCGTAGACGTAGAGCAGGCCACCCACCATCACGGGGCTCGTGCCGGGCGTGTTGGCGATCCACGCGCGGTACAGCTTGCCGCGGCGCAGCACGTAGGCGGCGGTGGCGTGTTCGTCGGCGACGAACACGGTCGTGTGCCCGCCGCGGCGCCACACGGCGGGCGCCGTGAACAACTCGCCCCCGCCGGGCAGCGGCAGACGCTGAGCTTCGCCGCCGAGCAGCTTCGTATTCGAGCGCCTGCGTCCGTTCAGGCGCGGGAGGCGCAGTACGCGCATGCTTCCGTCCTTGCCGGCGACCAGCACGCGCCCGTGCCCGAGTAGTGCGGGCGCGCTGGAGCCGAGGTCGGTGTCGCTGGAGTTGAGCTGTGCCTGTTCGCTGGGAGTGAACGCCTGGCGCAGGCTGAGCGAGGGAAGCGTCAACTCGAGCACGCTGTCGCCGAAGTTGGTGCTGCCGTTCCACGGCCCGTTGCCCGTGTCGATCAGGACCCGCCTGCCGTTCGGCTCGACCACGACCCCGCCGCGCGAGAGGATCGCCGAATCGCTGGCCGCGCAGGTGTTGGGCACGATCAAGCTGTGGCGGTCGGCGCACAGCGTGTTGAAGACCGCGCCGATCCGCCCGCTCGTGCGGTCGATCCGCACGACGTGGCCCTGGTAGGGCGGCGCATCGCCGAAGTAGCCGCCGGTGGCCACGAGGATGTCTGCCCCGGCGATGTTGAGCGCCGCGCCGAGCTTCTCGTGGGTCGCGTCGCGCGTCACGCTGACCGGCCAGTTGCCTTCGCGCGACTCGCTGCCGTCGGCGAGCGCGAGCTTGTGGATCAGCCCGTTCGGCGAGGCCGCGAAGACGTACTGGCGGCCCGGATCGGCGAGCGGGCTCGTGTTGGTGATCTGCGAGCTGCCCGCCCAGCCGCTGTAGCCGGGCGGCGTGAAGGTCCACAGCAGCTGACCGCTGTCGGCGTCGAGCGCGACCGTCTTGCCGTACGTCGTCGTCGCGACGACGACGTTGTGGCTGCGCCCGGCGACCGCGACGGCGTGCAGGTAGATCGGCGAGGAGTCGACCGTTCCCGGCAGCGACACGGTGCGGCGGTGCAGCCCGCTCAGCGTTGCCGCGGCGATGCCGCTCGCGTCTTCGCTGACGCCCGAGCGCTGCGGGTCCAGGCCGAACTCGGGCCAGTCGAGCAGCCGGCTCGTCGAGGCTTGCGTCGCGCTCGGGATCGCCCCGGCGGCGATCGTCGGGGTCGAGCTCTCGGCGGCCGAGCTGCCGCCGCAGCCGGCGATCATGGCGCTCGCTGTGAGCGCCAGCGCGAGGCGTGGGCGAACGGCGCGCATCCGCCGATGTTCTAGCGCATCGTCGGGGCAGCGGCGCCCGTTATGCTGGCCGCGCAGGCGAGTCGAGCGAACGAGGAGAGCTGCGAGATGGCAAAGACCCCGCAAGTGGGCGAGCAGGCGCCGGACTTCGAGCTGCCCGGCACCGACGGGCCGTTCCGCCTCTCCGAGCACCGCGGCGAGCGCGTCGTGTTGCTGTTCTATCCGGGCGACAACACGCCCGTCTGCACGAAACAGTTCTGCTCCTACCGCGACCGTGGTGGCGACTTCGCCTCGCTCAACGCGACCGTCGTCGGCATCTCCGCTCAAGACCTGGCCTCGCACGAGGACTTCATCGCGAAGAACAACCTCAACGTGCCGCTGCTGGCCGACGTGGATCAGGCTGTCGCCAAGAGCTACAGCGCCGGGGGACGGCTGGGCGTCAAGCGAGCCGTGATCGTGATCGACGAGCAGGGGATCGTGCGACACCGCCACGACCATCTGCTCGGGCTCGACTTCCAGTCGGTGGATGACCTTAAGGCCACGCTCGACGCGCTGCCTGCGTCAAGCTGACGCTCCGCCGTCAGGCGACCTTCGCGCCGGACACCCCAAACTTCGGTCGCCGGTAATGGCGCGTTTTGGGGTCGCGCTCGACAAGGCCAACCAGTGTCCAGGTCGTTAGGTATCGATGGACCGTACTGGGGCTGATTTCCAGCCGTTGGCTCAGGGCTCCGAGAGCCGTGAAGCGGCCCTCCGCAGGTAGCGAGGAGAGGATGAGCAGCCCCTGGAGCAGCGATCGCGAGACTCTTGGATTCTCGAACTCGGCATAGGCCTGGAGGATGTCCTGGTACCCCGCGAGAGCGTCGGCGAGCGTCTCCTCGCCTCCTAGCAGTGGCGCGAGGCTGCCGGCCCGTGCGGCGTCCCGCACGACTTTGTTGACCTGGGCCGCAGATAGTTCCACCAGTACGTTCGGCGGACCCTCAGGGCGAGCAGCCGGGTCCGAGCGAAGTGGGTGACGCTCGGACCCGTGGCTACTCGTTTGCGCTGACGTGCCGTCTGTTCTCCCTCTCCGACCTTGCCCCGCCCCTTTGCGCTTGGGCCCACTGGCAGACCCCGCGCGCTCCGGGTCGTTGTCTCGGGGGGCAGGCACGTCGCGCCCCATGATCGACGTGCGCACCTCCGTGACGCAAGGACAAACTATTCACTCGTGAATGGTTTGTGAGTGGTCGGAATAGCCTGAGCTAGGAGAATCTGCGGCTCTAGGGGCGTCGGCTCCTGTATCGTCCGAACAGCGGAATCCGGCCAGTTGGAACACATGGACAACACCTCTCGCGACTCGGCGACAACTGAAGGATGGGGCGGGGGCTCCCCCTTGGTCGGACCCTTGCTCGGCGAGTTGCTGCGCCAAGAGCGTCCCGTCGGGGCCTACAAACTTGCGAGCGTTCTGCGCCGTCGCCTCCCGGGATGGGGCATCACGCATTCTTCGGTCTATAGCCTGCTCAAGCGGCTCGCCCGCGAGGACATCATCTGCCGAGCACCGGGTTCTCCGGCCTCGTATATGGCTGGCCCGCGAGCTGGAAGCGTGCTCGACGAGTGGATGCAGATGCCCTGCCCGAAGCAGTTGATGCGCGAGGAGCTCCACGCGCGGATCGCCAGCTCCTCCCCACATCACGCTCCGATCCTGCTGGGTCAACTCGACGCCCACGAGAAGGAATGCTTTGAGATGCTTGCGGAGAGGGTGCCCGCCGACACGACGCCGCGCGGTTCTTGGATGGCGTTGACGATCAACCTCAATCAGGCTGCGGTCGATGAGGCGCTGCACGCCAGCATCAAGTTCTGCAAGATAGCCAGGCGCTGGATCGAGGAATGGCGCGACGACGGCTTCCCGGAGCCCCGCTAAGGCAACATGGCTCTCCTGGAGCTCGAGGAAGTTCGACAGGACGGCCCTGCCGGTCGAGAGGAGCTCATGGTCCTCGACAGAGTGTCGCTCTCGGTCGAGCTCGGCGACTACATCGGCATTCAGGGTGAGCGCCGCTCCGGAAAGTCGGCTTTGCTCCGTATCGCAGCTGGCTGGGAACGCCCGACCGGAGGTCGGGCGATATTCGCCGGCGAGGACATCTGGGCGCTATCGGACGGGCGGCGATCGAAGCTCCGCCGACGAGGAGGAGTGGGACTCGCCGCCGGGTGGTGGCGCCCGACGACGAACAAGCCCGCCGTCCAGCACGTACAAGAGGCCCTGGCGAGCGATGGCTTCAGTCTTCGCGAGGCCGAGGCGCCCGCACTCTCCGCCCTCGACCGGGTCGGCCTGAGCAACAGTACGCATACCCCCTCGAGCATGCTCACGCAAGGCGAGCTGATACGACTCAGCCTGGCGCAGCGTCTCGTCCATGCACCCCGGCTATTGCTCGTCGACGAGCCAGCCGTCCTGCTTCGCCCGAGCGAGGCGGTGGAGCTGTATGACCTACTCGCCGAGTTGGGACGCGACCCAAACCTCGCGCTCATCGTCGCATCGGAGGAGTTGGCGCCGATCAGGATGACCGAGCGCGTATTCTCGCTCGACAGGGGCATCCTTCGGGCGATGGACGGGCCGAGCGGGCGCGTGGTCCCGTTCCCACCTCGCCTCACTGCAAGCGGTTCGTGAGCATCGATCTCAAGAAGGTCGTAAAGCACTACCGCAGCGGGTCGGTTGTTCGCGCTGTCGATGGCGTGTCGATGACCATCGGGCCGGGCGAGGTCGTTGCGCTATTCGGGCCGAGCGGCTCCGGCAAGACGACGCTCCTAAAGCTCGTCGGTGCCCTCGTAGCCCCCGACAGCGGTGTTGTGCTCTACCGCGGCGACGACGTCTCCCGGTTCACGCGACAGGAACAGGCGCGCTATCTGCGCAAGGAGGTGGGCCTCGTCTCGCAGAACTTCAACCTCATGCCGACTAGCGCGCTGAACAACGCCGCGGCGAAGCTCGTCGCGGATGGTATGAGTCTCCGAGAGGGTTGCGAAATCGCCCGGCCTTGGTTGGAGCGGGTCGGATTGGGCGCCCGATTGGGCCATCGCCCAGAGCAGTTGTCGATGGGCGAGCGACAGCGCGTGACTCTCGCTCGCGCGCTCGCATCCGATCCGGGCGTGCTCTTGGCGGACGAGCCCACCGGCAACCTTGACTCGGAGCGTAGCCGGGAGGTTCTCGAACTCCTCCGCGATATCGCGCACGAGAGGAGCATTCCGGCTCTTATCGTCACGCATGATGCCACGGCAACAAGACTCGTTGACCGGACCTTCTACCTCCGGGATGGCCGCCTGGAGGGCTCCGCGGCCGTCACGCCTAGTCCATGATTGCCCGCCCGGGAGGGCCGCGTGATTGACCGGCAGATCGCGGTCGATGGCCGGTAGTCGCACGTCCAGATACCGCCGTCTGCTCAGTCCCAGGGTCGCCGGCATACGCCTCGGCCCACTGCTCCGCATGTATGCGTGGCGCCTGCGCCGCCACGCCGTCCAAGAGGCTCTCGCGGGAGTTGGAATTGCCGTCGGCGTTGCACTCATGCTTGGGGTGCTCGTCGCTAGCCAGAGCATCACGGGGTCTGCTGGCGCCGCTCTCCACGGGATCATCGGCTCAGCGCGACTGCAGCTGACCGCACGCTCGACTGACGGCTTTGACGAGACCTTGGTCAGGCGCGCGCAGGCCCTACGTGGCGTTCGTGTCGCCGCGCCCGTCTTGCGTGGCGATGCGCTGCTCGTCGGGCCGCGTGGTACCCGACGGCCCATACAAATCATCGGCATAACGCCGAGCCAACTCGCTCTACATGGCGTAGTCACGCGCACGCTTGGTTCCGGCGCAAATCTCCTGACCCGCGGGATTGGGCTGCCATCTGGGGTAGCGAGCGAAGTTGGCGCCTCCGCCAGCCAAGCGGTGACAGTATTCGCGGGCGGCACAGTCAACCACCTTCCTGTTTCCGCAGTCCTCGGTCCGGAAGCCATCGGTCCGATCGCAAGCAGTCCCGTGGCCGTCGTACAGCTACGTACTGCCCAGCGCGTGCTCGGGGCGACCGCGCGTGTAACGCAGGTCCTGATAGACACGCTCCCGGGCGCGCAACGCGAAGTCGAAGCAGAGCTCCGTGTCCTCGCCGCCGGGCGCCTGAACGTCCAGCCGGCGGACCACGAACTGGCCGTGCTCAGGGCAACCGCAGTGCCCACCGAGCAGTCGTCAAAATTGTTTGCCGCGATCGGGGCCATCGTTGGATTCCTGCTCGCAGTCAACGCGATGCTCCTCACGGTCCCCGAGCGCCGGAGGTGGATTGCCGAGTTGCGCACGCAAGGTTTTGGAGTTGCCCAGGTTGTCGTCGTGTTTGGCTTTCAAGCTCTGGCGCTCGGGCTAGTTGCCTCGCTCCTCGGCATCGTGCTCGGCGATGTGCTCGCCCGGACCTTGTTCGGGTCGGTGCCTTCATATTTGACTCTCGCGTTTCCGATCGGGTCGCATCCCGTGGTGTCGCTCGGCACAGTGCTCCTCGCCGTCGGATTCGGGGTGCTCGCCACGTTTGTGGCATCCGCGACCCCAGCCTTCGACCTGCTACCGGGTCGCGCGATCGACTCGGTTGCCGATACGCAGGGGAAGGCCGGCCAGGGGATTGGGGGGACGTCGGTACTGATCTCGGCGACAGTTGGGCTAGTCCTGACCCTCCTCGTCACGCTGGTCGTCCTCGCGTTTCCCAGCCTCAGCGTCATCGGCGGCATCCTGCTCGGGGTAGCTGTGTTGTCCCTCATTCCAGCCCTGCTCGTATTCGTCGTGTATGCGCTCACGCCACTCGCGGCACGCCTACGGCGGAGCATGCTCGCGATTGCGCTTATCGAACTTCGCGGGACAGCGACTCGTTCAATCGCCCTCGCAGGGGTTGCCGCGCTCGCCATCTACGGCACGGTCGCGGTTCAGGGCGCTCGCCAGGACCTGCTTGGCGGGCTCCACCGGGCCGTCGTCCAGTATCTCGACACCGCGGATATCTGGGTCACGACGGCTGGGGCCAACTTCCTGACTGTCAACGACTTCTCCGACTCCGGCCTACCCGAATCGATCGGCAGAGCGCCCGGCGTAGCGTCCGTGAGGGTCTACCAAGGTGCGCTGCTCGACGTTCGCGATCGCCGGGTTTGGATTCGTGCCCGCCCGCCGACAGACAGGACCATGATCCAGGCTAGCCAGCTCCTTCGTGGCAGCCTCGCGAGGGCGACCGCGCTCATTCGCCGAGGTGGCTGGGTAGCGATCTCGAGTGCCATAGCAAGCGAATTGCACGTAAGGCTCGGGGGGCGGTTTGACCTCCAGGCCCCCGCAGGGCCCCTTCGCTTGCGCATCGCGGCGATCACGACGAACACGGGATGGCCCCCCGGGGCCATCACCATGAATACGGCGGACTTTCGGCGCGGCTGGAAGTCGAGCCGACCCTCAGCGCTGGAGGTGACACTTGCTCCGGGCGCGAGCGCGGTGGCGACGAGACGCGCCATCGAGTCGATGACCGGAGGGGGACGGCTCCTCGTGCAAACCAGACATGAGCGCGAAGCCCAATACGAAGCCAGCGCGCGGCAGGGCGTGAGAAGTCTCAGCGAGATCTCCACACTTGTTCTGATTGCGGCCGCACTGGCGATCGCCTTCGCGCTCAGCGCCACGATCTCGGCTCGGACGATCGATCTTGCGGCCCGTAAGACCGAGGGCTACAGCTCACGGCAGGTGTGGCGCGGCCTGCTGCTCGAGAGTGGTGTCATCCTCGCCGTGGGCGCTCTCGCAGGATCGATGTTCGGCTTCTTTGGCCATGTGCTTGCGAGCCGGTGGCTCCGCGTCAGTCAAGGCTTTCCGGCGCCCTTCGCGGCGGACTTGGGGCAACTGCTTCTAACCCTGGCGCTTATCTGCGCGCTCGCGCTCACGGTGATCGGACTGTTTGGCGTGCGCGCTTCCCGTGTACCGCCCGATATGACTTCGCCGGAGTGACTATGCGGAACGGTCGCGTCCACGCGAAGCTGTTGCGATGCGAAGCCGTGTGTCACTGGAGAAGCTGTCGCTGGCGAGTGCCTACGCCCGGGCGGCTGTGAGCTATTGGACGTTCGTGTTTCCAAGCGTCCGCGGCGAGATGCATCTCTGGCGTCGTCGTGCCGAGTCGATTCCCGACCCCGTGCTCCGTGCGCTTGCTTTGGAAGCTCAGCGGATCAAGCAAGCGAACATTGAGGGAGCGGCGGCGTTCGCCGCCTTCACGCCACGCGAGCACCGCTCCGCTGTGGTTCGTGCGCAGGTGGCCTTCCAGAGCATCTACGACTACGCCGACACGCTCGCCGAGCAGCCCAACGAACGACCGATTGCGAACGCCCGCCAACTCCACCAGGCGCTCTCGGCCGCCCTTGATCCGCATGCCCCCCGACTCGATTACTACGCCCACCAGGAGCGCCGCGCCGATGGCGGCTATCTCCAAGAGATAGTGCGCGTCTGCAACTGCGCCCTCGCTGGCCTGCCGTCCTACGACGCGATTTCCGCGACGGTACGAAGCCTCGGAGACAACATCGTCGCCTACCAGAGCCTGAACCTCACCGAGCAGCAGGGCGGACATCGCGCTCTCGCGCGCTGGGCTCGCCGAGCTACGCCACCTGGCACTGAGCTCCGGTGGTGGGAGACGGCTGCCTCGGCTGGCTCATCGCTTGGTGTGTTTGCGCTCATCGCCGCAGCTGCCAGGCCAGGGCTCGCCCGCATGGAGGCGACGGCCATTGGGCAAGCGTATTGGCCGTGGATCGGCGCGCTCCACTCGCTACTCGACAGCGTCGTGGACGAAGCTGAGGACGCTGTAGGTGGGCAACAAAGCCTCCTCAACTACTACGGCTCTTCCCAGGAGGCGGCGGCCCGCATGGCCTTGCTCGCAGATGAATCGCTGAGGCGCGCCGCTGCTCTCTCGCACTCCCGGCAGCACGCAATCGTCCTCACGGGGATGGTGGGCTCCTACCTATCGTCCAGATGCCACACCGAGAGAGGTCAGCTTGTATCGCGGGCAGTCCTCCCAGCGATGGGCGGCCTGATCATTCCGACCAAGATGATCTTCAGGTTCAGCGGCTTCGCTCGGGACTTCACCGAGCGTCACTTACGCGCACTGACTGATCGTGCCGACAGATAGCTGTCGGACCACGTGATCGACGAGCATGGCATCGTGCGACACCGCCACGACATCTGCTCGGGCTCGATTTCCAGTCGGTCGACGAGCTGAAGGCGGCGCTGGACGAGATCCCGGCTGCGGCGTAGGTCGCGCAGGTGACGCCGGCACCTGCGTTCGGCCGCACATAGGCGCTCGCGCGACGGCTCCGGGCGGCTCATACTCCGAGCATGAGCAGCGCTCAGCTCAGCCTCGTCGTGTCGGTCTTCCTGGCGTCGGCCGTGGAGGCGGTCGAGGCGCTCACGATCGTGCTGGCGGTCGGCATCACCCGGCGCTGGTCCTCGGCGCTGCTCGGCGCGGGCGCGGGCCTGGCGATCCTGGCGCTGCTGACGGTGGTGCTCGGGCCGGCGCTCGTGCTCGTGCCGATCGCGACGCTGCGACTGCTCGTCGGCGCCTTGCTGCTCGTGTTCGGGCTGCAGTGGTTGCGAAAGGCTATCCTTCGCGCCTCCGGGCTGCTCGCGCTCCACGACGAGATCGCGGCATTCGCGCGTGAGGCACATTCGGCGGAAGCGATCTCGGCACCGGCTGAGGGCTTCGACGGGTACTCGTTCGCGGTCGCCCTGAAAGGAGTCTTGCTCGAGGGTATCGAGGTCATCTTCATCGTCCTCACGTTCGGCGCGAGCCAGCACCGTGTACCGCTCGCGGCGATCGCTGCGCTGGTGGCGGTGCTCGGCGTGATCGTCGTGGGCGTGGTCGCCCGCGCGCCGCTGGCACGCGTCCCGGAGAACGCGATGAAGTTCACCGTCGGCGTGCTGCTCACGTCCTTTGGCACGTTCTGGGGCACCGAGGGCGCCGGCTCCGGATGGCCCGGTGGCGATGCGGCGCTGCCTGTGCTTGTGGTCGTGATCGCCGCCGGTGCGCTGGCGATGGTCGGCGAGCTTCGCCGCCGAGGTCCCTCGATCGCGGCCCGGGTGATCTGAGTGGCGCTCGGGTTCGCCCGCGCGGTCTGGGAGTTCGTCGTCGGCGACGACTGGCCAACCGCCGTCGGGGTCGTCCTCTCACTCGCCGTGACAGCGCTGGTCGCGACATCCGACTTGGCGGCCTGGTGGCTGATGCCGCTCGCCGCGCTGGCGCTGCTCAGATGGTCGGTGCTGCGCCGGGCGAGATCTCTCCCGCGGCGTCCGGCTCGCTAACGCTCGCGCCCGGACGGCTCGCCGCCGCGCACGAACGGCGACTCGCCGGCGCGCGCCGAGTAGAGCTCGGCCAGCTCGAGCTGCATGTTGCGCGGCTCCTCGCCCGGAGCGGGCGCGCGCCTGTCCCAGGCGCCGTCGCCGTCGAGCTTCCACGAGTTCTGGTTGTCCTCGAAGGCGCGCTCGAGCGTGTCGATCAGCTCGGCGCGCAGTTCGGGCGAGGCGATCGGCACGGCCAGCTCGACGCGGTGGTCGAGGTTGCGCGGCATCAGGTCGGCCGAGGCGATGTAGATCGTGTCCTCGCCGTCGCGATTGAAGGCGTAGATGCGCGAGTGCTCGAGCAGTCGGCCGACGATCGAGACGACGCGGATGTTCTCCGACAGGCCCGGAACGCCAGGGCGCAGGCAGCAGATGCCGCGAACGTTCAGGTCGACCTGCACGCCGGCCTGCGATGCGCGGTACAGCGCGCGGATGCAGCGCCCGTCGACGAGCGAGTTCATCTTCATCGTGATCCGCGCCGGCGCGCCATCGGAGTACGTCTCGATCGTGCGCTCGATCTGCTCGAGGATGCCGTCGCGCAGCTGGTTGGGCGCCATCAGAACCTTGCGGTAATGGGTGGGGCGGCCGTAGCCGGTCAGGTAGTTGAACATGTCGCCCACGTCCGCGCCGATCTGCTCGTCGGTCGTGAACAGGCCGAAGTCGGTGTACAGCCGCGCCGTCGCCGAGTGGTAGTTGCCGGTGCCGATGTGCACGTAGTTGCGCACGCCGTCGCCCTCGCGGCGCACGACCAGCACGCACTTGGCGTGCGTCTTCAGCGACGGCTGGCCGTAGACGACGTGCACGCCGGCCTCCTCCATCGCCTTCGCCCAGTGGATGTTCATGCCCTCGTCGAAGCGCGCCTTCAGCTCGACCAGCGCGACCGCCTGCTTGCCCCGCTCGGTCGCGTCGATCAGCGCCGGCACGAGCGGTGAGTCATCGCTCGTCCGGTAGACGGTCTGCTTGATCGCGAGCACGTTGGGGTCGGCGACTGCCTGCTCGACGAAGCGCTCGACCGAGGTGGCGAAGGAGATGTAGGGGTGGTGCACGAGCAGGTCGCCTTCGCGCATCGCGCCGAGCACGTCGGGGCGCTCGTCCTCGTGGCGCAGGAGGCGCGGATGGGTGATCCCGACGAGCGGCTCCTGGCGTAGCTCGGAATGGCCTGGAAGCCTGACGATCTGCCACAGCGCGCCCATGTCGAGCAGGCTTTGCACGGGGTAGACCTCGTCGTCCTCGACGCCGAGCAGCCCGGTCAGCTCGGTCAGCAGGCCGTCGGAGATGTCGGCGCCGACCTCGACGCGCACGATCTCGCCGAAGCGACGGCGGCGCAGCTCGTCCTCGACCGCCTGCAGAAGGTCGGCGGCGTCGTCTGAGACCTCGAGGTCGGCGTCGCGCGTGACGCGGAACACGTTGACGTCGGCGATCTCCATCCCCGGGAACAGCGCGTCGAGATGGTGCGCGATCACGTCCTCGAGCGCGACCAGCAGCGTGCCGCCGCCGGCGGGCTGCTTCAGCGCGACGAAGCGCGGCAGGATCTCGGTCGGCACCTTGACGCGCGCGAACACGGTCTGGTCGGTGAGCGGATCGCGCACGAGCACAGCCAGGCTCAGCGAGAGGTTCGAGATGTACGGGAACGGCCGCCCCGGCGCCACCGCCAGCGGCGTCAGCGCGGGGAAGATCTTCTTCTGGAAGTGCGCCGCCAGCTCGGCACGCTGCTCCTCGTCGAGCTCGCGCACGCCGACGAGGCGGATGTCGTTGTCGGCCAGCGCCGGGCGCAACTCGCCTTCGAAGCAGTCGGCCAGGCGCCCGCCCAGCTCGAGCACGCGCTCGCGGATCAGCGCGATCGTCTCAGACGGGGTGCGCCCGTCCTGCCCCGGGTTCTCCACGCCGGCGTCGATCTGGTCGCGCAGGCCGGCCACGCGCACCATGTAGAACTCGTCGAGGTTGGTCGTGTAGATCGCGCAGAACTTGACCCGCTCGAGCAGCGGCGTGTGCTCGTCCTCGGCGAGCTGCAGCACGCGGTCGTTGAAGTCCAGCCACGAGACCTCGCGGTTGATGTACAGCGACGGGTCCTTCAGGTCGGCGACCGACTCGCCCTCCTGCGATCCGCCGTCCACGCGGAGCGCAGGGTCGCGGAACTCGCGCGTCTGCCCGATGGTTACAGGGCGCTCGGCCAAGTCGACCACGATTGGAGAGCGCTCGCCTGAGCTTCGATCGCGAGGGTCGTCCATCTCCATCTCAAGCTACATCCTCGCAGAGCTTCGGCGGTACGACCACCGGGGTCGCTCAGATCGGTCCTTTGTTCACGTTTCCTTGACACATGTCCGCCGCGGCACGGCAGGCGCTAGGGTGGGCCGCGAGGTATGGCGCGTCAGCTCTGGGTACTACGGCATGCCGAGGCCGAGCCGCACGGAACGCGCTCGGACTCCCAGCGGCGCCTGACGCCGCGCGGCGAGCAGCAGGCACGCGCCGCGGGGCTCGCGCTGGCGCGCCTGGAAGCGTCGTTCGAGTCGATCCTGTTCAGCCCCAAGACGCGCGCCCGCCAGACGGCAGAGCTGGCCGCTCAGGCGTGGGAGCAGGATCAGCGGGAACTGCTGCAGGAGCACGCCCCGCTCGCCTCGGGCTTCGACGGGGCGGACGCGCTGCGGGCGCTCTCGGCGATCGGCGCCGACGGGCGCTTGCTGGTGGTCGGTCACGAGCCCGATCTGTCACGCACGATCGCCGACCTGACGGGCGGTCGCGTGGACCTGAAGAAGGGTGGGCTCGCGGTGGTGCGCCTAGAGGGCGTCGGAGGTGAGCTCGCGGTCCTGATGCGTCCCCGCGAGCTTGCCCTGATCGCCGGCGTCCCAGTCGGCGGGCACTGAGGCCGGCACGTCGACCTCGACCGTCTCGACGTCCAGCGATTCCGCGGCGAAGCGGTAGCCGATGCCGAAGTGGGTGTGGATGTAGCGCCAGCGCGGTGAGGCCTTCTCGAGCTTCTGGCGCAGCTTTCGCACGAACACGTCGACCGAGCGGTCGCCGCGCACCATCGTGTAGCCCCACAGCCGCGAGTAGATCTCCTCGCGCTCGAGCACGCGGCCCTCGGCGGCCGCGAGCAGCTCGATCAGCTCGAACTCGCGCCGCGTCAAATCGAGGCTCTCGTCGCCGACGAACGCCTGGAAGCGATCGGAGCGGATCTCGACCTCGCCGGCCATCACGGGCTTGGATTCGGTGCGCCCGCTCGGGCGGCGGCGGCGGCGCACGACGCTCTGCACGCGTGCGATCACCTCCTCGGGGTGGCAAGGCTTGGTGATCCAGTCATCGGCGCCGAGGCGCAGCCCGCGCACGCGCTGGGCGACTGTCGAGGGGCCCGTGCAGACGACGATGCCGAGGTCCGGCAGTGCGCCGCACAGTCGCTCGAGCCACTCCCACGCCTGCGGGCCGAGCACGGCGAGGTCGACCACGAGCGCGCTGAGGCGCATCGCGACGACGGCATCCGCCGGCACGGGGCTGGCGAGCACGCGGTGCTCCCAGCCGAGACGGTCCAAGCGCTTGCTGAGCACCTGGATGAAGCCGCTGTCGCGATCGAGAACGGCGATGCGCAACGCAGAGGAGGCGCCCCCCGGGCCCGACGGCGCCGCCTCATCCCTGGCGGTGATGCTCTCCGTCATTGCGGCGAAGTGTAAGCGAGAGTTCCGATCGCGAACCTCTCGTGGGAGAAATGTCACAGGATGTTCACAAGCGCGTCGCTGTTTGCGGGAGGACCGCCGGCGTCTAAGCCGGCTGAGATGCCCCAGTCCGCTGGGCGCGCGGCGTCATCTCAGACGGCAGCAGTAGCGAAAGCGCCCCGGCGGCCAGCACGAAGGCGCTCGACGTCCACAGGCAGGCGCTGAGCCCGTCGAGTTCGTACATCACGCCCGACAGCACGGTTCCCGCCAGGCGCCCGAACGCGTTCGCCATGTAGTAGAAGCCGACGTTCATCGTCACCCTGTCGCTGTCGGAGTAGGCGAGGATCAGGTAGGAGTGGACGGCCGAGTTCAGTGCGAAGACGACGCCGAAGGGGACGAGCCCGACGATGATCGCCACCGTGCCGTCGACGTGCGCGGAAAGCGCCACGGCGATCGCCGCCGGCCATACCGCGAGCGCGAGCGCCAGCCATGTGGCGTTGCGCCCGTCGGGCTCGCGGCCGGCGCCCTGCGCTCGGCGGCGCACCAGGCGGGGCGCCGCGGCCTGTACCGCGCCGTAGCCGATCACCCACACGGCCAGCAGCGTGCCGACCTGCCAGAAGGACCAACCGAGCGCGGAGTAGAGGAAGAAAGGCAGACCCACGACGAACCACACGTCGCGGGAGGCGAACAGGAAGATGCGTGCCGCGGCGAGCACGTTGACGGCGCGGTTGTTCGAGAACATCTGCCGGAACTTGGCGCCCTTGTCGGGAGTGCCGAGGTGCCCGTGCATCAGCCGCGAGGTCAGCACCAGCGCGATCAGCGTCGCGCCGGCCATGATCAGCGTCGCGGCACGGAAGCCGGTGAGCGTCAGCAGCAGCCCGCCGATGAAGAAGCCGACGCCCTTCAGGGCGTTCTTCGAGCCGGTCAGGATCGCGACCCAGCGATACAGCGCGGATTGATCGCCCTCGGCGACAACCAGCTTGACGGCGCTCTTGGAGCTCATCTTGGTGAGGTCCTTGGCGATGCCCGAGAGCGCCTGCGAGGCCATCACGTAGGGGACGACGAGCAGCGACGCCGGCGCGAGGCCGAGCATCAGCAGTGCCAGGATCTGCACGCCAAGGCCCATGAACAGGGTCACCTTCAACCCCCAGCGCGCCGCGAGGAAGCCGCCGAGGAGGTTCGTCAGCACGCCGGCGACCTCGTAGAGGATGAACAGCGAGGCGACCTGCAGCGGGCTGTAGCCGAGGCGGTCGAAGTAGAACAGGACGAGCGTGCGCGTCGCGCCGTCGACGAGCGTGTCGGTCCAGTAGGCGCCCGTGACGAGCGCGTAGTTGCGCAGATCGCCTCGCGGCTGCCCGGCGGCTGTCGGCGCGCTAGCCATCGACCCCCGCGGCGGGCGTGGAGGGCGCGCCGGACAGGCTCTTCGCGACGATCTCGGCAAGCTCGACGAGCCGGTTGGCGTAGCCCCACTCGTTGTCGTACCAGGCGAGGATCTTCACCTGAGTGCCGTCGGTGACGAGCGTCGAGGGCGCGTCGACGATCGCCGAGCGCGGGTCGTCCTTGAAGTCGACCGACACGAGCGGGCGCTCCTCGTAGCCGAGGATGCCCGCGAGCGGACCGCCGGCTGCGGCCTGCGCGAGCAAGCCGTTGACCTCCTCGACGGTCGTCTCGCGGGCGACCTCGAAGACGCAGTCGGTCAATGAGGCGTTCAGCAGCGGCACGCGCACGGCGAGGCCGTTGAGCTTGCCCTCGAGCTCGGGGAAGATCAAGCCGATCGCCGTGGCCGAGCCGGTGCTCGTCGGGATCAGCGAGACGCTTGCGGCGCGCGCGCGGCGCCGGTCCTTGTGCGGCGCGTCGACGACGGTCTGCGTGTTGGTCATGTCATGCAGCGTCGTGATCTGCCCGTGCTCGATGCCGATCGCCTCGTGGATCACCTTGACCACGGGCGCAAGGCAGTTGGTCGTGCAGGAGGCAGCCGTCAGCAGGCGATGCCGCGCCGGGTCATAGAGGTCGTCGTTGATGCCGACGACGACGTTCAGCGCCTCGCCCTTGACGGGCGCCGCGACGATCACCTTGCGCGCGCCCTGACGGAAGTAGTCCTCGAGCGTCTCCACCGTGCGGAACCTGCCAGAGCACTCCAGCACGACCTCGACGCCGAGCTCGCCCCACGGCACCTCGCCGGGATCGGCCGCCTGGCTGTAGCCGATCGCGCTGCCCTGGACGTGGAGCAGCGATCCCTCGCCCCGCACGTCCTGCGACCAGCGGCCATGCACCGAATCGAAGGTCAGCAGGTGGGCTGAGGTCTCGGCGTCGCCGTGGAGCTCGTTGATGTGTGCGAACTCCAGCTCCGGCCGGTCCCAGGCGGCACGCAGCGCCAGTCGCCCCATCCGTCCGAAGCCGTTGATTGCGATGCGGGTGCTCACCGTGATCCTCGACGATCGCGCGCTTGGCTCAGCCGGCTAGAAGCTCGCATGTCTCCTGGCGCAGGCATTCCCGCGTCTGGCGGTGGGCGAGGGTCATGATGTGCGATCGCACGCGCGCGCCCTCGAACGTGCACAGGACGGCGTCGGCGCACGCGCGGATTTCCGCATCGGGCTTGCTGCCCGCGAACTCTGAGGCAAGCATCGGCAAGAGGCGCGTCAGGCGCATCTCGTGCGCCGTGCGGTCGGTGCGTATCTCCTCCAGCCGATCTGAGAGGAGCTCGTGGATGTGCGCCTCGATGCCGTCGCGGATCGCCCGTACCTCCGTCAGGGGCCGTCCAGCCGGGTCGGGGATGTCCCACGGTTCGACGGTCGTCGCGACGTACGGACACGCATCGCCGCAGCCCATCGTGATCGCCCAATCGGCGTGAAGCTGCATCTCAAGCGTCAGCCGTTTGGGCTTGCGCTGCGTCAGGTCTATCCCGATCTCGCGCATCGCCTCGACGACCGGCGGGCAGACCTCGCGCGAGGGCGCTGTGCCGGCCGACTCGGCCTTCAGGTCGGCTGGAGCATCGCGTTCGAACAGTGCCTGGGCCATCTGCGAGCGCCCGGCGTTGTGGTTGCAGACAAAGAGCACGTAGCGAACAGCAGGCTGCGGGGTTGAAGTCATGTCTTCGATGGCCATCGCTGTATCGTATTACATTGACGAATGTAATTGTTATTGATATGTATATATAGATGACGATCCAGATGGAGCTGGCCCCGAAGCAGAAGCGAGCAGCCGGGGAGGTCTGCTGCGAGCCACTCGTCTACCCCGACGTGCAGCCCGATCGGGCGCTGCGCATGGCGGAGGTGGCGAAGGCGCTTGGCGACCCGATCCGCCTGCAGCTCATCGACGTGCTGCGCAAGCACGCCGGCAAGGTCTGCGTGTGCGAGCTGGTGCCGCTGTTCGACATCTCCCAGCCCACGCTCTCCCATCACCTGAAGAAGCTGCGCGACGCCGGCATCGTCGACTCCGAGCGCAAGGGCCTGTGGGCCTATTACTACGTGATCCCCGACGCGCTGGAGGAGCTGTCCACATGGCTGAGCTGAGCACCACCGAGAAGACCGCTGCCGAGGCGAGCGACTCCCCATGCTGCGCTCCCGAGGCGCAGGCCACGTGCTGTGAGCCGAGCGCCAAGGCCGACTGCTGCGGCGACGGCCACGGCGAGGGCTGTGGCTGCGACGCGGGGAAGGCGAGCGGGACGCCGGCCGGCGAGATTCGCGAGCGGGTCCGTGAGCGCTACGCCGCCGCGGCGGCGCAGGTGAGGAGCGCCGACCCCGGTCCGGGCTGCTGCGCGCCGTCGGAGACCTTCGACGGCGGCAGCGAGGTGTTCGGCGCGGCGCTGTATGCCCTGGGTGACCGCGAGGAGCTTCCGGATACCGCCGCGCTTGCATCGCTCGGCTGCGGCAACCCGACGGCGGTCGCCGAACTGCACGAGGGCGAGACCGTGCTCGACCTCGGCTCAGGGGGTGGCATCGACGTGCTGCTCTCGGCCAAGCGCGTCGGCCCGACCGGCAAAGCGCACGGCCTTGACATGACCGATGAGATGCTCGCGCTCGCACGGGAGAACGCGCGCAAGGCGGGCGTCGAGAACGTCGAGTTCCACAAGGGCTACATCGAGCAGATCCCGCTGGCGGACGCGAGCGTCGACGTGGTGATCTCCAACTGCGTGATCAACCTCTCCCACGACAAGGCCAGGGTGCTGCGCGAGGTCGCCCGCGTGCTTCGCCCGGGCGGGCGCTTCGCGGTCTCCGACGTGATCGCCGACGAGGGCATGGACGACTCGACGCGCGCCGACATGCAGGCCTACACCGGCTGCATCGCCGGGGCGCTGACCGAGCGCGAGTTCCGCGCGGCGCTGGCCGCCGCCGGCCTGACGGAGATCGAGATCGACCAGACGCACCGTGTTCACGATCAGGCCGCGTCGGCGATCGTGCGCGCACACAAGCCCGCCTGACTGCTCTGAGTCCTGGCGCCGCGCCGCTTGCTCCGTCGTCACACTGCGCGGAGATGGCGTCGGTGTCTGCTCAACCAAACGTCCCCGGCCGGGGGATCGTCGCGAGCTACAGCCCCCGCTTCTGGATGCTTGTTGCGTCGATCGGTGTATCGGCCGGTCTTGGCGGTGCGGCGCTGATCGAGCTTCTGCGCGCCGTGCAGCACGTGGCGTGGGCTTACGACACGGGTCATTTCCTCGAAGGGGCCGAACGCAGCTCGAACCTGCGACGGGTGCTCGTGCTGAGCTGCGGCGGCGTGATCGCGGGTGTCGGCGCGGTCGGGATTGCTCGCCTGAAAGGGGGAGGGGAGGTCTCAGAGGCGCTCTGGCTGCGCGCCGGTCGCGTCCCGCTGCTGGGCGGCTTCGCGCGCGCGGTGGAGTCGATCGTGATCGTTGGGCTCGGCGCCTCGCTCGGCCGCGAGGCCGCGCCGCAGCAGGTCGGCGCGGCGGTCGCGAGTGCGCTGAGCGACTGGGCGCGGCTACCGGTCTGGCAGCGCCGGCTGCTGGTCGCCTCGGGGGCGGGAGCGGGGATGGCAGCGGTCTACAACGTCCCGCTGGGCGGTGCCCTGTTCGCGCTCGAGGTGCTGCTCGGCACGCTCAGCCTCCCGCTCGTGCTCCCAGCGCTGGCGACAAGCCTGATCGCGACGGCGGTCGCGTGGATCGCGCTTCCGTCGCGACCGACGTACATCGTCCCGACCTACGACGCGCACGCCTCGCAGATCGTCTGGGCGCTGCTCGTCGGCCCGCTTGCGGGGCTGGCGTCGGTGATCTACATCCGCCTGATCTCGAGCGCCCATGCGCTGCGACCGAGCGGCTGGCGCAAGGTCGCGGCGCCGATCGTCGTGTTCACCGCGCTTGGGGCGCTCGCGATCGCATACCCGCAGGTTCTCGGCAACGGCAAGGGCGTCGTGCAGGTCGCGCTGGTGGGCCGGCTCGCCGTCGGCGTGATGGCGGTCTTGATCGTGCTCAAGCCGCTGGCGACCGCGGCTTGTCTCGGCAGCGGCGCACCCGGTGGTCTGTTCACTCCAACGCTGACCTTCGGCGTCGTGCTCGGCGGCGTGCTGGGCGAGGCGTGGTTGCAGCTCTGGCCCGGTGTACCACTCGGAAGCTACGCGGTGATCGGTGGCGCCGCCGTGCTTGCGGCGAGCATGCAGGCCCCCCTGGCGGCGGTCGTGCTGCTGCTGGAGCTGACCCACAAGGTCGACGGGCTGATGGCTCCGATGCTGCTCGCGGTGGTCGAGGCGACGGTCATCTCGCGGCTGCTGCGCGCGCGCTCGATCTACTCGGCCCGGCTGCCGGGCACCTTCGTCGATGCCCACGAGGCGAGCTACGGGGACCTCGGCGTGAACGTCGCGGGCTCGGGTCAAGCAGTTCGACCACCGAGCTCGGACCAGCGCTGAGCGCGATCCTGCCTCAGAGCTCTTCCGGCGTCGAGTCGGGCGCCGAATCGGGCCGCCCGCCCGGGTGCGAGGAGTCCGAGAACTCGCGGAACAGCCCCGTCACGACGAACGCGACCTGCTCGCCGATGTCGACGGCGTTGTCGCCGATCCGCTCGAGCGCGCGGGCGACGAGGATCATGTGCATCGCCCACTCGCGCGTGTCCGGGTCGTCGCCGACGTCGATCGCAGTGCGGAAGACCTCGCGATTGAGGCGGTTGATCTCGCGATCCTGGCGCACGAGGTCCTCGGCGAGTTCGACGTCGCGCCCGGCGAAGGCGGCCTTGGACTGGACGACCTCCGAGCGCGCGTAGGCGCCCATCTTGGCGAGCGTTTCGAGCATCTCAGGGCGTACCGGGGGCTCATAGCCCGACAGCGGGATCAGCTTGGCGATGTTCACGCACTGGTCGCCCATGCGCTCGATGTGCTTGATCATGTGCAGCAGCGCCGCCACCAGGCGCAGATCGCCCGCCACGGGGGCCTGCAGCGCAAGCAGCGAGAGGATCCCCTGGTGCACCTCCAGGTAGCGTCCGTCGACGCGGTCGTCGTCGGCGATCACCATCTGCGCCAGCTCGACGTCCTGGTGGCCCAGCGCCTCGAGCACGCGGTCGAGCTGCTCGACGATCAGGTCCAGGCCACCGAGCGCGTTCGTTTCGAGCGCGTGCAACTGCTCCTGGAAGTGCGCGCGGCCCTGTGCCGGTCCGCTGACCTCCTCCTCCCCCAGCGCGCGGGAGGTCCCGGCCGCGCCGGTCGCCTCCGCCGCGGCGCGCGAGCGCCCGCCGCCGCTAGCCGAACTTGCCGGTGACATATTCCTCGGTGCGGGAGTCGTGGGGGTTGGTGAAGATCTGCTGTGTCGGTCCGACCTCGACGAGCTCGCCGCTGAGCATGAACGCCGTTCGATCGGCCACGCGCGCCGCCTGCTGCATGTTGTGCGTGACGATCACGATCGTCACGCGCTGCTTGAGCTCGTCGATCAGCTCCTCGATTTTCAGCGTCGCGATCGGATCGAGCGCCGAGCAGGGCTCGTCCATCAGGATCACCTCGGGTTCGACCGCCAGCGAGCGGGCGATGCACAGGCGCTGCTGCTGGCCACCCGAGAGCCCCGCGCCGGGCTCGTCGAGCCGGTCGGCCACCTCGTCCCACAGCCCGGCGCCGCGCAGCGCCGCCTCGACCTTTGCGCGCAGCTCGGCCTTGCTGTTCGCCCCGCGCCCCGCGCTGAGGCGCAGTCCGGCGGCGACGTTGTCGAACACCGACATCGTCGGGAACGGGTTGGGCTTCTGGAAGACCATGCCGATCGCGCGCCGCACGGCGACCACGTCGACGGCCGGGTCGTACACGTTCATCGCGTCGAGCATCACGCGCCCCTCGGCGTGCGCGCCGGGGATCTCCTCGTGCATGCGGTTGATGCAGCGCACCATCGTCGACTTGCCGCAACCGGAGGGGCCGATGATCGCGGTCACCTCGTTGGCGTTGAACTCGAGGTCGATGCCTTTGACCTGCTCGGCCTCGCCGTAGAAGGCGCGCAGGCCTTCGAGCTTGACGCTGAGGCCCTGCTTGGGCTCCACGGCCTTGCGTGCAGGGGCCTGCACGGTGCCTTGGTCAGCCGTCGGCTGCACAGACTCCTCCGGTGTCTGGTGGACGATCCGCTCGCGCTCGCGCTCGGTGTGGCTCTCGGGCTCCACGTTTGCGTCCTGCACGTTAGCTGTCTGGGCAGGCATTCCGTCGGCTGTCATGCGAGTCGACTCCTTCGTGAGACGAGGCGGGCGATCAGGTTCAGTGCGAGGATCATCGCGACGAGCGTCAGCGCGGCGCCCCACGCACGGTTCACCACGGCCGTGGTCGGCGACGTGACGTCCTTGTAGATCTGCACGGGCAGCGAGTTCATGAACTGCCCCAGGTTGAAGTTCGTCTTGTTCGTCGCGGCGGCTGTGAACAGCAGCGGGGCCGTCTCGCCGGCGGCGCGCGCGATCGCGAGCAGCACGCCCGTGACCATCCCCGGCAGCGCGGTCGGCAGCACGATGCTGAAGATCACCCTCCAGCGCGGCGCACCCAGCGCGAGCGCCGACTCGCGCAGCGCGCCGGGAATCAGCAGCAGGATCACCTCGGCCGAGCGGATCACGACGGGCAGCATCAAGAGCGAGAGCGCGAGCGAGCCCTTGTAGCCGGCGTAGGAGCTGCCCGTGCCGACGACCAGCACGATGTAAATGAACAGGCCGAAGACGATCGACGGGACGCCCGTGAGCACGTCGACGAAGAAGCGCACGAGGTTCGCGAACCAACTCTGGCGGCCGTACTCGACGAGCCACACGGCCACGCCGATGCCGATCGGGATCGCGATCGCGGAGGCCAGCGCGACGATCTCGATCGTGCCGAGGATCGCGCTCTCGATGCCGCCGATGCTCGACGTCTTGAAGAACGTGTTGCCCGTCGGGTCGGTGCTGAAGAAGCTCCAGCTCCACGAGCCGAGGCCCTTGCTCAACAGGTAGTAGACGACGAGCACGAGCGGGATCAGCGCGATCACGGTGCCGGCCGTGATCAGGCCTCGCGCCGTGCGGTCGCGCCGCCGCCGCGCCGGGCTGACGGCGAAGCGCGCGAGCAGTTCGCCTTGACTGCTCGGCGTGCTCATGCGCCCGCCACCGCGCCGGCGATCGGTTGCGAACCCGCCGCGAGCCCCTGTGTCGGCGATGACGTTTTTCCTTTGCGCGCAGCGTGGTTGACGAGCAGCCGCGCGATCACGTTGACGAGCAGCGTCAGCACGAACAGCACGAGCCCCGCCGCGAACAGCGCCGAGCGGTGCAGCCCCTGGGCCTCGCCGAACTCGTTGGCGATCACGGCCGCCAGGCTGTAGCCCTGGCCGAAGAGGTGTTTGCCGAGCTGGGGAGCGTCGCCGATCACGATCGTCACCGCGATCGTCTCGCCGATCGCGCGGCCGAGCCCGAGCATCGCGCCGCCGACGATCCCCGAGCGGCAGTACGGCAGCACCGCGGTGCGGATCATCTCCCAGCGCGTCGCGCCGAGCCCGAGTGCGGCTTCCTTGTGGTCGGCCGGGACGGTCGCCATCACCTCGCGGCTGATCGCGCTGACGATCGGCAGGATCATGATCGCGAGGATCAGCCCGGCGACGAAGTAGTTGGGGATCGTCACCGCGCCGCCGCCGATGAAGGGGATGAACGAGAGCCGGTCGGCGACCCATTGCTCGATCGGCTGCAGCTTGGGCGCGAGGAAGAAGATGCCCCACAGCCCGTACACGACTGACGGCACGGCGGCGAGCAGCTCGACGAGGATCGTCAGCGCGCCGCGCAGGCGCAGCGGGCACAGCTCGTTGGCGTAGAGCGCCGTCGCGACAGCCACGGGCACGCCGATCAGCAGCGCCAGGCCGGAGGTGATCAGCGTGCCGAGCACGAGCGGCAGCGCGCCGAACTTTTCGCCGCTCACGTCCCAGTCGTTGTCGAAGGTGAAACCGAGCACGCCGCTGTGCACGAAGGCCGGTTTCGACTCCCCGACGAGGCGCACGAAGAAGTAGACGATCAGCGCCAGGATCAGCCCGGCGAGCACGGTCAGCCCGTACTTGAGCACGCGGTCGGGCAGACGCGCAAGCGGCGACCGCGCGAGAATCGAGCGGTCGCCGCTTGGCATGACTGCGCTGCTCATGGCCCCTTGTCTATCCGATTCGAGGCCGTCATTGCGTCCTGCTCAGCCTTCGATCGCCGAGCCGTTGCACTGCAGGCCCTTGGCGGCTTCCTTGGACTTCGCCAGGATCGCCGACGGCAGGGCCGCGTAATCCGCTTCGGACAGGATGCCCTGCCCTTCGCCCAGGCCGTAGGTGATGAACTTGACGACGCCCTTGGCGGCGCTTTCGCCGCCGGGGATGCCCGCCTTGCAGAGGTCCTTGTTGACGACGATGAACGTCTGCGAGGTGATCGGGTAGGCGCCGGGCGCCGTCGGGTTGGAGATCTTGATGCCGAGGTTCGCCGGCACCTGTCAGACCTTCAGCCGCCGCCGTCGTCGATGCGAGCGTCGGCGCGACGAACTTGCCCGCCTCGTTCTTGACCGCCGCGTAGGTGAATTTGTGCTGCAGCGCGTAGGCCTGCTCGACGTAGCCGACCGCGCCGGCCGTCTGCTGCACGGCGCCGGCGACGCCGGCGTTGCCCTTGGCGCCTGTGCCCGTCGGCCACTGCACGTCCTTGCCTTCGCCGACCTTGCTCTTGAATTCAGCGTCGGCCGCGGCGAGGAAGCCGGTGAAGCCGGCAGTCGTGCCCGAGGAGTCCGAGCGGTGGATCGACGGTGATCGCCGTGCTCGGCAGCGAGAGGCCGGGGTTCAGCGCCTTGATCTCGGCGTCGTCCCAGGTCTTGACCTTGCCCAGGTAGATGTCGGAGATCGTCTTGGCGTCCAGCTTCATGCCGGCCTTCACGCCGGGCAGGTTGTAGGAGACCGTGATCGCGCCGAGGAACATCGGGATCTGCACGGCGGGGCTGCCGTTCTTGGCGATCGCTTCTTCGTCTTCCGGCTTCAGCGGCGGGTCGCTCGCGCCGAAGTCGACGGTCTTCGACTCGAGCGAGGTGATTCCCGCGCCGGAGCCGACGGCCTGGTAGTTGACGGTCAGGCCCGACTGCGCCGAGGCCCACTGTTCGTAGACGGGCGCAGCGAACGTCGATCCTGCACCCGAGATCGTCCCGGAGGCACTGCTCGATGTGCTCGAGCTGGACGAGCTGCTCGACGAGCTCGAGCTGCTGCCGCAGGCGGCCAGTCCGAGCGTGAGCAGTGCCACGCTCGCGAGCGCGCCAATCTTGTGCTTGATCACTACGTCTCCTCTGGATGGATTACGTGGATTTTTCTATGGCGAGGCGGATTGCAGGCCTCGCCGGTTCTACTGTCCGCAGTGTCTTAACTGCCTGTTGCCGCGGTGTGAACATTTCGTGAAAGGTGCTCGCTGTCGACCTGCGGGTCGACCGGGTGCACGATCGCCGGTTGCACGGACTCGCGCACGGACGGCTGCGGCTGGAAGCGGTAGCCAAAGCCCGGGTGGGTGTGGATGAAGCGCCGGTCGGGCATCGCCGCTTCGAGCTTGCCGCGCAGCTTGCTCACGTACACGTCGACCGAGCGGTCGCCGTGGCGCAGTTCGCCGCCCCAGACAGTTGCGTACAGCTCGTCTCGAGTAGCGATCGCGCCGGTCCGGCTGCGCCATCGCGACGAGCAGCTCGAACTCGCGCACCGACAGGCGCACGACGCGACCGCTGGCGAGCACCAGACCGTCGGCGAGCCTGATCTCAAGCTCGCCTGCGTACAGCGTGTCATCGCCCTCCGGAAGACTCGCCACGATCGCAAGGCTCGCACGCGCGTGTACCGGCGCAAGTTGCAAACTCGTAATCGCGGCGTGAAAAAATCGTGAAAGCGCCGTGTCCGCGGCCGCGGCTCAATATCCTCGCGCGATGGCCCTGTTCAGCCGAGCCGCCGATCCCGCGTTGATGTCCCTGGTCGAGGAGGCCGGGCGCAACGTGCAGCGCTCGGGCCTGCTGCTGCACGACCTGCTCGTGGACTATCCCGAGCACGCCACGCTCGCGCAGGATTTGAAGGTCTGCGAGCAGGAAGGCGACCGCATCACGCACGACATCATCCACCGGCTCGCCGGCGGGCGCGTGCGAGCGCCGTTCGCCGCCGGCGACGGCTATGCGCTGGCTACGGCGCTCGACGACATCGTCGATCACTCCGAGAACGTCGCCGCGCAGCTCGGCCTCTACGGTGTGGAGGCGCCGATGGAGCAGGCCGTCGAGTTCACCGACGTGCTCGTCGGCGCCGGCGAGCAGATCGCACAGGCGCTGCGCTGCCTGCGCAACGGCTCGGAGCTCGGGCCGCATCTGGTCGAGATCCATCGCCTCGAGAACGAGGGCGACAGGCTGCAGCGAGATGGCGTCGCCTCGCTGTTCGCCGGCGGCATCGACCCGATGGTCGTGATCCGCTGGAAGGACATCTTCGAGTCGCTCGAGGCCGCCGTCGACGCATGCGAGACCGTCGCGCACGTGCTCGAGGGGATCACGCTCAAGCAGCGCCGGCGGAGGGGTTGAGCGAGCCCTATCCGAAGCTTGCGGGCGGCGCGGAGACCTGCAGGCTCGCCCCGTGCGCGTCGCCGACGAGCGTGGCCTGGAACGGGGCGGACGCGCCAGGCGCCAGTTCGGGTACGACCGCCCTGCCGGCTGCGACGATCTTGCCGGCGCGGCGTGCGACCGCAAACAGCACGAGACCGCTTTGCGCGACCTTGGCGTGGTTCGCCACGGTGCCCTCCGCGATCGTGCCGCTGGCGGGGTCTTCGCTCAGCCTCGCGCCGCTGACCGTGAGTTCGGGCAGCTGCCCGGCTGCGGCCGGCGCCTGACCGACGCGGGCGGTGACGCTCGCCGGCTGACCGCTTGGCGGAAGCTGGTCATCGACCCACACGACCGTCTGGTGCGCGGGGATCGACGGGATCGAGACCAGCGCCCGTTCGAGCCCGGGTTCGTTGTTCTGGAACAGCGTCTTGCCACGGGCGTCCTTGACGGCGATCGCGATCGGGACTTCGCGCTGCGCGCGCGCCGAGTTGTTCTTCAGCGTCACGGCCGCGGCGGCGCGTTCGGGGCTGCGCAGGACGGTCGCTTCGGTGACCTCGATCGAAGTGCTCTCGCGGCTGATCGTGAGCCCTTTCTCCTGCTGGAGCGTCACGCGCTTTGCCTGACGTTCCAGCTTGGCGCTCTTTTCGGCCGTCGTCTCGCATCCGCTCAGCACCAGGGCACCGAGCGCGAGCGCAACCGCGATCGGTCGGCGGCGGTTCACCGGCGAGGGCTTGCAGCGCCGGCGCTCATCCGAACGCGCCGCTGATGTAGTCGCGCGTGCGTTGCCGGGTCGGATGGTCGAAGACCTGCTCGCTCGGCCCGTACTCGACCAGCTCCCCGAGGTGCATGAAGGCGACGTGATCGGCGACGCGGAAGGCCTGCTGCAGGTTGTGCGTGACGATCACGATCGCCACGCTCTCGCGCAGGCCGACGATCAGCTCCTCGATGATCGCCGTCGAGATCGGATCGAGCGCAGAGCATGGCTCGTCGAGCAGCAGCACCTCCGGCTCGGCCGCGAGCGCGCGGGCGATGCACAGTCGCTGCTGCTGGCCGCCGGAGAGTCGCAGCGCCGAGCGGTCGAGATCTCCGGCCACCTCGTCGTAGAGCCCTGCGCGGCGCAGCGCATCCTCGGCGGCGCGCTCGAGCTCGGGGGTCCTGCGCCGCCTGCGTCCGCGCGGCGGGCGCTGCTCGGCCAGCGCGTAGGCGACGTTGTCGTAGATGCTCATCGGGAAGGGATTCGGCTGCTGGAAGACCATCGACACGCGCCGGCGCAGGTCGTTGACCTCGAGCTCGTGGATCTCCTGCCCGTCGAGCGTGATCCGCCCCGCCCGGGCGCCCCCCGCGGTGATCTCGGTGAGCCGGTTCAGCGAGCGCAGCAGCGTCGTCTTGCCCGAGCCGGATGCGCCGATCAGCGCGAGCACCTCGCCTTGGCGCACCGGCAGCGTGACGTCGCGCACGACCCAGTTCTCGCCGTAGGCGAGCCAGACCGACTCGGCGAGCATCCGCTCGCGCACGTCGGTCGGGCGTCTGCGCTCGGAGCGCCGGCGCGCAGCGGTGGCCGGCCCGGCAGCCGTCGCCGAGCCGTTCGCAAGCGGTTGCGGCGCGACCACGCTCGGCTCGCGGTCGACGGCGATCCGCCGGACGGGCGGCGGCATCAACGGATCCACGACGGCCTCCAGAACCCGAGCATGCGCAGCAGTCCCGTCCGCTCGGAGCCGCGTCCGACGGTGAGCCGCGTGACGAGCGCGTTCAGCGCGAGCACGAGCATCAGCAGCACGAACGCGGCGGCGTAGGCCTTCTGCGGTGAGTTCCCCTCGCCGGCCGGCGAGTTGTAGTAGACGTAGCTCGTCAGCGTCGAGCCGGTGCCGCGCAGCGTGCCGATCAGCGGCACGCTGCCGACGCCCTCGGTCGTGAGCGTCGCGCCGAGCAGGATCGTGATGATCGCGGTGTCGCCGATGATGCGTCCCATGCCGAGCGCCACGCCGCTTGCGATGTCCGGGCGGATCGACGGCAGCAGCACAGCGCGGATCGTGCTCCAGCGGGACTTGCCCAGGGCATAGGAGGCCTCGCGCACACGGTCGGGCAACTGGCTCAGCGCCTCACGGGTGGAGCCGACGATCAGCGGCAGCGCGAGGATCGCCATGACGATGCCGGCGGCGAAGAACGAGCGGCCATAGACGCCGCCGCTGGCGGCATGTTGCGAGAGGAAGCCGAGGAAGCCCTCGGAGAAGACGAGCAGCCCGAAGATCGCGAGCACGACACTCGGCACGCCGGCGATCACGTCGATCGCCGATTCGACGGCTCGTGCGAGCGGCGCCGGCCGGCTGTACTCGGACATCCACACGGCGAGCGCGACCCCGGCGGGCGCCGCGATCAACGTGCCGAGCGCGGTGACGATCAGCGTGCCGACGATCGGGTCGAGAAAGCCGCCCGACTGGCTCTGCTGCAGCGAGGCGGCCGGGTGTTCGAAGAACAGCGACGGGCGCAGGTAGGCGATCCCCTTGACGAGCATGAACAGCACGATCCACAGCACGATCAGGCACAGCGCGATTCCGGTCGCCCAGCACGCCCAGTAGCCGGCGCGGTCGAGCAGCGGCCACGCCGAGGTGCCCTGGCGCTGCGGTCGCACCACGGCGAGGTCGGAAGGCTTGGGCGTGTGCGCGCCGGCCTCCATCACGCGCGAATCCCGTAGCGCTTGAGCGGCTGCTTCGCTGCCCATCCGGCAAACGACAGCAGCGCGGCCGAGACGAGCAGCACGGCGGCCATCGCGTAGAGCGTGTGCGCGAGCGGGGCGATCGTCAGCCCCTCGGAGTCCTGCACGATCGTCGCCGCCAGCGGCCTGACGGGCTCGAACAGGAATGTCAGCCCGTCGAGCGGGTTGGCCGCGAAGCCGCGACTGCCGGCGACCATCGAGAGCATGATCGCCTCGCCGAGCGCGCGCGCCGTGGCGAGGACCGTCGCCGCGACGATCGCCGGTCGCGCGGTGCGCAGCGACACGCGCATGACGGTGCGCCAGCGGTTCACGCCGAGCGCGGCCGAGCCTTCACGCCAGGGCGCGGGAACCGAGGCGAGCGCGCCCGCGATCAGCGCGACCATGATCGGCGTGATCATCACGGCGAGGATCACCGTGGCGGTCGTCAGATCGGCGCCGTTGAGCTGAACGACGTAGGAGACGGACTGCTTGCGCGCGGTGCTGATCAGGTGCTGGTTGATGAACGGCGCCAGCGCGAGGATCCCGATCAGCCCGTAGACGACCGACGGGACTCCGGCGAGCAGGCGGATCACCGGCTCGAGCGTTCGCCGCACGGGAGCCGGGGCGAACTCGGTGAGGAAGACCGCCGCGAAGGTCGAGACGACGAGCGCGAGCACGACGGCGAGCACCGTCGTCAACACGGTCCCCCAGATCAGCGGCCACGCGCGGAAGTAGAGGATCTGGTGGCCGTGCAGCGGCGTCGATTCCTGCATCGCCCGCAGTTGTTCGTCGACGTTGCCGCCGGATCCGAACCAGCTCAGCCCGTTGGCCGAGAACGACGGCCAGGCCTTGACGAAGACGGTCACGACCATCGCGGCGATCAGCACGAGCGCAGTGACAGCCAGCGCGCCGAGCGTTCGCTCGGCGCGCTGGTCTTCTCTGTGTCCGATGCTGTGCCGCACGGTGATCACGCCGCCCGCGTTGCGTGCCTAGTGAATCGCGATCCAGCTGGAGTTGACGATCGCGCGGACCGTCTTGTTGCCGGCCTTGGTGACCCAGGCGATGAACTTCCTGGCTTCGCCCTTCGGTGCGCCCTTGGTCACCATCCAGAAGTTGCGCACGCCGCCGTACTGGCCGGACTTGGCGTTCGGGAGCGTGCACGGCACGCCCTGGTAGCCGACCGCGTTGACGCCCGCCGTGTAGGCAAATGAGACGAAGCCGATACCGGCTCCGCCCGGGTCGTTCTTGACCGCGTTCTGCTCGAGCCCGTTGGAGGTCTCTTCGGTTGCGCTCGGGGAGATCTTCAGGGTTTCACCGAGGAAGATGTGCTGGAAGGCGTCCTGTGTACCTGAGGCGCCGTCGCGGTCGAACAGGTCGATCGGCCCGGAGGCCTGTGCGCCCGGCACCTGGCTCCAGTCACGGATCGCGCCGGTGAAGATGCCGACCACCGTTTGCTGGGAGAGGTTGCTGAGCTTGTTCTGCGGGCTTGTGATCACGCAGATCCCGTCCTGGGCGATCTTCGTGAAGACGAGGCCTTTGGGGTCGACGCCGGGAATCGGGTTGCGCGAGGAGTCGCCGATGTCGAAGCGGCCCGTTGCGGCGCCGCTGATGCCGATGTCCGACTGGCCACCGCCGACCTTTGGTGTGGGGAGCTTCGGATAGGCCTTGTGGTAGGCGCTGGCCAGTTTCTGGGCCAACGGGAGCACGGAGGTCGAGCCGCCGATGATCAGCTGCTTGGCCAGCGCGGTCGCCGGGATCGCCAGTGCCAGTGTGAGTATCAAGCTGAGGATGAGGGTGCGGTGCGCGCGCACAGGCAGGTAACTCCTTTGTTCTCGGGTTCGAATGGTGCTCTTGGTCGTCGAGTCGCTGCAGGCCCCCGACTGAGTGGCGGAAACAACTCGCTCGCGTGATCGATGCGGCTGCGCGAGAACCATTCCCGGGCGCAAGACTGTCGGGCGTAGGTTTGACCGGTGTTTCGTTTTTGTGAACGCGAAGTGTGAAGCGGATGTGTCGATTTTGTTAATGCATCGGGGTGGCTCGACGGTCGGCATGTGTCGTTTTTGTGAACGACATTGCAATTCCGTCTGGCGCGTGTGACGCTGGCCGCAGTTCGACGACGGTGCCTGCCCGGATGGCCGTGTCGAGCTGCCTTCTGACTGCCTGCCAGACATGACAGACGATCACGACGCCCACGCACCCGACGGACCGTCCGCTGCTCCAGACGGAACCGCCGGGCCTCCACTGCAACCGTCCTCGAACGGTCACTCGCCGGCTGCGGCGGGGACCGTCCGCTCTGGACTCGCGCACCGGCGCAACCCTGCCCTGGTGCGGCTCGCCGAGTTCGCGCAGACGGTCCGGCGTATCGCCCTGCGCGATCCGCTGGCGCTGTTCCTCCTGCTCGCCTCGATCGGGCTCGCCGTCGCGTTCGGCACCCTGCTCGGCCAGATCAAGCCGGCGAGCAGCGGCAAGCAGGTTCCGATCAGCCTCGTGCAGAAACTGGCCAAGGAAAAGGGGATCGCGAGCGCCACGCTGCTCGACCACGACAGTCGCGTGGTTCTGAGCACGACCGGCACGAGCACCGTGACCAAGCCCAAGGGCGGCAAGAACGGGGGCACCCGCGAAGTCGTCACGCCGATCGGACCGCCGCAGCATCTGTGGGCCGCCTACCCCTCCTCGGGGGCGCAGACCGAGCAGCTCGCGAACGAACTCTCCACGGGCGGCGCGACGGTCGCGATCGACCAGCAGTCGGGCAAGCCGACGAAGGCGATCATCGTGCAGTTCCTGATTCCGATCCTGCTGCTCGTGTGCCTGTTCTCGCTGTTCATGCGCATCGGCGGCGAAGGGGCGGCCGGCGGTATCGCGGGCTTCTCCGAGTTCACCGGCAAGGGTCGCAAGAAGGGCAAGGGCCGCTCGGAAGCGATCACCTTCGACGACGTCGCCGGCGCCGGCGAGGCGCTGGCCGAGCTGAAGGAGATCCGCGATTACCTTGCCGACCCGAGCAAGTACCTGGCCGTCGGCGCGGCAGCGCCGAAGGGTGTGCTGCTCGTCGGCCCTCCGGGCACGGGCAAGACGCTGCTTGCGAAGTCGGTCGCCGGCGAAGCCGACGCGACGTTCTTCTCGATTTCGGGCTCTGACTTCGTCGAGTCGCTCGTCGGCGTCGGCGCGGCCCGCGTGCGCGACCTGTTCCGCAAGGCACGCAAAGCGGCGCCGGCGATCATCTTCATCGACGAGCTCGACGCCGCCGGGCGCAAGCGCGGCGCCGGCATCGGGCAGGGCAACGACGAGCGCGAGCAGACGCTCAACCAGATCCTCGTCGAGATGGACGGGTTCGCCGGCGACGGCGGCCTCGTCGTGATGGGCGCCACCAACCGGCCGGACATCCTCGACCCTGCGCTGCTGCGCCCCGGGCGCTTTGACCGCCAGATCGTGGTCGACGTCCCCGACGTGCACGGACGCCTCGAAATCCTGCGCCTGCACGGCGGCAAGCGCCCGCTCGCGCCCGGCGCCTCGCTCGAGGAGGTCGCCAAGCAGACACCTGGCTTCAGCGGCGCCGAGCTGGCCAACGTGATCAACGAGGCCGCCCTGCTCAGCGTGCGCGACGGCAGCGCGCAGATCGACCAGCACACGCTCGAGGAGGCGATCGACCGCGTCGTCGCGGGACCTGCCAAAAAGCACATCCTGACCGAGGAGGAGCGCTGGCTGATCTCGATCCACGAGGCCTCGCACGCGGTCGTCACCGAGGCGCTCGGGCACACGAGCTCGACGCGCAAGCTCTCGATCGTCGCGCGCGGGCGCCAGCTCGGCACGGCCGCGCACATGCTCTCCGACCGCGACCAGACGATCATGAGCAAGCCCGACCTGCAGAGCCAGCTGATCGTGATCACCGCCGGACTCGCCGGCGAGCGGATCGCCTTCGGGCACTCCTCGACGAGCGTCAACGACGACTTGCACGCGGCCACCTCGCTGGCCCGCAGCATGGTCACCTCGTTCGGCATGTCGGAGGCGCTCGGGCTGGTGACGATCGGCGAGAAGAGCGGCGAGGTGTTCCTCGGTGCCTCGCTGCAGGACCTCGGCTCGGTCGGGCCCGAGACGCTGAACCTGATCGACAACGAGATCGAGCGGCTCGTCGGCGACGCCGAGGCGCGCGCGGCGAACATCCTGGACCGCAACTGGAACACGGTCGAGGAGACCGCGGCGGCCCTGATGGAGCAGGAGACGCTGTCGGGCGTGGCGCTCGACGCGATGCTCTCGACCGTGCGCGAGACGACGCTCGAGGAGTTGCACAACGTGCGCCGGGCCGCGCCGCCGCGGTTCACGGCGCGCGACAAGGACGTCACGTGAACCGGCGCGGCCCGGTGGTGCGTGCTCGCAGATCGCGTAGGACCCCCTCGCCGGCACTGATCGTCGCGCTCGTCGCGCTCGTCTTTTCGACGACCGGCTTGGCGGACGCGGCTCGCCGTGCCGTCACCAGTGCGCTTGCCGGGCATCCGGTGAGCACGAAGCCGCACGCTGGCGGCGTCCTGCTGCTCGGAAGGAATCGCAAGTTCCCGGCGGCGGCGATCCCGACGGTCAAGAACGCGACACGTGTGGGGGGCAAGACGGCGACCCAGCTGGCCGGGACATGTCCGCCGGCGACGGTCGATCTCGGCAGCTGGTGTCTCGATACCGCTCCTTACCCGGTATCGAACGCGGACGCCGGTAAGAACAACTACCTGTACGCGAGCAAGGCATGCGTGGCCGAAGGCGGCTGGCTGCCGACGGCGGCGCAGCTTCTGGGCGCCGCCGATCGGGTGAAGCTCGAGTCCACGATCCACGACTCGCAACTGACCGCGACGATCCCGCTCGACCCGAGCCGGGGTCTGAAAGATCAACGCGAGATGAGCTCGACGCTGACGACTACCGAAGGGGGCTCCGCCGCGGCCGGCTCCGAGGGGGTCAGTGAAGGGGCGACCGGTAATCCGCGTCAGGGTCAAGCCAACCCGCTGCCGCTGCCTGCCAATCCACTGCCCGAATCGCTCCAGTACGTGACCGTCTACGACAACGGCGACAGGGGCGGCTTCGCCGGTTCTGAGCCCGTATCGAGCCCTGAGAACTTCCGCTGCGCGTTCAACAAGACGACGGGTGCGCTGAACAACGCCAATTCGTGACTGCCCTGCTTCGCCGACGCCCGGGAGCCGCCTTGCAACCTGCCCCTGAGCCACAAGTCAGTCATCACCCGCCCTCATCGATCCAGGCGCCGCTCCTGCTGCTGCTCCTGTTGCTCGTGGTGGCTGCCGTGCAACCCGGTCTGGCGCGCGCGGTGATTCTGCCCGCCGCCACGATCGACGGCCCGAGCGAGGACATCGTTGGCTTCGGCGGGGCGTCGGTCGCCACGGACGGCACCGGTGGGATCGTCTACCTCAAGCGGATCGGCGGGGTGGCGCACGTGTTCGTCTCGCGGTACGTCGGCGGTCAGTTCGCCCAGCCCGCGCAGGTGGACTACAAAGAGCCGTTCGCCGCAAGCTGGGCGCGGATCGGCGCTGCCGAAGACGGCGAGTTGATCGTCGTCTGGGCCACCCCGTTCGCCACCAGGAAAGGCAAGCCCGTGTACGAGTTGCTGGGCTCGACGCTCGGCCCCGGTGCCTCCAGCTTCGGTCCGGCGATGATCGTGGATCCGAATATCGAAGAAGCCACCGGAACCAGCCCTGACCTCGCCGTCACCTCGACGGGGCAGGCGGATGTCGTCTATCGGGTCGTCGAGAACTCGGTCACGAACATCCCCCTGCTGCGCGGCGGCGATGTGGTCGAGCAGGTCAAGCTCGCGCACTTCGACGGCCAGCGCTGGTCTGGCCTCGGCGCGATCAATCGCAATCCGGGCGCATCGATGCGCCCACCGACGCAAGCCAATGCGCCGCAGCTTGCACTCGGTCCGACCGGCAATGGAGTCGTCGTCTGGCAGGAGCCCGACGTGGAAGGCGTCGCAAGGATCTGGGCGCGGCGGATCTTCGGCACCTCGCTCGACTATGTGATGGGGGCTTCGGCGACGAGCTTCAATCGTGCACCGATCGTCGATGACGCGGACGCTCCGAGCGTCGCTTTCTCCCGCCTTGGGCAGGCAGAGGTGGCCTATCGCCAGACCGCCGGTCCCGGCTCGCCGCTGCCAGGGCCGCGAGTCTTCCTGAACATGCTTCCAGATGGGGAATCCGCCGACGGCTCGCAGTTCATCGGGGCCACGATCGCCGACCCGGAAGTCGCCGGTGGCGCCTCGGCGGTCGTCGGGCCGCCCAGCGTCGACATCGACGAAAAGCAGAGCCTGCGATTGCTGTACGACAGCAACGGCGTGCCGCGCGTGGTCGAGGGCAACGACAAAGGGCTGTCAGGTGCCCTCTCGCTGGGGCCGCCGTTCGCCGGCGCCGAACCCTACGCGGCGAGCGTGATGAACCCCGAAGGCGGCGGCGTCTCAGCGTGGCCGAGCGTCGAAGGACAGGGTCACCCGGCGGTAGGCGTGCGAGAGGATTTTCCCAGCGGCGCCGTGCAGACTGCGCTCGTGAGTGGCGGCGCGGGCGGCGAAGTCGGTGAACTAGCCGTCGGTCGCTCGGGGCTTGGCGACGGCCTGATCGCGTTTCGCCAAGGGCAACTGGGGAACGCCGCGATAGTCGCCGCGCGCGCGACGGCGCCGCCTCAGCACTTTGTCGTGACCGTGCCGAAAGGGTGGGCGAGGCCATCGCGTGCGATCGTCGCGTGGCTGTCCGCGTCTAGTGCGAACGGGCCGCTTGAGTACCGTGTCTTGCTGGACGGTCGGCCCCAGAACGCGCCGACGTCAGCGCTTTCGCTGGCCCTCAACACGCGCGCTCTCAGCTCGGGCTCGCACCGAGTGCAGGTGCTCGCAAGCGACATCGATGGCCAGTCGACGCTGACTCCGCCGACGGCGCTCGAGGTCGACGGCACGCCGCCCAAGGTCACCGTCGCAGGCGCGCGCGGCGGTCATGCCGTCGTCATCCGGGTCCGCGACCCCAACTCCGGCGTCGCAAAGCGCTACGTGAGCGTCAGCTTCGGCGACGGGTCACGGGCACGACGCCGCACGCGATTCGCTCACCGGTATGCGCACGCAGGCATCTATCGGGTCACGGTACACGTGCGCGACAAGGCCGGCAACGCGAGCACCGTGCGACAGTGGGTGAGCGTTCGATGATCGCCATCGCGCCCCGCCGCATCGCGCGCCACGATGGGCGGCGCGCCTGGCTTGCCGCCCTGGCGATCGCCTGCGGCTTCGGCGCGGTGCACGGTGCGGCGCCGGCGCGCGCGGACGTGTTTGGGCCAATATCGCTGGTATCGGCCGGCGCGATCGGCTTCGGGCAGCCGCAACAGGCCGAATACGCGCACGACCCGGCGATCTCCGGCGACGGGCGTTATGTCGTCTTCGACGGCTCCGTGGGCGGCGTGAGCGGTGTCTGGCGGCGCGACCTCGCAACCGGCGCGGTGCAGGCCGTCGCTGGTGGCGATGCGCAGCTGCCGTCGGTCAGTGAGGACGGGCGCTTCGTCAGCTTCACGACGAACGAAGGCGCAAGCCTGCGCCTGATCACGCGCGGCCTCGGCGGCGAACCGGCGCCGGGCACGCCGGGCGCGCAGGAAGCCGACAGCGTCGAGGTGCGTGACATGTCCAAGGGCCCCCAGGACGAAGGCGCGTTCATCGTCGCCTCGGCGGCCGACGGCTCGAGTGAACCGCTCACATACGCCGATGCGGGCACGCGCCTTGGCGCCGTCGCGACCGCTCGCTCGGCGATCAGCGCGGACGGGGACGAGGTTGTGTTCGTGACGACAGCCGTGTCCGATCTGGCACAGCCGCAGACGCCGTCTGAACCGAGCACTCCGCCCCTCCAGGTGGCCGTTCGCTACCTACACGACGAACGCACGAAGCTCGTCAGCGTGGATCGCGAAACGGGCGGGCCGGTCTCGGCGGTCGAAGGCAGTCAGGTCTATGGAGCCGTCTACCCCGGAGCATCGAGCACGCTCGAACCGCGAGTGCCCGCCTACGCCGCTTACGGGGCATCGCCGCCGCCGGGAGCGTCGATCAGCGCAGACGGTTCGACCGTCGCGTGGATGGGCGAGAACATAGGCGCGCAGGCGCAGATGCTCGCCGCGGAAAAACGCAAGCCGGCGTACACCGAGCCACTGTGGCGGCGGATCGCGCCGGGCTCGGAAACGTCCACCGAGCGCGTGACCGGCGGGTCGGACCCCGCAAATCCAGCGTGCGCTACGAGTGGCGAGACGGCGCTACCCAGTCCCGCTGCTGCCGGCGACCCGTGCCAGGGGCCGTTCGACCTCACCGCAGAAGCGGGCAGCTCGACCGGGGTCTGGAACGCGACGGCGGGGCAGATGGGTGATTTCGTGCCGCAACTCAGCGCCGACGGCTACACGGTCGCGTTCATCTCCAAGGGTCTGCCGATCGCGCTCGGTGACAACTTCGGTGAACGGTCGACGGGCGAGCCCGCCGACCTGTACGCCGCCGACATGCATCCGGGGCTGACGCGCACCCAGGCGCTGACCCCGCTGACGGAGCTCGCCGGCGGCGAAGCCGCCGGTACGGAGAGCATCGCGCCGATCTTCGATTTCGGAGTCGCCGCGGATGGGACGCAGGTGGCGTTCGCGACGCGGCGCACGCAGTTTCCACTCGGGTCGCCCGCGTACATCAGCCCGGCCACGGGCGAATCCGGCTTGAACGAACTGTTCGATGTCGATCTGCTCAACCACACGCTGACGCGGGTGAGCGATGGCTTCGAAGGAGGCGTCAGCGAACATCCGCACGGCGCGCGTCCGACCGGCGAAGACCCTTACGGAGAACCGGGCGACGGCGCGATCTCGCCGTCGTTCTCCGGCGATGGTCGGCTGCTCGCGTTCGCCTCGACGGCCTCGAACCTCGCGTTCGGGGACGGCAACACGCCACCCGCGGGGCCGCTCGACGGAAGCGACGCGTTCGTCGTCGAACGCAAGGTGTTCGGTGTGCTGCCGACCCCGCAGTACGTCTCTCCCGCGCCGCGGACTCAGATCCAGCCCCAATGGCGGATCGGCGTGACGGCGCGCTCTCGGCGCGACGGGACGGTAGAGCTCGACATCGGCATTCCCGGCGAAGGCACGCTCCGCGCGGTAGCCCGTGCCGCGGTCGTCGTAAGCCAGAAGGTCGCGGCTCGCGCTCGCAAGGGACAACGAGCCGGTGCTTCACAAAAGCGCGACGCTGCTCACGCCGAGACGCGGCGAGCGGTGGTTCAGCACATGGTCGCGAGCGTCGTCCGGCCCGGGCGCAGCGGCGTTGCTCTAGTGACCCTGGTGGTCAAGCTCGCCAAGCCCTACGTGACCCTGGCGAGCCGTCGCGGTGGTCTCTCGGCGAACGTCACCGTCCTCTTCACGGCGCCCGGTCGGCCCGCGCTGCGCGAAGCGATCCCTGTCACATTCGTGCACACGCCCGCGCGCTCGCGCCGCCGCGCTCGCGCCCACGGCTCGAAGCGCCGCCGAAAGGCGAGCCGGTGAGGGCGCTTCGCGCACTCGCGCCGCTGGCCCTCTGCTCGGCGCTCGCGCTCGCCGGGCTTGCCCCGGCGGCGGCAGCCGAAGAAGCGACGTGGCGCGGGGAACAGCCACGCCCGGCCGGCTTCGAATGGCCGATTGGCCTTGGCGCCGTCGGCGATATCGAGTTCATCGCGCCGAACCGGGGGCTGCTGATCACCGCCGGCAACCCGCCGACGGTGCCGGCCGGGGTGTGGGCATACAACGGCGTCGAATGGCACGAGCTCTCCTCGGTGTGCGGCGCGAGCGATGGCCGCATCGCCTGGGCCGGGCCGGAGGAGTTCTGGACGGTCTCCGACGGTCGACCGGGACAGACGAGTGAATCGAGCGAATTCATCGAACCGCCGCCGCTGCAGGACAACACGCTGTGCCACTTCGCGGGGGGCAAGGTCGTCGGCTCCTACGCTCACCCCGCGTTCCAGGCCGACTCATACCAGGCGATGCACGCGGCTGCATGCTACGGGCCGTCGGACTGCTGGTTCGGCGGCGATCCGCTTCCGTCGCCGCAGATCGGCGCCTTCCAGCTGCATTGGACGGGGGCGCTCGACGCTGAACCCTTTCCCTCCGAAAGCCACGCGATCGAGGACGTGCTCGTGTTCGAAGGGGTCATGTACGAGAGTGCGCGCGTCTCGCACGGAGACGCCGTAGCGGGTGAAGTCCCCGAACCTCCGGTCCTGCGCAGGATCAATCCGTCCGGGGTCCAGCCGACGTTTCAGGAAGAACCGCTGATCCCGCTCTACGGGCCGAACGAGCTTCCCGAAGCGCTCGAATCGCTATCGCTCTCCGGTGCCGACGGATCGCTGTGGGGGGCGGCCGGGGGCAAGCGCGCCGAAGCCGGCGAAGCGGGCCAAGTGACCGTCGTGCACCGCGCCGAAGGCAGCTGGACGCAGCTGTTCGGTGCGACCAGCCAGCCGCTGCCGGCGATTCTCCCCCCCGAACGCCATGCCGAAGAAGTCCAGCTGCTGGGGGGCGGGGCGAGTACCGCGGCCGTCAGCGCAATCGCCGCCGAGCCGGGCACCGACAGCGCCTGGCTCGCGCTGCGAGCGCGTGAACCATCGGGTTCGCCGACGCGCGCCGTGCTCGCGCGCGTCTCCTCGCAGGGGCAGGCTGCTCGAAGAGCAGACGCTGCCGTCTGAACGTGAAGTCGAAGAAGGCGTCGGCCCGAAGGGCTCCGTTGCGAAGATCGTCTGTCCGCAGCTCGAGGACTGCTGGGCGGCCACGACGCAGGGCTGGCTGTTCCACCTCGCGCCCGACGGCCAGCGCCAACTGACAAGGGACCAGGATCCGAACTTCGCCGGGCCGATCACCGTTCGCCCGACCGACCAGGGCCTATCGCAGATACCGCCCGACGCGCCCCCGCCGGACACATCCGGCCTGGTCGAAGCTTCGCCGTTCTACGGCGGCGTCTTCAAAGAACCTCCTACGGCCGAAGCGGAATCGCGCGTCAGCGTGCCGCTGCTCTCCCATCTGCGCAGCCGGGTGCTCGGCGGCTCTACGCTGCAGCTCAGCTTCCACCTCGCGGTCAAGGCACGCCTGCGGCTGCTCGCCAAGCGCAAGCGCACAGTCGTCGCCAAGACGCCGACACGCACGCTGAACGCGGGTAATCGCAGGCTGCTCCTGCGCCTGGATCGCAGGCGCTGGCCGACGAAGCTGGACCTGCAGACGCACGCGCTCGCGCCACTTCCCACCGTCTCCACGCGCGGCGCGGCGGTCGGCACCGTGTCGACCGGCTTCTTCGAGCTTCCGCACACGCCCCTGTTGAGCGGACCGGGCGCACTGCGTTGAGCCGGCGAGGTACGAGCCAAGTCCGGCGCGCTCGACGGCGGAGCGCGCTTGGGGGCGGATTGGTGCTGGCCTTCGTCGCCGTTGGTGCGCTCGTGATCGCCTCCGCAGGCTTCCGCCACACAACGCCGGCCGCCGGACTTCCCGCCGCGGGCGAACCGGTGCCGCAGACCGATGCGTCGGTGCCCGCGCACGGTGTCACGTTGATCGGCGCGACGCCCGAAGAACCCGGTGGCGATGCGGCGGAGACGTGGGGCGTGGGTCGCTCCGGTACGAGCACGGTCGTGGTCCGCTTCGTCTCCGGCTCGGGATGGTCGCTCGGGCCCGGTCTGCTCGACTCCTCTGGGAGGCCGCTATCGGGATTCAGGCTCGACGCGAGTCCGCTGGCCGGGCAGATGACGCGGCGCGGTGTCGGTGTACTCGTCGGGAGCGTCGCAGCGGGCGCCGAACCGCGCCCGGTCCTGCTGGTACGTGCGCCGGGTGGCGCTTTTGCCGAAGCTCCCCCGCCCACGAGCGCCGTAGCGGGTGAAGGCGAAGCGCCGGAAGCAGTGTTGAAAGAAGGCGAATCGCTGTTCGACTCCGCGCGGGCGCCGCTGCTCGCGCCGCTGGACGAATCGGGCGGCGCGGGGGCGCTCGTCGTGCCCGTGCTCGCAGGTTCGGGAGTCGAGGATCGCGTGTTGCACTGGGATGGACATTCTTGGTCGGCCGAGCCGATCGAAGTGCCCGAAAAAAGCAGCGAAGACTTCCGCGTGCTCGCGATCGGGGCGAGCTCGCCGGACAATGCCTGGCTGCTCGCCCAGCTGTCCTCCAGTGCGGGCTATCCGAGCGGCGCGGTCGCGCTGTTTCGCCGTACCCGGACGGGCGGCGCTTGGCGCTGGCAGCCCGTCTCGCCGGTCGGCGGGGCAAGCAGCGAAGAAGTGCTCGACGTCCCGCTCGCGGGCGGCGGCGCGGCGCCGGCACTCACGGTCCGCGGGACCGGGGAGCCCCCCACCGCTGCGGCGCAGCTGTTGACGGTCACCAGCGAAGGCGTCTGGGTCGACGGTCAACGCGCCGACGTGCACACCGTCGCGCCTGCGACCACGACGCTGTTCTTCAAGCCCGAAGGCCCCACGCAGGGACGTGTGGAGGCGAGCTGGTGCAAGCTGCCGGCGGCGGTCGAAGCCGCTCCCTGCCAGCACGAACTGCCCGAAGCGCTGCCGACGGGTTTCGGTCGCAGCATCGCATGGGCTGACGGCAGCGCCTTCGGCCAGCGCGTGATCACCGGCCTGCCCGAAGGCGTCAGCTTGCGATTGCAGGGCGAATCGTTCGCGCGGGTGCTCGCGCTCGGAGGCGGAGCCCAACCCGAAGACGATCCGGGCGCGCAGTACGGAGCGGCCTTCGCGAGCCCGATCGAGGGCTGGCTGGGCGTCGCGAGCCTGCCGGTGCATCTGACGACCGCGCCGGCGCCGACGAGACTCACCGCCTGGCCCGCGCCTTTCCGCACGCCGCTGCTGGCGATCGCACCCCAACCGGGAGCGCCGGCCGGCGCGCTCTCCAGCGAAGCCCTCGCCGTCGGGGACAAGGGGGCGGTCGCGCGCTTCGAGCCGGGACGCGGCTGGATTCCCGAAAGCCTGTTCGGGATCGGCGAGAAAGTCGAACGCGAAGTGCGCCTGCGCTCGGTCGCATGGCCCACGCCCACCCGCGCCTATGCGGTTGGTGATCATGGGCAGATGTGGCTCTGGCGCGGCGAGACGAACCTTTGGGAACGCGACCCGGCGACGCCGCTCAACTTCCGCGGCAACCTGCTGGGCGTCGCATTCGATCCGAGCAACCCGGCACGCGGCTACGCCGTCGGGACCAGCGATGCCGGGCGGGGCGGCGTGCTGCTTCGCTACGGCAAGAGCTGGGTCCAGGAAACGGCGCTCCCACCGCAGGCGCAGCATGCCGAATTCACCTCGATCGCGTTCGCCGGCTCGCAAGCGATCGTCTCCTATCGCGAACAGCCGAGCAGTCAGGAAAACCGGTTTGTCGGCGGGCTGCTTCTCAACGACGGCTCGGGCTGGCGGGTGGACGAAGGCGCCGCCGCGGCGATCGGCGACGAGACGCCCTCCGCCGTCGCCGGCCTGCCCGACGGTGGCGCCGCGTTCCTTGCTTCTGGCGGCTCTGCGGGACCGCGCATCTTCGAGCGCCAGGGATCCGGCGCGCCTTGGCAGGCAATACCCGTGCCGGGCTCCGGGGCCGGCTCGATCGCGCTGTTCCGCGAAGGCGGCGCGGTCCGTGCGATCGTCTCCGGCGGTGGAGTCGGCGCGCAGAGCGAACCTCAGAGCCCACCGCCGGGGTTCCCGCCGAACCTGAACGAACCGCTGCCCCCGGTCGCCGGCATCGAAAGCGGTGGCGTGCTGCGGCAGACGGGGAGCGGCTGGAGCGACGAGGGACATGAACTCAACCCGGTCGGGGCGCAGCCAGGCGGCTATGAACGGCATGATCTGCCGTACCGCCCAGACTCGATCCTCGCGGTGCTCGTCGCTCCGAGCGGAACCCAAGGCTGGGCGGTTGGCGGCACTCTCAACAGCCAGGAAGAACGCTTGGAGACCGGCGATGTCGAGCGCTACCCGGCCGACGGCATCGCGCCGCTCGGCGCGGGCGGCTCCACCGTCCCGCAGGCTTCGGCGTCGATCGCGATCGGCGGCGGCGCGCAGTGCGCGGGGCCATGCGCGGATCGAGCTCTCGCCGGCGTCGGTCCAGACGTGTCCCTACGCACGGCGCTCGTCAGGGCAGGGCAAATCGGTGCGCGCGCGTTCGTCTACACCGGCCCGTATGTGACAGCCGGCAAGGTCAACGGACCGCGGACTTTCGCGATCCCATTCGAACGGGAGCTGGCGCAGTACGCGTCGATCCTGGCATCGAGCTCGTCGTTGCCAACCTACGCCGCGGTCTCGCCGCAGGAGCTGAATGCGCGCCCGGAACGCGAAGGTGACGAGGCGAGCTTCCAGGCGGCGTTCGCCGGCTTCCCGCAGCCGTTCGGCGCCGGCGCGCCGGCCGGCGGCTTCACCCCCGCGGGGAGCTCGCCCGAACAGTGCGCGGCGACGGTTGGATGTCAGGCGGCGTACTACGCGCTCGACGTGCAGGAAGCCGGGCACGTCGTACGCATGATCGTGCTCGATACCAGCTCTGAGGTCAACGCGACCCAGCTCGCCTGGTTGGGCGCTCAGCTATCGAACGCCGCCGCCGGGGGCGAGCCGGCGATCGTCGTCGGCAATGCCGACCTGGTCGCGCAGAGCCTGGCCGGCGACACGCAGGCGGAAAGCGTCGAGCAGACGCTGGTGCTCGGCGGCGCCTCGGCCTACTTCTTCGACGCACCCGAAGAAAACGTCGCAAAGACGTTGCGTGTGGGGAGTCGCTCGATCCCTGCCTTCGGTTCCGGCACGCTCGGCTACGTCCTCGCGATCGACGAGCGCCGCGGCGACTTCCACGGGGCAAGCGGGTTCCTGCTCGCGCAGGTGCACTTCGACGAACGGCTCGCCGCGCCGAACGTCGTCCGCGTGACCGCCAGGCTGATCCCGAGCATCGGCGAACTCGCCCTCGAAGCGAAAGGCGGGATTCTGCTCCGCCGCAGCCTGCCCGCGCTGTTCGCCGGCCTCGCCAGGCGCCCGCGCGCCGGCAGCGTGGCCGTCGCCGGCAGCGAAGAACCGGAAACCGATCCATACATCCCGATTCCGTCGGACTGCGTGGGCAGCGCCTGCGGCAGCGAAGACCTGCTTCCCGAGTACGAATTCAGTTCGTCGCGCCCGGACGTCGGCGACTTCGTCGAACCGAATCTGGCCGTGGCGAACAACCCACTCGCGGTCAAGCAGAACGCCAAAGGGGAACCGGTACACGACGGACAGGCTGGGCTCTTCTGCCCCTACAACCCAGGTACGACAACAGTCACGATCAGCGCCGGCGGGCTGTCGGCTTCGCTGCCGGTGACCGTGCAGGCCGGGAGCGTCCGGCAGCCGTGCGGCACGGTGCCGCTGAAAGAAGTTCCCGCGCACGAACAGCCCGTCTCCGCGCCGGCGCCCGCGCCCCCGCCGAGCCCCTCGCCCGCTGCATCGGCGACGCCCGGCGCGACCCCGCCGGTGCCGCTCCCCGCGCCGCCCGCGCTGGCGCCGGTGGCCGCCGGTCATCCGGCGACACCGGCGCCGTCCTTCTTCTTGCCGCTGGCGCTCTCGGGCCCCGTGCTCGCGTTCGTCCCGCCGCCGGTCCCGACCCCGGCCCGGCCGACCCCGCCGAGCGGAACCTCGGCCGTCACCTCTCCGGTGGAGGTTGCCGAACATGAAGACGAGGAGGAGGAAGCCACCGAGTCTGTCGCTAACCAGGCGGTCGCCTACCGCGCCTCCGAACACGAGCCGAGTCCGCTTTACCTGATCGGGATCGTCGTACTCGCGGCGTTCGCCGGAGCGGCGATCGGCCGTCCTCGTCGTGAGCGTCGCAAGGTCCGCGTTGCGCCGGTCACGATCGGGACGATGCGCGCCCAGCGCCGGTTGGCGCCACGCTCGCAGCGAAGAGATCGATAGCCGGCAAGTCCTTCACGGCTCGTTCACCGCTTGGCAACACGATCGCCGGAGGGATCGGACAGGCTCTGCCATGTGAGAGGACGACCGACGAGAGGCGCGCGCCATGGACGGTGTGGCGCATTGGCCGTAGCAGTTACAGCACTGATGCTCGCGGCCCTCTTGGCGGGGGCGGCGTTGCCGGTCAGCGCCGGCGCGGCGCCCTACGGTGAACTCGGCAAAACACGTTTCAAAGTCGGCACGGGAGCAGGCGAACTCAACCTCGGTCGTGGCCAATTGCCCTTTGCCGTCGACTCTGCCGACGGCAGCTACTATGTGGGTGACACCTTGAAAGGCGGCGCGGTGCCGGAATACCGCGTGCAGAAGTTCGACGCCAAAGGCAAACTGCAGGCGTCGACGGTCTTCTCGCCGCCGGAAGCGAAAGGGTCGACGACGGGAACGGTCGGCGTGGAACTGCAACTCGTTGCCGACCCGGTGCGGAATCGTGTGTACGCCCTCGTGGTCTACAGCCGCCGCGAACGCAGCGAAGCGGAAGAAAAACAGGAAGAAAAATGCGAAAAAGAAGGGGGGACGCGCTGTGAAAAGTTCCCCCTCGACGAAGAAGTCCTGGCTGCCGGAGACCTCTATGCCTTCGAATTCGCGGGCGGCAAACTCGAATCGAAGCGCCTGAAAGAAGGCGTGCCGGCGCCGATCGTCAACGAAGCTACGTTCAAGGCCCAGGGCGAAAATCCGAAGGAAGCGCTACTCGTCCCGCGCGGGATGGCCGTCGAGCCGGCCACCGGCAACGTGATCATCGCCGGATTGCAGGACGAACGCGGAAACGAAAAGGTCGAGAAGGAAGAAGCCGAAAAAGAGTGCCGCGGAGCGATCGAGTCGGTGCTCGTCGCCGAAAACGGCAAAAAAGAACTCACCGGCAGCATCGGTCCTCGCTACGTGGACACCGAAGAACTGCTCGGACCCTCTGAATGCGGGGGCCAGTTCCTCGAAGACGAAAGCGTCCCCTACTCGCCGCTCGTCACGGCTGGCGGCAAGGTGTTCGTCGAGGAATCGACCGGTGCGATCTGGGAACTTCCGCGCGCTGGCGCGACGAAAATCGGAGAAGAAGAATTCAAGACCACGCCGCGCCTCCTCTACCGCCTCGAGGAACACCAGACCTTGGTCTTCTTCGGCGTCGAAGAAGACCCCGGACCGACGATGTCGTTCGTGTCCGACGGCGCCGGCGGCGGCAAGATCTACCTGTCCGCTGAAATCCTCACACAGGGCGAAGGCTTCAACGGCGCAGCGCTCGTGCTCGGCTACCACGGCGACGGGGCAGGCGAAACGGCGACCGCGACGGAGGAAGGCTGGACCGGCGGTGGCCACGAAATAGGCGGCGGCGAAGGCTGCACGATCCCGACCCCGAGCGGACTGTCGGCGCTGGTGGGCGGCTTCAAGTCCGAAGCAGGCGAAGGCGTCGTCGTATTCGATGCCTACGAATCGGCGGAACTCAAAGAAAAGTTCGTCGGCGCCTTCCAGTTCGGCGCGGGTGGAAGCACGAAAGGATGCCCAACCGCGAGCGCCACCGCGCCTAGCGTGAAGGTCAAAGGCACGCCGGTCGGCTCGCTGGCGGCCGGTGAAAAAGCGTTGATCTCCTCGGTCGTCACGGGTGCCAACGCGAAGAGCGTCGTCTGGAAGTACAAGAACCTGACGACGAGCGAAGAAGAAAAAGAAGAACCGCACCAGTACCAGTTCCAAACGACGAGCACCGAACACGTGTTTGCGCATCCCGGCAAATACCAGATCACCGAGATCATCGAAGGCGACAACCTCGCCTCACCCACGATCGCGGCGCCGATCCGCGAAGTGACCGTCGAAATCGCGCATCCAAAAGTGCAGTTCACGTTCCCGGGGTCTGTTACGGCGAAAGTGCAGACCGCGAAGTTCGACGCCACGATCACCGACCCGAACGAAACTCCGGCGCATCTGAAATATGTGTGGAAGTTCGGCGATGGCAGCGAACTCAGCGGAACGGTGACAGGGGCTACGTTCAGCGCGGAACATGTGTTCCAGGCCACGTGCTCGTGCGCGGTGACGCTCGAAGTCACCGATGGCGCCGGAGCCAAAGGCTCGATGATGGGCACGATCGTCGTGCATGACGAAGAAGTCATCACGACGCCGCCGCCCACACAAACGCCGCCGCCGCCTCCCCCAGCGCCCCCCGTCGGCAATCCCGCGGGCGGCGTGCAGGGCTCCCAGACCGTTCACAACCCGACGGCCACGCTGAGCGGTACTTCTCTGTCGGTCAGCGCAGCCGGTGTCGTGGCTCTGAAGGTGGGCTGTCCGGCCGGTGAGGTCAGCTGCATCGGGACGGCCACCCTCCGTACGCTCGGTGCCGTCAGCGCGAGAGCGCGCAAGAAGGCCGTTCTCACCCTGGCGAGCGGATCGTTCACGGTGACCGGAGGCCGGCTCGAGGTCGTCACGCTGCATCTCTCTGCCAAGGCGCGCGCACTGCTTGCCCGCCTGCATGTACTGAAGGCGAAGGCAACGCTGGTCGCGCACGATGCTGCCGGCGTCACGAAGACGACGAGCGCGACCGTGACCCTGCGGTTGAAGAAGTCGTCGAAGCGCAAGCATCACTGACGCTGCCGCCGGCGCGTTCTGACTCGCGCTCCCGCCACGGGCCCTGCACGAACGAGGACACCGGGAGCACGCCTGTCCGCGGAGTAGCGAGACTCGTAAACAAGGTGTTACGCGCCTTGTGAACCACTAGTGAAATCGCGAGTAAGGAACAGGATCGTAACCCGGGAGCACGCTATGGGCTGGGAATCTTGGCTCGCGGGGCAGGGGTCTCGCGGCGGTGCGACATGCAAGGCGCACCGGTTAATGGATAGCTAACAGGAGGTAGTCGTCTAATGACGTCTCATTCCGTACGCCGGATGCTCTGCGCGTGCTTCGTCGCGGCCATCGCCGTGGCGGCCGCCGTTGCGCCGGGGACGGCGAGCGCCAGCGATCTCGGCGAAAAATGCTCCGGGGTCACCATCAAAGGCAGGGGCTCGACGTTCCAGAATCCCGCCCAGCTCGTCTGGTCGCCTGGATTCAACGCATCGACCAACGAAACCGCCTGCAGCGGAACGCAGGGAAGCAAAGGCACACCCAAAGCCGAATACGTGCAGGGTGGCGCCAACAGCGGCAGCGGTGCGTGCCTGGAAGCCTTCGGCGCGAAGGGTGCAGCGCCGAAATACGGAGAATTCTCGTTCTGCGGGACTGACGAAGCCCCGAACGCCGCTCAGAAAGCGGAAATCGAATCGCACAAGACGGGCGGCGAAGAAAGGTCGCTGGAGTCGATTCCGGTCGCGCAGGGCGCGGTCGCTGCAATCGTCCACCTACCCGCAGGCTGCCTCGCGACGAGCGTCGTCGAAAAGAGCGGCAAAAAACTCAAACTGGGTCGCCTCGCGCTTGACCACTCCTCGCTCGAGGGCGTCTACCGCGGAACGATCAAAACCTGGAAAGAACTGATCGCCAACCAGAAAGGCCACGCAAGCGACGCCTTGACGTGCACCGGTGGCGCCGCAGAAGAAGAACAGACGATCCGCCCGGTCGTGCGCCTGGACAGCTCGGGCACGACGCACATCTTCAAGACCTACCTGGGTCTTGTGAACGCGGGCAAATTCCCGGCCGAAGCGCTGCCGGCTGAACTCAACGGCAAAAAAGTCTGCGCGACTGCGCTGCCGGAAGAAGAAAAGAGCTGGAACGACATGAAGCAGGGTTGCGAAAACCAGCGCTGGGCGACGGCTGCGAACGTACTGCGGCCGACGGAATCGGGCAACCCCGGAGTGGTCAACGAAGTCAACAAAACGCCGAGCAGCATCGGCTACGCCGACCTCGCGGTCGCTCGTGAATTCGGGTTCTTCTCGAAGAAGGGTGTCGGCGGAGAAAACAAGAAAGGCAGCGAAACGAAGCAGGGCGAACAGAACACGCGGTTCTGGGCGGAGCTTCAGAACAACACAGGATCGACGCCGACCTACATCGACCCGGCGACGAACGGCGACATCGAAAAATCGGCGAGCTCGAACTGCGCGGGCACGGTCTACACGAACGAAGCAGGCGCGAAATTCCCGCCGAGCAGCACGCGTGAACTGTGGAACGAAGCCAAGGCCGAAATCAGCCAGAAAAAGTACTCGATCTGCGGGTTGACCTACGACCTCGCGTTGAGAGAATACGCTCCGTACCTGGGGGCGAAAACCAAAGCAGAAGAAGAAACGGGCAAAGCTCAGGCGACGACCGTCGAGAACTACCTGTTGTTCGAGATCAACTCGAAAGCAGGTGGTGGCGGCAAACTCCTGAAAAACCACGACTATGCCGCGCTTTCGGGCAAAATCCTGAAAGAGTCGGAAGTCGGCATCAAGGAAATCGGCTACGCCGTTCCGTAGCCTTCGACGATGCTCAGGCGGTCGTCCGCGTCGCTCCTGATTGAGGTGCGCGGCCGATCACGGCGGGGCCGCTCCGGCTACGGGGCGGCCCCGTTCGCTTTCCGGGGCGAGGCCGGGGCTGCGAGCGCCTTTGCGCTCCCCACGGCGACGCCCCAGCGCCGGCCCGGGTCGGTGTCGGGAGCCCGCCGGCTCGGTGCGTCGCGCGCTCTTTTTTTCGTCCAAGGCTTGACTTTACGACCGACTTCGGTGCATGATGAGCGAGTTGAGACGCAATCACGAGATCTCGACATTTGTTCGGGGATGCGTGGCCATCATGTGGGGAGAGCTGGTGGCAAGCACGGAGGCCGGGAGCGCTAATGAGTGTTGAGACGGGGAAGAGCAGGGAGGGAGAGTCTGCAGTGGCGTGCGCCGCTGGGGTTGACTGGAGCGCGGGTAGCAACGAGGGCGCCCGGCCGTCTGACGAGCAGGCCGTTCGCCGATTCGCGCGGGCCCACGGTCAGCCTGCGACGCGACGCGCTGTTCCGCCGAGCGCTGCTGGTGGCCGATGTGCTCGCGATCCTCGGCGCACTGGTGTTGACGGTCGCGCTGTCCTCGCGCAGAGTGCCGCTGCAGCTGACGTGGGAGAGCCTCGTGGGAGTGCCGCTGCTGCTGATCGGCGCCAAGCTGCTCGGCCTGTACGACCGCGACGAGACGCTGCTGCGAAAGACCACGCTGGACGAGGCGCCGAAGCTGTTTCAGCTGGCAACGCTGTGCACGCTCGTGGCACTGCTCGCTGGACGCCTGGTCGTCGCGGGCACGCTCGACCGCAAAGAGGCGCTGTTCCTGTGGATCGCGCTCGCGGCGCTGCTGCTGCTCTCGCGTGCCGCCGCAAGGGTGGTGGCACTGTGGGTCGGCCCGACCGAGCGCTGCCTGTTCATCGGCGATGAGCGCTCGGCGGAGATGGTCGCCGCCAAGCTCTCGGGGCACGGCGGGATCAAGGCCAAGGTCGTCGCCCAGCTCGAGCTCGGGCAGGTCGCGCCGTGGTCGACCGACGGCTTCTCCGCACCACGGCTGAAGGAGATTCGCGACCTCGCCCAGACGCTTGACGTGCAGCGCGCGATCATCGCGCCGGGCTGGACCGCCGACGCGGACGCCTCAGAGACCGTCAACCTGGTGCGTACGCTGAAGGCCGTCGACATCCGCGTGAGCGTGCTGCCGCGGATGCTCGAGGTCGTCGGCTCGGCCGTCGAGTTCGACGATCTGCACGGCGTCACGCTGATGGGCGTCCGCCGCTTCGACCTGACGCGCTCCTCAGCGGCGCTCAAGCGTGCCTTCGACGTGGTCGGGGCGTCGATCGGGTTGCTCGCGATCTCGCCTCTGATGATCGCCTTCGCGATCTCGATCAAGCTCGACAGCAAGGGCCCGGTGCTGTTCCGCCAGCTGCGCGTCGGGCGCCACGGCCGGCGCTTTCAGATGCTCAAGTTCCGCACGATGGTGCCGGAGGCCGACGCGATGAAGGACGCGCTGCGCGAGTACAACGAGGCGCAGGACGGGCTGTTCAAGATCGCCGAAGACCCGCGCGTGACGAGGATGGGTCGCTTCCTGCGCAGGACGGCGCTGGACGAGCTGCCCCAGCTGTTGAACATCGTCAAAGGCGAGATGAGCCTGGTCGGGCCACGTCCGCTCGTGATCGAGGAGGACGAACGGATCGAGGGCTGGCACCGCCGTCGCCTCGAACTGATGCCGGGGATGACCGGCCCGTGGCAGATCCTCGGTCCTGCGCGCGTCCCGCTGAAGGAGATGGTGGCGCTCGACTACCTGTACGTCGCCAACTGGTCGCTGTGGACCGACGTGAAGATCCTGCTGCGCACCGTGCCGCACGTGCTCGGCCGCCGCGGGCTGTAGCGCCGGCTCGCAGGCACGTTCGTCACGACCTGTGCCGGATCAGGCTCGGTCGGCGCGCCGCTCAGTGCTGGCGGCCGGCGTGGGCGGTCGCGCGCCGCAGCCGAGTCGAAGCGGTCGGTCGAGCGAGCGCTCCGGGTCCGTATGCGCGCCGCGTTCGCACGCTGTGAGTCGAGGGCGCGCGCGAGAGCGTCAGCTTCATGCCGATCTGGCCCCCGGGCGTCTGCGCCTGCGACGCCAGCTGCGCGTCACCCTCGGCGGCCACGCGGCAGACGGCCACGAACAGCGAGAGGAGGGCGAGCCAGATGATGGGAATCAGGATGAAGAGCATGGATCTGTGACCCGCTGCTTGTTTCTCCAGCGCAACGGTCTAGTCCTTCATTCGGACGGCAGCCTGTAAAACTGCATTTCAGCGCGCGGAGCGGACAAATGTCGAGCAGCCGGGCGGTGCGCGGCGTCAGGTGTGAGCTAGACGCGCTCGGCGTGCGCGGGCGCCGCGACGGCCGGCTCACCGGCATCTGTCGCTACGAGGCGTTCGAGCGCTTCTGAGATCTGCCCGCAGACGACATCGCGTGCGAAGCGCCGCTCGGCCTCCGCTCGCGCGGTGGCCCGCATCCGCGGGGCATCGCCCTTGACGCGGGCGAGCATGTCCTCGAGGGCATCCGCCATCGCGGGAACATCGCCGACTGCAACCTCGCCGATGACGGCGCGGTCGACGCCCTCGATCGAGCCGACCTCGCTGGTCGCCACGACGGGAACGCCTGCGGCAAGCGCCTCGAGCACCGACATCGGGCACGGGTCGTACTTGCTGGCGAGCAGCACCACGTCGGCCGCCGCGAGCTCCTCGGCCATCTTCCCTGGAGGAATGCGACCGCCGTACTCGGCGTTTTCCTTCGGCAGGTCGTCGAGCAGCTTGGTGTAGTCAGACCACGTGCTCGGGCCGCCGATCACGCGCACACGCGCGTCGACGCCGCGTTCGTGCAGCAGGGTGGCGACTGCGATCACGTCCTCGATGCCCTTGCGCACCGAGACGCGCGTCGGCACGAGCACGAGCGGCGGCTCTCCGACCGGGCGCTCGGCGACCTCGAAGCGGTCGAGGCGCACCGGGTTGGTCACCACGACCGTCTTCTCCGGGGGGAAGTGGTAGTCGTGCACGATGTGGTCGCGAAACACGCTGCTGATCGCGATCAGCAGGCTCGCTCGTTTTATCCTTATTCGCTGAATCAGCGCGCGAAACGCCATGATCGCGGCGACCACGAAGAAGATGTAGTGAGGCTGGCTGCGGAACGCCAGCTTGCGCTCGGCGAGCAGGCAGCGGAGCTCCCCCGCCATGTGACTGTCGGGCCGGATCACGAGTGGAATCGTGCGCACGACGCTCGCGGGCACGCCGAGCGACTCGATCGTCTGGTTCTGATAGATCAGGTCGTAGGGGTGCTCGCGGTGCCGGCGCGCGATCTCCTGCTGCAGGCGCACCGAGGCGACCGCCCGTGACAGCAGGCCCGTGGCGAACGATGCGATCTTGGTGCGGCTGTACCAGCGATCCCAGCGCCACTCACTCGTGCCCCAGATGAAGTTGAGGTTCTCGCGCTCGGCGAGGTGGTCGGGGACTTTCACCCCTACGCCTGGAAAGAAGCAGTCGATTTCGTGACCGAGCCGCGACAGGCCGTCGAGCAGCTCGGTGACGACGCCGGGGGCGCCGCCTGTTTCCTGCGGCGCTCCGCCGAGCCACGCGATCCGTAGACGTCTCTCCCCGGGCACGCGAGGACCCTAGCAGTCAACCCTATTTGCCCAGCTGGTTAACGGCGCTTGTCGAGAACGCGCTCGACGTGCTCTGCGAGCCGTCGCTGAAACTCGGCAACCGAGAAACGCGCTGCGTTCTCGACGGCGTCGGCGGGGTCCATCGCGAGCGCGTCGAGTGCTTCGATCGCGCCGGCGAAGGACGCGACGTCGTCGAGGCGCGCGAAGCTCCCCGTGCGACCCTCGATGACCGTCTCCAGCGCGCCGCCGGCTCCCGCCGCAACGACCGGACGACCTGCCGCCTGGGCCTCGACCGCGGTGATGCCGAACTCCTCCATGCTCGGGACGACGACCGCGCGCGCGCTCGCGTACAGCTCGACGAGCTCCTCGTCGCCGGCGCGGCCGACGAACTCGGCCTCCGGGAAGCCTGCGCGCAGCGTCGCGTACTCGCGTCCGGAGCCCACCACGCGGATCGGCACGCCGGCCCGCCGAGCGGCGGCGAGCGCCACGTGCACGCGCTTGTGCGCGACCAGCTCAGAGACCACCAGCAGCGCGTCGCCCGGCTCGCCGGGGCTGAACCGATGCGTCTCGACCGGCGGATGGATGATCGGCGCCTCGCGCCCGTAGAAGGCCTTGATCCGCTCCCGCGTCAGGCGCGAGTTGGCGATGTAGGAGTCGACGCGCCGGCTTGCGGCGAGGTCCCACCTGCGCATCCAGCGCAACTGCGCGCGCAGCAGCGGCCGCAGCGGCGCCGGGATCTCGGCGAGCGCCCGCTCCTGCTCGTACCAGGCGTAGCGAAACGGGGCATGGCAGTAGCAGACATGTACGGCACCGTCGGGGACGCATAGGCCATGCGCGAAGGCGCTGCTGCTGCTCACTACAGCGTCACAAGGCGACGGGCGCAGGCGCTCGGCGGCGAGCGGGTACAGCGGCAGCAGGCGTCTGAACGTGCGCTGGTCGACGCCGAGTCGTTGCAGGAACGACGTCGTTATCGCACGGCCCGAAAAGCGCCCCTGGGTGCCCTCCTCGTCGTACAGCAGGGTGAAAATCGGAGCGTTCGAATACAGCTCGGCCATCGCGGCGAACGTGCGCTCGGCGCCGCGCATCACGAGCAGGTAGTCATGAGCGAGGGCGAAGCGCCGACTGCCCCCGAGATCGCCTGCTCCGTTCACCGCTGCAGCGTATCGTCGGCTATGTTTGGCCAGTGCGCGAGTCGATGCGGGGTTTGTCTCACAGTGAAACAGCGCGCTGCTCGGGACGGCGCGGAACGGCATCCCGGGCGCTGCGATGCGCGTACTCGTAACCGTCCCGTGGGGCGAGCGCCTCGGCGGCGCCGAGGCGATGTTGCAGTCGATCCTCGAGGGTGCACCGCGGGCCGGCCACGAGTTCGAGCTCGTGTTCTTCGGCGACGGGCCATGGGTGGGGGAGTTGCGCGCGGCCGGCTTCTCCGTCGAGGTGCTCGCGGCGGGACGACTGCGCGAGCCCCATCGCTGGCTTGCGAGCGTCGTGCGCCTGGCGCGGATCATCCGCCGCCGCCGCCCCGACCTCGTGCTCAACTGGTCGGCCAAGACGCAGCTCTACGGTGCGCCGGCCGCGGTGCTCGCCGGGATGCGCGATCGAGTCGTCTGGTGGCAGCAGCTGATCCCCTCCGAGCGGGGCTGGCTCGATCGCGCCGCCACGCTGCTGCCGGCGCTCGCCGTCGGCTGCTACTCGACGGCCGCCGCCGATGCCCAGCGCCGGCTGTTCCCCTCGCGCCGCACGTTCGTCGTCAGCCCAGGGACGTCCGCGCCGGCACCAGGGCCAGGGGCGGCACCAGAGCCGGGATCGGGATCAGCCGAGGTGGGCGAGGAGGCGCCCCTCTCGCTACTGCCCGGAGTGCCGGTCGTTGGCCTGGTCGGGCGCCTGCAGCCGTGGAAGGGCCAAGACAGGCTGCTCGAGGCCCAGGCGCTGTTGCTCGAGCGCGGCCTGCAGACCCAGACGCTGATCGTCGGCGGCGACTCCTGGGGGCTCTCGCCGGACTACGCCGCGTCCTTGCCCCGGCTGGCCGCGCGGCTGGCGCTCGGCGACGCGGTGACGCTGACCGGCGAGGTGCCCGACGCCGGTCCCTACGTCGATCGGATGGACATCCTCGTCAACGCCTCGGACCCCGAGCCGTTCGGCATCGTGCTGCTCGAGGCGATGGCGCGGGGAGTGGCCGTGATGGCCGTCGACTCGGGCGGCCCAGGCGAGTTCATCGACGACGGTCGCACCGGTGTGCTCGCTCGTTCGGGTGAGCCCGGAGCGCTGGCCGACGCGCTCGAGCCGCTGCTGCGCGACGACGCGTTGCGCGAGCGGATCGCGCTCGCCGGTCGCGAGAGCTTCCGCGCCGAGTTCACCGAGGCCGCGCTGCAGCGACGCTTCTTCGCCGCTCTGCAGGAGCTGTTGGGCTTCCCCTAAGAGGGCGTCGCGCGCGGGAGCGATGGGGCGGAGGCGGAGGGCGCCACGGCGCGGTTGGCTGCGATCAGCAGCGAGACCGACGTCAGCGCGGGGTAGCGCCCGCGGATGCGCTCCGGCCAGACGCGCCCTTTGCTCAGTGAGATCACATCGGCGCCCGCGAACTGCGGCGGCTCGGGCGCCAGCCCCTCCTCGCGCAGGATGCGCGCGGTCACGTGCGGCAGGGCGGGTGAGATGTGCGGGTCATAGCCGGGGCGAAAGCTCGTGAGGTTGCCGCGCAAAGCGAGCTCCAGTCGCGTGCGCAGGGTCGCGAGGTTGGGCGTCGAGACGACGAGCCGCCCGCCCGGCGCGAGCAGCCGCGCCGCTTTTCGCAGGGCGCTCCACGGCGCCTCGAGGTGCTCGATCACCTCGATCAGCAGCACGCGGTCGGCGACGGGGAGCTCGTCGGCGTCCTCGGCGGCGACCGCGTGAAAGTCGACGTCGGCGCGCAGGTCGTCGTCGAGCCAGTCGATCGCGTCGATCCCGCTGAGGCTCGCCGGCCGCCACTCGTCTCTGATGCGTCGCAGCAGATCGCCGCGGCCGCAGCCGATGTCCAGCCAGCGCAGGCCGGGCTGCGGACGGGCGGCTGTGAGTGCGGCCTGCACGATCTCCTCCATCGAGGCCCCGGCCGAGTCGATCTGGTCGTCATAGGTGCGCACCGCGCAGCCGATCCTAGCTGCGGGTCTCAGCCGCCACGACGGCCCAGCCCGCGCCGCAGGCACAGCCAGCCACGTCGCTTCAGCCGGCGCCTGGCGCGCTCGGGGTCGGTGCTCGCGAGCAGCGCCGGGGGATCCCACATCTGCCGCCGGTAGGCCTCGCCGGGGTCCGAGGCGACCGGTCCGGCCAGCCCCTGTCGCACGCCGAGGATCGTGTAGCCGTAGGACTCGAGCAGCTCGGTGACGGGCGTCGGCGGCGGCTCGTGCTCCTCGAAGACGATGTCGCGGATCGCCTTGCGCTGCAGCAGCGAGCGGGCCCCTCGGAGCGCCTCATGCTCGTGCATCTCGACGTCGAGCTTGAGCACGCCGACCGGGCCGGGCAGCTCGTCGTCGAGGCGCACCGTCTGCACGTCCGTCGAGCTGTCGCCACCGGTGAGCTGCAGCGAGGCGGTTCCCTTGTTGTAGGCGAACGTCTCGGGATCGATGCTCAGCGGCAGCGTCCCGCGCGTGCCGGAGACAGCCGCGCGGTGCAGCTCGACGACGTCGAGTCCCTCGTGCGCCAGCAGCTCGACGTTGCGCGCGAGCGTCTGCTGGATCAGCGGGTGGGGCTCGAAGCAGACGACGCGCCCGCCGGCGCCCACGGCATGCGCGAGCAGGTTGGTCATCAGCCCGACGTTCGCGCCGGCGTCGGCGACGGTCTCGCCGGGATCGGCCAGCCGCGCGAGCGTCTCGGCGACGACCAGGTCATAGACGCCGTTGCGCGCCACCGCGAGCCCGAGCGAGTCCGGCCAGCAGTACAGCTGCGAGCCCCAAGCCGTCCGCACCGCGTGCGGGCTGCCGTCCGTAGGCGTGCCGGCGCGCAGGCGCACGAGCAGCTGCGCCGGTCGAAACAGGTAGTAGGGCCGGTTGACGAGGCGATACGCGCGCAGCGCGAGGGACGGGGATCGTGGGTTCTCGCTCATCGGGGTGCGCGCCGGCCGGCTCGAGGGCGTGACGACGGTGTACGGACCGTCTTGCCGCCGTCGCGCCCGGCGCGGCGTGAGCCTACACGACGGCAAAATCGGCGTTTTCCAGGGGCTCGGCGCCCGATCGGCCGATAGTTGCCTTCAGTAACCTGAGCCGCGCGATGCACGCGCAAGCCGAGCCGCTCTCAAGCGGCGCCGAGGGACGGACCCCGGGCGCCTGCGCCGTGACGATCGTCGCCCACGACATCGGTTCCGTCGGCGGCATGGAGCGCGTGCTCGCCGAGCTGATCCTCGGTCTGCGCGCGCACGGCCACGAGCTGACCGTGATCGCCCGCACGTGCGAGCTGCCGCGCGACGCCGGAGTGAAGTTCCACCGCGTGCCGGGCCCCCGCCGCCCCGCGCTGATCGCCTATCCGTGGTTCATGCTCGCCGGCACGCTGGTGACCGCGCTGCGGCGGCGCGGCGTCGTGCAGAGCACCGGCGCGATCGTGCTCAACCGCGTCGATGTCGTCGCCGTGCACTACTGCCATCAGGTCGGCCCGGTCAATCCCAGTCGAGCGAGCCCCGCGTTTCGGCTGCACGCCGCGCTCGTGGGCTGGATGCTGCGCCTGGCCGAGCGCATCTCCTTCCGCGTGAGCCGGCGCGCGAGTTTCGTGGGCGTGTCCGACGGCGTCGCCGCGGAGGTCAGGGAGCACTATCCCGAGCTCGCGCAGCGCACGCTCAGCATTCACAACGGCGTCGACACGGAGGGCTTCGCGCCAGGCGTTCGCGAGCAGGACGCGCGCGCGCTGCGTACGCGGCTCGGGATCGCGCCGCAGCGGCTGCTCGCCGTGTTCGTCGGCAGCGAGTGGGAGCGCAAGGGCCTCGAGCCGCTGATCCGCGCGCTCGCCGCGGCGCCCGACTGGGACCTCGTCGTCGCCGGCGACGGCGACCGTCAGCGCTACCAGCAGCTCGCCGACTCGCTCGGCGTCGGTCGCGCGGTTCACTGGCTGGGGGTCACGAGCGACGTTCAGCTCGTCTACGCGCTGGGCGACGCGTTCGTGCTCCCGTCGAGCTATGAGACCTTCTCGCTGGTCACGTTCGAGGCCGCCGCCAGCGGGCTGCCGCTGCTGGCGACCCCGGTCAGCGGCGTGCGCGAGCTGATCGAGGACGGTCGCAACGGCTTTCTGATCGATCGTCAGCCGCAGACGCTCGCGGGCCGCCTCAACGAGCTCGGCGAGGACAGCGCGCTGCGCGCGCGGCTGGGCGCGAGCGCGCGCGAGTCGGCGCTCGCCTACAGCTGGGAGCAGATGGTCGCCAAGCACGAGCGCCTGTACGAGCGCGTGTCTGCCGGCTCAGACTCGGCGTGATCGCTCGCGTCCCGGCGTGGTCACGCCCGGCGCGACGCCGCCCCGGCGAGCAGGCGCTCGAGCGCGTCTGTCGCCGCGGGCACCGAGAACAGCCGCTCGACGGCCGCCCTGCCCGTCTGCGCCAAGCGCTCGCGCAACTCGGGCTGCTCGCGCAGCTCGGCGAGCCGCGCCGCGAGCGCCTCGCTGTCGCCCTCCGGATAGACCAGCCCGCCGCCGGTCAGCTCGATCAGCCAGGGGATCTCGCCCGAGTCCGAGCCGACGACGGGCACGCCGCACCAAAGCGCCTCGACGATCACGCGACCGAACTGCTCCTTCCAGGTGGGGGTCGTGTGCGAGGGCAGAGCGAGCACGTCGAGCTGGGCATAGCCCGCAGCCATCTGCTCGTGGCCGAGGTCGTCGAGCACGCGCACGTGCGAGCCGGGGATCGGCTGTCCCTCCAGCTGCGCGCGCTGCTCGCCGTCGCCGATCAGCAGCAGCTCCACGGGCGCCGCCAGCAGGCGCACGGCGGCGAGCAGGTTGAGCAGCCCCTTGCTCGGTACCAGGCGCCCGGCGTAGCCGACCGTGAACGGCCGCTCGCGCCGCACGGGCGCCTCAGGCCAGGAGGGGACCGCGTGCGGCGCCAGCGCGACCTCGCCACGGGCCCCCCAGGCGCGAGCCAGGCGCCCGGCGCTCTCCGAGCGCGTCGCGACGAACGCCGCGTCGCGCAGGACGCGCGAGCGCAGCAGGCGCACGGGCAGCGGCAGGCGCCGATCGATGTTCTCCGCGCATTGCACGCCGAACGGCACGCCGAGCCGCTTCAGCGCTCCATCCCACTGCGTCGCCGCAAATGAGAAAGGCTCGGCCTCGACGAACGCGACGTCTGGTCGGGCGGCCCTCGCCAGCGCGCCGCACCTGGCCAGGTAGAAGTGGCGCTGGGGGCGTCCGCGCAGCGCGACCGGCGTGCGCCGCAGCGACGCCGCCATCCCCTCCAGCACCTGAGGCTCCATGTCCTTCAGCGAGTACTCGCTGCGCCAGCGGCTGGGCAGCACGATCGTGACGTCCCAATCGCGCCGCTGGAGCTCGCGGTAGACCTCCTGGTTGACGCTCACCACCGAGGGGTGGCTGACGACGAGCAACCGCCGCCGCGAGCCCGCCCCTTCGGAGGACTCGAGCTGACTCTGCGGGGGGATGGCGTCGCGTACGGACATGGGGCTTGACACGGCGACATCGTTGCACGCGCCCTTGCCAGCCGTCGCTTTTGGGCCGGTAGTCTTTAGTCGCTAATTACGCAAGACCGTATGATTCTCCCGACCGGTCCACGGACGGGCCCTGCAGTCGATGAACGAGACCTCCGACGCCACCTCCATCCTGCTTCCGCTCTGGAGGCGCAAGTGGCTGATCCTCGCCGTAGGCATCGTCGTGGGGGTCGCCAGCTACTTCTATTACAAGGGCGCCACGCGCGTGTACCAGTCCACGACGCAGGTGTACCTCGGCGCCAGCAGTGAAGAACAGGCGCCGGGCGAAAAATTCAACACCAAAGGACAGGCGACGGCGGTCGCCAACCAGGTGCAGATCATCAACTCGATCGTGATCGAACAGGTCCGCCAGGCCGAGCGCAAGAAAGACAAGGCGCTCGTGCGCAGCGCCAAGATTCGGGCAAAAGCGCCCGAAAAAAGCGAGTTCATAGCGATCACGGTCGAAGCGCACACGGCTAAAGGGGCGGCGCTGCTCGCCAACGCCACCGCCCGCGCGTTCATCAGGCGTCAGCACGCCAGCCGCACACGCGCGACCGAACGTGCGATCGCGATCACACGGCGCCAGCTGAACCGGATCGAAGCGGCGAGCGTGCCCAAGGCGGCGCCGACGAAAACGAGCAGCGAAGCGACAACCGGCGAAGGCACGACCGGCAAAGCCGAAGCCGGCAAAGCTGAAGCCGGCAAAGCGAAAGAAGCGGCGCCCGTGAAAGCGCAGAGCACCTCGAGCGTGCTGCAGGCGGCGGCGCTGAACAGCAAGATCAACCAGCTCGAAGCCAGCCTCGGCGTCGCCGGCGCGCAGCAGATCCAGCCGGCCACGCCGGTGAAGGCCGTGCTGCTCTCGCCCAAGCCGCGCAAAAACGCGATCTTCGGCTTCGTCGTCGGCCTCGTCCTGGCTGCGATCGCGGCGTACGCGCTCGGCCGCTTCGACCGGCGGCTGCGCTCGCTGGCGAGCCTCGAGTCGGTATTCGCCGTGCAGACGCTCGCGGGCTTTCCCCAGGTCCGGCGCCCGATCGTCCGCCGCGACGGCGAGCCCGCGCCATCACGTTTCCTCGTGGAGCCGCTGCGACGCCTGCACACCTCGCTGCAGCTCGCCGTGACGCCCGACCCCAGGCGCTCGCGGCCCTCGCGGACCGTGCTGTTCGTCAGCGCCGACGCCGGCGACGGCAAGTCCACGCTGCTCGCCGACCTGGCGCTCGTCGCGCGCGACTCCGGCGACCGGGTCGTCGTCGTCGAGGCCAACTTCCGCCGCCCGGCGCAGGCGCGACTGCTCGGGGTTGACGGTACGCAGGGGCTCGCCGAGGTGCTCACCGGAAAGCTCACAGCGGGCCAGGCGATGCAGCGCGTGCAGCCGATCGCGCCGGCGGAGCTCGCCGAGCCGCCCGGCGCCATTGCGAGCGCGCCGGTGGCGACGCTCGTGCAGTCGCGCGAGACCAGCTCGCTGTTCCTGCTGGCCGGCGGCGGCTCGGTCGCCAACCCGCCGGCGCTGCTCGGCCATGCCGCGATGGCCGACCTGTTGCGCTCGCTCTCCGACGAGTTCGACTACGTCCTGATCGATGCCCCCTCGCCGCTCGAAGTCAGCGACGCGATACCGCTGCTGAAGCTCGCCGACGGGGTCGTGATCGTCGGGCGCGCCGGGCATACACGCGAAACCTCGGCGCAGCGACTCGTCCAGTTGCTCGCGCAGTCGGATGTGCGCCCGCTGGGGATCGCCGCCAACTGCCTTCGACGGGGAGAAATGGAGCGATTCGGCTTCGCGTCCGGCAACGGACGATCACTGACTGGCAGGCTGATGGGTCGATGACCACTCCTCACCTGCGTCTGTCGGGGGGAACCGGCGCGGTGCATCCGGTGGTCTTGGACAGACGTATCCGCGATCTCGCGCTCGTCGGGCTCGCGGGACTCATCCCGGCGGTCGCCGCGCTCGCGATAACGGTGGCGCTGCCCGACACGAGCCTGTTCATCGTGCTCGGCGCGATCGTGGCGGCTCTTGCGATCGTCACGCTGATCGTCAACAGCCGCCTGGAGGTCACGGTCGGCCTGCTGGCGGTCTATCTCGGCCTGCTCGACGGTCCGGTCAAGCTCGGGATCGGGCGCAGCGAAGCGACCGCCGCGGTGCGCAACGTGCTGATCCTCGCGATCTGCCTCGGCGCGGTCATGCGTCTGCTCGCGCGCCGCGAGCGCGTGAAGCTGCCGGCGCTGTCGGGCTGGGTGGTGGCGTTCGCCGCGATCGTCGTCGTCAACGCCTTCAACCCCAAGACACAAGGGATCCTGCACGTGCTGGGCGGCTTTAGGCAGGAGATGCAGTGGATCCCGTTCTTCTTCTTCGGCTACGTGCTGCTGCGCTCGAAGAGGCGGCTGCGCCAGCTGTTCGTGATCGTCGGCGTGATCGGGCTGGCCAACGGTGTGGTGGCCGCTTACCAGACCAGCCTCAGCCCGAGTCAGCTGGCCGGTTGGGGCCCGGGCTATCGCGCCCTCGTGCAGCCGACGACGGTCGGCAAAAAGGGCTCGATCGCGCGTACCTACAGCAGCGAAGGCATCGCGCGCGTGCGGCCCTTGGGGCTCGGCGCCGACAGCGGTTTCAGCGGCGGCGTGGGCGTGATCGCGCTGCCCTGCTGCCTCGCGCTGCTGGCGACCTGGCGATCGCGACGAAGATGGATCGCGGCGGTGCTCTGCCTTGGCGCGCTCGTCGCCGTCGCGACAGGGCTAGGGCGATTGCAGGTGATCGGCGCCCTGCTCGGCGTGCTCGCGTTCGCCGGGCTCGCCTCGCTGGCCGGGCGCAGGGTCTCGCGCGCGCTGGGCGCGATGCTCGTGATCGTGGCACTCGCGGTACCGCTCGGTGCGCTGTTCGTCTCCGCCGTCGGCGGCGGCACGTTCAAGCGCTACGAAAGCATCGCCCCTGGATCGGCGGCGTCGAGCGTGCCCAGCCACAAGTCCTCGGCGTGGGAAAACATCCCCAACTTCCTCTCCAAAGCGCCGCTCGGCGTCGGGCTGGGCACCGTCGGCGCCGCGGGCGGCTTCGGCGGCAAGGTGACCGAACTCGTCGAAGGCCACGGCGTCAGCGCCGAGACGCAGTACAACGTCGTGGCCGACGAACTGGGTGCCCCCGGTCTGATCGTGTGGGTCGCGCTGACGATCTACGTGATCGTGCTCGTCGCGACCGGCATGCGCGGGGTCGGTGACGGCGAGCTCGCGATCATGCTGGCGGGGGCGTTTGCGCCGTTCGTCGCGCTCACGCTCGAGGGCTTCTCCGGTCCCTTCATCACGAGCACGGCCTCGGGCCCGTACTTCTGGCTGGCCGTGGGCATGGCGGCCTACTGGTTCGCCGGCCCCGGACGCAGGGCGCTCGGGGTGCGCAAGACGCGCCACGAGCGCGAGCTCGAGACCGCCTACCCGGTCGCCGCATGAGTCCACTGCGCAAGAGACGCGAGTCGACCCAGCAGACCTCGATGCGCCATCGCGTCGGCCTGCTGCTCGGCAAACGCCGCAAATCGGTCGTCGTGCTCGCGGTCTGCTCGATCTTCTCGGGCTTCACCGAAGCGGGGACGCTGGCGCTGATCGCGCAGATCGCCTCGACGCTCGTGACGGGCAGGAAAACCGTGCACTTCGACCACGCGGGCCTGCACGTACACGCGTCGCTCGGGTCGCTGATCCTCGTCGCCTTCGGGCTCGTGATCCTCAGGCTGCTGCTGCAGTTCCCGCTGTCGATCCTGCCCGCGCGGATCGCGGCCAACGTCCAGGGCAACCTGCGCACGACGCTGTTCGACTCCTTCACGCGCGCCTCCTGGTCGGTGCAGTCGCAAGACCGCGAGGGCCAGCTGCAGGAGACGACGACCAGCCAGGTGATGTCGGCCACCGCCGGCGCGCTGCAGGCGACGAGCCTGATCACCTCGAGCTTCATGTTCCTCGTGCTGCTCGGCTCGGCCGTGGCGCTCAACCCGCTCGCCGCCGTGATCGTCGCGAGCGCGTCGGTCGCGCTGTTCGGGCTGCTGCGCCCGCTGCGATCGCGCGGGGTGGCCAACTCGCGCGAGCTCTCCAAAGCACAGGTCGCATACGCCGGTGGCGTCGCCGAGTCGATCCGCGTCGCCGAAGAGACGCATGTGTTCGGCGTCGTCTCGGCCCAGCGCGAACGGATCGGTCGTCTCGTCGCCAACTCCGAACGCTTCTACTACCGCTCGCAGCTGCTCAACAGGTTCGTGTCGAACTTCTACCAGAGCCTGATCTACCTGCTGCTCGTCGGCGGCATCGCCGGGCTGACCGCGGTCGGGCGAAGCCACGCCGGCTCGCTGGCGGGGGTCGTGCTGGTGCTCTTGCGCGCGGGCACCGCCGGGCAGCTGGTCCAGGGCGCCTACCAGGGACTCTCGCAGTCGCTCCCCTTCATCGAGCGCACGCAGGCAGCGATCAAGCGCTACAACGACAGCGCTCCCGTCTACGGCTCAGAGCCGCTGCAGCGCGTCGGCGAGGTCTCCTTCGAGCAGGTCACGTTCGGCTACGACGCCGAGCGGCCCGTGCTCTCGGACATCACCTTCGACGTCGCCGGAGGAGAGGTGATCGGGATCATCGGCCCCTCCGGGGCCGGCAAGTCGACGCTCGTGCAGCTGCTGCTGCAGCTGCGCGAACCCGACTCGGGCAGCTACCTGATCAACGGCATCGCCGCCGACCGGTACGCGCGCGAGGACTGGTACCGGCAGGTCTCCTACGTGCCCCAGGAACCGCGCCTGCTGCACGCCTCGGTCGCCGACAACATCCGCTTCTTCCGCGAGATCGACGACGAGGCCGTCGAACGCGCCGCCAAGCTGGCGCGAATCCACGACGACGTGGTCGGCTGGGCGCAGGGCTATGAGACGATCGTCGGGCCGCGCGCCGATGCCGTCTCCGGCGGCCAGCAGCAGCGCATCTGCCTCGCGCGCGCGCTCGCGGCGCGCCCGGAGGTGCTCGTACTCGACGAGCCCACGAGTGCGCTCGACCCGCACTCCGAGACGCTGATCGGCGAGTCGCTGACGGCGCTGAAGAGCGAGCTGACGCTGTTCATCATCGCCCACCGCATGTCGACGCTGGACATCTGCGACCGCGTGATGGTGATCGTCGACGGTCGGCTCGTCGGATTCGACACGAAAGCGCTGCTGCAGACGCAGAACACCTACTACCGCCACGCCTCGCAGCTCGCCGCCGGAGCGACCGCCGAGCCCTGACTGCCGGGCGAGATGTCGACGGCGGACTCATCCGGAAGTGGGGAGCAGGGCCCCGGCGGGGCGCAGGGCCCCGGCGAGCAACCCCAATCGACGGTTGCCGTGGCGCGCGGGCGCGTGCCGGACTTCTTCATCGTCGGGCACGCCAAGAGCGGCACGACGGCGCTGTACTCGATGCTGCGACGCCACCCGCAGATCTTCATGCCCGACGCGAAGGAGCCGTGGTTCTTCGCCGAGGAGCTGCACGAACGCACGCCGCCGCGTCCGGAAGGGACGCCGAAGACGCTCGAGCAGTACGTCGCGCTGGTTCGCCGGCGCCGGCGCCGAGCAGCAGGTGGGGGAGGCCTCGCCGCTGTATCTGTGGTCGCACACGGCAGCCGAGCGGATCGCGCAGGTGCGCCCGGACGCGCGCATCGTCGCGATCCTGCGCGAGCCGGCGAGCTTCCTGCGCTCGCTTCACATGCAGTTCGTGCAGAGCTACATCGAGGTCGAGAACGACTTCGCCAAGGCGCTCGCGCTCGAGGACGCGCGCCGCGCCGGGCGCGAGATCCCGCGCTACACGTACTGGCCGCAGGCGCTCCTGTACTCCGAGCACGTCCGCTATGTCGAGCAGCTGCGTCGCTACCTGGCCGTGTTCGGACGCCGAGCAGCTGCTCGTGCTGACCTACGACGACTTCCGCGCGGACAACGAGGCGACCGTCCGTCAGGTGCTGAGCTTCCTCGGCGTCGACGACGGCTTCCCGGTGCGGCCACTGGAGGTCAATCCGACGGTGCGCGCTCGCTCACAGCGCATGCACGAGCTGCTGCACGCCGTCTCCGTTGGCCGCGGGCCGTTCTCGACCGCCGTCAAGTCGGCGGTCAAGACGGTCGTCCCGCAGCGCGTGCGGCGCGGCGCGGTGGGGACGATTCGCAGCAGGCTGCTGTATGCCGAGCCGCCGCCGCCCGACGAGGTGACGATGCTGCAACTGCGCCGCCGATTCAAGCCCGAGGTGGTCGCGCTGGGCGAATTCCTGGAACGCGACGTCGTTAGACTCTGGGGCTATGACAGCATCGCTTGAGCCGCCTGCTGTAGTCAAGACGCCGTCGCCGGAACGGCTGCCCGGTGGCCTCGAGCGCTGTCCGTTGAAGCTGTGGGGCCATGACGGCCTCGGCTGAGGCCTCGACGGCGATTCGCACGGCCCGCGGGCCCGTGCCGGACTTCTACATCGTCGGTCATCCCAAGTGCGGCACGACCGCGCTCTACGAAATGCTCAGGCATCACCCGCAGATCTACATGCCCATGTTGAAGGAGCCGTGGTACTTCGCGAGCGACATGCTCCCGCGCTTTCAGCCGCCGCGCTCGGCGCCGCCATTCGAGACGCTCGAGGACTACCGCGCGCTGTTCGAGGACGCGCGGCCCGACCAGCGGGTGGGCGAGGCCTCCTCGGCCTACCTGCTCTCGCAGACCGCCGCCCAGCGGATCGCGGAGGTGCGCCCGGATGCGCGCATCGTCGCGATCCTGCGCGAGCCGGCGAGCTTCCTGCGCTCGCTTCACATTCAGCTGCTGCGTACGCATGTGGAGAGCGAGAAGGACCTGCGGCGGGCCCTGTCGCTGGAGGACGCCCGTCGCCACGGCAGGAAGATCCCGCGGCGATCGCATCGCCCACAGCTGTTGATGTACTCCGATCACGTTCACTACGTCGAGCAGCTGCGCCGCTACCACGAGGCCTTCCCGCCCGAGCAGGTGCTCGTATTGATCTACGACGACTTCCGCGCCGACAACGAGGGGACCGTGCGCACGGTGCGCCGCTTCCTCGGCGTCGAGCAGGACTCCCCGGTCGAAGTGACCGAAGCCAATCCGACGAACGTCAGCATGCGCTCGCAGCAGATCGACGAACTGCTGAACGTCGTCTCGGTCGGTCGCGGTCCGGCCTCACGCGCCGCCAAGGCCGCGCTGAAGGCCGTGACGCCGCGGTCGCTGCGCCGGCGGGCGATGGCTGCGACCCAGCGCCACCTCGTGATGGGCGAGCCGCCCCCTCCCGACGAGCGGCTGATGCTCGAGCTGCGCCGCCGCTACAAGGGCGAGGTCGAGGCGCTCGGCGAGTATCTGGATCGCGACCTGGTCGCGCTCTGGGGCTATGACCGCCTCGACTGAGTCGGGCGTCCAGCAAAGCCGAGCCGACGGGGCACCCGGCGCAGGCTGGCGCGAGGCGACCCTGCGCCGCCAGCAGGCGGCTCTGCCGGCGGGGCGCGTCGCGGTGTCCTGCTCGGCGCCGCTCGGCGCCGGCGGGCTAGGACGTCATCTCGATGAGATCTGCGCGGCGCTCTCGCGCTCCGGTCGGTCTTACGACTGCATCAGCGGCACGACCCGGGCGCAGCTGCTCGACGCGCCCGGCGCTCCCGGCGCGCGGCCCGGCGTGCGCTCGCTCCTGCGGCGGCGCCTGGGCCTGTACGGAGCACTCGCGCGCACGCCGCTGCCGCTCTCGCCGGGCGTGCGCACGCGCGCCTTCATGACCGATTTCGACGACTTCGCCGCGGCGCGCCTGGGGGCGGCCGAGCACCTGATCGCGTTCAACGGACAGGCGCTTGCCCAGTTCGATGCGGCGGCGCGCGCGGGCTACTCCTCGTGCTCGCTCGTCTCGGCGAACTCGCACCTGCGTCACGTCGCCCGCCGTCACGCCGAGGCTCGCCGGCGCTATCCGCTGGAAGGATCCTGGACGTCGCACCTGCTCGGGCGCAACCTCGCCGAGTACGAGCGCGCCGATCGCATCTACGTCGCGTCCGGCTACGTGCGGGAGTCGTTCCTGCGGGAGGGCTTCGCCGAGGAGCGCCTGGTCGACTTCCCGCTGACGCCCGACCCGCGCTACTCGGACGAGGTCGCGCGCGAAGGCGAGCCCTCGTCCCGCGCCGCCACGCCGCGTGCCACGAGCGATCGCTTCGACGTGGTCTACGTCGGCAGCCTTGCCGTGCACAAGGGCGTGCCGCTGCTGATCGACGCATTCCGCCGGCTGAAGCACGCAGACCTCAGGCTCGTGCTCGTCGGCGGCTGGGGGACGCGCGGGATGCGGCGTTTCGTGCAGGCGGCCTGTGCGGCGGACCCGCGCATCCTCGTCAGCCCTGGCGATCCGCTCGAGCGCCTGCGGGCGGCGAGCCTCTGCGTGCACCCCGCCTACGAGGACGGCTTCGCCTACGCCCCGGCCGAGGCGCTCGCCCGCGGCGTGCCGCTGCTGGTCAGCGAGGACACGGGCATGAAGGAGCTGATCGACGTGCCGCGCAGGGGGCTGATCCTGCCGACGGGCGATCTCGAGGCGCTCAGCGAGGCGATCGACGCTGCCTATCGCGGCCAGGCGTTCGCGACGACCTCGACGGCCACGCGTTCGGCCGGCGAGCGATGAGCGCCGACTCCGCGCCGTCGATGGCGGCGCCATCGTCGCCGCGCGTCGCCTCGCTCGGCATCTCGACGACGGCGATCTGCGGCGTGCGCGACCACGGAGCGCTGCTCGCCCCGGCGCTCGCGCACGAGGGTTGGGACTGCACGACGCTGTGGCTCGATCGCGAAGGCGACACGCTTGCGGCGGCGCGGGCGCAGGTCGACGCGTGGGCGCGGGCGCTGCCCGCTCAGCTCGCCGAGTCGCGCGCCGACGTGGCGCTGCTGCACTACTCGGTGTTCGCCTATTCCTTCCGCGGGCTGCCGCTGTTCGCCCACCCCGTGCTCGCCGCCGTGCGCAGAGCCGGCGTCCCGCTCGTCACGCTCCTGCACGAGTTCGTCTATCCGTGGGGCCGCGACGGCCTGCGCGGCGCAGCCTGGGCGGTCAGCCAGCGCGCGCTGCTGATCGACGTCATGCGCGCTTCCGGCGCGGTCGTGACGACGACCGACTTCCAGGCCGATTGGCTGGCCTCGCGCCGGTGGCTGCCTCGGCGCACCATCGGCACCGCCCCGGTCTTCTCGAACCTGCCGCCGCCGAGTCCGGCACCGGCGCCGGCACCGGGATCGCCCTCGGCGCCCGAGCACGACGGAGCGACGATCGGGCTGTTCGGCTACGGCTACGGACCGGCGCCGGCCGCGCTCGTCGCCCGTGCGCTGCGGCTGCTGCAGGACCGCGGCGTGCGTGTCCACCTGAGGCTGCTCGGCGCGCCCGGGCGCGACTCGCCGGCAGGTGGGACGTGGCTCGGCGCGGCGCGCGAGGCCGGGCTCGAGCAGCAGCCGGAGTTCTCCGGCGCGCTCGCCGCGCAGCAGCTCTCGGATGCGCTGGCCGCGTGCGACGTGTTGCTGTTCGTCGATCCGATCGGGCCCAACTCGCGCAAGACGACGCTTGCGGCCTCGCTCGCCTCGGGTCGGCCGGTGCTCGCAGCCGACGGGTCGCGTCGCTTTCAAGAGCTGGCCGACGCCGGAGCGGCGGAGATCGTGACGTCCCAGCCGGAGGCGCTCAGCGGTGCGCTCGCCGCGCTGCTCGCCGACCCAAGCCGAGCTGAGCAGCTCGGGCGCCGTGGCCGCGCATTCGCGGAGCAGAGCATGAGCGCCGCGCGCGCTGCGCGGACAATCGCCGGACTGCTACGCGACGTCGCGGCGTGAGGGCCCTGTGCGAGACTGGCGGCGATGCCGGGGCCAGCGCACTCTGAGCCGGCGACGACGCCGCGCACGACGCGGCCGAAGGTCCTTTACGTGATGGGCGCCGGGCGCAGTGGCAGCACGATCCTCGGGGTCGCGCTCGGCAACAGCGAGGGCGTGCTGTTCGCGGGCGAGCTCGACAAGTGGTTCGCGCGCGAGGGCAGGCCCCGTCGCGAGGACGCGCGGCTGCAGGAGTTCTGGCGGGACGTGCTCGGCGAGACAGGCGAAGCACGTGACATGTTCGCCGCGCGCACGGGCTGGCTGGAGCGCTCCTCGGGGCTGCTCGACCCGCGTAAGTGGCGCACGCGGCGGCGCCTGCGCGGGCGCTATCGCGAGGTCTCACAGCGGCTGTTCGCAGCGCTCGCGCGCACGGCGCACGTGACGCACGTCGTCGACAGCTCGCACTACCCGCTGCGCGCGCGCGAGCTGCAAGCGCTCGAGGGTGTCGAGCTGTACCTGCTGTGGCTCGTGCGCGACCCGCAGAGCGTTGTCGCCTCGCTCGGGCGCCGCGACGTCGCCGAGCGTCATTTCGGCGTGGTGACCGCCAACACCTATCTGTGGCTGACGAACGCCCTGTCGCTGCTCGTCTTCCTGCGCCAGCCGCGCGCGCGGCGCCTGCTCGTGCGCCACGAGGACTTCATCGCCGACCCGCGCCGGGTGCTTCTGCGGATCCTGCGGCTCGCCGGCTCTCAGGCGAGCGTCGCGGACCTGCAGAGCCTGCGCACGGGCGTGCCGTTCCACGGCAACCGGCTCGTCACGAGCGAGATCGTCTCGCTCAACGCACGTCCCGACTCAGCCCCGCATCGCTCGCTGCTCACGACGCTGCTTCAGTGGCCCTGGCGCGTGCTGTTCGCGCGGCTGGCGGCGGCCGAGCGCGGCTGATCGCGGCAGCCCTGCGCGTCCACGCCGGGCTTGGGTCGCCTGCTCGGCACGGCTGGCCGCGGGGCCCGCGCACAGCTACACTGCCGCTTGTCTCATGACTGTGCCGCAAAGGTCAACCCGTGCCTCTGCGGCGCTGGTCCAGTCGGGCGAGCCAGCCGCCCGTGGGACGGCGAGCGTGCAGCCCGAGCCGTCCACGCGAGAGGGCGTCGAACCCAAGGTCGTCTTCGTGATGGGCGCGGGGCACAGCGGCAGCACGATCCTCGGCCTCGCTCTGGGCAACTGCTCGGACTCGTTCTACGCGGGCGAGGTCGACGAGTGGCTGGTCACGGCGGGAGCGCCGAGCTTGGGCGGTGCCGAGCGCACGGAGTTCTGGGCGAAGGTGCGCGAGCAGATGCGCACGACGCGCGCCGATGAGCTGTTCGGCGGCCAGGTCAACCGCCTCGTCGAGCGCTCCTCCGCGCTGCTTCGCCCGCGCAGGTGGTCCGCCAGGCGCGCGCTGCTGCGGCCCTACCGAGAGGTGGCCGGGCAGCTGCTGGCAGCGATCGCGGGCACGGCCGGCGTCGGCCACGTCGTCGACAGCTCGCACTTCCCGCTACGCGCGCGCGAGCTGCAGAAGCTGGACGGCGTCCAGCTGCACCTCGTGCTGCTCGTGCGCGATCCGCAGGACGTCGTCGCTTCGAACGTGCGCGAGATCAGCCGCCACGAAGTGGCCGAGCGCAGGGTGCGCATCCTCGCCACCAACGTGGAGCTGTGGCTGACGCACCTGATGTCGGTGCTCGTGTTCCTGCGCCAGCCGCGCGAGCGGCGCGTGTTCGTGCGCTACGAGTCGTTCGTGGCCGACCCCGACGGCGTGATGGCGCAGATCATCGACAGCCTCGGCACGGGCGTGGCGGCCCCCGACATGAGCGCGCTACGCGGCGGAGTCGCGCTGCAGGGCAACTCGCTGATCATGTCCGAGACGATCGCGGTCAAGCGCTCGACCCGCATCGCTGAGCGCTGGTCGCGCCTGACGGCGCTCGCGCAGGCGTGCTGGGGCCCGGTGTTCGCGCGCCTGCGCCCGGCAGCGATCGCGTCGGGGAAGCGCGATGCCTGAGCAGAGCCCGGCCAAGCCGAAGGTGATCTACGTGCTCGGCGCGCATCGCAGCGGCAGCACCGTGCTCGGCGTGACGCTCGGAAACTGCGACGGCGTGTTCTTCGCGGGCGAGCTGCACTCGTGGCTGACGCGCCGCGGGCTGCCCTCGTTCGGCGGCGAGCAGGGCGCGAGGCTGTGGCAGGCGATCGCCGAGGAAGTGCAGGGCGCCGAGGAGCTGTTCGGCCACGACACGCAGCTCTACCTCGATCGCTCCTCGGTCGTCTATCGCGTGCACAAGTGGCCGCGACGGCGGCGGCTGCGCACGCCCTACCGGCGCATCTACGAGGATCTCTACCGGGCGATCGCGCGCCAGACCGGGCGCGAGCGGATCGTCGACACCTCGCACTATCCGCTGCGCGCCCTCGAGCTTCAGGCGATCGACGGCATCGAGCTGTACCTGCTGTTCCTCGTGCGCGATCCGCAGGGCGTGGTCGACTCCTTCAGCTCGCGCCATCCCGACTCGCCGTCCAAATCGGCGTTCGTGACCAACGCCCAGCTGTGGGTGACGCATCTGCTCTGCCTGTTCGCATTCCGCCGCCAGCCCGCCGAGCGGCGCATGTTCGTGCGCCACGAGGACTTCCTCGCCGATCCGGCCGGCGTGCTGCGCCAGATCCTCGACCGCACGGGCAGCGACGCGGCGATCCCGGACCTGACGGCGCTGAGCACGGGCAGCCCGCTGCAGGGCAACCGCTTCCTCAAGCGCTCGGACGTGATCGCGCTGCGCGGGCCGGGCTCGCCGCCGCGCCGCTCGCTGCTCACGAAAGCCATGCAGCTTCCCTTCATGGCGCGCTTCGCGCGCCTCTCGCCGGCGCTCGTCGCCGATCCCGCGGCGAGCAGCACGCGTGGCGCGGAGGCCGCCCGCCCGGGCGTTGATAGCTTGCCGAGCCATGGGCCTAGTTGACCGCCTGCCGGCGCCGGCCCTGCGATGGGCGGGCCGCCAGCAGTTCCGCCCGGTGATCGGACCGATCGTCAAGTCGCTCAGCTCGCGCCTCTTGGATCGCCCGCGCGTCGTTGTGCACGGGCGCGCCGCTGGCCTGCGCATCGATCCGGCCGGCGCCGCCGCGGGCTACGCGCTGGGGACCAGCGAGCCGCTGATCCAGGACGCCTTCGCCGAGCACGTCAAGAGCGGCGGGGTCGTGTGGGACATCGGCGCGAACATCGGCTTCTACACGCTGATCGCCTCGCGTCTGGTCGGCGCGGGCAAGGTCGTCGCGTTCGAGCCGCTGCCCGCCAACCAGCAGGCGATCCGCCGCAACCTGGCGCTGAATGAGATCGCCAACGTCGAGCTCGTCGCCGTCGCGCTGAGCGACGAGGAGGGCGAGGCCGAGCTGGAGATCCACGCCTCGCCGACGTGGGCCAAGCTCGACACGAGCGGCGACACGTCGTTCAAGCGCGACGCCGACGTGGGCGAGCGCGTGCGCGTCGCCGTCTCAACGCTCGACGCACAGCTGGCCCACGCCCCCGCGCCGGATCTCGTGAAGATGGACATCGAGGGCGCCGAGGTCGCGGCGCTGCGCGGGGCGCAGAGGCTGCTCGCCGAGCACCGCCCGACGCTGATCTGCGAGCTGCACGGGACCAACGTGGCGGTCACCGAGCTGCTCGAGGCCAGCGGCTATGACGTGCGCACGATCGAGACGCCGCTGATCGCGCCGCGCGATGCCGAGTGGTACGTGCACGTGCTCGCCACGCCGCGCGCCGCCGGCTGATCAGGCGCCCCGCCGCTCGATCGCCGCGCGCACGACCGACGCGAATTCGGCTGCGCGGGTGTCATAGGAGAGCTGCTCGGCCAGCGCGCTGCGGTCGAACGATAGCGCCCGCCCAGCGAACTTCGCCTGCGCGAGCTCGACGATCGCATCGCGCATCGCGCGCCGATCGCCCGGCTCGAGCAGCCACACGCCCGGCTTGCCCGCGAGGTAGTCCCAGTTCTCGCCGCGCGGCACGGCGGCGAGGATCGGCCGGTCGGTGGCGAGGTACTCATACGTCTTCGCCGAGATCCGCCCGCCGCGCGAGCCATCCAGGCGCGTCGGCAGCGTCAGGAAGAGCAGGTCGGCCTCGGCGACGATCTGCGCGACGCGCTCGTGCGGGACGGGTCCGCCGACGTCGACGAGGTCCTGCACGCCGGTCGCGGCGAGCGCCCGCGCGACGACGTCCGCCGGATAGGGGTTGCCGTGGATCGCCAGCTTCACGCGCCCCGCCCAGTCGGGACGATCGTCGATCGCGTCGGCGATCGCCGCCCCGATCACGGCCGGCGAGGACGTGCGCTCGTCGAGCGCCATGTGTTCGTAGCGCCCAAGGCGCGTCCACGCGCGAAACGCGCGCTTGAGGCCGCTCGGCGGCTCGTCCTGCTCGATCAGCGCCCACCAGCCCGACATCGCGCCGACGTAGGCGATCTCGAATCGCTCGCTCCCGTTCTGCGCGCCCGCGCCGTCCACGTCCGAGCCGTCCACACCGCCGACACGGTCGGCGCCGTAGCGCACGAGCGCCAGCTTGCCGCGCACGTGCTCGGGCAGGCGCTCGCGGACGGCGGCGAGGTTCGTCTCGGACACGTACACGACGGCGTCGGCCCAGCGCGCGTAGGCATCCTCGAGCGCCCTGGAGAAGCGGTAGTGCAGCCGCGTGGGGAAGTGCGCGTGCATGTCGGTGCACGTGGGCGAGTCGTCGAGGTTGAGCACGAGCGGGACGCCGCTCAGGCGGCTCAGCGCGACGCCGGCCAGACCGGCCGAGTAGGGCATCATGAAGACGACGATCGCGCTCGGGCGGCGCTCGCGGATCAGGCGGCGCCCGGCGAGGATCGCCGGCAGCAGCCAGAAGATCGAGTTGTCGGGCCAGACGGCGAGCTCGATCAGCTTGTCCAGGCGAAGCCGGCGCAGCAGGGCGAGGAGCCGCGTCGGGCGCCTGGCGCGGACCGTCTCGACGCGCACACCGTCGACGCCGTGCGGCCCGTCGGCCTCGGTCACGACCGTGATGTCCCACTCGCGGGCGAGCCTGCCGAGCAGCTTGCTCGCGCGGATCGCCGTCGGCGTCGTCTCGGGCGCGAAGGACTGCGAGATGCAGAGCAGCGCGGGCTTCACACCTGCGATGGCTCTGCCCGCGCAGTTGAGGCGCCGCCGCGCCCGCCGCCGCCGCCGTGGGTCTCCAGCCAGTGCGTGCGGGCGGCCCGGTAGGCCTCTCGCAGCGCGGCCACGTGTCGCTCGGGCGTGAAACGCGCAGCCACCGTCTCGCGTGCGGCCGCGCCCAGCTCGCGCCGGCGCGCCGGATCGGCGAGCAGCTCGTTGAGCGCGGCGGCGAGCGCCGCCGTGTCGCCGGGCTCGACGAGCAGGCCGTTGACGCCGTCTTTGAGCCAGTCGCCGACGCCGCCCGTCGCGCTGGCCACGACGGGGCGTCCGGATGCGCCGGCCTCGATCCCGACGAGCCCGAACGGCTCGGGCCACAGCGAGGGCATCGCCACGACTGACGCCTCTGCGAGCTCGCGCGCGAGATCCTGCGGGGGAAGCCAACCGCTGAAGCGCACCCGCTCGGCCAGGCCGAGCCTGCGCGCGAGCCTGCGCATCGCCTCCAGCTGCCAGCCGTCGCCGCAGACGACGAGCTCGCCCTGCACGCCCTGCATCGCGCGGATCAGCACGGCGATGCCCTTGGCGGTGATCACGCGCCCGGCGAACACGATGCGCCCGGTCTGCTCAGCGGCGCTCGCGGGCTCCATCGTCGCGAACAGCGGCACGATCGCGCGGCGCTCGACGCCGTTGGCGGCGAGGTGGCGGTCGATCGTGCTCGAGTAGGAGATCGCCAGGTCGGCGCGGCGCAATGCCCGCACGCTCAGCGTCGCGCGGCGGTAGCCGGCGGGCAGCGTGCGCGGGTCGCGCGTGTGCGCGCAGCCGCGCAGCGCGAGGTTCGGCACGCAGCCGGGTCCGTGCGCGCGGGTGCACTCCTGACCGGGGCGGAAGTAGTGCACGCCCGAGGTGCACGCGCTGTAGCCGTGCACGCTGGCGACGACGGGCGCGAGCTGCTGCAGCACGGCGAGCACGTCGGGATCGTCGAACTGGTGCAGGTGGATCGCCGACGGACGCAGCCGGCGGGCCTCGCCGAGCCGCTGCTCGGGCGCGACGTGCGCCTTGAACAGGTTCGGGGCCAGATGCAGCGTCACGCCCGCAATCGGCTCGGCGTCGATCCGCGCCGCCACGGCGTGTACCTCGATGCCCGACTCGGCAAGCGCCGTGGCGCTGGCGATCGCGTGCGCCGCCACGCCACCGTCTCGCGTCCAGCGGGGGGTGGCCAGAAGAACCGAACCGGCCTCTATTGCCATCTGCTCAACTCGCGGCTGTGTGGAGGAGGCGCCGGCGGACCTTGCGTTCGCTCTCGGCCATGCACGCAAATCATAGGTCGTATGGAACACTGCCCCGGCGATGGAGAGCCCCGGACAGTTCCTCAGAAGGGCCGTCGGCTCGGCCTCGCGGCGCCTGGATCGCCCGGAGCTGATGGCCGCGTTCTACCCGCAGGCGGCGCGCCTGCAGCGGGAGGACGTCGCGATCGGCGCGATCCTCGCGGCCGTGCTGCGCAGCGACTCGACGTTCGTCGACGTCGGCACCAACCGCGGGCAGATCCTCGGCGAGGCGGTGCGCCTGGCGCCCGCCGGGCATCACATCGCGTTCGAGCCGATCCCGGCGCTGGCTGAGGAGATCGCCCGCTCGTTCCCGGCCGTCGACTGCCGCCGGCTCGCCGTCGGCGCCCGTGCCGAAGTCGCCGAGTTCTGCCACTTCACGAGCCTCGACGGCTGGAGCGGGCTGCGGCGCAACCAGGAGATCAGCGACGAGCGCGGGCAGCCGCAGTACATCGAGGTGCAGGTCTCGACGCTCGATGCCGAGCTGCGCGACGTGCGCCCAGACCTCGTCAAGGTCGACGTCGAGGGCGCCGAGCTGCACGTCTTCGAAGGCGCGCGCGAGCTGCTTGCGCGCGCGAGGCCGGTCGTCGTGTTCGAGCACGTGGCCGCCGCCGCGCGCCTGTACGGATCGCGGTCCCAGGCGCTGTGGGAGCTGCTCGACGAGCTCGGCTACAGGGTGTTCGCGGTGACCGGCGAGGGGCCGGTCTCGCGCGCGGACTTCAGCGAGAGCGAGGGCGCGGTCAACTGGCTGGCGACGCCGCGGGAGCTTCCGGCGTAAGCGTGGACGCCGGCGCGGGCGACACGACGAACGTGAACGGCGCGCTCGTCGCCGCCAGCAGTGCCGGATCGCCGGGTACGCGGATCCGCATCACATAGCTCCCGGCGCCCACGAACGCGTGGGAGATCGAGTAGCTGGAGCCGGCGATCGTGGCGCTCGCGACGATGTGGAAGCCGAGCCCGGAGGCGTTCTGGCGTTCTGCGTAGACGGGGTGGCCGTCGTCGGCCGGCGAGACGCTGCCGGTGAAGCTCGCCGTCTGGCCGGCCGGGACTTCGCCGGCGGGCGGGTCGGGCGTGAGCACGCGCCTGACGCCCTCGTACAGCAGCGCAGAGCGCGTCGCGCCGGCGCTTGTGCGGTAGGCCGTGGTCTGCGTGGGCGCCTGCGGGAAGCTGTATTCGCCGCCGGGACCGGTCGTGGTGCTCGATACGGGGGCCCAGCCGCTGCCGTGCGTGTGCGCGAGCAGCGTGATCGTCTGCCCCGCGCCGGCGGCGGCGATGCCGCTGATCGTCGCCGACTGGCCGAAGGCGAGCGGAGCCGCCGAGGACTGGATCGTCAGCTGCGGGTTCTGCGCCTGGGCGACTTCGTAGGTGAGCGTTTCGGAGGCGGCGACGGGGTTGTGCCCGCGCATGTGTGCGAGCACGCGGACGCTGGCCTCGCCGGCGGTCCTGAAGGCGTGTGAGACGGCGAAGCTGCCGTCGCTTGCGACGGCGCCGAAGGCGACCGTGCGCCACTGTTCGCCTTCCGCCGCGTAGGCGACCTGCAGCGAGACGCGACCCGACGCGTCGCCGGGTTTGACGGTGCCGCTGAACGTGACCCTGGCGGGGTGCGCCTCGCGCGGGTGCGCGCCGACGGTCGAAAGTTTGGCGGTCGGGCTCGGGCCACTGAGCGTGACGACGGGCGCGACCCGGACGACGGTGTGCGCGCCGTGGTCGCCCACGCGCACGCGGAACGTCGTGTTGGCTTCCAGCGCGGGCGAGGTCAGCTTGTAGGAGCCGTCGGTTTCGCTGGTTGCGGTACCGAGCGCGGCGAAGCTCGACGGACCGGCGCCGTGCTCGCGCTCGGAGACGGTCAGTTCCTTTTCGGCGGCGCTCGTGCCGGGTGGGCAGGTGAGCTTGCCGAAGATCGTGACCGTTTCGCCGACGCTGATCAGCGCGGCGCCGGCTTCGATCGTCACGCGGCATTTGTTGACGTTCGCGCCTGCGGAGGGCGTGCTCGGAGCGATCGGCGCTGCGGGCGGTGCCGGGGTGAGGGGTTCGCTTGTGCCCGTGCCTTCGCCGCTGCCGGCCGACTGCGTTTCGCCCGACCCTTGGCCCGACCCGTGGCGTTCGGCACGGCGCGCGGCGCGTTCCTGTTCGCGCGTCGCCCGGTTGGCTTCCCTTTCCTGGCGGCGAGCTTCGCGCGCGGCCAGCCGTTCGGCGGCGCGAGTGGCGCGTTCTTCGGCGCGCACGGCATGTTGCTGCGCGTGGGCGGCGCGCAGGGCGCTGCGATCGGCGTGCGCGACGGCCGCGGGGGCGGCCAGGCCGAGGAGGAGGGCGCCGGCGCTGAGCGCAACGGCAGCGGGGGCAAGACGGCGAGTAGGTGTGTGCATGGTGCCTTTACCTGGAAGGAAGGGAAGGTTTGGGTAGCTCTCGCCGCTCGTATCGGCCGAGCCCAGGCGATGCTTGACCGGACAGGCGCTGCCTGGACGCAGCGCGAATTTCCGCGGCGCGACTTTCGCTACAGACGCGGGTAGCCCCAGCGGGCGCTGAGGTCGCGCCCGAGGTACTCGCCGAGGCGGGCGACGTCGCCACTCAGACGCCGTCGCAGCTCGTCCATCAGCTGCTCGTCGGGCGGGGAGATCTGCTCGCGCTGGGCGCGGGTCTGCAGCGCCAGCAGCCTGCGCCGGGCGGCCGGTGAGGTGACGGCCTTGATCGCGGGCTTGAGCGCCCCGGCGGGGCCGCGGCCGAGGTAGAGCGAGCGCGTCAGCGCCCGCAGGCGGGGCGAGCGGATCGAGCTCGACTGGTTGGACTCGATGCTCTGCAGCGGGATGTCGTCGATCTCCAGGAAGCGCGCGATCTGCGCGAGGGTGGCCGCGTTGTCCTCCCGGTAGTCCTCGTAGATCAGCACGAGCATCTGCTCGGGCGCGAACAGCGAGTGGTAGCGCTCGAGCTGCTCCACGTAGCGCACGTGCTCGGCGTAGGGGAAGAACTCGGGGCGCGGCGAGTTGCGGGGGATGCGCCGGCCGTGGCTGCGCTCCTGATCGAGCGCCAGCGCCTTGGCGAAGTCCTTCTCGGTCTCGACGTCGATGCGCAGGAACTGCAGGTGCAGGGAGCGCAGGAACTCGGCCGGCTCGCGCAGGATCGCGATGATCTTCGCGTCCGGGCACTGCTCGTGGATCCGCTGCGCCGCCGTGTGCGACCAGAGGTAGGTGGGCGTCGCCTCGCCTGTGCGTTGATCGGCCCCGGCGGGCTCGAACAGCGCCGCGTAGTCCTCGAGGCTGAGCGGGTGCTTGACGATCTCGGGGACGAAGTACGACGGCTCCTTGCGCTCGGGCATGAAGACCTGGGGATGCGTCCGCAGCATCTCGTAGAGCGCTGTCGTGCCGGACTTCTGGTGCCCGGCGATGAAGAAGTCCGGTAGGCGCACCGCCGCGAGTCTATGGTCAACCCTCGCCGCACGGGCTCCGGCGCGGGACTATGTTGCGCGCATGTGCGGAATCGCTGGGAGCACGAGGGACCCGGGTGCGGAGGATGTGCGCGCGATGTGCGCGACGCTGCGCCACCGCGGCCCCGACGACGAGGGGATCCACACCGACGTGGCCGCCGGCGTGTGCATCGGCGCGCGGCGCCTGTCGATCATGGACATCGACGGCGGGCACCAGCCGCTCAGCAACGAGGACGGCTCGGTGTGGGTGGCGTTCAACGGCGAGATCTACAACCAGCACACGCTGCGCGAGGATCTGCGCGCCCGCGGCCACACGTTCTCGACGCACGGCGACACGGAGGTGCTCGTGCACCTCTATGAGGAGTACGGCGAGGCGATGGTGCACGCGCTGGAGGGCATGTTCACGTTCGCGATCTGGGACGAGCGCGCGCGGCGGCTGCTGCTGGCGCGCGACCGCTTCGGCGAGAAGCCGCTGTTCCTGCACGAGCGGGACGGCGAGCTGCTGTTCGCCTCGGAACTGACCTCGCTGCTGCAGGTTCGCCCGCACCTGCGCGAGCTCGATCCGGCGGCGATCGACGCGTTCTTCGTGTTCGCCTACGTGCCGGGACCAGGCACGATCGTGCCGGGCGTGCGCCAGCTGCCGCCGGGGCACATGCTCAGCTGGCAGCGCGAGCAGGGCTCGAGCGTTCGCAGCTGGTGGTCGCCGCCGGAGCAGGCTGTTGAGCGGCGCGACTCGCTTGCCTCGATCGCGGCGGAGGCGAAGCTGCTGCTGGAGCAGGCGGTGCGCACGCGGCTGACGGCCGACGTGCCGGTCGGCGTGTTCCTCAGCGGCGGCGTCGACTCGACGCTCGTAGCGGCGATCGCCGCGCAGGAGTCCTCGACGCGGCTGAAGACGTTCACGGTCGGCTACGACGTGGGCGGCGTGAACGAGACGGAGCGCGCGCGGAGCGTGGCCGAGCGCCTGGGCTCAGAGCACCACGAGGTCACGCTGAGCGAGGCGGACGTGGCCGAGCGCGCGCCGCTGGTGCTCTCGCGCATGGACCAGCCGCTGGGCGACCGCGCGACGCTGCCGCTGCACGCGCTGTCGGAGTTCGCGCGCCCGCGCGTGACGGTGGCGCTCGGCGGCGAGGGTGCGGACGAGCTGTTCGGCGGCTACCCGCGTTATCGCTGGATCGAACGCGCACGGCGCATGCAGGCGGCGCTGCCGGGCCCGGCGCTCGGCTCGCTCGGCTGGGCGCTGCGCCACTCGGCGGGCTGGGGGCCGGCGGCGCGCGCGTCGCGGCGGCTGGCGCCGACGCCGGTGCTCGAGCGCAACCTCGACTGGGTCACCGACGAGCGCCGCCACCGGCGCACGGCGCTGTACGGGCCGCGGCTGGCCGAGCTCGACGGCGCGCGCGTGCTCGACGACCTGCAGCTCTGCGCGGGGGAGCTGAACGGCGGCCCGGCGGCGCGCTGGCTGATGCACCTGGACCAGCGCCACTACCTGCCCGACGACGTGCTCGTGAAGACCGATCGCGCGAGCATGCTCGTGTCGCTGGAGATCCGCACGGTGTTCCTGCACGCCGGCCTGGCCGAGCTGGCGGGCTCGCTGGACACCTCGGTGCACCTGGCGGGCGCCGGCAAGGCGCTCGTGCACGAGATGCTGCCGCCGGGCCTGCTGGCAGAGCGGCGCGGCGGCTCCTACCGCAAGACGGCCTTCAGGGTGCCGGCGGCGGAGTGGCTGCGCGGCCCGCTCGCCCCGCTGATGGCGCGCCAGCTGCAGCGCGGCACGATCTACGAGCAGGGCTACTTCGATCGCGCGGCCGTGCAGCGGCTCCTCGCCGAGCACCAGACGGCGGGCGCCGATCACAGCGATCAGCTGTGGCCGCTGCTCTCGCTGGGCCTGTGGGCGGACCGCTTCCATGGGCTCGAGGACTGCTAGGCGCGCGCGGGGTCCCAGGCGTGGCAATCCACCACGCCTGCTGATCCTCACGCCCGACTTTCCGCCGGCGCCGGGCGGCATCCAGGTCGTCGCTCACCGGCTGGCGAGCGGGCTGGAGGGTTTCGATACGACGGTCATCGCGCCTGACGCGCCGGACGCGGCGCGCTTCGACGCGGGCAGCGGCGTGCGCACGCACAGGGTGCGCGGCGGCGGCGCGCTGCGCGGGGGGCGAAACGCGCTGCTCAACGCGGCGGCGCTCGCGCGCGGCATCTCGCTGCGCCCGGATCTGACGCTGAGCCTGCACATCGTCACGAGCCCGGCCGCGGCGGGGATCCGCGGCGCGACGGGGGCGCGCACGGCTGCAGTACTTCCACGCCGAAGAGATCGGCGCCAAGCCGCGGCTGGCGGCTTTCGCGGCAGAGCATGCGGACGCGTCGATCGCGGTCAGCGAGTACACGGCCGGCCTGGTCGCGGCGACGGGCGCCGCCGTGCACGGGCTGCACGTGATCGGCAACGGCACGGACGTGCCCGAGAACGCGAGCCCGCTTGAGCGAGCGCGCCCGACGATCGTCACGATCGCGCGCATCGAGGAGCGCTACAAGGGGCACGACACGCTCGTGCGCGCGCTGCCGCTGGTGCTCGCCAAGGTGCCCGACGCGCAGTGGGTGGTGATCGGCGACGGCTCGCTGCGCCCCGGCCTGGAAGCGCTCGCGGAGTCCTACGGCGTGGCGCAGGCGGTCCGCTTCCTCGGCGTGGTCTCCGACGAAGAGCGCAACCTGTGGCTGCGCCGCGCGCGCCTCTTGGCGATGCCGAGCCGCCTGCCGGCGGGCGGTTTCGCGGGGGAGGGCTTCGGCATCGTCTACCTCGAGGCCGGCGCCTACGGCAAGCCGGTCGTGGCGGGCAACGTCGGCGGCGCGCTGGACTCGGTCCGCGACGGCGAGACGGGGCTGCTCGTGGACCCGACCGACCCGCTGCTCGTGGCCGAGGCGATCACGCGCCTGCTGCTCGACACAGAGCTCGCGCGGCGCCTCGGCGAGGCGGGGCGAAGGCACGCGCTCGCGCACACCTGGCCACACGTGGTGGCGCGCGTGCAGGATCTCCTGCTGGCGCAGCTGGATGGGCGATCGGACGGGCGATGAGGGTCCTGTACGTCAACCACACGGCGACGGTCAGCGGCGGCGAGCGCTCGCTGCTGGACCTGCTGGGAGCGCTGCCGGCTCAGGTACATCCGCGCCTGGCGGCGCCGCGCGGCGCGCTACAGGAGCGCGTGCGGGAGCTGGGCGTGCCGTGCACGAGCATCGCGGGCACTGCGGGCAGCCTGCGGCTGCACCCGCTGCACACGCCGGCGGCGCTGGCCGAGATGACATTGGCGGCGGCGCAGGTCAGCCGCGCGGCGGCCCGCCACGAGATCGAGCTGGTGCACGCAAACTCGATCCGCGCGGGCATCGTGCTCGGCCTGGCGCGGCGCTGCCCGATCCCGGGCCTGCGCCTGCCGCGGGCGGTGGCAAGCATCGTGCACGTACGCGACTGCCTGCCGCCGTCGGCGGCGAGCAGGGCGACGCTGCGGCTGATCGCGGCGACGGCGAGCACGGTCGTGGCCAACTCGGCGTACACGGCCGACTCGGTGCGCGCGGCAGCGCCGAAAGCGCGGTTGGAGGTCGTGCACAACCCGGTCGACCTGGCGCGCTTCGACCCGGGGGCGCTCGACCGCGCGAGCGCCCGTGCGCGGCTGGGGGAGGCAGGGCGCAGGCGGGTGCTGCTGGGCGTGGTCGCGCAGCTGAGCCCGTGGAAGGGGCAGGACACGGCGATCGAAGCGCTCGGCGCGCTACAGCGCGAGGGGATCGACGCGCAGCTGTTGCTGATCGGCTCGGCCAAGTTCGTGCAGCGCGCGACGCGCTTCGACAACGAGGCCTACGTGGCCTCGCTGCACGAGCTGGCAAAGCGCGAAGGCGTCTCGGAGCGCGTTTCGTGGCTGGGCGAGCGTGAGGACGTGCCGGCGCTGATCCGCGCCCTGGACGTGCTGCTGCTGCCGTCTTGGGAGGAGCCGTTCGGGCGTGCCCTGATCGAGGCGATGGCGCTGGAGGTGCCGGTGATCGCGACCGACGTGGGCGGCCCGCGCGAGATCGTGCGGGACGGGCGCGAGGGGCTGCTGCTGGCGCCGCGCGAGCCGGCGCGCTGGGCGAGCGCGATCGCCCGCCTGGCGCAGGACCCGGAGCTGGCGGTGCGGATGGGGCGGGCCGGGCGCGAGCGCGCGCAACGAGAGTTCACAACCGAGCGCCACGTAAGCGCCATGCTTGACGTCTATGAACAAGCACTCTCGATCTTGCAAAAGCGCCATTTGCGCCCTAATGTTGGTGGGGGGTCGGGGACGTAACAGCGTGCGAGACGCGTAGCTGGCAGCTCTGGACGCCAACGAGAACTCAAGGCAACTTCAAGTCAGCGCCAGCCAGCACGGATGCCAACCACCTATCACCTACCCCACCTGCGCACGCTCGAGGCCGAGGCGGTCCAGGTGATGCGCGAGGTCGCGGCGGAGTTCGAGCGTCCGGTGCTGCTGTTCAGCGGCGGCAAGGACTCGATCGTGCTGCTGCGCCTGGCCGAGAAGGCGTTTCGCCCGGGCCCGTTCCCATTCCCGGTGATGCACGTCGACACGGGCCACAACTTCCCGGAGGCGATCGAGTTCCGCGACCGCCGCGTGCAGGAGATCGGCGAGCGGCTGATCGTGGCGAACGTGCAGGACTCGATCGACCAGGGTCGCGTGGTCGAGGAGACGGGTCCGCGCGCCTCACGCAACGGGCTGCAGACGGTGACGCTGCTCGATGCGATCCGCGAGCACGGCTTCGACGCGGCGTTCGGCGGCGCCAGGCGCGACGAGGAGCGTGCGAGGGCGAAGGAGCGGATCCTCTCGTTCCGCGACGAGTTCGGCCAGTGGGAGCCCCAGCGCCAGCGCCCGGAGGTGTGGGCGCTGTACAACGCGCGCATCCGCAAGGGCGAGCACGCACGGGTGTTCCCGATCTCCAACTGGACGGAGCTCGACGTGTGGCAGTACATCGCCGAGGAGGAGCTCGAGGTCCCGTCGATCTACTTCGCCCACGAGCGCGAGGTGTTCGAGCGCGACGGGATGCTCTACGCGGTCAGCCCGTTCGTGCAGATGACCGACGGCGAGCAGCCGTTCTCGGCGACGGTGCGCTACCGCACGGTCGGCGACATGAGCTGCACGGGGGCGGTGGAGTCGGTGGCCGCTACGCTCGAAGAGGTGGTCGCGGAGATCGCGGCCACGGAGGTCACAGAGCGGGGGCAGACGCGGGCGGACGATCGCGTCACCGAGGCGGCGATGGAGGATCGCAAGCGTCAGGGCTATTTCTGATGAAGATTATTTTTATTAATATTAATTCGAAGACGATTGCTGGAACGGTGTGCTCGTGACCGAGAACGGGAACGGCAAAGCAGGCGGGCGCGGGGACGCGGTCGGCGGCGGGCGGGCGGCGACGGCGACGGCGAGCGGCGCGGAGGGCGCGCGCGAGCTGTTCCGGCGGCTGTCCGAGCGCCCGGCGGACCTCTTGCGCTTCGCCACGGCAGGCTCGGTCGACGACGGCAAGAGCACGCTGATCGGGCGTCTGCTCTACGACTCCAAGCAGGTGCTGACCGATCAGCTCGAGCACGTCGAGCAGACGAGTCAGCGGATGGGCCACGACTTCCTCGACCTGTCGCTCTTGACCGACGGCCTGCGCGCCGAGCGCGAGCAGGGGATCACGATCGACGTGGCCTACCGCTACTTCGCCACGGCGCAGCGGCGCTTCATCATCGCCGACACGCCGGGCCACGAGCAGTACACGCGCAACATGGTCACGGGCGCCTCGACGGCGGACCTGGCGATCGTGCTGGTCGACGCGCGCAAGGGCGTGATCGCGCAGTCCAAGCGCCACGCGTTCATCAGCTCGCTGCTGGCGATCCCGCACGTCGTGGTCTGTGTGAACAAGATGGACCTCGTCGACTACGACGAGGCCGTGTTCGCGCAGATCGTCGAGGAGTTCGACAGCTTCGCGGCACGCCTGGAGATGTCCGACGTGACGTTCATCCCGATCTCGGCGCTGCACGGCGACAACGTGGTCGACCGCTCCGAGAAGATGCCGTGGTACGAAGGGCCGCCGCTGCTCTACCACCTCGAGCACGTGCACATCGCCTCCGACCGCAACCTGATCGACGTACGCTTCCCGGTGCAGTGGGTGATCCGCCCGCCGGCCTCGAGCGTGACCGACTACCGCGCCTACGCCGGTCAGGTCGCCGGCGGCGTGATGCGCCCGGGCGACGACGTCGTCGTGCTGCCCGGCGGGCAGCGCTCGACGATCGCCGGGATCGACACCTTCGACGGGCCCGTGTCGGAGGCGTTCCCGCCGATGTCCGTGGCCATTCGCCTGGCCGACGACATCGACGTGGGCCGCGGCTCGACGATCGTGCGCCCGCAGAACCAGCCGACGGTCGCGAACCGCTTCGAGGCGCTGCTCTGCTGGATGTCCGAGCGCCCGCTCGAGAAGCATCGCCGCTACCTCGTCAAGCACACGACGCGCACGGCGCTGGTCGGGGGGATCGACGTGCGCTACCGGATCGACGTGGAGACGCTGCACCGCGACGGCGGCGCGGACACGCTCGAGCTCAACGACCTCGGCCGCGTGCAGATGGAGCTGAGCGCGCCGCTCGTGTTCGACTCCTACCGGCGCAACCGCACGACCGGTTCCCTGATCGTGATCGACCAGGCGACGAACGAAACGGTCGCGGCCGGCGTGATCCTCGACACCGAGGTCGACCTCGAATCGGAGCCGAAGAGCGAGCGCAGCCCGAACGTGCGCTGGCAGGGCACGCGGATGACGCGCGAACGGCGCTGGAGCTCGCTCGGGCACCCGGGCGCGACGCTGTGGTTCACGGGGCTGCCGGGCGCCGGCAAGTCGACGATGGCGGCTGCCGTCGAGGAGCGCCTGATCGCCGCCGGCCAGCCGGCGTTCCTGCTCGACGGCGACAACCTGCGCCACGGTCTCAACGGCGACCTCGGCTTCGACGAGAGCGCGCGCCGCGAGAACGTCAGGCGCACGGCGCACGTGGCGCGGCTCTTGGCCGAGTCGGGCACGATCGCGCTGGTCAGCCTCGTCAGCCCCTATCGGGTCGATCGCGAGGCGGCCGCCTCGCTGCACGCGACCGACGAGCTCGAGTTCCTCGAGATCTTCGTCGACGCGCCGCTGGAGCTGTGCGAGAAGCGCGACCCCAAGGGCCTCTACGCGCGGGCGCGGGCGGGCGAGCTGAGCGGGCTGACGGGCGTCGGTGCGCCGTACGAGCCGCCGGCCGACCCCGACCTCGTGCTGGGCACGCTCGACGAAACGGTCGAGCGCGGCGTCGAGCGTGTGCTCGAGCTCTTGGCCGAACGCGGCCTGCTCTCAGAAACCGACTGAAGCGAAGCGCTACGGCGCCGAGTGCAGCACGATGGTGGCGCTCGTGCCGGTCGCGATCGGGCCCTTCTTGGCCGGGTCGACGCGCGCCTGGTAGCTGCCGCCCTTGAGCACCTTGACGATCACGCTGAAGCGCGAGACGGTCTTCGTGCCGCGCTTGACCTTCGTCGAGAACTGCGTGGCGAAGCGCGTCGTGCGTTCTTCGGTCTTTTCGGTGTGGCCGGGGCGCACCTTCTTGCGCAGCTGGAAGGACACCTTGGCGCTGACGGCGGCGGGCGTGACGGTGCCGTACAGCCGCACGATCCCTTTGCGGCTCGAGTGCTTCACCTTCAACGTCACGTGGTAGGCGGCGTCGACGGTGACGATCTTGCTGTAGACCGGCCGCGGATCGAGCGTGCTGACGCGGTACTGCGTGGTCGCCAGCAGGCGCGGCACGCGGAAGCTGAAGGCGCCGGTGGCGCTAGTGACGCTCGGCAGGCCGCTCGAGGCGAATGTCGTGAGGAATGGGTAGGGGCTTTCCTGCAGCACGATCTTGCGCGCCGCGTTGCCGGTCCCGGTGAGCGTGCCCGTGAGCGTGACGGGGCTGCCGTAGACGGTGGCGGCCGGCGGCTTGACGAGGTTGAACTTGGAGCGGCGCGAGACGTTCGTCGTGAACGTGCGGTCTCTGCCGGGCCTGGAGGGGCCGTAGGAGTTGCTCGCGACGAGCCGGTAGTGGTAGCCGGGAAGCATCCCGGGCGCCGCCTGGCCGACCTTGACCGAGGCGATCCCGGCAGGCAGTGCGGCGGGCGTGGTCTGTTTGCCGTAGGCCACCGTCGCGCCGTACTGGAAGAAGTAGGTCGTGGCGGCACCGCGCGGGTTGACCGATCCGAGCAGGGCTACGGAGGCGCCCTGCACGTGGGTGCGGCCGGTGGCCACGGCCGGTATGCCGACTTTGACGGCGGCGTCGCCGGCGGGCGCGAGCGCGGCGAGCGCGCAGAGGCAGGCGAGCGCGGCGCAGGCGAGCGCACGGACCGGCGGACGGCGGGCGTTTCTCCCTCTCATCGGCGCTTCCCTCCCTTTCCTGCTGTCTGGCTTGGTCACGTCGGTGTCCCTCCATGGACGGGGCTCCCGCGCGCGCGGATGTTGTCTGGAACACCCCCGTCGGCCGTTCGATGCGGCGCGAGGAGAGTGATCGTAGCCAGTATCGGCGGGCGTTCACAGCGCGCGCCGGCGGGGCTTTCACCAAATCGTTACGTCGCGCCGCCCGCAGATGTCGAGCATGGAGCGTGGTCGAGCCTGTTCGGGCTCGCGTATCTGCGATCAGCGCGCCGAGCAGCAACGCATCTCAGCCAACGTGTCCACCGAATCGATCGAGTCGATCGCCAGCCAAGCTCCCGCCGGCGCGCCTGCGGCGACGTGCGCTGCGTGCGGCGCGCCGCTGGCCGACGATCAGCGCTACTGCCTGCACTGCGGCGAGCGCACGGCGGCGCTCGGCAGCGTGCTGCCCGGTGCCGCGCCGGCAAGCGCGCTCGCCTCAGGCGCAGGCTCTCCGGCGAACGGCCCAGGCTCGACCCCGCCCGCGGCGCTGGGCCCGCCGGGCGCAGCGCCTCCATCGCCGCCGGGCGTGCCGGGCGGCGGCGAGGCTGCCGGACGCGGCAACGCGGTGACGGTGATCGCCGGCGTCGGCGTGCTGCTGCTGGCGATGGGGATCGGCGTGCTGATCGGCCGCTCGGGTGCCTCCAAGCCGAGCGCGGCTGCGGCGCCACAGGTGATCACGGTCTCCTCGGCGCCGACGGCGGGCACGGCGACGCCGACGGCTGAAGCGTTCACGAGCGACTGGCCGGCCGGCGCAGGTGGCTACACGGTTCAGCTGCAGTCATTGCCGGCGGCGAGCACGCAGGTGAGCGCCGTGCAAGCCGCGAAGAGCGCGGCCGAAGGCAAGGGAGCGAAGTCGGTCGGTGCGCTGAAGTCGGATGAATTCTCGAGCTTGCCGGCAGGCAACTACATCGTCTACTCGGGCAAGTACGCGAAGAAGGCCGAAGCGGACAAAGCGCTGGGTGCTTTAAAGAAGAGCTTCCCCGGGGCGTCGGTGCTGAACGTCGGCGCGGCGGGCGCCGCCGCCGGCAAAGGCGCCGGCTCGGGCGCGGGCGGTGGCGGCAAATCGGGAGTCGGCTCGAGCCCGAGCAAACCGGCGCCGCCGAGCGCCGTCGAAGGACTCAAAGGCAAGAGCGGCAAGAGCTACGAGCAGGAATCGAAGAACCTGCCGAACGTCGTCGAAACAGGGTGATCGTGAGCAGCCTCGGCGATGCGATCGGCAGGAGGGTGAACGCGCGCGACGGCGCGGCGCACCCGGCGCCACCAAGGCAGGCGCCGGCGCTGCCGCCGCGCGCGAGCGATGACGGGCGCAGCGAGCTGCGCCGTCGCCGCGACGCGCTGGCCGAGCAGGTCAGCGAGCTGCATTGGGACCTCGGCGGGCTGACGTACGAGATGGCGATCCGCGACCACTTCCGCCTCGACGTGCTCGTGCGCCGGGCGGCGATCCTGCAGGCGCGCGACGCCGAGCTGGCCGAGATCGAGCGGCTGCTGGCACTCGAGGACAGCGCCAGCGTGGGCGCATGTCCGGCCTGCGGCGCGCCGCACAGCCGCGGCGCGGCGTTCTGCTGGCAGTGCGGCGGCACGCTGATGGAGCGCACGCCGAGCTCGGCCGTGCCGGGCTCGGGCGCGGCCGAGCGCGAGGCCGAGTCGACGGTCGTGATGCAGGCGCTGCTCGCCCCCGAGACGAGCCGCTCGCCGGGCGAGGGCTAGGAGGCGTGAAGCCGGGCATTGTGCTTGCGCGGCTGAACGAGCTGCGCTTGCCCTCGCGGCGCGTCTCGGCGATGCTCGTGCTCGCGTTCTTCGGCTTCGGGCTGCTGCTGGGCAACGCGGCGGGCTCGCGTGTGGACTACTCGGCGGCGGCCTCGCGCGGGCCCGTGAAGCTGGTGCTGCCGGCGGCGAGCCCGGCGGCGAGCGACACCGCAGCCGCCGGGGAAGCCGAAGCGGCGGTCGAACCGCCGGCGGCGGTCGAAGAACCGACGCCCGAAGCGGCCGCGCCGGAAGCGGCCCCGACCTCGGCGCCGGCGGCATCGAAATCGAGCGGCGCGGCGCAGGGCGGCGCAGGCGGCTCGCAGGGTAGAGGAGGGAAATCGTCTCCGGCCCCCGCTGCGGCACCGAAGCTGCCGGCGATCAAGCACGTGTTCTTGATCGTGCTCTCCGACGAGCCCTACGCCGCCGTGTTCGGCCCGGAATCGAAGGCGCCCTATCTGGCGCACGCGCTGGAGAAGCGCGGCGAGCTGCTCGTGCGCTACTACGCCGTCGCGCACCAGCAGCTGGCAAACGGGATCGCGCTGATCAGCGGGCAGGGGCCGACGCCGGCCACGGCCGCCAACTGCCCCTCCTACGCGCCGCTCGCGCCGGCGGCGATCGGCTCCGACGAACAGGTCACGGGCGAAGGCTGCGTGTATCCGCCGACGACGCCGACGCTGCCGGGCCAGCTCGAAGTCAAGCGCCTGACCTGGCGCGCATACCTGCAGGGGACCGACGAAGCGGGCGCGGGCGCCCCGGCGTGCGCGCACCCGGCGATCGGCCAGCCAGACCCGAGCTCGGCACCGGCCTCGGCCTCGCCTTATGCGACGTTCCGCAACCCGTTCGTGTACTTCGAAGGCCTGAGCGGGTCGCCCTCGTGCGCCGACGACGATGTCGGCTTCAGCGCGCTGAGCGCCGATCTGGCGAGTGCAAAGCGCACGCCGAGCCTCTCCTACATCGTGCCCGACCGTTGCCATGACGGGAGTCCGGGCCCGTGTCCCGGCGGCGGCCCCGGCGGGCTCCCGGCTGCCGACGAAATGCTCCAGCAGATCGTGCCGAAGATCCTCGCCTCGCCCGCCTACAAGCAGGGCGGCCTGCTCGCGATCACCGTCGACGAGGCGCCCTCGAGCGGCGAATTCACCGACTCGAGCTCCTGCTGCGCCCAGCCGAGCTTCCCCAACATGCCCCCGCCGAGCGGCCCCGCGGCTGCGCTCGGGCCCGAAGGCGGCGGGCAGGTCGGCGCGCTGCTGCTCTCGCCGTTCGTCAAGGGCAAGAGCACGAGCCAGGAACCGTACAACCACTTCTCGCTGCTGCGCACGATCGAGGACCTGTTCGGGCTCAAGCACATCGGGTATGCGGGGAGCGCCAAGGTGCAGTCGCTCGAACCGTCGCTGTTCGTCGCGAAGGCGTTGGGGTGACGGGCGGCCGCAGGTTCAAGTCCTGCCCTGGCTGAGCTCGGTCCCACTGCCTGCGCGATCACGCAGATCAGACGTCTCGTCCTTGCAATCCCAGAGAATCCGCATGATCGCGCATATATGGGTTAAAATTTTCGAAATAGGCTATAATCTGCGCGATCATGCATATGACTCCACACGAATCGCCATCCAAGCGCATCGGAAGGAGTGTTCGAGAGGCACGCCGTCGCCAGGGGATCGATCAGGCGACGCTCGCCCTGGTCGCGAACGTCGCCGTGCGCTCGATCCATCGCGTGGAGAACGGCGAGCCGACGGTCCGCCTCGATGTGGTGACACGAATCCTCAGCGCGCTGGGCCTGGAGCTCGAGGTGCGTCGCCGGAGCGGCGGATGAGCCTCGGCGTCTATTGGCATCGCGAGGAGATCGGCAAACTGCAGCGCGTCGACGCGCGCTCGCGCGAGTACTACTTCCAGTACATCAACAAGCCGCGGGCGATCTCGCTGTCGCTGCCGATCTCCGAGGAGCCCTTCACCCCGGCGCAGACTCGCCCCTTCTTCGAGGCTCTGTTGCCCGAGGGTGCGGTGCGCGAACAAATCGCAAGCCAGCTCAAGCTCGCCGCCAGCGACTCGTACGGCCTTTTGTCGGAGCTCGGCCGCGACTGCGCGGGCGCGCTACAGATCCTCGAGGCCAAGCGCATTTCGGAGATGCCCACGGTCCGCTGGCTCGACGACGATGAGCTAGACGCGTTGATCGAAGATCTCCCGCGCCATCCGCTCGGCATGCGTCCGCAGGACGAGCGCCTGCGCCTCAGTCTGGCCGGCGTGCAGAACAAGGCCGTGCTGCTACGCGACGACTCCGGCGTCTTCGGAAAGCCGCTGGACGGAATGCCCAGCACGCACATCCTCAAGCCCGAGCCGCCAGGCGGGGACTGCCCGGGCCTGGCGACCAACGAGTACTTCTGCATGCGGCTGGCCGCTCGCTGCGGTCTCTCTGCGGCGGACGTACAGCTGATCCAGGTCGCCGGCCGCCCCTGCCTGGTCGTGCAGCGCTTCGATCGCGAGCTCTCGAGCTTCCCGCCGACGCGCGTGCACCAGGAGGATCTCTGCCAGGCGCTCGGACTAACACCTGACTTCAAGTACCAGAAGGAGGGGTGGAAGTTGCCCTCCTATGCAGCACTCGCCGGGCTTCTCGAGGAGCATTCGCCCTCGCCTGGCCTCGATCGCCTCGCCGGCGCGCGGGCCGCGGTCTTCAACTACTTGGTGGGTAACGCCGACGCGCACGCCAAGAACATCTCGCTGATCCACGGCGAGAACGGTGTGCGCCTCGCCCCGCTGTACGACATCGTGTGTACCGGCGCCTACCCCGAGCTCGACACGCACCTGGCTTTGAGCATCGGCGACGAGCTCAACCCGGATTCGATCACCTCGATCCACTTCGCCGACCTCGCAGAGGACTTCTCACTGAACGTCACGGCGTTTGAGCGCGCGCGCAGGGGCCTGAGTGAGCAAGTCGTCACCCAGGCCCAGCTCTTGCGCGACGAGGCGCGCGAGGAGGGATGGCATGATCCGTGCATCGAGCGCGTACTCGATGTGGTTGCCTCGCGAGCGCCGCGTATTGCGGTCACCCAGTGATCTATGTCGAGGCTCAGGCCGCAGGCGGCGGCGTCGCCGCGCTCGCTGGCGCGCGAGTGCCGGACGGCTCGTAGCGAGCCGTCGCGAACGGCGACGGCTCGGCGCTCGCCCCCAGCTCCGCAAGCTCGTCGTAGGTGACCGCTTCGCGCCGGCGGCCGGCGCGGTCGAGCACGTGGTCGAGCGCGAGCATCTGGCGCGGGTGCTGCAGGTCGGCGGGGTGCAGGTCGACGCGCATCGTGCTCCCGCCGAGCAGGCCGCCCGCGCGGATCAGCGCGGGGGAGAGGGCGCGCTGCAACGTGCCCTCGCTGCCGAGCCCCCAGACGGGCGCCAGCAGGCGCGTGCGCTGCTCGCTCGCCGGCACCTGGCGATGCACGCCGAGCAGGCCCGCCCACCAGCGAAACCGGCGGGGCAGCACGCCGCGTAGCGCCGGCGTGTACGCGTAGCCGGGGGCGACGAAGCCGTCGGGCTCGATCCCGGCGAGCTTCAACAGACGCCAGCCGGCGTTGACGGCGCGCAGCGTCTCGGCCTCGTCGAGGCCGACGAACTCGCCAGTGCGCCGCGCGGGTGCCGCCAGCAGCGATCCCGCGAGCACGCCGCCGCGGCGCGTGCGCTCGTGCTGGAAGCCGTGCTGGGCGATCGAGTCGCCCGCCCGGCGCCGTTCTGCCAGCCAGCTCGTCATCTCCGGCGAGCGCTCGCCCAGCGGGTGCAGGTCGCGTGCCGGGATCACGAGCAGCGTGACGCGGTCGACGCCGTGGTCGTCGAGCCAGTCGCGGATCAGCGCGCAGCGCTCGAAGGTCGCCGGCTCGACGTCGTGCAGCGCCACCGCGATCCTGCGCGGGGGCTTCGACCGCCGCCGGCCGGTCCCGGGCCCGGTGGCCTCGTGGCGAGCGGCGACCTCGGCACGTGTGGGGAAGCTAGGCGGCACGCGCCAGCCTCCCCGGCTCACCGACCGACAGCAGCCGCCGGTAGCCGTCGCCGAGTCGCTCCAGCGCCCGCTCCCAGGTGCGCTCGCGCACGGCCGCCAGGCCGCCGCGCGCGAGGCGCCGGCGCAGCTGGGGTGCAGCGGCGAGCTCGAGCACGGCCTCGGCGAGCGCGCGCGCATCGGGCGCGCACAGCAAGCCGCTGGCGCGCTGCTCGATCAGCGACAGCGGCCCGCCCTCGGCGACGGCGATCACCGGCAGCCCGCTGGCCTGCGCCTCGAGCACGACCTGACCGAACGTGTCGGTGCGGCTGGGGAAGAGGAAGACGTCGGCGCAGGCGTAGGCGCGAGCGAGCCGCTCGCCGTCGAGCCAGCCGCGGAACACTGCGGCCTCGCCGACGCGTTCGCGCAGGCGCTCCTGCTCGGGCCCGCCGCCGGCGAGCACCAGGCGCAGCCGCGGCTCGCGCGCCCTTGCCTGAAGGAATGCGTCGGCGAGCAGGTCGGCGCCCTTCTCGCGCGTGATCCGCCCGGCGTAGAGCACGTCGATCGAGTGCTCCGGCTTGGCTTCGCCGCGCGCCGCCAGTTCGCGCAGGCCGTCCTCGCGCAGCTCCGGGCCGAAGCGCTCGGTGTCGACGCCGCGGTCCCAGCGCGCGACCTTCTCCGCCGGCACGCCGATGCCGGCGAGCGTCGCGTCCGATGCTGGGCTGGGCGAGAGCACCAGGTCGCACGCGCCGTAGAAGGTCGATACGCCGAGCGCCATCGCCTGCGCGACGCGCTGCTCACCGGAGCGCAGGCCGGCGTAGGCGGTCAGCTCGGTGTGGTAGCTGCCAAGCAGCGGCACTCCGAGGCCGCGGCTGACGAGCGCGCCGACGATGCCGACGGGCCCGGGCGAGCAGACGTGGATCAGGTCGAAGCTGCCATCCGCGATCGTCTGCACGGCCGCCGAGAGGCTGGGCACGCCGATCTGCAGGCCCGGGTAGTAGGGCACCTCGAACTCGGCCACCGCGGAGAGCCGGCGGTCGACCGCCGGGTCGGTGCCGAGCACCTCGATCTCGAAGCCGCGCACACCGCGCGCGCGGATCTCCTCGACGGCGCGCGTGACGCCGTGCGTCGAGCCGATGCCGTCGGCGAGGATCGCCACGCGCGGGGTCTCGCCGTCTTCGCGGCGCGTGTCGAGCTTGGCGCGCTCGTTGGCGAGGAACGCCGTGGCCGGGGCGTAGGGGATCGCGGCCGTGCAGCTCTGAAACAGCTCACCGGCGGCTCCGGCCACGTCGCGCTCGCCACGCGCGGCGGCCAGCACCTGCTCGATCGCCGAGCGCAGCTTGCGCTCGTGCGCGCGGCAGGCGCGGCGGTAGAGGTCTGAGTGGCTGAAGCCGTCCTCCTGCATGTAGGCGATCAGGCCCGGCTCGTCGAGGTGGTCGAGCTCGACGGCGGCCAGCCACGCGTGCAGCAGGCAGCGCGCGTCGGCCGGCGTCACGGCGCCACCGCCGTCGAGCTGACCGTGGCGCGCGTCGCCCTCGTCGAGCAGTCGCTTGGCCATGTTCAGCACGGCCGCCGGGTCGAGACTCTGCGGCGGCGTGTCGTGCTCGCCGCGCCCCAGCGCCCGCGCGGCCAGCGCGATCGCGGCGTGCGCCCACTTGGCCGCGCTCCCCTGCGCGCCGCCCGCCGCGACGCGGCCGGCCCTTACGTGGGCGAGGAACTCCTGCGGCGTGCGCGCCGGCGGGGTCGTCGTCCAGGTGCGGCCGATGTCGACGCCGGCGTGGTCGTCGGAGCCGCCGACGCCGGCGCCGTCGAGCGTCGCCACGTATGTCGCCGCCGGGCGATTGAGCTCGCGCGCACGCGCGCCGTTGCGTACCTCCCATACGTCGAACAGCTGGGCCAGCCGCCTGCGGTGGCGCGCGCGTCAGCGGCGCGCCCACGTGGTAGTAGGGGTGCGCCAGCGCGCAAGCGATGTCGCGCTCGTACATGTATGCCGCGCACAGCTCGACGTCGCCGCTGTTGGCCTGCAGCCACTCGTGGTCCTCGACGTCGATGCCGAAGCACAGCACGTGCACCGCCTGGGGCTCGCCCCGGAAGTGGGCGGTCAGCTCCTCGGAGACGAACACGTCGGGGCGGTCGGCGATCTGCAGCACGCCGGAGATAGTGTCGTGATCGGTGATCGTCACGAAGTCCATGCCGCGGCGCTTGGCCAGCTCGTAGACCTCCTCGGGCGGCGTCGCGCACTCCGGCAGGCCGGCCGCGCGCTGCACGCCGAGCTTGGACTCCTGCGATGCAGTCGAGTGGCAGTGAAGGTCCGCTCGGCAAACCTCCGCAAAGCTCTGCGCAGTCCTTCCTCGACCGTTCATACCAGTCAGATTCCCCTGCAAAGCCCCATCTTTTGTGACCAGGGGGAAACGATCGTGTGAAGTCGCTGTGAAGATCCTCATGCGCGTTTCCGACCGCCCACGCTCTAAGCTTCGGCGGGCATGCCCGCCCTCTTGCTCGCGCCGGTCGCCTCGGCGATCAGCTACTTCCAGGCGATCGTGCTCGGCGTGCTGCAGGGCATCACCGAGCTGTTTCCGATCTCGAGCCTCGGCCACACGGTGCTGTTCCCGACGCTGTTCGGCTGGAACGACCTCGTGCACGCGCAGTCGCAGAAGGAGTCCTTCTGGCTGGCCTTCGTCGTGATGCTGCACGTCGGCAGCGCGATCGGCCTGCTGATCTACTACCGTCGCGATTGGGTGCAGATCATCGCCGCGTTCTTCCGCACCCTCCCCAAGCGCCGCGCCGATACGAGCACCGAGCGACTGGCGTGGCTGATCGTCGTCGCGAGCATCCCCGCCGGCGTGCTCGGGCTGGCGTTCGAGAAACAGCTGCGCACGCTCACCGCCAAGCCCGAGGTGGCGGCGATCTTCTTGATGGTCAACGGCCTCGTGCTGTTCGGGTTCGAGCGCGTGCGCAAACGGGCCGAGGTACGCGAACTGGCCGAACGCGAGGGCACCAAGCCGGACGGCGCGCGCGAGCTCGAGACGCTCGAGTACCGCGAGGCGCTGGTCGTCGGCTTCGCGCAGTCGACGGCGCTCGTCGCCGGCATCAGCCGCGACGGGGTGACGATGGGCACGGGGCTCGCGCGCGGCCTCGACCACTCGGACTCGGCGCGTTTCGCCTTCCTGCTGGCGACACCGATCATCCTCGCGGCGGGCATCTTCAAGATGCCCGACCTGCTCGGCCATCTCGGCGACGGGATTCGCGGGCAGGCCGTCGTGGCGATGGTCGTCGCGGCGATCACGGCTGTCTTCACGGTCGCCTTCCTCGTCAAATACTTCAGGACGCGCACGCTCGTGCCGTTCGGCGTCTACTGCCTGCTGTTCGGTTTCGCCATGCTGATCTACACCGTCAGCTGAGCGGAACGTCGACGCTGCGCGGAGCGGCGCCACGAACGCCGCTGGGCGAGACGATTCAGGCGATGTTTAGGTGGTAGACCATCATGAGCTGATGCCCGACCCCAGGACCCCGCCGAAGATCCCCAGGCCCTCGTCGAAGATGTTCGAGACGCGCAGCCAGGCCTGGCGCGAAGTCGGCCTGCTGCGCCAGATAAGCCCGCGCGTGGTCAAGCGCGCACGGCTGGAGGCGCTCGTGCTGGTGCCGCTGTTCGTCGCCGTCGTCGTCCTCTACGACCACCGCGTCGAACTGCTCGGCCGCGAGACGCACACCTACCGCGACTCGCACGGCGTGCTGCACCCGGCGCACAAATACCTGGAACGGTCGCTCGAAACGCCGATCACGGTGGTCGTCGTGATCGTGCTCGTGATCCTCGGCTGGGCGATCGCGCGCGACATCGGGCGCAGCCTCGGGCCGCCGCTGTTCCGCCGCCTGGACCCGGCCACGGCCGGCACGGCAGGCTTCCTGATCCGCCTCTTGACGATCATCCTCGCGCTGCTCGTGGCGTTCCGCGTGGCCGGCATCCAGGCGCGCACGCTCGCGCTCGGCGGCGCCTTCACGGCGGTGATCTTCGGTCTCGCCGCGCAGCAGACGCTGGGCAACGTGATCGCCGGCACCGTGCTGCTCAGCGCGCGCCCGTTTCGCGTCGGCGACCGCGTGCGCCTTCAGGGCGGTCCGCTGGCCGGTCAGCTCGAGGGCACGGTGTCACTCGCTCGGGCTGCTGTACACGACGTTCGCCAAAGGCGAGGACTCGATCATGGTGCCCAACAGCGTCGTGCTCAACAGCGCCGTGATCCCGCTGCGCGAGCCCGAGGCGGTCAACCTGCGCGCGCGCCTGCGTCCCGGGATGACGCCGGCCGACCTGCAGGAGCTGCTCGAGGCCTCGCTGCAGCACGCCGCTGCGCGACCCGCCGCGGATCACGCTCGAGGAGCTCGACGGCGAGGAGGTCGTCGTGCGCATCGCCGCCACGCCGCGGATCGCCGCCGAAGGGCGCCAGCTGGCCAGCGAGCTGCTCGGCATCGTCTCGCGCGAGACGCGCGCCGGCGCCGAGACGCGCTCGGAGTCGCGACAGGCGGCCGGCGAGGACGCGGCCGGCGAAGACACGGGCGACGGCGGCGCATCCGGCGCGAACCCGCCCGAGGACGTCGGCAACGGTCACGCGCCGCCGGCGCCGCGGCCTGCGCCACCGGCGAGCAAGCCTTCGAGCCCCGAGCGCTAGTTGCTCGCGCGCACGGCCGGCGCCCCGCCCACGGCGTAGCGCAGGAACAGGTGCGAGTCGCTCTCGAGCACGCTCAGCAGCTCGAGCTCGACAGGAGCGGCGAAGGCGGCGCCGGCGAGGATTCGCAGCGCCTCGCCCGTCCCGTCCTCGCCGCCGGCCAGCTTGGGCGCGAGCGAGAGGAACAGCTCGTCGACGACCCCCGCGAGCAGCAGCTGCGTGTTCAGATGCGGTCCGCCCTCGCACAGCAGCGTCTGCACGCCGAAGCGCGTGCGCAGCTCGCGCATCGCCGTCGGCAGGTCGAGCGCGCCGTCGTGCAGCGCACGGATGTACTCGACCTGCGCCGCCGTGTCCGGCAGGCTTGCGGCCGAGGAGGTCACGATCACCACGCGCGCGTCTGGCTCGCCGAACAGCGGCATGTCGAGCGGCAGCGCCAGCCGCCCCGAGACGATGCACGCAAGCGGCTCGGCGCTCAGCCCGCGCTCGACGCGTGCCCGCCTGACGGGCTCCTTGGCGATGATCCGCCCGTAGCGCTCGACGCGAGCCGTGCCGGCCCCAGCCATCACCGCGTCGACGCCGCCGCGCAGCGCGTGGAACAGCTCGCGATCGGCGCGATCGCCGATCGGGCCCGAGCGCCCGTCGACGGTTGCGCGTCCGTCCAGCGTGCTGACCATGTTGAGCACGAGGTAGGGACGATCCTGCTCGCCCGCGGCGCGTGCCCGCGCGCGCTCGGCGAAGTCGAGCCCGTCGACGATCTCGCGTGCGTCGGCCGTGGCGCCTGCCGGCAGCAGCCGTGCGAAGCGTGCGGCCGTCTCGGTCCTCTGCCCAGCGGGCTCGGCCGGGTTGGGCGAAGCGCTCATCCACTCACCCTAACCGCCTCGCGGCGTAGCTGGCAGTCGCCCGAGCGCCCGGAAAACCTGGGCCTGAGCAGGAAGATAAATCGATCGTCCGATCTTAAAAATTTGCCAACACGGGCATGCGAGTACGTGCTACGGTCACGCGGACTGGCCGGCGCATAGACCGGCGAAAGCAGTGCAAGCGCTCGCAGGTCGAAGCTTCATGAAGCATCCTCCGCGTGCAGCACGCACATACCGTGGAGGAGTACCCACATGCCTACTGGCACCGTGAAGTGGTTCAGCGACGACAAGGGGTTCGGTTTCATCACCCCCGACGACGGCGACAAGGACCTGTTCGTTCATCACACCGGGATCAACGGCGAGGGCTACCGCTCGTTGCAGGAGGGCGCCAAGGTGTCCTACGACCCCGAGCAGGGCGACAAGGGCCCGAAGGCCGTCAACGTCACGACGATCTAGTCGCGCACGCTGAACCTGCGGCTGCGTTCGGCGCGGCCGCAGCGGTCTAACCTTCAGAGGGCTCGCTTCGGCGGGCCCTCTTTCATGTCGAGCGACGCGAGCACACTTCCCCTGCGCGATACGCACCTCGGCGGCCCGGCGGTCAAGCGTGGGCTGCGCGGCCGCGTGGGCACGCTCGTCGCGCGCGCCGGCGAGGCCACCTGGCCCGGCGCCGTCTGCCTCGTCGTGATCGTGCTCTGCAGCCTGATCGTCGTGCTGATGGCCGCCAACCGCCCGAGCGTGCTGTCGGCGACCTCGCACGCCAACTACTTCCCCCACTGGATGACCGGCCCGCTCGGCGGCCTCCTGCCGTGGATGACGCGCAGTACGGTCACGCTCAAGTACCTCTTCTCGGGCGCCATCGTGGCGATGTACGTCAGCTACGTGGCCGGGCTCGCCTACGTGCCCCGCCTGCGCGCGCGCTGGGCGATCGCGACGGTCGTCGCCGTGCACTTCGTCTTCTTCCTCTCGCCGCCGCTCGCGCTGACCGACATCTTCAACTACGTCAACTACGGGCGCATGGAGATCGTCCACCACCTCAACCCGTACACCACGATCCCGATCCTCGAGCCGCACAACGACCCGAGCTACGACCTCTCCAACTGGCATCAGCTGCTGAGCCCCTACGGGCCGCTGTTCACGATCTTCACGTTCGCCGTCGTGCCGCTCGGCGTCGCCGCGACCTTCTGGGTGCTCAAGGGCTTCCTCGCGCTCGCCAGTCTCGCCACGCTGCTGCTCGTGTGGAAGTGCGCGCGGCTGCTCGGGCGCGACCCGGTCAAAGCGATCGTGCTCGTCGGGCTCAACCCGGTCGTGCTCGTGTGGGGCCTCGGCGGCGACCACAACGACTTCCTGATGGTGTTCCTCGTGGTGCTCGGCTTCTACCTGCTGCTGCGCGCCCGCCAGCGCGATCACGATGCACTGGGCGAGGACGGGGTCGACCGCGTCGACGGACCCTTCGCCCCCGCGCCGCCGCCCGCGCTGCCCTCCTCGCTGGCCGCCGTGCGCGCGACGGTGGCCGAGGTGCCGATGCGCGAGCGCCTGCGCGAGTGGCTCTTGCCGCTGTCCTGGCCGGAGATCGGCGCCGGCGCCGCGTTCGTCGCGGCCGTTGCTGTGAAGGCGTCCGGCGCCGTGCTGATCCCCGTCGTGCTCGCCGCGCTGCTGCGGATGCCGCGGCGCTTGGTGCAGGTGCTGGTCGGCATGGCCGTGACCACGGCCGTGATCGCCGCCGCCAGCCTGATCGCCTTTGGCCTGCACGTGCCCGACCTGAGCACGCAGAGCCGCCTCGTCACGAGCGTCAGCGTGCCCAACCTGATCGGGCTCGCGCTCGGGCAGGGGGGAGAGACCGACTGGCTGCACACGCTGCTCAGCGCCACGCTGATCGTCGCCGTCGCGCTGTGCTGCGCGCAGGCGTGGCGGCGGCGCTCGCCGATCACCGCCGCCGGCTGGTCGAGCGTGGCGCTGCTCGTGACGCTCAGCTGGGTGCTGCCGTGGTACGTGCTGTGGGTGTTGCCGATGGCGGCGCTGTCGAGCTCGACACGCCTGCGCCGCACGGCGCTCGTGCTCGGCGCCTACCTGATCGTCGCTTGGGCGCCCGCCTCGGGGCAGCTGTGGAACGCGATCGGCTTCCATCCGGAGAAGACGTCGCTGGGGCGCATTCACCAGCGCATCGTCAAGGAGCTCTTGAACTAATCGGCGTCGCTCGGGGGGCGACGCTCGCGCTTGCGCTGCGTGGCCCGCCGCTTGGCCTGCAGGCGCCGCTCGCGCGAGGCGGCCGTCGGTTTGGTCGCGCGCCGGCGCTTGGGCACGAGCAGCGCCTTGGCGATCCGCTCGGCCAGCCGCGTCAGCGCGAGCTCTCGATTGCGCGACTGCGAGCGGGCATCCTGCGCTACGGCGCTGACGCGCGGTCCGGCGCGGCTCAGCAGTCGCCGGCGCTGGGACTCGCTGAGCGCCTCGGAGGCGAGCACGTCGAAGCTCGCTTCCACGCGCGAAGCGGTCACGTTGGCGTGCTGGCCGCCGGGACCCGAGGAGCGGCTCGCGCGCACGACGTATCTCGCTCAACGGGATCGTCAGGCGCTCGTTGATGCGCAGGCGTCCGGCTGTGGGCTCGGCTTCGCTCACAGCGTTTCCGTCCGCTCGGACCGCGCCCGCGCCCCGGCTGCTAACCCGGCTGCTGCGACTGCTCGTCGCGCAGCTCGTGCAGCGCGCGCACGCGCTGCTCTTCGCCCTCGGGCACGCGGCCGTCGCGGCCGACGTAGCCGTCCTTGCCGCCGGCGCACAGGTACACGGCGTCGACGTCGCCCACGTTGCGAACCTTGCGCACGGTCGCGGCGTCGACGCGCGCGAGCGCGCCCTCGCCGAGCGTGTGCACCGAGCCGTCGCCGAACTCCATCTCGATCGTGCCGCGATGGACGAAGTACAGCTCCTCCTGCGTGTCGTGGTAGTGAAAGCCGCTGTCGATCCCCGGCGGCATCACGATCGCGTTGACGCCGAACGCCGTCACGCCCAGTCCCTTGCGGATCTTGCGAAAGCCCGGCGCCTCGCCGAGATCCTCGAGAGTGCCGACTGCATAGCCCTCGCCTTCGGTTACGCCGGGATACTCGGTCGAAGCCTCCATCTGCGCCTCCTGTGTCGGATCTGTGCTCGTCTGCGAGCAGAGCTTTGCATCCTCGCGGCGCTCGTGCCGGCCCTTCGCCGGCCGTGCCGCTCCGTCAGTGCTCGGCCACGCGGCCGTCCTCGGGCTCCAGCGGCCGCTGCTCCGCGGCCCAGCGCATGAGCCCGCCGTCCATCGAGTAGGCCTCGAAGCCGGCCGCGCGCAGCGCCTGCGCGGCCATCGTCGAGCGCGCACCGACGCGGCAGTAGAAGACGACCGGACGCGACTGGTCGAGGCTGACCGCCTGCGCGCTCAGCTTGGTCAGCTCGATGTGCCGGGTGCCGGCGATGTGCCCGGCCTCGCGCTCGTAGGGCTCGCGCACGTCGATCAGCTGCAGCTCGCCGTCCTCGGCCAGCCACTCGGCCACGCGCTCCGGCACGATGGCGATCTCGGCTGCTCGGTCGCCGGGCTCACGCAGCCCAAGCTATCAACGCTCCGTTCAACGCCCGTCCGCCTGCCGCGCCGCAGACCGCCCGCGATCACTAGGATCAGCGGCGATGGAGGCAGTCGGCGACGTCTACACGATTCCCCAGGAGAACCTCGACTTCTGCGAGACGATCGGGCAGATCGCGCGCGAGCGGATCGCGCCGCGCTCGGCCGAGATCGACGAGCGGGCGGAGTACCCGTGGGACGTGCGCAAGCTGCTCGCCGAGCAGGACGTGCTCGGGCTGCCCTTCCCGACCGAGTACGGCGGCACCGGCACGGGCACGCTGATGCTGAACATGGCCGTCGAGGAGATCGCCAAGGTCGACGCCTCGTGCGCGCTGATCCTGATGGTGCAGGAGCTCGGCACGCTGCCGATCCAGCTGTTCGGCTCCGATGAGCTGAAGGAGCGCTTCCTGCCGCAGGTGCGCCACCGGCGAGTTGTCGCCGGCGTTCGCGCTGTCAGAGCCCGAGGCGGGCTCGGACCCGGCGGGGATGATCACGACGGCCACCAAGGACGGATCGGAGTGGGTGATCAACGGGACCAAGAACTGGATCTCGAACCTCGGCGTGGCCGACTTCTACATCGTCTTCGCCGTCAGCGACCGCGAGACGCGGCGCCTGAGCGCGTTCGTCGTCGAGGCCGACCGGCCGGGCTTCAGCGTGGGCAAGCTCGAGCACAAGCTCGGCATTCGCGCCTCGCCGACCGGCCAGCCGATCTTCGACGAAGTGCGCGTGCCCGAGGAGAACGTGATCGGCGAGGTCGGCAGGGGGCTGTCGGTCGCGCTCGGGACGCTCGAGCGCACGCGCCTCGGCGCGGCGGCCCAGGCGGTCGGGATCGCGCAGGGCGCCACCGACTACGCGGTCGCCTACGCGCGCGAGCGCAAGCAGTTCGGCAAGGCCATCAACGAGTTCCAGGGGATCCAGTTCAAGCTGGCCGACATGGAAACACGCACGGCCGCCGCGCGCGAGCTGCTCTACAAGGCGTGTGCGATGGCCGATCAGTGGCATCCGCTGCGCGCCAAGTACTCCTCGATGGCGAAGGTCTTCTGCTCGGACACGGCGATGGCCGTGACGATCGAGGCGGTGCAGGTGCTGGGCGGCTACGGTTACGTCAAGGAGTACCCCGTGGAGCGCATGATGCGAGACGCCAAGATCACCCAGATCTACGAGGGCACCAACGAGATCCAGCGGCTCGTGATCGGCCGCACGCTCAAATAGGCAGCGGGGATGCGCTCGTCGAGGCCGCCAGCGAGTGCCTCCGGCCACCTCCGCCGCGTCGGCATGGCCGCGCTGGTCGCGCTCTCGCTGGGCCTCGTGACGATCGTCGTCGGGCAGGGCTTCAGCACGATCGGCGCCGTGCGTGCGCTCGAGGACGTCGCGCTCGGCGTGATCGTGGCGGCCGTGCTGATGGGAGCGGCCGCGTTCGTCGCCGTGCGCATGGCCGGCTGGCGCGACCCCGAGTCCGAGAGCGAGTTCGACGAGATCGTGCGCCACTCCGAGCAGCTGGCGCGCGAGGGGCTCGCGGTCGACCCCGACGAAAGCGAGTTCATGGAGCTCGACCCGCTCGACGACGAGGACTTCGAGGAGCTCGTGCGCGACGCGCTCGACGATCTGCCCGACCTGCTGCGCAACGCGCTGCGGCACGTCGCCGTCGTGATCTCCGACGGCGGACGCCGCGCCGGGGCCTACGGGCTCTACCAGGGCGACGGCGCAACGCGCGACGACACGCACGACCGGATCGTGATCTTCCGCGACACGCTGCGGCGCGACTTCGGCCACGACCCCGAGCTGCTGCGCGACCAGGTCACCCGCACGGTGCGCCACGAGCTCGCCCACCACGTCGGCTTCGACGAGCTCGGCGTCAGCCGGCTTGACCTTTAGACCCCATTAGACTCAGGCGCGATGACGGCGCCGACGAAGCCATCCTCGCCCGGGGGCGCGGGCTTGCCCGACGGTGCGAGCACCGGCTCCGCCGCCGCGCTCGAGCCGGCGAGCGCGAGCGGATCGGTGCCCGACTTCTTCATCGTCGGCCACCAGAAGTGCGGCACGACGGCGCTGTATCTGATGCTCAGCGAGCACCCGCAGATCTTCATGCCGCGAGAGGTCAAGGAGCCATGGTTCTTCGGTCGCGAGCTGCGCCCGCGCTCGCCGCAGGCCGGCACGCACAGCCGCCCGAACACGCTCGAGCAGTACGTCTCGCTGTTCGCCGACGCCGCGTCCGGCCAGCTCGTCGGCGAGGCCTCGCCGCAGTACGATCCGCTCGCATCTGGCGGCGGGCGAAATCGCCGCTCTGCGACCGGATGCGCGGATCGTGGCGATCCTGCGCGAGCCGGCGAGCTTCCTGCGCTCGCTGCACATGCAGCTGCTGGCCACGCACATCGAGTCCGAGAAGGACTTCGCCCGGGCGATCGCGCTCGAGCCCAAGCGGCGCGAAGGCAAGCGGATCCCGCGGCGCTCGGTCTCGCCGCCTTCGCTGCTCTACTCCGACCACGTCCGCTACACCGAGCAGCTGCGCCGCCTGCACGATGCGTTCGGGCCCGAGCAGGTGCTGGTGCTGATCTACGACGACTTCCGCAAGGACAACCTGGCGACGGTGCGCCAGGTGCTGAGCTTCCTCGGCGCTGACCCCGGCGTGCCGCTCGAGCAGGTCGAGACGCAAGCCGTTGAAGGGCGTGCGCTCCTCCACACTGCACCGCCTGCGCCGCCAGATCCGCCGCGCCGGGCTCAACCCGGCGGCCGAAGGCAAGGTCGCACGCGCGCTCGACGCGGTCGCGCCCAAGCCGCTGCGCAGCGACTCCCTCTCGGCGGCCTTTCGCCGCATCACCTACGGCCCGCAGCGCCCGGCCGACGAGCAGCTGATGCTCGAGCTGCGCCGGCGCTTCAAGGGCGAGGTGCTGGCCGCCGGTGACTACCTCGGACGCGATCTCGTGACGCTCTGGGGCTATGACCGCATAAGCTGAGCAGCCAAACCGCACGCAGCGCCCCCGACCAAGGAGACCTTCCGAGATGCCCGAAGCAGTGATCGTCGACGCCATTCGCACGCCCATCGGCCGCGCCGGAAAGGGTTCGCTGAAGAGCGTCCGAGCGGACGACCTCGCCGCGATCCCCTTGCGCGCGCTCGTCGAGCGCAACCCCGAGCTCGACCCCGGCACGATCGTCGACATCATGATGGGCTGCGGCTTCTGCGAGGGCGAGCAGGGCTACAACATCGGCCGCGTCGCGGGCCTGCTCTCGGGCATCGACCACCACGTGCCGGCGACCACGGTCAACCGCTTCTGCGCCTCCTCGCTGCAGACCGCGCGGATGGCCGCTCACGCGATCGAGGCCGGCGAGGGCGACACCTACATCGCGGCCGGCGTCGAGGCCGTCTCGCGCGCCGGCGGCGGCGCGCCGTTCGAGTTCAACCACGCCGTCGACGGCTCCGAGGGTTCGGCCTATGACGTCTACATCCCGATGGGGATGACCGCCGAGAACGTCGCCGAGCGCTGCAACGTCAGCCGCGAGTCCCAGGACGAATGGGCCGTGATCTCGCAGAACCGGGCCGTCGAGGCCGTCTCCAGCGGCCACTTCGAAAAGGAGATCGTGCCGGTCACGGTGCCCGCGCACAAGGACGTCGACAAGGAGGGCAACGAGATCGACGTGCCCGAGACGGTCGTCAAGAACGACGACGGTCCGCGGCCGGGCACGACGATGGAGAAGCTCTCCTCGCTGCAGCCGGTGTTCCGAGAGGGCGGCACGGTGACGGCGGGCAACGCCTGCCCGCTGAACGACGGCGCGGCGGCGCTCTTGATCATGTCGGCCGAGCGTGCCAAGGAGCTCGGGATGAAGCCGCGCGCGCGGATCGTCGCCTCCTCGGTCGCCGGCCTGCGTCCGGAGATCATGGGCCTCGGCCCGATCCCCGCGATCGAGAAACTGCTGGCGGCGACGAAGATGACGATGAGCGACATCGACGTGGTCGAGATCAACGAGGCGTTCGCCGCGCAGATCGTGCCGTGCAAGGAAGACCTCGGGATCGACGACGACAAGCTCAACCCGTTCGGCGGCGCGATCGCGCTCGGCCACCCCTTCGGGATGACCGGCGCGCGGATCATGACGACGCTGCTCAACGACCTCGAGACGCTCGACAAGACCTACGGGATCGAGTCGATGTGCGCCGCCGGCGGGATGGGCATGGCGATGCTGGTCGAGCGGCTGAACTGAGGTGAAGCGCGCTTCTGCGCGACATCTGAATGAGCGTAGTCGCGCCGCTGCTCACGAGCGGGCTGCGCAAACGCCCGTCGGCCAAGTGGATGGCGACAGACCGTCCGCTCGCGGGGCGCCGGCAGCCGGCTCGCAAATCTCGCCGTCATCCGGTTGCGCGCTCGCTCGGCGTGCTGCCCGAGCGCCTTCGCCCGCGCGAAGAGCGCTCGGCTGCTGCTGTTCGGCGTGCGCATGGTGCTCGCCGTCGCGGTCACGTTCCTGCTGATCGGCGTCACCGGCTACTTCGCTGCTCGAACACGAGCTCGCGCACCGGCAGATGGCCGACTTCGCGATCGCGTCAGCGCGCCGACGCCAGCGGAGCTTCGAAGGCGTACGCCGCGCACGCGCCGAGCCGGGCCGATCGCGATCGCTCAACATCGACCGGCTGCTCGATGCCGTGGCCTCGCGGACCCGGCACGTCGTCCAGGCGACGCTGATCGACGCGGCACGCACGTGATCGTCGCATCCGCCAACGACGCCCCCGTGCGGCACTTGCTCGATCAGACCGGCCGATCGATCGCGGCGCTCCTGCGCGGCGCTCAGCTATGCCGGGCGTCGAGAACGACCCGAAGGCCGACCCTCGTGACTTCGAGTTCGTCGTGCCCGATCAGTCGTGGGCGGGGTCCGCTACGCCTATGCGGTCGACCTACGACCACCGCGCCTACGACGCGCCACCTCGACCGAGCTCCGGACGATCGTCGCCGCTGATCGCGCTGATCTCGCTGCTCGCGCGGCGGTGCCGTGTTCTACCTCGTCGGCGGGCGGCGGCTGATGCGCGACCACCGTGCCGTTCTGCGCCGTGCCACGCGCGACGGGCTGACCGACCTGCCCAACCACGCGCGCCTTCCAGGACGAGTTCCCGCAGGCGGTCGCTCGTCGGTCCGCTACCAAGACGCGCTCGCCCTGGCGCTGCTGGACGTCGACGACTTCAAGCTGATCAACGATCGGCACGGTCATCCAGCAGGGCGACGCCGATGCTCAAACGCGTCGCCGAGTCCTGCGCGAAGCAAGGCCCGGCGATCGGTCGTACCGGATCGGAGGGACGAGTTCGCCGTGCTGCTCGCGCACACCGACGCCCAGGGCGCACGGGTGCTCGCCGAGCGGCTCAGCCGGCGGCTGTCGGACGCCGGCATCGAGGTCAGCGTCGGCGTGAGCTGCCTGCGGCCGGGGCTTCAGGCCGACACGCTGCGCGCCGAGGCCGACAGCGCGCTGTATGAGGCCAAGCGCCAGGGTGGCAAGCCGCGCGGCGCACTTCGACGACATCCGCGATCGCGTGGTCGTGACGACCGTCAGAGCGCAGAGAAGCCGTGCGCCGGCTGATCGAGGAGCAGCGCTTCACGACGGTCTTCCAGCCGATCTGGGACCTCGAGCGCGAGACCCTGCTCGGGGTCGAGGCGCTGATGCGCCCGGACCCCTCCTGCGGGCTCTCCGGCCCGGCCGAGGCGTTCGATCTCGCCGAGCAGATCGGACGCGTTCGGCAGCTCGACGTGCTGTGCGTCGAAGAGGCTCTGCGACGCGCCCCCGAGATTGACCCCGGCGTGCTTCTGTTCCTCAACCTCTCCCCGGTGACGCTCGATCTGGACGCCGAGGCCGACGCCTGGCTGCAGCCGCTCGTGGAGCAGGCGGGACTGCGCCCGGAGTCGGTCGTGATCGAGGTCACCGAGCGCTTCGGGGGAAGGACCGAGGCTGTCGTCAAGCGCTTGCGCAGGTTGCGGGAGCAGGGCTTTCAGACCGCGCTCGACGACGTCGGAACGGGCAACTCCGGCCTCGAGATGCTGCGCAAGATCGATGCCGAGTTCGTCAAGCTCGACCGCAGCATCGTCGCCGCCGCGCCGACCGAGCCGGGCGCTCGCGCGGTGCTCATGGCGATGGCCACGTTCGCGCGGCAGACCGGTGCGTTCGTGATCGCCGAGGGCATCGAGGACGGCGAGACGCTCGCCTTCCTGCGCGGCCTCGACGAAAGCGATCTGGCCATGGAGAGGATCGTGCAGGGCGGGCAGGGCTTCGGGCTGGGATACCCCGCACGCGAGCTCGCGTCGCGAGCGCCGGCGATGCTGCACGACCCGAGGCCGTCGACGACCACGCCGAGCGAGGGGGAGGGCCCCGCCGTCCGCTCAGCGCGGCGGCATCCGCAGCACGCCGTCCAGCCGGATCGTCTCGCCGTTGAGCATCCGGTTCTCGACGATCTGGCAGGCGAGCCGCGCGTACTCGGCGGGCATGCCGAGGCGCTGCGGGAAAGGGATGCCGGCTCCGAGCGCTTGACGCGCCTGATCGAAGCGGTGTTGACGCACACGCCGCGTTCACCGTCCTCGCCGGGGTCGGTGCCGATCATCGCGGCAGCCGCGAAGCGCAGCACGTTGAAGGTGCCGATCAGGTTGATCTGGATGATCGTCTCGAACGGCATCAGCGGGTGCGGACCCTTGGAGCCGGCGATCTTCTGCGCCCAGCCGGTGCCCGCGCAGCAGATCGAGATGCGCAGGCCGCCGCCGACGGAGTCGACGCTGTTCGGTAGGGTTGCCAGGATAATTCCATTCGTTTGGAGTCGGATGGTGCGATTCCGCTTGCCGGGGGGCAAATGAGTCGGAGGACTTGCACATCGAGGCGCCATGCCGGACGGCGCTGAGAGCAAAGCGGCGAAGCCCGCGACGGAGGGTGCAAGCACGGCCGGCGCTTTCAGCCACCTCAGCGAAATGGCCTGGCATGCGCTGCCGGCGATCGCGAGTGCGATCAGCTTCGTCGGCTTCGTCGCGATTGTCGGTGGCGCGATCGAGTGGATCCGCTTCGACGCCGCTCATCTCGCCGGCGACGCAGGCTATACTGGCTCTGCCGCGCCAGGAACTCGTCGTCGATCGGCGCGCTCGCGCTGGCCGTATTCGTGCTCGCCGCTGTGATCGCCGTGCTGCTCGTCTATCTGCTCGACAGCGATGGCAACGCGACTCCGCGTACCGCGCGTGGCCTGATCGCGGTCGCGGTTGCCGAGATGCTGGCGACGCTGCTCTTCATTGGGAGTCACTCTGTCCTGACATACATATGGCTCGGCGCGTGGCTGATCCTCATCGTGCTGATCGCGCTGGTCGCGGTCAGCTACGTGATGCGAAACTTCTTCAGCCGCTCCAAGCTCAAGCACGCGCGAGCGCGTGTGCTCGGCGCACGCGGCGCTGCGTTTGGCGGAGCATGCGCAACTGCCGCCGAGCAAACGGGCCGCGGCGGACAGCGGAGAGAACGAGCAAAGAAGCCAGCGCGCAGGCGCTTGGCGCCGCCAAGAAGGCACGCGACGAGTTCGCACAAGCGATCGACGAATGGATGTTCGCGACGAGCAGGGTACTGACCCTTCAAGTACTGGCCATGCGGAAACGCACGCTGGCAAAAATTCAGTACTGGCGCAACGAGGTCGAAGGTTTCAAGCTCGACATGCCCGGCGTCGTCGAAGTCGAAGCAGTCCTCGATGAAGTCGAACGTAGGCTCGGGCACGCTTTCAGCGCAGCCGTCGCTCAGGCGGTCGGCCACATCACCAAGGATCCCCAAGACGACCAGGCCGTCGCCCAGAGTGACGCGGTCGCGAAGACTGACAAAGCTGTCGACGAGAACCCCCCGTCATCACCGATCGCGTCAGCGCGTTCGGGCCTTGGTCGTCGCCGCGGTGGCCGGGTCGGCTGTGCTGATCTGCGTCGGCCTCGGCTTCCTTCTGGGCGAGGTGCCGTGGGGGCGGTCCTGTTCGTCGTTGTCGCCGTGCTTACCATGATGAACCTGTTCGTCGCGCGCGCCACCGACATGTTCGTGCTATACGGGATCTCCGTGTTCTTCTCGGTGCTGATCTTCGGTGCGGCGCTTATGATGGCCCGCACGCTGCACAACCCGAAGGTGCAGCCCGTCGCGCTCGTGCGCAAGGACAACGACGTCGGCATCTGCGGCGTTTTCGTCACCCAGACCAGCGATCGCGTTTACGTGGGACGGCTTCCCGACGCCGGAAAACGACCCGGCGAGATCTTCTGGGTACGGACGAGCGATGTCGACCTTGTCAGCGTCGGTGAGCCTGAGAAGATCGGCAGAGACGACTACAAAAAGAGGTTCTCGATCTACGCCGAGAAGCGTACTCGAACGTCTCTACAAAGATCGCCCCGAAGAAGCTGCACCGGCGCTGAAGAACACGACGACCCGAAGAAGGTAAAAAACCGAAAGCAGGCGATCCGTCGGGTACGCATACGACGACAGAGAGCGAAATGCCGCCCACAAGGAATGCGCTCCAAACGCCCCCCGAGTGACGATCGACGGCGCGAGATGCACCGCGACGCAGCACGTCGACGCAAAGCCGTGTCGGCGCGCGGTGTGCGCAGCCTCAGCGCGGCGGCATCCGCAACGCGCCGTCGAGCCGGATCGTCTCGCCGTTGAGCATCCGGTTCTCGACGATCTGGCAGGCGAGCTGCGCGTACTCGGCGGGCTGGCCGAGGCGCTGCGGGAAGGGGATGCCGGCGCCGAGCTTCTGGCGCGCCTCCTCGGGCAGCGCGGCGAGCAGCGGCGTGTCGAACAGGCCGGGGGCGATCGTGTTGACGCGGATCCCGTACTGCGCGAGATCGCGCGCGGTGGGCAGCGTCATCGCCGACGACGCCGCCCTTGGAGGCCGAGTAGGCGACCTGCCCGACCTGACCGTCGAAGGCGGCGATCGAGGCGGTGTTCACGCACACGCCGCGTTCGCCGTCCTCGCAGGGGCTCGGTGGCGATCATCGCGGCGGCAGCGAAGCGCAGCACGTTGAACGTCCCGATCAGGTTGATCGGGATGATCGTCTCGAACGGCATCAGCGGATGCGGGCCCTTGGAGCCGGCGACCTTCTGCGCCCAGCCGGTGCCCGCGCAGCAGACGACGATGCGCAGCCCGCCGTCGGCCGGCGGCGGCCTTGTCCACGGCCGCCTGCACCTGCTCCTCCTCGCGCACGTCGCAGGAGACGAACTCGAGCCCCAGCTCGCCGGCCAGCGCGTTCGCCCTTCTCGGCGTTGACGTCGGCGATCGTCACGACCGCGCCGCGCTCGTGCAGCGCGCGCACGGTCGCCTCGCCGAGCCCGAGGCGCCGCCGACGACGAGTGCTGAGCTGCCGTCGATCTGCATGGCGCGGACCTATCCGACGCTCGGCGCGGCCGGCGACCGAGCGCCTCGCCCGGCAGCTCGACCGGTGACGCGGCGAGCGTCAGCGCGAACAGCTCGTCGGGGTCGGTGAACCAGCGCACCAGCTCGAGGCCGGCCGCCGCCAGATCGCCCTCGCATCCGCTCGGGCGTGAACTTCGCGCTGATCTCCGTGCGCATCTCCTCGCCGGCGTCGAAGTGCACGGGCAGGTCGAGCTCGCGCACGAGCGTGGTGTGCTCGCGGCGCGCGCGCAGGCGCATCTCGATCCACTCGTGCTCGGCGTCGAACAGCGCGACGTGGTCGAAGTCCTCGGGGTCGAAGTCGGCGTCGAGCTCGCGGTTGAGCACGCGCAGCACGTTGCGGTTGAACTCGGCCGTGACGCCCTGCGTGTCGTCGTAGGCCGCCTGCAGCACCTCGGGGTCCTTGACCAGGTCGGTGCCCAGCAGCAGGTGGTCCTCGGGCCCCAGCAGGCCGCGCGATCTCGCGCAGCACGCGGCGGCGGCTGCCCGGGCGGGAAGTTGCCGATCGTGCCGCCGAGGAAGGCGACGATGCGCGGGCCGACGGCCGGCGGGCACGCGGCCGAGGTGGCGCTCGAAGTCGCCGATCACGCCGTGCACGTGCAGGCCCGGGTACTCGCTCGGTGAGCTCGTCGGCGCACTCGCGCACCATGCTCTCGGTCACGTCGACCGGGATGTAGCGCTCGAGCGTGCCGGCGGCGTGCGAGCGCGTCGAGCAGCACGCGCGTCTTGGTCGCGCGTGCCCGAGCCGAGCTCGACCAGCTCGGCGGCGCTCGGTCAGCGTCGCGAGCTCGCTCGCGCGCGCTGCTCGAGGATCGCGCGCTCGGCGCGCGTGGGGTAGTACTCCGGCAGCTCGCAGATCCGGTCGAACAGCTCGGCGCCGCGGGCGTCGTAGAAGTGCTTGGGCGGCAGTTCCTTGAACGGACGCGTGAGCCCGTCGAGCACGTCGTCGGCGAGCGAGCGTTCGTCGCGCGCCGTCGAGATGGGAGTCGATGCGGATCGCCGCCTCCACGACGGGCTCCGGTGGGGTTTGCGACTCCATCAGCAGGTCCCGGGCGGCCGCACGCTATCGCAGATCTCGCCCGTCCGCCGCGCGCCGCGCGCAGCGATGCCCGTCGGCCGAGCGTGCGCTCAGGTCATCATGCGTCGCGGCAAGCCGCACGCCGGCGAAGATCTGCCGGCGCTGGGGCAGGTCCCAGTTGCGAAAGTGGGGCTCGCGACGCGCGGGTCGGTCGCCCACGAGCCGCCGCGCAGCACGCGGTAGCCCTCGCCGAAGAACACCTCCGAGTACTCGCGATAGGGGTAGGCGACGAAGCCCGGGTAGCCGCCGAAGTGGTCTGCGGTCCACTCCCACACCTCGCCCGACGGCCGCCGAGCGCGCCGGCTCGCCAGGCCGCTGCCTCCCGGAGGCCGCCGCGCCCGCCTTCTCCCACTCGGCCTCGCTCGGCAGGCGCGCCTCGTGCGCACGGGCGAAGGCCTCCGCCTCGAACCAGCTCACGTGGCAGGCGGGCGCCTGCGGGTGGCCGCTCGCGAGCGGCGGGATCCTGGCACGATGTCGTGCTCCTGCCTCCACGCCCAGCCCTCCGCCGACCACAGCTCGCGCTGCTCGTAGCCGCCGCCTTCGCTGAAGCGCATCCAGTCTCGCGTTGTGACCGGGCGACGCGCGATCGCGGAAGGCCGCCGTCTCGCGTGCGTGGCGCGGGCGCTCGTTGTCGTAGGCGAAGCCCTCCTCCGGAGCGCCCATCGCGAACGTCCCGGCGGGAATCTCCGCCCACTCCTCGCCGGCGCGACCGCGGCGAGCGGCCGCGCCGCGTCGAGCCGCTCGCCCGTCGGGCAGCAGCCCGGCGATCGCCAGCGTCTGGCGCATCGTCTCGCCGTGCTGCAGCTCGTGGCGGATCACCATCTCGCAGATCACCCGTCGCCGACGCCGCGCTCGTGCGAGCGTCGCGCGGTGCGGGCGCGCACCGCTCGCAGGTAGTCGCGCGCTTCGCGCGGGCCGAGCAGCTCGATCTCGCCGCGAACCGCCCGCGGGGTCTCGAACGCGTCGTACAGCGCCGGCGAGCTCGGGGCGCAGCAGCTCCAGCCCGCCGAGACGGTGGGCGAGCCACAGGTCCTCGTAGGCGGCGATGTGGCCGAGATCCCAGACGAGCGGGCTCATGATCGGCGAGTGCACGCGCTCGAGCTGCTCGTCGTTCAGACGCGGCGACCAGCGCGAGCGTGCGCGCGGCGTGCTCGAGCAGCCGTCGCGCCTGAGCCGCCGCCGCGAAGGCGACTGCTCTGTGATGCGTCGGTGGCCATCGCTGCGCGCTCTCACTACCTCGGGGGGTGTGGTGTGGTCGTGGTTGCGGCGGTCGTGCGCCATGCTGGGGCTCGCTCCTCCACTGTATGAACTCCGGTGCGGCGGTCGCGAACGTTCCGTCATTGACTCCAGAAGACCGCTACCCACGGCATCGCATTCTCGGTGTGCGCTCGGCACGCGACGCATCTTCTCCCGGCGGCCGCCTGGCTGTGGCGGTCGGGGCCCCTTCGCGCTCGGCCGGTGGGCCTGCAGCCGCCGCGGCGTCGCGCCGCTGAGCTGGCCGGCGCCCGGCGTCGGCAGTCATCTGTAGCGAACTTCGGCCGCTGGCCGCGCCTGCCGGCGCCGCCCCGCGCGCCTAGTGCAAGTCACAGGGACTTGTTCGAGCGATCGCGAGGGTCGGCACGAGCTCGTCGTCGACACCTCGCACCACCGCTGCGCGCGCTCGGCTGCAGCGCGCCGGCTCGAGCTGTCCTCGTCTCCTCGGCGCGCGCAGGCGTTCTCCCGTCCCCACTCCTCAGAGCGGTGCTCAGCTCCAGCGGGCACCTTCGCTCACGCTCGCCCTCTCGCTGCTGGCTCCCGCGCCCCCGCGCCCGCCGGCTCCTCGCGCCCCGGGTGTGCGCCAGATCCTCGCGCGCGCTCCGGTGGCCCCGCATGGCGCCCTGCGTCGCGCCCCCGTGCCCGCTTCTGGGGCCGCGCGTCGTCAGCGGGCGCGCCCAGCCGGTGGTCCGACGTCGCGCTGACCGCGTCCGCACTCCCCCTGGGCCGTCTCGCTCGCGCGGCCGTCGGACCGCGTCCACAGCCTCTCCACCGCCATTCCTGTAGGGAGCTCGGCGTGGCTCCCCCGTCGGGCTTGGCAGTCGCCCTGCTCGCGGTCTTTCAGCGATGAGGTCGCCGGCGAGGCCGCGTCGTCGACGATCACGCTCAGTCGCCCGCGCCGCAGCAGGCTCGCGGGCACGTGGTGGCTCGGCTCGGCCAGCATCGCGTCGACCGCGTCGGCCTTGCCCGCGCCCGTGGCGAGCAGCACGCAGCGGTGCGCGGCGCGCAGCACGGGCAGCGACAGCGTGATCCGCTCGGGCGGCGGCTTGGGCGAGTCGTGCACGCCGAGGCACAGCGCCGGCGCCTGCACGTCGAGCGTCGGCGCGCCCGGGAACAGCGAGGCCACGTGGCCGTCGGGGCCGATGCCGAGCACGATCACGTCGAGCACGGCGGCGCCTTGCTCGATCGGCGCGCGCTCGCGCAGCGCGCTCGCGTAGCGCTCGGCGCCGGGCTCGGGGCCGAGCTCGCCCTCCATGCGGTGAACCCGCTGATGCTCCAGCCCGTCTGCCGCATCGAGCAGCGTCTCGCGTGCGAGCCTGTAGTTGCTTTCGGCGTCCTCGGGGCCGACGCAGCGCTCGTCGGCGAACCAGATCTCGATCTCGCGCCAGTCCTCGAGCTCCGCGGCGAGCAGCTCGTAGGTGCGCGCCGGCGTCGTGCCGCCGCTCAGCGCCAGGTGCGCCACGCCGCGCTCGCGCACCGCGCTCTGCAGCCTGCGCGAGATCTCGGCGGCGGCGCGCTTGGCGGCGGCCTCGGCGTCGGCGCACGTCGTCAGGCTCGTCACGATCCGCCGCCCCCGGGCACGAGCGCCTGTGCGTCGGGCAGCATCTCCTGCGCCGCCGCGAGCGCCGGTCCGTAGGTCGGATCGCGCAGCAGCGCCTGGCGGATGCCCTCGCCGAGGATGCCGCCCTCGCCGCGCGAGGCGCCGAGCAGCGTCCACTCGCGCTCCTGCCCGCCGCCGTCGCGGCGCCGCGCGTGCAGGCCGCCCGGGCCGCGGTCCAGGCGCAGGCCGAATCCCGATGCGCTGCGCAGATCGAGCCCGGCGAGGCCGGGCACGCTGAGGGCCGGATCGGCCCTCAGCTCGAGCTTGACCTCGTGCTCGCCGGCACGCGCAGTGCCTCCGAGCACACCCTGGCGCCTGTCGCTGCTGACGATCTCGGCGTGGCCGAGCTTCCAGTCCAGGCGCGAGGCCAGCCAGCCGAGCAGCAGCATCGCGGCGACGGTCGAGTCGGGGTGGTGGCGCACCGTGACCGCGTTGAGGCCATCGAGCTCGGGGCGCATGGCGGGCGGGTCGAACGCCGCCGCGACGCGCTCGCGCCACGGCGTCGAGCGCAGCCACGCGAGGTCGACGACGTAGAGCTGCTCGGCGAGCTTGCACGCGCGGTCGAGCGCGTCGCGCCAGACGGGCTCGTCGATCGAGTCGATCAAGCTCGCCTGCGCGAGGCTGAGCAGCGCGTCGACGGCCTCGGGATGTCCGTGCGGCGACCACAGCAGCGTCGGCAGATCGGTGACGACGAGCGGGTCGGCGATCGTGTCGAGGTCGTCGAGGTGGCGTTCGCCGAGCTTGACGATCACCGTCTCGCGCAGCAGCGCCAGCTCGCCCGGTGCGGGGTCGGCATCGGAGGCGATGCTCGCCCGCGCGTCGAGCCGTTCGCGCCCGGGCTCGTAGGAGAGGACGACCAGGCGGGAGGCCGCGTAGCGCCCGACGCCGCGCAGGCGGTTGGCGATCTCCCCGCTCCACTCGTCGTCGACGAACACGATCATGTTGAGCACGCGAGCCGGCACGTAGCTGCCGCTTTCGGCGTGGCGCTCGGCCAGCAGCTCGCGCAGCGCCGCTTCGATCCTGTCCGGCGTCGTGCCCTGCTCGCTCCAGACCGCGTCGCTGGTGCTCATCTCAGCCGCTCGCGCCCATCAGATCGCGCGCCAGTGGTGTCCGTCGAGCAGCAGCCCTTCCGCCTCGGCCGGTCCCTGCGAGCCTGCTTCGTACTGCGCCAGCGGGCCCGGCTGCTCGGCCCATGTGCCGACGATCGGGTCGCAGATGCGCCACTGCGCCTCGACCTCGTCGTTGCGCGTGAACAGCGTCGCGTCGCCGCGCATCGCGTCGGTGATCAGCCGCTCGTAGGCCTCCGGGGACTGCGAGAGGAAGGAGGTGCCGTAGAGGAACTCCATGTTGACCGGGCGGATGATCATGCGCGTTCCCGGGATCTTCGCGCCGAGCCGCAGCGAGACGCCCTCGTTGGGCTGCAGCGCGAGCACGAGCTGGTTGGGCTGCACGCCGAGCGAGCCGTCCTGCGAGAAGGCGAGGTGGGGGACCGGCTTCAGCGTGACCGCGATCTCGGTGATCTTGCGCGCCAGGCGCTTGCCCGTGCGGATGTAGAAGGGCACGCCGGCCCAGCGCCAGTTGTCGACTTCCAGGCGCAGCGCCGCATAGGTCTCGGTCGTCGAGTCGGGCGCGACGCCGTCCTCTTCGAGGTAGCCGACGACGTCCTCGCCGCCGGCATGACCCGTCGCGTACTGCGCGCGCAGCGCCATCTGCGGGATCTCGACCGGCGTCGGCTCGGGGATCGACTGCAGCACCTTGACCTTCTCGTTGCGCACCTCTTCGGCGGTGAAGCTGACCGGCGGCTCCATCGCGACGTGACAGAGCAGCTGCAGCATGTGGTTCTGGATCAGGTCGCGCAGCGCGCCGGCGTGGTCGTAGTAGCCGGCGCGCGTGCCGATGCCGAGGTCCTCGGCGGCGGTGATCTGCACGTTGTCGATGTAGTTGCGATTCCACAGCGGCTCGAACATGCCGTTGGCGAAGCGGAACGCCAGCATGTTCTGCACGGTCTCCTTGCCGAGGTAGTGGTCGATGCGGAAGACCTGCTGCTCCTCGAAGATCGCCAGCACGCGGCGGTTGAGTTCGCGCGCCTCCTCGAGCGTCGTGCCGAACGGCTTCTCGATGATCACGCGCACCTCGGCGCCCTCGTGCTGTGCCAGCTCGGAGCTGCCGAGCCGCTCGACGATCACCGGGAAGAACTCGGGCGCCGTCGAGAGGTAGAAGGCTCGATTGAGCGGTTCGCCGGCATGCGTCGTCGAAGGCGTCGAGCACCTTGCCGAGCTCGGCGTAGACGGAGTCGTCGTCGAACACGCCCGGGACGTACTTGACCTCTTCGAGCAGCGCCTCGAGCACGTCCTCCTTGGGCGTCCGGCGCGAGAACTGGCGGATCGCTTCCTCGCACTCCGCGCGGTAGTCCTCGTGCGCTTTTTCCTGGCGCGAGACGCCGACGAGGTGAAAGCGCTCGGGCAGCGCCCCGTCGTGGGCGAGGTTGTACAGCGCCGGCAGCAGTTTGCGCCTTGCCAGATCGCCCGTCGCGCCGAAGATGACGAGCGTCGTCGGCGCCACCGGCAGGCGCTCGAGACCGGCCGTCAGCGGGTTCTCCGGCTGTGGCTCGGCGGTCGGCTGACCGGGCTGGGCCGCCACCGTTCAGCGAGCCCCGCGCTTGGGCGCGCTCTTGACGGCGTGGCCGCCGAACTGGTTGCGCAGCGCGGCAAGCACGCGGTCGGCGAAGTCGCCGTTGCCGCGTGAGCGAAAGCGCGCGTACAGCGAGGCCGTGATCACCGGCGTCGGCACGTCGTGCGCGGTCGCGTCGGCGATCGTCCAGCGACCCTCGCCGGAGTCATCGGTGTAGCCCTCGATCGCCTGCAGTTCGTTGCCGTCCGCTTCGAAGGCGCGCGCCGCCAGTTCGCAAAGCCACGAGCGCACGACCGAGCCCTGTCCCCAGAGGTGGGCGATCTTCGCGTTGTCGAGCTCGTACTCGCACTTGTCGAACAGATCGAAGCCCTCGGCGTAGGCCTGCATCAGCCCGTACTCGACGCCGTTGTGGACCATCTTCACGTAGTGCCCCGCGCCGGAGGGACCGAAGTGCATCCAGCCGCGCGGCCCGATCGAGGCGACGCTCTGCTCGTTGGTCTCGGGCGCCAGCACGTCGAGGATCGGCGCCAGCCGCTTGACCGCTTTCGGCGGGCCGCCGACCATCATGCAGTAGCCGACCTCCAAGCCCCAGACGCCGCCCGAGACGCCGACGTCGACGTAGTCGATCCCCAGCCGTTTGAGCTCTTTGGCGCGGCGCTTGTCGTCGGTCCAGCGCGAGTTGCCTCCGTCGATGATCGTGTCGCCGCGATCGAGCAGCTTGGCCAGCTTGTCGACCGTCTCCTGCGTCGGCGCGCCGGCGGGCACCATGATCCACACCATCCGCGGCGGCTGAAGCTGCTTGACGAGCTCCTTCAGCGTGCCGGCTCCCGCAGCGCCGTTCTTGACCGCCTGCTTGACGGCCTTGCCGTCGAAGTCGAACGCGACCACCTCGTGCTCGGAGTCGCGCCGGATGCGGTGCACCATGTTGCCGCCCATCTTGCCCAGCCCGACGAACCCGATCTGTGTCATGAAGTTCTCCTCGATCCGGCATCCAGCCGGCTCTCTTGATTCGAATGGTCGCCCTCCGGGCGCCCTCCGCCGGGCGCGAGCGCCCTCGTCTCGATCTTCTTGGTCAGCTCGCGCAGCGCCGCCGCCGGATCGGCGCCCTGCAGCCGCACGCGCTCGGCCGGCAGCCCGACCTCGCGCAACGTGTCGAAATCGCCGATCGCCTCGGCGTTCTTGAGCGTCGTGAACGTGTACGCCGCGCCCGGTATCTCGACGTCCTCGGGCCCGTCCCACAGAAGCTGCAGGAAGCGGCCGACGTTCGGCCCGCCCTTGTGGAACTGCCCGGTCGAGTGCAGGAAGCGCGGGCCGTAGCCGAACGTCGTCGTCGCCTTGCCGTGGCCGCGCAGGAGCTCGCGCAGCTCGGCGACGGCAGCGTCGAACTCGTCAGAGGGCTGTACGTAGCCCATGATCGCGACATAGCTCGGCGGCGCGGCCGGGCCGAGCAACGCTCGCAGCGCGTCGGCGTCGGCGCTCTGCTTGCTCGGCAGCTCGTGGCTGGATTCGTAGCCCGCGAGCACCCGCTTGGTAGCGTCCTTGGCCTGCTGCACGTTGGGCTGGTCGAACGGGTTGATGGCGAGCCCCCAGCCGGCCACGGCGACTGCGATCTCCCACAACATGAACACGCGGCCGAGATCGGGCGGCCCGTGCGTGGGCACGCGCAGTAGCGGATGACCCGCAGCAGCGAGCGCCTCCACGCGCTGCTGGAGCGCCGGGTCGGGCGCGTCGAGGTCGTGCAGGTAGGCGAACACGCGATCCTCGCCGTAGACGGAGGGGTCGCCGAGTGGCTCCTCGGCGACCGGCAGGATCCCCGTGCCCCGCTTGCCCGTCGACTCGGCGACGAGTTGCTCGAGCCACAACCCGAGGCCGGGCAGCGACTCGTCGATCACGAACGTGAGCTTGTCGCGCCCGGCCTGCGCGAGGACGCTGAGGGCTGCGCCCATCCACACGCCGGCAAGATCGCCGCCCAGGTCTGGATCGACTGCACCGTCAGAGGCCTCCGTGGTGAGCCCGGTCTGCCAGGCGCCGGCTGCGCTCTGAAGCAGGCCGCGGATCTCGACGCCGATCAGCGCCGCCGGGACCATGCCGAACGCCGACAGCGCGCTGTAGCGCCCGCCGATGTCCGGGTCACCGGCGAAGACGTGGCGGAAGCCGTGCTCGTGCGCGAGCTTTTCCAGGCCGGATCCGGGGTCGGTGATCGCCGCGAAATTGGCGCCGTCCGGCACGAGCGACCAGAAGTGCGCGAACAGCGAGAGCGGCTCGATCGTGCCCCCCGACTTGGAGGAGACGACGAACAGCGTGCTGTGCGGATCGACGGCCTCGCCGACCGCGCGCACCCACGCCGCGTCGGTCGAGTCGAGCACGTGCAGGCGCGGGCGGCCCGGAGCCGAGTCGAAGGAGCGGCGCAGCACCTCCGGCGCGAGCGACGAGCCGCCCATACCGAGCAGCACGACATCGCGCAGGCCGTCGTCGCGCACGCGATCGGCGAACTCGCTCAGCGCGTCGGCCTCGGCGAGCATGCGCTCGGCGATCGTCAGCCAGCCGAGGCGATCGGCGATCTCGGGCGTGCCCGCTGCACCCCACAGGGTCGCGTCGCCCTCGCGCACGCGCTCGGCCACGCGCGACTGCGCGGCACGCTCGAGCTGCGCGGCGATCGCGTCCCTCGTCGAGGCGGGAATACGGGCCTCGACGGTGGGGGCGGCGTCGCTCACCCGGTGATCGTACAGCGGCATCGGCGAGCTTGAAGGCCTGCGCCGTCGGCTACGATCCGCGCGACCAGGACGGCTCGGCCGGCGGCCGGGACAGGTGTCGGGAGACTCATACACGAGCGGAGGTCTGATGAGCGCGCAGGGCCTCGGGGCGCTTCGGCGCAGGTTGATGAAGCTTTGGCTGCTCAGCCCGGAAAAACTGTGGCTGATCTCGATCGCGCTGCAGCGCCGCGGCCTGTGGATCGTGGCTTTCGCGGTCAAGCAGCTCAACACGATCCTCTACCACAACTCACTCGCCCCCGGCGCGAGCGTGAGTCCTGACATCGCGCTCGGGCACTACAGCCACGGGATCGTCGTCAACCGCAACGTGGAGATCGGCAGGCGCGTGAAAATCTGGCACAACGTCACGCTCACAGCCGGGCGCCCGGCACGTGGCGGCGAAGCCGGATCGGCGCGGCCGCTGTCGAAGATCGTGATCGAGGACGGCGTCAAAATCGGCACGAACGCGGTGATCATCGCCCCACGCGGAGAGACGCTGTCGATCGGGCGCGGGGCGAGGGTCGGCGCCGGAGCGATCGTCACCGAGAGCGTCCCGGCAGGAGCAACGGTCGTCAGCCCGCCCTCGCGGGTCCTGCTCAAGGAGCCGTCGGACGGCGGCGGTGCTGAGATAGGTTTCAGCGACCGCTCCTCGGCCGGGGCGCCCGAGAGCTGACTTCGCAGCGCCGGGGCGTCGCCGGGCGACGGCCCCACTTCTCGCGAGCAGCCATGAACCCGGACCCCACGCATCAACGACCCGACAGGAATCTCGCGCTCGAGCTAGTGCGCGTGACCGAGGCGGCCGCGCTCGCGGCGGCGCCGCTCGTCGGGCTGGGCGACAAGGAGGCGGCCGACCAGGCGGCGGTCGACGGCATGCGCTACATGCTGCAGTCGATCCAGATGGACGGCGTCGTCGTGATCGGCGAGGGCGAGAAGGACGAGGCGCCGATGCTCTACAACGGCGAGCAGATCGGCGACGGCTCGCCGCCCGCCGTCGACATCGCCGTCGACCCGCTGGAGGGCACGACGCTCGCCGCGCACGGGATGCCGAGCGCGCTGGCCGTGATCGCGCTGTCCACCCGCGGCACGATGTTCGACCCCGGGCCGTGCGTGTACATGGAGAAGATGGCCGGTGCCCCCGAAGTCGCCGACCTGCTCGACCTCGACCGGCCGCTCGGCGAGACCGTCGCGCTGATCGCCGAGCGCCGCGGTGTGCCGATCAGCGACGTGATGGTCGTCGTGCTCGACCGTCCTCGCCACGAGCAGGGCATCCGCGAGATCCGCGAGGCCGGCGGGCGCGTGCGCCTGATCGCGCACGGCGACGTGTCGGCGGCGCTGCTGGCCGTGACCGAGCGCTCGCCGGTCGATCTGCTTTGGGGCATCGGCGGCACGCCCGAGGGCGTGATCTCCGCGGCCGCCGTGAAGTGCCTCGGCGGGCAGTTGCTCGGGCGCCTGTGGCCGCGCGACGAGCAGGAGCGCGAGGCTGCGCTTGCGGCCGGCTATGACCTCGAGCGAGTGCTCACCCGCGACGATCTGATCAAGGGCGACGACGTGTTCTTCTCGGCCACCGGCATCACCGACGGCGACGTGCTGCAGGGCGTGCGCTATCCGAGCGCCGGCGGCGCGACGACCGAGTCGCTCGTGATGCGCACGCGCTCGGGCACGATCCGGCGCATCAGGGCCACGCACGACCGCTCGAAGCTGCGCGCGGTCGGCGGCGAGCGGTTCTGAGCGCCGGCTCGCCCGAGCGCGCGCCGGGCTGCTGCAACAATGTCGGCGTGGCGGACGAGGCCGACAGCGCTCGCGCGTGGGGTGGGGTGGATGGTTAGTCCAGAGAGGCTGTGGCTGCTCTCGATCTCGCTGCAGCAGCGGGGCCACCGCGGCCTGGCGACGCTCGTGCGCAACGTCAACTCGGCGCTCTACCACAACTCGCTGCCGCCGGGGGCATCGGTGAGCCCGGACATCGAGCTCGGCCATCACGGCCTCGGCATCGTCGTCCACCCCAATGTCGTGATCGGGCGCCGCGTGAAGATCTGGCACAACGTCACGATCGCCACGCGCGCCGGGTCGAAGTCGCCGTACCGGATCGTGATCGAGGACGACGTGAAGATCGGCGCCAATGCCGTCGTGATCTCTCCTCATCGCAGCGATCTGCGGATCGGCCGCGGCGCGCGCATCGGCGCCGGGGCGGTCGTCAGCCGCGACGTGCCGGCGGGCAGCACGGTCGTCAACGCCCCCGTCCAGGTGCTGGGCCCGGGCGAGCCCGGCGACGAGCGCGAGCTCGACGCGGCGCCTGGCTCACGGCCCCCCGACGCGCACGACGCCGCCAATGGCTCAGGCGCGGCGACGGCCGGCGAGCCCTCGCGCGAAGCCGAGCCGCTGGCCTAGGAGCGGTAGCGCCCGACGCGCGACTCGGCCAGGTCGAGGCGCACGAGCGAGCGCAGGAAGCGGTTGGTCACGATCACGTGGATGCGCGACTGCGTCACGTCGTAGAACCTGCGCCCCAGGCGCGAGGCGATCGACGGGTAGAAGTTGGCCACCTCGACGGCCACGTGCAGCCGCGCCTGCCCGTCCTCTGCCGGCTCGCCGCGGCGGACCTCGATCTGCAGGTAGCCACCGCCGTCCCTGCCGCGCTTGGCGACGAGCAGGCCGCGCGCGATGCGCCAGCGCACGAGGCCGTGATCGCGGTCCATCTCGTATTCGGGGGCCTGGAAGGTGAGCAACTTCAGCGGCGGCGCCAGCAGCACGATCGAGCGGCCGTCCTTGCTGTAAGCGACGTGGATCAGGCCGAGCGTCACGCGCGAGAGAAAGCGCCAGTACGTGCGCGCCAGGCGCTCGAGGTGCTCCGGCGACCAGATTTGCTGCAACGCCTCGGCCGCTAGAGACACGTCGGCGCTCTGCACCGAGCGCACCGCGCCCGTGGCATCGTCCAGCGAGGTCAAGCTGTGAGACTCTGCGATCACCGCTCCCGGCACGCCGCGCCCAGGGTGTGAGGCGCGCCAGAGCACCGCGAGCGCTGTGAGGGCGGCGAGGGCGGCGACTCCCACCACGACCGCGACGAGGGTGCCGCTCATAGGGCGCCAGGCTAGTCAGCCGCTGGCGTCCTCGCTTGCTGATATCCACAGTGGGGTGAGCGAAGATCGGATCAGGCCGCTGCCGGCCCGCGCACGGGCCGTCGCCGACGCGCCCGTCGGGGCGCTCGTCGCGCGGGGCGAGGAGCTCGCGCGCAAGTGGGCGCTCGCCTTGCTCGGCGCCCGTCCACTCGCCGAGATGGCCGGTGTCCCGCTCGAGGACATCGCGCGCTACGCGCCGGCACTGTGTGCCTCGGTCGCGCGCTCGCTGTCCTCCGAGGAGGAGCTCGCGACGTTCGACGCCGGCGCTCGCGATCCCGGCGAGCGCAGCAGCTCGGCCGCCGCCGGGCTCAGCGCACTCGCCGCCGGCTGGGATGCCATGGCGGCCGTCGAGCACGTCGAGGCGCTGCGCGGCGTCATCTGGCGAGCCACGCTCGAAGAGCTACGCGACCCCGGCGCGCGCCAGGTGGCCGACATGTCCGATCGGCTCGCGTCGGTTTGCGCCACCGTGCTCGCGTGTGCGCTCGCCGAGCGCCCGACGGCGGCACGCGAGGATCTCGTGCGCCCCACCTTCGCCGCGCCGCGCGAGCAGGTCCTGCACAGCGCTCCGGCACCCGCCCCGGGGGCTGTCCGCGCCGTGCTGATCGACGAACGCGACGAGGCGCAGCGCTCCGCCCAGCGACGAACGGAGCGCAGAGACGGTCGGCCGCTCGGCGCCGGCCGCCGCGCCGCGCAGTGCTCGCTCGCCGGAGCGCCAAGGCGTGCCAGGCCGGCTTGGTTCGCCGCATGCTTCGCCGGCGACCCCGCGTCCACTGCCGTGGGACACGCCGCTTCAACACTCCGCCGTGCCCTCTGACGTTGCGCCGCCGCCCACCGAGCGGGGTGGGCCAATCGAGGGGAGCGACGACCCCGTCATGCGTGTCCGGCGAGGGCCGGGCACGCCCGCCGACAGACAGCGCTTCTAGGTACGCGAGCGACCGGCGCTCAGGCGCTCGGTGCAGCCGCCGCGCCGCCGGCACTGGCCGCGTTCGCGGCTTCTTCGGCAGCGCCCGGGGGAAGGCCGAGCGTGGGCGTGTTCGGCACGCTGCCGACCACGCGCGTGTTCAGTCGTGCCGTGTCGTTCATGCCGAGTGCGCTCGCCGCGCCGCTGGTCAGGTCCCACATCGCGCCGTTGTGCGCGTAGGGCCCGCGGTCGATCACCGGCACCGTTGCCGTGTGACCCTTGTAGCTGAACTTGACCAGCGTGCCGCAGGGAAGCGTGCGGCTGGCCACGCCGACGACGGCCGGCGTGAGCATCTGCCCGCAAGCCGTCTCCTGGCCGTAGAAGCCGGGGCCGAACCATGTCGCGAGCGCTGCCTTGTGGACCCTCGGCGAGGCCGCAGGCGTCGTCGGCGCGCTCGATCCGCCCGTCGCGGCAGCGGCGCCGGCGGTCACGCAACCGGCGCAGGCGCCGGAAACGAGCACGGCGATCATCGATATCTTCGAAAACGGTGTTCGCATCAGTGTCTGGGCCTACGGGGTGAGCTGACGGGCTCGCGCCACACTGCCGGCGCTACGACCTCGAGCGGTCGATTCGCCCCAGCAAGCCAGATGCATCGGCCTGCAATGGGTCCCCCGTCTCCCGCAACCTGAGTCGCAGGAGCTCGGCGTGCCCGCAAGTATACAGAAGACCTTTGGCGAGCTTTGCGCAGCTTCGGCGTGTGCTCCGCCGGTGCCCGGCCCGACGCCGGTTCAGCTACCGGGTAGTCGCGAGAAGACGTCCTTGAGCACGCGCTCGCCGGCCGAGAGCCCCGCTTTGGCGAGCTCGCCGACGAGCTCTGCCGCCGTCGCCACCAGCTCGGGCCCGCCCGGGGGCGCCACCGGCCCGTCGGCGCGTTCGCCGTCGCACTCGAAGCCCTGACGCGGCGCCGGGTCCTCGAGCGGCAGCGGGCGGCGCGGGGCGGCTGCGCGCTTGGCCGCACCGGAGCGGCGCGTGCGCACCGTGCTCGACGGGCGTGGCGCGCCGCGCGCCGACTTGGCCTCGGCCGCGGCCGCCGACTCCTTCACCGCAGCCGGGCGCCGCCCAGCCGCCGGCGTGGCGCGCTTCGTCTCCGTCTGTGCCGCGCGCTTGGCCGGACGGGGGCTGCCGGCCTGGCGTTTGCCACGCGCAGGCTTGGCCGTGCGCGTCGGGGCTGTCGCGCCCGTCTGTTTGCGCGGGGTCGACGGGCCTCCGTTCGTGCTCGCCGCCTCGCGCGCCGCCGCCCGTCGTGCGCTCGAGCGCTGCGGGCGCGTGCGCGGTAGGTTGGCGAGCACGCCGCCATCGTTCTGCGTCGTGTCCGGCGGGCTCTCGCTCACGTCCCCATTCACCATCGGCACATCATTGCTTAAGGCCGTCCCGAGAACATCGTGGCTCGTCTTGCCAAGAAGCTCGCAGCTTGCTGCAAGTCAGCGGGCCGCCGTTGAGAAGGACCGGGGGGACGCGTTAGCATGGGCCTCGAACAGAAGCACTACTTGTAACGTTGGGCGGCCCTCAGCCGTATGTCCCGCGGAGGGTGCCGTCCTAGCCGGCACCGATCCACCAGGGTCTGGCGAGGTCGCCGGTTGTCGACCGACGGAAGAAACGGGAGCAGATGTCAGTAGTCGAGTTGCAGGAGCTGGATGAGGTCAAGGGTCTGCTCGCCAAGGGCCAGCAGGTTGGTGTGCTCTCCTTCGCGGAGATAACCAAGGCGATGTCCGAGCTCGACCTCGACGAGTCCGACGTCGAAGAACTGCACGGCTTCCTCGAGAAGGCCGAGATCGAGCTCGTCGAGGAGATCGACCCCGCCGCTACGGCTGCCTCGCAGGTGGAGCGCGCGCCCGACAAACGCGGTCGGCGCAAAGCGAAAACAACGCTCGACCTGAAGCCGGACATGACGACCGACTCGCTGCAGCTGTTCCTCAAGGACATCGGCAAGGTGCGGCTGCTGACCGCACAGGAGGAGGTCGACCTCGCCAAGCGCATCGAGCGCGGCGACCTCGACGCCAAGCAGAAGATGGTCGAGTCCAACCTCCGCCTGGTCGTCTCGATCGCCAAGAACTACCGCAACCAGGGCCTGCCGTTCCTCGACCTGATCCAGGAGGGCACGCTCGGGCTGGTACGCGCCGCAGAGAAGTTCGACTACCGCAAGGGCTTCAAGTTCTCGACCTACGCCACCTGGTGGATCCGTCAGGCGATCGCCCGCGCCCTCGCCGACAAGGCGCGCACGATCCGCATCCCCGTGCACGTCGTCGAGAAGCTCAACAAGATCGGCCGCGCCGAGCGCAAGCTCGTCACCGAGCTCGGCCGCGAGCCGACCGCCGACGAGATCGCCGAGGTCACCGGGATCGATCCCGAGGAGGTCGACTCGATCAAGCGCTCCGCGCAGGCTCCCGTCTCGCTGGAGAAGCCCGTCGGCGACGAGGAGGAGTCCGAGTTCGGCCAGTTCATCGCCGACGAGCGCGCCGAGTCGCCGTATGAGCGCGCCGCCGAGATCCTCACCAAGGAGGCTCTGCGCGAGGCCCTGGAGAACCTCTCCTACCGCGAACGCCGCGTGCTCGAGCTGCGCTACGGGCTCGGCGGCGAGCACCCGCGCACGCTCGACGAGGTCGGCCGCACGTTCAACGTCACGCGCGAGCGCATCCGCCAGATCGAGAACCAGTCGCTGAAGAAGTTGCAGTCGCTTGGCGGAGGCCCAGAAGCTCCGCGACGTCGCCTGACCCGCGTTACTCGAGCAGCTTGCGGGCGGCCGTCGCGACGTCGTCCTGCAGCCACGCCGGCGGCCGTGTCCCGGCGCGCGCGTGGCGGCGGACTGCTGCGTTGGGCAGGTCCACGACGGCCCGCGTTACGGCGTCCAGCGCGCGCGGGCCGGTGCTCGCGCGTAGTGCCCGCGTCAGCTCACGCAGCCTCGCGAGCAGTGGCTCGTTGATCGCGTCGAGGCTCGCGCGCAGCTCGTCGCTGGGGTCGGCGTCGAGCAGATCGTCGCGGCGCAGCGTCAGCAGTAGTCGCGCGTCCTCGGGCTGCTCACGCGCGAAGGCCACCTGCGAGCTCGCCATCGCGACGGCTGCCGCGAGCGGGTCTGGATCGGCGGCGGCGGCGAGCGCCTGTCGCTGAAAGCGCTCGAGCGCGCGCAGCCACGCGGCCGCAAGCACACCGTCGCGGTTGCCGAAGCGGTGGTAGAGCGTGCCGACAGGCGCACCGCTCTCACGCGCGATCGCCGCGACCGATGCCGCGCGCGGACCGTCGCGCAAGACCAGCGTGCGGGTCGCGTCGAGGATGCTGTCGCTGTCGTGCTTGCGTGGGGGCGCCATGATGTAGTACGATTATTCTATATAGAACGATTGCCTTACATTGATGAGCATGCCATGGCGATCGGCGCGACGCGCGAGCAGGCCTGGGCCGCCCTGATCGTCGTGCTGCGGGGCTTCGGCCGTGCCGTCCCGGCGGCGATCGCGCGGCCCTGGGGGCTGGTGCCGGCGCGCGCGCAGGGCGACTGGAGCGGCACGCCACGGCCGGGCGACTGCGTGCCGGGCTTTACCGTCGAGCGATCGCTGCGGCCAAGCTCGCTCGAGCTGTCCGGGCGCCACCGCTTCTCGCGCTACGCGCTCGTGTTCGAGCTCGACGAGACGGGGGAGGACGGCTGCAGGCTGAGGGCGCGCACGTACGCCGAGTTCCCCGGGCTCGCCGGCCGCGCCTATCGCACGCTCGTGATCGGCAGCGGCGGCCATCGGCTCGTCGTGCGGCGGCTGCTACGCGACATCGCCGTCCGCGCATGATCACCGGCGCGAACTGGGGCGCGAGCGCGCACGAGCGCGCCATGGCGCTGGGCTGCGACGAGCTGCTCCCGGCGGCGTCTGTGCGCCTGCATCGCGCGGTGTCGATCGATGCGCCGTCCCCTGTCGCGTTCCGTTGGCTGTGCCAGCTCAAGCAGGCCCCTTACAGCTATGACCTGATCGACAACTTCGCCCGCCGCAGCCCACGCGAGTTGACGCCCGGCGCCGAGCGCCTCGCCATCGGCCAGCGCTTCATGACGATCTTCGCGCTCGCCTCGTTCGCCCCCGACGAGCAGATCACGCTGCGCGGTCACCGCACGGCCGTGACCTATCTCGTGATCGCCGCCGAGCGCTCGACGCGGATGCTCGTGCGGGTGCTGTTCGAGCCGCCCGGCGGACGCCTCGGCGCGGCGTCGATCGGCCGCGCGCTCGCGCTCGGCGACCTGCTGATGATGCGCAAGCAGTTGCTCACGCTGAAGGCGCTCGCTGAGCGAGAAGCAGCCGCATCGCGCTGAGCGCGTCCACGGCCTGCATGCGGACTCAAGCCGAGCGCGCGTCCTGCCGATCAGGTGGGCATGTTCGACGTCAAGCAGGCACTGCGCGATCTGGTCGAGCGCGGAGGCTCGGATCTGCACCTGAAGGTCGGCGCCGCGCCGCTGTTCCGCATGAATGGCGAGCTGCTCAGCGCCGAGGGCGTCCCGGAGTTGACCGCCGAGGACACCGAGCACGCACTCAAACAGCTGCTCGACGACGACGGCAAGCTCGACGAATACGCCGCTGAGCACGAGGTCGACTTCTCCTTCGAAATCGACGGCGTCGCCCGCTACCGGATCAACGCCTTTCAGCAGCGCGGCGTGATCTCGATGGCCTGCCGCGCGATCCCGCACAAGATCTCCACGATCGAGGAGCTCTCGCTGCCTGAGGTGATCAGCGAACTGGCCGACGAGGAGCGCGGGATCGTGCTGCTCACGGGCACCACCGGCTCAGGCAAGTCGACGACGCTCGCGGCGATGATCGACCACATGAACCACACCACGAGCAAGCACATCGTGACGATCGAGGACCCGATCGAGTTCGTCCACTCCGACAAGCGCTCGGCGATCAACCAGCGCGAGGTCGGCATGGACACAGCCTCCTTCAAGCGCGCGCTGCGGCGCGTGCTGCGCCAGGACCCCGACGTGATCCTGATCGGGGAGATGCGCGACGAGGAGACCGTGCAGGCGGCGCTGTCCGCTGCCGAGACCGGACACCTCGTGCTCTCGACGATCCACACGGTCGACGCGACCGAGTCGATCAACCGCATGCTCGACTTCTTCCCCCCGCACCAGCACCAGCAGGCGCGCAGCATGATCGCCGGCACCGTCAAGGGCGTCATCTCCCAGCGGCTCGTTCCCGGCGCCGAAGGCGGCCGCGTGGCCGTCTGCGAGATCCTGCGCATGACCGGCCGCGTGCGCGACATGATCCTCGACCCGACGCAGACGGGCAAGCTCGTCGAAGTGATCGCCTCCGGTGGCTACTACGGCATGCAGACCTTCGACCAGGCGCTGTTCGGCCACGTCAAGGCCGGGCGCGTCACCTTCGAGGACGCCATGCGCGTCGCCTCGAGCCCCCACGACTTCAAGCTGCTGATGCAGGCCGAAGGCCGTCAGGGCACGACGATGGACGATGTCGCCGTCGCCGAGGAGCACCGCGGCGACGTCTCACCCGCGCCCGACGCACCGCCCGCCGGCGGTCGTCCGCCGCTGACCGTCGCCTGACTGCGCCCGCCTCGCCGCCAAGGCCAGCCGCGACGCCAACCCCCGCCGGCCCCTCGACGGCGGGTCTCACACCATGCGCAGCAGCACGGCCATCAGGATCAGCGCGCCGACGATCACGATCCCCGGGACGATCAATCCGGCGGCTGCCAGTACGAGCATGGGGTACACGATACGTCAGGTGAGGCGCTGCCGCCGAGGGTGTGTGTAGGGCTCTGCGCCACTTCAGTTGGTAAAGTAAAGAGTGAAATGGCCGTAGACGACACCTGTCCCGTATGCCGCACCGCTGAGATCGTGTGCGGAAAGTGGACGCTTCTGCTCGTCCGTGAACTGGCAGAGGGCACGTCTCGCTTCTGCGAGCTCGAACGCGCGCTCTCGGGCATCAGCCCCCGTACGCTCTCGCTGCGCCTGCGTGCGCTCGAGGAGGAGGCGATCGTCGAGCGCCACACGTTCCCAGAGGTGCCGCCGCGCGTCGAGTACGCACTGACCGAGAAGGGTCGCGCGCTGCTGCCGATCATCGATGACATGCGCGAGTACGGCGAAGAGTGGCTGTGCCGGCTCGACGGGGCCGGTCCCGAGGCCGCTCCCAGCGACGCGCTCGCGCTGGCCTAGCTGCAAGAAGCCCTGCGCCGAGCAGGACCGCCGCCGGGCGGCGCGAAGTCAGCGCGGGATGCGATCACGACAGCTCGAAGCGAACCTGACCGAGTTCTTCACCGCCGCAGGCGCTCATCTGCGTGCCGAGGTCGCTGCCGGCGCGGAGGTGCCCTTCGAGGTTGGCGCCCAGAGTGGCCGGCGCAACTCCTCGGCCGCCACCCTCTATTGCTACCGAGCGCTCACAGGAGAGTTCATCGCCGAGCGCGAAGCGGCGCTCAAACGTCTTCCGAGCTATGCCGACGCGCTCAAGGCGCTCGAGCACTTCGACGGCCTCGACCGCTACCTGGCGAGCGTCGGCGGCGACGCCGCGCGGGCCAAGGGCCGGACTCGCGTGCAGCTGGCGCTGAAAGCGCTGCTCGAAGAGGTGTTCGACGAGCAGAGCGAGTTCGAACTGCGCCCCGAGCACGTTCGCGCCACGCTCGAGCGCCTGCAGGACTCAAAGCTCGCCAACGCCGGTGAGCTCGCGCTCGTAGCAAGCCTGCAAGGCGTGACGATCGCCTCGGAGGAGCTGCCGCTGACCAAGGGGTTGCGCATCCTGCAGCGTGACGCGTTGCAGGAGCTGCCCGACGCCGCCGCCCCGCCACCCGACGGCGAGCCGACCGAGAACCCGCTGATCGTGCTCTACACGTCCGAGCCCGATGACCCGGCCGACGGCCTGCGTGCAGGACGCGCTGTGCTGAAGGACCTGCTCTCCGCCCTGCGCCTGTTCGGCGACGGTCGCGTCACGCTCGGCGCGCTCGCGTGGGCGCGCGTCGGATCGGGCACGTGGACGCCGCTCGCGCTCGGTGCGGGCGGGCGCCCGCACGGGATGCTCGTCGTGACCAGCGAGCACGAGGACGAGCTGCGCGCCTTCTGCAATCTCGTCTCGCGCCGCGCGCCGCACGACAACGACCTCGCGTGGGCGCTGCGGCGCTTCGAGCTCGCATGCGAGCGCGAGACCCCCTACGAAGGTCTGACCGACAACCTGCTCGCCCTGCGCGCGCTGCTCGAGCCAGAGGGTCCCGCCAGCGGACTGCTCGCCGGCCGCCTGGCCGCGCTCTGCGCGACCGCCGAGCAACGCGGCGAGCTGACCGAGCGGATGGTGCGCGCGATCGCGCTCGAGCGCTCGCTGATCGCAGGCACCGCCGCAAAGAACGCAGCCAGCCAGTCCCTCGCCGAAGAAGTCGCCAACCACTTGCGCTCGCTGCTGCGTGATGTGATCTGCGGCCACCTCGACCCGGACCTCGCCGTGATCGCCGACGAGCTGCTCGAACCCGACGAGCTGCTGCACGTCGACGAGGACGGCGAAGCGGAGCTCCAGCAGCCGGCACTCGACACCACCGGGTCGGCCGCCGAGACCGAGCTCGGCCCCGAGCCCGAGCCGGCCGTCGCCGTCTCGGCGCCCGTGCAGGCCCCCCAGCCCGAGCTGCGGGCGCGGCGCGTGCGCGAGTCGCCGCTGAAGTCGCGCATCGTCGAGCCGTGGCAGGAGCAGGAGGAAGACGACTTCATCGGCGCCCACGAGCTGGCTGCCGAACTGGACTCGGTCGAGTCCCCCGCGCTCGCGCCCGGGGAGGCGGGGGAGCGCTCCGCCGCGGCCGCGTTCGACGCTGTCGAGCACGACGCGACGGCCGCAGCAGACGCGCCCCAGACGGAGCTGCCGATCGACGGCGTCGTCTCGACGCTCAGCTGAGCGAGGCCGCGCGCACTGCCCTCGAAGCCTTCTCGGCGGCTCTCGCGCGGCTTATCACTGCTTCCTGACCGTCGAACAGGTGTCTCGACAGTCGCCCGAGGCTGGCCAGATCGTGGACCTCTTCGTCGAGGTGCGGCACGAGGATCGGGTCCGGTTCGGATAGCTGCTCGGCCAGCCTCGAGATCGTCGCGCGGTCGCGCCGCACGAGCACGTCGAAGTCGGCCAGGTTGTCGGCCACGCGGTGGGCCAGGCGTTCGTCGAGGTCGCGCTTCGAGCAGCTCCTGGACCTGCTCGACCGAGTGCCCGCCGAGCCCGTCGAAGTGGACGCGGTTGACGATCAGCGCGCCGCAGCGCCATCCGCGTGTCGGCCAGCTGGCGCGCGAGGAACGGCGCCTCGCTCGCCGGCTCGGGCTCGGGCGAGGTGACGATCAGGAAGCTCGTGCTCGGATCGCGCAGCAGCTCGTTGACGCCGCGCGTGCGCTCGCCGAAGCCTCGAGCATGCCCGACAGCGAGCGGAAGAAGGTCGACAGGTCGCTGAGCATGTCCACGCCGGTGACGCGCGCGAAGATCGCGAACACGATGCCCGTCGAGCGGCCGAACACGCGCGCGGCGAGCCCGCCGGGAGAGAGGAACACCTGCAGCGCCCGGCCTTCGAGGAAGCCGAGCAGGCGGCGCGGCGTTTCGAGGAAGTCGAGCGCGTTGCGCGAGGGCGGCGTGTCGAGCACGATCACGTCGAAGTCGTGCTCGTGGCGCAGCTCGTACAGCTTCGCCATCGCGCTCAGCTCCTGCGAGCCGGCGACCGCCGAGGAGAGCTCGCGGTAGATCGGGTTCGCGAGGATCTCCTCGCGTTCGCTCTCGTCCTTGGCGCCAGGCGCGCGACGATCTCGTCGAACGTGCCCTTGCTGTCGAGCATCATCGCCCACAGCTCGCCGCCGCCGTCGCACGCCCTGCTCGGCGAGCAGGGCGGCGTCGATCGGCTGCTGGCTCGCCCGAGAGCTGCTCCAGGCCGAGCGCGCTGGCCAGGCGCGCGGCCGGGTCGATCGTCACCACGCGCGACCTTCTTGCCGCGCGCGGCCAGGCCGAGCGCGAGCGCCGCCGAGGTTGTCGTCTTGCCGACGCCGCCGGCGCCGAGGCAGATGCAGACGCGCTTGCCCTCCAGACGCTGATGAAGGCCGTTCGCCCGCGCGCGGGCACCGGTGCGGCGACGCGCCCCGTGGCGCGTGGGCTTGGCGTCGCGCGTGGCCATCCCCCGATCGTAGTTCCCGTGCAGGAATCATCCGGCCGCATGCGAATACCCACCGGACGGCTTTCCCGCTAATCGAGCATCGGAGCCCCCCGTGGAAGGCAAGGCCAAGGTCATCGCGTTCGCCAACCAGAAGGGCGGCGTGGCCAAGACGACGACGACGCTCAACCTCGCCGCCGCATTCGCGGAGGAGGGTCACCGCGTGCTGTGCGTCGACATGGACCCGCAGGGCAACCTGACGATGTCCCAGGGCATCGACCCGGACACGCTCGAGAAATCGATGTACGACGTGCTCGTGCACAAGGTCTCGATCCGCGAGGTGATCCGCAAGCGCGAGATCGACGTCGCCTGCGCCTCGATCGACCTCGCCGGCGCCGAGATCGCGATGTCGACGATGATCGGCCGCGAGCGCTCGCTGCAGAAGGCTTTCGAGCCGATCCTCGAGGACTACGACTTCATCTGCATCGACACGCCGCCGAGCCTCGGCCTGCTGACGATCAACGCGCTGACGGCGGCCGACAAGGTGATCGTCCCCGTGCAGTGCGAGTATCTGTCGATGCGCGGGCTGATCCAGCTGCAGAACACGCTCGCGATGATCCGCGAGAACCTCAATCCGGGCGTCGACATCGAGGGTATCCTGCCGACGTTGGTGGACTCCCGCACGATCCACGCCAAGGAGGCGATCGAGATCCTCGAGGAAAACTTCGGGGACCGGGTGTTCGCCTCGCGCATCCGCAAGACCGTCCGCTTCGCCGAGGCGCCCGTGAAGGGCATGTCGGTGCTCAAGTACGAGCCCGACGGGGTTGCCGCCCAGTCCTACCGGCAACTCGCGCAGGAGGTTCTCGACCATGGCAAACGCTAAACGCGCGAGCATGCGCGAAGGCCCGCTCGCGGCGCTGTTCCGCAAGACCGAAGGCGCCGAGGACGAGCAGCGCGAGCCAGCAGCGACCCGCAGCACCGCCGGCCGCCGAGCCGCGCGCCGCGAGCCCGCCGCAGACGCCGGCTGCCGCCGCATCCGCGCGAGAGCGGCCTGCCGCATCCCGGCGCTGAGCGCATCCGCGCAGACGCCGGCCGAGCCGACCGCGCGTGCCGACCCCGCAGGAGCGCCTGCGCCACGCCTTCTCCTCGGAGATCCCCGAGAACGTGATGGACGCGCAGCGACGGCTCGCGCCCGTGATGGACGACTACGCACGCGAGCACCGCCGACGTCGAGCGGCACCGTCCGGTCCCGCAGGGCAGCCGGTGATCCGCGTCGTCGGCGTCGGCGGCGCAGGCGTCAACGCCGTCAACCGCATGGTCGAGGCCGAGGTCGAGGGCGTCGAGTTCCTCGCCGTCAACACCGACCTGCAGTCGCTGCAGCAGTCGACGGCCGACCTCACGCTGCACATCGGCGCCGAGCTGACGCGCGGCCTCGGCTCCGGCTCGGACGCCGAACGTCGGCCGCCAGGCGGCGATGGAGGACTACGACCGGCTGAAGGCGCTGCTGAAGGGCTCGGACATGATCTTCATCACCGCCGGCGCGGGCGGTGGCACGGGCACCGGCGCGGCGCCGATCGTCGCGCGGATCTCGCGCGAAGTCGGCGCGCTGACGGTCGCGATCGTGACCAAGCCGTTCGGCTTCGAGGGCTCGCGCCGCAGCGAGCAGGCCGAGCAGGGCGTCGCGCGCGCTCGCCGCGGAGGTCGACACGCTGATCGTCGTGCCCAACAACCGCCTGCTGGCGGTGCTCGACAAGCAGACCGCGATGGTCGAGGCCTTCCGCGTCGCCGACGACGTGCTGCGCCAGGGCGTCCAGGGCATCTCCGACCTCGTCACGCTGCCCGGGCCTGATCAACCTCGACTTCGCCGACGTGCGCACGATCATGAGCGACGCCGGCAACGCGCTGCTCGGGATCGGCATGGGCGTCGGGCGAGAACCGCGCGACCGAGGCCGCCGATGCAGGCCGTCTCCTCGCCGCTGCTCGAAACCTCGATGGACGGCGCGCGCTCGATCCTGCTGTCGATCACCGGCGGCGAGAACCTGTCGCTGTGGGAGGTCAACGAGGCCGCCAAGGCGGTCTCCGAGGCCGCCCACCCCGACGCCAACATCATCTTCGGCGCGATGGTCGACGAGAAGCTCGACGACCAGGTGTGGGTCACCGTCGTCGCCACCGGCTACGGCGACGAGGGCCGGCGCAAGAGCGTGCAGATGCCTGGGCGAGCCCGCCGGCGAGCCGCAGCGTGCACGCGCGCCGCGCCGGCGCGCCGGCCGCGCCGCGGCGGGCTGGCGCGTCGACGAGCTAGACGTGCCTGAGTTCATCCCGACGCGCTGAGGCCGCGGCGCGTCCTGAGCGCGTGCTATCGCTCTGGCATGGCTGAGAGCGAGCACGGGGTCGTCGCGGCCGGGCATCCGCTGACGGCGGAGGCGGGCGCGCGGGTGCTGCGCGAAGGCGGCAACGCCGTCGACGCGGCGCTCGCGCGCGATGCTCACGTCGTTCGTCGCCGAGCCGCTGCTGACGGGGCTGGGCGCGGGCGGGTACATGCTCGTCGCCGGCGGCGACGCAGGAGCCGACGCTGCTCGACTTCTTCGTGCAGGCGCCGAGCGATCCGCGTGGCCAGGACGGGGAGCGGGCGATCGCCGAGCTCGATGCCGATCGACGTGTCCTTCGGCGACGCCGCGCAGGTCTTCCACATCGGCCCGGCCTCGTGCGGCGTCTACGGCGCCCCGGCCGGGGTCTGCGAGGCGGCGCGACGCTGGGGCACGATCCCGCTGGCCGAGCTCGCCGCGCCGGCGGCGCGGCTCGCGCGCGACGGCGTCGCGCTCAACCACGGGCAGGCCTACGTCGCCGAGATCCTCGCCGACCTGCTTGACCTCGACGCCCGAGTGCGCCGCGCTGTGGGCGCCGCGACGGGCGCGATCCTGCGCGAGGGCGAGGTGCTGCGCAACCCCGAGCTCGGCGACGCGCTGATGCGGCTCGGCGAGCGAGGGCGCGGAGCCGTTCTACCGCGGCGACGTCGCCGCGGCCGTGTCGCGACTGGCTGCGCGCGCGCGGCGGCTGGCTCGTCGCCGAGGACCTCGCCGGCTACCGCGGCGATCGAGCGCGAGCCGGTGCGCGATCGCACTACCGCGACCGCGAGGTGCTCACGAACCCGCCGCCCTCGGCCGGCGGCACGCTGCTCGCCTACGCGCTCGCGCTGCTCGACCGCGAACCCGCGCCGCCGATCGCTGCGCGGCGTCGTCGACGCGATGGCGCGCCGCGCAGGCGGAGCGCACGCCGCGAGTTCCTCGACGGGCTCGGCGAGGACGGGCTTCCTCGAGCGCTTCCTGGCGCAGTCGCCTGGGCGCGACGACGCACATCTCGGTGCTCGACGCGCACGGTCGCGCATGCAGCGCGACCTGCACCAACGGCGAGGGCTCGGGCGTCGTCGTGCCCGGCACCGGGCATCCACCTGAACAACGTGATGGGCGAGGAGGACCTGAACCCGTTCGGCTTCCACCGTCACCCCGCCGGCCGGCGGATGCCGAGCATGATGGCGCCGACCGTCGTGATGCGCGACGGCGAGGTCGAGCTCGTGCTCGGCAGCGCCGGCTCCAACCGGATCCGCTCGGCGCTGCTGCAGACGATCGTCGGCGCCGTCGACCACGACCTCGACGCGCGCGACGGCCGTCGACGCACCGCGCGTCCACTTCGAAGGCGGCGTGCTCTACGCCGAGCCGGGCATCGACCTCGGCGAGCTGCGACCGGCCGAGCGGAGGGCGGATGCGAGATCGTGCGCTTCGCGGGGCCCAACCTGTTCTTCGGCGGAGTGCAGGCGGTGCGCCGTCGCGGCGTCGCGCCTGACCGGCGCCGGCGACCCTCGGCGCGGCGGCGTCGCGGTGAGCGCGTGAGCCGCGCTGCGGCGCTCGCCGCGTCGCGCTGCTCGCCGTGCACGGCGCTCGGCGGCCTGCGGCGGCATCACGGCGCCGGACCTGTTCATCGTGCAGCGCAGCGGCAGTGGCCCCGGCGCGAAGCTGACCCTGCTGGTCAACGAAGAAGGCGGCGTGAGCTGCAACGGCGTGGCTGCCGTAACGGGCGCAAGCTCAAACTGAGCGACTCCGCACTCGTGCGAAGCGCGCGCGATCCAGGAAGACCTGCAGGAACCGGCATCGGCGCGCACTCTCGCTCGCGCCCGCCGCCGAGCTCGGTGCTGAGCTACTCGGTGCGCGACGAAAACGGCACCGTGCGCTTCGGCGACAACTCGCCGGGCCAGCCGAAGGTGCTGCGCGGCTCGCGCTGTTCGTGCTGCAGACCGCGCAGCGCGTGTGCGGTCTGCCGGAGTAGGCGCCTCAGCCGAAGCGCACCTTGCCGTTGGACTGCGCGCGCGCCTGCGCGCGGTCGATCAGCTCCAGGCGCTTGAGCGCGGCGCGCAGCAGCATCGCCAGCAGGCGCAGACGCGCGCTCTCCGAGCGCAGCTCGAGCAGCTCCTGCTTGGCGTCGGTGCCGAACTCGACGGTGCCCGCCATCTCGTAGGCGTCCATCGCCTCGAGCTCCTCGGCGTCGGCAGCTGCCGGTCGGTCGCCTGCTCGACCAGCTCGCCGTAGAGCTCGCGCGCGCTGCCGCGCGGCGACCTCGTCGCGATCGTCCTGGATCTCGTCGCGCTCGTCGGCGAGGAACTCGACGACTGCCCGCCGGGTAGGGGAGGTCGTCCTGGCGCTCGAGCAGCCGGAACGGGCGCGTGCCGCGCGCGAGGATGTTCAGCCGGCCGTCCTCCATCCGCTCGAGCACCCGCTCGATCTCGCACGCGCAGCCGACCTCCTTGAGCTCCTCGTCGGACAGCCAGACGATCCCGAACTCGCGCTCCGTCGAGCCGGGCTCGGCGCCCAGGCAGTGCTCGATCATGCGCTGTAGCGATCCTCGAAGATGTGCAGCGGGACGCTCTCGCTCGGCAGCGCGACGATGCCCAGCGGGAACAGGGGAAAGCCCCGCAATACTGGCCTGGCGCGCCCTGATCCGGCATGCCTGGAGTCTAAGCGTCCGCCACCGGCCGGTCGCGTGGAATCGGGGCGGACGAAGCCGAGCGTTCGCCGGCTCGAAGCAGCGCCCGCGGGCCGCTAAGAGGCGCCGCGCGGCTTGCGCGCGGAGATCAGCAGGTTGTAGAAGATCGCCGGCGGCAGGCGCGACTCGAGCAGCCTGCGGTCGAGGCCCTGCAGCATCAGGTAGCCGCGGTAGGCGTACTGGCGCCAGGCCCACGGAACGTCTTCGGGCTCGGCCGTGGCCTCGAGCGTGCGGTTGGTCCAGCCGAACCAGTTCGCGAGCAGCTCCTCGCCGGTGATGCGCACGTCGATGAAGCCCGCAGAACGCGCGCGGCACGCGCGAGTTCGCCGGGGGCGAAGGCGTGCACGTCGACGAAGCCCTCGAGCGCCGCATCCGGCGCCTCATCGGCGTGCGAGGTGGCGGGCCGCGCGCCGAGCGCACGGCGCCACAGCGGCGCGAGCGCGCCGGCGGCGCGCTTGGGCACGCGCGCCAGACGATCGCCGTAGCGCGAGGGCTCGCCGGCGAACAGGAGCGTGCCGCCGGGTGCGAGCACGCGCGCGAACTCGGCGAACGCGCGCTCGAGGTCGGGGATGTGGTGCAGCACGGCGTGGCCGAGCACGAGGTCGAAGCTCTCGTCGGCGAACGGCAGTCGCTCGGCGTCGACCTGCTCGGTCTGCACCTCCAGGCCGAGCGCGCTCGGCGTTGGCGCGCAGCGCCGCGAGCATACCCGGCGAGATGTCGCTGCAGGTGGCCTCCGAGATCAGCCCGGCGCGCAGCAGGTTCAGCGTGAAGTAGCCCGTTCCCGCGCCGATCTCCAGCGAGCGCCGCCAGCCGTCGGGGCGGTGCCCGAGCGCCTTGTCGACCTTCGCGAGCACCTGGTCGCGGCCGATCTCGCCGAAGTCGATGCCCCACTTGGAGTCGTAGTGGCTCGGCCGCCACGTCGTGGTAGCGGGTGTTCGACGTCGCGGATCTCCTCGGCGCTCAGGGCGGGCGGCACGGTGGGGCACCATATACTCGCGCGCCGTGCGTTCGCCTCCTACCCGCGGCTTGATCGCGTCGCATCGGGGTATTTCTTGACTTCAGTCCACTACGAGCAGCGCGATCAGCCGGCCGGCGTGCCGCCGCTCGCGCTGACCGGCGAGCGGACGCTGCCAGACGTGCCGGAGGAGAACTACTGGTTCCGCCGCCACCTCGTCGTCTACGAGTGGATCGCGGCTCGCGTCGGGCGGCCTGCGCGTCATCGACATGGCCTGCGGCGAGGGCTACGGCTCGGATGTGCTCGCCGCGCACGGCCGCGAGCGTTGTCGGCGTCGACGCAAACCCCGAGGCCCACGAGCACGCGCGGCTGCGCTATCGCCGGTCCAACCTGCGCTTCGCGCGCGATCTGGTCGAGACGTTCGCCGAGCCGGCCGACGCCGTGGTCTTCCTGCAGACGATCGAGCACCTGACCGACCCGGGCGCCGCGCTGGACCACTTCCGCCTCGCTCGTCGCGCCCGGTGAGAGCACGGCGAGCGGCACGAGCGGCGTCCGGGCCGAGCAGGGCGATCCGCCGGGCAGCGTGTTCGTCTCGACCCCGAACGTGCTCACGCTCGCGCCGAAGGGCGCGGCGCGCTCGGGCAACCCCTGGCATGTGCACGAGTACCGCCTCGAGGAGTTCGAGCGGCTGTGCCGCGCGCGCTTCCGCGAGGTGCGCATGTTCGGCCTCTTCCATGCGCGCAAGCTGCGCGTGCACGAGCTCGCGCTGCGCCTGGGCTGGGATTCGCTGCACCCGCGCCTCGGGCTGACGAGCCCGTTCTACGGCTGGTTCACGCCCGCCATCGCCGTCTCGGACTTCGCGCTGCAGGCCGCTCGGCCAGGCGCGGATCGAGACGGCGCTCGACTTCCTCGCCGTGTGCCGGGTCTAGCGATGGCCGCCGGTACAGGCGCGAGCGAGGCGGGCGGAGCCGCGGGCGAGGGCGCGCTGGCGATCGTGCTGCACACGCACATGCCCTACGTCGAGGGCTTCGGCACGTGGCCGTTCGGCGAGGAGTGGCTGTGGGAGGCGATCGTCGGCAGCTACCTGCCGCTGCTCGAGCTGCTCGACGCGGGCGCGCCGCTGACGCTCTCGCTCACGCCGGTGCTGTGCGACCAGCTCGAGGCGCCGGGTGTCGCCGAGCGCTTTGCCGGCGTTCGTCGAGCACGTCCGCCGCCACACCCACGCCGAGGATGCGGCCGGGCTGCGTGCAGGCGGCCACGAGCAGCTGGCGCGGGAGCTCGAACGCTCGTGGGGGGACTACGAGCGGGCTCTGCGCAGCGCTGCGACGCGCGCGGCGGCGGGCTGCTCGAGGCGTTTGCGCCGCACGCGCAGTGGACCTCGTCGGCCACGCATGCGGTGCTGCCGCTGCTCGCCACCGACGACGGCCTGCGCCTGCAGGTGCAGAGCGGGCATCGACTCGCATCGCGCTCGCTTCGGCGCCGGCTGGCGCGGGGGCTTCTGGCTGCCCGAGTGCGCTCATGCGCAGGCGGCTGGAGCCGCTGCTCGCCGACGCGGGCGTGCACGCCACGTGCGTGGAGCTGACCGGACGCTTCGGTCTCGGGCGCGCGCGAGCACCTGCGGCCGCTGCTCGGCGACGCCGGCGTCGTGCTCGTCCCGATCGACCGCGAGACGATCGATCTCGTGTGGAGCGACGATGGCTATCCCGCCGACGGCGTCTACCGCGACTACCACCACCACACCGTCCACCACCACACACCGTGGAGCAACGACGGCGGAGCGTACGACCACGGACGTGCGCTCGCGCAAGGCGCGCGAGCACGCGGCTGACTTCGTCGCGCGCACGCTCGCGCGGCTGCGCGAGCACGGCGGCCGGGCTGCCCGGCGGCGGTCTGGTCGTGTGCGCGCTCGACACCGAGCTGCTCGGCCACTGGTGGTATGAGGGCATTGCCTGGCTGCAGGCCGTCGTCGAGGAGTGCTCGGCGCCAGGGCCTGCAGCTCGTGCGCCTCGACGATGCGCTTGCGCGGATCGAGCCGACCCCTGCGAGCGAGTGGCGCCGGGCGTCGTCACGGCCGGCCGCCGATGCGGGCTTCGGAGCCGATGTGGCGAGCTCGTGGGGGGCGCACGGCGACCTCTCGACCTGGTCTGGCCCGGCGGTCGCCGATGTCGCCTTCGCGCTGCGCCGTGCCGAGCTCGAGACGGTCGCGGCGCGGCCGCACGCCGGGCGTGCCGCGCTGCGCGAGCTGCTCGCGCTGCAGTCGAGCGACTGGGCGTTCATGCTCACGCGCGGGCTGGCCGCGCCGTACGCGCGCGAGCGCTTCGAGCTGTCACCGCGCGGCGCTCGAGCGCTGCGCTGGCAGACCGCCGACGCCGCGAGCGACGCGGCACGGAATCTCGCCGCGCGTCTGTCGAGCTTGCGCGCTCGCGCGGACGACCTGCTGCGTGTGGGCCGGCGCGGGCCTCGGCGCTACTGCCAGCGCATCGCGCGTGGCGCCTCGCGCATGCGGATCACGCGCGCCGGCACGCCGCCGACGACGGCGTTCTCGGGCACGTCCTTGGTCACCACCGCGCTGGTGCCGACGATGCTGTTGTCGCCGACGCTGACGCCGCGCAGCACGCACGCGCCGTAGCCGATCCAGACGTTGTTGCCGACGCGCACGTCGCGCTTGTAGATCCCCTGCAGCGCGGATCGGGCGCTCGACCTCGGTGACGCCGTGGTCGAAGTCGATCAGCATCACGCGGTCGGCGAGGATGCACTCGCGGCCGATCGAGACGTGCTGGTAGGCCGAGATCGTGCACTCCTGGCCCATCACGGTCTTCGCGCCGATCTCCACCTCGCCCTCGTGCACGCGGATCTTGCAGCCGTGCCCGATCCACGCCCAGCGGCCGATCGCGCAGCGTCGCGTCGCGGCCGATCTCGAGCTTCACGCGCGGGCAGATGAAGCACAGGCCGTCGGTCTGCAGGCGCCGCGGTAGCGCAGCTTCAGCAGCAGCCAGCGCGACGAGCAGGCGCGCATAGTGCGCGGTTGAGCATGTGGTTGGCGCGCATGAAGCGCAGCAGCGCGAGCGGCCCGCCGTGCAGCGGCGCGGGCGCGCGCCGCATCGCGTCGGCGATCGTCTCGGGGCGTCTCGGTCGCGGGTGCGTCGGCGAGCAGCTCCATCGCAGGGGAATCGTATTGCCCTGCGATGATTGCGCCCCCGATGGCCGACGCGAAGCTCGATCCCACACTCGCGCAGCGCCTGCTCGACGGCGACCGCCGCGCGCTGGCGCGCGCGATCTCGCTCGTCGAGGACGACCGCCCGGAGGGCTGGGAGCTGGTCAAGGAGGTCTATCCCCACACGGGCGAGGCCGCCGTCGTCGGCTTCACCGGGCCGCCCGGCGTCGGCAAGTCGACGCTGATCGGCGCGCTCACGAAGGCGCGCCGCGAAGCGGGGCGCAGCGTCGGCGTGCTGTCGATCGACCCCTCCTCGCCGTTCACCCAGGGCGCGCTGCTGGGCGACCGCATCCGCCTCTCCGAGCACTTCCTCGACCAGGGCGTGTTCATCCGCTCGATGGCCAACCGCGGCGCGCTCGGCGGGCTCTCCGAGGCCGCGCTGCAGGCGGCGCTGCTGCTCGACGCGGCCGGCCGCCAGGACGTGTTCGTCGAGACCGTCGGCGTCGGTCAGGCCGAGATCGACATCATCGACCACGCCGACACGATCGTGCTCGTGCTGATGCCCGGCTCGGGCGACTCGATCCAGGCGCTGAAGGCGGGCGTGATGGAGATCCCGGACGTGATCGTGATCAACAAGGCCGACCATCCGCTGACCGACACGATGGTGCGCGAGATCCGCGGCGTGCTCTCGCTGGCCAACCTCGACCGCTCGCCCGAGCAGGTGCGCGAGCGCTGGCGCGTGCCGATCGTCAAGACCGAGGCCAACCACGGCAAGGGCGTCGACGAGCTGATCGAGCGCCTGGACGAGCACCGCGCGCACATCCTCGCCGAGCGGCCAGCTCGCCGAGCGCCGCGCGCGCAACCTGCGCAACGAGGTGCTCGCGATCGCCACGGCGCGCATGCGCCGGCGCCTGGAGGAGGAGCTGCGCGAGGATGCCGAGCTTCCAGGAGCTGCTCGAGCAGGTCGTGCAGCGGCGGCTGGACCCGGCGAGCGCGGCGGCGACGCTGCTCGAACGCGAGTCGGTCGCGCCCGAGTAGGCTCGTAGACGATGGACTACCTCGCCTTGGCCGACCGCAACTGGCCGCTCCTGCGCCGCCTGATGGGCGGGCACACGGCGATCTACCGTGCCACGAACGGGCTGATCGGCCACCGCGTCCCGGGGGCGCCGCCGACGCTGCTGCTCGACCACGTTGGTGCGAAGAGCGGCACGCGGCGTACGAGCCCGCTCGTCTACGGCCGCGACGGGGAGAACTTCGTGCTGGTCGCCTCCAAGGGCGGCTATCCGAAGAACCCGGCCTGGCTTCACAACCTCAAGGCGCACCCCGACACGACGATCCAGGTCGGTTCGCAGCACCTGGAGGTGCATGCGCGCGTGGCCGAGGGCGATGAGCGGGCACGGCTATGGGCGCTGATGGTCGGCGTGTACTCCGGCTACGAGGGCTACCGCAAGCGCACCGAGCGCGAGATCCCGCTGGTCGTGCTCGAGCCGCGTTAGGCGCCGAGCGCGCGGGCGATGACCATCTGCTGCACCTCGTCGGTGCCCTCGCCGATCGTGAGGATCTTGGCGTCGCGGTAGAAGCGGCACACGGGGTACTCCTCGATGAAGCCGTAGCCGCCGTGGATCTGCACGGCCTCCTCGGCGCAGCGCACCGCCAGCCGGCCGGTCTTCAGCTTCGCCTGCGCGGCGGTCAGCGTGAAGTTGCGCCCGGCGTCCTTCTCGCGGGCGGCCTTGTAGACGAGCAGCCGCGCGGCCTCGATCTCGGTCGACATGTCGGCGAGCTTGCACCTGGATCGCCTGGAACTTCGAGATCGGCTTGCCGAAGGCCTTGCGCTCCTTGGCGTACTTCAGCGCCTCGTCGAGCGCGCCCTGGGCGAGGCCGACGCCCATCGCCGCGACGCCGATGCGGCCGATGTCGAGGATGTGCAGGAACTGCTTGAAGCCGGCGCCGCGCGGGCCGAGCAGGTTCTCCTCGGGCACGCGGCATTCGCTGAAGGAGAGCGGGCGCGTGTCCGAGGCGTTCCAGCCCATCTTGCGGTAGGGCTCGCCCTGCTCGTAGCCGGGCGTGCCGTTGGCGACGATCAGGTTGGAGATCTCCCTGTCGGGATCTCTGCTGTGGCCGCGCCGTTGCCTGCGCCGGCGGCTGTCGCCGGTCACGGCCGTGATGCAGACGATGCCGGAGATGTCGGTGCCGGCGTTGGTGATGAACTGCTTGGCGCCGTCGATCACCCATTCGCCGTCCTGCAGGCGCGCGCGTGTGCGCGTGTTGCCGGCATCCGAGCCCGCCTCGGGCTCGGTCAGCCCGAACGCGCCGAGCAGCTCGCCCGAGCACAGGCGCGGCATCCACTCGCGCTTCTGCTCCTCGGTGCCGAACAGGTAGATCGGCTGGGTGCCGAGCGAGGTGTGCGCGCACAGCGTGATCGCGACCGAGGAGTCGACCGCGTCAGCTCCTCCACGGCGAGCGCGTAGGCGAGCGTGTCGCCGCCGCCGCCGCCGTACTCCTCGGGGAACGGGATGCCCATCAGGTTCAGCTCGCCGAGCTTCTGCACGATCTCGTAGGGAACGACTTCGTCCGGTCGAGCTCCTCGGCCACCGGCGCGACCTCGCCCTCGGCGAATTCGCGCACGGTGCGGCGGATCAGCTCGTGGTCGGGCGAGAGGTCGAAGTCCATCGGCGGGCATTCTCACAGCTTGGCGCCTCTACGATGGCCGCGCATGTACAGAGCCCGCTGGATCCAGCACTACCTGCTCACCCGTGGGCGCACCTACCGCTACGGCGAGGACCGTTCGCAGCGCGGCGACCTGCACCTGCCCTCCGGCGCCGGACCGCACCCCGTCGATCGTCCTGATCCACGGCGGCTCGTGGCACAAGCGCTACGGCCGCGCGGTCATGCGCGCGCTCGCGGCCGACCTCGTGCAGCGCGGCTTCGCGGTTTGGAACATCGAGTACCGGCGCCTCGGCGCCGGCGGTGGCTGGCCGGCGACGTTCGCCGACGTCGCCGCGGCGGTCGACCGTCTAGACGGCCTGCACCCGTCGCTCGATCTCTCCCGCGTGGACGTGCTCGGACATTCGGCCGGCGGGCACCTCGCGCTGTGGGCGGCCGGGCGCACACGGCTGCCGACCGGCTCTCCGGGCGCGGTCGCCGGGCGCGCCCGCGTGCCGATCGCGCGGGCGATCTCGCTGGCCGGCGTGTGCGACCTGGCGGGCGCCTATCGCGAGTGGCACGGTGGCGCGGTGCGCGCGCTGATGGGCGGCTCGCCCGAGCGCCTGCCGGAGCGCTATGAGGTCGCCGATCCGCTGCGCCGGGTGCCGCTGGGAATGCCCGTGCTGCTCGTGCACGGCGTGCTCGACAAGACGGTCTCGATCGGGCTGAGCCGCAGCTACGCCAGCGCGGCGCGCGAGGCAGGAGCAGACGTCGAGTTGATCGAGATCGAGGGTGCGGCGGGCGGCCACCGCGAGTTCATCTACCCCTGGGGGCCGGCCTGGGCGCCGGTCGCAGCACACCTTGAACTGGACGCGGCCGAGGTGAGGGGACGCCCGGCGCCGGCTAGGAGCTGAACGAGCGCGCGAGCTCGACGAGCAGGCGCACGCCGTAGCCCGAGGCGCCCTTGCCGACGTAGGCGCGGCCGAGGTCCCAGGCCGAGCCGGCGATGTCGAGGTGCGCCCACGGCGTGTCGCCGACGAAGTTCGAGAGGAATGTGCCGCCGACGATCGTGCCCGCCTTGCGCGCCTCGGGCGCGTTGTCGAGGTCGCCGTAGGTCCCCTTGATCAGCTCCTCGTACTCCTCGTGCAGCGGCAGCCGCCAGACGATCTCGCCGGTGCGCTCGCCGGCGCCGGAGATCTGCTCGGCGAACTCGTCGTCGTTGCTGATCAGCCCGGCGTAGGTGGAGCCGAGCGCGACGATCACCGCGCCGGTCAGCGTCGCCAGGTCGACGATCCGCTCGGCGCCCTGAGCGACGGCGTGACAGAGGCAGTCGGCCAGCACGAGCCGGCCCTCGGCGTCGGTGTTGTTGACCTCGATCGTCTTGCCGTTGGCCGCGCGTGACGATGTCGCCCGGCTTGACCGAGCGCCCGCTCGGCAGGTTCTCGGTCGCGCCGACGACGGCGAGCAGCTTGACCGGCAGTCGCAGCCGCGCGATCGCGCGCGATGGCCTCGATCACGGCGGCGCCGCCGGACATGTCGAACTTCATCTCCGCCATCTTCGCGCCCGGCTTCAGCGAGATGCCGCCGCTGTCGAACGTGACGGCCTTGCCGACGAAGCCGAGCACCGGGCCGCTTGCGCCGGGACCGTCGTAGCGCATCGTGATCAGCGCGGGCTCCTGCGTCGGAGCCCTGGGCGACCGCGGCGAAGGCGCCCATCCCGCGGGCGAGGATGCCCTCGCGCCCCTCGACCTCGACGCTGAGCCCGTCGATCTCGCCGGCGAGCGCCTCGGCGTAAGCGGCCAGCGCGCTGGGCGTCAGGTCGTTGCCGGGGCGGTTCTGCAGGTCGCGCGCGGCGTTGACGGCGTCGGCGACCAGCGCCGCCTCGGCGACCGTCTCGCTCAGGTCCTCCGGCGGCGGAGAGGATCAGGCGCTCGAGCCGCTTCGGCGCGAGCGGCCGGATCCTCGACTGGAGCGGACTTGTGTCGCTCGAAGCGGTAGTCGGCGAGCATCGTGCCCTCGACGAGCGCGCCCGCGACCTCGGGCGAGCCGTCGGCCGGTGCCTGCCAGCACAGCGCCACGGTGGCCAGCTCGCGCGCGCGCTCGCGCGCGGCGGCGGCGGCCACGCGCGCCCGCTCGGGCGTGAAGCGCTCGCGCTTGCCCGAGTCCGACGAGCAGCCAGCGCTTGCCGTCGGCGTGCGCCAGGGCGAGCGACTTGAAGCTGGCGCCGCGCCTCGCCCGAGGCGAGCAGCTCGGCCAGCTCAGCCGGCGCCTGCTCGGGCGCGCGCTCGCCCTCGAAGACGCCGAGCGCGATCGTGTCGGCCTCGGTGGAGCCGGCCGGCTGCGTTGTCGCGGAGACCTGCATCGGCCGAGCACGATAGCCGGATCGCTAGCATTGCCGTCCTTCCAAGCGATCTTTTTCCAACGAACACTGGAGAGCCCTGTTCCCATGCCCAAGACCGTGATCCTCGGCAGCGCGCGCACCCCGATCGGCAAGATGGGCGGCGGGCTCTCGACGCTCGACGCCACCGAGCTCGGCAGCACGGCGATCGAGGCCGCGCTCGAGCGCGCCGGCGGTCGAGCCCGAGCAGGTCAAGCACGTGGTCATGGGGCAGGTGCTGCAGGCCGGCCAGGGGCAGATCCCCTCGCGCCAGGCGCAGATCAAAGCGGGCATCCCCAAGGAGGTCTCCTCGGAGACGATCAACAAGGTCTGCGCCTCCGGGCTGCGGGCGTCGGTGCTGCTCGACCAGGCGATCCGCGCGGGCGACGTCGAAGTCGGCGTCGGCGGCGGCATGGAGTCGATGTCCAAGGCGCCCTACCTGCTGCCGCAGGCGCGCTTCGGCTACCGCATGGGCGACGCCAAGATGCTCGACGCGATGGTCCACGACGGGCTGACCAACCCGTTCTCGGGCAAGCAGATGTTCGTCGAGGCGACCGAGATCGGCGACGAGCTCGAGATGACGCGCGCCGACCTCGACCGCTGGGCGCTGCGCTCGCACGAGCGCGCGCTGGCGGCGATCGACGACGGGCGGCATGGCCGAGGAGATCGTGTCGGTGACCGTCAAGGGGCGCAAGGGCGACACGGTCGTCGAGGTCGACGAGGGCCCGCGTCGCGACACCTCGCTCGAGGCGCTCGCCAAGCTGCCGGGCCTGGTCGGCAAGGAGGGCTCGCACACGGCCGGCAACTCGCCGGGCGTCAACGACGGCGGCGGCGCGCTGGTGCTCTCCTCCGAGGAGTGGGCGCAGGCCAACGGCAAGGAGGCGCTCGCCGAGATCGTCGCGCACGCGCAGAGCGCCAACGACTTCGCCTACCTCGCCACGACGCCGGCGAGCGCCGCGAAGAAGGCGCTCGAGAAGGCCGGGCTGCAGCCGGGCGACATCGACCTGTGGGAGATCAACGAGGCGTTCGCGTCGGTCACGCTGAACTCGATCCGGATGCTCGGCATCGACGAGGAGCGCGTCAACGTCAACGGCGGCGCCGTCGCGCTCGGGCACCCGATCGGCGCCTCCGGCGCGCGCATCCTCGGCGCGCTCGTGCACGAGCTGCGCCGGCGCGGCGGCGGCTACGGCTGCGCCGCGATCTGCTCCGGCGGCGGGCAGGGCGACGCGGTCATCCTCAAGGTCTGAGATCGGCGTGAGCGCTTCGCCCTCCGGCGTCCTCGGTCGCTCGCGTGCTGGCCGATCGGCGATCCCGTCGATCGACGATCGGTACGCCACGCTCCCTGCGTCCTTGGATGGCTCGACTCACGACGATCTCGGGTAATGGCAGACAGCAACGGCCGAGAGCCGCAGCGGGCCGCCTTCTTCGACCTCGACAAGACGCTGATGGCGGGCTCCTCGGGGATCTTCTTCGCCCGCGCGGCGTATGAGACGGGCATGATCTCGCGCTCGCGCCTGGCTGCGCGACGCTGTACGAGAACCTCCGCTTCCGCCTGCGCGGCTCGACCGACGATCGCGCCGACGACGTGCGCAAGCGCGTGGGGGAAATGATCGCCGGGGTGCCCGTGCGCGACCTGCAGCGGCTCTCGCCGCGGGTGCTCGCCGGCGTGCTGCCGCGGCTGTATCCGCAGATGCTCGCAGCGCGCCTACGCCCACCAGGACGCGGGCGTGCCCGTCTACATCCTCACGGCGGCCTCGCAGGAGATGGCCGACCTGCTCGCGCACGTGCTCGCCTTCGACGGCGGCCTCGGCTCGCGCTCGGAGATCGTCGACGGCCGCTACACGGGCCGCCCGGCGGGCCCGTTCAACTACCGCGAGGGCAAGGTCATCTCGATGCAGCGACTGGCCGAGCGCGAGGGGATCGACCTGCGGCGTCCTACGCCTACTCGGACTCCGAGTCCGACCTGCCGATGCTGCGCGCCGTCGGCCAGCCGGTCGTCGTCAACCCCGACGCCGAGCTGCGCCGGATCGCGACGCAGGAGGGCTGGGAGGTCCTCCACCTCGACCGCCTCGGGCAGCGCCTGAAGGTGCTCGCGGCACTCGGTGGAGTGGCGGCGCTCGGCGGCCTCGGCCGTGCCGTGCGCGGGACGCGCGGCGAGGCTCGCGGGTCACGTGGCAGCGCGCGATGGCCGGCACGCATAGGCTGAAGGGGAGAGATGTCCGAGCAGAACCAAGGCAAGATCCGCGTCGTCGTGGCCAAGCCCGGGCTCGACGGGCACGACCGCGGCGCGAAGATCATCGCCCGCGCGCTGCGCGACGCGGGCATGGAGGTGATCTACACGGGCCTGCACCAGACGCCCGAGCAGATCGTCGAGACGGTGATCCAGGAGGACGCCGACGCGGTCGGGCTGTCGATCCTCTCGGGCGCGCACATGACGCTCGTGCCGCGCGTGGTCGAGCTGCTGCGCGAGCAGGAGCATCGACGACGTGGTGGTGACCGTCGGCGGGACGATCCCGGCCGAGGACATCCCGGAGCTGAAGGAGCTGGGCGTTGCCGAGGTCTTCACGCCCGGCGCGCCCACGCAGGCGATCGTCGATTTCATCCGCGAGGCGACCGCCGCCCGCGCCTGATTGACTCGTCAGTCAACCGGGCAACCGAGTAGAATCGCGCGCCAACAGACCCCAAGGAGTTACCTGAGAATGAAGATATGCGTCCTGGTGAAGGAGGTCCCGGACGCCGCCGTCGAGAAGAAAATCGATCCCTCGACGGGGCGCATGGACCGCAGCGGGGAGAAGAACCTCAACCCGTATGACACGCACGCCATCGAGGCGGCGATGCAGATCAAGGAGGGCGGCGCGGTCCCGGTCGAGGAGATCGTCGCCGTGACGATGGGCCCCGAGAGCGCCGTGCGCGCTCTGCACAAGGCCGTCTCGCTCGGCGCCGACCGCTCGGTGCACCTCTCCGACGAGGTCGTCGCGGGCTCCGACGTCGCCGCGACCGGCTACGCGCTCGCCAAGACGCTGCAGCGCGAGAGCCCGGACCTGGTGCTGCTCGGCCAGCAGTCCGACGACGGCGAGTGCTACACGATCGGCGCGGTCGTCGCCGAGCACCTGGGCATGCCGTCGCTGACGCAGGTGATCAAGATGGACGTCGAGTCCGAGGCGCTGCGCTGCGAGCGCCAGGCCGAGTACGGCTACGACACCGTGCAGATCAAGCTGCCGGCCGTGATCTCGGTCGGCGACGCGATCAACGAGCCGCGCTACCCGTCGCTGAAGGCGATCATGGGCGCCAAGAAGAAGCCGCTCGACAGCGTCAGCGCCGGCGACGTCGAGATCGACGCGAGCAAGGTCGGCGGCGAGCACTCCGCCGCTCAGTGGGTCGCCGCGAAGGCGCCGCCGGCGAAGGCCGCGGGCGAGATCATCGAGGACGAGGACACCGACGAGACGGTCGAGAAGATCGTCGCCTGGCTCGACGAGCGCAAGCTCATCTAGGAGGAGCTGATCTGAGATGGCGAACATCCTGGTTTACGCGCTGCACTACGACGGCGCGATCAACAAGAACTCGCTCGGCGCCGTCTCCGAGGGCGCCAAGCTCGCCGCCGAGCTCGGCGGCGAGGCCCACGCGATCCTGCTCGGCGAGAACGTGCCGCAGGACCTGGCGGCGTCGCTCGGCAACTACGGCGCCAAGAAGGTGCTCGTCGCCGAGGGTCCCGAGGGCCTCGCGCAGCCGCTGGTCGACGCGATGGCCGACGGCGATCTCCGACGGCGACTACTCCTACGCGCTGTTCGGCGGCGGCCTGCTCGGCTTCGAGATCGGCGCCGGCCTCGCCGCGCGGCTCGGCGCCGGCGTGGCGATGGAGGTCACCAACGTGCGCGCCGAGAACGGCGAGCTGATCGCGGAGCGCCCGATCCTCGGCGACTCGGCGATCTCGGAGATCAAATACCGCTCGGACGTCGGCATCGTCATCGGGCGCCTGAACGCGTTCGAGATCAAGCAGAGCGGCGACGGCGGACGCGCCGGTCGAGCAGCTCAGCTTCGAGCTGAGCCCGCACGCCTCGCAGGCGACGATGGTCACGCGCGGCGAACAGCGCGGCGCCGACGTCGACATCGAGGGCGCCGACATCCTCGTCGCCGGCGGTCGCGGTCTCGGCAAGGCCGAGGGCTTCGAGCTGGCTGAGGACCTCGCCAAGGCATTCGGCGGCAACAGCGCCGTCGCGGCGACCCGCGCGGTCGTCGACGCCGGCTGGTACCCGTACGCGGCGCAGATCGGCCAGACCGGCAAGACGGTCGCGCCGAAGCTGTATCTCGCGGCCGGCATCTCGGGCGCGATCCAGCACAAGGTCGGGATGCAGGCCTCGGAGAACATCGTCGCGATCAACAAGGACGCCAACGCGCCGATCTTCGAATTCTCCGACCTCGGCATCGTCGGCGATCTGAACAAGATCCTGCCGAAGCTGACGGAGGCCGTGAAGGCGAAGAAGGGAAGCTGAGGCATGTCGGCGCACAACGGCAACGGAAGCGTCTGCACCCGCTCAGTTCCCGCCGCCGGTGGACTCGCAGAAGGAGTTCATCAAGCACGGGCTCGACGACGAGGACGAGCTGATCGAGGTCGGCGTCGCGATCGTCGGCGGTGGGACGGCCGGGCTGGCGTGCGCCAATCGCCTGCTGCAGCTGCTGGCGGACGATCCGGAGACGATGGAGCGCCTCGGCGAAGTTCCGGTGGCGGTGGTCGAGAAGGCGAAGACGTGCGGCGGGCACAACCTGTCCGGTGCCGTGATGCGCCCGAAGCCGCTGCGAAGAGCTGTTCCCGGAGATGACTCGCGAGCAGTGGCGCGAGGAGGGCTTCGCGTTCGGCGAGGTCACGAAGGAGGCGGTCTACATGCTGACGGGACCGAAGACCAAGCTGCCGGTCCCGATCGCGGCGCCGCCGAACTTCAAGAACCACGGCAACGAGGTCGTTTCGGTCTCGGCGCTCGCCCGCTACCAGCAGCGCCAGGCCGAGGAGGCGGGCGCCTACATCCTCACCGAGACCTCGGCGACGCAGCTGGTCGTCGAGGACGGCCGCGTCGTCGGCGTGCGCTCGGGCGACAAGGGCCGCGGCAAGGACGGCGAGCCGCTCGGCAACTTCGAGCCCGGCACCGACATCAAGGCGCAAGCGACCGTGCTCGCGGAGGGCTGCTGGGGCCACCTCACCGGCGCGGCGATCAAGGAGTTCGACCTCGCTCAGGGCCGCGAGCCGCAGGTGTGGGAGCTCGGCGTCAAGGAGGTCTGGAAGGTCCCGAAGCCGCTCGACCGGGTGATCCACACGTTCGTGCAGCCGTGGCCGCTGAAGGTCTCGCCAAAGTACGGGCAGCTCGGCGGCACCTGGATCTACCCGATGAAGGACGAGAAGAGCGGCGAGGACCTCGTCTCGATCGGCTTCGTCGTCGATCTCAACTACCGCGGACGCGACGACCTCGGCGCACGACCTGCTGCAGACATTCAAGACTGCACCCGCTGGTCAAGGGGATCCTCGAGGGCGGCGAGCGCGTCGCGTGGGGGGCGAAGGCGCTGCCCGGCGGCGGTTACTGGTCGATGCCGAAGCTGTCGATGCCCGGCGCGGTGCTCGTCGGCGACGCCGGCGGCATGGTCGACACGGCGGCGCTGAAGGGCGTGCATCACTGCATCAAGTCGGGGATGCTCGCCGCCGAGTCGATCTACGCGGCGCTCAAGCGCGGCGACCAGCGACTTCTCCGAGTCCTACGAGGATGCGATCGAGGAGTCCACCGTCGGCAAGGAGCTCTACGAGGTGCGCAACACGCGCCAGGCCGTTCCAGAAAGGCTTCCTCGTCGGCAGTCCGCTCGCGGGTCCGTCGATCATGTCCAAGGGCAAGCTGCCGCCCGGTCGCCAGGACGTGGCACCGCAACGACGCCGAGCCGATGTTCGTCGGCAACACGAAGGACCGCTACCCCAAGCCCGACGGCAAATACATCTTCGACAAGCTCTCGTCGGTGTTCATCACCGGCAACGCGACGCGCGACGACGCGCCGAACCACATCCGCGTGCACAAACACGTGCCGCGCGAGATCGCCGAGACCTGGCGCTGGATGTGCCCGGCGGGCGTGTACGAGATCCCCGAGGACGCACCCGAGCACGGCGAGGTCGATGTGATCGTCAACTACACCAACTGCGTGCAGTGCGGGGCGATCACGGCGAAGGGCGGACGGCTGACGACGCCCGAGGGCGGCGACGGCCCGCTGTACCAGATCCTCTAGCGGCGCGATGGGCGGCGCGCTACGGCGTCCTCGGTCGCTCGCGTGCTATCGCACGCCAACGCGAACTGCCTGTGCCCGTCAGGGTGCGTCCTTGTATCGCTTGCCCCTCGCGCCGCTCGGACGTGGCGCCTCGCGGCCGCGAAACATCTGCGCAAAGCCGGTGTTAGAGGGTTGTCATGGATCGGCCCTCGCTTCGTTTCCAGCTCTCAACGCGCGCATCGCTCCGCGCGCTCGCTGCGCTTGCATGCGTGTCGGCGCTGCTGCTCGCCGTCGCCGGGGCTCATGCGGGCGCTCAAGGCGCGCCGTCGGGCGGGGCCGGCGCACAGGCGCTCGCGCCACCGGCTGCAGGCAGCGTCTCGGCGACGCTCGAAGAGTGCGTCACGGCGACCGTGCAGGAACAGCGGGCGGTCGACGTTCTCGGGCGAAATGACGGCGGTCGCCGGCACGACGCGGATGGCGATGCGCATCGACCTCGAGGAGCGCGCCCGGGGCGAAGCAGGAATTCCATACCGTGACCGCCGGCGGGCTCGGCGTGTGGCGCTCCTCCGACGCCAAGGTGAAGGTCTTCAAGTACGTCAAGCAGGTGACGAACCTCTCCGCCCCGGCCTCCTACCGGGGCTTCGTGCGCTTTCGCTGGCTCAACTCCAAGGGCCACGTGATCAAGCGCGCGGACAGGCTGACGAGCAGGTGCCAGCAACCGGCGCACCCGTCGAACCGGCCGAAACGGGCCCCGGGGGCGGGACGGGCGCGACGGGCACCGGTGCCACGACGCCACCGGCCTGATCCGATGCGACGGCGGAGAGGGAGCCACCGCTTGCCGGCTTCGCGCCGACCGCTAGAATGAGCGAACGATGAAGGCCAAGATCCACCCGACGTACACACGAGCCCACGTGCACTGCACCTGCGGCAACGAGTTCATCACCCGCGCCACGCAGGATGAGCTGCGCGTCGAGGTGTGCTCGAACTGCCACCCGTTCTACACGGGCCGTCAGAAGCTCGTGGACACCGGCGGGCGCGTCGAGCGCTTCCAGCGCCGCGTGGCCAAGGGCCGCGCTGGCCCAGACTCGGTCCGCCAAGTAGCGCGATGTCCTCCCGTCTAGCCGGTTCGCCGACGACGACGGTCGCAACAGACGCTCCGCCGCAGGACGCCGTCGAGTCGACGAACGGTGTCGTCGGCTACGCCGACGGCGCTGTGCTCGATGGCTCGCCGTCGGTCGACCGTGACAGCGAGGGCCAGCTCAACGCGCAGCGCGACGCTCCGGTCGGCGGGCAGGCTGTGCTCGAGGGCGTGATGATGCGCGGCGTCTCCAACTGGGCGGTGGCCGTGCGCAAGCCGACCGCCGAGCAGCTCGCCGAGGGCGAGCGCTCGCCCGAGGAGGCGGCGCTGGGGGAGATCGAGGTCAGCACGTTCCCGCTGGACTCGGCGATGAAGCGCCACCGTCTGCTGCGGCTGCCGATCATCCGCGGCGTCGTCGCGCTCGGCGGCTCGCTGGTGATCGGCTTCCGCGCGCTCGAGATCTCAGCCAACGCGCAGCTGCCGCCGGAGCAGAAGGACGACGCGTCGGTCGACGACGCGGGCGAGGCCGAGCCGGACGAGATCCCCAAGGCGGTGTGGGCCGGAACGGTCGTTGTCGCGCTGGTCTTCGCGATCGTCCTGTTCTTCCTCATCCCGGTCGGCCTGACCAGCCTGATCAAGGGCCAGCTCGGCTCCTCGTTCCTGTTCTGGCTGATCGAGGGCGTCGTGCGCACGGCGATCTTCCTCGGCTACATGCTGCTGCTCTCGCGCCTGCGCGACCTGCGCCGCGTGTTCGAGTACCACGGCGCCGAGCACAAGACGATCTCCTGCTTCGAGGCCGGCCTGCCGCTGACGCCGGTCAACGCGCAGCGCTTCTCGCGGCTGCACCCGCGCTGCGGCACGAGCTTCCTGCTCGTCGTGATGATCGTGGCGATCTTCGTGTTCGCGCCGATCGGCCTGCCCGCCTGGTACTGGCTGGTCGCGACGCGAATCCTCGGCGTCCCGCTGATCGCCGGCATCTCCTTCGAGCTGATCAAGTTCGCCGGGCGCAACCGCAGCCGCGGCTGGGTGCGCGCGGTGATGTGGCCCGGGCTGAAGCTGCAGCTGCTTGACCACGCGCGAGCCCGACCTCGACCAGCTCGCCGTCGCGATCGCGGCGCTCGAGGCGGTGCTCGAGCGCGAGACGCCCGGCGAGCTGTCGGCCGAGGACCTGGTCGGCGTCGAGGTCGTCGCCTAGCCAGACGGACGATAGGCGGCGCTGGCCGATCTTCGATCGGTCGGCGTCCTCAGTCGCTCGCGTGCAATCCGCACGCCACGCTCCCTGCGTCCTGGGCTCGCTTGCCTCTCGACCGTCTGGTGGCCCAAACCGCTCGCTGAGTCAGCGCCAGCCGCCTCACCGGCGGCCCATAGACTGATCGGCATGATCGAAGACCTCGTCAAGCAGATCGAGACGCGCTTCGCCGAGCTGGGCGAGCAGATGACCGACCCCGAGGTGATCTCCGACCGCGAGCGCTATGCCGAAGTGGGGCGCGCCTACAGCCAGCTCGAGGCGGCGGCGAAGCTCGCCGACGCAGTGGCGCGAAGCGCAGGACAACGGCGACCGGCGCGGAAGAGCTCCTCGCCGAGGAGCGAGGACTCCGAGCTGCGCGAGGAGCTGGCCGGCGCACGCGAGCGGATCGAGCAGATCGAGGAGGAGATCCGCATGGCGATGGTCGAGCGCGACCCCAACGACGAGAAGAGCGTGATCGTCGAAATCCAGGGCGGCGCGGGCGGCGACGAGGCCGGGCTGTGGGCGGGCGACCTCTACCGCATGCTGACCAAGTACGCCGAGCGGCGCGGCTGGCAGTCCGAGCCGATGGAGATCGGCGACGGCAAGTACACGTTCGCGATCAAGGGCGACGGCGCCTACTCGGTGTTCAAGTTCGAGGGCGGCACGCACCGCGTGCAGCGCGTGCCGCAGACCGAGTCCCAGGGCCGCATCCACACCTCGACGGCGACCGTCGCGGTGCTGCCCGAGGTCGAGGATGTCGACGTGCAGATCGACCCCAACGACCTGCAGATCGACGTCTACCGCTCCTCAGGTCCCGGCGGGCAGTCGGTCAACACGACCGACTCGGCGGTGCGCATCACGCACAGGCCCACGGGCATCGTCGTCTCGATGCAGGACGAGAAGTCCCAGCTGCAGAACCGCGAGCGGGCGCTGCGCGTGCTGCGCGCGCGGCTGTACGAGCGGGCGCTCGCCGAACAGCAGGCCGAGCTTGCCGCCGACCGCCGCTCGCAGGTCGGCACGGGCGATCGCGCCGAGAAGATCCGCACGTACAACTACGGCGAGCGGCGCGTGACCGACCACCGCATCAAGCTGACCGTGCACAACCTCGACGAGGTGCTCGAAGGGCAGCTCGACGAGCTCACGAACGCGCTGCAGGCCGACGAGAAGCGCCGTCGTCTGCAGGCGCAGGCCGCCGCGTGAGCGCGGGGGCCGATGCTGCGCAGGGCGACCCTGCGCGGGCCGACGCTCCAAGGCGCGTGCGAGGCACGAGCGTGCGCGACGCGCTCGAGGGCGCGATCACGGCGATCGGCGCGGCCGGCTGCGAGACGCCGCGCCTGGACGCCGAAGTGCTGCTCGCCCACGTGCTCGGCGTGCCGCGCGAGCGGCTGCTGCTCGACCGCGAGCTGATCGTCGCCGGACCGGCGGTGCGCGCCTTCCAGGACGCCGTCCGGCGTCGCGCGGTCCAGCGCGAGCCGGTCGCCTACATCACCGGCGGCCGAGCTTTCCGCCAGATCGAGCTTGCCGTCGACGCGCGCGCGCTGATCCCGCGCCCGGAGACCGAGCTGCTCGTGGAATGCGCGCTCGGCCTCCCCGCAGGCGCGCGCGTGCTCGACGTCGGCACCGGCAGCGGCGCGGTCGCGCTTGCGCTCAAGCACGAGCGCCCGGACCTCGAGGTGAGCGGCAGCGACCGGAGCGTCGAGGCGCTCGGGCTTGCCCGCGCCAACGCCACCCGTCTGGGGCTCGATGTCGGGCTGGCTGCAGGCCGACCTGCTCGAAGGGGTGCCCGACGGGTTCGACGCGGTGCTCGCCAACCTGCCCTACGTCGCCGAGCGCGAGCGCGCGACGCTCGCGCCGGAGATCCTTCGCCACGAGCCGCACGGCGCGCTGTTTGCCGGTGACGACGGGCTCGACGCGATTCGCGCACTGCTCGCGCAGCTGGCGGCCGCGCCGGAGCGTGAGCTTCGTGGCGCTGGAGGTCGGCGCCGGGCAGGCGCCGGCGGTCGCCGGCATGCTTCGCGCGGCCGGGTTTGCAAAGGTTGAATGCATGCACGACCTTGCGGGTATGGAGCGGGTGGTGAGAGCAGAGCGCAAGCCGGCGGACGGGTCCGCGCCAGAGGAGTCTGCGCAGCCGTGACCCCGACGCTCGGCGCCGAGGACGCAGAGCGCCTGCGCGCGTGCGTGGCCGACGGCGGCGTGGCCGTGTTCCCGAGCGACACGGTCTACGGCGTCTGCTGCGACCCGGACAACGAGGCGGCCGCGCAACGCCTGTACGAGCTGAAGGGCCGCCCGGCGACGCGGCCGGCGGCGGTCATGTTCTTCGCGCTCGAGCAGGCCCTGCGGGCGCTGCCCGAGCTGCTCGCGGCCGAGCGGGCGGCGCTGCAGGCGCTCCTGCCCGGGCCGGTCACGCTGCTGCTCGAGAACCGCTCCGGCGACTTCCGCGCTGCCTGCCGCCAGGACCCGGCGACGCTCGGTCTGCGCGTGCCGTGGCTGCCCGAGAGCCTGCACGCGCTTTGCTCGATCGCCGAGCCGGTGATGCAGACGAGCGCCAACATGTCCGGCCAGCCCGACGCGCGCACGCTCGCCGAGGTGCCGTCGGGCCTGCGCGAGGGGGCCGACGTCGTGCTCGACGGAGGCACGCTGCCGGGAACGCCCTCGACGGTCGTCGACCTGCGCGAGTACGAGCAGACGGGCGCCTGGTTCGTGCTGCGCGAGGGCGCGCTCGCGGCCGAGGCCGTCGGCGAGCTGCTCGACACAGCGCCGGCGCGCTGAGCTGGAAATCCCCCGCACGCTCGTGCTAGCCTCGTGGCAGCTGCCGCGACTGGCGCCTGAGGTGGGATCGACCACCGGGGAGCGGCCAGCTCAACCGCCGCGCGCCTGGGCATCAAGTCTTCACAGTCCGCTCAAGGAGGGCGCCGTGTCCGAGCTCAGCCCCGACTACTTCAACCGCCCGCTCAGCGAGGTGGACCCCGAGATCGCCGACGTGTTGCGCGGCGAGCTCGAGCGCGAGCAGCGCACGCTCGAGGCGATCGCCTCTGAGAACTTCGTCCCGCGCGCGGTGCTCGAGTGCCAGGGCTCGGTGCTGACGAACAAGTACGCCGAGGGCTATCCCGGCCGCCGCTACTACGGCGGCTGCGAGTGGGTCGACGTCTCCGAGCAGCTCGCGATCGACCGCGCCAAGGCGCTGTTCGGCGCCGAGCACGCAAACGTCCAGCCGCATTCGGGCGCGCAGGCCAACACGGCCGTCTACCACGCGCTGCTGCAGCCGGGCGACACGATCATGGGCCTCTCGCTGGCGCACGGCGGGCACCTCACGCACGGCATGAAGATCAACGTCTCGGGCCGCCTCTACGACATCGCCCCCTACGAGGTCGACCGCGAGAGCAGCCTGATCGACATGGACGAGGTCGCCCGGATCGCGCGCGAGCGGCGGCCGAAGCTGCTGCTCGCGGGCTGGTCGGCCTATCCACGCCAGCTCGACTTCGCGCGCTTCAGGGAGATCGCCGACGAGGTCGGCGCGCTGCTGATGGTCGACATGGCGCACTTCGCCGGTCTCGTCGCGGCCGGCCTGCACCCGAACCCGATCGAGTTCGGCGCCGACGTGGTCACGACGACCACGCACAAGACGCTCGGCGGGCCGCGCGCGGGCATGATCCTCTGCAAGGAGGAGTACGCCAAGAAGATCGACTCGGCCGTCTTCCCCGGCCAGCAGGGCGGGCCGCTGGAGCACGTGATCGCGGCCAAGGCGGTCACCTTCAAGATCGCCGCCTCGGAGCTGTTCGCCGAGCGCCAGCGGCGCACGCTCGACGGCGCGCGCGCCTGGGCGCAGGAGCTCGCCAGAGCCGGCCACGGCGTGAAAGTGCTGAGCGGCGGCACCGACGTGCACCTGGTACTGGTCGATCTGCGCGACTCCGACCCCGAGCTGACCGGCCGCCAGGCCGAGGACCGGCTGCACGCGATCGACATCACCGTCAATCGCAACGCCGTTCCGTTCGATCCGCGGCCGCCGATGGAGGCATCGGGCCTGCGCATCGGCACGCCGGCGCTCGCTACGCGCGGCCTGCAGCACGAGGACTTCGTCGAGGTTGGCAAGATCATGGCCAGCGCGCTGACGCCCGAATACGAGTCGCGCGCGGGCGAGCTGGCCGAGCGCGTGGGGGCGATCGTGGAGCGCTATCCGCTCTACGAGTCGCTGCGCGTCCCGACACCCTCCTGAGGGCCGCCGAGCTGCGCTCTCATTGAGTGCGTATCGGCGGATGTACGCTCGCGGTCCCGAGCTGAGGAGGAACTCCATGAGAAGGTTCGCAGCCACGCTGGCCTTTGTCGCGCTGGGTGCGTTCGCCCCGTCGGCGCTGGCCACCAATGAACTGTATTTGTCAACCGCCGGCACGGACGCCGGAAGCTGCACAAAAGCTGCTCCGTGCGTGACGATGAAGTACGCCTACACGCGCGCGACAAACAAAGAAGCGAATATTGTCAACATGAAAGCTGGCACCTACGGTGAACAGATCGTCCGTGGGAAAAACGAAAAGGAAGCCGGGACAAGCGTCGTTTTCCGTGCCGAATTAGGAACAGGCGCGGTCAACTTCAACGGCACCGTCTACCTCGGCGACGGACACATCACGATCGAAGAACTCGGCGGCGGCAAGCTGCAGGACGTGGTCGTCGGAGACTACGACGAAACACCGAGTGAACCCGATCCCGAAGAAGTCTTACTGCACGGTGTCGAAGGTCGCAGCTTCAACGTCTCGGGCGGCAAGAACGTGCGGATCACCGAAAGCACGTGGGGTCCGAGCTCCAGCTGCGGTGGTCCCTACGGCGGGTTCAACAACAGCATCCGCGAGATCGTGCCCGGTCAGCCGCCGGAAAAAGTCTTCATCACGGGCGACACGATCCACGGCGTCCAGTCGTACAACCTGGGAAGCTGCCACACCGAGGGCTTGGCGATCTTCGCCGGCAAGGAAATCGAAGTCGACAACGACGTCTTCTACGAAAACTCTGTCTACGACGTGTTCGTCCAGCAGTCCGAAGTCGGCGTCAAAAAAGAACCGGCGACGCTTGAAGGACTCTACCTGCAGAAAGACTCGATGGCTGACCCAATCGACACGTCTGGCGCCAACGGTGAACCGGTTGGGACCCACAACGGACGACCGTTCGCGACGACCTACGGCAAGCACTTCCACCTGATCGACGACCACCTCGACGGCGTGATCAGCCTTGAAGAGGCGCCGATCTCAAAATTCGAAGACGTCACCGTCGAAGGCACGTTCGGCAAGCTGCCATACAAATACTTCGAATGCACGACGTGGACGGAAAAGGGCGCCGTGTTCAAACACAACGTTTGGTCGAACAACCTGATCGAATGCGCCGAAGACGTCAGCCTCTCCGAAGGGGAAGGCAAACCCGGGAAACTGCCTTACGTCAACAGGACCGACAACTCGGAACTGAACTACGCGCTGACCAAACCCTGGTCCGAAGAATACGTGTTCTGATCCGGCTCACCTGAGCAGTCCATGAGTCGAGCGGGGCGCGAGGCGGGGCGCGCATGCGCGCCCCGCCGATTGGCCGCATGCGGCCAATCGTAGAAGTGGCGCATGCGCCACTTCTCGGTCGGCGCATGCGCCGACCGACGTCCCGCACATGTGCGGGACGAACACCGACAGATACACCTCGTGACGGCACGAGCCGAGGGATGATGCTCCTGACCCCCCGGCCTGCGATGCTATTTGGGTTCGATGGCGCATCCAACCGAGCTCGACGCTCTATACGCCTTCCTGCTCGCCGCTGCCGTGACGGCGCTGCTGACGCCGCTTACGATGCGCTTCGCGAGCGCGATCGGGGCGATCGACGAGCCGCGTGAGCGCGGCCTGTCGGAAAGCTCCACGCCGCTGCTCGGCGGCCTCGCGATCTTCGCCGGTACGCTCGTCGCGGGGCTGATCTGGCTGCCCGCCGGATTCGGCAAGGACCACGAGTTGTGGCACGGCGTGCTGCTCGCCGCCGGCGTGATCACGCTCGTGGGCGCGCTCGACGATCGCTTCGACACCCCGCCGCTGGTCAAGCTCGCCGGCCAGATCGTGGCGGCGGTGATCGTCGTGCACTACGGCGTCGCCGTGAAGGCGATCACGCTGCCGTTCGTCGGCACGCTGGCCTTCCCCAACGCCGGCGTCACCAACGCGGGGCCGGTGCTGACCGTGATCGGGCTCGTCGCGATGATGAACGTCGTCAACTTCTCCGACGGCGTCGACGGTCTCGCGGCAGGCGTCTGCATGATCATCGCCGCCGCGATGACGATCATCGCGTTCGACCTCGGCCGCCCGCAGCCGGGCGTGCTGGCCGCGATCACGGCAGGCGTCGCGCTCGGCTTCCTGATCTTCAACTTCCCGCCGGCCTCGAGCTTCATGGGCGACTGCGGCGCCAACCTGCTCGGCCTGCTGATGGGCGTGATCACGGTCGAGGCGGCCGTCAAGACGGCGGCTGTCGTGTCGTTCGTGCTGCCCTTGATCCTGCTCGCCGTGCCGTTTCTCGACACGACCTTCGTCGTGCTCAAGCGCTTGAAGTACAGACAGCCGATCTACCGGCCCGACAGCGAGCACTTCCATCACCGGATGGCGCGGATCGGCTTCTCCAGCAGGCGCACGATCGCCTACCTGTATGCATGGACGCTGATGCTCGCCGGACTGGCGCTGGCGCTGCGCTTCATTCCCTACAGCGACCACAAAGGCCACCTGCACACGGGCTGGACGCTCGTGCTGATCGGGCTCGGGCTGATCGTGGCCGCGGCCAGCGTGTACCTCGTCTACGTGCTCGAGATCCTCAAGTTCCGCCGGCTGGCGGCGATGCGCCTGCGCCTGCAGCGCCCCGACGCTTCAGCGACGGAGATCGAGCAGGGCGTCGTGCGCGACCTCGAAACGGGCGAAATCGATGCCGTGAGGATGGACGATGGTGTGCACGCGCCCGTGGGCGACGGGGCGCGGAGGCGTGAGCAGCCCTTCGCCGAGCGGCAGGTGGATCAGGACGGCGTACGCGCAGAACAGCAGCGTGGCGGCCCGCAGCCGCCGGTCGCCGCCGACGGCCGCTAGCGGCAGCGCCCAGATCGCGTACCACGGCAGCAGCCACGCCGTGGACAGCAGCAGCGCGAGCGTCGTCCAGCCGGCGGCTACACGCCAATCGGCCCCCCGCGCCGTGCGCCACAGCGCGAGCGCGAACGTGGCCACGAACAGCGCGGCGAACAGGTTGCGCCACCACCCCGGCGTGCCGCCGAGCCCGAAGAGGCGCGCCGTCTCGGCCGGGATGCTGTGCACGGCGACGAGTTGCTGCTGCTCGCCGACCGCGCTGAGGAAGCCGAGCGCGTGGCTGCCGAAGCCGATCAGCCCGATCGCGCCGAGCACGAGCAGTCCGAGCGCGGCGCCCTCGAGCGTTCGCAGCCGCTCGCGCGCGCTCGGCGCGCCGAGCAGCATGAACGGCAGCGACAGGCCGGCCGTCACCTTCACGCCGACTCCCGCCACGAGCGTCGCCGCGGCAGAGCCGAAGCGCGGCGCGGTGCCGGCCGTCAGCGCCAGCGCGGCCGAGAGCGCAAGCAGGATCAACGTGTCGTTGTGGGCGCCGCCGACGGCGAGCACGAGCAGCACCGGATTGAGCCCGACGAAGGCCGCCGCCCAGCGGCGCGACTGCCCGCGGCGCCCCGCGGCGCGCGCGATCAGCGTGACGGCGCCGAGGCTCGACAGCACGGCGAGCGCCTTGAATGCCCACAGCCCGCCGGACAGCCCGAGCGGCACGAAGGCGTAGCTGAGCAGCGTGAACAGCGGGCCGTAGGGGGAGTGCTGGTAGGGCCAGCCGAGGAAGGCGAAGACTTCGTCGCTCGACGCCTGTGCCGCCACGTGCGTGTAGGGGTCGAGGCCGTGCAGCGCGCCGAGTCGCGCGAAGCCGATGTAGCCGAACACGTCCTGGGAGATCAGCGGCGGTCCGAGCAAGAGGATCGCGTGGGCTGCCACCACGGCTGCCGCGATCGTGCGCAGGCTGAGCGCGCGCGCGGCGAGCAGCACGAGCAGGTAGCTCGCGCACATGATCAGGCTGAGCGTCTGAAAGCCGCCCGAGCCGATGCTCAGGCCGAGGCCTTCCAGTGGCCCGGCCAGCCAGCCGATCCAGCCGCCGCTGCGCGAGGGGACGTACTGCGAGGGTTCGCCGGCTGCGCCGGCGGCCGTCAGGAAGGTGCTCGCGACGACGCCGAGCAACCCCAGCAGCCCCAGCGCCCGCAGCAGCCCCGTCCGGCGCAGCGCAGAGCTGCCGGAGCGGGGCCGGTGGTGGCGTGAGGCCGATGACGCGGCCTCTATCGGCGCGCTGGAGGGTGCCGGGGCGATCGGCATCGGCTCATTGTTACGTCTGGATGGTTGATTCGACAGTCCTGCACCGCCGGAGGGCACGCCTAGCCTTCGCCGGCCTTTGTCCTCGGCCTCGGCCTTGGCACCACCAAGGCCTTCGGCCTGCGTCCGCGGCCGTCTCGACTATCCGCACCCCCGGAATACGGCACACGACCGTCGAATCAACCATCCGCGCGCAGGCAGGCGTGTGGTGTGGAAGGTAGAATCATTGAGGCAGCCGCGAAAACGCGTGCCCGGGGGCGCTGACCGGTGTACGTGTGTGCGGCACGTCAGGCGCCCGCCCCGGGGCGCGCTGCCTTCCACATGCGACTTCACCGCCGCAAATCGACATCGAGTCGGGCCCCAGGGCCGCGACGCGTCCTGATCCTCTCTGCCGACGTCGGTGAGGGGCACGCTGCGGCTGCCCGTGCGCTGGCCGCGCAGCTGAAGCACACGCCGGAGCCCACCGAGGTGACCGTGATCGACGGTCTCGCCGCGATGGGCCGCTTGCTCAAACCGGTCGTCGAGGACGGCTACCGCGTCCAGCTTCGCTTCATCCCCTGGACCTACACGCTCATCTACGGGCTGCTCAACCACGTCCCGCCGGTCCGTGCGGTGGCCACGCGCCTGCTGCGCCTGTTCGGCTCGCGTCCGCTGGCGCGCGCGATCGCCGAACACGACCCCGACGTGGTCGTCTCGACCTACCCGGCCGTCACGGTCGTGCTCGCGCGGCTGCGCCGCACGGGCGAGGTCAAATGCCCGACAGTCGCCACGATCACCGATCTGACGGGCCTGTTCTTCTGGGCGCAGCCGGGGATCGACATGCACATGGTGATGTACGGCGAGTCGCTGTCCTCGGTCGAGCGGATCGCCGGGCGCGACAGCGTGCAGCTGGTGGCGCCGCTGATCTCCGAGGAGTTCCTCAAACAGCGCTGCCCGCGCCAGGCGCGGCGCGAGCTCGGCCTGCCCGAGGACGGGCGCATGGTCGTCGTCTCCGGCGGCGGCTGGGGCGTGGGCGACGTGCTCGGCGCCGTGCGCGAGTTCATCCGCGTGCCCGAGGCGAGCAGCATCGTCGTGCTCGCCGGGCGCAACGAGCAGCTCGCCGAGAAGCTGCGGCGCACGTTCGGCTCAGAGCCGCGCGTACACGTCTACGAGTTCACCGACAAGATGCCCGAGCTGCTCGCGGCCGCCGACGTGCTCGTGCACTCGACCGGCGGCGTGACCTGCCTGGAGGCGATGGCGGCCGGCACGCCCGTCGTCTCCTATGGACTGCCCGTCGGCCACGCGCGCGTCAACACGCGGGCGATGGCGGCGCTCGACCTGGTGCGCCTGGCCAACGACACAAACGAGCTGCGCGAGCACGTGCGCGCGAGCTTCGCCGCACGCCCGGAACTGGCGCCGGAGCCCGCGAACGGGAGCGTGCAGTCGGCTGGGGCGGCGCTCGCGAACGGCAGCGCACCCGCGAATCGCGGTGCCCTCGCGCCCGCGCCCACACCGGTCACGGTTGCGCCCGCACCGTCCAGTCCGGGCGATCCGGTGGCCGCCGACGTCGTGCTGCAGGCGCCGCGGCGCGTGCGCCCGATCCCGCGCTGGCGCCTGCGCACGGTGGCGCTGGCGTCACAGCTCGCGCTGCTGCTCGGCTTCGGCATGTGGATGATGTCGACCGACGACGTGACGGCGCTGGCGAGCAAGATCCTGCACGTCCAGCCGCTCAAGCAGGTCAAGACCGACCAGCCCGATGTCGGCCTGATCCTGCACGTGCCGGCGGGCGATGTGGCGCCGATCGCCGCCGAGCTCGCCAGGCGCGGCATCCACGCGTCGTTCGCCGACGATGGTGGAGTACCGAGCACGGCGACGATCGCGCAGATGCGCTCGCTCGGCGATGAGCTCGTGCCGGAAGTCACCGGCCACTCGATCTTCCACTGGGTGCGTACGCGCAGCGCGCTGCACGCCCAGGCGCATGCGCTCGGACTCTCCCACCGCTTCTACTTCCTGCAGCCGCGCGGCGGGCTGAGCGTCGGTCAGCTCGTGCTCGCGCGCACGGCCGGCGCGACGCCCGTCTGCGGCGAGCAGCGGCTGAGCGCCGGGGTGCTGCCTCACGGCACGACGCGCGCCGGCGACGTGCTCGTCGTCGAGCTCGACGGCTCGGCCTCGTCGGTCTCGGGGCTCGAACGGCTGATCTCCTGGTTGGGCGCGCGCGGGCTCGGCGCCGAGCCGCTCGACTGGCTGACGCGCTCGCCCTCCATCAGCGCGACCAGCAGCTGAGAGCGCGCGAGCGTCGCCGCGCCGACGACCAGCAGCGCCAGCGAAGCCGACAGCGGCACACCGCCCCACGGCGTGTCGGCGAAGCTCTCGCCGAACAGCAGCGGTGCGACGACGATCGGGATCACGGTCTGCGTGACGAACACGACCGGCGCCACCTGAATCGCCGGGCGCTCCTGTAGCGCGCTCATCTCGCTGAGCACGCCGACGCCCGAGGCGAGCGCCGTCGAGAGCCCCCACGCGACAGCCAGCCCTACGTGCCCGTTGGAGAGGTCGTCGGAGGCGAGCTTCGTGGCGATGCCGCTCCAGGCGCCGGCGAGCCCGGCTCCGATCATCGTCATCGCCGCAGGCGGGCGCGCGAGCAGCCGCATGGCGTAGGGAACCAGTGCTCCGAGGCCGATCCCCAGCAGCACGAATGTGATCGCAAGGTTCTCCGAGCCATGCCCGGCCGAGCGCGGCGGGGCCGCCAGCCCGGCGCCGACGACGCCGATCACGATCGCGACAGTCGCCAGGTGCTCGCTGCGCCCGGCGTGCTCGCCGAGCATGCGCTGGGCGAGGAACAGCAGCACGAGCAGGCCGGCCGCGAGCGCCGGCTGGACGACCACGAGCGGCGCCAGCAGCAGCGCCACGAGCTGCAGCGGCCAGCCGAGGATCGAGAGGCCGGTGCCGAGCAGCCAGCGCGCGCGGCGCAACAGGCGCCAGGCGAGCGCCAAACGCAGGTGCTCGCCGTGCGGCGCCTGCTTGGCGTCCATCGCCTGCAGCGCGATCCCTAGGCTGTAGAGGGTCGACGCCGCAACGGCCGCTGCAATGCCCAGCACCAGATCGACCATGTCTGCCCACGATCATCGCAGCCCGAGTCCCCCGATCGCCGGAGCGGCGCTCGCGTTCGCGCTCGCCGTGCCCGTCGCCGGCTACCTGCTCCCGGGCCTGGCCGCCGCGCTGCCCGCGCTGCGGCGCCCACTCGGCGTGGAGGACCGCACGGCCGGCGGCGCCGGCTACGCGCTGACGTTCGACGACGGCCCGCACGCGCAGGGCACGCCGGCCGTGCTCGAGCTGCTCGCCGGGGCCGGCGTGCAGGCGACGTTCTTCCTCGTCGGCGAGCAGGTCAGGCGCAACCCCTCGCTGGCGCGCGAGATCGCCGCCGCCGGCCACGGGATCGGCGTGCACTGCGAGCGCCATCGCAACCTGCTGCGCCTGACGCCTGCGCAGACGCGCTCGGACATCGAACGCGCCGAGGCCGTGATCGCCGAGACGACGGGCGTCGCCCCAACGCTCTACCGCCCGCCGTACGGCGTGCTCAACGCCGCCGCGCTGCGCCTGGCGCGCCAGCGCGGCTGGCGCACTCTGTTGTGGAGCCAATGGGGACGCGACTGGGAGCGGAGCGCCACGCCGCAATCGATCGCGGCGCGTGTGACCGGCGGCGCGGGCGCAGGCGCCGTGCTGTTGCTGCACGACGCCGACGATTACTCGGCGCCGGGCTCGTGGCAGAGAACCGTCGCGGCGCTCCCGCGCGTGCTGGCGACGCTCGCCGAGCGTGGGCTGAACGCGGTCGCGCCGTGACCGCTGGGTAAAATCCCTCGCTTGTCCAGCGCCGTATCGATCGATCACGGCGGCTCGCCCGCCGCGCTGAACCCGGCCGCCGCCCTCGGCCCGGCTGCCCCTGCCGGCACGGCCACCCACGGCCCGGCCGCGTCCGCCGTATCTGCCGGCACGGCGGTGCAGGCGCGCACGCGCTGGTGGGTCGAGCTCTTGGTGATCGGCTGGCTCCTGTTCGTGTACGACGCGGTCAACAACCTCGCGCCGCTGCGACTGGCGACGGCGCTCGGCAACGGGCGCGGGATCCTGCACGTGGAGCAACTGCTGCGGATCGACCCAGAGCTCTCGCTCGACCGCTGGCTGGCCTCGCACCACACGCTCGCCGCGATCCTCGCCAACTACTACGACAACGCGCACTTCGGCGTGACGCTCGGCCTGCTCGGGTACCTGTGGTGGGCGCGCGCCGACCTCTACCGCCCGCTGCGCAACTCGCTCGTGCTCGTCAACGTGATCGGCTTCGTCGTGTTCTGGCGCTTTCCGGTCGCGCCGCCGCGCATGCTCGACGGCTTCACCGACGTCGTCGCCTCGACGCATGCGTTCGGCTCGTGGCACACGGGCGTGCTCGCCTCGCAGGCCAACCAGCTGGCGGCGATGCCCTCGCTGCACATGGCCTGGGCGGCATGGTGCGCGCTGGCGCTGTGGCGGATCAGCGCGCGCAGGTGGGTTCGCGCGGTGGCGCTGCTGTACCCGTGCCTGACGGCGCTGGCCGTGCTCGCCACGGGCAACCACTTCGTGCTCGACATCGTCGGCGGCCTGCTCGCGATGGCGCTGTCGGTGTGGCTCGTGGGCTCGCCCGAGCGTCTCGCCGGCAGGCTCTCGTGGTCGCGCGTGAAGCTGGCGTGGCAGGCTCGCGCCGCTCGTCGCACGCTCGCCTAGCCTCACTCGCCCGCGCGAAGCAGCCCCGACGGTGCCGCCGGCGTAAGAACCCGCAAATCCGGCGTGGCGTATGTCACAAAGTTGTTACGAAGTCCGAGACCCTGGTATGGTGGAGCGCGTCGCCGCAGACCCCGCGAGGCAGCTCTGAAGGGCTTGGAGCGAGCCTCGGCTGTGCCGCTGCCATGTGCGGGCGGAGTTCCTGTCGGGTCTGTAGGGTGGCCCCACTGACATGCCAGATTTCGACGCCCACGACGATTCCCTGCGCCTGAACGCGTCCAACAAGGACGAGCCGTTCAGCCTGCCCAAGCTACGGCCCCGCTTCACGGCTCGAACCCGCCGGTTGGCTTGCGGACAGTGCTTCGGTGCGCGTGGCCAGCTCGCAGAGCGGCTGCGCCCGAGGCTTGACACCGGGCGCTGGCGGGCCGCACGCCGCGCCTGTCCCTCTGCGCACACGGTTGGCTTGCTGCCGAGCCGGCGCAGGCGCCTGTGGACGACGTGCCACGGACGACCCCCCGGATCTCCGAGCTGAAGTGTTCACCCTGCGCTACCTCGACGTGTGCCTGGTGCTCGCGACGGCCCCGTTCGTGCTCGCCGGCGGCCTGCCGCTCACGGGCTACCTGATCGGCGCGGGCGCCTGGCTGCTGACGCGCCTGACCGCGGCCTTCCTGCAGCGTCAGGCGCGCCGCGCGCCTGACATGAAGATCAAGGCCGGCCTGCAGTTGGCGGGGATGATGGGCCGCGTCTGGCTCGTCGCGCTCGCCGTGGTCCTCGCGCGCGAGGCCGGCGGCAAGGCCGACGGCATCATGGCCGCCGCACTCGTGCTCGCCGCCTTCACCGTGTACTTCGCGATGTCCTTCGTCACCCGTGACGGCCCCACGCGAGCCGGGCCCAAGACGCCGGGCAGGACCGCGCCTGGGAGGCCGAGTACTTCATGAGCACGAGCACGATGGGAACGGGGGGTGTGCCGCCGGCCGACCTGGCCGCCGAGGCCCCGCGCCGTCCGGCGCCGGCACCCGGCGAGGTCGACCCTCCGAAGAAGAGCGCCAAAAACAAGCTGCTGCTCGCGCTCGGCGTGTGGATCGGCGGCGTGATCGTGCTCGTCGCGATCTACGGCTTCAAAGGCACCCGCAACACCGACTTCCAGCCGCAGAACGAGTTCAAGCTCGACAACTGGGTCAACCTCGGCATCTTCTCGATCAACAAGGCCGTGCTGTACCTGTTCTTGGCCGGCGTCGCGACCTGCCTCAGCATGATCTACGTCGCGCGCCGCATGCAGCAGCGCCCGAACAAGGTCCAGGCGGCTGTCGAGGCGCTGTTCTTGCTGATGCGCGACAACATCGCCGGGGGCGGAATGGAGGAGAAGCAGGCCGCCAAGTGGTTCCCGTTCGTCGGCGCGCTGTTCCTGTTCATCTTCTTCTCCAACCTGATCGGCTTCATCCCGCTGCCGACGAACACCGAGCACAAGATCGACATCTTCGGCGCGCACATCCCCTCGTTCTCGCTGTATGCCGCCACCGCCAACCTCTCGATCCCGCTCGTGCTGGCGCTCGTCGTGTTCTTCTCGTACACGATCGAAGGAGTGCGCGCGAAGGGGCCGATCGGCTACCTCAAAGGCCTGATCCCGGGCGGCGTGCACGGCGGCATGGCCGTCGCGATCTTCTTCTTGGAGGTGCTCTCCAACCTGATGCGCATCCTCTCGCTGACAATTCGTCTGTTCGCCAACATCCTCGCCGGTCACTTGATCATCCTGTTCATGGCGGGAGCGCTCGCCGTGATCCTCGGCGTCGCCTGGCTGGGCTGGTTCACGTTCCCGATCGCGATCGCTCTGTTTGCGTTCGAGGTCGTGCTCGTGGCCGTCCTGCAGGCGTTCATCTTCGCCACTTTGACCGCTATCTACCTCGGCGGCGCGGTCGCCGAAGACCACTAAAGGAGCCAATCGTCGTGCACATAGCTTTGATCACCCTTCTGGCGGCCGCTACCGAAGAAACCGCCAAGGCCGGAAAGTCGATCGGCCTCGGCGTCGGCGGCGGCCTCGGCGCCGTCGGCGCGGGCGTCGGCATCGGCATCATCTTCGGCAAGGCCATCGAAGCGATCACCCGTCAGCCCGAGATGCGCGACGAGATCACGCAGCTTCAGTGGCTCGGCTTCGCGCTTACCGAGGCCTGCTTCTTCTACGGCCTCGTGGCGGGCCTGCTGGCCGCGTTCATCGTCTGAGCATGCCCGGCGCTCTCGTACAGCCGGCGGTGCTCGCCGCCTCCAAGGGCAGCTTCCTGATCAAGCCGGGCCTCGGCCTGATGGTCTGGACGCTGCTCGTGTTCGTCGTCACCATGGTGCTGCTCTCGCGGCTGGCGTTCCCGCGTATCTCGGAGGCGCTGGAACGGCGCAAGCGGGGCATCGAAGAATCGATCGACACGGCCGAGCGCACGCGCAAGGAGGCCGACGAGCTGCTGCACGAATACCGCGAGCGCCTGAAGGAGGCGCGCGTCCAGGCCGAAGAGATCGTTCAGCGTGCGCGCCAGGCGGCCGACGTGCACGAGCACGAGTCCAAAGAGCGCGGGCAGGAGATCCTCGCCGAAGCCACGCGCAAAGCCGAGCGCGACATCGAGGCGGCGAGCAAGCGCGCGCTCGACGACATCCGCCGCGAGGTCGCCGACCTGACGGTGATGGCGACGGAGAAGGTCACGCGCAAGGTGCTCGACACGGACGACCAGAAGCGGCTCGTGCAGGAGGCGCTCGGCGAGATCGACTTCTCGTCGATCTCGGGAGGGTCGAACAACTAGATGGACGAGCTCGCCGAGGTCTACGCCCGCTCGCTGTTCGAGGTCGCCCGCGACCAGGGCAAGCTGGACGAGCTGCGCGAGCAGCTCGGCCAGTTCGCCGACGCGCTCGATCAGAACCGCGAGCTGGCCGTGTTCTTCTTCTCCCCGTACTTCTCGACCAAGGAGAAGCAGGACGGGCTGCAGCGGCTGCTCGACGGCGCCGATGAGACGTTCGTCAACTTCTTGAAGCTGCTGATCGAGAACCACCGCATGCCGGTGATCTTCCGTACGCGCCAGCAGTTCGAGGGTATGTGGGAGCGGGAGAACCAGCTGCTGCCGGTCGAGATCACGAGCGCGATCGAGCTCGACCAGCAGACGACGGAGGACCTCGGGCGCACGATCGGCGAGCGCGCAGGGCGCAAGGTGAGACTGGCCGCACACGTCGACCCGGACATCCTCGGCGGGATCGTGCTGAGGGTCGGCAACTCGATACTCGACGCATCAATTCGCAACCGACTGGAGCAGCTGCGCAGGCACGTTGCCCAAGGAGCCGCTTAGGAAGCCATGCAGATCAACCCTGACGAGATAACAAGCATCCTGAAGAGCCGCATCGAGGGACTCGACGGCGGGCGCGCCGAGCTGACCGAGGTCGGCACGGTGCTCTCCGTGGCAGACGGCATCGCCCGCCTGCACGGCCTGGAGAACTGCATGTCCTTCGAGCTGCTCGAGCTGCCGCACGGGGTCACCGGGCTGGCGCTGAACCTCGAGTCCGACAACGTCGGCGCGGTGCTGTTCGGCGAGTGGGAGCACGTCTCCGAGGGTGACACCGTCAGGCGCACGGGTCGCCTGCTCGACATCCCCGTCGGCGAGGGCCTGCTCGGGCGCATCGTCGACCCGCTCGGGCGCCCGCTCGACGGCAAGGGCGACATCGACACGACCGAGCGCCGCCCGGCCGAGTTCAAGGCGCCGGGCGTTGTCCAGCGCCAGCCGGTCACCGAACCGATGCAGATCGGCCTGAAGGCGATCGACGCGATGATCCCGATCGGCCGCGGCCAGCGAGAGCTGATCATCGGCGACCGCCAGACGGGCAAGACGGCGATCGCGATCGACGCGATCATCAACAACAAGGACACCGGCGTGATCTCGGTGTACGTGGCGATCGGCCAGCGCATGGCGACGGTCGTGGCGCTGGCGCAGACGCTCGACGAACACGGCGCGCTGGACAACACGATCATCGTCGCCGCGCCCGCCGATGAGGCGGCGCCGATCAAGTTCATGGCGCCCTACGCAGGGTGCGCGATGGGCGAGCACTTCCTCTACAACGGCAAGCACGCGCTGTGCGTGTACGACGACCTCACCAAGCACGCCTACGCCTACCGGCAGATGTCGCTGCTGCTGCGCCGCCCGCCGGGCCGCGAGGCCTACCCGGGCGACGTCTTCTACCTGCACTCGAGGCTGCTCGAGCGCGCGGTCAAGCTGAACGACGATCTCGGCGGCGGCTCGCTGACGGCGCTGCCCGTGATCGAGACGCAGGCGGGCGACGTCTCGGCGTACATCCCGACGAACGTGATCTCGATCACCGACGGGCAGATCTTCCTCGAGTCGGCGCTGTTCAACTCGGGCGTGCGCCCGGCGATCAACGTCGGCATCTCGGTCTCGCGCGTCGGCGGCAACGCGCAGATCTCGCCGATGAAGAAGGTGGCAGGGCGGATCAAGCTCGAGCTCTCCCAGTTCCGCGACCTCGAGGCCTTCGCGCAGTTCGGCTCTGACCTCGATGCGGACACGCAGAAAACGCTGGCCCGCGGCGAGCGCCTGGTGGCGACGCTCAACCAGCACGAGCGCGAGCCGCTCGCGGTGGAGGACCAGGTCGTGCAGATCTACGCGGCCACCAACGGCTTCCTCGACCGGCTGAAGACCGAGCGCGTGGGCGAGTTCCTGGCGGAGCTGACCGAACGGATGCACGCCCAGCACCAGGACGTGCGCGAGAAGATCTCAGGCGGCGACTGGTCGGATGAGACGCAGAAGGCCGTGCACGCGGCCGTCGAGACGTTCGCCGGGGACTTCGGCTACGACCTCGACGAGGAGGGGCTGGCGCTCGAGCAGGACGCGCCGCTGCGGGGCGACGAGGGCGCGGCTCGCGAGGAGGCCCCAGCGGCTGCCTAGGGCAGACGCGGGCGAACAGAGATGGCCTCACAGCGCGACGTCAAGGACCGGATCTCGTCGGTCAAGAACATCCAGAAGATCACGCGTGCGATGGAGATGGTCGCGGGCGCGCGCCTGCGCCGCGCCGAGCAGCGGATCGCTGCGCTCAGGCCGTACGCGGACGCGCTGCGGCGGATGACGCGCCAGGCCGCCCAGGCGGCCGGCGCGGAGGCGAGCAGGCTGCCGCTGCTCTCCGAGCACGAGAGCACGACGAACGTGGGTCTGCTGCTCGTCACGGGCGACCGCGGGCTGGCGGGCGGATTCAACTCGCAGATCATCCGCGCCGGCGTGCGCATCGCCGGCGATTACGGTGAGGACGGCCTGCAGACGGCGTGGTATGCGACGGGTCGCCGCGGCGTCTCCTCGCTGAACTTCCGCGGCCACGAGCTCAGCGGCAGCTACACGGGCTTCGCCGACAAACCTGCCTACGCCGACGCGCGCTCGATCGCGGACGACCTGATCACGGGCTACGTCGACGGCAAGCTCGACCGCGTGGAGATCGTCTACAACGCCTACATCTCACCGTTGACCCAGCACGTCACGCGCGAGACGCTGCTGCCGCTGTCGCACGCGACGATCTCCACGGAGGAGCCAGAGCAGGACCAGGCCGACGGCGGCTCGGGCGAGCAGGGCGGCCCCCGCGCGCTGGTCGACTACGAGCCCGACCCCGAAGAGATCCTCAAGCGGCTCGTGCCGGACTACGTGGAGATCTCGATATACCGAGCGCTGGTGGAGTCGACGGCGGGCTTCTTCGGCGCGCAGATGACGGCGATGCGCAGCGCCTCGGACAACGCCGGCGAAATCATCACCGACTTGACGCTGCAGATGAACCGCGCCCGCCAGGCCGAGATCACGCAAGAGATCATGGAGGTGGTCGCCGGCGCCGAGGGCGTGACCTAGGACGACCGTGGCCCTGCGCGATACTGCGTCCTCGGTCGCTCGCGTACGAAGTACGCCACGCTCCCTGCGTCCTTGTCTCGCTTGCCCCACGGCCGTCCTGCCGCCGACTTCCATGAAATACGACAAACAACTTTCTAAATTTTTAAAGAGATAAAAGAGGAGAAGTAAAACGCGATGGAGGCCAGTACCGCAGCGCCACAGAGCACCAACGGCAGCTCCGAGGAGAAGCAGAACCTCGGGCGCATCGAGGAGATCCAGGGCGTCGTGATCGAGGCCGTCTTCCCCGACCGCCTGCCCGAGATCAACCACGCGATCACGATCGCGCGCCCCGATGCGGCCCGCGAGGAGGAGGCTCCCGGCATCAGCCCGGGCGCCGAGGAGAGCGTGCTCGTGTGCGAGGTCCAGCAGCACCTCGGCGACGACCGCGTGCGCGCCGTCGCGATGGACACGACCGACGGCCTCGCCCGCGGCCTCGAGGTCGTGGACACGGGCGCGCCGATCACGGTGCCCGTCGGCGAGGCCACGCTCGGCCGCATCTTCAACCTGCTCGGCGAGCCGATCGACCTCGGCGAGGATCTGCCGGCGGACACGCCCAGGCGCAACATCCACCAGGAGGCGCCGCGCGTCGAGGACCTCACGCCGACGACCGAGATGTTCGAGACCGGGATCAAGGTGATCGACCTGCTCGCGCCCTACGCCAAGGGCGGCAAGGTCGGCCTGTTCGGCGGCGCCGGCGTGGGCAAGACGGTGCTGATCCAGGAGCTCATCCACAACCTCGCCAAGGAGCACGGCGGGCTGTCGGCCTTCTGCGGCGTCGGCGAGCGCTCGCGCGAGGGCAACGACCTGTGGCTGGAGATGAAGGAGTCGGGCGTGCTCGACAAGACGATGCTCGTCTTCGGGCAGATGAACGAGCCCCCCGGCGCGCGCATGCGCGTCGCCCTCTCGGGCCTGACGATGGCCGAATACTTCCGCGACCAGGGCCAGGACGTGCTGCTGTTCGTCGACAACATCTTCCGCTTCGTGCAGGCCGGCTCCGAGGTCTCGGCGCTGCTCGGGCGGATGCCCTCGCAGGTCGGCTACCAGCCGACGCTCGAGACCGAGATGGGGCAGCTGCAGGAGCGCATCACCTCGACCAAGAGCGGCTCGGTCACCTCGATCCAGGCGATCTACGTGCCGGCCGATGACTACACCGACCCGGCCCCGGCCTCGGTCTTCGCGCACCTCAACGCGACCACCGCGCTGTCGCGCTCGATCTCCGAAAAAGGTATCTACCCGGCCGTCGACCCGCTCGACTCGACCTCGACGATCCTCAAGGCGGACATCCTCGGCGAGGACCACTTCCGCGTGGCCAACGAAGTCAAGGAGATCCTCCAGCGCTACAAGGAGCTGCAGGACATCATCGCGATCCTCGGCATCGACGAGCTCTCCGACGAGGACAAGCTGATCGTGCAGCGCGCGCGCAAGATCGAGCGCTTCCTCTCCCAGCCGTTCTTCGTGGCCGAGCAGTTCACGGGCACCCCCGGCGCATACGTGCCGATCGCCGACACGATCCGCGGCTTCGACGAGATCATCCAGGGCAAGCACGACGAGGTGCCCGAGTCGGCCTTCTTCCTGAAGGGCACGATCGAGCAGGTCGTCGAGGCGGCCAAGACCAAATAATGGCCCGCACGAAGTTCCCTGTCGAAGTCCTCACGCCCGAGGGCGAGGTGTTCAGCGAGGAGATCGAGATGCTCTCCACGCGTACCAGCGTCGGCTCGATCGGCGTGCTCGCCAACCACGAGCCGGTGCTGGCGATGCTCGAACCGACCGAGCTGCGGCTGTATCGCTCGGACTCGGAGATCGTGCGCTTCGCCCAGGCCGAGGGCTACCTGCAGTTCGCCGAGAACCGCGCGCTCGTGCTCGTCGAGGAGGCGATCGCGCCCGACGCGCTCGACCGCCAGACGTATGAGACGCGCCTGAAAGAGGCGCGCGAAGCGGCCGAGGGCGCTGAGGAGGGCACCGAGCAGCAGGCTCGCGCGCTGCGCGACATCCGCCGCTACGAGGCCTTTCTCGCCGTCGGGCAGTCGTAGCCGAACCCCGTATTCCGGCTCAGTTGAGTGGGCGCCGCTTGTAGTGGCCCCGCCCCGCTAGCCTTCCGAGCCTCATGAGCTCAGAGCGCCCCCCGATAGGAGTGATCGGCACCGGCTACGTCGGCCTGGTGACCGCTGCCGGCTTCGCCGAGCTCGGCAGCGACGTGTGGTGCGTCGATATCGACGCCGCCAAGATCGAGCGCCTGCGCCGCGGCGAGGTGCCGATCTACGAGCCCGGCCTGGAAGAGCTGCTGGCGAAGAACGCCGAGCGGCTGCACTTCTCGACGGAGCTCGCCGACGCCTTGGCGCACGCGCGCCTGCTGTTCGTCGCCGTCGGCACGCCTCCCACCTACTCGGGTGACGCGGACCTTTCCGCCGTCAACGCCGTGATCGACGCGATCCCGGCCTCCGACGAGCACGCGCTCGTGATGAAGTCGACCGTGCCCTCGGGCACGGGCGTCGCCGTCAAGCGTATGTTCGACGAGCAGGGCAAGGGCGCGCTCGGCTACGTCTCCTGCCCCGAGTTCCTCAAGGAGGGCTCGGCAGTGAAGGACTTCCTGCACCCCGACCGCGTCGTCGTCGGCGACGTGGGCGACTGGGCCGGCGACGCCGTCGTCGAGCTGTACGAGCCGCTCGGCGCACCGCTCGTTCGCACCGACATCGCCAGCGCCGAGATGGTCAAGCTCGCCTCCAACGCCTTCCTGGCGACGAAGATCTCGTTCATCAACGAGATCGCCAACGTCTGCGAGGAGACCGGCGCCGACGTCGTCGAGGTCGCAAGGGGGATGGGGCTCGACGACCGCATCGGGCCGAAGTTCCTGCAGGCCGGGATCGGCTTCGGCGGCTCGTGCTTCGCACCCGAGGAGACGGTCTTGGCTCGCCTGGGGGGGACCGTCACGCTGTTGAGCTTCGAGCAGCTCTGGCGACGGCTCGCAGACGGGTCCGACCGCATCGACGGAGACGAGGCGCTGCGAGCCTTCGGCGCCGGCTCGGACACCGAGGTGCTCGAGCCGCAGGAGCTTGAGGTGCTGTCCTGGGTGCGCGACGAGCAGCAACCGAGGTTCTTGCCGGCGATGGCATTGAGTCGGCGTCCGTATGAGGGCACCTTGCTCGATGTCCGCACGAAGATGGGTCGCCGTGTGCGCACGACTCCTGACCATCCGTGGCTCGTCGGTCGCGGCGACGGTGCCGATGCGACGGTGAAGCTCGGGTTCGAGTTGACGAGGGACGATTGGGTGCCGCTCGCAGGCTTGCGCAGTGACGCGACGGAGAGCTCCGAGTTCAGCATTCCCGTGGACGGGGCAATCGAAGCCGCAGGCCTCAGCGCCGAGCAGATCATCGTACGGCCGCCTCGCGAGCAGGTCGAGGCGCTGGTCGGGCGACCGATCGAGGAGCGTCGCCGGATCTTCACTAACCCTCGCGGAGCTGCCGCCAGGACCGGCGACGTGCGGCGCAGCGGTGCGTTGCGAATGGACGAGGCGGCGCGCGCTGAGCTGCCGTGGCGGCAGGGCACGCTCGGCACCGCGAGCAACGGAGCCTACGTATCGCCGGCGATTGAGATTGACCGCCGCTTCTGGCGAGTTGTCGGCCTTTACCTCGCGGAGGGCAACGCGTCATTTGAAGCGAACGGCACGTCGAGGATCATCTGGTCGTTCCACCCCTCCAGGGAGCAGCATCTCGTAGATGAGGTGCTCGCGTTCTGGGCGAAGCACGGCATCAGCGCCAGAGCCCGGCGCTCGGCGACAGCCCAGCAGGTGATCGTCCAATCACGGCTCCTCGGCGCTTGGTGGACACGAGTGTTGGGGCTCGGCCGCACGAGCTACGAGCAGCGCCTCCCGAACCTGGCCTGGAGTATCCCTGCGGCGGAGAAGTGGGCGCTGCTCTCGGGCCTGTGGGAGGGCGATGGGTCGTGGTCGCTGATCAATGGCGGTCCGAGCGTGGTGCTCGAGCTCGGAACCGTGTCAGACGAGTTGGCCGACGGCGTGCTACGTCTGCTGGGCGATCTCGGCGTGGTCGCCTCGCGCCGCGTCGGTCGTGGAACCCGCTCGACGAAGGACACGCACTGGATTCGCGTGAGCGGCGCGGCCCAGGTCGAGCGAGCGCTCGAGTTGGTCCCCGAGCGCGACCGGCCAGGTGTCCTTGCCAGTCTGGCCCGGCAGCGCAAGCGCATCGCCCCGACCGGTTTCCGCCGCCGGGATAACGGACCGTCCTGGGTGAGGATTCGCGAGATACGCGAGCAGCGCCACGCCGGGCATGTCTACTCGCTCGAGGTGCCTCTCTCGCACACCGTGGTCACGAGCGGCGGCGTGACGACCTCGAACTGCTTCCCCAAGGACGTCGACGCGCTGAAGCAGCTCGCCGGCAACTCGGGCTACCACTTCCAGCTCTTGACGTCGGTGATCGAGGTCAACGAACTGCAGAAGCGCCGCGTGATCGGCAAGCTGCAGAAGCACCTCGGCGGGCTCGTCGGCAAGCGCGTGGCGCTGTTCGGCCTGGCCTTCAAGCCGAACACCGACGACATGCGCGAGGCCTCCTCGCTCGTGCTCTCGGCACGGCTGAACGCCGACGGCGCGATCGTCGCGGCGTATGACCCGGTCGCCGAGGAGCAGGCGCGCAAGCTCGTCAGCGGCATCTCCTTCGCCGCCTCGCCGCTGGAGGCGGCCGCCGAAGCCGACGCCGTCGTGCTCGTCACCGAGTGGCCCGAGTTCCTGGCGCTCGATTGGGGCGAGGTCGCGCAGGCGATGAAAGGCAACCTCGTGATCGACGGGCGCAACGCGCTCGACCCCGAAGCCCTGCGCGCCGCCGGGCTGCTTTACGAGGGCGTCGGGCGCGGCGACCGGCGCAACGAGCCGCGCGCGGGCGACCGGGCGGGAGCGACGGAGGCGGGCGCGATCTGATGCAGGCCGTGATCCTCGTCGGCGGTGAGGGAACGCGGCTGCGTCCGCTGACCTCGACCGTGCCCAAGCCGGTCGTGCCGCTCGTCGACCGCCCGTTCATCGCGTTCATGCTCGACTGGCTCGTCACGCACGGGATCGACGACGTGATCATGTCGTGCGGCTTTCTCGCCACGAGCGTGCGCAACGTGCTCGGCGACGGCTCGGCCTACGGCGTGCGGCTGCGCTTCGTCGAGGAGCCCGACCCGCGCGGCACGGCCGGCGCGCTGAAGTACGCCGAGCCGATGCTCGACGAGCGCTTCCTGATGCTCAACGGCGATGTGCTGACCGACATCGACCTGAGCGCGCAGATCGCCCAGCACGAGCAGAGCGGCGCGAAGGCGACGCTCGCGCTCGTGCCGGTGGCCGACCCGAGCGCCTATGGCCTCGTGCATCTCAGCGAGGATCGCTCGGTGCGCGACTTCGTCGAGAAGCCGAGCCCGGACGCGATCGACACGAACCTGATCAGCGCCGGCGCCTACGTGCTGCAGCGCGAGATCCTCGAGCTCGTGCCGGCCGATCGCAACGTCTCGATCGAGCGTGAGGTCTGGCCGCTGTTGATCGGCAACGGGCTGTACGGCTTTCCGGCGGAGAGCTACTGGCTCGACATCGGCACGCCCGAGCGCTACCTGCAAGGCACCTTCGACATCATCGAGGGCAACGTGAAGACTGCCGTCGGTGAGCGACTCGGGTCGGACTGGCTGGCGATCGACCCCGGCGCGCAGGCGAGCGGGCGCGTGATCCCGCCGGCCGTGCTCGAGCGCGGCGTGACGCTCGCCCAGAGCGCTCAGGTGGGCAGCCTCGTCGTGCTCGGCGAAGACGTCTCGGTCGGCGCGCACGCGAGTATCGAGCGCTCGGTGATCCTCAAGGGCGCCGAGATCGGCGAGGGCGCCACGCTGCGCGACTGCATCGTCGCCGCCGGCTGCCGCATCGGCGCGCGCACGAGCATCGGCGGCGGGGCGGTGCTCGGCGAGGGTGTGACCGTGGGGGCGGATAACGTGATCGCCCACGGGGCGCGTATCTTCCCGGGTGTGACGTTGCCCGACGGCGCGATCAAGTTCTAATCGAGGAGGCGAGCAGCAGATGAGCGAAGGCGCCGCCAGCGCCACACCGACGGTGCGAGAGCTCTCGCGCGAGGAGATCGCGCGCGTGGACAGCTCCGGCCAGCTCGATGACGTGCTCGGCCTGCCCGAGCATCTGCGCGACGCCCTGTGGCGCGTGGAGTCGGCGATCATGCAGGACTTCGACACCTCCGCGGGCCTCGTCGTCGCCGGCATGGGCGGCTCGGCGATCGGCGGCGCGCTGGCGCGGGCCGCGCTGTCGGACCACGCCACGCGGCCGATCTTCGTCACCCGCGCATACGGGCTGCCGCCATGGACGACGCCCGACACGATGGTGCTGTGCGCGAGCTACTCGGGCGACACCGAGGAGACGCTCGCCTGCTACGAGTCCGCCGGAGCGCTCGGCGCCCGGCGGATCGTGACCACGACGGGCGGTCGCCTGGCCGAGATGGCACGCGCCGACGGCGTCCCCGTGATTCCGTTGCCCGGTGGCTTCCAGCCGCGCGCTGCAGTCGCCTACATGACGGTCGCCGCACTCGAGGTCGCCGCGCTGTGCGGCGCCGGGCCGCGCATGACCTCGGAGATCGACGTGGCCGCCTCGCATTCTGAGCAGCTCGTCGCCGAGTGGGGCCCCGACGCACCGGAGGACTCGCTTGCCAAGGAAGTCGCGCGCGGCATCCTCGGTACGACGCCCGTGATTGCCGGAGCCGGCCTGACGACGCCGATCGCCTACCGCTGGAAGACGCAGGTCAACGAGAACGCCAAGCAGCCGGCATTCGCGCACGAGCTGCCCGAGCTCGACCACAACGAGATCGTCGGCTGGGAAGGGGCGCAGGACGTCGGTCGCTTCTCAGCCGTGTTCCTCGACGACTCCGACGCCCACCCGCGCGTGAAGGAGCGGATGGACCTGACCGAGCGCTCGATCGCCGCCAACGCGGTCGCCAGCTTTCGCTTGGAGACGCGCGGGCAGACGACGATCGAGCGCGTCATCTCGCTCGTCCTGCTGGGCGACCTCGTCTCGATCTACCTCGCCGCTCTGCGCGGCGTCGATCCGGGCCCCGTGAAGGCGATCGACGAGTTGAAGGCGGCGCTCGAGCAGCGCTGAGCGGCGAGTCCCGAGGCTCCCGAGGGGGCCCAGGGTCTGTGATACCGTCGAGGCCGACGGCCGAGGAGCGCTGCGACGGGCTCCGGTCCCGCCACGCTCGGCCCGTTTCCCTGAAGCAAGGGCGCTCACCTGACCGGACAGGAGAACCAGCGATGTCAGCGATGACTTCCACCGCCGTGGCCACAGAAGCCGACTTCAAGGTCGCAGATCTCTCACTCGCCGAGTTCGGCCGCAAGGAGATCGTCCTCGCCGAGCACGAGATGCCCGGGCTGATGTCGATCCGCGCGGAGTATGCCGACGCGCAGCCGCTGAAAGGCGCGCGCATCACCGGCTCGCTGCACATGACGATCCAGACGGCCGTGCTGATCGAGACGCTGACGGCGCTCGGCGCCGAGGTGCGCTGGTGCAGCTGCAACATCTTCTCCACGCAGGACCACGCCGCGGCGGCTGTCGCCGTAGGCCCGGACGGCACGCCCGAGGACCCGCAGGGCGTTCCCGTGTTCGCGTGGAAGGGCGAGACGCTCGAGGAGTACTGGTGGTGCACCGAGCAGGTGCTCAACTGGCCCGAGGGCGAGGACGGCTCGATCGGGCCGAACATGATCCTCGACGATGGCGGCGACGCGACTTTGCTCGTGCACAAGGGCACCGAGTACGAGAAGGCCGGCGCCGTGCCCGACCCCTCGACGGCCGAGTCAGAGGAGCACGAGGTGATCCTCAACACGCTCACGCGCACGCTCGGCGAGGACCCGCAGCGCTGGACGCGCATCGGCGAGGGCATCAAAGGGGTCACCGAGGAGACGACGACCGGCGTGCACCGCCTCTATGAGATGGTCGAGTCGGGCGAGCTGCTGTTCCCGGCGATCAACGTCAACGACTCGGTGACGAAGTCGAAGTTCGACAACCTCTACGGCTGCCGCCACTCGCTGATCGACGGCATCAACCGCGCGACAGACGTGATGATCGGCGGCAAGGTCGCCGTCGTCTGCGGCTTCGGCGACGTCGGCAAGGGCTGCGCCGAATCGCTGCGCGGGCAAGGTGCACGAGTGATCGTCACCGAGATCGACCCGATCTGCGCGCTGCAGGCCTCGATGCAGGGCTACGAGGTCAAAACGCTCGACGAAGTGCTCGAGACGGCCGACATCTTCATCACGACGACGGGCAACAAGGACATCATCACGGCGGCGCAGATGGAGCGCATGAAGCACCAGGCGATCGTCGGCAACATCGGGCACTTCGACAACGAGATCGACATCGCCGGTCTGTCACTCCTGCCGGGGATCGAGCGCGTGAACATCAAGCCGCAGGTCGACAAGTGGGTGTTCTCGGACGGCCACGCGATCATCATGCTCTCCGAGGGGCGCCTGCTGAACCTGGGCAATGCGACGGGCCACCCGAGCTTCGTGATGAGCAACTCCTTCTCCAACCAGACGATCGCCCAGATCGAGCTGTTCTCCAAGAACGACGAGTACGAGAAGAAGGTCTACGTGCTGCCCAAGCACCTCGACGAGAAGGTCGCCCGGCTGCACCTCGACGCGCTCGGCGTGAAGCTGACCAAGCTGAGCCCCGAGCAGGCCGCCTACATCGGCGTGCCCGTCGAGGGTCCGTACAAGCCGGACCACTACCGGTACTAGAGCGAGCAAGGGCGGGCGCAGTCCGATGAAGGCGATGGTCCTTGCGGCCGGGCTTGGAACCCGGCTGCGGCCGCTCACTTACGAGATCACGAAGCCGATGGTGCCGGTGCTCGACCGGCCGGTGATGGAGCACATCCTCGACCTGATCGACAGGCACTCCTTCGAGGGGGTGATCGCGAACCTGCACTACTTCCCGGACACGATCCGCGAGTACTTCGGCGAGCGCATCTCCTACAGCTTCGAGCAGGAGCTGCTGGGCACGGCCGGTGGCGTGCGCGCGTGCAAGGAGTTCTTTGGCGACGAGCCGTTCCTGGTGATCTCGGGCGACGCGCTCACGGACATCGACCTGAGCGCGTTCGCGGCGCGCCACCGCGAGGCCGGGGGAATCGCGACGCTGGCCGTCAAGCGCGTGGCGGACACGCGCGAGTACGGCGTCGTGCTGCACGACCGCGACGGGCGGATCACGGGCTTTCAGGAGAAGCCTGAGCCGGAGGAGGCGCTGTCGGACCTCGGCAACTGCGGCATCTACGTGTTCGACCCGCGGATCTTCGACTACTTCCCCGACACGCCGTTCGTCGACTGGGCCAAAGACGTCTACCCGGCGCTGCTCGAGAACGACGTGCCCTTCTACATCCACGAGCTGAGCGAGTACTGGAACGACGTAGGCTCGCTCGCCGAGCTGCGCCAGGGCACGTTCGATGCGCTGCACGGCAAGCTGCACCTGGAGATGCAGGGCGAGGAGCTGCGCCCGGGGCTGACCGTCGTCGGCGGCTCGCCGCTGCGCGAGGACACAGACGTCGATGGCGCCGTGTGGATCGGACGCGACGTCGAGCTGGGGGAGGGCGTGCGCCTGATGGGGCCGATCGTGCTCGGCGACGGTGCGAAGGTCGGCGACGGCGCTCAGCTGCGCGAGAGCATCGTCTTCCCCGGTACCGAGATCGCCGCCGGCTCGATCCTGATCGGCGCGATCGCCGGGCACGGCGGGATCCTGCAGAGCCTGCGCCGACGGGCGTAGGGAGCTCCGGCGTCGGGCGCTCGAGCGTCGGATGCCGCTCGGATGCCGGTCTCGACGGGCCGCTTAACACGAAAAGGCCCGCTGCAGCGAGCCCTTTCGCGGAAAGTGAGTCATGTGACAGTTGTCAGCATAGCAAGCGGGCGTGATCCTGTCGAGCGCCACGCGGCCGACCCAGCTCAGGCGGCTTCGTAGCGCTCGCGGCGCTGCTGCTCGCGCTCTGACTCGGCGAGCGCCTGCACGAACAGCACGACGATCGCGACCCCCATCACGAGCGACTGCTCGACGGCCATCACGATGCCGGCGATCGACTGGTCGTCGTGCGCGGAGAGGCCCCACACGCGGGCGTGGTGGACGTAGTAGGCGTACAGCGCGGTGGGAGCGAACGCCAGGCCCATGCCGAGCGCGCCGACGAACAGCTTGGTCGAGCCCATGTAGGCGATCGGCCCGAGGCCGCCCAGGCGCAGGCGACCGCGGATCGGCGAGAGCAGGTGCCACCAGTAGAGCGAGCCGGCGAGCAGGAAGGTGACGTGCTCGAGCACGTGCACGAGGGGATGGCGCAGGGCCAGGTCGTAGGCGGCCGGGATGTGCCAGGCCCAGATCACGGCGACGTAGAGGATCACGGCGAAGGCGGGGCTCGCGAGCGCTCCGGCGCGACGCTCGAGCTCGTGGATCGAACGCGTGATCGGCCGCAGGATCACCTTCGTGAAGCCGAGGATCGCGAGAATCGGGATCGAGGTCGAGCAGCAGCACGTGCTGGACCATGTGCATCAGGAACAGCTGATCGGCGAGCGCGTCGATCGGCGAGACGAGCGCAACGAGCGTGAACAGCAGCGCGCCGAGGAAGCAGCACAGGCGCCACGCGGGGGCGTCGGCGGCGGGGCGCGGCGAGTCACCGGCGCGCACGTGCCACCAGCGGCGGACATACGCCCCGCCGGCGAGCGCAACGGCGATCAGCACGCTCGGTTCGAATGTCCACGAGAGGTTCGCGGCGGCGGCCGGCAGGTTCGTGCTCACGCGCCGATTCTCTCACCGCCCGGGCGCTCGCGCCTGTGGACATTCGGACGAATGTGGGTAACTACGTTTACATCCGCCAGAGGCGGGCGTAGCATCCTTGGCAAGCGCCAGACAACAGCCGACCAAAGGAGCCTGTGATGCAGATCGACATCAAGGGTCGAAACGTTCCGGTCACCGACGAGATACGCGAGCACGCGACTCGGCGTCTGGACAAGGTCGCGCGGCAGGTCTCTGAGCTCGCGCGCGTGGAGATCGAGATCTTCAAGGAGCCCAACCCGCGCGTCGCCGACTGCCAGGTCGCCGAGGCGACGCTCTATCTGAAGGGCGTCACGCTGCGCGCCCGCGACCGCTCGCCCGAGATGCTCCACTCGCTCAACCTGATGCTCGACGAGCTGGCGCGCCAAGTCAAGCGCCATCGCGACAAGCGCCGCCACCGGCGCGAGGCGCGTGCGGCGGCGGCCGACCGGCGAACGGCCGCGCAGGAGGCGGCGCAGATGATGGGCCAGCCGGCCTCGCAGCCGGGCATCTGAGGTCGCATTCGACGCTGAGGCGCCGCGGCGCCGCTCGCACCCGGGGCGAGAGAGACATCCGCGGCGGGGTGCAGCGTGCGCGTGCTCGAGTACGGGTAGACGGCCGGCGCCGGAAAGCTATCCTTGGCCCATGCCCTCCCTGCTCGATCGCGCGCTGAACGTCGGCGAGGCGAAGAAGTTCAAGGAATACCAGAAGCGCGTGGCGCTGATCAACGCGTTCGAGGCCGAGCTCGAACACGACATCGGACGCCGAGCTGCGCGAGCGGATGGACGTGCTGCGCGAGCGCGCGGCCGACGGCGAGTCGCTCGAGGCGCTGCTGCCGGAGTGCTTCGCGATCGTGCGCGAGACGGGCAAGCGCACGATGGAGATGCGCCATTTCGACGTGCAGCTGATCGGCGCGATGGCGCTGCACGACGGTCAGATCGCCGAGATGAAGACAGGCGAGGGCAAGACGCTGACGGCGACGCTCGCGGTCGTGCTCAACTCGCTGGCCGTGCGCGAGGGGACCGGCGAGGGCGAGCAGCCGCAGCGCAAGGGCGTGCACGTGGTGACCGTCAACGACTACCTCGCCCGACGCGACGCCGAATGGATGAGCCCGATCTACGACGCGCTTGGCGTGAGCGTCGGCGTGCTGCAGAACATGCAGCCGCCTCGAGCAGAAGCACGCCGCCTACGCCTGCGACGTCGTCTACGGCACGAACTCCGAGTTCGGCTTCGACTACCTGCGCGACAACATGGCCACGGAGCTCTCCGAAAAGGTCCAGCGCGGCCACCCGTTCGCGATCGTCGACGAGGTCGACAACATCCTGATCGACGAGGCGCGCACGCCGCTGATCATCTCCGGCGCGCCCGAACAGGCAGCCGACCTGTACGTGAAGTTCGCCCGCCTGGCGCCGCAGATGAAGCCGGGCAAGACCCCCGAAGGGATGGACCCGCGCTCGAAGAAGCAGTTCGTCGCCGACTTCGACTTCGAGATCGACGAGAAGCAGAAGACGGTCGCGATCACCGAGCAGGGCGTCGCCAAGGCCGAGAAATTCCTCGGCATCGACCACCTCTACCGGGCCGAGAACGGCCACCTCGTCAACCACCTGATCCAGGCGCTGCGCGCCGAGGCGCTGTACAAGCGCGACGTCGACTACGCCGTGATCGACGGCGAGGTGAAGATCATCGACGAGTTCACCGGTCGCATCCTCGAGGGACGCCGCTGGTCGGAGGGCCTGCACCAGGCGGTCGAGGCCAAGGAGGGCGTGCTCGATCCAGGAGGAGAACCAGACGCTCGCGACGATCACCTACCAGAACTTCTTCCGCCTCTACGACAAGCTCTCGGGGATGACCGGCACGGCGCTGACCGAGGCGACCGAGTTCATGAAGATCTACGAGCTGCCGGTCGTGCAGGTGCCGACGAACATGGAGATGGTCCGCGACGACCGCAACGACCAGATCTACAAGACCAAGGAGGGCAAGTGGAACGCCGTCGTCAGAGAGATCGCCGCGCGCCACGAGAACGGCCAGCCGGTGCTCGTCGGCACGATCTCCGTCGAGGTCTCCGAGCTGCTCGGCGAGCGCCTGATCAAGCGCGGGATCAAGCACACGGTGCTGAACGCCAAGCCCGAGCACGCCGCACGCGAGGCCGAGATCGTCGCCGAGGCGGGCCAGCCCGGGGGCGTCACGATCGCGACGAACATGGCCGGCCGTGGCGTCGACATCAAGCTCGGCGGCAACGCCGAGCACCTCGCGCGCCTGGAGCTCGCCCGTCGAGGGCGTCGAGCCGGACGCCGAGGAGCTATGAGCAGCGCACGGCCGAGGTGCTCCCGGCGATCGAGGCGAAGGTGCGAGGAGAACCGCCAGCACGTGATGGCCGCGGGCGGCCTGTTCATCTGCGGCACCGAGCGCCACGAGTCACGCCGCATCGACAACCAGCTGCGCGGTCGCGCCGGGCGCCAGGGCGACCCGGGCGAGAGCCGCTTCTTCCTCTCCGCCGAGGACGATCTCGTGAGGCTGTTCGCGGGCGACCGGATCTACAAGATCCTCGACAAACTCGGCGGCGTCGACGAGGAGGGCAACGAGGAACCGATCGAGGCGGGCATGCTCTCCAAGCAGATCGAGAAAGCCCAGAAGAAGGTCGAGGAGCAGAACTTCCTGATCCGCAAGCGCGTGCTCGAGTACGACGATGTGATGAACGAGCAGCGCCGCGTGATCTACGCCTACCGCGACGAGGTGCTCGAAGGCAAGAGCATCGGCGAGGAGGCGCGCCGCGAGGTCGCCAACGTGATCGAGCGCACGATCGACCAGTACACGCCGGGCGACTTCATGGAGGACTGGGACCTCGACGGCATGTTCACGGCGCTCGGTCAGTTCTTCCCGATCGATCTCGGCGAGGAGGACCTCGACCCCGAGCGCGTCGACCGCATCGTGCTGACCGACCGCATCACCGAGATGGCGATGGAGCGCTACGAGCGTCGCGAGCAGGCGCTGGGCGAGGAGCTGATGGGCGCTCTGGAGCGCTTCCTGCTGCTGCAGATCATCGACGAACGCTGGCGCGAGCACCTGTTCGACATGGACTACCTGCGCGAGGGGATCCACCTGCGCGGCTTCGCCCAGATCGATCCTCTGGTCGCTTACAAGAACGAGGCCTTCACGCTGTTCGGCGATCTGATGAACAGCGTCTGGGCCGACTACGCGCGGATGATCTTCAACGTCGAGGTCAACGTCGAGGGCGAGAACGGCGGCGGCGCCCCCGCCCCGAGCTTCGCCGCCGCGGGCAGCTCGACCCGCGCCGGGCGCGTCTCATACTCGGGCGGGGAAAGCGCCGTCGGCGCCGGCGCGATGGCGGCCGCCGCGGCTGCCGCCGGTGCCGGCCCGGCCGGAGCCGGCGGCTTCGGCGAAATCGATCCCGAAGGTGAAGTGATGCCGATCGTCGAGCAGCGCGTCGTCGACGACGAGCACCAGGTCGGACGCAACGACCCGTGCTGGTGCGGCAGTGGTAAGAAGTTCAAGAAGTGCCACGGCGCCTAGTAGGACGTCCGTGGATACGGCGCCTGGCTGCGTCCTCCGTCGCTCGCGGGCCTTCGCCCGCCACGCTCCCTGCGTCCTTCCCAACGACTGCGTCGTCGGTGCCTGCTTGATCCACGAACGTCCTAAGGCCGGAGGGCAGCCAAGCGCCTCCGACTAGCCCGTCGGCAGTCCCCACGGTGCGTCGATTGCGATTCGCCAGCCGTCGGGGCCGCGTGTGTAGATCACGACGGAGCTGCTGCGCTGGGCGAAGGGCTCGTGCTGCCCGTTGCTCCCGTTCAAGGTGAGCCCGCCGGCGACCATCGCCGAATCGCCGGCGACGAACACGTTGGACACGTCGATCTGCACCTGAACGCCGTTGTCGACGAGTGCCTGCAGGGCTGCTGCAACGGCGGCCCTGCCGCTGATCGTCGCTCCGTCGGGCTGGACGATCGTGGCGTCCTCGATCCACAGGTCGGCGGCCGCCTGGGCGTCGCCGGCGTTGATCGCGGCGGCAAAGGCGGCGGCGAGCTGCTCGGGGGTGTCGGCGGGCACGGCGCGAGCATATTGAGCTGGACCCCGAGCGAGAAGCGCCGGGCGCGACTCCGGCGCAAGCGTTGATAGCGTGGTGGCGTGGCCACCACCGCTCCCAGCGAGTCGACTCCTGAGCGCCTGGCCTCGATCCGCGAGCAGATGAAGCTGCTCGCGGACTATCTTTGACCCAGCTGCGCTGGGCGAGCGCGTGGCGGCGCTCGAGCAGGAGATGGGCGAGAGCGGCTTCTGGGACGACTCCGAGCGCGCGGCGGCGGTGTCGGGCGAGCATTCGCGCGCGAGCAGGCGCCTGGAGCAGTTCGAGGAGCTGAAGGGCGACGTCGACGACCTCGACGCGCTGGTCGAGATGGCGGTCGAGGAGGAGTCGCTGCAGAGCGAGGTCGACGAGCAGATCGCCTCGGTCGAGGCGCGCCTGGCCGAGCTCGAGGAGCAGCGACTGTTCTCCGGCGACTACGACTCGGGCGATGCGCTGGTCACGGTCAACGCCGGAGCGGGAGGCACCGACGCTCAGGATTGGGCCGAGATGGTGCTTGCGCATGGAGATGCGCTGGGCCGAGCGCCGCGGCTTCCAGGTCGAGCTGCTCGAGGTGAGCCCGGGCGAGGAAGCCGGGATCAAGTCGGCGACGTTCCGCGTATCCGGCGAGAACGCCTACGGCCTGTTCGGTGCCGAGCGCGGCGTGCACCGGCTGGTGCGCCTTTCGCCGTTCGATTCCGCGCACCGCCGCCAGACGAGCTTCGCCGGCGTCGAGGTCGCGCCGGTCGTCCAGGACACGGGGGAGATCGAGATCAACGAAGACGACCTGCAGGTCGACACCTACCGTGCCTCGGGCGCGGGCGGGCAGCACGTCAACAAGACCGACTCGGCCGTGCGCATCACGCACCGACCGAGCGGGATCGTCGTGCAATGCCAGAACGAGCGCTCGCAGTCCTCCAACCGGGCGACGGCGATGGCGATGCTGCGCGCCAAGCTGCTCGAGCAGCGCGAGCGCGAGCGCCAGGAAGAGATCGCGCGCGAGAAGGGCGAGGCGCAGGACGTGAACTTCGGCTCGCAGATCCGCTCCTATGTGCTGCACCCGTACACGTTGGTCAAGGATCACCGCACGGGAAACGAGATGGGCGACGTGCAGCGGGTGCTCGACGGAGATCTCGACGACTTCGTGCGTGCCTACTTGCTCTCTGCGGCGTCGGCGAAGGCCTAGCGTTGGCCGACGCTGTTGCAGTGCCGGCGGAAGAGCTCGCGACGCTCGTGGCGCGCGCGCTGGCAGAGGACGTCGGCGCGGGCGATGTGACGAGCGAGGCGACGGTCGCAGCCGATGCGCGCGCCCGGGCGCTGATCACGCAGAAGGCGCCGGGGGCGATCTACGGCCTGGAAGTCGCCGAAGCCGTGTTCACGGCTGCTCGATCGGCACGCGCGGATCGAGCGCCTGGTCGAGGAGGGCACCTGGCGCGAGCAGGGCGGCCCGGTGATGTCGATCGACGCCGGCGCGCGCGCCCTGCTGACGGGCGAGCGCACGGCGCTGAACTTCCTCACCCACCTTTCGGGCGTGGCGAGCATGGCGGCGCTGGCCGCGCGCGCCGTGCAGGGCACCGGGGCGAAGGTGCTCGACACGCGCAAGACGACGCCGGGGCTGCGGGTGCTCGAGAAGGCCGCCGTGGCCGCCGGCGGCGCGAGCAACCATCGTGTCGGGCTGTTCGACGCGATCCTGATCAAGGAGAACCACATCGCCGCCGCCGGAGGGATCGCGGCGGCGGTCGAACGCGCCCGCGCGGCCGCTCCGCAGCTGGCAACGACGCTCGAGGTCGAGGTGCGCGACGCGGGCGAGATCGACGAGGCGCTGCAGGCGGGCGCGCCACGGTTGCTGCTGGACAACATGGACGAGCGGCAGCTGCGCGCGGCTGTCGTGCAGGTCGCCGGCCGCGCCGAGCTCGAGGCCAGCGGCGGCGTGACGCTTCAGAGCTTGAGGACGATCGCCGAAACCGGCGTCGACTGGGTCTCGATGGGCGCGCTGACGCACTCGGCGCCGGCGCTCGATCTCTCGCTGATCCTCGAACTTGCCGCTTAGAGCCGGCCCCGGCCGATGTATCATGCCTCGCTCGTGACGGGGGCGGGCTCACTCAAGGATCGGGCCAAGCGCCGCGCCGTGCGTCTCGGCTCCTCGATCTCAGAACGTGCCTGGCAGGGGATGTCGCGCCTGCAGCACTCGAGCGAGGCCGGCCGGCGCATCGTCGAGACCGCGACCCGGCCGCTGCGCCACCGCGACATGCGCGTGATGCGCGGACCGATGCAGGGCGCGCGCATCAACCTCGGCGGCTCCTACCTGCGCTACCTGAAGGGCGACGCCGAGCCCGAGGTGCAGGAGGCATTGGCCGAGCTGGTCAAGCCCGGCCAGACGGTCTACGACGTAGGTGCCAACATCGGCTTCTTCACGATCCTCTGCTCGAGGCTGGTGGGACCGCAGGGGAGGGTCTACGCGTTCGAGCCGATCCCGCAGAACCTGTCCACGCTCCGCCACAACGTCGCGCTCAACGGCCTCGACAACGTGACGATCGTCGAGAAGGCGCTCTCCTCCTCGACGGGCACGGCCGAGATGTTCGTCTCGCCGTGGTCGGCATTTCACTCGCTCAACGTCGAGGGGGCGACCAAACAGGAGGACCACGGGCCCGAGGTGGGGGAGGTCACCGTGCAGACGGTCACGCTCGATGAGTTCGTTCAGGGAGATGGCGTGCGCGCGCCCGACCTCGTCAAGATCGACGTCGAGGGGGCCGAGCTGATCGTGGTGGCCGGAATGCGCGAGACGCTGCGCTCGGTCAAGCCGCTGCTGCTCTGCGAGCTGCACGACACCAAGCTCGGCTACGGCGAGTTCGTCGACTCGATCGACTACCGGGTGCGCGTGATCGACGGCGGGCGCCCGCCGCTCGCCGACGCCGAGCGCAACCCGCACACGATCGCCTGGCCGCGCGAGCGCGACATGGCGGGCATATCCATCTGCTCCTGAGCGCGTCGCCTCGCCCGCCCGTGAGCCGGCCGATCGCCTGCAGGGCGCGTCCCGGAGGGCGCAGGCGCCTCCAGGCCAGCCATGGCCCGAGGATAGAATGAGCGCGATGGATCTGCCGATGGCGCCCACGCTGGCTGCGGCCGAGAAGGTGCAAGATCACCTCACGACGGCCGAGATCGCCGCGTTGAAGCAAGAGGTACGCGCGCTGGCCGCGGAGCGAAATGCGGTGATCCTGGCGCACAACTATCAGGTGCCGGAGATCCAGGACGTGGCCGACTACGTCGGCGACTCGCTCGGGCTCTCCCGCCAAGCGGCGGCGGCCGCCGACGCCGAGGTGATCGCCTTCTGCGGTGTCCACTTCATGGCCGAGACCGCTTCGATCCTCTGCCCGGAGAAGACCGTGCTGATCCCCGACCTCGACGCCGGCTGCTCGCTGGCCGCGTCGATCGATGCCGAGCAGCTCGCGTCGTGGCGCGCTGAGTACCCGGACGGCGTTGTCGTGATGTACGTGAACACGACGGCCGAGGTGAAGGCGCTGACCGACTACTGCTGCACGTCGGCCAACGCCGTCGACGTCGTCCGGCACATCTACGAGACGCACGGCGGCGACACGGAGATCCTGTTCGGCCCGGACATGTGGCTCGGCGCGTACGTCGAGAAGGAGCTGGGCAAACGGATGCACGTGTGGGACGGCGAGTGCCACGTGCACGCGGGAATCCGCCCGGCCGACATCGAGGCCGTCCGCGCGGCCCACCCCGGCGCGGACTTCCTGATCCATCCCGAGTGTGGCTGCACGACGAGCGTGATGGAGTACGTCGCGGCCGGCGACATCTCCGGCGAGGGCGTGCACATGCTCTCGACCGGCGGGATGCTGCGCTACGCCGAGCAGGCCGAGTCGGCCGCTTCGAACGGCGCGAGCGATGGCGAGGCGGGCCAGGTCGAGGAACCGGGCTTGGAGAGCTCCTCCCAGGCCGCCAGGGAGAACGGTGGCCCCGGCAAGGTCCGCGATGTGGTCGTGGCCACCGAGACGGGCATGCTCTACCCGCTGCAGATGGCCGCCCCCGACGTCAACTTCGTCGCGGCCAACCCGCGCGCCGCCTGCGTCTACATGAAGATGATCACGCTGCACAAGCTGCGCGATGCGCTGGCCGAGATGAAGTTCGAGGTGCGCGTGCCCGAGGATGTCGCCGTGCGGGCGCGGGTGCCGATCGACCGGATGGTCGCGCTGGGGTAGTTTAGTAGCGTATACGCTAAGGATCTCGGGTTGATCTTAGCGTAAGTGCTATGGTAGTGCTATGTCTGGCAGCAACGATCGCGTCGCGAGCGACCTGATTGCACAGATCCGGCGGACGTCCGGACTGACCCAGGCCGAGCTCGCGCGTCGCTCCGGGCTACAGCCTTCGGTGCTGAGCGCGTACGAGCACGGTCGCCGCCAGCCGTCGGTCTCGGCCCTCGCGCGGATCGCGCGAGCGGCGGGATTGGAGCTGACGGTTTCGGCGCTGTCGGATGCCGAGGCGCTAGAGCGGTCCGGCAGGATCCTCGCCCAGGTGCTGGAGCTTGCCGATCGCATGCCCTCGAAGCCGCCCGGCGAGCTGGCGTATCCACCGTTGATCCGGCTGACGTCATGATCGGCGTCGCCGACCGGATGCTGGCGATTCACGACGCCCTCCGAGCGGGGGGCTTCCCGCATGCGATCGGCGGCGCCATTGCCCTCGGGTACTGCACCTTCGAGGCGCGCGGCACGCAGGATGTGGACGTCAACGTGTTCGTCTCCCCGAGCCGGACGCGGGAAGTTCTGGCCGCGCTGCCCGAGGGGGTGAGAGTTACGGGCAGGGACCTGGAAATCGCCGAACGTGACGGGCAGGTGCGCCTGCTGTGGGACGCAACACCGATCGACCTGTTCTTCAGCGTGCTGCCGCTCCACGACGAGGCGGAGCGCAACATCCGTCACGTCTCCTTCGGCGATCGCACGATCCCGGTCCTCGATTGCACCGGCCTGGCGGTCTTCAAGGCCATGTTCAGCCGTCCTCGCGACTGGGTCGACATCGAAGCGATGGTCGAGGCTCGCTCACTGGACGTCGACGAGGCGGTTCGCTGGATCCGTGAGATGGTCGGCGACGATGAGCGCGTGCAGAAGCTGACGGCGCTGCGGGTAGGGCGCAGCTCTCAGGGCGAGCCCCCGCCGCTGCACCCGAAACCGCGCGGCTAGAACTCCTCAACCGAGTGCGGCCCGACGCACGCCACGGCGAGCTTGTCGGCAACCCCGGCAGCCACCTCGCGCACCTCGTCGAAGGTGACGGCGTCGAGCGCGGCGATCGCCTCGTCGGGGTCGATCGACTCGCCGAAGACGATCTGCTGGTTGGCCGCGTAGCGTGCGACGGCGTTGGTGTTCTCGAAGGACAGCACGAGCCTTCCGGCGGCGTAGGCGCGTGCGCGCTGCACCTCCTCCTCGGTCGGCCCGTCGTCGCGCAGCTCGTCGACGATCTCGCGCATGCGCGTGTAAGCCTCGATGCACTTCGCCGAGTCAAGGCCAGATCCGAGTTGCAGGATGGGCACGTCGGCGAAGGCGTGGGCGATCGAGTAGACCGAGTAGCAGAGCCCGCGCTTCTCGCGGATCTCGTCGAACAGGCGCGAGCCCATCGAGCCGCCGAGCAGCGTCGAGTAGATCGACAGCGCCGCGCGTTCGCGAACGTCTGAGACGGTGACGTCGGGGCGATAGATCATCCGTAGGTGCGACTGGTTGGTGTCGCGCTGCTCGACGAGCTTCTCGGGCTCGAACGCGGGGGCCGGGTCGTAGGGGCCGGGCGCGCCCAGCTCGGGGAAGCGGCCGAACAGCTCCTGCAGCTCGGCCTCCTGCGGCAGGTGCTCGAGGTTGCCGACGAGGAAGGCGCCACCGCTGGCACCGGCCCAGCGACGCTCGCGGAAGGCGACGATTCCCTCACGCGTGAAGCTGCGCAGGTTCTCCTCGGGGCCGAGCACGGTCCTGCCCAGCGGATGCTCGCCGAACGCGGCTTTGTCGATCAGGTACTCGGCGACCATCGAGGGCTGGTCGAAGGCGCGGTTGATCTCCTGGATCACGACGCCGCGCTCGCGGTCTAGCTCCTCGGCGTCGATCTTGGGGCGCCCGACGAAGTCGCTCAGCAGATCGATCGCGGCCGGCGCGCTCTCGGCGCGTACGGTGATGTGGAAGGCGACGACGTCGTGGCTTGTGTAGGCGTTGAGCACGCCGCCGAGGCGCTCAGCGGTCTCGTTGACGTCCGAGTAATTGGGGTACTTCTGCCCGCCCTTGAAGACGAGGTGCTCGAGGAAGTGCGCCATGCCGTTCTCCTCGGGGCGCTCGTTGCGCGCGCCGGCGTCGAAGGCGACGAGTACGGTCAGCGCGCGCGTGCCGGGCAACGCGATCCGGTGGATCGGCAGTCCGTTGGCCTTGGTAGTGGTGGTCTCGATCTCGGCCATGCGCGGCTCACGATAGCCAGCGGCACGTAGCCGTCCGGTGGTGCGCCGGCTCGCCGATCCCGCGCAAACGGGGCCAAGCCTGCAAAACCCGTTGCATGCAGGGGCTATTGCTAGGGGAAGGGGGGCGCCCACGGTACCGTCACGGGCCATGCCGGCGACCGAGAACGCGATCCAGCAGGGCCTGGACAGGCGCACGCGAGACGTGCCGCCGCCCGGGCGTGAGCGCCGCCGCGGCGAGCACCCGGCGGCGCAGGCGACGCCTCGCCGCGTGGCTCCGCCGCTGCCGGACCCGCGCGACACCGTGGTCGAGTTCCGTGGCGTGTCGAAGCTCTACGGCCCCGGCGGCGTCGGCCTGGAGCGGGCGACGTTCGCGGTGCGCCGCCAGGAGATGGTCTTCCTCGTCGGGCCGACCGGTTCGGGCAAGTCGACGATCATGCGCCTGCTGATCAAGGAGCTCGACCCGACCGACGGCCGCATTCGCGTGGCGGGACGCGACCTCGCGGAGATCGAGCACAAGAAGGTGCCCTACTACCGCCGCAACGTCGGCGTCGTCTTCCAGGACTTCAAGCTGCTGCCGACGCGCACGGTGTACGACAACATCGCCTACGCGCTGCAGGTGACGGGCACATCGCGCAAGCAGATCCGCGCGACGCTGCCCGACATCCTGCGCCTGACGGGGCTCTCGACGAAGCTGCACAACTACCCGCACCAGCTCTCCGGCGGCGAGCAGCAGCGCGTGGCGGTGGCGCGCGCGTTTGCCGCCCACCCGCCGCTGCTCCTGGCGGACGAGCCGACGGGCAACCTCGACCCGGAGACGTCGATCGGGATCATGCAGCTGCTCTACCGGATCAACCGCGCGGGCACCACGGTGATCGTCGCCTCGCACGACAACGAGATGGTCGACCGCATGCGCCGCCGCGTGATCGAGCTCAAGCGCGGGCGGATCGTGCGCGACGAGGCCTCCGGCCTGTACGGCGCTCGCGAAGAGAACACCGACGAGCTGGGCGAGCGCCTCAAACGGGAAGCCACGTGAGGCCGGGCTTCTTCCTCAAAGAGTCGTTCCGCTCGATCAAGCGCAACGCCCTGCCGTCCTTCGCGGCGCTCGCCTCGGTGCTCGTGACGACGCTCGTGCTCGGGGTCTTCATCCCTGTGGTCGAGGCGACCAACGGGGCGGCCAACGACGTGCGTGGACGCGTGCTCGTGGACGTCGACATGACGACGAGCGCGAGCCCGGCCGAAGTCGCGCGGGTGCGCGGCGAGTTGCAGCGGGCGCCGCACGTCAAGAGCATCCAGTTCGTCTCCAAGCAGCAGGGCTTCGAACAGGAGAAGAAGCTCAACGCACAGGCCTTCGCGCTGATCGGCTACAACCCGCTGCCGGACATCTTCCGGATCACGCCCGACAAGCCCGAGAACTCGGCGGCGGTGCGCAAGGAGCTCGACCAGTCGAGCCCGCTCGGCACGCGCCTGGTCACCGACCCTGCGATCGCGGCTGTGCAGAATCGCCAGGCGCAGACCAATCAGATCCTCTCGGCCACGCGCGTGATCAAGATCACGATGGCGCTGCTGGCGGCGCTGCTCGTGCTCGCCTCGATCCTCTTGATCTCGAACACGATCCGCCTGTCGCTGTTCTCGCGCCGGCGCGAGGTCGAGGTGATGAAGCTGGTCGGCGCCACCGACTGGTTCATCCGCTGGCCGTTCGTGCTCGAGGGGCTGTTCCTCGGCGCCGTCGGCGGAGCCGCGGCGATCGGCCTGCTGGCGCTGGCCAAGGTGACGCTGGTCGATCCGCTGGCCAACACGGTCAAGCTGATCTCCCAGCCCGACATGATCGCCTTTCCGCTGCTGATCGCAATCCTGATGGCCTGCGCGATCGCCGTCTCGGCGGCGGGGTCGGGCATCTCGCTGCGGCGCTTTCTCAAGGTCTGACCCGTAGGCTCCCGGGGGCGATGCCCTCCCGCAGACGACAGCCGCTGTTGGCGGTGCTGGCGATCGCATTGCCGGTGCTGCTGGTCCTGGGTGTCTATCTCGGCGGCCACCCCGAAGATCTGCCGAGCTTCGCGCGCTCGACGTTCGTCGCGCATGAGGAAACGCGCGTGGTCAGCGAAGCGATCGACCGGATCGCGAGCGACTACTACCGCCCGATCGCCAAGAGCCGCCTGACCAACGGCTCGATCTCGGGCGCCGTGGCGAGCCTCGAGGATCGCTTCTCCCACTACCTCTCGCCGAAGGAGTTCCGCGAATTCAACGCGCCGCCCAGCTTCACCGGGATCGGCGTGTCGGTCGCGCCGGCCAAGCAGGGGCTGCGGGTGGCGAAGGTGTTCGACGCATCACCCGCTGCTCGAGCCGCGATGCGCGCGGGCGATGAGATCGTCGCCGTCAACGGGCGCAAGCTGGCCGGCGTGCCTGCGGAAAAGGCGATCGCGCTGATCAAGGGCCCGCCGGGAACCGACGTGAAGCTCGGCGTCGAGCAGCGCCGCGATGGACACACCGCGCTGAACACGCTCACGCTGACGCGAGCGACGATCAACGAGCCGGTCGTGGCTTCGCTGACGAAGTCGGTGCACGGCAAGAAGCTCGGCGTGGTCGCGCTGGCGACGTTCAGCCCCGGCGCGCACGGGGAAGTACGCGAAGGGGTGGAGCACGAGTTGCACAAAGGCGCGCGCGGGATCGTGCTCGACCTGCGGGCCAACGGCGGCGGCCTGGTCGAGGAGGCGCGGCTGATCGCGAGCACCTTCGTCGAGAAGGGCACGATCGTCTCCACGCGCGGGCGGACGCAGCCGAGCGAGACGCTGACGGCCGAAGGCGACGCGATCAAGCCGCCGTTTCCGATGGTCGTGCTGGTCGACGCCAACACGGCCTCGGCCGCGGAGATCGTCACGGCGGCGCTGCAGGACCATCACCGCGCCACCGTCGTCGGCACGCACACGTTCGGCAAGGGCGTCTTCCAGGAGGAGGAGCCGCTGTCCAACGGCGGTGCGCTCGACATCACGGTCGGCGAGTACTTCACCCCGAACGGGCGCAACCTCGGCGGTGGCGGTGTCAAGCAGGGCGCGGGCATCACGCCCGAAGTCCCGGTGCGCCATGGCGTCGACAGCAACCACGGGCTCGAAGTCGCGCTGAACACGCTCGCCGCGAAGGTCAAGTGAGCGCTCGCCGCCCGCAGGGAGGCAGGCGGCGGAAGGCAGCGCCCAAGCCGCGACCGGCGGCGAAGCCGAAGCAGCAGGCCTCGCCGAAGCGGGGGACGCCGCAGGAGAAGCGGGGGACGTCGCCGAAGCGGCCGGCGGGGCCGAAGCGGCCGGCGGGGGCGGCGCGCGGCGCGCGCCGCGGGGCCGGGCAGGACTCGCGCGTGGTCTGGCCGCCGCAGGCGCGCCAGTCGGCGCGTTCGGCGATCGAGTCGCTGATCAAGGAGCGGGGACTCGCGCGCGGCTTCGAGCGCCACGTGCAGCGCGCGGCGAAGAAGGCGCGCGATCAGGGACTCGAGGTGCGCGGCGACCTGTCATCCAGGCGTGACCTGACCGGGCTGACGACGTTCACGATCGATCCGGTCAGCGCCCGCGATTTCGACGACGCGATCTCGGCCCAGGCGCTGGAAGGCGGCTCGATCCGCGTGTGGGTGCACATCGCCGACGTCAGCGCGTATGTGCCCGAGGGCTCGCCGGTCGACGTCGAGGCGCGCAGACGGGGGACGAGCGTCTATGTCCCCGGCGCGGTCGAGCCGATGCTGCCGCGGGAGCTCTCCAACGACGCGTGCTCGCTCGTGCCGCAGCGCGAGCGCCTGGCCGTCACCGTCGAGCTCGAGCTCGACGGTGCCGATGTCGTGGGCGCCGCCTTCTACAGATCGGTGATCCGCTCGGACGAGCGCCTGGACTACGAGCGGGTCGACCGCATCTTCGCCGGCGAGGAGCAGGCATCGGCGCCGTGGAGGCAGCCGCTCGAGGCGGCGCGTGAAGCTGCCGCGGCGCTCGCTCGGGCACGCGAGCAGCGCGGTGCCCTGGCGGTCGACTCCGAGGAGCCCGAGTTCGTCTTCGACGAGCGCGGCGACGTCGCCGAGATACATGCGCGCACGCAGACCGAGGCGCACCGGCTGATCGAGCATCTGATGATCGCCGCCAACGAAGCCGTCGCGGACCTGCTGCAGCGGCAGAAGGTGCCATGCCTGTATCGCGTGCACGAGCGCCCCGAGCCGGAGCGGATCGAGCGTCTCGTGGCACAGTTGGCGACGCTCGAGGTGCCCACGCCGGCGCTGCCCAGGGACATGTCGCCGTCGCAGGCGGCCGATCTGCTCGGAGCGATCTCCCAAAGCATCGAGCGACACGTCGAGTCCAGGGGCGGCAAGGGGCGCCGGGCGCTGAACTCGCTCGTGCTGCGCTCGCTCAAGCAGGCCTACTACTCCCCGCGCAACCTCGGCCACGCGGGGCTTCACGCGCAGAGCTACTGCCACTTCACCTCGCCGATCCGTCGCTATCCGGACCTCGTCTGCCATCGTGCGCTGCTCGCGGCGGTCGGCGGGGGGAGCCTGCGCCGCGTGGCGGCGAGCTCGCCGAGCTGGGCGTGTGGAGCTCGGAATGCGAGCGCGAGGCGATGATGATCGAGCGCGACGCCGACGACGTGGCGGCGTGCTTCGACCTCGAGCGGCGCCTGTATGGGCACGGCTGGGAGCAGCAATTCGCCGGCGAAGTGGTCGGGCTGATCTCGGCCGGGGCCTTTGTCGCTTTCGCCCCGGTCACCACGAGCGCCTCCGCCGGGGCGTCGAGTGCCTTGCGGGGCGCTTCTCCGCCGGTCGCGTCGGCTGCGACGAGAGAGGCAGCGACAGCGAACGCCGCGGTCTACGAAGGCCTCCTGCCGGTGCGCGAGCTGCGCCTCCCCGACGGCGAGCGCGACTGGTGGGAGATCAACGAGGAGGGCGACGATCCTGCACGGCGAGCGCAGCGGATCGACGTTGCGGCTGGGCGACCTGGTTCTGGTGGAAGTGACGCGTGTCGACACGCTGCGTGGCCGGGTCGACCTGATCCCGGCGCCCGCGCCCGACTCGGCCAGCTAGGCTCGAAAGATGGCCAAGGGCAAGGGAAAGCGCAAGCTCGGCGCGGGCGACGTGGCGTCGAACCGCTACGCGTCGCATCGCTACGAGCTGCTCGATCGGATCGAGTGCGGCATCGTGCTCGAGGGCACCGAGGTCAAGGCGCTGCGCCAGTCGGGCGCGCAGCTGAAGGACGGCTACGCGGCCGTCCAGGACGGCGAGCTGTGGCTGCACTCGGTGCACATCCCCCCGTATGCGCCGGCCTCGCGCGAAAACCACGACCCCGAGCGCCCGCGCAAGCTGCTGCTGCATCGTCGCGAGCTGGACCGCCTCGCCCAGCGCGCCGCCGAGCGAGGGCTGACGCTGGTGCCGACGCGGATCTACTTCTCGGGGCCGCACGCCAAGACGGAGATCGCGCTGGCGCGCGGCAAGGACCTCTATGACAAGCGCCAGACGATCCGCACGCGCGAGACCAAGCGCGATATGGAACGCGCCGTGCGCGAAGCGCGGCGCTAGGCCGTCATATCGCCGGCTCGGAGAGCCGGCCACTCAAAATCAGAAGTAGTGCGCGAAGTTGTGTCCACCGGCAGACTGGACGTAGCTTGCGTCCATGCCGGCGACGAGCGCAACGATCAGCGCGATGTAGACGAGCCCCACGAGCGTGCGGTTGCGCGGTGAGACGCGGTAGTAGGCCGCCTGCTCCGGCGACTTCGATTTGCGCTCCTTCCAGCGGCGCCACGTTTCGAAGCCGCCGAAGATGACGATGATCAGCAGGATCGGGTTCGGCCGCCACAGCTCGAGCGCGACGAGCCCGCCGAAGCCGAGGAACCAGAGCACGGGCGACATCGCCGCCATCGCGCGGCCGCCGTCCAGCGGCACGACCGGAAGCAGGTTGAAGAGGTTGAGCAGGAAGCCGAGGTAGGCCAGCGCGAGCAGCAGCGAGCTGCCCGTCAGCGCGCCGGCGACGGCGACGGCCGCTGCGCCGAGGCTGCCGAGAATCGGCCCGGCGAGCCCCACGCGGGCCTCGGCAAGCGCGTTGTCGCCGAGCGACTTGGAGAAGATGGCCGCGCCGAGGAAGGGGATGAACATCGGCGCGCTCGCCTTGATGCCCTCGCGGCGAAGCTGGATCACGTGGCCCATCTCATGGACGAACAGCAGCACGACGAAGCCGGCGGCGAATGGCCAGCCCCAGAACAGGCTGTAGGCGGCGACCGACACGAACGCCGTGCCGGCCGTCGTCAGCAACTTCAGTTTGGGCAGCAGCAACAGCACGCCCTTGATCGAGGAGAAGAACTTCGCGATCAGGGCGACGGCGGCGGCGAGGGCGCTGCCGATCCGCCGGCGCAGGTCGCGAACGGGCGACTCTTTCCGTGGCCGGCGGCCGAACGGATCGTCGACCGGCGGGATCGCCGGCGCGGGGGGCGGGGCGGCCGGGACCGCGGGTGCGGTCGGCCGCAGTGACGGGTAGCCGCTGTCCATGACCCCATTGTGGCAGCGGGGATAAGCAGCGCCTAACGGCGCTCGCTCCACTGCTCCGGCTCGCCATTACACCCTCGACAGGGCCGAGCAAAGCGTTCGGCGATTTTGGCTCGGACTTTTTTCTGGAAAGTGCGAGATGAACGTCGCGTGGGGCTTGCATGGCGGAGGCGGTCGAGCTACTTTGAATCCAGACGCGGAACCGAGCCGCAAAGAGCGAGGCCACTGAGGTGTGAGGCCGCGCCACCAGCAAAGGAAGGCCTTCGGGCCGGCCGGAGCGGGTTCCTCAAAGCGGCCCGGGACCGCGTCGCTTTCGTTAAGTCCCAGCCTGCGCGGCGGATGCCATCGCCCGTGCGGCACGTGCCCGAGAACCCCCGCAGCGAGCGCTCCGTGCGGCTAGACTGGATCGAGCAGCATCCTCGGGGACGACAGGCTTCGACGTGGTCGGCTCGTGAGGATGGTCGCGAGTCGAGGTCCCGGGCGGCCTCGTAAAACACCCGGGAAAACCATAAGTGCGGACTCTCACGAGTACGCCCTCGCTGCCTAGCCAACACTAGGTGAGTGAGGTTCCGGGCCCCGCTTGCCTGCGGCGGGGAAGGCCGGAATCAGAAAGCAGGCTCACCCGGTGAGGTCCGCCTCAGCCGATCCGGGAAAATTTCATGAGGCTGGTCCCTCACAACCCGGCCGGCGAGGCTAGCGAGGGACGAGATCAGAGCGCCGGCTACGCTCGTAGAAGCCATTTTCACGCGATTGCGGACGTGGGTTCGATTCCCACCGTCTCCACTCTTTCTGACGTTGCGCAAACCCCGGCCGTGAGGATGCGGTCGGGCGTCAGGACGTGGCCAACCTTGCATGAGGATTCGATCGACGAGCAGCTCGCGCCCCTTGACGCTGAGGCGAGCGTTAGCGTGCAGCTTCATCCGGTGTCCTCCTTGGGACTGGTGGCTTTGACACCTCCCAGCCTCCAAGGGGCCCGATTGAACAACGTGCTCAGGAATTACAGCTAAGGACCCCCTCGTCGCTGTCGGAGTAGCCCGGGTAGTAGCGCTACCACGAGTCCACAGGATCACAACCCGCCGCCACCTTCGGGTTTACGAAAGTCCCGGAGGTCACTGACTACCTCGAGTCTCTGGCATGTGCACCGTGAACTCGATGACCTCGAGTCCGAGGACTTGCCGGAAGCCGCGGTCTCGGGTCGCGAGAGCGAATCCGTGTTGTTTGCACAGAGCCGCGATCCAGATGTCGTTTTGGGGTATCGCAATGCCGGCTTGCCGGAGTAGGGTTGCGATCTCGCCGAAGACGCGAGTTGTCTGGCGGTCGAGCTCGAGCACACGAACGCGTGGCGTGGCGAGGAAGCGTTCGAGCGTGGCGGCGTTCTGCCGTAGCTTGGTTCCGTTCATGAAGCCGAACCAAAGCTCTCCGAGCACGATCATCGGTAGACCGACGGCCTCGGCTGTGCGCGCTTCCTCGGTTAGTTGCTGGTTGCCCTCGCCGAGGGCCTTGTACGCATTGGTGTCGAGTGCGAGTTTCACGCGGCTGGCTCGACCGGAAGTGCGTCGAGCCATGCTTGCGCGTCGGCTTCGTCGCCAGCACCAGCCGGCGTGCGCCCGATGAACCAGTCGAGATCGTCGTGCTCACTGGCTGCGGAGGCCAGCTTGGCGTTCTCGAGTATCTGCACGACCACGGCGTTGAGGGTCTGGCCGGTCTCGCTCGCCTCACGGCGAAGCTCGGCATCGAGGGCAGGCGACACGCGGCGTATTGTGTACTGGATTCTTGGCATGCCTACACTATAGGCAGGATTTGCCTGCGAGCGGAAGCCCGGCTCTACACCTGGCTCAGCATCTGTGCTCGCACGACCGCGGGGTTTGCGCGACGTACGGCCCTCTCCACTGACAACTGTGCGCAAGTACCGTGCGCTCATCGCTAAAGCACGAATCAGCATGCCGATACGATTCGGAAATGCTCCGCACCGACAACAATGCACAGCTGGTCAAGCTTCCTTGGACGTTGAGTCGGATGATCTCGGGTCGTCGATACGCGGTGCAGTCCGGTCGCAAGGTCATGGAGCTTCACTGGTCGAACGCCCAGGCAGAGGTTGAGCTCCAGACGCAGATGGCAGAGCCCGTACAGCTGTGGCGAGACGGCAGGCGCAACCTCTGGCATTTCTTGGATGGCTTCTGGTGGGACGACGATGACCTGGGCGCCGAGGACATCAAGGCGCTTGTCTTGCAGCGCAAGCGTCGGCTTGAGCAGAAGCTGCAATCAGCGCGCAGCCTGATGCGGGCAGAGGAAGACGGTCGACCGTGGCGCGTCGGCATCCCAACTGAGTTGCGCCGCGCCGTATTCGAACGTGATGGCGGCCGCTGTACTGAATGCGGCGGGAACTTCGACATCCAATATGATCACATCCTCCCCGTTGCTCGTGGCGGTGCCACGACACTCGAGAACCTCCAGGTTCTTTGTGCAGAGTGCAACCGGAGCAAGAGCGACTCGATCTGATCGCTCGGCTGCGTATCAGCCAGCCCGAGGCTGAGCTGGTCAGTCCGGGAGGAGCGTCAGGTGCGTGCAGTGTCGGGGGCGAACGACTGAGAAATGTCGCTGGTCGAGCGTGGCCACGCTGGTCTCGCCTAGACGCTCACAAAGGGCGATGGTGCAGGCATCGACTAGCCCCAGATCGAGGTCCTCGTAGGTGCTCTCCAACTCGGCGGCGCGTGCTAGATCGGAATCGGTTGGATGGACCACCCGGTAGGCGCCTCGGTTGATGTCGGCAACGAAGTCGCTCCACACCTTGGGGCCGGCGAGCTTGACGAGCCAGTAGTCGACCTCGACGAGAACCGGACTGGGTACGAGCAGATCCTGCGCTCGTGCGAGTAGAGTCGCGCAACGCTGGTGGTCGGGGTCCTGTTCGTTGAGGGCCGCGACAATTGGCCCCGTATCGAGGATGGGCGTCACGTAGAGCGGAAGTCGCGCGCTGCTGGCTGCTCTTGATCCGCGGCGACAGCGATGCTCGTGTCCACGCGGAAGGTCGCCAGGCGTGGGCGTCGGCTCTGCCTTAGCTCATCCGCACGCTCAGCCAGAACGGCTCCGAGCATCCTGCCGAGGGACAGCCCTCGGGTCCGGGCCTCGTGGGCGAGCAGTGCCAAATCCTCCTCACGAGCGACGACTGTCGTTCTACGCTCCTTCATGATGCAGAATATACATCAGATGCAGCTAGGTCGAGGACGCGCCCTGATCGCGCGCACTTCCTCGGGGTCGCGCGCGTCTCTTCAAGCTCCAGCCGGCATGGGCCTGACAGCGACGCCTGGGAGGTCGTCGAATCCAATGGTGTCTGCTGTGAGCACGGTTCGTTCGGTGGCGCGTGCGGTGGCGGCGATGACGAGATCGTGCGCGCCTCGAAGGCGTCCAGCCTCTCGGGTGTGCACGAGTAGCTCGCTGTGGGCGCGTGCGGTGTCGAGGTCGTACGGCTCGATCGGAACTGTCGCCAGGAGCGCATCGACGAACGCTCCACGTTTCGCTCGGTAGCGATCGTCGGCGAGCTGGACCCCCACGAGTAGCTCTGCTGCTGTGATCGCCGCGATCACGACATCGTCGGTGTCGTCGATCATTTCCTCGATGAGCGTCGTGGAGCGCTCGGCGGCGATCAGGATGGTGGTGTCGAGGATCAGTCGTTCCAGCGCCTGGCCTCGGTCGTGACTCCGGCTCGCATCTCATCCAGCTGCTCGGGCCACTGCTCGTCGCGAGGCCGGCTGCGCAGCAGCTCCTTCACCGCCCGGCCAGAGGTCGCGATGGTGGGGCCGATGCTCGCGACGACGCGTCCGTGGCGTTCGACCACAAACGTCTGGCCACCGTGCTCAACCTCATCGAGAAGCTCCGAGAAATGACGGGCGGCCTCTGTCGCATTCATCCGTCTCATGGCATCAGATTATCTGATTTCCGCGCCTCTGGGGCGCTGGGAGCGCAGTCGCGAGCTGAAGCGCCGTTGGCCTGTGATGCCGTTTTTCGACGCATGGCTTCATACCTGTCGTGCTCACCGTCTCCACTGCCACCCCGGTGTTGGCCTGTCGAGAGCCAGACCGGGGTTGACGCGGGCGATGGGGTTGCATTTAGCGCCCGCTGGCGTTTACTATGGCGGGTGCGTAGAGGGCGCACGGTAAACCGCGGAGGGGGAAGAAGAATGTCGCGTATCGAGCAGGGCAGCGATGATGGTGCCGTCGTGGGCCGAGCGGGAGGCATCGGCCGCCCGGTCACAGCCTCTGCGGTGTGGCGCCGTGCGCCGATCCGCATCGCCCCAGTGCTCGTCGCGTTGGCTGTTTGCCTCGTGACGGCGGCTACAGCCTCGGCCTTCGACGCGCAAGGAAGCGTGGAACAGGTGTATGTCACCGGCCTCGCCCCGGGCGCTCAGATGTCGCTCCTGGGGAAGAAGGGCGAAACGGTGTCCACGCAGACCGCGGACTCGCTCGGTGGGCTGCTGTTCCGGAAGGTCGCACCGGGAAAGCTCTACAAGGTGCGACTGAGCTCGACGAGCGAAGAATCCGGGCCGATCACCGTTCACACGCAGAAGCCGGCATCGTGGAACAAGGGCACCTACACGCAGACGATCCCAACCAGCGGATACACGTACCTGACGACGCGCGACGGCACCAAACTGGCGATCGACGTCCATCCGCCGGCCTTCACGTTGCCGAAGCACAAAGGCGCCGTTCCGACGCTGATCGAATACTCCGGATACGGCTACGCGAATCCAGCGGGCCCGGAAAGCGGACTGGCCGAGGTGGCCAACCAGCTGGGTTTCGCAGTCGTCGACGTGAACATACGAGGCACCGGCTGCTCGGGCGGCGCCTTCAACTACTTCGAACCGCTGCAAAATCTCGATGCGTACGACGTAATCGAGACGATTGCCCGCCAGTCCTGGGTGCTCCACCACAAAGTCGGGATGTTCGGCGTCTCCTACGGCGGCATCAGCCAGCTCTTCGCCGCTCAGCTTCGACCGCCGCACCTCGCGGCCATCGCGCCGCTGTCGGTGGTCGACGCAACGGCAACGACTCTCTACGCCGGTGGCGTTCTCAACACCGGTTTCGCCGTGCCGTGGGCCGAAGACCGTCAGTTCGACGCCGAGCCGGCCGGGCCGTCCAGCGGCGAGCACTGGGCCTATGAACAGATCCAGAAAGGCGACGCAACCTGCGCGGCCAACCAGGACCTGCACGAAGAGGCGACGAACCTGCTGTCGGAAGTCAAAGAAAACGCGACGTACAACCCGCCCGTGGCCGACCCGCTGGACCCCGTCTCGTTCGTGCACAACATCAAGGTTCCGACCTTCATGGCATGCCAGTGGCAGGACGAGCAGACCGGCGGGCACTGCGCCGATCTGGCAGAGCACTTCACCGGCACCGAACGCAAGTGGTTCACGTTCACCAACGGCGCGCATATCGACTCGCTCGATCCGTATACGCTCAACCGGCTGGATGACTTCCTGGAGCTGTTCGTCGCGCGCGACGCGCCGATCGAAAACAAGGGGATCCTGCATGTCGCGGCGCCGATCGTCTATCAAGCCGCGTTGGGTCTCCCATCGGAAGACCATGTCACGCTGCCGGCGGACCCAATCCAGGAAAAGCCGAAGTACGCAGAAGCGCTGTCGGCCTTCACGGCGCTGCCGCAGATTCGAGTGCTGTTCGACAACGGTGCGGGATCCGCGCCGAGTGGTGGCACGACGACGCCCGGCAATCCCTATCCCGGGTTCGAACGGACCTTCTCGGCCTTCCCGATCCCCGGCACGATCGCTCGCTCCTGGTACCTCGGGCCGGAAGGCGCGCTCGGCGAAGAACCGGCCACGTCCGACGGGGTCGACACCTACACCTCCGACGCCGGCGCCACCCCGCTGACGGACTACACGGGCAGCCCGGGCCCGGGCGGGCTGTGGGGCGTCGCGTCCCAATGGCAGTGGAACTGGGTGCAGCCCCCGCCCGGCTCTGCCGTGTCCTACGTGTCCGCGCCGCTGAGCGCTGACGCCACGGCGATTGGTGGCGGCTCGGTCAACCTCTGGGTGAAGTCGTCGACTCCAGACGTCGATCTCCAGGCGACGGTCAGCGAGGTGGGCCCCGACGGCAACGAGACCTTCGTCCAGAACGGCTGGATCCGCGCCAGCGAGCGCAAGCTCGCGACCACCTCGACGAACATGTTCGGCGAGACTCCCACGGCGGTCGAACCGATCCCGACCTTCCTTGCGTCCGACTTGCAGCCGATGCCGGCCGGCGAATTCGTTCCCGTCACGATCCCGCTGTACTTCGAGGGTCATGCCTATCGCGCGGGCTCGCGCATCAGGGTCACGATTGCTGCGCCGAACGGCACGCAGCCCGTGTGGTCGTTCAGCCAGACGCAGCCGGAAGGCACCACCGCAAACGTGTCGATCGCGTTCGGGCCCAGCATGCCCGCCAGCCTGATCCTCCCGATCGTGCCCGGTGTCAGCGTGCCTACGGGCCTGCCGCCTTGCCCCAGTCTCCGCAACGAGCCCTGCCGCTCCTATCAAGCATTTGTGAACGAAGGCTCCTGACAGCGACTCGGCTGCCTGAGCCCGCCGGTCATTGCCGGCGCCACATCACACGCCGGAACCCGTCGTCGTCTGATCTGGTGCCGGCAGCGGCTTCGCCGAAAACAGACAGGGAGCGCATGGCCTCCCGTCCAGCCGATGGGTGCCGGCCGCTACGAGCATTTGGCTAGCCTCAGGCAGTCATGACCCCGGAACGCGGCATCCGGTTCTTTCCCTGGGCTGATCAACGGGTCGCCTACGCGGTCAACGGGGACGGGCCGCCGCTGGTCGTCCCGGCCTGGTGGGTCAGCCACATCGAGCGCGACTGGCAGGATCCGCGCTTTCGCCGCTTCTTCGAGGCTTTGGGAGACGGTTACGGACTGGTGCGCTACGACCGGCCAGGCGTGGGGCTCTCGGACCGGGACGCCTCGCCTGGACCGCTGACGATCGACACCGAGGTGGAACTGCTCGGTCGGATGCTCGACGAGCTCGGCTGCGAGCGTGCGGCGCTGTTCGGCGGCTCGTCGGGCGGTTGCACCGCAATAGCGTTTGCGGCGCGCTTCCCCGAGCGCGTCGAGCAGTTGATGCTGTATGGGACATACGCCGACGGGTCGGCCATCGCGCCCGCCGATGTACGGGCTGCGGTCATCGGAGCCGTCCGCTCACACTGGGGTCTCGGATCACGCCTGCTCGCGGACGTCTTCCTCGGCGAGGAGGGGGGCGCCGAGCGGCGTCGGTTCGTCCAGGCTCAGCAGGAGTCGTGCGATGCGGAGACAGCGGCCACGCTCCTGGAGCACGTCTACCGCACCGACGTGCGGGCGCAGCTCGAGCACGTGCGAGCGCCTACGGTCATCGTGCATCGGCGCGGTGACCGGGCGATCCCGTACGAGCTGGGCCGTCAGCTGGCGGCGGGGATCAGGGGAGCCAGCCTCGTGTCGCTTGGTGGCAGTGCCCATTTCCCGTGGTTGGAGGACGGGCCGGGAGTGGCCCGCGCATTGCGAACGGGGCTGAGCGCGGACGTGCGAGACGCGAGCCATGATGAGAAAGCACTGCCTGGCCTGCTGTCGCCGCGCGAGAAAGAGGTGCTGTCACTCGTAGCCGAAGGGATGACCGAGGGGGATATTGCGGCGCGGCTCGTCGTAAGCCCGCACACCGTGCACCGCCACATGGCGAACATCCGGGCGAAGCTGGTGCGAGGGTCGGCGGCTGCGGCGGTCGCTGAGGCCACGCGGCTCGGCCTGATCTGAGACGGCAAATCGTCCCCGATCCGACCCATGGCCCCGACGGGCCATGGCGGAAGATGGCCGCAGGAGGGGATGTCGAGTGCGCGCCTGGCGCGTAGTGTCATCAACTATGAAAAACACAGCCAAAACCCCAGTGGACCTGTCCCACGCAACGCCGTGGGCTCGAATATCGGCACGGGTCTACGATCCGTTTCTGTGGCTCTCCGAGCGCCGTGGACTGCGCGCCCGCCGCAACGAGCTGCTCGCCGACGCGCGCGGGCTGACGCTCGATATCGGCAGCGGGACCGGACTGAACCTGCCCCACTACCCACGACAGCTCGAGCGGCTCGTGCTGGCTGAGCCAGACGCGGCGATGCGCGCACGTCTCGAGCGCCGCGCGACGCGCGTGAGGCCCGAGGCATCGGTCATCGACGCCGCCGCGGAACGACTTCCGTTTGCCGACGGCACGGTCGACACGGTCGTCTCGACGCTCGTGTTGTGCACGGTTGCCGCTCCCGAGCTCGCACTGCGCGAGATCGCCCGTGTGCTCGCCCCCGACGGCCAGCTGCTGTTCATCGAGCACGTCCGGGCCGCATCACCGGTTCGCTCATTCCTGCAGGAGCGCCTGGCGGCGCCATGGCGCGCGTTCGCCAATGGCTGTCGCTGCGATCAGCAGACCGTGACGATGATGGCGGCATGCGGCTTCCAACTCGACGTCAGCGAAGCTGCATGGCGTGGCATGCCGTCGATCGTGAAGCCCCTCGTCTACGGTTGCGCGCGCTACTTCGACACCAACCTTGACCGGGCTGGCGAATCGGCGCGGGCAGTCGCTGCCGCGAGCAACGGCGAGCGATGAAACGGAGCCCATGGACAAACGTCGAGGGCGAGCGCGGATCGCGCCAAGGCCTAAAGGAGGAAGCACGGTGATCGGCGTGAGCGTCACCTTCCACTACGACGAGGAGTTCGACCGCGCCCGCGTGGCGTCCATTGCGGAGAACGCCCGCGGAGCGTTCGAGGGCATGCCCGGACTGAGGTCCAAGGTCTTCACGATCGACGACGCGCGACAGCGGGCCGTGAACTTCTACGTGTGGGAATCGCCGGATGCCGCCAAGGCCTTCTTCTCAGAGGGGATGCGCGAGCGCGTGACCGGCCTGTACGGCGTCGAACCCACGATCGACTTCGTCGAGATCGCTCAGCTCGTCGACAACGCCGGCGCGGCGCACCCAGAACCCTCGGCGCCGCCCTCGGCGCCTCGGAGGGCGCAGGGGCCCTCAGCGGCGTTTGCCGCGTAGTCGGCTCCGGGCGATCTCGAGCGACTCGATGTCGATCTCATCCTGCGGACGTCCGGCGGCTCGCTTCATGCTGATCAGGTCCTCGAGCGAGGCAATCCGAACCGAAGCTCCAGCCAGCTCGATCACGTCGGCGCGTCGGCGCAACGCGGCATAACCCGGCGAGCCGGGAGGGTCGACGAGCAAGTCGAGGTCGCCCTCGCGTGTGGTCAGCGTGAGCATCTGGGTGCGTCGAAGCATGCGCGCGTCAGGCACGAATGGCAGATCCTCGTCGACACCGCGAAGCTTCGCTTGCAAAGACACCAGCAGGGAGCCCAGCCGCTCGAGGTTGGCCGTGTCCGTGGCGTAGCAGATGTCGAGATCGCGGGTGAAGCGCGGGGTGGCCTGCACCACGATCGCTACGCCGCCGACAACGACGTAGTCGATCCCGGCGCGTGCCAGTGCTGCGAGCAATGCGGTGGGACGAAACTCAGGCCAGCTCGCCACGGCTCTTCTCGCCGGCACGCGCGAGCTCACGTGCCTGCCGGTACATGACCTCGAGACCGCGCAGTCGCTGCGTCGGGGTGAGCGCGAGCTGCTGGCGGATCAGGCTCTCGTCGACCGATGGCTCGCGGGGAAGCGCTGAGATCACGAGCTCGGCTCCGGCGGCTCGCAGCGCGCGGTCCAGTGTCGCTATTCGCGGGTTCGATTCAGGTTGCTCCAGCTGCGCCACGGAGGCCTGGCTGATCGCAAGCCGCTTCGCGAGCTCGGCTTGTGTGAGTCCGGCGCGGCGACGAGCGTCTGCCAGCAGCCGTCCCGGCCGCGAGGCTTCGCCGTCAACGGCCGACCGTGCGGCGAGTCTCACGTTCATGCAGTCATTATAGGCTATATCTTATTCACGCTCGCAAGGCATATGGGTCAACTCCTCACGGCTCATTCGATTCCTTGAGCCGTTCGGCGAGGGTCACCAGCGCGGACGGCTGCGTGCCGAGTCCCTCGGCGACTGCCAGCAGCAGTTCGTAAGTCGGGTCGAGCCGTCCGGTCTCGAGCGCGTCGATACGCTCGCGGTCGATCGTGCTCGCATCGGCCAGCTCGCCGGCGCTCATGTCACGCTGCTCGCGCATGCGCCGAATCGCCTGGCCGAGGACGAGCAGATCCGCATCTTGGTGTCCGCTATCGGACAAGAAAAGCTCCCAAATTGCGCCGTAGACAACTGTCTGTGAACGATTTCCACATATATGCCCTAACCCCTTCCCCGAGGATCAGCAAGGCTGCCCGCGATGCCGCGCCCAAGGACCGCCAAACCGCGTAGCTTGCGCCACGCCGCGCTCGGTCAGGCGATCGAATTGGCGATGGCCGAAGACGCCCACATGACGCTGGACACGGTTGCCGCCGAGTCTGGTCTGGATGAGAAGCAGGTAGGCACGTTCATCCGCGGTCAAGGCAATCCGACTTACGCCACGCTGCTCAAGCTGTGCGAGGGCTTGCACGTGAGTCTCGGTGAGTTGATGCTCAGCGCCGACGAGCTGCACAAGAAACGCCTCGAGCGCTGAGGCAACAGCCCGGCCACGGCGACCGGCAGGCGCAGCAGCAACCCGGCGTTCTCGCGCTCGCCACGTGCAACGACCTGACCAAATCGGTCGAACCAAGCCTGCGTCTTGGGTCAAGCAGACACCAACCGTTGCCGATGCTCGTCACGTGCGTGCTGAACGGCGTCCCCCGCTATCGGCGAAGGCTCTCGCCTGCGCCGCCGTGCTCGTACTCCTCGTGCTGATGGCGCCAGTCGCCGCGCGCGCCGAACCGGAATGGAAGCTGCCGCCCGAACAACTCACCGCCACGCTTCGCACGCCGCAGTCCTGGGCACCGCCCGTGGTTGCCGTCGGCGCCGAAGGCGAAGCGACGGCGCTGATCGTCCATTGGCAATCGCCCGGCTCCACGCTGGTCTCGGTCGATCGCCCGGCCGGCGGCGCCTGGGGCTCGAGCGCCACCGTGCCCGCCGGCAGCGAGCCGATCTTCCCCCAACTCACGCCGGCCGCCGGCGGCGAGCAGACGGCCGCCTGGCTGGACGCGGCGAATGTGGGAGACCCTTTCACTGTCTCGACCTCACGTCGGCGAGCCGGCGGAGCGTGGCAGCCCCCTGTTCAGATGCCCCTTTATGGCGCCGAAGACCACGTCGTCGACGGTCCCGCCGTCGCTGAGGATGCAGCCGGCGACGCTCTCGTCGTGTGGGCGGAGGCGGACTCCAGCTACAGCTCCTCGTGGCTCGTCGCCGCCAAGTGGCACGCCGGCGCGTGGGGCGCGCCGCAGCGGATCTCGGCTCCGGCCGGCTTCGTGCGCCTGTCTCAGGAGCGCTCGGTCGCCTCCGACGGCCCGGGCGAATTCGTCGTCGGCTGGATCGAGGAACCCGCGCTCGGGCTCTATGCGGCCGAGGCAGAGACGCTCGCAGGCGAATCGTGGACGGGCGAGCAGGTGATCGAATCCGGCCCCGATTTTCTCTACGGGCCCACGCTGGATGCGAACGCCGCCGGCCAGGCCGCGATGGCGTGGGCCGACGCGAGCACCGAAACGGTCCACGCGGCGAGCATGGCAAGTGGCGTGTGGAATGCGTCGAACCCTGCCTCGACGCACATCCACGTGGTCTGCGACCAGGCGCCTCCTCAGATCGGGATCGACGCCGGCGGTACGAGCCGTGCGCTGTGGCTCGAAGTCACGGGTCGGCTGACGAGCGAACGGATGAGCCCCGGTGGCAGCTGGCAGGGCGATCGCCAGGTTCTCGCGACCGTCCCGGAAGGATGGAACGTGTTCGGCATGCAGCTCGGCGTCGACGGCGAAGGCGACGCGCTGGCGAGCTGGACGGCGATGCAGTCGGAATCGCCGTGGGCATCGAGCGTGCAAGTCGACTCCGAGCTCGCCGGCAGCTCTTGGTCACCACCGTTGACGCTTGCCTCGGGCGCCGGTGGCTATCGCAGCGGGACGGCGCTCGACTTCGGCCGCGAAGGCTTCGGCGTGGCCGCCTGGCTGGACGAACTGCTGGCCCCCGAAGGCGAAGAAAAATACGACTTCACTCCACGTACGGTGGTGTTCGAAGGCAAGAAGGCGCACGTCCCAGGCCCACCTGCCGCCACGGGCGGGCAGACGCCGGCAGGCAGCACGGCGCCGCAGGGCCGGCGCCGGCTTGGGGCCGTCTACGTGCTTGCACCAAGGCGGCGGTTGTGGCTCGCTCGCGGCGGGCGCACGATCAGCGAGAGGATCCGCAACACCAACGCGTTCCCGGTCAGCGGCACGGCGACCATCTACGAGTACTTCCTCGCCAAGGGGAGCGCCGCGCACGCCTCCTCGCGGCGCGTCGCGAGCACCGTGCACTACCGGCTCGCCGCCGGGCAGACGGCGCCGATCTACTTCCACATCGGCGCGCGTGCGCTCCGCCGCCTGCGCGCCGTCGTGCCCGACAGGGGGCACATCCTCGTCAGGGTCCACCTTGCGATCAACGGTGAAGGGCAAAGCACATCGAGCTCGGTCGTGATGGCGCTCGATCAGGCGCAGCCGCGCAGGAGCCACGCGCGCCGGCCCCGGATCCCTCACGGATACCCAGCTCCGGTCGATCCGTGGGCGCGCAAGGCCTGCTGAAGCTCTGGCACGGTCCGTCCCGCAGCTACCTCGGCAACGCCCCGCGTCGCCTCGAGCGCGCTCCACCCTCATCCGGGAAAACCCCGTAGAGCGGACCCTGCGGTGGCTCGCGCCAGGCGGACCTTGACTTTCGTCCGAATCGGATGGAGAGTGTGCGCGATCCGACGGGAGCGTCTTGGGTCGAGCGCGACCCGGGAGCGACCGAAAGAGTGGTTCGTGTCGATTTCCTTCCTGCCGCACAAACTCGCAGTGTCGGCCCCTCGGCCGTCGCCGCCGCGTGCTGCAGGGCTCGGCGAGAGAGCGTGCCGCCGTTTCGCGGCGCATCAACAGATGGAGGCGAGATGAGCACTGCCGAAACGAGCAGTGGGAGCGAGGGAGCCAGTCCGCCGGTGACGCCTGGCGAGTTCAGGCTCGAGGTGGTCGTGCTGCCGGTCTCGGACGTCGATCGCGCGAAGGACTTCTACGCGGCGCTGGGCTGGCGACTCGACGCCGATGCCGCCCATGGCGATGACTTCCGCATCGTTCAGTTCACGCCGCCCGGCTCGGAATGCTCGATCCAGTTCGGCATCGGCATCAGCTCGGCAACGCCTGGTTCGGCCCAGAGCCTGTACCTGGCCGTCGCCGACATCGAGGCGGCGCGCGAGGAGCTGATCGCGCGTGGCGCGGCGGTCGGCGAGGTGTTTCACGAAGGCGCGCCGGGCGCTCGCTTCCGTGCGTCCGACCGCGTGTCCGGGCCCTCACCCGACCCGTACAGCTCGTTCGCCACGTTCAGCGACCCCGACGGCAACGGCTGGCTGTTGCAAGAGATCGTCACCCGGCTTCCCGGCCGCTGAGAAAGGAGCGAGCCTGATGAGCACTGCGTATGACTCAGTCGAGGACCTCGCCCAAGCGCTGAGGCGCGCGGCCGCGGCGCACGGCGAACACGAGCAGCGGACGGGGCAGGCGGACGAGAACTGGCCGGACTGGTATGCGCTCTACATGGTGCGCGAGCGCGCCGGCGAAGAGCTGCCGACATGAGCAGCGACTACGACGTGATCGTGCTCGGCGCCGGCTCGCCGGGCGAGCATTGCGCGGGCGCTCTCGCCGAGGGCGGCCTGCGCGTGGCCGTCGTCGAGCGCGAGCTCGTCGGCGGTGAGTGCTCGTACTGGGCCTGCATCCCGTCGAAGACGCTGCTCAGGCCGGGCGAAGCCGTCCACGAGGCGCGCGAGGCGGCGGCGAGCGCCGAAGTCGATGTCGAGGCGGCGCTTGCCTGGCGTGACTTCATGGTCTCCGACCACACCGATGCCGGACAGGAGCGCTGGCTTGCCGATCACGGCATCGATCTGCTGCGCGGCAGCGGGCGGCTGGCCGGACCGGGCGTGGTCGAGGTCGACGGCGTGCGCCACACCGCAGATCACGTGGTTCTCGCCAACGGCGCCGATCCCGTCGTGCCACCCCTTCCGGGCCTGCGTGAGCTCGACGGCGTTTGGAGCAACCGCGAGGTGACTTCGATGAAGGCGGTTCCGCGCCGCCTGCTGATCCTCGGGGGCGGGCCGGTCGGCGTGGAGATGGCGCAGGCCGTGCACCGGCTCGGTGGCGAGGCGGTGATAGTCGACATGGCCGAGCACGTTCTCGGCCGCGAGCCGGCGCCCCTGGGCGAGGCGCTCGGCGAGGCGCTGCGCCGCGAGGGCATCGAGCTCGTGCTGTCCGCCAACGCCACTGCCGCGCGCCGCGAGGACGAGGATTACGTGCTCGAGTTCGACGACGGGCGCGAGCTGCGCGGCGAGAAGCTGCTCGTCGCCACCGGCCGGCGCCCGCGGGTGCAGGGGATCGGCCTCGAGACAGTCGGCGTCGAGCCCGACGCACATGGAATCCCGGTCGACGCGCACCTGCGCGCCGCCGAGAACCTGTGGGCGATCGGCGACGTAAACGGCCTCTGGCCGCTGACCCACGTCGGCAAGTACCAGGGCGACGTGGTCGCGGCCAACATCCTCGGCGATCCCCGCAAGGCCGACTACGAGGCTGTTCCGCGCGTCGTCTACACCGACCCGCAAGCGGCGTCGGTGGGCGCAGGGGCAGGGCGCTTCAGCGCCATGGTCCCGTTGTCTGACGTGCCGAAGACCGCCACCTACACACGCGCATACGCCGAGCAGAACGGATTCCTGACGCTGCTCAGCGACGGCGAGCGGCTGACGGGCGCCTACGCGCTCGGCCCGGAGGCCGGCGAGTGGCTGCAGCAGGCGACGCTCGCGATCCGCGCCCACATCCCGCTCGACGTGCTCGCCGACACGATCCAGCCGTTCCCGACGTTCTCGGAGATCTACGTCGCCGCGCTGAAGGCGCTCCGCGAGCAGATCGCTGCAGCGTCCAAGGCCATCGGCGGCGGACCGCCGATGGCGAGCTGACGAGAGGAGCAGACCTTGCGCTCGGACATCACACCCGGTGGCACGTTCCCCGACTACGAGCTGCCCGATCACACCAAAGTCCCGCGCAAGCTCAGCGAGCTGCAGGGCGAGGACCCGATGATCCTCACGCCAGGCCCGAGCGGGCGCTGCAAGCGCCGCCGCGCGCGACTACGCCTGTAGAGGCAGTGGAGGGTCGACGTCGTCGTAGATGCGCGCGGCAGCGAGCTTGCCGCTCGGACCCCGCACGTAGACGGCGACGCCGGCCTGCGGTGGCAGCTCCGTCCTGCCCCACCGCACGACGTTGTACTCGAGCGCGCACGAGTGCCCGTCGTCGAGCACGGCGCAATGCTCGAGCTGGATGCCGCCGCCGTTGGAGAACATCAGCTCGTAGAACGAGCGCAGTGCGTCATGGCCGGTATGGACGTGCTCGCCACCGGCGGGCTCACGGGCGTAGCCGTCCGGTTCGAAGGCGTCCACCACCGCGTCGACATCGCCCGCGCCGAGCGCGCGGTGATAGTCGCCGACGACGTCCGACTCGCGCAACTGCGAGTCGACCTGCAGCAGCGGCATGCGGTTGATGTGAACCCCGGCAAGCGGCCAGTTGCCGAAGTAGACGCGTAGCTCGTCGAGCCGACCGTTGGGCCGGCGGTCGGCCACGATCGCGACGGGGAGAGCGATTCGCCCGGCCGGCCCGTCCAGGTGGAGGACCACCTCCTCGTAGCCGTGACGCTCGGTGATCAGGTAGTGCACGTCATCGACCGAGGCGTTGCGCTGGGTGAGCCACGACTGTGTCTCGGAGGCGAATGCAGCAAACGCCTGTGCGCCCCTGATGCGCCCGCGCCCGGGGACGTGCAGCTCGGGCTCGAGGGCGAACGACCCGATCAGAGCACCGGGCTCTCCCGCCATCAGGCCATCGAAGTACGGGACGCTCAGGTGTCGTCGCCTGTCCTCCACGCGCTCGAGCACGGGCGCCGAGAAGAGCTCAGGTGACCACGGCATCGGGCTAGCGTCTCACATTCCCGACGAGGTGAACCAGGAGCCAGTCTGTGGGTAGCCCAGGGCTCGCGAGCCGCGATACCTTACGCGGACTTCAGCGGGAGGGCCTGAAAAGTCGGTCCAGCAACGTGTCCACGGTCGCCCGCGCGATCTCGACGGCGGCCGTCTGATCCTCGGCATAGGCGACGAACAGCGCGGCCTCGTTGAGCGCGGCGAGCAGCACGTGCGCGAGCAGCTCGCCCTGACCGTGCGGCACCAGGCCTTCGTCGGCCAGGCGCACGACGGTCGCGCGCAGCCCGCCGAGCGAGTGCATCTGATCCTGCTCGCGCCATCGGGCCCAGCCGACGGCGGTGGTGGGGTCGAGCAGCGCGATTCGCTGGATCGCCGGGTCGAGCGCCATCAGCAGCCACGCGTGCGAGCCCGCTCGCAGCCCCTCCAGCGGGTCGCTGCCGGCTGCCGCAGCTGCCGCGGTGCGCTCGGCGATCTCGATCAGCACCTCGGCGAGGACGGCGTCGAACAGCTCGGCCTTGCTCTGGAAGTGGTGATACAGCGCCCCCCGTGCCACGCCGGAGGCTTCGAGCACGGACTCGATCGAGGTGGCGTCGTAGCCGCGCTCGCCGAACAGCAAACGGGCGCCGGCGAGCACTCGCTCGCGCGTAGCCGCGCCACGCGCCCTTCGCCCGTCGATCGCCAGATCAGTCGCCATCGACATATTGTAAACCGACTGACGGTCTGATAGTTTGCCCGGCCGTGAGGGTCGAGATGTTCAACGTCGGCTGGATCTCTTCATCGGCGGCCATCTGGCGCCAGGGTGAAGACCCGGCCGATCGCATCCGCTTTCCCGTCCCGGCCTACCTGGTCGAGACGGACGATGAGCGGATCTTGATCGACATGGGCCTCAATCCGGCGGCCACTGCCGACCCGGCGGCCTTCTACGGCAGGCCCGAGGCCGGCATGTTCGAGCTCGAGGTCGAGCAGGACATCTCCGAGCAGCTCGACGTGGACACGCTGAGCAAAGTCGTGCTCACCCACCTGCACTTCGACCACGTTGGGGCGCTCGGGTTGCTGCCCGCCTCGATCCCGATCGTGATCCAGCGGCGCGAGTGGGAGGGTGCGCACGACGCGGCGACGATCGCGCGGAACTTCTTCTTCCCCCGCGACTACGCGATCGGGGAGCGCGAGATCGTGCTCGTCGACGGCGATCACGACCTACTCGGCGACGGCTCGGTCGAGCTGCTCTCGACGCCTGGGCACACCCCGGGCCACCAGTCGGTGCGCGTCGGCGAGCGGCTGATCCTCGGCGCCGACGTCGCGCACTTCGCGGGCACGCTCGAGGACCGCCGCTTCCCGAGCTTCGCCGACGACTTCGCCGCGCAGGATCGCTCGGCGAGTCGTCTGTGCGAGTTGCGCGACGCAGGCGCGACGATCGTTCCGGGCCACGACCCGGATGTCCTGCGGCCGGGGCCCATCTCGTATTGAGCCGCTGCCGCCCGCCGATCGCGCTCAGCCCGCGGCGGGTGCCGGCGCCGGGTCTGGCCTGATCACGACGGTGTTGGCGATCTCGTCGATCTCGTCGGCCGGCATGCCGACGCGACTTGCGTGCTTGCGCACTGCCTCGACGTCGCTGGCCTCGTAGATGCACACCGAACCGAGCGTGCCGTCGGCTTCGGCGACCACATAGCTGCGGATCCAGCGGATGTCCTGGGGGAACTCGCTGTCGGCGACCTCTTTGGAGCGGGCGGCGACCTGCTCGAGCTCCTCGGCCGATCCCCAAGCGTTCCTTCGGCGAATCGCATACGTCTTCATCTGTTCGATCCTTTCGTAGTCGGTCGTCCTGAAGGACTGACCGTCGTCCCATTCCTTCCCGCGATGCTTCGAGTTCGAGCCTACGCCCGGCGCGCGGACCCGTGTGTGCGGATGGACACGCGATGAGTTCGGCGCCTGTGGCCGTGCTGATCTACGAGCCGGCGCGCTAGCCGGCCGACGGCGCGACGGCCGACTCGCCGGCGCCCTCGGCGCGCGCCGAGTCCGAGTGCTGGCGGCTGTCGCGCGAGGAGATCAGCACGATCGTCAGCAGGGCACCCACGAGCGCGAAGCCGGCGCCGACGAGGAAGGCGCGGTCGAAGCCCTTGGTCAGCGCGATCGCGGTGTTGTGCTCACCGCCGTGCAGCAGCGAGTTGGTGCGGCTGTTGGCGACGGTCGCGAGGATCGCCAGGCCGAGCGCGCCGCCGACCTGCTGGGCGGTGTTGACGAGCCCCGACGCGAGGCCCGCCTCGTGCGGCCTGGTACCGGTCACGGCGGCGATCGTGACGGGCACGAACGACAGGCCGAGGCCGATCGCGGCGAGCACCGACGGGCCGAGCACGTCGGCGAGGAAGGTCCCGCCGGTGCCGGGGACTTTGGAGAACCAGAACAGCCCGCCGGCGACGAACAGCATGCCCGTGAGCAGCACGGGCTTGAAGCCGAAGCGCGTCACGCCGGCCGAGGCGGCGCCGGCGGAGAGGATGATGGCGACGGCCAGCGGCAGGTAGGAGAGCCCGGCCTTGAGTGCCGAGTAGTGCAGCACCTGCTGCATGTACAGCGAGATGAAGAAGAACATCGAGAACAGCGACATGCCGATCAAGAGCGCGATCGTGTCGGCGCCGCGCAGCGTGCGCAGGCGGAAGATCGAGAACGGCATCAGCGGCGCGCGCGAGCGCAGCTCGATCGCGAGGAACGCAGCCAGCAGCACTACGGAGCCGGCGATCAGCAGCAACGTTTCGGTCGATCCCCAGCCTGCGTTGACGGCGTTGACGAGCGCGTAGACGAGCAGCGCGAGGCCGGCTGTCACGGTCACGGCGCCGGGGATGTCGAACTGGCGGGTCTTGCTCTCGGCGTGGCTCTCGACGAGCAGGCGCGGCGCGAGGAACGCGCAGAGCACGCCGATCGGCACGTTCACGAACAGCACCCAGCGCCACGACAGCCCGCTCGTGAGGATGCCGCCGAGCAGCACGCCGGCGGCGCCGCCGGCGCCGGCCACGGCGCCCCACACCCCCAGCGCGCGGTTGCGCTCGGCGCCTTCGGAGAAGGTCGTCGTGATGATCGACAGCGCCGCCGGGGAGACGATCGCGGCGCCCATGCCCTGCACGGCGCGCGCGGCGATCAGCCACGGCTCAGATTGGGCCAGGCCGCCGGCGAGCGAGGCCAGCGAGAACACGATCAGCCCGACCATGAACATCCGCCGCCGCCCCATCAGGTCGGCCAGGCGCCCGCCGAGCAGCAGGAAGCCGCCGAAGGTGAGCGTGTAGGCGTTGACGACCCACGTCAGGTCGTCCTGGGCGAACTTCAGCGCGCGCCCGATCGAGGGCAGCGCGACGTTGACGATCGAGGCGTCGATCACGACGACGAACTGCGTCATCGCGAGCAGCACGAGGGCGAGGTTCTTCGCCCGCTCGGTCAGCAGCTTCGCGGGCTCTGCGCTCACCTAGCGGCCGGACTCGAGGCGGGCCTGCTCCTCGACCGTGCGCTCGGCCCAGGGGACGGCCTGCAGGCGAGCGTCGGGGATCGGCTCGCCGCTCTGCACCGAGAGTCCGTAGGTGCCTTCGGCGAGCCGTCCTTCGGCGCGCTCGATCGCTGCCAGCTCCTCGCGCAGCGATGCCTCCACGCCTACGTCGATCTCGGTCTCGAGCAGCTCCGGCGCGACGTCGCCGCTGTCGTACACGGCCGCTTCTTCGTCGCCCTCGGGCTTGCCCGCGTCGATCAGCGCAGCCTCGATTCGCGCTCGCTCGCGCGCCAGCAGATCTCTTGCCCGTGCGGTGTCCATCGTGCGCAGTATGAACGCGGGCGCCGTCCCATGCCGCCCCGCCATCCCATCCCTATAGATATTTATTTTATTGATGGAGAAGATGAGGAGCTACGGGGGACGGCCTCGCCGGGTGCTCAGACGGCGCTCGTGCGGATCGCCTCGGCTACGGCGCGCGGATCGTCGAAGAACGGCACGTGCCCGGCGCCGAGCGAGAGGTGTCGCGCGTGCGGCAGCATCGCCCGCGCGCGTGGCGCCTGCGTGCGATAGGGCAGCAGGCGGTCCTGGATTCCCCAGGCGATCGTCACCGGGATCGCCCCGTCGAGCTCGTCCGCGGCGGCGAACGTGTAGTGCTCGAACGCCGCCAGCGCCGGGCCGAGCGCGGGGGAGGCCCATGCGCCCAGCAGGATCCGCGCCGGCTCCTCGGCGGGCAGCCGCGACGGGTTCCCGAACGTCTGCCAGAGCAGCGCCGTGCGCCCCGCGCGCGTGCCGGTAGCGGCGAGCACGGCCGGGCGCAGCGCGTGCGGGAGGCTCGCCAGCGACTGCAGCGAGGCCTGGCAGAAGCGTCGTTCTGCGGCTGTCCAGAAGCCGGCCGGAGAGATCGCGCTGACCGAGGCCACGGCGCCGCGCCTGGCCAGCTCGAGTCCGATCGCGCCGCCCATCGAGTTGCCCGCTACGTGCGGGCGCTCGATGCCGAGCTCGGCGAAGAACTGCGCGAAGCGCTCGGCGTACGCCGGGATCGTCGGCTCGATCCCCGCCGGCAGCGCCGGCGAGCCGCCGAAGCCGGGCGAGTCGCACGCGATCACGTCGAAGTCGCGCGCGAGGATGCCGATCACGGGTCGGTTGATCTGCCAGCTCAGACCGACGCCGTGCAGCAGCACGAGCGGCGGGCCCGAGCCCTCACGGTGGTGGTTGATGCTCAAGCCGGTCGCGCTCACGCCGCGATCGGCCGCGCAGCCGGACCGGCCACGCGCTCGCGGATCAGGTCGGCGCCGCGCTCGGCGACCATGATCGCCGGCGCGTTCGTGTTGCCGCCCGGGATCACCGGGAAGATCGAAGCGTCGATCACGCGCAGGCCCCGCAGGCCGTGGACTCGCAGCTGCGAGTCGACGACCGCTTCGGGATGGGTGTCGCTCATCCGCGCCGTGCCCACCGGGTGGTAGATCAGCATCAGCCGCCGGCGCAGGTCGGCTTCGAGCTCGGCGCGGTCGACGACGCCCGGCCCGGGCTTGAGCTCGGCGATCGTCGTCTGCGCCAGCGGCGGCTGCGCGGCGATCTGGCGCGCCAGCGCCATCCCCGCGAGCAGCGACTCGACGTCGTCGGGCTCGGACAGGCTGTTGGTGATGATCCGCGGCTTGTCCGCCGGGTCTGCCGAGCGCAGCCACACCTGCCCGCGCGCCTTCGGCGCGACGAGCGTCGGCGCGATCACCATGCAATGCCCGTCGTATTCCTCGGCGCCGTGGTCTTCGTAGTAGGCGGCGCCCATGTGCAGCTGGATGTCGGCCGCCGGCAGGCCGCCGCGCGTGCGCACGAAGGCGACGACCTCGGCGACCGTCGAGGAGAGCTTGCCCGAGCGGCGCAGCAGCCACTCGGCGAGGTGCTTGGGCTTGTCCGCCCCGTACAGCGTGCTCTGGTCGTCGACCTCCCACAGCATCGTCACGAACGGGTGGTCCTGCAGGTTGCGCCCGACGCCGCGCAGCTCGTGGCGCGGCTCGACGCCGGCCGCGCGCAGCTCCTCGGCCGGTCCGATCCCCGACAACAAGAGCAGCTGCGGCGAGTTGATCGCCCCCGCCGAGAGCAGCACCTCGCGCTCGGCGCGCACGAGCTCCTCGCCGCGCCGGCCCTTGCGCAGGCGCACGCCGACGGCGCGCTCGCCCTGCAGCTCGATCCCGAGCACGCTCGCGCCCGTGCGCAGCTCGAGGTTCGGCCGCTTCAGCGCCGGGCGCAGGAAGGCGTCGGCCGCGCTGAAGCGCTGCCCGTTTCGCTGGGTCACCTGGAACATCGAAGCGCCGTCCTGCTCGGGGCCGTTGTAGTCGGCGACCCGCGGGATCCCCGCCGCCGCGCTCGCCTCCAGCAGGCGCTTGCACATCGGCCGCGGCGAGCGCTGCTCGGAGACGCGCAGCTCGCCGCCTGAGCCGTGGAACTCCGAGGCGCCCCGCACGTTGTCCTCGGACTTGACGAAGTAGGGCAGTACGTCGCGGTAGCCCCAGCCCGGCGCGCCCTGCGCCTCCCATGCGTCGTAGTCCCACGGTCGCCCGCGCACGTACAGCATCGCGTTCATCGAGCTCGAGCCGCCCAGGCTCTTGCCGCGCGGGATGTACAGCGAGCGCCCGTCGACGTGCGGCTCGGGCTCGGTCGCGTAGTCCCAGTCGAGCTTGGTGTGGAACTGTTCGGCGAACGCCGCCGGGATCTTGATCTTCGGCGAGCGATCGCGCCCGCCGGCCTCGAGCAGCAGCACGCGCACGCTCGGGTCCTCGCTCAGCCGGTTGGCCAGCACGCAGCCGGCCGAGCCGGCGCCGACGATCACGTAGTCGTACATCGATGCCCCTCTCAGTTGGTCGTGAACTCGTACTCGCCCGGATCGAGCGACTGCGTCTGCTCGAAGTACTCGCGCATGTATCCCGGCCAGTTGGCCACGATCCGCCCGCTCTCGTCGCGATACCACGAGTCGCACTGCGTCCAGGCCGTGCCCGCGAAGCGCGCCTGCAGCGCGCGGTCGCTCGCGTCCTCGACCTCGGCGCGCACCTCGACCGCGTCGGCGCCGCGCGCGAGCATCTGCGCCAGCGCCTGGCGCAGGTAGCCGGCCTGCGCCTCGAGGTAGAAGATGATCGATCCGCCCGAGGTGTTCGTGTTGGGCCCGTACATCACGAACATGTTGGGGAAGCCCGGCACGGTCATGCCGAGGTGTGCGCGCGCTCCGTGCGCCCATGCGTCGCTCAGCTCGCGCCCGCCGGTGCCGGCGATCCGCATCGGGAACATGAAGTCGTTGGTCTTGAAGCCGGTGCCCCAGACGATGCAGTCGAGCTCGTGCAGGACGCCGTCCGACGTGACGATCCCCTTCGGCTCGACGCGCGCGATCGACTCGGTCACGACCTCGACGTTTGCCCGCTGCAGCGCCGGCAGGAAGTACGAGCTGAACAGCACGCGCTTGCAGCCGAAGGTGTAGTCGGGCCACACCTTGCGGCGCAGCTCGCGGTCTTTCAGCTGCCAGCGCATGAAGGCCGCCGAGCGCATCCCCAGCAGGCGCCCGAGCGTGCGCGGGTGCCGGATCGACGCGGTCAGCGCCTCGCAGTACTGGTACATGTAGTTGCGCCGGAAGGCCTGGATGCCCGGTACGTGTTCGATCGCCGCGCGCACCAGTCGCGGGTAGCGCCGGTTGCGCCGCGGCAGGAACCAGTTGCCCGAGCGCTGGAAGACCGTCAGCCGCGCGACCTGCGTGGCGATCTCGGGCACGAACTGCACGGCGCTGGCGCCCGTGCCGACGACCGCCACGCGCTTGCCGGCGAGCGGGTAGTCATGGTCCCACTGCGCCGAGTGGAAGCTGTGGCCGGCAAAGCTCTCGATCCCCTCGATCGCCGGGTGCGCGGGCTGGTGCAGCTGTCCCGTGGCGAGCACCAGCGCGTCGGCTTGCAAGCGCCCGCCCTCGGCCGTGTCCAGCTGCCAGAGCGCCCGTCGCTCGTCCCACGTGCAGGCGGTGACCGTATGACCGAAGCGGATCTGGCGCTCGACGTCGTGGGTCCGTGCCACGTCGCGCAGGTAGCCGTGGATCTCCTCCTGCGGCGAGCACAGCCGCGACCAGTCGCGCCGTTGCGCGAAGGAGAACGAATAGAGGTGGCTCGGCACGTCGCACGCCGCGCCCGGGTAGCTGTTGTAGAACCACGTGCCGCCCAGTTCGGGCGCGCGCTCGAGGATCGTGACGTCCTCGAAGCCATGGCGCTTCAGCTCGATCGCCGCCGCGATGCCGCCGAAGCCGGCGCCGACGATCAGCACCGACGGCTTGCGCCTCGGGGCGCTCGGTGGGCGCGCTGCGGTCTCTGCGGCTGACATGCTTCCTCTCCGGACGTCTTGCCTGGAGCATTGTGCACCTTCGCGAGGGTTGACGCGAGCAGGTGCCGCGACCCGCTCGCGCGCCGCCGGCCGCTCAGCCGCCGGGCGGCGTCCCGGCGAGCAGGCGCGCGCCGACGCCGCGGATCGTTTCTTCGCCGTAGGCCATCGACGGGTCACCCGTCGTGAAGACGGCGGCCGTGAACGTCACGCCGTGACGCTCCAGGCGCGCCGCCTCGTGGAACAGCCCCTCCGACGGCAGCGCCCCGGTCTTGAAGAAGACCTGCCAGCGCGGGCGCGCGACTTCGGGGATGCCCCAGCTCTGCTCCGGCTCGATGCCGGCGAGCAGGCCGCGCGCGTACGGCCAGAACTGGTGCGGGATCAGCCGTTCGATCGCGATGAAGAAGCGCGCCTGGTCGGCGGCCGAGGTCTGCGTGAAGGCCCACCAGCCGACGCCCGGCGCGTAGTCCCGCATGCCAGCTTCGCGCGCCACCCGCGCGATCGCGCCGAGGCCGACCCGGTCGAGCACGGCCGAGGCGGCATCGTTGTTGGATTCGTGGATCATCGGATAGAGCAGCGAGCGGTCGAGCGCGCTGACGCCGCGGTGATCGGCGTCCAACCGCTGCAGGAAGGCCGTGAGGAACATCACCTTGACCACGCTCGCGCTCTGGAAGTGCGAGCGCAGCCGCACGCCGCCCAGCCGTCCCCGGCTGTCGACGACGGCGAGCGAGGTGCGCCCGGCGCGGGCGTTCAGGTACCGCACCGCCGCCGCGATCGCCGCGCGCGAGGGATAGGCCGGGGGCTTCGGCTTGGCCGGGCGCGGCGGCGCGGTCGTGGAAGGCGTCGTACCCGACGCCGCTTGCGTCGTCCCCGCCGAGGGCGTCCCGCCGCGCGCGGGGCCGGCGGCGAGCGCCCATGCGGCGACGGCGCCGAACAGGCATGCGGCGAGCGCCACGGCGAGCAGGAGGGGACGTCGCTTGGCCACCGGCGGGGAGGCTAGCGACCGCACCCGCCGTCAATCGCCGCTTCCTCGCGTCAGTGCTTGCGCTTGGCCTTGTGCCGGAAGCCGATCTTCGCGAACGCGACCGAGATCGATTCGGCCTTCGACTTCGGCAGGAAGCCGACGCGCGCCTTGAACCTCAGCTTGTGCGCGCGCTGGCCTTTGACGCCTTTGCGCGACAGCGCCACCTTGATCGTGTACTTGCCGGCCCGCGCGAATTTCCTGTACTTCGTGTGCAGGTCGCGGTTCTTCACGCTCACGCGGCCGGGCGCGAAGATCTGCACGCGCAGCACGAGCTTGTTGTGCTTGATCTTCTTGCTGAGGATCTTGATCCGCGTCTTGCCTTTGCCGTGGCCGTTGCAACCGGCGACGGCGATCGGCGTGTTCTGTTTGATCACGGCGCCGCTCTGCGCGACGATCGTCGTGGGCATCGTGAGCGTCTGCGTGCACAGCGTGCCGACGGCCGTCAGCGCCGAGTTGGCACCTTCGGGCAGTTCGAGCACGAAGCTCGAGACCGGCACGTCGGGGATCGAGCCGAACGTCGATTTGGTGATGCCTCCTTTGATGTCGGTCTTGCTTTCGAGGATCACGCGCACGCCGCCGTCGCCTTCGAGCAGCAGGTCGAGGTCGGGGAACGCCTCGCCGCCGTGCGAGACGAGGTACGCCGGACCTTTCAGCGGCGCCGGAAGCACCGGCGTGGTGACCGTCGCGCTGCCGACCTTCGAGCCTGCCGGGCAGCTGAACGGGTTGGCTTCGTAGGTCGCCGCCGGGCACGCTTTCTGCAGCGTCGTCAGCCGCGAGGGGAGCGATTTGGGCAGTTCGGCAACGACCGAGTGGATGTTCGCCTCGTGCGCGTTCTGCAGCAGGTTGACGCGCAAGGCGGCGCCGTCGGCTTTGAGATGGGTCGGGTTCGTCGAAGCGCTCGTCGCCGCCGAGAAGTTCGGTTTGAACGGCAGCGCGCTGCAGTTGGCGACCGCGAACGGGCTCGACAGTCCCTGTGTGGCGCCGAGTGTCGAGGTCAGCGCCGTGTCGGTCGACAGCGGCCCGCAGTTGGTCGGGTTGAAGAGGAAGTTTTTGCGGTCGACGACGACGCTGATGTTGCGCAGGCGCAGCGGCACTCCCTTGAAGATGCTCGGCAGATCCGTCGTCGTGGCGATCACGCGACTGCTGTGCGGGTCGACGCCGATCGTCGCGTGGGTGACGACGTTGCCGAGGTCGAACGGTCCGGCCGCGGCATGGATCGGGATCGACAGCCCGTACGGCGCGCCCGCGTAGGGGCCGGTGAGGTAGACCGGGCCGGTGAACGCGTACGGTTCCGCTCCCGCCCCGACCTGGGCGGTCGCGGTGCCGATCTGGCTGCCCGCGCCGCAGGCACCGCTCTGCGCCTGCGGTTCGCCGCACAGCGTGACCGACGGGATCGCGCCGACGAGGCCGGGCGGCAGCACGGTCGAGAGCTTGCCCAGGTACTGATTGCCGTCGCCGCGGGCGAGGTTGAACGTGTAGTTGGTGTAGGCACCGGCATTCGGTGCGCTCGTCGCGGTGGACTGCGCGAGCGAGAACGGCGTCGAGGGCGGGCAGCCGCTGACGGCGAACGGCGTCGAGTCGGCGAAGCTCGCGCCGGTGTATGCGCTGAACTCGAAGCTCGTGCTCGCGGGGTCGCATGAGAGCGGGTTGGCCAAGGGCGCCCGCGGCCCACCGTTCAGGGTCAGCGTGAGGTCGCTGAAGGGCAACTGCGGGTTGCCGAGGAAGCTCACCGTGAGCCTCCCCGTGGTCGGGTCGGGGACCGCCTGCCCTTCGAGGCGCACGGAAACGTCGTAGACGCTCTCGGCATCGATGAAGACCAGGAACGGATGAGGCAGGCCGGTGATCGCCGACGTGCCGTCTTCCTGGCCCAGGTAGACGTTTCCCGCGAGGCTGTGGGGCGGCAGGTCGGTTTCGATGTTGACCGTGCCGATCTTCGACGCGGCCGGGCATTCGACCGGTGCCGCGGAGCCGCGGTGGAGCTGACTCTGCGTGCACGCCTGCAGCCCGTTCACGGCGGCCGGGTTCAGCGTGAGCCCTTCAGGCAGCGTCACGTGGGCATCGTTGATGTCGGCCGTGTTGATCTGGTTCGATTTTTCGAACTGCGGGACGCGCACGTCGGTCGTGGTCCCGTCCGGGGTGTCGTATTGCGAGGTTTCCGGGGAGACCGTCGCCGTCGGCTGGAACGGCACTTTGTCGCAGCCTTCGATACCGACCGGCGGCGTGGTCGGCAGGCTCGTCTTTTCGACCGGTGGATACGTTTCCAGTTCGAGGTAGGAGGCCGGCGGCGCGCCGCAGTCGCTCGGCAGCGTGAGGAAGTCTTCTTTGCCTTCCTTGCCGGCATGGCCGTCGAAGAACAGCTTCGATTCGATCGTCTTCAGGGGAGCTTTGCTCAGCGGGATACCAAGCGCTTCGACTTCCACTTCGGACGGAACGTTGTTGATTTCGAACCACTCATGGAAGTCGCCCGAGGGAACGCCGCGCGCGGCGAGCGAGTCTTCGTGGGCGTAGCTGACGTGCCCTTCCAGCAGCAGGTGCACGTCTTTGACCAGCGGCGGGATGCCTTTCACGTCGATACCGAAGAGCAGTGGGTGTCCCGGTTCCTGGGGAAGGTTGTAGACGTCGCCTTCGAGACTCAGCGCTTTCGAGAGCCCAAGTGGAAGTTCGACGTAGGCCTTCAATCCGACGAAACCGGCTTTTGTCGGGGCGGGGCACGTATTCGCATCGAACTGGGCGCGCGAGCAGACGGCCAGCGCCTGGGGGTCGGCGGCGAGCCCGGGGGGAACGTCGACGCGCAGGCGCCTGACCGGCGAGCCGGTGGGGGCTTCGCCGGAGGTGGTCAGTTCAAAGCCGGTCAGCCCCCACGGGGGGTGGCCGGCGGCCTGCGTGTAGAAGGCGCTGTGCGGGCTCGAGTACTTGCATTCCTTGACTTGGGCTTCGTTGCCGGTGCAGGTTCCCGCTTCCCACTTGGCCACGCCCAGGCTGCCGGCGGCGTGCGCAGCGGGCGCGACGGATGCCACGGTGATGCAGCACAGCAGCGTCAGCAGCACGGTCGCGCGGCGCGTCTTCATGTGATCCAGCCCCTTCTTCCCTCGGGTTACATGCAGGTGCCCGCTCAGGCGGGCGCCAAGGACATACCCCGATTTCCGGCCGGCTACTCAAGGCCGGCTCGGCTACGCGGTGCAAGGGCCCTCGGCGCAAGCCGCGCCGAGGGGGGAGCGAAGGCGGTAGGGCTCAGCTGTCTCGCGGTATGTACGGCGCAAGCTCGCGCCGGGCGATCGAGAGCTTGTGCACCTCGTCGGGGCCGTCCGCGAGGCGCAGCGTGCGCAGGTGCGCGTAGGCGTAAGCGAGGCCGAAGTCGTCGGACACGCCGCCACCGCCGTGCACCTGGATCGCGCGGTCGAGCACCTTCAGCGCGACGTTCGGCGCGGCGACCTTGATCGCCGAGATCTCGATCCGCGCGTGGCGGTTGCCGACGGTGTCCATCAGCCAGGCGGCCTTCAGCGTCAGCAGCCGGGCCATCTCGATTTCGATTCTCGACTCGGCGATCCAGTCCTGCACGTTGCCGCGCATCGCCAGCGGCTGGCCGAACGTGACGCGCGAGACGGCGCGCTTGCACATCTGCTCGAGCGCGCGCTCGGCGGCACCGATCGCGCGCATGCAGTGGTGGATCCGTCCCGGGCCGAGCCGCGCCTGGGCGATCATGAAACCGTCGCCCTCGCCGGCGATCAGGTTCGACGCGGGCACGCGCACGTCGGCGAAGTCGACTTCGGCGTGGCCCTCCTGGTCGGCGTAGCCGAACACCGGAAGGTTGCGCATGACCTTCACGCCGGGCGTGTCGATCGGCACGAGGATCTGGCTCTGCTGTTTGTACGTCGGACCGTCGGGGTCGGTCTTGCCCATCACGATCATGATCCGGCAGTTGGGGTGAAGCGCGTTCGAGGTCCACCACTTGCGCCCGTTGAGCACGTAGTCCTCGCCGTCGCGCTCGATCCGCAGCTCGATGTTCGTCGCGTCGGAGCTCGCCACGTCGGGCTCGGTCATCGCGAAGGCCGAGCGGATCTCGCCGTCGAGCAGCGGCCGCAGCCAGCGCTCCTTCTGCTCGGGCGTGCCGAACTGGTACAGCACCTCCATGTTGCCCGTGTCCGGCGCCGAGCAGTTGCATGCCTCCGAGGCGATGTGCGAGCGCCCGAGGATCTCCGCGAGCGGTGCGTAGTCGGCGTTGGACAGACCCGCGCCGTCGTGCTCGTCGGGCAGGAACATGTTCCACAGCCCGGCGTCGCGCGCGCGACGCTTGAGCTCCTCCATGATCGCCGGGTGATGATGCGGGTTGCCCGACTCGCGCACTTCGCGCTCGTAGACCTTTTCGGCCGGGTAGACGTGCTCGTCCATGAACGCCGTCAAGCGCTCCTTGAACTCGGTGCAGCGCTCGCTCGGCTGGAAGTCCATCGTCTCTCCTCTCGTCGGCCCGGACAAGGGTGTATATCGGGTCGCCGCGGCGCGCGACTTCGGGTCAGCAGGCTGCCGAGCTACGGCTTGCACGGGCGTGCGGGGGAGCGGCGCCCGTTAGCGTGTGCCGGCTGATGCGATGGCCGATGGCTCACCGGACTCCGCGTTCGCGTCGCCCGCAGCGTGCCCGGGCGGCGCATTTCTGCATGTCCGCGGCACTGCTCGGGCCGCCGCTCGCGCTGGCGATGGCGATCGGGCTCGCAGGCTGCGGGGGCGGCTCCGGAGCCTCGCGCTCAGGCGCGCGCACGTCGACGGTGCGCCACGAAGCACCCGCCGCACCCGGCCCCGCTGGCGTGTCGGCCGGCGGCAGGCGGCCGAACATCGTCTTCGTGCTGACCGACGACCTCGCGACGAACCTCGTGCGCTACATGCCGCACGTGCTGCGGATGCAGCGCAGCGGCGTGAGCTTCAGCAACTACTTCGTGACCGACTCGCTCTGCTGCCCCTCGCGCGCGTCGATCCTGACCGGTCGCTATCCACACGACACGCGCGTGTTCGACAACAGCCCCCCGGAAGGCGGCTACAGCGTCTTTCGCGAACGCGGCGAGGAGCAGGAAACGTTCGCCATCGCGATGCAGCGCGAGGGCTACAGCACGGCGCTGATGGGCAAGTACCTGAACGGGTACAAGCCGAACGGCGCCGTCGCGGGCTTGGGGCTGGGCGCGACGGCGGGCGACGGCGCGAGCCCGGCCGTCGCCGCGCAGGGCGGCGCACCGGTCCCGCCCGGCTGGAGCGAGTGGGACGTCGCCGGCGACGGCTATCCCGAGTACGGCTACCACATGAACAGCGACGGGCACGTACGCGCGTACGGCTATCGCCCACGCGACTACCTGACCGACGTGATCGCACGAAAGGGCATGGCGTTCATCGCGCGCTCGGCCGCCCGCCGACGGCCGTTCATGCTCGAGCTGGCGACGTTCGCGCCCCATTCGCCCTACACGCCGGCCCGGCGCGACTACGGCGAGTTCCCCGGCGCGCGCGCTCCGCGCACACCGGCCTTCAACACGGTCGGCTCGGACGAGCCGGCCTGGCTGAGCCGCTTCGAACCGCTCGGCCGCGCGCAGATCGCGCAGATCGACGCCAAGTTCCGCATGCGCGCCGAGGCGGTTCAAGCGGTCGACCGGATGATCGGCGCGATCGAGCAGGAGCTTGTCGCGAAGGGCCTCGCTCGTGACACCTACATCGTGTTCAGCTCCGACAACGGCCTGCACATGGGCGAGCACCGCCTGCGGCCGGGCAAGCTGACGGCGTTCGACACGGACATCAAAGTCCCGCTCGTGGTCACCGGCCCAGGCGTGCCGGCCGGTCGCACGGTCAGCGCGATGGCCGAGAACATCGACCTCTGCCCGAGCTTCGAGGAACTGGCCGGTGCGCCGATCCCGCCGAGCGTCGACGGGCACAGCCTGCTCGCGCTGATGCACGGCAAGCGTGTGCCTGGATGGCCCGAAGAGGTTCTGATCGAGCACCATGGGCGCGTGCACGACTCCAGAGATCCGGACCTGCCGGTACGCGGCTCTGGCAACCCGCCGAGCTATGAGGCGATCAGGATGCCGCACAGCCTGTACGTGGAGTACGTCACCGGCGAACGCGAGTACTACGACCTGCGGCGCGACCCGTTCGAGCTGCACAACATCGCCGCGCAGCTCGCTCCGGCGCGCTTGCGCAGGTTGCACCGGGCGCTCGTGCGCGTAGAGCGCTGCCACGGCGCGCGCGCGTGCCGGCGCGCCAGCACGGCGCCACGCCACGACATAGGCTCACGCCATGAGCGACGAGCACGGCACGGCGAGCTACCGCGAGGCCGGCGTGGACTACGACGCGCTCGACGCGGGCAAGCGCATGGCGATGGCCAAGGCGCTGTCGACCTCGCCGCTGCTCCAGGCCCACGGCGCGCATGCGCTCGACGCCTCCAGGGGCGAGCCGGCTTTCGTGTTCGAGCTGGACGGGCGCTCGTTCGCGTTCGTCGTCGAGGGCCTCGGCACGAAGTCGATCGTCGCGCGCCAGGTGCTCGAACGCCACGGGATCAACCGCTTCGCCGACGTCGCCTACGACACGGTTGCGGCGATCGTCAACGACCTCTGCTGCGTCGGCGCGCTGCCGCTGGTCGTCAACGCCTACTTCGCCACGGGCGCGTCGGAGTGGTACGCGGACTCGGCGCGCTCCGAGGCGCTGCTCGAGGGTTGGCGCCGAGCCTGCGCCGATGCCGGCTGCGCGTGGGGCGGGGGCGAGTCGCCGTCGCTACCCGGTCTGCTCGACGCGCGCGACATCGAGCTCGCCGGTGCCGCCGTCGGAGCGCTGCCCGCGGGTCGCGCGCCGATCCTCGGTGAGCAGCTTGCGCCGGGCGATGAGATCGTGCTCGTGGCCTCCAGCGGCCTGCACGCCAACGGCGCCTCGCTGGCGCGGCTGATCGCCGAGCGGCTGCCGGATGGATACGCGACGGCCTTGCCCGACGGGACGAGCTTCGGCGAGGCGCTGCTCGCGCCTTCGCTGATGTACGCACCGCTCGATCGCCGCTGCGCTCGAGGCTCGAGCTGCCGATCAGCTATCTCAGCCACATCACCGGACACGGCCTGCTCAAGCTGATGCGCCCGCCGCGGGCGCTGACCTACCGGATCGAGCAGCTGCCGCCGGTGCCGGCCGTGCTCGAGTTCCTCGTCGAGCAGTCCGGGCTGGAGCCGCACGCGGCCTACTCGACGTTCAACATGGGCTCCGGCTTCGCGCTCTACTGCGGCCCCGGTCACAGCGATCGCCTGCGTCGAGCTGGCACGCGGCGTCGGCCTGTCGGCGCTGCTCGGCAGGGCACGTCGAGGAGGGCCCCCGACGGGTGATCCTCGAGCCGGTCGACGTGAGCTTCGAGGACGACGAGCTGGAGCTCTCCGCAGGCTGAGAATAAGGCTCTAGTAAAGCCTTAGAGTTTACGGATCTAGAGGTGTTCGAGTCGTTGCCGGCGATTGGCAACGCTCAGAACGGGCACACCTTGCATGATTGCCTGCAAACGCTGGATCAAAGACCGCTTCCAGCTTGCAGCCGCCCGTGGCGATGGATAATGTTGTCTGAAGAGTCGCCACTGTTCTCCGGTGTTTTGCCGGAGATCTCGATATCGCCGGACCGGCATGGTTCCGGAGCTACCCGGATCGAGGCGGACCTGTCCATCAACAGAGGAGAGAAAAACTGATGCGCAGAGCATCCACCTGTCTGGCCTTGCTCGGCTCGTTTGCCGTCCTTGGCCTTCCGGCTGTGGCTTCGGCCGCACCAACCGCGACTTTCAAAGCGAAGGCCGTGCCGATCCCCAAGCCGGGCGGCGGAACCTACCCGCACACCGGCAACATCCTTGCGAAGAAGGGTGGCCTCGGTGCAGCGCTCGAAGCCAACTACGTGATCACGGGCTCCGGCTACGGCGCAACGCCGCAGAAGCCCGAGGGCGGCATCCCGCCGCTGGCCGCGGTCAACTTCTACCTGCCTGCCGGCGCGAAGATCAACAAGGCCGGCTTCGCGACCTGCTCGGAATCGGTCCTGAAGAACACCGGTCCCACGGGCTGCTCGAAGAACTCCGTGGCGAGCCCCGTCGGCAACGCGCTCGGCGAAGTGACCTTCGGCACCGAACGTGTGCCTGAGACGGCGACGCTGCAGGCGTTCTTCGACGGCAACGGGCTGCTGTTCTACGTCAACGGGTCGAGCCCGGTGTCGCTGGAATTCGTCTCCTCCGGCACGTACGTCTCCTACAACAAGGAAGCGCTACGGACTTGAGTTGAAGACGACCGTGCCGGCTATCGCCACGGTCCCGGGCGCACCGCTCGCCTCGACCAAGAACATCAACATCAAGGTCGGCGCGGCGATCAAGAAGGGCAAGAAGCTGATCTCCTACGGCACGCTCCCCAAGAAGTGCCCGAAGGGCGGCTTCCCGCTCAAGTCCGAACTGATCTTCGGCGGCTCCTACGGCGGCGAACGTGAATTCGGCATCCCGGCGGAAACGACGACGGTGACCTACAAATCGCCGTGCCCCGAAGTAGACGGAGACGGCGGCGAGCGCGACCCCGATGGGGGCGTAGAATCGCCGGTAGTGAGGTGAGACGGGCGGCTTCATCGCAATCGGTGGAGCCGCCCGGCTCGTTGTATGAACTTCAAGGAAGGAAAGGGTTGAGGACGCAGACCGTCGGGTGGAGGAGAGGCGCTGCCGCGGTCGCGGTACTCCTCGCCGTGGCCGCGCTCGCCGCGGTCGTGCTGCTGGCCACCTCCGCGGGCGGCTCGAACGGCAGCTACACGGTGCGCGCGATCTTCGACGACGCCGGCAACATCATCCCCGGCGAGAACGTCAAGATCGGCGGCGTCAAGGTCGGCACGGTGGGCTCGGTGACGCCGACGCCGCAGGCGAAGGCGGCGGTCGTCCTGAACATCACCGACGCGGGCTTCAAGGACTTCCGCGCGGACGCCAGCTGCACGATCCGCCCGCAGGCGCTGATCGGCGAGAAGTTCGTCGACTGCCTGCCGACGCAGCCGCGCGTGGCCGGCACGCCGCTGCCGCCCCCGCTGAAGAAGATCGGCAAGGGCCACGAAGGCGCCGGCCAGTACCTGCTGCCCGTGCAGAACACGCACTCCCCGGTCGACGTCGACCTGCTCGGCGACATCTCGCGCCTGCCCGAGCGCCAGCGCTTCACGATCATCCTCAACGAGCTCGGCGCGGGGCTCGCCGGGCGTGGCAGCGACCTGCACGAAGTGATCCAGCGCGCCAACCCCGCGCTGCAGGAACTCGACAAGGTGCTCGCGATCCTGGCGGGCGAGAACAAGGTGCTCGCCAAGCTCGCCGTCGATTCCGACACGGCGCTGCAGCCGTTCGCGGCCGTGCGCAACAGGGTCGCCGACTTCATCCAGCAGAGCAACACGGTCGCGCAGGCGAGTGCCCGCCACCGTGGCGCGCTCGCGCGCGACCTGCAGCTGTTCCCGAAGTTCCTCAAAGAATTCGAGCCGGCGATGGAACGGCTCGGTCGCTTCGCCGACCAGACGACGCCCGTCTTCACCGACCTGAAAGTGGCGGCGCCGGGCCTAGACAAGGCCTTCACGAGCCTGCCCGCGTTCTCCAGCAGCTCGATCAAGTTCTTCAAGAACTTCGGCCAGACCGCGAAGGTGTTCGGGCCCCGCGCTGACGGCCGTCCAGCCGCTGCTCGCGCGCCTGGGCGCGCTCGGCAAGGAAGCCAAGCCGTTCGCCTTCAACGCTTCGGAACTGCTCACGAGCCTGCGCGACACGGGCGGCCTGGAGCGCCTGCTCGACTTCATCTTCCTCGGCACCGGCACGACGAACGGATACGACGCGCTCGGCCACTTCCTGCGCTCGGAAGTCGTCGGCACGGGCTGCCTCACGTACGTGGTCATCACTGCCTCGCAGTGCTCGAGTGGGAAATTGTTCAACACAGGCTCTCCCGGATCGCCGACGAGCGCCTCGACCGCGCGCGCGGCTGCACGCAACCCCGGCACGAGCGTGACGATGGCGCGCACGCTGGCGGTGCTGGGCGGCGCCACGCCGGCGCAGGCGCTCGCCAAATACCCCGGCGCGACCGAAGTCGCCCCGGGCGCGGCGGGCAAGTCGAGCGGCACCGAAGCGACGCCGGTCGCCAAGCCGGTCGGCGGCGCGAGCGCGGGCACGACCTACTACACGCCGTCGGCCGAAGGCTCTGGCGCCGACGGAATGCTCCTCAACTACCTGCTCGGCAACTGAGGCAGCCACGATGATCCGTCCGTCCAAGCTTCCGCTCGCCGCCGCAGTCGCACTGCTCTTCGCAATCGCCCCGGCCAGCTCGCTCGCGGCCGAAGAACCGTGGCAGCCGGGGGGCGCGACGACGACCGAAAAGAGCACGCCGACGGAAACGACGACGCCGCCGGCGCCCGAAACGACGCCCGCGACGCCGCCGCCGAGCACCGGCACCACGGCCGAACCGCCGGCCGCCTCGACGCCGACGACGACCGCCACGCCGCCCGCAACGACTCCGCAGGTCAGCGCCCAGCATGCGCAGGGGAGCACGCCGTCGGGCAACTCCGCCGCAGGCGAAGGCTCCGGCTCGGGCAAACAGGGTCACGGCTCGCCGGGGCCCTCCAAGGGGAAGACGGGCGGCTCGCCGGCGAAGCCCAAGCGCGGCAAGCGCGCGCCCAAGCCCTCGGCGCTCACGCCCGCGCTGCCACTGTCGCTCTCCAGCTCGATCGCCGGCGTGCCGGGCTTCTTCATCGAAAGCTTTCGCATCCCGCCGTTCCTGCTGCCGATCTTCCAGGCGGCCGGCACGGCCTACGGCGTACCGTGGCAGGTGCTCGCCGCGATCAACGAGGTCGAGACCGACTACGGGCGTGACCTCAGCGTTTCGAGCGCCGGCGCGGAGGGCTGGATGCAGTTCCTGCCCTCCTCGTGGGAAAGCTACGGCGTCGACGCCAACGGCGACGGCTTCAAGGATCCGTACAACCCAGCCGACGCGATCTTCGCCGCCGCCCGCTACCTGCGCGCCGCCGGGGCGGCCACCGACGTGCGTGGCGCGGTCTTCTCCTACAACCACTCGCAGGCGTATGTCGAATCGGTGATGCTGCGCGCGAAGCTGCTCGGCGGCACGCCGGACGAGCTGCTCGGGGCGATCACGGGCCTGACCGAGGCGCGCTTCCCCGTGCACGCGCGCTCGCACTTCAGCGACGGCTTCCTCGCCGCGCCGAGCGCCAAGGGTGGCGAAATCGCCGGCACGACGATCTACAGCGAAGCGGGCGCTCCGGTGATCGCCGTGCAGGACGGCCAGGTCGTGCAGATCGGCGAATCGCCCGAGCTCGGCCACTTCATCTCCCTGCGCGACGCCTACGGCAACACCTACACCTACGCCAAGCTCGGCAGCGTCGCCGAGCTCTACCCGGTGCTCAAGCCGCACGAAGGCGCAGGCGCTACCGACAAGGCGGCGCAGCAGGCCGAAGGCCCCGACGAACCGAAGCCGACCGCGCCGGCGAGCGCCGGCACGCACGCCGAAGCGAGTCCTCCTGCAGGCGAAGGCGCCGGCCTCTCCGCGCTCTCGCTTGGTACGCCGAACGGGCTCGAAAGCGCCGCGCCCGGATCGGCTCAGACGAGCACGCAGCCGGCGCCGTCCACGCCGGCGCCGTCCGCGTCCGCCGGCGCGCCGGCGACAGATGGGACCGCACCCGAAGCCGGGACCGCCGCGGGCTCGGCCGGGGCAAGCGCATCGTCGCCCTCGGCGACCCCGGGCGAAGCGACGCCGCGCGAGTTCCGCGAAGGACCTAACGACGTCTACCTGCGCGAACTGCACGAGGGCGTGCGCGTGATCGCCGGGACGGTGCTCGGGCACGTCGGCGACGGCGCGGCTGCCGGCGAAGGCACCGAAGCGCACATGTTCTTCCAGATCCGCCCGGCCGGCGTGGGCGCGCCACTGATCGACCCCAAGCCGATCCTCGACGGCTGGGTGCAGCTCGAGAACAGCTCGATCTTCAGGGCCAAGGGCCAGACCCCGTTCTCGACGAGCGGGCCGAGCGCCGGACAGGTGCTGCTCGAGTCCAAGGAACAGCTCGAGCAGCAGGTGCTCACAAATCAGGACATCGACCTCTATCCGTGCGGGCGTCAGGACATCCAGACGGGACAGATCGATCGCCGTGTGCTGGCGACGCTCGAGTTCCTCGCCGTCTCGGGGCTGAAGCCGACCGTCTCGGCGCTGAAGTGCGGCCACTCCGAGCTGACCGCCGAAGGCAACGTCTCCGAGCACTCGACAGGCGATGCGGTCGACATCTCGGAGATCAACGGCATCCCGATCGTCGGCCACCAGGGCCCCGGCTCGATCACGGACACCACGATCCGCAAGCTGCTGACGCTGCAGGGCTCGATGAAGCCGCACCAGATCATCAGCCTGATGAGCTATCCGGGCACGGACAACACGCTGGCCAAAGCCGATCACTACAACCACATCCATGTCGGCTTCAGGCCCTTCGCACAGGCGAGCCTGGCGGGCTCGCTGAGCTCCTCGATCACGCCCGGGCAGTGGATCAAGCTGATCGCGCGGCTCGGCGAAATCCCCGACCCGACGGTCGCCAACGGCCCGTCGGCCGCTGCGATCCCGGTGCACCCGGCCAGCGCGCAGGGTGGGGGCAAATAGGCGATGGCCACGACGACTCCGCCGAGCCCGCCACCGGCCGTCCCGCCGCCGCGGGACCCGCTGCCGCCGCGCAGGGCGCGCTCGTCGCGCGGGCGTTATGGCCGGCCGCTGGCCGTCGGTGCGCTCGCCATCGTCGTGCTCGTCGTCGCCTACGTCGTCTTCGCCGGCGGTGGTGGTGACACGTACAAGCTCGAAATGAAGGAAGGCTTCCAGCTCGTCCGCGGCGATCAGGTCCAGGTCGGCGGCGTTCCGGTCGGCACCGTCACCAGCATCGATCTGACGCACGACTTCAAAGCGCTCGTGACGATCCACGTCGACTCCTCGCTGACGCCGCTGCACGCGGGCACCACGGCGCAGGTCAGGGTGCCCTCGCTGTCGAGCGTCGCCAACCGCTACGTGGCCTTGAGCCTCGGCCCGAACAACGCGCCGGCGCTCAGCTCCGGCACGACGCTGCCGGCGAGCGCGACAAAGGACGTGACCGACCTCGATCAGCTCTTCAACACGTTCAACCCGGCGACGCGCAAGGGCCTGCAGCAGTTCATCCAGGGAACGGCCGAACAGTACGTCGGGCAGGGCAAGTCGCTCGGCGGGGCGACCGAATACTTCGCCCCCTCGATCAACGCGACCGATCACCTCTTCGCCGAGCTGGTGCGCGATCAATCGACGTTCACGAGCTTCCTCGTCGAAACGGCGAAGGCGGTGACGACGATCGGCGCGCGCAAGGATCAGCTCTCGAGCCTCGTCGAAAACGCGAACACGACGTTCACCGCGATCGGCGCCGAGCAGCAGAACCTCGCGCAGGGGGTCAAAGAGCTGCCGGTCACCTTCCGCCAGGGCAGCCGCACGTTCGCCGAACTGCCCTCGACGTTCAGCGCCCTGAAAAAGCTGGTCGACGCCTCCAAGCCGACGGTCAAGCCGCTGACGACGCTGTTCACGAGCCTGAAACCGCTGTTGACGACGGCGACGCCGGTCGTGCAGAACTTCGCGCAGGCGTTCAGCCGCCCAGGGCCGAACAACGACCTGACCGACTTCGCCAACGCGGTGCCGGGGCTGGTCAAACAGCTGACGTCGAGCACCCCGGTGACCGTGCAGTCGCTGCAGGAATCGGTGCCGATCACAGCATTCTTCGGGCCCTACTCGACCGAGCTCGTGGGCACGCTGCGCGAGTTCGGGCAGGCGAGCGCTTACTACGACGCCGACGGCCACTACGCGCGGCTGAACCCCGTGTTCCCTGACTTCGCGCCGGGTGGTGCAGCGAACAACCTCGTGCCGGCGAGCGCCGGAACGGCGCTGGCGCCGCTGAAGACCGGCCAGCTGCGGCGCTGCCCGGGTGGCGCGACGCAGCCCGCCGCGGACGGCTCCTCGCCGTTCACCGACAACGAACTGCTGTCCTGCGACCCCACGCAGACACCATGAATCGCCGCCGCAACACATCGCTGGCGGGCAGCCCGCTGCTGATCGGGGCGGTCACGACGCTGATCGTCGTGGTGGCCGTGTTCCTCTCCTACAACGCCAACAACGGCCTGCCGTTCGTGCCGACGTACAACATCAAGGTCGCGCTGCCCGAGGGCTCGGGCCTGCAGCCGGCCAACCAGGTGCGCATCGCCGGCACGCGCGTCGGCATCGTCGGCTCGCTCAAGCCGCACCTCGACCCCAACACCGGACGCGTCACGGCGATCGCCGAACTGAAGCTGGAAAAGAAGTTCGAACCGCTGCCGGCGGACACAAAAGCGATCGTGCTGTCGGTCTCGGCAATCGGACTGAAGTACCTCGAACTGGAAAAGGGCAACTCGTCGAAGACGATCAAGGCCGGGCACGAGATCCCGGTGAGCCAGACCAAGGAACCGGTCGACATCGACCAGCTGTTCAACATGTTCGACGAAAAGACGCGCACGGCGATCCAGATCAACACGAACAACTTCGGCGACGGGCTCGCGGGGCGCGGGCTGGGGCTGAACGAAACGATCCACACGCTGCGCCCGCTCGTGGCGAAGGCGATCCCGGTGCTGCGTAACCTCGCCTCGCCGCAGACCGACCTGCGCAACTTCTTCCCGGCGCTCGAGCGCGTCTCCGAACAGGTGGCGCCCGTCGCTCAGCAGCAGGCCGATTTCTTCAGCGAGCAGGACACGTTCTTCACGGCCTTCGCAAGCGTCGCGAAGTCGCTCGAAGAAGCGACCGAGGAAGGGCCGGCGACGCTCGAACAGGCGATCTACTCGCTGCCGCACGAGGCGGCCTTCACCGAAAAGAGCACCGAGTTCATGCGCCTGCTGCGCCCGAGCGCGAAAGACCTGACGACGGTCGCGCCGCAACTCGGGCACGCGTTCGCCGTGGGGGCGGTCAACCTGAGCGAAGCGACCAAGCTGAACGACGCGCTCTCCGAATCGGCCGTTGCCTTCCAGAAGTTCGCCGAAGACCCGATCGTCACTGCCGGTCTCGAAGACTTCACGCAGACGCTTCAGTACGGCAACCCGCTGCTGGCGGGCCTCGCCCCGGTGCAGGCGTACTGCAACTACATCACGCTGACCTTCCGCAACCTCGCGAGCCTCGAGTCGGAGAACGTCGGCGTCGGCACGGTCAACCGCGCCGCCGCGAAGCTCGCGCCGGCCGGCCCGAACAACGAGGGCTTCCCCTCGGCCGTGCCCGCCAACGGCCCGTCCGTCGAAAAAGCCGCCCTCGGCTCGACGACGATCGTCGACAACAACCACCTGCACCTCAACCCCTACCCGAACGTTGGCGGCCCGGGCCAGCCGAAGCTGTGCGAAGCGGCCAACGAGAAGTACGAAATCGGCAAGCTCGTCGCCGGCAACAACGCGCCCGCCAACGTGTTCACGAACCGCGAATTCACGAGCCGCGAACAGGACGCGTTCGGTGAAAAGTACCCGGCCTCGACGCTCAAGGATCTCGGCATCTCGACCGCGCCGAAGACGACCAAGAAAACGACCAAGAAGACGACGAAGAAGGGCAAGAAGAAATGAGCCGCCTTCGCTTCTGGCGCCGCCACGACGAAATACCGGTCGTCGAGCTCAACCGCACGAGCCCGATTCGCTTCGCGATCGTGTTCCTCGTGATCATCGCGATCGCGATCTACTTCGGCTTCACCAAGCACCTGCCGTTCAAACACGGCTACCGTCTGAACGCGCAGTTCGCGAGCGCCCTGAACATCAAAGGCAAGTCGCCGGTGCGCATCGCGGGCGTCAACGTGGGCAAGGTCACCGGCGTCAAGCGCCAGGGCTCGACCGCGCTCGTGAGCATGGAAATCGAAGAACACGGGCTGCCGATCCACTCCGACGCGACCGTGAAGATCCGCCCGCGCATCTTCCTCGAAGGCAACTGGTTCGTCGAACTGCAGCCGGGCAGCCCCTCGGCGAAGACGCTGTCCTCGGGCTCGACGTTGCCGAGCACGCAGTCCTCGGACCCCGTGCAGATCGACCAGGTGCTCGATGCGCTGAACACCGACACCCGCCAGAACCTGCAGGACTTCCTGATCGGCTACGGCGACGGGCTGACGCGCAAGCCCTCGGCGGCGGACAACGCCGAACAGGACCGCGAAGTGCGCGGGATCAACGCCGCCGAAGCGCTCAACAAGACCTATCGCATCGCGCCCTCGGCCGAGCGTGGCGGCGCGATCGTCAGCCAGGCGACCGCCGGCACCGAAACGCACGATCTCTCAAAGCTCGTGCAGAGCGTCGGCAAAGTCACGGCCGCGCTGAACGTGCACGAGCAGCAGCTCGGCGAACTGATCGGCAACTTCAACAGCTTCTTCCACTCGTTCGCCGCGCAGTCGAGCAGCCTGCGCAGCGCCGTCGCAGTGTTGCCGAGCTCGCTGCGCAAGATCACCGCCGGGCTGCGCGAACTGAACGCCGCGTTCCCACCGGCACGAACGTTTGCGCTCGACATCCTTCCGGGCGTCAAAAGCACGCCGAAGACGGTCACCGCGCTGCTGCCCTGGATCGAACAGGTCGAAGCGTCGCTCGCGCCGACCGAGCTCGGCGGCGTCGCCAAGGGGCTGCTCGCGGCGACCCCGCCGCTGGCGCAGCTCACCGCCGAACAGACGACCTTCCAGGTGCAGACCGAAAAGTTCAACAAGTGCCTGACGAAAGTGATCATCCCGGCCGGCAACACGCGCCTGCAGGACGGGACCTCGACTTCGGGCGTGGAGGCCTACAAGGAGTTCTGGTACGGGCTGACGGGCGTCACCGGGATCGGCCAGACCTTCGACGGCAACGGCACGCTGACGAAGTTCCTGCTCGGCGGCGGCGGCCCGACGATCAAGTCGGCACCTTCGACCGTCGAGGGCAAGAACATCAACGGCCTGAAGCTCGTCGCGCATGCCACGCTTGCGCCCGAAGGCACCCGCCCGGCGTTCCCGAAGACAGAGCCCGCCTACAAGCCGCTCGTGCCGTGCTACACGCAGGCGCTGCCTGAATTCAACGGCCCGCTCTCGCAGGGCCCGGCAGATGGAAGTGGATGATGGCTGCGACTGAGCCGACACCGACACCAGGACACAAACACGAAGGCGGGCTCAGCGTCCGCGACCAGATCGAGCGCTACCGCACGGCGTTCATCGCGGTCGTCACGATGGTCGTGATCGCGGCGGCCGTCGGCGGCTACATCCTCGCCCACGAGAACCTCAAGCTCCCGGGCTGGGTGCCGGTGCTCGGCCGCGACTACTACACGCTGAAGGCCGACATCCAGACGGCCCAGGCGGTCACGCCCGGCCAGGGCCAGGCCGTGACGATCGCCGGCGCGAAGATCGGCGAAGTGGGCAGCGTCGACCTGCACAACGGCGTGGCCACGATCACGATGAGAGTCACGCCGAAATACGCGCGCCTGTACCGCAACGCGACGCTGCTGCTGCGCCCGAAGACGCAGCTGCAGGACATGACGGTCGAGGTCAACCCCGGAACCTCCTCGGCGGGCAAGCTCCCGAGCGGCTCGACGCTGCCGCTGTCGCAGACCGCGCCGAACATCAACTTCGACGAATTCCTCTCCTCGCTGGATGCCGAAACGCGTGCCTATCTGCAGGAGCTGCTGGCGGGCGCGGGCGAAGGCTTCAAGCACAACGGCAAGGCCTTCTCGGCGACGCTCAAGCGCTTCTACCCGCTCACGCGCGAGGTCCGGGAAATCGCCAAGGAACTGACGGCACGTCACGAAAACATCTCGCGCTCGATCCACAACTTCCGTCTGCTGATGGAAGCGCTCGGCGGCAAGGACAAGCAGCTCGCCGAGCTGGTCGACGCCTCCAATGCGGTGTTCGCGACGTTCGCCAAAGAGGATCAGAACGTGCAGAGCACGCTGCGCCTGCTGCCCGGCGCGCTGAGGAAGGCGCGCAGCGGGCTGGGCAAGCTCGCGACAGCGGCGCACGTGCTCGGGCCGACGCTGCACGAGCTGAAGCCGTTCGCGCAGGCGCTCGGGCCGGCGAACGAGGCGACGCAGAAGCTCACGGCGGCGACGACGCCGATCATCAAGAACCAGATCCGTCCGTTCGCGCGCGAAATCCTGCCGACGGTCAACCTGATCGCGCCCGACACCAAAGAGCTCGCGGAAGCGTTCCCGAAGCTCGCGACGAGCTTCGGCGTGTTCAACGAATTCTTCAACGAGCTCGCCAACAACCCGGGCAAGAGCCAGGGCGGCTTCCTGTTCTTCCTCGACTGGGCCAACCACAACCTCAACAGCGTGGTCAGCTCGAGCGACGCCAACGGCGTGCTCGGCCGCACGCTGGTCTACTTCAACTGCGAAGTGGCACCGCTGCTCGAACACGTCGCCGAAGTCAACCCGAACGTGAAGCTCTTGATCGGACTGCTGCAGCCGCCCAACGCGCAGACCTGCATCAGCCAGGGTCTCGTCAAAGGCGCGACCGGGAGCGCCGCTCACAGCTTGAAGAAGCCCAAGGCGCCGGGCTCGAAACTGCTGAACGGCCTCACGCCGGCGTTCGGCTCGAACGTGGCTTCACCGAAAGCGGCGGCCAAGACGAACAACGGGCACCGGGCGAAGTCCGCGGGCCGTGCGAAGGGGGGTGCTCGCTAGATGCAGAAGCGCGCGCCGACCCTGGGCAACATGATCGTGATCATCCTCTTCGTGCTGAGCTGCTTCGGGCTGCTGCTGTTCCTGTGGGAGTCCTTCGGCGGCCCGCTCCCGCTGAAGCCGAAGGGCTATCGCATGACGGTCTCCTTCCCGGCCTCGCTGGCGCTCGCCGAACAGTCCGAAGTGCGCGTCAGCGGTGTCAACGTGGGACGCGTGGTCGCGCTGAACTCGAGCAAGGTCGGACGTACGAAGGCCGAACTGGAAATCAACAAGAAGTACGCGCCGGTCCGCGCGAACATGCACGCGATCCTGCGCCAGAAGACGCTGCTCGGCGAGACCTACGTGCAGCTGATCCCGCAGAACGGCGGCCACAGCGGTCCGTTCCTGAAGGACAACGGCGAACTCCCCTACGCACAGGTCGAACCGTCGGTCACGCTCGACGGGATCCTCTCGGCGTTCGATCCGAAGACGCGACGCGACTTCCAGATCTGGCAGCAGTCGGTCGCCGAAGGGATCAACGGGCGCGGCGAACAGATCAATGCCGCGTTCTCCTCGTTGCACCCGTTCGTGGAACACGCCAACACGCTGGTGGGCGTGCTCGACTCCCAAGAGGGGGCCGTGCGGGCGCTGATCAAGAACACGGGCGTGGTGTTCGACGCGCTGGCCAGCCGCGACCATCAGCTGCAAGGGCTGATCGTCAACGGCGAGCACACCTTCCACGCGCTCTCGGAAAGCAGCCAGGCGTTCGCCGCGGCCTTCCGCGCGCTGCCGTCCTTCCAGCGCCACTCGCGCACTGCGCTGAAGGAACTCGACCGCTTCGCCAACGACGCGGGCCCGTTCCTCGACGAATTCCGCGTCGTCGAGAAGAAGCTCGCGCCGCTGCTGGGCGCGGCCAAGCCGTTTGCGCCGCAGTTCAACAACTTCCTCACCTCGCTCGGCCCGCTGACGAAGGCGGCCAAGAAGGGGCTGCCGTTGACGAGCAAGGCGCTCGGGCTGACGACGACGCAGCTCGAAAACTTCCGTCCCGTGCTGCACAACTTCGATCCGCTCCTGCAGTACCTCTCCCAATACATCCCAGAGGTGCAGGCGTTCTTCGCCAACTTCACGGCGGTCACGCAGTCGCACGGCAAAAACACGAACACGCCGGGCGGCCCCGCGCAGCACTACCTGACGGCGATGAACACGCTCACGCCGGAGAGCCTCACGGTCTACTCGCAGCGCCCCGGCAGCGATCGCGCCAACCCGTACTTCAAGCCCGGCGCGTTCAGCTCGATCGCCAGCGGCGGCCTGCAGGTGTTCAGCAACAGCCAGTGCTCGAACGCCACCCCGTCGATCAGCGGCCCGCCGAGCGCGTCGATCTCCCAGGAACTGATCAACGAACTGATCGGGGCCAAGGTCGCCAACGCGCCGGAAACGCCAAACGCGATCCCGGCGCCGGGGTGCAACCAGCAGGGGCCGTTCACGTTCAACGGCTTCACCGGGCAGTTCCCGCACGTCGTCTACGGTGGAAAATGATGAGCAGCGAAGAGCAGTACAACGACTACCAGTACCACTCGACCGGGCTCGACCTGAGCGGCGATCCGGACGTGGGCGACTGGTCGATCCGCTGCACCGACGTGCACAAGCGCCTGGGCGGAGTCCCCGTGCTCAACGGCCTCACGCTGGCGATCCCGGATGACACGATCACGGTCGTGCTCGGCCCCTCGGGGACGGGCAAGAGCGTGCTGATCAAGCACCTGATCGGGCTGATGTTCCCCGACTCGGGCGACGTCGTCGTGCACGGCGAACACGTGCCGCAGCTGACGATGCCCAAGCTGCTGGCGCTGCGCCAGCGGATCGGCGTGCTGTTCCAGGACGGCGCCCTGTTCGGCTCGATGTCGGTGTTCGACAACGTCGCGTTCCCGCTGCGCCAGCACACCGACATGTCGGAGGCGGCGATCTCAGAGCGTGTGACCGCAGCGCCTGACCGACGTCGGCCTGATCGACGCGATGGACGACGCCCCCTCGCAGCTCTCCGGCGGCATGCGCAAGCGCGCCGGCTTCGCGCGCGCGCTCGTGATGGAGCCCGACGTGGTGATCTTCGACGAGCCCGACTCTGGCCTGGACCCCGTGCGCACGGCGCTCCTGTGCGACCTGATCCAGGAGATGCACCAGATCCACAAAGGCACCTACATCGTCGTCACGCACAACATCGCCTCGGCGCGGCAGATCGGCGAATACATCGCCGTGCTGTGGAAGGGGCGGATCGTCGAGGCCGGCGACGCCGAGCGGATGTTCTCCTCGGACAACGCCTTCGTCAGGCAGTTCCTCAGCGGGTCCGCCGAGGGCCCGCTGACGATGGACTGAGCGCTCGGCGGCCCGTCGCTCGAGGTAGACGCCCGCCGAGCCATATGCGAACATGTGTTCGCATGGTCGTATGCGTCCATCTTCCCCGTCTTCGAGCTGGTGCACGCCGCCGGTGGTGTGCAGGCGCTCGTGGGCCGAGCGCTGGCACTGGCGCCGCTGCCGGGCGCCGAGCAGCGCGTGGGGGAGGTCTCGGGCGCAGCCGAGGCGCTTGGCGTCAGGCGGGGCATGGCGCTTGGCGAGGCGCTCGCTCGCTGCCCCGACCTGACGCTTGTGCCGGCCGACCCTGTGGGGGTGGAGGAGGCCTGGGAGGCGACGATCGGTTCGCTGGAGTCGATCGGCGCGGCCGTCGAGCCGGCGCGCCCAGGCCTCGCCTACTTCGAGACGGGCCCCCTGCGCGCGCTGTACGGCGGCGACACGGCCGTGATCGCCGCCGCGCAGCACGCGTGCCATGGGCCTGCGGCCGGGCGGGCGGGGCAAGGGCAAGCTCGTCCGCCCGGCGAGCGCCACATGCGCGTCGGCGCCGGCCCGACGCGCTTCTGCGCGCTGGCGGCGGCGCTGGCGGTCCGCTCGCGCCGCCCGCTAGCGCTCGAGGGCAGCGAGGCCCTGCGCTGGCTGTCGTCTCGCCCGATCGAGCTGCTCGGCTTCCGCGCGGAGACCGAGCATCTGCTCGAGCCGCTGGTGCGCCTCGGCGTGCGTACGCTCGGCGAGCTGGCGCGGCTCGGGCGCCCGGCGCTCGCCGATCGCTTCGGTGAGGCGGGGGCGTTCGCGCACCGGCTCGCATGCGGTGAGGACACGCCACTGCAGCCGCGCCTGCTCGAAGATCGCCTGGCGGAGACGATGAGCGTCGGCGACGCGAGCTCGGGCGCGTCGCTCGAGCGCGTGCTCGGCGTGCTCGTCGACCGGCTGCTGGCGCGCGGCGAGCGGCGCGGGCGCACGCTGCGCGCGGCCACGCTCTCGGCGCGGCTGCTCTCGGGCGGCGGCTGGCGCGAGCGCGTCGTCTTCCGCGAGCCGCTCGCCGACCGCGAGCGCATCTCGCTGGCGTTGTCGCTGCGGCTGCTGATGCTGCCGGCTCCGGCCGCCACGCTCGGCCTGGCCGTCGAGCGCTTCGGGCCCCCGGCGGGCGAGCAGCGTGCGCTGCTCGACGAGGCACACGACGTGCGCATGGCGCGCCTGCGCGAGGCTGTCGCCCAGGTACGGGCGGTGGCGGGGGAGGACGCGGCGATGCGTGCGGTCTGCGTGGACCCCGACTCGCGCGTGCCGGAGCGGCGGGTCGTGCTCACACCGTTGCCGGGCTGATGGCTGCCACGGGAGCGGCAAGGACCCAGCTCAACCTGCCCCGTCCCGCGCGGGTGCGCACGGGCGCGGAGGGCGCGCCGCTGCAGGTCGACGGGCGCGCGGTCGAGCTGGTGCGCGAGTCCTGGCTGGTGGAGGACCGCTGGTGGACGGCGCAGCCGCTGCGCCGTCGCTACTGGGAGGTGGTGACGACGAGCGGGCGCAACCTGGTCGTCTTCCACGACCTCGGTGGGGCACCGACGGCGGAGCCGCCTGTCGCCGGCGACAGGCGTGCCGGCGGCTGGTTCGCCCAGGGCGCGTAGATGTCTGCGCACAAGCAGCGAGGGTGCTGAGCGATGTCCGCGCCGCCGATGCCGCCGTATGTCGAGCTCCACTGCCACTCGGCCTACTCGTTCCTCGACGGGGTCTCGCTGCCGGACGAGCTGGCCCATCGCGCGCGCGAGCTCGGCCATGTGGCGCTGGCGCTGACCGACCACAACTCGGTCTCGGGCTCGATGGAGCTGGCCCAGGTTGCGCCGGACAATGGGATGCAGGGCGATCCACGGCGCGGAGATCGACCTGACCCCAGCCTCCGGCTGCGGTGCCCGCGGACGCCACCTCACGCTGCTCGTGCGCGACGGGCGAGGCTGGCGCAACCTCTGCCGGATCCTCACGCTCGCCCACGCACACACCCGCGACGGGTCGGGCCGGCGTGAGCGCAGCGAGCCGTCGGTCGAGCTCGAGGCCGTGCTCGAGCACGCGGAGGGCCTCGTCTGCCTGACGGGCTGTGCCGGGCACTCGGCGATCGGCGGCGGCGTCGGCGATGAGCCGGTCGCACGCCGTTTGCTCGAGGCGTTCGGCGTGGAGAACCTGCGCGTGGAGCTGCAGCGGCCCTACGCGCGCGACGATCGTGCCCGCAACCGCGCGCTGGCGGCGTTCGCCCGGCGGCTGGGAGTGGCATGCGTGGCCAGCGGCGACGTGCACGCGCACGCGCGCTGCCGGGCCGAGCTGCAGGACGCGTTCGTGGCGCTGCGCCACCGCACGACGCTCGACGCCTCCGAGCCGCTGCGCCGCGGCAACTCGCAGCCACGTGATGACCACGCCGCAGGCGATGGCCCGCCGCTTCGCCGACCATCCCGAGGCCGTGCGCGAGACGCTGGCGCTGGCCGAGCGGCTGACGTTCGACCTCACGCACGGATCTCGGCTACCGCTACCCGGGGGCGGAGGACGCGGGCACCGAGCGCAAGCTGGCCGAGCTGTGCGGGGCGCGCCTGCACGAGCGCTACGGGCAGCCGGACGCGGCCCGCGCCGAGGCGCAGGCGCGCCTGACGGAGGAGCTGAACGTGATCGGCAAGCTCGGGCTGGCCGGCTTCTTCCTGCTGCACCACGAGATGCTCGAGCTCTCGCGCGAAGTTGCCCGGGAGGTGAGGGGGCCGGACTCGGTGCGCGCCCTGCTCGCGCCGGGGCGCGGGCGGGGGTCGTCGGTCTCCTCGCTGGTCTGCTACCTGATCGGGCTCTCGCACATCGACCCGATCGCCAGCCGGCTGACGCTCGGGCGCTTCCTGCACGAGGACCTGCGCGGGTTGCCGGACATCGACCTCGACTTCCCGCGCGACATCCGCGAGGTGCTGATACCGCGCGTGCACGAGCGCTTCGGCCGCGAGCGCGCGGCGCTGGTGGCGGCCTTCCCGACCTTCCGCGCGCGCGGCGCGATCCGCGAGCTGGGCAAGGTGCTCGGCCTGCCGCCGGGCGAGATCGAGCGCGAGGCGCGCGGCGCGGAGCGCTACGGGGCGGCCGAGCACGACATCGGCGTTGCCGGCGGGGAGATGGGCGAGCGGCGGGACGAGGACGAACGCCCGGATCGGCAGAGCGCAGGGGCGACTCGGGGTCCGCAATGGCGCCCCTCGCTCGGAGCGCTGGCGCTGGCTCGCGCGGCTCGTCGAGCAGGCCTACGGGCTGCCTCGCCACCTCTCCCAGCACTCGGGCGGGATGATCATCGCGACGCGGCCGCTGATCGACTGCTGCCCGGTCGTGCCGGCGGCGATGGAGGGCCGGCAGATGGTGCAGTGGGACAAGGACTCCTGCTCGGACGCCGGCTTCCTGAAGATCGACCTGCTCGGGCTGGGGATGCTCTCGGCGGTCGAGCGCTGCGTGGAGTCGATCGCGCGCACGCGCGGTGAGCGCATCGACCTCTCGCGGATCCCGTTCGACGACGCAGCAGACCTTCGACGGCGATCAGCGAGGCCGACACGGTCGGTGTGTTCCAGATCGAGAGCCGCGCGCAGATGCAGTCGCTGCGGCGCACGCGCCCGCGGGACCTCGACGACCTCGCGGTGCAGGTGGCGATCATCCGGCCGGGGCCGATCCAGGGCGGGGCGGTCAACCCCTACATCGAGCGTCGCAAGCGCCTGCGCGAGGACCCGGACTACGAGATCCCCTACGAGCACCCGTCGCTCGAGCCGGTCCTGCGCGACACGCTCGGCACGATCATCTTCCAGGACCAGGTGATGGAAGTGGCGCAGGCGATCGCCGGCTACACCCCGGGCGAGGCGGAGGGGCTGCGCCGGGCGATGAGCCGCAAGCGCTCCCAGGAGCTGCTCGCAGCGCCATCGCGAGCGCTTCGTCGCGGGCGCCATGCGACACGGCGGCGCCGACGAGCAGACGGCCGAGCGCGTCTGGCAGATGGTCGAGGGTTTCGCGGGCTTCGGCTTTCCCAAGGCGCACAGCGCCGCCTTCGGCCTGCTCGCCTACCAGTCGACCTGGCTGCGCGTGCACTACGGCCCGGAGTTCCTCTGCGCGCTGCTCAACGAGCAGCCGATGGGCTTCTACGCGCCGGACAGCCTCGTGCACGAGGCCGAGCACAGGGGCATCTCGATTCTGCGACTCGACGTGAACAGCTCGCAGGCCGAGTGCACCGTGCAGGACGGCGGCGTGCGCCTCGGCCTCGGCTACATCAAGGACGTTGGCGGCGAGGAGGTGCGCGAGCTGGTGGCGGAGCGCGAGCGCGGCGGGCCCTTCGACACCCTCGGCGAGCTGGCCGGGCGCATCGGCGTGCGCCGCCGCACGCTCGAACAGCTGGCCTGGTCAGGGGCGTGCGATCGGATCATCGCCGCCGAGCACCCGGTGGGCCGGGGGCGAGGGCACCGGCGCGCTCGGCGAGGCGGACAGGCGCACGGCGCTGTGGCAGCTCGGGCTCGCCGCGCCGGGGAGCGGCGCGGGGGAGGGGACCCAGCTGGCGCTGCCGCTGGCGCTGCCGGCGGCTCCGCGCCTGCGCTCGCTCGGGCGCTGGCAGCGGCTGATCGCCGACTACGCGACCAGCGGCGTGACGGTCGGCGACCACGCGATGGCGGTCCTGCGCGAGCGGCTGACGGCGCCGATGCTCGCGACGAGCGCGCAGCTGACGCGTCTGCCGAGCGGCAGCGCCGTGTCGATGGCCGGGCTCGTGATCGCGCGCCAGCGACCGGGAACGGCGAAGGGGACGATGTTCCTGCTGTTCGAGGACGAGTTCGGCACGGTCAACCTGATCGTCCCGCGAGCGGTGTACGAGCGCCATCGCCAGCTCGCCCGCGCCGAGCCGCTGCTCCTGGCGCGCGGGCGCGTGGAGCGCTCGGAAGGGGTCGTCAATCTGCTCGTGCGCGAACTGGCCGAGCTCGAGCGCTTCATCGCGGGCGGGGTCGAGGGCGAGGAGCGCGAGGCGGCGCTGGCGCGCGTGCACCAGCTGCCGGCGCCGGCGCAGTGGCCGGACGCGGGCGAGGATGACGACGCGGCCGAAGTTGGCTCGAGCATGCGCGCCGTCACGCCGCCGATCCAGAGCTTCGCGATGGGTCGAAGGCGGTAGGCGGCCGCCGGCCGGCGCCTCTCGGCGTCCTCGACCGCCTACAGCGATGTTTCGATAACGCCTGAAGGTGGTCCGCGCCCGGGGACGCGGACCACCTTCGCGGTCAGTGCGCGCTCAGTGCGCGCTGCGTGTCCTCGGCGTCGTTGACGGCCCAGGCGAGCCGCTCGATCAGCTGCTCGGCTGCGTGGTCGTCGGTGAGGTGCACCGAGTAGACGCGCTCGTCGAGCAGCACCGCCGTCTCGCCCTGCTCGGGCGCCGCGTCGCGCCGGTCGACTGGGTCGGTGGTGACGATGATTCTGGGCATGATTCCCTCCTCGGGGATCGGGTCATGTCCTCCCACAGGCACTGTTGCACTTTGCGCATCAAGCGGGGCTTAATTCTTGTGTCGATGGACATGCGTTGGGGTCTGCGTGGCTACGCTGGGCGCATCGCGCGACTCGGAAACACGGATCTGGACGTGTACGGCCTGTGCCTCGGCGGCAACGTGTTCGGCTGGACGATCGACGAGCAGCGCTCGTTCGCGGTGCTCGACGCCTACATGCAGGCGGGCGGCAACTTCATCGATACAGCCGACACCTACGGCAGGCGCGGCCCGGGCGGTGTGGGCGAGTCGGAGCGGATCATCGGCCGCTGGATGGCCGCCCGTGGCAATCGCGACCAGCTCGTGATCGCGACCAAGGTCGGCGCCTCGCCCGACCTGACGGGGCTCTCTGCGAGCAATGTGAGGACCGGAGCGGAAGCCTCTCTGCAGCGGCTAGGCATCGAGCGGATCGATCTCTACTACGCCCACGAGGACGATCCGGAGACGCCGCTGCAGGAGACGCTGGCGGCGTTCGGCGAGCTGATCGAGGACGGCTTGATCGGCTACGCGGCGGCGTCCAACTACAGCGCCGAGCGGCTGCGTGAGGCGCTCGAGCTGGGCCGGCGCGATGAGATGGCCGAGTTCGTCGCGCTGCAGCCGCACTACAACCTGATGGAGCGCGACTACGAGCGGGAGCTCGCGCCGCTGTGCGCAGCGCAGGGCCTGGCGTGTCTGCCCTACTTCGCCCTCGCGCGCGGCTTTCTCAGCGGCAAGTACGGCGCGGACGGCGAGCAGGTGCAGAGCCCGCGCGCGGCGGGCGTGCTGGAGAGCTACGCCGACGAGCGCGGCTTTGCCGTGCTGGCGGCGCTCGAGCAGATCGCCCAGGCGCACGACGTTGCGGTGGCGTCGGTCTCGCTCGCGTGGCTGCGCGCCCAGCCGACGGTGCTGGCGCCGATCGCGAGCGCTACCTCGCCCGAGCAGCTGGCCGAGCTGGTCGCATCGGTCGAGCTCGAGCTCTCGGCGCAGGAGCTGGCGCGGCTCGACGAGGCCTCGTCGAGCTGAGGCTCGGCGCACCGCGCCTGCCCGGGAGATTCAGCCGGCCCTCGCCGGCGGCGGGCCGAAGCTGAGGCTGTTGCCGTCGGGGTCGACGAGCGCCGGGCGCTCGCCGCCGTCGAGCGTGAAGCGGATCTCGCGCAGGCCGGGCGTGCTTGGCGGCGAGGGCTGCGCGCCCCGGCTCTGCCACGAGTTCAGCCCGATGTGGTGGTGGTAGCCGCCGGCCGAGAGGAAGGCGGCCGACGGCAGCTGCGCCTGCTCCTCGAGACCCAGCGTGTCGCGGTAGAAGGCGAACGCACGGGGCACGTCGGCGACCTTCAGGTGGACGTGGCCGATGTTCGTGCCGGGCTCGATCGCCTCGCTCGCCTCCTCCAGCTCGCCGGGCGCCTGCGCGAGCAGATCCTCGACGTCGAGCGCCAGCGTGACCATGCGCACGCCGTGGCCGCCCGGCGGGCGCTGCCAACTCTCGCGCGGGCGGTCGACGTAGATCTCGATGCCGAGCCCGTCCGGATCGCTCAGGTAGAGCGCTTCGGAGACGCCATGGTCGGAGGCGCCGTCGATCGGCCAGCGCGCGCGTGCGATCCGCTTGACCGTTTCGGCCAGCCCGGCGCGCGAGGGATGCAGCCAGGCCACGTGGAACAGGCCCGTGTCGTGTGGCGAGAGCGGCGTCGGATCGGCGATCGCGCTGAGCTCGAGCGCGGGCAGCTCCGGGTCGCTGCCGAGCAGCGCCCGCTCGTCCTCGAGCCGGATCAGCGGCAGGCCGAGCATTCGCTCGTAGAAATCGGAGCTGCGGGCGAGGTCGGCGACGGCCAGGCGCACGGCGCCGATGCTCAGCGACGGATCGATCGGAGCGCTGCTCGCCATCCTGCCCTGAGCGTACTAGCCGTCGAGCTTCGCACGGAGTCATCGAGCCTCGGACCGGCGGGCTTCGGCGGCTAAGCTCGCGGGGATGAATCTGCGCAAGCTCGGCTGCAGCGACCTCGAGGTCTCGGAGATCAGCCTCGGCTCGTGGCTGACCTACTCGGGCGGCGTCGGGCGCGAGCAGGCGAAGGCGTGCGTGCAGGCGGCGTTCGACGCCGGGATCAACTTCATCGACACGGCCAACGTGTATGGACGTGGCGCGGCCGAGACGCTGCTCGGCGAGGTGCTCGCCGGCTGACGAGCGCTCGTCCTACGTGCTCGCGACGAAGGTCTTCTTCCCGATGTCAGATACCGACAGCGGGCTCTCGGCGGTCCAGATCCACAAGCAGATCGACGCGTCGCTGCAGCGCCTGCAGACCGACTACGTTGACCTCTACCAATGCCACCGATATGACGATCAGACGCCGCTGCAGGAGACGATGGCGGCGCTGAGCGAGGTCGTGCGGGCGGGCAAGGCTCGCTACATCGGCTTCAGCGAGTGGCCGGTCGAGAAGATCGAGGCATCGCTCGCGCTACCGGGCGTCGAGCGCTGGGTCTCGAGCCAGCCGCAGTACTCGATGATCTGGCGCGCGCCCGAGGCCGAGGTGATCCCGCTGTGCGAACGCGAGCAGATCTCCCAGATCGTCTGGTCGCCGCTCGCGCAGGGAGTGCTCACGGGCAAGTACCGCCCAGGCGCGCCGCCGCCGTCGGACTCGCGCGCCGCGAGCGACAGCATGAGCACGTTCATCGACAGGCTGATGGCGCCCCCCGTGCTCGAAGCGGTTCGAGCGCCTGCGGCCGGTCGCCGAGCAGGCAGGCCTGACGATGGCCCAGCTCGCGCTCGCCTGGGTGCTGCGCCAGGGCAACGTCGCCTCGGCGATCGTCGGTGCGAGCCGGCCGGAGCAGGTTCACGCGAATGCGTTGGCGTCGGGCATCGCGCTCGACGAGGCCACGCTCGCGGCGATCGATCAGTCCCTCGGCAGCGTTGTGATTCGCTGACTCAGTCCGATCAGCAGCGGCGTCAGCGCCGTCAGAACAACTGCTGAGGTGTATCGGTCTCAAAGTCGGTCGGGGTAAGCTCGACCTCGGCCTCCGCCGTCTGAAACATACGTCGCTGCTCGTCCGTGATTAGTCCCGTCGATAGTCCCTTGAGAATCACATACGGCTGAAATATCGGGTCGGTGAAGCGGTAGAAATAGCGCCTCGAGGAGCCCTCGCGCTGGAGGACTGCACCGCGCGCTGGCTCCAGGAATTGGCTCAGGTGGTTGGAGAAGGCAGGGATGTCTATCTTGCGCTCCGCAATGACCTCAAGCGGAGCCCTGATGGATCCCGACGTAAAGAATCCGAGCTGGTTCTTCGGTGCTAGAGCGCATGCCAGGAGCACCTCAGCAAAGAGAGCGTCCGTCCTGGCGCTTCGCGTCGCTTGCTGGTAAGCATCGAGAATCGTGTGCCTATCCACGGCCTTGGGGATTGCACGTTGGACGTCCCCGTATGTGATCTCGCCGCGGTCGTCCTGGACCGCTCGCTGTCCCGCATGAAGCCCGAGCAGATGCGTGTAGTGCGGGAGTCCCTCCGACAGTGTTGTGATCTCTTCAACTGCCGACGGATGTGGTGGTCTTAGGCGGGCCCGCTCGCAGCCCTTCGCAAGAATCTCGGCCAGCTCTGTGGCCGACATTCGTGGCATTTCGATCTGGACGAGAGCACGGACAATCGATGCGTGCTCCCCGACGAGCTCGCCGATGGACCGCGCGACACCGACGAGCACCAGCGTCGACGGCACCGCATGGTCGGAGAGCGTCTTGATTGTGTCCGCCAGCCCGGTGAGCGCGACGTCATCCTCCAGTCGGTCCAACTCATCGAGCACTATCAGCGCCGGCGTGTCGAGCGCTTCCAGGCGGCGGCGGACGACCTCAGGTGAGAGGTCCTGGTCCTTGCCTACTTCGTCATGGGTACCCAACTCCACAAAGACATTGCGCCAGAGCGACGTGAACGTGTCGTCCGTCGAGCAATTAACCCGAACTGCCTGAAAGTGAGCACGGAGTCGAGCGTTGTCGAAGAACTCCGCAAGGACATTCGCAAGCGATGTCTTTCCAACTCCGCGCTCCCCGTATAGGCCCACGTGCTGGCCGTCCATCGAGACGGCGCTGACGATGTCGGTGAGCTGGTGCATGCGGCCCGCGAGCATGTTGAGACGCCCGACCGGCGTACCCGGCGTAAAGGCGCGCGCGACCGCCGCAATCCGCTCGATCTTCGCCATATCGTTCATGCAAATAGACCCTAAGGTGGCACAATAGCATGAGGCAATCAACTATAGACGGCAAGTCCGCCCGTCGGCCGCTGGTCTTTGAGGCCAAGCTGCAGGACGCACGCCTCAGCGCGCCTGCACGACGAGCGTCTGGAAGGATCGCCCGACGGGGCCTCGCTCGTCGTGCAGCACGCCTTCGGCCAATGCCGCTCCGCCCTGGTGCAGGCGCGTGCGTGCGTCGAGCCCGATCCACTCGCCCTGCGGCGGGCGCTGTATGTGGACGCTCAGGTCGGCGTTGATGAACAGGAAGCGATCGAACGGGAGCGCGGCGCTGACGCCGTTGCAGAAGTCCGCCGTCGCCGCCAGTCGCGTCAGTGAGCTCAGCTCGTGGCCGGGGAGCAGCGGATGGCGCAGACGCTGCCACACACGCCCCGGACCGAGCCGCCATGGGTCGTTGAGCCAGCGCATCTCCATCGCCGTGCCGGCGAAGCTCGCGTCGGTGGAGTCGTTGAGCGCGAAGCGCTTGTGCTCGCCGTGCATGGGAGGGGGCATCGCGCCGTCGTCGGCGGCGGCGGCGGCGTCGGCGATCGGCTCCGGTTCGGCCGGAGCGTCGTCGCGCTGCGCAATCGCTTGTATGGCGGCTGTCTCAGCCTCCTCGGGCACGGCCTGCACGCGCAGGGCGCTGGCGCGGACGACCGGCTCGTCGCCGTCGAGCAGCTCGGCGCTCAGCTCCTGAACGCGCCGGCCGGGTCGCACGATCTGCGTGGAGAGCGTCAGCGGCGCCATCGGTATCGGCCGCAGGAACTCGAAGCCGAGCCGCCCGATGCGCAAGTCGGCACCCGGCTCCAACCGCTCGAAGGCGGCAGTGATCAGCGCGGCCGGGGCGCCGCCGTGGAGCGCGCGCGGATCCCACGGCCCGCGCGCCTGCTCGGTCGGGACGAAGCGCTCGCCGTCGGCGACGAAGATGCTCTCGCTCATCGATCTCCTCAGTCGGGCAGCGTCGCGATGAACTCGTGCAGGGCGCGCGGGTCGCGCAGGGGCGGGCCGTGGCCGAAGCAGACGAGCCGCGGCTCGAGGGCGGCCAGCCGGCGTGCCGACCCGCGGTTGCGCGCCGGGTCGGGCGTGAAGACGGCCGGCGGCTCCTGAAGCCCGCGTCTGGCGGTCATCAGGTTCATCCCGTTGAGCACGTCGCCGAGGATCAGCACGCGATCGGCCTCGCGCCAGTAGGCGACATGGCCGCGCGAGTGGCCGGGGACCTCGAGCACCTCGAAGCCGGCCACCTCGTCGCCCTCCTGCAGGGCGCGGGCGACGGGATGCGGCGGGCCCGTCCAGAAGCGCGCTTGGAAGCGGTTCAGCCAGCCCGGCGCCTGGCTGTTCTTGATGCCGCCGGGGGTCTCCATCGCGGGTACGTCGCCACGACCGCACCACAGCGGTATCTCGAGCTGCTCGCAGATCGCGTGGCTCGCCCCCTGATGGTCGGGGTGGGCGTGGGTGAGCGCGTGCGCCGTGACCGTGCGGTCGCGGAGCTGGCGCATGATGCGCCGCTCGCCCTGGCGCGTGGCCGCGTCGATCAGCACGTCCTCGGCGAGGTACACGTTGATCGCGTTCGGCGGCAAGCCCCGCAGCAGGTAGAGGCCGTCGGCGAGCCGCTTCACGTGCGTCGTCCCTCCCAGGAGAACCCGCGCACGGCGAAGAACAGCCCGAACACGCCCCACAGCGCGATCACGGCGAGCGCGTCGAGCTCGTCGCCGAGCCCGGAGCCGGTCACGAGTGCGCCGGAGAGCCCGTCGATCAGCGGCTTCAGCGGCAGCGCTTCGGCGATCTGGCGCAGGAAGCCGGGGGCGCTGGAGGAGTCGAACACGTAGAAGGAGATGAACACGACGGGCAGGAACACGGCGTTGACGTAGGCGGCGGTCGACTCGAAGTTGGGGATGGCGTGGGCGAAGGCGACGCCGAGCGCGGCGAGCGCGACGACGCCGACGAGCACGAACACGATCAGCTCGGCCCAGTCGCGCGGCCAGCCGATGCCGAAGATCAGCTTGCCGGCGAGGATCACGATGCCGATTTGCAAAGCCGTGTTGGTGACCGCGTTGGCGGCGACGCCGCCGAAGTAGGAGAGCGTCGGCAGCGGCGTGCCGCGGATCCGCTTGAGCACGCCGCGCTCGCGCAGGAACACGATGTTGTAGGCGAGCGCGGTGAACGTCGTCGACATCACGCTCATGCCGGCGATCGCGGGCAGCAGCTTGTCGAGCTCGTGCTGGTTGCCGGCGAGGATCGCGCCGCCGCCGGCGAGGAACAGCAGCGGCAGCAGGAAGTTGAAGAAGGCGGCGCTCGGGTTGCGCCAGAACATCTTGCGCTCGAGGCGGTACTGGCGCCAGCCGAGAGTCAGCGTCTCAGCCATCGTGTGCCTCCCCAACCCTCGCCGGCGGGCCGCCGCTGGACCCACCGTCTGCCTCGGCGGTCAGCTCCAGGTAGACGTCCTCGAGCGTGGGGCGCCCGACGCTCAGCTCCTCCAGGCGCTCGCCGCGGGCGAGCGCGTCGGCGGTCAGCTCGGCGAGCAGCGCCGTGGGGTCGTCGGTCTGGCGCTCGACGAAGCGCCCGTCGCGGTCACGGTAGGCGACGCGGTAGTGCGCGGCGCCGACGCCGAGCTCGCGCGGCGGCCCGATCGCGAGCATGCGGCCGTCCTTGACGATCGCCACGCGGTCGGCGAGCTCCTGCGCCTCGTCGAGGTAGTGCGTGGTCAGCAGGATCGTCTTGCCGAGCTCGCGCAGCTTGCGCACGGTCTCCCACGCGCTGCGGCGCGCCTCGGGGTCGAAGCCGGTCGTCGGCTCGTCGAGGAAGATCAGCTCGGGGTCGCCGATCAGCGCCAGCGCGAAGTCGAGGCGGCGCAGCTGCCCGCCCGAGAGCCGCCGGCTGCGCACGTCGGCCTTCTCCTGCAGCCCGGCCAGCGTGAGCACCTCCTCGACGTCGCGCGGGTGGGGGTAGAAGCCGGCCCAGTGGCGCAGCGCCTCGCGCGGCGTGATGTGGCCGTAGATGCCCCCCGACTGCAGCACGATGCCGATCTGGCGGCGCAGCGCGCGGCTGCGCTTGCCCGGGTCGTGTCCGAGCACGGAGACCTCGCCGCCGCTGCGCGCGCGGTAGCCCTCGAGGATCTCGACCGTCGTCGTCTTGCCGGCGCCGTTGGGCCCGAGCAGGCCGAACACCTCGCCGCGCCGGACCGTGATGTCGATCCCGCGCACCGCCTCGAACTCGCCGTAGCGCTTGCTCAGCGCATGGACCTCGATGGCAGCCGCGGCGTCGCTCACGGCTCCATCATCTCAGCATCGCCGCGCGATCCGGCGCGCGAGCGCCTGCTACCAGTGCACGCCCCGCGTCAGCGTCGCCATCGCGATCTGCTCGAAGGAGGCGCGCTCCTCGGCGTCGTGCTGGCCCTTGGACGCGGCCGAGTCGGGGAACACGCGGTAGGCGAGGTGCAGGATGCGGTCGACGGCCTTCGGCGAGAGCGCGTAGGCGATCTCGCCGAACGTGCCCAGGCGCGTGCCCATGTGCTTGGGGCGCGAGCGCATCGCCTCGCAGATCATGTCGGCGGCCTCCTCGGGCGTGATCGCGGGGAAGGCGTCGTACATCTTCGTCGGCGCGATCATCGGCGTGCGCACGAGCGGCATGTGGATCGTGGTGAACGTGACGCCGTCGCCGATCGACCTCGGAGGCGACGACGCGCGTGAACGCGTCGAGCGCGGCCTTCGAGGCGACGTAGGCCGAGAAGCGCGGCGGGTTGGTCTGCACGCCGATCGAGGAGATGTTCACGATGTGGCCGGAGCCGCGCTCGCGCATGTGCGGCAGCAGGCCGATGATCAGCTTGACGGCGCCGAAGTAGTTCAGCTGCATCGTGCGTTCGAAGTCGTGGAAGCGGTCGTAGCTGAGCGCGATCGAGCGGCGGATCGAGCGGCCGGCGTTGTTGACGAGCATGTCGACGTTGCGGTGGTCGGCGAGCACGCGCTCGACGAGCCGGTCGACGGACTCCATGTCGGAGATGTCGGCCGCGTAGACGTACGCGGTGCCGCCGGCGGCGACGATCTCGGCGCGCGCCTCCTCGAGCTTCTCGACGTTGCGCGCGACGAGCAGCGGCACGCCGCCGGCCTCGGCGACCTTCAGCGCCGTCGAGCGGCCGATCCCGGAGGAGGCGCCGGTGATCATCACGTGCTTGCCGTCGAGCGCCTCTTTGAGCGTGCGCCCGGCCGACATGCTCGGCGTCCATGTCGCGCTCCCAGTAGTCCCACAGGCGCCCGGCGTAGTCGTGCAGCGCCGGCGGGCTGCTCGAGCGCGGTGCCGGCCAGCACGCGACCGGCCTCGCGCGTGTCGAAGCGCGGCACGAGCTCCATGTGCTCGAGCACCTCCTCGGGGATGCCGAGCTCGCGCAGCGCGAGTTTGCGCAGCTGGCGCCACGGCGGCAGGTCGAGCGCGAGCGTCAGCGGCCACTTGGGCAGCGGGTCGGTCAGCCGTTTGTCGACGCTCAGTGCGATTCGCGGCGCGTGGGCGGCGGTGGCGAACTCGTTGATCAGCTCGTCGACGCGCTGGCGGCGCGGGTCGGTCAGGTGGAAGGCCTTGCCGTCGAGGTCGGGCTCGTGCGCGATGTGCTCGAGCGCGTCGACGACCCAGTCGACGGGCACGACGTTGGTGTTGCCGAGGTCCGGCCCGACCAGCGGCACCCACTCGGGCAGCAGCTGGCGCGCGCGCTGGATCGCCTTGAAGAAGTAGTACGGGCCGTCGATCTTGTCCATCTCGCCGGTGCGCGAGTCGCCGACGACGATCCCCGGCCGGTACACCCGCCAGGGGACGTAGGGCTGCTCGCGCACGATCCGCTCGGACTCGAACTTGGTGCGGTGGTAGGGCGAGGGCAGCTTCTGGCCCTCGTCGAACATGTCCTCGGTGAACAGGCCCTTGTACTCGCCGGCGACGGCGATCGAGGAGACGTGGTGCAGGTGCTCGGCGTCGACCGCGCTGGCCAGTTCGACGGCGTGCGTCGTGCCGCCGACGTTGACCGCCGTGTTCAGCTCGGCCGGCGCCGTCATGTCGTAGACGGCGGCGAGGTGGAAGAAGTGCTTGATCTTGCCGCGCAGCTCGGCCACCTGCTCCTGCTCGACGCCGAGCAGCGGCCGGCGCAGGTCGCCGATCACGGGCTGTACGCGTTTGCCGGCGGCCGCGCCGGCGACGACGCTCCAGCGCGCGATCAGGTCCTCGAGCCGCTCGAGCGAGCTCTCGCGCACGAGCACGTAGACCTTGCCCTGGCGTTTTTCGAGCAGCTGCTCGACCAGGCGCTTGCCGATGAAGCCGGTCGCTCCTGTGACGAAGTAGGCCATCGCGTGCCAAGCCTACCTGTAAAGACAACCCCACGGGCATAGATCGGCGCCCGCGTGGCGGCCGCGGATCGCCGGCCGTGCGAGCTCACCTGCCTTGGGCGAAGCAGTCGCTCCCTGAGGCTAGGCGCCCGCTCCGGCGCCGCCGCGGCCCTCGCCGGCGGCGAAGCGGGCGGCGCCGCGCGCGCCGTCCTCGAACACCTCGGGGCCGGCCTGCGCCTCGAGCGCGAGCGCGTCGGCGAGCGGCAGCCCGAAGCCCTCGATCGCGGCTTGGCGATCGGCCAGCATCGTGCGCTGCGGAAAGCGCGCGAGGCCCTCGGCCAGCTCGAGCGCGCGGTCGAGGTGCGCCCCGGGGGCGACGACCTCGGTCAGCAAGCCCATCGCGAGCGCCTCGCTCGGCGTCGATCATGCGCCCGGTGAGGATCAGGTCGAGCGCGCGGCCGAGCCCGACGATGCGCGGCAGACGCTGCGTGCCGCCGTCGATCAACGGCACGCCCCAGCGGCGCTCGGGGTAGCCGAGCGTCGAGCCCTCGGTGGCGATGCGCAGGTCGCACCACAGCGCCAGCTCGAGCCCGCCGGCGAGCGCGAAGCCCGAGATCGCGGCGATCGTCGGCTTGGAGGGCGTCAGCCGGGTGAACCCCATCGGCCCCTCCTCGCTCATCAGCCGCTCGACGAACGTAGCCTGCGCCTTCAGGTCGGCACCGGCGCAGAAAGAGACGCCGCCGGCGCCCGTCAGCACCATCACGCGGGCGTCGTCGTCGGCCTCGAAGCGCAGGTAGGCCTCGTGCAGCGCTGCCGCCGTCGGGCCATCGACCGCGTTGCGACGATGCTGACGGTCGATCGTGACGAGCGCGGCGGCCCCGCAGCGCTCGTAGGTGCACTGCTCGGCGTCGCTCGCCCGCGCTACCAGCCGCCGCGCCAGCGGCCGTTGCTGAGGTCCGCTTTGTGCGCGACTTGCGCGCTTCCTTGCGCTTTTCCAGCCGTTCTGCAACATGCTCATGAAGAAGATGAACAGCGGGAAGAACGCGATCACGATGAAGCCCGCGTCGGTGACGACCTTGTCGTTCGTCGCGCCGTAGAAGCCGCGGCCGTCGTTGTAGGCGCCGGCGGCGGAGGCGAGCAGCAGCGGGAGGACGAGCAGCGTCCAGAGGAAGAGCGTTGTCTTCAGGCGGCGCATCTGGGCGGATCGTATCTCAGGACGCGGGGCCCCGGCTACGCGGCGGCCTTGGTATCACCAGGGGCCATGGCGCTTCTGATCGCATCGGACATGCACAAGGACATCGCGGGGCAGCCGCTGCTGCGCGGGGTGTCGTTCAAGCTGGAGCGGCGCGAACGGATGACGATCGCGGGGCGCAACGGGGCGGGCAAGACGACGCTGTTGCGGATGCTGGCGGGGGAGACGGGGATCGACAGGGGCGAGCTGAGCGTGGCCAAGGGCGTTCGCGTCGTGCTGCACGATCAGCGCCCGCCGCGCGAGCGCGCGCTGGCGCTGCGCGACTACGTGCTGTCGGGTTGCGCCGACGAGCTTCAGATCGAGGCGGAGCTGGCCAAGCTGGAGGGCGAGATGGCGCAGGGCAGCATGGACGAGGCGCTGCTGGCCCGCTACTCGCGGGCGCAGGCGCGCCTGGAGGCGCGCGGGGGGTACCTGTGGCGCGACCGGGCGACGGTGATGTCGCGCGGGCTTGGCTTCAGCGAGGCCGACCTCGACCGTCCGCTGGACACTTTCTCGGGCGGGCAGCTGACGCGCGCATCGCTGGCGCGGGCGCTGGCGACGAACGCGGACGTGCTGCTGCTGGACGAGCCCACCAACCACCTCGACATCGAGTCGCTGGAGTGGCTCGAGCAGACGCTGGTCGACCTCGACGCGGCGGTCGTGCTGGTGGCGCACGATCGCTGGTTCCTGGAGGCGGTGGGCACGGCGGTGCTCGAGCTCGAGGCCGGCCGCTCGCGCTTCTTCGCGGGCACGTGGCACAACTGGCGCCGCGAGCAGGCTGCGCGCGAGATCGCGCTGGGCAAGGCGATCGACTCCCAGCAGGCCGAGATCGAGCGGATGGAGCGCTTCATCGAGCGCTTCCGCTACAAGGCGAGCAAGGCGCGCCAGGCGCAGTCGCGCGTGAAGAAGCTCGACAAGATCGAGAGGATCGAGCGCGACCCGCGGGATGGCCGCTCGCTGGAGTTCCAGTTCGCCAAGCCGGAGCGCTCGGGGCGCGTGATCTTCGAGCTGCTCGACGGCCGCGTCGAGGTCGGCGGCGACGGCGGTAAGAAGCCGATCACGCTGCTCGAGCACGCGGAGCTGTGGCTGGAACGCGGCGAGCACGTCTCGCTGGTCGGGCCGAACGGCACGGGCAAGACGACGCTGATCGAGACGCTCGCGGGCAAACACGAACTGGCGGGCGGCAAGCTGTCGAAGGGCCACAACGTGAAGGTCGGCTACCTCTCCCAGCACGCCGAGGAGCTGGGCGCGGGCGGCGATCCGGGGCAGAGCGTGCTCGACGCGGCACAGCGCGCGACAGCGCTCACCCAGGGCAAAGCGCGGGCGCTGCTCGGTCGCTTCCTGTTCTCGGGCGAGGAGGCCGAAAAGCCGCTGGCGGGGCTCTCGGGCGGCGAGCGCAGGCGCCTGTCGCTGGCGATCCTGGTGCACTCGGGCGCCAACGTGCTGATCCTCGACGAGCCCACCAACCACCTCGACATCGAGAGCCGCGAGGCGCTCGAGGACGCGCTGCGCGCGTTCACGGGCGCCGTGCTGCTCGTCTCGCACGACCGCGCGCTGCTCGACGCCGTCGGCACGCGCACGGTGGCCGTCGAGCAGGGCTCGCTGCACAGCTACCTCGGCGGCTGGCCGGAGTACGTGCGGGTTCGCGAGGAACGTGCTGCTGGCAGTGGATGGGGCCGGCCCTGAGTCGGGCCGGCCGATGAACCTGCCCGTGCTGAATGGCGCCACAGGTGCAGCGGAGAAGCCTGAGCCGAAGGCCAAGCCCGAGCCCAAGCCGAAGGGGCCGTCGAAGAACCGGCTGTCCGATCAGCAGAAGGCCGAGCAGGCGATCGAAGCGGCCGAGGCGGCGATGGCGGCGCTCGAGCAGGAGCTGGCCGACCCGGCGGCGTGGGCGAGCAAGTACGAGTCGGCCAAGTCCGAAGCGCGCCACACGGCCGCCAAGCGGGCGGTCGAGCAGGCCTACGAGCGCCTGGAGTCGCTGATCGACTGACGGCTCGCGGGCTGCGCCGGGCGAGGCTGGCCTAGACTTTGCCCATGGAGCTGAAGACGGCACGCAACATCGCGATCGTGCTCGTGATCGCGGCCGCCGTGTTCCTGCTGCCGGGCGGAGGCAAGGCGGCGACCACGTTCGAATCGTCCTGCTGATCGGCTTCGGCGTCGGCTTCGCCTATCTCGGGCTGCGCATGTACCGCGAATACCGCGTGACGCTGCACGGCCTCGGCGACCGCTACCGGGCGACGCTCTACGGCTCGCTCGCGCTCGGCGCCTTCCTGATCGTCGGCTACACGCGGATGATCAACCACTCGCGCACGATCTTCGCCGTGCTCTGGTTCGCGCTGCTGCTGGCCGTGCTGTACGGCCTCATGAGCGTCTACCGTCACTGGCGCAGCTACTGACCTCGCCGTCCGCCGAGCACGCTGGCAGCGCCGTTGGGCCGCCTCGTATCCTCGATTGAGATGGCCACGGAGACAGTGACGGACGACGTGCAGGCGCGTACGAGCCTGGCCGAGCAGCGCCGGGCGCTGCCCGATCAGCCCGGCGTGTACCTGTTCCGCGACGGCAAAGGCCGCGTGATCTACGTGGGCAAGGCCAAGTCGGTGCGCAAGCGCGTGGCCTCGCACTTCTCCAAAGCGCAGGTGCCGAGCAGCCCGGGGCACGCCGAGATGGTGGCGAGCACGGAGAGCGTCGAGTGCGTCGTGGTCGCCACCGAGGCCGAGGCGCTGCTGGCCGAGCAGAGCTTCATCAAGCAGTACCGCCCGCGCTTCAACATCCGCCTGCGCGACGACAAGTCCTACCCGTTCATCGCGATCTCGCTCGACGAGGACTTCCCGCGCGTGTACTTCACGCGCGAGCGCCATCGACCGGGGCGCGCCTACTTCGGCCCCTACTCCAACGCCAAGCGCGTGCGCGGCACGCTCGAGGTGCTGGCCAAGGTGTTCATGTTCCGCTCGTGCACCGGCCCCGAGCCGGGTCGGCGCAGCGGCAGCCCGTGCCTGGACTACTACATCAAGCGCTGCGAGGCGCCCTGCGTGGGCTACGTCTCCAAGGAGGACTACCGCGCGAGCATCGACGGCGTCGTCGACTTCCTCTCGGGGCGCTTCAAGGAGATCGAGCGCGAGCTGGACGAGCGCATGCGCGCGGCCGCCGCCGCCGAAGAGTTCGAGCAGGCCACGGTCGAGCGCAACCGCCTGCGCGCGGTGCACTCGCTGCTCGAGCGCCGGCGCGTGGCCAACGAGTCGGTCGGCACGTTCGACGCGATCGCCGTCGCCGTCGACGGCCGCGAGGCCAACGCGCAGATCTTCCAGGTGCGCGACGGCGTGCTCTCGGACCGCCAGTCCTTCTACCTCTCCAACGAGACCGAGCGCAGCGTGGGAGAGGTGGCCGAGGAGTTCATGCTGCAGTACTACGCCGGGCACATGTCGATCCCGGCGCTGCTCGTCGTCCAGCAAGAGGTCGGCGAGCGCCCGGTGCTGGCCGACGCGCTCGCCCGCCGCCGCGAGGGACCGGTCGAGCTGCGCGCGGCCGAGCGCGGCGAGAAGCGCCGCATCCTCGAGCTGGCCGAGCGCAACGCGCGGCTCGCGCTCGACCAGGAGCGGCTCAAATCGGAGCGCCGCCGCCAGAGCCGCGTGGAGGCGGTCGAAGGGCTGCAGCAGGCGCTCGGGCTCGACGTGCCGCCGATCCGCATCGAGTGCTTCGACATCTCCCATCTCGGCGGCACGCAGACGGTCGCCTCGATGGTCGTGTTCGAGGGCGGCGCGCCGAAGAAGGCCGACTACCGCCGCTTCAAGATCCGCTCGCTCGCCGAAGGATCGTCGGACGACTTCGCCGCGATGGCCGAGGTGCTCGGCCGCCGCTACGCGCAGTAGGAGCGCCAGGCCGACCTGTCCCCGCACGACCCGGCCTACGACGCGAGCTTCGCCTCGCTGCCCAACGTCGTCGTGATCGACGGCGGCAAGGGCCAGCTCGCGGCCGGCCTCGGGCCGCTGCGCGGCTTTCGCGACCGCGGCGTCGCCGTGATCTCGCTGGCCAAGCGGATCGAGGAGGTCTTCATCCCGGGACGCCGCGCGCCGCTCGTGCTCGACCACTCGACGCCCGAGCTGCAGCTCTTGCAGCGCGTGCGCGACGAGGCGCACCGCTTCGCCATCACCCACCACCGCGGCCGCCGCGACAAGGCGATGACGAGCTCGCTGCTCGACGAGCTGCCCGGCGTCGGCCCCGCGCGCAAGCGCGCCCTGCTCGCCCACTTCGGCTCGCCCGACAGCGTCGTGGCGGCCTCCAGCGAGGAGCTGCAGGCCGTGCCCGGGCTGCCCGCCAAGACCGCGCGCGAGCTGTACGCGTACCTACATCGAGCAGGCTGACGGCGGGCCAGACTTTCAGGTCCTTATCTGTCGACGCGCGCACGGCACGGCACGAATGGGCGATGAGGCGCGCGTGTCGCCCACGGGGCTCGCGAGCCGGCGCTCGAGGTCAGTGAACGCTTCGATGATCTCCGGCGCCTCGAAGGCGCGGTTGCGCCGACCGATCGTGATCTGGCGCAGGATGTCGGCTCGAACGAGGCGCTGAACTGCGTCATTGGCCGGCGTGTACGTTCGTCCGAGCAGTGTCGCCGCACTCTCGGTCGTGAGCACAGGCGCACCCGCAAGCCGCTGAAGCAGGAGGTCGGTCGCCGAGTTGGCTCGGATGCGACCGACGCGCTCCCGCCATTGCTTCTCCAGGCTTGCCGCTCGTAACTCGAACGTCGTCGCGTCGGCGACCGAGCGGGCGCAGGCGCCGGCGAACGTTGCTATCCAGGTATTCACGCCGCTGATCGCCTCGGGCGAGCCTGCCGGCCCGACGTGTCGTGTCGCCGTGAGTCCGCCCACGTAGTCCCTGGTCAACGTTGCAAGCACGAGCGATACCGGCGGCAGGACGCGCAGGGCGAGCCCCCTGCGACGAAGCACGAGGTGGATGATCGCGCGGCCCGCGCGGCCGTTTCCGTCGATGAAGGGGTGAATCGTCTCGAACTGCGCGTGTGCGATCGCCGCTTGTACGACCGCGGGGAGCTCATCGGTGTTGCAGAAGGCGCAGAGGTCGTCCATCAGATCGACGACGAACTCCGGCGGCGGAGGAACGTAGTCGGCGGAGCATGGGTTGTGGTCGCTTCCACCGATCCAGTTCTGCTCCTGCCTGAAGCTGCCTCCGTACGGCTCGAGACGCGTGTCGACGAGCAGACGTCGATGGATCTCCAGCAGCACGTCCACCTCGATCTCGTCCTCGAATCCGATCTGCTCTACGCCGTAGAGCATCGCGTCGATGTTGCCGAGTACCTCCGAGGCCGTCACGTCAGACGACGGCTCGCGCATCGAGCGGACGGCATCGGCGCGTAGGAGACGTTGGGCACCGATCTGCAAACCCTCGATGCGCGACGAAGCCACAGACTCCGCCCGCAGCAGGATCCGCGCGAGGGCCTCTGTGTCGACGAGCGCAACTGCCTCGGCGTTCAAGCGGTTGATCGCAGCTTCGCAATCGGCAACGTCGGCGGCCACGTCGCCGTCGAGCAGGAACCGACGGCCGACCAGGGGATCGGGCAAATACGCTGCGTAATCACAGGAGCGGCGGTCTCGGCGCGGCACGCCGCTGTCGGCGATCCGACTCTGCCAGTGGCGATTCAAAAGCTCCGACACGGGAATCTCTTATTATAGCTTAATTCGCAAGCTCTAATAAGGTTTCGGCGGGGATAGGAGCTGACAGCTGACGAAGTGATGGCCTGGGCAGGCCCCTGGGTAACTGGTCGAATCTGGAATATTCCCTGCACTTCTCTGGAACATGACACTCTCGCCGCCGGGTGGCGCACAATGTGGCGATGGCCGTCATAAGACCGCTGCGTCCGCTGCGGGGTGGGGCTGAGCGAAAGGCCGAGAAGCCGGCGCGACCGGTCGTGCAGACGCGGCTGCAGGATCTCGTGGTGATCACGGGCTTCTCGGGCGCGGGCAAGTCGACGGCGATGAACGTGTTCGAGGACGCCGGCTACTTCTGCGTCGACAACCTGCCGCCCGAGATGATCCGCTCGCTGGTCGAGCTGTTCGTGCACCAGGGCTCGAAGGTCGAGCGCGCCGCCGTCGTCTCCGACGTGCGTGGCGGCGTCTACTTCGAGGCGCTGCGCGCCGTCGTCGACGATCTCGACGCGCTCGGGCTGAACCACCACGTGCTGTTCCTCGAGGCCGCCGAGCAGACGCTGGTGACGCGCTACAAGGAGACGCGCCGGCGCCACCCGCTCGCGCCCGAGGGCAGCGTTGCCGCGGGGATCGCCTCCGAGCGCGCGCTGCTGGCGCCGTTTCGCGAGCACGCCGACCTCGTGATCGACACGACCGGCATGTCGGCGGCGATGCTGCGCGGCAAGATCGCCGACGAGCTGTTGCCGCACAAGGCCGCCGGGCGCCTGGCGCTGACGTTCATGAGCTTCGGCTTCAAGCACGGGCCGCCGCGCGAGGAGGATCTCGCGTTCGACGTGCGCTTCCTCGCCAACCCCCACTACGAGCCCGACCTGCGCGAGCTGACCGGGCTCGACCAGCCCGTCGTCGACTACATCGCGCGCGACGGGCGCCTGCAGGAGTTCTACGCGCGCCTGCACGGGCTGCTCGACTTCCTGCTGCCGCAGTACGTCGCCGAGGGCAAGTCCCACCTGGTGATCGCGATCGGCTGCACCGGCGGGCGCCACCGCTCGGTCGCGATCGCCGAGCACCTCGCCGCGCGCTACCGCGAGAGCGACGAGCTCGACGTCGCCGTCGCCCACCGCGACGTCGACAAGCGCCCGCGCGGGGCCTAGCGAAAACGGCGCGCTGATAGCCTGCGGCGCGTACGCCGGGCGGGGGGTTGCTCCCGCGACTCGGCTCCGTTCATTTCGCTTCAGGAGGACTGAATGCCCGTTCGCGTTGGGATCAACGGATTCGGCCGCATCGGCCGGAACGTGTTCCGCGCCGCCAAGGCCCGTGGGGAGGAGGTCGACGAGGCGATCGAGTGGGTCGCCGTCAACGACCTCACCGACGAGCCCACGCTCGCGCACCTGCTCAAGTACGACTCGATCCTCGGTCCCTACCCGGGCACCGTGAAGGAGCGCGACGGCGCGCTCGAGGTCGACGGCAAGGAGCTCAAGGTGCTGGCCGAGCGTGACCCCGGAGCGCTGCCTTGGGGCGATCTCGGCGTCGACGTGGTGATCGAGTCGACCGGCCTGTTCACCAACCGCGAGGCCGCCGCCAAGCACCTCGCGCAGGGCGCCAAGAAGGTCGTCATCTCGGCCCCGGCGACCGACCCCGACGCGACCGTCGTGCTCGGCGTGAACTTCGACGAGGTCTATGACCGCGACAAGCACGACGTGATCTCCAACGCCTCGTGCACGACCAACTGCCTGGCCCCGGTGGCCAAGGTGCTGGACGACACGGTCGGCATCAAGCACGGCCTGATGACGACGATCCACGCCTACACGGCCGACCAGCGCCTGCAGGACCTGCCGCACAAAGACCTGCGCCGCGCGCGCGCCGCCGCGATCAACCTGATTCCCGCCTCGACGGGCGCGGCGAAGGCGATCGGGCTGGTGATCCCGGAGCTCAAGGGCAAGCTGCACGGCTTCGCCGTGAGGGCGCCCGTGCCGACCGGATCGGTCGTCGATCTGACGATCGAGTGCGAGCGCGAGACGAGCGTCGAGGAGGTCAACGCGGCGCTGCAGGCAGCCGCCGCGAGCGGCCCGCTCCAGGGCATCATGCAGTACACCGAGGACCCGATCGTCTCGACCGACATCGTCACCTCGCCGTACTCCTCGATCGTCGACTCGCTGCTGACGGCGATGATCGACGGGACGATGCTGAAGGTCGTCGCCTGGTACGACAACGAGTGGGGCTACTCCAACCGGCTCGTGGACCTCGTGCAGAAGGTCCTGTAGGGCCATGAGGACACTGGACGATCTCGACGTCGACGGGCGGCGCGTGCTCGTGCGCGTCGACTTCAACGTGCCGCTCGCAAAGGGCCCCGACGGTCACCCCGTGGTGGCCGACGACACGCGCATCAAAGCGGCGCTCGAGACGATCGAGGAGCTGCGCACGCGCGGCGCGAGCATCGTGCTCGTCTCCCACCTCGGCCGCCCCGAGGGCAGGCGCGAGGAGGATCTCTCGATGGCGCCCGTCGTCGCGCGCCTGCGCGAGCTGACCGACGCCACCGTGACGCTCGCGCCGGCTGTCGTCGGCGAGCAGGTCAAGGCGCTCGCCGAGCAGCTTCGCCCGGGAGAGCTGCTGATGCTCGAGAACGTGCGCTTCGAGGCGGGCGAGACGAGCAACGACCCGGCGCTTGCGGCGGAGCTGGCCGGCCTGGCCGACGTGTACGTCAACGACGCCTTCGGCGCCGCCCACCGCGCGCACGCCAGCACCGAGGGCGTCGCGCACCTGCTGCCGAGCGCCGCCGGGCGCCTGCTGCAGCGCGAGGTGAGCACGCTGGCGAAGATCCTGCAGAACCCGCCGCGACCGCTGGTCGCCGTGATCGGCGGAGCCAAGGTGGCCGACAAGATCGGCGTGATCGATCGCTTCCTCGAGATCGCCGACGTCGTGATCATCGGCGGCGCCATGTGCTTCCCGTTCCTCTGCGCCCAAGGCCACTCGGTCGGCGACTCGCTGTGCGGCGCCGAGGACGTCGAGCACGCGCGCACGGCGCTGGCCAAGGCGACCGACCCCGGGCGGGCGAGCGTCGCGCTGCCGACAGACCTCGTGATCGGCCGCGAGCTCTCCGCCGACGCCGAGCACCGGGCGCTCGACGGCGTCGAGGTGCCCGAGGGCTGGATGGGCCTGGACATCGGGCCCGCCACGGCCGAGCGCTATGCCGAGCAGATCGCCAAGGCCGGCTCGGTCTTCTGGAACGGGCCGATGGGCGCGTTCGAGCTCGAGCCCTACGCTGCCGGCACGCGCCGCGTGGCCGAAGCCGTGGCGCAGGCCCCCGGCGTGACCGTCGTCGGCGGCGGCGACTCGGCGGCGGCGCTCGCGCACTTCGGCCTCGAGCACGCCGTCGACCATCTCTCGACCGGCGGCGGCGCGACGCTCGAGCTGGTCGAGGGGCGTGCGTTGCCCGGGGTCGAGGCGCTCGAAGGCGCCGGCGCCGGCGCGGGCGTGGCTTCGTGAGCGCCCGCACCCCGCTGATCGCGGGCAACTGGAAGATGCACAAGACCGAGCGCGACGCCGAGGACTTCATCCAGGCACTGCTGCCGCGCGTCTCCTCGGCCGACAACGTCGACGTGGCCATCTGCGTGCCGTTCACCGACCTGCGCGCGATGGTCGACAGCGCTCGCGGCTCGCGCGTGGAGGTCTACGCGCAGAACATGCACCACGAGCGCGAGGGCGCCTTCACCGGCGAGATCTCGCCGGTGATGCTCGATGACGTCGGCGTGCAGGGAGTCGTGCTGGGGCACTCCGAGCGGCGCGAGCTGTTCGGCGAGACCGACCGCGCGCTCGCGCTGAAGGTGCCGGCCGCGCTCGAGGCCGGCCTCGCACCGATCCTCTGCGTCGGCGAGACCGAGTCAGAGCGCGAGAACGAGGACACCGACCGCAAGCTGCGCCAGCAGATCAGGGAGGACCTCGCGGGCGTGCCCGCCGAGCGCCTGGCCGAGGTGACGATCGCGTATGAGCCGATCTGGGCGATCGGCACGGGCAAGGTCGCCACGCCCGAGCAGGCGCAGGAGGCGATCGCCTTCATCAGGGCGCTCGTGGGCGACCGTGACGCGGAGGCCGCCGAGCGCGTGCGGATCCTCTACGGCGGCTCGGTCAAGGCCGAGAACGCCGCCGAGCTGCTCGCGCTGGCGGATGTCGACGGCGCGCTCGTCGGCGGCGCCTCGCTGGAGGCGGAGCCGTTCGCGCAGATCGTGACAGCGGCAGGATCCCAGCCCGCGGGATGACGGCGGCGGCGTGACGGACGCTGGCGCCGGCGCAGCCGAGGAGGGTCGGGCCGTGAGCTTGCCCGTTCCCTGCGCCTGCCTGATCGTGCTCGACGGTTGGGGTATGGCCGAGCCGGGGCCGGGTAACGCCGTCTCGCTGGCCGACACACCCGTGTTCGACGAGCTGTGGCGGAGCTTCCCGCACACGTCGCTGACTGCCTGCGGCCGTGCCGTCGGTCTGCCCGAGGGGCAGATGGGCAACTCCGAGGTCGGGCACCTGAACCTCGGCGCCGGCGCCGTCGTGCGCCAGGACCTGGTGCGCATCGACGACGCCGTAGCCGACGGCTCGCTGGCCGCCAACGAGGTGCTGCGCGCGGCGCTCGATGCCGAGCGCGTGCACCTGATCGGCCTCGTCTCCGACGGCGGCGTGCACTCCTCGCTGGAGCACCTGCTGGCGCTGATCGCGCTCGCACGCGAGCGCGGCGTGGGGGAGGTGATCGTGCACGCCTTCACCGACGGGCGCGACACGCTGCCGCATGCCGGCGCCGAGTACCTGGCCGAGCTGGACCGCACGCCGGGAGTACGCGTCGGGTCGGTTACAGGTCGCTACTGGGCGATGGACCGCGACCGTCGCTGGGACCGCACGCAGCGCGCATACGACATGCTCGTGCTCGGCCAGGCGCCCTACGGCGCCGAGTCCGGCGAGCAGGCCGTGCGCGCCGCCTACGAGCGCGGCGAGACCGACGAGTTCATCGAGCCCACGCTCGTCGGCGCGCCCGCGCGGATCGAGCCGCAGGACAGCGTGATCGCGTTCAACTTCCGCCCGGACCGGATGCGCCAGCTGACGCGCGTGCTGGCGGAGCCCGGGTTCGGCGAGGGCGCGCGTGCGCGCGACCCCGGCGTGGCGGCCGCCGCCGGAGGCGACGGCGCGGAGGGCACCGAGGGCGAGGCCGAGCAGCTTCCGGGCTGGCGCGGGCGCGGCGAGCGGCAGGGCTCGGGCGGAGCGCCGATCGCGCGCTACGCAACGCTGACGCAGTACGAGGAGGGCTGGCCCTACCCGGTCGCATTCGCGCCCGAGCGACCAGCGACGACGCTCGCGGCGGTGCTTGCGCAGGCGGACATCCGTCAACTGCACGTGGCCGAGACGGAGAAGTATCCGCACGTGACGTACTTCTTCAACGGCGGCGACGAGGCCGCGCTGGTGGGCGAGCGGCGCGAGCTCGTGCCCTCGCCGCGCGACGTGCCCACATACGACTTCAAGCCGCAGATGAGCGCACGCGAGGCGGCCGGCGCGTTCCTGGGGGCCTGGCGCGAGGACGAGCCTGGCTTCGCGATCATCAACTTCGCCAATGCCGACATGGTCGGGCACACGGGCGTGATCGCAGCCGCCGTGGCCGCGATCGAAACCGTCGACGAGTGCCTCGGCGAAGTCGTCGCCGCCGTGCGCGAGCGGGGCGGGGTGTGTGTCGTGACGGCCGACCACGGAAACGCCGATCACATGCTCGAGCCCGACGGCAGCCCCAACACGGCGCACTCGCTGAACCCGGTGCCCGTGATCGTCACCATGCACGGCGTGACGCTCGCTGCCGAAGGAGGCATCCTCGCCGACGTCGCACCGACCGTGCTCGAGCTGCTCGGCGTGGCTCAGCCGCCCGCGATGACCGGCCACTCGCTGCTGCGCCAGGCGGGCGGCGAGCGATGAGCCTCTCGCGCAGGCTGCTTGCCGCGTTCTGGGTCGCCTCCGGCGTCAACCACTTCGTCTCGCCCCGTTTCTATCGCGCGATCGTGCCGCCCTCGCTGCAGCACGACGCCAAGCGCGTCGTCGAGGTCAGCGGCGTAGCCGAGATCGCCGGCGGCCTCGCCGTGCTGCTGCCGCGCACCCGCTCGGCGGCCGGCGTCGGGCTGATCGCCCTGCTGGCCGCCGTGTTCCCGGCGAACCTCTACATGGCGCGCGAGCCAGAGCGCTTCAAGCAGGTGCCACGCTGGGCGCTTTACGCGCGACTTCCGCTGCAACCGTTGATGATGTGGTGGGCATGGCGGGCCACGCGCGACTGATCCGGCGCATCCGGCCGGGGGCGCCGGACGCTGCTACATTCGGTTGAGGAGGACTTGGGGTACAGACCGTTATGTCGACCGCCACCGCCGTCAAGACCGATACTGGGGAGCCCGAGACAGCCGTCTCAGATGATGACGGCCCTGCGGTTGCCGTCGAACGCTCCGATGCCGGTCAGCGCGCGTGGCGCGGCCTGCTGAGAGCACACGCCTGTCTCGCCAAGCGCCTCGACGCGGCGCTCGAGCAGGCCCACGGCCTGCCGCTGAGTTCGTATGAGGTGCTCGACCACCTCGAGGACGCAACCGGCGGGCGCATGCGCATGTGCGACCTCGCCGAGCAGGCCCAGCTCTCGCGCAGCGGCCTGACAAGGCTCGTAGACCGGCTCGAGCGCGAGCAGCTGCTCGAGCGCTGCTCCTGCGATCACGACGCGCGCGGTTCTTTCGCATGCCTCACCGCCGCCGGTCGCGAGCGCCTGCGGGAAGCGCGCGTCACGCGCATGGCCGTCGTTCGCGAGCAGTTCTTCTCGCGCTTCTCCGAGGCGGAGCTGAGCGTGCTGGCCGACATGTGCCAGCGCATCGCGCCGTGCAGCGGCGCCGACTCATCCGGCTGCTGAGCCGCAGAGCAGCCCTGACCCGGCGCGCGCGGTTGCCGAGGCACGCTCCGGTGCCTTCGTGAATCAGCCTCGGCTATTGCTCTGGATGCGGCGGCTTCTCGGCCTGCTCGTCGAGCAGTTCCTCTTGGCGGTGCCTGGCGCGCCGGTGCAGCACGATCGCGCCGACGATCGCCAGCACGGCGGCAACGAGGCCGTAGATGCCGAACGTTTCGATCGCGTTTCCGGCCGAGTTGCCGAGGAAGTACGCGATCAGGCCGATCCCGGTCGCCCAGCAGATGCCGCCGAGGGCGTTCCACACGACGAACGAGCGCCAGTGCATCCGCGTTGCCCCTGCCAGCCACGACGCCCACACGCGCAGGCCGAGCACGAAGCGCCCGAAGAACACCGCCTTCGGCCCGTGCCGTTCGAAGAACGGCTCGCCGATGCGCAGCACCTCCTGGCGCTGGCGGTGGAAGCGGCCGGGGCGCTCGAGGATCCAGCGCCCGCCCTTGCGCCCGATCTCATAGCCGATGTTGTCGCCGACGATCGCCGCCGCCGCCGCGAGCGCGATCACCCACTCGATCTGCAGCTTGCCGCGGCTGGCGAGCACGGCCGCCGTGATCAGCGCCGTCTCGCCAGGGATCGGCACGCCGCCGGACTCTGCCATCACGAGCACGAACAGCAGCGGGTAGCCGGCAACTTCGACCAGGTGGTCGACGTTGATCAGCAGCGCGAGGATCACGGCCGTCGCGGCGCTATTTGGTGTTTTCCGAGACGAGCTGCTTGAGCGCCGAGGCGGCCTGCTGCACGTCTGAGTAGACGACGTTGCGGAGTTTGACCTGCGTCGGCGCGGGGGCTGTGATGACGACGACCGCCACGACCACGAGCGCCAGCGCGAGTAGTGCCAGCATCGCGAACATCAGCCTGCTGCGCCCCTTGCGCCGCGCCTGCGCCGCCGGCGCCGCCTGGGCGGCCTCCTGCGCCGGCGCCTGGCGGCGCGCCGGGCCGGAGCGCGGCTTGCGCGGCGTCACAGCGCTCGTCACGGCCGTGCGCCCCTGCTCGCGCCCGGCCGGGCGCCGTCCCGCGCTGAGCACGCTCGTCGCCTCCGTGGCCGGCGCCTGGCCGGCGCCCGGGCGCCCCGCCGGGGCGATCCCGTCAGCGCCATCGCTGAGCGCCCGTCCCATCTCGCGCGCCGTCTGGTAGCGATCCTCGGGGTCGAGCGCCAGCGAGATCGCGACGGCCTCGGACAGCTGCGGGCTGACGGCCGCGACGAGCGTGTCGAGCATCGGCGGCGCCTCCTGCTGCTGCTTGAGCGCGAGCTCCGTCAGCGAGCTCGCCTCGTATGGCAGGCGGCCCGAGATCAGCTGGTAGGTGACGACGCCGAGCGCGTAGAGGTCCGCGCGCGGACCGGCCTCTTCGCCGCGGGCCTGCTCAGGGGCCAGGTATGCGGCCGTCCCCAGCACGGAGCCGACCTGCGTGATGCTCGACTGCTCCGTCGCCTTGGCGATGCCGAAGTCGGCCAGCTTGACCTCGCCTTCGCGCGCGCGCAGCAGGTTGCCCGGCTTGACGTCGCGGTGCACGACGCCGTGGCGGTGCGCGTAGTGCAGTCCCTCGCAAGCCTGGTCGATGATCGCGATCGCCTCGTCGACGTCGAGCCAGCCGTCGTCGCGCAGGATCTCCGCGCACGACTGGCCCTCGATGTACTCCATCACGATGAAGTACTGGCCGGTGCTCTCGTCCTGCCCGGAGTCGAACACCTGCACGATGTTCGGGTGCACCAGCCGCGCCGCCGCCTGCGCCTCGCGCTGGAAGCGCGAGACGAACGTGGGGTCCTCGGCGAGGTGCTCGGCCAGCAGCTTGACCGCGACCCGGCGCTCCAGGCGCAGGTCGAGCGCGAGGTGGACCGTCGACATGCCGCCGAAGCCCAGGCGGCCCTCGATGCGGTAGCGCCCGGCGATCTCGACGCTGCTCATTTCCCGGCTTCCTGCCCGCCGCCCGCTTCGGGCCCGATCCCGCCGGCGCCGCTGTGCCCTTTACCGCCGCCTTCTCCTTTGCCGAGGCCAGGGCTTTCTTCTTCGCCTTCTTCGCCCGGCGCCGGCGTGCCGCCGCCCGGCCCCGACGGGCTCGGCGTGGCCGGCTGCGTTTCGGTCGGCGTGCTCTGCGTTTCGGTTGGCGTCGTGTCTGTGCTCGTCGTGCTCGTCGTCGTCTTCGGCGTGGTGCTCGTCAGCGTCGACTGCGGCAGCGGCTGCGCGCACAGGGCCAGCGCGTGCGTGCGCAGGTTCTCGACTCCCTGGCGGATCGTGCTGCGCAGCCCGCTGTCGACGCTCGGCGGCAGCGCCGCGAAGTCCTGCTCGGTCTTCAGCAGCGCGCTTTCCGTGCTCGCGCACGAGCCGTCACCGTTTTCGGCCGCCTGCGCGACCGCTTCGAAGTCGCTCTGCAGCGGCCCCGCGTCGGCCAGCGGTATCAGCCCCTTGCCGGAGCCCCCGCAGGAGATCAAGAGCCCGGCGAGCACGCCGAGCACGACCGCCAGCGCGGCCCGCAGCAGCGGCGAAAGGCGTCGTTGCCGGCCGAACATCGTCACTGACCGTACTCCAGGCGCTCCGCGAGCGAGTCGGGCAGCCGCGCCGCGCGGATCGCCGCGGCCGCGCCGGCGACGTCGTAATCGGTGCGCTTGAACGACGCCGTCAGGCCGTCGAGGTCGAGCAGCAGCCACGATGCGCGCGGATCGCCGTCACGGGGTTGCCCGACGCTGCCCGGGTTGAGCAGCCACTCGCCCTCGGCGACATCGAGCAACGTGCCCTCGCGGCGCGGTTCGCCCGTGGCCAGCTCGCCCTCGCGGCGAACGAACGACAGCGCTACGTGCGAGTGGCCGACGAGGCACACGCGCTGGGTCTGCTGGTCGAGGCAGAGCTCGGCGAGCAGCGTCGAGAGCACGTACTCCCAGACCGGGTCGCGCGGGCTCGCGTGGTAGAGGCCGATGCCGGCCTCCTTGCCTTCCGGCTTCAGCCCGGCGAGGAACTCCACGTTGGCCGGTGCGATCACCTCGCGCGTCCACTGCGCGGCGAGGCTCGCGCCACGCGAGAACTCATCCAGCGGGATCTCGCCGGTGACGGCGAGGTCGTGGTTGCCGGCCAGGCACACCGCCGCGTGCTCGCGCGCGAGCTCCACGCAAGCGTCCGGGTCGGCGCCGTAGCCGACGAGATCGCCCAGGCACCACAGCTCGGCGGCATCGCTGGCGGCAACCGCCTCGAGCGTCGCCTCGAAGGCCTGACGGTTGGCATGGATGTCGGAGATCACCGCGACCTTCATCGTGCCGCCGCTGCCCGCGCCCGTGCGGTGCTACTCCTCCTCAGACCCGGCCTCCGTGCCGCCGTACTCGGGTAGGTTCTTGATGCCCTCACGGGTGCGCCACTTGGAGTAGTTGTCCTCCATCGCATCGATCAGCTCGCGCATGAAGCGCGGCGAGATGTTGACGCGCGAGACGACGACGCCCGGCACCTCCTCGGCCTCGACCTCGTGGTCGACGCGCGCGAACGTGACGGTGAACTCGTAGTCGGAGTGGCTGACGTTGGCAAAGTTCGCGTAGACGCCTCCCATGATCTCGGGAGACAGGTGGATGTTGATGTGGCGCTCTGCGCCTGAGTCTTGGTCGTTCACGTGGCTAGTATCGCAACCGCCGAGCGGGAATCCCATGAGCGACCTCTCAACCAGCCATCAGCCGGGCAGCAGCGGCCCCGCCGCCGAGCGGGCCGTCAGCTCGCCGAGCGGTCTGCGCGCGGCCGTGATCCAGGCGGCCGCCGAGCTCGTGGCGGGCGCCGCGGACGGGGCGCAGGGCCCCTCGGGCGAGGCGTTCTCGGCGGGCTCGCGCGGGGCGATTACGCTCGAGCGCCCGCCGCGCGCCGACTTCGGCGACTACTCGACCAACGCCGCGCTGCTGCTCGCACCGCGCCTGCGCCGCTCGCCGCGCGAGGTGGCCGAGCAGCTGGGCACGCAGCTGGCCGTCGCGCTCGGCCCCGCGCTCGAGCGCTTCGACGTGGCCGGACCGGGCTTCGTCAACCTGCACCTCGCCGACCGCTGGCTGCGCGACGCGCTGGCCGTCGCGCTCGCGGCCGGTGCCAACTTCGGCGCCGCCGGTGGTCCGGACGGAGTGGGCGAGCCAGTGCTGATCGAGTTCGTCTCGGCCAACCCGACCGGCCCGATGCACGTCGGTCATGCGCGCAACGCCGCCTACGGCGACGCGCTGGCGCGGATGCTCGAATTCCTCGGCGAGCGTGTGACACGCGAGTTCTACGTCAACGACGCCGGCTCGCAGGTGCGCGTGTTCGGCGCCTCCGTGCAGGCCGCCGCGCGCGGGCAGGACCCGCCCGAGGGCGGCTACCAGGGCGATTACGTGGCCGAGCTGGCCGCGCGGCTGGACAATGCCGCCGGCGCTGACCCCGGCGAGCTCGGGCGCGCGGCCGTCAGCGCGATGATCGGCGAGATCCAGGCCTCGCTTGCGGCGTTCGCCGTCAAGGACTTCGACGACTGGACGTATGAGAGCAGGCTGCACGAGGGCGATCCGAGCCCCGTCGCGCACACGCTCGAGCTGCTCGAGCAGCTCGGCCACAGCTACACGAGCGAGGGCGCCCTGTGGCTGCGCACGACCGAGTTCGGCGACGACAAGGACCGCGTGCTGATCCGCTCGACCGGCGAGCACACCTACTTCGCCTCCGACATCGCCTATCACCAGGACAAGCGCGAGCGAGGCTTCGAGCACCAGATCGACGTGTGGGGCGCCGATCACCACGGCTACGTGCTGCGAATGAAGGCCGCCTACGGCGCGCTCGGCGGCGATCCGGACGGGCTCGAGCTGCTGATCATGCAGCTCGTGCACCTCGTGCGCTCGGGCGAGCGCGCGCAGATGTCCAAGCGCGCCGGCGAGTTCGTCTCACTCGACGAGCTCGTCGCCGAGATCGGCGTCGACGCCGCGCGTTGGTACCTGCTGGCGCGCTCGCACGACACGACCGTCGACCTCGACCTCGACCTGGCGCGCAGCCAGTCCAATGAGAACCCCGTCTACTACGTCCAGTACGCCCACGCGCGGATCTCCTCGATGCTGGCAAAGGCCGGGGCCGAGCGCGTCGACGCCGCAGCCTCGCTCGCCGCCGCCGGCGAGGGGGGTATGGCCGAGCCGGGCGCTGAGGCCGCGCCGCTTCACGCCAGCGAGCGCGCGCTGGTCAAGCAGCTACTCGACTTCCCCGGCGAGCTGGCCGCGGCCGCCGAGCGGCGCGCGCCGCACCGGATCGCCGCCTACGCGCTCGAGCTGGCGCAGGGCTTCACGGCCTTCTATCGCGACTGCCGTGTGCTCGGCGCCGAGCCCGCCGCAGTCGAGTCCGAGCGCCTCGCGCTGTGCGTGGCCAGCAGGAGCACGATCGCGCGCTGCCTCGACCTGCTCGGCGTCAGCGCGCCGCAGGAGATGTAGAGGCGCCAGCGGTCGGTGCCCGGAGTCCTGCTCGGGCGGCGAGCCCGGCGTGCGCTTCCGCTCAGTCGAAGCGCTCGAGGTCGGCCTCGAGCCGCTTCGCGTCAGCGGCGCCGAGCGCCGGCGCGGGCGTCCTTGCGCGTGCCTGTTCTCGAGCCCGCTGCCGCCAGCGTGGCAGCAGTACGGCGAGCGCAGCGAGCAGCGCCAGCAGCGCGGCGAGCGGGACGAGATAGGCCGTCGCGTCGAAGCCGCTGTTGCTCGGCAGCGCGAGCGCGGCGTGGCCGTACTGGCCGACCAGTGCGTCCTTGATCTGCGCTTCATTGCGGCCCGTGTCGATCAGCGACTGGATGAACGCGCGCTCGCGGTCGGCCTGCGGCGATTGGGCGACGTTCAGCGGGATCTTGCATGTCACGCACATCACCTGGCGTTCGATCTCCGGCAGCGAGACACGCGGCGTGGCCGCCGGCGCCGCGCTCGTGCCCGCCGCCGGCACGACGCCGGCGCAGGCCGTGAGCGCTGCGAGTGCCAGCAGCGACGCGAGCGTGCGGCGGCGGCGCATGCTCATGTGCCGTGCGCCAGCGCGATCGCGCGGTCGAGGAACTTCTGGTCGAGCTCGCCGCGGGAGATCGCCGCGATGTGCCCGTCGCGGTCGATCACGAAGCTCTCCGGCAGCTGGTCGGTGCCGTAGGAGTGCGCGAAGTCGCCCGTGTTGTCGCGCAGGTTGGGGTAGGTCAGGTGGTAGTGGCGCACGAAGCTCTGCGAGTCCGGCGAGGCATCGAGGTAGGTCACGCCGAGCACCGTGCCGCCGTCGCGCGCGAGCGTGCTCTGCGCGCGCTGCAGCAACGGCGCCTCGACCTGACACGGTTCGCACCACGAGGCCCAGAAGTTGAGCACCACGACCTTGCCCTTGAGCGAGGCCAGCGAGCTCTTGCCGTGGCCGCCGAGGATCGGCAGCGCGCGCGCAGCGTCAGGCGCGCGCGGGCGTTCGTCGCGAGCCACGCGCTCGTCGAGCGTGCGGCTCGCCGACTTGGCCGTGACCCCGTAGATCAGCAGCCCGATCAGGCAGGCGCCCGCCAGCGAGGCGAGAATCGGCAGCAGACGGCGTTTCACGGCCTCCAAGGGTAGACCCCGGTTGCGTACTATCTGACCGTACGCGGCGGTAGCTCAGTTGGTAGAGCGCGAGCTTCCCAAGCTCGAGGTCACGGGTTCGAGACCCGTTCGCCGCTTGTAGGATCAAAGCTGCATTTGGCTCTGTGAAGCCGAATGCTCGCCCTGCCACCCGGGAAATGTGGCGGACGATCCCGGACAATAGCGGCTTACGGGGACATGGTTTTGCGGTGCCCTTGCGGTGCCAGCGGATCGCGACTTCGGTCGATCAAGGCTTGCATTGCGGCGCAAATACGATGCCCTTGCATACCCATGCGGACTTTCGCTGCCCTGAGGTGCCCTCGGATGACTCGGAAAAGTCGCCCGTTTGGGGAGAGAGGGCGGCGTGTTGGGCGATCTGCGTGTTGCCACGATGTGGCGGCGCCACCGTGAGCGCTGCACCTTCCGGCATCGTCGGGTCGGCGTCGTGGACAGCGCTGCTGGTCATGTTGCGCTTCACGTCAGCCGGACCCAGATATGGGTTAGCGAGAATGGACTGACGTTGAAATCTCGAACCACCTGATGCTCAAGCTTGGCATGCTCGTCTCCTCGCCGTGTGCGTAGCACGAGGGCGGAGATGCCGTGGTTGGTAGCGGCGTCGTTTACCCGCTGCACCGCGTCGTTGACCGGGATCGACTGCATGTACCCAACCATCGCACCGCTCGGCATGTCCTTCCCGTACGCGTGAGTAGCGTTGATGAACCGCAAGACACCGTCGGCCACGTAGCGCGCCGGGAACGGTTCGGCGCCGAGTCGCTTGCACTCCACGACGAATTCACGCCGAGACAACATCGGGTCTGTGGCGAGGTCATCGATCCAAAGCCATGCGAAATCCGGTCGCTTGAACTCTCGAGAGGCACGGAGATCATCCGAGGGCGCGGGCGAGCTCCGGCCCTCGTAGACAACGGGCCCCAAGGTGCCGCCAGCCTGCCAAGTGGCAGCATCGAGAAATCGCATCAGTCGCCGATTGATGCTGTCCTCGTTCGGGTCAGCGCCAGGATCCCGCGCGAGTTGAGCGAGTGCCTCAGTGAGCAGCTCCAGGCATTCCGCCTCCCGTGCTGGCCAGAGGCGCAGCGCCGACAGCCGTGGACGAGCACTCATGTCGGTTCGAGTGCCATCGCCTGATACGTCGTAGCCTCGGCGTCTTCCCGCGCGGCGGTTGCCGTCCACAGCCGCTGCTCATCCCGCTTAACGATGACGATCGCCGTGTCGGTTACGACTCGCAGGATTCCGTGCGAGCGAAGCGACGCAGCCTGCTGGCGGGTCAGGTGCTCCCCAATCCTTTTCAGTACCCGCGACCACGGACCATCGGCGCTATCGCCTTCGCGCGGCGGAGGCTCCTGATGCTGAGCACGCGTCTCGAACACCGCTGCAATAGTCCGCGACTCGATGTCCTGCCTTACCTCCCAATCGAATTCGCCGCGCTCCCCCAGCTGCGGGTTCCAGACCCCGAGAAAAGTCTCCAGATAGGCGCTTAGGCCAAACGTCTCGCGGCCCCTTCCACCGCTGACTGCGCCGCGCCGCTGACTGATTGGAACTACTGGTTCAGTTGCCGCTGGCTCCTGTGTTGTCCAGAAGTCGCGCACGAGATCGCGCTCCGCCGGCGTCATATCAAACAGGTCCGCCGCCGCCTCGTCGAGCGTTTCAAGCAAAGACTCGAGGCTGGGCGATGATGGACTGCGCGTCTCCCACAGCGCCGCAGGTCCACTCTCCTTCGGCGCGGCTCGGGGCAACGCTCTGACCGCAGAGGCGATGCGACGCACACGTGGATCGCGCGCATCTGTCAGGCGCAGCGGCAGAGCTAAGAGTTGCGCCTTTCGCACCTGATCACGCCACACGCCCCATCCGCCCGAGACCATCGCCAGCCAATAGCGGCCAACCGAAGACAGCAGGACGCCGAGCGCCACCTCAGCCTGCCACGCAGGCCGATGTGCCAGCGGGAACCCGAGCATGCTGTGCTGGAACGCCAGTGGCTCCGTAACGATTCGCGCGTGCAGCCCGAAATGGTCGACCACGCCCATGCCGATCACAAGCCGTCGGCCGGTGAAGGTCTGCAGATGTGGCTCGCGCTTAACCCTCTCAGGCAGCGGCGTGAACCATGTGTCTTCGAGTGGTCCCCAAGCCCGCAGCCGCTTGATCGACCGCATGTCGCGGAGCGCCTCCGACGGCGGCCGTCCACGCTCCCCTCCGGTGGGGTTCTGCCAGCCAAACCTCGGAGGCGAACGTTGGGAAACCAGGTCGCCCAGGCAACCCTCGTTCCCCAGCCGCAGGACGAGGGCCTCATCTCGGTGCCCGCCGAGGGAGTAGGTCTTCCATAGGAAGTCGTGGTTATAAAGGGAGGCTTGGCGGACCACGCGGCGGTCCAATCGGGCGTATGCGAGTGAGCCCTGGTTGCCGCGGACGCGTCGCGCGGACTCGTAAATCACAAGATTGTCGGTCTCACCCTCCTTGCGGCGAGAGAAATGCAACAAGGTGAAGGGCGCTTTGGCGCCCTTGAAGTAATCAGCTCGGACATCGGTGAAGTTCACGATGCGCTTGACCCGTGCGGACTCCAGCCACTGACGACGGAACGCCTGCGAGGTAGAACGCGAGTTCAGCAACGACTTCGCGTGCACCAAGAGCGCAGCTGAGCCGTCATCGGTGAGCAGGTCCAGCGCACGCCAGAGGAACTGCTGCGACGGGCTGTTGTCACCCGTCGCAAGCCCGCGGTTGGCGGTCCACGCCTCCGCGATGGACTGCGGGCCCTTTGGAGGCTCGCTCCAAGGCGGGTTGGCTACCACAACGTCGAAGCTGCCAGAGGACCAATCGACCGTGCCTTCTGCGCCGCCCTCCAAGGTCGGCGGCGCGAACGCATTCGCGACAGTCAGGGGCCGTCGGTCGCTCGTCTGACCCGGGTCCGTTATCAACGGCGGCAGTGGGCCGGCTGCCGAGATATCTCTCGGCGACTGGTAGTTCAGCAGCGCCAGATAGAGACTGAACGCCGCGAGCCGCACCGCAGCCTCATCAATGTCGACGCCAACTATTCGATCAAGCAACAGCTTTCTTAGTCGTGCGCTGCTCGGCGGCCTGCGGCTCCGGGTCATCTCATGGCGGACGATTCGACGGAATGCCTCCACGAGGAATACGCCGGAGCCGCACGCTGGGTCACAAACCCTTGGTTCGGCGTCAAGAACCTTCTCGGTGAGCAGGCCAGCGAGCATGAACTCCACAAGTTGCGGCGGCGTGTAGTGCGTGCTGGTTACTGTGCCGTCGACCTCCTGATGGTGGAACAGCTCGTACATAGTGCTTATGAGGCTCGTCGGGACGATGCTGAAGTCGTATGCCCACAGGAACAGCTGACCCTGACCCCCACTCTGGGTGCCCTGGAGCATGCCCTGAAGAAGGCGGAGATGATCTCCGGTAACTTCGGCGAGTTCGTCGTCCTCATCGGCGAACAGGTTGCCGTTGAAGTCCACAGCTAGTTGCGCGAACAGGGCAAGGCTCAAAGGCCGGTTCTCAAGGCAGGTCAGGAATCGGCTATCCGGTCCTACGACAGGCTGAGGACGGTCCGCAAGCAGCCGTCGCCATGGCGCCCTAGGAGCGGCCACCCGCTCGAAGTACTCTGGGGTCAGGACCTCCCGGTCCTCCAGATAGCGGACGAGGATCGCGCGCTCGATTAGCGTGTGAGCCAGGCGTCGGCTAAGACCGCTCTCGATGAGAGCGTCCGTCGCCGCACTTACGTCGCGGAGCAACTGCTCATCGGCACGCCGGTCGTGGCTGGTGAACGTCGCGGACTCGAACGCCACCCCCGACTCGAGGCGTTCGCGATGGAATGCGGCTAGGACATCGGCGACCTCGGCGGTGCGTTCGAGAATCTGCAATGGGCCGACTAAGTTGGGATCGTCGTGGCGTCCCGGAGGTTCCGTCAGCGCGTACACGTGCACATCGTCGCCGACCGCAAGGAATAGGCAGCGCGGCCGAGAAAGGCACCACGTCCGGCGATACATCTCAAGGATGTCTTCGCGCTTTGCGTCGGGAGAAAGCGTCGAAAACACGAGTACCGGGTCTTCATCGACGAAGAAGACCCGCTCGGCGCCCACCCGCTCCGCGAGCAGTAGCCAATCTCCAACCGAGCGCCACTGGTCGTCCGTGATCCCTGCGTCTGGACCCACGCGCGCATCGAGCAGCGTGCCACCTACCAGATCGAGGTCCCGATAGACCCGGTCGAGCGCGCTGTTACTACCGGACATGCTGGGCAAATGTCGACACGAGCCCTCGAATGATGAGCGGATGGCCGGACGAGGTCCTGGGGGCTATGGGCGAGCGTTGAGCACGGGGCACGCTATGAACGGCGCCTGGTTTCGGCCCACTCTGCTGAAGCGTAGCGACAGCTCGTCGTGCCGGCTCCTCAGGCGTGCGATCGAGGGCGACGGACAGGGCAGCCCCTGTCCCTAGCGGCCCGCATGAGACCCGGGCCGCCGCTGGCGGCTCTCCTCCGTCCTCGGCCCGTCAGCGCCGGCCTTGCAGTTTGCGGCTGCCCGCTCGGGGCTTCACTCACGCTCACCGACTCACGCGTCCGGCGCACAGCGCCAGTCCGGACAGACGAGATGCACAGGTGTGCGCGAGGTGTCTCGGCGGTATCCAACTCGTTGGCCGCTCGACCCGACTCGCGGTCAGTACCCGTGTGTTGACCGCAGCCAGCATCGGCGCCGCCAAAGCAGGCGGCTACGCCCGCTACCTGGAGTCAAAGACAATCGAGCCGGAGCGCGGCGACTACTACCTGAGCCCGGCCGGCGAGTCGACGCAGGCGCCCGGGCGCTGGCTCGCCTCGCCGGACACGCTCGCGCGATCCTGCCCGACGGCAGCGAACGCCCTGGGTCGCGGTTGTCGCTCGCCGCCGAGTTGAAGCAACCGAGCACCGTCGCACTCCACGAGCGCTGCAGCAGCTCCCGCGGCGACCGGCCAGTCCAGTAAGGGATCGCCGGTCGATGGCCGTCTCCCGGTTCTGCCGGTCGAGCGCCGTCAGCTGCCGGTGAGCTCGCCGAGGACCGCTTGGGACTCGGTGAGGCTCGAGGTCAGAATCTGCCGGGAGACCTCGAGCAGCTGGAACATGCGGGGGTCGCGGACGGTGTAGTACACGCTGGTTCCTTCGCGTCGACCCTCGAGGATGCCGTGCTTGCGCAGTACTCCGAGATGCTGGGAGGTTCCGCTGGAGTCCATTTGCAACTCGTTCTGCAGATCGCCGACGGTGCGCTCACCGTCCCTGAGCAGCTCCAGGATGCGAACGCGCACGGGGTGCCCGAGGATCCGGAAGAACTCGGCCTTCATCTGATAGACGGCGCGACGCTGGACGGCCTCAGTCGCCGCACCCCTGCGGGCGCGCGTGGTCATGGCACGGCCCCTTGCGCTGGAGTTGGCTTCATCGTGCTTGCATCGATCGCAATCGCGGATCGCTTTGGTGAGTATGGTGCGTGCGCCGGCGCCACCGGGTCGAATGAAGGGCGGCTCGTGGCGCGCGCGAGCGGGGGCTCGGCGTCTGTTACCGGCGTGGGCTGCAGCAGCTGAGCGAGCCACTGCCGCGTAATGTGCTCCGCTGTGCGCCCGCTGGACTTCGGCAAGCGCACGCGCAACCCGGCGCGACTCTTTGGTTGCTGGGGCGCTCCGTCTGGCTCTGGGTCTGTGCCGATCATTTCTTATAACCTTATCAGGCTATTAGATATCGTAAGGTCTCGGGAGAGGTGCGAGCGCGTCACTCGCGCAGGCTGCGCCATCGCGCATGAGGCATAGCAGTGCGTCGGCGATCTGTTGCGGGTTGGGCGGACACCCCGGGATCCGCAGGTCAACGGGCAGGATCTGCTCCAGCGGCCCGGCGAGCTGCGTGGGATGGCCGAGCAGTCCGCAGCCGATCGCGCAGTCGCCGAGCGCGGCCACGAGACGAGGTTCGGGCATCGACTCGTATGCCCGGCGTAGGGGTTCGACCATGCGCGTCGTGATCTGCCCAGTGACGAGCAGCACGTCGGCGTGGCGAGGCGAGGCGACGACGTTCAGCCCGTGGCGCTGCAGGTCGTAGTAAGGGTTGGCGGTCGCCGTTAGCTCGTGCTCGCAGCCGTTGCACGAGCCGGCGTCCACGTGGCGAATTGCCATCGACCCGCGCTGGCCGGCAGAGGGCAGCGCGATCTCTCGGCGTGCGTTCTGCAGATGTCTGAGCAGCACGAACACTTGCTCTAGCGGTCCACGCAGGCGTAGCAGAGCTCGAAGCTCTTGTTGATCAGGGGAAAGTCGGGCAGCAGGTTCTCGTGGGCCGCATGCGCGAGAACCGGCCAATTGGCGTAGGAGCCGGTGCGCAGGTGAACGCGCCCGATCGTGCTCCCGTTCGTCTGCACGACGCAGACCGTCTCGCCGCGTGGGCTCTCCACGCGGGAGACGCCAATACCGGCCGCGGGGATGGCCAACGGCGTCACGCCCCCGGGCTCGAGGTCTCGATCGAGCAGCTCATCGAGGATCGCGAAGCTCTGCGCGAGCTCGATGCCGCGCATGTCAAGGCGCGCCGCTACATCCCCGGCTGCGCGTTCCGGCGTGGCGGGCGCGAAGTCGCCGTAGGACAGCCGCGGGCTCTCGCTGCGGGTGTCCTGGCGCACGCCGGCAGCGCGGGCGGACGGCCCCACGGCTCCGAGGCTGATCGCGTCTTGCCTTGTGAGCTGCCCGACCTCGCAGAGGCGGTCTTGCAGCGATGTGGCGAAGCGCAGCTCTCGCCACAAGGCCCGCTGCTCGTCCTCCAGCGCTCGCAGCTCACTGCGCGCGGCCTGTGCCTCTGTCCCTGTGATCCGCAACGCGCTCGTGGCCAGCGCCACGCTGTCGAACAGGAAGCGGTGGCCGGCCAGACGCTGGTTCAGTCGCTGCGCGCGCTCCTTGAGCAGCGCGAACGCCGTCGACCCGGGCGCGAAGCCGACGCCGGCGCAGATCGCGGAGATGTCGTTGAGGTGGTTGTAGAGGCGCTCGAGCTCGAGCAAGAGCGTCCGCGCGCGGCGCAGGTTCTCGTCGGGTGCCAACGCGAGCGCCGACTCGCATGCCTGCGCGTAGGCAACAGAGTTGGTCACCGCACACGCGGCGCAGGCGCGCTGGGCGTAGGCCACTCCGTCCGCGAGTGGGCGACCCTCGGCGGCGAGCTGCAGCCCACGGTGCTTGTAGAACATGCGCAGGTCGAGGTGCAGGATGCGCTCGCCCACGACCGCGAAGCGGAAGTGACCGGACTCGATTACGCCGGCGTGGATCGGGCCGACCGCAATCCGATAGGGATCGTGACCGTGGAGCGGGACGGTCCATGCTTCGGGGTCGGTGGGGTGTGCCAGCAGCGGTCGCAGCGGCTCGTGCCCGTCAAAGCGCAGACCGTAGGAGTCGTGTGCCTCACGCTCGTCCCAGTCGGCCGCTGCGAACAGGTCGACGAGCGTGTCAATGGCCCCCGAGGCCACAGGTGCGCTCACCAGGTGGTTGGTGCTACTCCGGGCGAATACGCAGTTCACCTGCATCCCCTGCGTTCCGTTGCTTGCGAACAGTCCGCAGAAGCGCCCACCCGCATCTGCTTCACGTTCACACGTGGCCTGCCACTCCCACGCAGTGCTCCACTGAATCCGTGGCGGCCCAAGCGCCTCGAGGACCGACCCCTCGCGGCTGCTCACGCGATGCCCCTCATCAGGGTGCTACCGGCGTCGGAGCCCGCCAGCAGATAGGCGCCCACCGAGAGCGCGAGCAGGCCCAAGCCCAGCCCAATCGTCAGCCGGCGGGTCAGGCGGACCGTACGCCCGGCAGGCCAGCGGCGCCCGCGACCCTCGCCGGCAAGCGTCTCGATCAGCGCGTGTGCGAGCCCGAGGAACCCGAGCGCGATCAGCACCGCGGCGATCGAGACGACGACGATGTGGTGAGCGGCGATCCCGCCGAGCAGGATCAATAGCTCACTGAAGAACAATGGCGAGGGCGGCAGCCCACTCAGCGTTCCGAGGCTGACTCCGGCGGCGGCGGCGACGGGCTTGCTGAGCCGCGCGAGCCCGCGCGGGCTCCTCTCAGCGCTCGACGGGTCGTGGCGCGAAAGCGGAATCGCGGCGTAGAAGCCGAGCGACTTCGCCAGCGCGTGCCCGCTGAGGTGAATGACCACGCCGACCGTGGCCAGCGGTGTTGCAAACCCGATTCCGAGCGCGAGGATCCCCATGTGCTCGAGGCTTGAGTAGGCGAGCAGGCGCTTCCACGGCATCGGCCGCCACAGGAACGGGACTGAGATCGCGAGCGACGCAAGCCCGAACGCGATCATCAGGTGATCGGCGAGGTGATGGGGGACCGCGAGCCCGAGCGTCAGCACCACGCGCCAGGCGATCAGCATGACCGTAGGCAGCAGGACCGCTGAGAGCAGCGCGCTGACCGGCGGCGGCGCCTCGCTGTGCGCGTCGGGCAGCCAGTTGTGTACCGGCGCCCAGCCGATCTTGGCTGCCAACCCGACGAGGATCAGAATCAACGCGAACAGCGCCGTCCGGTGAGGCAGGGCATGTGCGTGTCGCGCGATGCTCTGCCAGTCGAGCGTCGCCAGCGAGCCGCCGTGCGGCGCCAGCCCGGCGAACAGGATCAAGATGCCCAAGAGCGCGATCGCCAGGCCGAAGGTCGTCAGCACCAGGTACTTCCAGCCGGCCTCCAGCGCGTTCTTTGCGCCGCTGTAGGCCACCATCAGCGCGGAGGTCCCGGTCGTCGCCTCGATCAGCAGCCACGCCACGCCGAGGTTCTTGACCAGCGCCAGCGCGAGCAGTGCGGCCCAGAAGAGGTTGAAGGCGGTGTAGTACCAGGCACGCGCACGGCGCGCCGTGAACAGGCTCTTGCCGGCACCGGCCAGGTAGGTCGGTGAGACGATCGCGCTGCACCAGCCGACGATCGCGATCACGGCGAGGAAGCTCGCGCCGGCGTGGTCGAGCACGAACCAGGAGCCGTGCAACGCCCGAGGCCCGTGGGCGAAGCCGACGACGCTCGCGGCGAGCGCCAGCGCGGCGCTTGCGCTCGCGCTGAGCACGTTGACGCGGTCGGCGCCGCCGGGGCTGCGCGGAAGCCTCACCAGCAGCGCTCCGAGCACGGGCGCGAGGCATACGGCGATCGCCAGCACGTCAGTCACGCAGTGCCTCCAACAGGGAGCTGTCGCCGCTGCCGAGCTGCTCGTGGATCTTGGCCGCGAAGGCCGCCGCGACCGAGACGATCACGACCAGGTCGAACAGGAGGCCAAGCTCGATGAAAGCCGGCAGGCCACCGGGCAGCGACAGCCCCGCGAGATAGATGCCGCTCTCGGCGATCAGGAACCCAAGCGCCTGGAAGAGCACCGCGCGGCGCACGACGGCGGTGAGGACGCCAAGCGCCAGCGTGCCGACGGCCGCGTGTTCGACCCCCGCGCCGGTCAGGCCCAAGCCCGGGATCAGTTGCTCGATCGCGAGCGCTGTCGCAATCGCGATCGCCAGCCTTCCCAGCGCCGGTAGCTCGGTGGCGATCAGCCGCTCCTTGCGCGCACGGCGCACGCTGAACAGCAAGAGCGCAGGCAGCACGAGGCCCTTGAAGACCAGCACGGTCCCTGCCACCGCCACCGCGGTCGACGTTCGCGATCCATGCGTGAAGGCATAAACGCCAAGCCCGAGCGACTGGGCCGCCACCAGCGCGATCGCCAGCAAGCGACGGCGCACGACGATCACCGCAAGCGAGCTGATCACGAGCCCCCATGTCACGAGGCCCGTCATCCTCCGCCCCCGCCGAACCAGCTCGCCAGTCCCAGCAGACAGAGAGCCACGCCGAAGCCCAGAAGCAGCGGAACGCGCAGCATCCGCATCTTCGCCTGCACGGTCTCGCACACCGCGAGCGCGGCGCTCAGCGCCAGCACCCCGCCGGCGAGCACCGCGAGCTGCGCGGCAAACGGCCCCGGGTGAGGAATCAGCAGCTCGCACCCAAGTACCAGCACGATCCAATGTCGCGCCGCAGCCGACCACTGCAGATAGGCCAACTCGCGACCGGCGTACTCCAGCAGTGGTCCCTCGTGGACCATCGTGAGCTCCAGGTGGGTGTCGGGATTGTCGACCGGCTGGCGGCCCGTCTCGGCCACGATCACCAGGCAGAAGGCGACTGCCGCCACCCAGTGTGCCGGCCTTGCCCACACCTCGGGCAAGGTGGCCGCATGGCTGATCGAGAGCAGGTCGGTGCTGTGCAGCGGCAACGCCAGCAGCACCAGCACGAGCAGCAACAGCCCCTCGATGAACACGGAGAACATCAGGTCTCGTGCAGCGCCCATCAGGCCGAACGCGCCGGCCGTGTCCCACGCGGCCAGCGTCACCGCGAAGCGAGCGAGCGCCAGCAGGCCGACGAGCACGAGCGCGTCGTGACCGAGCCCCCAATCCGGCGCGTGCCCGCCGATCGGCAGCAGCAACAGGGCGAGCGCGGTGCTTGCGACGACGACCGCCGGCGCCAGCGTGTAGATCAGCGTGCGCGGCTCGGGCGCCACGCCGGACTTGCCCCACAGCCGGCGAAGCTCGCGATAGGGTTGAAGGACGGGGGCGCCACGCCGGCCCTGCAGTCGTGCCTTCAGATGCTGGATCAGCCCGACGATCGCCGGTGCGCCGAGCACGCCGCCCGCGACCTGCAACAAGCCTGCGATCACGCTTGTTGCACTCATCCGAGGACCCCGACGCGGGCGAGCGCCAGCAGCACGCCCAGCAGTGCGAGCAGGTAGATCAGGTACGTCCGCAGGCTGCCCGACTGCAGGCGCCGCGCGATCCCGGCGCCGCGCAGCGCCGCGCGCGAGACCGGCCCGTAGAGCAGGGTGTCGAAAAGGTGAGGCACCTCGGCTTCGTAGGCGACGGCCTCGACGACGCCCGCCGAGCCCAGCACGCGCACGTCGCGCCGCGGTCGCAAGAGTGCCTCGAGCACAAGGCGCAGCGGCTTGGTGAACCCCGCTGAGGTCCATTGGAGCCCGGCATCTGGCCGTTGGCCGCACGCCCACGTCGGGGCGGGCGCGGCGCGACGGCTCCGGGCCAGCCTGACGAGGCCCGCCACGAGCGCCACGAGCGCAAGCGTCAGCGCCAGCGTGGGCAGCGACCCCGTTCCTGGCACGTTCACTGCGATGCCATCGTGCAACGCCACGCGGCCCGGTCCCAATGCCGCCAATGTGGGCACCAAGAGTCCCGGCAGCACGCCAAGCGTCACGCACGCAGCCGCCAGGAAGACCATGCTCGCCCGCATCCCGATCGGCACCTCGCTTGCCTGCGCACACTCTGGCCGGCGGGGCAGGCCGAGCAGTACCAGCCCGATCACCTTGACGAAGCAGTAGACCGCCAGTGCCGCCGTTGCGGCGAGCGCGAGTGTGGCCAGCGCTCCGGCGAGCGCAACGCCGAGGTGGCTCGTGACGCCGAGGTGCAGAAGCGATTGCAATGTCAGCCACTCCGAGGCGAACCCATTCAGCGGTGGCAAGCCGGCGATCGCCATCGCGCCGAGCGCAAATGCCCAGCCTGTCCACGGCATCCGCTGCAAGAGGCCACCCAGCCGGTCGAGCTCGAGGCCCCCAACTGCCTTGCTGAAAGCGCCCGCGCCCAGGAACAGGAGCCCCTTGAACAGGGCATGGTTGAGCGCGTGCAGCAACGCCGCCGCAAACGCGATCGCGCTCCACGTCGGCTGACCGATGTCGGCGAACACCAGCGAGGCGCCCAGCCCGAGCGCCACGATGCCGACGTTCTCGATCGAATGGAATGCCAGCAGCCGCTTGAGCTCGTGCTGCATCAGCGCGTACAGCACGCCACCCAGGCACGACAAGGCGCCGAGTGCGACCAGCGTGAATCCGACCCACAGTCCGGGCGGCGCGAGCCATTGGAACAGCACGCGCACGAGACCGTAGAGCGCGAGCTTGATCATCACCCCCGACATCAACGCCGAGATGTGCGCGGGCGCCAGCGGGTGCGCGCGCGGCAGCCAGGAGTGAAGCGGCATCAGCCCGGCCTTGGTGGAGAACCCGATCAGTGACGCGCACGCGACGAACGCCGCCAGGCCGCCGCCGAGCGGATGGCCGCCGAGCGCCCCATGCTGGGCGAGCACGAGCACCGCCACCCACACGCCGGCGCCGCCGATGTGGGTGATCGCGAGATACACGAACACGCCGTGACGGGCCTCGCGATCCTGCCGGGCAAGCAGGATCGCGGCCGCCGGCACCAGCGTCATCAGCTCCCAGAAGCCCAGGAACGTGCTCACGTCGCGAGCCGCGACGAAGCCGACCAGGGCGAGCAGAAATGCTCCAGTGGCTGCGGCGAGCGATCGACCCTGCGCATCAGCCTGCAGCGCGTCGCGTGCGAACAGCGTTGCCGGCGCTCCGACGAGCGCGATCACCAGCAGGAAGAAGCCGCTCAGCGCGTCGAGGCCGAACGCTGGGCGTACCCCGCCGTGAAAGCCTGCGCCAACGGCGTGTCCCGAGGCGAGCACCCACGCGCCTGCGACACCGAGCAGTACGGCGCCGAGCGACTGCGTTGCCAGTCCCGCGCGGAGAGAACGGCTGACGAGCACGGTGAGAGACCCCACAAGGATCGCCGACACACCGGCGAGAGCCAGCGCCCCGGCTACGCCGATCAAGCGATCGACCTGCGCGAAGGGAACTGCATCTCAATCCAGCCGTCGCCGTTGGCTGAGACGGCACGCGGGTATGGCCGGCGGGCAACCGGTGCGCTCATCAACGACTAGACCGCGAACCAGATGCGGGCCGGAGGTCCAAGCGTCATGCCCCAGCTACGAGCGTTCCGACCGACCATGATCAGGCCTCTTGCGGGCTCCCTCATCCCTTGTGCCGGTGTGCTTGCACCGTCGGCCTGCGCGTCGATTACGTCGACTCGCACGCGTTCTGCTTCGAGTCTGAGGAGCACCGTGATCGAACTCGTGGCAAGGGAACGCCGGACGCTGGCTGTGACTATCTCCTCGACCAGCACCGCGGCTGTCTCTGCCTGCTCTTTGACGACGTGCTCGGAGAGGGAGCTCCGCAGCCAGCGCCGGGTGGCGCTGGCGGTGTCCGCGGCCACGGCGAATTCGCGCCGCCAAACACGCTCGGCGCCGGACTTTGGGAGCACTCGCTCGGCCAGCTCGTTGCTCATCCCAGCAATTCCGCCAGGCGCTGTTCGAGCTGTTGCATGCCCTCGGTGACGACGGCGGCAGGCGCGCTGTCGTAGAGCGCCGCCAGCGGCGTCGCGCCCTCCTCGCCAACGATCGCCTGAACCACGAGCCCTACGTAGCCTTGCGGGGCGACGTCTACGTCACGTCGCACTGAGCGCGGCAGGCGCATGCGAATCTCGTTGAAGTCGCGACGCGCGAGCACATAGCTCCGAACCCGCCATCGCTGATCGCCGGAGGAGCGCTCATCTGTCGCCGGCGACATCACGGCTAGTCCCAGCTGAGGTGTCGCAAGTGACGGTAGGTCTCCCAGGCATCGACGAGGCAATCGAACGCGCCTACCGTGATCGTGCCGTGGTCGGCAATCAGCGCGACGGCGGCATCGCGCGTGGGGGGCTCGCAGTGCTCTAAGAGCTCCATCGCGGCAGCCGGGGCGTTGGCGGCTCCATCGAGGATCGTCCGTGCCAGACGAGCCTCATAGCGCTCCGAAATCGCGCCCCCCGTAGGTGCCACTCTCACGGACATCGTCGACCGGTTCGTGCCTGGGGGAGGCGCAGGCGCTCGTCGATCGTCCAGATCGCGGCCAGCGCACGTGCCAGCCGCCGTAGTGAGAGCTGCTGAGCGCAGACGAACGCGTCGGGCTCGCCCGTCTGCAGCGCCAGACAGACATCGCGTGTCAGCTCATGTAGCGCCTCGCGCTGCCGGTCCCACGCCTGCCGATGGTCGAAGTTGCCCGGCTGCTCGCGCAGGCCAGAGGCCAAGAGTGCGCTGCCCGCACGCGAACCGACCGCGACCTTCAGGCGTGTCTCCACGCCGAAGGTCGCGGTTGCCAACAGATCGTCCAGAGCCAGTACGACCAGCCACATCCCCACAGAAAGCTCGAGCCAGCGGGCGCGAAGCGAGCAGAGCGCGTCGGCGCGAAGGCATCGATCGGTGCCGCCCCGGAAGGCGAGCTCGATCGCCTCAGTGGGAGGCACGACACTCAACGCTGCACTCAGCCAAACGCCGAGGTGATCTTCGACCTCGTCGAGCTGCAGCGCCGAGCGCCGAGCTCGCGCTCCGTCGCTCACCTCGTCGGCGAGCATCTCCAGCTGGCGCCGAGGCGCCGCCTGCCGCTCGGCTTGCGGGCGGCGGAAACCGCCGCTCTCGCCAAGGCTCACGGCGACGCGAACCGCCGAGGCCGCAAGGTCGACGGCGGCGTCCTCCAAGGCGGCGAGCGAGTCGGCCGGATCGACACGGTCGACCAGCAGATCATCGATCGCCGCGCACGCGGCGTGTGTGGCGCGAGAGATCGCCGCCCGATTGACGCGAACCGGCAACTCGGCCGCATGGATCTGGCGCTCGGCCAGGACAAGGGCGTCCTCGAGCCGGCGCAGCAGAGCAGCCTGGCGCTTGTCTGCGACAGGGGCGAAGGCTTGCCACACCCTGGCGCTGCACTCGAGTGACACAGCCGCACAGCGCAGCACTGAGCGGCGGCCCGCGTCCGATCCCCTCCACAGCGCCAGTAGATCGCTCCGCACGACCTCGAAATGTTGCTTGGCCCTGAGCCCTACGCCAACGGACTCGGTGTGGCAGCCGATCAGATCCCCCAGGGCCACCTGGCTCCACAGATCGCCAAACGATCGGCGCCATTCAGCCTGGCTTGCACCCATCGCCTCCCCGTCGGAACCCGGAAGGCCAAAGGCGCGTGGTGGGAACCCCGCTGGGGTCGACCCCGGCATTCTCGCCTCCGAACCTGACACTTCTTATTACCCTATCATCTTCTAAGATTACGATAGAGTGACGGACGAGGATCGATCGCTGCGATTGGCACTCGGCCGTTCCCGTGGAAGGAGCTATGAGCGAGACCCCAGACTCGACCACGCCTTCCAGCCTGCGGAAGGCCTCCGGCGACGACCTCGGTGCCGAGCTGTTCCGAGCCCTCGGGCACCCAGTCAGGGTCCGCGTGCTCGAGTTGCTGCGTGCTCGCAAGGAGATGAGCGTGCGCGAGCTCCATGCTGCGCTTCAGATCGACTCGGGCGGTGTCTCGCAGCACCTCGGCGCCCTTAGACGCCAGCGCCTGCTCGCAACGCGTCGCCAGGGCACCAGCGTCTTCTACCGCGTGCCCGATCCGCGGACCTTTCGACTGCTGGACCTCGCACGCCTAGTCTTGACCTCGCAGGTCCGATACGCCCAGACGCTGCTGGACGGTCTCAACCAAGCGCACATTCATCGTGACGGCCGGCTCGATCGTTGAGCTGCCCGCCGACGTGGAGCGGGACTACGAGGTCTACCTCAACGGAGTGCTCCAGCAGCCGTACGTCGACTTCCAAGTGGAAGACCGGCGCCTCGTCTTCGGCCTTCCGCTATGCAAGGACCGCATCTCCGGTTGGCGTTGGTTCCTCGGCGCCTGGGGAGTCGGCACGTACCGGCAGAACGACACTATTGACATCCGCTACGAGGTCGACGGTCAGCCGCGCGTTGCACACGGACTCGAGATCTCGCTGATCACGGAGAGCACGATCGCCGACGACTAGATCCGCCTCGCTGCACCAAGGCGTTCCCAAGGTCGAGGTCCGACGGCTCACGCTCGTAGCTCTCGCCGCGCAGGGCTATCACCGAGGCACCTCACCTGAGAATCACACGGAACTCATCTTGGTGACGAATCGCTCAAAGTGCCGAGGCTTCAAACCGGCATCGACTCGACGAAGGAAGATCGCCGCGCGAGCTTCTTGATCGTCGGTTCGCGTCAGGGGAGATTGACGAGGACGAACATCGGCGTCCGGGCCCGACCGGGCGCGATCTACCCCTAGCCTTCGACCATGACCGGCGGCGGAAGTGAGGTTTTGCTGCGGGAACGCGGCGCCACGCCGGGCAGGAGCGCCGTCGTGCTCGCGACGGTCACCCCGCTTGCATCGATCTTTGGCTCCGGGTTTCTGATCATCATCCCGATTCTTGAGCGTGAGCTGGGCGCGCTCGCGGCGGTGGGGATGGCCGTGGTATGCCTGCTTGCTTGGATGATCGGCATCGCGATCCGTCACAACGTCGCCGTCGTCGAGCCGCTGAGCAGCGCGGGTCGGCTGGACACGACCACCGCGCGCCTGGAGCGCGCTTCGGACCTGGTGATCGTGGTCGCTTATCTGATCTCCGTGGCGCTCTACGTCCGGATCATGGCGCAGTTCGTGGTGGAGTACGTCGCGTCTGGTTCCGGTGAGGCTGAGCGTCTGCTTGCCGTGAGCGTAATCGCGCTGATCACGCTCGTCGGTCTCGTCCGTGGTCTTTCTGGCCTGGAGTTGCTCGAGCGGGTGGCTCTGGGTACGGTGCTGCTGCTGGTCTTCGCGATCGGCACGGCGTTCGCCGGCAAGGACGTCTCGGCGCTCGCCGGCGGCTCGCTTTATGCGCCCCCGGTGCCGAGCGCCGGCTTCGGCTCGGTGCTGCTCGTGCTCGGCGGCATCGTGATCACGGTGCAGGGATTCGAAACGGTTCGCTACCTCCAGCACATCGACCGCCGCGCGCGGATCGCGGGCTGCCGCCTGTCGCAGATCGTCTCGTCGGTCGTGTACGTGCTGCTCGTCGCTCTCGCGACTCCACTGATGGGTCTGGGAACTCCGTCGGGACCCGATCGCGAACTGCTGCAGCTCGTCGAACGTGCCGCGCCGTTGCTCGTCCTACCGCTGGTCCTATGCGCCGTTCTCAGCCAGTTCAGCGCCGCGACCGCGGATACCGAGGCCGGCGTCGGCAATCTGTCAGTGCTCGCCTGGCGCCCGTTCACGGGCTGGCGGCGATACGCGATCGTCGGATCGATTGCCGCGGTGCTCGCCGCCACGCTCGGAACCGGCGTGATCATCGTCGTCGCGTCTCGAGCGTTCGCCGCCTACTACGCCCTGCAATGCGTCGTCGCGCTACGGACGAGCGACCGTCTCCGGGCGCGCATCGGTTACGGCGCCCTGGCGATCGTGCTGCTGGCGATCACGCTGCTGGCCAAGACGGCCAAATGAAGCCAACGCGTCCTTGCGGCCGTCAGTTGGCGCCCTCTCCGGTCCGGCGCCTGGGTTCGGACATTCCAGGGAGCTCGCCGGGCGGACCGCCGCGCAAGACCCAGCCCTTGCTGGTCGACGTGATCAATCCTCGCTTCTGAAGTGAGCCGAGAGCGGCGCTGACGGTCGGTCGCCGGGCCGCAAGCAGGTCGGCCAAGATCGTGTGCGTGAGGCGCATCGGTACGAGCACGCCGTCTGGTCGTACGATCCCGCAACGGTCAGCCAGATGCCAGAGCAGCATGTGCAACCGCGCTTCGACTCTGGGTTGGTGGACGATCGCCATGATCACGGCTAGATAACGGGCCCGCCTTAGCGTGCGCGCCATCAGCTGTCCGAGGATCTCTGGATAGGGAGCGATCCGCCGCGAGAAGTCGAGATCGAGCACCGCCACGTGCGCCCGCTCGAGCACCCGCCATCCCGTGCTGCGCGAGACAGACGCCATCGCGTCGTCCTCTTGCCACGGGCGTAGCACGTCCCCGCTCGCCAGTAGCTCGGCGCCGAAGCGCCCATCCAGGCGAACGCGCCGGATCAGCAACCCGTCGAGCACGAGCAGACCGATCCCGGCCCGGGTCTCCCCAGCCCAGTCCTGATTCCCCCATGTTCCCGGTGCGAGCTCTCGGGAAACCGCACGAACCTCCGCCTTCGCTTGGCTCAGCCGGCTTCCATCGAGCCCGTCGGCAAGCTCTGGATCGAGCTCGAGAACTCTGACTACGGCTCCCGTCATGGATCTGGCCTTTCACGCTCGCCGAAATCTGCTCGTCACTACTCTCTCACTCGCCACTACTCTCTCATGTACGAACCACCCAGGTGGCGTCGATGCTAGGTGAATAGTGCCGCGACGTCGCGACCACGGCCCACGCCGAACGCCGGACTCGCCCGGCGCGATCCGCAGGGCCGTGTCCGTGGTGGTCGCGGCTGCTGGCGTCCCTGCTGAGGTCGCCGAGCCAGAGGATCGAGCGAGCTCCCACGGCTCCAGGCTCGTCGCCGCAGCCCACGGGGGCGGGTGATGAGGGCCGAGCAGCGCCGGTCCCGGTCCGCTTCGTGCGGGCGCCTCCGGGCCTACTGTGACGCGCTCGGGCGAGAGCCGCGGAGATGAGCCATCGCGAACTCGCGACTATCCTGATGCACGCTGCAGGTGGGCCTGGTAGGCGCGCAGCAGCCGCCTATGGGTGATCCAGCCGACGAGCTGCTTTTCGTCGCCGCCGAGCACCGGTAGTCCGTCCTCGTCACTCGCCGTGAGAACTTCGATCGCGTCCTCCAGCGACTGATCGGTGCGTAGCTCCGGTGTGCGGTGCGCGAGTGCCGCCGCGGTCGGGGCGTTGCCGTTCTCGCCGATGGCGCGCTCGACGTCGTTCGCGGCGACGAGGCCGAGCAGGCGGTCGTGTGAGTCGAGCACCGGGAGCGAGTCGGTTCGCTCGCTGCTGAAGCGAGCGATCATCGTCTCGAGCGGGAGCTCCGGCGTGAGCGCTCGCGGCGCCCTGCCCATCGCCTCGCCGACCGTGATCGCCGCCATCCCGCTCGGCGTCGGCGATTCGATGTCGATGCCACGTCGCCGCAGCTTCAGCGTGTAGATCGTGTCGCGCGTGATCGCGTTGCTCAGCGCCGTCGCGACGACGACGGCGATCATCAGCGGCAAGATGATCCGGTAGTCGCCGGTCAGCTCGAAGATCACGAGCACGGCGGTGATCGGTGCGCGCGCGGTCGCGGCGAACACGGCGCCCATGCCGACGAGGCCGTAGGCGCCGGCTGCGGCGGCGAGTCCCGGGAGCAAGGCATGGACGCCGGCGCCGTAGGCCGAGCCGAGGGTTGCTCCCATGAACAGCGATGGCGCGAAGACACCGCCGGAGCCGCCGATCGACATCGTCAGGCTCGTCGCGAGGATCTTCGCCGCCATCAGCCCGAGCAGCACGAGGATCACGTAGTGGCCGGAGACGGCGCGCTCGAGTACCGGGTAGCCGACGCCGTACATCTGCGGAACGGCGAGCAGCAGCAGTCCGAGCAGTACGCCGCCGACGGCTGGGCGCAGCCATTCGGGACGACCGCGCCACAGCCGGTCGGCGAGATCCTCGCTGCCGTACAGAACGCGCACGAACGCCACGCCCACGATCGTCGCCAGCACACCGAGTCCGGCATAGAGGACGAGCTCGAGCGGCGAGCTGAAGGCGAAGCTCGGCAACGACAGGAACGCATGGCTGCCGAACGCAGCGCGTCCGATCGCATCGGCAGTCACCGAGCTGAGCACGACGAGCCCGAACGAGCGCGTCTCGAAGTTGCGCAGGATCAGCTCGAGCGCGAAGAACACGCCGGCGATCGGCGCGTTGAATGTCGCCGAGATGCCGCCGGCGGCGCCGCAGGCGACGAGCAGTCGCAGCTGGGACTCCGAGAGTCGCATCGCCTGGCCGAGCAGCGATCCGAGCGCCGAGCCGATCTGCACGATCGGACCCTCACGACCGACCGACCCGCCCGAGCCGATGCAGAGGGCCGAGGCGAGCGACTTGACGATCGGCACCTGTGCGCGCATGCGACCGCCGAGCCGGTTGACGGCGTACATCACCTCGGGCACGCCGTGGCCACGCGCCTCCGGCGCGAAGCGGCTGACGAGCGGTCCGTAGAGCAGGCCGCCAAGCACCGGTGCGAGCACGACGAACCAGATCCCCAGGCCCGGCACCCAGGGATCGGATGCGTGCCCGACGGCGCTGTAGTCGCGGTGTCCGCTGAACACGTACGTCAGGCCGAGGATCATGTAGCGGAACGCGATCGCGCCGGCGCCTGCGCCGGCGCCGACCAGCAGCGCGAGCACCGTGAGGCCGCTCGAGCCGCTCGCCACCGAGCCGCGAAGACGGACGTAGCCATCGCGTGACGCAGCCCGCGCGGCCGACAGGGACTTGGGGCCGGTGCTTCTCCGGCTGGCAACGTGCTCGTGCGGCATGATCTGGCGGGGAGACGGGCATTGCTCGCGTCTCATGGCCGCGCGTGCTGAGGCGCCCGGCGGCACTGGCTGCGTCTTCGCCCAGCGTAGGCGAGTATCGCCCTCGAGTACCCCTCGCGTGGCAGGTATTCGCCGAGCGGTCACACTTCTGACCGCGCCGCCGGAAGTTGCGGTCTCGGCTGCTATTCACCGCCGGCTGGGCGACGCGCGGCCCCGACTCCGGCCAAGGTGCGCCGCCCCGCCTTCCCGGGGGATCGCGGCCGCGGAACGAGCAACCGTCCCGCGGCCGCCGGGCCTCCTCAGCCGACCTGGATCGTCTTCAGCGGCGCTTCGAGCCGATGCAGGAAGCGATTGCCCGCGAACAGGACGTGGACCGTCACGTGCCCGCCGAGCAAGCGCCCTCTGCTGTGGAAGACCACCGGCAGGCTGAACGTGCAGTCCTTGTGGATCCCCGCACGCAGCGACTGGATGGCGATCTGGCCAACGCGGAAGGTGATGTCGAAATAGCCGCGACATGCCAGTGCGTCGCTGAGCGTCGCCGGGTGCACCATCCTGCCCGACACCGTCACCCGATCCGGCAGTGCGCGTTGGAACGCGGGCGAGGCCGAGATCTGCACTGCCACCGGCACCAGGCGCGTTTTCGGCAGCGTCGAGAAGGTCTTATCGGCACCGACGCTCGACTGCCCGCTTTCGTCGATCGCGACGAGGCGGTAGTGGTAGGTGCTCAGGCTCTCCAGCCCGGGCACCATCGCGCTGACCGAGATCGGGCTCGTACCGGCTGAGAGCGTCTGCGGCACGGTCTGCAGCGCGTACGGCTGGGTCGGCCCGACCTCGAAGTAGTAGCGCACGGTTTCTCCTGTCCGCGCGCCTGCGGGGTCGACGGTGCCCGTGAGCTTTGCCCCGCCGACTTCGATCGCGCTGGGTGGACCGGTCGTTGTCTTCAACGTAGTACCCGCGGGCGGGGCGATGCCGCTCGTCTTGAAGCTCGCGTCGGCGCCGGCGCTCGTCCCACCCGCGTTGGTCGCGAGCAGTCGGTAGTGGTACGTCGTCCCCGCCAGCAACCCCTTCACTTCGGTGCTGACCGGGGTTGCGCCGGAGCCCGATCCGGCGCTCTGCACCGCCGTCTGCTCCGTGTAGTGGGCGCTCGTTCCGTATTCGAAGGCGTAGGTCGTCGCCTGGCCGGCCGGATTGACCGTTCCGCTGAGTGTGGCGCCGCCGTTGCTGACTGCGCTCGCAGCACCCGTGGCGGCAGTCGGCGCCGCAGAGGCGAAGGCGCCAGTCGCGATTGCGAGGCCCGAGACGCCCAGCGCAACGGCTCCGAGCAAGGCTACGAATGCACTTCTTGACATGAAATCTCCTTGTTGTTTGGACTCGCGCTCCAAGTCGCGCGGCCATCGCACGGTCAGGCGGTGTTTGAGGCGACCAGCGAATGGCCCGGCGGTTGCCATCGGCCGGATCTGGGATCGGGCGCCGTTCGGCGCACGTCGCTAGACACACGTATCGCCGCACATAAGTTGCGCAGGTGTCGCGCCGGCTGTCCGAACGCTGACACGCAAGAGCGGCAACCTGAGAAGGCGGGGCCGCATGGTTCGGCAAATGCTCGTCGCGACGACGATCGTTCCCACGGATGGGACCGGGCTCCTGGTGCAACTTGGCGGTCGCTCTCGGGTTGCAACACGAAAGGACCGGTATCGGCTGCGGCGCTACACGGATCGAGGCTGAGCTGTCCACATCAACAGAGGAGGGACTGATGCGTAGAGCATCCATCTGCTTGGCCGTGCTCGGCTGCCTCGCTGTCCTGGGCATCCCGGCCGTGGCGTCGGCCGCCCCGACGGTGACATTCAAAACCAAGGTCGTGCCGATCCCCAAGCCCGGCGGCGGCAACTACCCGCACACGGGCAACATCCTCGGCGCGGGCGCCGACCTTCAGGCCGAATTCAGGATTGCCGGCTCGGGCTACGGGCCCACGCCGCAGAACCCGGCGGGTGGCATCCCCCCGCTGGCCGCCGTCAACTTCTACCTGCCGGCCGGTGCGAAGATCAACTCACGCGGGTTCGGCACATGCTCAGAAGCTGTGCTCAAGAACACGGGCCCGACCGGCTGCAAGCACAACGCGGTCGCCAGCCCCAAGGGCAACGCACTCGGCGAAGTGACGTTCGGCTCAGAACGCGTGCCCGAGCAGGCGACCTTGCAGGCCTTCTTCGCACCGGGCAAAGGCCTTCTGTTCTACGTCCAGGGCAGCAGTCCGGTGTCGCTGGAATTCGTCTCGACCGGCACCTACGTCAACTCCGGGAAGGCGCCTTACGGACTTGAGCTGAAGACGACGGTTCCGGCGATCGCCACGGTGCCCGGAGCGCCGCTGGCGTCCACGAAGAACATCAATGTGAAGGTCGGAGCAGCGATCAAGAAGGGCAAGAAGCTGATCTCCTACGGCACCATGCCGAAGAGGTGTCCCAAGGGCGGCTTTCCCGTCAAGGCCGAACTGATCTTCGGCGGCTCCTACGGCGGCGAACGTGAATTTGGGATTCCGGCGGAAACGGTGACGACGACGTACAAGTCGCCGTGCCCGAAGCACCACAAGTAGCGTCCTCGATCGACCTCGGCGTTACTCGAGCATGAGTAGCGCCGAGGAGGTCGGGCGCAGACCCCCCACGGCGTTGTCCCGCTCTCTCGCCGGACGCTGAGCCGTCCCGCTTCCGGGACGATGAGCAGAAGCTCCTTGACGGCTTGCTCCGGAGGTGCGAGACTCACCGGCGCTTCAGTGCTCTCGCTCTGAGCTGAGGGGTTCCGGGCGAGGCTTGGTTCGAGGGGGAGGGTGTAGTGGTTCGTTATGGATGACGCGCGCGGCCGGCTCACGTACGGCTGTGGCGCCGCCGTGATCTCGCTCATCTTGATGCTCGTGCTCGCCTCGGCCGCGCGCGCCGCCGGCGCAGCGCTCCCGTTCGAAGCCAGGAGCCTCGACGGAAGCGTCAACAACTTCGCGCATCTCACCTGGGGCCGGGCGGGCAGCGCCTATCAGCGGCTCGCCCCCGCCCGCTACGCGGACGGCATCGGCGCGATGGTCGAAGGACCGAATCCCCGCTACGTCAGCAACCACGTGTTCAACTCGCTCGGCGTCGACCTCTTCTCGGAGCGAGACGTGAGTCAGTGGGTGTGGGTCTGGGGCCAGTTCGTCGACCACACGATCGGCCGTGCCGAAGCGGGCACCGAAGACGCATCGATCCCCTTCGACTCCGGCGATCCGCTCGAGAGCTTCAGCGACACGCTCGGCGTGCTCCCGTTCACCCGCGACGCGTTCGCGCCCGGCTCGGGCACCGGCACGTCGGCACCGCGCGAGCAGGTCAACGCGGTCGGCTCCTACATCGATGCGTCTGCGGTCTACGGCGGAACCAGGCAACGCTCGGACTGGCTGCGCACGGGGCACGGCGGCGTTGGCACCTCCAAGGCCGGCGCGCGGCTGCTGCTGCCCGGGAAATACCTGCCGCTGGCGAGTGCCCGCGGCGACGCGCAGACGGCGCCGACGATGGAACTGGAAGGCGCCCTGGCGGGGAGCCCGCAGAACGCGGTCGTCGCGGGGGACATACGAGCCAACGAGAACGCCGAGCTAACGGCCACCACGACACTTCTCGCACGCGAGCACAACCGGATCGTCGCCTCGTTGCCGTCCTCCCTGAGCGCGGAAGAGAAGTTCCAGATCGCCCGCCGAGTGGTCGGTGCCGAGGAGCAGTACATCACCTACACCGAATTCCTCCCCGCCGTCGGCCTGAGCCTGAAGCCATACGAAGGATATGACCCGAACGTCGATGCCGAGCTCAGCGACGAATTCGCGACTGTCGGCTACCGGGCCCATTCGATGGTCAACGGTGAGGAGCATGTCGATGTCCTCGCCTCCAAGTACGGCCCGGCGAAGCGCGCCGCCCTCGAAGCTCTTGGCGTCGATGTCGAACGGATCCCGTCGAGCAGCCCCAAGATGCTGCATCTGACGATCTCTCAGGGCGCGGCGTTCTTCGACCCATCGGTGGTCCGCGCAGTGGGGCTCGGGCCGCTGCTCGGCGGGCTCGCGAACGAGCCGGGCTACAAGAACGACGAGCAGATCGACGACGCGCTTCGGAGCGTGCTGTTCGGCGTACCCGGTCCCGGCGCCGACCCGGCCGCGTGCTTCGCCGAGCCGAGCACGCCGGGGTGCTTCAGCGGCGTTGTCGATCTGGGCGCATTCGACATCCAGCGCTCGCGGGACAACGGCATGCCGAGCTACAACCAGATGCGCCAGGCGGTCGGCCTCGCCCCGCAGACGATTTTCGCGCAGGTGACGGGGGAGTCAAGCGAAGAGTTCCCCACATCCGATCCCCTCGTCTCGAGCACCGATCCGATCGACGATCCTCACATCCTCGACTTCACCTCTCTGCGGAACCTGGGCGGCCAGCAGATCCCGGACGGGTCCAGCGAGCGCGCCGTGTACGCGACCCGGCGCACGACGCTCGCGGCAAGGCTGAAGGCGATCTACGGCTCCGTGGACAACCTCAACGCGTTCGTCGGCATGCTCGCCGAGCCGCACTCGCCGGGCAGCGAGCTCGGCGAACTGCAGGCGGCACTGTGGAGCAAGCAGTTCGAAGCCCTCAGGGACGGGGATCGCTTCTTCTATCTGAACGACCCGGCCCTCGAGACGATCCAGCGCGAATACGGCGTCAGCTACCGGCACAGCCTTGCCGAACTGATCACGCTGGACGCGGGCGTTTCAGCAAGCTCCATGCCGGCCGACGTGTTCTTCGCGCCGCCTCCAGCGCCGGCGCCTTGAGCGTGAGCGCTCGGGCAGCGCGCCTCTCGCCGGGCGGAGCCACCTCTGTGGTCTAGCTTCCGGCGGCTGCCGTGCGCAAGCTCGGTGGTGGTGCTACCAGCTGCCCGTCACACCGGACACATGCTCACAGCCGCCATGCGGTCGCGTGCGCGCCGGGATCTTGCAGCTCCGCACGATCGTCCCGTCGGCGCGGCGCTTGAGCGTGAACTTGTTGCCCGTCTGGCCGGAGGTCACGGTCAGGGTGTAGGTGCTCACCGTGCCGCTCGCCGCGCTCAGGTAGGCCGCTGCGCCGCTGTTCCTGACGAGTAGCGCTGGATCATGGCTGTGCAGTGTCGCCTTCTTTACCCCGACGTATGTATCCCCGTTTTCCAGACCGAGCGTCTCGGCATCGCTGTATGCCTCCGCGGCCATCGACTTCGCGGCGGCATCCCCGGCCTGGACTTGCGCGTCGAGCAACGAGGGGATCGCAAGCGCCGCCAGCAGGCCCACGATCGTGATCGCCGCCAGCAGCTCCACGAGCGTGAACCCTTGCTCTCCTGCTCGAGGTTGCCCTGTGTACGCCATGCGTCCGTGTCGGCCGATCCACGGGGCGCCCAAAGCGGGATTGTCAGGGGTCTGACACGTTCAATTCACACGCGTCGATCGTGACTTAGGCTTTCCCCAGAGGGGGTAGCCCGCTCGGGGAGAGCGCATGCGACCGCGGAGCCGGCGACTGCTCCGCGGTCGCTTCAGTAGGGGCCGAGAAATCGCCCACGGCATCTCGCTCGCCGCTTCACGACCTGTATCCCCATGCCCGGTCACGTGGCTGTCGCTTTCGGGCTCCTATTTGCCGTGCTTCATCGCGTGGTGCTTCATGCAGTGCTTCATCGAGTGATGCATCGAGTGCGTGTTGCAGTTGTGCTTCATCGCGTGGTGCATCGATGGGGCGGAGGCCCCAAGTGCCCCCGCCGGCACGACGGCAACGCAGGCCATCGCGCTGACGACGGCAGACAGTCGAATTGCTCGGGCGGTGATGCTCATTTGCGCCTCCTGTAGGTCTTGGTCGAGGTGCGCCGCTGTCGGCGTCCGGCCACTGTCTCGCATGCGTATTACGAGACCCTTACGGCGCTCGGCCATGAGGCTCGACGCATCGACCCTCGACCCTCGGCCTTCGGTGTCGACGTAAGGAATGCGCAATATCTGCGGTGCATAGTCATCGCATGGTCGTCCTGATCGCCTTCGCCTTCGTCGCCGGTGCCGCGACCGCCCTGTCACCCTGCGTGCTGCCCGTCTTGCCCGTTGCGCTGGCCGCGGGCGTCACCGGAGGACGACGCCGACCGCTCGGCGTCGTCACGGGTCTGGCGCTCTCCTTCACCGTCGCGACCGTCGCGCTCGTCTACGTGATCTCGGCCCTCGGGCTTCCCGATGAACTGCTGCGCACGCTCTCGATCGCGGCCCTGATCGGCTTCGGAGTCTCACTGCTCATCCCACCCCTGGGCGACAGGCTCGAGGCACGGCTGAGCCGCATCGCGCCGCGCCTCGGCATCGGCCGGAGCCCCCGCAAGGAGGACGGGGGATTCTGGTCGGGCATGGTCGTGGGCGGCGGTCTGGGGTTCGTGTATGCGCCCTGCGCCGGGCCGATTCTGGCCGGCGTGATCACGGTCTCCGCCTCTCAGAGCTTCACGGCCGGACGTCTGGCCGTTGCCTTGGCATACGGAGTCGGCTCGGCCGTCGTGCTCTACGGGCTGATGCTCGGCGGACGCAAGGTGACGGGCCGCCTTGCGCGGCGCAGCGGACGATTCCAGATGTCCATGGGGGCGATCATGGTGCTGATCGCGCTGCTGATGCTCGGTAACTACGACACTCGCTTCGAGACGTCGATCGCCTCGGATCTTCCCTCGTTCCTGATCGATCCGACGAAGGGCCTCGAGACCAGCCGCGCCTCGGCAGAACAGCTCGCCTCGCTTCGCGGACACAAGGCCCGTCAGGCGGGCGGGCTGAAGGAGGCGGACGCGGGCGAGAAGCTGCCGGTGCTCGGTCAGGCGCCGGAGTTCACCGGCACCCAGCAATGGTTCAACACGCCCGGGGATCGTCCACTGAGCCTCGCCGGCCTTCGCGGCCACGTCGTGTTGGTGGACTTCTGGACCTACAGCTGCATCAACTGCATTCGCACGCTGCCCTACCTGAACGCCTGGAATGCCAAGTACGCGAGCAAGGGCCTGACGATCGTCGGTGTGCACACACCCGAGTTCCCCTTCGAGCACTCCGCTTCGAACGTACGCGATGCGATCGGGCAGAACGGGATCAAGTACCCCGTCGCGCAGGACAACGACTACAAGACCTGGAACGCCTACAACAACGAATACTGGCCGGCCGAGTACCTGATCGACGCCCAGGGCCGCGTCCGGCTCGCCGATTTCGGCGAGGGCGAATACGCCGCCAAGGAGCGTGCCATACGTAGCCTGCTCGTGGAAGCCGGCGCAAGCGGCTTGGGCGGGGCCACGCACACCACCGCGCAGCAGCCCTCGAATGTCGAAGTCACGCCGGAGACGTACCTCGGCTCGGAAAAGGCCCAGCGCTTCGAGAACGGCCAGATCCTCAGCGGCCTGCACGACTACGGCTCCGCCCCCTCGCCACCCGGACCCGAACGGCTGCGCTACGAGGGGCGCTGGCGTGTGACCGCGGACTACGCCCAGGCCGTGAGCGGAGCGCGTCTGCAGTTGAACTTCCGGGCGCGAAGGGTGTTCCTCGTGATGGGCTCCACGCAGGGTCCAAGGCAGGTGCGTGTCCTGCTCGACGGACATCCGATTGCCGACTCGCTCGCCGGCGGCGACGTCCACGGCGCGGCGGCGACAGTCGGCTTCCAGCGGCTCTATCGACTCGTCGATCTGCCGCGGGTCGAGCGCCATGTCCTGACCGTCGAGGCGCCACCGGGCGTCGCCGCCTACTCATACACGTTTGGCTGAGGTGGCGCGCAAGGGTGCCATGATCAGTGCGACCATGCCGACCGAGCAGGATCAAGAAGGCGCGTCGGTCCTAGTCGTCGACGACGAGCCCACGATCGCCGATGTCGTCGCTCGCTACCTTCGGCGGGCCGGCTTCCAAACGCGTGTGGCGCTGGATGGCCCGCAGGCGATCGCCATGAGCGCCGAGCGGGCGCCCGATCTCGTCGTCCTCGACGTCATGCTTCCCGGCTTCGACGGCCTCGAGGTGATGCGTCGCCTGCACGAGCGAGAGCACCGGCGGCCGGCCGTGATCCTGCTGACGGCCAGGGGCGAGGAGTCCGACCGAATTGCCGGGCTGCGTCGCGGGGCCGACGATTACGTAGTCAAGCCGTTCTCACCCGGCGAGCTCGTAGCCAGAGTCCAGGCCGTGCTTCGTCGCGGCGCTGTCGCGACGCCTGACATACAGCCGCTCGAGTTCGAGAGCCTGCGAATCGATCCGGCCGCGCGCACGGCGCACGTAACTGGAGATCAGGTCCTCCTCACGCCGCGCGAGTTCGACCTGCTGCTGTTCCTGGCAAGCCATCCGGGTGCCGTGTTCTCGCGCGCGCAGCTGATGGAGCTCGTCTGGCAGTTTCCCTCCTACAGCGACAGCTCCACCGTCACCGTTCACATTCGCCGCTTGCGCGCGAAGATCGAGCCCGACCCGGAGAATCCAACCTTCATCCAAACGGTGTGGGGGGTGGGCTACCGATTCACGCGATGAGACGCTCCGTTCTGACGCTGCTCCTTGCGCTGGCCGCGGCGTGCGTGGTGATGGCCGTCGCGGGGGGGCTGCACGCGGTGCTCGTGTCGATCGCGATCCTCCTGCCGGTGGGACTTGCCGCGCTGCTCGTCGCGCATGCGGCAGATGTCGGACGCCTGCGGCTGGGCACGCTGCGCAGCCGCTTCCGGCTGAGCGTGGGGCTAGCGCTGGGCCAGCTGCTCGCCGCGCTGATCATCGGCGCGGCCGTGATGTTCGTCTCGACGAAGGATGCGTGGACCACGATCGGCATCCTCGTGTTCGCCGCCCTCGTCGCCGGCTCCGCCGCGCAGATCCTGCTGAAGGATGTGGTGGCCGATGTGCGCGCCGTCGCAACCGGCCTGCACGCGGTCGGACAGGGTGAGCGCGACATTCACATCACCGCGCGCTCGGGCGAGGAGCTGATCGACCTGGCCGGGTCGGCCAACAGGATGATCGAGACGCTGCGCAGCGAGGAACGCTCACGCGATGACGCCGACACGGCGCGCCGCCAGGTCATCGCCGCCGTATCCCACGATCTGCGCACGCCACTGACGTCGCTGCGACTGCTGACCCAGGCGCTCGAGGACGACCTGGTCGATGCCGAGACAGCTCGGCTCTATGTGCGGACCATGAGCGCGAACGTGCGCGCGCTGGGGACGCTGATCGATGACCTGTTCGAGTTCTCTCGCCTGAACGCGGGCGATTTCGCCTGGACCACCGAAGCGGTCCCGCTCGCAGGTGTGGTCGGAGAGATGCTGGCCGCGATGAAAGCCGAGGCTGACGCACGGGGCGTCGCCGTCAGCGCCGAAGTCCCAGCGGGCCTTGCGCCGGCGCGTGCCAATCCCGAGAAGCTCGGACGCGTCCTGGCCAACCTGCTGCAGAACGCGATCCACCACACGCCGCCCGACGGCAGCGTGCTCGTCCGTGCGCACCAGACCGATGGCTCAGCCGAGATCGAGGTCTCGGACACGGGAGAGGGCATCGCGAGGTCCGATCGCGCGCGGATCTTCGAGCCGTTCTATCGCGGCAGCGACGACGTTGCCCGCACGCACGCCGGCGCCGGCCTCGGCCTCGCGATAGCGCGATCGATCGTCGAGGCCCACGGCGGCGAGATCTGGCTCGCCGACGCGCCCGTCGGGACCAGGGTTCGCTTCACGTTGCCTTTGGCCGACTGACGGCTGATCGATCGCGCTTGCCACACGACCGGCCTGCACCGGGTGCACGTCGGGGGCGGAGACGCTCGGCCCATTGGGGATATGGTGGATGTCGTGACCACAGACGCCATAGGCGCTGTCGTGAGGCGGCTCGCCCGCCCGCACACCTCTGGCGGGATGGTGATCGAGCGCTCCGTGATCCTCGCCGAGGGGAGCGATTCGGAGGCGATCCTGAGCTGGATATCCGAGCACGACGGCGTCGCCGACTCGACGGTCGCCCCTGCGCGCAGCAGTGGCCTGCACGGGTTGCGGGAGACTCCCCGTCTCGATTCCGCCCCCGCTCGCCGCTTCGTGCTGCCCGCACACGCGTTCGACTGAGCCTCGCGCTTCGGCTCGCCGCGCCGCGCCCCGCCGCCTTACTCAGCTCAGCGCCGTTCGCAGATCCTCCGGGCTGATCCCCTCGACGCGAACGACCTTCTCTCGCGAGCTGATGCCGCGGACGACCGAGACGCTGCGCACGCCGACACCGGCGCGCTTGGCGATCAGGCGGCAGAGGGCGTCGTTGGCCCGCCCGTCTATCGGTGGCGCCGTCACGCGCACCAGCAGGACGCCGTTGCGCTCGCCGGAGATCTCATTCGCCCGGGCGCGCGGGGTCAGCTTGACCGGCACTTCGCCGCTGTCCATGCCCGCCATCATCCATCACCCGCTCCACAGTGCGTAGAAACGCACATGCAGATGGGGGGATCAACCGATGCGTGTGGCGCCCGGCCTGACCTAGCGTGGAATGACCGCCATCGCCCATGCAGATTCGGCGCGGGCGGGCATGTCGGAGACCCGACCAACACCGACGGAAGGCAGGCACCCGCGATGAAGGCTCTCGTTTATCACGGCCCAGGCGAGCGAGGCTGGGACACGGTCGATGACCCCACGATCCTCGAGCCGACCGACGCCATCGTGCGGATCGACAGCTCGACGATCTGCGGCACCGACCTGCACATCCTCAAAGGAGACGTGCCCGAGACCACGCCCGGCACCGTGCTCGGTCACGAGGCCGTCGGCACGGTGCAGGAGGTCGGCGCGGCGGTCACCACCGTCGCCCCCGGCGACCGCGTGCTGATGTCCTGCGTGAGCTCGTGCGGGCGCTGCCGCTTCTGCAAGGAAGCGCGCTACGGCCAGTGCCTCGGCGGCGGCGGCTGGATCTTCGGCCACCTGATCAACGGACTCCAAGCCGAGTACGCACGCGTGCCGTTCGCAGACAACTCCGTTTACAAGGTCCCCGACCAGCTGAGCGACGAGCAGGTGCTGTTCCTCGCCGACATCCTGCCGACCTCCTATGAGGTCGGCGTGCTCAACGGCATGGTCGCGCCCGGCGACGTCGTGGCCATCGTAGGCGCCGGGCCGATCGGGCTGGCCGGGATCTTGACGGCCAAGCTCTACACCCCCGGCACGATCGTCGCGATCGACCTCGCCGACAGCCGTCTCGACAGCGCGCGCCTGTTCGGCGCCGACGAGACGATCAACAACGGCCGCGAAGACGCCGTCGCGCGTGTGATGGAGCTGACCGACGGGCTCGGCGCCGATGTCGCCTTCGAGGCGGTCGGCGTGCCGCAGTCCTTCGAGCTGTCAACCGAGCTGATCCGCCCCGGCGGGCGGGTGGCGAACATCGGCGTGCATGGCTGCTCAGCCGAGCTGCACCTGGAGAAGCTGTGGATACGCGACGTCACGATCACCACCGGACTCGTCGACACGTTCAGCATTCCCCAGCTGATGCGGCTGATCGCGAGCGGTCGCCTGGACCCGTCGCTGTTCGCCACGCACCGCTTCGCGCTCGGCGACACGATGGCCGCCTACGACACGTTTGCCGACGCCACCAACAGCGGTGCGCTGAAGGTCGTGCTCCAGGGCGCCGGCGGCGGCTCGCCGTCGCTCGAGACCGGACGGATCGCAGCTGTGGCGTGAGCAGCCGATCGCTAGAGGTTCTCGAGGATCTCGTTGGCGCGCGACCACTGCCCCGGCGGGACGACGAGGTAGATATCGCCGCGTCCGAAGCGGTCCACGTCGTGGTCGGCGACGCAGGCGGCGTTGACGCCGAGCGCGTGCAGCTGATCGCGCCAGGCCACCGCCGTCACCTGGTCCTCGAACGTGGCGGCCGTCTCCCAGCCGTCGAAACGAGGGTCGCCGACCGCCACCGGCGGATCCTTGGCTGCGCGACGCCTGCCGCGAAACGGTCGCATCCGACGAGCGTATCCGGCCGCGGCCGTGGCGCCGAGCCGCTCAGCCGCCGTTGTAGGACGCCGGCGCCGGGGGGTCCGAGCGGGTAGCCGCGATCAGCGACAGGAGCGCCTGCCCGGAGCTGCCGCCGAGCACGCGCAGGCGGTGCATCCGGTAGGGGTCTTCGTGCGGGCCCGCCCAGCCGGGCACGACCGTCGTCGAGCCCTTGTAGCCGGCCGCGCGGACCTCGGCGATCACGTTCGCGTCGTAGTGGCCCGAGGGGTAGCAGAACCAGTTGACCGGGACGTGGAAGCGGCGCTGGATCGTCTTGCGCGCGCCCGCGACCTGTTCGCGCAGCTCGCTCGCGCTCAGCGCGATCAGGTCGGCGTGGCTGATGCCCTGCGTGTCGAGCTCCCAGCCGGCGCCGACGAGGCCGCGGATCTCGTCGTCGCCGAGCCCGCCCTGCGAGGGCGGCAGCCCCGTCAGCTGGATGTTCTCCTCGCCGACCCAGCCCAGCCGGCGCAGGATCGGCAGCGCCTTCGTGTACTGCGATTGGTAGCCGTTGTCGAAGCTCAGCACGATCGGCTTGCCATGCGGCAGCGAGATGCCACGGCGCCAGTAGGCATCGAGCTCGTCCGGCGTCACAGCCGTCCAGCCATCGCGCTTCAGCGCCTGCATCTGTTCGGCGAACTCGGCCGGCGGCACGTACAGCCCCGGAAACGGCGCGCCCGCCGGTGGCGCCGCGATCACGTGGTACATCAGGATCGGCACCGCCTTCGTGCCAGGGTGCCCCGTGGCGACGCCGCCGCCCCGCGCGCTCGTCGTCCGTGCGCGATCGCCCGAGCCGGTGCTGTCGCCGTGCCCACCGGCGCTCGTCGTGCCGGTCTTGCCGGCCGCCGCCCGGCCGCCGCCATTGCCGGCGCCCGAGGCGCCCGAGCCGCCCGAGCCGGCGAGCAGCACGACGCCGACGATCAGCGCCGCCAGCGTCGCCAGCAGGGCGGCGCCGAGTCGCCTGCGGCGACGGCGAGCCCGGCGCTGCGCCTCACGCCTGCTGCGGCGCGCCTCGACGTCCATCCGGCCGATCGGGGGAGGGGTGCACGAATCTGGCGTCCATCGGAGCCCGGAGCATAGTCTCGGCGTGGGATGAGATGGTGTCTTTTATGAGACTCGATCTCAGATATGTGTTAGGCTCGCGCGGTGTCACGGTTCGGCCGATTGCAACGCCGCTCGGTGCCGCTCGTCGCGGCGGCCGTGCTCGCGGCGGCCGTGCTCGTGAGCGGCTGCGGGCGCACTGGCTCCTCGGCGCCCGGCGCCGGCGCCGGGCGCCTGCAGGTCGTCGCGGCCGAGAACTTCTGGGGCAGCATCGCCGCGCAGCTGGCCGGCCCGAAGGCGGATGTGACGAGCATCATCGTCAACCCCGCCACGGACCCGCACAGCTACGAACCGACGGCCGCCGACGCGCGCGCCATCGCCGGCGCGCGGATCGCCATCGTCAACGGCCTCGGCTATGACGCGTGGGCACCGAGGCTGCTGCGGGCGAGCCCTTCAGGCGGTCGCGTCGTGCTGGACGTCGGTAGGACGCTCGGCCTGAGCGAAGGAGCCAACCCGCACCAGTGGTACTCCCCGACCGCCGTACATCGCTTCGTCGACGCGATCGTCGCCGACTACGACAGGCTCGATCCGAGCGCCGCCACCTACTTCGCACAGCGAAAGCAGGCCTTCCTCACGCGCGACCTCGCGCGCTACGACGCCTTGCGACGGCAGATCCGCGCGCGCTACGCCGGCACTCCCGTCGGCTACAGCGAGAGCATCTTCCAGCCGCTCGGCGAAGACCTCCACCTGAAGCTCTCCACGCCTTACAGCTTTGCCAAGGCGATCGCCGAGGGCGATGACGTGACCGCCGCCGACAAGCGGACCGTCGACGATCAGGCGCGTAAGCGCCTCATCAAGATATGGGTGTTCAACAGCCAGAACGTGACGCCCGACGTGCAGCGCGTCAACGAGATCGCGCGAGAACGGGGCATCCCGATCGCGACCGTCACCGAGACGCTCTCGCCGGCCGGCGACAGCTTCCAGCAATGGCAGTCCTCCGAGCTCGAAGGGCTCGCGCTGGCGCTGCATGAGGCGACCGGGAGATGAGCCCCGGCGCACCTACAATTTCATCCGTGACCACGACGCCCACAGGGTCGAGCTGGGCCGCGCGGGCAGCCGACGCGCTGAGCGCCGCCGGCTACCGCCGCGGTGGCGCGCGCCGGGCGATCCTCGAACTGCTCGACGAGCAGCCGTGCGCGCTGTCGGCCGTCGAGATCGAGCAGGCGCTGCTCGCGCGCAAGCGCGAGGTCTCGCGCGCCAGCGTCTACCGGGTGATGGACGAGCTCGAGGAGATCGGGCTCGTGCAGCGCGTCGAGATCGGGCAGGGCATGGTCCGCTACGAGCCCGTGCGCGAGGGCCCCGGCCATCACCACCATCTCGTCTGCGATCACTGCGGGCGCCTGCAGCCGTTCACCGACGACGGCCTCGAGCGCGCCATCCGCCGGCTCAGCGATCGTCTGCCGCTGCGCGTCTCAGAGCACGAGATCGTGATCCACGGCGCCTGCGAGACGTGCGCCTCCAACTGAGCGCCTGAGCCTCGTCGCGGGGCAGCCCGAGGCGGCGGGCGTCCAGGCGGCGGCCCGGCGGCCCGGCGCGGTCAGTCGCCGGCCAGGCTCGTCGGCAGCGGCAGGCCGCGGGGCGGCGGATCGTCGGCCAGCAGGCGTGGCACCGCGACCAGATGAAAGCCCCGCGCGCGCAGCGCGTGAATCACCTGAGGCAGCGCCGCGACCGTCTCTTCGCGGTTGCCGCCAGCGTCGTGCATCAGGATGATCGCACCCGGCTTGGCGCCTTCGAGCGCGCGTTTGACGATCGTTTCCACACCTGGCTGCTCGTAGTCGCCGGTGTCGACCGACCACAGCACCATCAGCATCTTCATCTGGTGCAGCACGTGGAAGGTCGTCGTGTTGAACGACCCGTAGGGCGGACGGAACAGACGCGGCCTGCGCCCGCCGAGCAGTTCGATGCGCGCGGCCTGTTCGAAGAGCTGTTCTTTCTGGTCGTGGGCCGAGAGATGGGCCAGCATCGGGTGGTTCTCGGTGTGGTCGCCGATCGTGAAGCCGTCGCGGATCTCGCGTTCGGTCGAGGAGCTGAAGTCGTGAATCTCCTGACCGATCACGAAGAACGTCGCCGGCACGTGCTCGCGCTCGAGCACGTCGAGGATCTGCGGTGTGTACGGGCCCGGACCGTCGTCGAACGTGAGCGCCACGTCTTTGCCCTGCGCACCCGCTTCTTTGACGAACGGCGTATAGGCGAGCACCGAGTCGACGCCTTTTTCATCGCGTGCCAGCTCGTTCACCGGCGGCGGCGCGAGCGCCGCTTTGCGCGCCGCGCTCCTCGTGCCGGCCGAGGAGGTCGAGCCGCCGCCGTGCGAGCCCGACAGCGCGACGATCAGCACCACCAGCAGGACCACGAAGCCGGCGATCGCGCCCAGCCGGCGGCGGCGGAAGCGTGCGCGCGGGTCGCGCGGCAGCGGCCGCTGCGCCGGCAGCGGCGGCGCTGTCGCTGCCTTGCGCGCAGCCCGCTGCTCGTCTTCGAAGTCCCAGTTCCAGCGCGGGCTCATGGACGGATGCTAGACAGCCGTGCCGTCGGCCGGGTGAGGTCGCGTAGCGCCCCGCGCCAACTGCGCCTTTGCGGGGGTTCTCAAAGATCGCGTTTATGTGGGTGGTCAGCGGGGTACAGGGTGTCCGAGGTTCAGGTAGGCCGCCGGGGCCAGCCAGTGACGAGGGCATCCATGCGCCGGCGGGGGCGCCCGCTCGACAGAGCCGGGGTAATCGAGTTCAAAGGGGACCAAAGGAGCATGGAGAGATGAGTGGAGAGATGACACGAGTGCTCGAACGAAGCGACCGCCGGTCGGCCGGGCGTCGGATGCGTCGCCGGATGCTGTTGATTGCGCTCGCGCTGGCCGCGCCCACGATGGGGCTCGCCGCCTCGCCCGCGATCGGCGCGAGCGCCTTCAAGGAAGAATTCGCACCGTTCACGAACTGTCCGGTGGAAGCGGCCCAGTGGTGCGTGCTCGCCACGACCACCAGCGGGGAATTCAAGCTCGATCTGAAGACGACCAAGATCCAGCACCCCGTCGTGCTCCAGGGGGGGCTCGGCAGTCAGACCTTCGGTGAACAGCCGCTGCTCGCGCCGATCGGCGCCGAAGCGCTGTCGAAGGTGTCCCAGGAAGTGCCCGGCGGGCTCACGGGCCTCAGCGAAGCGATCGGCGGGCCGGTGTTCGCCACCGCTGAACTGGCGGGGTCGCCGAGCGACATCATCCTCAGCAAGGGGAACCTGCTCGCCCAGGAAGGCACGGCCGTGACGTTGCCGATCAAGGTCAAACTCGACAACGAAGTCCTCGGCCCCAACTGCTACATCGGCTCGGACGCCGAACCGATCGTGCTGCACCTGACGACCGGTACGACGAGCCCGTCGCTGCCCAACCAGCCGATCAGCGGCAGCAGGGGCACGCTCGAAGGCGGCGGCAAGGGCAAAATCGTGAAGATCAAGGGCAACTCGCTGGTCGACAACAACTTCGCCGTGCCCGGCGCGAACGGTTGCGGCGAAAGCCCGTTGATCGACCTCGTCGTCGATGCCGGCGTCGGGATCCCGGCGCCTGCCGGCTTCAACACGGCCATCATGAACGGCGAACTCGAGGAAACCGCGGCCGTGTGGGCGGCGAAATACAAACCGAAGGCGAAAAAAGCCAAAAAAGAAAAAAAATAGGCTGACGCAGGTTCACTCAGGCGCCAGAGGGCGGGCTCCACTCCGGACCCGCCCTCTATGTGTTAAGCGCCTTGAGCGCCGGGGTCGCTCGAGCGCTGGTCACGCTCCGGGACCGAGACGTTGGGACGGGGCCTGCGGATAGGATCAGCCGACGAGCGGGCGGCGCGAATGCCGGTCGCCGATCTTTCCGGGAGAATCAGCCAGATGCACGTGACAGCAAAGGCCGACTACGCGGTGCGCGCCGTGATCGAGCTCGCCGGCTCAAAGCAGGATGCGCCACGCAAGGTCGACGATGTTGCGCAGGCTCAGCGGATCCCGGTCTCCTTCCTCGAGAACATCCTCACGCAACTGCGCTCGACCGGGATCGTGCGCAGCCAGCGCGGTCCCGAAGGCGGCTACTGGCTGGCGCAGCCGGCCGACGAGGTGAGCCTCGCGCAGATCATCCGCGCTGTCGAGGGCCCACTCGTCGGCGTGCGTGGCCAGCGCCCCGAGGAGATCGAGTACGTCGGCTCGGCCGAGTCGCTGCAGCAGGTGTGGATCGCGCTGCGCTCCAACCTGCGCAAAGTGCTCGAGAACGTCAGCGTCGCCGACGTGGCCGCCGGCAAGCTGCCCAAAGAGGTCATCGCCCTCACCAAAAGCGACGAGGCCTGGGAAACGCGCTAGAGGCGCGAGGGCGCGGCGCGCTACTGCGTCCTCGGTCGCTCGTGTGCTGTCCGCACACTTCGCTCCCTGCGTCCTTGTATCGCTTGACCCTCACGCCTCTAGTCGCGTGAGTCCGTAGCCGCTGAGCTGCCGTGGCTCGTAATTAGGCGGCCGGCGCGAACACGCGGGGCCGGGGGAGGCGGACGGCGAGGATCTGGCCGTCTGAGAGTTCGAGCTCCTCGGCGGCCGAGCGCGTGACCTGCGCCCAGATGTCGCGGCCGTCGGGCAGCGTCAGCTCGACGCGCACCTCGAAGCCGAGGTGCACGACGCGCTTGACGAGCGCCTCGATCGTGCTGCCGTCGTTCTCGGCGAGGATCTGCACGTCGTGCGGGCGCACGAAGGCGTTGCCGATGCGATTGACGGGGCCGATGAACGACATCACGAACTCGTTGCGGGGCGCCTCGTACAGCTCGCGCGGGCTGCCGGCCTGCTCGATCCTGCCGGCGTTCATCACGACGATCTGCTCGGCGACCTCCATCGCCTCCTCCTGGTCGTGCGTGACGAAGATCGTGGTCACGTGGATCTCGTCGTGCAGCCGGCGCAGCCACTCGCGCAGCTCGCCGCGCACCTGCGCGTCGAGTGCGCCGAACGGCTCGTCGAGCAGCAGCACTTTCGGCTGCACCGCGAGCGCGCGCGCGAGCGCCATCCGCTGAAGCTGGCCGCCCGACAGCTGCGAGGGGTAGCGCTCGGCGAGCCCGCCGAGGCGCACGAGCCCGAGCAGCTCCTTCACGCGCGCCTCGATCTCGGCCTTCGGCCGCTTGCGCACGCTCAGCCCGAAGGCGACGTTGTCGTGAACTGTCATGTGCTTGAACGGCGCGTAGTGCTGGAAGACGAAGCCCACGCCGCGGCTGCGCGCCGGCGTGTCGGTGACCTGCTCGCCGCCGATCGTGACCTCGCCCTCGTCGGGCGCCTCCAGGCCGGCGATGCTCCGCAGCAGCGTCGACTTGCCGCTGCCGCTCGGACCGAGCAGCGCCATCAGCGCGCCGTCCTCGACGCGGATCGATACGTCCTCCAGCGCGTTGAACGTGCCGAAGCGCTTGCTCACGTTGTGAACCTCGATTGCCATCAGCCCTGCACCGTCCTTCCTCTTGTCCTCCGTGTGAGCAGGTTCATCGCCACGAGCGTTGCGAACGCCAGCAGCGCGAGCACCACGGCGGCTGCATAGGCGCCGGTGATGTCGAAGTTCTCAAAGCGCGCCTGCACGTACAGCGGCAGCGTCTGCGTCTCGCCCTCGATCCGTCCAGAGACGATGCTGACGGCGCCGAACTCGCCGAGCGCGCGCGCCGTGGTGAGCACGACGCCGTAGACCACGCCCCAGCGGATCCCCGGCAGCGTGACCCGCCAGAAGGTCTGCAAGCCGCTCGCGCCGAGCGTTGCGGCGGCCTGCTCGGAGTCGGTGCCGAGCTCGCGCAGCACGGGCATCGTCTCGCGCGCGACGAACGGCAGCGAGACGATCGCCGTGGCGATCACCATGCCCGGCACGGAGAAGATCACCTGGATGCCGTGTCCGGTGAGCCAGTCGCCGAACCAGCCCGTCTTGCCGTAGGCGAGCACGAGCGCGAGTCCGATCACGACAGGCGAGATCGCGAAGGGCAGGTCGATCAGCATGCCGAGCAGCGCCTTGCCCTTGAAGCGCCTACGCTCGAGCAGCAGTGCCATGCCGATGCCGAAGATCGTGTTCAGCGGCACCGCGATCGCGCAGATCTCGATCGACAGCCAGAAGGCGTGCACGGCGTTCGGCGCCGTGACGGCGTTCCAGACGGGCGAGAGGCCGTGTTCGAAGGTGCGGTAGAAGATCATCGCGACCGGGGCGAGCAGCAGCAAGGCCAGATAGCCGAGCGCGATCGTGCGCGCGCCGATCCTGCGCGTGCGCACGCCCGAGTCGGTGCGCGGGCGCTTCTGCGAGCGGGGCGCGACGCGGCCGGCCGGGCCGGAGGCGAGTGCGATCGCGCCGGTGCCGTCAGGCGACATGCTTGGACCTCCAGCGCGAGAGCACGGTCAGCGCGCCGAGCACGACGAGCGCTGCGAGCAGCAGCACGATCGACACAGCCGCCGCCGCCGGCAGGTTTTCGTTCTGGATCTGCCCGAACACGTAGACCGAGCCGACCTCCGTCTTGAACGGCAGGTTGCCCGTGATCAGCACGAGCGAGCCGAACTCGCCCACGGCGCGGGCGAAGCTGAGCGCGACGCCCGAGATGATCGCCGGCGTCAGGCTTGGCAGCACGATCCGCCTGAGCACCGTCAGCGGGCTCGCGCCGAGCGACTCGGCGGCTTCCTCCATCGAGACGTCGAGCTCCATCAGCACCGGCTGCACCGAGCGCACGACGAACGGAAGCGTCACGAACAGCAGCGCCAGCGCGATCGCCGCGCGCGTGAAGGCGACGTCGATCCCCACCGGGCTGCCTTTCCCGTACAGCGCCAGCAGCACGACGCCCGCGACGATCGTCGGCAGCGCGAAGGGCAGGTCGATCAGCGCGCCCACGATCTTCTTGCCGGGGAACTCGTCGCGCACGAGCACCCATGCGATCAGCGTGCCGAAGACGGCGTTGATCAGCACGACGATCGCCGAGACGATCAGCGTCAGCTTGATCGCCGCGACGGCCTCCGGGTTCGATATCTCGCGCCAGAACTGCGCCGTGCCGCCGGTGCCGGACTTCGCCAGCAGCGCAGCGATCGGAAGCAGCACGAGCACCGACAGGTAGATGCCGAGCAGGCCCTTGCCGAGCGCGCCGCCGCTGCGCGCGCCCAGGCCGCTGCCGCGCGTGCCTGCCCCGCGCGCGAGCTTCGCTGCGAGTATCCCGCCGCTATTTGGCAGTGGAGACTCCCAGCGACTGCTCGATCTTCGTGACGATCCCTGTTTCGGGTTCGAAGAAGTCCTTCGTCACCTTCTTCCAGCCGCCGAGCGTGTCGATCGTGAACAGGCCCGGTGGCGTCGGGAACTTGGCGGCCGAGACGCCCGAGATCACCGGGCGGTAGCCCTGCTTGGCCCAGATCGCCTGACCGGCCGGCGAGAGCAGGTAGTCGACGAACTTCTGCGCCGTGCCCGCCGTCGCGCCTTTGCCGAGCACCGCGATCGGGTTCTGGATCAGGATCGTGTCCTTCGGGATCACGTATTCGATTTCCTCGCCCTTCCGCTGGTCGGTGATCGCCTCGTTCTCGTAGTCGATCAGCGCGTCGCCGCGGCCCGAGACGAACGTCTGCAGCGCATTGCGCGCCGAGCTGTCCTGGCTGACCACGTTCTTGAACAGCTCTGCCAGGTACGTTTCCGCCTGCGCCGGGGTCTTGCCCCGCTTGATCTGCGCCCCGTAGGCGGCCATGATGTTCCAGCGCGCGCTGCCCGAGGTGAACGGGTTCGGCGTCAGCACCTGCACGCCCGGCTTGATCAGGTCGGCCCAGTCCTCGATGTGCTTCGGGTTGCCCTTGCGCACGATGATCACGGCCACCGAGTTGGTGACGAAGCCGTGCGTGGCGTTCTGGTTCCAGCTCGTGCCGACCAGGCCGGCCTTGACGAGGCGTTCGACGTCTCCTTCGAGCGAGAAGTCGACCACGTCGGCGTGCAGCCCGTTGGCGACCGAGTGGCTCTGTTCGCCGGAGGGGCCGTAGGACTGCTTGAAGCTCACGCCCTTGCCGTCCGCGGTGCCCTCGAACGCCGGGATCAGCTTTTCGAAGGCCGACTGCGGCGTGGAGTAGGCGACTAGCGTGATCTCCTTGCCCGAGCCGCCGCCGCCCGAGGAGCCGCACGCGCCGAGGCCGATCGCGGCTACCGCGACCGCCAGGAGGACTGCTGGGGTGTGCTTTTTCATGGGCCCTTTCTTCATGAAATGAATGGATAAAATCGAAGACATCGAAATGATTGGCCTCGTGATGGTAGAGCAAAGCAATCCCATAAACAAGATCGGGATTGAAATGATTAGCGGGCGCCCGATCGCGCTCGAGGCCGATGGCCGAGAGCCAGGAGATCCGGGCCGGCTCGGCCAACGGGCGGACTCCGGCTATCGGAATAAGAGACACGACTTGTGGAGTGACCGCTTGGACTCTTCACTGTCCTCACGGAAAACCCGCTCGCTCGAAGCTCTGTTTGACGGTCCATCAGTTTGGGTAACCTGGAATGAGGTAACCTAGAATGAGCGTCGGGAGTTTCCCCCCTCCCGGAACGTCACCTCTCTCGATCCGCCCTCGTCTACCTCAGGAGATCCACTGATGTCCGCATCCGTCTCGTCCACGCTCGACACGCCCGCCAACGGCGAGGCAGCCGAGGCCGCCGTCGAGGCGATCGCCGGCGCCGCCGGCCAGGAAGTGACCTTCTCCCTCGCCCTCAGCCAGGACCAGAAGGACATCCGCGACTGGGTCCACGGCTTCGCCGCCGACGTCGATGCGCCCCGCCGCGCATGAGTGGGACGAGCGCGAGGAGACGCCGTGGCCGATCATCCAGGAGGCCGCCAAGATCGGTCTGTACGGCTTCGAAGGGATCGCCCAGTTCTTCGCCGACCCGACGGGTCTCGGCGCTGCCGATCGTCAACGAGGAGCTGTTCTGGGGCGACGCCGGCATCGGCATGTCGATCATGGGCACCTCGCTCGCCGTCGCCGCGATCTTCGGCCAGGGCTCGGGCGAGCAGATCGGCGAATGGATCCCGCGCTGCTTCGGCACCGTCGACGACGTCAAGGTCGCGGCCTTCTGCGCCTCTGAGCCGAACGCCGGCTCGGACGTCTCCGGCGTGCGCACCGTCGCGCAAGTTCGACGAGGCCGCGAGCGAGTGGGTGCTCAACGGTCAGAAGGCGTGGGCCACGAACGGCGGCATCTCCGACGTCCACGTCGTGATCGCCTCCGTCGATCGCGAGCTCGGCTCCAAAGGCCACGCCGCCTTCATCGTGCCGATGTCAGAGGCCAAGGGCATCTCCCAAGGCTCGAAGGTCTCCAAGCACGGCCTGCGGGCGTCGCACACGGCCGACGTGTTCCTCGACGACTGCCGCATCCCGGCCGGCTACGTGCTCGGCGGCAAGGAGAAGCTCGACGAGCGCATCGCGCGCGTGCGCGAGGGCAAGAAGGCCAAGTCCCAGGCGGCGATGCAGACGTTCGAGGCCTCGCGCCCGACGGTCGGCGCCCAGGCGCTCGGGATCGCCCGCGCGGCGTATGAGTACGCGCTCGACTACGCCAAGGAGCGCGAGCAGTTCGGCCGCAAGATCATCGAGAACCAGTCGATCGCGTTCACGCTCGCGCGGATGAAGCTCGAGATCGACGCCGCTCGCCTGCTCGTGTGGCGCGCCTCGTGGATGGGGCGCAACCAGGTGCCGTTCGAGAACGCCGAGGGCTCGATGTCCAAGCTCAAGGCCGGCGAGGTCGCCGTGTGGGTGACCGAGCGCGCGATCCAGATCCTCGGCGGCAACGGCTACACGCGCGAGTTCCCCGTCGAGCGCTGGCACCGCGACGCGAAGATCTACGACATCTTCGAGGGCACCGCCGAGATCCAGCAGCTGGTGATCTCCCGCGCGATCTCGGGGATGCACATCAAGTAGCGGCGCGGCAGCGCAGGCGGGCGATCGTCCGCCTGCGCTTTCAGACCTGCTCGACCTCGGGCGCGTCGGTGCGCAGCAGCGGTGGCTCCTCGCGTTCGGCTTGCGCCTCCTTCGCGCTGAGCTTCAGCCAGGGCCGCTTGACCATGGCCCAGCTCACAGCGCCGGCGAGCAACACGCCACAGAGGATCCAGCCGAGCGCCGTTGCGCCGACGCCGACGTACTTCAGGCCCGACGCGGCGATCACGAACGTGATCACCGGTCTGATGTAGCGATCGGGCGCGCTCGAGGAGAGCATCGAGCCGATGAACACGGCCGGCACGCTGCCGATGATCAGCGATGTCGTCACGCCGAATTCGACGTGCCCGAAGGCGAGCGCTCCGAGCGCCGCCGCGGTCGTCAGCGGCACGGCCTGCGTCAGGTCGGTGCCGACGAGCTGCTTGGCCCCGATCATCGGATAGAGGAACAGCAGCATGATGATCATCAGCGAGCCCGAGCCGACGGAGGTGATGCCCACGACGATCCCGCCGACCATGCCGATCGCGATCGTGCGCAGCGGGCGCGGGGCGACGTCGTGGACGGCCACCGTGCGGGTCTGGCCCGATTTGCGGTCGAGCGCGTAGCGCAGCACCATCGCGCTTGCGCCGACCAGCAGCGCGATGCCGAGCGCCAGCTCGATGTTCTTCTGCGCCGTTTTGGCATGGCCCATCAGCGACAGCAGGTAGGAGCCGAAGAAGGCCATCGGCACCGAGCCGAGCACCATCCAGCCGACCAGACGCAGGTTGACCGTACGCTGGCGCAGGTGGACGATGGCGCCGATCGGGCGCATCAGCACGGCCGCCACGAGATCGCTCGAGATCGCCGAGGACGGCGTGACGCCGAACAGCAGGATCAGCATCGGCGTCATCAGCGCGCCCCCGCCCGCGCCGGTCATGCCGACGAGGAAGCCGATGATCGCGCCCCCCAGGACGATGTATGGGTCTACATGTATCTCAGATCCCTCCCGTACCCGAGAGTACAGGTTTCTCCGATCAGATCCGTGATGTACGTGGGGCGCCAGGAGCGCGCGGGCGCTGTCCGCCGTGGCGTTCCTGCGCTACCAGGCCTGCGGGGCGTGGCAGTGCGGGCAGGCGACCGTCGTCGAGACCGGTGCGCGGAAGACGAAGCCGCACTGGCAGGCGTAGGAGGCTTCGTCGAGTGGCCCGCCCGCCTCGCGCACGCGCTGCACGGCCTGGTCGACGACGAGCGCCGTCGAGGGCCCCGGGGCGCACCGCGGCGCCGGCAGGGCGGCGCGCGATGTCTCGGACACGCCGACGGCGACAGCGCGGCGGTGCCGGCCGGCGCGCGAGCGACGTCGTTCGCGCAGGGTGTGGGGGAGGCTCGCTCGCATGGCTCTATGAGAAAAGACCCTTCCCACAGGCAAAGGTTTCGCCCTGCGAGGCCGATTTCCTGGGGCGGGCGGCCGGCCGAGCGCTCCGGCGCGCCGCTTGCCGGTGCCACGGCGGCAAAATCGGTCTGGAATACTGGGGGGCGATGAACCCCGCGCGAAAGCGAACGGTGCGCCTGGTCGTGGCTCTGAGCGCGGCCGTGGTGCTGGCCAGCGCGCTGATCTACACGAGCTTCAGCGCGGCGAGCCCGGCGCTCAGCCCCAGCCAGCTGCTGCACCAGGCCCAGCCGGGGCGCAGCTATCAGCTGACCGGCAAGGTCGTCGGCGGCTCGGTGCGCCACGAAGGCAACACGCTCGACTTCAGCGTCGCCGATCGCGCCGGCGGCACGGCGATCCCGGTCGCCTACACCGGCACCGTGCCCGACCCGTTCCGCGAAGGCCGCGAGGTGATCGTGACCGTGCAGAAGCACGGCGGGCGCTACGTCGGCGAACGCGACTCGCTGATCACCAAGTGCCCGTCCAAGTACAAGACCGCTCCGGCGGGCGAGAAGCAGAACTACTGAGGTGGCCAGACCCTCGGTGCGCATCTGCCTGCTGCTGGCGCTGATCGTCTGCGTCTACGGGATCGGCGTCTCGCTCTACGGCGCGCGCACCGGTCGCCTCGAGTTCTCGGACTCCGGGCGCCGCGCGGTGTATGCGCTCGGCGATCGTCCTCACGGTCGCCTTCGCCGTGCTCGAGCTCGCCTTCCTGCGCAACGACTTCGCCTTCAACACCGTCGCCGACACGTCGAGCCGCACGACGCCGACGTTCTACCGCGCCGCCGCGGTGTGGTCCTCGCAGGAAGGCTCGCTGCTGCTGTGGGCGTGGCTGCTGTCGCTGTGGTCGAGCCTCGCGCTGTTCCTCGTGCGCAAGCGGATGCGCGACGTCGCGGCCTACGCGACCGCGATCCTGCTCGGCTTCGGCGCCTTCTTCATCTCGCTGATGATCTTCTACGCGCTCGCCGTTCTCGACGACGACGCCGGCGCCGGCCGAAGGCGTCGGCCTGGACCCGCTGCTGCGCTTCCCGACGATGATGATCCACCCGCCGATGCTGTACTCGGGCTACACGCTGTGCACGATCCCGCTGGCGTTCGCCGTCGGGGCGCTGCTCGCCCGGCGCGTCGACGCCGACTGGATCCGCGCCATCGCGGCGCTTCGCCTTCGCCGCCTGGCTGTTCCTCGGCATCGGCATCCTGCTCGGCGCCCGCTGGTCCTACTCCGAGCTCGGCTGGGGCGGCTACTGGGGCTGGGACGCGGTCGAGAACGCCTCGCTGATGCCGTGGCTGACCGGCACGGCGTTCCTGCACTCGCTGATGATCCAGGAGAAGCGGGGCATGCTGAAGGTGTGGAACGTCTCGCTCGTGCTCGCCACGGGCACGCTCGCGATCATGGGCACGTTCCTCGTGCGCAGCGGCGTGCTCAACTCGATCCACGCCTTCGGCGGAGCCACGCTCGGGTGTGCCGTTCGTCGTGCTGATCGGGCTGCTGATCGCCGGCTCGATCTACCTCGTCGTCTCGCGGCGCGACGATGCTGCGCTCCGAGCACCGGCTCGATTCGCTGCTCTCGCGCGAGTCGATCTTCCTGGCGAACAACCTCGTGCTCGTGGCGCTCTGCTTCGTGATCTTCTGGGGCACCTACTTCCCGCTGATCTCCAGAGATCTTCACGGGCAACGAAGCGTCGGTCGGGCCGCCGTGGTTCGATCGCTACACGGTGCCGCTGGCGCTGGTGCTCGTGCTGCTCAGCGGGATCGGCCCCGTGATCGCCTGGCGCCGCGCGACGCTGGCCAACGCGCGGCGCAACTTCCTCGTGCCGCTCTCGTGCGCGCTCGCTGACGCTGATCGGTGCTGCTCGCGGCCGGCGTCGCGCACAAGCCGTTCGCGATCGCGATGTTCTGCTGCGCGGCGTTCGTGCTCGGCAGCGTCGGGCAGGAGTTCTTCCGCGGCGCCCGCGCGCGGCGGGCGATGGCCGGCGAGGCCGCCGCCGACGGCGCTGCTCGCGCTCGTGCGGCGCAACCGCCGCCGCTACGGCGGCTACATCGTGCATGTCGGCATCGCCGTGCTGTTCGTCGGCGTGGCAGCCTCGTCGTCCTTCCAGCACGCCGTCGAGCAGCGCCTGACGCCGGGCTCCTCGGCGCGCGTCGGCGCCTACACGGTGCGCTACGTGCGTCCCGACCGCGACGATCGCGCCGAAGAACGACACCGCCCACACCGGCTCGATGCTCGACGTGGGCGCGGTGCTCGACGTCAGCAAGGGCGGGCGCCACGTGGCCACGCTGCGTCCGAGCGAGGGCTTCTACGACTCCGGCGAACCGGCGCAGGGAACCGTCGGGCATCTGATCGGCGGCCAGGCCGTCAGCCACATCAGCATGAGCGCCGGCCTGACGCGCGACGTGTGGACGGCGATCGCCCCGGACATCGAGCACGCCGGCGCTGCAGCGGATCGTGTCCGTCGGCAACAGGACCTTGCCGGCGGATGAGGCCGGCGTGGCGCTCGGCGTGCTCGCGCGCGAATACCTGAAGAACCCGCCGCCGGCGCAGTTCCACTTCATCGTCTCGCCGCTGGTCATGTGGATCTGGATCGGCGGGCTGATCGTCTTCGGCGGCGGGCTGATCGCGATCTGGCCGACGCCGAGCGCGGTGCGCCGCCGCGTCGCCCTGCGCTCGCGCGCGCGGGCCTCGCACGCGTCTGGCGCGCGCCTGAGCGCCGCATGAGCCGGGCTGCCATCGACGGCGCGAGCTCGAGGCGCTGATGGAGCTGCTCGTGGTGCTGCTCGGGTGCCTGCTGCTCGCCGTCGTGATCGCGATCGTCGGCGCCCCGCTGCGCGCGGCCAGGGTCGGGAACTGGCCGGCGAGCACGTGAGCAGCGACGAGGACCCCGAGCGCCAGGAGGCCTACGAGCGGGCGCGGCTGGAGGCGGCGCGCGAGGCCAAGTACCGCGAGATCCGCGACGCCGAGCTGGACATGCGCACGGGCAAGCTCTCGCCAGGAGGACTACGAGGCCGTCGACGGCGCGCTGCGCGCGGAGGCGCTCGAGCTCCTCGACCGGCTACAGGCGCTCGAGCGCCGCGACGGAGGCGAAGCAGAGGAGCAGGGTGAGGAGGCCGGGAGCGGTACGGCGCGAGCGGACGATCGGCCGGCCGGCGAGGCCGGTATCACGGCTTCTAACCCTAAGGTAGAGGGTTAGGCCCAGGGCCGCTTGAGCAGCACGATCGCGTTCACGATGAACAGGACCGCGAAGAAGATCGTCCAGCGGTTCAGGTTGCGCTCGACCATCGAGCCGCCCCCGAGCGGGCCGGTGCCGCTGCCGACGCCGAACGCTCCGGACAGGCCGGAGTCCTTGCCCGAGTGCATCAGCACGAGGAACACGACGATCACCGAGATGATCACCTGGAGGACCGAGAGGACCGTTTCCATGCGCCCAGCCTACCGATTCGGCTCGCCGATCGGTGCAACGGGCGGGTCGGTCGAGGCGGTCGTGGCACCCTCGAGGACCCCGCAGGACCGGGCCGCGAGGCGGCGAAGATTGCCTCTGGGCGCCGTCTGGCAAGCGGTTTCTCCGTTTCTCTCCTGGGGTACGCTTAGGGTCTGGTAGCCGAAAGGCGGCGTGCGCGCTTGGTGCAACGGATTGTGGACGCGATTACGAATCCTTTACGCCTTGGTGCTTGCCTGCCGATATGAATGCCGGTGGGCGTACCCCCGTTGCTGGGTTACCTGCGCCGACCACGACAATGGGACGACCACGAGATGACAAAGGGCGGCGCATGACACCTGCTCCCGCAGCGCGCAGGCGTGTCTGGCGCGCGCTGATCTCGGCGATCGCGGGGGGCGGGCTGACGGCGGCCGGTCTCGGCCCGCTGTCGGGTGGCGCGCTCGCGGCGGAAAACTGGACGGGCGGCGAATCCGAAGGCACCGGCACGACGCCGACGGAAACGACGACCGGCGGCGAAAAGCCGACGACGAGCACCACGCCGACGACGACGACCTCGACGCCGACTGCGAGCACGCCGGCGCCGGCGCCGAGCACCTCGAGCACCACGACGCCGGCCCCCACGTCGACGGGGCCGGGCGAAACGACGCAGGGCGCCGAAGCGAAGGCGCCCTCGAAACCGTCGGCCAAAGGTCCCGCGGTCGTGCTCCAGCGCCGCCAGAAGGTGACCGAATCGAAGCCGAGCTCGTCGACCACCTCGACGCCGACCGGGACGACTCCCAAGCCGGCACAGGCGCCGGCCAACAGCAACGTCGCAGTGCCCCCGCAGGTGATCGCCGCCCAGGAGGAAGCGCTCGCGGCCGAACTCGCCGGTTCGGCGGCCTCCGCACAGGCTCTGTCCTTCTATCGAATCCCGCTGTTCCTGCTGCCGATCTACCAGGCCGCCTCGGTGCAGTACGGCGTCCCGTGGCAGATCCTCGCCGCGATCAACGAGATCGAGACCAACTACGGCACCGACCTGTCGGTCTCGACCGCCGGCGCCGTCGGCTGGATGCAGTTCATGCCGGCCACGTGGATCCAGTACGGCGTCGACGCGCTCAACGCGGGCTACGCCGACCCCTACAACCCGGTCGACGCGATCTTCGCGGCCGCCCGCTACCTGCGCGCGGCCGGCGCCGCGACCGACCTGCATGGCGCGATCCTCGCCTACAACCACTCCGAGGAATACGTCAAATCGGTGCTGCTGCGCGCGAAACTGATCTCGAGCTATCCGAAGAACGTGATCGCGACGCTGACCGGGCTGACCGACGGTCGCCTGCCGGTCACGGGCAAGCGGGTCCTCTGGGGCGCGCTCTCGAGCGCCCCGAGTCCTTCGGCGATCGCCTCGGGCTCGAGTGCCACGGCGGGTGCCACCGCCGCTGCCCACAAGGCCACGGCCAAGCTCTCGGCGCCGACGACGGGCGGCGGGGCAGCCACGCCCGGCTCCTCTGCCGCGCCCTCGCCGACGGCCGCCGCGGCCGCCGCGGGCAAGGCCGCCAAGCGCCCGCCGGCACTTCAGCTGATCGACCTGATGAGCGCGCCCGACGCGTCGGTCGTGGCCGCGCAGGACGGCCGCGTCGTCAAGCTCGGCAGGACGAAGAAGCTCGGCAGGTACCTGATCCTGCGCGACGTCTACGGCGACGTGTTCACCTACGCCGGTCTCGGCAGCATCGCCTCGCACTACCCCAAGCCGAAGACGCCGAAGACGCCGACGCTCGGCGCCGGCTCGGCGGGCGCATCGCTACCGCCGGCCGCCAAGGCGAGCGATGCCAAGCCGAAGCTTCCCGCCACCGCCGGGCACCACGCTCCGGTCACGCTGAAGGTCAAGCAGCGCGCGCCCAAGGCCGGCGCCGGCAGCTCCGCCGCCGGCGAACCCGAAGTGCCGAGCACCGGCAAGGTTCGCCTGTTCGCGCACCCCGGCAACCCCGACGCGCTCGCCTCGGCGGCCAAACACAAACGCTCGAGCAGCGCCGGGCGGCTGCTGCCGCTGCACGCGGGTTCGATCGTCTCGAAGGGGACGGTGCTCGGCACCGTGCGCACCCCGGCCAACGCCACCGCCGGTCACCTGCGCTTCGCGATCCGTCCCGGCGGCGATCAGACCACGATCGATCCACGGCCGGTCCTGAAGAACTGGGCGCAGCTCAGCGCCGCGCTGCACCCGCAGGGCGCCGGCGGCGAAAACGACCTGCTCGGAGCGACCGCCAGCGGCGTCTTCCTGATGTCAAAGGAAGAACTCGAGCGCACCGTGCTCTCCGATCCGGGGATCGACATCTACCAGTGCGGCCGCCAGGACATCGCCTCGGGCAAGATCGACAAGCGCGTGCTCGCCGTGCTCGCGTTCCTCTCGCGCACGGGCCTGAAGCCGACCGTCAGCGCGCTGGAGTGCGGCCACAGCGAGATGACCGTCTCGGGCTTCGTCTCAGAGCACTTCACGGGAGACGCCGTCGACATCTCGGCGATCAACGGCATCCCGATCGCCGGCCACCAGGGCGCGGGCACGATCACCGACCTGACGATCCGCACGCTGCTGACGCTGCAGGGCGAATTCGTGCCGCACCAGATCATCAGCCTGATGCAGTACCCGGGCGCGCCCAACACGCTCGCGATGGCGGAACACTGGAACCACATCCACGTCGGCTTCCGCCCGAGCGCGGCGCAGCTGCCGCTGAACAGCAAGGCCGCGCAGGCGGCCGCCGCCGGCAAGGCCGCACCGACGCCGGTGATCGTGCCGAGCGACCTCAGCACCACCCAGTGGAACCAGTTGGTCACGCGGATCGGCGCGCTGCCGGCGCCGAAGGTCGCCGCCAAGCGCACCCCGGCGGCGATCACCGACCCCAAGGTCGCCGGCGCCACGAACAAGAAGCCGTAGACCCCGGCGCCGTCGAGGCGCCGGGTGCGTCTGCGATCATCAGCGCGATGGCTTGCTACGGCGGCATCGACCTCGGCGGCACGAAGATCCAGACCGCGATCGTCGACGAGCGGCGCCAGGTGCTCGGCTCGGCGCGCCGGCCGACGCCGACCAGCGGCGGCCCGGCGGACGTCGCCGCCGAGATGGCAGGCTGCCATGCGCGATGCCGCGAGCGACGCGGAGATCGACGCGGGGACGCTCGAGGGCGTGGGCGTCGGCTCGCCGGGGACGATCGAGGGCGGCACGGTCACGAGCGCGCGCAACCTGCCCGGCTGGGAAGGCAGCTTCCCGCTGGGTCCGGAGCTCGAAAAGGAGCTCGGCTGCCCGGTCAGCCTGGGCAACGACGTGCAGGTCGCGACCGACGCCGAGTTCAAGCTCGGCGCGGGCAGGCCGTATGACTCGCTGCTCGGCGTGTTCTGGGGCACGGGCGTCGGCGGCGGGCTCGTGGTCGACGGCAAGCCGTGGGTCGGGCGCGGCGCGGCCGGCGAGATCGGCCACGTCGTGATCGAGCTCGGTGGCGCGCAGTGCACGTGCGGGCGGCGCGGCTGCATGGAGGCCTACGCCGGGCGCTCGGCGATGGAAGCGCACGTCGCCAAGCAGGTCGAGAAGGGCAAGCAGACCGACCTGTTCAAGCTGATGGAGGAGCGCGGGCGCACGCGCCTGACGAGCGGCATCTGGGCGCGCGCGCTCGAGCACGGCGACAAGCTCGCCGAGCACATGATCGAGCGTGCGCTGCGCGCGCTCGGAGCGGGCGTGGCCTCGGCCTGCAACGTGCTCGACGTCGAATGCGTGATCATCGGCGGCGGGCTCGGCGTGCGTCTCGGCGAGGCCTACGCCGAGCGCATATCGCAGGCGATGCAGCCGCACCTGTTCGCCGACTTCCGCCCGCCCGACGTCCACGTCGCCGCGCTCGGCGATCTCGGCGGCGCGATCGGAGCGACGCTGCTGCTCGAACAAGAGCGCGTCGCGGCCGCCGCCTCCTGAGGCGCGCGCACAGGCTAGAAGCCGCCGATCGTGATCACGACGAGCCCGAGCGAGAGCGTCGAGGTGACCACGACGGTGACCGCGGCGGCGCCGTCGAGCAGGCCGCGGCTGCGGCGCTCGCCCATCACGTTGTGCGAGCGCGCCAGGCGCCAGATGAAGAACAGGTTGATCGGCAGCAGCAGCCCGTTGACGACCTGCACGCCGACGAGCAGCGAGATCACCGGCACGCCGGGGATCATCGCGACGAACGCGCTCAGCAGGATCATCCCGGTGATGATGTTCACGAACACCGGCGCCTCCTCGCGCCTGCGCCCGACGCCCTTCTCGTAGCCGAGCGACTCGGACACCACGTAGGAGGTGGCGATCGGCAGGATCGCCGCGGCTAGCAGGCTCGCGCCGAGCAGGCCGATGCCGAACAGCGCCTCGGCGTACTGCCCGGCGAACGGGTTCAGCGCGCGCGCCGCCTCGGCGGCTGAGGAGATGTTGTGGATGCCGTGCGTGAACAGCGTGGCGCCGGTGGCGATGATGATGAAGGAGGCGATCAGGTTGGCGAACACGGCGCCGGCGACGGCCTCGCGTTCCTCGCGCGGCAGATCCTCCTCGCGCACGCCGCGCTCGACGACGGCCGACTGCAGGTACAGCTGCATGTAAGGCGTGATCGTCGTGCCCGCCAGCGCGATCAGCAGCACGACGAAGGCCGAGCTCGAGTGCAGGTGCGGCACGGCGATCGCCTTGCCCACCTCGCCCCAGTGGGGGTGGGCGAGGATCGCGGCGATCGGGTAGGCGAAGAAGGGGATCGTGAACCAGATGAAGATGCGCTCGGCCGAGCGGTAGGAGCCGCGCACGATGATCAGCCAGATGCCGACGGCGGCGATCGGCACGGAGATCTGCACCGGCACGCCCGTCAGCCCGACGGCCGCGCCGATGCCGACGAAGTCCGAGATGCAGATGCCGACGTTCGCGATCAGCACGGCGCTCGTGGCGAAGACCGACCAGCGGATTCCGTACTCCTCGCGCACGAGCTCGGCCAGACCCTTGCCGGTGACCACGCCCATCCGCGCGGCCAGCCGCTGCACGATCGCCAGCGAGATCGTGATCAGGACCATCGTCCACAGCAGCGTGTAGCCGTACTTGGCGCCGACCGAGGAGTACGTCGCGATGCCGCCGGCGTCGTTGCCGGCGTTGGCCGCGATCAGACCCGGCCCGAGCAGGCCGAGCATGGCGAACAGTCGCGCGCGTCGAGAGCTAAGCCGTGCAGGCAGACGCGGTCGGCCACGCGTGGCCGACCGGATACGACGCATGACGGGCGGTACTCGGACCGCCATCGAACTGTCCGCCTGGGATGCTCATCGCAGGCAGTCTATTCAGTCGGCGCCGCGCAGCCCGACAGGCCGCTGTCAGCTCGCATCGCGCCGTCCGAGCGCCCTCGTCAGTCCTCGCCGAGCAGGCCGAAACGCCTGCGCCAGCCGCGCGGGAGCATCGCCTCGAGCACGTCGTCGACGGTCACGACGCCGACCATCCCGGTCTCGTCGGCGACCGGGATCGAGGTCAGGTTGTAGTCGGCCATCTGCCGCGCGACCTCCTCGAAGGAGGAGTCGGGGGAGAGGCACGGAGTCTCGTGCTTGACCGTCGATTCCAGCCGCTGCCCGGGCTCGGCGCGCAGCAGCGCGGCGACGGGCACGCTGCCTTCGAGCGAGCCCTCGGCCGAGCTCACGTAGATGTAGGTCAGCAGCTCCGGGGCGATCCGGCTGCGGCGCACCGCCTCGAGCGCGTCGCCGGCGGAGGTCGAGCCGCGCAGCAGGATGAAGTCGGGGCTCATCAGCCCGCCGGCCTCGTCGGGGTCGTATCCGAGCAGCGCACGCACCTTCACCCGATGGCTGACCGGCAGCAGCGCGAGCACCGGCTCGCGCCGCTCCTCGTCGAGCTCGCCGAGGATGTCGGCGGCGTCGTCGGGCGCCATCCGCGAGAGGATCTCTGCGACCTGCGCGTCGGGGCGGTCCTCGAGGAACTCCTGCTGGTGATGGTCGTCGAGCTCCTCGAACACGTCGGCCTCGAGCTCGCGGTCGTCGTCGCCGACGGCCTGGATGATCTCCTCGCCCTCGCGCCGCGACGCGGCCTCGACGAGATCGGCGATCTGCGCCGGGTGCAGCTTGGCGAGCTTCGGGTGGGGAACGCGCAGGCGCACCGTCGGCACGTGCCCGACGAACGGCTCGACGCCCGCCCAGTCGAGGAACTCGCCGGTGGCGATGTGCGCGCCGAGCCCCTTCGGCAACAGGCGCCGCAGGCCGCCGCGCGGGCCCGTGTCGACGCCGACGACGCGCCAGGAGCCGGCGACCAGCGCCAGCTCGATCTCGTTCGCGCGCACCAGGCGCGCCCCCTGCACGTTGATCAGCTGGCGGTCGAGCAGGTCGCGCCCCAGCAGCACCTCCTCGGGACGGCGCTCGAAGCGGCGCAGGTCGAGCTTGGCCTTGCGCAGGACGACGCCGTCGGCGGCGATCTCAGAGACACGGTCGACGCCGAGGTAGGAGGTGCGCCCGGCGACGGTCACGAGGAAGCCGGTGATCGGCGGGTAGCCGACTCCGCCCAGTCTGACGATCAGGTCCGCGACCTTGCCCAGCCGCTCGCCGTCGGCGTCGCGCAGCGGGCTGCCGACGACGGTCGAGAGATGCAGGATCGGCGGCGCCTGCGCGGTCGGCGCGTTCATCGTGCCCATGCTAGGCGCCATCGTACGCTCGCCGGGCGCTCGCCGGGCGCCGGGAATCTATCTTGGGGCCGTGATGCTTCCGTTCTGGCTCTCGATCGGCCTGCTCTCCCTGGTGCAGGGTGGGATCGTCGCGCTGGCGCGCGTCCCGGCCGTGCCGGCGCTCGCGCGCCTGCGCGGCCGCCGCTGGGCGCTGATCCCGCCACTGTCGGTGCTCGGCTTCGTGCTCGTCGGCGTGCTCGCCGAACGCGCGAGCGCGCAGGGGCTCACCTACCTCGCCCTCGTCGCCGTGCCCGTGCTCGCCGCCGTGGCGCTCGGTTGGCTGATACGGGGCGCGCGCCCCGCCCTGGCGCTGCTCGTGCCGGCGCTGTTCGCGCTCGCCTGGGCCGATGCGGGCGCGCTTGCAGGCGAGGCCGCGGCGCTCGCGCTGTCGGCGCTCAGCTGCGTCGCGCTCGGCGTACTGCTCGCAGCCGTCACGCCGCCGCGCTGGCTCGCCGCCGGGATCGTCGCGATGGCGCTCGCCGACGCCGGGCTCGTGATCGCCGATCTGCTGCAGCGCCCGAACTCGGCGCTCAACGCCGCCCACCCGGCGGCCGGCCTGCCGCGGCTGCAGAGCGCGCTGCTCGGTTCTGCCGTGATGGGCTACGGCGACCTGTTCATCGCCGGCGTGCTCGGCGGGCTGCTCGCGCTCGCCGCCGGCTCCCGCGTACAGACGCGCGCGGCGTTGCTTGCGGTCCTGCTCGCGCTCTGCTTCGACCTGCTGTTCTTCTTCGTCGACGAGCTGCCGGCGACCGCGCCGGTCGCGCTCACGCTGATCGTCGTGCTGGCCGTGCGCCGGCGGAGATCCGCGCCGAAGGGGCCAGCTCCAGCGCCTGCAGCGTCTGCAGCGTCTGCGGGGCAGTCTCCGGACGCGCCGGCTCGAGCTCGCCCTCCGCTGGATCGCCCTCCGCGGCCAGCCGCGCCGTGACCGCGCGCGCCGTCGTCTCGACGGCCGGCGGGCTCGAGACCTCGCGATCGGACGCCGCGCCGGCTTCCTCGATCTTGCGCACCTGCGGCACGACGCGCGCGTCGAACGAGCCGACGGCCACGTTGTAGGCCGCCACCGCCGAGTCGAGCTGGCGGCCGACCTTGCCCAGCGGCTCGACGAAGCGCCCGAGGCGACGGTGCAGCTCGCGCGCCGACTCGGCGATGTCGCGCGCCGACTCGGCGATGCGCTCTTCGCGCCAGCCGTAGTGCGCCGCCCACAGCAGACCGATCAGCGTCGTCGGCGTGGCGATCAGGACCTGCTGCTGCACGCCGAATTCGATCAGCGCCGGGTCGGCCTCGAGCGCGGCCTGGTAGATGCCGTCCGAGGGGACGAACATCACGACGAACTCGGGCGTCGCCTCGAGCTGGCCGTGGTAGCCCTTGGCGGCGAGCTTGGCGATGTGGCTGCGCGTCTGCTTGGCGTGGCGCGCGACGTGCAGCTCGCGCGCGTCCTCGCCGTCGGCCTCGAGCGCCGCCAGGTAGGCGTCGAGCGGCACCTTGGCATCGACCACGATCAGCTTGCCGCCGGGCAGGCGCACGAGCATGTCCGGGCGCAGCGCGCCGCCGTCGGCGTCGATCGTGCGCTGCTCGAGGAAGTCGCAGTGGGCCAGCATGCCCGCCATCTCGACCGCGTTGCGCAGCTGGATCTCGCCCCACGAGCCGCGCGTGGACGGCCGCTTGAGCGCCGAGACGAGGTTGCCGGTCTCCTGGCGCAGCGTGCCCACGCCGTCGCCGAGCATGCGCACCATCTGCGCCAGCTCGCCGTGGGCCTGGCGACGCTCGCGCTCCAGCCGCGCGATCTCGCTCTCCATCTTGTGGAGCTTCTCCTGCACGGGCACCACGAGGCCCTTGATCTCCTGGCTGCGGAGCGCCATCTCGCCGCTCGCCCGCTCCTCCTCGATCCGGCGCTGATCGGCGAGACGCTGCGCGAGCGAGTCGCCTGTCTGCGTCAGCACGTCGACCGAGATCGCCTGCAACTGCTCGCGCATGCGCGAGCGGTTGGCGCGCAACAGGACGGCCGCGAAGGCGGCGCCGAGGGCGATGCCGAGGATCAGAAGCAGGACGCTCATGGACTGTCAAAAGTGGCACGGGCCCCGGACGCCATGCAATGTCGCTTGCCGCGTGGGCGGTGGCGCCGATGACCCGTCGTCGCCCGCGCCCGCGGCGCTGAGCCGGCTCGACCCTGGATCGGCGGTGCCACCGCCGTTCCAAGCTGTCACGCGCATACATGTTCGACCCCCGCAAAACCGCTGAAAAGCCTTGATTTCGAGGCGATAAACCACGCTTGACACGCCAGCGGCCGGTGGCTATCCTTGCCGAACGCTCCCCGGTTTATCTGGGGAGTCGGCATTAAGAGGGACAATTCCATGAGGGGGCTGCGCTCGTACTGGATTCGTGCCGGCGCCCCGTACGAGGAGGATGTGAGATGACAGCCAGGAATGGCTCCTCGTTCCGCAAGGGACGACTCATCGGCTGCTGCATTGCAGCCGTACTTCTGGTTTCGGCGCTGTTCGCGTCGACTGCCAGCGCAGCGAAAACACCGCTGACCCCGACGAGCTACGTCGCCCTGGGCGACTCGCTCGCGTTCGGTTACACGGCGCTGAAATTCGCCGAAAACGAACCGGGAGAGAGCCCGTCGGCGTTCGAAAACGGCTACACCAACGTGCTGGCAAAGAAACTTGCCCACCTGGAAAAGACCGAAGGCAACGCGCTGAGCCTCGTGAACCTGGGTTGCCCGGGCGAGCTCTCGGACGGCATGATCGGCCACAACCCGGCGCTCGGCGGCTACACGTACGTGCCCAAAGAAGGCGAAACGGCAGCCGAAGAATCGCGCAACAAAGCTAAACAGACGGAAAGCAACCCGTGCCCGTACCACAACGCGGCCGGTCACCCGTTGCACTTCGAAAGCAGCGCCTCGCAGCTTGAAACCGCTTACGGTTTCGAGGCCGTGAACGCCGCTTCGACGAAGTTGATCACGCTGAACATCGGTTCCAACGACGAGCTCAAAATCGTCGGCATGTGCGCGAACAAAGCCTACGACGAAGCCAACGGCTTCGCCGGCGGCCTGTTCGAATGCATCACCGTCGAAGCTGGGCCCGAAGGTCACTACCACAAAGGCGGCCTCTTCCACCACATCCTCGCCGAGATGGGCGACGCGGTGGGAGTGATTCGCTCGACCGGCTACGCAGGGCAGATCGCGATTCTCGGGTTCTACAACCCGCAGTCGTTCATCCTGCCCGGCAGCGACGCGCTTCAGAAAAAACTGAACGAAGCCTCTGAATGCACGATTGAATCGAAAGCGAAAACCTGCACCGTTGAACCGAAAGCGGGCGAAAAATTCACGATCCCGGGCGAAGAAAAATTCGGCCCCGGCGTCGTGTACGCAAACCCGTTCGCGAAGGTCAACCCGCAGAAAGCAGCAGCGGAGAAAAGAAACATCGCGAAGTTCACCGAAGAGTGCAACCCACTCGTCCAGAACTTCCAGACTGGCGCTGACCCCGGATGCGAAGGCGACATCCACCCGACTCCGATCGGTTACAAGGTCCTCGCCAACATCATCTGGAAGGCACTCGGTCACTAGCAAGTAGCTGGCGACAGCAGTCTCGTTTGACAGAGGCGCCCGGTCATTCGACCGGGCGCCTCTTTTCTTATCTGGTTTCGAGCGCGTGGTCTCGAGCGCGCAGAGCTCGAGGCCGCGGTCAAGCGCCGAGCACCGTGCCGGCCCCGCTCGAGCGCGAGCTCGCGAGCTCATCGGCGGCCTGGCCGAGCACGCCGAGCATCGCCGGCGCCGCCGGCACGAGCCGCGCGCCCTCGGGCGTGGCCGCGATCACCTCGCGCACGGGCGGCGCGGGGGAGAGGGCGCGGATCACGATGTCATCGCGCACGACCGACAGGGCGAGCTCGGGGATCAGCGCGACGCCGACGCCGGCCGCGACGAGACCCTGCACGGTCTGGTAGTCGTCGCTCTCGAAGGACACCGTCGGCTCGAAGCCGGCGGCGTGGCAGCAGCGCACGACATGGCGCGCGCAGGGGCTCGAGCTCGACGTCTGCACCCACGCCTCGCCCTGAAGCTCCGATAGGCGCAGCTTGGCCTTCTTCGCCAGGCGGTGCTCGCGCGGCAGCGCCAGGTACATCGGGTCCGCCAGCAGCGGCGAGCGCGCGAGGTCCTCTCCCAGCGGCTGCTCGCCGTCGAACTCGAACAAGAGCGCGAGGTCGAGCTCGCCGGCGCGCAGGCGCGGCACGATCTCCTCGGGCTCGCCCTCGGCGAGCGTCAGCTCGACGTCCGGGTAGGCCTCGCGGAAGTTGGCGATCGCCACGGGCATCAGCGTCGAGCCGGCGGTCGGGAAGGATGCCATCCGCAGGCGACCGCCGCGCAGCCCGGCGATCGCCGAGAGCGCCGCCTCGGCGGTGTCCAGGCGGGCGAGGATGCCCTCGGCGTGCCCGACCAGCGTCTGCCCGGCCGCCGTCAGGCTGACGCCGCGCGGATGGCGCTCGAGCAGCGCCATGCCCGTTTCGGCCTCGAGCGCGGCGATCTGCTGTGAGATCGCCGACTGCGTGTAGGAAAGCGCCTCGGCGGCGCTCGACAGCGAGCCGCGATATGCGACCTCCTTGAGCACCTTCAATCGTGCGACGTTGAGCATAAGTACATCTTATAATAAATATAAAGAAGATCACTGGAGCTGATGGCAGGAACGTGCCACAGTGATCGAGAAGCAAGCGACAGACAAGACCTTGAAGGTCGGCCACGGAGCGCCGGCCAAGAACACAGAGGAGCCACCATGTCCACCAAGATCATCGTTTCCTACGACGGCACGGCAAACGAGGACGACGCGATCGCCCTCGGCCGCATCCTCGGCAACGCGGGTGCCGAGGTGGCGCTCGCCTACGTGCGCCACTCCCAGGACCCCGACCTCGACCGCGAGAAGCTCGCCCAGAACGAGGCCGAGGAGCTCCTGGCACGCGGCGCGCAGCTGTTCGGCGACGCCGACATCGCCAAGCACGTCGTGACCGACCGCTCGACGCCGCAGGGCCTCAGCGCGCTGGCCGCGAGCGAGGGCGCGAGCGCCGTCGTGTTCTGCTCGGACTCGCACACCGCGACCGGCCACGTGTCGATCGGCAACTCCGCCCAGCAGCTGCTCGAGGGCGGCCCTGTCGCCGTCGCCGTGGCGCCCGTCGGCCTCGCCGAGAACGCCCAGGCGAGCGTGCAGTCGATCGTCGCCATCGGCGACGCCGACGGCGGCGCGCGTGCGACGGCCGACTCGCTGGCCGCCGCGCTCGGCGCGACTGTGGCGCCGGTCGCCAACGACGAGGCAGGGCTGCTCGTCGTCGACTCCCGCCCCGAGGCCGAGCAGGGCCGCGTCGGGATCAGCGCCTCGGCGGCGCACCTCGTCGAGATCGCGACCAGCCCCGTGCTCGTGCTTCCGCGCGGCGTGGCGCTGAGCTTCGGTCGTCAGGCCGTCACCGCGTAGACGTCACTCTGCAAACGCGTCCGTCAGATCGGGCGGGCGGCGGTTTCAGCGCGAGCTGCGACCGCCGCCCGCCTTTCGCGTTCTCAGATAGACGAGCAGCCCCTGCGCCACGTCGAGCCCGCCGCCGAGCAGGTGGCCGACGGGCCCCGTCCACAGCCACGTCTCGAAGCGCCTGTGCACGTGTCGATTGCCGCGAGGCTTCACGCGGCGGCACGGTATCGTGGCAGCCGTGAGCGCAGCGCTGAAGACCACTGTCGCCGAGCTTCCGGACTCGCGCGTGCGCGTGGACGTGCAGGTCCCGCCCGACGAGATCAAGCAGCGTCTGGAGGGCAAGGCTCGCCAGCTCGGTCGCGAGCTGAAGCTGCCCGGCTTCCGCCGCGGCAAGGTGCCCGCGCCGCTCGTGATCCAGCGCGTCGGGCGCGAGGCCGTGCTCGACCAGGCGATCCGCGACTCGCTCTCGAGCTGGTATGCGCAGGCGATCGCAGAGGCCGGTGTCGTGCCGGTCGGCGATCCCAAGCTCGACCTCGCAGACCTGCCCGGCGAAGGCGAGACGCTGCAGTTCTCGATCGAGATCGGCGTCGTGCCGAAGGCCGAGCTCGGCGACTACTCCGGCCTCGAGGTCGCGCGTCGCGAGCCGGCCGTCGAGGAGGAGCAGATCGAGCGCGAGGTCGAGGGACTGCGCGAGCGCCTGGCCAAGCTCGAGACGGCCGAGCGGGCTGCCGCCGAGGGCGACTTCGTCGTGATCGACTACGCCGGCTCGCTGCCCGTGAGCGATGACGACGGTGAGCGCCTGGAGGCGTTCGAGGGCGGCGAGGGCCGCGACCAGCTGGTCGAGCTCGGCGGTGGCAACCTGATCCCGGGCTTCGAGGAGGCGCTCGTCGGCTCGAGCGCGGGCGAGCAGAAGGACGTGAAGCTGACCTTCCCCGCCGACTACCCCGCCGAGCAGCTCGCCGGCAGGGATGCCGTGTTCGCCGTGACCGTCAAGGAGGTCAAGGCCAAGCAGCTGCCGCCCGTCGACGACGACCTCGCGATCGACGCCGGCTTCGACGATCTTGCCGAGCTGCGCGAGGACATCCGCGCGCGCCTGCTCGAGAACGACGAGGCGCGCGCCGAGGCCGAGTTCCGCGGGGCCGCGCTCGACGCCGCCGTCGCCGCAGCGAAAGTGCCCGTCACCGACGAACTGGTCGAGGCGCGCACGCGCGAAATGTGGGACTCGCGGCTGCACTCGCTGGCGCATCAGGGCATCTCGCGCGAGATGCTGCTGCAGATCACCGGGCGCGAGGAGGCCGACATGCTGGCCGAGCTGAAGGACGACGCCGAGCGCACGCTGCGGCGCGAGGCGGTCCTGAGCGCGGTCGTCGCCGCCGAGCAGCTGGCGCCGAGCGAGGAGCGCATGCTCCAGGAGATCGGCCCCGCCGCCGAGCGCGAAGGCGCCGAGCCGCAGAAGCTGCTCGAGGACCTGCGCTCGAGCGGGCGCGAGGAGGAACTGCGCGAGAGCGTCGCCGCGCGCATGGCCGAAGAGCTGATCGCCGAGCGCGCCAGCGCGATCACGCCCGAGCAGGCAGAGGCGCGCGAGAAGCTGTGGACGCCCGAGCAGGAGATCGAACCGGAGGGCGCCGCCGCCGGCGAGGGCGCCGCAGCCGGCGCCGGGTCGGGCGCGGCCGGCAAGTTGTGGACCCCAACTGAGCGGAGATCGGCCGGCTAGCCTCCTGTTGGAGGAATCCGGCCGGCGAAGCGAAACCAAAGCGAGGACTATGAGCCCACTTGTTCCAATGGTCGTCGAGCAGACCTCGCGCGGAGAGCGCGCGTTCGACATCTACAGCCGACTGCTCAATGAGCGGATCATCTTCCTCGGCACGCCCGTCGACGACCAGATCGCGAATCTGATCGTCGCGCAGCTGCTTGCACCTGGAGTCCGAGGACCCCGAGAAGGACATCTCGATCTACATCAACTCACCGGGTGGCTCGGTCTATGCGGGCCTCGCGATCTACGACACGATGCAGTTCGTCAAGCCCGACGTGCAGACGATCTGCGTCGGCATCGCGATGTCGATGGGCGCTCTGCTGCTCGCCGGCGGGGCCGCGGGCAAGCGGATGGCGCTGCCCAACGCGAAGATCCTGATCCACCAGGTCTCGTCGAGCTTCGAAGGCCAGGCGACCGACATCGAGATCCACGCCAAAGAGATCATCGACGTGCGCAAACGGCTCGACGAGATCATCGCCAAGCACACGCGGCAAGGAACTCGACGTCGTCAGCAAAGACACCGATCGCGACTACTTCATGTCCTCCGAGGAGGCCAAGGAGTACGGGATCATCGACAGGGTAATCTCGGAGCACTGAGCGTAGGCACGTACGATGGCGCGGCCGACAGACTCCAACGAGCAGCTCCTGTGCAGCTTCTGCGGCAAGTCCCAGCGCCAGGTCAAGAAGCTGATCGCCGGGCCCGGCGTCTACATCTGCGACGAGTGCATCGATCTCTGCAACGAGATCATCGACGAGGAGCTCTCGGCGCCGCCGGCGTTCGACCTCGAGAACCTGCCCAAGCCGCGTGAGATCTACGACGTGCTCGACGAGTACGTCGTCGGCCAGGACCCGTCCAAGCGCACGCTCTCGGTCGCCGTCTACAACCACTACAAGCGCGTGCAGATGATGATGTCCGGCGAGACCGACATCGAGCTGCAGAAGTCGAACATCCTGCTGCTCGGGCCGACCGGCTGTGGCAAGACGCTGCTCGCGCAGACGCTCGCGCGGATCCTCAACGTGCCCTTCGCGATCGCCGACGCCACGGCGCTGACCGAGGCCGGCTACGTCGGCGAGGACGTCGAGAACATCCTGCTCAAGCTGATCCAGGCGGCCGACTACGACGTGAAGAAGGCCGAGACCGGGATCATCTACATCGACGAGGTCGACAAGATCGCGCGCAAGGCCGACAACCCGTCGATCACGCGCGACGTCTCCGGCGAGGGCGTGCAGCAGGCGCTGCTGAAGATCCTCGAGGGCACGCAGGCTTCGGTGCCGCCCCAAGGCGGGCGCAAGCACCCCCACCAGGAGTTCCTCACGATCGACACGACCAACGTGCTGTTCATCTGCGGCGGCGCTTTCGCCAACCTCGACAAGGTGATCGAGCGGCGGATCGGCCACAAAGGCGTCGGCTTCGCCGCCGCGATCGAGGCCAAGGCGGAGCGCGACAAGGGCGAAGTGTTCGAGCACTGCCTGCCCGAGGACTTGATCGAGTACGGCCTGATCCCCGAGTTCATCGGCCGCCTGCCGGTCGTCTCGGCCGTGCACCAGCTGACGCGCGAGGACCTCGTCTCGATCCTCGTCGAGCCGCGCAACGCGCTGGTCAAGCAGTTCCAGCGCTTCTTCTCCTTCGACGGCATCGAGCTCGTCTTCTCCGAGGACTCGCTCACGGCGATCGCCGACAGGGGCCTCGAGCGCGAGACCGGCGCGCGCGGGCTGCGCTCGATCATCGAGGAGATCCTGCTCGAGGTGCAGTTCGAGCTGCCCTCGCGCCGCGACGTGAAGAAGTGCGTCGTGACCAAGGAGACCGTCGAGAAGGGGCTCACGCCGACGCTCGTGACCGAAGCCGCGCCGGAGGAGGCCCACGAGGACTCGCCGCGCGAGCAGTCCGCCTGAGCGCCACGGGCCCGCGCCTACCGCTAGTATCGCCCTGTGGCCAAGCGAAGCGAATCGAAGTCGCTGATCAAGAGCACCGTCGGCGCCGTGCCGTGGCTGACGCTGACGCGCGCCGCGATGATCGTCAGCCGCCGCTGGAACGCGCTGTCGGCGAAGGAGCGCGCGCGTCTGGCCGAGCTCGTGACCGAATCGCGCGGGCGTGTGAGCAACCTCAGCCTCAAACAGCGCGCCGAGCTGCGCAAGCTGGCGCGCAAGCTCGACCTGAAGGGCATGGGGCGCGAACTGTGGCCCCTGCTCCGCGGCAGCCGTGGCGGCCGTGGCCGGCACGGGCGCAAGCACCGCTAGACGCCGGTTCGCCGGCCGATCCGCACCCACGAGCGAAGCGAGCGCAGCAGACATGACCACCGACGAGGATCTCGACAAGCTCTCCACGCACGAGCTGCACGACCGTGCCGTGCACCGCGCCGAGCGCCACCTCGACGTGAAGTTCTTCTGGTCGCTGCTCGAGCTGATCCCGGCTGCCGAGGCGGCGAGCGGCGACACGGGCGAGGCCGACTACGACATCCAGTTCTCCAAAGGGCTGATCTCCGACGCCGTGCACAGCGGCGACGGCAAGCTCGGCGAGGCGCTGCGCCCGGTGTTCATCGACTACCTGCGCAAGCACCCCGACGCATAGACGGCGGCCGCGCGTTGCGGCCCGGACACGCATGAGCCCTCCTCAGCGCCCCGACACGCAGCGGCCTCCCGCGTGGGGCGAGCTCGAGGCGGAAGCGCACCTGCACTCGCTCGAGCTGTTCGGCATGCGCTTCGGCTTGGACCGGATGCGCCGGATGATGACCGTGCTCGGCTCGCCGCAGCGGCGCTACGAATCGATCCACGTGCTCGGTACCAACGGCAAGACCTCGACGACGCGGATGATCGCGGCGATCCTCGAGCGCCACGGCCTGCGCACGGCCGCCTACACCTCACCCCACCTAGTCTCCTACCGCGAGCGCCTGCAGGTCTCAGAGCGCGACATCGGCGGCGAGCAGTTCGCTGGTGCGATCGCCCGCGCGGCATGGGCGGCCGAGCGCGTCAACCGCACGCTCGCGGGCGAGGACCACGTCACGCAGTTCGAACTGCTCACGGCGGGCGCGCTGTGGGAGATCGCCGAGCAGGGTGCGCAGGTGGCCGTCGTCGAGGCCGGCCTCGGCGGTCGCTATGACGCGACCTCGGTGATCGACGCGCGAGCTGACCGTGCTGAGCAATGTCGGGCTCGAGCACACGCGCTGGCTCGGGCCGACCCTGCGCGACATCGCCGAGGAGAAGCTCGCCGTCGTGCGCCCCGGGCGCGACGCTCGCGCTCGGCGCCGGCCTGGCGGCCGAGGCGCGCGAGGTCGCCGAGCGCGTCGCCCGCGAACGCGGAGCGCGGATCGTCTTGGCCGGCGACGGTGGCGGCATCGGCGACGAGGACACGACGCTCGCCGCGCGCGGCGAGTTCCAGCAGCGTAACTTCGCGCTTGCGCGGCTGGCCGCTGAGACCTACCTGCGCGGCGCCGGGATCGAGCCCGACGAGCGCGCCGTGCGCGAGGCGGGCGCGGCGACGGAGGTGCGCGGGCGCCTGCAGGTCGTCTCGCGCGACCCCTTGACGGTGCTCGACGGCGCGCACAACCCCGACGCGGTGCGCTCGCTCGTGCAATCGCTGCCGGCGCTCGTCGGCGAGCGTCCGCTGGCGCTCGTGCTCGGCGTGCTCGAGGACAAGGACGCCGCGAGCATGCTCGGATCGCTGCTCGGTGAGTGCGAGCGCGCCTGGTTCACGGCGCCGCCGAGCGGGCGTGCGCTGTCACCGGCCGCCCTGCAGTCGCTTGCGCGCCAGCTCGGCTTCGAGGCGGTCGTCTGCGATCCGAGCCCAGCGGAGGCGCTCGCCGAAGCTCAGGCTTGGGCGCGGGAGCGGGGTGGAGCGGTGCTCGCGACGGGCTCCGTCTATCTCGTCGGCGCCCTGCTCGCCGAGCTGCACGACGGCAGCGCCACGCAGGACTCGCGAGCGCCGCGGCGAAGGGCAGCACGATGAACGACGAGGGTCCCTCCGTGCTGACGATGATCGGCGCGGTGGCGCTGATCGTGGCGCTCGTGATCCTCGTGTTCTTCGCCGCTGGTTACGGATTCGGTCGTCTATTTCTCTAAACTCGCCTCCCGCCGATGCTCACCCTCGCATACTTCGGAATTGAAAGCAGCGGCTTGAACCTGGTCGTCGACCTGCTGATCCTGTTCGTCGTCGTCCTCTACCTGTCGCTGATCTACTGGACCTACGCCGACGCGCGCCGGCGGATCAACGACCCGATGCTCGTCGGCTGCGCCACCGTGGCCTCGCTGTTCCCCTTCGTCGGCACGATCGTCTACATGATCCTGCGCCCGCCGGAGTACCTCGAGGACGTGCGCGAGCGCGAACTGGAGGTGCAGGCCGCCGAGGCGCGCCTGCACGAGTTCGACCACTCGCTGTGCCCGCACTGCGACTACCGCATCGAGCGCGACTTCATCCGCTGCCCGAGCTGTCTGCGCAAGCTGAAGGACCGCTGCGTGAACTGCGAGCGCCCGCTCGACCAGGCGTGGACGATCTGCCCGTACTGCGAGACCGAGGTGGCCGTGGCCGAGCCGCCCCGCCGCACACGCCGCACACGCCGCACGCAGGCGTCGATCGACGCCGAGCAGGCCGAGCTCGCCCCTGCGGCTCCTGCGGCGCCGGCGGAGCCCGCCGGCGAGCGCCCCGAGACGGCGCGCGCGAAAGCCACACGCGAACGCCGCGAACGCGAAGCGGCAGGCGCGGCGGGCGATGACGCGATCGAGCAGGTGGACGACGCCCAGGACACGCAGGCGAGCCCCGTCGTCGCCTCCGAGCCGGCGGCCAGGCCGGCGCGCGCTGCGCGCCCTTCGCGCTCTACCGGGCGCACTCGGCCCAGCACCTGAGCTACAACCTCAATCCGAAAAGGAATCCATGGACCGAACGCTGATCCTCGTAAAGCCCGACGCCTTCGCCCGCGGCCTGAGCGGCGAGATCATCGCCCGCTTCGAGCGCAAGGGCCTCGAAGATCGTGGCGCTGCGCAGCATGACCGTCGATCGCGAGCTGGCCGAGCGCCACTACGCCGAGCACGCCGAGCGCCCGTTCTTCGGCGAGCTCGTCGACTTCATCACCTCCGGCCCGATCGTGGCGATGGTGCTCGAGGGCCCCGACGCCGTCAAGGCCGCGCGCCAGGTGATCGGCGCGACCAACCCGCTGGAGGCTGCCACCGGCTCGATCCGCGGCGACTTCGCGATCGAGATGGGCACGAACATGGTGCACGGCTCGGACTCGCCCGAGTCGGCGGCGCGCGAGTCCGAGCTGTTCTTCGGCGAGCTCTCCTAGGGCGATCGCCGCGCGCGAGCTTGCACTCGTACTCGCCTCGGGCTCGCCGCAGCGGCGCGAGCTCCTGGCGCGGCTGGGCGTGCCCTTCAGCGTCCGTGTCTCGGGCGCCGAGGAGCTGGAGCAGGGTTCGGATCCTGCCTTCGTGGCGCTCGAGAACGCTCGGCGTAAGGCACGCGCGGCGCTGTTGCCGGGCGCGGCCGAGGCCGTGCTCGGTTGCGACACGATCGTCGTGCTCGACGGCACGATCTACGGCAAGCCCGCGGACGAGGCGGCGGCGCGCGCGACGATCGCGGCGCTCGGCGGGCGCACGCACGAGGTGATCAGCGGCGTGGCTCTGCTGCTGGGCGGGGAGGAGGAGGCCGAAGAGCGCACGGCGCTCGCGCGCTCGCGCGTCAGCTTCCGCGCGCTCGACGAGCAGCTGATCGATTGGTACGTGGCCACGGAGGAGTGGCGCGGACGCTCGGGCGGCTATGCGATCCAGGGCGCGACCGGCGCCCGCCTCGCGCTTACCGTCGAGGGCGAAGAGGAGAACGTCGTCGGGCTGCCGCTGCGCGCGCTGATCGAGCTGGCGCCGGAGCTGTTCGCCGGCGACCGGCCGGCGTTCGGCGATTGACCCCTCGCCTCCGTATTTCCCCTGCAAAACCGCTGGCGACCCTATCGGACGGCAAAGGGCGTTCGCTAGACTGCGCCACCGGGCAGCGTGGAAACGCCCGCCGGCCGCGAAGCGCAACAGCGCATCTCGCGGAACGGCGCGCGAGAGCCGATCCGCCGCCCCCTGTTCTTCTCCATCAATGGGAATCTTCAGCTATCTGACGGGATTCGGTGGCCGCGACATGGCCGTCGACCTGGGAACCGCGAACACCCTGGTCTACGTGCGCGGGCGCGGCATCGTGCTGTCCGAGCCGAGCGTCGTGGCGATCGACTCGCGCACCGGCGAAGTGCACGCCGTGGGGATCGAGGCCAAGCGCATGCTCGGCCGCACGCCGGGCACGATCCAGGCGATCCGCCCGCTGAAGGACGGCGTGATCGCCGACTTCGACGTGACCGAGGAGATGCTCAGGCACTTCATCCAGAAGGTGCACCAGAACCGCTGGGCGCATCCGCGCGTGGTCGTCTGCGTGCCCTCCGGAGTGACCGGCGTGGAGAAGCGCGCCGTGGAGGAGGCGTGCCTGTCGGCGGGCGCGCGCACGGCATATCTGATCGAGGAGCCGATGGCGGCGGCGATCGGCGCGGGGCTGCCGGTCGGCGAGCCGACCGGCTCGATGGTCGTGGACATCGGCGGCGGCACCTCCGAGGTAGCTGTCATCTCCCTCGGTGGGATCGTCGTGTCGCAGTCGATCCGCGTCGGCGGCGACGAGATGGACGAGGCGATCATCAACTACGCAAAGCGCGAGTACAAGCTCTTGATCGGCCAGCAGACGGCCGAGGAGCTGAAGCTGGAGATCGGCTCGGCCTGTCCGATGGCGGAGGAGCTGCAGGCGGAGATCCGCGGGCGCGACATGGTCGCCGGGCTGCCCAAGACGGTCGTGCTGACCAGCGAGGAGATCCGCACGGCGCTCGAAGAGCCGCTCAACCAGATCCTCGACGCGGTCAAGGAGACGCTCGACCGTACGCCGCCCGAGCTCGCCTCGGACATCATGGATCGGGGCATCATGCTGGCGGGTGGCGGCGCGCTGCTGCAGGGCCTCGACGAGCGCCTGCGCGAAGAGACGCAGATGCCGGCGCACCTGGCCGAGTCGCCGCTGACGTGCGTGGCCGTGGGCTCGGGACGGTCGCTGGAGGAGTTCGAGGCGATCCATCGCTCGAACCGCAGTTCGCGCAACCGCCAGCGCCGCAGGTGAGCGCGCTGCGACGCCGGGCGCCTCGCGCTGGGCGAACAGGTGTGACGGGCGTGTGCGCCCGGGGGTACTCTTTCCCGTGAACGCTTCGGAAGGTCGCTATCCGTGTATGACAAGACGGTTCGGCGCCGGCGCTTGGTTCTCGCGCTGCTCGTCGTACTCTCCCTGATCCTGCTGACCGCATACTTCGGCGAGGCGTCGAGCGGTGGGCTGCACTCCGTGCAGCGCGGCTTCTTGACGGTCGTCTCGCCGATCCAGAACGGCGCCAACAAGGCGCTGAAGCCCGTGCGCGACCTGATCGGCTGGTTCGGCGACACGCTGCACGCCAAAGGCCAGCGTGACGAACTGCGCAAGCAGGTCGACCGGCTGCGCAAGGAAGTGATCGCCGACAACGCCGAAAAACACTCCTACCGCGAACTGCTTGCGATGTACAAGCTCGACAACCAGTTGAGCATCAGCGACTACCACCCGGTCACGGCGACGGTCGTGGCCAAGTCGCCCAACGTGTGGTACTCGACGGTCACGATCGACAAGGGCGAATCCTCGGGCGTTCACGTCAACGACCCCGTGATCAACGCAGAAGGGCTCGTCGGCAAGGTCGCCCAGGCGGCCTCCGACGGCGCGCAGGTGACGCTGATCACCGACAGCTCGGTCGGCGTCTCGGCGCGGATCGGCACGTCGGGGGCGACGGGGATAGTGCAGCCGAAGGTGGGCGACCCCAACGACCTGCTGCTGCAGTACCTGCCTGCCAACACGCAGGCAAACCGCGGCGAATACGTCGTCACCTCGGGCACCGTCTCGAGCCCCGACGACTCGCTCTATCCGCCGGGCATCCCGATCGGCCAGGTGACCCAGATCAACGAAGAAAGCGCCTACCGCTCGGTCAACGTGCACCCGCTCGCCAACCTGCACAACCTCGACGTCGTGCAGGTGCTGACGGCGGCGCGGGGATCGCTGCCGGCGAACCTCAGCCGCCTGGCCGCGAACCTGCCGCCCGGGCAGCGCGGCTCCTCGGGCGAACAGCTCGCCTCGACGGGGGGCGGCTGATGAACGCGGGCTCTCCGGCCCTGCTGGGGCGCATCGCGGCGCTGTCGATCGTGCTCGTGTTCTTCCAGATCGGCGTCGTCTCCGAGGTGCCCGTGTTCGGCGTCAGCGCCGACCTCTCGCCGCTGCTCGTCGCCTTCGTCGGGCTGCTCTGCGGCTCGACGCTCGGCGCCGTGACCGGCTTCGCCGTCGGCCTGCTGGTCGACCTCGCGCTCGTGCAGACGCTCGGCGTGACCTCGCTGACGCTGACCGTCGTCGGCTACTTCGCGGGTCGCCTGCGCGAGGCGCGCGACCCGCAGGCGGCGCTCACGCCGCTGCTCGTCGGCGCCGCCGGCTCGGCCGCCGCGATGGTGGCCTACTCGATCGTGCAGTTCCTGCTCGGCGTCGACGCGCCGGTCAGCCTTGAGCTGCTGCGCCAGATCGTGCTCGGCGTCGTCGTCAACACGATCATCGCGCTGCCCGTGTGGGCGCTCGTGCGCCGCTGCCTGATCGGCGGGCTGCCCGAGGACCCGCGCCGCCGCCGCCGGCGCGCCTACACCACGGGGGGCCTGAGCCCGTTGTCGAGGTCATGAAGCTGCGAGCGATCTCGACGTGAGCGCGCTCGAGCCCGGCGTAGGGGGGCGTGACCCGCGCATCCCGGTCTCGCCGCAGCTGGCGCTGCGCGTGGCGATCCTCGGCGGCATCGCGATGGCGATGTTCGCGATCATCTTCTTCCGCCTGTGGTTCCTGCAGGTGCTCTCGGGCGAACAGTACGTGCAGCAGGCCAACGCCAACCGCGCGCGCGATCTGCCGATCGCGGCGCCGCGCGGAGAAATCCTCGATCGCGAAGGCCGGCCGCTGGTGGCCAGCCGCACGACCAACGCCGTGCAGATCGTGCCCTCTGCGCTGCCGCCGTCGGGGGCGCCCCGGTTGCACCTCTACCGGCGCCTCGGGCGGCTGCTCGGGATGAGCGGCGCGCACGTCCAGGCGCTCGTGATCAAGGGGCGCACGGCGGTGCCCTACGCGCCGGTGACGATCAAGACCGACGCCGGGCGCGGGGCGCTGACGGTGCTCGCCGAGCGCCAGAACGAATACCCGGGCGTCACCCAGCAGCCCGTCTCGATCCGCGCCTACCCCTATGGCGAGATGGCCGCGCAGGTGCTCGGCTACGTCGGGCAGGTCTCCGAACCGGAGCTGAAGATGCGCGCCTTCGACGGCGTCAAACAGGGCACGGTCGTCGGCCAGGAAGGGCTCGAGTACTACTACGACCGCTACCTGCGCGGTGACCCCGGGATCGACCGCGTCGAGGTCAACGCCGCCGGCTACCCGGTCCCGAGCAAGCTCGCGCCGACGCAGCCGAAGGCCGGCTACTCGCTCAAGGTGACGCTCGACAAGGGCTTGCAGGCGGAGGGCGAAAAAGCGCTGCTCCAGGGGATCGAAAATGCCCGCGCCGGCGGCAAACCGGCCGATGCGGGGGCATTCGTCGCGCTCGATCCGCGCAACGGGCAGGTGCTCGCGATCGGCTCCTCGCCGACGTTCGACCCGAACAAGTTCGCCAAACCGCTGACGAACAGCGAATACGCGGCGCTCGAGGGCAAGGCGAAGAGCGGCGCCGGCGAAGAATCGCCGGCGCCGCTGACCGATCGCGCGGTCAACGGCACGTACCCGACAGGCTCGACGTTCAAGCCGATCACGGCGATGGGCACGCTCGAAGCGGGCGTGATCAACCCGAGCGAGGGGCTCGGCGCGGGCCAGTGCATCTCGGTCTCCACCGAGCAGTTCTGCAACGCCGGCAAGGCCAACTACGGAGCGGTGGGCCTGGTCGAAGCGCTGAAGGTCTCCTCCGACACCTACTTCTTCGAAGCCGGCGAGCTCGCCAACAGCCACGGCAACGTGATCCAGCGCGAGGCGCACAAGCTCGGCGTGGGCGAGCAGACCGGGATCGACCTGCCGAGCGAGATCACCGGGCTCGTGCCCGACAGCGCGTGGCGTGCGAAAGTCGGCCGGGAGGAGCTCGCGTGCGAGCGGCGCAAGCACGTCTCGAGCTGCGGCATCTCCGACGGACGCCCGTGGAGCGTGGGCGACAACATGCACCTGGCCGTCGGCCAGGGGGACCTCCTGACCTCGCCGCTGCAGATGGCGGTCGCCTACTCGACGCTCGCCGACGCCTTCACCCACAACGGCGAAGGCTGGGTCGTGCGCCCGCACCTGGGGATGGAGATCGACGGTCTGCAGGGGCGGCTCGTGCAGGCGCTCAGCTTCCCGGCGCAGCGTCGCGTGCACCTCAACGCGACCGACGTCAACCTCGTGATGGAGGGGATCCACGAGGCCGCCAGCCAGCCCGGCGGAACCTCGGCGGCGGTGTGGGCCGGCTGGGACCAGGCCCAGCACCCGGTGTACGGGAAGACGGGCACCGCGCAGCACGTCGGCAAAGAAGACCAGTCCTGGTACATGTGCTACGTCGGCGATCGGAATCATCCGATCGTGATCGCGGTGACCGTCGAGCAGGGCGGCTTCGGCGCCGAAACGGCGGCGCCGATCGCCCGCCTGCTGGCGTCTCAGTGGTTCGGCGCGGCGAAGAAGTTCGTCGCCGGGAGCTCGCACACGTTTTGAGCCCGCTCAGCCCGATCACGGCCCCCGAGCAGCCGACGGCGCAGCCGGCAACCGGCGCGCGCACGCTGCGCCTGCCGTTCGATCCGCTGCTGACGCTCGCCGTCGTCGGGCTGGCGATCTGCTCGATCGTCACGCTCGGTGCGGCGACGAAAAGCCTGGTCCGGGGCTCGCCGAACTACTACGTCGATCGCCAGATGACCTACCTGATCGTCGGCTTCGTGGCGATGCTCGGGCTCTCGCGTCTGGACTACGCGCGCCTGCGCCCGTTGAAAAACTTCCTCTACGGGTTCTTGATCCTCACGATCCTGGCCGTGCTCGCGCTCGGGCACACCGCGCGCGGCTCGCAGCGGGCGATCAACCTGCCGTTCTTCTCCTTCCAGGCCTCCGAGCTCGGCAAGGTGCTGCTCACGCTGGCGCTCGCGGCGCTCGTCGTCGACCGCGCGCGGCGCCTGCGCGAGCGCCAGACGACGGCGCTCGTGATGCTCGCCGCGCTGGTCCCGGCGATGTTCGTGATCGCCCAGCCCGACCTCGGCTCGGGTCTGGTCTACGTCGTGATCGCGTTCACGCTGCTGTTCGTCGCGGGCGTCGCCTGGCGGCACCTCGCGGCACTGATCGCGCTCGCCTTGATCGCGCTGACGTTCGTGCTCGTGGCGGCGCCCGCGGTGGGCGTTCACGTGCTCAAGCCCTACCAGGTGCAGCGCCTGACGGCCTTCCTGCATCCGTCGACCAATCCGCAGAAGGAAGGCTACCAACAGGAGGAGTCCAAGATCGCGATCGGATCGGGCCAGAAGACGGGTCGCGGGGTCAACGCCTCGCAGAGCAGACTCGGCTACGTGCCCGAGAACCACACCGACTTCATCTTCTCGGCGGTCGGCGAGCAGTACGGCTTCGTCGGCGCGGCGCTCGTGCTCGCGCTCTACGGCCTGCTGATCTGGCGCGCCCTGCGCATCCTCGTGATGTCCAAGGACCTGTTCGGAACGCTCGTCGCTGCCGGGATAGCGGCTATGCTCATGTTTCAGGTCTTTGTCAACGTGGGAATGACGATCGGGATCATGCCTATCACCGGCGTCACGCTGCCGCTCATGAGCTATGGCGGCTCGTCGGTAATCACGACCCTGTTGGCGATGGGCCTGCTGCAATCGATTTACATCCAGGCGCGCGCCTCGCAAGCCTTGAAGGGCCGCGTACTGCGCTAGTTGACACCAATGAACGCCCCGCAACTCTCGCCAGACCGTCAGCCCGCCGGATGCGCCTCTCGCGCCTTCCGCCCGGGCGAGCACGACGTCGCGACGCTGCGGCCGGCCATCGGCGTCCCCACGAAGGCACGGGCTTCGGCCACGTCGCTGCGAGCCGCGCCCGGTGCAGTCATGCCCGGCGCGCGCTCGGACGCGGCAGGTGAAGCGCTGCCCCATACCGAAAGAGTTCACATTGAAAAAGCAAGTACTTGTCAGCGTCGATCGCGCGGAGACGCGCGTGGCGCTTCTGGAGGCGAGCGGAACGCCCGCCGCCTCGCGCTCGTCGGCCTCCTCACGCAGAGCGGGGGCGTCGAAGGCGGCGGCCTCGCGCAAAACGGGTGGAGGTCCGCAGGCCGGCTACCGGATCGCTGAGCTCTACATCGAGCGCCGCGGCGGTCGCTCGATCGTCGGCAACATCTACAAGGGCAAGGTCGACAACGTCCTACCCGGCCTCGAGGCCGCCTTCGTCGACATCGGCCTCGAGAAGAACGGCTTCCTGCACGTCGATGAGATCGTGCTGCCGGGCGTCGAGACGCCCAAGCGCGGACGCGGCTCGGGCAGCGGGCGCAAGATCTCCGATCTGCTCAAACCGGGCCAGGAGATCGTCGTGCAGGTCGTCAAGGACCCGCTGAAGACGAAGGGCGCGCGCCTGTCGATGGAGCTGACGATCGCCGGGCGCTACATGGTCTATGCGCCGACCGGTGAGGGCATCGGCGTCTCGCGGCGCCTGGAGGACAAGGAGCGCGAACGGCTGCGCCGGCAGACCTCGAAACTGGAGATCGGCGGCGGCGGCGTGATCGTGCGCACGGCCGCCCACGGCGCCAAGCGCGAGGACTTCGAGCGCGAGCTGAAGTACCTGCACAAGCTGCACGAGGTGCTCGTCAAACGCGTCGAGGAGACGGTCGCCCCGGATCTCGTCTTCCAGGAGGCAGACCTCTCGGTGCGCGTCGTGCGCGACATCTTCTCGGCGCACTTCGAGCGCGCGATCGTCGACGACGAGCAGCAGTACCACCGGCTCGTCTCGTTCTTCACGCGCACCGCCCCGGAGCTCGTCGAGCGCGTCGAGCTGTGGCAGCAGGAGCAGCCGCTGTTCGAGGCCTACGGCGTGGACAAGGCGATCGAGGGCGTGCTCTCGCGCCGCGTCGACCTGCCGAGCGGCGGTTATCTGATCATCGACTACGCCGAGGCGCTGACCGTGATCGACGTCAACTCGGGCTCCTTCATCGGCCGCGGCAAGGGCGCCGGCCTGGAGGACACGATCACGAAGACGAACCTCGAGGCGGCCGAGGAGGTCGTCAACCAGCTGCGCCTGCGCGACATCGGCGGGATCATCGTGATCGACTTCATCGACATGGCCCGCGCGCGCAATCGCGACGCGGTGATGAAGGTGCTGCGCAAGACGCTCGACGAGGACCGCACGAAGACGTTCACGGCGGAGATCTCCAAGCTAGGCCTGGTCGAGATGACGCGCCAGAACGTGACCGAGGGCGTACGCGAGATCATGAGCCGTCCCTGCCCGACGTGTGAGGGCGAGGGCGTGATCCGCTCGGAGGAGACGATCGCGATCGAGTTCGAGCGCAAGCTGCGCGACGTGGCGGCCGAGCAGCCCCGACGTCGATGCCTTCCTCGTGCAGATCAACCCGCGCGTGACGGCCGAGTTCACCGGCCACGGCTCGCGCGTGCTGGGAGCGCTCGAGGCGAGACACGGGCAAGTCGTTCCTGTTCGAGGGCTCCGAAGGCCTCGCGCTCGACCACTTCGCGATCACCTTCCAGGGCACGCGCGAGGAGGTCGAGGAGCGCGCGCTGCCGTTCCGCCAGGGCGACGAGGTGCTGGTCGAGATCGTCGAGCCGCACATGTACGACGAGGAAGACGCCGTGGCCAAAATCGACGGCTACATCATCTCGATCGCGGGCGCCGCGGCGTACGTGGGCGCAAAGCGCATGGTGCGCATCGACGAGGTCGGCCGCACGGCCGCCAGCGCGCTGCTGCTCGACGAGTCGGGCGAGGTCGTCAAGGCCACGCCGCGCTCGGCAGGCGGGAAAGGCGCGAAAGGCGGGCGCCGTCCGGCTTCCTCCTCGGGCGGTGGGCGTGCGGGCGAGCGCGCGAGGACGCGAGCGCGCGGCAGGCGTGCGCCGGCCGACAGCGAGGACGCCGACGCCCGTCGCGAAGCAGGGCTGCACGAGTCGCCGACGGCAGTCGACTCCGAGCCCGAGGAAGAGCTCACCGTGACGGCCCGGGACCTGGCCGAGGCCGTCGACAGCGGCGAGGGCCCCGTCGACTCCCAGGAGGACAAGTCGCAGGGCGATGGCACCGGCGATGGCCTACAATCCAAACCTCGGCGTCGTGGCCGCAGGGGCGGACGGCGCCGTTCGGCTGCCAAGGCGCCCGCGACACCGGAGTAGATCCCGGCCGCGGGCGTTCGTCGGCGCCAGGCCCACCGACTTACCGCACTAGAAGAAATCGAGACTGAGACAGACATGTACGCGATCGTGAAGACCGGCGGCAAGCAGTACCGCGTCGAGCGCGGCCAGCGGCTGCTGATCGAGCGCCTGGCCGTCGACGAGGGCGCCGACGTGAAGCTCGAGCCGATCCTCTTCCGCTCGGATGAGGCGGTGTTCGACAAGGCCGGCCTCGAGAGCGTGCAGGTGACGGCGAAGGTGCTGGCGCACGTGCGCGGCGAGAAGCTGCGGGTGTTCAAGTTCAAGCCCAAGCGCGGCTACAAGCGCCGCACCGGCCACCGCCAGGACCTGACGCAGATCGAGGTCACCGAGATCAGCCAGGGCAAAGCGAAAACCAAAGCCCCCGCGAAGGCGCCAGGTGAGAAACCGGCCGTCGAGAAGGCCCCCGCCGTCAAAGCGCCGGCTGCCAAAGCGAAAGCGCCGGCCAAAGCGAAAGCTGCGGCGAAGGCGAAAGCGCCGGCTGAGAAAGTGAAGGAGGAGTCCTCCGATGGCTCATAAGAAGGGGCTCGGCTCGAGCCGCAACGGGCGCGACTCGAACGCGCAGCGTCTCGGCGTGAAGACTTTCGCCGGCGAGACCGTGACCGGCGGCGAGATCATCGTGCGTCAGCGGGGGACCCGCTTCAGGCCGGGCCCGGGTGTGGGCATCGGCAAGGACGACACGCTCTACGCGCGCGCAGCCGGCACCGTGCAGTTCACGACGGGTCGCCGCGGCCGCACGGTCAGCGTGCTGCCCGACGCGGCCGCCTAGTCCGAGCGGCACCGCAGGGTGAACCCGCGACGCCTGGCAGGGCTGCTCGCGGTGGGGCGCGTGGCGCTCGGCACGGCCGTGCTGCTGGCGCCCGAGCAGGTCACCTCACGCTGGCTGGGCGATCACGCGCGGCACCCGGCCGTCCGCTACCTGGCGCACTCGCTCGGCGCGCGTGACGTCGCGCTCGGCGCGCTGGCCCTGAGCACGCTCGCGGACGGTCGCCACGCGGCCCAGGTCCAGCTGGCATGCGCGGGCGCCGACGCGGCTGATGCCGTGGCGACGCTGGCGGCTCGCTCCGAGCTGCCGACCCTCGGCGCGATCGGCACCGTCGCGGTTGCCGGCTGCGCGGCGATGGCCGAGCTGTATCTCGCCCGCGCGCTCGCCTCCTAACGCTCCCGCTCAGCCATCCTGGGTGGTCGGCCGGATCAGGATCTCGTTGACATCGACGTGGGGCGGCTGGGCGAGCGCGTACATCACGGCGCGCGCGATGTCGTCGCCTTGCAGCGCATCGCTCGGCTTGTTCTCGAAGAACGGCGTATCGACCATCCCGGGCTCGATCAGGGTCACGCGCACGCCGGTGCCGTTGAGGTCCTGGCGCGCGGCCTCGCCCATCGCCGTGACGGCGTGCTTCGTGCACGAGTAGAACGAGCCCGGCAGCGCCCGGCGCCCGGCGACGCTCGAGGTCAGCAGCAGATGCCCGCGCGTGTCCTTCAGCGCGGGGATCGTGGCGCGCAGGGTGAGCGCGGCGCCATAGACGTTGGTCAGCACCATCTCGCGCCAATGCTCGGGCGTGTCGCTGAGGAATCCGCGAGGGCCGCCGAAGCCGGCGTTGGCGAAGACGGCGTCGATCTGGCCGAACGCCGACAGCGCGGCCGCGGCGAGCGCCTGCTGCTGCTCCCACTCGGTCACGTCGCAGCGCACGGCGATCGCGCGCTCGGAGCCGCCCAGCTCGGCGGCGAGCTGCTCGAGCTTCTCCTGCGAGCGCGCGGCGAGCACCAGGCGCCAGCCTGCCGCGGCGGCGTGGCGCGCGGTGGCGGCGCCGATGCCCGTCGAGGCGCCGGTGATCACGAGGACGTTGTCCGTGGCGGTTGCGGGGTGGCTGCTCATCGGTCGTTTCTCCCTTGCTTGGGGGTGGGGGCTGTCACGATGATCGCCGAGATGCTCCACGATCGCGCGAAGATCCACGTCCAGGCTGGGGCGGGCGGCAACGGCTGCACGAGCTTCCGTCGCGAAGCGCATGTCCCGCGCGGCGGGCCCGACGGCGGCGACGGCGGCCACGGCGGCGCCGTCGTGTTCGTCTGCGACGACTCGCTGCGCGACCTGCAGGGCTTCCGGCGCAAGACCCATCACCGGGCGGGCCGCGGCGGGCACGGCGAAGGATCCCAGCGCCACGGTGCCGACGGCGAGACGCTGACGATCCGCGTGCCGCCGGGGACGCAGGTGCTCGCGCCGGCGGGCGACGGCGGCGATCTGGCGGGGCGGCGCTGGGAGCTGCTCGCGGCGGGCCAGCGCGCGACGGTCGCGCGGGGCGGCTCGGGCGGCAAGGGCAACAAGCGTTTCACCACGCCCACGCGCCAGGCGCCACGCTTTGCCGAGCGCGGGCTGGCCGGGGAGGAAGGATGGCTCGAGCTGCAGCTCAAGCTGCTCGCCGATGTCGGGCTCGTGGGCCTGCCCAACGCCGGCAAGTCCTCGCTGCTCTCGCGCTTGACCCGCGCGGCGCCGAAGGTCGCCGACTACCCGTTCACGACGCTCTCGCCGGTGCTCGGCGTGCTCGAAGTCGACGAACGCCAGCTCGTGCTCGCCGACATCCCGGGGCTGATCGAAGGCGCGAGCGAGGGGGCCGGGCTCGGGCACGACTTCCTCGCACACGTCGAGCGCACGCGGCTGCTCGTGCACGTGCTCGACGTGGCACCAGAGCTGACGGCGGGGGAGGGCGCCGATCCGATCGCCAACCACGCGACGATCGAGCGTGAGCTGGCCGCGCACGACCAGCGCCTGGCCGAGCTGCCGCGCGTGCTCGCGCTGTCGAAGTGCGACCTGCTCGACGAGCGAGGCGTGCAGGCGGCCGTTGCCGAGTGGCGCGAGCGGCTTGGCGCAGAGGTACCGGTGATCGCCACCTCGAGCGCGACCGGCCTCGGCCTGGAGGAGCTCTCGGGTGAGCTGATGCGGCGTGTCGGGCCGCAGTCGGTGGACGGCGAGGCCGAGACTGCGGGCGGGAAAGCGGCTGCAGGCGAGCTCGGCGGCCCCTCCGAGAACGGGATCGCCGCCGCCGGTGCGCTGGTGCCGGGTGCCGCCACGGGCGCCGGCGAGGATGAGCAGCTGGCCGAGCACATGGTCTTCCGTCCGGCCGGTCGCAGCGGCTTCGTCGTCGAGCGGCTCGGGCCGGGCTCGTTCGCGGTTCGCGGTGCCGGGATCGAGCGCCTGCTGGCGCGCTACGACGTCGACAACGAGGATGCGATGGCGTACTTCGAGGGCAGGCTGCGCAGGATCGGCGTGCTCAAGGCGCTCGAAGCGCAGGGCTTTCAGGCTGGCGATGAGGTCGAGATCGCGGGGGAGACGTTCGAGCTCGATCCGGACGGCAAATAAGCTCCACCCATGAGGCGGATCGTGATCAAGCTGGGCTCGAGCGTCGTCGCCGACGGCGACGGCGAGCCGCGCGCGGAGGTGCTGGGCAACGTGTGCGAGGTGCTGGCCGAGCTGCATGAGCAGGGCGCCGAGGTGATCGTCGTGACGAGCGGCGCGATCGCGCGCGGGGTGCGGCTGATGGGCCTGAGCCAGCGACCGAGCTCGATCAAGGAGCTGCAGGCGGCGAGCGCGGTCGGGCAGGGCAAGCTGTACCGCATCTACGACGAGCTGCTGCGCGAGCGCGGCGTGACGAGCGCGCAGGTGCTGCTGACGTTCTTCGACATGAGCGCGCGCACGCATTACCTCAACGCGCGCCAGACGTTGACGACGCTGCTGGAGTGGCGCGTGCTGCCGGTGATCAACGAGAACGACACGACGGCGACCGACGAGATCTCCTTCGGCGACAACGATTTCCTCGCGGCGCAGGTGGCTGTGCTGGTGGCCGCCGACGAGCTGATCCTGCTGACCGATATCGACGGCCTGTTCACGGCCGACCCGCGGCTGTATCCGGACGCGAAGATCGTGCGCGAGGTAAGCGACTTCGCGGGCCTGCAGGAGCTCGAGATCGGCCACACGACCTCGCCGCTCGGCTCCGGCGGGATGCGCTCGAAGGTCGTCGCCGCCGACATGGCGACAGCGGCGGGGATCGAGACGACGATCTGCAACGGGGTGCGCCCGGAGGCGCTGCGGGCTGTGCTCGCGGGCGAGCGCGAGGGCACGCGCTTCGCAGCGCGCGAGGCCCGCTACAGCTCGTTCAAGCTGTGGCTGAAGTACGCCAAGCCCTCACGCGGCCGGGTGGTCGTCGACCAGGGCGCCGCACGTGCTTTGCGCGACGGCGCCGCGAGCCTGCTCCCGGTCGGCGTGAGCGAAGTGCAGGGGGAGTTCGACGCTGGCGACGCCGTCGAGATCGTCGAGCGAGACCCGTCGTCGGACGGGACCCTGAGTCCTCTGGCGAAGGGCATCAGCAACTACTCGGCGCAGGAGCTGCGCCAGGTGCAGGGTCTGAAGTCGGCGGCCGTGCGCGAGCTGATGCCGCGGGCGAGCGAGGAGGCGGTCCACCGCGACTACCTCGTGGTGGACTGAGGGTCGTACCCTTAGAGGCCATGGCAACGGCCGTCTCATCAGTCACGGAGATCTGCCGCGCGGCCAAGCGCGCTTCGCGCGAGCTGGCGCGGCTGGACACGGCGGTCAAGGACGCTGCGCTCGAGGCCATCGCGGCTGCGCTCCAGGACCGCGCCGAGGAGATCCTCGCGGCCAACGAGCGCGACATGCAGGACGGGCGCGAGCAGGAGATCGGCGACGCGCTGCTCGACCGCCTGCGGCTCGACGAGCAGCGCCTGGCGCAGATCGCGCAGGCGGTCAGGCAGATCGCGGCGCTCGCCGACCCTGTCGGCGAGGTGATCGACGGCCGCCGGCTGCCCAACGGCCTCGATGTGCGCAAGGTTCGCGTGCCGCTGGGCGTGATCGCGGTCGTGTACGAGGCGCGACCGAACGTGACGATCGACGCAGCGGCGCTGTGCCTGAAGTCGGGCAACGCGATCGTGCTGCGCGGCTCCTCCTCGGCCGAGCACTCCAACGCGGCGCTCGCGCAGATCGCGAGCGAGGCGGCGGTGGCGGCGGGCCTGCCGGAGGGTTGCGTGAGCCTCGTCGCGGGCGGCGGGCGCGAGGAGCTGGCCGAGCTGGCGACGCAGAGCGACAGCGTCGACCTGATCATCCCGCGCGGCGGCGAGGGGCTGAAGCAGGCGCTTCAGGCGGTGGCGACCGTGCCGGTGATCTACGCGGCGTCGGGCAACTGCCACGTCTATGTCGACGTCTCGGCGGACCTCGAGCAGGCGGAGGCGATCGTGCTCAACGCGAAGACGCAGCGACCGGGCGTGTGCAACGCGGCCGAGACGCTGCTCGTGCACCGCGATGTGGCACCGCGCTTCGTGCCGCGGATCGTGCGCGCGCTGAACGAGGCGGGCGTGGTCGTGCGCGGCGACGAGCGCGTGCTCGAGCTGGCCGAGGACGAGAGCGAGTCCAGGCGCCCAAAGGATGCCGTCTCGGCGCTCGAGGCCGAGGCGTCGCTGTCGGACTCGGCGCTCGTGCAGGCGGCGAGCGAGGAGGACTGGGGCACGGAGTACCTCGCGCTGACGCTGGCCGTCGCCGTGGTCGACTCGGCCGAGCAGGCGATCGAGCACATCGGCCGCTACGGCAGCGGTCACTCGGAGGCGATCGTGACCCGCGACACGGCGGCGGCGCAGGCCTTCCAACTCGGCGTGGACGCGGCCTGCGTATACGTCAACGCCTCGACCCGCTTCACCGACGGCGGCGAGTTCGGCATGGGCGCCGAGATCGGCAACTCGACGCAGAAGCTGCACGCGCGCGGGCCGATCGGCCTGCGCGAGCTGTGCACGTTCAAGTACCTCGTGGAGGGCGACGGACACGTCCGCGCCTGAGCGTCCGCCGGTCCCTGGGCGTCCGGCGGCCCCCGATCGGCGGCCGTCGCTGGGCGTGCTCGGCGGCACTTTCAACCCGCCGACGCTGGGCCATCTCGCGATCGCCGGCCATGCCCGTGAGCAGCTCGGCCTGGAGCGCGTCGTGCTGATGCCGACGGGCTCGTCGCCGCACAAGCGGATCGACGAGGACCCCGGCCCGCAGCGGCGCCTGGAGATGTGCAGGCTGCTCGTGCGCGGCGCCGAGGGCCTGACCGTCTGTGCCCTGGAGACGGAGCGCGAGGGCCCGTCCTATACGGTGGATACCTTGAGAGAACTGCATGCCCGCCATCCGGAGACCGAGCTGACTTTCATCGTCGGAGCGGACGTCGCGAGCACGCTGCCCAGCTGGCGCGAACCGCTGGCGCTGCTCGAGTTCGCGACGCTCGCCGTCGCCGAGCGACCGGGGAGCGAGCGCAGCGAGGTGCTGGATGCGCTCGCGCCGCTGGGCGCGGCGGAGCGCGTGCGCTTCCTCGACGCGCCGTTGATCGACGTCTCCTCCTCGCGGGCGCGAGAGCGGGCGGCGTCGGGTGAGCCGGTCGAGCGACTCGTCGGCGCGGACGTGGCGGACTACGTGGCCGAGCACGCGCTCTACGGCGTCGCTGCGCGGGCGGCGAGCTGATGGCGGGCGGAGAGCCGATGGCCGAGGACGGGTCGATCCCCGGCGGTGAGCCGATGCCCGGCGGCGAGCGGCCGCGCACGGCCGGCGAGGAGCCGACGGTGCGCGCAGGGTCGATGCAGCCGCAGGAGCTGCTCGCCGAGATCGTGCGGCTGGCGGCGGACAAGAAGGCGATCGAGATCGTCGAGCTCGACCTGCGCGGGGTGCTCGGCTACACCGACTACTTCCTCGTCTGCTCGGGCAACACGACGCGCCAGGCGAAGGCGATCCACGACGGCATCCTCGAGGGGCTGAAGCGCGAGCACTCGACGCTGCCGCGCCGGGTCGAGGGGGCGAGCCGCGCGGACTGGATCCTGATGGACTACCTCGACGTGGTCGTGCACATCTTCACGCCGCAGGCGCGCGAGTTCTACCGCCTGGAGCAGCTGTGGGGCGAGGCGCCCTCGCGTGCCGCCGACGACGCCTGAGCGCCTTGCGCAGCGTCGGTTGGAGACGCGCCGCAGCAGCCTGAGGAAGGCATCGGCCCCGTATTCTGCCGCAACTGCCGGTCCGTTTGGGCATAGTTGAAATCCGGCGAATGCCTCGGATAGGGTGGCTCGGACAGCGCCCGCGAGTGGCGCGCGGCGCGATCGCACGGGGAGAAGAGCATGTATCGAATCTTGGCTGTTCGCAGTCGAAACACTCTTGCGCTGGCACTGGCCGGCGGGATGCTGATGGCACTTGCGCTGGCGCTGGGCGCGCTGGCGCCGCCGGCGCTGGCGGACGGCCCGGGCGTGGGTGCGCCGTGGACGGCGAGCGTCGGTGACTCGTTCATCTCCGGCGAGGCCGGGCGCTGGGCCGGCAACACGGACGAAAGCTCGTCCAAAACAGACGCGCTCGGCTCGACGGCCTACTACGACAACGCGGGCGGCACGGGCGAACTGATCAAAGGCTGCCACCGCTCGAAGTCGGCCGAGGTCTACATCGGCGGCGGCGTCAGCGGCGAGAACCTCGCCTGCTCGGGCGCAAAGACGTCGAGCTTCACCGAAGGCGAAACGTTCAAGCCGGGTATCGACTTCTACAACTCCGGCGGCAAAGAAGGCCAGGCGCTGATGCTCCAGCACTTCGCCGCGACGCACAACGTGAAGCTCGTCGCGCTGTCGATCGGCGGCAACAACTTCAACTTCGCTCCGATCGTCACCACGTGCGTCGAGGACTTCCTCGAGTCGACGTGGTTCTGGGACTTCTACTGCAGCGAAGAAAGCTCGGTGACGAACAACTTCACGACTGCCAACGTGAACAAAGTCAAGGGCGAAATCACGACGGCGATCGACAACGTCGCCACCGCGATGACGAACGCGGGCTACTCGAGCACGCAGTACACGATCCTCGTGCAGAACTACCCCTCGCCGATCCCGAATGGCTCGGAATTCCGCTACACGCAAAGCGGCTACAGCCGGCAGACGACGGGCGGATGCGGCTTCTGGAACAAAGACGCCAACTACGCCAACGCGACGATGCTGCCGACGATCGACGGCGCGGTCACGGGCGCAGCGGCGGCCGCGGGCCTGTCGAACCTCAAGACGATGGAACTGAGCTCGGCGTTCAACGCGCGCAGGCTCTGTGACAACACGGTCGGGCTGCTCGAGGAGAAGGGGCTGTCGAGCTGGAAATCGGCTGGCGCTGTGGACAAAACCGAGTGGTTCAACCAGATCCGCACGCTCGAAACGATCTTCGGGCCCTACGAACTGCAGGAAGACATCCACCCGAACTACTGGGCTCAGCTGGCGCTGCGCAACTGCCTGACCCAGGCGTACAACGCGGGCACGCCGAAAGGCGGTACGTGCACGATCTCGGGAACCGGCCTGAACGCGGCCGGCGAGCCGAACATGCAGCTGAAATAGGCGCTCTATCGACCCTGCGCCGCCGCCGCTCCACGATGCGGCGGCGCAGGGATCGGGGCGCCGGCTGGGGGGAAGTCGCACGCCACCGGCCATGAGGTCCCGGCCGGTGTCATGCGGGCCGGCTGCGAAGATGCCCCCGTGAGCGCGCCACGCGAATCGCCGCGCGTCAGCGCGGTCATGCGAGAGGACGAGCGGGTCACACCGCTGGAGCTGTTCTTCGACCTCGTGTTCGTGCTCGCGCTGACGCAGTGCACGACGCTGATCGTGCACACGCCGACGTGGGGCGGGATGCTCAAGGGACTGCTCGTGCTCGGGATGCTGTGGTGGTCATGGGTCGGCTATGCGTGGCTGACGAGCGTGCTCGACCCCGAGGAGGGAGCCGTGCGCCTGGCGATCTTCGCCGCGATGGCGGCGTTCCTGGTGGCGGCGATCTGCGTGCCGCACGCGTTCGGCTCGCAGGCGCTGCTGTTCGCGTGCGCGTATGCGGTCGTGCGCGCGGCGCACATCGTGCTGTTCATGCTGGCCAGCCGCGAGGATGCGACGCTGCGCAAGTCCGTGCTCGGCCTCGCCGTGAGCACGGCGATCGGTGCGGGGCTCTTGTTCGTGGCGGCTGCCGCCTCGGGCGATCTGCGCGTGGCGATCTGGGGGGTCGCCTTGTTGCTCGACGCGGGCGGCCCGTTCCTGTTCGGCCAGGACGGCTGGAAACTCGTCCCGGGACACTTCGCCGAGCGCCATGGGCTGATCGTGATCATCGCGCTGGGCGAGTCGATCGTCGCGATCGGAGTCGGCGCGAAGGCATCGATCGACGCCGGCATCGTCGGCGCGGCGGTGCTCGGCATGGTGGTCGCCGCGGCCCTGTGGTGGGTCTACTTCGACGTCACGGCGATCGTCGCGGGGCGGCGCCTGGCGAAAGCGGCGGAGGGCCGTGAGCGCAACGGGATCGCGCGCGACTCGTACTCCTACCTGCACTTCCCGATGATCGCCGGCATCGCGCTGCTGGCGGTCGGCCTGAAGATCACGCTCGAGCACGTGGGCAGGGATCTGGCGCTCGTACCGGCGGTGGCGCTGCTGGGCGGCACGTCGCTGTATCTGCTCGCGCACGTCGCCTTTCGCCTGCGCAACATGCACACGCTGAGCGTGCGACGGCTGGTCTGCGCGGCGGTGCTGCTTGCGCTGCTGCCGGCGGCGGTCTCGTTGCCGGCGCTGGCCACGCTGGGCATCCTCGCGGCGCTGCTGTGCGCGCTGATCGCATACGAGGCGCTCCGCTACGCCGACTCGCGCGACCGCGTGCGCCACCAGCTCGCGCGCGAACCCGTGACCGACTAGCGCACGGGCTCAGGCGGGCACGGGCGCGTGGATGGCGGGCGCCTGCCGGGGCGATGGCGCGCGCGTCCGTCTTGTGAGGATCACGCGACTGCCGCCGGACGGGCTGAAGGCGATGCCGCGCCTGCGCGTGATCTCGGGCACGGGGCCGGCCGGGCGCAGCTCGTGGCGCTGTAGCGCGGCGCGCAGCACGAGCTTCATCTCGAGCAGCGCGAAGCTCGCGCCGATGCAGCGGCGGCGACCGCCGCCGAAGGGGATCCAGGTGTAGGTGCCGGGCGACTGTCCGAGGAAGCGCTCCGGGCGGAAGGCATAGGGATCTGGGTAGATGTCGGGATCATGGTGCACGAGGTAGGCGCTTGCGAACAGCACGACGCCGGGCTCGTAGCGGATGCCGCCGACCTCGATCGGCTGCTTGACCAGTCGCGGCTCGGCGTTGGGCAGCACGGGGCGCCGGCGCAGGATCTCGTTGATCGTGGCCATCAGGTAGGCCCCGTCGGCGCCGTCGCCGTCGTCGAGCTCGGCGTGCAGGCGGCGCTGGACGTGGGGCTCGCGCGCGATCCGCTCGAACGCCCAGGCGAGCTGCGAGGCGGTCGTCTCGTGCCCGGCGACGAGGGCCGTGACGAGCTCGTCGCGCAGCTCCGGCGCGGTCATCGGCTCGCCCTCCTCGTCGCGCGCGCCGAGCAGCATCGAGAGCACGTCCTCGCCGTCGCCGTGCTCGCCGCGGCGCTCCTCGATCAGGCCGAAGATCAGCTCGTCGGCGCGGGCGCTGATGCGTTCCAAGCGCCCGACGGGCCCGCGCCCTTTGAGCAGGCGCTGGGCGGGCGGGATCAGCGACAGCGGGCTGTCGCCGAAGGCGAGGATCTCGGTCAGCAGGTCGCGCAGCTCGTCGAGCTGGGCCCCGCGGTCGAGCCCGAAGACGGCGCGCAGGATGATCTCGAGCGTGAGCCGGCGCACGCGTGGATGCAGCGCGACGGGTTGCTCGAGCGGCCACGAGGCGACCTCGCGCTCGGCCAGCTCGGCCATCAGCCCCGACAGGCCCTGCATCCGCTCGCCGTGGAAGGCCGGCAGCAGCAGCTTGCGCTGGCGCAGGTGCGGGCCCTCGTCGAGCAGGATCACCGAGTTGGGACCGACGATCGGCTCGAGGAGGCTCGCGCCCTCACCGGGGTGGAGCACCTCGGGCGGGGCCTGGAAGACCTGCTTGATCTCCTCGGGATCGGAGATGATCACGAACGGCGATTGGCCGAGCAGGCGGATCGTGAAGCGCCGGCCGTAGCGCGCGCGGCAGCGCTCGGCGAAGGCGGTTGGACGACTCCACCAGCCGATCGTCTGCAGTGCGCTCGGCATGCGCGGTCCGGGGGGCAGTTGACTGCTCATGGCGACTCCTCGAGGGACGGGAGTGGGGAGAACGAGTCTACGCCTGCGGCGGGCTTCGGGTCCGTGCGCTCCAGCGATCGGCCCACGTGCCGAGCGGCTTGAGCGCGTCGAGCAGCTCCTGCCCTTCTGCCGTGAGGCTGTAGCCCTCGCCGCGCTGCTGCTCGACGACGCCGGCGCTGCGCAGCTCGCGCAGGCGCTGGTTGAGCACGCTCGAGGACATCTCCTCGCAGCCCGTCTGCAATTGGCGGAAGGTCAGCGGCTCGCGGCGCAGCTCCCACAGCACGCGCAGCGTCCAGCGCCGGCCGAGCAGGTTGAACAGGGCCATGATCGGCCGGCCGCTGCGCGATCCGCGCGCCGGGGCGCCGGGCCGGGGCGTTCCTGCTGCGCTTGCGTGCTGCGAAAACAGAAGCTACACTCCTTGCTTTGATTATCGAAGCGAAAGGATAGCGAGCAATGCCCGAGCCGCGGATCGCCCCGTTGCAACCGCCATACGAGCCCGAGATGGCGGCGATGCTGGCCAAGTGGATGCCGCCCGCAAGCGGGGTGGAGCCGCTGGCGCTGTTCCGCACGCTTGCCGTGCACGACGGCCTGTTCTCGCGCATGCGACCGCTCGGCGCCGGGCTGCTCGGCCATCCGCGACTGGATCCGCGCGAGCGCGAGCTGCTGATCCTGCGCACGTGCGCGCGGGCGGGGGCGGAGTACGAGTGGGGTGTGCACGTCGTCGCATTCGCCCGGCCGCTGGGGCTGAGCGACGAGCAGATCGACGCGACCGTGCTCGGCTCGGCCGGGGACCCGGCGTGGCCGGACGCCGACGCGCAGCTGATCGCGGCGGCCGATGCGTTGTATGAGAGCAATGGGATACCCGAGGAGCTGTGGGCGAAGCTGTTGGCTCGATTCGCCGAGGATCAGCTGCTCGAGCTCGTGATCGTGGCCGGCTGGTACCGGTTGATCTCCTACGTGATCAACGCTGCGCGGGTGGAGCTCGAGCCGTGGGCCGAGCGCTTTCCGTGAGCCGGAGCGTGCCTCGGGTTGCCCGATCGGCTGGCCCTCGTCGTTGGTTCAGGCCCCGATCCCTTGGAAGCCGATCGGGCCCTGGTTGAACGTCGCCCACGATTCCTCGGCTTTCAGCGACGTGAGGCCCGTTGCGTTGCTCTCGAGGTTGCCGGTGCCGCCGGAGCCGACGGCGACGTTGTAGTGGAGCAATTTGCCGCTCGTTCCTAGCGGCAGCACCGCAAGCCAGTATTTCGTGCCGCTCGTGACGCTGATCGAGAGTCCGGTGGCTTTCACCCAGGAGTTGGTCGCCGGTTCGCCGGAGGCCGTGGCCTGGCCGAGTACTTCACCCGGTTTGCCGCTGCTTTCGGCGAACACGCCGAGCACGATGCTGCTCACGCCCGTGTTGGCCGTCCCGTTGGTGCGGAATGCCAGTTCTTCGACTTTGCCTGTGGCTTTGGCGGTGAACTGGAACGTTTCCTCGCGCCCGACCGCGGTCTGGTCGGCAACCGAGTACGTTGCCGTGGAGTCACCGATCGCCAATCCTTTGACCTTGGCGGCGGCCGTCGAGACCGCCGAGTCTCGTGCCGCCGGCGTTGTCGGCCGTCACTTTCACCACGAGCTTGTGCTGGAAGTCGGCTTCGACGAGCGTGTAGCTCGAGGCAAGGGCGCCTGAGATATTCGCGCATTCCGTGCCGGACGAGTCGCATCGCTGCCACTGGAAGGTGTAGCCGGTCGGTTCGTTGGTCCAGGTGCCCTTGCTCGCGGCCAGCGTCTGACCCACTTCGGCGGTGCCGCTGATCGTCGGCACGGCGCTGTTCGACGGGGCCGAGGGCAGGCTGCTCGAGCCGATCGCCTGGAAACCGATCGGGCCCTGGTTGAAGGTCGCCCACGATTCCTCGGCTTTCAGCGATGTGAGGCCGGTGGCGTTGCTCTCGAGGTTGCCGGTGCCGCCGGAGCCGACGGCGACGTTGTAGTGGAGCAATTGGCCGCTGGTACCAAGCGGCAGCGCCGCGAGCCAGTATTTCGTCCCGCTCGTGACGTTGATCGAGAGCCCCGTCGCCTTGACCCAGGAGTTGGTCGCGGGTTCGCCGGACGCCGTCGCCTGGCCGAGTACTTCACCCGGTTTGCCGCTGCTTTCGGCGAACACGCCGAGCACGACGCTGCTCACGCCGGTGTTGGCTGTCCCGTTGGTGCGGAACTTGAGTTCTTCGATTTTGCCCGTGTAAGTGGCCGTGAACTGGAACGTTTCCTCGCGCCCAACTGCAGTCTGGTCGCCGACCGAGTATGTCGTTGAGGGGTCGCCGACCAGCGTCGCCGTGTAGCTTTTGGTGAAGTTCGCGACCGTTTCCAGGGCGGGTCTCGCGACGAACGGGCTTTCGCCGCTTTCCTGTGGTTCGATCAGTCCCCATTTGCCCGTCCCGTCGTCGTGGGTCTGGTAGTACCAGATGCCTTTCACGTACGGGTACCCGATCAGTTCGGTGAACACCGCCTTGATCTTTTCAGCCTGGTTCGCGAGCGACGTCGAGCCGGTCCGGCCTTCTTCGTTGAGCTTCACGCCGAACTCGGTGGCGTAGTAGTCGGTGTGTTCGAAGCCGAGCGACACGGCCTGTTCGTGCTCGACTTTGAGCGCGACCGGGCCCCAGTCGTTTTCTTTGTTTTCACCGACTTCCCCGTATGGGTGCATCGTGAAGCCCGCGACGCGTTTGAGCAGTTCCGGCTTGGCTTTCTCAGCCACAGCAAGCCAACCGCCACCGCAGCAGACTTGCGAGAATTTGCCGCCTTCGCTTTCCTGGTAGTCGCCGTAGCTGTTGAACAGCAGTTTGACGCCTGTGATGCCCGCTTCTTCGACCGCTTTCGAGAGCGATACGAACATTTCGGCGTACTTCGCCGGTTCCGCCTGCTGGTAGCAGCCTTTACAGTGGGGCCCCTTCAAGAACATCTCGTTGCCGACCTCCATCAGCACCACTCCGTGCGCTGCCTGTTCCTTGACTTGTGCGAGTGCTTCTTTGGTCCATTCCGAGACGTTCACCGTGCTGAGCTCTTCTTCGTCGCTGGGGTTCCCGATGATCACGATGTCGTTTCTCCAGCCGAGCCCCACCGATTCGGCGATCGTCGTGTGGCCGGGGTTCGCATTCAAGCGCTCCGAGGCAAAGCCGTCTTCGCGAAATTTGAGCGAATCCGGTTCGCCCCAGCCGGTGCCGTCGTTGACCCCGACGATCACCGAAGGCGTTGTCGCATGCGCGGTGGCGCTCGTCAGCGACAGGAGCGTCCCAAGGCCGAGCAGCATCGCCGTCAACAGAAGTCCTCGCATCGCTGCGTGGGTACGCCGCTCGATCGTCATCTTGCCACCTCTTGGTTGTCAGCCCGGATCGAGCGATCATAACTTCCGTAAATAGACGGGATTGTCAAAATGGTCGGGACCGGTGCCCGCCGCATCGCGTGCGGCGCCTCGTCGGAGACTTGCCCTGCAAACGGGCCTGATTTCACTCGGCGTCTTCGTTCGGCCAGGGACGCTCGCATTGGCGTGTTCCGTCTCTGACCGATTGCTTGCCCTGCTGCACGATTCGACCTGGCGACGTCGGAACGGAGGGCAGCGGCCCCCATTGGTGTCCTAAGACCTGAGTATCCACTGGGTCGAACGAACTCGTGCTTGCGGACGCTCGCCAACCTGCGGCTGCAGCTGACTGTCTATGGAGCTAGTCGGGCTCGAACCGACGACCTTCGCGCTGCCAGCGCGACGCTCTCCCAGCTGAGCTATAGCCCCGAGTGCCTGACTGGAAGTCTAGCTACCGACCGCGATAGCGGCATGCGGGCCGTCGCTTCGCAACCTCCAGAGCATCGCCTCTAGCTCGTAGTCGTCTGCCCATCTCACGCGCCGTGCCTGGTTGTTTCCGCTGGGATCGAGACGCAGATGGACGCCGCGCATTCCCTCAACCTCAGTGATCGGCAGCAGGAAGCAGCGGCTCAGCTCGGCGGAGTAGGCGCCGACCGCGTTGACCTCGTTGGCCGAGTAGCTCGTGAAGACGTACCCGCCAGGCGTATATCGGGAGGTTTGAAGACGGATCGCGAGCGCGCCGCCGACGCGTTTTGCGAGCTTGCACTGGACCCGTAGGAGTCGTGGCTCGAGATCGACGATCAGGTCGTAGCGACGGCCCTCGCAGAGGGGACGCAGCACGGTCAACCCGAGCCCGATCACCGCGGCCGTGATCGCCGCCTCGGCGGCTGCTCCCTTCTGGCTCGGCGTGAGCTCGTCCATGTATCCAAGGTACGGAGCGCTTGGGACGGAACTGTCGCGCTTTGTCTGCGGAGCGCGATGCTCTGCGTTGGGCGCTGGGCCGTGCTGCGCGCGGCCTATTCCGGCGGAATGAACTCCGGCACGTCGAGGTCCTCGTCGGGCTCGTCCAACCCGCGCCGGCTCGCCGCCCGCTCGGCGCTCGCGCCCGCCCCGGGCCCTGCCTGGTCGAGGCGGGCCGTCATGCTGCCGTGCGCCAGGCGCACGTCGCGCAGCAGGCGCTCGGCGTTGTTGCGCAGCGAGACCGACAGCTCGCGCAGGTTGCGCGACAGCTCCGTGCCCTCGCGCAGAACCTCGCGGGCGACCGTGTGCGACTCGCCCACGATCTCGCGCGCATCCTCGCGGGCCTTGGCGCGGACCCCCTGGGCCTGCTCGATTGCCTCCGCCCGCAGCTTCTCCAGGTCCTCGCCGCCCGATGCGCGGGCGCGCTCGGCCTCGCTCTGCGCCTCGGCGAGCAGCTCGCCGGCCTGTGCGCGCGCCTCGGCCACGATGCGCTCCGCCTCCGCCCGCGCCTCCGCGAACGTCGCGCCCATCTGATCGCGAGCGCTCGAGCGCTCGAGCTCGGCGTCCCCGTGCGCGCTCGCCCGTTCCTGCTCGGCATCGCGCTGTGCCGCCGCCCGCAGCTGCTCCGCCTCGGCCTGTGCCTCGCTCCTCACCCGCTCCGCCTCGGCATGGATCGCGCCGACAGCCGCCACCGCGTCGTTGCGCGCCGTCTCCGCCTGGGCCCTGGCCTCGCGCAGCAGCTCCTCCGATTCCTCCTCTGCCGCCCGCACGCGGTTCGACGCCGCGCGGTCGGCCTCCGCGATCCGTTCCCTCGCGCGCGCCTCCGCCTGCTCGCGCAGCTCCGCTGCCGTGCGTTCGGCCGCCTCCACGATCCCCGCCACGCGCCCCGCCGCCGAGTCGAGCGTGTCACGCACCGCCTCGTGCTCCTCCGATCCCGCCGCGCTCGGCCCCATCGGACCATGGTAAACGGCCGGCTCCCTCGAGCAACGATCCTCTACGTCTGCCGTTGATGGCATGAATCGTTGGAAATATGTCCTTGCGGACAGCACGACAGTGGGCGATGATCGCGGTATCGCCGAGCGTCGCTCACCCCGTCACATCGTGATCGCCCTGTTCCCCGGCGTGCAGAGCCTCGATGTCTCAGGGCCGGTCGAGGTCTTCTCCGGCGCCCGGCGCGCACTCGACGCCGGCGGCGCACCCGCCCCGGGCGGCACCTTGCGGAGTGGCCCGGCCGGCGGGGGGCGCTACGGACGCGGGCGCTACGAGATCCGCACGCTCAGTGCCGACGGCGCACCCGTGCGCGCGTCGAGCGGCTTGACGCTCGTGCCCGACGGTACGTTCGAGCAGGCGCCGCGCAGGATCGACACGCTGATCGTTCCCGGCGGCGACGGGACGCGCGAGGCCGCGGACGACGAGTCCCTGCTCGCCTGGGTCGCCGACGCGTCTGGGCGAGCGCGACGCACCGCGTCCGTCTGCACCGGCGCCTTCCTGCTCGCCGCCGCCGGCCTGCTCGACGGGCGGCGCGCCACCACCCACTGGGCATCCGCCGAAGCGCTCGCGCGCCGCTTCCCCCACGTCGACGTCGACCCCGACCCGATCTTCGTGCGCGACGGCCACGTGTGGACTTCGGCCGGCGTCACCGCCGGCATGGACCTCGCGCTGGCGCTCGTCGAGGACGACCACGATCGTGAGCTCGCGCTGACGATCGCCCGGCACCTCGTGCTGTTCCTCAGGCGGCCCGGCAACCAGTCGCAGTTCAGCGCCACGCTCGCCTCCCAGCAGCCCGAGCGCGAGCCGCTGCGCGAGGTCCAGCGCAGCGTCGTCGAGCACGTTGCCGGCGATCACTCCGTCGAGGCCATGGCGGCGCGCGCGCACATGAGCGCACGCCACTTCGCACGGGCCTTCACTGCCGAGACCGGCGTCACCCCCGCCCGCTGGGTCGAGCGCGTGCGCCTGGAGGCCGCCCGCCGGATGCTCGAGGACGGCCCCGACCCGATCGCCCTGATCGCCGGCGCCTGCGGCTTCGGCACCGCCGAGACCATGCGCCGCGTGTTCCTGCGCGCGCTCGATGTCGGGCCCGCCGAGTATCGCCGCCGCTTCCACACCGGCAGCGTCGTCCATGCCGGCGCCGCGCATCGCAGCCCGCGACGCAGTCCTCATCCGATCATCAAAAAGAAAAAGGAGCAGAGCAGATGAACACCGCGATCTTGCTGTACGACGGCTTTACCGCGCTCGACGCCATCGGGCCGTACGAGGTGCTCAGCCGCCTGCCCGGCGGGCGCACCACGTTCGTTGCCGCCGAGGCCGGTCCCGTGCGCACCGACAACGGCATGCTCACCGTGATCGCCGAGCGCTCGCTCGCCGAAGTCCCCGCGCCCGAGATCGTGCTCGTGCCCGGCGGTCCCGGCGAGGTCGCCGCACGTGCCGGTGGGCCCGCGCTCGAGTGGCTGCGCGCCGCGCACGAGACGAGCACGTGGACGACCTCCGTGTGCACCGGCTCGCTGATCCTCGCCGCCGCCGGCCTGCTCGAGGGAAAGCGCGCCACCGGGCACTGGCTCGCCATCGACAAGCTACGCGAGCTCGGCGCCGACGCCGTCTCCGAGCGCTCCGTGTTCGACGGCAAGATCGCCACCGCCGCCGGCGTGTCCGCCGGCATCGACATGGCGCTCGCCCTCGCCGCCCAGATCGCCGGCGAGAACGTTGCCCAGGCGATCCAGCTCGGCATCGAGTACGACCCGCAGCCGCCGTTCGACGCCGGCTCGCCGCAGAAGGCGCCGCGCGAGATCGTCGAGCTGCTGCGTGGCAACAGCCGCTTCGCGGTGGGCGAGCAAGCGCTTTACGCAGGCAGCGATTCCAGTAACTAATATCGAGAGCCTGCGAGCTCATGAAACCCGGCGTCCGCCGAGGACCACACCTCGATGTGCGATTGACAGTTCGGGCCCATCTGGCCCGAGGTACATATAGCCTGTAAATCAAGGACTTTTGTGATTCGGTACTCAGGTGGACTTTGTTTAAGCGGCTAGTTCCGAGCGCCAAAAAAAAGTGCACATCATGTGAAAGTCGTGGTAGCATCGCCGCCGCTTGGCTGGCATGTGTGTGACTGTCGTCTCGGCTGTCGCTCATGCGCCCAATTGGAGGTCGGCCGGCCAAGACGACAAACACAGACGAGGTGGGGAGAGCGCGATGCGGTCGAGGCTGCGGTCATTGCTGGTGTCTGTCCTGGTTGCGGGATGTATGGGTACCGTGCTCGCTGCACCTGCCTTCGCAAGCGGGACTTCCAACGCCGGGTACGCGACTGGTTCGCCATTCAGCGGGACGCTCGTGGCCCCGGCCGTAGATGAGCTGTTGCGCGGCGAAGGCGCTCGCACCGCGCGTCAGGCAAGGCGCGCCAATCCGGCGGCAGTCGCACGGCGCAGCGCGGCTCGCGTGCAGTACGAGGAAGCAACACCGGCGCGCACCGCAAGCGTGGCACAGTCAGCCTTCCCTGCCCTTGCCCAGCCCGCAGCCGGAATGCCGACCCTTGCTCGCGGCCAGCGGGTCCTTCGCTATGCGACCGACCAAGCGGCCGAAGTCGCGCTCGCCGGCGGCGGCAAGGGCCTGATCGAATCGACGGCGCCGATCGCCACGACGGTCGGGCACCGGCACCTCCCGCTCGATCTGCGATTGACCGAAGCGGGCGACGGCTTCGCCCCGGTTCGCTCGGACGTCCAGGTCCGGGTGCCCAAGCAGCTCGAAGATGGGGGTGTCTCGCTCCCGAGCTCCGGCATTTCGCTCACACCGGTCGACGCCCACGGTGCGCCGCTCGCGGGTGCGCCCGGTCGGCTCGATGGTGCCGCTGTGCTCTGGCGCCACGCGAACCGCAAGGGCGCGCTCGACCTTGCGAGCGCCGCCAAGCTGACAGCGGGCGGCTTCGACCTCAGCACAATGCTGCTCTCGCAGCGCAGCTCCGGCAACCTCTACTTCCGCCTCGGCGTGCCCGATGGCGCGCACGCCGTCCAGAGCGTCGCGGGCGATGTGCGGATTCTCGAGGGCAACGCACTGCTCGCGACGGTGGCGCCCGTGAGTGCCGAAGACGCGGAAGGCACAAGCATGCCGGTAGCGATGACCCTGCACGGCCACACGCTCCACGTCTCGGTCGATCTGGCCGGCGACTACTTGTACCCAATCGCGGTGGACCCCGAACTCCTGGCCCCGCCCGACAGCACGCTCGGCGACCTCGCAACCCACTCCGGCAACTGGGAATTCAAAACCACCAGCCTCACCAACTTCCAGAAGTCCACAGGTACCGAACGCCTGGAAAGCAAAGGCATCGGCAACTACAACCCCGCCTCGCACGAAGAATTCGCTGCCTGGGGCTACCAGACCAAGGGCGTCTCGCACATCTACGAAGTCAAAACCCAGACCTCCGCGCACAACAAAGGCAACAAAATCGAAAGCTTCTTGGCATTCCTCGAACCGAGCGGGGCGAAAGAAACCAAGAAGATTCTTTCGACTGAATTTGAAAATCCTGAATACGAAAACAAAGCCACGACGATCTGCGCCGCGAATGCCTCAAAAGTCGAAGAATGCCTGCCTGCATCGGGCAAAGCCAACAACGCGGTGCTCTTCGAGCAGGCTGCCACCGGCAATCCCGGCGGCAGCTTCGGCTTCTCAGACTCGATCACCCAGGGGATCGTCTCGATCGCCGAGCCCAGCGGCACGCACTCCACGACCAGCTACAACACGGGCTCGGCCACGGTCGAAGTCGAAATCGAAGGGCTCGAAGGCGTCAAAGAAAAATTCAAACGCGTCAACGCGCTGCAGGCCGGCAACAACACTTGGCTCTCCAGACTCGGTGGTGCCGCGGGCGGGGCGATCGAACTGCAAGCCGCCGATCCGGGCATCGGCGTCTCGGGGACCAAACTCGAATACGAAAGCGCCCCGGGCGTCTGGACCCCGATCGAAGAACACAACTATCTGGGCGAAGGCGGCTGCCAGGGTGTGCAGTGCTACGTCAGCCACAAAGAAGGTTGGACGCTGCCTGCGACGGTGCCCAACGGCGCAGTGCCCTTGCGCTACCGAGCGCACGAGGCGATCTCCGGTACGGAATCGCTGACAAGCGAAGGCAAGGCGACGGTCAAAGTTGACGCGAAAAAGCCCCACGGGCTGATCATCGGCGGGCTGCCGGGCGACGGCGAACTGAGCGAACGCCCCTACGAACTGAACGTCTACGCCAGCGACGGCGAAGGCTCGACGATCGCGAGCTCCGGGGTCAAATCGATCGCCCTGTTCGTCGACGGCGGAGAAGTCGGCACGGCGGGCGGCTCATGCACGGTCGCCACCGGCGAATGCACGGCGGCGAACAAATTCACCGTCAACGGGGCTGAACTCGGGGCCGGCGAACACGGCCTCGTGGTGGTCGCGTTCGACAACGCCGGCAACGAAGCGCGCTACGAACAGAAAGTCGCGATCCGCCACTCCACGCCCGTGGCGCTCGGGCCGGGCTCGGTCGACCTTCAGTCCGGCGCCTTCAGCCTCGGCGCGACGGACGTCTCGATGGGCAACGGCCTCACGGTCGCCCGCAACTACAGCTCCCGCGACACGATCTCCGGCGGCAACGGCGTGCTGGGGCCGGAGTGGGCGCTCAACCTGGGCAACACGGAGGGCCTCGAAGAACTGCCCACCGGCGACGTCGTGCTCACCGACTCCAAGGGCAAGCAGACGATCTTCGCTGCGCTTGCCGCGGGCAAATTCGAATCGCCGCCCGGCGACTCGAACCTCCAACTGACGCTCGAAGAAAACAAAACGACCAAACAGAAGCTTGCCTACTTCCTGAGGGACGCCGCCGCGGGCACCTCGGTGAAGTTCACGCGCCCGACGGGCACCAAGCAGTGGGTGCCGACCGTCCAAGAAGGCGCGAAGGCAACCGGCACCGTCACCTACGCCTACGAAACCCAGCCTGCCGTCAATCTCTATTCCATTCCGGGCACGAACACCTACCCCGAAGATATCGTCGGCGGGCCCGATGGCAACGCGTGGTTCATCGAGCACTTCGGCAACAAGATCGGCAAGGTCAACCCGACCGGCACGATCACGACCTACGCGACGGCCGCAGGCGCCGAACCGAGGCGGATCACGACCGGTCCTGAAGGCAACCTCTGGTTCAGCGAGAACGCGAAAAAGATCGGCAGGATCACGCCATCGGGCAAAATCACCGAATTCCCCACGATCTTCAGCGAACACGGAAGCGAAAACATCGCCACGGGGCCCGACGGGCGGATCTGGTTCAGCGAACCGATCGCGCGTCGAATCAGCGAGATCGACCCATCCGCCACGAATGAAAAATGGACGCGGACCGTGTTCCCGCTCGGCGCCACGCCCGGCGAAATGGCGATGGGCCCCGACGGGAACATGTGGGTCATCCTCACGGGCGCCAACAAGATTGCGAAGCTTCCCGCGAGTGGAACCGTCACGGAATTCTCGCTCCCGGCGGGAAGCAAACCGGTCGACATCATCGCCGGACCGGGCAACAGCATGTGGTTCACGAACGCCGGCACGAAGAAGATCGGCAAGATCACGATGGCGGGTGTGGTGACCGAATATGCGCTGCCCGCTGAACCGAACGTCACGCCGGGCGCCATCGCCAAGGGCCCGGACGGCAACGTCTGGTTCACCGGCCAGGACTACGTCGGCAAGATTACGCCGACGGGCGAAGTCGGCGAGTATCTCACCAACGTCTACTCGAGCACCATGGGTATCGCTTCGGGCGCCGACGGGAATATGTGGTTCACGACCGGCGAAGCCGCCGGCTCGATTGCGCCGCCCGGGGAAGTCGCAAGACCCTTCGAAGTGCGGGCGCCTTCGCCTCCCGGGGTCACCTGCTCCTACACGAAAGTGCCGACCGAAATGAACCCCGGTTGCCGTGCGCTCGAGCTGTTCTACACGAACACCGGTCCGCAACGTCTGAACCAGGTTTCACTGGTCGCGTACAACCCCGTTACAAAAAAAATGGAATCGACCGCAGTGCAGAGCTACCAATACGACTCGCTGGGGAGGCTGCTCGGCACGTGGGATCCACGCATCTCGCCCTCGCTGAAGACCACCTACGGCTACGACGAAGAAGGCCACGTCACTGCGCTGAGCCAACCCGGACAAGAGCCTTGGACGTTCACCTACGGGGCGATCGCGGGAGACAAGGGCACCGGGCGCCTGCTGAAGACAGCGCGCGCGCCGGCGTCGGCCGAACTGTCGAAAGGCGAAGCGGTGGCGAACACCGAAGCACCGAAAATCAGCGGCAGTGCGATACAGGGCGTGACGCTGTCCGCCTCCAAGGGCAAATGGTCGGGGAGTCCGAACGCATACGGTTATCAGTGGCGCCGCTGCGCAAGCGCGGGATCGTGCGTCGCAATCGCGGGGGCCACTAATCCGACCTATGCGTTGCAGGCAGCCGACGCCGGCGACACGATCCTCGCCACCGTGCTGGCGACCAATGCCGGGGGCTCGATTTCGAAGGACAGCGCCGAAACGGCCGCGGTAAAAACCTCGTCCTCGCTTGTCACCGAATACTCCGCGCCGACCGGCAGCAATTTGAAAGGCATCACCCCGGGGCCGGCGTCGGGCACACTCTGGTTCACTGACTCCATCACCAACAAGATCTCGAAAACCACCTCCACCGGGGCGATCAGCGAATATGCGCTGCCGGCCGGGAGCGGCCCCCAGAGCATCGTCAAGGGTCCCGATTCGAAACTCTGGTTCACCGACTACTCGAGCAACCACATAGGAACGATCAGCACCTCCGGCACGGTCACGGAATACGCGGTGCCCGCCGGCACGTCGCCGTGGGCGATCGTGGAAGGACCGGACGGGAATCTGTGGTACGACGGTTTGGGCGTCAGCAAGATCGGCAAGATCACCACGTCGGGCGCGATCACCGAATACTCGCTGCCGGCTGGCTCCGCCGGGTCGTCGGGCATCGCCGCGGGCTCGGACGGGAAGCTGTGGTTCACCAGGGGCGACAAAATCGGAAAGATCACCACGTCCGGCACGGTCACTGAATACTCGCTTCCGGCCGAATCCAGAGGAAAGGGCATCGTCGCGGGACCGGACGGGAACCTGTGGTTCGCCGAGAGCGGATCACACAAGATCGGCAAGATCACCACCTCCGGGGCGATCACCGAATACTCGCTGCCGATCACTCCGGAAGTCGTCACGTCCAGCTCCGGGTACCTGTGGGTCACGGGTCGGAACAGCAGCCAACTGATCCGAGTCGCGACATCGGGCGCGGTCACGGAATTCGCGCTCCCGAGCGAAACCAAACCCGAACGGATCGCGGTCAACTCGCTCGGCGAACTCTGGTACACGGCTGCCGGCGACAAACTCGGCAAGATCGCTCTGAGCAGCATCGCCGACGGCGAAGCCAGAACGCCCGAAGCCGGCACCACGATCAACTACGGCGTTCCAGTCAGCGGCGCCGGCGCCCCCTACAACATGAGCGAATCGGAAGTCGCGAGATGGGGCCAGTCCGACGACCCCGTGGAAGCCACGGCGATCACGGCCGCCGACGAACCGCAAGGATGGCCTGCGAGCAGCTATAAGCGCGCGGGGATCTACTACATGGACGAACGCGGCCGCCAGGTCAACTTCGCCGCTCCGAGCACCGAGCCAAACGGCTCTATCTCGACGACTGAATACAACGAATTCAACGACAATATTCGCGCGCTTTCGGCGGGCAACCGGTTGACGGCGCTGGCCGCCGGGAGTGGATCGGCTGCAAAGTCGGAACTGCTCGACACGCAGTACACCTACAACGGCGAAGGTAAAAAAGAACGCGAAGTCGAAGAAGCGGGCACGCGCTTGATTGACACGCTGGGCCCACAGCACATGATCAAGTACCGCGCCGGCGGGGAAGTCAAAGAATCGCTTGCGCGCCACCACGAGGTGCTCGTCTACAACCAAGGCGCTCCAGGCGGAGAAAAATACGATCTCGTAACCGAAAAGTACGATCTCGCCCAACTTGTCAACCACGAAGAAGTTGAAGTCCGCACGACCAAAACCTCCTACTCGGGGCAGAGCAATCTCGGCTGGGAACTGCGCTCGCCCACCTCGGTGACCGCCGACCCCGAAGGGTTCAAGCAGACGACCACGACCGAATACGACAAAACCACCGGACAGGTCACCGAAGTCCGCGGCGCCGGTGCCGAAACGACGCTCAGCTACGCAACCAAGTTCGGCGAAGCCGGCACAGAAGCCGGCAAGCTCAAAGCCCCATGTGGAGTGGCGGTCAACTCCGAAGGCAAGCTGTGGGTCGTGGACAGCGCCAACAACCGCGTCGAGCAGTTCAGCGCCGCGGGCGCCTACCTGACGAAGTTCGGCGAAACCGGATCGGGCCCCGGCCAGCTCAAAGAACCCCAGGGCATCGCGCTTGACTCCGCCGGACACATCTGGGTCGCCGACAGCGGCAACAACCGCATTGAGGAGTTCAGCTCCACCGGCACCTACATGGCCACGGTCGGCTCCCTCGGCACCGAATCGGGCAAGTTCAACGCCCCCTCGGCCCTGGCCTTCGACACCAAAGGCAACATGTGGGTCGCCGACACCGGCAACAGCCGCGTCGAGAAGTTCGACAAAGAAGCCAAATACTCATCGGAATTCTCATCGCTCGGCTCAGAACCCGGCAAGGTCAAAGAACCGAAGGGCATCGCCGTGGACGCGGGCGAACACGTCTGGGTCGCGGACACCGGAAACGACCGCATCCAGGAGTTCTCGACCACGGGCAGCCTGCTCAAGCGCTTCGGCGCACCCGGAGCGGGCGAGGGCCAGGTGAATACGCCGATCGACTTGAAGATCGACAGCCTCGGCAATGTCTGGACCGTGGACTCGGCCAACAACCGAGCCGTGTCCTTCGCGCCGAGCGGCGTCTTCGTCACGCAGATCGGCTTCAAAGGCACCGAAGCCGGCCAGCTCACCGAACCGCGTGCCCTGGCCTTCGACGCCACCGGCAAAGCCTGGGTCGCGGACTCGGCGAACAACCGTCTGGAGCAGTGGTCGAAGGGCGCCAACGCCCACGACCAGAAGACGATCTACTACGGCGCCGGCACGAACGGCGAATACCCGAGCTGCGGCGGCCACCCGGAATGGGCCGGGCTGATCTGCGAGACATTGCCCGCCAAGCAGGCCGAACTGATGGGTCTGCCGAAGCTGCCGGTGAGGACGTTTACGTACAACATGTACAACGAGCCCGAAACGATCACCGAAACGTTCGGCTCGACGGCGCGCACCAAGAAAGAAACCTACGACGCGGCGGGGCGCAAGAGCGCAAGCGAAGTGACGGCCACCACCGGGGTATCGCTACCCAAGGTCAACTTCGCCTACAACTCCACATTGGGTGCACTCGAAAAAGAGACGACCGAAGGCGAAGGCAAGTCGCTGTCGACCGAATACAACCGCCTGGGCCAGCAGATCAAGTACACAGACGCTGACGGTAACGTCGCCAAATACAAATACGCCGGCCCCGAAAACGACTCCTTGCTCGAAGAAGTATCCGATTCGAGCGCCTCGGGCACGAGCAAACAGACCTACGAATACGACCCCACGACGAAGCTGCGCACGAAACTGATCGACTCAGCGGCTGGCAGCTTCGCGGCCTCGTACGACGCCGAAGGCAGGCTCACGAGCGTCTCTTATCCATATGCGATGTGCTCCAGCTACGTCTACAACTCGGCGGGCGAAGCGACGAGCGTGCAGTACACGAAGAGCTCCAACTGCTCAGAAAGCGAACCGGCGCTCTGGTACAGCGACACGCGCGTGCCCGCGATCCGCGGTGAAATGCTCAGTCAGACGAGCACGCTCGCAAGCGAGAGCTACGTCTACGATTCGCTCGGTCGACTCACCGAAACGCAGGAAACGCCGACCGGCGAAGGCTGCACCGTGCGAGCCTATGCGTTTGACGAACAGAGCAACCGTGCGAGCTCGAACACGCGCACACCCGGCACGGGCGGGGTCTGCCAGAGCGAAGGCGGCACGAGCGAAGGCCACAACTACGACGAGGGTGGTCGTTTGGCCGACGGAGGCATGGCCTACGACGGCTTGGGCAACGTCACCAAACTGCCCGCGGCCGATGCCGAAGGCAAAGAACTGACGAGCAGCTTCTACGTGGACAACGCCGTGGCGACGCAGACGCAAGGTGGCGTCACGAACGAATACAAACTCGATCCCGAAGGTCGCACACGCGAAACGACCACTGGGTCGGTCAAAACGATCAGCCACTACGACGGCTTGGGCGAAGCCGTCGCCTGGACCGAATCCGCCGAAAAATGGGTGCGCAACATCGCCGGCATCGACGGCTCGCTGGTGGCGACGCAAACCAACGGCGGAACGCCGGTGCTGCAACTGCACGATCTGCAGGGCGATGTCGTCGCGACGATCGGCGACAAAGCCGGAGAAACTAAACTGCTCTCCAGCTACAACAGCACCGAATTCGGCGTGCCTAACGCTGGCAAAGCCCCGCCGAAGTTCGCGTGGCTCGGTGCCGCCGGCGTGGAAAGCTCGCTCTCGACGGGAGTGATTACCTACGGCGCAACCTCCTACATCCCGCAGACGGGCCGGGCGTTGCAAAGCGAGCAGGTCGAAACCCCAGGACGCGGCGGCGGCTCTGGCCTGGGCGCTGCCTACACGATGCAGGAGGAACCGTGGGTGATGCAGGGAGCCGCCCTATTGGCCGCCGAAGCGCCGGGTCTGGAAGCGGCTCGTGAACAGGCGGCGCTGGAAGCGGCGATCGCGGCCGCCGGCGAAGGCCATGATCCTTCGGTCCTGCTTAGTTTGGCCGATGCCCGGATCAAGGGCGAACAGTATCTGAAAATCGCGACTGCGGCCGAAATAATCAACTTCATCGGATCGATCCCGGACGGAATTGTCGACAAAGTTGCAGGCGCCATCTTCGACAAATTCAGTGTCGATATTGCCTTGAACTGGTACCACGAAGCGGGCGCGAAACTGAAGCTGTGCTCCTATCAATACAGTCGGGGAATACGGAAATGCCGTTTCACCTATCAGGAAATTTCGATCGGCTGGGGTCCCTTGAGCATCAGCTTTATCAACCTAGGGGTGGCGCCCGTAGTTGAAAAGTGTTATTACAGCCCGATCTACATCGAAACCCCGATGACGATCTGCCTGGGACTGAAACAAGCGGTGCCACCCATCGCCAAATACAAGTAGGCCGACCGTCTGAATGCGAACCGTGGCTCGTCCGATGCTCAGGCGAGCTCCGATTCCCAGGGTGCCGTGCGTTGCTCGGGTCGTGGCGGCACAGACCGGATGCGAGAGCGAGATGCAGCCGATGGTCGAAGTCCTTGACGCGCGGGGCTCGGCCTGATCGAATCGGCGAAACAATCAAGGGAGCTTGCGCATGGCCGTACTGGTAACGCTTCAGATCGAGGGCGACCCCGCCCGCATCGAGCAGGCGCTGAACAGCGACCCGGAGCGGCTGCTGGCCGTCGCCGAGCGCGCCAAGGGCAAAGGCGCCCTGAGCCACCGCTTCTACGGCAACGCCGACGGCAGCGGCGTGATCGTCGTCGACGAATGGGAGACCGCCGAGGGCTTTCAGCAGTTCTTCGGCGAGAGCCAGGAGATCGGCGCGATGATGGCCGAGGGCGGCGTCACGAGCGAGCCCAAAGCCGACTTCTGGCAGGCGCTCGACACGCCCGACGCGTTCTGAGCGACGCCCAGGGCTTCGCGCGGGCCGCAGCGTCCGTGAGGGCGGGCTGAATCGAAGCGGGCGGCCGCGGCAGTTGCGCCGAGGCCGCCCGCTAATCTGCGACCTCCCATGGCCGAGCACCCCGAGCACGTATACGACCCGCACGAGATCGAGTCGCGCTGGCAGCGCGTGTGGGCTGAGGAGCACACCTGGGAGGTCTCCAACGAGCTCGACGCCGGCGGGCGCTCGAGCAACGCCTACATCCTCGAGATGCTGCCCTACCCGAGCGGCGAGCCGCACATCGGCCACCTCAAGTGCTACGCGCTCGGCGACGCCATCGCGCACTTCAACCGCCGCCTCGGGCGCCGCGTGCTGCACCCGATGGGCTACGACGCCTTCGGCCTGCCCGCCGAGAACCACGCGATCAAGACAGGCGAGCACCCGCGCGACTCGACGGCCGCCTCGATCGCCTCCTTCCAGCGCCAGTTCCGCTCGTGGGGGATCTCGATCGACTGGTCGCGCGAGCTGGCCACGCACGAACCGAGCTACTACCGCTGGACGCAGTGGATCTTCCTCGAGCTGTTCCGAGCCGGCCTGGCCTATCGCAAAGAAGCCGCCGTCAAGTGGTGCCCGCACGACCAGACCGTGCTCGCCAACGAGCAGGTCGACGCCGACGGGCGCTGCGAGCGCTGCGGGCACCTCGTCGAGGTGCGCCAGCTCGAGCAGTGGTTCCTGCGCATCACCGACTACGCCGAGCGGCTGCTCGGCGACCTCGAGGAGATCGACTGGCCGGGCAACGTCAAGACGATGCAGCGCAACTGGATCGGTCGCTCCGAGGGGGCCGAGGTGACGTTCCGCTGCGAGCAGCTCGGCATCGACTACCCCGTCTTCACCACGCGCCCCGACACGCTGTTCGGCGCGACCTTCTTCGTGATGGCGCCCGAGCACCCCGACGTCCTGCGGCTCGTGCAGGGGACCGAGCACGAGCACGAAGTGCACGAGTACGTCAACGTCGCGCTGAACGAGACCAACGAGGAGCGCGGCAACGCTGAGAAGCCGAAGACCGGCGTCGCGCTCGGGCGCACCGTGACCAACCCCGTCAACGGCGAGCAGATCCCGATGTACGTCGCCGACTACGTGCTGATGGAGTACGGCACCGGCGCGATCATGGCCGTGCCCGCCCACGACGAGCGCGACCACGCCTTCGCCCAGGCCTTCGGCCTGCCGATCCGGCGCGTGATCGAGCCCGCCGGCGGCAGCGACGCCGACGATGCCGATGAGCTGCCATACAGCGGCGACGGCGTGCTCGTCAACTGCGGCAGCGAGTTCGACGGCACGCCCAACCGCGACGCGCTCGCCGAGATCGTGCGCTGGCTCGACCGCGAAGGCAAGGGACACGCCTCGATCAACTACAAGCTGCGCGACTGGCTGATCTCGCGCCAGCGCTACTGGGGCGCGCCGATCCCGATCGTCCACTGCCCAGGCTGCGGCGCCGTGCCCGTGCCCTACGAGCAGCTGCCCGTCGAGCTGCCCGAGATCGAGGATTACACGCCCAAAGGCCGCTCGCCGCTGGCCGCCGCCGAGGACTGGGTCAACACGACCTGCCCCGAGTGCGACGGGCCGGCCAAGCGCGAGACCGACACGATGGACACCTTCGTCGACTCCTCGTGGTACTTCCTGCGCTACTGCGACCCGCACAACGCCACCGCCGCGTGGGACTCCGAGGCGCTGCGCGAGTGGATGCCCGTCGATCAGTACATCGGCGGCGTCGAGCACGCGATCCTGCACCTGATGTACGCGCGCTTCTTCTGCAAGGCGCTCGCCGACCTCGGCCATCTCGACTTCCAGGAGCCCTTCCAGGCGCTGTTCACGCAGGGCATGGTGACCAAGGACGGCGCCAAGATGAGCAAGTCGCGCGGCAACGTCGTCTCGCCCGCCTCGATCGTCGAGCGCGTCGGCGCCGACACCGCGCGCTGCTACATCCTGTTCGTCGGCCCGCCCGACCAGGACGCCGAATGGTCGGACTCGGGGGTCGAGGGCGTGCACCGATTCCTCGGCCGGCTGTGGCGGCTGGCCGCCGAGACCGCCGAGCGCACCGGCACGAGCAGCGAGGACTTCGACGTCTCGCCGAGCATGCACGGCGATGACCTCGCGCTGCTGCGCAAGACGCACTGGGCGATCGACAAGGTCGGCGGCGACCTGCGCCGCTTCGCCTTCAACACCGCGATCGCCGCCGTGATGGAGCTGCTCAACGACTGCTCGCGCCTGCGCGACTCCGTCGAAGCCGAGACGATGCGCTTCGCGCTCGCCACCGGCGCCTCGCTGCTGTTCCCCTTCGCGCCGCACGTCTGCGCCGACATCTACGAGCGGCTGACCGGCGCGCGCGTGTGGGAGGCCGCCTGGCCTCACGCCGAGGAGGAGCTGCTCGAGTTCAGACGCCTACGAGCTCGTCTGCCAGGTCAACGGCAAGCTGCGCGACCGCGTGCAGGCCGCCGCCGGCGCCGGGCCCGAGGAGCTCAAGGAGCTGTGCAAGGCCACCCCCAACGTGCAGGCGCACATCGACGGCAAGGAGATCGTCAAGGAGATCGTGGTGCCCGGCAAGCTCGTGAATCTGGTCGTGCGCTGATGGCCGAGCTGAAGCCCGTGTACCTGATCCACGGCGACGACCACGGGGCGGTGGCCGAGCGGCGCGCCGGCTTGCGCGCGCTGGCGGAAGCCCCGGGCTCGGAAGCGGCGGTCGAGCTGCTCGAGGGCGACCAGGCGGCTCCGTCGGGCGTGGCGGCGGCGCTGTCGGCGATGACGCTCGCCGTCGGGCGCCGCGTGATCGTCGTCGAAGGCGTCGAGCGCTGGCGCCAGGCCGACGTCGAGCAGCAGTTGGCGCCGCTGATGGCCGAGATGCCGCCCGAGACGACGCTCGCGATGTTCGCCCGCGAGGAGGCTCGCGCGAAGGCTCCGGACGCGCTGCACGCGGCGGTCAAGCGAGCCGGCGGTCAGGTCGTCGCGCAGATGACGGTCAAGCCGTGGGAGCTGCCCAAGTGGGCGCGCGAGCAGGCCGGCCGCCTGGGGGTCGTGCTCGACGCGAGCGCCGCCAAGGCGCTCGTGGCGCAGGTCGGCGAGCGCCAGCAGCGGCTGCTGCGCGAGCTGGAGAAGCTCGCCCTGGAAGGCGACGCCGACGCCTCGGCGCAGCCGTCGGGCTCGGCCGGCGAGAGCGGGCCGCGAACGGTCACGGCCGAGGACATCGAGCGCCGCGCGGCGCACTCGGCCGAGTTCCGCGCCTTCGCGCTGGCCGACGCGCTCGTCGGCGCCGACGCGCGCGAGGCGACGCTCTCCTACGTCCGCCTGCGCGAGCAGGGCGAGCGCCTGTCTGGGCTGATCTACCTGATGGCCTCGCGCCTGCGCGACGCGCTGGCCGTCTCGCTGCGCCTGCAGGCCGGCGAGTCCGAGGCGAACGTCAAGCGCGGTTTGCGCATGCCGGCGCGCGCGGCTACCCGTTTCGTCGCCGACGTCGCGCGCAGCGATCCGGCCCGGCTGCGCGCCGCGCTCGGCGCGCTGGCCGACCTCGAGCTCGACTCCCGCGGCGGCGCCGTGATCGCCGCCGACCGCGACCCGTTCGCGGCGCTGGGCGAGGACACGCTCGCGCTGCGCGCGATCCGCCAAATCACTGCTTGAGCCACGCGCTGTAGCCGGTCAGAAGACAAGCGATCCAAGGACGCAGGGAGCGTGGCGTGCGAGTAGCACGCGAGCGACCGAGGACGCCGGAGCGCGCCGTCTACTGATCGGCTAGGCCGAAGAGCCGGCGCGTAGCCGCGACGCCCGGGACTTCTTGTGCGCGCCGTTGTTCTTGTGCAGCGCGCCGCGCTTGACGGCCTTGTCGATCGTCGAGACGAGCTCGCGATGCGTGGTGTCGGCGCCGGCGTCGTCGCCGTCTTTGACGAGCGTCTCGAGGCGGCGGAAGTGCGTCTTGATCGCCGAGGTGTACCGGCGGTTCTCCAGACGCTCGCGCTCGGAGCGGAGGATGCGCTTCTTCTGTGAATGGATGTTGGCCATGAAAAGAGCCGCTGCAGCCCAGAATCAACGGCCGGGGCGCGCCGCGGAGCGCCGTACTATAGCGGCCTTGTCTGAGTCTGGAGAAGCTGGCGGGGATCAGCCGCTCACGCCGGAGGATGCGCTCGTAACGGCGGAGGAGTCCTCGGCGCTGATGGCGGAGCTGCCGGACGCAGGAGAGGAGCCGCAGCTCCCGGCGCCGCCGGTGGGCAGGGGTGTGGCGCGCAACACGGCGATCTTCTCGATCGCGACGGGCATATCGCGCATCGTCGGGCTGCTGCGCGAAATCGTCGCGGCCAGCTTCTTCGGCACGAAGGGGCCGGCGTCGGCGTTCACGCTCGCCTTCCAGGTCCCGAACCTGTTCGCCAACCTGTTCGCCAACGCGGCGCTGTCGGCGGCGTTCGTGCCGGTCTTCACGGAACTGCTGCAGAAGGGGCGCAAGAAAGAGGCGTTCAGGCTCGCCTCGACGCTGTTCTGGATCATGCTGATCGCGCTCGGCGCGATCACGGCGTTCTTCATCCTCGCGGCGGGCGTGATCATGCCGCTGTTCATCGGCGACACGTTCAAGGGAGAGCTGACGTCGCTGCTCGTCGGCCTCTCGCAGATCCTCTTCCCGGTCGTCCTGATCCTCGGCTTGACGGGCATCCTCGTGGCGGTCCTGCAGTCATACGACCACTTCACGATCCCGGCGATCTCGCCGGCGGTGTGGAACGTCGTGATCCTCGTGCTGCTCGTGATCCTGCGCCCGCACTACAAGGGCGGCTACGAAGACGGCAACCAGCTGCACGCATATGCGATCGCGATCCTCGTGGCGACGTTCGTGCAGCTGCTGCTCGCGGTCGTCGCGCTCGGCAGGATCGACTTCCGCCTGCAGATGCACATCGACTGGCACGACCCGCGGATCAAGCAGGTCTTCACGCTGATGCTGCCGGTCACGATCGGCCTCGGCATCGTCAACCTCGACCAGCTGATCAACTCGGTCTTCGGCACGCTCGTCTCAGACGAAGCACCGCGCGCGATCGACAACGCGTTCCGCGTCTACATGCTGCCGCAGGGGCTGTTCAGCGTCGCCGTGGCGACGGTGCTGTTCCCGACGCTCAGCCGGATGGCGGCGAACCGCGACGCCGGTGCGATGCGCCGCGCCGTCGGCAACGGGATGCGCCAGATCAACCTGCTGCTGATCCCGGCGGCGGCGTTCATGATCGTGCTGCCGAACCCGATCGTGCGCCTGCTCTTCCAGCGCGGCGAATTCAACGACCACTCGACGCACATCGTCGCGGTCGCCCTGTTCTGGTTCGCCTTCAGCCTGCCGTTCGGCGGGCTCAACCTGCTGCTGACGCGGACGTTCTTCGCCGTGCAGCGGCCGTGGATCCCGACGCGCCTGGCGGCGATGAACATCGTGATCGACGTGATCGTCAGCGTCGGCCTGTACAAGCCGCTCGGGATCGCGGGGCTGATCATCGGCACGGTCGTCGCCAACGCGGTGATGACCTTCCTGCAGGCGCAGCGGTTGCGCGAGGGCTTGAACGGTCGTCTGGAAGGGGGGCAGACGATCATGATCACGGCGCGCATCCTCGTCGCCTCGGCGCTGCTCGCCGGCGTCTCGTGGGTCATCTGGCGGCTGCTCGCCGACGTGCTCGGCGGCTCGCTGGTCGCGCAGATCGTCAGCGTCGGCGCGGCGGGCCTCGCGGGCACGTTCGTCTACATCCGCGCGGTACTGACGATGCGCGTGCCGGAGGCGTACCAGGTGCACCGCCTGATCGCACGGCAGTTCGGTCGCGCCTGAGTCAAACAGATCGCGTCCAGCTCTCAAGCCTGCATCGGCGCTTGCCGATCAAGACTCGCGATCCGCCAGGGTCGCGCGATCCACGAACGGGCAAGGAGCAGCCGTGCAGCGCGTCGGAGGTACACGCAGGACGAGCTTGGCGATCGCCGCGCGCCGCTGCGCACTCGCCGCGATCGCACCCGCCGCGCTGGTCGTGGCGCCCGCAAGCGCAAGCGCGACCGCCGCGACGCCCACGCCGGAATGCAAATCGGGCACGTGCACGGTGTCGTTCTCGATGGTCGAAGAAGCACAGACATGGGAAGTGCCGGAAGGGGTCTCGCAGGGCACGTTCGTGCTCGAAGGCGCGGGCGGCGGCGGCGAGACGGCCGAAGGGGTTGCAGACCGCGGCGGCGCGGGCGGCAAGGTCACGGCGACCTATCCGCTCAGCGAAGGAGCGAAGCTGACGATCCTCGTCGGCGGTGGCGGCGAGAACGTCGCTGGGACGGACACCGGTGGCGAAGGCGGCTACGGCGGTGGCGCCGACGGCGGTAAAGGCACGGCGCTCGACGGCGCCGGTGGCGGCGGTGGCTCGTTCGTGTTCGCCGGCGGCACGCTGCTGCTCGCGGTCGGAGGTGGCGGTGGCGGCGGCTCGGCGATCGCCGACGGCGGCTCGGGCGGAATCTCCGGGCAGGGTGGTAGCGAAAACGGTGCCACGGGCGGCGGCGGCGCGAGTACGAGCGCGCCCGGAACCACGGGCGGCGCGGGCGCCGAAGCCGGCGAAGGTCCCACGACGAGCAAGGCGATCGAGGGCGCGGGAGGTCAAGGCGCGGCGGGCGTCCACGCCGGTGGCGGCGGTGGCAGCGGCTACTACGGCGGCGGTGGTGGTGCCACGAACGGTTCCGGCGACGGGGCCGGTGGCGGTGGCTCCGGCTTTCTCGGCGAAGGCGCCTCGGGCGTCGTCAGTGAAGACGGAGGCGGAGGCGTGGGCGGCGGCGTGGAAGAACACGTGACGGTCGCCCCGGGCGACGGCTCGATCACGATCACCTACGCAGAACCGCAGCCCGAACCGGAAGAAAAAGAAGAACCGGAAGAACCGGAAGAACCGGCGCCGAAAGCCGAACCCGAAGAAAGCGAAACGGAAGGCTCGTCCCCGGGCGGTGGATCGGGCTCCTCGCAGTCGGCGCCCGGCAGCGGATCGCCGACGACGTCGGCGGCGGCGGCGTCGCACGCCGACGGGCACGGCGGGCACGGCGCTCGCGCGGAGCTGCTGAGCAAAGAGCCTGCGCCGCTGATCAACTCGCGCCGGCTGCTCGCGCGGGTCAGGTGCGATCTCGGGCCGTGCCGTCTGTCGGCGCTGGCGAGCGTGAAGCTCCCGGGCCACCCGACGATGCTGCTCGGCGCGGACAGCAAGCTGATCGAGAGCGGACGGCTCGGCTACCTGTCGTTGCGCATCCCGCCGTCGCTGCGCCGCGCGGTGCGCTTCTACCTGCGCAGGCACCCGCACTACCGGCCGCGGGTCGAGCTCGATCTGAGCGTGCTGGACGGGGCGAGAGTGGTCGAAACGGCGCGCGAGACGCTGCCGATCTGGACGTACCCGCACTTTCGTTAGCGCGCGCAAGGCCGAGCAGAGGCCGGGTGGGCCGAAGCCCACCCGACGTACTCCCGACATAGATCGCCGCTTACTACATACGTCCCAGGACTGTGTGTTTCGCCTGGGCGGCTTAACACTCCCGACACCTGGACAGGCCGCCGGCCCGAAAGCCGGCGCGTAGCCGCGGTTGGACCTGCGAGGCCCGTAGTCGAGTTGGCGATCCGCCGGAGAGACAAGGCTACCGCGCCTGGACTGCTCGCCCCGGTGGCAGCCGCCCCGCGCGCGCCGCCACCGCGCCGCCCTGACACCCCGCCCGCCTTCTACGCTGTATCCGCCCATGGACCAGGCACACATCCGCAACTTCTCGATCATCGCGCACATCGACCACGGCAAGTCGACGCTGGCGGATCGCATCCTCGAGCTGACGCACACGGTGGCGGCGCGCGAGATGCGGGCGCAGCTGCTGGACTCGATGGACCTGGAGCGCGAGCGGGGGATCACGATCAAGGCGCAGGCGGTGCGCGTGTTCTACACGGCGCGCGACGGCGAGACCTACCAGCTGCACCTGATCGACACGCCGGGCCACGTGGACTTCACATACGAGGTGTCGCGCTCGCTGGCGGCGTGCGAGGGCGCGCTCTTGGTGGTCGACGCGGCGCAGGGCGTGGAGGCGCAGACTGTTGCGAACACCTACCTGGCGGTCGAATCTGGCCTCGAGCTGATCCCGTGCCTGAACAAGATCGACCTGCCCGGCGCGGAGCCGGAGCGGGTGGCGGGCGAAGTGAGCGAGCTGATCGGCGAGCCGACGGAGGGCATCCTGAAGATCAGCGGCAAGACGGGGGAGGGCGTGGCGGAGGTGCTGGAGGAGCTGATCGCGCGCGTGCCGCCGCCGTCGGGCGACCCGGAGGCTCCGCCGCGGGCGCTGATCTTCGACTCGGAGTTCGACCAGTACCGCGGCGTGATCGCCTACATCCGCGTGGTCGACGGCACGTTCAAGAAGGGCGAGGCGATCCGGGCGATGGCGACGGGCACGGAGGCGGACATCGACGACATCGGCGTGTTCAGCCCGCAGATGATGCCGACGGACCAGCTGGCGGCGGGCGAGGTGGGCTACCTGATCACGGGCCTGAAGGACGTCACGCAGCTGCGTGTGGGAGACACGCTCACGACGCGCGCGCGCTCGGGCACGCCGGCGGGGGCGACGGCGAGCGAGGCGCTGCCGGGCTACAGGGAGGTGAAGCCGATGGTCTTCTGCGGCCTGTTCCCGATCGACTCGGACGACTACCCGGACCTGCGCGATGCGCTGGAGAAGCTGGTGCTGAACGACGCGGCGCTGTCGTGGGAGCCCGAGACGTCGGACGCGCTCGGCTTCGGCTTCCGCTGCGGCTTCCTCGGCCTGCTGCACATGGACATCGTGCGCGAGCGCCTGGAGCGCGAGTACGACCTGGAGCTGCTGGCGACGATGCCGTCGGTGGAGTTCGACGTGACGCTGACCAACGGCGAGGAGCTGGAGGTGCACAACCCGTCGGACATGCCGGACCCGGGCACGATCGAGGAGATCCGCGAGCCGTTCATCAAAGCGTCGATCATCGCGCCGAAAGAGTTCGTGGGGGCGGTGATGGAGCTGTGCCAGGAACGCCGCGGCGAGCACACGGGGATGACGTACCTTTCGCCGGAGCGGGTGCAGCTCAACTACGACCTGCCGCTGGCGGAAATCGTGCTCGACTTCTTCGATCAGCTGAAGTCGCGCACGCGCGGCTACGCGTCGCTCGACTACGAGCTGAGCGGGATGAAGCCGTCGGATCTGGTCAAGCTCGACGTGCTGCTGGCGGGCGACACGGTGGACGCGCTGTCGATGGTCGTGCATCGCGAGAAGGCGTATGAGATGGGCCGCACGCTGACGGAGAAGCTGCGCAAGCGGATCCCGCGCCAGCAGTACGACGTGCCGATCCAGGCGGCGATCGGCGCGCACGTGATCGCGCGCGAGACGGTCAAAGCGTTCCGCAAGGATGTGATCGCGGGCTGCTACGGCGGCGACATCACGCGCAAGAAAAAGCTCCTGGCCAAACAGAAGGAGGGCAAGAAGCGGATGAAGCAGGTGGGCCGCGTGGAGGTGCCGCAGGAGGCGTTCCTGGCGGTGCTCGAGCTCGGCGAGGACTAGTTGCGGGTCCTGTTCGTGTGCCTGGGCAACATCTGCCGCTCGCCGACGGCTGAGGGGACGATGCGGGCGCTCGTGCGCGAGGCGGGCTTGGAGGACGAGATCGAGCTCGACTCGGCGGGGACGGGCGGCTGGCACGTGGGCGCGGCGCCGGACGAGCGGGCGACGGCGGCGGCGCGGGGCCGGGGCATCGCGCTCGAGGGATCGGCCCGGCGTGTGAGCGCCTCCGATTTTGATGATTTTGATCTGATGATCGCGATGGATTCGGCGAATCTGAGCGACCTCAGGGACCTCGCCGGCGACGATCGGCAGCGGGCGAAGGTGCGGCTGCTGCGCGAGTTCGACGCGGCGAACGACGGGTCGAGCGACCTCGACGTGCCGGACCCGTACTACGGCGAGGGCGACGGCTTCGAGCGCGTGCTGGACATGGTCGAGGCCTCCTGCCGCGGCCTCTTGGCGCAGATCGAGGCGGGCGAGCTGCGGTGACGTTGCCGCCGGGCGTCCCCTTCGCGGGCGCGCGGTCGGAGCAGGAGAGGTGCGCGCAGAGACGCTCGAGAGCAGACGCAGGCTGTACCTGCTGGCGCGGGTGGTCGTCACCCGCCACTACCGCCAGCCGCTGACGCTCGGCCGGGTGGCGGGCGCCGTGTCGAGCTCGCCGCGCCAGTTGCAGCGCGCGTACGCGCAGTTCGGCGAGGCGAGCTTTCAGGAAGACCTGCTGGCGCGGCGCATGTCGGTGGCGGCGCAGCTGCTGGCCGAGCAGCCTGCGATCCCGGTGCGCGACGTGGCAAGGCTGGTCGGCTATCGCCAGGCGCCGTACTTCGCGCGCATGTTCCGCCGCCGCTACGGCATGCCGCCGGCGCGTTTCCGCGCGCAGGCGCGTGCGCACCGCAAGCATCAGGCCAAGCTGCGGGCGGGCTCCTCTTCGGGCGTGTCGGCGTCGGGCGCGACGAGCTCGGCGCGCGCCAGCGAGAGGCGCATCAGCGTGCCGCCGCCGGGCGCGCGCTCGGCGCTGACGCGCCCGCCCTGCTGGTCGGCGACCTGCCGCACGATCGCCAGTCCCAGCCCCGAGCCGGGCCGCCCGCGCGCCTCGGCGCCGCGGTAGAAGCGATCGAACACGTGCGGCAGGTCGGCGTCGGCGATGCCCGGCCCGTGGTCTCGCACGGTCAGCTCGTCGCCCTTCAGCGCGATCTCGACGGGCTCGCCGGGCGGGCTGTACTTGACGGCATTGTCGATCAGGTTCGTGATCGCGCGCTCCAGCCGCGCCGGTACGGCGGGCGCGATCGTCGGCTGCAGCGCCAGCTCGAACGGCGTGCTCGCGGCATGTCTGCGCGCGCGCTCGACGACCTCTCGCACGAGCTGGTCGAGGCGGATCTCCTCGGCCGCCGCGTGCGGCTGTTCGCCGCGGGCCAGTTCGATCAGGTCGTTCATCAGCAGCGTCAGCTCCTCGATCTGCTCGACGACGTCGCTGAGCAGCCGCCGGCGGTCGCTGTCGTCCATGTGCTCGGCGTGCTGCAGGATCTCGATGTTCGTGCGCAGGCTCGTGATCGGCGTGCGCAGCTCGTGCGAGGCGTCGGCGACGAGCTGGCGCTGGGCGTGCACGGAGGCGTCGAGCGCGCCCATCGAGCCCTCGAGCGCGTCGAGCATCGCGTTGAAGCTGCGCGCGAGACGGCCGATCTCGTCTTGCCCGGTCGATTTGATCCGCCCGCTGAGGTCGCGCGTGAGCGCGACGTGCTCGGCGGCCTGGGTCAGGCGCTTGAGCGGCAGCACGGCCGCTCCGGCCACGAGCCGCCCGAGGATCGCGGCGATCGCGATGCCGGCGAGGTCGAGCAGCGCGAGGATCAGCCGCAGCCGGCTGAGCAGGCTGTCGACTTCGGTCAGCGGCTGGGCGAGCTCGATCGCGCGGCCGGGGCCGAACGTCTGGGCGAGCACGCGCAGGTGCAGGCCGTTGACGCGCGCGTCGCGATAGAAGGGCCGGCCGCCTTGCTCGGCGAGCGCGAGCGTGGCCGAGTCGACGGGCAGCAGCACGTTGCGCGCCGAGCGCGCCACGATCGTGCCGGCCGAGTTGATCACCTGCTGGTAGCCGCGCACCTGGTCGGGGCCGGGGCGCAGCTTGCCGAACAGGTTGCGCGCCGCCGCGCCGTAGCGCGGCAGGCTCGTGCCTTCGCCTTCGCCGCCGGTCCCGCTCGCGCCGGATTCGCCGGCCGCTTTGCCGCCCGCGCCTTCGGCGGAGTCCTTGTCGGAGCCGGAGAGCCCGTTCAGGTCGAGCCCGAGCCGTTCGCTGTCGCGCTTGGCCGCGGGCGAGCCCACGTCACCCGGTTTCAAATACCGCTCGAGTCGCCCTGCGGTGTGCGCGCGGTTGGCGAGCTGCTCGTCGACCTGGCTGTGCAGCTGGTTGGACGTGAGGATGTACGTCAGCAGCGAGGCGAGCACGACGGCGACCGTCACGGCCGCGGCCGAGGCCAGCGCGATGCGGCGGCGGAAGCTCATGAGGACGCTTTCCGGATGCTCACGCGGCCTCCTTCAGCACATAGCCGACGCCGCGCACGGTTTGCAGCAGGCGCGGCTCGTCGGCTTCCTCGGTCTTGCGGCGCAGGTAGCCCATGTAGACGCCGAGCGAGTTCGACGTGGCGCCGAAGTCATAGCCCCACACGTGCTCGAAGATCGCCGAGCGCGTGAGCACCTGGCGCGGGTGGCGCAGGAACATCTCGAGCAGCAGGAACTCGGTGCGCGTCAGCTGCAGCAGGCGCTCGCCGCGCCTGGCTTCGTGGGAGAGGCGGTCGAGCGAGAGGTCCTCGAAGCTCAGCGTGCCCTCCTGCTCGTCCTCCTCGCCCGAGCGACGCAAGAGCGCGCGCAGGCGAGCGAGCAGCTCGCGCAGCGCGAACGGCTTGACGAGGTAGTCGTCGGCGCCGGCATCGAGGCCGGCGACGCGGTCGTCGACCTGCTCGCGCGCGGTCAGCATCAGCACGGGCGTGCGGTCGCCGCCGTCGCGCAGGCGGCGGCACACCTCGAGGCCGTCGACGTGGGGCATGGCGATGTCGAGGATCACGGCGTCATAGGCAGATCCGGCGAGCTGCTCGAGCGCTTGGCGGCCGTCGACTGCCTGGGCCACCTCGTAGCGCTCGAGCGACAGCGCGCGCGACAGCGCGCTCTGCACGGCAGGCTCGTCGTCGACGACCAGTATGCGCGCTTGTTCGGGCATTTCGCCTGACCATGAGGCTACCGTGCAGGGTGTGCGCGATCGCCACAGGACCGACGCCGAGCGATTGGACGAGGGCGCGGCGGCGGCGCAGGACGAAGGCGCGGCGACGCCCGGCGGCGAGGGCGACGGGGCGGTGCCGAAGAGCGAGGACGTGATCAAGGCGCAGTCGCGCACGCTGCGCACGAGCATCATCAGCCTGGCGATCTTCTTCGCGCTCGAGGCGGCGCTGCTGCTGGCCGTGCCCGACCTGCGCTCGGCGCTGGACAAGCTCTCGCACGCCGACCCGTCGCTGATCGGCGCGGCGGTCGTGCTCGAGCTGCTCTCGTGCGTTGGCTATGCCGTGCTGTTCGGGCTCGTCTTCGGCATGCTCGATCGGCGCCTGACCTCGCGGCTGTCGCTGTCGGAGCTGGCCGTCAACTCGGTCGTCTCGGTCAGCGGGCTCGCGGGCATCGCGCTCGGCGCGTGGGTGCTGCGCAGCAAGGGCGTCTCGGTCGACCGCATCGCGCGGCGCTCGGTGCTGATCTTCGTGCTGACGAGCGCCGTCAACGTGGGCGCGGTCGTGCTGATCGGCGTGCCGATGTGGCTCGGCCTGCTGCCCGGCTCCCAGCGCGCCGTGCTGACGCTGCTGCCGGCGGTCGCCGCGCTCGCGCTGATCGTCGGCACGCTGCTGCTCGCGCGCTGGGCGCGTGGTGCCGCCGGGCGCAGGCCGGCGGGCGGGCGGCGCGAGGTCGCGCTGAAGGCGATCGGCGACGGCGTGGCCGATGCGCTGCAGCTGATCCGCGCGCACGACTGGCGGCTGCTCGGCGCGGTCGCCTACTGGCTGCTCGACAACGTGGCGCTGTACGCCTGCATCGGCGCCTTCGGCGAAGCGCCGTCGTTCTGGGTCGTGGCGATGGCCTACCTCGTCGGCATGCTGGCCAACTCGATCCCGATCCCCGCGGGGATGCTCGCCGTCGAAGGCAGCCTCGTCGGCATGCTGCTGCTGTTCGGCGTGCGCCCGGCCTCGCACGTCGTCGTGGCCGTCGTGATCTACCGGGCGATCTCGCTGTGGATCCCGGCGGCGCTCGGCTCGCTCGCCTTCCTCAGCCTGCGCCGCGAAATCGGCAAGCCGCTCGCGCCGGAGCCGGGCGTCTCGGGCTAGGCAGCGGCGCTCTATCTGCTCGCCGCATCCGCCTGCGCGGGGGCGCGCCGTTCACAGCAGGCTGTCGGCGAAGGCGAGCGCGGCGCTGGCTTTCTGGCAGGCGTGGTCGGGCAGGTGTTCCATCACGTGCTTGACCTGCGGGCTCTGCGCGCCGGACAGCCCGGGGCAGTAGATCGGCGCCGGCAGCTCGCCGTGGGCCGAGCCGGGGGCGTTGATCGGCAGCAGCGCCTGCGCGGCCGTGTAGGCGTGGGCGAAGCTGTTGGAGAACAGGTCGATCGCGACGCGGCCTGTGTAGAGCTCGATCGAGCGCCCGCCGTCGTAGACCGTCGCCGGCACGCCGCGCACGACGATGTTGCGCTGCTTGCCGAGCGCGGTGTTCGAGTGCAGGCGGTAGATCACCGAGGTGACCTGCAGCGGCAGCACGCAGTTGCCGCCGCCGAGGATGCCTTTCCTGTGCACGCAGTCGCCGTAGTAGACGCTGTCGCCGACCCGGTCGATGTAGCCCTTCTGGCCGTCGGCGGCGACAAGCCTGTCGCCGAGGAAGCTCGGCCCGACCCAGTAGACGCGGAAGTAGGGGAAGGTCTGCGCTTCGGCCAGCTCGGCCGCGGCGATCGGCGCCGGGTGGCCCGTGCCGCAGCCGCTCGCCAGCGCCGCGGCGAGCAGCGCCGCGGTCAATGCGATCGCGCGCAGCAGGCGACGAGTGGGTTTGGCGCGGGTCATGGCCGTCATTATCTCCGTGTGGCGAAGAGCTCCACAGCTACTTCGGGCCCGCTCACCGGTTCTGATCAGTACACATCCGCCGCAACTGGGGCGGGTAGGCCGGGGTCCGGTGGGGTAGCACACCGGACCCCGGTCGATCTTCGCACTCAGCGCCTGCGCGCGGCGCCGCCGGGCGTTCTCTGCGCCGCCGTCATGCTGCTGCTGTGGGTGCTCGTGGCGCCGCGCACGCCGGACCTCGCGGCGGCGGCGTACCGCGTGGACCTGTTCAAGCATCTCGGCTTCGCCGTCTACGACGAGCACTGGTACGGCGGCCACGACCTGCCCGGCTACAGCCTGCTGTTCCCGCCGCTGGCCTGGCTGCTCGGGCTGCGCGTCGTCGGCGCGCTGTCGGTGCTCGTCTCGACGCTCTGCTTCGAACGGCTCGCCGTCGCCCACTACGGCCGGGCGGCGCGCTGGGCGTCGGTGCCGTTCGCGCTGGCCGCCGTAGCCGACGTGTGGATCGGGCGGCTCGCCTTCGCGCTCGGCCTGTCGTTCGCGCTCGCCGCCGTGCTCGCGCTGGCCGGGGGAGGGGGGGCGTGGCGCACGGACGAGGCGGCGGGTGAGGCCGGCACGGCGGGCGGCGGAGGCACGGTGGCGGGCGCGGGCGCCGCGGCGCGCTCGCGCCCCGCTGCGGCCGCCCTGCTCGCGGCGATGTGCTCCGCGGCGAGCCCGGTGGCAGGCCTGCTGCTCGCGCTGGCGGCGTTGAGCGACTCGCTGTGGCGGCGCTCGCCGCGCACGGTGCTCGTGCTCGGACTGCCGGCCGTCGTCGTCGTGCTGGCGCTCGGCTGGCTGTTCCCCGAGGGCGGCTCAGAGCCCTATCCGACGATCTCGTTCCTCGCCACCGTGGCCGTCGTCGCCGTATTCGCCGCCGCTTTGCCGCGCGAGCAGGGGAGGCTGCGGCTCGGCGCCGGCGTCTACCTGCTGGCGTGCCTGTTCTTCCTGCTCGTCACGACGCCGATGGGCAGCAACGTCGAGCGCTACGGCGTGCTGCTCGCCGGGCCGCTCTTGATCTGCGCTGTCGCGGGCGCGCGGGCCGAGGGCGCGACGTGGCAACCCTCGGCGGCCGGGTTGCCGGCGCTGGCGTTCGGCCTGTGGGCCGTGTGGGCCGGCTGGGGGCCCGTGCGCGAGACGCTCGCCGTGGCCGGCAGCCCCGCCACCAACGGCGCCTACTACGCGCCTGTCGAGCGCTATCTCGACGCCCATGCGCACGGCCCGGCGCGGATCGAGGTGCCGCTCACGCGCACGCACTGGGAGACCGCCGAGCTCGCGCCGCGCGTGTCGCTCGCGCGCGGCTGGGAGAAGCAGCTCGACGAGCGCTACAACGGCGTGCTGCTGTCGGATGGGCTGAACGCCGCGAGCTACGAGCGCTGGTTGCATGAGGAGGCCGTGTCCTACGTCGCGCTGCCCGCCGTGCAGCTCGATCCCTCGAGCGCGCGCGAGGGCGATTTGATCCGTCGCGGGCTGCCCTACCTGCGGCTCGTCTACTCGAGCCGCCGCTGGCGCATCTACGCCGTGCGCGCGCCGACGCCGCTCGCCTCCGGACCGGGCCGTGTGACCGCGCTCGGGCACGAGTCTTTCTCGCTGCAGGCCGACGCGCCCGGGAGCCTGCTCGTGCGCGTGCGCTGGACGCCCTACTGGACGATCACGAGTGGTGCCGGCTGCGTGCAGCGTGGCGCCGGCGGCTGGACGCGTGTCGACGCTTTGCGGCGCGGGCCTTTGCAACTGCGTGCGAGCTTCTCGCTCGGGCGTGCTTTCGGCTCTGGGCGCTCGTGCCGGTCGGCGTAGCCGGCTTCGGCTGCTCGTGGCGCGGCGTGAATGCGTACAGACCCGTCAATCCCGTCAAATAAATATTCTTGCCGTCGGAGATCACGGGGTCGAAGGACCCGGTGCCCAGCTCGAACGACACCCTTCCCGTGGAGATGCCCAAGCCGTACGTGCTGTGCGTGCCGAGGTCCGCGAAGTAGACCGTGCGCCCGACGATCGTCGGCGAGCCCGAGATCTTGCCGTGGGCGTTGTACTCCCACGAGACGTGGCCCGTGCGGGCGTTGAGCGCGCGGAACGTGCCGTCGTAGGAGCCGATGTAGACCGTCGGGCCGAGGCCCGGGGCCGTCGTCACGGCCGGCGAGGAGTAGACGTAGGCGCCCGTCTGCACCGCCCAGTCGAGCTTGCCCGTGCCCGCGTCGTACGCGTACACGCGCCCGTCCGTGTTGCCGAGGAAGATGCGCCCGTAGTCGGCCGCCGGCGTCGAGTAGAACGTGCCGCTGCCGAGCAGCGCCCCTTCCGATCCGCTGATCCAGATGCGCCGGCCCGAGCGCTCGCCGATCGCCTGCACGTGGCCCGAGTAGTCGCCGAAGTAGAGGATGCCCTTGCTCAGCGTCGGGCTCGCCTTGACCGCGCCCGCCGCCCGGTAGCTCCAGATCTCCTTGCCCGTGAGCGCGTTCAGCGCGTACACCCTGCCGCTCTGGGAGCCGAAGATCACCTTGCCGTGGTCGACCATCGGCGAGGACTCGCTCGCGCTCGGCAGGTTGCGGTACCACTCGACCGTGCCGTCTGCCGCGTTGAGCGCCCAGATCCGCCCGCTGCCGCCGCCCGGGCGCTTGAGCACCGTCGCGTACACGAGCTTGCCCGCCAGCGCCGGCGTCGAGGCCGACAAGAGGCCCAGGCTGCGCGTCCAGATCGTGTGGCCCGTCTTCTTGCTCGTCGCGCGGATCACGCCGTCATCGCCCAGCTGGAAGATCCGTTCGCCGCCGATCACCGGCGGGAACTCGAGCAGCGTGTGCGCGTTGTTGACCCACACGCGCTTGAACGGCGCATGCAGCGCCGCCGATGCCGGGAAGAAGCGCGTGTGTTCCTTCGTGTAGCCGTACAGCGGCCACGAGAAGTTGTCCACCTTCGGCGGCAGTTTTGGCGCCGGCTCCGGGATGAAGCGCGCCTGCGGGTGGTAGATGCTGCCCGTGCGGCCTTTCTCGTAGAGGTAGCCGCCTAGCGCGATCGCGCCGAGCAGCAGGACGATGCCGCCCGCCGCCGCCAGGCGCGCGCGTTTCGAGCGTGGGATCAGTCTCCTGATGCGGTCCTTCATGCCGGCCCGTGCCGCCTCAGGCGGCGAGCTTGCGTGACGAGCGCGACGTGCGTTGGGAGCTGGTCGAGGCGGCCTGCGATGCCGTAGAGGCTTGCACCGAGGACGTCTCCCGGCGCAGCTCGCGGCGTGAGCGGGCGATCGAGCGGCTCTGCTTGACCCTGCGTCGCGTGGCCGAAGCCGCCACCGTCCCGCGTGCCGGAGCCTGGCGCGTGGCGCGTCCGAGCAGGCGGACCGCCGTCAGCGCGATCAGCCAGACGAAGGCCGCCGCCAGCGGCGGCAGGGTGAGCCCCGAGACGAGCGCGAGCACGTCATGACTCCCGTTCAGCGACCAGTTCCACAGCAGGTAGTCGCCGATCGTGAGCCCGGAGACGATGGCCAGAGGCCTGTGGGACACGACAACACCCTAACCCGAGATGTAGACGGATTGTCTGGCCGTGGGCCGTAGCGGAGGCGCTGCGAGCCCGTCGCGCCGGGGCGGCTGGACCTATTATCGAGCGCCATGGGTGGGGCAAATGGGCAGGTCGAGGCCGAGTCGGGCGCGATGTCAGGCGCCGGGTCGGCGATCTTCAGCGCCGGGATGCTGCGCGGGCAGAGCGCGCTCGTGACCGGGGGAGGGACCGGGCTGGGGAAGGCCACCGCGCTCGAGCTTGCGCGGTGCGGGGCCAGCGTGACCATTGCCGGGCGGCGGGAGGATGTGCTGGCGGAGGCTGCTGCTGAGATCGATGGGCTTGTGGGCGGTGCCGCGCCCGGGGTTCGCACGGTTGTCGGCGACATTCGCGAGCCCGGCGATGCGCGGGCGATGGTCGGCGCCGTGCTCGAGTGCGACGGACGGCTCGACCTGCTCGTCAACAACGCCGGCGGGCAGTTCTTCAGCCCCGCCGAGCTGATCGCCTCGAAGGGGTGGCGCGCCGTGTGGCGGCTGAACGTGCAGGGGATGCTGAACATGGCCGAGGCCGCTTATGAGCTGGCGTTTGCGGGGGAGGGGCTTGGCGCGGGAGGGGACGCCGGGGCCGGCGGTTCGCGCGGCGGGCGGATCGTCAACGTGACGCTTTCGCCGCATCACGGGATGCCCGGGATGGCGCATTCGGGGGCGGCGCGGGCGACCGTCGAGGCCTTGACGCGGGAAATGGCCGAGCGCTGGGCCGGGGCCGGGGTGACCGTGTCGACGATCGCCGTCGGGACGTTCGATACCGAGGTGATGGTCAAGTACCCCGCTGCCGTGCGTGCTGGGATGTCTCGGTCGGTTCCCGTGCAGCGGCTTGGGACGCCCCGGGAGCATGCTTGGCTCGTGGCGTTGCTGGCTTCGCCGCTGGGGGCGGCGTTCAGCGGGTCTACTGTGACGCTGGATGGGGCTCGGGACAACTGGTTCGGGCCTTGGCCGCCGCCCGGGTTGGTGGACGAGGCGGGGGAGGTGCCGGTGGAGGAGCGGCGGGTACGCTAGGTGTCCTGCCGGCGCGAGCCCGGTCGGTAGGATTGAGCGCAGGCGTGCGGGCGAAGTGTTTTTGGTTGCACGGGAGCCTTCCAAGCTCTTAGAGCCGGTTCAAGTCCGGTCGCCCGCTTGTAGCCACGGGGAGTGGCGCAGTCTGGTAGCGCACCCGGCTGGGGGCCGGGCGGTCGCAGGTTCAAATCCTGTCTCCCCGACTAGATTCTCGTTGGATGCTGGAGGTGGCGGGGGAGGGCCCAGGGCGTCGAGATTGGCTCTGGGATTAGGATTTTGGGGTCGCGGGCGCCGAGCGCCCGCTCGGAGCCGGGAGTCGGTTTTCAACGCGACCTCCCACGAAACCGCCCACGCAGAAGGGCGTGGGCGGTCTGAGCCGAGAAGTCGCTCCCAATTGTCCTACTTGCTCGAGCGTCGTAAGAGCTCGTATCGAGCGTTGGCCCCGGGACAGATTCCTGAGCGGAGCGTGGCCCCCAAAGGAGTGCTCGACGCGTCTGCCGGGCGTCGAGATGGTGTTGACGCTGGAGATCCGCCGATTTTTCGGCCGGACGCGCGGGTAAGGTCACTTGCCCGAAAAAGCACACCAAATGGACTTCGACGCGATAGACCCCCAAGCCGTACATCTGCTCGCGCAGTACCGGCCATTTGAGCGCGGCTCCGCGGACATGTACGCGGCCCATGACGACCTCGTAGCTGCGGCGTGCCAGAGCAGTGATGACCCATTTTCGAGCATCGAGGCATGCCGGCAATTCATCAAAGCCAACTTCTACGTCGACCTTGAGCTCGCCGAGGTGCGCGATTCTCGCGAACGCCTCGTCATGGCCGGCCTAGCTCAGAAGATCGGTGCAGGGATAGGGCTCACCGCCGAGACCCGAAAAATGTTCGATGTCGAGCGAACGGCTTGGGAGGACGCTCGAAAGACCGCATTCATGGAATGGGAGATCGCTATCCGGCGATCTTTCCCTTTGATGCCCGATGAGCACATCGCAACTCTCAAGGACCAGGTCGGCCCGTGGCTTGACCGTGTCGTCGCAACGCACGGAGCCGAGGCAGGCCTTCTGCTCTACCCGTCGCACCCGAAGGCCCCCGAACTCGTGGAGGCGATCTCAAAGATCGACCTCAGCTTCTTGCCGCGGTGCGACGCGGCTCTCGATCACCAGAGAGCTGCCGCCTTCAGGCTTCTGGTCCGCAATCCGACGGACGCTCAAAGCGAGTACCTCGGCCGGCTTCTGAACACGGGGTTCTATTTGACCGTTATGACGTTGGACCCGAGAGTCAAGGAGCTTGCGCAGTCGGAGACAGGCAAGGTCACGCTATATCTCGACACGAACTTTCTTTACTCGGTTCTCGGGGTAGGCGGCGGTAAGGAGGCATTCGCCGCGCGCCGTTTCATCGATCTTTGCAATGAGCTAGGCGTCAGTCTGCGCATATCTCCTTGGACAGCCGACGAGCTGCGAACGAGCATTGCGAGCAACCGTCAAGACGTGGAGCGGTTCGGAAAGTCTCGGAAGGTCGCTGCCGTGATGGCTGAGGTCACGGGAGAGAAGGGCTTCGAGGCGGCGTATTGGCGCAGAGCAAGCGAGACCGGCGAAACCGCCGAGGCGTTCTTTGGCAAGTACGCGCACTTTGAACGCTTTCTTGAGGACCTCGGGATACAGGAGCACCCGGAGGGAGTGCCCGAGGTCGAGGCCGACCTCGCCAGCATCCTCGACTACTCCTCACCGCTGGAGGGCATGTACGGAGTCGGCAACCGTCCACGCGTCGTCATCGAGCACAAAGCGAAGATGAGACTGCTGATCGAGCATTTGCGGGCGAAACACAAACCGCCTGCTGGCTTTACCGACGTCCGCTATTGGTTCGTGACCGAGAGCACTCGCCTCCCCACCTACGCAAGGCTCGGTATACGCGACGGAAGGCGTCCGCACTTTCCTTTTTGCATCCTGTCATCTACAGAGGCTCAGTTGTTGCGGGCGATGGTGCCGCGTACTGAGAACGTAAACGAGATGGTCACGGCGTTGCTCGCATCGCCGTTTGTGGGGTATCGGTCGGCCCTCGATGGCCCCAACCAGGTAGCTGCTCTTGAACGCATCACGCAATCGATTGACTCGCTGAAGGACGTGCCGCCCGCGGTTGCCATAGCAGTGGTGAACGATACGGCGATGGCGACGAAGATCGGGGAGGAGACGGATCCGGCCGTCGTCGACCAGATTATCGAGCAGGCCATCACCGCGAAGGCTGCCGAACTGGAATCGCAACTGGCTTCAGCAGGTGGGCGGATCGTCGATGCAGAACGTACGCTAGAGGCGGCACGTGCCCGTCAGGTTGCCGCTGAACGTGAGCGCGACGAGTTGAAAGCTCAGCGTGACGCGGCGGTCGACAACGCGCGAAGCGCAGAGTCCGATCTCGGAGCGGCTCAGGGTCATCACCGTGACGAGGAGCAGTCGCTACGCGCCCGCCTCAGTGACGTCGAGGAGCGACTTCGGGAATCCGAGGAAAAAACGAAGACAGAAGTCGCGAGGCGTCGGCGAACACGTCGAAACGCCGGAGCGATCGGTGCGTGCCTCGCAGTAGACGCGGGGGGTGCAGCGGTCTTGCTCACGTCGCTGGTCTCGGGCTTTTGGGGCGACCTCGCGACCGCGACGGTCATGGTCGTGGCGATCTACGCGTGCCTGCGGTTCGTCTCACGACAACTCGCGACAGAGGCGCTCGCGATCATCGGGATCGTGTCGCTGATCATCGGGGTGGGAAGCATTATTCTCGCCGAAGACAGTCGGGGCTCGTCAGCGAAAAGCACAACCTCGCGCTGACGGTGCCACTTCGAGCCCGGCGCGATGAAGCCCCCAGAGCGGGCGCAGTGCGCTTTCTCCGGCGTCAACTGTGTTCTCGACGCGCTTTCGCTCGCGTTCATGAGCCTGTCCGTAGCCGCGTTTTGGCGGCTGCCGGCAGTCGCCGAGCTGGTGACCTTCAGTGGCGCCGGGAGCAGCCGTCCGGCGCTTGGCCCCTCCATCCGGGGGAGGCCTCTCCGCTGGACCTTCCGTGATCCCCTAAACGATGCGCGCCACAATCGGACAGCCAGAACGCGTTGGTTAGACTCCCACCCCATGCGCCTGCTCGCCTTCGAGGTTGCAAGGTTCCGGAACATCGTTGAGTCCGGCACGGTCGATGTCCAGGCCGACGTGACCTGCCTGGTCGGAAAGAACGAGGCTGGCAAGACCGCAGCGCTCCAGGCGCTATATCGGCTCAATCCGGCGAAGCAGGCAGTATTCAGCGTCCAAGACGACTATCCGCGATGGCTCTTGGTTCCCGACAGGCGCGAGGGACGAGTCGCGAAGACCTCGCCGGTCAGGGCGTGGTTTGAACTGACCCCGGAGGATGTGGCCGCCGTCGAGGCAGTCGCTGGGGAGGGCGTCATTACGGACGCGAAGCTCACGGTTTCGAGGAAGTACGAGGACACCACTCTTTGGTGGTCGGTGAACGAAGACGAAGGACAAGCCGTGTCCAACCTGCTCGCGACAAGCGACCTGAACGATGCCGCTCGCGAGATCGTCAATCAACCGACCTTCCGCGGCCTTCTCCAGTCAATCGAGAAGGCCCGTCAGGCAGAGCACCCGGCAGAGGTGCAGGCCCAGCTCGATGCCGTCGAGGCGTCAGCGCGAGCCCTGCTCGGAGACGAGGGCACCAGACTGTTCGACATAGTCCATCGCATCCTCCGCCCTCGACTGCCGCGGTTGTTCTACTTCAGCAACTACTCAATCCTTCCGGGCAGGGTTGACCTCGATGAGCTTTCGGGCGAGGAAGAGCCCGGCGACAGCGGTCTTCAGACCGCACGCGCGTTGCTTGCCCTCGCTGACACTGACCCTAACCTGCTGGGCAACGACGACTACGAGGCGCGCAAGGCCGAGCTGGAGGCCGTCTCTAACGAGTTGACGAGTCAGGTCTTTGAGTACTGGAAGCAGAACACGGAACTGCAAGTCCAGATCGACGTCGACAAGCAGACGGTGTCCGACGCTAACGGCCAGAACGCCGTGGCTCGTTATCTCGATGTTCGCGTTCACGACCGTCGACACGGCTACACCGGGAACTTCGGGCAGCGGTCCTCCGGGTTCCAGTGGTTCTTCTCGTTCTTGGCCGCGTTCAGCGAGTTTGAGCACTACGAGAGCCCAGTGATTGTGCTCCTAGACGAGCCTGGCCTCGGCCTTCACGGCCGTGCTCAAGCCGACTTCCTTAGGTTCATCAACGAGCGTCTCGGCGACAGGCGACAGGTGATCTACACGACCCACTCGCCGTTCATGATCGAGACGGGGAAGATGGAGCGAGTCCGGATTGTCGAGGATCGAGGTCCGGCCGAGGGTTCGCGGGTGAGCAGCGACGTATTCACAACCGATCGAGACAGTCTGTTCCCGCTTCAAGCCGCGCTTGGTTACGACATCGCGCAAAGCCTGTTCATTGGCGACGACAATTTGCTTCTTGAGGGCACATCCGACTTCACGTACCTGACCACTATGAGCGACTACCTACAGTCGAAAGGGAGGGCCGCGCTCGACGAGCGGTGGACGCTCGTACCCGCTGGGAGTGGATCGAACATCGCGACCTTCGTCGCCCTGCTCGGCGGACACCTCGACGTGAGCGTTCTGATCGACTCCGACACAAAAGGGAGCCAGAAGCTCACCGAGCTGGCGAGTCGCGGACTGCTGGACGAACAGCGTCTAATCACCGTTGGAAGCGTTCTGGGGCTCAAAAACGCCGATATCGAGGACGTGTTCACCCCCGGCGACTATCTCAAGCTCTACAACGGGGCTTTCGGGGAGCAAAACAAAGTCGGAGACCTCCCGCAGGGCGACCGGATCGTCAAGCAACTTGCGAGTCTCCGCGGCGACGACTACAACCACGGCCTACCGGCCGACTATCTGCTGCGGAACCGAGCTGATCTCCTCGACGGCTTCGCCGAGACGACGCTCGACCAGTTCGAGCGGCTCGTCGAGACGCTGAACGCCACGCTTGCCTGACGCACCCGCACGTCAAGCTCGGCAAGATCCGAGCGCTCTGAACCCAGCTTCCCGATGGCACATGAGGTCGGCGGCGAGCTGGAGCGACTGTTCCAAGTGTCGGCCAAGCTGGCACCGATGATCTCGTCTTCGCCGATTCTCCGACCGGCGGCCCGGTGAGCAACGCTGCCGTTCTACGCCGCACGGGCTCTCTTGACGGACTAGATGCACGGAGGACCGTTGCGGTACCTCGATTAGTACTGCCCAGCGTGGCTCGCTGCTGTCGTCGACACAGCAATTGCTGTGTCCTCGCACCCCCGTGCATCTACGGATGAAAAGTCAAGGGCAACGAACGCTTTTCTCGCGTGCGCGCTTGAGCGTGGCGCGCGTTCGGGGTGTCCTCCTGGGTCTCGATGTGGCCGTTGATGCCGCAATCGCCCGCTGACTCACCCTGAAGCGTCGGCTCATCAAGGTTCCCGCCGAGACACCTCTCGCACACCCGTGCATCTCGTCTATACGGCTGTTTTGCTCGCGCCGGGGAGCGTCGCGGCGCAGAGACGATCATCGGCGGCGGGGTCGCGCCGGGTGCTTCGGAGTGGGATGATTTGTCGTGGTGCGGGTGACTGACGTAGCGAAGCGCAGGCGTCAGGGGCTTTGAGCCTGCCGCGCGGCTTTGCCCTTGCAGGGCCTTTGAGATGCGCGCCCCGGTGTCGCACCCGCACCACCCTTCGGCGCTGCTGTGCGCCAGTCATCGATAAGGCGCCGGTAGGCGAGCTCGGCCTGCTGTTGCAGCTCGCGCTCTGCCGCCCGCTGGCTGCTGGTCGGGGTCAGGCGCGGGCCGTCGTGGCGGCGCGGAAGCGGCGCAGCGCCGGCGAGCAGTTCCAGGCGGCGGGTCTTCTGGCGGGTCAGCGACGGGCGCGCGAACGCGTAGTCCTGATCCTTTGAGAGCAGGTGCCAGCAGAGCACGACGAGCTTGCGCGCGACGGCGACCGCCGCGATCTGCGCGCCGCGGCGGGCGCGCACGCGCTCGCCGAACGCCTTCAGCGGGCCGGGGCTGCGGATCGAGATCCATGCCGCCTCGACCAGCATCGAGCGGGCCTGCGGGTCACCGCGCTTTGAGATGTGCCCATAGCGCGCCGGCTCTGAGCCGGACTGGCGGACCTTCGGGTCAAGGCCAAGGTAGGCGACGAGCTGACCGGCGCTCTGAAAGCGCGTGATGTCCCCGATCGCGGCGATCACGGCCGCCGCCGTGCCGACGTCGACGCCGGGGATCGTCAGCAGCCGCTGAAAGCCGGGGAACGCGAGGGCCTGTCGGGCGATCCCCCGATCCAGGTCGGTGATCTCGCCGCCCAGGAAGTCGATCTGGCGCAGGCAGCTCCTCACCGTCTCGGCCTCCTCCTCGGGCAGCTGCTGCTCTGAGAGCCACACCCGGCCCTTCTTGCCGAACAGATCGCTGACCGGTGGGCGGCCGAGCAGGCAGCGGGCGAGCACCGCGTGCACCTCGTTCTTCACGCGCGTGCGCGCCCGCACGAGCCCCGCACGGCGAGCGACCCGCCGGCGCAGCGAGCTCGTCGCCTGATCGGGCACCCACACCGCTTTGAGCATCCCGGCCGAGAGCAGCTTGGCGAGCATCGCCGCGTCGAAGCGATCGGACTTCACACGGGCGTGGGAGATCGCACGCGTCTCGGCCGCATTGCAGACCACGACCTGACCGACATCTCCCTCTTCAAGCAGCCGGGCGATCATCATCGCGCCGCAGCTGGCCTCGAGCACCACCTGATCGCTGCTCCTCAGATCGCCCGCGAACTCCCGGATCGCCTCCGGGGTGCTCGCGATCCGACCAACCCGCGAGACCTTCCCGCCCTCGGCGAGCGCGACCTCGCAGAAATCGAGATGCACATCCAGACCAAAGAACCGCACCACAACCGCCTCCTTCACAAATCGCTCTCTATGAAATGGAAGGCACCGTGGGCAGCGACAACTACGGATTCGGGCTCTCAGCCCAACCGGGTGAGTCGCAGGGGCGGCCATCTAGTCATTGACGGGCTCGCAGCCCAGATGCACGGCGGCCTGCCCACAAGCGTCCTTCCCACGAGCCCCTGTCCCGGTCACGCGACCTTAGGATCGCCACCGGACAGTAGGCCCGGGCGGTATTTCATACCCGTAGTCTGTGCGAGCTCGGAGCAGCTCGGCGGGTCGGAGCGGACGTAGCCGGACGACGGAGCCGGGGCGCGTCCGAGCAACGGGTCAGCTGCTTCTGCTGAGGAGCCGCTCTGCGCGAGCGTGTATCTCGGAGGGCCGGACGTCGAGGGCGTCCGCGACCTTGAAGATGTGGCTTAGGCTCGGATTGCGCTCGCCGCGCTCAATGCCGCCGTAATGGGATCGATCAATCCCGCAGCGCAGAGCAAAAGACTCCTGAGAGGCACCTCGCTCCTCGCGGAGCTCTCGAATCGCGCGGCCAAAAGCCGCGTGGGCGGGCGAGCGAGGCTGCACGCATCCATTCTGTCGACCCGAGGCTTTATCGTCCACGGTATATAAACCACAACAAGTGGCCCCGGCGCAGCGCTAACTGCCCGGGGCCTGGCACGGAAAGGAAGGCCTTCCCGCCGGGTAGGCCGGACGCATTGCTGCGCCCGGCCCCCCTCAGAACCGGACGTGCGACTTTCACCGCATCCGGCTCAAGCAAGCCCCGTGGGCTCGCGGGCGCACAGAAGCGCTGGTCCATCGCCATCCCCGGCGGTCTGCCGGCGGTGGCAGTGAGTGTGCATGAGACGAGGTTTCTCCTCCTCCGACGTGCCGTCCTTGTGCATGGCGATCTTGATCGTCTTGCGGGTGGTGGCCAGCCACTGCTCCCACTCGCGTGAGGTCGGCGGCGGGTCATCGGCGGGCTGGAGCCAGTCCCCGCAGAGCGGACAGCGACCGTGCTGGGCCTTGTAGAGGCGCCACCTGGCCTTGCCGATCGTCGGGGGTGGCAGCTTTGCTCGCCGCTCGGCCCAGTACTCGGCCAGAGCGGGATCGTCCAAAGACGACGCGCTCGTGACCAACTGGTGTCGGATGATCCGCATCCAGGCGAACTTGAGCAGGTAGACGCCGCTTGCGCGGTCGCCGAACACCCACCGGTCACGCCTGGAGCGGTTGAACCTGCCGAAGTACCGTCGAACGACCCAGCGCTTCGACTTATTCGGGTGGCCGTAGGTCGCCCACTTGTAGGTGAGCTTCCACACGTAGTCGTCCAGCGCGCTGAACGTCTCGCCGGACACCACCCCCCGGTAGTAGGCCGACCAGCCCCTGATGATGGGGTTGAGCCGTATGAGCACCGCTTGAGCGTTGGTCCCGCGCAGGGACCGCAGCTCGATGCGCAGCCGTTCCCGGATTCGTCTCACAGCCGCCTTGCTCGGTTTGATCAGGAGCTTGCGCTCGTCATAGCGGCGGACGTTGAACCCCAGGAAGTCAAAGCCCTCATCGAGGGTGACGATGCGCGTCTTGCCCTCGTTGAAGGCCAGGCCCCTGGGCGCCAGCCATGCGGCGAGCCGCGCCTTGACGTTGAGCGCCTCGTCCCTTGTGTGGCACAAGACGATCAGGTCGTCGGCGTACCTGACCAGCACCGGGGAGCCCGTCGCCGTCCAACCGGCGCTTCTGCCGGTCTTGCAGTAGCGGACCCCGGCGGCCTGCTCCATCCCGTGCAGGGCGATGTTCAGCAGCACGGGGCTGATCACCCCGCCCTGAGGAACACCTTCCTCGGTCGCGGTGAAGCGACCGTCCTCGATCACGCCCGCCTTCAACCATTGCTCGACCATTCCCCTGGCGGGGAACGTATCGAGCATGGCCAGGACGTGATCGTGGGCGATGCGCTCGAACGCCGCCGCCAAGTCCGCGTCCAGCACCCACCGCCGCTTCGGGCTCTTGCCGTTGGCGGTCACGTAGATCGCTGCGATCGCGTCATGGCAGCCACGGCCGGGCCGAAACCCATAGGACCTCGGCTCGAATCGCGCCTCCCACTCGGGCTCCAACGCGCTCACGACCCGTGCTTGCTGCACGCGATCGACGATCACGGGGATACCGAGCGGGCGTCGCTTCCCGCTGCCTTGCCTCTTCGGGATGTACACCCGCTTGACGGGCCGGGCGCGCCACGGCTCAGACAAGCACTGCACCGCCTCGGCCAAATCCATCTTGGCCTTGGCGCTCAGCGCCACCTCGCCGTCGACGCCCGCCGTCTCGCGGCCAGCATTGCGCTCGGTCACCCGCCGCACGCTCAAGAGCGTGTTGGCGCGCGAGCGAAGCATCAACTTCTGCAAGCTGCGGACCCGCTTGAGGTCCCCCGCCTGCGACGCCGTGAAGATCCGCTGACGCAGACGCCGTACTCGCTCCTCGCAGGCACGCCAGTCAACAGCGCCCCAGCCGAGGATGTCGTCCTCCGGTCCGTTCGCCACGAGCATGCTCGTGGCGTCCAACTTGTCCTTCGGTTCCGGTGCCATCGCCATCTTCCTCTTCACAGGCTCACCTGACCGCGTCAGCACCCTTTCGGGTCCGGGCACCAAGTCCCGTATCCGGCCGGTTATCCGAGAGCGGCCGGCGGAGGGGCCAGCCATCGATGCTCCAGGTTTCCCGCTGCCTTTCGGCCGCCGGCGTTCGCTTCTCGGTCATCCGATTCCCGCCGGGGAGTTGGGCCTTCCTCGCGGTCGGCTTACCGGGCCAGGGCCCGGACCCCGACGGGGTTACCACGTTCCACACGCACGAGCTGCGACCGGGATGGGCGCCTCCTGTACCCCGGGGACGGCGATGCTCACCCGACTGACATGCATTCCCCAGCCGGCGCCTGCCGTTTCCCAACGGCCAGTCCCTGAACCCCGCTACCGCATCCCATCCAGCAGGGCCGCTGATCACGAGGCATCAACGGAGGTTCACGCGATTCGCCCGTCCGGTCTTCCCCTTCGCCTGTAGCCCCCGGATGGAACGGGCGCCCTTGGGCTTCTACCCCGAGCTTCGCACCCCGCAGGCTCAACACCAGCAACGCACGTCAGGGTGGGGACAGGCCATCGAGCACGAGCCCGGAACTACCTTCTCGACATCAGCCGACCCTCCAATCCGCTAGCTCACTCGAAACGTGCGACCTCGTGTCGCAAATGCAGGAGCAGCGTATTCCAGAGGAGCGGCACGGCACGAAGCTCTCAGAGGACGAGATCGACAACACCGTGGTCGGCTTTCTGCTCGACAGGCCTTGGTGGCCATGGAGCGTCGAGGAGATCGCGCGCGAACTCGGTGATCGGCCGGACGCCGAAGATGCCGTAGCCAGACTGGCGGGCACCGGTCTCGTTCATCGGCTCGGGGACTTCGCGTTCCCGACAAGGAGCCTCCGGCGCGCCAGCAAGCTGCGTCTGGACACGGTCGACTGAGCTGGGCTGGAAGTCGTTGGCCGCCGCGACCGCCTCGCGGTCTATATCCAATGTGAGGACTCCTCTCGCCTTTCACCCGCCGATCGCAGCTTCGCCGGCACACGTCGTCGAGCGATACGTCTCGCGAGCGGAGCTGGCTCGGATCATGGGCGTCAGCACGGCAACCGTGGACCGTCTCGTTTCCGAAGGCATGCCGTCGGTGACATGGGGTCGGCGTACGAGGCGGTTCCGCGCATCGGCAGCGATCGCGTGGGCTGGCGAGAGGCGACGCATCGCATGAGCCTCACGAAGCTCCCATCCGGCCGATGGCGCGCGCAGGTCTACGACCCAGCTCGCGCGCGGAACGTCAGCGTCTCGCGCGTGCTCGGCGGATCAGGGACTTTCCTGACGAGGGCGGAGGCGAAGCGGGCGCGTGAGGTGGCGCGGGCACGGCTCGGCGAGGATCTTCGCCAAGCCCGTCACGCTCGCGGTCTTCTGGGAGCGCTGGACGACTGATCCGCTGTTCGCGAGGCCGAAGGAGTCCACCAACATCCACAACCGCGAGCGCACGAAGGCGTTCGTAGCTCGTTATGGCACACGGCCGATCGACGCGATCGACGACAGCGTCGTCGCAGAGTGGCTCGCCGGCGGCTCGCGCAACGGCACGGTCCCGGCGCTGCGAGCGATGTTCAACGACGCAGCCTCGGCGAAGGCCGGCCGGTGTCACGCGCAACAACCCATTCGCACGGCTTGGGATCTCGCGTGGCCCAGGTCGCCGGGACGAGCAGCCGCCGAGCGAGGAGCAAGTCTGGAAGATCATCCGATGCGCTCATGAGCTGGCAACGCCGTCGTTTGCCGCATGGCTGCAAGTCGCGGCGTTCACCGGCCTGCGGCCTGGCGAGCTGGATGCGCTTCGGCGCGTGAACGTCGATCTGGCGCGTTCGCGGCATCCGCGTCGTTGAGCAATTCAGCGCCGCGACGCGCACGTTCACGTCGCCGAAGAACGGGCAGACACGAGAGGCGCCGCTGACCGACCCCGCCCGAGAGGCGCTCGTGTCGCTGCCGATCGAAAGCGAATTCTGCTTCGCACCGATCCGAGGCCAACACTGGACCGCTTCAGCGCGTGCCTACCACTGGAAGGCCGTCAAGGCAGCGGCGGGATGGGAGGGAAGCCTCTATCTCGCCACTCGGCACTTCTCCGGCTGGTACATGGTCAACGTGCTCGACCTGCCCTCAGAGGATGTGGCGATCGCGCTCGGGCACACGGACGGTGGCGAGCTGGTGCGACGGCTGTACGGGCACCGCGACCGAGACCGTGCGCTCGATCGAGTTGCCGCCGCTTACGGGCGCACGGCAAGCCTTACGCAGATGGAGCTCAGCGTGGGCCTGGGAATGCCGTCGCAAGACGCAGGTACGTTGACGAGCAATGGCAGATAGACCACGCGCAGCCGCAACGACCGATCCGGCGGGTGCTCGCGTTGTGCTCGATCTACGGCTCTGGGGCGAAAAGATCGCGCACGACCATCCGGAGATCGCCTCGCACAAAGAGGACGCCTTGCGGGCTGTGTCTGCGCCCGACCACGTTGCGCCCGACCCGGGTTCCGAAGATCGCAAGCGCTTCTACTTGCGGGGCGTCGGTCCGAGTCGATGGCTGCTCGTGGTCGTAAGCTATGAGCAGACGCCGGCACGGATCATCTCCGTGTTCGCTAACCGGAAGGACCCCAAGACATGGAGCGCGTGAACATCACAATCGGGCCCTTGACGTTCGATCGGGCCAACTACGACGCCGAGAATGACGTGCTCTACCTCCATGTGGGCGATCCGCAGGCCGCGGAGGGTGAGGAGACGCCTGAGGGCCACGTGCTGCGCTACGCGCCCGGAACGAGCCAGGTGATCGGGCTGACGGTTGTCGGCGCGCGGGAGACGCTAGAGCGGGACGGGCACCTCTCGATAACTGTCCCGGAGACGATCGAGACGACAGCCGAGGATCTGGCGCCGGCTCTGGCTGCGGCGTAGCTGGCATAAGCGCCCGCGAGCACACGCAGGGCTGTCGAAGCTCGGTTCCGCTCGTTGACTTCAGCTGCTGGCCTGACGGCTCTCAAGCCACGGCCAGCATCCTCGTACATCAGATTCGATATCTTCGGATCAGATGGGGATGCGGGAGCCGGCCAAAGCGCGTGTTTGGGGAACTCGGCGGCCGCCGGGATGAATGATGCGATGCCGCGTCTGAGCGGAGATGTGTATGCGCGGCTTGCTGAGGCGTCGCTTGACAACCCTCGAGCTTTCGTCGAGACGCTGCTTAGCGCGCTCTTCGATCAGTTGGGCCTCGTTGCCGCCACGGCGTACATCAACAGCCCGAACACTGGGACATTTCGGCTACGCGGCCAAGTGGGCTTCCGTTACGACGATTACAAAGACTTCGACCTGCCGGCCGCATCATTTCCCGGAGAGGCGGTTCGACTGCGCAAAGTCGTCTTCTGCGAGGACGTCCGAGAGTCGAACCTCTTTCGAGACAAGCGTTTGCTTCGTGCGCTTCCGGTTCGCGCTCTAGTAGCGATCCCTCTGGAATTCGCCGGAGAAACGGCCGCCGCGGTTGAACAAGTCAATGCGCCTGATCCGCTTGGAGTCCTGTGTTTGTATCCGAACGACCCCGGGCACATGGGAGAGATCGCGCAACTCGTAGGGCCGTACGTCCCTTTTATCGCCCGGATGTACATTGGCGCACTTGAGCGTGCGGCCATGGAGCTGCGACGCAAGGTGGTCGCTCGCGTCGCCTATCAGAGGGAGATCGGCAGTCTCGCGCATAAATACTTGCAGCTGGCGCTCGACGAGCTCTCAGTCGAAGCTGCCGCGCTTTGGACACTCGACGCTCGCCGCAACCTTCTCTACCGTCGTAAGGCGCTGAGGCCCAAGACGCCAGAGGAGCCGGGAGCACTGCCCTTCCTGCGGGTGAATGACGACTGGCTGATCGCGAGATGCTTCCGTGAGAACACGGCACTAATCCATCACGCCGGGTCGAATCTCGTAGAGGCGGACCAGATTGACCTAGCATGCGAGCGTCCGCTTGCCAACTGGATGGCGATGCCGATCACCCTGCCTGACGATGCTCGTTTGCGCGGTCGTGCTCCCCACGCAGCCGGGGTTCTCGAGCTGGCGAACCATTTCACGTCTGGTGCAGGAGTTAGCCATCTCACAACACCAAACTGGGAGGATAGCTTTCTCGTGGACTTCTCTTGCGAGCTGCTCTCCGTGCTGACATATCAGACCCTGAGAACGCAAGACCATGAGAGCGACTACGAGAGGCTTCTGCATGGCGCAAAGACGAGCATCGTGGCTGCGAGGTCGCATCTGCAGGCGTTGGAGGGCTTCAGGCTTGAGCGTTACATGGTACCGGGCGCTCGCCACTTCATCCCAAATGCGATTGAGTGGCTAGAGGACTTCGAGGCGCAGTTGAGCCGTGATGATCTCATGACAAAGCAGACTCTAGAGCTAGAAGAGATAGCCCTGTACGGGGACGTTCTGGCGAAGCTTGGCCCAATGATCATGAGAATGAACACGAGAGACGATGAGCGACCCCTCACCCTCGAAGGCTTCGAGGCGCTAGCTCGCGACTACCGATCGTTGCCCATAGTTCGCGGCAACCGGCAAGCACTTGATTGCGTATTTCGAAATCTGCTCGATAACAGCCGAAAGTACTGCACGCCCCGCGGGGACGCCCCAAGGCTCGTGTGGATACGAGCCTTTGTGGCGCAAAGCGGACGTAGGGTGGTCGTTGAGATCGCAGATAACGGTGAGCCTCTACCGGCAGACGAGGCTACGCTGATCTTCGAGGACGGATTTCGCGGGACCATGGCGCAGGGAATTCAGCCTCAGGGCGTAGGCCGTGGGCTGCACACATGCCTGGAACTAATGACGAAGATGAAAGGGAGCGTCACACATGTATCCGATGGTGACGGTGTGACGTTCCGAGTCGAGATCCCGATAGCCCTCCCAGCGCGATGATTTTCTTCGTCGACGAGGATTCCTCTGCCTTCGGAGCTTGGATTTTGGAGCTTGAAGTACGAGGTCACAGTGTCCAGATAATTCGAAACGCGGATGCGGCATTCGTCAGGCTGTGCGAGGTCAACGAGTCTGAAGTCAACCTTGTCGTCATTGACGTCATGCTTGCTGTTGCGGATCCTGCAAGTACGCGGTTTGGTGGTGAGCGCACTGACGACAACCTTGAGACTGGGCTGTATCTCCTAAAAGACCTTTGTGAACAGAACGGCGACGTGTTTCCGCGTTGTGCCATTTTGCTTACAAATACGGCCAATCCGACCACCAAGCGGGAAGCACGAAAAATGAGTAGCACGTTTGGTACCCCGCTTTGGGAAAAGTCGGCGATTTATTCGCCCGTTAATTTTGGCGACCGGATCGAGCAGCGGCTGCGCGAGTTGGGTGGGGCGTAGTTGTGTGGATCGTCGCCGGTCTCGATCTAGCGCAGTTCGCAGAGATCGTTGGCGCGTGCTGTGCGGTTGTGGGGCTGGGAGTTGGCGGAGTGAACTATCGACTCGCAAAGATCAAACGCCGTAGCGACGAACAAGAGGCGGATGCGAAGGAGCTACGTGAACGTAACGCGATGGCATTGCTTATCATGGAGCGGGGCTTGGCGAGCACGATCAACTCGCTGGAATTCGTCGGCGGCCTTGTGCAGCGTGTAGCAGAGAACCGGACCGACGAGGTCGCGCTCGTTGATCTTCTCGTCGCGTACAGCGAACTTGTCGATGACGTCGAACGTCCCTGGCTTGAAGCGCGAACGATGACCGGCGAACTAGGTACCCAACTCTCTGCGGTGCAGCTGCTCGCGCAAAGGCTCGGCGATGCTGAGACGGCGGCGTTCCTAAAGCGAAGCGCGAGAGCGGGCCAGCTTGGAAAGATCGATCCGTCGAAGCTCTTGAAGGCCGCGGCGGAGATCACACGTAGAGCCGAGAGCGACGATGAAGGCCACGCGTCCCCTGCCGGCGACGGTCAAGAGTAAGCGGCGCTGCGGGGGACCGCCCACGAACCCGCCCACGCTCACCCAAAGACTCCGCAGCCACGCCCTCCAACCCCTGTCTCCCCGATACTTTTGGTCTGCAAAGGGCGCTCGAATAGGGCCTGGGTCATCAGAGGCGGTACCTCTCCGAGTGTCCTCCCGGGGGCGGTTGTGAAATCCTGACTAATGGACTGGGCGCGTCTGTCCATATCCATCAGGGTGGCCAGCATTCGCGCGCGCTGTTCGTGAAGACGCGCACCCCCCAGCGCACGATCTATCGACCGGGCGAGATCTGCCAATCGGATCTGTGGGAGCCCTCGGCGCACGCTTCCTCAGCGTCCTTGCGGGCAGCCAGAGCCCCATCGCCGAGCCACTCGTGCCAAAGAGCAGGGCGTCGTGCAGTAGCGCGTCGTCCTTCTGTGCCGGGTCTTGCTCGGTGCCCGACAAGTGCTCGCGGATCGCTGTGATCGCGTCCTTGATGTCTCGTAGGCGATCATGCTCCTGGCGAGTCATAGCGGCACGGCCTCGGTGAGCACTTCAGCACGGATGCGCTCCTTCAGCATGTCGGGGGTCGCCACGTCAACCGGGATCCCCAGGATCTCACTGGCTTCGCGACGGAAGCCGGTGAGGTCCAGAAGTGTTCTGCCCGGTGCGAGCTCGACGAGGAGATCGACGTCGCTGGCGGGGCCGGCTTCGTCCCGCGCGATGGAGCCAAAGACACGTACTCTGCGCAGACCGTGTGCGCGAGCGCTGTCGAGTCAGCCGGCGGCGGCTGCGTCGCAGTTGCTGCGCTAGCGGTCCGAGCTGGCTGCGTACCGAGCTTGCGCTTGTCGTTCGCTCGTCCGCGTTGCTAGTGCGAAGCTCCAGCTGTTGGCCGCACCCGCGTAGAAGACGCTCGAGCGTGGGCAGAGTGGGCAGGGCGACACCTGTCTCATAGCGAGCGAGCGCGGGCTGGGAGGTGCCGACCTTCTTGGCCAGGTCGGCCTGGGAGAGGCCGGCACGAGTCCGCGCGTGGTGGATGGTCGCAGCTACGTTCACGGTGGCAATTATATCGCTTTAGGTATAGAAATGAAGCGGATCTCTGTCCCGTCTAAACTAATCAACTCGGCGTGACCCACGGATCGGCTGAGAGTTCTGGCGACCGGCACCGCGCATCGGCGTGGCGGCCTCAGTCATCGCGATAGGGCCACTTGCGATGTCGCAGCCGCTGGTCCGAACCAGGCGGTCAGCGCCTCAGGAAGCCCAGGCTCGGCTGGCTCTCCGACCCAGGCGACATATCCATCGGGCCGAATCAACACGGCACCAGGAGCAGTGACCGCCCCGAGCACCGGAAGCTCCAACAAGCCGACATATTCAGCATCGATCAGCTGGACCCGGCCGGCCCAAGGATCAACGTCAAACCCGCCGAGCTCACCAAGGTTCAGCAGTATCGCCCTGGCGCCATGCAGCAACTCAAAGACCCGCACTACCCCGTCAGCAGTCACAAGATCCAGATCAGGCATCCGCCGCCCAAGCAGTGGATGCCCCTCGCCAAGGTCGTATCGAATATCCAGCCCAGAGATCATCCCGACGAGGCGCTTCCGAGGCTCATCCATCCCCGCCAACTCCGACACCACATCGACCAGCGCCTCCATGCGCTCGTCCCGCCGCTGCAGCGCCGCCTGGGCCATCGTGTGCCGAAGCGCGCGGGCAGCAACCGGGTGTCGCTCGTCGTGATACGTATCCAACAGGCTCTCCGGGGAGATCCCGTGGACCACCTGAGCGAGCTTCCACCCCAGATTCACCGCATCCTGCACCCCGAGGCTGAGCCCCTGCCCACCGGCCGGGTAATGCACGTGCGCTGAGTCGCCGGCGAGCAGGACTCGTCCCGCGCGATAGGCCGCCGCCTGACGCGTCATGTCCGTGAACCTCGAGAGCGACGACGGACTGTGGACCCCGAAGTCGGTGCCGTAGACGGTGATCAGCGCCTCGCTCAGCTCGCGCAGCGTGGGCTCGTCGCTCCCGCTGGGCGCAACCTCCTGCTCGGTCACCAGCACCCGCACCGGCCCCCCGTCTGCGTAGACAACCTCGCCGTCGACGATCTCGTACTCCAGCCGGCCGATGCCGTGCACGCCGATGGCGTCGTGCCGGGTGCCCAGCTCCGGCTCCTCGGTCATCTCGACCTCCGCGATCAGGTTGCTCCTCGTCGCATCCCACCCGGGGAACTCGATGCCGGCTGCTTTGCGGATGACGCTGCGTCCTCCGTCGCACCCGACGAGGTACTGCGCCCGCAGCGGCCCGCCGTCGGCCAGCTCGACATCGATGCCGGTCTCGTCCTGCGCGAAGCCGGTCACCTCGCTTCCGTAGTAGATCCGCACCGGCAGTTCGGCGATCCACTCGGCCATGATCCGCTCGATCTGGTTCTGCCAGATCCCGAGCGAGTACGGATGACGCGTCGGGAAGTCGCTCATGTCCAGCACGGTCGTGCCGAACATCGCGGCCTGAGCCATTTGACCCTCGGCGAGGAAGCGATCGGCGACCCCACGCTGGTCGAGCACCTCGATCGTGCGCGAGTGAAAGCCGCCGGCCCGCGAGCCGACGAGCACGTGATCGGGACGCCGCTCGACGATCGCCACATCGACCTTCGCCAGCGCCAGCTCAGCCGCCAGCATCATCCCCGCCGGACCGCCTCCGGCGATCACCACCTCATGCTCGCTCATTCGCCGCTCCGATCTCTGTAGTTCTGGCTTGCGGCGGGCGATTATGGGGCACAGCTCGGGCTTGAAACAAGCCCCCCACTCGGGTATAAATTGGAAGTGGAGAGGGTGAGTCGTCCCCCTTCCTGGGGCGCTGGAACTGGGCGTCTACGGCATGGCTTCGTACCCGCTCAGTCGTGACGAAGCCGCTCGAGGCCGTCGAGGATCAGATCGAGCCCCCACGCGAACTCGACGGCGTTGTCGTACCCGGACTCGGGCAGCTTCGTGACGATCTCGGCGAGGTACGGGTACTGCTCGAGCGCGCCGTTTGCGTCCGCCCGTCTCTGCGCGGCTTCCCCGGCGCTGTCGGGCGTCTCGAACCCCGTGTCGCGTTCCTGTAGGGCGAAGCCGTAGATGTAGGCGTCCTGGACCGAGTAGGCGTGGATTGCCCGCTCGAACGAGAAGCCCGCCTCGCGCAGGCAGCCCATCACCGCGTTGTGGTTTCGCAGGTTCGCAGGCCCAGGCCGCCGCGACTCCATCATCCCGATCGCCCAGCTGTGCCGCTTCAGCGCCTCGCGCGTCGAGCTCGCGCGGCTGCGCATTGCAGACCTCCAATCGAGGTCAGAGGGGGGAGCTCGATCTCGCCGAAGACGATGTCGACCATCCCGTCGAGCAGCTCGTCCTTGTTCGCGACGTGCTTGTAGAGCGCCATCGGCACGACGCCGAGCTCCTGTGCCAGCGCGCGCATGCTGAACGCTTCGAGCCCGGCCTCGTCGGCGAGGGCAACACCGGCCTGCAGCACGCGAGCACGGCTCAGCGGTTCTCGGGTTGCGATCTTCCGTTTCGTCATCGGCCTTGACAAGTGTACACCGTACACCTATAGTGCCCAGCACGAGTGTACGCCGTACACCTCAAGGAAAGGCTTCGCATGAACCCCGACGCGCCGTATCCCGTCCAGTACTCGGTCGACTATCCCGACAGGCCGCTCAACCGCATGACGAGCTTCTTTCGCCTGGTGATGGTGATCCCGATCGCGATCGTGCTCTCCCTGCTCGAGGGCGGCGGCTATGCGTCGGGCAGCAGCGAGAAGTTCGCCGGCGCCGTCGGTCTGGTCGTGCTGCCGACGCTGCTGCTGATCCTGTTCCGGCAGAAGTACCCGCGCTGGTGGTTTGACTGGAACATCGAACTGATGCGCTTTTCAGCCCGCGTCGGCGTCTACCTCTCGCTGATGGACGACACCTATCCCTCCACCGATGAGCACCAGGCGGTCCATCTCGATTTCCCCTATCCCGACGTGCCCAACGAGCTCAACCGCTGGATGCCGCTGGTCAAGTGGCTGCTGGCGATCCCGCACTACGTGGTGCTGTTCTTCCTCTACATCGCCGCGTTCTTCGTCGTGATCGCCGCCTGGTTCGCGATCCTCTTCACCGGTCGCTTCCCGCGCGGGATGTTCGACTTCCTCGTCGGCGTCGGCCGCTGGACCAACCGCGTGATCGCCTACGCCCACGTGATGGTGACCGATCGCTACCCGCCGTTCAGCCTCGCCCCGTAGGTCGCGCCGGCGCGTGGGGGAGACGACGGTCGTGATCAGGCCCGACCGGGGTCTGATCACGGCTCTCGCAAGACGCAAGGTGGGCCGTGGGCCCGCTTGATGCCCGATAAGTTAGGACCTATCATGATGATCGCGATGGCAGAGACACTGAGCACGTGGCCGAGGAGCTTCAAGACACATGAGGAGGTGCTGGCCGAGCACCTCGCAGCAGACCCCGAGTTCGCCGCTGAATGGGAGCGACTTGCCCTGGCGCGCATGGTTGCGGTCCAGCTGATCGGCTATCGAGCGGATCACGAGCTCTCGCAGCGTGAGCTTGCTGAGCGGCTGGGCGTGAGCCAACCGCGCGTCGTCGAGCTGGAGTCGGGCGAAAAGAACCCGCAGATCGAGACGCTGGTCAAGATCTCGGCCGCCACTGGACTCGAGTTCGCGATCGACATCGCGCCGGTCGGCCGTGAGCCGAAGCTGGTCGGCAAGGCCGTAAAGGACACGAAAGCGCATGTCTACGCGGGAGCGTCGATGCTGGTCGCCGGTGCATAGCGCGTTGTCAGCGATGGGCATCGAACTTCTGCGCCAGCGGCGCGACGAGATACTTGGATGCGCCGCCAAGCACGGAGCGGGCAACGTCCGCGTGTTCGGCTCGATCGCCAGAGGCGAGACGGTGAGCGGCGACATCGATCTGCTCGTGGACATGGAACGTGGCCGCAGCCTGCTCGATCTCGTTGCCTTGGAGCAGGAGTTGGAAGATATGTTCGGCGCCAATGTGGATGTGCTCAGCGATGGCGGCGTCAGCCCGTACTTGCGCGATCGCATCTACGCCGAGGCCGTGCCGCTGGCTCCTCAGCAGCCAGTCTGAGGGCGGCGAGGTGCTCCCGAATGATGAGCCGGAGCCAGATCAGGTCACCAGCCCCGTGGGAGGCGGGGGCGGCTCGAGGATCTGGCGCGGGGGAGGACTTGGCTTGGCACCGCCCACGTCGTGCTGGTCTCGGAACAGGCAGAGGATCTTGCCGGCCGGGCGTGCCGCGCTGCGGCACGTCAGCTTGCGCCTGGGTCCTCGATGCCTGAGATCAGGCGCGCCACCGCGCGATAGTCGCCTTTCGCGATGCGGTCGATTGGCTTGTCGTCGTCGAGCGCGGGAATCGGCTTGCTAAGCCAGACGGGAATGTAGGTAGGGCGGATAACTCGCGCGAGACGTTCGACCAACGACGAGAGCTCGGCTAGTCGCTCTGCGCGCACTCCGCTTGGCGCGCTCCTGCGCGCGAGCCATTCGCGCACCGTGCTTGGGGCCGCGCCGGTCGCTCGCGCGATCTCACGGTCGGACAGATGACCGGTGTCGTGGACGTGAATCGCCTCTTCAGCATAGGCGAGAGTCATGATTCGAAGATAGCATTCCGGCGCTAAGCCGACAAGATATCGGCACTAGGCGGAACAGACGATTGTCATCCTCAGGGGGTCTCGGTCACAGCGCCCCCTCGAACAGCTCCACAAGCCGAGCCCGGCTGTAGCCCCACTGCTTGCGGTTGCGGCTGTCGCCGGGGTGCAGCGTGTCGAGCAGCGCCTGCCCGCGGATCGTCGAGATGGCCAGCTCGATCAGCCGGTCGAAGTCGGGCTGCTCGGCGACCGCGGGGAACAGCCTTCTCGTGATCGCGAGCGTCTGGCGGTCGAGTCGTCGCTCGACGGGCACCAGGCGCTCGCGCACTGCTAGCGTCCGCGCCGAGCTTCACCGATTTGATCCGGACCCGCGCGCCCAGCCTGAGGTTCGACGACGACACAGGAGGATTCACCGATGTCAGCGACCGACGCACTGGTCTTCGATGCGATTCGCACGCCGCGCGGCAAGGGCAAGTTCAACGGCTCGCTGCACGGCACCAAGCCGGTCGACCTGGTGGTCGGCCTGATGCACGAGACGCTCGTGCGCAACGAGAAACTCGACCCCTCGCGCGTCGACGACGTCGTGCTCGGCTGCGTCTCGCCGGTCGGCGACCAGGGCGCCGACATCGCCAAGACGGCCGCGATCAAGGCCGGCCTGCCCGACACGGTCGCCGGCCTGCAGGTCAACCGCTTCTGCGCGTCTGGCCTCGAGGCCGTCAACATCGCCGCGCAGAAGGTCGCCTCCGGCTGGGAGGACCTCGTCTTCGCCGGCGGTGTCGAGTCGATGTCGCGCGTGCCGATGGGCTCCGACGGCGGCGCCTGGGCGATGGACCCGGAGACCAACTACGACACGTCCTTCGTGCCGCAGGGCGTCAGCGCCGACCTGATCGCGACGATCGAGGAGTTCAGCCGCGACGACGTCGACACGTACGCCGCCCGCTCGCAGGAGCGCGCCTGGAACGCCCAGCAGGACGGTCGTTTCGCAAGCACGGTGATCCCGGTCAAGGACATCAACGAGAACGTCGTGCTCGACCACGACGAGTTCATCCGCCCGGGCACGACGCCTGAGACGCTCGGCGGCCTGAAGCCGTCGTTCGCCGCGATGGGCGAGATGGGCGGCTTCGACGCGGTCGCGCTGCAGAAGTACCACTGGGTCGAGAAGATCGAGCACGTCCACACGCCGGGCAACTCTTCGGGGATCGTCGACGGCGCCTCGCTGTTGACGATCGGCAACGAGCAGACGGGCGACGAGCTGGGAATGAAGCCGAAGGCGCGGATCCTCGCGACGGCCCTGTCGGGCGCGGACCCGACGATCATGCTCACCGGCCCGGCGCCGGCCAGCAAGAAGGCGCTGGCGAAGGCGGGCCTGTCGGTCGAGGACCTCGACCTGATCGAGATCAACGAGGCCTTCGCGGCGGTCGTGCTGCGCTTCGTGCGCGACATGGGCCTGGACATGGAGAAGGTCAACGTCAACGGCGGCGCGATCGCGATGGGTCACCCGCTGGGAGCGACCGGGGGCATGATCCTCGGCACGCTGATCGAGGAGCTGCACCGCACCGGCGGCCGCTACGGCCTGGCCACGCTGTGCGTCGGCGGCGGCATGGGAATCGCGACCGTCGTGGAGGCGATCTAGACATGGCTGAGAGCACAACGATTCGCTGGGAGAAGGACGGGGACGGCATCGTCGTCTTGACGCTCGACGACCCCAACCAGTCGGCCAACACGATGAACCGCGCCTACGCGGAATCGATGGCGGCGACGATCGATCGCCTCGAGGCCGAGAAGGACGAGATCACGGGCGTGGTGATCACCTCGGCGAAGAAGACCTTCTTCGCGGGCGGCGACCTCAACGACCTGAAGACGGCGACGAAGGACGACGCGCCGCAGCTCGCCGAGATGATCCGCGCCGGCAAGGCCCAGCTGCGCCGCCTGGAGACGCTCGGCAAGCCCGTCGTGGCGGCGATCAACGGGGCCGCGCTCGGCGGGGGCCTGGAGATCTGCCTGGCCACGCACCACCGCATCGCCGTCGACGACCCCAGCGTGCAGCTCGGCTTCCCCGAGGTCCAGCTCGGCCTGCTGCCCGGCGCCGGCGGCGTCGTGCGCACGGTGCGCATGCTCGGCATCGTCGACGCGCTGATGAAGCTCTTGATGCAGGGCCAGCGCCTGCGCCCGGCGCAGGCGAAGGAGGCGGGCATCCTCGACGAGGTCGTCGCCTCCCAGGAGGAGCTCGTGCCTGCGGCCAAGGCGTGGATCAAAGCCCAGTCGAGCGATCAGCCGACGGTCCAGCCGTGGGACGTCAAGGGCTACAAGATCCCCGGCGGCACGCCGTCGAACCCGAAGCTCGCGCAGAACCTGCCGGCCTTCCCGGCGAACCTGCGCAAGCAGCTGAAGGGCGCCAACTACCCGGCCCCGCACCACATCATGGCCGCGGCCGTCGAGGGCGCCCAGGTCGACTTCGACACGGCGATCGAGATCGAGGGTCGCTACTTCGTCGACCTGCTCACCGGGCAGATCTCCAAGAACATGATCCAGGCGTTCTTCTTCGACCTGCAGCAGGTCAACGGCGACCGCAACCGGCCTGAGGGCATCGAGCCGTTCAAGGCGACGAAGGTGGTCGTGCTCGGCGCCGGCATGATGGGCGCCGCGATCTCCTATGTCTGTGCGAAAGCGGGCATCGAGGTCGTGCTCAAGGACGTCTCGCTGGAGGCGGCCGAGCAGGGCAAGGCCTACTCGCAGGGGCTGCTCGAGAAGGCGATCTCGCGCGGGCGCTCCACGCAGGAGAAGGCCGACGCGCTGCTCGCCCGGATCACGCCGACCGACGACCCGGCCGCGGCGGCGGGCGCGGACCTCGTGATCGAGGCCGTCTTCGAGGACCCGGCCGTCAAGGCGCAGGTCTTCGCCGAGATCGAGCCGCACCTCGCCGAGGGCGCGCTGCTCGGCTCGAACACCTCGACGCTGCCGATCACCGAGCTCGCTGAGGGCGTCTCGAGGCCCGACGAATTCATCGGCCTGCACTTCTTCAGCCCCGTCGACAAGATGCCGCTGCTGGAGATCATCAAGGGCGAGAAGACCAGCGAGGAGACGCTCTACCGGGCGCTCGACGTGGCCAAGCAGATCAAGAAGACGCCGATCGTCGTCAACGACAGCCGCGGCTTCTTCACGAGCCGCGTGATCGGCACGTTCATCAACGAGGGTGTGGCGATGCTGCTCGAGGGCGTGCCGGCTGCATCGATCGAGCAGGCGTCGAACCAGGCGGGCTACCCGGCTCCGGTGCTGCAGCTGAGCGACGAGCTCAACCTCAACCTCGCCAGGAAGATCCGCGACGCCACACGGGCGGCGATCGAGGCCGAAGGCGGCGTGTTCGAAGATCGTCCCGCCTTCGCAGTCGTCGACAAGATGCTCGCGGCCGGCCGCGGCGGCAGGCTCGCCGGCGCCGGCTACTACGACTACGCCGAGGGCAAGCGGACGGGTCTGTGGAAGGGTCTCAAAGAGATGTTCCCGGAGACCGACGATCCGGCTTCGATCTCGCTGAAGGACCTCGAGGAGAGAATGTTGTTCGCTGAGTCGCTCGAGTCCGTCAAGTGCCTCGACGAGGGCGTGATCGAGTCCGTCGCCGACGCCAACATCGGCTCGATCCTCGGCATCGGCTTCCCCGGCTGGACGGGCGGCGTGCTGCAGTACGTCAACGGCTACGACGGCGGCGTCGCTGGATTCGTCGCCCGCGCGCGCGAGCTGGCGGCCTCCTACGGCGAGCGCTTCGAGCCGCCCGCCTCGCTGGTCGAGAAGGCCGAGCGCGGCGAGAGCTACAGCGACGAGCAGCTGGCTGTAGCGAGCGCCTGAGCGTTCGTCGCGACTGCGGTCGCGAGCCTGTTAGCGCAACCGACCCCGACGAAAAGCGTCGGGGTCGGTTGCGGCTGGTCTATCTGCTTTTCTTTGTATTTGTAGATAGAAATGGATCAACGTCTAAATCCCTATACGCCGGGATCCGGCGTGCAACCGCTCAAGCTTGCGGGCCGAGACCCAGATCTCGAGGCCTTCGGGGTGCTACTCCAGCGCTTGGCGGACGGTCGTCCGGAGCGAAGCCTGGTCTATTCGGGTCTTCGTGGCGTCGGAAAGACCGTGCTGCTTCTCGAGTTCGAGACCCTCGCCCGAGAGAGTGGCTGGGTTTGCAACGACGTGGAGGAGGTGGGCTCCGGGGACTTTCGCCAGACGTTCGCCGAGCTCGCGTATCAACTGCTGCTGTCGATGAGCCTCCGCGACCGGATGCAAAGGCGCGCGAGCAAAGCATTCGGCGTGTTGAAGGCTTTCTCCATAGGAATCCCCGGCGGCTTCAGCGCGAGGATCGACGTTGAGGCCGCGGCCGGCACGGCGGATAGCGGCGACCCCGAGCGCGACCTGGCCATCTTGCTGCTGGAGGTCGGTCAGGTAGCCAAGAGCGGCGGCACGGGTGCGGTGTTCTTCCTCGACGAGATGCAGGGGCTCAGCGAGACCGCGCTGGCAGCGGTTTGCATGGCGATGAACCGAGTCGGCCAGCGGGGTTTGCCAGTGGCCTTGGTGGGAGCGGGGCTGCCGCCGCTGCCGCGCCTTCTTCGCACGGCCAAGCCGTATGCCGAGCGCATGTTCGCCTACCACGAGCTCGATCGTCTGTCGGAGGCCGAGGCACGAACCGCGCTCGTGGCGCCGGCCGGGCAGCATGACGTCAGGTATGAGCCCGAGGCGGTCGAGCTGATCGTGCAAGCGTCGGCCGGGTATCCGCACTTCATCCAGGAGTACGGACGGGTGCTGTGGAACGAGGTGGAGCGTTCCCCGATCAGCGCCGGGGACGTGGAAGGCGCCCGGGCACTGATCGATGAGGCACTCGATCGCCGCTTCTTCAAGGATCGATTCGAGATGGCCTCGGACGCCGAGCAACGCTACCTCGCCGCGATGGCCGAGGCTGGGGATGGACCGGTTCGGACGGCCGAAGTTGCTGCACGGGCCGGATACAAAGGCAGCGCCGGCGCATCGGTTGTGCGCGACGCTCTGCTGCGCAAGGACCTCGTCTTCAGTCCTCGGCGAGGGCAGATCGACTTCACGGTGCCGCTGTTCGGCGGATATCTACGACGGCAATATCCGCTCTCCAGCCTTGACGACGCGTAGCCCGCGGGAGGCTCTATAAGGATCTATCTCGAAACATAGATAAATCAACGGCCGGGCCATATCGTTATACGGATATAACAGTTATATGGCCATCACGACCACAGGCTCTGCGGCGAGCCCGGTAACACGCACGCGACCCCGCCTGGTCCTCGCGATCTGCTGCATGAGCCTGCTGATCGTGGGCATGGACACGACGATCGTCAACGTTGCGCTGCCCTCGATCCGGCGCGACCTCGGCGCTTCGGTCTCGGCGCTGCAGTGGACGACGGCCGCCTACACGGTCGTGCTCGCGAGCCTGCTGATGCTGGGCGGCTCGACCGCCGATCGTCTCGGCCGCGCGCGCGTGTTCAAGTTCGGTCTGGCGATGTTCACGCTCGCCTCGCTGGCCTGCAGCCTCGCGCCCGGAATCGAGTGGCTGATCGGCTTCCGCGTGCTGCAGGGCGCCGCCGGGGCGATGCTCAACCCGGTCGCGATGTCGATCATCCGCAACACGTTCGAGGACCCGCGCGAGCGCGCGCAGGCGATCGGGATCTGGGGTGCCGTCGTCGGCATCAGCATGGCGCTCGGGCCCGTTCTCGGCGGCGTGCTCGTCGGGCTGAGCTGGCGGGCCGTGTTCCTCGTGAACATCCCGATCGGCTTGGCCGCGATCGCGCTGACGGCGCGCTTCGTGCCGGAGTCGCGTGCGCCTCGCGCACGCCGCCCCGATCCGGTCGGCCAGGTGCTCGTGATCGTGATGCTCGCGAGCCTGACCTCGGCGATCATCGAGGGCCCAAATCTGGGCTGGGGCTCGCCGGGGATCCTCGCGCTCGCCATCACCGCAGGCGTCTCGCTCGTGACGCTCGTGCGCTACGAGCTGCGCAGGGTGGACCCGTTGATCGAGCCGCGCTTCTTCGCCAGCCGGCCGTTCTCAGCGGCCGCGATCATCGCGATCGCCGCGTTCGCGGCGTTCGGTGGGTTCCTCTTCCTCAACACGCTCTACCTGCAGGAAGTCCGCGGCCTCTCGCCGCTCAGCGCCGGCCTGTGCACGCTGCCGCTGGCGGCGATGACCGTGCTCGTCAGCCCGATCTCCGGCCACATCGTCGGCACGCGCGGGGTGCGCGGGCCGCTCGTCCTCGGCGGCCTCGGGATCGGCGCCGGCAGCCTGATGCTCGTCTCGCTCGGCGCACACTCGTCCCTCTTGTGGGTGCTCGCCGCGTACGGCGTCTTCGGCCTCGGCTTCGGCGCCGTGAACCCGCCGATCACGAACACCGCCGTCTCGGGCATGCCGCCGAGCCAGGCCGGCGTGGCGGCCGCCGTCGCCACGACCAGCCGCCAGGTCGGCCTGACACTGGGCGTCGCCGTGCTCGGCGCGATCGCCACGGCGGGGGTCGACGGCTCGCTCCACGACCATCTTGCGATGGCCAGCCATCCGGCGTGGTGGCTGATCGTTGCCCTCGGCGCCGGAATCGTGGCGCTCGGCCTGGCGGCGAGCACGCCGGCGGCCCATGCCAGCGCCGAGCGGACTGCGGAGCGGCTGCGCGAGGCGCCGCAGGAGGCTTGATGAGCGGCACGGACAGCGATCTCGCCGGGTGCGCGTGGCGCGCGATGTCAGACCTCGTGCACGACCACGACCGCAAGCTCGCCGTCTCCGAGGCGCTCGGCCTGAGCTGGGCGCGCGTGCTCACGCTGCGACGGCTGGCCGCCGAGCCGCACACGCAGCGCGAGCTCGCCGAATGGCTGACTGCCGACCCGCCTTATGTCACGTTGATGGTCGACGACCTGGAAAAGCGCGGCCTGGTGCGGCGCAAGCCCCATCCCGAGGACCGGCGAGCGAAGCTCGTGCAGCTGAACGCTGCCGGCCGCGCAGCCGCGGCACGCGCCGAGGCGATCCTCGACGAGCCGCCGGCCGCGCTGCGCGAGGTGCCCGCCAAGGATCTCGCGGCGCTGCTGCGCGTGCTCGAGCGCCTGGGCGGCTGAGCGCCGAGCTGGGCCTCGCCCGGCGCGCGTCTAACCGCCGAACACCTCGCCGAGCGTCTTGCCACTGGCCGCCGATTGCGGATGGGTGCCGACGACATCTGAGCCGGGGAGCGCCTGATCGTCCTTGCGCTTGAGCAGCAGCCACTGCGACTTCTCGCCGTTGCCCCGCGTGCGCTGCAGCGCAAATCCCCCGCGCAGCTTCTCCCCGTGCAGCACGAACACGGCGTGACCGCGCTCGAGCGCCTCCGGCCAGGCCACGCGTCCGCCCTGCTCGTAGCTGCCGCGATCCCAGACGATCACGCCGCCGTGCTCGGTCGGTCCCTCGAACTCGTTGTGCGCGAGCGAGTGATCCTCGACCTGCACCGCCAGGCGCTTCACGGCCGGATCCATCGAAGGCCCCTTCGGCACCGCCCACGAGCGCATCGCCCCGTCGACCTCCAGCCGCAGGTCGAAGTGGTGGGTGCTCGCCTGATGCTCCTGCACGACGAACATGCCCGCGCCGACGCCGCGGATCGCGAACTGCTCGTGCCCCTCGACGCGAACGTCCTCGACCTCCACGTCCTCGACGGCCGCACCACGCGGTCCCTTGCGCAGAAAGGCGAGCAGCTGATCGACGGCATCCGCCTCGCCCTCGGCATGGACGGCGACCGTTCCGTCGTCTTCGTTGCGAACCCACCCGAGCAGGCCGAGCTGGAGCGCCCGCCGGCGGGTCGACTCGCGAAAGCCGACGCCCTGGACGCGTCCGCCGAGCGTCGCGCGGATCGCCCTGTCCGTCATCGATTCGCCCGTCCTGTCGAGTCGCGCGCGCTCATGTCCGTCCCGACTAGTGTTCCGCACGGAAGTCGGGCGAGCCGCACGCGCGAGGTCGGGCAATGACGTTCTCCGAGCATCAACGCTACGTATACGAGCTGGACCCCACGAGTGTCGTGCTCGACGTCGGCGCCTACGAGGGCACGTTCACGCGGGAGATCAGCAGGCGCTACGGCTGCCACGTGCTCGCCTTCGAGCCGATCCGCCGCCACTACGAGACGGTCAGCGCGCTCGCCGGCCCCAAGGTCCAGGTCTTCGACTTCGGCATCGGCGCCAGCGACCGGACCGAGCGGATTGCCGTCAACGGCGACGGCTCGAGCATCTTCACCGCGGATCGGTCGCCCATCGCCGGCGAGTCGAGCGAAGGCGACTCGAGCGCGGGCGGGGCGAGCACGAGCGCGGAGACCGAGCAGATCGAGATCAGGAGCCTCACGCGGGTGCTCGAGACGCTCGAGCTCGGCTACGTCGACCTGCTCAAGCTCAACGTCGAGGGCTGCGAGTACGAGATCCTCGAACACCTGCTGCGCGAGGGCCTCGCCGAGCGCTTCGCCAACATCCAGGTGCAGTTCCACGACCTCGTGCCCGACGCCGCAGCCCGGCGCGAGGCGATCCGCGAGCAGCTCGCCGCGACCCACCGCGTCTCCTACGACGAGCCGTTCGTGTGGGAGAGCCACGAGCGCCGCCGCGCTCGCCACCAGCTCGCCGTCGCCGCCCTGTTCCGCAACGAGGCGCGCTACCTGGAGGAGTGGGTCGAGTACCACCGGATGGTCGGCGTCGAGCGCTTCTGGCTCTACGACGACGCGAGCAGCGACGGCTGGCGGGAGGTGCTCGCATCCCACCTCGACAGCGGCCTGGTCGAGGTGATCGACTGGCCGGTTCCCAGCCGCAACGACTACATGCGCCGGCAGGTCGAAGCGCAACGCGACGCCGTGCGGCGGGCCTGCGGCCGCGCCCGCTGGCTCGCGCTGATCGACGTCGACGAGTACCTGCTGCCGGTGAAGGACGACACCGTCGTGAGCTGCCTGGAGCGGCACTTCTGGGAGGCATCCGCCGTCTACGTCAACTGGCGCAACTTCGGCACAGGCGGCGTGCACCTCGAGCGCGGGGGCCCGACGCTGTTCAGCCTCACGGCATGCGCCGAAGCCCTGCACCCGCGCAACTCGGTCGGCAAGAGCATCGTCAGGCCCGAGCACGTCCGCGCCGAGGATCTCTGGTACGCCCACCACGCCGTGCTGAAGCCCGGCCGCGTGTACTGCGACGGCGACGGGCAGCCGATACCGCCGGGCGAGAATCAGCCCGAGCTCGACGGCAAGCACCACGCGAGCCTGATCCGGCTCAACCACTATCCGCTGCGCGACGAGAGCTCCTTCCGCTCGGTCAGGCTCGGCGGCGGCGGTCGCGTCGTGCTCGAGCAGGAGGCCCTGCTGTGGGAGCACTACGAGGCCTTCTCCGAGGAGCGCGACGAGACGATCGCCGAGTTCATCCGCGAGCGCCACCCGGCGCGCTACCGCGCCCTCTGGGGGCGTCCTGCGGAGGACTGGCCGCGGCTCGGACCGTACGTGAGCGCGCAGCTGCTCGGCCGTCTCGGCAACAACCTCTTCCAGATCGCCGCCGCGAGCGCCGCGGCGTGGGACAACGGCGCGGAGCCGGTGTTCCCGCAGCTCGACCCCGCCTCGCCGCAGTACCGCCACGTGCTGTTTCGCTGCAATGTCGCCCCGGATGTCGGCGAGTGGGTCGACTGGCGCGAGCCGAGCTATGCCTACGCGCCGATCGAGTACCGGCCGAACCAGCGCCTCGTCGGCTACTTCCAGTCAGAGCGCTACTTCGCCCATCACCGCGCGCGCATCAGGGGCCTGTTCAAGCCGACCCCGGCCGACGCGGCGCACATCCGCGGTGCGTACGGCGAGCTGCTCGACCGGTCCGAGACGGTCGGCGTGCAGCTGCGCTACTACCGCGACGAAGACGCCGAAACCTATCCCCAGTACGGAGCGCGCTACCTGCAGCTCGCCGCCGCCCACTTCCCCGCGACGACGACGTTCGTGCTGAGCAGCGACAACCTCGAGTACGCCCGCGCGAGCATCCCGGCCGCGATGCGGAACGTGGTCGTGCTCGAAGGCGAGCCCGACTACATCGACCTGTTCGTGCTCAGCCTCTGCCGCCACAACATCATCGGCAACTCCTCGTTCGGCTGGTGGGCGGCATGGCTGAACGAGAACCCCGAGAAGCGTGTGATCCGGCCCGAGCACTGGGTCAACGGGCTGCCCGCTCAGGACGTCTGCCCGCCCGAGTGGCTCGCGCTTGCCGCTCCCGAGGACTGAGCCGAAAGCGCCCGGGCATCGTGCCCGGCCGCTGCGCCGGCGCCGGTGAGCGGAGACCTGTGCGAGCGGGCGAGCTGGAGCTCTCGATACCAGTCGATCGTCGTGCGCAGCCCGTCCTGCAGGCCGATCGAGGCTTCGAAGCCGAACGACTCGCGCGCGCGGGTGGCGTCCACCCGACGGCGCGGCTGCCCGTCGGGCTGCGAGGAGTCCCACTCGATCTCGCCCGTGAAGCCGGTCAGCCGCGCGATCGTCGCGGCCAGCTCGAACACGGAGATCTCCTGGCCCGACCCGAGGTTGATCGGTCGCGCATCCTCGCAGCGCTCGCAGGCGAGCACGATCGCCCGTGCGCAGTCCTCGACGTGCAGGAACTCGCGCGTCGCCGTGCCCGAGCCCCAGCACACGATGCCCCGCTCGCCCGCCTCGCGCGCGCTCTCGCAACGGCGGATCAGCGCGGGGATCACGTGGCTGCGCTGCGGGTCGAAGTCATCGCGCGGCCCGTACAGGTTGACCGGCATCAGGAAGATGCTCCGCAGCCCGTACTGCTCGCGGTAGGCGTCGAGCATCACCAGCAGCGCGCGCTTGGCGATGCCGTACGGCGCGTTGGTCTCCTCCGGGTAGCCGTCCCACAGCCGATCCTCGGAGAACGGCACCGGCGTCAGCTTGGGATAGGAGCAGACCGTTCCGACCTGCACGAACTTCCGCACCCCGGCCAGGCGCGCCGCCTCGATCACGTGCAGGCCCATGCTCAGGTTCGCGTAGATGAAGCGCCCCGGTTCGGCCTGGTTGGCGCCGATGCCGCCGACCTCGGCCGCGAGGTGCACGACGAGCTCCGGCCGCGCCTCGGCGAACAGCCGCTCGACGGCCGCGGCGTCGGTCAGGTCGAACTCCCGCCTGCGCGGAGCCGTCACCTGCGCCCCACGGCTGCGCAGCCGCGTGCACACCGGCTCGCCCAGGAACCCGGCGCCGCCGGTGACGAGCACGCGCGTTCCCGTGAGGTCCATGCACGCGGCAACATAGCGTCTGCCCGCCTGACGCGCGATCATGCGCAGCCGTGAGCTCGGCGAGCGTCGTCTACATCACCGACCGCGCGCAACCGCGCTTCGCCTGGTTCGCCGACAGCCTCGCCAACCAACTCGCAGAGGCGGGCGAGGACGCGGGCGCGGTCGAGGTGATCGTCGTCGACGGCCGGCGCTCGCCGGAGCGCGCCGGCGAGTTCGCACGGATCGTCGACGGCCGTTTCGCGCTGCGTCACGTCGCACCCAAGCCGACCCCCTACAACGGCCGGCACCGTCTCACGCAGCGCGCCTACAGCGCGATCTCGAGCGCGCGCAACACTGGGATCGTCTACGCGAGCGCTCCCTACGTCGCGTTCGTCGACGACTGCTGCGTGCTGGCGGACGGCTGGTGGCAGGAGGTGCTCACCGCGGCGGCGCACGGCTACGTCGTCGGCGGGGCCTACGAAAACCGCGTCAACATGCTCGTCGAGGACGGCCGCGTGCTCGGCGACGACGGGCCCCGTGCCGGCGCAGCCGCGATCGACTCGCGCTGGCAGTCGGGTGATGAGGAGGGGCTCGTGCAGATCGTCGGCGGCCAGCTGTTCGGCTGCGGCCTCGGCGCCCCGCGCGAGCGGCTGCTCGAGCTGGGCGGCTTCGACGAGCTGTGCGACCCGATCGGCGGGGAGGACTCGAATCTGGGGATACGGCTGGAATGGAGCGGCGCGCGCATCTTCTTCAGCAGGCGCATGCTGGCGATCAAAGACGGCGAGCGCCATCGGGGCGATGCGTCGGTCAGGCTCGATCGCGGCCACGGCGCCGATGGCGTGCTCGACCGTGAGCGCTACATGGCCGCTCTGGCCGAGTTCGGCGTCGGGCACCGCACGATCGACGACGGAGCCTGGGACTGCTCGCACCTGTGCCTCGACGTGCTCTACGGCACCCACTCGACGAGGGCGCTCGGCAACTACTACGAGCTCGCACGGCTCTCCCAAGCCGACTTGCAGCGGCTGCCCGAGGCGTTCCCCGAGCACTACTGGGCGACCGGCGAGCCGATCTCGGCGCTCTGAAGCCGCACGCTCGCCGCTCGAGGGCGTTGCGGGCTACTTGTGCTTGTGCCTGTGCTTGGCCTTGATCGTGACCGGCCGGAACAGCGTCGTTGCCTGGCCGTGCGTCGGCGTGAAGCGCGCGTAGGCGCGCAGCGGCGTGGCCCGTCCCGCGCGGCGCCTGCGCCGCAGGAGCGCCGCGCCCTTCTGCGTCGGCTTGGCCTTCACGCGCACCACCCCCGCTTTCGTCGCATGCGCATGCGCGCGGGCGAAGGCCGAGCGGCCGCGACCGGGCGTCAGCGCCGCGGCGATGCGCGAGAGGTTGTTCCCGTTGGTCGCGAGGAATTCGAAGTCGCCGGCCGCCGGGAAGTGGACGCTCAGCGCCATCTCGCCGTCGCCGGCGATGCTTAGCTGTGGGAAGCGGAACGGCGGCGTGCTCGTCGCACCAGGGCCGGTCGAGCCAGTCGATCCGGTCGATGTCGTGCCGGTCGATGAAGTCGAGCCGGTGGATCCGGTCGAGCCCGTGCCCTCTTCTTTTTTTTCGGGGCCGGTCGGACCCGTCGTGCCGGTCGGTCCGAGCGTGGTCGTGTTGATGACCTGGCCGATCGCCGCATCGGCGAACGGGAACTGTGAGGTCCACACGACGGCTGCGCCGAACGCGGCGCCCGACGCTACGGCCTGACGCCTCGTATAACGACGCTCGTCCGAGCCGGGGCTGCTGCTCTCCGGCTGCTCGATTCGACCCTCGGGATCGTCCATTCGCGTGCCTCGCCCTGTCTCGTGCCTCGCCGTCCATGGCCCAAAGACCGGTCCATCGCCTGTACGGCACCCGTCGCCCGGGTCAAATCGCGCGGGAAGCTATCACGGGGCGCGGCCGGGAGTGCGCGTGATCGCGCTCACAGCGCACTTTGCAGCGAGCCGGCGGGCGCCAGCAGCCCGAGCGCGTGCTCGAGCGAGAGCACGGCGAGCCCGGCGGCGGCGTCGCTGACGCCGAAGCTCAGCACCAGATCGCCGCCGCGCACGGCCATGCCGGCGCAGAACTCGACGCGGTCGGCCGCGAACGTGAACTGCGGCGTGAGCGCGGCCAGTCGCAATTCGTCGTCGAGCAGAACGAGGCGGTGCAGGTAGCGCAGCGCGTGCTCCTCGCGCACGGTCTCGTGGATCACGAACAGGTACCCGTCGGCGACGCGCACGCCCTGCGAGCCTCCACGGAAGCCCTCGCCGGCCGGCGCCTCACTCTCGGCCACGCGCGTCATCGCCCCCGTGCGCACGTCGCAGCGCAGCACGATCGCCGGGGAGCAGCTGTAGAGGAAGTGCAGCTCGCCGTCGAGTACGAACGGCATCCAGTTCTTCTCGTGGCGGCTCGGGTCCGGACCGGCGAGCGGCTGCGCGCGGACGATGCTCGCCCCGTCGAAGCTGAGCAGCGCGATCTCGCGGCGATCGACGGGGTTCATGTCGCACGCGGTCGCGCTCGCGTACCAGCGTCCGTCGAGCTCGAGCAGCCGGCAGTCCTCATAGCCGGCGATCTGGCTGTCGTGCACCGGCGGGCGCTCCGCCCGGTCGACGATCGGCTCGATCTCGCGAACGCCGAGCCCTGCGTCGAGCGAGACGAGGTAGTTGATGTTGTGCAAGACGCCCTCCGCGTGCAGCACGCCGCGCTCGATCTGGTAGTTGGCGGTGCGCACGATCATGCTGAAGCCGTCCTCGCCGTCGGCGGCGATGCTGGGGTTGAACGCCGGCCAGGCCGGCTTCACGTCGAGCTTGATCTCGCCGATACGCACGTCCGGCGCCAGCGATGCCAAGCGGACCGGGCCGGTGATGCGGCGCCTGGACCGGGTGCCGAGCCCACCGTTCGCGCGAGTGGATCCGAGCTCGCTGCTCGCGGCGTCCCGGTGCGGCGCGCCGGAGGCGAACGTGTCGCGCGCCTCGCCGAGCTGCGCGAGGGAGTGCTCGACGTAGTGGCGCGTCTGCTGCGGCAGCTCTGCGTAGTCGAGCACCGTGCGCAGGTCGGCGCGCGTCTGCTCGACGTCACCGAGGCCGCCGGCGGCGAAGGCGCGCTCCATCAGCAGGCCGTAGTCGTAGACCCAGCGGTGGATGAACAGCACGTCGGCGGGGTAGGGGATCTCCAGGCCGCGCTCGGCGAACATGCGAGCCGGCGCGAACTCGCCGCGCCGGCGGCAGGCTTGGGCCAGCTCGAACAGCGGCTCGGCCCGGGTCGGGCGCCGCTGCCACGCCTCGAGCAGGATCGGCACGCCGGCGGCGTGGTCATGGCGGATCCGCAGCGCCCCCTCCTGCAGGTTGGCGTAGAAGACCTCCTCGTCCCAGCCGCCCATCGTCACGCGCCGGCGGTAGTACTTCGCGGCGAGCTCGTGCCTGTCGAGGTCGCGATAGGTCTGCGCCAGGTAGAAGACGGGGCGCGGGTTCTCCGGCTCGCGCAGCATGTCGCGCCTGAGCAGGCCGGCGTCGCGCAGCAGCTTGTCGGCGCGCGCCGAGCCGTCGCCGTGGTGCTCGATCTCGAGCTCGCCCAGCTCGTCGCGACGAAGCTCGCCGTCGGTGGCGATGTACTCGTGCGTGGAGCCCTCGTACCACCAGCGGCGGTCGCCGCGCACCAGCCGGATCACGCCGAAGTCGAGTGAGCCCGTCTCGCGCAGCAGGTAGGCGTCGGCATCCAGCCATGGCAGCTCGCCACTGCGCCGCACGGTCATGTCGGCGTCGAGCAGCAGCAGGTAGTCGGCCGCGCCGCGCGACAGCTCGAGCAGCTCGCTGCGGTTGTGGCCGAAGTCGACCCAGCGCCGATGGTGCAGCTCGCCGGGCAGGTGGCCCAGCAGCGAGGCCGCCAGCTCGGGCGTGCCATCGGTCGAGCCCGTGTCGCAGATCGACCACGAGTCGATCAGGCCGTCGAGCGAGCGCAGGCAGCGCTCGAGCACGTGCGCCTCGTTGCGCACGATCATGCACAGCGCGATCGTCTGCGCTCGCCGGCGCCCGAGCGCGCTCATAGCCGTACCGCCGCGCGTGCCGCGGATCCGCGCCCCGCCGCGCGATAGCGCTCGTGCGCGACCGGCTCGAAGCGGCGGCGCCAGGCCGCCTCGAACAGCGAGCGCGGGTGCCCGCCGGCGCGCAGCCGGCGCTCGTGGATCCAGATCGCGCGGTCCGGCGTGCGCAGGGCCTGGCCGGGCTCGTCGGTGAGCTGCACGATCGCCAGGCCGCCGGCGCAGCGCGAGGCCGCCTGGCGGGCGGCCCACGAGGAGAAGCGCTCGTGCTCGAGTGGTGGTAGACGGTCGATCAGCAGCAGGCGGGGATGGGCGCACTCGAGCGCGATCGTCAGCGCCAGGCGCGCGGCGAGCGCGGGCGGCGTGTCGCGCAGCGTCGTGCCGAGCTGCTCGTCGGCGCCGGCCAGCTCGGCCAGCTCGCCCAGCCGGCCGGCCACCTCGGGCACGTGGCAGCCGAGGAAGGCCGCGAACAGCTTCAGGTTCTCGGCCACGGTCAGCTCCTGCTCCATGCCGTCGCCGAGCGCCGAGACGAGGACCGCGGGGCGGCCCACATTCAGTTCCCCGACGCGCGGACGGCACAGCCCGGCGAGCGCGTGCAGCAGCAGGCTTCCCTCCTCGGGCGTGGCGCACACCGACAAGAGTTCGCCCGCGTGCACGTGCAGGTAGAGGTCTTCGAGCAGCGCTCGGCCCGGCCGCGGGCCGCGCTCGACGCCCGGCGGCAGGTCGGGCTCCCGCATCGGCTCCTCGATGTGCAATCCGCTCGCCCAGACAACCGCGTCGGGCGGGATCGCCGAGCTGGGCTCGGGCGTGTCGGCATGCGCGAGTGCTGGTGAGCCGGCGTCCTCGCTGCAGCCGGCCCGGACAGCCGGGCTGACGTCGAGCTCGAGCGCCGCCAGGCCGGCCTTCGCGAGTGGGTGCTCGCGCAGCCAGCGCGGCCCGTGTGCGAGCACGTTGGCGCTGTAGCAGCGATACCCCTCGGCCTCGCCGGCGGAGGCGTGCAGCAGCCGTGCGAGCGTCTGCTCGAGCGTGAACGGCGGCTCGAGCTGCCACTGCTCGTCGAGGTCCGCGGGACGCGAGGCGAGCGCGAGGTAGTCCGATGCGGACTCCGGCTGCACGCCGTCGGCGAGCGCTTCCACGAGCACCCCCGGACGCAGGTGGTCGATCAGGAACAGCTCGTAGCCGAGTTCGGCGAGGGTCTGTCGCAGCGCGCAGATCGAGGCGCCGTAGCGCGGCAGCATGCCGCCGTTGCACTCGAACACGATCGCGGGCCGTGCATCCTGGGAAAGCAGTCGCCGCATGCCGCGAAGGGCGTTCAGCTCGTTGCCCTCGACGTCCATCTTGATCAGCTCGACGCCGTCCCAGCCACGCGCCTGCACCAGCTCGTCGACGCTCAACGAGGGCACGGTGATCGTGTCCGTGCCCGCCTCGCCGCCCTGATGGATGTGCCCGTGGATGCTGAGCTCGATGAACTCGATCGGCTCGCGCGAGGCGGAGATCGCGCCGTGCACGACTCCGAGCTCGTCGAAGCCGTTGCGGCGCGCCGCGTGGCGCATCAGGTTGACGTGCTGGGGCGAGGCGTCGACGGCGATCACCCGTGCGCCGATCCCGCTCGCGGGCAGCGAGAACGTGCCGATGTGGCAGCCGAGGTCGAGCACGCGCATGCCCGGTTGCACCAGCCCGAGGAAGGCGTGCATGATCGGCTCGTCGATGCGGTGGTTGTCGAGCAGCCAATCGGCGACCACGTCGCCCGCGGCCAGGTCCACGCAGAACTCGACCTCCGGTCGCCCGGCGACCGACGCGCGCGTGAATGCGAGTACCTGGCGCTTCATCGGCGCGCTAAAGCTAGCGGGCCGTGCCCGCTACGGCCCGGTCGGAACCCAGCCGGCCGGGTACGCGCCGGCCGGCACTTCCCCCGGGTACTCCGCAAACCAGCGCATCGCGATGCGCTCGCCGGCCGTTCCCTCGAGCAATGGACGCAGGTCGGCGATCGGCAGCAGCACCCGGATCGTCGCGCCGATCTGCAGGTCGGCGGCGTTGGCCTGCTCGCCGCCGATCACGCCGCTCCCGGCCAGCCGCTCGATCTGCTCGACCTTCGCCGGCAGCCCGGCGAGGTCGTCGTGCAGGCGGGTCGCCGTGATGCCGTGATAGCGCCACGTGGCGCGCACGAATTTGATCGCGAAGTCGGTGCCCGGGCCGTCGAGCGGCTCTCCGCCCGGCCCGGCGAACGTGCCCATCGACTCAGGGCGGAAGTACATCGCGCCCCACGGCAGGCAGCGCCCGAGGTCCTGCAGTTGCTCGTCGCCCCAGCGCTCGGCCTCGCGCACCTGCTCGGAGGGAAACAGCGTCGGCTCCGGCGCGAGCTGCTCCAGGCGGGCGAGGATCGCGCGCGAGCCGTGCACGGGCTCACCGTCGATCAGGGCGCCCGGAACGGTCGAGTTGCCCTCGCCGTAGATCTCCTGCATCCGTTCCAGGCGCTCGGTGTGCGGGAAGTCGATCCGCTCGAAGGCGAGCCCCTTCAGCTCGAGCGCCGCCGCGACCGTCATGCAGGGGTGCGACGGCGGGACTGCGTGCAGTGTGATCGTCGGCAACATGCTCTGCGAAGACTATCCATGTGAACCATCGTGTTTAATCCGACAATGCGCGAGCGAGCGAGCAGACCGGCAGACCCCCAGCCTCCACTCGACTGGCTCCGAGCCGCGTGAGCTACGTACCGCCGCAGGAGATCATCGAGCGCTACGCCTCGGTACTCGTCGACTTCGCGCTGGGTGGCGGGGAGGGTGTGAAGCCCGGCGAGGTTGTGCGGATCGCCTCGCCGGAGAGCGCCAAGCCGCTCTACGTCGAGCTCGCCAAGGCCGTCTGGCGCGCCGGCGGGCACGTGCTCAGCGCCTACCGCCCCGACGACGACCGTCAGGCCAACATCTCGCGCGACTTCTACGAGCTGGCGAGCGACGAGCAGCTCGACCACTTCAGCGCCGAGTACATGCGCGGGCTGGTCGACCAGATGGATCACCAGGTGACGGTGCTCGCCGAGGCCGACCCGCACGCGCTCGACTCCGTCGATCCGGCCAAGATCATGCGCCAGGGCGCCGCCATGCGCCCGCTGCTCGACTGGCGCGGCGAGAAGGAGAACGCAGGACGCTTCAGCTGGACGCTCGGCCTGTACGGCACGCCCGCGATGGCCGCCGAGGCCGAGATGACCCTCGAGGAGTACTGGGAGCAGATCGTCTACGCCTGCTTCCTCGACGCCGAGGACCCGATCGCGCGCTGGCGCGAGATCGGCGAGCGCGTCAGCGCCAGCCGCGAGTGGCTCGATTCGCTGCAGATCGAGCGCGTGCACGTGCAGGGCGAGGACGTCGACCTGCACGTCTCGCTCGGCGAGCAGCGCCGCTGGCTCGGCGGGCGCGGGCGCAACATCCCGAGCTTCGAGATCTTCACGAGCCCCGACTGGCGCGGCACAGAAGGCTGGATCTACTGCAACCAGCCGCTGTACCGCTACGGCAATCTCGTCAGGGGCATCCGCCTGGAGTTCGTCGACGGGCGCGTCGTCAAGGCCAGTGCCGAGGAGAACGAGCCGGTGCTGACCGAGATGATCGCGACCGAGGGCGCCGACCGGATCGGCGAGTTCTCGCTGACCGACCGCCGCCTGTCGCGGATCACGCGCTTCATGGCGCACACGCTGTATGACGAGAACGTCGGCGGGCGCTTCGGCAACACGCACATCGCGCTCGGGCGCTCCTACCAGGACGCCTACGACGGCGACCCCAGCGAGGTCTCCGCCGAGCGCTGGGAGGAGCTCGGCTTCAACGACTCGACCGTGCACACCGACATCGTCTCGACGACCGATCGCACGGTCGCCGCCACGCTGCGCGGGGGAGAGGAGCGCGTGATCTACCGCGACGGCGAGTTCCAGCTCGGCGACGACTGACGGCGCGCCGGCTTCTCGCGGCACGCCGGCCGCCAACCGGCTAGGAGTGCGATTTCGGCGGCAGCTTGACGATGCCGATGAAGAAGTCGTCGATCTGCTGCACGATCTCGCCGAAGCGGTCGAAGTCGACGGGCTTGGTGATGAAGGCGTTGGCGTGCATCCTGTAGGAACGCAGCACGTCCTCCTCGGACTGCGAGGTGGTCAGCACGACGACCGGGATCACCGACAGCTCGGGGTCGCCCTTGATCTCGGCGAGCACCTCGGCGCCGCTCTTGCGCGGCAGGTTGAGGTCGAGCAGGATCAGGTCGGGACGCACGCGCCCCGCGTACTCGCCTTCGCCGCGCACGTAGCGCATCGCCTCGACGCCGTCGCTGACGACGGTCAGCCCGTTGCCGACCTTGTGATCGCTGAACGCCTCGCGGATCAGCAAGACGTCGCCTGGGTCGTCCTCGACGAGCAGCACCGAGACCAGCTCAGCCTCCATCGCGGATTCCCTCCAGCGCGGCTCGCGCCGCCGGCCCGATCTCAAGCCCTCTCATCGACGGGAAGGTTAAACAGAAATCGAGCACCATCTGAAAACTTGCTGTCAAGCCATATGCGGCCGCCGTGGTATTCGACGATCTTGCGGCACAGGGCGAGCCCGATGCCGCTGCCCTCGTAGGCCTCGCGCGAATGCAGGCGCTGGAAGATCAGGAAGATCCGCTCGGCGTACTCCGGCTCGATGCCGATCCCGTTGTCGCTGCAGCTCAGCTCCCACATGGCGCCGGCGCGCCGCGCCGAGATGCGCACGACCGGCGGCTGCTCGCCGCGGAACTTCAGCGCGTTCGAGATCAGGTTCTGAAACAGCGAGACGAGCTGGGGGAGATCTCCGCGCACGGTCGGCAGCTGCCCGGCGATCACGCTGCCGCCGGTGGCCTCGAGCGGAGCGGCGAGCGCCGCCTCGGCGGCCGCGACGACCTCGGCCAGCGCGACCGGCTGCTGCTCGCGCCCGCCACGCCCGACGCGCGAGAACGACAGCAGGTCGTTGATCAGCACCTGCATCCGCTTGGCGCCGTCGACGGCGAAGTCGATGTACTGCTCGCCGCGCTCGTCGAGCTGGTCGGAGTAGCGCGTCTGCAGCGCCTGGCAGAAGCTCGCGACCTTGCGCAGCGGCTCCTGCAGGTCGTGCGACGCGACGTAGGCGAACTGCTCGAGCTCGGCATTGGAGCGCTTGAGCTCGAGCGCCTGCTGCTCGAGCGCCACGCGCGCCGCCTCGACGGCCGCGAGCTCTTCGACGATCCGCCCGCGCATCGCGTCGATCTCCGCGCCGACCTCGGCGATCTCGCGCGGCCCTTCCTGCCTGGCCAGCGGTTTGGCGAACTCGCCGGCGGCCACGCGCCGTGCTTCGGCCCCCAGCCGCGTGAGCGGCCGCGTGACCGTGCGGCGCAGGATGAAGCCCGCCGCGAGCACGGCGCCGAGGATCAGCGCGCCGGCGAGGATCAGCAGCGTGCGCAGCGTGTCGGCCGCGCCGTTGAGGGCGTTGCGCGCCTGCACGTCGCGCACTTCGATCGTCCGCGTCAGTGCCCGCAGCGACGCACGCACGTCGTCGAACAGCCGTTTCCCGCGGACGTCGATCGCGATCGACTGTCGCTTCGTGACGTTGGGTTCGATCAGCGTCGGCGCCACGTAGCCGCCCCGCCACGCATCGGCGCTCGCGCGCACACGCGCGACGTCGGCCGCGAGCGGCGCTCCGACCGTGCGGCTGTGCGCTTCCAGTTCGCCGTATGCGCGTTTCTCGGCGCGCAGCCCGCTGTCATACGGTTCGAGGAAGCTCCCCTCGCCGGTCAGCGCGAAGCCGCGCACGCCCGTCTCCTCGTTGATCAGCGCGTTTTCGAGCACCAGCGCGGTTCGTCTTGCCGGCCCGACCTCGTCGAGCAGCAGGTGGCGGTTGTGCGTCAGCCGGCCGTTGGCGATCAGCGCCAGCGCGATGCCGAGCGTGGCGAGCAGCAGCACGACCCCGATCGTCAGCCCGAGCAGCCGCCCGACGCCGGTGCGCGCGATCCAGCGCGTGAGGCGCGAGGGTCGTTGCTCGCGCGCGCTCACTGCGCGCTCACGGGCGCTCTTGCTCGCCGCGTGCGCCGACGAGCAGCATCGCCACGTCGTCGCTCAGCTCGCCGCCGTTGAGCCGCTCGGCCTCGGCGATCAGCTCGTCGAGCAGTGTCTCGGGCCGCTCGCGCCAGCCCGGACGCTCGGCGATCCGCTCGGCGATCAGGCGGTGCAGGCCGGCTTCGTCCAGTCGCCGCGAGCCGGCGCCGATGCGACCCTCGATGATGCCGTCGGTGTACAGCAGGATCGTCCACTGCTCCGGCAGGGTCAGGCGCTCGACGGTCCATTGGCCGTCGTTGATGCCGACGGCGCCGTCGCCGAGCACCTCGGTGACGGCCGAGACCGACGCGTCCTCGATCAGCGCCGGCGCCGGGTGGCCGGCGCGGATCAACGTCGCCGAGCGCGCGCCGGGATCTATCTCGAGCGTGCACAGCGTGGCGAACAGGCCCGGCATGTGGCGCTCGTGCTCGAACACGCGCTGCAGCGTTCCCAGCACGAGCTGCGGCCCGGTGCCGGCCAGCGCCAGCGCGCGCCACGCGGCGCGCAGGCTGACGCCGATCGCCGCTTCGTCGGGACCGTGCCCGCAGACGTCGCCGATCAGCACGTGCAGCAGCCCGTCCTGCGTCTGCACGAGGTCGTAGAAGTCGCCGCCGAGCAGCGCGCGGCTACGCCCGGCGCGGTAGCAGGAGGCGGCCCACACCGCGGGCCCTTCGATCGTCAGGTTCGGCGCGAGCCCTTTTTCCAGGCGGCCGATCTCGTGCGCCTGCGCCTCGGCCAGCAGCAGTGCGCGCTCGGCCTCCTCGGCACGGCGGCGGCCGATCGCGTAGTGGATCGAGCGCGCCAGCTGCTCGCCGTCGACGCGACCCTTGACGAGGTAGTCCTGCGCGCCTGCTTCGACCGCGGCCACGCCGGCGGCGGCATCGTCGAGCCCGGTCAGCACGATCAGCGGGATCGCCGACATCTGCGCGCGCAGCTGGGCGACGGCGTCGAGCCCGAGCGCGTCGGGCAGGCCGAGGTCGAGCAGCACGCAGTCGACCTGCGGGCCGAGCGCCGACAGCGCCTCTTTCAGCGTGCGGCTGCGCGCGATGCTCGCAAGCGGCAGCCGCTCGGCCAGCTCGTCCTCGACCAGGCGCGCGTCGCCCTCGTCGTCCTCGACGAGCAGCACGCCGATCCGCTCGCGCGTGAGCGTGCGCTCTGAAGCACCGGGCGTCACCGTCCGATCATCCGCCGCACGGACCCCTCGCCACACCGCCGCATAGGGCGCCCATCTTATTCCGGGAGCGCCATCCCTACGCTTCACGCGATGAGCGCCCTGGAAAAGCTGCGCGACCGCATGGCCGAGCTGTCCGATCTCTCCGCCACGCAGATGCTCGCGGCCTGGGATCAGCTCGTGATGATGCCCGCCGAGGGCGCAGCCGCGCGGGCGCAGCAGCTCGGCACGCTCGCGCGGCTGACGCACGAACGCGCGACCGGGGAAGAGGTCGGCGAGTGGCTGGCCGAGCTCGACGGCGCGCCGCTCGACGGCCTCGACGGAGACATCGTGCGCATCGCCCGGCGCGACTGGGAGCGCGCCCGGCGGGTGCCGATCGAGCTCGCCGCCGAGCTGGCACAGGCGAGCGCGCAGGGCCAGGAGAGCTGGCAGGCGGCGCGCGAGGCCGACGACTTCGCCGCCTTCGCGCCGGCGCTGCAGCGCAACGTCGAGCTGGCGCGCGCCTACGGCGAGTGCGTGGCCGAGGCGGGCGAGAGCGCCTACGACGGGCTGCTCGGCGACTACGACTTCGGTCTCTCCACGGAGGATCTGCGCCGCGTGTTCGCGGCGCTCGCCGAGGGCCTCGCGCCGCTCGTGGCGGAGGCCTCGGCGCACACCCCGCACCGCACGCTGGCCGTGCCGCCGGCGGCGCAGGAAGCGGCCGTCGCCGGCGTGCTGCAGCGCGTGGGCGTCGATCCGGCGAGCTGGCGCGTGGATGTCTCGGCGCACCCGTTCACGGCCTGGGTCGGCCCGCGCGACAGCCGCGTGACGACGCGCTACGGCGACGGCGAGGTCGAGTCGCTGCTCAGCTCGCTGCACGAGTTCGGCCACGCGCTGTACGAGCGCCAGATCGACCCGGCGCTGGACCGCACGAACCTCGGCACGGGCACTTCGATGTCGATGCACGAGTCCCAGAGCAAGCTGTGGGAGAACCACGTGGCGCGCAGCGGCGCGTTCGCCGAGGTGCTCGCGGCAGAGCTCGCCGGCGGCGGCTTCGCGGTCAGCGCCGGGGAGCTGCACGCAACGCTCGTCGGCGTCGAGCCCTCGCTGATCCGCGTCTCGGCCGACCCGCTCACGTATCCGCTGCACATCATCCTGCGCTTCGAGCTCGAGCTGGCGATGATCGAGGGCACGCTCGCCGTGGCCGACCTGCCGGGCGCGTGGCGCGAGGGGATGGGCCGTCTGCTCGGCGTCGAGGTGCCCTCGGACGCGCTCGGCTGCCTGCAGGACGTGCACTGGGGCGCCGGCAGCTTCGGCTACTTCCCGAGCTACGCGCTCGGCTGCCTGATCGCGGCGCAGCTGTGGGAGGCGATCGAGCGCGAGCTGGGGCCGCGCGAGGACGACCTGCGCCGCGGCGAGACCGGCTCGATCCAGGCCTGGCTGGCCGAGCGCGTGCACCGCCACGGCCGCCGCCTGGACACGCTGCCGCTGCTGGCCCAGGCGACCGGCGAAGGGCTCGCCGTCGAGCCGTTCCTGCGCTACGTGTCGCCGCTTGCCGGGCGCTGAACGGAGCCCAACCGCCTACTCGCTCTCCTGGAGCACCGACAGGATGTTGCCGGCGGGGTCCTTGAACCACGCGATCGAGGGCCCGCCGCCGCGCATGATCCCGCGCTCGTCCTGCTCGAAGCCGTTGTAGCGCTCGATCTGCACGCCGCGTGCCGTCAGCTCGTCGACGGCGGACTCGATGTTCCCGACGGGGAAGTTGAGGATCGTGTACTCGGCCGGCGTGTGGCCGGGCTTGGGGTAGACGATCGTCGGTCGCGTGCCGCCGGCGAGCTTGAGCGTGAGGATGCCGTGCTGCTCGGAGGTACCGATCCCGAGCGTCTGGCCGTAGAACTCCTGCGCCCGGGCCACGTCGTCGACGGCGAAGCCGCTGAACGCCTTGGTGTCGCCGAACATCTCCGACTCCTCTCGCTTGCGCCGCTGGCGCGATTGATAGAACTGTGGGTAAGACGGATCGCGCCGGCATTCCTCATCGCTCGCCGGGCGCCGCCGATGAGTTTCGCGCGGAGGCTTCGTCTGGACTGGGAGAAGGGCTACGGGCTCGCCGCCGCGCATGCTGCAGGCGCGGGCGATCTTCCTTTCCATCCTAAAAATTTTAATGAGATCGAAGAAGAACGACGACGAAGGAGACGCTGAGATGACGAGCACAGCCGATCGAAACCGCTGGCTGGCCCTATATGTGCTGTGCACGGGGGTGCTGATGATCGTCCTCGACGTCACGGTCGTCAACGTGGCGCTGCCCTCGATCCAGACCGACCTCGGCTTCTCGGGGTCCGGCCTGGCGTGGGTCGTCAACGCCTACCTGATCGCCTTCGGCGGCCTGCTGCTGCTGGCCGGGCGGATCGGCGACCTGGTCGGGCACAAGCGCATCTTCGTCGGTGGCCTCGTCGTGTTCACGCTGGCCTCGCTCGTCTGTGGCCTCTCGGAGAGCCAGACGATGCTCGTCGTGGCGCGCTTCGTGCAGGGCGCCGGCGGCGCCGCCACCTCGGCCGTCGTGCTCGGGATGATCGTGACGATGTTCCCCGAGAAGGGCGAGCAGGCCAGGGCGATCGGCGTGTACGGCTTCGTCGCCTCCGCCGGCGGCTCGGTCGGGCTGCTCGCCGGCGGCGTGCTGACGCAGGCGATCGACTGGCACTGGATCTTCTTCATCAACGTGCCGATCGGCATCGCCACGGGCTTCTTCGCGCTGCGCCTGCTCGACGACATGCGAATCCCCGGAGCCGGCAAAGGCGCCGATCTGCCCGGCGCCGCGCTGATCGTGGCCTCGCTGATGCTCGGCGTCTACACGATCGTCTCGCCGGCCGCCGAGAAAGGCTGGGGCTCGGCGACGACACTGCTGCTCGCCGCGGGCTCGCTCGTGCTGCTCGCGCTGTTCATCTGGCGCGAGGCGACGGCACGCGAACCGCTGATGCCGCTGCGCCTGTTCCGCTCGCGCGACACGGCCGGCGCCAACGCGATCCAGGCGCTCGTCGTGGCCGGCATGTTCGGCACGTTCTTCCTCGGCTCGCTGTATCTGCAGCGCGTGCAGCACTACGACCCGCTGAAGATCGGCTTCGCCTTCCTGCCGGTGACGGTCGTGATGGGGACGCTCTCGCTGCGCTACTCCGAACGGCTGATCGTGCGCTTCGGCGCCAAGCGCCTGCTCGCGCCCGGGATGGCGCTCGTGGCGATCGGCCTGCTGCTGTTCGCGCGCGTGCCCGTGCACGGCCACTACTACAGCGACGTGCTGCCCGTGCTGCTGCTGCTCGGCGCCGGCGTCGGCTCGACCTTCCCGGCCCTGATGACGCTCGCGATGTCCGACGTCGCGCCGCAGGACGCCGGCCTGGCGTCAGGCCTCGTCAACACCTCGGCGCAGGTCGGCGGCGCGCTCGGTCTGGCCGTGCTCGCGACGAGCGCCTCGACGCACTCGAGCTCGCTGACGAAGGCCGGCAAGCCGCTCGCCGACGCGCTCACCGGCGGGTATCACGTGGCCTTCTTGATCGGCGCCGGGCTCGTCGGCCTGGCGATCGTGATCAGCCTGCTGCTGCACGCGCCCAAGCGCGGGCTTTCGCAGAGCGACGAGGCGGTCGCCGAGGCGGCCGAGGCGAGCGGCGGCATCGCGCCGGCTCCGCAAGGTTCGCACGCCTCGGAGGGCTCGCCGGAGCCGCCGCACGCGAGTGCGCCCGCGCAGGAGCCGATCGAGGCGCGTTAGCCGGCGAACGACGGAGGCGAGGGGAGATGGCCGAGCGCCGGCGGACCGTCACGATGACGGTGCCCAGCCCGCTCGGCCGCGCCGAGCTGCCGGCGCTGTTCGCGCGCACCTGCGAGCTGCTCGCGCTCGGCCGCGGCTGCGAGCTGTTGCTGTGCGAGGTCGGCGGCATCGAGGCCGACGCCGTCGCCGTCGACGCGCTCGCGCGACTCGCGCTCGCCGCGCGGCGCAGTCATTGCGAGGTTCGCCTGCGCGGCGCATCGCCCGAGCTGCTCGGGCTCGTCGAGCTGATCGGGCTGGGGGAGGTTCTGCTGGAGGAGGCCGCCTCCGCGCCGGCGCTTGCGGGCTGCGATGCCACCGCGATCGCCGGTGTCCCGCCGTGGTGTTGTGAGCCGCCCGCGCCCCCCAGTAGCTAGGTGGAGACTTCGACGTAGTCCAGCAGGCCTCCGGTCTATTACCCACTTCTTATAGCGGCCGTCTTTGTGTGGCGATGCGGGGGCGAGAAGGCAATGCGATACCTCAACGGCTAGTCTTGACATCGAATAGCCGGTTCGATTGCGGTCGCCGGAATCTAAATCCGGCCTGAGGGGCCGCGGACATCGGGGAAGGCGCAGACATGCTCTGGAGCGGGTGGCGGATACCAACGTATGTGCGACCTGGCGTAGGGCTGCTGCTTGCTTCAGCGGCGGCCCTTGCGGCGATTGGCTGCGGTGGTTCGACCGCCACGAACGCCAAGAACGCGAGCGCGCCGGAAACGACGGTAGCCGAGCCGTCCACAGCACTGCACCTCAACGTTGGCGACTTCTCGACAACCGATCCCACGGCATCAGTCAGCGGAACGACTACCTCAGGAGCGGAGGTTGAGGTTGATGGCAACGCCGCGCACGTGCATGGCACACACTGGACCAGAACCGTTCACCTAGATATAGGCAGCAACTCCGTCGAAGTCGAAGCCACAATGGCTGGGCATACGAGTGCTAACGACAGGATTACGATCACGCGGCATCACACCCAAGCCGAACTAGAAGCAAAAGCTGAAGCCAGAAAAGCAAGAGAACGCAACGAAAAAGAACAGAAAGAAGTCGAAGAACGCAAAGAAAAGGAAGAAAAAGAAATCGAAGACGCCACCCCGTCCCAGCAGAATGCGTTGCAATCCGCTGAAGATTATCTCCGCACGTCCGCGTTTTCAGAAGCGGGGCTGATCGACCAGCTCTCTTCCGAAGCCGGTAGCCAATTCCCGCACGCGGACGCTGTCTTCGCTGTGGAACACCTACATGTGGACTGGAACGAAGAGGCCGTCAAGTCGGCCAAGGAATACCTCAAAACGTCATCGTTCTCATGCCAGGGGTTGATCGACCAGCTCTCTTCGTCAGCCGGTAGCCAATTCACCGTGGCGCAAGCCGAATACGCCGCCAATCAAGTCGGCTTGTGCTGAAGCGTCCCGCCCGGACAGCGCGTTTCGATCCGCGAGGGTCATGCTGCCACCGCCTTCGACCGTAGGCACAAGTCTGTGAACCATTCCACGGACTTCACGCCGGCGGCACGAGTTTGGCAGCGCTCTACGGTTCGGACCCGCTGACGGACGCGACTGTCAGTTGCGAGCGAAGGCGTCCAATGCTGCGTCGTCAATAGGGCCCAGCGGCACGCCGAACAGCGGAAAGAGCGTGTCGGTCGAGAGGAAGAAGGTCATCTCGACGATCTGCCCGTCGTTGACCTCGAGCACCTGCAGCGCCCACGGTTCGTAGCCCTCGCCGCCGTCCTCGCGCGGCTTGTACTGGGCGAACGCCGGCGAGCCGTTGGCGGTCTGCGTGGCGATCACGCGCGAGCCGCGACAGCCGGCGCCCTTGCCGACCCACCAGGCGAAGATGTCATCGCGCCCGCGCAGCCACAGCTCATAGGGCGGCATCGACTGCGTGGCGTCCTCGTGGATCAGGCTCGTCAACGCGTCGATGTCGTAGCGCTGGAAGGCATCGACGTAACGGGAGAGCAGCGCGCTGTCCTGCTCGGACAGCGCGCCTCTGGCCGGGTCGTGCGTCTCGACGGTGTCGAGCGTCGCCCGCGCGCGCTGCAGCGCGCTGTTGATCGCCGGCGTGCTCGTGTCGAGCAGCTCGGCGACCTCGGATGCCTTCCACTGCAGCACCTCGCAGAGGATCAGCGCGGCGCGCTGGCGCGGCGGCAGGTGCTGCAGCGCCGCCACGAACGCCAGGCGGATCGTCTCGCGCGACTGCGCGACGGCCGCCGGGTCGCCCTCGGGAGCGACGATCGCGTCGGGCACCGGCTCGATCCAGGTCGTCTCGGGCAGGATCTCGCCGATCGGGCCATCCGGCGCGCGCGCCTCGCCGAGGTCCATCGGACGCGCGCGGCGCTGCTTGGCGTCGAGCATGTCGAGGCACACGTTGGTCGCGATCTTGTACAGCCACGAGCGCAGCGAGGAGCGCCCCTCGAAGCGTTCGAGCGAGCGCCACGCCTTCAGCAGTGTGTCCTGCACGGCGTCCTCGGCCTCGAACGGCGAGCCGAGCATGCGATAGCAGTGGGCCGTCAGCTCGCGGCGGTGGCGCTCGAGCTCGCCGAAGCCCTCGCTGACGGTGGCCGCTGAGCTCTCCACGGATTCCATCCTAGGACGAAGGCGTCCGGCATGCTCTAATCACGCGGCGATGAAGGAGCAGGAACCACAGGGGCAGGCGATGGCCCAGCCCGATGCCCGCGGCGAAGAGCCCGAGCTGATCGACGTGATGCATCTCGGGCGCGAGCACGTGATCGGCGCGTGGCGCGTCGACGACGTGATCGTCGACCCGGGGCCGAGCAGCGGATTGGCGGCGCTGATGCCGGTGCTGGAGCAGCATCCGCCGCGCGTGCTCGCGCTGACGCACATCCACCTCGACCACGCTGGCGCCGCCGGGACGCTGGCGCAGCGCTTCCCCGAGCTCGAGGTGTGGGTGCACGAGCGCGGCGCCCGCCACCTGGCCGACCCCTCGCGGCTGCTCGACAGCGCCACGCGCCTGTACGGCGATCGGATGCAGCGGCTGTGGGGCGAGGTGCTGCCGGTCCCGGCCGAGCGCCTGCGCGTGCTGCACGGCGGCGAGCGGCTGGGGCCGTTCCGCGTGGCCTACACGCCGGGGCACGCCTCCCACCACGTCTCCTACCTGCACGAGCCGAGCGGGCGTGCCTTCACGGGCGACGTGGCCGGCGTGCGCATCGACGGCGGCCGCGTGCTCGCGCCGACGCCACCGCCCGACATCGACCTGGAGGCGTGGCGCGCCTCGCTCGATCTGATCGAGGGCTGGGCCCCGCGCAGCCTCGCCGTGACCCACTTTGGCGCCTACGAGGACGTCGCCGAGCAGCTCGCCGCGTTGCGCGAGCACCTCGACGAGGTCGAGCGGTGGGCAGCTGAGCTGGACGAGGCCGGCTTCGCCGCGAAGGTGCGCGAGCGCGTGCAGCGTCCGACGGGCGACGGCACGCCCGGCTCCTACGCCCAGGCGCTGCCGCCCGAGCAGAGCTATCACGGGCTGCGCCGCTGGCTGTCCAAGCGCGAGGCGGCGTGACCGGGGCCGTGCGGCGCCCATCCGTGCGCGGCGGGCACTAGGCTGGCGCGGCATGAGCGCGATCGACGAGCTGCTTGCCAACAACGACGCCTTCGCCGAGGGCACGCCGCCGGAGTCGCTCGAAGTCGAGCCCAAACGCCGGCTGGCGATCGTCACGTGCATGGACTCGCGCCTGGACGTGTTCGCCGCGCTCGGCCTCGGCCACGGCGAGGCGCACATCCTGCGCAACGCGGGCGGCGTGATCACCGACGACGTGATCCGCTCGCTGGCGGTCTCCCAGCGGCGCCTGGGCACGCGCGAGGTGATGCTGATCCACCACACCGACTGCGGGCTGATGAAGATCACCGACGACGGCTTCCGCGCCGAGCTGCAGCGCGACAGCGGCGTCGCGCCGCCGTTCGCGATCGAGTCCTTCGGCGACCTCGACGCCGACGTGAGCCAGTCGATCCTGCGCGTGCGCCGCTCGCCGTTCCTGCTCCACCGCGAGGTCGTGCGTGGCTTCGTCTACGACGTCGACGCGCATCGCCTGCGCGAGGTCGTGGCATGAGCGATTCGACTCCCGCCTTCGAGCCGCCGGCGGACTTCGCGAGCTTCCAGTACCTGATCTACGCGGGCGGCCTGGCCGATCAAACGCCGGCGCTGCCGGTCTCGGCCGCCGAGCTGCAGCAGCGCGCGCGCGAAAAGCTCGGCGCCGGCCCCTACGGCTACGTCGCCGGCGGTGCCGGCTCGGAGCGCACGATGCAGGCCAACCTCGATGCGTTCGAGCGCCGGCGGATCGTGCCGCGCATGCTGCGCGACGTCTCCGAGCGCGATCTCTCGACGACGGTGCTGGGCACGCCGATGCCGGCGCCGCTGATGCTCGCGCCGGTCGGCGTGCAGTCGATCGTCCACCCCGAAGGCGAGCTCGCCAGCGCGCGTGCGGCGGCCGCCCTGGGGCTGCCCTACATCCACAGCACGGCCGCGTCGCACTCGATCGAGCAGGTCGCCGAGGCGATGGGGGAGGGCCGGCGCTGGTACCAGCTGTACTGGCCGCGCGAGCGCGAGCTGGCCGCGAGCTTCGTCGCCCGCGCCGAGCAGGCGGGCTACGAGGCGATCGTGCTGACGCTCGACACGTGGTTCCTCGGCTGGCGCCCGCGCGACTTGAAGAACGCCTACCTGCCGTTCCTCGAGGGGATCGGCGTGGCCAACTACTTCAGCGATCCCGTGTTCCGCGCGGCGCTGGAGAAGCCGCCCGAGGAGGATCTCGGCCCGGCCATCGGCCACTGGGCCTACCAGTTCGCCAACCCGACGGTCTGCTGGGAGGACCTGGCGTGGCTGAAAGAGCAGACGAAGCTGCCGATCGTGCTCAAGGGGATCGTGCACGCCGAGGACGCGCGCCGCGCTCAGGAGCTCGGCGTCGACGGCCTGCTCGTGTCCAACCACGGCGGGCGCCAGGTCGACGGCGCGCTCGGCGCACTCGATGCGTTGCCGACGATCCGCGAGGCCGTCGGCGAGCAGTTGCCGCTGCTGTTCGACAGCGGCGTGCGCACGGGCGCCGACGCGTTCAAGGCGCTCGCGCTCGGCGCCGACGCCGTCTGCATCGGGCGGCCGTTCGTCTGGGGACTCGCGCTCGCCGGTCAGGCCGGCGTGGAGCACGTGCTGCGCTGCCTGCTCGCCGAGCTCGACCTGACGCTTGCGCTGAGCGGCTATACCGCGATCGATCAGATCGACGGCGCCGCGCTGGCGGAGTGAGGTCGGGCGCATCGGGCGTGGCGCCGCCCGCGCGTTGCGACACTTGCGGCGCGCTCGACGCGGTCGCATGAACGCGAAAAGGCCCCTCTAGCAGGCACTTCCGGGCGATCCGGGGCTCAGCGTAAGGTCCGCGCCGGTGACGACGCTCGTCTCGATCTGGCTGGCCCTCGCGCTTGGCGCGAGCGCGGGCGCGAAGGCCTGGCGCGCGCGGCCGGCGGCGATGGCGCTTGCGACGTATGGCGTGCATGGCGCCGTACGGCAGCGGGCCGCGCTGTGGCTGATCGTCGCCGGCGAGCTGTGCGTCGCGGCGGCGCTCGTGGCCGGCCTCGGCTGGGCGCTCGCGGCGGCTGCTGCACTGTTCGCGCTGCTCGCCGTGACGACCTCGGCGGCGTTGCTCGCGGGGCGTGGCGGGCGGCCGTGCGCGTGCTTCGGTGGAGCATCGCGGCTCAGCTGGGCGACGCCCGCGCGCGTCGTTGCACCTGCGCTGCTCGCCGGCGTCGCCGCGGCCGGCTGGTTCCCGCGCGCGCCGAGCGGCTATGACCGCTGGCTGACGTTGGGCTTGTCGCTGAGTCTCGTGGCGCTGGCTGCGCTGGGCGTCGCCGTGCTCGCGCTCGCGCGCGAGGTCGGCGTGCTGCGCCTGTCGGCCGGAGCGGCGCGTGGAGCGCTCGAGATCGAGTCGGAGGGGCCCGAGCTGGGCGAGGCGCAGCCGTGGGCGCAGGCGATCGACGCCGGGCCGCGCACGCTCCTGCGCCTGGCCGTGTTCACCTCCGAGGGATGTCCGCTGTGTGGTCAGGTGGCCCCGGCGGTGGAGCACGTGGCCGGCGATCCGCTGCTCGCCGTGGGCAGCTTCGACGAGCATCGCGACGCCGGCGTGTGGGCGGCGGCGGCCGTCCCGGGCAGCCCCTACGCGGTTGCGCTCAGCGTCGACGGCGTGGCGCTGGCCAAGGGCACGTTCAACGGCCTCGGCCAGCTCGAGAGCGTGCTCGCCACGGCGCGCCGGCGCGAGCGGGGTCTGGCGCTTGCCGCCTGAGGAGGGAGCCGAGCACTTCTCCGACGCGGTGCTGCGGCGCAGCAGCCGGCGCGGCTTCCTCGAGTGGGCGGGGGCGGCGGTGATCGCGCTGGCGGGCGGCCGTGCGGTGGTCAACGGGGTGCTGCCGGACGAGGCCGAGGCGTACACGAACTTCTGCGGGCACACGTACACGACGGGCAACTGCCCGCACCCGACCGGGCTGCCGCGCGTCGACCGGCACGACCTGCCGCTGCGCGCCTCCGACGGGCACCCGGTCGACGACCTCGGCAGGCCGATCGACGCGCAGGGCCACCCGCTCGACGAACACGGCCGGGTGCTGCTGGACCCGAGCGGCGAGCCGCTCTCGCCTGCGCCGCGCTCGAAAGTCTGCCCGGCGACGGGCGAGAGCCATGGCCTCGAGCTGCGCAACGACGGCTCCTGGTATCGCTGCTGCGGGGGCCGCGTGCGCCGGATGATGGACTGCTGCGGGCATATCGACAAGCGCATCAACGGCGACGAAGCGCTCGTCGGCTACTGCTACCCGGGCCGCCGCGTGTTCTGCGTGCAGTACTACGAGACGATGGTGCCGTGCTAGGCGGCCTGGCGGTCAGCGCGGCGCTGACGGCGCTCGTGGCCGGCATCACTGGGGCGTGGTCGCCGTGTGGCTTCTCGATGGTCGACACGATCGGCAGCGCGCTCGGCGACGCGCGCCGCGGCGCCACGCTCGCCGCCGGTGCCACGTTCGCGCTGGGCACGCTGATCGGCGGCGTGATCACGTTCGCCGGCCTCGCGCTGCTGGGCGCGCTCGTCGGCGATGGCGTGGCGGGGCTGCGCGAGGGGCTCGGCGCGGCGCTGGCGCTCGCCGCCGCGGTGGCCGACTGGCGGGGCGTGCGGATCGCGCCGCAGATCCGCCGCCAGGTGCCCGAGCGCTGGCGCTGGACGATGCCGTTGCCGCTGGCCTGCGCGCTGTACGGAATCCTGCTCGGGCTTGGCTTCACGACGTTCGTGCTGGCGTTCGCCGTGTGGGCGCTCGCCGGCATCAGCTTCGCCTCGGGCGATCCGCTGGTCGGCGTCGCCGTCGGTCTCGCCTTCGGCGCCGGGCGTGCACTGCCGGTGCTGTGGATGGCGCCGGGATTGCGCGGAGGGGAGGGGGCGAGGCGCCTCGACGAGATGGCCGAGGCGCCACGCATGTGGCTCGGACTGCGGCGGCTCGACGCGCTCGGGCTCGGCCTGTGCGCGCTTGCGCTGGTGGGGGCGAGCGCGTCGGCGGCGACGCCCGCGAGCGTGCCGGGCGCGCAGCCGGCCGCCGTGCGGGTGAGGATCGCGCACGCAAGCGATCCGTCGGTCGCCGGCGGCGCGCTGGCATGGCAGCGGGTAGGCGGCCCCGGGCTGCTCTCGCTCGCCGGCGCCGTCCCGCTCGCGCTGCCCGGGTCGCACCCGGCGCTCGGCGGGTCGTTGCTCGCGTGGGCGAGCGCGACGCAGATCACGATCGCCGATCGCGCCTCGCTGCAGCCGAAGCTGGTGCTCGCGACGGCCGGCGTCAACGCGCTGAGCGTGTCCGACGGCTGGGTCGTCTACCGCGACGAGGACGCGCAGGGCGAGCACCTGATCGCCGTGTCGCTGAGCGATCCGAGCGTGCGCCGCTACCTCGCGGGCGCGCGCCTGGCGGGGCGGATCGGCCGTCCCTCGCTCGACGGCGCGAGCGTCGTGTTCACGGTCGACACTCCCCGGCGCAGCACGATCGAGCTGGTCGAACTGGCCGGCGGGCGCCGCCGGACGCTGCGCGCGTCGAGTCGAGGCGCCGCCTTCTTCAACCCGTCGCTGGCCGGGGGAGGCCTGCTGTTCGAGCAGGTCACGCGCTGCGTGCAGCAGCTGCGGCTGGGCGCCATCGGGGGTCAAGCCGGCGCCGGCTCGCTTGCGACTTCGCACGCCTCGCGCGTCTCGCACCGCTCGCGTTGGGAACGCGTGCTGCTGAGCCTGCCCTCGGTGGTCTCGCGCGATCCTGGCTACCAGCCGGGCTACACCCACGCTTACAACAGCGCGAGCGGCTGCCCCAACCGCCGCCCGGGGCGCGGTGGATCGACGCAGCTCGGCGCCACGGCGCTGGGCGCGGCGAGCGCGTATGTGACCAAGCTCGGCCCGGCTCCGGGGGATGTGGAAATCGTCTCGGTCGCGCGCTGAGCGCGTCTGCCGTCGGCGTGTGACGGCGCTCGCGATCGTGCTGTGCGGGCTCGCTTGCATGCTGGGCTCGGCGCAGGCGCTCGCGGCGCCCGGCTGGCGCCCGGACGTGCACGCGGCGATCGCCTACGCGCACACGCGCGCGGGCGAAGTGAGCTTCTCGGTGCGCACGCAGCGCCGCGAATGGGGCTGGCGCGTGACGCGTACGGTGCCGTCGGCGAGCGTGCTGAAGGCGATGCTGCTGGTCGCCTACCTCGACGATCGGCGCGTGCGCAACCGACCGCTGCGCGGTGCCGATCACGCGCTGATCGATCCGATGATCGAGCGCTCGGACAACCTGGCGGCGACGCGCGTGCTGCAGTTCGTCGGCGCGTCCGGTGTGTACGGCGTGGCCGAGCGCGCCGACATGCGCCGCTTCTCGCTGGACGACGAAGTGTGGGGGCTGAGCCGGATCGACGCGGCCGACCAGGCGCGCTTCTTCCTGCACATCGACAGCCACGTGGTGGCGCGCCACCGCGCCGCGGCGATGCACCTGCTGGCGAGCGTGATCCCGAGCCAGCGCTGGGGGATCGGGCGGCTGGGGCTGCCAGGCTGGCAGCTCTACTTCAAGGGCGGCTGGGGCGCGGGTACGGGCGAAGTCGAGCACCAGGTGGCGCTGCTGCGTCACGGCGCCACGCGCGTGGCGCTGGCGGTGCTGATCACGAGTAGCCCGAGTCACGCCTACGCCGAGCAGACGCTGCAGGGCGTGTTCGCGCGCCTGCTGCGGCACGTGGGGGCGCTGCTCGCGCCTGGCCGCGCGCGTGGCCGCCAGGCGGGTTAGCGCCCGAGCGTGCGCACGAGCTCGTGCGCGCTGTGCGGGAGTGGCGCGAGCAGCTCGCGCACCCCGCGCAGCCCGTCGCGCAGCTCGGCGTCGCCGACCTCGACGGGGGCCAGCGAGTCCTGTAGCTCGGAGAGCGTCCTGTCTGCATCGGCGACGGCTTGCGCGGCGTGGTCGATCAGCCCGTGCGCGCCGGTCGAGGGCGCGGGCGCGGTCGCCGGGGCGAACGTGCGTGTGGCCAGCTCGTGGCGTTCGGCGAAGGCCGTGCATGTGCGCTGGGCGCGGCCGTAGGCGAGCTGGACCGGCCCGAACAGCTCGCGCTCGAGACGATCGCCGGTCTGTTCGTCGAGCTGCTCGTAGGCCTCGCCGAGCGCGGCGAGGGCAACACCGAGCAGCTCGATCGCGCCCGCTACGGTGTCGAGCAGTCCCTGTCGCGCGTCCGCGGTCGTGTAGGGCATCGATCCAGACTAGTGGCGCAGCCCCGATGCAGCGGAGGTTCGACTGTGTGTCCTCACAAAGGGCCGTCTTCGTCGTTGTGCAGTGATGACGAAACTCGGTAGAGCACCGGCCTTCTGGCTGCTGGCGAGCACGCTCGCGGGCTTCCTGTTCGCCTCGAGCGCGCCGTCGCCGCTGTACATCGTCTACCAGGCCAAATGGGGTTTCTCGGCGATCGTGCTGACGGGCGTGTTCGCGGTCTATGCGCTCGGCCTGCTGATCGCGCTGATCGTGGCCGGCTCGCTGTCGGACCATCTCGGCAGGCGCCCCACGCTGCTGCTCGCGCTGGCGCTCGAGATCCTCGGCATGCTCCTGTTCGCCGAGGCGCGCAGCGTGCTGTGGCTGTTCGCGGCGCGTACGCTGCAGGGCGTCGCCACGGGAATCGCCACGGCCGCGATCAGCGCTGCGCTGATCGACCTGCAGCCGCCGCACCGCCAGCGCCTGGGCGCGCTGCTGGCGGCCTCGGCGCCGATGACGGGGCTCGCGGCGGGGGCGCTCGGCAGCGGCCTGCTCGTCGAATACGCGCCCGAGCCGACGCGGCTGGTCTACTGGCTGCTGCTCGGCGGCTTTGCGCTTGCAGCGCTCGGCGCGCTGGCGATCCCGGAGACGATCGAGCGCCGCCCGACATGGGCGCGCTCGCTGCGCCCGACGGTGGGCGTGCCGGCCGCGCTGCGGGCGGACTTCCTGGCGACGATCCCTTGCATGACGGCGACGTGGGCGCTCGGTGGGCTGATCCTCTCGCTGGGCCCTTCGCTGACGGCGAAGGTGCTGCACGACTCGAGCCACGTGGCGGGCGGCCTGTGCATCTTCATCATGGCCGGCGTCAGCTCGCTGACGTCGGTCGTGCTGCGCGACACGCACGCGCGCCTGGCGGCGCGCGGCGGGTTGAGCGCGCTGATCGTCGGCGTGCTGCTGGCGCTGCTCGCGCTGCACGACGGCTCGACGGCGCTGTTCCTGCTGGCCACGGGGGTCGCCGGGCTCGGTTTCGGGCCGGCCTTCGCTGGGGCCTTCCGCGCGATCACAAACCGCGCTCCGATCGAGCAGCGGGCGGAGCTGGTGGCCTCGGTGTACGTGGCGTCCTACCTCGCCTACAGCCTGCCCGCGCTGGCGGCGGGGATCGCGGTGACGCGCTACGGCCTGCACGACACGGCGGACGTCTACGGGGCTGCGCTGATCGTGCTCGCGCTGCTGGCGCTGGCGCTGTCGCACCGCCTGCAGGACCCGGAGTCCTCGCGCTCGCGCGCGCTGCGGGAGGAGCCGCTGACGGTGCTCGACACGCCGGCGCCGCTGCCCGGCCAGGCGCAGTGCGCGGGTGAGCGAATCCATTAGGGTTGCAGCGGTTCAGGCCGCAGAGGCAGAGGTTTCGAGGTTCGGGGGGATTTCAGAGATGGCTGGCGAGCTCAAGCTGGGACTCAACACGGGCTACTGGGCGGGCGGTCCGCCGCCGGGCGTGACTGAGTCGGTGGCGGAGGCCGAGCGACTCGGCTTCGACTCGATGTGGACGGCCGAGGCCTACGGCTCGGACTGCCTTACGCCGCTGGCGTGGTGGGGTGCGTCGACGAGCAAGATCAAGCTCGGCACGGCGATCGTGCAGATGTCGGCGCGCCAGCCGGCGGCGACTGCGATGGCGGCGATGACGATGGATCTGCTCTCGGGCGGTCGCTTCATCCTCGGGCTCGGCGTGTCGGGACCGCAGGTGGTCGAGGGCTGGTACGGGATGCCGTTCGCCAAGCCGCTGGCGCGCACGCGCGAGTACATCGGCATCCTGCGCGACATCTGGGCGCGCAAGGGCCCGGTGACGGCGGACGGCGAGCACTACAAGCTGCCGCTGCCGGGTGGCACGGGCCTGGCAAAGCCGTTGAAGTCCTCGATCCACCCACTGCGCGAGGAGATCCCGATCTATCTCGGCGCCGAGGGGCCGACGAACATCGCGCTGTGCGCGGAGCTGTGCGACGGCTGGCTGTCGATGCTGTTCGCGCCGGAGCACCAGCAGATCTACGTGGATGCGCTGAGCGAGGGCTTTGCGCGGCCGGGCGCGCGCCACACGGCGGAGACGTTCCAGGTCAACGCGACGGTGCCGCTGATCGTCTCCGAGGACATCGACGCGGCGGCCGATGCCCTGCGCCCCTTCTACGCGCTGTACTTCGGCGGGATGGGGGCGAAAGGCAAGAACTTCCACGCCAATGTGGCGATCCGCATGGGCTATGAGGCGGAGGTCGACGAGATCGCCTCGCTGTATCTCGAAGGCAAGAAGGACGAGGCCGGCGCGAAGGTGCCGCGCGAGCTGATCGAGGACATGTCGCTGATCGGCCCCAAGGAGAAGATCCGCGACGATCTCGCGAAGTGGCGCGAGTCGGTCGTCGACACGCTGCTGATCTCGGGCGACGTGGCGACGCTGCGCAACGCCGCCGAGCTCGTGCTCGGCTGACCTGCGTAAGGTTGGGACTGTGCGTTGGGAGCTCTCAGCGGGGGCTCGGCGATCGACGGGCAAGCTGCCCGCGCCGCGCCCCGCGCCAAATCTCGCTGCGCGGCGAGGGCTGGCGTCGCTGGCGGCGATCGCCTCGATCGCGCTGGCCGTCGGCGGTGCGCTCGCATGCGGGTCGAGCGGCGGCGCGCTCGGTCAGCGAGCGCAGATCGAACCGCTGCGGCTGGTAGCGCCGCTCCTCGGGTCCGCGCCGGTCGTCGGGTCCGCGCCGAAGCCGGCGGACAGGCTCTACCGCGTGGTCGGCTGCCGCAGCCATGGGTCGATTCTGTATCGCAACGGACCGTCGCGGCGCGAGGTGGCGATCGGCTTCGACGACGGCCCCTACCCGGACACGCCGGCATTCGTGCGGATGCTCGAAAGCAGCCATGCGACGGCGACGTTCTTCATGATCGGCAGCCAGGTCACCTCGACGTACCGCGAAACGATGCTGCACGCGCTGCGCGCGGGCGACGTGCTCGGCGACCACACGTTCACGCACCCGGACATGACGCGCACCAGCGATCCGCGCGGGCAGCTGCAGCGCACGCTCGCGGTGATCCGCGCGCAGACGGGCTACACGCCGTGCGTGTTCCGCCCGCCCTACGGCGCCGTCAACGCGTCGGTGATTCGCATCGCCTCCTCGCTCGGCATGGCGACGGTCGGCTGGAACGTCGATCCGAGCGACTACACCCAGCCGGGCACGGGGGCGATCGTGGCGCGCGTGCTCGCGCAGGTGCGCCCTGGTTCGATCATCATCTCCCACGACGGCGGCGGCCCGCGCGGGCAGACGCTGGCGGCATACCCGCGGATCATCGCGACTCTGCACCGCCGCGGCTATCGGGTTGTCACGATCCCGGAGCTGCTGGGCTTTCGGCCTGTGTACGAGCCGTGCGTGCGCCTGTGCGACGGGATCGGTGTGCCGCGGCGCGAGGTGCCGCGCAACGCGATCTTCCAGCAGGCGCCGTAGCTTTCGCTCGCGACGCACGAGCGCGGGGCGCCGCGGGCCCGCGCGTCGGCTCCCTCGCGCCTACTCGAACTCGGGCTCGACCCACCAGGGCATGATCTCGGGCAGGCCGTCGCTGACACGGTCGGTGAAGTGCGCAGGGCGCTTCTCCAGGAACGAGGTGATCCCCTCGGTCGCGTCGGCGGACTGCCCGCGGGCGAGCATCGCGCGCGAGTCGGCGCGGTGGGCGACCATCGGATGCTCGGCGCCGAGCATCCGCCACATCATCTGGCGTGCGAGCGCGACCGATACGGGGGCCGTGTTCTCGGCGATCTCCCGGGCGAGCGCGCGGGCGGCGGGGAGCAGCTCCTCGGCTCGAGTGCAGGCTGCGCAGCAGGCCGGCGTCGAGCCCCTCCTGCGCGGAGAACACCCGGCCGGTCGAGACCCACTCCATCGCCCGGCTGATGCCGACGACGCGCGGCAGGAACCAGCTGGAGCACGCCTCGGGCACGATCCCGCGCCGGGCGAAGACGAAGCCCATGCGCGCGTCGTCTGAGGCCAGGCGCACGTCCATCGGCAACGTCATCGTCGCGCCGACGCCGACGGCGGGTCCGTTGATTGCGCCGATCACGGGCTTCGTGCAGGAGAAGATGCGCAGCGTGAACTGGCCTCCGTTGTCACGCGGCACGCCGCCGACGGGCTCGGTCAGCAGCGAGCCCTCGGCCGCACGCGCGGCGTAGTCGAACGTCTCGCCGCCGGCGGCGAGGTCGGCGCCGGCGCAGTAGCCGCGTCCGGCGCCGGTCATCGACGATCGCGCGAACCTCGTCGTCGGCGTCGGCCTGGTCGAAGGCTTCGATCAGCTCGCGTCCCATGACCGCCGTCCATGCGTTCAGCCGCTCGGGACGGTTGAGCGTGATCGTGAGGATGCCCTCGTCCAGCTCGGTCGTGATCTGCTCGAAGCTCATGAGGTATCCGGTGGCGCTCGGTTCGGCGATCGGCTCGGGCGGTGGCTCTACGCGGCTGCGGCGAGGTCGGGCCGTCGCGCGGCCCAGGGCATCGCCTGCTCGAGCTGGGCTGAGAGTCCGATCAGCGTCGCCTCATCCCACGGGGCGCCGGTCAGCTGCACGCCGACGGGGATGTCGTCGTCGGTCCGGTGCAGCGGCAGGCTGACGGCGGGCAGGCCGGTGACGTTGCCGAAGGCGGTGAAGGAGACGCTCGCGACGACGTCGCCGACGGGCGCGTCGGGCGTGGCGTGCTGGGCCTCCATCGTCGCGCCGGCGACTGGCGGGAGGATCGCCGAGGTCGGCGTCAGCAGCACGTCGAAGTCGCGTCCCCAGCGCGCCACCTCCTGCCGGCTGAGCAGCTCCAGCGTGCGTGCGGCGAGCACGTAGTCGTAGGCGCCGGTGTCGCCGGCGAGCTGGCGCTGGTGGGCGATGTGCGGCTCGGTGGCGGACCAGTCGACGCCCTCGTAGTCGGCCAGGCCGGCCTGCGTGAGCACGATGAAGGAGGGGATCATCTCGGCGGAGATCGTCGGCACCTCGACCTCCTCGACGGAGTGGCCGAGGCCTTCCAGCGCGGCGGCCGCAGCGCGCGCGCCGGCGACGCAGGCGGGGTCGGTGGGGATGCCGAGCGGCGCCTGGGCCATCAGCCCGATGCGCAGCTTCCCGGGGGCGGACCCCGTCTCCTCGGCGAACGGACGGGCGGGAGCGGGGGCGTTGTACCAGGCGAGCGGATCGAAGTGGGAGATCGCGTCGAGCACGGCGGCGGAGTCGGCGACGGTGCGCGCGACGACGCCCTCGACGACCGCGCCGAGCCAGCTCTGCGCCAGGCGCGGCACGCGGCCGCGGCTCGGCTTGAGCCCGACGAGCCCGCAGTAGGAGGCGGGGATGCGGATCGAGCCGCCGCCGTCGTTGGCGTGGGCGATCGGGAACATGCCGCCGGCGACGGCCGCGGCAGCGCCGCCGCTCGAGCCGCCGGGCGTCCTGCCCGGGTCCCACGGGTTGCGGCTGACGCCGTGGCGCAGGTTCTCGGCGGCGGTGATCACGCCGAAGGCGGGCGTGTTGGTGCGCCCGCACAAGACGAAGCCGGCCTGGGCGAGCGCGTCGACGACGAGCTCGCTCTGCTCGCTGGGCCCCTCGGGGGCTCCGTGCGAGCCGTAGGTGACCGGCCAGCCGGCGACGGGCGTGAGGTCCTTGATCGGGATCGGCACGCCGAGGAAGGGGGCGTCGTCGCCGTCGGCCAGTCGCCGGTCGGCCTGCGCGGCGTCAGCGCGCGCCTGCTCGTCGTTGCGCCAGGTGACGGCGTTGAGCTCCGGGTTGCGCGCGTCGACGGCGGCGAGGCAGGCCTCGAGCAGCTCGACGGCGGAGAGCTCGCGGTTGCGCAGCGCCGCGGCGAGGTCCAGGGCAGGCGTGAATGGGTCGGGCGCGGCCATCGCGGCGACCCTACCCGAACTCCAGCACGGAGCGGATGCCGTCCTGGGCCTCCATCAGCTCGAAGGCGCGATTGACGTCGTCGAGCGGCATGCGGTGGGAGATGAAGGGGGCGACGTCGATCTCGCCGCGCATGGACCGCGCGACGAGCTCGGGAACCTGGTCGCGGCCCTTGACGCCGCCGAAGGAGGAGCCGCACACGCGCCGTCCCGTGATCAGCAGGCGCGGGACGATGTCGAGCGTCTCGCCCTTGCCGGCGACGCCGGCGACGGTGCACAGGCCCCAGCCCATGCGCGCGGCTTCGACGGCCCGGCGCATAGCGGCGACCAGGCCGGTCGCCTCGAAGGTGTAGTCGGCGCCGAAGCCGCCGGTCTGCTCGAGCACACGCTCGACGACGTGGCCGTCGGCAAGCCAGGTCTCGGTGGCGCCCTGCCCGCGGGCAAGCTCCAGGCGCCGCTCTGACAAATCGACGCAGATGACGCGCTCGGCGCCCTGCAGGCGGCAGCCGGCGACGGCGCCGAGCCCGACCATGCCGGCGCCGAACACGACGCAGGTCGACCCCGGCTCGACCTTGGCTGTGTACATGGCCGCGCCGAGCCCGGTCGAGAGGCCGCAGGCGAACAGGCAGGCGTGCTCGAGCGGCGCCTCGGGGTCGACCTTGGCGAGGGCGATCTGGGGCAGCACGGCGTACTCGGCGAAGGTCGAGGTGCCCATGAAGTGCCTGATCGGCTCGCCGCCGCGCGACAGCCGAGTGGTGCCGTCGGGCAGGTAGCCCTTGTTCTGCTGCTCGCGGATCGCCAGGCACAGGTTGGTGCGCGGGCTCTGGCAATGGATGCACTCGCGGCATTGCGGCGAGAACAGCGTGACGACATGGTCGCCGGGGGCGACGTCGGCGACGCCCTCGCCGACGGCCTCGACGACGCCGGCGCCCTCGTGCCCAAGCACGGTGGGGGCGTAGCCGGAGGGATCGATGCCGGAGGCCGTGTACATGTCGGTGTGGCAGACGCCGCAGGCGACGAGCCTGACGAGGGCCTCACCGGGGCCGGGCTCGGCGAGCTCGAGCTCCTGCACGACGAGCGGCTTGCCGAACTCCTCGAGCAGCGCAGCGCGAATCCTCATCTCGTCCCCGATCCCCTCATCGACGCGATCGTATTTCGTTTTTGAGATGGATGATGACCGCGCGACTCGGTCACCCGGCTCAGTCACCCAACGAGAACAGCGGCCAGCGTCCGGGCACGCCCTTGAGCTCGTGAAAGCCGCGGTCCTCGAAGCTGAAGGGGCCGCCGACGACGGTGCCGAAGACGGTGCCGGAGACGAGCACCTCGCCGGGGCCGGCGAGGCCGCTCACGCGCGCGGCGATGTGCACGGCCATGCCGCCGACGTCATCGCCGATCAGCTCGCACTCGCCGGTGTGAATGCCGACGCGAACCTCGATCCCGAGCGCCCGCGCGGACTCGTTGATGGCGAGCGCGCAGCGCAGCGCGCGCGAGGGCGGGCCGGCGAAGGTGGCGAGGAAGCCGTCGCCGACGCTCTTCACCTCGCGACCGTCGAAGTGGCGCAGCTCCTTGCGCAGGTCCTCGTCGTGACGGGCGAGCAGGTCGCGCCAGCGACGATCGCCGAGCGCGGCGGCGCGCGGGGTGGCGTCGACGATGTCGGTGAACATCACGGTGAGCAGAGCCCGTGTGGACTCGCCGCCTGCGCGCCCGCCGGTGAGGAACTGCTCGATCTCTTCGACGATCACGTCGCTGTCGCCGAGGAAGGGCAGCGAGTCGGTGCCCTCGAGCTCGACGTAGCGAGCGCCGGGTATGCGCTCGGCGATGTAGCGCGAGTGGCGGGGGTCCCACGCGGTGTCGCCGGCACGGTGCATGACGAGCGTCGGCACGCGGATCTGCGGCAGCAGCTCGCGCACGTCGAGGTCGGCGGCGGCGGTCAGCAGCCCGCGCGCGTTGCCGGGGCTCGCGGCGAGCCGCTGCAGGCGAGCGAACCAGCTGATCAGCGTGGGGTCGTTGGCCATCGACGGCGCCATCACGGGTATGCCGGGATGGTCGGTGGCGCCCCATGAGTCGACGGTCCGGTCGATCCACTCGATGCGTTCCTCGCGCGTCATCGCCCAGTCGTAGTCGGGCGCCCAAACGGCGCGGGCGATCGAGGCATACATGATCAGTGCGCCGACCCGCTCGGGATGCTCGGCGGCGAGCAGTGTGGCGACCGGACCGCCGAGCCCGTAGGTGAACAGCGCCGCGCGCTCGGAGCCGGCGGCATCGAGCACGGCGAGCGCGTCCTTGGCCTCCTGCTCGAGCGTGTACGCCTCGCCGACGCCGTCCGAGAGCCCGGTGCCGCGCCGGTCGAACAGGATCAGCCGGCCGAACACGGAGAGCCGTTCGAGGAAGCGCCGCAGGCCGGTCGACTCCCACAGGTGCTCGACCTGGGAGATCCAGCCGGTCATGAACAGCATGTCGAGGCGGCCCTCGCCGGCGACCTGGTAGGCGATGCTCGCTCCGTCGCTGGTGGTGTAGCGCGTGACGGGAGCCATCAGGAATCCTCGAGCAGGGCCCTGAAGGGGGCTGCGGGATGCACGGTGGCGCCGACGGCGTGGATGCGGTCGACCAGCCACAGGTCGGAGGTGACCACGCGGATCTCGCCGGGGCGGGCCTCGGCCGCGACGCGTCGCACGATCTCATCATCGGCGGAGTCTCGCCGTGGCCGGGGGGCGTGCGCGACCTCGATCACGGTCGAGCGGATCGGCGGTCGCGGCGGCTGCTCGAAGACGACGACGACGTCTTCGCCGGTCGCGGCGACCCACTTCTCGAGCAGGTGCACGAGACGCACCATCGCACCGTGCCGGTCCTTCCACCATGCATCTGGGCGCGTGCCGATCACGTTCATCCCGTCCACGAACCAGCGCACGGGTTCAGCCTAGTCTCAGCAGCCCGCAGCGGTCGCACGCCTGCGATCGTGCTGGAGTGGTGCGGGCATGCGACTAGAGGGGATCCAGGCAGGGGACGTCGTCGAGGTCGATCGCGGCGGCCGGCGCTTTCACGCGCTCGTCGCCGGTCCGGCTCCGGGTGGCCTCGCGCTTGCGCCGCTGGATCGGCGGATCTCCTACCGCAGCTGTCGCAGTCGCGAAGTGGTGGGGCACTGGGCCAAGCGCGGGCGCCCACGCGCGAGCGCCGAGCCGCTGTTGCCTTCACCGCGCCAGCTGGAGCTGGACCTCTAGTCAGCAGGCCCGGGGGCCGGCGCGACATCGACAGGCTCCGCCACCTGCTCGTCGGTTGCGTGCCGCGCGGCGTAGGCGTCAGCGCAGTGCTGCGAGCAGAAGTAGTGGTCTGCGAGCTCGACCGTGCCGGTCGCGCGGCGGTCGACCTTCATCCCGCAGATCGGATCGGTGGCGCCGCGCCGCATGGTCAGGGCGAACAGCGACACGAAGATGAGTGCGCCGAGCACGTTGGTCACGAGCTTGTAGTCGACGCGCACGCTGCCGAAGATCTCCGACCGCGTGGGCCGGGAGTGGGGAATCAGGCCGGCGAGATCGAACAGCCCGTCGACCGCAAGCGCCGCCAGCACCATCGTGACGAGCATCAACGCGACGATCCGAAGCGCGAAGGACGTGCCGTAGTACTTGCGGTAGATCACGACGATCGGCAGCACGATCAGATCGGCGAAGATGAACGCGACGACGCCGGCGAAGCCGATGCCGCCGGACCACAGCACGGCGGCGAGCGGGATGTTGCCGACGGAGCAGACGAAACTGAGCACGGCGATCAAGGGACCGACGAGCACGTTCTCGAGCAGCCGGACAGGACCGGGAGCGTGCACGAGGAACAAGCCGTTGAAGAAGTCGTTGCCGAGCAGCCCGATGAAGCCGGCGAGCAGGAAGCCGGTGGCGATCTCGCGGTAGAGCATCGCCCAGTCGTTGCGGAAGTTGTGGGCGACCTCCGACCAGGCCGCAACCGAGCTCAGCCGCTCGCGCAGGGACCTGCGCGAGCCGGCCGAGTGGTGCTGGTGACCGCCCTCGGCGCCCTGCGCATGCAGGCGCGCCTGCTGCTCCACTCGCCGCGGCACGAAGACGCGCAGCAGCAGGGCCATGATCGCGATCAGCAGCAGCCCGCCGAGGAACTCGGCGAGCGTGAACTGCCAGCCGATCAGGATCCAGATGACGATGCCGAGCTCGACGACGAGGTTGGTCGAGGCGAACTGGAAGGCGAGCGCGCTGACCGCCGAGGCGCCCTTAGCGAAAAGCGACCTGGCGATCGCAACGGCCGCATATGAGCAGGACGAGGAGGCTGCGCCGAGCGCGGTCGCGAGCGCGACCGGCCGAGGACCGCTCCCGCCGAGCGCCCGCTCGACCCGCTCGCGCGGCACCCACGCCTGCACGATCGCCGAGATGGCGAAGCCGAAGACGAGCGCCCACCAGACGGTCCACGCCATCAGCAGGGCGTTCGACAATCCTTCCCAAACGGTTTCGATGAAGCTCATCGCCGATAGCCGAGCGCAGCGCGTAGGGATCTTGTCGACATCGGTTCACTATACCCCGGAGGGGTACCAAGCGCTTGACGCAGGCACCCGTCCGCCGCACGATCGACAGCGCACGCCCGAACTGAACCGTTCCAAGCTGTGTGTACTCTCCGGCCGATCGAAATTTGGCGATCGGGCGCGACAGCTCGGCGACCGGCGCCGGGCAGCGGAAGGGATGGCCCCCAATGCAGAAAGAATCGAGAGATCCCCGGGCGGGCGGCAGCCGGACCCTCGAACGCGCGATCGTGCTCGTCCTGCTCAGCGAGGACGACGGCGAGCGGCGCTGGTCTCGCGCCGAGCTCGGCGACGGGATGGGCGTGGGGCAGGATGAGCTTGCGGCGGCCTTGAGTGGGCTGCTGGAGGCGGGGGTGCTTCAGCATCAGGACGACCGCGTATGGCCCTCCAGCGCGTCGCGCCATCTCGACGAGCTCGAGCTGATCGGGATCTGAGTGCCCTCGATCCGCCGCCGGGCCTCGTCCGCGCCAGCTGGCCCGAGCGCCAGGGCGGCTGCGGAGAGCACCGCGAGATAGGGTCTGCGGGATGAGCAATCGCGTGCTGCTCCTCTCTTGGGAGTACCCGCCGGTGATCGAGGGCGGCTTGGCTCGCCACGTGCGCAAGCTGGCCGAGGCCCTCGTACGCCAGCGCGTGGCGGTGGACGTGCTCACGCGCGGTATCGTCGGCGGGCCGCCGACCGGGCGCCCGGGCGTCGACGAGCTGGCCGGCGTGACGATCCATCGCGTCGCCGAGCCGAGCTGGCCGCGCGACCTCGATCGCTTCGTCGCCTGGGTGGAGCAGATGAACGGCGACATGCTCACGGCCGGCGAAGCGCTCGCGGAGGAGAACGATTACGACCTGATCCATGGACACGACTGGCTCGTGGCGCAGGCCTCGGCGGCGCTGGCGGAGCGCGCCGGCGTGCCGTTCGTGACGACGATCCATGCAACCGAGCACGGTCGCCATCAGGGCTGGGTGCAGGAGTCGCCGCAGTCGCACATCCACTCGGTCGAGCGCTGGATGGCGGGCCGCGCGGACGGGGTGATCGTCTGCTCGCACTACATGCGCGGCCATGTGGCGGACATCTTCGACATCGACGAGCGGCGCATCACGGTGATCCCGAACGGGATCGATCCAAGCGAACTGCAGCCGGCGGGCGACCTGCAGACGCTGCGTCGCCGCTTCGCCGAGCCGCACGAGAAGTTGGTGCTGCTGGTCGGCAGGCTGGTCTATGAGAAGGGCTTCCAGCTCGCGCTCGACGCGCTGCCGAGCGTCGTGCGGCAGGTCGAGAACGTGCGCTACCTGGTGGCAGGCAGCGGCACTCACGAGGGCGAGCTGAAGGCGCAGGCGGAGCGTCTGGGGCTCTCCGAGCACGGTCACTTCGTCGGCTGGATCGGCGACGACGTGCTGCATTCGCTCTACCGCATCGCCGATCTGTGCGTGGTGCCCTCGATCTACGAGCCGTTCGGCCTGGTCGCGCTCGAGGCGATGGCTTCGGGCTGTCCGTGCATCGTGGCCGACACGGGGGGCCTGCGCGAGGTCGTCCCGGTCGGCGAGCGGGTCGGGCTGCGCTTCAACGGTGGCGATCCGGAGCACCTCGGGGTGATGATCGAGCGCCTGCTAGTGGACGACGTGTTGCGGGAGCGGCTGGTCACGGAAGCCTCCGAGCACGTGCTTCGCTTCGATTGGGACGACATCGCCCAGCGCACCCGTGGGGTCTACAGTCAGTTGCGAGAGTTGAGGCCGCGCGAGGAAGGAGTGCAGGGAGGATGAGCTCGGAGGGGACGCTTGCCGAGGAGGCAGCTCCGGCGCATGGGGGTGGGGCGCTGGCGGGCCTGATGCAGGATGACTTTCCGCTCAACCTGCACCACATCCGCAGGCGGATGAAGACGTGCAGTCCCGACGCGGAGGTGCTGACGCTTCGCGAGCCGGGCGCGGTCGAGCGCCGCAGCTTCGGCGAGACCTCCGAGCGGATCGACCGGCTCGCACGGGTGCTCGGCGGGCTCGGCGTGGAGCAGGGGGAGCGCATCGGGACGTTCGCGTGGAACAACCAGCGCCACTTCGAGCTGTACTTCGCGATCCCGTGCGTAGGGGCGGTGCTGCACACGCTCAACATCCGCCTGTTCGAGGAGCAGCTCACCTACATCGTCAACCACGCCGAAGACCGCGTGATCTTCGTCGACGACTCGCTCGTGCCGGTGCTCGAGAAGCTGGCACCGAGCTTCGATACGGTCGAGCACTACGTCGTGATGGGCGACGGCGACACCGGCTCTTTGCCGAATGCGCTGCGCTACGAGGAGTTGCTCGAGCAAGCCGGCGGAGGCGAGTTCGACTACCCGGAGATCGACGAGCGCCAGGCGGCGGCGCTCTGCTACACGAGCGGGACGACGGGCAACCCGAAGGGCGTCCTCTACTCCCACCGCTCGATCAGCCTGCACTCGACGGCGACTCTGGTGAAGGACGGCCTCGGGCTGAGCCGCTCGGATCGAGTGTTGGCGGTCGTGCCGATGTTCCATGCCAATGCATGGGGCCTACCGCACGGGGCGGCGCTGGCGGGCGCCGACCTGCTGCTTCCAGACCGCCATCTCTCGGCGCAACCGCTGGCGGGCCTGATCGCGGCGGAGCGTCCGACGTTGATGGGGTGCGTGCCGACGATCTTCGCGGACGTGCTTCGCTACGCGGACGAGCACTCCGAGGTCGACCTCTCCTCGCTCACCAACGCAACCTGCGGCGGTTCGGCGGTCCCGCGGCAGCTGATGAAGGACTTCGAGGAGCGCCACGGCGTGAACATCTTCCAGGCGTGGGGGATGACCGAGACGAGCCCGGTGGCCACGTTCTCGCGCCCGGACGATGGCGAGCACGACGAGGCGCACTGGGATCTGCGCGCGCGCCAGGGACGGCCGCTGCCATGGGTCGAGCTGCGTCTGATCGGCGATGACGGCGGGGAGGTCGCGTGGGACGGCGAGTCGACGGGCGAGATCGAGGTACGCGGGCCGTGGATCGCAGCGCGTTACTTCCGCGATGGCTCGAGCGAGCAGAAGTTCGACTCGGGGTGGCTGCGCACGGGCGATATCGCGGCGGTGGACGCCGAGGGCTTCGTGCAGATCACCGACCGCGCCAAGGACGTGATCAAGTCGGGCGGCGAGTGGATCTCCTCGGTCGAGCTGGAGAACGAGATGATGTCCCACCCGGACGTCGTCGAGGCGGCGGTGATCGCAAAGCCCGACGAGCGCTGGGCGGAGCGGCCGCTGTGCTGCGTGGTCCTGCGCGAGGGTGCGCAGACGACGGCGCCGGAGCTGCTCGAGCATCTGCGCGGTCGGGTGGCGAAGTGGTGGCTGCCCGACGAGTTCGCGTTCCTCGAGGAGATCCCGAAGACGAGCGTGGGCAAGTTCGACAAGAAGGTGCTGCGCGCAAGCCTCGGCGAGGACGAGCTCGAAGGGCGGGTACTGATATAGCCCGGCGCAGCTGATGCGGTCCGGCGCGGGCTCGGTCTCGGGTCCATCGGGGGTTGCCGCACGGAGCGCCAGCAGGCCTCAAGGGCAGCTGCAAGCGGGTCGATAGGCGAAAGACGGGTGCATCGTGCGGCATCGCCGACCGCTGCGACTGGTATTTGTTCGAATGGATATGCAGGCCAAGTCCTGCGGATGACGAACAAGAAACGTGCTTTAGGACTAAAATCGCCCGACGAAGGGCAAGAGGCCCTTTCAGGGCTGGAGCGTTCACCCCACATCATCAACGGGAGGTTGGCATGACTCGGACCGATGTCGTGGCCTCGAGTAGGCCGCGCAAGACAATCGCAGCACCGAAGAGGAAGGGATCACTCAGCGCGGTGCGCAAGCTCGTGGTGCTGCCGGTCGCTGTTGCTCTGGCGATGGCGCTGGTGCCGGCCACGGCGCTGGCGGCAGAAGAAGGCCTCTCGGGGTACAACAAAACGACGACGACCACGACGACGACGACGCCGACGACGACGCCTTCGACGACACCGACACCGACGACCGGGACGTCGCCGTCGAAAGAAAGCAGCACGCCGACGAAAACGACGGCGCCTGAAACGGCTTCGACGGAACCGAGCAGCGAACCGGCGGCCAAAAAAGCGTCGACGCTTCCGTTCACCGGCTTCGACCTGCGCTGGACGATCGGCGCGGGCGTCCTGCTGCTGGCGATGGGACTCTCGATCGTGATGGCTCAGCGCCGCCAGCGTCGCAACGAGCGCTGACCAACAACACTTGAAAGACCCGAGGACGGCCGCCGGGAAACCGGCGGCCGTTCTTGGTTGTGCCGCCGTGCGGTGCGCCGGTCGGCGTGCTATGCGGATGAGAGGACTCGAACCTCCACCTGGTTTCCCAGACACGGACCTGAACCGTGCCGTCGGCGTCCAGATGCGTACGCCGGCATCCGGATCGTCCGGTTCATCGGGTTCGCGGACGCATCGGACACATCGGACGACATGACTGTTGTCAAGCTGTTGTCACGCAGCGAATGATGACGTCGGCACGCTCCGAGGCTCGATGCTTGCGGTGGCGTGGCGTGTCTCAGTTGGGCACCACTAGAAGAAACTAAAAGAACTAAAGACCACTAAAGCGCGGTGGTAGGCTACAGAGGTGGCCGCCAACAGTCCGTTCACGCCGACGTTTGGCTCGCCGCCGCCGCTGCTCGCTGGGCGCGAGGAGTTGATCGAGCTGTTTGGCGAGGCGCTCGACGACGGGCCTGGTTCGGCGGGGCGCGCGACCCTCTATACGGGAGCGCGTGGCGCTGGCAAGACCGTGCTGCTAAACGCGGTCGAGGACACCGCCCGGGCGCGCGGCTGGCTGGTTGTCGCCGAGACCGCGACGCCAGGGTTTCTGGGGCGACTCACCGACGATCATCTGCCGCGGCTGCTCGCCGAGTACGACCCCGACGCACTCAAGCGCCGCCTCAGCGGCTTCGGACTGCCGGCGAACCTCGGCTCGCTCGATTGGCAGACCATCGAGCGGCACACGCGCACTCTCTCTTTCCGCTCGAAGGTCGCGCTGCTGACCGGCCTGCTCGCCGAGAACGAGACTGGGCTGCTGATCACGCTCGATGAGCTCCACTACCGCCAGGCGAGCGAGCTGCGCGAGTTCGGGACGGTGGTGCAGCACGCGTTCCGCGAGCGCCGCGATCTCGCGTTCGCGGGCGCTGCGCTGCCGGCCGAGGTCGACGAGCTCCTCAACGACGAGGTTCTCACCTTCATGCGTCGTGCCGATCGCCACCATGTTGGAGCCGTCGCCGATTCCGCTGTGAGGGAAGCGATCGCCCAGCCGATCGCGACGCGCGGGAGGTCGATTGCCAACGACGCTCTCGACGCGATGGTGGCGGCGACCGAGGGGTACCCGTTCTTCATCCAGCTCGTCGGCGATCAGGTGTGGCGCAAGGCTGGCGCTGTCAGCGAGATTACTCTTGTCGCGGCGCAGGAGGGCATCACCGCCGCGCGGCGGCGGCTCGGCCAGCTCGTGCACGCGCCAGCGCTAGCCACGGCCTCCGACGTCGACAAGTCGTTCCTCCTCGCGATGGCCCAGGACGACGGCGCATCGCTCCTCGGCGACATCGCCAAACGGCTGAACGTAGACTCGAACTACGCAGGCCAGTACCGGCTGCGGCTGATCGCGCTCGAGCTGATCGCACCAGCGGGGTACGGGCGCGTCCAGTTCGCGCTTCCCTACCTGCGCGACTACCTGCGAGAGCACGCCGCCACACTCGGGCTGCCTGCGCATCCTCGGCCGACCCGCTGGTGAACTCACACGCCCCGTTCGTTATGCCGGTTGCTGCGAGCGCTGTGGTGCGCCCGATCCCCACTCCTTGCTGCCCGCACCGACGCCGCGGTACTTCTGCCACGTCTGGCGCACCTGGTCGTAGCGCAGGAACTGCGTGACGTCTTTGAGTCGGCTTTGCTCAAAGGTGCGGCGCGTGATCTCCCGCTCGAACTTGCGCTGCGTCTTCTCGCCGTTGCCGACGATGAACGCCTCCGTGATCGGAAAGTCGATCATCACATCGTTCATACGCAGGAGCCCGGAGTAAACACTGGTCGAGTGCTCGATCTCGAAGAAGCGCACCGGGTGACCGGTGCCGCGCCGAAACCAGATCACGTCTATGTTCCTCATTACCGTGCGCGTCCGGTCGGCGGCAACGACCGGTAGGTCCGTCAGGCAGCCTGTGCCCAACGCTTCGTCGTTCCACTGGGTGCCCCGATCGGCCACCCACACGTCATAGCCCTCGAAAATCCCGATGTCGCGAAGCTTGGCCTGAATCTCGCTATGCGTGCGCGGCTCCGTCAGCTCATCCTCGGTCCGTTCGCCACCGTCAATCGAGGTCAGCGTCGGCGGTTGCGCCTGGGCTTCGAGATGCCCGCGCTCTGGCGCCTGCGCCGCAGGTACACGTCGCGCACGGCGCTGTGGGACGATGATTGGAGCCTCGGGGCGCGGCTCGCGCAGCATTGCGAGCAGGCGCTCGCCGTCGGCATCGGGCACCTCGTTCAATGAACGCTGCAGAAACGTGCCCCACCGTTTGAGTCGGCTTAAAGGCACGTCAGCGCCTTGGCAGCCTCCGTGCCGGGAACACCGCGCGCTGGATCGAGCACGACGAGCGGCTCGACCGCGAAGCGCGCCGGGAAGCGAACTGTGCCGTCCTCCATGAGTCCCCAGACCGGTTCGTCATCGATGTACATGCCGCCATTGACCTTCAGCGCACCGACCCACCGGGCTGCTGGACTCTTGCAGTAGCAGAGGAACACGTCGCCAACCCGAACCCGCCCGAACATTCGGTCGCTGTAGCCGCCGCGCGTCTTGGTCGGCGGCGGGAAGCCACTCACGTTCCAGCCGTGCTGCTCCGCTTGAGCCCAGGTCTCGAGCGTGAAGATGTCGGTCCAGTACGGCACGTTGGCTGATCGTATTCGAGAGGGTGCCTATTGCGGGGGCATTCTCCCGCCGGGCCGGCCGATCTCAGCGACCCGAGCGATTGCCGAGAGATCCGCGTGATCGACCTCAACGGTCAGCTCCTACGCGAGCTCGCACTCGATCCCAGCCGCACCTACCAGCCCATCGCAGCCGCCTAAGCTGTCCAGCATCTCCCGAGACACGCGTCCAGCATGCCCGAGACACAACACTATGCGGATGAGAGGACTCGAACCTCCACCTGGTTTCCCAGACACGGACCTGAACCGTGCCGTCGGCGTCCAGATGCGTCCGCCGGCCTTCGGATCGTCCGTTTCGTTGGGTTTCGCGGACGCATCGGACACATCGGACGATGTGACTGTTGTCAAGCTGTTGTCACGCGGCGAATGACGACGTCGGCACGCTCCGAGGCTCGATGCTTGCGATGGCGTGGCGTGTCTCGGCCGATCTCCATCGGGCGCTCGACGGCTGGGGAGGAAGTCCTCCCCATGTAGCCAATATGTGGGTATGATTTCCGTCGTGACGGTGATCGATCCACGGAAGCTGCTCGGTGACACGTTCAGATACCGCGAGGCGCGAGACGCCGGCCTGAGCGACCGGCGTATCTATCGACTGCGCGACGCCGGAGCAATCATCGCCGTGGGCGGCGGCGTGTACCGGTGGGCCGACGCGCCGGCGGCAGATCTCGACCTGATCGAGATCGCAGAGCGTGTGCCCCGTGCCACGCTCTGCCTGGAGGCGGCACTGGCTCGCCATGGGCTCATCGACTCCATCCCGGCCGCCATCGACATCGCGATCCCGCGCGGAAACACGCGGCCCGTCCTGAAGGCGCCCTGCCGCCTGCACCAGTTCGACCGTGCCACCTTCGATCTGGGGCGGGAAACACTCGAGGTCGGTGCGCGCTCACCGATGGGCATCTATTCGGCCGAGCGCTCGATCATCGACGTCATCCGGATTCGCCATCTGCAAGGCGTGGACCTTGCGTGGGAGGCGTTGCGGCGATGGCTACGCCAACCGGGGAGGAGCCCGGCGCGGCTGATCGAGATGGCAGGGCATTTCCCTGGGGCAGAGCCGGCGATCCGAAGGGCGCTTGAGGTCTTGTTGTGAGCGCCCCGAGTCGGGCGACGAGAGAGGGACGTGCCTACCTCGACCTGCGCAAGCTGGCGCGCGAGAGCCAACGGCCGGTCGATGAGCTGCTCCAGCTTTACGTCCTGGAGGCGTTTCTCGACCGGCTCGCCAGATCGCGGTTCGCCGAGCAGCTTGTGCTGAAGGGTGGGGTTCTGCTGGCCGCTTTCGAGGAGCGTAGGGCAACCCGCGACATCGATCTGCAGGCTCAAGCTGTTGACGGCGACGTGGATTCAGTCCGCGCGATGGCATGCGAGATCGCGGCCATAGCGATCGATGACGGAGTCGTGTTCGAGACCGCGATGGTCTCCGCGGGACAGATACGGGACGAGGAGATTTACGCGGGCGTGCGGGTGACGATGACGGCACGGTTGGCGAGCGCGCGCCAGCACTTCCACATTGACATGAATATGGGCGACCCGATCATTCCCGCCCCAATGCAGGTGCGCCTTCCGCGGCTACTGGGCGGGGAGATGTTCCTACGCGCGTATCCCCTGGCGATGGTGCACGCAGAGAAGGTCGTGACTGCGATCGCGCGAGGCACGGTGAACACGAGATGGCGTGACTTCGCCGACATTTATGTGCTTGCCCGGCGTCACGCCATCGACGGGACCGAGCTCGTCCGATCCGCCCGCCGAGTATCCGAGCACCGGCAGGTGCAACTCGTCCCGCTCTCGGGGGTCCTTGCCGGCTATGGGCAGATCGGTCAGCAGCGATGGGCAGCGTGGCGACGCAGGCAGCGGCTCGAGGAGCGGTTGCCAGAGCAGTTCGGCGATGTCGTGACCGCGGTCATCGACTTCGCCGATCCAGCGATCGTCGGTGCCGCCGAAGGTCATTCTTGGGATCCGGGCCTTGGCATTTGGTCGGCGTGATGAATTGGCGATGCTCAGGCATCGCCCGATCTGCCGCGCGCGACGCGATCGTCCATCCGCTTGAGATTGTCCGTAAGCATTTCGGTCATGTCCGACCGGCGGGGTAAAAGCAGCGTGTGCCCGATGAAGAGTTGGAGCAGGCCGTGCGAAGGCTGCGAGCGCAGGGATATGCACCGAAGGGGATCGCCCGGGCGCTCGGCGTGCGCCCAGCGATGGTGGCGCCGCTGGTGCGGATGATTGCGGCTGAGCGTGCAGCGGCTGGAACGGAGTCGGAGTTGGTGGGGTGCTGGGTGAGCCCGGGCTGGCGTGCCGGGTTGACTGGTGTCGGGGCATCACGAATGGCCTGATGGCGAGACGGTGGAGCCGGAGACCGGCGGGCTGGTCGGAGTACTGGTTGCGCGCGAGGATCGCAACCAGCAGGTCACGGTCTGCGGCTACCTCCTGGATGTCTACTGCCTGGGCGTCAAGAACGTGCTCGGGCCGGAGCGCATGCGCCGCGGCGAGCTGCCGTCTTTCGTGCGGTCCTTCTTTTGCGGTTGGGCCTCAGGAGGTGTGCCGGCCCCGATTGAGCTCGCGCGCGAGCTCGTGTTGGGTGTGGCCGAGTACGCTCGTACTCTTGGGTTCCGGCCACACGCCGACTTCGAGCAGGCGCGCGGGCACCTTGGAGCGTGGGAGGGTCCAGGATCGATCCGCTTTGGCTGCGAAGGAATACCGACCTTCACCGAAGGCCCTTACGACGACCCCGTCGTGGTTCTGCGCACGTTGGAAGGCTCCGTCGGAGCCGGAAACTTCCACTTCACCGTATTCGCTGGCTCGCACGACGGCGTATCGATCGCCTGAGCGGCAACTGTCCTGTCGGTCGGCGAGTGCGCGAGATGATGCGGGTTCGCGCCGGTGACGGTTGGAGAATCAGGTGATGCTCGCTGAGGCAGAGTTCGATGAGGCCATCGTCGCCGCAGAAACGAGGCTCGCTCAGCTCGACCGATTGAGCAGCGCTGCGCGCAAGCGCCTCGCAGAATTACACGCGGCGCGCGAGCGGGCCGCGGCGCGCGATGCCCAGCATGCCACCAATGCAGCGGCGACTTGGTCGCCGGAGCGCAAGGTGGCGCTGTTCGCGAGCCTCTTCCGAGGACGCGGGGATGTGTTCCCGCGTCGTTGGGAGAAATCCCAGACGGGTCGCAGCGGGTGGGCGCCGCGTTGCTCGAACGAGTGGACACCCGGAGTATGCGCCAAGCCGCGCGTGAGATGCGGGGAGTGCTCCCATCAGGCGTTCGTCGCGCCGGTGGAGGCAGAGCTGCTCGCGCATCTGCGGGGCCGGCAGGTGATGGGTGTCTATCCGCTGCTGGTGGACGACTCGTGCTGGCTGCTCGCGATCGATCTCGACGGCGGTTCGTGGCGAACCGATGTCGCGGCGCTGCGCGAGGCATGCAGCGAGCTGGACGTGCTCCCGGCGGTCGAGCGCTCGCGCTCGGGAAATGGCGCACATGTCTGGTTCTTCTTCAGCGCCGCGGTTCCGGCTGCGCTTGCACGGCGCTTCGGGCTGATGCTGCTGACGGACGCGATGGGACGCTGCTCGACGCTCGGCATGGCCTCCTATGACCGTCTGTTCCCGTGCCAGGACACGCTCCCGAAGGGCGGCTTTGGGAACCTGATCGCTTTGCCACTGCAATACGAAGCTCGCCAGCGTGGCAACTCGCTCTTCCTCGACGAGCAGCTCGAGCCCCACGAGGATCAGTGGTCTTACCTGGAGGCGTTGCCGCGCATCGAGCCCAGCCGCTTGGAGAACCTGGTTGAGCAGGCTGACGCCTCCGGTCGGGTTCTTGGTGTTGCCGGAGAGTCGATCGACAGCGAGGCGCCGTGGCGTCCGGCCCGGTCGCTCGCGAGCAGGCTCGCCGTGGCGGCGATGCCGGATGTCCTGAGCGCGACGCTTGCGCAGCGCTTGTACGTGCGCAGTGAAGGGCTGTCCGCCGCTCTGCTGGACGCGATGCGCAGACTCGCAGCGTTCTCCAACCCGCTGTTTCTGGAACGCCAGCGGCTGCGGATCTCAACGGCGCGCACACCGCGCGTGATCGCCTGCTTCGAGCAGCAAGGTCAGTTCCTCGTGCTTCCCCGTGGCAGCCTCGCACCGCTGGAAGGACTGCTTGACGGACTCGGCGTACGACTGGAGCTAGTCGATGAGCGCATTAACGGGGTCGATCTCGATGCCCGGTTCACGGGCGAGCTGACGGCCACCCAAACTGAGGCCGCGCAGGAGATGCTCGCGCACGAGCTGGGGGTGCTGTGTACGCCTCCCGGGTTCGGCAAGACCGTGATCGCGGCGCACCTGATTGCCGCCCGTAGCCGCTCGACGCTCGTGGTGGTGCACAGCAAGCCGTTGCTCGAGCAGTGGGTCCAGCGGCTGGCCCAGTTCCTCGACCTCGGCGTCAAGCAGATCGGGGTTGTCGGCGCGGGCAGGAGCAAGCCAACGGGCCGTTTGGATGTCGCGACCGTGCAGAGCCTGGCACGCCGGGAGCACCTGCAGGAGCTGCTGGCCAACTACGGGCACATCGTGGTCGACGAGTGCCACCACGTCCCGGCGCTCACAACCGAGCGGGTGCTGCAGTCCGCTCCGGCGCGCCACGTGACGGGCCTTACCGCCACCCCCTACCGGCGTGACGGGCACCATCCGATCATCGCGATGCAGTGCGGCCCCGTGCGCCACGAGGTCGACCGGCACACGGCCCGCTCGGGAGCGCATCTGAGCCTGCGAGTCGTCCGCCGCGAGACAGCCTTCGACCCGGCCGACCTCCCAGCCGATGCCGGAATCCAGGAGATCTATGGTGCGCTCGCCACAGACGAGCAGCGTGCCGAGCTGATCGCCCGGGACGCAATCCAACTGACGTCCGAAGGACGCTCGCCGATCGTCCTCACCGAGCGGCGCGAGCACCTGCAGCGGCTTGCCGATCGGCTACGGGACCGCACCCCGGCGCTGATCGAACTGCACGGCGACATGCGCCCGCGCGCACGACGCGCCGCGATCGAGCAGCTCACCACCACGAGCGCGGACACCGCGCGCGTGGTGCTCGCCACCGGCCGCTACATCGGCGAGGGCTTCGACGACTCACGCCTTGACACCCTCCTGCTCGCGATGCCGATCGCGTGGAAGGGAACCGTCGTGCAATACGCCGGGCGCCTGCACCGCCCACACCCCGGTAAGCGCGACGCGCTCGTCTACGACTACGTCGACGCCGAGTTGCCGGTCCTGCGCCGCATGTTCGCCAAGCGGCTGAAGACGTATCAGGCTCTCGGCTACATGCTCGTCGAGTTGGGTGCCAGGTGACCTTTGGCGCATTTCAGATGGACGTACGGGCGGACGCATTTGTCACGACTGTTGTCGCCTTCGCACGTACACGATCACAAACACCACACAAACTGCCAGAACGTGCTCATTTGCAGGCTTTTCGCGATGCGGATGAGAGGACTCGAACCTCCACCTGGTTTCCCAGACACGGACCTGAACCGTGCGCGTCTACCAATTCCGCCACATCCGCGTGGGGTGGGAGGCGAAGATATCGCAGATGCTGCACGCGCCCGGCGCCCGTGCGCGTTCGGTGTGCGTGCCCGATCGGCGCCGCCGGCGGGCTTCGCTTCGCCCTGGCTCCGAGCGCTTTGCTAGCCTCGTCGCAGTCATAGTGCGCCGCTATCGTCCAGGGGACTAGGACGCCGCCCTCTCATGGCGGAAACCCGGGTTCGAATCCCGGTAGCGGTACTTGTTGAAGCCCCGCTCCGGCGGGGCTTTCCCTTGCGGTATGGGCTTCGTGCGTGGGAGTCCCGGGCGGCAACGAGACCAGGGCCGGGCGGGCGACGACCAGAGCATGCCTGCTTGGCATGAGACGAGGCCAGGATGAGCGTCGGGCGGCTGAGTAAGACGGTGTCGCCGGCGTCAATCGGCGAAGACGCGCACGAGCACGGGGCTCGCTCCGGCCGACCCTTCGATCGTGCCGGAGCAGGAGACTGGGTGCTTGATCCATTGGGGCCGCACACGCTTGACCCAGTGCCCGCTGGCGACGCTGGCGCGACCGGACGCGCCGCCGCTTTCGTTGGGCTGTGAGCCTGTGCAGTGCACGGACCACCTGAAGTTCAGCTGCTCTCGTTGCGGCTCGGTGACGACGAGCAAGAACGAGCCAGGCGCCCGCACGTGGGCGAATCGCGTTTCGAGGTCGCCGGTCGCCGAGGCGTTGTGGCGCACGAGCAGCCGTCCGTATGTTTCCGCACTCGCAACGCTTGCGCAGAGCGCTGCGCTGATGAGGAGGACTGCGATCGTGGACAGCCGTCGCTGTCGGTTTGGCGACATTTGCGGAGGTTAGGCTAGTGGAACACGGCGCGCCGGGTAACGCGGGACGATCTCGCGCGTTGCCATGCGATTGCGGTATCGCCAGATCGCCCGCGATTTCGGTTAGTCGTAAAACGGGAGAATTGAGCGGACTGGGGACTTGGAATACGACGCGGATACCCGATGGACATAGAAATCCACCCCTCCGCCCCGTGAACGCTCCAATCACCGGGGAAAAGTTGGAGACGCGCCTCGACTTAACGCTTTGGATCATTGAATCTCTTGTAGGCAACCCGTGGGTTACGGTGCTCCCTGGGGATGGAGCATGGGCCGTTTCTCGCGACATGAGTGGGCAAGAACCGTTCTCTACAGTCGAAAAGCACGAACGCGAGGAAGAAATGGCCTTTGTCCACCAAACACGCACCGCCCCGACTCGGCTGCGCTCGAGACCGAGCGGGCTGCCACGCGGAAGGGTCACTGAGATTCAACGTAGTCGAATGCTTGCGGCGGCGCTGGAGGCCGTGGAGGAGGTCGGCTACGGGCGCATGACAGTAGCCCAGGTGATCAGCCGGGCAAAAGTGTCCCGCAAGACTTTCTATGACGTCTTCGCCGACCGCGAAGACTGCTTCCTGGCGGCGCTGGAGCAGGCCGTCTCGCAGGTCGGCAAGATGGTTCGCGAGGCTTACGAGCGTGAGGAGGGCTGGCGAGACGGCATCCGCGCGGGCCTGGCCGAGCTGCTCGTGTTCCTCGACGAGGAGCCGGCGCTGGCGAGGCTGTGCCTCGTCGAGGCGCTGGGAGCAGGGCCGCGCGTGCTCGAGCGTCGCGCCCAGTTGCTCGAGGAGCTGGCTGAGGTCGTCGATCGCGGCCGCTTCGTCACGAGTGCGGTGCGCGAACCGCCTGAGGTGGCCGCCGAAGGAGTCGTCGGCGCCGTCTTGGCCGTGCTTCATACGCGTGCGCTCGAAGAGGGCTCGGAACGCTTCTCCGCGCTACTCGGCTCGTTGATGAACATCGTCGTGCTCCCCTATCTGGGCGCCCGCGCGGCGAGCAGGGAACTGAGCCGTCCGGCTCCGGAAACGCATCGCAACGCGGACACGCCGCCCGTGCTCTCGCGTACGCGTGACCCGATGGCCGGCTTGAGCATGCGCTTGACATACCGGACAGTGCGCGTACTCGTGGTGATCGGAGAACACCCTGGTGCGAGCAATCGAGAGATCGCCGAGCGCTCGGGCGTGGCCGACCAGGGACAGATATCCAAGCTGCTTGCCCGCCTCGCGCGCCTCGAGCTGGTCGAGAACACCGGCGACGGGCAGGAAAAGGGCGGCTCGAACGCGTGGCACCTGACGCAGCGCGGCTCGCGCGTAGAGCGCGCAACGCGGCCACGCTGAGCGATAAGGGCGCGGCACCCGCCGCGCCCGCGCCTGGCTGAGTTGCGCACCGGCCTGAGCGACTAGGTCGTCCCGCCGACCGCCTCTGGTCGGAGGGGCGAGCAGGTGCTGCGCTTCCTACTGTGGCGATTGCTGGGACTGCTTGCCCTGCTGGTGGGCTGTGCGGCGACCGGCTGGCTCTTGAGCGGCGGTCCGGGTCGGCTCTTGCGCGGGGCCTCTGCCCATGTTGCGCCGATCGGCGCAACGAGCCTGCTGCGAGTGGTGCGGCAGCTACCGCCGGCGGTGTGGGATTGGGCGCCGATCGCCGACGTGCGCCTCGCCAGGCTGCTGCTCGTCCTGGGCATCGTGCAGGCGGTGGCGCTGCTCGTGAGCCGCTGCCTTGCGCGCGGCGGGCGCAGTTACGTGCGCATGAGGGTCGAGCCGTATCGGACCGACCAGGCGAGCGCCGAGGCGGTTGTGAGAATGCACGAAGCGCTGCACAAGCGGCTGCTCCGTCGCTGGTGGCGACGCACGCTGCTCGGCCAGCCGAGTTCTCGCTCGAGATCCACCACGAGTGCGCTCGCCAGGGAGAGGCGGCGGCGGGCCGGGCGTGGATGGCGCTCAGCTGTCCGGCGGGCTCGGAGCGGATGGCAGAGGCGGCGCTGCGGACGGCCTATCCGAACTGCCGTCTGGCGCCGGTGGAGCCGGTGGCGCCGCTGCCGTCGCGCGTCGTGCTGCGACTGAAGAAGGACGTCGAGTTCATTCGCCGGGTCAAGTCCCTCGATCGCTTCGAGCACGAGCGAGAACCGCCCATGAACCGGCTGCTCACGGTGATGGGCGCGTGCCAGTCGCCGGTTCTCGTGCAGCTCGCACTGACGCCTGCGCCGTTGATGCTCGAGCGCATCGCGCGACGTCTGTTCAAGTCCCACGAGGCGCGCCTGTCGCGTGAGCGTCGCGAGCATCTGGTCGTACACGATCGCTCGCTGGTCGAGGATGTCGAGTTGCGAGGTGGTCTCGACGTTCAGCACCGCTCTCTGTTCTTCCTGGATCTCCGCGTCGTGGCCGGTGACCGCACCACATGCGAGCACGTCGCATCCGAGCTTCGCGTCGAGAGCGCAGAGAACAGGCTGGTCGAGCGCGGCACGGCAATTCGTCACGGCCTGCTCGGGTTCTATCGCCGGCGCCTGGAGCGCGGCGAGGGAAATCCGCTCCCGGGCTTTCGGCGGGGAGTGTTTGCGGCGAGTGAGCTGGCCGCGCTGTGGCACCTTCCGTCGATCGATTATCTGTCGGTCCCGTTTGCGCGCGGCGCGTCGCCGGTCGCGCCTGCGCCACCGGCGATCATGCGCCCGTCAGAGGGAGAGGGGACGCTCCGTGACGCGGTCGGGCCTGTGTCGATACACGTCGACTTGCGCAAGCAGAACACAGCGGTTCCGGGGGCCGTCGAGCAGGGGAAGTCGAGTTACCTGATTGCCACCGTGGCGGAGGACATGCGGCGGGAGCGCTGCGCGGTGATTTTGCTCGATCCGAAGGGGGATGCGGCGGACGCCGCCGTCAGCGTGGTGCCGGCGACCCGCACCTGCACGCTGCTGGACTTCGCCGAACCGACTTGCGGGTTCAACCCACTCGCCGTCGATGCACCGGCCGATGTGATTGCCGACTACGTCGTGGCGGCGCTGAAAAATCTATTTTCGGAGGGAGATATCAAGGCGAGCTCCGATCGTTATTTGCGCAACGCGATCATCGCCGTACTCGCTTACGATCGCTCGTCGACGTTGTGGGACGCCGCGAGGCTGCTGTCGGTGGGCGAGGACGGGTATGCGTATCGACGCACCGTCGCGGCGCACGTACGTGGACTACCCGAGCTCAGCGAGATCTCGACCTTTTTCACGTCTGAGTTGACCGCTCAGCTCGCCGATGCCCGCAGCATGACAACGGCCAAGCTGGACGCTCCCGTGAACAAGCTCGCGCGACTGCTCAACTCGGCCTCGATCAAGCGAGTTCTGCTCAACGAGTCACTCCGGGTGGACTTCGATCGGGTCATCGCCCGCGGCGAGGTGCTGGTGGTGAAGGGGGCGCTCGGGCTGATGGGGGCAGGCAACACGTCGGTGCTCATGCAGCTCTTGATCGGGATGCTCGACGCCGCGCTCGCGCGCCAGCAGGATCTCCTGGACGCTGAGCGGCGGATCGCGGTCGCGCTGAAGGTGGACGAGGCTCCGCTCGTGCTCAACCGCGGCTTTGCCGAGACGATGGCGCTGAAGCGCTCGGCGGGCCTGGAGACGGTCGCCTGCTGGCAGTCCAACTCGCAGTGGACCGAACGCGAGGTGCGTGATCAGCTCGACGCGCTGTTTGCACACCGCGTGTACTTCGCGACCGCCTCGGCGCGAGACGCCAGGGATGGGGCGGGGCTGACGATGGCCGAGTACTCCGACACTGTGCGCCCTGGGGTCGGCCATCTCTCGAAGCTGGCAAGGCCGGATGCTCGGCTCTACCTCCCCAAGCACCACGCGATCGCGAGCTGGTCGACGGCGGAGGGGAGGCAGTCGCCGTTCGTCGGACGCACGATTCCTCTGCGCGTCGACTCCGAGCGGCTCGCCCTTCACGCGGCAAGGCAGCGTGAGCGCGGAGGGCGGCGCCTCGCGGACCTGCGCCAGCCGCATTGGCGCCGGCGCGAGGATCTGATTAGCTCAGGCCGATCGACGGATGCCGGCGTCGATCGGCGCAAGGCGCCCGCGGCGGCGATGGCGGGCACGACGGCTGCCCTGGGCGACGATCGCGGCGGCGGCTCTCACGAGGTGCGCGCATCGACCGGAGGGGCGACGCCGAGGACGCCATCGGCGCCTGCTCCGGCTGTGCTGCCGGACGCTGTATGTGAGAGCTACAGAGAGCTTGTCGAGCTCGACATGGCGCAGAGCGTGCGATGGGCGAGGCCCGTGGCTTCGCCTACGCAGTTGCGGCCTGACGCCCTGGATCTGGACATGCTCGAGCTGATCGAGCGGCTCGGTCATGTGCTGAGTAGCCAACTGCACCGGAGGTTCAACCGCGGCCGCGCGATCACCACGACACAGCGCCGTCTGAAGCGCTTGTCGGACGCGGGACTGGTGGAGCGCTTTCAGTTCCATCGCCGGGACGGCGGTGGAGTCCCCATGTGTTACGTGATCAGCGCGGTCGGTCACGAGCTGCTGAAGACGGCCGGTCGTGGTAGCGGAGGCTCGGCGGTCGGGTCGAGCGAGCCTGGATCCCCTCGCCCGGCAGGCGACCCAAGAGGGAGCCTCGAACGCGACCGCGGGCGGGAGCGCCTGCGTCGGGCTCGCCGCGATGTTCACGTCGCAGGCTGGGTGCTGGCGCTGCTGGAGATCGAGCCCGACCCACGCAGCAGGCTGCGCGGCCGGGAGGGATCGGTGCTGAGTCCTCCTCGCCGAGTGCTCGAACGAGGCCACGTGACGCTCTCCCCGTCCGAGCTGCGTCTGCCCGATGGCCGCGTGCCGCATGACTTCCTGCGTTGCGAGGGGGCGGACCGGTTCGTCGAGGTCGAGCGCTTCGAGACGATTCGCCCGGATGCGACGATCGAGCTTGCCCGGCCGTCGCTCGACTTGATGGTCGAGCTCGACGATCGGCTGGGCGCTGATGCGGTGGCGAGGCTTCAGCGCTTCGACCATTTCCTGACGGGATGGTCGGCCCACACTCGCCGCTACGGCGAAACTCCGGCCGCTGCGCCATTGGTCGTGTTCATTTGCCGCGACAGGTCACGCGCACGTCGCTGTGCCGAGCTGGCCGACTCAGCGCTTCGCGCGTGCCGCGCCTACGCCGGGGAGTATCCGAGCAGCTGGGAATACGTCGGCAGGGCGCGCACCTTGTTTGCCGCCGAGCGCGACCTCCATGAGGGTCTGGTCCGTGCGTATGGCGTCCCGGCGCTGCCCCCCGCTGTGCGCACGACGGCACACGGGGGAGATCCGGCGGCGGCTGAGCCGCGCGTCGAGCAACGCGGGCTGCTCGATCTGGCAGACCTGGCGCGTTGATGCTCGCGCGTCGCCCGTGGCGTTAGTGCAGTCGGGTGCTCGCGAGCCGCGGTCGCCCAGGCGTTGCGCCGGCGGGCGATGCAGCCTGGCGCCGCGCCGGCAGCGCCCCGGCTGCGCCCGATAAAGCCCGAGTTCGGCTTGCTGGAGCGCGACTGCGCGTTCGGTGTCGGGCAACTGCGCCCCGCGGGCACCAGGGAGGAGCATCGCGCTTGCGTGGGCTCGCACGCGTCCACTACCGTTGCCGCTCTCCTATTTCTTCTATTTCCCGTGCAGTGCCGCGCTCCGCGGTCCCTTGAGCTCGCCTTCTCGGCGGGCAGTCGACACCCCAGAGTGAGCCCCGCCTCGTTGACGCCTGCTCGCCCAGGCCTTTCACTCGGCTCGCTGGGGACCATCGCGTAAGAGCGTTTTCACGCCAACTTCTTAACGGGCTGCACGTGGCAGGCCGTTCTTCCGAGACCCCTTAAGGGGTTCTCGGACCCATGCCCAGGCGCAGGTCGCGCCTCCTCACCGTGCTTGACGGACGACTTCGCGCCGGCTTACAACGGCGCCCCCGTCGCTGCGTATCGGCACGGCCAACAGCGAACACAGACAGGAGTCAGTTATGAGCTCAACCACTACGAGCGCCTCGCGACCGAAGGCGACGTCTCGTCGTTGCACCACCGACCGGATCCAGCGCTCGCGGCAAGGTCCGTCGACACGAAGTCGCGGTCGTCGCACGCGGTCCGCTGCCCACGGGCGCCGCACTCTCGGCAGCTACCACGATTGGCGAGGACACCCGCGCGAGATCGTCGCGCTATCGGGGGCCGGTGAGAGCGTGCTCGTGCTCGACCGCGATGCCATCACGCTCGGCGATCGGCGACTGCTGGCGCATCTCGCGGCGGACGAGCCTCCCGAGAATGCAGCGGTCGTATCGCGGTGCTTTCTTAGTCAGGCCCGTCGGGCACGATGCACATGCAGGCTGCTGAGCGACTCGGATCTTCGAGCGATCCCGTTCGCCGACGAGCTCGAGCCGACCGATGCGCGACCTGGGCGCAGCATCGAGCGGACTCTGCGCGACTCCGTCGGGCGTAGCTATCGGATCGAGCATGTCGCGAGCACGATGTCGATCCCAGAACTGCGCTGGTGCCGCTACTGCCCCGACGAGGCGGACCATGCTCGAGAGCCGCTCAGCGTTCGCGAGACGATCGCGTGCCTCGAGCGTTACGGACCCGTGCTCGCTTTGACTCGTCAGGCGTTGACGTCGAACCTTCGGTCGGGTGAGGTGTCGATCGTCGTCCTGCGCGCCGAGCTTGTGCGCATGCAGGAAAGCCCGATTGTGCTCAACCGTGCGCTTCGCGCCGCCGTCGTGAAGGCGGTCGAGCGAGGTGGGCAGAGCATGAGCGAGATCGCGATCCGCTGCGGTCGGATCAAGCGCGATTCGGCCGGCAACGCGAGCGGCGAGACCAGCTGGCTGGCTCGACGGCTTGGCTTGCTGCCCGAGGGAGGCCGTCGCAAGCCGACCCCGTGGATCCACAGCGACGTGCTCGCGCTGATCGCCCGCGACGGGCTCGGTCTCAGTCCGCGCGAGGTGGAAGCCGACTAGCCAGTCGATTTGACAACGCCGGCAGGCCTGACGCCTGCCGGTCCCAGCAGACGCGACGGCGGGCCCCAGGGTCCGCCGTCGCCCGTTAACCACCACAGCCGACGCCCGCGTGCACCGTCTCATCGGACCGCCCGCCGGTCGGCCTCAGAAAGGAGGGACCTCGATGTCCCGATTCGTATTGCTCTCTGCAGTTCACAGTCCGCTTCAGCCAATCACCCAACTCACGCACCTGCTCGAGGGGCTGGCAGTCGAGCTCACCTGTGGGCTCACGCTCGGGGCCGTCGCCGCGCGAGCGCTGCGGGCCCGCGGGATGCACTGGAGCTGGGCCGCGGTCGCCCTGGGGGCGGTCGTCTTGTTGCGCCCGGCGGAGGGCGGGTGGGCAACTGTCGCTCTCGCCGCAAGTGTCAGCGCGCTGGTGCGCAGTCGTCGTTGGCATCGCGAGGATCTCGATGCGGGTGTCGACCTTGCTCGCGCCGCCAGGTTACGGCGCGGACCTCTGAGCGCCCTGAGAGCCCAGCTCGAGGATGTCCGCATACGTCGTCGCCAAGCGCAGGGTTCGTCCGGCTGGTTTCGCGGTGAGGAGTTGATCGTCGGCCGCGCGCCGGACGGGCGGACCATCGCGATCCCGTTCGGCGGCGCGCAGGGCGGCACCCATGCGTTGCTTGTCGGTGCGACCGGTTCCGGCAAGACGGTGACACAGGCATGGATCGCGGCCCGCGGAATCGACCGTGGAATGGGTGCGATCGTGATCGACCCGAAGGGCGACAGCGCATTGCGCGCGTCGGTGGCGGGCGCGGCGCGCCGCGCCGGTCGGGAGTTCATCGAATGGACGCCGGAGGGGCCATACGCGTACAACCCGTTCGGGCGCGGAAGCGATACCGAGGTTGCCGACAAGGTGCTCGCGGGCGAGCGCTTCACAGAGCCCCACTACCTCCGGCAGGCCCAGCGCTTTCTCGGCCATGCGGTGCGCGTGCTGCGCGCGAGCGGGATCGAGACCAGCCTGCGGACGATCGCCCAGAATCTCGATCCGCTCGCTCTGGAGCTGATGGCCCGCGGCTTGCCGGAGACCTCGGGAGGGGCGACACACGTCTATCTGGATTCGCTGACTCCTCGCCAGCTGACCGATGTCGCCGGCGTACGCGATCGCCTGTCGATCCTCGCCGAGTCCGATGTCGCACGGTGGCTCGAGCCAACCGGCGGCGGTGTTCGCGGGTTCGACCTGTTCGAGGCGGTGCGGAAGCGAGCTGTCGTCTACTTCGATCTCGACGCAGACAGGCGGCCCCTGCTCACGCAGATGCTCGGCGCTGCGATCGTTCAGGACATGCAGACGACAGTCGCGTCGCTGCAGTCGCAGCCGACGCCGACGGTGGTCGTGATCGACGAGTTCTCGGCGCTCGCGGCTGAGCAGGTCGTGCGACTGTTCGGCCGCGCGCGCTCGGCCGGCTTCAGTCTCGTGCTGGGCACGCAAGAGCTGGCCGACCTGCGTCTGCCCGGACGCGACGCATTGCTCGAGCAGATGCTCGGCAACCTGACCGTGCTGCTGGCCCATCGCCAGGTCGTCCCCGCCTCCGCGGAGCTCGTCTGTGGCCTCGCCGGGACGCGGGGCGTGTGGCGCACCTCCCGCCAGGATGGCGGGCGAGTGAGCCGCACGCGCACTCGTGAAGCGATCTTGAGCGCGGATGAGGTGATGAGCCTGGAGCCCGGGTGCGCTGCCGCGATCACCTTCGGTCACGCCTCGAGCAGCCAGATCGTCCGGGTCTTCTCAGATCGGGAGGTGGCACGATGAGCGCGCGGGAAGAGTCCGCGGAGAGAATCGACCTACTGCGGTGGGTCGCGGGACTTGGCTCGGTGACGAGCGAGTCGCTCGCCTGCCGTCGCGGCGTCACGATCGCCTCGGCGCGGGCGACGCTTGGCGCGGCGGTGCGGGCGCGCCAGCTGTCCCGGCATCGACCACTGACGGGAAGGCCGGCTCTGTACACGATCACCCGCGCCGGATTGCGATCCTCGGCGCTCGTTGGCATCGATCCGGCTCGCGTCAGCCCGGCAGGCGCTCAGCACATGATTGTCTGCGCGTTTGCAGCGGCAGCGCTGGAGCGTCGCTATCCCGATCAGGCGGTCATCGGGGAGCGCGAGCTGCGACGGCGCGAGCGGGAGGCGGGCACTCCGTTCGCGAGCGTCGTGCTGAGGAGGGTCGGGGAGCACGGTGCTTTGATGCACCGCCCGGACCTCGTGCTCGTGCCGCGTTCGAACCCACCTCGGCCGCCGGTAGCCGTCGAGGTCGAGCTGACGATCAAGGCGCCGCGACGGCTCGCCGAGATCTGTCGTGCCTGGGCACGGGCACGACATGTCGACGGCGTGCTGTACCTGGCGACGCCGGCGGTGGAGCGGGCGCTGGACAGGGCGATCGAGGCCGCTCGGGCCTGCGAGCGAATCGCCGTCGTGCCGCTCGACTCACTCGGTCGCGGCCTCGCGCCGGGTGGCGAGAGAGCTTGCCCGAGAGAAGCATCCCAAGCAACGCCTAGCGTCTGAACCGGGGTCAACCAACCGAGTACGGAGAGCAGAAATGTCCTACTTCGCAATAAACCGAGTCGTGATGGTCGGTCGACTGACACGTGACGTGGAGATTCGTTCACTGCCGTCGGGTCGTAGCGTCGCGAACCTGCGGATCGCCTGCAATTCAAGCCACAAGGATGCCGACGGGCAGACCTCGGAGCGCCCGAACTACTTCGACGTGAGCGTCTTCGGGGCCCCGGCCGAGAGCGTGGCTCGCTACACCAAGAAGGGCAGCCGCGTCGGCGTCGATGGCCACCTCGAGTGGCGTGAGTGGGAGACCGCCGAGCAGCAGCGTCGCCAAGCCGTGAGCATCGTGGCCGACATCGTCCAGTTCCTCGACAGCCCCGGCGGGCCCAGCAGGGCCGACGACGCCGACGATGAGCTGGGCGGCGACGGCGAGCATCGAGTTGGTCGGCGTGGGTGCCGAGGAGCTCGACGTCACGTTCTGAGCGCCGAGCGCGGCGCGGGTTCCCAACGGATCCGCGCCGCGGCGGCTCTCGGTTCGCGGCCACCCGCGTAAACTGGCGCGCCCAGCAAGTCCCTTCTGCGACCTCAGAGGAGTCAAGTGCCCGTCAACAAGCAAGCGATCGGCAAGACCTACGAGCCCGTGGTGTACGCCGTGGGCCGCGAGAAGATCAAGGAGTACTCGCTCGCCGTGGGCGAGACGAACCCGCTTCACCTCGACGTGGATGCGGCGCGCGCGGCGGGCTTTGCCGATGTCGTAGCGCCGCCGATGTTCGCCGTCGTCTACAGCGCCCCGTCGGTCGGGCCGCCGATCTTCGACCCGGAGATCGAGCTCAACTTCGCGATGATGGTGCACGGCGGGCAGGAGTTCGTCTGGGGGCCACTGGTCGTTGCGGGCGATGAGATCACCACGACGGCCAGCGTCAAGGACATCTCCGAAGCGGACGGACGCGGCTACTACGTGTTCGAGTCGCTCTCGATCAACCAGCGCGGTGAGCAGGTCTGCCGCGGGACCTGGACCAACATCGTGCGGGGAGTGTGAGCTGATGAGCGAACTGAAGGCTGGAGAGCAGATTCCGCAGGTGAGCGTGACCCCGGACAAGTTCCTCACCAATCGTTACGCGGGCGCGTCGGGTGACTTCAACCCGATCCACATCGACGAGGAGTTCGCTCGTGCGGTCGGGCTTCCGGGGCGAATCCTGCACGGCCTGTGGACGATGGCGCAGGTTGCGCGTGCGCAGACGGAGGCGGCCGGCGGTCCGGGCCATCTCAAGCGACTGGCGGTCCAGTTTCGCGGCATGGGCCTGCCCGAGCAGGAGGTGCGCGTCAGCGGCACAGTTCGCGAGGTGAGCGACGGACGCGCACTGGTCGATACGGTCGCCGAGCAGGACGGCAACCAGATCATCCGCAACGCCGAGGCAGAGCTGGAGCTCTGAGTCCGGCGCGCTCTGCTCGGGCGTCGCGCCTCGGCCTACAATTGAACGATGCTCACCTCCCGCCAGGAGCGGATCCTGTGCAAGGTGGTGAACGACTACCTGCGCACCGGGCAGCCGGTCGCCTCACGGTCGATCGCCGCCGACCCCGAATTCGATTGCGGGCCGTCGACGGTCCGCAATGAACTTGCGCTGCTCGAGGAGCAAGGCTTGCTCGCGCATCCGCACGTCTCGGCAGGGCGTGTGCCGACCGACGCCGGTCATCGCTATGTGGTCGATCGGATGCTCGACTCCGGCCAGGGCCTGGAGGTTCGCCGCAGCCTCGAGCTCTCGCTGATTCGCAGGGAGATCGAGGAGGCGATGCGCACGACCTCGGAGACGCTCTCGCAGATGACGAACCTGCTGGCGGTCGTCTCGGCGCCGTCGCTCAACTCGGCGACGATTCGCCATGTGGAGGTGCTCGCGCTGCAACCGGAAGTGGTGATGCTCGTGGTGATCACCTCGACGGGCGGCGTATCGAAGCTCTTCGCCACGTTCGACCGCCCTGTCGACCCCGGGCTGCTGGCCTGGGCCGGCGAGTACCTGCGCGAGCGTCTCGTCGGCTACGGACTGGGCGCGCGGATGCTGCAGCAGCGCCTGCTCGACCCGAGCCTCTCGGCGGTCGAGCGCGCGTTCCTCGAGCGTCTCGCGCCTGCCTTCGGCGGCCTCGCCTCTGAGGGCGAGGACGAGCTGTACGTGGACGGCACCGCGCGGCTGTTCTCGGCCGGTCAGATCGAGGATGCCACGCAACTCGAGGGCCTTGTCGGTCTGCTGGAGCGGCGGGTGTCGCTGTTGCGCGTGCTGCGTTCAGCTCTCGGCGAGCAGGGCGTCTACGTGCGAATCGGTCGGGAGAACGAGATTCCGGCGATGCGCTCGCTCGCGCTGGTTGCGACCGGTTACGGGCTCGCGCAACGCAAGCTGGGGGCGGTCTCGGTGATCGGACCGGTGCGGATGGACTATGCAGGAGCGATCGTGACCGTGCGCGAGGCCGCGCATGAGCTCTCGCGCTTCATCGAAGACACCTATGCCGAGAACTGACGCGACAAGCATGCCGCGCGACCCCTACGAGGTGCTCGGCGTCGAGCAGGGCGCCTCGACGCAGGAGATCAAGAAGGCCTTCCGCCAGCTCGCGCGCGAACTGCACCCGGACGTCAACGCACACGACCCGGATGCCGAGGAGAAGTTCAAGGAGGCGGCGGAGGCCTATGAGATCCTCTCCGACGAGGAGCGTCGCGCGACGTATGACCGCTACGGCCACGAAGGCCTTCGCTCGGGAGGGTATGCGCCGAACTTCGATGCCTTCGGCTCGATCGGCGATCTGTTCGACGCGTTCTTCGGGGGCGGCGCCGGCGGCGGACGCTCGGGGCCGACGCCCGGCGGCGACGTGGCCGTGGCCGTCGAGATCGATCTGGTCGAAGCGGCGCACGGCGCTCAGGTCGAGGTCGCCTACGAGGCGATCGATCGCTGCGAGCACTGTCACGGCAACGGCGCCGAGCCGGGCACGCCGATCACGACGTGTGAGCGCTGCGGCGGCGCCGGTCAGCTGCAGGCGGCGACGCGCACGCCGTTCGGGCAGATGGTGCGCACGGTGGTGTGCGACGTGTGCGGTGGCGACGGGCGCGTGCCCGAGCAGCCGTGTCGCGAGTGTCGGGGCCGCGGTCGCCGGGCGGCAAGACGCACGATCGACGTGGACGTGCCGGCCGGTATCGCCAATGGGCAGCGCATGCGGCTCGGCGGACGCGGACACGCCGGCGAGGTTGGCGCTCGGGCGGGAGATCTCTACGTGCTGGTCCGCGTGCAGGAGGACAAGCGCTTCGTGCGCGAAGGAGATGACCTGATCACGGCGCTCGACGTGCCGGCGCCCGCTGGCCGCGCTCGGAGGAACGCTCGAGGTACCGACGCTCGAGGACAGCGCCGAGGTCGAGCTCACGCCAGGCACGCAGCCGGGTGAGGTGCTGACGATTCGCGGCGAGGGCATGCCTTCGCTCGGCCGCAGCCGGCGCGGGAACCTGCGCGTGGTCGTCAACGTCGTCATCCCGCGCCGCCTGAGCGATGAGCAGCGCGAGCTGCTCGAGCAGCTGAACGGAACGCTGACGGAGGAGAACCTGCGCTCGGAGGAATCGATGTTCGCCAAGCTGCGCCGGGCTCTGGGCAGCCAGGCTGCGTGATTCGCCTCGCTGTCCGCGTGCATCGCGCGCAGGCGGAGATCGTCCTGGCCGAACTGCTCGAGCTCGCGCCCGGGGGCGTCGAGGAGACGAGCCTCGACGAGGAAACCGTCGAGTACGCGGTCTATGGCGCTCCCGGCGAGCTACCGAGCCTGCCCGACCTGAAGGCGGCGGCCGGCCAGGCGCTCGTCGAGATCTCGACGAGCGAGACAGCCGATGACTGGCAGGAGCGCTGGCGCCGGTTTCATCGGCCGATCCTCGTGGAGCCGCCGTCGCGGACGGTCATCTCCACGGGCGGCGGCCGGACTGACGCCCTCCCTGTATATACGACCGCCGTGGGAGCCGGCGGCGGACGGCAGCGAGGTGCAGGAGATCGTGATCGATCCGGGGCAGGCCTTCGGCACGGGAGCGCACGCCACGACTCGCTTGTGCCTCGAGCTGCTGCTCGAGCTGGCGACGCTGGGACTCGCGCGCGGGCCGCTGCTCGATCTCGGCACCGGCTCGGGCGTGCTCGCGATCGCCGCTGCCCGGCTCGGCTTCGCCCCGCTGCTCGCGCTCGACCACGAGCGTGCAGAGCGTCGAGGCGGCGCGGATCAACGCGGCCGTCAACGAAGTCGAGATCGAGGTGCGAGCGCTTCGATCTGCGCGGCGAGCCGCTTCCGCGGCTTGGCAGCGGGCGCCGGTCGTGCTCGCCAACCTGCTGCTCCCGCTCCTGCTCGAGCTCTCGCGCACGATCGCCGATCCTCCTCGCCAGCTCGTCGCCAGCGGCCTGCTGTGCGAGCAGGCCGACGAGGTGGCGGACGCGTTCGCCGCGCGCTTCGGGTTGCGTGAGCGGCGCAGGCTGCAGAGCGGGGAGTGGGCAGCCCTATGGCTGTCGGGCGACTGAAGCGCGGCCGAGTGCCGGCGCGTGACCGGTGTAGGCAGCCCACGGCACGGAGCCGCTACTCATCTGCGATCTCGGTCGCCGCGCGTACGATTGCGCGGTAGACGAGGTCGATCGCGGCGCGGACGCCGTCTTCTTCGCCGACCAGCTGATCGGCGGCGGCGAGCGCCCTGCCGATCGTCGCAAGCGCCTCGCCGTCGGTTCCGGGCTCGGGATCGCGGCATGCGGCGAGGGCCATGTCGAGCATCGCGTGGGCTTGCTCGGCGACGCCCGTGAAGAGCGCCGGCCCGACGAGGCTGGCATAGCCATACACGCGTGCGAGCCTGCCCGACAGCGTGATCGAGGGGCCGCGACGGGGAGCGGTCGTCGCCGGCAGCTCGCGTCCGTCGATCAGCGCCGCCATCGTGCCGCCGAGTATCGCCTTGGTCGCCCGCTCGTCGAGCCCCGCCTGGCGGGCGATCCGCAGCGCGAGGTACAGCGTGGTCGCGGGCATGCCGTAGGGAGGGTCGGATGCGAACACGATCCGCTCAGCCGGGACGCGAGCGAACAGCTCGATCACGTCGAGCGGAAAGAAGCAGGAGATGTCATACAGGACGGCCGGGTGGTCGGCCAGGCGCGTCGTCAGGATCCCTTGATCGCAGATCGCCCCGTGCGCGAGGATCAACGGGGCGCCGGGGTGGCGCAAGGCCAGCTCGGCAAGGCCCTCGGCGAGCGGCGGCAGTCCGCGTCCGGCGTGGATCAGGATCGGCACGGAGGCCTCTTCGGCGAGCGCGAACACGCGGTCCATCTCTTGGCCGTCGAACTGGAAGGCCTGCGCGCGCGGATGCAGCTTGATCCCGCGCGCGCCCACCGCGAGGCAGCGCTCGGCCTCATCGACAGGGTCTTCGGCGGGATCGAGGCGGCAGAACGGCACTAGCCGCTCGTCGCTTTCGGCGGCCCAGCCGAGCACGCGATCGTTGGGCACGCGGTATGAGGGATGGCGCTCGGGGTCGTGCAGCGGAAACACACATGCGCGGCGTGCCTCGGCTGCGTCGAGCTGCGCGAGCAGTTGCGCGAGCGTGAGCGAGCGGCCGTCCTCGTCGAGCCCGAGATGCGTGTGGGCATCGATCACTTCGGTGTCTGCCGGGCGCATCGCCTCGACCTCCGCCAGGAACGGGGCCAGGGCGTCGGTATAGAGCGACTCGTTCACGAGCGCCACCTTATTCACTCGCGCCCGATCTTCACGGATTGCCCGGGATGCCCCGCTCCGCCGGTTACCCGTCTGCGAACGAAGGCAGGCCGGCGTTTCGGCGGTTTGGCCCGATTCTCGCCGGACGCGCGTATCCTGGGTTGGGGATGGCGATTCTCGATCAGATCAAGACCGATCTGCAGGGGGCGATGCGCGCCGGGGAGAGGCAGCGTGTCGGCGCTCTGCGCCTCGTGCTCTCGGAGCTGCAGAAGGCCGCCAAGGAGGGCTCCGACGACGAGCTGGCCGTGCTCCGGCGCGAGCGCAAGCGCCGCCTGGAGGCGGCGCGCGCCTACCACGAGGCCGGACGCGAGGACCTCGCCGCCGGCGAGGAGGCTGAGGGTGAGCTGATCGGTGGCTACCTGCCGGCCGAGCTGTCGCAGGCCGAGCTGGAGTCGATCGTGGCACAGGCCGTCCGTGACAGCGGCGCGCAGTCGGTCAAGGACATGGGACAGGCGATGAAGCAGGCGATGGCGGTCGTCGACGGCCGCGCCGACGGCAAGCGTGTATCCGGACTGGTGCGGGCGTCGCTGCAGGGATGAGGACGCAGGTCGAGCTACCGGACGACGTCGCCGTGGAGCTGGCGGGGAGTCAGGACGCGGTCCTTCGGGCGCTGCAGGCGCACCTCGACTGCAAGGTCTTCCTGCGCGGAAACGTCCTCACGTTCGACGGCGAGGAGACCGAGACGCATGCCGGCGAGCGGGTGGTGCGAGAGCTCTCGGAGCTGATCGCCCGTGGCCATCAGATCGGGCCGGGCACGATCTCTGCGGTGACCGGCGCGCTCGACGCGCACGAGTCACCGGCGCGGGTGCTCGAGGACGTCGTCTGGCGCCATCGTGGCCTGCGCGTCGCGCCGAAGACGGCCAATCAGAAGCGCTATGTGGATTCGGTGCGCAACAACACGGTCACGTTCGGCGTCGGCCCGGCGGGGACCGGCAAGACGTTTCTCGCGGTCGCCTTGGCTGCCGCCGCGCTCTCACGCCACGAAGTGAACCGGATCATCCTCACACGCCCGGCCGTCGAGGCCGGCGAGCGGCTCGGCTTCCTGCCGGGCGATCTGATGGCGAAGGTCGATCCCTATCTGCGGCCCCTGTTCGACGCGCTGCACGACATGCTCGACCCGGAGAAGGTCTCCCAGCACATCGAGCGCGGAGTGATAGAGATCGCCCCGCTCGCGTTCATGCGCGGCCGTACGCTGAACGATTCGTTCGTGATCCTCGACGAGGCTCAGAACACGACGCCGGAGCAGATGAAGATGTTCCTCACGCGCTTGGGCTTCGGCTCGCGCATGGTCGTGACCGGCGATATCACCCAGGTCGATCTTCCTCGCGACCAGCGCTCCGGGCTGATCGTCGTCGGCGACGTGCTCGATACGGTCGAGGGGATCGAGTTCGTGCGCTTCGGCGGAGAGGACGTCGTGCGGCACAAGCTCGTGCAGCGCATCGTCGAGGCCTACGACGTGCATGCTCAGCGGGAGACCCCAGGGCTTCGCGCAGCCGACCGCCGCGCCTGAGGCACGAGATGCTGGAGGTCGAGGTCCTCATCGGCGGGCGTGATGCAGCGACCGGGCGAATCCCGGCACCGCAGGAGATCCGCCGGCTGTGCGTACTTGCCGCCGATTCGGCCGGGGTCGGCGAGGGTCATCTCGCGATCGAGTTCGTCGACGAGCTGCGCATCGCCGAGCTCAATGGTCGCTACCGCGGGCGCCCGAGGCCGACCGACGTCCTGTCCTTTCCGATCGATGGAGTGGGGCCCGGAGCGGGGGCGCGCGAGCTCGGCGATGTGCTGATCTGCCTCGAGCACACCGCGGACGTGAGCGAGGCGATCGTGCATGGCGTGCTCCATCTGCTCGGCATGGACCACGAGGCCGACGACGGCGAGATGCTCCACGTGCAGCGCGAGCTCCTCGCGCGGGTGCGAGCGTGACGCGCAGCGGCTTCGTCGCGCTGGCCGGAAGGCCGAACGTGGGCAAGTCGACGCTCGTCAACGCGATTGTCGGAAACAAGATCGCGATCGTGTCGGATCGTCCGCAGACCACGCGACGCGCGATCCGGGGAGTTCGCTCGGACGGCGACTGCCAGCTTGTGCTCGTCGACTTGCCCGGCGTGCAGCGCCCTCGTGACGAGCTCACCGCCCGGATGGCCGCCCGCGTGCAGCAGGAGCTCGCCGATGCGGACGTCGCCCTGCTGGTGCTCAACGGCGAGCAGGGAGTTGGGCCCGGCGATCGCTTCATCGCTGCCGCGCTCGCGGACGCGAGCGTCCCGGTGATGATCGCGATCAACAAGGTCGACAGGCTTTCGCGCGTGGCGACGGCGACCGCGCTCGAAAGCGCCGCGGCGCTGGGGGTCGCCGAGGAGCTGTTCCCGATCTCGGCACGTACGGGCAGCGGCGTGGCCACGCTGGTCGAGCATCTGGCGGCACGCATGCCCGAAGGCCCGTTCATGTACGCAGAGCAGGCAAGCACCGACCAGCCCGAGGCCATTCAGCTGGCAGAGCTCGTCCGCGAGGCGGTGATCAGGCGCACCTTCCAGGAGATCCCACACGCCGTCGAGGTCATCGTCGAGGAGATCGAGCAGCAGCGCGCGGGGCTGACGCGCGTGCGCGCCCTCATCTGGGTTGAAAGTGCCTCCCAGAAGGTGATTCTGATCGGCGCGCACGGCCGGATGATCAAGGCGATCGGCACGGCCGCCCGGCGTGAACTCGAGCGAGTGCTCGGCGAGCAGGTGCACCTGGATCTCTCCGTGCGGATCCGCCGGGATTGGCGTGGCGATGAGGGACTGCTCGACCGCCTGGGCATCACCTAGCGCCCGGCGACACGAGGTTCGCTTGCGGCTCAGTGCTGATCCCGATAGGCATATGCCATCGAGCTGGCAAAAGTTCTATTCGGTCTGATTCATGGCATGATTGGAATGCAAGAAGTCGCCGATTCGAGTACCTTCTGCGTAGAAGCCAGTTGACCAGGAAGGGCGAGAATGTCGGCGAAGCATGCGGTGTTGGGACTCGTTATCGAGCGCCCTGGGTATGGGTATCAGCTCGCCCAGCGCCTCGATGAGCGGTTCGGCTCGTCTGGGTTTGCACCGTCCGGGGTCTACTCGGCGCTCGATCAGCTGAGTCGAGACGAGTTGGTCCGCAGCGCCGGCGAGCTCGGGCCGGGTCCCGCCCGCCGTGCCGCTCCGCGCACGATCTACGAGGCCACGGAGGAGGGGGTCGACCATTTCGAGGCGTGGATGCTCGACCCGTCGCCGATGCCACCGCTGCGTGACGAGCTGCACATGAAGATCGCACTGTGCCGGCCGCGCAACGTGCCGCGGCTGATCGAGATGATCAGCGGGCAGGAACTGGTCTGCCTCGGGCGGCTGCGTGACCTGAAGAGCATCACCGAAGAAGTGCCGGGTCCTGCGCACGACTGGTCGAGATTGATGGGCGTGCTCGCCTCCGAGGCCGAGATCGCGTTCTGGGACGCACGGATCGAGTGGCTGCAGAGTGCTCGCGAGCTGCTCGAACAGCTATGGGACGAGCAGGAGTCCGCCAGGCCCAGTGGCGGCGTAGAAGGCCTCGCAGGCCAGGTGGACCGGCTCCGGAGAATCTGATGACAGACGCGTTGCTCTCGCTGGACTCGGTCAGCAAGAGCTACTGGCGAGGGCCATCGGAGGTCCGCGTGCTGTCCAATGCCTCGCTGGAGCTCCACGGGGGCGAATTCATGGGCGTCTGGGGACGTCGCGGCGCCGGCAAGACGACGCTGCTGCGGATCGCCGCCGGCCTCGAGACGCCCGACCGGGGAACGGTGCGCTTCGATGGGGAGGACTTGTCCTCGCTCTCCGAACAGGGCCATGCCCGTTTGCGCCGCGGCGCGGTCGGATGGGTGCGCCGCTCGGGGCCGCGCAGCGAGCTCTGCATCCTCGACTACGTCGCGCTTCCGTTGTTGATCGATCACGGACAGCGCGAGGCGAACCGCCGCGCCGACCGGGCGCTGAGGCGTGTCGGCATGGCCCAATGTGCCGGACAGCGCTGGGAGAGCCTCTCCGACGGAGAGCGGGCGCTCGTGGCGATCGCCCACGGGATCGCGCGCTCGCCGCGGCTGCTCTTGATCGACGATCCGGCGGCCAATCTAGGCGTTCGCGAGCGCGAGGAGATCCTGGTGCTGCTCCGCGCGCTCGTCAAGGAGACGAAGCTGGCCGTGCTGATGACGGTGCCGGACATGCCCACGGCGCTGCGCTCGCACCAGCTGCGTGCTTTGAGCGGCGGGCGCCTGTTGACGCCTCCTGCCGACGGCGGCGACGGCGACGGCGACGAGGACAACGTGATCGATTTCCCCGGCGTTCAGCGTTCCGCCTAGATGACCGCAGCGACGCGCGCAGACGTGGCTCCCGGGTCGGTCGGATCGGGCAGGTAGTGCTCGAGCTGCGCGCGCTGGTGAAGCATTTCCCGGTTGCATCGGGTCCGCCGGTCCGTGCCGTCGACGCCGTCTCGCTCACGGTCTCCGATGGCGAGTTCGTCGCGCTGTACGGTCCCAGCGGTTCGGGCAAGACGACGCTGCTCATGCTGATCGCCGCACTGCTGCAGCCCGACGCGGGATCGGTGCTGGTCGATGGGCGCGACATCTCCGGCCTCAACGACCAGGAGGCTGCGCGTTACCGTCTGCATGAGCTCGGCTTTGTGAGGCAGTCGCTCAACTTGATCCCCGGCGCGACGGCGCTCGACAATGCCGCGTTGAAGCTGATGGGCACCGACATCGGCGCCCGCGAGGCGCGACGGCGTATCGCGCCGCTGCTCGAGCGACTTGGCCTGAGCGAGCGCACCGCGCACCGCGCTGAGCAGCTCTCGATGGGCGAGCGCCAGCGCGTGATGATCGCTCGCGCGCTTTCCACCGGGCCAAAGCTGCTGCTCGCGGACGAGCCAACCGGGAGTCTCGACAGTACGCGCGGGCGGGAGGTGCTCGAACTGCTCGCAGGGAGCTGTCGCGAGCGCGACGTGGCGGTCGTGCTGGTCACGCACGATCCACAGGCGGCCTCGTTCGCCGATCGTGTGTTCGCGCTGCGCGACGGCAAGCTTGCCGAGCACGAGCCGGATCGGCTGAACGCGGTCTCGAGGGCCGGCTGACCGCGACGACGTACCGAGGGGGCGGGGGATGAGGCTTTCGAGCATCGTGCGCCTGTATCGCGTTCGCCTGCGCGCACGGCTCACGCAGGAACTGTTCGCGGTGCTCGGGATCGCGATCGGCGTTGCGCTGTTGTTCGCCTCGCAGGTGGCCAACACAAGCCTCGACGACTCCGTCCAGCGCCTCACCACCGGCATCGTCGGGCACATGCGCTTTCAGGTAGCCGCGCGCGACGCGCATGGCTTCGACGCAGCGTTGCTGTCGAGGGTGTCAAGGCTCCCGCACGTCCAGGCCGTCGCCCCCGTGATCGAGCAGAGCGCGAACCTGGTGGGTCCGGCCGGCGAACGCTCGGTGGACTTGATCGGCACAGATCCCCGTCTCGCCCATCTCGGCGGCAGCATCGCGCGACACCTGGCCACCGTGCCACTGAGCGGCGCTCGCGTCTTCACGGTGCCGGCTGGGATCGCGCGGGACATCGGCGTGACGACGATCAGGCCAGTCACCGTGCAGGTCGGCTCGAGTTCCGAGAACGCACTGCTGGTGCCGCAATTCCTTGCGCGCGAAACGAGCTCGGTGGGGGAGAGCCCGGTCGCGCTGGCGTCGCTGGAGATGGTGCAGAAGCTGTCCGGCCTGCCCAATCGGCTGACGAGCATCTACGTGCGATCGCCGCCGCGCTTCGACCGGCTCGTGAGAGCTGAGCTCGAGCGGCTGGCAGGCGGGCGACTGGATGTGCGCCCGGCCGACATCACGACGAAGCTGTTCCAGCGGGCAGCCGGACCGGTCGACCAGTCGACGGGCCTGTTCTCGGCGTTGAGTGCGCTCGTCGGCTTTCTGTTCGCCTTCAACGCGCTGATGCTGACCGTGCCGCAACGCAGGAGCCTGATCGAAGACCTGCGTCTCGATGGCTACACCCGCGGCATGATCGTGCAGGTGCTGGCGCTGGACGCCGTGGTGCTCGGCGTCGTTGCATCCGCGATCGGCTTGCTGCTCGGTGACGTGCTGTCGGTCGCGGTGTTCAGCTCGAGCCCGGGGTATCTCTCCTTTGCGTTCCCGATCGGCGCGCAGAGGATCGTCACCTGGCAGAGCGCCGCGTTTGCAGCGCTCAGCGGCATGCTCGCCGCCGGCATGGGCGTGCTCGCGCCTCTACGTGCCGAGATCGCCGAACGTCGGGCGGGGCTCTATCAGTCGCGCGCTCGGCGTAGCCCAGGTCGGTCGTGGTGGTTCCTTCCGGCCGCGGGCATCTGCCTCGCCGGCACCACTTTCATCCTGCTCGCTGAGCCGCAGGCGGCGATCGTCGGGGTCGTGAGCTTGACGTTCGCTCTGCTGCTGAGCTTGCCCGCTCTCCTCGACCTCGTGATCCGCGCGAGCGGGCGCGCGCAGACGATGCTCTCCGGTGCGGCGTCCTATCTCGCGGTGATCGAGCTGCGATCGCGCGCAAACCGCCCGCGATCGCTGGCGATCGCGGCTACCGGCGCGATCGCCGTGTTCGGCAGCGTCTCGATCCAGGGTGCGCGGGACAGCCTTCAGCGAGGGCTGGACGCCTCGGCGCGCGCGATCGACTCCGGCGCGGACATCTGGGTGACGCCATCCGGGACGGCCAACTCGCTCGCCACGACCCCATTTGCCGATCGAGACAGCGCTGCGCTCGCGCGACTTCCCGGGGTCCGTTCGGTGCGGCTCTATCGCAGCAGCTTCCTTGACTGGGGCAGTCGACGAATCTGGGTGTTGGCACCTCCGCGGGCGGACCCGCATCCAATCGCCGCCAGCCAGCTCTCACACGGCGACCTCGCGAGCACGACGGCTCGTCTTCGGGGTCGCGGATGGGTCGTCGTCTCCGAGGCCATCGCCTCCGAACATCACCTCCACACCGGCGAGACGTTCACGCTGCCGAGCACGCAGCCGACGACCCTTCGGGTCGCGGCCCTGAGCACGAACATGGGATGGCCGCCTGGTGCGATCGTCATGAACGCGGACGACTACGCGTCGGCGTGGGCGAGCGAGCAGCCAAGTGCCCTGCAGGTCGAGTTGGCGCCAGGTGCATCGGCGGCCGTGGTCAGGGGCGAGGTGGCTCGGGTGCTCGGCCCCGACTCGCCGCTGCGCGCGGAAACGCTCGCCGAACGCGTGCACCTGCATTACGGAACGGCTTCGCAGGGTCTATCGCGCCTGACGCAGATCCGAACGCTCGTGCTGATCGCAGCCGTGCTCGCGATGGCTGCCGCGATGGGGGCGATGATCTGGCAGCGCAGGGTGCGACTCGCGGACATGAAGGTCGATGGCTTCAGTCGCCTCGTGCTCTGGCGCTCGTTGGTCTGGGAGAGCGCAATCCTGCTCGGCTTGGGCTGCGCGCTGGGGGCGGCGTTCGGCGCATACGGTCAGGTGCTGCTCAGCCGCGCGCTCTCGGTCGTCACGGGGTTTCCGGTGATCGAATCCTCGCCGCTGGCCCCCGCGGCGGCCAGTTTCCTGCTGATCACGGCCGTTGCCGTAGGGATGGTCGCCGTGCCCGGCTACATAGCCGCACGCGTGCGTCCCGCGGTCGGTTTGCCCGAGTAACGAGAAACTGGACGATGCCGACCGACCCTACCCCTAGCATCCGGGAGAGTTCCGATCGATGGATAAATGCCCGATCCGCTTCCACTTTCTCCACGGCAGGTCTGGGTCCTATTGGCGGCTGTCCTGCGGGAGCTGCTTTGGGGCCTGAGAGCCGTGTCGCGCGAGATCCACATCTTGCGCACGCATGCTTCGGCGATTCCCGATGCTCAGCTCCGCGAGGACGCGCTGAGCTCGATCGAACACAAGCGTGGCCACGCGGACGGAGCGGCGTTGTTCTGGATCCTTCCGCGCCGGCGGAACATGAACTTGCTGCGTGTGCTGGTGACCTACCAGGTCATCTGGGACTTCCTCGACTGCGTGAACGAGAGCGGCGCTCACTTGGGCACGAGGAATGGGCGCCAGCTTCACAAGGCGCTGATCGAGGCGCTCGATCCGGGCGTTCCGATCTCTGACTACTACCGCTATCACCCCTGGCAAGACGACGGTGGCTATCTGCGCAAGCTGGTGGAGACGTGTCGCGAGGGATGCGCCACCCTCCCCGCATACGGGCGGGTGAGGGCGCTGGCGGTCCGGGAAGCCCGGCGGGCTCAGGTCCTGGCACTGAATCACGACCTCGATCCATGCGATCGCGACACGGCACTGAAGGAGTGGGCGACCGGCGAGTTCTCCGATCAGCAGCCGGTCAGCTGGTTTGAGCTCGGCAGCGCGGCCAGCGCCTCGCTGACCGTGCATGCATTTCTCGCATTGGCGGCGCAGCCGATCCGCTCCGATGAAGAGCTTCGCCACACATGCGACGCCTACTTTCCCTGGATCTCAGGCACCGCGACGATGCTCGACAGCTACGTCGATCAAGCCGAAGACGAGATCAACGGAGACCACCAGTATGTCGCGCACTACGCCAGTGGAGCGGTCGCCGGCCAGCGGGTGCGTCATCTGGTGAGCCGCTCCGCGACGGAGGCGCGAAGGCTCAGAAACGGTCATCGTCACGCCGTGATCACCGCTTGCATGATCGCGTTGTATCTCTCCAAGGACAGCGCGCACACTCCCGACATGCGCGAGAGCACGGCCAGCTTCGTGCGCGCGGGTGGATCGCTGACGCGTTTGCTGCTCCCCATCCTGCGAATCTGGCGAATCGCTTTCGCGCAACGAGCGTGATGCAATGCGTCCAGGTTCCCGGAATTTCCGCGCATTGCAAGAACTAGTCAGAACTGAATAGTCAGGACAGTCTTAGCGTGCGTCTGACAGATCTGCATTATTCGTCCAACGCGATGATGGATGAGAACGGAGCTCAGGTCTTGCCGACCAGGAGAGAGAAGCAGCGCCGCTCGCGGCGCGCGAAGGCGGGCGCCTCGGGGGCCGCATCCAAAGCCGCGTCGTCTCGCCAGTGGCAGCGAGCCGGACGTCCCTCGCGGCGTTCGGCTCGCACTGACGGCGAGCCCGGCGGAGAGGCCGTGCTGATCGAGCTTTCCAAGTCGCAGGTCGATCAGGTCGTGCGCAGCGCAGGTCAGGGCGGGACCCTGTCGGTGCTGCTCTCTGCGGTGAAGGACCCAGAGTGGCCGCTGTCGCTCGACTCTGAGGAGTGGTCCTACCCGGCCCAGCTGGATGATCGTCGACTCTCGCGCTCGCTGCTGTCTGGCTTGCTCGTGCTGTCCTGCTTCCCCGCCGACGGCGGGTACCTCGGGATTGCCGAACTGGCGCGGATGCTCGACATGAACACGAGCACCACCCATCGTTATGTCACGACGCTTTTGGCGGTCGGGCTGCTGGAGCGCAATCCAGGCACCCGCAAGTACCGTCTCATCGCGCAATAGCTGGGCCGAGCTGCCCACCCGGCCGCGTCGTGAGGGCCGCGCCTGCCCGCGTCCGCGGGGCGGTTCGCTCAGAGCCTGCGCCGGAGGTGCTCGGCGATCCGGCGAACGCCGGCGAGGTCGACCTCGCCGCTGAACTGGAACGGCACGCCGATCACCTCGAATCCTCGCCGCCGCAGGCGCGCCAGCTGATTGTGCTGAGCGCGCGCCCGCTCAGACACGGTTTGGGCTGCCGCCGTGGCCGCCAGCACGGTCGCGGCGCCGTTGCCGGCGAGCGCCGCCGAGGAGCCGGGCGACTGCACCGGGCGCGACTGCTTGGCGCGCGACTTCGCAGGGCGAGGCGCTCGTGCCAGCTCGGTTTGCGAGCTCAGCGCTGACAGTCGCTCGAGCTCGGACGGATTGAAGCGTTGCGGCAGCGTGCCGTTCACCACGACCGCACCGAGATCGCGGCCGAGCTGCTCGCCGAGGCGCCGCTGCAGCTCGAGCGTCTCGGTGACCGCGAGCTCGCTGGCGTGTGCGACGGCGATGTAGTCGGAACGGGCGGGGTCAAGCAGCAGTTGCTGTAGTCGCTCAGCCTGCCCGGCGATCGGCCCCACGCGGGCAATCGCGCCAAAGGTGCGCGGCGAGTCGAGCATGCCCAGTGCGTGTCCGGTGGCGGGTGCGTCGAGCACGACCAGGTCATAGCCGCTTCCCCGCCCTCGCCAGCGCTTGCCCTGCGTCAGCTCCCAGATCTTGACCATGCTGACGAGCTCTCTGGCTCCCGGCGCGGCGGCGGCGAAGTACTGGAAGGTGCTGCTGGACGCCAGCACGCGCCCGGAGATGCGTCCGCCGAGCGACTGCAGCCATTCCATCAGCGCACGGTCGGGATCGATCGAGAGGCTCCACAGGCCTTTCTGCAGCTCGATCTCCTCTCCCGGTTCGGACTCGCCCGCGCCGAACAGCGTGCGCAGTCGGCTCTGCTCGCCTACCTCGGTGACGATCGTGCGCAGGCCACGATCCGAGGCGAGCAGGCCGAGTGCGGCGGCGAGCGTGGACTTGCCGACGCCACCCTTTCCGCTGACGACGAGCAGTTCACGATCGAGGAAGGAACTCATGCCGGCTCCAGTGTGTCTCATACCGGCGCCGGGCAGGCGCGACCTCCGAGGAGGCAGGCTCGACCTACAATCGTGCCGATGAGCTCGCCGGCGCCAGGGGCAGCGATCGACACGCAACTCGTCTATGACGAGCGCGGTCTCGTGCCCTGCGTGGTGCAGGATTGGAACAGCGGCGAGGTGTTGATGCTCGCCTACATGAACGAGACGGCGCTCGCGCGGACCCGCGAGACCGGCGAGCTGCACCTGCACAGCCGCTCGCGCGACGAGCTCTGGCACAAGGGCGCGACGAGCGGGAACGTGCAGGTCGTCCGGGCGCTGCGGACCGATTGCGACGGCGATACGGTGCTCGCCCTGGTCGAGCCGGCCGGTCCGGCCTGCCACACGGGCGAGCGCACCTGCTTTCACCGCGGTGAGCTGATGCCGGCGCCGAGCGAGGTGCTGCCGGGGCTCGAGCGCACGATCGACGAGCGCGCACGCAACCGCCCAACCGGTTCCTACACGGTTGAGCTGCTGGAGGATCCGCAGCTGGTCGGCGCGAAGGTGATGGAGGAGGCCGAGGAGGTTGCGCGCGCCGCGCGCGAGGAGTCCGACGAGCGCGTCGACGAAGAGGCCGCCGATGTCATCTATCACCTGCTCGTGCTGATGCGCGGCAGGGGGCGCTCGCTTGCCGACGCCGAGCGAGTGCTCGATGAGCGTCGCCGCTGAGCCGCTGACAGACGCGCCGCGTGTCGAGCCGAGCCTCGAGCAGGCGCGCGCGCTGTCCGAGCGTCACAACCTGATCCCGCTGCGTCACAGCTTCATCGACGATTGCGAGACGCCGGTCTCGGTGTTCCTCAAGCTGCGCGAGCTCGCGCCGGGCGAGCCGGCGTTCCTGCTGGAGTCAGCCGAGCAGGGACAGCGGGTCGGGCGCTACTCGTTCATCGGCATCAGGCCGCGCAGCGTGCTGCGCTGGTCGCTGGGCGATGGCGGCGACCCATACGCGCTGGCGTCCGAAGCGGCCGCCGGCTTCGACCAGGCGCCTCCCGGGGAGGAGGCGCCGCCGTTCACGGGCGGCGCCGTCGGTTTCTTCGGCTATGACCTCGTGCGTACGGTCGAGCCGCTCGGCGAGCCCAATCCGGACGTGCTCGGGCTGCCTGACATGGCGCTCATGCTGACCGATCTGCTGGTCGTCTTCGACCACCTCAAGCACACGATCACGATCCTCGCCAACGCCGATCTGCAGGCCGAGCCGGACATCGAGCGCGCCTACGGCGCGGCGGTCCGCGCGATCGCCGAAGTGCGCGCGCAGCTGACGGGCCCCGTTCCGCGTCCCGAGCGCCCGCCGGGCGCACGCCCACACCCCGAGTTCCGCTCGAACATGTCGCGCGAGCGCTTCGAGGCGATCGTCTCGCGAATCGTCGAGTACATCGTGGCCGGAGACGCGTTCCAGGTAGTCCCCTCCCAGCGCTGGTCGGCCGCGGTGCCGGTCGAGGCGTTCTCGATCTATCGAGGTCTGCGCGCCGTCAATCCCAGCCCGTACATGTACTACCTCGATTTCGGCGATTTCCAGGTCGCCGGCGCCAGCCCCGAGCCGCTGCTGACCGTCAACGGACGGCATGTCAGCACGCGCCCGATCGCGGGCACGCGCCACCGTGGCGCCACGCCCGAGGAGGACCGGCGGATCGAGGGAGAGCTGCTCGCCGACGAGAAGGAGCGAGCCGAGCACGTGATGCTCGTCGACCTCGGGCGCAACGATCTCGGCCGCGTCTGCGAGTACGGGACGGTTGTCGTCGACAGGCTGATGGAGGTCGAGTCCTACAGCCACGTGATGCACATCGTCTCCGAGGTCTCGGGAACGCTGCGCGAGGACGTCGGCGCGATGGACGCGTTGCGCTCGGTGCTGCCTGCCGGAACGCTCTCGGGCGCGCCGAAGGTGCGCGCGATGCAGATCATCGACGAGCTCGAGCCGATCAAGCGCGGCGGCTACGGCGGTGCGATCGGCTACCTCAGCTACGCCGGCGACCTCGACACCGCGATCCACATCCGCACCGTCGTCGTCAAGGACGGCGTGGCGCACGTGCAGGCCGGTGGCGGCACCGTCGCCGACGCAAAGCCGGAGTACGAGTACGAGGAGTCAGTCGCCAAGTCGACTGCCGCCAAACGAGCGATAGAGCTCGCCTGCGACCAGCCCGACTGGCCATGAGCGCGCGCACGTCGCCCGGATGCGTCCAATGAGAGTCCTCGTGCTCGACAACTACGACTCGTTCACGTACAACCTCGTCCAGTACCTGGGCGAGCTCGGCGCGGAGGTCGATGCGGTGCGCAACGACCGCGCGACGGTTGACGAGCTGCTTGCCGCCTCATACGACCGCTGCGTGGTCTCGCCGGGGCCGTGCACGCCGGACGAGGCCGGGATCTCGCTCGAGCTCGTGCGCCGGATGCCCGAATCGGGGGTGCCGACGCTCGGCGTGTGTCTCGGCCATCAGGCGCTGGCGCAGGCGTTCGGCGGGCGCGTGCGCCTGCACGACCCGGTACACGGCAAGGCGACGACGATCGAGCACGACGGCCGCACGATCTTCGCCGGCGTCAGCTCGCCGCTGACTGTCGGGCGCTACCACTCGCTCGTGGTCGATCCCCAGCTGCCGGACTGCCTGGAAGAATCGGCGCATGGGGGCGACGTGGTGATGGCTGTGCGCCATCGAGAGCTGCCGGCCGAGGGCGTGCAGTTCCACCCCGAGTCGGTGCTCACGGCGGAGGGCAAGGAGCTGCTGGCGAACTTCCTCGGTGAGCGCTGATGCCCAACGCGATCCTCACGCGCGCGATCGACGCGCTCGCCTCGCGCAGGGATCTGAGCGCCGACGAGACCTCTGAGGTGCTCAGCGAGATCATGCACGGCGAGACCTCCGAGACGCAGATCGCGGCCTTCCTGATCGCGCTGCGCACGAAGGGCGAGACGGTCGACGAGCTGGCCGGCCTCGCGCGCACGATGCGCGGGCTCGCCGCGCATGTGCCGAGCACGCGCGAAGACCTGCTCGACACGTCCGGCACGGGCGGCGGGCGCCGCACGTTCAACGTCTCCACGACGGCCGCGCTGATCGCCGCCGGCGCAGGCTGCGCCGTTGCCAAGCACGGCAATCGCTCGGCCACGAGCTCCTCGGGCTCGGCGGACCTGCTCGAGGCGCTCGGCGCGCGGATCGATCTCGCGCCGGACGGCGTGGCGCGCTGCATCGAGGAGGCCGGCTTCGGCTTCATGTTCGCCCCGGCGCACCACCAGGCGACCCGCTATGTGGTCCCCGTGCGCCGTGAGCTCGCGGTTCGCACGATCTTCAACTTCCTCGGGCCTCTGACGAACCCGGCCGGTGCCCGGCGCCAGGTGATCGGCGTCTCAGACCCGGCGTTCCTCGAGACGATCGCGGGCGCGCTGGCGCGTCTGGGCGTCGATCGCGCGCTGGTCGTCTCATCCGAGGACGGGCTCGATGAGCTGTCGATCGCGGCTGCCACGAAAGTAGTCGAGGTCAACGGCGACCAGCTCGAGCGCTACACGCTGGCCCCCGGCGACGTCGGCGTCGAGCAGTCCTCCCCCGAGGTGTTCGAGCGCGATTGCGCGGGGGGTACGCCAGAGCAGAACGCCGCCATCGACGCGCGCGATCTTCGGCTACGGAGCAGATGCCGAGCCGGCGCAGAGCGCGCCGGCCGCCGCCGTCGAGCTTGCCGCGATCAACGCGGGCGCGGCGATCTATGCGGCCGGCCGCGGTCGCCTCGATCGCCGAGGGCGTCGAGGCGGCGCGCGCGGCGCTCGCCGACGGAGCCGCTGCCGAGGCGCTCGCGCGCTACGTGCAAGCGAGTCACGCCAACGCCCCGAGCGGTGTGGCGCCATGAACGCTGCGACGCCGTCGGTGCTCGCCCAGATCCTGCAGAGCACGCGCGAGCGGCTCGAACAGCGCAAGCGCTCGCTGCCGCTGGAGCAGCTTCGCCGGCAGCGCCACGGAGCATCCGGCCACGCCCCGTGGCTTCAGCGCCGCGCTCGCACGCCCCGGGATCTCGGTGATCGCCGAGTTCAAGCGACGCTCTCCCTCGGCCGGGTTGCTGCGCGAGCATGCCGAGGTGGCCGAGCTCGTGCGCGCCTACGAGCGGGGCGGCGCGAGCGCGCTGTCGGTGCTCACCGAGGAAGCCAACTTCGCCGGCTCGCTCGACGACCTGAGCGCTGCGCGCGGGCTCTGCGCGCTGCCGGCTCTGCGCAAGGACTTCATCGTCGACGAGTACCAGTTGCTCGAGGCTCGCCTGGCCGGCGCGGACGCGGTGCTGCTGATCGTCGCGGCGCTCTCCGACGCCGAGCTGTCTGCGCTCCGGGATCAAGCGCAGGTCCTCGGCCTGGACGTGCTCGTCGAGGTGCACGATCGCGATGAGCTCGACCGCGCGCTCGCCGCCGGCGCCGAGCTGATCGGCGTCAACAACCGCGACCTGCGCGACTTCAGCGTCGACGTGCAGCGCACGATGCAGCTGCGCGCAGCGATTCCCGACGGCGTTGTCGTCGTCTCCGAGTCCGGGATCGGCTCCGCCGAGCAGCTGCGCGAGCTCGAGCGCGAGGGCGTCGACGCGGTGCTCGTGGGCGAGTCGCTGATGCGCGCCGCCGACCCCGAGCAGGCGCTTGCGGGAGCTGCTCGCGCGAGCGCGTCGCCGGCGGGCCGGGGGTCGGCTTGAGCGGCATATAGGCGCCGGCCGATCTTCAGATCTGCGATATCAACCCTTTAGACACACCGCGACCAGGCTTTATTTCGCCTTCATAGGCCCTCTCGATCATTCACTCAAATGAAGCGCGCCTTCGCCATCCCATTCATCTCCGCGCTGCTCGGCGGCGCGATCGTCGTCGCCGTCGTCGCTGCCTTCGGCGGGCTCAAGGGCTCGGAAAAGACGGTCACGACCGTCCAGGCCGCGCCGATCGCCCCGTCCAACGCCTCGCAGCAGAGCAAGGGGCTGACGCCGCACGACATCTACGTCAAAGACGCTCCTGGCGTCGCCTTCGTCACCTCGACGATCGTGCAGAAAAGCGAATCGCCGTTCAACCTGTTCGGCGGTGGCGAACAGCAGCGCCAGGGTCAGGCGACGGGCTCGGGCATCGTGATCGACAACAACGGGACCATCCTGACCAACTACCACGTGGTCGAGAACGCGATCAAGGTCACGGTGAGCCTCGAAAAGGGCAAGACGGTGAACGCCCAGGTCGTCGGCAAGGACCCCTCGAACGATCTCGCCGTGCTGCGGATCCACCCGGACGGCCTCACGCTGCACCCGCTGACGCTCGGCGACTCGGGCGCCGCGCAGGTCGGCGACCCGGTGCTCGCGATCGGCAACCCGTTCGACCTCGAACGAACGCTGACGACCGGTGTGATCTCGGCGCTGCAGCGCCAGATCACGGCGCCGAACGGCTTCGCGATCGACAACGTGCTGCAGACCGACGCGCCGATCAACCCGGGCAACTCCGGCGGTCCGCTGCTCAACGAGGGCGGAGAAGTGATCGGGATCAACTCGCAGATCGAGACCGGCGGTTCGGGCGGAGGCAGCGTCGGAATCGGCTTCGCCGTGCCGATCAACACGGCCAAGTCCGAGATCGACCAGCTCGAGAAAGGCGGCACGGTCCGCGGCGCGTACATCGGCCTGACCTCGCTGACGATCGACGGCTCGCTGGAGGCGCTCAACCTCCCCGTCAAGAGCGGCGCGCTCGTGCAGAGCGTGCAGAAGGGCACTCCGGCCGAAAAGGCGGGGATCCGCGGCGGCACGGTCAACGGCAGCGTCGAAAACGGCCAGGTCGCGGTCGGCGGCGACATCATCGTCTCGATCGACGGCAAGGCGGTCAAGAGCTCGGAAGACCTCGCGGCGGACATCGCAGCGAAGAAGCCCGGCGACACCGTCTCGGTCGGCCTGCTGCGTGGCAACGGAAAAGGCGGCTACGAACACAAGACGCTGAGCGTGAAGCTCGCGAGCCGCCCCAATTCGGTGCCCAACGCGAGCACGCCCGAAGGCTAGTCCGACCGCTACCGTTGGGAGCGTGAGCGACGCACTCCCACGAGTGAAGATCTGTGGGATCACGAACCTCGCCGACGGCGAACTCGCGGTCGAGCTGGGCGCCTGGGCGCTGGGCATGATCTTCTACGACGCGAGCCCGCGCCGATGCGCTACGGCCGAGGCCGAAACGATCGCCTCGGCGCTGCGTCGCAAGGTCGAGCTGTGCGGGGTGTTCGTCAATACGCCGCTCGAGCAGGTCGTCGCGCAGAGCGAGGCCGTCGGGCTGACGCTGCTGCAGTTCAACGGCGAGGAGGGGCCTTCGTTCTGCGCCGAGGCGGCGCGGCGCACGGGCGCAAGGGTGATCAAGGCCGTGCAGGTGTCGATCGCCGGAGACGTGCGCGACCTCGAGCGCTTCCACGTCGACTTCCACCTGCTCGACGCCCGCGCCAAGGATCCGGGCAAGCTGTCGCTGCGCGGCGGCACCGGCGAAACGTTCGACTGGACACTCGTGCGTGCACGCCGCTCGAAGGTGCCGCTGATCCTCAGCGGTGGCCTCAACGCTCAGAACGTCGCCGAGGCGATCGCCGCCACGGCGCCGTATGCGGTCGACACGGCCAGCGGCACCGAGTCGGCACCGGGACGCAAGGATCCCGACAAGCTGCGTGACTTCTTCGCGGCGGTTTCGGCCAGCGGCGAGCCGGTGTCCGCGATAGCCGGCGGTAGCGCGTGAGCGAGACGCAGCCGGGCTCGACCACGATCGAGCACCACTTCGGCCCCTACGGCGGCCAGTTCGTGCCGGAGACGCTGATGCCGGCGCTGGCCGAGCTCGAGCAGGCATGGATGCAGGCGCGCGCCGACGCCGGCTATCAGGCGGAGCTGAAGGCGTTGCTGCGCGACTATGCCGGGAGGCCGAGTCCGCTGTACCGGGCAAGGCGGATCTCAGAGCGCGTGGGGCGCTCGGTGTACCTCAAGCGCGAGGATCTCAACCACACGGGCTCGCACAAGATCAACAACGCGCTCGGGCAGGCGCTGCTGGCCAGGCGCATGGGCAAGCGGCGGGTGATCGCCGAGACGGGCGCCGGCCAGCACGGCGTCGCCACGGCGACCGTATGCGCCCTGCTCGATCTGGAGTGCGTGGTCTACATGGGCGTGGAGGACACGCGCCGACAGCGCCCCAACGTCCAGCGCATGGAACTGCTCGGCGCGACCGTCAGACCGGTGCAGGCGGGCGCGCAGACGCTGAAGGAGGCCACCTCGGCGGCGATCCGCGACTGGGTCACGAACGTGCAGGACACGCACTACGTGATCGGCTCGGCGGTCGGCCCGGCGCCCTACCCGGCGCTCGTGCGCGACCTGCAGCGCGTGATCGGCGACGAGGCGCGCGCGCAGCTGCTCGAGGCCGAGGGCAGGCTGCCGGCACGCGTCGTGGCTTGCGTCGGCGGCGGCTCCAACGCGATCGGCACGTTCGCGGCATTCATCGACGATCCGCAGGTCGAGCTGATCGGCGTCGAGGCCGCCGGCGAGGGGATCGACACACCGCGCCACGGGGCGCCGCTGACGGTCGGCGGGCGCGCCGGCATCCTGCACGGCTCGCGCTCGGCGGTGATGCAGGACGAGGAGGGCCAGATCGTCGAAGCGCATTCGATCTCGGCCGGCCTCGACTACCCGGGAGCCGGCCCCCAGCACGCCTTCCTGCGCGACAGCGGTCGCGCTCGCTATGTCGCGGTGACCGACGCGCAGGCGCTGCAGGCGTTCAAGCAGGTCGCGCGCCTGGAGGGCATCATCCCCGCGCTCGAGACGGCGCACGCGCTCGCCTGGGTGCTCGGCCGGGACGACGGCGAGCTCGACCTCGTATGCCTCTCCGGTCGCGGCGACAAGGACCTCGCCGAGGTTCTGGCCAGCGCGTGAGGGGCGGCGCGTGAGCACGCAGGCGAGCACCGGCGTACAGCGCATCGCCGATGCGTTCGCGACCGCGCGCGGCAGCGCCGCGCTGATGCCCTATCTGATGGCCGGCTACCCGACGCTCGAGCAGTCGGTGGCGATCGGCGAGGCCTGCGTGCGCGCCGGCGCCGACCTGCTCGAGCTGGGCGTCCCCTACAGCGACCCGCTGGCCGACGGGCCGGTGATCCACGAGGCCGGCACGCGCGCGCTCGCCGCCGGGCGCGAGCGTGGGCGGCGTGCTCGAGGTCGCGCGCGCGCTTGCGCCGAGCGTGCCGGTCGTGCTCATGTGCTACGCCAACATGGTCTTCGCACCCGGCGTCGAGGCGTTCGTGCAGCGGCTCGCGCAAACGGGCGCTTGCGGCCTGATCGTGCCCGACCTGCCACTGGAGGAGGCCGGTGAGCTGCGCAAGGCATGCGAGCAGTGCGGCCTGGCGCTGGTCCAGCTGGTGGCGCCGACGACGACGCCCGAGCGCCTGCGCGAGATCGGGGCGGCGGCGCGCGGCTTCCTCTACACGGTCTCGGTCGTCGGCACGACCGGCGAGCGCGATGCCCTGCAGGAGCGTTTCGTCGAGGTCGTCGCGCGGGCGAAGGCGAGCACGCAGGTGCCGGTTGCGCTCGGCTTCGGCATCAGCACGCCCGAGCAGGCCGCGCAGGCGGCGGCGGCGGGCGCCGACGGCGTGATCGTGGGCACCCGCCTGGTGCGCGCCGCCGGCGAGTCGGAGGATCCCGGCCGAGGCGGTCGGCGCGCTCGTGGCCGAGCTGGCGGCCGGCCTCGCGACGACCGACCGGCGGACGGCCAGCTAGGATTCGCGCGGCATGGGATTCATCCTCACCGTCACGGCCGGGCTGATCGTGTGGATCGTGCTGTGGGCGCTTGGAGCCAAGGGTTTCGACGCGTTCATGCTCGCCACGGTGATCATCCTCGTCGGTGCATCGCTGAAGATCCTCTCCGGCTACCTTCCGGGCCGTCGCAGCTAGCACGGCCGGTGCGCGTGCGCTGGCTGTGCCTGGCCACTCTCATCGCAGCCGCGACAGCCGTCGCCGGGTGTGGTGGCGTGGGCGTGTCGGGGGCCAGCGAAGCGACCGGCAACCAGCTGGCGATCTACTCGAGCCTGCCGCTGCAGGGACCGGCTGCGGCGAGCTCGGCTGAAATCGTCGACGGAGAGCGCCTGGCGCTTTCGCAGGCGGGCGGCCACGTCGGTCAGTTCAAGGTCGGCTACGTCTCGCTCGACGACGCCAACCCGCAGAGCGGCAAGCTCGATCCCGAAGCCACCTCGACGAACGCCAAGACCGCCGCGCAGGACACGAGCACGATCGCCTACCTCGGCGAGCTCGGCTCCGCGGCGACGGCCGTCTCGCTGCCGCTGATCAACGCAGCCGGGATCCTGCAGGTGAGCCCGAGCAGCCCCTACGTCGGGCTCACCTCCTCGCTCGACGCCGGGCAGGACGAGCCCGAGCGCTTCTATCCAAGCGGCAGACGCACCTTCGGGCGCCTGCAACCGGGTGATCCCGGGCAGGCCGAAGCCCAGTTGCAGTTGATGCAAGCGCTTGGCGTGCACAAGCTCTATGTGCTCGACGATCAGGACCCGTTCGAGGTGCCGCTGGCGGAAATCGTTGCGGGTGACGCCCAGCGTGGCGGTATCGCGGTGGCGGCGCACGACAGCATCCTCGCCACGGCGAGCGCTCCGGCGGCCTATGCCGGCGAGGTCGAAAAGATCGAGCGCGCCAAACCCGACGCCGTGTTCTTCGCCGGTGGGGCCCAGCCGGGTGCGGTCGCGCTGTGGCTTGCCCTGCACCGCGCCGATCCGCATCTGCTGCTGCTCGGTTCGAGCGCGCTCGAGGACCCGTCGTTCACCGCCGCGATCGGCGCGGCCGGCTCACGGACCTACCTGACGACGCCGATCCTGCCGCTCGCCGACTACCCGCCGCAGGCAACCCGCGTGCTCGCCGACTATCGCCGCCTGTTCGGCGGTCACCCCGGCCCATATGCGCTTTATGGCTACGAGGCGATGAGCGTCGTGCTCGACGCGATCCGCCGCGCCGGCGACCGCGGCAACGACCGCCAGACGGTGATCGACCGCTTCTTCAAGACGACCGACCGCCGGTCGGTGCTCGGCACCTACTCGGTGCTGGCGAGTGGTGAAACGACGCTCTCGCGCTACGGCGTGGACCGCGTCAGCGACGGGCGCGCGGTCTTCTATCGCGCCTTCGACGTGCGCTGAGCGGCGTCAGCCGCCGCCCTGCAGGCCGAGCACGAGGCGAAAGCGTTCGATCCCGCCGCCGAGGCTCTTGCCGCCCCCCGAGAGCGTCCCGAGCGAGCGCAGGTAGGGGACGAACGGGGCGATCGTCGGGTCTTCGCTCAGCCCGACGCCTTCGAGCAGGCCGAGCAGCGTCGGGAATTCGACGAGCACGCTCGGCTGGATCGCTTCGCCGAGGGCGGCCGAGGCGGTGCCGTAGGCGCTGGCCCCGGAGAGCGTGCTCGACGGTTTCAGCGCAGCTTCGACCGACTGTTCGCCGATGCCGATCACGAACTTCGTCTTGCCGCTGGAATCGCGACCGTTGGCGATGTCGAGCACGACCGGCAGGCCGCTCAGGTGCACCGCCACCGCGGCGTCGGTGCCGGCAACCGAGGCGCGCTGAACCGACCCGCCGCCTTGGCGCAGCAGCGCGCCGAGCTTGGCGACGGCGGCGCGCGAGCGCGCGGGGCTGTTGGAGTCGATCACGACGCCGCCTCGCAGTTCGAGCAGGCCGCTGCCCGACGCGAACAGGCCGGCCGAGCCCATCCAGCTGGCGAAGTCGCGCTTGGTCTCTGCGGTGTTGGCGCCGAGCACGCGTCAGCGGCTTGAGCAGCCCTTCGAGCAGGCCGGTCACGCTCAGCCCCGCCGGCGGCCCGGAGCTGCTCGATCCGCTCAGCACGCTGCCGAGCGAGGCGAGTCCCTGCAGCGCCTGTGCGTTCGCGCTGAGCGTGCTGCCGAGGTCGCCCAGACCGACCGCAAGCCACGATTCGCCGGGGAGCTCACCGAGCGCGCGCGATGCTTCGGGGCTCGCGGCGAGCAGTCCAGCGGAGGCGCCGCTGGCGCTGTCGGGCGCGGCCGCATCGACGTCGAGCGCGAACGAGCTGCTCGTGGGCACCAGCGAGACATTGAGCAGGCGCTGTCCGGCGAGTGCCGCGAGCGCCGAGGCCGAGCCTTGGGCATGCGACTTGCGTGCACCTTCGCCGAGCGCGCCGGGGTTGGCGTAGAGATGAGCGAGCACACCGCCGGGAGCGGCCGCCTGCAGCTTCGCGTAGGCGGGCGAGCGGGCGAGCGAGAGGCCGCCGCCGGAGGTCGTGTCGATCACGGAGCGAAGCGCCGGCTCGGTGCCGAGCACGACCAGGCGCGCGACGATGCCGAAGGCGAGACCGTTGGCCACCTGATAGGAGACGCCGCGATAGCTGCTCGTGTGCGTCCCGGCCCGCTTCGCCAGCGCCTGTACGAACGAGCGTGCCTTCGCCGTGTCGCGCGTGTCGAGCACGATCGCGCCTTCGACCGAGTGGGCGGCGAAGGGGAACGAGCCGCCGCTTGGCGTCCCGCCGCCGAGCAGTCCCTGCTGGACGAGCGTCAAGAGCCGCGAGATGGCCGCTTCGCTGGAGCCGGCGGCCGAGCTGAGGAACACGCCCGCGCGGGGGCCGAGCCATGGTGCGATGTCGCGCTTGAAGTCGGGTGCGGGGGACCCGGGCGTCTGCAGCGCGCCGAGCAGGCGCAGGTAGGGGTCGGCCTGGTGCGTCAGCGCGCCCCCGGCCGTGCTCGCGGCCTTCTGCAGCGATCCTTCGGGCCGCACGACGGCGCCGGCGTAGAGCGCCGCCGACGCCGGCACCGCGCCGGCCGGGTCGATCGACGTGCCCGTGACGCTCGAGCCGCACCCGCCTGCGGCGAGGACCGCCGCCGCGAGCAGCGCGAGCAGGGGCGCCAGCCTGAGCCTCGGAGACATCGCCGGCGATCGTAGCGGCTGGGGTGGCCGGCGAGCCGCGCTTGGCCGGACGCATGCGGCCGGCCATATACGGCCCGGGTTACCCCGCATGCCGAGAATCCCGGCGCCCCGGGCAGCTGCATGCGCCGCTGACCGGGATCGCGCGGCGCCATACGCCTGCAAGTCCGCTGTCAGCGAGTCGACCTGCACGGGGTCTTGCCGATTTGCGCCTCGTTCGCGCGATCGAGCGGTCGACCGAAAAGCTCACGCTGAGCAGGCGTTTTCCCCAATCCGAGGTCAAAGGGACGACGTGGTGGGAGAAAATGTGCAATTAGGGTTGCGTTGTGGGAGGAAGTGGGGTATGTTCGCCCGCAGCGAGCCGGGGTGGAGGGGCTCCTCCCACTCCTCCACCTCGGCTCGGTATTCAACTTCGGAGCCCTCTCAAGTGGTCCCCTTTCGTGGCACGTTCGACCATACGCTCGACGCAAAGAACCGCCTCACGGTGCCGGCGCGCTATCGCGCCGCGCTGGCGGAGGGGGTCGTGCTCGCGATGCCCGTCGATCTGAAGCCGTGCGTGGGTGTGTGGCACCCGGAGGAGTACGAGCGCTACAGCAAGCGCGCGCTGGCCGATCTGCCGCCGCTCTCGCCGCGCCTGAGCGAGCTCGAGCGCTTCTTCTACGGAAGCTCGCAGGACGCCGATCTGGATGCGGCCGGGCGGATCATGGTCCCTGGGTTCCTCTCCGAGCACGCGCAACTGCACAAAGGAGGTCGTCGTGGTTGGCGCCGGCGACCGTCTGGAGCTGTGGAGCAGGGACGCCTGGAACGAGCATCGACCGACGCTGCTGAGCGGCGTCGCCGAGATCACGGCACATGTCGACGACACTGCTTGAGATGAGACGCTCTCAACGACGCCCCCCGCGCGGGCGGCCGTCCGGCGCTGCGCGTGCTGCGCAGCGCGACGCCGCGTGCCGCGACGTCCCGATCGGCGCGCGCGGCCACGTGCCGGTGCTCGCCGACGAGCTGCTCGAGCTGCTCGACCTTCACCCCGGCCAGACGGCTGTCGACTGCACCTTCGGCGACGGCGGGCACGCGCGGCTCGTGGCCGAGCGGCTCGGGCCGGCGGGCACGCTGATCGCGATCGACCGCGATCCGCTCGCCGAGCAGCGCTTCGCGAAGCTCGCGCGAGGACGTGGAGTGCTCGGTCCGCTTCATCCGCGCCGGCTACGCCGAGGCGCTCGAGCTGCTCACCCGCGAAGGGGTGCGCGCCGACGCGGCGTATTTCGACCTGGGTATGTCCTCGATGCAGGTAGATGCGCGCGAGCGCGGGTTCTCCTACTCCTACGAGGCCCCGCTCGACATGCGGATGGATCCGGCGCAGGAGCTGAGCGCGCGGGAGATCGTGGCCACATGGGACGAGCGGCGCCTGGCGCGCACGCTGCGCGACTTCGGCGAGGAGCGCCACGCCGGCGCGATCGCCCGCGCAATCGTGCGCAGGCGCGCGCAGGCGCCGATCGAGACGACGCTCGAGCTCGTCGAGACGATCAACTCGGCGCTGCCCGCGCCGGCCCGCTTCGCCGGTGGACATCCCGCCAAGCGCTCGTTCCAGGCGCTGCGGATCGCCGTCAACGACGAGCTCGACCAGCTCGATGCGCGCGCTACCACTCGCGTGGCGGCCTGCTGCGCGACGGCGGCGTGATCGCCGGGATCTCCTTCCACTCGCTCGAGGACAGGCGCGTCAAGCGCTTCCTCGCGAGCGCGCGCGCAGGGTTGCGTCTGCCCACCCGATCTGCCCGTCTGCGCGTGCGGCCGCGAGCCGGAGGCGGCGCTGCTCACGCGCCGCTCGATCGTGCCGTCGGCGGACGAGGTCGAGCGCAACCCGCGCGCCTCCTCGGCCCGCCTGCGCGCCGCGCGCAAGCTGCGCGACGAAGCGCGCGAGGGCTCGAGGAGCACGAGCAGCTCGAGGAGCAGCGATGACTCCGCCCGCCGCACGCGGCAGCCCCAGCTGTAAGGCCGCGCCGCGCCCCGGCGCCGCGCGGGCCACGGCGCATCTCGGGGCCGGCGCGCCCGGCCGCGGCGCCACGCCGGCCTGCAACGGGCGTCGCGGCTGACCAGGTCGGGCTCGTCGTCGGGCTGCTCTCGGCGCTCGAGAGCCTCGCCCAGCACCGCCTGCTGGACCGCCTGATCCGCGGCCGCGTCTGGATCGGGCTGGTCGCGTTCGCGCTGATCGGCATCGTCACGCTGCAGCTCGGGCTGCTCAAGCTCAACGGCGGCATCGGCCGCGCGCTCGAGCACGAGGCGCTGCTGCAGCGCGAGAACGCGTCGCTCAGCATCGAAAACTCCGAACTGGCGGCAGGCACGCGCGTGGAGAAGGGCGCGGCCAAGCTCGGCATGGCTTTCGTCCCCGCCGGGGCGCTGCGCTTCCTCTCGGCCGGTGGCCACGGCGACGCCGCCAAGGCGGCTGCGTCGCTTGCGAGCGCCGCCCAGCGGCGGCGCACGCGAAGCGCACTCCGCCGAAGCCGCATCCTCGAGCTCCGGTGAAGCGAGCGAAGGGGAAGCCTCGAGCGAAGCAGCGACAACTTCCGAAGGTGCGGCCGAAGGATCCTCCGCAGCGAGCGCCTCCTCGGGAGCCTCCGAAGAAGCGGGGTCGAGCGGCGAATCGAGCGAATCGAGCGGGTCTGGTGAATCGAGTGCGTCGAGCGAAGCATCCAGCGCTGAATCGACGCCAGAATCGGCGAGCGCGGCCTCGACCGAAACCGAACCTTCGGGCGGGAGCGCGGCGGGCTCCTCGGGAGGCTGAAGCGGTGACGATCGTCCAGCGCAGGATCGGAGGGATCTTCGGGCTGTTCTTCCTCCTGCTCGATCCTCGCCGGCGGGCGTACGCTGTATCTGGGCGCGCTGAAGGGCGGCAGCCTGCGCAAGGCCGCGGCCACGCAGCAGCTGACATATGAAGCGGTGCCGGCCCAGCGCGGCTCGATCACCGATCGCAACGGCATCGACCTCGCGGTCTCAGAGCCGGCGCAGGACGTCTCGGCGACGCCGTACCTAGTGACGAACCCACTGCAGACGGCGCAGAAGATCGCGCCGCTGCTGGGCAAGCCGCAGGATCAGGTGTTGCGCCTGCTCTCCGAGCGCAGCGGCTTCGTGTATCTGGCGCGCGCGCTCCCGGCCAAGCAGGCGCACACGATCATGGCGATGAAGATCGCCGGCATCGCGGGAGCGCCGGTGATGCGCCGCGTCTACCCGCGCGGCGATCTTGCGGCGCAGGTGCTGGGCGTGGTGGGCACCGAAGGCAATGGCCTGTCGGGCCTCGAGTATTCGCGCAACGCGCTGCTGCACGGGCACAGCGGGCAACGCCATGTTGTCAGCGACGCGCTCGGCCAGCCGGTCTCGATCAACGAAGTGAAACCGGAGGAGTCGGGCACGTCGATCTCGCTGACGCTCGACGCGAACATCCAGCAGCGCACCGAAGACGTGCTCTCGGCGGTCGGGCGCGTGTTCAGCCCGAAAGACGCGACGGCGATCGTGATGGATCCGAACAGCGGCGCGATCCTGGCGATGGCCAACTGGCCGCAGGTCAACGCGAACGACCCGGGCGGCTCCTCGCCCGAAGCGCTGCAGAACCGCGCGGTCGGCTTCGACTACGAACCGGGCTCGACGTTCAAGGCGTTCACGGTCGCGGCGCGCTTGCAGCAGGGCCTCGTCACGCCGAGCGTCGCAGCTTCTTCGTGCCGGACAAGATCCAGGTCGCCGACCGCACGATCCACGACGACACCGAACACGGCGATGAGACGCTGACGACGGCGCAGATCCTCGCGCAGTCGAGCAACGTCGGCGCGATCGAGATCGGCGCGCGCGAGGGCAAGAACGACTTCTCGCAGTGGGTGAGCAAGTTCGGCTTCGGCAAGCGCACCGGCGTCGAGCTGCCGGGCGAGGAAATCGGCCAGGTGCTGCCGGTCGACAAGTACTCGGGCTCCTCGATGGGCAACCTGCCGATCGGCCAGGGCCAGCTGGTCACGCCGCTGCAGATGGCCTCGGCATACGCGGCGATCGCCAACGGCGGCATCCTGCGCCCGCCGCACGTGATCGCGAGGGTCGGCTCAGAACCCCAGCGCGCGCCGGCGGGCCACCGCGTGATCTCGGGCAAGACGGCGGCCTCGCTGCGACAGATGCTCGAGGGCGTGCTCGCGCCGGGCGGCACGGCCAGCGAGGTCTCGATCCCGGGCTACCAGCTGGCGGGCAAGACGGGCACGGCGAGCAAGGTCGACGAGGCGACCGGCGAATACTCGAAAAGCCGCTACGTGGCCTCGTTCATGGGCTTCGCGCCGGCCTCGCACCCGAAGCTGCTGACGGCGGTGATCGTCGACGAACCGCAGTCCGGCTCGATCTTCGGCGGGACCGTGGCGGCGCCGGCGTTCGGCGCAGATCATGAGCTTCGCGCTGCCCTACCTGCGCATCCCGCCTGGATAGCATCCGGCCGATGAGGCTCGACGAGTTGACCGCCGGTCTGGCGCCCGCGGTGCGCGCACGGCGACGTCGAGATCACGGGCCTGGCCTATGACAGCCGCGCCGTGAGCGGCGGCGAGCTGTTCTTCTGCGTCAGCGGCTTCCAGCGCGACGGGCACGAGTTCGCGCAGCAGGCGCATGCACGCGGGCGCTGCGGCGCTGGTCGTCGAGCGCCGGCTCTCGCTTGGCGTGCCGGAAGTGCTCGTCCCCTCGGCCCGCGCCGCGATGGCGCCGATCGCGGCGCGCTTCTACGGCGATCCGACTGCCCGAGCTGCGCGTCGTCGGCGTGACGGGCACGAACGGCAAGACCACGACGGCCTATCTCGTGCGCGCGCTGCTGGAGGCGGCGGGCCAGCAGTGCGGGCTGCTCGGGACGGTCAAGTCGATTGTCGGTGGGCAGGAGCGGGAGGTGACCGCGCACGACGCCCGAGGCGATCGATCTGCAGGCCGTGTTCGCGGAGATGCTCGACGGCGGCGACCGCGCCTGCGCGATCGAGGTCTCCTCGCACGCGCTCGAGCTCGGCCGCGCCGAGGCGACGCACTTCGCGGCGGCCGTCTTCACGAACCTCACGCAGGACCACCTCGACTTCCACGACACGATGGAGGACTACTTCCTCGCCAAGCGGCGCCTGTTCGCCGAGCATCGACCGGCGCGTCAGCGTGATCAACGTCGGCGATCCCTATGGCGCGCGGCTGGCGGGCGAGATCGGCGGTGCGATCACGTTCGCCGTGCAGGCGCCGGGCGCCGGGCGACTCACGGCGGACTACCTCGCCGAAGACCTGCGCTTCGACTTCGCGGGTGCCGCCTTCGCGCCTGCGCACGGCCGAGCGGGCGAGCGCGAGGTGCGCCTGCCGATGCCGGGACGCTTCAACGTCGCCAACGCGCTCGGTGCGCTCGCGGCGGCGCACGCGCTCGGCGGCGAGCTGGAGCCGCTGCTCGGTGCGCTCGAACGCGGCGTTCGCGTCCCGGGACGCTTCGAGCCCGTCGAGGAGGGCCAGGACTTCGCCGTGCTCGTCGACTACGCACATACGCCGGATTCGCTGCAGAACGTGCTCGAGGCGGCACGCGCGCTGATCGAGCCGGCCGGCAGCGAGGCGTGGCGGCAGGCGCCGTCCGGCGCAGAGGCTCAGCGGCGCCGTCGGGCGCGTGCTCTGCGTGTTCGGCGCGGGTGGCGATCGCGATCGCGGCAAGCGCCCGCTGATGGGGGAGATCGCGGCGCGCCTGGCGGACGTGTGTTCGTGACCTCGGACAACCCCCGCTCGGAGGACCCGGAGCAGATCATCGCGGAGATCATGGCCGGCGTGGCGCGGGTGCCGGCGCAGCCGCTCGTGCGCTCGGTGGCCGATCGCGCGATCGCGATCGACGAGGCGATCGGGGCGGCGCGTGCAGGCGACGTGCTCGTGATCGCGGGCAAGGGCCACGAGCAAGGCCAGGAGTTCGCGGGCGGTCGCAAGGTGCCGTTCGACGACGTGACGGTGGCGCGCAAGGCGCTGCGCTTGCCCAGGGGAGCGCTCGTGAGGAGCTGGGACGCAGCGCGGCTGGCCGCGGAGGCCGGGGCGGACGCGATCGAGTACCCACGCGAGCGAGAGCTCGCAGGCGGGGCCGCTGCGCGCGGTGATCGACTCGCGCGCGGTGGCGAGCGGCGATCTGTTCGTGGGCCTGCCGGGAGAGCATGCGCACGGCGGCGAGCACGCGGCGGAGGCGCTGCGGGCGGGGGCATGGGGCGTGCTGGTGCCGCCCGGGCACGCCGAGTCGGCGCGTGCGGCGCTCGACGCGGATCGGCAAGGCGGCGCGGCGGGAGCGGTGCTGGTCCATGCCGATCCGCTGGCGGCGCTGCAGGCGCTCGCGCGGGCCTGGCGGCGCGAGCTCGGCGCAGCGCGGCGCGAAGGTGGTCGGCGATCACGGGCTCGACGGGCAAGACCTCGACGAAGGACATCCTCGCGGCGATCGCGGGCTCGCAACGGCGCACGGTGGCGAGCCCGCAGAACTACAACACGGAGATCGGCCTGCCGCTCGCGCTGCTGGCGGCGCCGGCGGACACGGAGGTGCTCGTGCTCGAGATGGCGATGCGCGGCGCCGGCCAGATCGCCGAGCTGACGGCGATCGCCGAGCCGGACGTGGGCGTGATCGTCAACGTCGGGCCGGTGCACCTCGAGCTGCTCGGCTCGCTGGAGGCGATCGCGGCAGCCAAGGCTGAGCTGATCGCGGGCATGGCCTCGGGCAGCACAGTCGTCGTGCCGGTCGAGGACCCGCTGCTCGAGCCGCACCTGCGCGCCGAGCTGAAAACGATCACCTTCGGCGAGCGGGCCGATGTGACGCTCGAGCAGGTCTTGTCCGATGGAAGCGTTCTGATTCGCGCCCATGGCCGCGAGCTCGAGCTGCAGCCGTCGTTCGGCCAGGCGCACAACCTGCGCAACCTGCTCGCGGCGACCGCCGCGGCGCTCGCGCTCGGCCTCGAGCCGGACGGCCCGCTGCACGTGCGCTTCTCGGCGCTGCGCGGCGAGCGCCTGGAGCTGGCCGACGGAGTGATCGTGATCAACGACTGCTACAACGCCAACCCGATGTCCATGCGCGCGGCGATCGACGACCTCACCGAGACGGCGCCGGCACGTCGCGTGGCGGTGCTCGGGGACATGCTCGAGCTGGGCTCGGAGTCGCCGCGCCTGCACCGCGAAGTCGGGCTGCACGCGGCCGAGCAGGGCCTGGACCTGCTCGTCGCCGTGGGTCCGCTGGCGGCGGAGATGCGCAGTGAGTTCGAGGGCGAGTCCTACGGCGTGGCGGACGCGGGCGCGGCGGCGGAGCTCTTGCAGACGCTGCTCGCCGCGGGCGACACGGTGCTCGTGAAGGGCTCGCGCGGCGTGGGCCTCGAGCGGGTCGCGGAGGCGCTCGGCGCGGCCCAGGCGCAGGAGCACTGATGGGGAGCATCCTCTTCGGCGGCACCGCGGCGCTGCTCATCTGCCTGTTCCTCAGCCCGAAGTTCATCGACTTCCTGCGCGAGCGCGAGTTCGGCCAGCACATCCGCGAGGACGGCCCGCAGGGCCACCACCAGAAGGCGGGCACGCCGACGATGGGCGGGGTGATCATCTTCCTGGCGATCTCGGTCCCGTTCCTGATCCTGACCGACTACGACTGGCGCTCGGTGGGCGTGTTCGGAGCGATGATCGCGTGCGCGCTGCTGGGCTTCGCCGACGACTACACGAAGCTCGTCAAGCGCCGCTCGCTCGGCCTGCGCGCGCGCACGAAGCTGATCGTGACGATCGCGATCTCGCTCGGGCTGTGGTGGGTCGCGCGCCACGAGGCGCACCTGGCGCCGACGCTGAGACTGCGCTTCGTCGACTACCAGATCGACCTCGGGCCGTTCTATCCGCTGCTGATCTACCTGGTCGTGGCGGGCACGACGAGCGCGGTCAACCTGACCGACGGGCTCGACGGCCTGGCGGCGGGCTGCGCGGCGATCGTGCTGCTGGGGTACATCGGGATCACGTTCATCACGGGCGAGGACGATCTGGCGATGCTGGCGGGCTGCCTCGTCGGCGGCTGCATCGGCTTCCTCTGGTTCAACGCCTTCCCGGCGACGATCTTCATGGGCGACACGGGCTCGCTCGGCCTCGGCGGGGCGATCGCGGGGCTGGCGGTGATGACCAAGACGGAGCTCTTGCTGATCGTGCTCGGCGGGATCTTCGTGATCGAGGCGCTGTCGGTCGTGATCCAGGTGATCTCCTTCCAGAGCACGCGAAAACGGGTCTTCCTGATGGCGCCGATCCATCACCACTTCGAGCTGCGTGCGTGGTCTGAGACGAAGATCATCCTGCGCTTCTGGATCGTCGCGGCGATCGGCTGCGCGATCGGCTTCGCGATCTACCGCCAGAGCATCAGCTGATCGGGATCGGCCTGGGCCGATCGAGCCCGGCCGGGACGTCCTGCCGGCGGGCGGAAAATTGCAGGGTTGGCGCGGCGCGCGGCGAAGTCAGCTCCGATGCCATCAGCCGCGGCACGGAGCGCCGGTCCTTCCGGGGCAGCTCGCCCCCTGCGAGGGGCCGGCCGCGGGCGGCGCAAGGGCGTCAAGGGCGCGAGCCGGCCGCTCGAGCAGCGCATCCTGATCACGGCCACGCTGTGCCTGCTGGCGTTCGGCGCGGTGATGGTCTACAGCGCGTCCTCGGCGACTTCGCTCCTGCAGGGACACGGCAACGGCAGCGGCTACCTCGTCAAGTACCTGATCTACGGCGCGATCGGCCTCGTGCTGATGCGCGTGCTCGCCCGCGACGGCGTGGCCAGAGTCCAGAGCATCACGGGCCCGCTGCTGGCGATCTCGTTCGCGCTGGTGCTGGCCGTGCACGTGCCGCACGTCGGCGTGAGCGTCAACGGAGCGAAGCGCTGGCTGGGCGCCGGGCCATTGCAGTTCCAGCCCTCGGAGCTGATGAAGATCGCGCTCGTGCTCTACTGCGCGACGCTGCTGGCCAAGCGCCCGCAACGGGTGCACGACCTGCGCGATCTCTCGCGGCCGCTGCTGCTCGTGGTGGGCGGGGCGATCCTGCTCGTGGTCACCCAGCCGGACCTCGGCACGGCGATGGTGATCGCGTTCATCACGATCTCGCTGCTGGTCGCGGCGGGGATCCCGATGCGCAACCTCGCGATCGTGTGCGGCTGCGCGTTCGCGGCGGTCGTCATGTACGCGATCGTCAAACCGTACGCGCGGGCGCGCCTGACGTCGTTTCTCGACCCCTGGGCGCACGCGTCGAGCAGCGGCTTCCAGGCCGTGCAGGGCCAGATCGCGATCGGCTCGGGCGGGCTGTTCGGCGTCGGGCCGGGCCAATCGGTGCAGAAGATCTTCTACCTGCCGGAGGCGCCGACGGACTTCATCCTCGCCGTGATCGCCGAGGAGCTCGGCGCGGTCGGAGTCTGCGCGCTGCTGTTCCTCTACGGCCTGATCGCCTACGCGGGGCTGCGTGCGGCGAAGGGCGCGCGCAGCCTGCAGAGCGCGCTGATCGCGGTCGGCGTGACCTCGCTGATCGTCTCCCAGGCGCTGCTCAACGTGTTCGCGGTGCTCGGCCTGGCGCCGCTCACAGGTGTGCCGCTGCCGTTCGTCTCCTACGGTTCGAGCAGCCTGATCGTGATGCTCGCCGGGATGGGGCTGCTCTTGAACGTGGCCAATGGCGGCACGGCGCACGTGCGGGCCGTGGCAGGCCCGCGCAAGCGCTCTGCCGACGCACGGGCGCGCGAACCGGCACGATGGGAGCGTGAGTCAGAAGAAGAGGATCGTGATCGCCGCCGGCGGCACGGCGGGGCACGTGGTGCCGGCGCTCGCGGTGGCCGCCGCGCTGCGGGCTGAGGGCGCCGAGGTCGAGTTCGTCGGCGCCGGTCGCGCCGAGGCCAAGCTCGTTCCGGCCGCGGGCTTCCCGTTGCACGCGATCTCGGTCGAAGGGCTCAGCCGCACGAACCCGCTGAAGGCGCTGCGCGCGCTGCTGCGGGCCGCGCTTGCGCTGCCACGCGCGCGAAGGCTGCTCAGGCGCCTGGAGCCGGACGCGGTGATGGGCGGCGGCGGCTACGTCGCGGGACCGGTTGCGCTGGCGGCGATCTCGCTGCGCATCCCGCTGGTGCTTACCGAGGCCGACAGCCACCTCGGGCTGACCAACCGGCTGATGGCGCCGTTCGCGCGCCGCGTCTGCCTGTCGTTCCCGCTTGCCGGGCGCGAGGGCGCGCGCTACCGCGTGACGGGCCGGCCGATCCCGTCCTCGGGGCGCGACGAGCGTACGGCGCGCGAGCGGCTGGGGATCGGCGCGGGGGAGACGTGCGTGCTCGTGTTCGGCGGCTCGCTCGGCGCGCGCTCGATCAACCGGGCTGCGGTGGATGCGTTCGTGGGCGCCGAGTTCCGCGTGCTGCACATCGCGGGGCAGCGCGACTACCCGGAGCTGCTCGCGCGCGAGCTGCCGCCGGGCTATGACCTGCGCGAGTACCTGCAGGAGCCGGACTTCGCCGATGCGCTGGCGGCGGCCGATCTGGCGGTGGCTCGGGCCGGCGGCTCGGTCTTCGAGATCGCGGCGCACGGCGTGCCGGCGGTGCTCGTGCCCTACCCACGCGCGGCGGGTGATCACCAGAGCGCCAACGCGCGCTGGATGGCCGATGCGGGCGCGGCCGTCGTGATCGCCGACGGCGAGTTGACGGCGGCGCGCCTGGCGGAGCAGGTGACGGAGCTGCTGGGCGACCGTGCGAGGCTCGGGCGCATGGCGGCGGCATCGCGCTCGCTGGCGCGGCCGGACGCGGCGGCCGAGGTCGCGCGGGAGCTGCTGCAGGCGGCGAGCGGATGAGCGGGCAGCGCCCGTGGGCAGGGCGGCGGCTGCACTTCGTCGGCGTCGGTGGGGCGGGCATGAGTGGCTACGCACGCGCTGCGCACGCGCTGGGAGCCCAGTTGAGTGGCTCGGACGGCGCGAGCAGCCCCTACCTGGAGCGGCTGCGCGCGGATGGCGTGCTCGACGCGCGCGTGGGGCACGATGCGGCGAACGTGCCGCCGGGCGAAGACGTCGAGCTGGTCTACTCCTCGGCGGTGCCGGCGGAGAACGCGGAGCGGGCGGCGGCGCGCGAGCGCGGGCTTGCGGAGCTCACCCGCGCCGAGCTGCTGGGCGAGCTGAGCGCGCTGCGGCGCACGATCGCGGTGGCGGGCACGCACGGCAAGACGACGACGTCGTCGATGATCGCGCACGCGCTGCGCGCCGCGGGCGTCGACCCGGGCTGGCTGATCGGCGCGCCGATCGGCGGCGGTCTCGCCAACGCCCATTGGAGCGAGGGGGAGTGGCTGGTCGTGGAGGCGGACGAGTCGGACCGCTCGATGCTCAGCCTGGACGTGGAGATCGCGGTGCTCACGAACGTCGAGCTCGACCACCACGCGACGTTCGCCTCGCTGGCGGAGCTGCGCGAGGCTTTCGCCGCGTTCCTGGCGCGGGCGAGCGGCGCGCGTGTCGTGCTGGACCGCTCGGAGCTGCTCTCGCTGGTGCCGCAACAGCCGGACGGGGTGGAGCTCGTCCCGTTCGATGCGACCCAGCCGACGCTGCTGACCGACGGCTCGAGCTTTCAGTGGCGCGGCGAGCAGGTGCGCCTGGCGGTCCCGGGGGCGCACAACGTGCTCGACGCGACGGCGGCGCTCGAGGCGTCGCGTCTGACGGGCGCCGAGATGTCGCGGGCGATCGCCGGCCTCGACGAGTTCCACGGCGCGGGCCGTCGCTTCCAGCTGCTGGGGCGCAGCCGCGCGGGGGCGCTCGTGTACGACGATTATGCACACCACCCGACGGAGGTCCAGGCGACGCTCGAGGCGGCGCGCACGCTCGAGCACGGACGCCTGGTGGCCGTCTTCCAGCCCCATCTGTACTCGCGCACGCGGCTGCTCGCACGCGACTTCGGCCGCGCGCTGGCGCAAGCGGATGCGATCGCGGTGCTCGACGTCTACCCGGCGCGCGAGCGCGCCGAGCAGCACCCGGGAGTCAGCGGGCTGATGATCGCCGAGGCGGCAGCCGACGCGGCACGCGGCAGGCCGGTCTACTGGCTGCCTGACTTCGACGCGGCGGCGTCCGTGCTAGGTGGCCTGCTCGGCGAGGGGGACGTGTGCCTGCTGATGGGCGCGGGCGACGTGGACCGGCTCGCACGCACGATCGCCGGCCGCGATTCGACGGGCAAGGGAGACGAGGCCTGAGCAGCGATCGCGAAGGTGTCCAGCGATGCCGTTCGAGCGCCGTGCTAGGCTGTCACGTAGAAAATACGAAACAGAGAAAGACGGAACGGAGACACATGTCGACGATTCTACGTAAGGTTGTAACGGTCGCCAAGCAGCGCTTCGAGTTGCAGCGCGATCAGGTCGAGCTGACAATGCGGGGTGAGCTGCCGGAGCCGATCACGAGCCACTACGTGGTGATAGGCGGCCGGCGGTACCCGCCCAAGCAGGTAGTCGGGTCGCTGACCGGGATCGACCGCGCGGACTTCACGACCCATCAGGCAAGGCGGATCCTCACGGGACTCGGCTTCGCCGCGGGTCGCCAGCCCCGCCAGGTTCTCGTCGAGCGGGAGATCGTGCCCGGAGAGTACGTCGATCCTCAAACGCAAGCACCCGTACGGCGCTTGCGCGACGGAGACAATTCGATCCGGCCTGACGCCGAAGGGCTCGAACCGTTCATCGGTCAGTGGGTCGCGACGAGGGGCTCGGATGTGCTCGTTGCGGCGCCGGATCCGCGCACCGTCGTGGGCTGGCTGGCAGAGCACCGGCAGCAGGCGGACAGCATGTTTCGTGTGCCCGGCAGCGAGTTCGAGGCCACTGGCCTCGCCCCGCTGTGAGGCGCGCTTTTCAGGCTTTCCCGGGGATCGCCGGCAGGCCGCGCCCGATTGTGGATCTCGTCGTGGACGGGCTGGATCTGGCTCCCCAAGCATGCCTGCTCGATACCGGGGCGAGCGAGGTTCGTCTCGGCGCACACGTGGCCGAGATGGCCGGTATCGAGCTCCCGACGATCGGCCACGACATTCACATCGGCGGATTGCGCACGATGGGAAGGCCGGCGCGCATCCAGCTCGAGCTGCGGCAGGGCGCCGGCAGTCATGCGTGGAGCCCAAACGTGTACTTCTGTGACCCATGGCCGTGGTCGTTTGGCCTACTCGGTCTGGCCGGCCTCGATCCGTTTCAGGTCGTAATCGACACCTACGAGGAGTGGGTCGAGCTGCGCCCTGCACAGCGATGAAGACCTTGTAGGGGTTCGCCCACGGAGGTCGAAGGAAGTGCTCGATGGATCGCTCGTTTGCCGGCCGGCTGGGAATCGGCAGCCTCACCCGTCCGCCGGCGCGCAAGAAGGCGCGCCCGGAACGCGCCGGCGCCGCGCGCGGGGGCGCCAAGCGGCGTGGCACGCGCGGCGGCGCCGCAAACCCGATCGACGTGGCGATCGCGCACCTGCTGCGCGCTCCCTCGGCGCTCGTACGCGGGCTGTCGGGCGGCTGGGCGTTCGTGCACGAACGCAAGCGCCTGCGTATGGCGCTCGTGGCGACGCTGGTCGCGCTGCCGCTGCTCGGCGGCGGCTGGCTGTGGTTGCGCCACTCCTCGCTGGTCGCGGTCGAGCACGTGCGCGTGAGCGGCGTGCACGGCTCGGACGCGCGGGCGATCGACGCGGCGCTGACGAGCGCGGCCAAGCGCATGAGCACGCTCGACGTGAACGCGTCGCGTCTTCGCGCGGCGGTGGCCGCCTATCCGGTCGTCGGCGACTTGCGGGTCCACGCGAGCTTTCCGCACGGCCTCAGCATCGAGGTGATCGAGCAGCTGCCGGTGGCGACGCTGAGCGCGGGCGGCGTGAAGACGGCGGTGGCGGCCGACGGGGTGGTGCTCGGCGCGGCGCACGCCTCGAGCTCGCTGCCGACGCTGGCGAGCCAGGTGCAGCTGACGCCGGGCGAGCGCGTGCGCGAAGGGGCGCTGCTGGGCGAGCTGACCGTGCTCGGCGCGGCGCCGGCGGCGCTGGCGGGCTCGGCGGAACGGGCGTATGGCGGCGCGAAGGGGCTGACGCTGGTGATGCACAGCGGCCTGCGCGTGTACTTCGGCGACGCCTCGCGACCGCACGCGAAGTGGGCGTCGCTGGCGCGAGTGCTGGCCGACCCGGGCTCGGCGGGCGCGAGCTACGTCGACGTGCGCGTGCCGGAACGACCGGCTGCGGGCTTCCCGGCCGGCGTGACGCCGCCGGCGCTGGAAGGCGCGGAAGCGGAAAGCGCGGCGTCGCCGGCGAGCGGCGAATCGGCGCAGTCGCTGGCCGAAGGGCTCTCCTCGGCGGTGGGCGGCTTCGAGCTCGACGACGCCCGCGGAAGCATCGGAAGAAGCGTCGTCGAGCGGCGAAGCGGAAGCGTCCTCGGGCGAAGGGGAATCGTCGGCCAAGAGCGAAGCGGGCTCGGAAGCGCCGAGCGAAACGAGCTCGAGCGCGAGCACGGTATCCCACGGATAGGAAGGCGATTCGCCGCTAGGCCATACCCTCAACCTCGACTAGAGGTTCACTGTGGCTTCGGACCGATTCTCATCCAGTGGTCGAGAGATGGCCGTTCTGCAACGAACGTTGCGGAACTGGCGGGCGTCGTTGACAGGGCGAAGTTCCCTGCATAACGTGCCGATCTCGGCGGTTCGCAAGGCTGTATGCTGCGAACCCTAATTTTCTACTGAAGGGTTCGGACAGAACCATCATGGAGAGCAGCGGAAGCTATCTGGCAGTGATCAAGGTCGTGGGCGTCGGCGGCGGCGGCACGAACGCGGTCAGCCGCATGGTCGACGCGGGGCTGCGCGGCGTGGAGTTCATCGCGGCCAACACGGACGCGCAGGCGCTGGCCATGTGCGATGCCGACATCAAGCTGAACATCGGCCACGAGTCGACCAAGGGCCTCGGCGCGGGCGCCAACCCGGATGTCGGGCTCGGCGCGGCGTCGGAGTCGCGCGATGACATCAAGGAGGCGCTGAAGGGCGCGGACATGGTGTTCGTCACGGCCGGCGAGGGTGGCGGCACGGGCACGGGCGCGGCGCCGGTGATCGCGGAGATCGCCAAGAACGAGATCGGCGCGCTGACCGTCGGCGTCGTCACGCGCCCGTTCGAGTTCGAGGGCTCCCAGCGCGGCCGCCAGGCGACGGAGGGCATCGAGCGCCTGCGCGAGGTCGTGGACACGTTGATCGTGATCCCCAACGAGAAGCTGCTGCAGGTGGTCGAGCGCCGTACGTCGATGCTCGACGCGTTTCGCGAGGCCGACAACGTGCTGCGCCAGGGCGTTCAGGGGATCACCGACCTGATCACGATCCCGGGCCTGATCAACCTCGACTTCGCGGACGTGCGCACGATCATGGCGGACGCGGGCTCGGCGCTGATGGGCATCGGCACGGCGGGCGGCGAGAACCGCAGCGCGGACGCGGCGAAGGCGGCGATCTCCTCGCCGCTGCTCGAAGAGTCGGTCGACGGCGCGACGGGCATCCTGCTGAACATCACCGGCGGCAAGGACCTCGGCCTGTTCGAGGTCAACGACGCGGCGGAGACGATCCAGAACGCGGCCGACCCGAACGCCAACATCATCTTCGGCGCGGTGATCGACGAGAGCATGTCCGACGAGGTCCGCGTGACCGTGATCGGCACGGGCTTCGACCACCGCCCCGGGCGCAGCGCGCGCAAAGAGAGTCGCTCGCGCGGACGCGACCGCGGGCCGCGGATCGACGACCGCCAGCGCTCGTCGCTTGAGATCTCCGACGACGACATCGACGTGCCGCCGTTCCTGCGCTAGTCGGGGCTGAGTGCGGTCCGAGGGTCTAACCTTCGGAACCGAATGGCAAAGCGGAATGACTTCGACGGATCGTGCAGCGTCTGCGGCACGCCGGTCAAGGCCAACGAGGGAACCATGGTCTACGACCCCGACTCGCCTCATGCGGGGCGGCGCGGTTACCTGATCCTCTGTGTAGAGCACTCGCCCGAGGGGAGCTTCGAGCCGCCTGCGCCCCCGAGGCGTCCAAGCTTCCATCGATTCATCGCGGCGAGGACAAGTACGAGCGTTAGACCGCTTGCGCGGTTCCAGCCGCACATGTGCGGCTGGCGAGGACGTACATGTACGTCCTCGAGGACGGGCCGCATGCGGCCCGTCCCAGGCAGGCGCATGCGCCTGCCTGGAATGAGACTTGAACGACTTGTCCCGTCAGGCAATTTGGGTCGGATTAGGAGGTATCGTGTCCCTAGTGCCTGAGCAGCTTGATCTGACGATCGTCTACGAGCCGGGGGAGGAAGGCTGGATTCTGGCCTCGATCCCCGAGGTTCCCGGCGTGTTTACCCAGGGTCGCACCCGCGAGGAAGCGCGGGCGAACGTGATTGATGCGTTGCGCTTGATGCTTTCCCCGGAGCCAGAGTCAGGGTCGGCAGACGATCAATGCGAGCGTGAGGCGCTGCATCTGACGATCGCCGCTTGAAGCGACTCGACCTCGAGCGGCACCTCCGCTCCCTCGGGTGCCGAGCGTTCAACGAGGGTGGTAATCACGCGCGGTGGATCGGTCCGGCGGGTCGGCGCTCCACAGTGCCAAGGCATCGTGAGATCGACTTCCGCCTAGCGCGTCGGATCTGCAGGCAGCTCGGGGTTCCATCGCCGGGCCGCTCGCGGTGAGCTCGCCCGCTAGCCTGCGGGCCGTGCCTGAGACCTTGCGCCGTACGCCGCTGTTCGATGCTCACGTGGCTGCCGGCGCGAAGATGGTCGAGTTCGCGGGCTGGGAGATGCCGGTGCAATACGAGGGGGTCGGCGCCGAGCACCTGACTGTGCGCGAGCGCTGCGGCATCTTCGACGTCTCGCACATGGGCGAGATCGAGACCTCGGGGCCGCAGGCGCTGCGAGCTGCTTGCAGCGGCTGCTGTCGAACGACGTCGCGCAGATCGCCGTCGACGTGGACGGCGGCGGGGCCCAGTACAGCGTGCTGTGCCGCGAGGACGGCGGCGTGCTCGACGACCTGTTCACCTACCGCCTCGACACCGACCGCTATCTGACGGTCACCAACGCGGCCAACCACGAGCGCGACCTCGAGTGGTTCCTCGCGCACGCCGCCGACTTCCCCGAGGCCGAGGTGCGCGACGCGATCGACGACTACGCGATGCTCGCCGTGCAGGGGCCGCTCGCGCGGGGCATCGTGCAGGCGATCTCCGACGAGCCGCTGCCCGCGCGCATGCGCGCCGCGAGCCGTCACCTGGCCGGGGTGCGGGCGCTCGTCTGCGGCACCGGCTACACGGGCGAGGACGGCGTCGAGATCCTCTGCGCGCCCGAGCACGCCACGGCGCTGTGGGATGAGCTCGTGCGCCGCGGCGCCTTGCCCGCCGGGCTGGCCGCGCGCGACACGCTGCGCCTGGAGGTCTGCTTCCACCTCTACGGCAACGACCTGATGCCCGAGCGCGGGCCGATCGAAGCCGGGCTCGGCTGGTGCTGCAAGGAGGACACTGGCTTCGTCGGCGCCGAGGCCGTGCGTGCCGTGCGCGAGGCCGGAGCCGGCCGAGAAGCTCGTCGCCTTCGAGATCGACGGGCCCGGGATCGCGCGGCAGGGCAACCAGATCGTCGTCGGCGGCGAGGTCACGAGCGGCACGTTCTCCCCGAGCCTCGACGTCGGCATCGGCATGGCCTACGTGCCAGCCGAGCGCTCGGCGCTCGGCAGCGAACTCGAGATAGACGTTCGTGGCAAGATGCGCCGCGCCGTCGTCAAGCAGAAGCCGCTCTACCGAAAGGGCTAGTCAGATGGCAGACGCAAGCTACCCCGATGACCTGCTCTACCACGCCGAGCACGACTGGGCGCGGATCGATGCCGAGGACTCCTCGCGCGCCACGCTCGGCATCACCTGGTACGCCCAGGACTCGCTGGGCGAGGTCGTGTTCTTCGACCTGCCCGCCGTCGGCACGACCGTGAAGAAGGACGAGCCATATGCCGAGGTCGAGTCCGTCAAGGCGGTCTCCGACGTGATCGCGCCGCTGTCGGGCGAGATCGTCGAGGTCAACGAGGCGCTGTCCGACAGCCCTCAGGCGATCAACGAGGACCCCTACGGCGACGGCTGGCTGGTCAAGGTACGGCTCGCCGAGCCGGGCGAGCGCGAGGCGCTGATGGACGCGAGCGCCTATGCCGCCACGCTCTGTGGCTAGGCTGAACGCAGTCACTTGAGCCGCTACACCGCCATCACCCATGCCGACCTCGAGGCGATGCTCGCCGCGATCGGCGTCTCCTCGGTGCAGGAGATATTCGAGCGCCAGATCCCCGAGGCCGTGCGCCTCGGCCGCGAGCTGGAGCTGCCCCGGGGCAAGCCCGAGCAGGAGGTCTTCGCGCACCTCGCCGAGCTCGCCGCGCGCAACACGAGCGCCGAAGACGAGCTCAGCTTCCTCGGCGCCGGCATGTACGACCACTACGTGCCGGCGATCGTCGACATGCTGATGGAGCGCTCGGAGTTCCTCACGCCCTACACGCCCTACCAGCCCGAGATCTCCCAGGGCGGCCTGCAGGTGATGTTCGAGTACCAGACGGCGATCTCCGAGCTGACCGGCCTGCCCGTGTCCAACGCATCCGTCTACGAGGGCCCATCGGCCGTGGCCGCCGCCGGCTACATGGCCAAGCTGCACAACGGCCGCAGCCGCTTCGTCGCTCAGCGCCGGCCTTCACCCGCACACGATCCAGACGCTGCGCACGCTACGCCCACGGCTACGGCATGGACGTCGTCGAGGTTCCCCTTCGCGACGGCGTCACCGACACCGAGGCGTGGACGGCCGCGATCGACGCCGACACGAGCGCCGCGATCTTCGCCCAGCCCAACTTCTACGGCGCCGTCGAGGACGCGCAGGCGCTGAGCGAGGCCGCCGAGGCTGCGGCCAAGGATGGCGGCGCCGGCCCGGTCGTGATCTGTCAAGCCGACCCGATCGCGCTCGGCATCCTGCGCACCCCGGGCGAGTGCGGCGTGGACGTGGCGTCGGCGAGGGTCAGCCGCTCGGCAACCGGCTCGACTTCGGCGGCCCCTCGTTCGGCTTCTTCGCCGCGCGCGAGGAGTACCTGCGCCAGATGCCCGGGCGGATCGCCGGCGAGACGCGTCGACGCTCGACGGCCGCCGCGGCTTCGTGCTCACGCTGCAGACGCGCGAGCAGCACATCCGCCGCGAGAAAGCGACTTCGAACATCTGCACCGCGCAGGCGCTCAACGCGCTCGCCGGCGTCGTCTACCTGTCCTGGCTCGGACGCCGCGGCCTCGTCGAGCTGGGCGAGCTGCTGCTGGCGCGCACGCACTACGCGCGCGAAGCGCTGGCGGCGCTCGACGGCGTCGAGGCGCTGCACGAGCAGCCCGTCGTGCGCGAGTTCGCGCTGCGGCTCGACGCCGACGTCGACGCGGTGCGCCGGCGCTGCATCGCGCAGGGCGTCAACCCCGGCGTCGACGCACGCGCTCGAGCGGGCGGCCCGAGGACCGCGGCGTGCTGCTCGTGGCGATCACCGAGCGGCGCTCGCGCGAGGACATCGACCGGCTCGTGGAGGTGCTCGGCGCGGCCGTCGCCGCCGAGTGTCGCGAGGCGGTGGGCGTGTGAGCGCGCTCGACGAGAACCACCTGCACTCCGACCCGGGGATCGAGGGGCGCCACCCGGACCACGTCCTGGACATCGCCGTCGGCGGACCCGGCGAGAGCCCGCTGCAGCGCCAGCGCGCGACGACGATCTTCCAGAAGGGCGCGCCCGGGCGGCGCGCGTTCGTCTGCCCGGAGCTCGACGTGCCGGCGCCCGACCCCGAGCTGGCGTTGCCGGCGCGCCTTCGCCGCGCCGAGCCGGCGCGCCTGCCGGAGGTCTCAGAGCCCGAGATCGTGCGCCACTACGTCGGCATCTCCAAGCGCAACTTCGACCTCGACTCGGGCTTCTACCCGCTCGGCTCGTGCACGATGAAGCACAACCCGCGCCTGCACGAGCGCGTCGCCGCGCTGCCCGGCCACGCGCGCCTGCACCCGCTGCAGGACCCCGAGCACGCGCAGGGCGCGCTCGAGCTGATGTGGAACCTGCAGGGCGCGCTGGCCGAGATCTCGGGCCTGGCGCACGTCTCGCTGCAGCCTTCGGCCGGCTCGCACGGCGAGCTCGCCGGCGTGCTGCTGACGCGGGCCTACCACGAGGACCGCGGCGAGTCGCGCCACAAGGTGCTCACGCCCGACACCGCGCACGGCACCAACCCGGCGACCGTGACGATGGCCGGGCTTCGAGGTCGTCAAGGTCGCCACCAACGCCGACGGCGGCGTCGACATCGACGACCTGCGCGCCAAGGCCGACGCCGACGTCGCGTGCCTGATGCTGACGAACCCCAACACGCTCGGGCTGTTCGACCCGAACATCGAGCGAGATCGCCGAGATCGTGCACGGCGTGGGCGCGACGCTGTACTACGACGGCGCCAACCTCAACGCCGTGATGGGGCTCTCGCGCCCGGGCGACATGGGCTTCGACATCGTGCACTTCAACCTGCACAAGTCCTTCACCCAGCCGCACGGCGGCGGCGGCCCCGGGTCCGGTCCGATCGCCGTCTCCGAGCGGATCGCGCCGTTCCTGCCGGTTCCGGTCGTGGCCCGCGCCGGCGATGGCCGCGTTCGTGCTCGACTCACGAGCGCCCGAAGTCGATCGGCCGCCTGCGCGGCTTCCACGGCAACTACGGCTGCTTCGTGCGCTCCTACGCCTACATCTGCTCGCTCGGCGCCGACGGGCTGAAGGACGCCTCCGAAGCGGCCGTGCTGAACGCCAACTACCTGCTCGCGCGACTGCAGGGAGAAAGGCATCGCCGAGCACCTCCCGCTCGCCTACGGCGAGCTCTGCATGCACGAGTTCGTGCTCTCCGGCGGGCCGATGAAGAAGCAGCTGAAGATCAAGACGCTCGACCTCGCCAAGCGGCTGCTCGACTTCGGCTTTCACCCGCCGACGGTGTACTTCCCGCTGCTCGTCGAGGAGGCGCTGATGGTCGAGCCGACCGAGACCGAGACCAAGGAGACGCTCGACGCCTTCGCCGATGCGATCGCGCGGATCCTCGACGAGGCGGCCGCGGATCCGGAGATCGCGCTGGGCGCGCCCTACACGACGCCCGTGCGCCGGCTCGACGAGGTGGCGGCGGCGAAGGCGCCCGTGATCCGCCAGGCGCTGGACCAGTAGCGCCGATGCGGATCTTCTCGGGCATCCAGCCGACGGGCCGCAAGCACCTCGGCAACTACATCGGCGCGATCGCGCAGTACGTCTCCGGGCCAGGATCGCGGCGAGGGGATCTACTGCATCGTCGACCTGCACGCGATGACCGTCTCCTACGACCCGGCCGAGCTGCGCGAGCGCTTCTACGACACGACCGCGATCCTGCTCGCGGCGGGCCTGGATCCCGAGCGCTGCATCCTCTTTCGCCAGAGCGACGTCCGCGAGCACACCGAGTTGACGTGGCTGCTGTCGAGCGTCACCGAACTCGGGCGCCTGCAGCGGATGCACCAGTTCCGCGACAAGTCCGTCGCCCAGCGCGAGCTCGTCTCGGCCGGGCTGCTGTTCTACCCGGTGCTGCATGGCCGCCGACGTGCTCGCCTACCGCGCCGAGGAGGTGCCTGTCGGCGAGGACCAGCGCGAGCACCTCGAGCTGATGCGCGACGTCGCGCGCCGCTTCAACTCGCGCTTCGCGGGCGATGAGGAGGTGCTCGTCGTGCCCGAGCACCGCATCCCCGTGGTCGGCGCGCGGATCATGGATCTGCAGGACCCTACGCGGAAGATGTCGACGACAGGCGGCTCCGAGCAGGGCACGATCTACGTGCTCGACGAGCCGAAAGCGATCGAGAAGAAGCTCAAGAGCGCCGTCACCGACTCCGGCTCCGAGGTGCGTCGCGACGCCGAGAAGCCGGGCGTCGGCAACCTGATCGAAATCCTCGCGGCCGTCCGCGGCGTCGGACCCGACGGCGATCGAAGCAGAGTTCGCCGATGCTCGCTACGGCGAATTCAAGGCGGCCGTAGCCGCCGGCGTCGTCGAGTACCTCGCGCCCGTGCGCGAGCGCTACGCCGAGCTGCGCGCGGACGAGCGTGCGCTCGAGGCGATCCTCGCCGACGGCGCCGCGCGCGCCGGGGCGATCGCCGCCGGCGACGCTCGCCGACGTGCGCGAGCGGATGGGGGTCGGCGCGCCCGCGTCGGGCAGCGGGCGTCGGTAGCCTTGACGGCGCGGTGGCCCGTGAGCGCCGACATCGCTCGAGCTGGATCTCGACCTCTTCAGCGGGCCCGTTCGACCTGCTGCTCACGCTGGTGCTGCGCGAAGAGGTCGACCTGCTCGAGCTGCGAGCTCGCCGAGGTCGTGCTCGCATACCTCGACCACCTCGAGCGCGCGGCGAGCTCGACCTCGAGACGGCGACCGAATTCATCGTGCTGATCGCGGCGCTGCTTGAGCTGAAGTCGCGCCTGATGCTGCTCGGCGAGGAGGAAGAGGAGCTCGACATCGAGCCCGAGGCGGCCGCCGAGGAGCTGCTTGCGCGGATGCTCGACGCGCGCCGCTACCGCTCGGCGGCGTCGCACCTCGGCGGCCTGCTGGCGGCACAGCACGGCGTGCGCTTCCGCGAGGCGCCGCTGCCGGCCCAGCTGCGCAGCACCGTGCTCGAGCCTGCCGAGGGCTCGCAGGATCCGGACGTGCTCGGCGAGGCGATCGGTCGCCTGCTGAGCATGCCGCCGGAGATCAGCATGCGCCACGTCTCGGTGCCCCGCGTAGCCGTGTCCGAGCGCCTCGCGCTGCTGCGCGGCCTGCTGCGCCGCGGCGCCTTCAGCTTCGACGAGGCCGTGCGCGGCGCGGATCGCATGACGGTCGCCGTCACGCTGTTCGCGCTGCTCGAGCTGTACAAACGCGGCGAGGCCGATTGGGATCAGGACGAGAGCTTCGGCGAGATCGCCGTGCACGCACCGGTCGCGCACGCGACGGGCGCACCGGTTGCCGTGGCCGGCGGATCGGTCGCCGGCCTGGCAAGCTGAGCGCATGAGCGAGCCATCCGAGCAGCTGCCCGAGCTTCTGCGCACGATCGAGGCGCTGCTGTTCCTCTCGAGCGACCCTCTGACCGCGGCCGAGCTCGCCGAGGCTACCCAGGTGGGGGAGGGGGCCATCGGTGCCGCGCTGGCGCTGCTCGCCGAGCACCACGCGCCCGGGCGCTCGGGCATCACGCTGCGCGAGCTCGGCGGCGGCTGGACGTTCGCCAGCGACCCCGCCTCCGAGGACGCCGCGCGACGTCTGTTCAGCCGCCCGCGCGTGTCCACGCTCACGCCGGCGCAGGCCGAGACGCTCGCGATCGTCGCCTACCTGCAGCCCGTCTCGCGCCCCGAGATCGCCCGCATCCGCGGCGTCAGCGCCGACTCGGCCGTCGGCACGCTGCTCGACCGCGGCATGATCGAGGAGGCCGGCCACTCGCAGTTCGGCGCCGTCGTCTACCGCACGAGCACGCAGTTCCTCAAGCTGTTCGGCCTGCGCTCGCTGCAGGAGCTACCCGACGTCGCGCGCTGGGACCCCACGCCCGAGGAGCAGGCCGAGCTCAGGGAGCGGCTGCTGAAGGCGGGGGAGGCTCGGGCCAGTTAGATTTGATGCGCTGATGCGCTAGCATCAATGCGGTGCGAACGACCCTAGAGATTGACAACGATGTCGTGGCTGCGGCTAGGGAGCTGGCGAGTGGCGAGCGGCGCTCGCTCGGATCGGTTATCTCCGAGCTTGCACGTCGCGGACTGACGCCGGCGAAAGTGGAGAGTGAGAACGGGATGCCCGTGATACGAGTCCCGGCGGGGACATCGCCGATTACGCCCGAGATGGTGCGGCGGGCGCTCGACGAGGACTGACCAAGATCTCGTCGCTGTTGGACGTCAATGCGCTGGTCGCGCTCGCGTGGGATTCACATGTCCACCACGCGCCTATGCTCAGTTGGTTCGCCGAAAACCACTGCGCCGGGTGGGCCACGTGCCCTGTAACCGAGAGCGGCTTCGTTCGGGTTTCCTCGAATCCAAAGGTGCTCCCAAGTGCGGTTGGCGTCGATGCAGCGCGTTCTGTCCTCGCAGAGCTTCGCGCCCTCGATGGACACTGCTTTCTCTCCGATGACATCTCGCTGACGGATGAGGACATTCCTGCGGTCAGCGGGTACCGCCAAGTAACCGATGCACACCTTCTAACGCTTGCCCGTCGCAGAGGCATGCTTCTACTCACATTCGACTCAGGAGTGCCGGTGCTCGCTCAGGGGCGAGATGTCGAGTTGCTCACGACCCTGTAGCTCAGCTCGTCCGCGCCGCCAGCTGCCCGCAGGCCGCGTCGATGTCCTGCCCGCGCGTGAGCCGGATCGTGGCGGGAACGCCGTTGGCCTGCAGCGCTTCGCGGAAGGCGCCGATCGAGGCGCGCGTGGAGCCTTCGTAGGGAGAGCCGGTGGGGTTGTAGGGGATCAGGTTGACCTTGAAGATCGAGTTGCCGGCGGAGTCGGTCGGCGCGCTGCCCTGGCCGCCGGGGCTCGTGAGCAGCCGCGCGAGCGCGATCGCCTGCTCGTAGCGGTCGTTGACGCCGCCCAGCATCACGTACTCGACGAACACGCGGCGGCGCTTGCGCGCGTAGAAGTCGCGGCATGCGTCGATCACGTCGCTCAGCGGGTAGCGCTCGTTGACGGGCATCAGCTCCGAGCGCAGCGCTTCGTCGGCGGCGTGCAGCGAGAGGGCCAGGCGCAGCGGCATCTCCTGCTCTGCGAGCGCTTCGATCCCGGGGATCCAGCCGACTGTGGAGATCGCCGTGTGACGGTGGCCGATGCCGAGGTCGGGCAGGCGCTCGCATGCGGCGAGCACGTTGTCGAGGTTGAGCATCGGCTCGCCCATGCCCATGAATACGCAGTTGCTCAGGCGCTCGCCGTCGCCCTGCATGCGGTGGAAGTGCAGCGCCTGGTCGACGATCTCCGAGGCCGTCAGGTTGCGCGCGAACTTCATCTGGCCGGTCGCGCAGAAGGTGCAGGTCAGCGGGCAGCCGGACTGCGAGGAGAGGCAGATCGAGCGGCGGCCGTCGCGGTAGCGCATCAGCACCGCCTCGAGCGCACGCCCGTCGGCCGTGGCGAACAGCGCCTTGACGGTGCCGTCGCTCGCGCGCGCCTGCTCGCGCAGCGTCAGGCTCGAGAACGGCAGCTCGCGCTGCAGCGCGTCGCGCAGGCCGGCCGGCAGGTCGGTCATCTCCTCGTAGCCGCTTGCGCCGCGCGCCGCCCACGCCCACACCTGGCGCGCGCGGAAGCGCGGCTGATCGTGCTCGGCGAGCGTCTGCTCCAGCAGGGCGAGGTCCATGACTGCTAATGGTTGCAGCCGATGACCCGTTTCCCGGGACCGCCATCCCAGAGCCCCCTGCTTCGCTGATGCGCCTGGCCAAGCACCTGGCCCATGCCGGCGTGGCCTCGCGGCGCGCGGCCGAGTCGCTGATCGGCGAAGGTCGCGTGCGCGTGGACGGCGAGACGGTCACCGATCCGGCGCGCGACGTCGGCGAGCGCAGCCAGATCCTCGTCGACGGCCGGCCCGTCGGCGGGCCCGAGCCGCGGGTGACCTACGCCGTGCACAAGCCCGTCGGCGTCGTCTCCACCGCGCAGGACACCCACGGCCGGCCGACCGTCGTCGGGCTGGTCCCCGAGCGCGGGCTGCGGCTGTACCCGGTCGGGCGCCTGGATGCCGACAGCAGCGGGCTGATCCTCTTGACCAACGACGGCGAGCTGGCCAACCGTCTGACGCACCCGCGCTTCGAGGTGCCCAAGAGCTACCGCGCGAAGCTCGCAGGCAGGCCGATCGATGCGGCCGCGCTGAAGCGGCTGCGCGAGGGGGTCGAGCTCGAGGACGGGCGCACGGCGCCCGCCGAGGTGCGCCGCCTCGGCGAGCACGAGATCGAGCTGACGATCCACGAGGGCCGCAACCGCCAGGTGCGGCGCATGTGCGCGGCCGTCGGGCGCGAGGTGATCGGTCTGCGGCGCGTGCGCTTCGGTCCGCTGCGGCTCGACGGCCTCGCGGCGGGCGAGTACAGGCGGCTCGACGAGCCGGAGCTCGCTTTGCTGCGCGCGCTCTGAGCGAACGCGCTCTGACAGAATCGACGCCCGATGAGACTGTTTGCCCTACGCGGCGCGATCAGCGTCGAGCGCAACGAGAGCGAGGCGATCCTCGAGGCGACGACGGAGCTGATGCGAGCCTTGATGGAGCGCAACGGCCTCGTCCCGGAGGACGTCGTCAGCTGCATCTTCACCGCCACCAACGACCTCGACGCGGCCTTCCCGGCTGTCGCGGCGCGCGCGATTGGCTTCGAGGCGGTGCCGCTGCTGTGCGCCCGCGAGATCGCGGTGCCAGGGCTCGCTGCCGCGGGTGATCCGCGTGATGATCCACTACTACGCCCGCGAGGGCCACGTCTCCCAGCACGTCTACCTGCGGGAGGCCGGCGCCCTGCGCGAGGACCTGGCCGCCGCGCAGTAGCCGGCGGTTGGCTGCCCGGCCCGGCACAATAGGCGCGTGGCGACTCGAGTTCTCAGAGCGCATCGCAAGCGCTTCCCGTCCTACCCCGCCGCCGGCGGCTATGGCGAGGGCCTGGAGCTGGTGCGCCTGGCCAGCAACGAGTCGCCGTACCCGCCGCTGCCGGAGGTGCGCGAGGCGATCGAGCGCGCGCTCGGCTCGCTCAACCGCTACCCGGACCCGTCCAACTCGCTGCTGCGCGCGCGTCTGAGCGAGCGCTACGGCGTGCCGCAGTCGCGCATCGCGATCGGCAACGGCTCATGCGACATCCTGCTAGCCGCCGGCGAGGCGCTGCTCGAGCCCGGCGCCGAGCTGGTCTACGCGTGGCCGTCGTTCTCGGTCTACCCGCACCTCGGCGCCGCCTCGGGCGCGCGCGCCGTGACGGTGGCGCTCGACGGCGCAGGAGCGCCACGACCTGCCGGCGATGCTGCGCGAGATCACGGTCGCCACGCGGATCGTGATCGTGTGCAACCCGAACAACCCGACGAGCACGGCGCTGCCGCTCGCGCAGATCGCCGACTTCCTCGACGAGCTGCCGCCGCACGTGTGCGTGATCGTCGACGAGGCCTACTGCGAGTTCAACCTGCTCGACGACCCCGACGCCTCGATCGAGCTGCTCGAGCACCACCCCAACCTGTGCTGCTGCGGACGTTCTCCAAGGTGCACGGCCTCTGCGGGCTGCGCGTCGGCTTCGCGCTGTGCGGCTCAGACGCGCTGCCGCGTGCGCTCGACCAGGTGCGCCAGCCGTTCTTCTGCAACGCGCTCGCGCAGGCCGCCGCCGTCGAGGCGCTCGCCCACCAGGACGCGGTGATCGACCGCGTCGCGCGCAACGTCGCCGAGCGCACCTCCGTCGATGAGCGCCTGCGCGCGCTCGGGCTCGACCCGGCCGAGTCGCAGGCCAACTTCTGCTGGTTTCACCTCGGCGAGGAGACGCGACGAGCAGGAGGTCATCGGAGGGCTTGCAGAGCGCGGCGTGCTCGTGCGCGCCGGCGACGGCGCTCGGCGGCGAGGGCCGCGCTGCGCGTCACCTACGGCACGCCGGCGGAGAACGAGCGCTTCCTGCAGCGCTTGCCGAGGTTCTGTGAAGCGTGCTACGAACTCCAGCGGATCGACCATGCAGAAGCTCAGCCTGCAAAGCTCCCGCAGCTCTCGCGCCCGCGCCGCCGTCGCGCCGTGCGCCGCATGGTCGTATTCGCTTCGCACCTGGCGATTTAGCTAGGCGCTTCGGCCTGGGCCCGTCGTGAGCGGGCCGAACGGGTCGCACCGGGTTCCCGTAAGGGACCGAGCGCCTTCTCACAGGGCGAAACAGCCCTCTCCGCGACCGTCCCAGGTCGCGCGCTCACGAGTCTGGCCCCGGCACGCCGGTGCTGACCACCTAAGATTTGGCGCCTTGAAAGGATGAATCGATGATGATCGTGATGAAGGAGACCGCGACCGAGCAGGAGGTCGAGGCGGTCGTCGAGAAGATCGAGCGGGCGGGCGCGCGCGCGCACCGCATTCACGGCGCGCGCGTGACCGTGATCGGCGCGATCGGCGACGTCGAGCAGGACGCCAGCATCGAAAGCCTCGGCCTCGAGGGACAGCCCGGCGTCGACCGGGTGGTGCCGATCCTGAAGCCCTACAAGCTCGCCTCGGCGCAGATCACGCACGGCGAGCGAACGGTGCTCGAGATCGACGGGCGCAAGGTCGGCGGCGGGAACTTCGCGCTGATCGCCGGGCCCGTGCACGGTCGAGTCGCGCGAGCAGATGCTGCAGACCGCGCGCGTCGTGCGCGACGCCGGCGCGATCGTTCCTGCGCGGCGGCGCCTACAAGCCGCGCACCTCGCCCTACGCCTTCCAGGGCCTCGGGCCAGGAGGGCCTGCGGCTGCTCGCCGAGGCGAAGGCCGAGACGGGGCTGCCGGTCGTCACCGAGCTGATGGACATGCGCGACCTCGACGCCGTGCTGGAGGTCGCCGACGTCGTGCAGATCGGCGCGCGCAACATGCAGAACTACCCGCTGCTGGCCGAGATCGGCCGCTCCGGGCGCCCGGCGCTGCTCAAGCGCGGGCTGTCCTCGACGCTCGACGAGCTGCTGATGGCGGCCGAGTACATCCTCAAGGAAGGCAACCCCAACGTGATGCTGTGCGAGCGCGGGCATCCGCACGTTCGAGACCGCCTACCGCTTCACGCTCGACCTGATGGCCGTGCCGGTGCTGAAGGAGCTCTCGCACCTGCCGGTGATCGTCGACCCGAGCCACGCGGCCGGCCGGCGCGACCTCGTCACGCCGCTGTCGCTGGCGGCTGCGGCGGTCGGCGCCGACGGGATCATCGTCGAGGTGCATCCGAATCCGGAGGAGGCGATCTGCGACGGTCCGCAGGCGCTGCGCGCCGAGGACTTCGCGGACTACGCGAGGGCGGTCGAGCAGGCGGCGGCAGCTCGCGGGCAAGGCGCTCAGCGCGGTCTGATGGACCCGGTGCCGGCTCCTTGAAGGTCGCGGTGCTCGGGGTCGGGCTGATCGGCGGCTCGATCGGCCTGGCCGCGCCGGCAGGCGCGCGGGCGCGCAGGTGTGCGGCTACGACCCCGACGAGCGCGTGCTGCGCGCGCGGCGCTCGAGCTCGGCGCGATCGACCGCAGCGCGAGCGACTCGCCGAGGCCGTGCGCGGACGCCGACGTCGTGTTCGTCGCCACGCCGGTGGGCGCGCTCGCGGAGACGGTGCGCGTGGCGCTTCGACGCGCCCCGGCGGACTGCGTGGTCAGCGACGTCGGCTCGACCAAGCGCGTGCTCGCCGACGCCGGCAGCCGACGAGCGCTTCATCGGCGGCCATCCGCTGGCGGGCGCCGAGACGCGCGGGCGTGGAGCACGCGCGCGAGGATCTGTTCGACGGCGCGACCTGGTACCTGACGCCGGCGCGCGGGCAGCACCGCGGGCGTCCTGTACGAGCGCCTGCACCGGCTGCTGACGCGCGATCGGCGCTCGCCCGACGGCGATCGACGCCGGACACGCACGACCGGCTGATGGCGTGCGTCTCGCACCTGCCGCACGTGCTCGCCAACCTGCTCGTCGCGCAGGCCGCGAGCACGCTCGAGCGAGGCCGCGCCCGGGCGCCTGCCGGCGGTCGGGCCGAGCTTCCGCGACGCCACCCGCGTCGCCGGCGCCAACAGCGCGATCTGGACGCGACATCTACATCTCCAACCGCGATGCGCTGATCGCGGCGATCGACGAGCTCGCGGCGCGGCTGGCCGAGGCGCGCGCGAAGCTCGCGCGAGGGCGACGCCGCGCGCGATCGCCGCCTGGAACGAGCGCGCGCGCGCAGAGCCGCGAAGCGCTGCTCGGCGCGGGCTACCGGCGGCGCCGGTGCACGGAGCTGCGCGCCTCGGTGCCCAACCGCCCCGGCGTGATCGCCGAGATCGCCCTCGCGCTGGGCGGCGCCGGCGTGAACATCCTCGACATGGCGCTGTCGCCCTCGGAGGACAACCGCCAGGGCGTCGTCGCGCTGTGGATCGCGCGGCGACGCGCGACGGCGACGCGCGCGCAGGAGCTGATCGCCGAGCTGGGCTTCCCGGTGGCGCGCGGGCGGCATGAACATGCGTTTCGAGCCGACGCGCGGGCTGCAGCGGCGAGCTGCAGGCGCCGCCGGACAAGTCGATCTCCCATCGCGCCGCGCTGCTCGGCGCGATGGCCTCCGAGCCGGTGCGCATCGAGCGCTACCTGCACGCCGCCGACACCGACTCGACGCTCGAGGCCGTGCGCGCGCTGGGGGCGCTGGTGCGAGGTGCGCGAGCGACGAGGTCGTGATGCGCGGCACCGGCCTGCGCGAGGCGCGCGAGCCGGACGGAGCCGATCGACGTCGGCAACGCCGGCACGCTGCTGCGCCTGCTGCCCGGGCTGGCTGGCGGCGCAGGAGGGACGCACGTTCACGCTCGACGGCGACGAGTCGATCCGCCGGCGTCCGGTCGACCGGATCGCCGAGCCGCTGCGCCAGATGGGCGCCGAGCTCGAGCGCGCGCAACGGCCGCTTCCCGCCGCTGCAGCGTGCACGGCGCGCACCTGCGGGCGATCTCCTACGAGCATGCCGGTGGCGAGCGCGCAGGTCAAGTCGTGCGTGCTGCTGGCGGCGCTCGCGGCGGACGGCGCGACGACCGTCGCCGAGCCAGCGCGCAGCCGCGACCACACCGAGCGGATGCTGCTGCGCGCCGGGGTGGGCGATCGCACCGCAACGGGCGCCACGTGACGGTCGTCAACGCCGACGAGCTGCTGCTCGAGCAGCGTGCGCGTGCCGGGCGACCCCAGCTCGGCGGCCTTCCTGATCGCGGCCGGCGTGCTCGTGCCGCGGCTCGCGCCTGTTGATCGGCGACGTCGGCGTGAACTGGACGCGCACGGGCTTCCTGCGGATCGTGCGGCGCATGCAGGGGATCGTGCTCGGCGACCTCGAGGACGAGACGGGCGAGCTCGATCGGCGACGAGCCGGTGAGCGACCTCGACGTCGCGCACGGGGCGCTCGAGGGCACGGTCGTCGAGCCCGACGAGGTGCCGCTGGCGATCGACGAGCTGCCGCTGGTCGCGCTGCTCGGCTGCTTCGCCGAGGGCGAGACGGTAGTGCGCGGCGCGCAGGAGCTGCGCCTGAAGGAGTCCGACCGGATCGCCGGCGTGGTCGAGGGGCTGCGCGGGCTCGGCGCCGAGATCGAGGCGACCGAGGACGGCTTCGTCGTGCGGGGCAGCGGCGGGCTGCGCGGCGGCACGATCGACGCCGAAGGCGACCACCGCATGGCGATGATGGGCGCGATCGCCGGGCTCGCCTCGCGCGAGGGCGTCGAGGTGATCGGGATGGAGGCCGCGGCCGTGTCCTACCCGAGCTTCGTCGAGGACCTGATGGGGCTTTGCTCGTAGCGATCGACGGCCCCGCCGGCGCGGGCAAGTCGACGGTCGCGCGCGCGCTGGCGCGCGAGCTCGGCTTCACCTACCTCGACAGCGGCGCGATGTATCGCTGCGTCGCGCTGCTCTCGCTGCGCCGGCCGGGGCGCGAGCCGGCCGAGCTGGCGCGCGGCTGCGCGGATCGAGCTGAGCGACGCACCCGGCGCGGCTCTCCGCGCGTACGCTGCTCGACGGCCACGACGTGAGCGAGCGAGATCCGCTCGCCCGAGGTCTCCGAGGCCGCCTCGCGCGTGGCGGCCGACCCCGGCGTGCGCGAGGCGCTTGTCGCCAAGCAGCGCGCGCTGATCGCCCGCGGCGACTGGGTCGCGGAGGGTCGCGACATCGGCACCGTCGTCGCCCCCGATGCGGAGCTGAAGGTCTTCCTCACGGCCAGCGCCGAGGAGCGCGCGCGGCGCCGCGCGGCCGAGCTGGGCGCCGATCCGGCAGCCGTGCTCGCCGAGCAGTCGCTGCGCGACGAGCGCGACTGCCACGCGCCGCCACAGCCCGCTGCAGGCGGCGCCCGGCGCGGTCGTGCTCGACACGACCGGGCTCGACGTCGGAGCGGGTCGTCGCGCTCGCATCGCTCGCCTGCTGGCGCGAGACGCGCCAGGCTAGCCTGGGTCTGATGAAGGTCGCAATCGTCGGCTATCCGAACGTCGGCAAGTCCTCGCTGATCAACCGCCTCACGGGCAGCCGCGAGGCGGTCGTGCACGAGCGCCCCGGGGTGACGCGCGACCGCAAGGAGCTCGATTGCGAGTGGAACGGGCGCCAGTTCAAGCTGATCGACACGGGCGGCATGGACTTCCAGGACGAGGACCCGCTGGCGGGCTCGATCCGCGAGCAGGCGCGAGCGGGCCTTGCGGACGCGCGAGGTCGCGGTGCTCGTGGTCGACGCGCGCGCGGGCGTGCGCCCGGGCGATGAGGAGATGGCCGACCTGCTGCGCCGCGCGCCGCTGCCGACGATCGTCGCGGCGAACAAGTGCGACGGCGTCGCCGAGCTGCCGCTCGCGGCCGAGTTCCACCGTCTCGGCCTGGGCGAGCCGATCGCCGTCTCCGCGACCCAGGGCCTCGGCTCGGGAGACCTGCTCGACCGGATCGTCGAGCTCTTGCCCGAGGGCGACGACGAGCGCCGAGGACGACACGATCCGCCTCGCCGTGATCGGCCGCCCGAACGTGGGCAAGTCCTCGCTCGTCAACCGCTTCCTGGGCGAGGAGCGCGTGATCGTCTCCGAGCTTGCGGGCACGACGCGCGACGCGATCGACATCCCGCTGCTGGTCGGCGATCGCAAGCTGACGCTCGTCGACACGGCCGGCATGCGCCGCCAGTCGAAGGTCGTCGACTCGGTCGAGTACTACACGGCGCTGCGCTCGCAGCGCGCGGCCGAGCGCGCCGACGTGGCGCTCGTCGTATGCGACGCCGACCGACGGGGTGACCGCGCAGGACCTCCGCGTCGCCGAGCTGGCGATGAAGGCCGGCTGCGCGACGGCGATCGTGCTGAACAAGTGGGACGTACGCGAGGGCAGCGAGGACGATCTCGACCACGAGCGCGCGCGCGTGGCGGAGAAGCTGCGGCTGCGCCCGCGCGTGCTGACGGCCAGCGCCAAGACGGGCCGCCACGTGGCGCGCCTGCTGACCGAGGCGATCGCGCTCGGCGACCGCATGTCCAACCGGATTCCCACCTCCGAGCTCAACCGCTTCCTGGCCGAGGCCGTGCAGGCGCGCCAGCCGCCGGTCGGCACGCGCCGCGGCTCCAGCCAGCATCGCCTGAAGCTGATCTACATGACGCAGATCGACCAGCGCCCGCCGCGCTTTGCGATCCAGATCAACTCGCGCGCCCGGGTCACGCGCGACTACGCCTACTTCCTCGAGAACCGCCTGCGCGCGCGCTACGGCATGGAGGGCGTGCCGCTGATCATCGACTTCGTCGAGCGCGGGGAACGCGGCGGCGGGCTGAGCCCGCGCCAGGCGCGCGAACGCGTACCGCAGGCATCGCCCGAGGAGGGCGAGGAGCCGGTGGTCGACGACGTGCAGCCGCCTGTCGAAGAGCCCGCCCCGGCGGCTCCTCGCTGAACGAAAAAGTCCCGCCGTTCGCCTAGACTGTCCGGCTCTCGCCCGGCTCTCGCCGGGTTTCAGCCCCGACAGACGACCTGGAGCGAGCCGCTGCCGACATGAATCAGTTTTCCGACAACGAATTCCTGTTCACCTCCGAGTCCGTCACCGAGGGGCATCCGGACAAGATCGCCGACCAGATCTCAGACGGCGTGCTCGACGCCGTCATGGCCGCCGACCCGTACGGCCGCGTGGCCTGCGAGACGCTCGTCAACACGGGCCTGGTCGTCGTCTCGGGTGAGATCTCGACCGACACCTACGTCGACATCCAGGAGATCGCGCGCGAGACGATTCGCAAGATCGGCTACAACGACGCCGACCTCGGCTTCTCGGCCGACTCGTGCGCGGTGATCAACGCGATCGACAAGCAGTCCCCGGACATCGCCCAGGGCGTGGACAAGGCGTATGAGGCGCGTACCGACGCGAGCGACGACGACGAGCTCGACGTGGCCGGCGCGGGCGACCAGGGAATGATGTTCGGCTACGCCTCGAACGAGACGGACGCGCTGATGCCGCTGCCGATCTCGCTCGCCCACCGGCTCGCCGAGCGCCTGGCGGCGGTGCGCAAGGCGGACACGCTCAACTACCTGCGCCCCGACGGCAAGACCCAGGTGAGCGTTCGCTACGTCGACGGCAAGCCGCAGGAGATCGAAAAGCTTCTGATCTCGACCCAGCACGGCGAGGGCGCCGAGTCGATGATTCCGGACGACCTCTGGGAGCACGTCGTCGAGCCGATCCTGCCGAAGGACATGTACGACGAGGCGAAGCTGCGCAAGAACTTCCTCGTCAACCCGACGGGGCGCTTCGTGATCGGCGGACCGGTCGGCGACGCGGGCCTCACGGGGCGCAAGATCATCGTCGACACCTACGGCGGCATGGCCCGCCACGGCGGCGGCGCCTTCTCCGGCAAGGACCCCTCCAAGGTCGACCGCTCGGCCGCCTACGCGGCGCGCTGGGTGGCCAAGAACATCGTCGCCGCGGGGCTGGCCGAACGCGCCGAAGTGCAGGTCGCCTACGCGATCGGCGTCGCGCACCCCGTTTCGGTGATGGTCGAGACCTTCGGCACCGAGCTCGGGGGTCGCACGCGCGGTCAGATCGCCAAAGCTGTCGACGAGGTCTTCGACCTGCGCCCGGGCGCGTTCCGCGAGGAGCTCAACCTCCACCGCCCGATCTACCAGAAGACGGCGGCCTACGGCCACTTCGGTCGCGACGATCACGACTTCACGTGGGAGAAGACGGACAAGGCCGACGCGCTGAAGGCGGCCGCCGGCGCCTGAGGGCGCCGGCGCAACCGGAGAGCAAAGGGCGCAGCAACAGCCGGCCCGGATGGCCGGCCATGTAACGGTCGTGGCGGCCGGAGCGCTCACAAAATTGAATCGAGAAGCGTAGGCCGGCTCGACAAGGAGGCTGGATGCCGGTCTCAGCGCGGAGGCCGGCTCGACTTGGAGGCCGGATGCCGTTCACACACCGCGGTCAGAGCCGGCCGCGCGGTCCGACCCCCGCTCTACTGTCCGTCCATGCCTTCGATCGCCCAGGTCGAGCCGATGACGACTGCCCGCGCGCTGCGCGGGCCGTTCGACTACCGCCTGCCCGAGGAGCTGCGCGGCGGCGCCGTCGGCGTCGGCTCGATGCTCGTCGTCCCGTTCGGGCGCAGGGAGGTGCTCGGCGTCGTCGTCGGGCTGGCCGAGTCGAGCGAGGTCGCCACCGAGAAGCTGCTCGCGCCGCTGCGCGCGCTCGAGCTGGGCGTGCCGGCCGAGATGGTCGGCCTGGCCGAATGGATCGCGGCCGAGTACTGCTCGACGCTCGCCAGGGCGCTGGGGCTCGTGCTGCCGCCGGGCGCGACGCGCAGGCTCAGCGGACGCAAGCGCCGCGCGGTCAAGCGTCCCGAGCACCTCTCGGTCGGCGCGCGCGCGCCGGCTGCGCTGGCGCTGAACGAGGACCAGAGCGCCGTGCTCGAGTCGCTGCAGGGCGCGCTCGCGCAGCGCACGGCCCACGAGCGGCTGCTGCACGGCGTGACGGGCTCGGGCAAGACCGAGATCTACCTGCGCGCCGCCGAGACCGCACTCGAGCAGGGACGGGGCGTGATCGTGCTGGTGCCCGAGATCGCGCTCACGCCGCAGACCGTCGGTCGCTTCATCGACCGCTTCGGCGAGACGGTGGCGGTGCTGCACTCGCAGCTTCGGCCGGGCGAGCGCTACGCGGAGTGGCGGCGGCTGCGCGAGGGCGAGGCACGCATCTGCGTCGGTCCGCGCTCGGCGGTGTTCGCGCCGATCGAAGACCTCGGCCTGATCGTCGTCGACGAGGAGCACGACTCCTCCTACAAGCACGAAGGCGACCCGCGCTACGACGCGCGCGACGTGGCCGCCGAGCGCGCCCGCCGAAGCGGCGCCGTGCTGCTGCTCGGCAGCGCCACCCCCCGCGCCGAGAGCGAGCATCGCGTGGAGTCCTCGCTGCTCCCCCGACGCGTGGACGGTCGTCCGCTGCCGCGCGTCGAGGTGCTCGACATGCGCGGCGATGGCTCGGATGTCGCCCAGCAGGGCTTGCATCCCGAGACCGTGCAGGCGCTTGCAGGGGTGCGCGAGGCGCGCACGAAGGCGATCGTGCTGCTCAACAGGCGCGGCTGGTCGAACTTCCTCTCCTGCCGCTCGTGCGGGCAGGTGTGGGGCTGTCCGGACTGCGACGTCGCCCTGGTCCTGCATCGAGCGGGAGGCTTCCTGGCTTGCCATCACTGCGGCCACCGCGAGCGCGCGCCCGAGCGCTGTGGCGCGTGCGGGTCGATGTCGGTCGCCCGCCACGGCGCCGGCACCGAGCGCCTGCAGCACGAGTTGGCGGCCGTGCTCGACGACGGCGCCTTCCCGATCTTCAGGCTCGACGCCGACACCGCGGCGGGGGCGTCCGCGGTGGCGGAAGCAGCAGCGGCCCCGGCGGGAGCGCCGGCCACGCGCGAGAGCGCTGTCAGCGCGCTGCTGCGGCGATTCGAGGCGGCCGAGTGTGGCGTGCTGATCGGCACGCAGATGGTCGCCAAGGGGCACGATTTCCCCGATGTCGCGCTCGGCGTGGTGCTCGACGCCGACGCGACCCTGCGCTTTCCGGACTTCCGCGCCGAGGAGCGCACGTTCGCGCTGATCGCGCAGCTCGCCGGGCGCGTCGGGCGCGGCGGCGAGGGGCGCGTGCTGGTGCAGACGATCGCGCCGCAGGCGCGTGCGATCGCGCTCGCCTCCCGTCACGACAGCGCAAGCTTCCTGGCGAGCGAGCTCGAGCGTCGGCTGGCGCTCGGCTATCCGCCCTTCTCGCACCTGATCAGGATCGTCTGCTCGGCCGAGCACAGCGAGCCGGCCCGCGCCGCGGCGGGCGCCGTGCGGAACGCGCTCGGGGGCAGAGCGCCGACGGTGGACGGCGGCGAGGAGCAGCTGACCGTGCTCGGACCGGCGCCGCTTTTCCGCCTGCGCGGACGCGAGCGCGAGTCGCTCGTGGTCAAGGCCTCGACGCGGCTGCCGGCCGTGCAGGCGATCGGCGAGGCCGTTCAGCGTGTGGCCGGCTCGCGGGAGCACCGCGGCGTGCACTTCAGTGTGGACGTCGATCCGCAGTAGACCCAGACACGCGAGCGCGCATCAGTTCCGCGCGATGTGGCGGTATGCTCCGCGCAGGATGCCATCACTCATTCAGAACTGGGGAATAGTGCGAAGGCTCAGAGCGGGCGGTTCACGAACTATCATCGCTCTCTGCTCATGCGCGCTCGCGCTGATGCTTGTGGCGGGCGCGACCCCCGCCGGCGCGATCATTGCGAAGATCGGCGGCCGCAACTACGGTCTCACTCCGGTCAGAGGTGTGAACGCGGCCAACCTCCCGGCCGTCAGGCGCGCCCTAGGCTCATCAGCAGCCTCAAGGACCAGTCCGCTCCCTTACGACAAAGCCGAACAGCTGACCAGCCATGGTGGTCCGGTCATGCACAGCGTCAACACACATGTTGTCTACTGGGACCCGAGCGGGAACTTCACTGTAAAGACAAAGGAAATCGTCCACAAATTCTTCACCGACGTCGCCCACGATAGCGGCCTGGCCAGCAACGTGTTTGGGGTAGCGGGCCAATACACCGACGGCAGCGGCCATGCACAGTACAGCTCGACGTTTGGAACGGAAGCGACCGACGGCAACTCCTACGGTGCGGATACGTGCACGATTCCCAACCAAGGGGACAAATCGGCCTTCTATACGAACTGCGTAACGGACGAAAAGCTTCAGACGGAGCTCTCCGCCTATGTCACGAAAGAAGGTCTGCCGACCGGCCCGACCCAGCAATATGTTGTGCTATTTCCACACAAGGTGGTGACATGCCTGCCTGAAGAAGAAGTAGAAGAAGAACCCGGGGTTTTCGTGAAAATCCACCCCTGCTCAAACAACTTCTACTGTGCCTACCACAGCAGCATCAACGGCGGCACCGCGAGCGAGATCGTCTACTCCGATATTCCGTTCTCGCTTCTTGACGAAGGCTTTGCCAAGGACTGTCAGGCCGACGGAAACGGAATAATCCAGAACCCGAACGGCGACACGACAGGAACCGACGAAACCACGAGATATGCCGATGTGGCCCTCAAGTACACCAGCCACGAGTACATTGAGGCGGCAACCGACCCGCTCGGCAATGGATGGTGGGAAAACGCCCACGGCCAGGAGATCGGCGACAAGTGCAACTTCGCGGGCAGCGGCTTCGAACTCGGCGGAGACCCGAACGCATTCCTCCCGACGCTGGGCGGTAGCACGAGTCCCACGTTCTACAACCAGTTGATCAGCGGTGACCACTTCTACCTCCAGAGCGAGTGGGACAACGCTGCCAAAGCCTGCCTGATGGAACCACTGCCGCTCGGCGCTGGATCCTTCAGTGCTCCGACTGGGACGGCGGGATCACCGGTCGGCTTCACGGGCAGCGCCTCTGACCCATACGGCCGGTTCGAACCCACGTGGACCTTCGGCGATAAAGCTAGTGGGGTCGGTGCCAGCACGACTCACACGTATGCCGTCGCGGGCGAATACACCGTGACGATGACCCCCAAGGACGCGTTCACGGGATCGACGGGGACCCCGGTCAGTCACGTGGTCACAGTAGCCGCTGCTCCGCCCTCGGGTGGCGGCGGCGGTGAAGGCGGAGCGACCGGCGGTGGCGGTGCTTCAACCACCCAGACCACTGCAACCACGACGAGCACCGCGGCCACCGTGACCTCCACGGCGCCAAACAGTGGCTTCACAGCCGAATCGGCCGCCAACCAGAAAACCGGCACGATCACCTTCACGCTCGCGCTCGCCAACCCCGGCACGCTCGGCTGGGCAGCAACCTTCCCCAACGGCACCTTCGGCGCGTTCTCGTCCGCGAGCAAGTGCAAGGCGGGTCAGCGTCGCCTGGCGGGCAAGTGCCGGCCGGTGAGGATCTTCTTCGCCAAGGGCGGTGAGACGATCGGCGCTCCGGGCAGCGTGACCGTCACGTTGAAGCCGAGCGCTTCCGCGCGGAAGGCGCTCAGACGCGCGCTCAGGCACAAGCGGGGCGTCCCGGTATCGATCGTGCTCACGTTCCAGTCGTCGCTGGGCGGCGCGCCGGTCAAGCACACGCAGACGGTGATCGTCAAATTGAAGTAATAGTCGCCGGGCCGACGCTCCCCAAAAGCCGACCGTCCTCATAAACTGAGCGTCATGACCGCACAGGGCGACACCGCCGACGCACCGGAGCTCGAGGAGCTGCCGACGCCGGTCTCCGAGCAGGCCGACGTCGAGGTCGAGCGCGAGCAGGACGCGCCGGAAGAGCTCGATCCCGAGACTCGGGCCAGGCGCGATGCGGCGCTCGCGCGGGTACGCAAGCTCGGCGATCCGGTGCTGCGCGCGAAGGCGCTGCCGGTCGAGCGCTTCGACGAGTCGCTGGTTGCCGAGGTCGAGCGGATGGGCACGCTGATGCACGACGCGCTCGGCGTCGGGCTGGCTGCCACGCAGCTTGGCGTGTTGCACCGCGTGCTCGTCTACCGCGCCTACGCCGATGACCCGTTGACAGCGCTCGTGAACCCCGTGATCGAGTGGCGCAGCGAGGAGCAGGAGGCGGCCGAAGAGGGCTGCCTCAGCCTCCCGGGTGTCCACGTCGAGGTGGAGCGCGCGGCGAGCGTGAGGGTGAGCGCACAGGACGAGCACGGCGAACCGCTCGAGATCGAGGCCGAGGGCCTTACGGCGCGCGTGATCCAGCACGAGGTCGACCACCTCGACGGCATCCTGATCCTCGACCGCATCTCGCGCCAGGCACGCAAGGAGGCGATGCGCGCGATGCGCGAGGCGCGCGAGACGGCCGAACGCCGCCTAACGCAGAGCACTCGCCCCTTGAGCATCGTCTTCTCGGCACGACGGAGTTCGCCGCCGCGATCCTCGAGCGACTCGCCGAGTGCCCAGAGCACCGCCCGTCGCTGGTCCTGACCAGGCCCGATCGCCCGCGCGGGCGCGGGCGGCGCCTGTCCTCGCCGCCCGTCGCCGAGCGCGCCCGCGCGCTCGGGCTCGCGCTGGAGCAGCCCGAGAACGTCAACGACGAGGCGACGGCCTCGCAAGTCGCCGACTTGAAACCCGACGCCGTCGTCGTGTGCGCGTTCGGTGCGCTGATCAGCGAGCCGCTGCTCTCGGCGCACGACGCTGCTCAACGTTCACCCCTCGCTGCTGCCCCGCTGGCGCGGCGCGGCGCCGATCGAGCGCGCGATCATCGCCGGCGACGAGCGCACGGGCGTCTCGATCATGCGCCTCACGGCAGGACTCGACAGCGGTCCGGTCTGTCTGAGCGCCGGCGAGCCGATCGGCGCGCGCGACAGCTATGGATCGCTCGCCCCGCGGCTCGCGGCACTCGGCGGCGAGTTGCTGCTCCGCGCGCTCGACGAGCTCGCCGCCCGGCGCGGCCTCGAGTTCGTCGAGCAGGACGAGGCCGGCGTCACCTACGCCGAGAAGATCGAGCCGAGCGATCGCCTGCTCGATCCCGCGCGTCCGGCCGTCGAGCTCGAGCGCGTCGTGCGCGCGCTGCACCCGCACATCGGCGCGCGCGCGGAGTTGCCCGGCGGCGCGATGCTCGGCATCCAGGAGGCCGTACTCGTCGGATCGGAGCGGCCGCCGGCGTCAGGCGAGCAGCTGGGCCTGATCGAGCGGGAGGGGCGCCTCCTGCTGGCGTGCACCGAGGGCGCGCTCGAGCTGCTCGTCGTGCAGCCGCCGGGCGGCCGGCCGATGGACGCCGCCTCCTACCTGCGCGGTCACGGCATCGCCGGCCGCGCAGTAGTGCGCCACGGCATCCGGCGGCGCGACGCCCGCCGGCAGGCGCGGGTCGGGCTCGGCGCGCGCGTGCCTCGCTCGCGATCGGGATCACGCCGGCCCACACGGGCAGGGCGTAGTCCTCCTCGTCGTCGATCGGCGGTCCCGTGCGGATCTTGGCCGAGGCCTCCTCGATCGCCAGCGCCAGCACGGCCGTCGCCTTCAGCTCCTTCTCGCTGGGCGGGCGCGCTTCGGCGCCAGCGCCCGGGCACGATGTGCTCGACGATCGCCTCGAGCGCGGCGAGCTTCTCATGCTCGTCCTCGACCAAGCGCGCACGGCCGAGCAGCATCACCGAGCGGTAGTTGGCCGAGTGGTGCATCGCCGAGCGCGCGAGCACGAGCCCGTCGAGCAGCGAAACCGTCAGGCACGCCGGCGCGCCGTCCGTGCAGTGCACGCAGCGTGCGGCTGGCGGTGGATCCGTGGCAGTAGACGACATCGCCGCTGCGCGCGTGCAGCGTCGGGATCACGAACGGCTGGCCGTGCTCGTCGGCGATGCCGAGGTGGCGCGATCAGCGCCTCGTCGAGGATCGCGTCGATCGCCGCGCGGTCGTAGCTGCCGCGTTCGCGCTTGCGCCGCAGGCGCACGCGATCGGAGGGCGGCTGGGGGGAGGCTGCGGTCGAAGCGCTCGGAGTGGGCGGCACACGATCCTCCAGGGCTGTTATAGTACAGATCGTTGACTGATCAATACAGTACAGGATCAGCGCAGACAGCGCCGCGGAGCTCGTGCAGGGCATCGAATCAGCCGTCGCCGACGGAGCGCTCGAGCCCGGGAGCGCCGCTGCCCTCGATCAGGCGCCTGGCCGGCGAGGTCGGGCTGAGCCCGGTCACAGTAGCCGCCGCGCTCGCCGAGCTGCGCCGCCGTGGCGTCGTCGTCAGCGAGCCACGGCGCGGCACGCGCATCGGCGAACGCCCGCCGATCGGATCGCAGCGCGCGCCGCTGCCGATTCCCGCCCGGCGCGCGCGACCTCTCCCGCGGCAACCCCGACCCGCAGCTGCTGCCCGATCTCAAGCGCGCGCTGGCCGGCACGAACCTGCCGACACGTCTCTACGGCGAGCCGGCCGCGCTGCCCGAGCTCGCCGCGCTCGCGCGCGAGCAGCTTGCGTGCCGACGGCGTGGACGCCGAGCGGGCTTGCATCGTCAGCGGCGCGCTCGACGGGATCGAGCGGGTGATCGACGTCCATCTGCGCCCGGGCGACCGCGTGGCGGTCGAGAACCCGGGCTATGCGGCGCTGTTCGACCTGCTGCGGGCGCGCGGCCTGGCGCTCGAGCCGGTCGCCGTCGACGAGCGCGGCATGCGGCCGGAAGAGCTGCAGGGCGCCCTCGCGCGCGGCGCGAGCGCGGCGATGATCACGCCGCGCGGGCAGAACCCGACCGGAGCCGCGCTCGACGCGCGAGCGCGCCGAGCGAGCTGCGCGCCGTGCTCGCGCAGGCGCCGCACGTGCTCGTGATCGAGGACGACCACCTCGGCGAGATCGCCGGCAGCCGCGCTGCAGCACGATCGCCGCCGGGCGCGAGCGCTGGGCGGCCGACGCGCTCGGTCGCCAAGGCGCTCGGCCCCGACCTGCGCCTGGCCGTGCTCGCCGGCGACCGCGCAGACGCTCGCCCGCGTCGAGGGCCGCCAGCAGTGCGGGCCCGGCTGGGTCAGCCACATCCTCCAGCGCGCTCGTGCTCGGCCTCTGGCAGGACCCGCACGTGCGACGAGCTGACCGAGCGTGCCGCGGTGGCCTACGCGACGCGACGCGAGCATCTGCTGCACGCGCTCGCGCGGGCGCGGGGTGCGGGCGTCGGCGGCTTCGGGACTGAACGTGTGGGTGCCCGTCGAGGACGAGACGGGCGTCGTCGGGGCGCTTTCCGAGCGGGGCTGGGTCGTGGCGCCGGGCGCCCCGTACCGGCTCGCGGCGAGCCCGCCCGCGATCCGCATCACGATCGCCACGCTCGCCGAGCAGGAGTCCGAGCGCGCTGGCGCGCGACCTCGCCGAGGTCTGCGCTCCGGCCCGCGCGGCCCGCACCGGATAGCGGATCATGGCTGGCGTGTCAGGCAAGGCGAGAGCGCCCGGTGGACAACGCGCCCCGGGCGCCGACAACCCGCGCGGCGCATCGGACACGGCGATCGCGCCGGCGCGCCGCTGCGCCTACGCGGTGCTGCGGCGCGTGTTCGAGCGCGGCGCCTACGCCGACCTGGCGCTGCGCGCCGAGGCCGAGTCGGCGCGGCTCGACGCGCGCGACCGGGCGCTGGCGATGCGCCTCGCCTACGGCGCGGTGCAGCGCAAGGCCACGCTCGACCACCTGATCGGGAGGCTCGCCGAGCGCCCGCCGGCGCGGCTCGATCCGCCGGTGCTGGCGGCGCTGCGGCTCGGCCTGTACGAGCTGCTCTACCTCTCCGGCTCGCCCGACCGCGCCGTCGTGGCCGACGCGGTCGAGCTCGCCAAGCGCCACGGCGCGCGGCGGCCACGGCCTCGTCAACGCGGTGCTGCGGCGCGCCGCGCGCGAAGGCGCCGGCGCTGCTGCTCGGCGCGCTCGACGACGCGCACGCCGGAGCAGGCCGCGCGTGATGCACTCCCACCCCGAGTGGATCGCGCGCCTGTGGTGGGAGCGACTCGGCGCCGAGCGAAGCGCGCGCGCTGCTGGCGGCGACAACGAGCCGGGCGAGGTCGCGCTGCGCGCGAACACGCTCGTCACCGACGCCGATTCGCTCGCCGCGGCGCTGGCCGCGCGATCGGTCTCGACCCGTCGCGACGCGACGCTCGCCCGAGGCGCTCGTGCTCGACGGTCAGCCTTCGACGTCCACGACTCGCCGCTGTGGCAGGCAGGGCGCTTTCGTCGCGCAGTCGCGCGCGGCGATGCTCGTCGCGCGCACGCTGGGCCCGTCGGCGGGCGAGCGCGTGCTCGACCTGTGCGCGGCGCCGGGCGGCAAGACGACCCATCTGGCGGCGCTGATGGGAGGCGAGGGCGAGGTCGTCGCGGTCGAGCGCGACCGGCGCGCGCGCCGCGGCGCTCGAGCGCACGGCCAGGCGCCTGCACGCCGGCAACGTGCGCGTCGAGGTCGGCGACGCCGCGACGCCCGCGGCCGAGCGCGCGGCGTTCGACCGCGTGCTCGTCGACCCGCCGTGCTCGGGGCTCGGCACGCTGCAGGCGCGCGCCGACCTGCGCTGGCGCGTGCGGCGAGGCCGACGTGGCGCCAGATGGCCGCGCGCGCAGGCGGCGATTCTCGACGCCGGCGGCCGACGCTCTCCGTCCGGGTGGCGTGCTTGTCTACTCTACGTGCACGATCTCCCCGATCGAGAACGAGCGCCTGATCGCAGCCTTCCTCGATTCCCACCCCGACTTCAGCCTCGACGATCTCGCTCGCCGAGCTGCCCGTCTTCGCGCGCGGGGAGCCGCGGATCTCATTGCCGGGGACTGCTGCTGACGCTGCCGCACCGCGACCGCACGGCGGGCTTCTTCATCGCGCGCTGCGCAGGAGCTGACGCGTGGAGGGCGAGCCGGACGCTCCCGCCAAGGCGGCCGTCGACCTCGGCCCGCAGTGCCCGCACTGCGGCGAGCCGTGGCTGCGCCCGACGAACCTGCCCGGGCGCTACCGCTGCGTCTACTGCCTGCACCGCTTCGAGCTGACCTCGGTCTGCCCCAACTGCGGCGAGCACTCGACGATCGTGCGGATGTCCTCGACGGCGATCCTGAAGTGCAATCACTGCGGCGACTCGATGCTGCAGCCCATATGAGCGCAGCGGGCGCGCGAGCTGCTGAGCGGGGTGCGCGTCGCGCCGTCGATCCTCTCGGCCGACTTCGGGCGGCTGCGCGAGCAGGTCGGCGAGGTGCTCGACGCGGGCGCGCGCGTGATCCACGTCGACGTGATGGACGGGCACTTCGTGCCGCCGATCACGGTCGGCCCGCTCGTCGTCGAGGCGCTCGCCGCGCAGGTCGCGCGAGGCGGGCGGCGATGCTCGACGTGCACCTGATGATCGAGCGCCCCGAGCGCCACGTCGCGCGAGTTCGTCGAGGCCGGCGCCGACTCGGTCACGTTCCACGCCGAGGCCACGCCGCACGTCGCCTACGCCGCAAGCATGGTCCGCGAGCAGCGGCGCATGCGTGGGCGTGGCGATCAACCCGGGCACGCTCGCCGGCGCGCTCTCGGAGGTCGCCGGCGCAGATCGACATGGCGCTGTGCATGACCGTCAACCCGGGCTGGGGCGGGCAGGCCGTTCATCGAGCACTCGCTGGAGAAGCTCCCGCGCGTTCGCGCGCTCGTCGGCGAGGGCGTGGCCGTGCGAGGTCGACGGCGGCATCGAGCCCGACACGGCGCCCGCCTGCCTGCAGGCGGGCGCGAACGTGTTCGTCGCCGGCTCGGCGATCTTCGGCGCGCCGGACCCCGGCGCGGCCTACCGCGCGATCGCCGACTCGGTCGGCGCCGCCTGAGTGCGCGGGCGTGCGGCTGTAGCCGCAGCCAGCCGGCGCCGTGCCGGTAGAGCGCGCAGCGCGAGCGCCAGCAGCGGCCGTGGCGCCGGCGTAGCCGATCTCGGCGCGCAGCAGCTGTTCGGAGATCGCCGGCGTGCAGCATCCAGCCGACGAACAGCGCTGCGGCGAGCAGCCAGCAGCCGGCGGCGGCGCGCGCGCGGTCGCGCGCGAGCGCGGCCTGGTTGAGCGCGCCCGAGCAGAGGTGCAGGCCCATGCCGACGCCGATCAGCGCGAGGCCGAGTGCCTTTGTAGTGGTAGTCCTGTCCGAAGAAGACGTGCCGCAGCGCGAACGGCCCGACCAGCAGGAGGCCCAGCGCGACCGACGCCGGCGAAGGCGGCGATCGCGAGCACGGTCGTGCGGATCGCGCTGCGCGAACGCGTCGTGCCCGGCGGTCGCCTCGAGGCCCGTCAGGTGCGGCAGCAGCGAGGTCTGGATCGCCTGGAACAGCTGCAGCGGGGCGCGCGCGATCAGCAGCACGTTGAACACGATCCCGGCGAGCGCACGGTTGGGCGAGGTCGCGTCGACGGTCAGCACCGCGGCGTTCAGCAGCGTCTGCTCGGAGAGCATGATCCCCGACACCCACACGGCGAAGCCGCCGCCGCGGCGCAGCGAGAGGTCGTCGTGCGCGGCCGCCTCCTGCACGCCCTCGGTGCCGGGCCCGGCCAGCGCGGCGTCGGCCTCGTCGGCGGTGATCGCCGCGGCGAGCGCCGCCTCGTGGCCGCCGCCGGAGCTCCTGCTGCTCCGCGCGCTCGCTCGGCGCGCGTCGCGGGCGAACGCGACCGGCACGACGACGAGCGAGACGAACGGCGCCGCGGCGATGCCGAGCGCGACCGCCGTCTGCCCGCTGGCGATGCCGATCGCGACCGCCAGCGCGAAGCACACGCGCGAGACCGACTCCATCAGCACGAGCCCGCCGAACAGGCCGAAGCGCTGGTGGCCGGCCAGCCAGCCGCGCGCGAAGTAGCTCGCGGCGTAGGCGAGCGTGCCGACGACGAGCACGATCGTAGAGCGCCTCGTGGTGTTCGAAGACGTTGTCGACGAGCTGTGTCGCGCAGCGCCAGCGCGACGACCAGGAACACCAGCGCGAAGGCCCCCTGGATCAGCATCGGCACGCGCAGCGCGTGCTCGGCGTGGCCGCGTGCCCGGCGTTCGGCGATCGTGCGCGAGAGCAGCTGTTCGATCGGCCGGTAGATCACCGAGATGATCACGAACATGACCGACCACAGGAGGTCGATCCGCTTGGCCGGCTGTTCGCCGAGCACGTGGCTGGCGATCGAGAAGTACGCGAACGTCAGCAGGCCCGTGGAGGCGATCCCGATCGACAGGATGCGCGCGCCGCTGCCGTAGGAGCGGGCCGGCTTGGGCCGCGGATCCGCACGCGCTGGCGCTCGGTGGCGGCGGACGCTCGCCGGCCGGCGCGCTCACTGGGACGCAGCGGCCCTAGAGGCGGACGAGCACCATCGTCCAGGGGAACGGCGAGCGCGCCTCGACGACCTCGCCGTGGCGGGCCAGCAGCTGCGCGAACGAGCGCTTGGACCAGTGGTTGAGGTGCCCCGGGGTGTTGCCGAGCTGCGACAGTAGGCGCCGCGCGCCATGTTCAGCATCCGCCACAGCGGCTCGCGCGGGACCGACACGAGCAGGTGGCGCGCGGCGCAGCGCGCCATCTCGGCGAGCGTGTGCTCGGGGTCGGGCACGTGCTCGAGCACCTCGATCGCGCTGGCCAGCTCGAACTCGTTCGTCGGCGAACGGCAGATCCTCGGCCGCCATCGTGCGGTACTCGAGGTTCGGCGCCTGCCGTGCTCGGCCCAGCCGGCCTGGATCGACTCCTCCTCGAGGTCGATGCCGACGAGCCGCGTCTGCGGCAGCTGCCAGCGCCCAGCGCTGGACGAGCACGCCCTCGCCGCAGCCGACGTCGAGCAGCGAGCGCGGCCGCGGCCTGGGCCAGCAGCTCGTCGAGCGTGCGCTCGAAGCCCGCCATCAGGCGGCGCACGACGGGGTTCGCCGAGCCGTACTTGTCGTAGGTGTTGCCGGTGACGATGCCGTCCTCGGAGACGGTCACGCCGCGTCACAGCCGCACCGCCTGCCTGGCGCGGTCCCTCGCGCGCCTCGCCGGAGCCGCCGTCGCCGGCGCCGCCATCGTCGCCCCGGTGCTGCGCCTCGCCGGCCGCGGTCCCGGTCGCCTGCCCCGGTTCGTAGTGCGAGGGCGCGACGCCGAGCTGCAGCTCGATCCGCCGCACGCGCTCGAAGGTCCTCTGGGTCATCACGCGCTGGGCGGCGAGCAGGTCGCCGATCACGCCGAGCGCCCACAGCACGACGGCGGCGATGAACAGCACGGCGCCGAGGATCAGCGACTGCACGTGGCCCTTGCCGTTGCCTTCGACGTAGGCGACGGCGAAGCGGATCCACACGCCGATCGCGGCGAGCCCGATCAGCAGCGCGAGGCTCCAGAACACGCGCAGCGGCTCGTACTGGGCGTAGATGCGGAAGATCGAGATGGCGTTGCGGCGCACGTAGGCGCCCATCGAGGGGAACAGGCGCGACTCGCGCGTCTTCGGGTTGGTGCGCACCGGGACGTGGTCGATCGCGACGAGCAGCTTGCCGGCCTGGATGATCGTCTCGAGCGTGTAGGTGAACTTGCGAGACGACCAGCATCTGGATCGCGGCCTCGCGGTTGTAGGCGCGAAAGCCCGAGGTCGTGTCGGGCACGGAGGTCGAGGAGGCCTGGCGCACGACCCACGAGCCGAGCCGCTGCAGCGTCTTCTTCAGCGGCGAGAAGTGCTCGATCCCGGTCACCTCGCGGTCGCCGACGACCATGTCGGCGCGCCCGTCGACGATCGGCGCGACCAGCCGGGCGATGTCGGCGCCGTAGTACTGGTTGTCGGCGTCGGTGTTGACGATCACGTCGGCGCCGAGCTTCAGCGCGGTGTCGATGCCGGCCTGGAAGCCGGTCGCGAGGCCCTTGTTGTTGGTCAGGCGCACGAGGTGGTCGACGCCGTGGGCGCGGGCGACCGCGACGGTGTCGTCGGTCGAGCCGTCGTCGATGACGAGCCACTCGACGACGTCGAAGCCCGCCACCTCGCGGGGCAGGTCGGCGAGCGTCTGCGGGAGCTGGTCGGCCTCGTTGAAGCAGGGGATCTGGATGATGAGCTTCATCGGCGCGATTGCCTAGACTTGGCTCCCGGCAGTATCCCAAAGCGCGACCGCGGTCCTGGCAGCCGGGCGTGCGGGCGGCGCCGGCGCCGGCTTCCGTGCCGGCCCAGTCTCGATGGAAAGCGCGACGCTCACCCGGCGGCGACCGGGCTCGATCCGGCTGGGGCGGCTGCGCGCCGTGCGTGCCGCGACGTGGGCGCAGGCTCGCCTTCGCCGCGATGTGCGTGGGCGCGCTGATCGGCTACTTCGCGCTCCCCGACCTACCCGACCTACGACTCCTTCTACGCGCTGCTGTGGGGGCGCGACCTGCTGCACGCTGCACCTGCCCGACTTCCGCGTCTACCGCGGGCCGACCGAGCACCCGCTGGCGATCGCCTTCGGCACGCTTCTGCTCGATCTTCGGCCACGGCGGCGCGCGCCTGATGGTGCTCGGCTCGATCGTCTCGTTCGTGGCGCTCGTCGCCGGCCTCTACCGCCTCGGGCGGCTGTGCTTCGGCCCGCGTCGTCGGGCTCGTCGCGGCGCTGCTGCGTGCTCAGCCGCTTCTTCCTCGAGAACCTCGCGGCGCAGGGCTACCTCGACATCTCCTACCTCGCGCTGATCGTCTGGGCGGTCGTGCTCGAGGTCGAGACGGCCGCGCCGCGGGCCGGCCGTGTTCGCTGCTGCTGGCGGCCGCCGGGCTGCTGCGCCCCGACGCGTGGCTGCTGAGCGGCGCGTACTGGCTGTGGTGCGTCGTGCCGAGCCGCGCCAACCGCGTCACGCGTCGCACGCTGCTGCTCTCTACGGCGCTCGCCGCGATCGCGCCGCTCCTGTGGGTGCTCGTCGACTTGATCGTCACGGGCAAGCCGCTCTACTCGCTGACACTCGACCGCCGGGCCTCGCCGCAGGAACTCGGACGCACGCAGGGGCTCGGCGAGCGTGTCGGCTCGCTGTGGACGTTCACCGTGCGGATCGACAAGCTGCCGGTGCTGCTCGGCGGCGATCGCCGGCATCGGGCTGGCGGTCTGGCTGACGCCGCGGCGCACGCGCACGCCGCTGGCCGCGCTGCTGCTGCTGCTCGGGGTGTTCGTGCTCGAGGGCGCCGCCGGCGCGTCGGTGATCGACCGCTACCTGCTCGGCGGCGCCGTGATGCTGCTGCTGTTCTGCGCGGTCGCGATCGGCGGCTGGACGATGCTCGAGCCGGGCACGTGGTGCGCCGCGCGTGGATGGCCGGCGCGGCGCTGCTCGTGCTCTACGGGGCGTTCTCGGCGGCGACGACGCTCAGCCTCGTCGAGCCTGCGCACGACGCTGGCCTACCACGAGGACTTCCACAAGGGGCTCGCCGTCGCGCTGCACGCCCCGCGCGGTGAAGCGCGAGCTGACGCGCTGCCCGCTGCTGTCGCTGCCCAACAACAAGCTGATCCCCGACGCGCGCTGGATCCTCGACACGGTCGGGCCAGCACGACATCGTCGCGCGCAGCCAGGCGCGGGCGGACGTGCACAAGGGCTCGCACGCGCTGGAGAACCGCATCGAGCGCGGCAGCGTGGCGGTCTACCCGCTCGGCAGCGCCGTCTTCTACGAGGCGATCGTCGACGTCGGCGACGATCCGCGCGACCAGGTCCCGCAGACCGGCTTCCAGCCGCATCTACACGAGCCGCTACTACGCGGTCTATGCCAACTGCTGAGCGCGCCCCGGCCCTGCGCGGTGGCGCGCTGGCCCGCCGCTGGGCGTGGCCGGCGCTCGCGCTGGTCCTCGCCGGTGGCCTCGGGCTGCGCCTGTGGGGGGTGCAGCAGGGGCTGCCCTACGCCTACAACGCCGACGAGGCCGACCACTTCGTGCCGCACGCGGTGGCGATGTTCGGGCAGCACGCCTGAACCCGCACTACTTCGCCAACCCGCCGGCGCTTCACGTACCTGCTGCACTTCCTGTTCGCGCTCGCCTACGGCGGCGCGGACGGCGTGCGCCACGCCTTCGCGCTGCACCCGACCGAGCGTCTACACGCTCGCGCGCGTCGCCGCCGGCGCTGCTCGGCGTCGCTCGCGCTGTGGCTGCTCTACGCGACCGGCGCGCGCCTGTTCGGCCGCGCCGTCGGGCCTGCTCGCGGCGGCGATCGAGGCGGTCGCGTTCCTGCCGGTCTTCTACGCGCACCTGGCGCTCAACGACGTGCCCACGCTGGCGCCGCTGACGCTGTCGCTGCTGGGCAGCGCCGGCGTGCTGCGCAAAGGGCGCGCGCGCGACTACGTGCTCGCCGGCATCGGCCTCGGGCCTCGCGTGCGCGACCAAGTACACGGCCGGGATCGCGCTCGTGCCGCTGCTCGCGGCGCGGCGCACGCGTGCGCCGCGCAGCTATCGCTCGAGACCGGGCGGGCTCGGCGCGCGGATCGGCAGGCGCGCTCACGTGGCCTCGGCGTCGCGCTCGCGGGCGGCGCTCGCGCTCGCGGCGTTCCTGTCGCGAACCCGTACTGCGCTGCTCGACTACACGCGCTTCCACGCCGAACTGGTGCACCAGTCCACGCTGTCGGCCGAAGCGCAGGGCAAGCTCGGCGCGCCGAACGCGAGGGCGGCCTCGTCTACTACCTGTGGTCGCTCACCTGGGGGCTCGGCTGGGTGCCGGCGCTGGCGGCGCTCGGCGGCGCGCTGCGCGTCTGGCGCGCGACGGCCGGCGCTCGGCTGGCTGCTCGTGCCGGCGCCGCTCCTGTTCCTCGTCTTCATGGGCCTGCAGGGCCGCTACTTCGGCCGCTGGCTGCTGCCGATCTTCCCGCTCGTGTGCCTGCTGGCGGCGTTCTTCGCGCTGTGAGCTCGCGCGGCCGGCTCGCTGCGCTCGCTCGGCCGCGTCGCGGACGCGCGCCGCGCTGCGCGCTGCGCGATCGGCGCGGCGCGCCTGCTGGCGGCGCTGCTGCTGCGCGCCAGGGCCTCGTCTACAGCGTCCACTCCGGCCTCGTGCTTGCGCGCGCCGACACGCGCAACCTCACGCGCGCATGGATGCTCGCGCACGTGCCCGCCGGCGCGCGCGGATCGTGGTCGAGCCGGTCTCGCCGGACGCCTGGGCGCGCGAACCCGGGCGCGTGCCGCCGCGCGAAACCGGTACGTTGGCTCAAGTACCCGTCGCTCGTCTCGCATCTCGCCCGGACCGGCGCGCTGCGGCCGCGGCGGCCGACGATCGTCGGCGATCGAGGACTACGAGCGCACGCTCAGCGCCGGCGCTGATCGGCTACTACGAGCGCACGGCTACTGCTGGGTGGTGAGCGGCTCGACCCAGTCCGGGCCGCGCCTTCGCCGACCCGCAGCGCGGTGCCGCTGGCGATCGCCTACTACCGCGCGCTGGCCCAGCGCGGCGAAGTCGTCTTCCGCGCCTCGCCGTACGCGCGCGGCGCAGGGCCCGGTGCGCGTTCGACTTCGACTGGAGCTTCGACTACTACCCGCTCGCCTACGCACCGGCCGGGCCCGTCGATGACGGTCTACCGCCTGCGCGGCGGCCGCTGCGCGGCGCTGAGCAGGGTGTATCCTGGGTCGAGGTACGATCGAGATGACGATCTGCACCGACACCGACAAGGCGCACCTGGCGCGCGCGATCGAGCTCGCGCGACAAGGGCGCGGGCGCCGTCAAGCCCAACCCGGTCGTCGGCGCCGTGGTCGCCCGCGACGGCGAGGTGCTCGGCGAGGGCTGGCACGAACGAGTTCGGCGGGCGCACGCGGAGGTCAACGCGATCGAGGCCTGCGGCCTGGAGGACCTGAGCGGACGCGACGCTGTACGTGTCGCTCGAGCCGTGCTGCCACGAGGGCAAGACGCCGCCGTGCACCGACGCGATCCTGCAGGCGGGGATCAGGCGCGTGGTCGTCGCCTCCGACGACCCGACCGAGAAGGCCTCCGGGCGCGGCCTCGGCATCCTGCGCGACGAGGGCGTCGAGGTCGTCGTCGCCGACGGCGAGCTGGCGCGCGCGCGCGCGGCTGCTCAACCAGGCCTTTCGCAAGCACGCCCGCGTCGGGCGGCCGTGGGTGCTGTTCAAGTCGGCGATGACGCTCGACGGCAAGGTCGCGACGCGCACGGGCGACTCGAAGTGGATCAGCGGCGAGGACAGCCGCGAGCTGGCGCACCGCTGGCGCGCCGTCGGTCGACGCCGTCGTCGTCGGCATCGGCACGGCGCTCGCCGACGATCCGCAGCTGACGGCGCGCCCGGAGGGCGAGCTGGCCGAGCTCGCGACCCAGCCGCGCCGCGTCGTGTTCGACTCGCTCGCGCGCCTGCCGCCCGGCTCGCAGCTGGTGCAGCGCGGCGACGCGAGATCCCGCTGACGGTCGTCGTCTCGCGGGCCGCGGCGCGCGCGGACACCGACGCGCTCGAGGCGGCCGGCGCGCAGGTGCTCGTGGCGACCGGCGAGAACGAGCCGGCGCGCGTGCGCTCGGCGCTCGACCAGCTCGGCGCGCTGGGCGTCGCCTCGGTGCTGCTCGAGGGCGGCCCGCACCTCGCCGGCGCGTTCCTCGACGCCGGCGAGATCGACGAGGTCCGCCTGTTCCTCGCGCCGCTGCTGCTCGGCGGCAGCGCGGCGCGCGACCCGCTCGAGGGGAAGGGCGTCGAGCGCATCTCCGAGGCGATGCGCGCGCTCAGCTTCGACTGCGAGCGCGTCGGCGAGGACCTGCTGATCTCGGCGCGCCTGCGCGAGTGGTGATTGATTCTTAACGATTGAACCAAGACGATACGAAGACGGGCATCTGATGTTCACGGGGCTGATCGCGGATCGGGGCAGTGTGACCGCGCTCGAGCGCGACGACTCGGGCGCGCGCGTGCGCATCGTCACGCGGCTGGCCGGGGAGCTCGGCGAGGGCGACTCGATCGCCGTCAACGGCGTCTGCCTGACGGCCACGGACGTCGCGAGCGACGCGCTTCACGGCCGAGGTCGATGACCGAGACGCTGAGCGCTCCTCGCTCGGCGCGCTGCGCGCCGGGCGCGCCGGTCAACCTCGAGCTGCCGCTGCGCGCCGGCGACCGCCTCGGCGGCCACGTCGTGCAGGGCCACGTCGACGGCACGGGCACCGTCGTCGAGGTCCGCCCGGAGGGGTTCTCGCGGGTGCTCGAGATCGAGGTCGAGCCGCGCCTGCGCGCTATCTCGTGGAGAAGGGCTCGGTCGCGCTCGACGGCGTCAGCCTCACGGTCAGCGCGCTCGCGCGAGCGTGGCTTCGCCGTCTCGCTGATCCCCGAGACGCTGCAGCGCACCGAGCTTGGGCGAGGCCGAGGTGGGGGCTGAGGTGAACGTCGAGGTGGACGTCCTCGCCAAGCACCTCGAGCGGCTGCTGGGGTCGCGACTACAGGTGCACGCGCCGCCGACGAAGGAGTGACATGAGCACAGCACGCACGACCACCCCGTTCGCGACGATCGAGGAGGCGATCGAGGAGATCCGCCAGGGCAGGATGGTCGTCGTCTGCGACGACGAGGACCGCGAGAACGAGGGCGACCTGATGATGGCCGCGCAGTTCGTCACGCCCGAGGCGATCAACTTCATGGCCAAGGAGGCGCGCGGCTGGATCTGCCTGGCGCTGACGCCCGAGCGCTGCGACGAGCTCGGCCTCGACCTGATGACGGCGAAGAACGAGTCGGCGCTGCAGACGCCGTTCACGGTCACGATCGAGGCCCGCGAGGGCGTCACGACGGGCATCTCCGCGCACGACCGCGCGCACACGATCCAGGTCGCCATCGACCCCGAGTCGCGCCCCGACGACCTCGTCCAGCCGGGGCACGTCAACCCGCTGAAGGCCAAGCCGGGCGGCGTGCTCGAGCGCACCGGCCACACCGAGGCGAGCGTCGACCTCGCGCGCCTGGCCGGGCTGATCCCGGCCGGCGTGATCTGCGAGGTGATGAACGACGACGGCACGATGGCGCGCGTGCCCGACCTCGCCGACTACTGCGAGCGCCACGGGCTGAAGATGGTCACGATCGCCGACCTGATCGCCTACCGCCGGCGCAACGACCAGCTGGTCGAGCGCGTCGTCGCGACGCGCCTGCCGACGACGTTCGGCGACTTCCGAGGCGGTCGGCTACCGCTCGCTGGTCGACGACAAGCACCACGTGGCGCTCGTCAAGGGCGACGTCGCCGGGCGAGCCGGACGTGCTCGTGCGCGTGCACTCGGAGTGCCTCACCGGCGACGTCTTCCACTCGCTGCGCTGCGACTGCGGCGAGCAGCTCGAGTCGGCGCTGTCGATGATCGAGCGCGAGGGGCAGGGCGTGCTGCTCTACCTCGCCCAGGAGGGCCGCGGCATCGGCCTGCTCAACAAGCTGCGCGCCTACCGCCTGCAGGAGGACGGCCTCGACACGGTCGAAGCCAACGAGCGGCTCGGCCTGCCGGCCGACCTGCGCGACTACGGGATCGGCGCGCAGATCCTCGCCGACCTCGGGCTCAGCTCGATCCGCATCCTCACGAACAACCCGAAGAAGATCCGCGGGCTGGAGGGCTACGGCCTGTCGGTCAGCGCGCAGATCCCGATCGAGCACGCGCCGAACGCGCACAACGAGGCCTACCTGCGCACGAAGGCCCAGCGGATGGGGCACACGCTGCACCACCAGGGCCTGAACCTCGACGAGGAGCTGCTGCACGCCGAGCGCGAGCAGGACCGCGCCGAGGAGCGCCGCCAGGGCGACAGGCGCGCCGATGCGGCGCGCCGGCGAGGCCGCTCGCGAGGATGGCCCCTCCGGGGAGCGCCCCGCGTCGTGAGCGACGCGCATACGCGATCGTCGTCGGCCGCTTCTACGAGGACCTCGCCGAGCGGCTGATCGACGGCGCCAAGACGGCCTTCGCGCGCGACGGCGAGCACGTCGTCGAGGTGTTCGACGTCCCCGGCGCCTTCGAGCTGCCGCTGGCGGCGGCTACGCCGCGCGCTCGGGCCGCTTCGCCGGCGTGGCCTGCCTCGGCGCGGTGATCCGCGGCGAGACCGACCACTACGACTTCGTCTGCGCCGAGGCCGCCCGCGGCGTGATGCAGGTGCAGCTCGAGACGGGCGTGCCGTGCGCCTTCGGCGTGCTCACGTGCGAGACGATGGAGCAGGCGCTGGCGCGCTCGGGCGGCGGCAAGCGCGACCAGGGCGCCCACGCCGCCGAGGCCGTGCTGCGGATGGCGGCGCTGCGGCGCGAGCTCGCCGCGTCGTGAGCGCGCCGCGCCGTGAGACCCGGCGACGCGAGCCATCTCGGACCCCGCAAGGGGTCCTCGTCGAAAAAACCATCTAGACTGCCGGCGATGGCAAAGGTGTGTCACAGCTGCGGCAAGGGGCCGGCGTTCGGCCAGCAGCCGCAGCCACTCGATGGTCGCGACCAAGCGCCGCTTCGACCCGAACCTGCAGAAGGTGCGGATCCTCGTGGGCAAGGCGCCGCGGCGCGTCTACGTCTGCACCCGCTGCCTCAAAGCCGGCAAGGTCAGAAGGCGCTCTAGGACGCAGCCGGCCTGCGCGGGCCGTCGTCCTCGCTCGATTGTCCGTCTAGCCAGCCGCGCGAGCGCGCGTTCCGGCTGCGCAAGCTGATAGACGTTCCCCGTGACCGATACGAACCTGGTCCGCTTTCGCGCTGCTGTGGCGGGCGCGCTGGCGCACCTGGAATCGCGCCGCCAGGAGGTCAACGACCTCAACGTGTTCCCGGTCGCCGACGGCGACACCGGCGACAACATGGCGCTCACGCTGCGCGCCGTGCTCGACGAGCTCGACCGCCTGCAGGGCGCGACGGCGGACGCACGATCGACGAGATCGGGCGCGAGGAGATCGTCGAGTCGGTCGCGCGCGCGGCGCTGCTCGGCGCGCGCGGCAACTCGGGCGTGATCCTCTCGCAGCTGATCCGCGGCGCCGCCGAGGAGCTCGTCTCGCGCCCGGGCCAGCTGATCGACGCGACGCTGATCGGCGCCGCGCTGGCGAACGCCGCCGACCGCGCCTACTCCTCGGTGCGCGAGCCGGCCGAGGGCACGATCCTCACGGTGGCGCGCGAGATGGCCCACAAGATCGTCACCGACGTGGCGCACAGCCCGGAGAACCCGCGGCTCGGCCCGACGACGGCGCCGAGCGAGCAGGACGCGCTGATCGCGGCCGCGCTCGAGCGCGCCGTGATCGCCGGCCAGGACTCGGTCAAGCGCGGGCCCGAGCTGCTCGCGGCGCTGCGCGACGCGGGCGTCGTCGACGCCGGCGGCTACGGGCTGACGATCATGTTCGCCGGCGTCGTGGCGGCGCTGCGCGGCGACGAGCCGCCCGCGCTCGACCACCACGCGCCGGCGCGCATCACGCCACCCCGAGCACAGCTCGGGCACGTACCGCTTCTGCACCAACTTCGCCGTCACCGGCGAGCGGGCTCAGCGCGGGCCGCTTCATCGCGCCGCTCGAGGAGCTCGGCGACTCGGTGCTCGTCGTCGGCGACGCGAAGACGCTGAAGGTCCACCTCCACACCGACGACCCCGAGCTGGCGACGGCCGTGTTCGCGCGGCGCCGGCGAGGTCTCGCGTCTGGACGTCGCCGACATGCGCCAGCAGGTCGCCGAGCGCGACGCGCGGCTCGCGCAGGATCGAGCGACCGGCTCGAACGGAGGTCGTGTCCAGGGCGCCGGCGCCAACGGCGCCAACGGCTCGGCGTCGCCGAGCGCCGAGCGCCGCGTGGCCGACCGCCGGGCGGCGCCCACGGTCCGGGCAACGGCGTCTCCGCCAACGGCCGCACGGGGCCGAGCGCCACGCGCGCAGCCGGTCCGCGCTGCGGCGCGCTCGCGGTCGTCAGCGGCGACGGCCTGCCCGAGCTGTTCGTCGAGCTCGGCGTGCACACGCTCGACGGCGGCCCGACGCTTGAACCCCTCGACCTACGACCTGCTCGCGGCGATCCACGCGGTGCCGGCCGAGGAGGTCGTCGTGCTGCCCAACAGCGCCAACGTGATCATGGCCGCCGAGCACGCCGCCGAGCTGTCCGAGAAGGAGGTCGTGGTCGCGCGCACGACGAGCCAGCAGGCGGGGCTCGCGGCGGCGGTCGTGCTCGATGCCCGACCGCGCCGTCGAGGAGAACGCCCAGGCGCGTCGAGCGAGGCGCTCGCGCGCGTGCGCACCGGCGCGGTCGCGCCGGCCGCGCGCGACGACGCGCAGGGGCGCTTCACGCGCGGCGAAGCCGTCGGCTTCGTGCAGGACGAGGTGCGTCGCCTGGGGCGATCCGACGGAGACGCTGCGCGCGATCCTCGCGGCGCTCGCCGGCGGCGACGGCGAGGGCGAGGAGCCCGAGCTGATCAGCGTGCTCGCCGGCGAAGACGCGCCGCTCGGGCTCGGCGAGATCGAGCAGATGACCGACGGCGCCGTCGAGCTCGAGCTGCGCCAGGGCGGCCAGCCGGCCTACTGGTGGCTGCTGGCGGCCGAGTAGCAAGCGCTTACGACCGCCGACGCGATCATGATGGGCGCCGCATGCCCGCGACCAGCACCGAGACGCCGCACGCGGCGTCCGTAGGCGCCTCTGTGCCGCGGATCGTCCCGCAGGCGCACGCGTTCGCCGACGCGCCGGGCGCTGAGCCGCGAGGAGCTGCTCGCGGCACCGCTGCGCTGGCCGCGCCCCTCGCGCCTGCACGAGCCGCTGCAGCTGCCGCGCGGCAAGGTCGCCGAGGGCATGCGCGCGCTCGGGCTGAGCACGGTCGGCGATCTGCTCGAGCATCTGCCCGCGCGACAGCCGCGAGGCGCGCACGGTCGCCGACGCTGCGCGCCGGCGAGCAGGCGACGGTCGCCGTGCAGGTGCGCTCGATCCGCTCGCGCCCGGTCCGCCGGCGCGGCATGCGCCCGCTCGTCGAGGCGACCGTCGCCGACGCGACCGGCAGCATGCGCGCGACCTTCTTCAACCAGCCGTGGCTCGTCGAGCGCTACCCGCCGGGCACGCGCCTGCTGCTGCACGGCAAGGCCGACGCGCGCGGCGGCTTTCGCGTCTCCCACCATGCGCTTGCCCCAGGCGCAGGCATCGCTCGGCAGCGAAGCCGGCTCGGTCGACGGAGCGCCCGCCCGCGAGGACGTGCCGCGCCCGGCGTCCGGTGCCGTCGCGCACTACCCGGCCAGCGAGGGTGTCAGCTCGACGCAGATCCTCACGCTCGTGCAGCAGGCCCGCGAGCATCTGCTGCGACGTCGCCGAGCCGCTCCCCGGCCGCACGCGCGCCGGCGAGCGGCTGCCCGACCGCGCGAGCGCGCTGGCGGCGATGCACTTCCCGCGCGACGCCGAGGACAGCGAGCGCCGGGCGCGAGCGCCTGGCCTTCGAGGAGCTGCTGCTGACGCAGCTCGTGTTCCTGCTGCGCCGCGCGCGCCGGCGCGAACACGACGGGCGCGCGCGCGCTCGGCGCAGGCGCCGGCGCTGAGCGCGCGCTGGCTCGCCGAGGGCCTGCCGTTCGCGCCGACCGGCGACCAGCGGCGCGGCGATCGACGAGATCGCCGAGGACCTCGCCGGCGCGCGCGCCGATGCAGCGGCTGCTGATGGGCGAGGTCGGCAGCGGCAAGACCGTCGTCGCGCTGTACGCGATGCTGCGCGCCGTCGAGCACGGCAGCCAGGCGGCGCTGATGGCGCCGACCGAGACGCTCGCCGAGCAGCACTTCGCGACGATCCAGCGCCTGCTCGGCGGCGAGAGCGGTCTCGTGCGCGCTGCTGACCGGCTCGACGCCGGCGCGCGCGCGTCGGGACATGCTCGGCAAGCTCGCCAGCGGCGAGCTCTCGCTGCTCGTCGGCACGCACGCGCTGATCGAGCCCGACGTCGAGTTTCGCGCGCTCGCGGTCGCGGTGTCGACGAGCAGCACCGCTTCGGCGTGCGCCAGCGCGCGGCGCTCAACGAGCAAGGGCACGCCGCACATGCTGCACATGACCGCCACGCCGATCCCGCGCACGCTCGCGCTCGCCGGCTACGGCGACCTCGACACGAGCACGCTGCGCGAGCTGCCGCTCGGGCGCCAGCCGATCGACACGCGGATCGTCGCCGGCGAGCGCGGCGCGCGCGCGCGCCTATGACGAGCTGCGCGAGCAGCTGCGCGCCGGGCGCCAGGCGTTCGTCGTCTGCCCGCTGATCGAGCAGGAGGCCGAGGCGCAGGGCGACGCCGCGTCCACGCGCGGGCTCGACCGCGCGGGCCTGCGGGCGGCCTCGGCGAGCTTCGCGCGGCGACGGCCGAGCTCGAGCGGCTGCGCAAGGGCGAGCTCGCGGGCTATCGCGCTCGTGCTGCTGCACGGCGGCATGCGCCCGCGCGAGAAGCAGGAGGCGATGGCGGCGTTCGCCTCGGGCGAGGCCGACGTGCTGGTCGCGACGACCGTGATCGAGGTCGGCATCGACGTGCCCAACGCGACGCGTCATGCTGGTCGAGAACGCCGAGCGCTTCGGCATCTCCCAGCTGCACCAGCTGCGCGGGCGGGTCGGCCGCGGCGAGCACCGCGGCGCTGCTGCCTGCTGTGGGCCCGCCCGGATCGCCGCGGCTGCGCGCGCTGGCCGAGCACGCCGACGGCTTCCGCCTGGCCGAGATCGACCTCGAGCTGCGCAGCGAGGGCGAGCTGGTCGGCACGCGCCAGTCGGGGCTGCGCCAGTTCGAGGTCGCGAGCTGCCCGAGGACGCGGCGCTGCTCGAGCGCGCCCGCGCCTGCGCCGAGGCGATCGTCGCCGGCCGACCCGCGAGCTGCGCGCACCCGAGCACGTGCTGCTCGGCGAGCAGCTGCGGCGCCAGTTCGGCGCCGAGGCGCTCGAGCCGATCCCGGCGTAGAGCGCTCGCAGCGCGCTTACGGTCCGCGCGATGCGCGTGATCGCCGGAGAGCTCGGCGGCAGGCGGCTGCAGGCGCCCGCGCGGCCGCTCGACGCGGCCGACCTCCGACCGCGTGCGCGAGGCGCTGTTCGCGATGCTCGGCGACGCTCGACGGCGCGCGCGTGCTCGACCTGTTCGCGGGCAGCGGCGCGCTCGGCATCGAGGCGCTCTCGCGCGGCGCCGCGCGAGGCGGTGTTCGTCGAGCGCGACGCGCCGCGCTGCGCGCGCTGAGCGCCAACCTGGCGCGCTCGGGCTCGCGCCGCCGCGGCGCGCAGGTGCGCCGATCGGACGCGCTCGCGGCGCTCGCAGAGCCGCACGGCGACGCGAAGAGACATACGATCTGGTCTTCATCGACCCCCCCTACAGCCAGGCGCGCGACTGGGGGCCCGAGCTGTCGGCGGCGCTGCCGCCGCTGCTCGGCCCGGCGGCGCGCGTGGTCGTCGAGAGCGACCGGCGAGCGCCGCTGGAGCTGCAGCTGGAGCTCGAGCGCGAACGGCGCTACGGGGACACTTCGATCAGAATCCACCGGCACCGATGACGCCGATCCGACGAAGTCGATCGCCGTCTGCCCGGGCTCCTATGACCCGATCACCAACGGCCACCTCGACGTGATCCGCCGCGCCGCGCGCCTCTACGACGAGGTCGTCGTCGCCGTCGTCAACCGCTCGGTGCGCAAGAGCAAGGCGCTGTTCGGCATCGAGGAGCGGATGGGCTTCATCGAACGCGCGATCGCCGACCTGGAGGGCGTGCGCGCGGAGCCGTTCTCGACGCTCGTCGTCGAGTTCGCGCGCGCACGTCGGCGCGCGCGCGATCGTCAAGGGGCTGCGCGCGATCTCGGACTTCGAGTACGAGCTCGAGATGAACCAGCTCAACCGCCGCCAGGACCCCGAGATCGAGTCCGTCTACCTGATGGCCAGCCCGCAGTACAGTTTCCTGTCATCCAGCGGCGTCAAGGAGCTCGCGACGTTCGGCGGCAGGATCGACGATCTCGTCCCCGACGAGGTGGCCAGACGCTTGCAGGAAGAGCTGAAGCGCTGACGAAATGGGACGACACGTGATCGACAACTCGATCTCCGGCCCGAGCGGGCCGCGGCCACGCCGGTAGGACGCTAGATGGATGTCCTGGTACTCATAGACAAGCTCGACGACCTGGTGCACAACGCCAAGTCGGTGCCCGCTGACCGATCAGGTGCGCGTCGACAAGGAGGAGATCTACGACATCCTCGACCAGATGCGCGCGACGATCCCCGAGGAGATCAAGCAGGCGCGCTGGATCGTCAAGGAGCGCCAGGAGATGCTCGCCGAGGCCAAGAAGGAGGCCGAGCGGATCATCAAGGAGGCGCGCGAGCGCCAGGAGCGCCTGGTCGGCGAGGAGGAGGTCACCAAGCAGGCCGAGCGCGCCGCCGAGGACATCGTCGAGGACGCCCGCGCGCGCGAGCGCGAGATCCGGCTCGGCGCCGAGGACTACGCCGACGAGATCCTCAACACGCTCGAGGTCAACCTCTCGAAGTTCATCGCCGCCGTGCAGCGGGGCCGCGAGCGCCTGCAGGGCAAGGACGAACCGGCCGAAGTCGGCTAGAAATCGCGGCGCTTGCCTCAGACTCGGCGGCGTTGTGGGTAGGGTGCGGCGCCGTGGACGCTCGCGAAGCTCGCTACAAGCTGCAGGTCGCGCGGACGCTGCTCGGGCACGGGCATGCTCCAGCCCGACGCGCCCGACAAGGCCGTGCGCGCGCTGGGCGCGCTGCGCCGCTGGGGCCCGACGCCCGCCGGCCGCCTACGCAGGGCGGGGCGGTCCGCTATCCCCGACCGTGCCGGCGATCGTCGACGAGCGCGGCACGCTCACCTTCGGCGAGCTGCACCGGCGCACCAACGCGCTCGCGCACGAGCTTGCGCAAGGCCGGCATCGGCGAACAGCGACGACGTCGCGATCATGTGCCGCAACCACCGCGGCTTCATCGAGGCGACGGTCGCCTGCGCGAAGCTGGGCGCCGGCGCGCTGTATCTGAACACGGCGTTCGCCGGGCCGCAGATCACCGACGTGCTGCGCGCGCGAAGACCCGGTCGCGGTGATCTACGACGAGGAGTTCGCCGAGCTCGTGGCCGAGGGCGCGCAGGGCCGCAGGCGCTTCGTCGCGTGGAGCGAGCCCGGCGCGGCGCGTCGAGCGTGCCCACGCTCGAGCAGCTGATCGCCTCGCGGCTCGGACGCCGAGCTCGACGCGCCCGCCGAGAAAGGGCGCGTCGTGATCCTCACCTCGGGCACGACCGGCACGCCGAAGGGCGCCGCGCGCCACCAGCCGGACTCGCTCGAGCCGGCCGCGGCGCTGTTCTCGAAGATCCCGCTGAAGGCGCGCGAGACGACGATGATCGCGGCGCCGCTGTTCCACTCGTGGGGCTACGCGCACTTCACGCTCGGCCTGGCGCTGTCCTCGACGCTCGTGCTGCGGCGCCGCTTCGACCCCGAGGAGACGCTGAGGGCGGTCGCCCAGCACCGCGCGAGCGCGCTCGTGGTCGTGCCGGTGATGCTGCAGCGGATCCTCGAGCTCGGCGCCGAGGCGCTCGCGCGCTACGACACGAGCTGCGCTGCGGGTGATCGCGGTCAGCGGCTCGGCGCTGCCCGGCGAGCTCGCCACGCGCGCGATGGACGCGTTCGGCGACGTGCTCTACAACCTCTACGGCTCGACCGAGGTCGCGTGGGCGACGATCGCCACGCCCGAGGACCTGCGCGCCGCGCCGGGCACGGCCGGGACGCCCGCCGATGGGCACGGTCGTGAAGCTGCTCGACGAGGACGGCCGCGAGGTCCCGAACGGCCGAGGCGGGCGCATCTTCGTCGCCAACGAGATGATGTTCGAGGGCTACACCGGCGGCGGCGGCAAGGAGGTCATCGCCGGCCTGATGAGCACCGGCGACGTCGGGCACTTCGACGCGGCCGGCCGGCTGTTCGTCGACGGCCGCGACGACGAGATGATCGTCAGCGGCGGCGAGAACGTGTTCCCGCGCGAGGTCGAGGACCTGCTCGCCGACCACGATGGCGATCGAAGAGGCGGCCGTGGTCGGCGTGCCCGACGAGCAGTTCGGCCAGCGGCTGAAGGCGTTCGTCGTGCTGCGCGCAGGGCGCCGAGCTGAGCGAGGCCGACGTGCAGGCAGTACGTCAAGCAGAACCTCGCCCGCTACAAGGTGCCGCGCGAGGTGGTCTTCCTCGAGCAGCTGCCGCGCAACGCGACCGGCAAGGTGCTCAAGCGCGAGCTGCAGACGGCCTGAACAGCGTCCCGTCGACGCCCGGCCGATGCTCGGGCGTCCGGCTGCGGTCGGTCGAGCAGCATCCGGCGAGCGCCTCGCTAGCCTGAGTGGGGATGGCTGCCGAGACACACGATTTCGATCTCGGCGCGCTGCGCCTGAGCTCCGGCGAGGGGCGCCGGCTGGAGCTCGACGTGCCGATCGAGCCGCTCGAGCTCGGCGGCGAGCGCTACGCCGCCGATCCGGCCGCGGGCACCGGTCGTGCTCGACGTCTCGCGCATGATGGGCGGCGGCTATGCGCTGCGGCTGCGCTTCTCAGCCGCGCTGGTCGGGCCTTGCATGCGCTGCCTGAAGCCGGCGCGGCCGACCGTCGAGGTCGATGCGCGCGAGGTCGACCGACCCGGCGAAGGGCGAGGAGCTCGAAAGCCCCTACGTCGATCGAGGAGACGCTCGACCTCGCCGGCTGGGCGCGCGACGCGTTCGCGCTGGCGATGCCGAGCAAGGTGCTCTGCCGCGAGGACTGCGCCGGGCTGTGCCCGGTCTGCGCGGCCGACCTCAACGAGGTCAGGCCCCGAGCACCACCACGAGAGCGCCCCCGATCCGCGCTGGGCGAAGCTGCGCGAGCTGAAGCTCGAGTAGTCACGAGCGGCCGGTGCGGGCAGGCGCCGCCCCGGGCCGGGGCCGGCGGTCGACGGGCTGGTAGCCTTCTGCACGTCCATGGCGGTCCCCAAGAAAAAGCAATCGCACAGCCGCACCGCCAAGCGGCGCGCGCAGCACAAGATCGGCGCGCCCGCGCTCAACGCGTGCCCGCAGTGCCACAGCCCGCGACGGCCGCACCGGGTGTGCCCGGTGTGCGGCACCTACGCCGGCCGTGAGGTCGTCGCGCCGGCTTCGCACGAGCACGACCACGATCACGAGCACGACGAGTAGCGCCCCGGTGGCGACCGAGGGGCTGTCCTCCACCGCGCAGCCAGACCGCCACGACGCCGACGCCGCGGTCGTCGCGGTCGACTGCAACGGCGCCGACCTCGGCCCGGCCGAGGTGGCGGCGGGCGCGGCGATCGCCGCCGAGCGCGGCGCGCGCGTGATCCTGTTCGGGCCGGCCGCCGAGCTCGGCGAGCCGCCGCCGGGCGTCGAGATCGTCGACGCCCCGCTGTCGATCGCCAAGAGCTCCGACCCGGCCAGCGCCGTGCGCGCCAACCCCGAGGCCTCGATCGTGCAGGCCGCCCGCGCCGTCGCCGACGGGCGCGCGCAGGCGCTCGTCTGCGCCGGCGGCACGGGCGCGGCGCTGGCCGCCGGACTGTTCAACATCAAGCGCGCGCGCGGCATCTACCGCCCGGCGCTCGCGCTGCCGCTGCCGGTCCCGGGCTAGCCCGGTGACGCTGCTGGACGTCGGCGCCAACGCCGAGGCGCGGCGCGAGCACCTGGTGCAGTTCGCCTTCATGGGCGCCGCGCTTGCGAGCACCGTGCTCGGCGTCGAGCGCCCGCGCGTGGGGCTGCTCTCCAACGGCGAGGAGGCCGAGCGCGGCAGCCCGCTCGTGCTCGAGGCGCACGCCGAGCTGCTCGAGCGCACGGGCGCCGGGATCGACGCGTTCGAGTTCGTCGGCAACGTCGAGGGCGGCGACGTGGTGGGCGGCGTCGCCGACGTGGTCGTCACCGACGGCTTCACCGGCAACATCGCGCTGAAGCTGATGGAGGGTGTCTCGCAGACGATCCTCGGCGCGGTGCGCGAGCGCGGCGAGCCTCGACGCAGGGCGCAAGCTCGGCGGCCTGCTGCTGCGAGGCGCGCTCGGCGGCTTCCGCGAGGAGATCGACCCCGAGATGCAGGGCGGCGCCTACCTGCTCGGCCTGCGCCGGCTCGGCGTCGTGCCGCACGGGCGCTTCACGCGCACGCGGCTTCGCCGAGGCGATCGTGCGCGCCGAGCGCGGCGCGCGCGAGGACATCGTCGGCCGGACCCAGCGCGCGCTCGAGAGCGCCGGCGCGCTGCGCGAGTCGCCCATGTCCGCGCCGGACGCTAGCCTGGCGCAGGCCGAATGAGCGCTTCGATCTCGCCTCCGACGATGGTGTCCGACCGCCCGCGCCCGCCCGCGCTCCGTGCCGCGCGAGAGCGGAGTCGATGAGCACGCTCGCCCGCGAGCAGGTGTTCGCCCTGATCCAGGCGCACCTGGCCGACGAGCTCGACGTCGAGCCGGCGGCGATCGGCCTGCGGACACCGCTTCAAGGAGGACCTCGAGGCCGACTCGCTCGACCTCTACACGCTCGTGCAGGAGCTCGAGGACACCTACGGCGTGAGCATGTCCGACGAGCAGGCCGCGCAGATCCTCACGGTCGGCCAGGCAGTCGACTTCGTGCTGGCGCACGAGGGGGCCGCGAATGGACGACCATGAAGCTGCTCGACGAGCTGCTGGAGGAGCTGCCCGAGGATCTTGCGCGCCAGGTCTTCACGCACGCCTCCTGGAGCGAGCGCCGCGGCGACTCCTATGCGCGCCTGGCGTTCCTCGGCGACAGCGTGCTGGCGCTGGCGGTCACGACGCACCTGTATCCGCGCCTGGAGGCCGAGCGCTTCGGCGCCGGGCGGCTGACGAAGATCCGCGCGCAGGCCGTCTCGGGGCCCTCGTGCCGCGCCGTGGCCGAGCGGCTCGAGCTGCCCGAGCGCCTGCGCGCGGCCGCGCCGCAGGGCGTGCAGGGAAGTGCCGCGGCGCTGGTCGAGACCGAGCGTGTGCTCGCGTCGGTGATCGAGGCGGTGATCGGCGCCTGCTACCTGCACGCCGGCTACGAGCGCACCGCGCAGGCGGTCGTCGAGGCGTTCGCGCCGGAGATCGAGGAGGCGCTCGAGCACCCGGTCGACTTCAAGTCCGCGCTGCAGGAGCTGCTCGCGCGACGCGGCGACGAGGTCGACTACGAGGTCGCCGCCGAGGAGGGTCCGCCGCACGAGCGCACCTACACGGTGGTCGCGCGCGTGTCGACGGGCGTCGATTGGGCAGCGGGCGCGGGCGCAGCAAGAAGCACGCCGAGCAGGAGGCCGCCCGCGAAGCCGTCGAGCAGCCTGGAGGCCTGAGCGCCCGCAATGCGCCTGAAGTCGCTCACGCTGAAGGGCTTCAAGTCCTTCCCCGACCGCACGCGCCTGGACTTCGGGCCGGGCGTCAGCGTCGTCGTCGGGCCGAACGGCTCGGGCAAGTCCAACGTCACCGACGCCGTGCTGTGGGCGATGGGCGAGCAGTCGCCGCTGGCGGTCCGCGGGCAGTCGATGCAGGACGTGATCTTCGGCGGCGGCCGCGGCGTGCAGGCGCGCAGCGCGGCCGAGGTCGAGATCGTGCTCGACAACTCCGACGGCACCGTCGATCTGCCGCTGAGCGAGATCTCGATCATTCGCCGGCTGGAGCGCAACGGCGAGGGCGGCTATCGCCTCAACGGCGCCCGCTGCCGGCTCAGCGACGTGATCGAGGTGCTCTCGGACACCGGCCTCGGCAAGGAGACGCACTCGGTCATCTCCCAGGGGCGGGTCGAGGCGATCGTCACCTCCAAGCCGCGCGACCGCCGCATGCTGATCGAGGAGGCGGCGGGCCTCGGCAAGCACCGCAAGCGCCGCCGCCGCGCACAGCTGAAGCTCGAGCGCACGCAGGAGAACCTCGATCGCGCGCTCGACGTCGAGCGCGAGGCGCGTACGCGCCTGCGCCCGCTCAAGCGCCAGGCCGAAGCGGCCGAGCTGCACGAGCGCCTCGAGCGCCAGACGCTCGAGGCGCGCTGGGAGCTTGCCAAGGATGCGGCGGCCGCCTGCCGCGTCGAGCTTGCCGCGGCCGAGGCTGCTGTCGCCGAGGCGCGCGCCGCGCGCGAGCAGATCGAGGCGAAGCTGCAGGAGACCGTCGACCGGCGCGGGCGCGCCGAGCGAGCGCTGTCCGAGCGCGCCGAGCGCCACGACGAGCTCTCGCGCCTGCTGTACGCCGGGCGCTCCGCGCGCGAGCGTCTCGGCCTGCGCGGCGAGCAGGTCGCGGCGGGCGCGCAGACGCTAGCGCGTCGCATCGAGCGCCTGCAGGCCGAGCTGGCCGAGCTGGATGCGAGCGAGCCGGGAGCGCTCGCGCAGGGCTCGTCGCCGGACGAGAGCAGCGCGGCGCAACAACGCATCGCGGCGCTCGAGGCCGAGCTGGCCGAGATCGCCGAGCGGCGCGAGCACGAGCTCGGCGAGGAGCTCTCAGAGCTCGAGCAGGCACTCGCCGGACAGCGCGCGCGCGAGCAGGAGGCGGCCGAGCAGGTGTCGGCCGCGCTCGCCGAGCGCGAGCGAGCCGACGGCGAGGCCGCTGCGGCGCGCGAGCGGCTGATGCAGGCCGAGCGCGCCGTCGAGCGGGCGCGCAGCGAGACGGCGCGCGTCGGCGCCGAGCTCGCCGCGGCCAACCAGTTCCTGCGCGGCCACGCATCGGTGAGCGGCGGCGAGAGCTCCTCCCCGCGCGCGCTCAGCGAGGATCTGCGCGTACGCGACGGCTACGAGCTGGCGCTTGCGGCGGCGCTGGGCGGACGCCTCGATGCGGCCGTCGTCGAGAACGTCGCCGGCGCCGAGTCGCTGCTCGATCGCGCCGGCCCCGACGGCGGCACGGCGCTGCTGGCCGGCGCCGGCGGCCAGGCGCCGGCGGCGGGCGCGCGCGGCGCGGGCGCGATGCCGGCCGGGGCGCAACCACTGCTCGAGCTGCTCGACGGTTCCGATGCGGTGCTGAGCCTTGCTCGCCGGCTGCTCGCCGACGCGTGGGTGGTCGAGCGCCTGGAGGACGTGCCGGCGGCTTCGGCGGGATCGCGGTCACGCGCGGCGGGCGCGTCTGGTTCGCCGCATGGGGCGAGGTGCGCCAGCTCGCCGAGGGCGGCACCGAGCGCGTGCTCGCGCGTCGCAACGAACGCGACCGCCTGATCGCGGAGACCGAGCGCACCGCACAGGGCGAGCAGGCCGCGCGAGCCGCCTGCGATGCGGCGCTGGGCGAGCTGCAGTCGCTCGAGCAATCGCGCGTCGCCGCCGAGGAGGCGCTGCGCGGCGCGCAGCGCCTGCAGACCGAGGCGGCCGAGGCGGTGCGTCGCTCGCAATGGCTGATCGAGCAGCGCCGCGCGGCGCCGGCGGAGGGTCCGTTGGCGGTGCGCAAGGCCGAGCTCGAGGGTTCGCTCTCCTCCGAGCGGGCTAACGCCGCGCGCCTGGCGCGCGAGGCTCAGGAGGCGAGCGCGAGGATCGCGCGCGCGCGCGCCCAACTCGCGGCGGATCGTGAGCTCGCGCCGCGCGCCGAACGTCTCGCGGCCGTGCTGCGCGATGCGGCGCAGGCCGTGCAGGAGCGCTTCGCGGCGCTCGAGCGCGAGCTCGCCGCCGATCGTGCCGCGGGCGAGCAGATGGCCGGCGAGCTGCGCGCTTGCGCGGCGCAGGAGGCCGAGATCCAGACCGCGCTGCGCGCCGCCGGCGAGGCCGTCACGGCGGCCGAGGTCGCCGCGCAGCGTCTGCGCGACCAGGCGCAGGACGCCGAGCTCGAGCTGAAGACCGTCGCCGAGCGCCTGGAGCTCGCGCTCCCCGAGTCCGATGACTCCTCCGCCCAGTCGGCCGAGCGTCTCAGCGAGGAGCAGGTCGATGCCCTGCGCGCGCGCGTCGAGCGGCTCGGGCGCCGGCGCGAGCAGCTCGGCCCGGTCAACCCGCTGGCGCAGGAGGAGTACGCCGAGGCCGTCGCGCACGTCGAGGAGATGGAGGGGCGCCGCTCCGACCTGGAGACGGCGCTGCGCGAGCTGCGCGGCGTGATCCGCGACACCGACCGCCAGATCCAGGAGACCTTCGAGGAGACGTTCACCGCCGCTGCGCGCAACTTCGAGGAGCTCGTCGGCGACGTCTTCCCGGGCGGCTCGGGTCGGCTGCGGCTCGTCAGCGAAGAGCAGCCGGCGCGCGGCGTGCTCGGCGGCCAGTCGACCGGCGAGTCGGGCGGCAAGGCCGCGAACGTGCAGCCGCTCGGCGCGGCCGCCGCCGCGCATGCCGATCGGGCGAGCGAGCAGGCGGCCGAGGAGGCCGCCGAGGCCGAGGCCGAGCGCGAGGAGCAGCACGAGGAAGACCTGCTCGGCGTCGAGATCGAGATCACGCCTGCGGGCAAGTCGACCAAGCGCCTGTCGCTGCTCTCGGGTGGGGAGAAGTCGATGACGGCGCTCGCCTTCCTGTTCGCCGTGTTCCTGGCGCGCCCGTGCCCCTTCTACATCCTCGACGAGGTCGAGGCGGCGCTCGACGATCTCAACCTCGACCGCTTCCTGGCGCTGCTGCGCCGCTACTCAGACCGCGCGCAGTTCATCGTGATCACGCATCAGAAGCGCACGATGGAGGCTGCCGACTGGCTGTTCGGCGTCTCGATGGGCGGCGACGGCGTCTCGAAGGTGCTCTCGCGACGCCTGCCGTCCGAGCTGCCTGACGGGCACGTGCAGGCAGAGGCTCCCGAGGTGGCCGAGGTCGCCTGATATCTTCGCTCGCCCTGTGGCGCGCGACTGGAGCGATCTGTTCATCGTCGAGGACACATCGGCCACGGGGCTCGAGCCGGCCTCGGGCGGGGATGCGCCGCAGCCCGGCACGCCCAAGCGCGGCCTCTTCAAACGTCTGCGCGAGAGCATGGCCAAGACGCGCCAGGCGCTCGGGGCGGAGATCCAGGCGACGCTGTTCGGCGTGCTCGACGAGCACACCTGGGAACGCCTCGAGGAGGCGCTGATCATGGCTGACGTCGGCGCGAGCACGACGGCGTCGGTCGTGGGCACGCTCGAGGCGGAGGTCGCCGAGGGGCAGCTCGAGGGCGGCGAGGCGCTCAGCGAGCGCCTGATCGCACTGCTGTCGGAGACGGCCCGCGTCGGCGAGGCTCGCATCGACCTGCGCAACCGCCCGACGGTGATCATGGCGGTCGGCGTCAACGGGACGGGCAAGACGACGACGATCGGCAAGCTCGCGTGGCACCTGCGCCACGAGCTGGGACGCTCGGTGCTGCTCGGCGCCGCCGACACCTTCCGCGCGGCGGCGAGCGAGCAGCTCGAAGGTTGGGCCCAGCGCGCGGAGTGCGAGATCGTCACGGGCCCGCCCGGCTCGGACCCCGGGGCCGTCGCCTTCGAGGCGATCGCGCGGGCGCGCACAGACGATGTCGACGTGGTGATCATCGACACGGCCGGGCGCCTGCACACGCAGGACGACCTGATGGGCGAGCTGACCAAGGTGCGCCGCGTGATCGCCCGCCAGCTCGAGGGCGCGCCGCACGAGACGCTGCTGACGATCGACGCGACGACCGGCCAGAACGGGTTGCGCCAGGCGAAGCTGTTCGCTCGGGCGGCCGACGTCAGTGGCGTGGTTCTGACGAAGCTCGACGGCACGGCGCGTGGCGGCATCGCGCTGGCGATCGCGCGCGAGCTCGAGCTGCCCGTGAAGCTGATCGGCGTCGGCGAGTCGGTCGAGGACCTGCGCCCGTTCGACTCCGAGGAATTCGCGCGGGCGCTGGTCGCACCGTGAGGACCCGCGCCGCAGCGCCCCCGTGGGGATAACCTGAGCAGATGGACGTCTGGGTCATCTGGCTGATTGCCGCTTGCGTCCTGGGCGTCGGCGAGATGCATCAGGGCGGCTTCTATCTCGCGCCGTTCGCCGCCGGTGCCGCGCTCGCCGCGGTTCTCGGCATGCTCGGCGTCGGCGCGCTGCTGTCGGCCGTCGTCTTCGTCGTCGCGTCGGGGATCGTGTTCGCCACGCTGCGGCCCGTGGCGCAGCGCCACCGGCGGCTGCCGCCCTCGATCCGCACGGGCGCGGCCGCGCTCGTCGGCCGCCCGGCGATCGTGCTCGAGCGGATCGCCAACGACGAGGGCGTCGGCTGCGTGAAGATCGACGGCGGCGAGGTGTGGACGGCCCGCAGCTACGACGAACACGAGGTGATCCCCGCCGGCGAGCGGGTCGAGGTCGTCGAGATCCGGGGCGCAACAGCGCTCGTGATGCACTAGCGCTCGAAAGGAGCCCGCACCATGGTCGCTCTCATCGTCATCATCGTCGTAGTCGTCTTTGTCCTCGTGGTTGCCGCGCGGACGATCCGCGTGATCCCGCAGGCGAGGGCCGGCGTGGTCGAGCGGCTCGGCCGCTACAGCCGCACGCTGGAGCCGGGCCTGACGATCGTCACGCCGTTCATCGATCGCGTCAAGCCGCTCGTGGACCTGCGTGAGCAGGTCGTCAACTTCTCGCCGCAGTCGGTGATCACCGAAGACAACGTCGTCGTCGGGATCGAGACGGTGCTCTACTTCACGATCACCGACCCGCGCTCGGCGACCTATGAAATCGCCAACCCGCTGCAGGCGATCGAGCAGCTGACGGTGACGACGCTGCGCAACGTGATCGGCGGCCTCACGCTCGAGGCGACGCTGACGGCGCGCGAGAACGTCAACACCGAGCTGCGCGTCGTGCTCGACGAGGCGACCGGCAAGTGGGGCATCAGGATCAATCGCGTCGAGATCAAGTCGGTCGACCCGCCGCCCGACATCCGCTCGGCGATGGAGAAGCAGATGCGCGCCGAGCGCGACCGGCGCGCAGCGATCCTCACGGCCGAAGGCGAGAAGCAGTCGCAGATCCTCACCGCCGAGGGCGCCAAGCAGGCGGCCGTGCTGACCGCCGAAGGCGCCCAGCAGGCGGCCGTGCTCGATGCCGAGGGCGAGCGCCAGGCGGCGATCCTGCGCGCCGAAGGCGAAGCGAAGGCGATCGACACCGTCTTCTCGGCGATCCACGAGGGCAAACCGAATCGCGAGCTGCTCAGCTACGAATACCTGCAGATGCTGCCGCAGCTCGCCGAAGGAGACGCGAACAAGGTGTTCGTCGTGCCGTCCGAGTTCGCTCAGGCCTTCGGCGGGATCGGCGAGGCCCTGGCCCGTGCCGCCGGCGGCGCGCCGAACGAGCCGGCCGATCAAGGCCCGGGCGCTCCCGCCGGCCCCGACAGCCCCGGCGAGCTCCCCGCCCCCTCCGGCCCGCAGCCGGGTGGCTCACCGCCGCTCAGGCCGCGTCGCCCCCGCGGAGACGGCTAGGGCATGTTCGACGCGCTCGGCGAGAAACTGCAGGCGACGCTCACCGACGTCCGCAACCGCGGCACGCTGACCGAGCAGGACATCGACGCGGCGATGCGCGAGATCCGCCTCGCGCTGCTCGAGGCCGACGTCAACTTCAAGGTCGTGCGCGAGTTCACGGCGCAGCTGAAGGAGCGCTGCACGGGCGCCGACGTGGTCGGCGGGCTGAACCCGGGCCAGCAGGTCGTCAAGCTCGTCGGCGAGCAGCTGACCGAGCTGATGGGCGGCGCGTCGGCCGGCCTGAGCTTCGCGCCGAAACCGCCGACGGTGATCCTGATGGCGGGCCTGCAGGGCTCGGGCAAGACCACGGCCACGGCCAAGCTCGCCCGCTATCTGCGCGAGGAGCACTCCTCGGCTGTGGCCGTCGCCGCCTGTGACGTGTATCGACCGGCAGCCGTCGAGCAGCTCGTCAAGGTCGCCACACAGGCCGGCGCGGAGGCCTACGAGCAGGGCACCGATCGCGACCCCGTGGAGATCGCCAAGTGGGCGCTCGACCGCGCACGCGAGGACGGCAAGGACGTGCTGATCGTCGACACGGCCGGGCGCCTGCACGTCGACCAGGAGCTGATGGACGAGCTCGTGCGGATCCGCGCGGCCGTGAAGCCGCACAGCGTGCTGCTCGTGGTCGACGCGATGACCGGCCAGGACGCCGTCAACGTCGCCGAGCGGTTCGCCGAGTCCGTCAAGTTCGACGGCGTCGTGATGAGCAAGCTCGACGGCGACGCGCGCGGCGGCGCCGCGCTGTCGGTCAAGGCGGTCACGGGCAAGCCGATCCTGTTCGCCTCGACCGGCGAGAAGCTGGGCGACTTCGAGCGCTTCCATCCAGACCGGATGGCGCAGCGGATCCTCGGCATGGGCGATGTGATGACGCTGATCGAGCAGGCCGAGCGCCAGTTCGACGAGGACGATGCGGCGGAGCTCGAGCGCAAGCTGCGTCGCAACGAGTTCGACCTCGAGGACTTCCTCGGCCAGCTCAAGAGCATTCGCAAAATGGGCCCGCTGACGAACCTGCTCGGGATGATCCCCGGCCTCGCGGGGCATCAGCTCTCGCAGATGAAGGTCGACGAGCGCGAGCTCGACCGGATCCAGGCGATCATCCTCTCGATGACGCCCGAAGAGCGCCGCCGCCCGGAGCTGATCAAGGGCTCGCGGCGGCTGCGGATCGCGCGCGGCTCGGGCACCAACGTGCAGGCCGTCAGCCGGCTGATCAAGCAGTTCGGCCAGACGCGCAAGATCATGCGCCAGGTGGGCCGCGGGAAGATGCCCGACATCGGCGCGCTGATGCGCGGCGCGCGCTGAGGACGTCGCCGGCGCGGCGCGAGGCGGCGTCCTCGGTCGCTCGTGTGCCGAAGCCGGGAGACACTCGCTCCCGCTCGCATCCCCGTTTCGGCCAGCACACTTCGCTTCCTGCGTCCTTGCCTCGCTTGGCCGGCGACGCCCTCGGTAGCTTCGATTCAGCTTCGCTTGCGCACACCGTCTAAGCTCTCTGGCGGTGTTCACGACGGTGCTGCGCAGCAGCGTGCGTTTAGACACATTGAGATCTAGTCCCGTAGCAGAGAGGAAAAAGTGGCGGTAAGGCTGAGGCTCACGCGTGTGGGCGCCAAGAAGGACCCGATCTGGCGAGTCGTCGTCGCCGACCAGCGCTCGCCGCGCGACGGGCGCGTGATCGAGACGATCGGCCACTACAACGCGCAGACCGATCCCTCGACGATCGTGCTCGACGAGGAGCGCGCGCGCAGCTGGCTGGCCCGTGGGGCGCAGCCGTCGAACACCGTGCGCAAGCTGCTGCGCACGCAGGGGATCGACGCTCGCGGCTGAGCGCGACGGTGCGCTTCGAGCACCAGCACCGGCCTGCGACCTTCAGATGAACGAGTACCGAGCATGAGCGCCGAGAGTCCGAGCGAGGTTCCGCGCCGGCTGCTCGAGTACCTCGCCGAAGGGCTCGTCGACGAGCCCGAAGAGGTCGCGGTCGAGCAGTTCGACGGCGACGGCGGCACGATCGTGCTCGAGCTGTGCGTCGGCGCCGAGGACTACGGCAGGGTGATCGGCCGCGGCGGGCGAACCGCCCACGCGCTGCGCACGGTCGTCAAAGCGGCCGCGACCGGCGAGGGCTGCCATGTGCTCGTCGACATCGTCGATTGAGGCTCACCGCCCGCGCGAGCTGAGCTCCGGGCCGTGAGCGAGGCGGATGCGCAGCTCACCGCGGGGCGTGTCGGGCGGCCGCACGGGCTCGACGGCAGCTTCTACGTGACCGGCCCGCTCGCCCGGCTGCTGACGCTGGGCGCGACCGTCGAGGTCGCCGGGCGCAGCGCGGAGATCGTGCGCCGCTCGGGCACCGAGCGCCGTCCGATCGTTCGCCTGCAGGGCATCGAGGGGCGCACGGCAGCCGAGGCGCTGCGCGGCGAGCCGCTGAAGGTCCGTGCGGCGCAGGCGCCGCGGCTGGGTGAGGGGGAGTGGTGGGCGCACGAACTGGAGGGGTGCGAGGTGAGCGCGGGCGGGCGAGCGCTCGGCACGGTGGCGCGGCTGATCGAGCTGCCCTCGTGCGAGACGCTCGAAGTGCGAGCCCCCGCGGGTGGCGCACCGTTGCTCGTGCCGATGGTCAGAGACGCGATCCGCCAAATCGACGTGTCGGCGCGACGGATCGAGGTGGACGGCGACTTCCTCGATCTGCCCGCGGGCGAGGGGGCGGAGGGCGCCGATGGAGCTTGACGTCTTCACGCTGTTCCCCGAGTGGTTCGACTGGTTCGCCTCCCAGCGCCACGTCGCCAACGCGCTGGCCGCGGGGTCGAGCCTGCAACTGCTGAGCCTGCGCGAGCATTCGCCGCTGAGCGGCGCGCAGGTCGACGACATGCCGTTCGGCGGCGGCGCCGGCATGGTGCTGCGCGTGGACGTCGTCGAAGCCGCGCTGCGCGCGCGCTATCAGGTCGACCCGGTGCAGCTGCGCGAGCGCCGGCGTGTGATCGCGCTCGCTCCGGGCGGGCGCCTGCTCGACGACAGCCTCGTCGACGAGCTCGCGGCCGAGCCTGCGCTGACGCTGCTTGTGCGGTCGCTACGAGGGCTTCGACGAGCGCATCGTGGAGCACTTCTGCAGCGATGTCGTCTCGATCGGGCGCTACGTGCTCTCGGGCGGCGAGCTGGCGGCGATGGTCGTGTGCGACGCGGTGCTGCGCAAGCTGCCCGGCGCGCTCGGCGACGAGCGCTCGGCGGTCGAGGAGTCCTTCAGCGCGGCGCTGGAGGGGAATCCCGAGTACCCGCACTACACGCGTCCGGCCGAGCACCGCGGCTGGCGCGTGCCCGAGGTCCTGCTCTCCGGGTCACCACGCACGGATCGAGCAGTGGCGGCGCGAGCGCAGCCGCGAGCGCGGCGAGCGCACGGACGCGGGCGAGCGTGGCAGGCCCGTCGGCGATGGCGCCGATGCGGGCGGGGATCGCCCGCCGCCGCGATGACGGCACAGTGACGCGGCGCTCGCGGATCGTCCGCTACCATTCCAAGCCGCGTCGGCCGGGCCCGCCGGGGAACCGACCGGTGAGCAACGGCGCGCCCCCTCTGAACCGTCATGAGCAGCGTTATCGAAACCATCGAGCGCGCGCAGCTGCGCCGCGTTCCAAACTTCGCCCCGGGCGATCGCGTCAAGGTCCACTTCCAGGTGATCGAGGGCTCGCGACGCCGCGTGCAGGTCTTCGAGGGCGTCGTGATCAAGCGCCAGGGGCACGGCATGCGCGAGACCTTCACCGTGCGCAAGCAGTCCTTCGGCGTCGGTGTCGAGCGCATGTTCCCGGTCCACTCGCCGAAGATCGAGCGGATCGAGCTGGCTGCGCGCGGCGACGTGCGCCGCGCCAAGCTCTACTACCTGCGCGACCGCGTCGGCAAGCGGGCCCGCGTGCGCGAGCGCCGCTACTCGGGCCCTGAGGAGACGGTCGAGCCGGGTCTGCTGCACGAGCCCGCCGGCGCGACCGATGCGGACGGCCTGACGGCCGAGGAGACGCTGCTCGAGCAGGACGCGGCCGTCGAGGCGCCCGAGACGCAGGACGTCCAGGGCGCTCAGCCGGCCACGCCCGACGCAACCGGCGAGGCGGCCGGCGAGCCTGGCGATACAGAGCCGGCGGATCTCTCCGGCGACGCTGCGGACGCGGGTCCCGAGGCGCAGGCCGGCGACGCCGGCGACGCCGCGCAGTCCCCCGATGCCGGTGCGGACGAGGGGGACGTCGGCGGCGACGAGCCGGCGTGAAACTGCGCGGACGCTCGAAAACGACGATGGGCTCGATCGTCGAGCTCGTCGTGATCGTGCTCGTGGCGCTTGGGCTGGCGCTCGCGATCCAGGCTTGGATCGTCAAGCCCTATCGCATCCCCAGCGGGTCGATGGAGCCGACGCTGGCGATCGGCCAGCGCGTGCTGGTCAACCGCATCGGCACGCACTTCAGCAAACCGCACGTCGGCGAGATCGCGGTCTTCCACCCGCCCGAAGGTGCGACCGAAGAGCGCTGCGGGCTCGGCTCGCGCATCACGCCCGGCGGTTCGGCGTGCTCGGAGCCGGTGCCGAAGGAGGCGAGCGTGAACTTCATCAAGCGGGTCGTTGCCGGCCCGGGCGACACGATCAAGATCGTCGAAGGCCACGTGATCCGCAACGGCAAGCGCGAGAAGGACCCATACATCCGCCCCTGCCCGGGCGTTTCGGAGTGCAACTTCCCGGTGCCGATCAAGGTTCCGCCCGGCCACTGGTTCATGATGGGCGACAACCGTGGGGAATCCGACGACAGCCGCTTCTGGGGACCAGTCCCCACCGGATGGATCATCGGTGGAGCCTTCGCCACCTACTGGCCGCCCGACCGCATCGGCATCCTCTAGCGAGAGCCCTCGCGCGGGGCGAAGGTCGGGAACCTCGGCGCGTGCGCCGCCGGCGAGCCCGTCGCAGTGGCAGCGGCCGGAGGCTGTTCGCCTTCGACCGCCGTCTCGGCGTCCCGCTGATCGCAGGCGCAGACGAGGCCGGGCGCGGCTGCCTGGCCGGACCGCTGGTGGCGGCCGGCGTGCTGTTCGACTACGACGCCTTGACCACGCGCGAGCTGCGCGCGCTGAGCGCGCTGAACGACTCCAAGCAGCACACCGCCGAGGCGCGCGAGGAGCTGTTCCCGCTCGTGCTGCGCAGCGCCGAGCGCGTCGTCGTGATCTCGCGCTGCGTGCGCGGGATCGACGCGCGTGGCCTGCACAAGACCAACCTCGCGGCGCTGCGCGACGCGCTGATCGGTGTCACACGCGACGTGCGCGGCGAGGTCCTGTGCCTCAGCGACGGCTTCCCCGTCCGTGACTTCGGGCGCCCGCAGCGGGCGATCGTCGACGGCGACGCGACCAGCGCCGCGATCGCGGCGGCCTCGATCGTGGCCAAGGTCACACGCGACCGCTACATGCACCACGCCGACAGCGAGCACCCGGGCTGGAGCTTCGCCGAGCACGTCGGCTACTCCACGCCCGAGCACCGCGAGGCGATCCTGCGCCAGGGCGTCTCGCCGCTTCACCGCATGTCGTTTCAGTCGCTGGCCTATCAGCAGCTCGCGCTGTAGCGACAGCTCATACGGGCGCGCCTGCCCTCACCACGCGCTCTCGACGTGCTCGATTCGCCGCAGATTGCCGCCGGCGTCGAGTACTACGCCGATCGCGTCGAAGCGGACGGTCTCGGCGAACGGACGCGAGCGCCGCTCGTCGGCGAGCCACGCCGCGGCCAGACGGCGAAGGCGTGCGCGCTGGCGCGGGCCGAGCCCGGCGAGCGGGGCTTGATCCTCGCGCGGGGTGCTTTGTGAGCGGCCGATTCGTCGCGTCTTGACCTCTACGAAGACGAGCGCGCGGCCGTCCCGTAGCGATCGAGGTCGATCTCGCCGTATCGAGTCCGGGCGTTGCGGTCGAGCAGCGAGAAGCCGCGGCGGCGCAGGTAGTCGGCGGCGAGCTCCTCGCCGCGGCGTCCGAGCGCGCGGCGCGGGTCGCTCGCTCGCGTTTCGCCGTTCGTGGACGCGGGGGGCGTCATCGCCGTCGACGTTAGGCGGCGCTTGGGATGGTTCGGCGGCTCGATAGCCTGCCCTGCGATGCAGGAGCCGCCAGTGGACACGGAGCAGTCGCTGCCCGCGCCCGACTCGTCCGGCGCGGGCGGCCAGGTTGCGGCACCGCGCGAGAGCGATGTCGCCGAGAGCGCTCAGCGCAGGATCGGCGGGATCGACGGCGTCACCCGCTTCATGGGTCTGCGCTGGGAGGACCCGCAGACCGTGCGCCTGACGATCCGCCCCGAGCTGATCAACGCGGGCGGACTGCTCTCCGGCGTGGTGACGTACGCGCTGGTCGACTACTGCATGGGCTCGACGCTGTGGGCGCAGACGACGCGTGAGGAGCGGATCGCGACGATCAGCATCGCCGTCAACTACGTGCAGACGGCGACGGAGGGCGAGATCGTCTGCCGCACGACGCTCGACAGGCGCAACAAGCGCACGGCGGTGATGCGCAGCGAGGTGATCCACGAGGACGGAAGGCTGCTGGTGACGGCGATCGGCAGCTACACGATCTTCCCGCCGCGCGGCCGGCGATTCGCGACCGGCTGCCCCGGCTTCCTAGACGGGTGGGCCGAGCGGCGCACGCCGATCGCGCTGAGCATCGCCGGCTCGGACTCGGGCGGCGGCGCCGGGATCGAGGCGGACCTGAAGGCGTTCGCGCGCTGCGGCGTGCACGGCACGGTTGCGATCACGGCGATCACGGCGCAGAACACGGCGGGCGTGAGCGCGATCGACGCGGTTGCACCGCGAGACGATCCTCGCCCAGGTGCGCGCCGTGCTCGCCGACATGCGCGTCGACGCGGTCAAGGTCGGGATGCTCGGCACGGCCCAGAGCGTGCGTGCTGTGGCCGAGGCGCTGGACGAGCTGCCGGAGGGAATCCCCGTAGTGGTCGACCCGGTGATGGTCGCCGAGTCGGGCGCGCGCCTGTTGCAGGACGACGCGCAACGGGCGCTCGTCGAGCTGATCCTGCCACGCGCGAGCGTGCTCACACCGAACCTGCCGGAGGCCCGTGCGCTCGCAAGCCTTCCCGCGGACGGCGAGGGCGACGGCGGCCCGGCAGGCGAGGGCGCCGAGCGAGAGACGGCCGAGGCGCAGGCGCTCGCCCGCTCGCTGCTCGCGCTCGGACCGCGCGCGGTCGTCGTCACCGGCGGACATCGCGCGCGCACGGTCGATCTGTTTCTCGAGCGCGGCGAGGGGGCGCAGCCGGTCGAGATCGGAGGGGAGCGCTACCCGGACGGCGCGGCGCACGGATCTGGCTGCACCCATTCCTCGCTGCTGGCGGCGCAGCTGGCGCTGGGCGCAGGGCCGCTTCAGGCGGCCCGCGTCGCCCGGGCGCTGACCGCCGAGGCGGTGCGCGACGGCCTGCGCGACGTCGGCGCCGGCGCCGGTCCGGTCGACGTCGTCGGGCTCGCGCGGATCAGGGCGTGCGCCGATCGGACGGGCGGCCCGTAGGCGAGCCGGCGATGCGCCGAGGGCTGTTTGCCATAATCCGAGCACGATGAAGCTGCTGCGGATGAAGCCGGGTCATGGGGAGATCTTGCTGGCGGAGGGCGACGTCGAGGTGGCCGAGGAGGAGCAGCGCCTGATCGAGGCTTTCCGCCGCGAGCTCGATGCGGGCATGTGGGCGGCGGTGCCGAGCGAGCGCCGCGACGGGCGCCGCGAGGCGGAGCTCGTCAAGAGCTTCGGCGAGGTGCCGCGCGATGCCGAGCGCGTGATCTTCTTCCCGCGTGCCGCGGGCGGAGCGCCGCGCGACGCGGGCGCGCGGACGGCCGGCTGAATCGGATGCTGCTGGCGCTGGGCACCGCCGCGATCGTGCTCGTGGTGCTGCTGTGGGAGCTGGCGCGCCCCGATGCGCTGCGTGCGTTCGCCGCGGTCCGCGCTCGGGTGCAGTCCTTGCGCGAGCGAGTGCGAACACGAGAGACCCCGCAACTGGGCTATGACCCGGGACGCGAGCGCCGCGCGGAGCAGCGCGCGCGCGAGTTGCTGCGCTCGTGCATCGACGAGCACGACTGGGCGATGTATCGCGATCTCGGCTTCCTGCGCGTGTGGGGCGGCCTCGGCGAGCGAGCGCACGCGGCGGGCGCGTCCTACGCCTACCTGATCTACCCGCATCGCCCGATCGTGGCCTATGTGCCGCAGACCGGAGCGCTCCTGAACGAGTACTGCGTGGCGTTCCCCGACCACTCGCGTCCCTACGGCAGCGCCCGGCTGCCGGATTCCGACGACGTGCTCGCGAAGTGGATGGCGCTGAAGGCCGACGAGCGCCGTCTGATCGAGCAGGCCAACATGCATCTGCCGGGCCGCCAGATCGATCCCGAGCAGGTCAGGCGCGACTTGGGGCGGCTGATGCGCTGGGAGCGCGAGAGCGGCGCTGGCGCAGCAGATATCGTGCGCGCCGCGTGAGCACCGAGATCGCCTTCGACGTAAAGCACCGCAGCCGGGCCCTCACGGAGGGCCCGGAGCGCGCCGCGGCGCGCGCGTACCTGCACGGGATCGGCTATTCGGCCGAGGATCTCGCCAAGCCGATCGTGGGCGTGGCGCACTCGTGGATCGAGACGATGCCGTGCAACTTCAACAACCGCGTGCTGGCGGCGAAGGTCAAGGAGGGCATCCGCGCGGCCGGCGGCACGCCGATGGAGCTGAACACGATCGCGATCTCCGACGGGATCACGATGGGCACGGCCGGGATGCGCGCTTCGCTCGTCTCACGCGAGCTGATCGCGGACTCGATCGAGCTCGTGGCGAGCGCGCACGCGTTCGATGCGCTGGTGACGATCTCCGGCTGTGACAAGACGATCCCGGGCACGGTGATGGCCCTCGCGCGGCTGGACATCCCGGGGTTGATGCTCTACGGCGGCTCGATCAAGCCGGGCTGGTTCAAAGGCGCCGAGGTGACGATCCAGCAGGTCTTCGAGGCCGTCGGCGAGTTCGCCTCGGGCAAGATCTCAGAGGACGAGCTGCACGAGCTGGAGGAGGCCGCCTCTCCCGGTGCCGGGGCGTGTGGCGGCCAGTTCACGGCGAACACGATGGCGATGGCCTTCGAGGCGCTGGGAATCTCGCCGGCCGGCTCGGCGATGGTCCCGGCGGAGGACGGCCGCAAGCTCGAGGTGGCCAAGCAGTGCGGCGAACTCGTGATGGACGTGCTGCGCAGCGGGCGACGCCCGTCGCAGGTGATCACCAAGCCGGCGCTCGAAAACGCGATCGCGGCGGTGGCGACCAGCGGCGGCTCGACCAACGGGGTGCTGCACCTGCTCGCCGTGGCCCGTGAAATGGGCGTGCCGCTGACGATCGACGAGTTCGAGGCGATCTCCGAGCGCACGCCGCTGCTGTGCGACCTGCAGCCGGGCGGGCGGTACGTTGCGACCGAGCTATACGAAGCGGGCGGCGTGCCGCTGGTGCTGGCGCGCCTGAAGCAAGCGGGCATCCTCAACACCGAGGCGCTCACGGTCACGGGCGCGACGATCGGCGAAGCGGCCGACGAGGCCCGCGAGACGGCCGGGCAGAAGGTCGTGCGGCCGCTGTCGGACCCGATCAAAGCGACCGGCGGCTTCGCGATCCTGCGCGGCAACGTCGCTCCGGATGGCTGCGTGGTCAAGCTCTCAGGTCACGAGCGGCGCAAACACTCCGGCCCGGCGCGGGTGTTCGACGGCGAGGAGGCCGCGATGGCCGCCGTGCTTGCGCACGAGATCCAGGCGGGCGATGTGGTGGTGATCCGCGCGGAGGGCCCGGCCGGCGGGCCGGGCATGCGCGAGATGCTGGCCGTCACGGCGGCGATCGTCGGCGAGGGGCTCGGCGAAGAGGTGGCGCTGATCACCGACGGTCGCTTCTCGGGCGCGACGCACGGCTTCATGGTCGCCCACGTGGCGCCGGAGGCGGTTCGCGGCGGGCCGATCGCGGCGCTCGCGACGGGCGACCAGGTGACGATCGACGTCGACGCGGGACGTCTGGACATGGCGCTCTCCGACGATGAGATCGCATCGCGCGTGGCCGCCTACGAGCGCCCGCCGCGTGCCGACGAACACATCGACGTGGCGATTCGCAAGTACGCGAAGCTCGTCGGCAGCGCCTCAGAGGGCGCGATCGCCACGTAGCTCCATTCACCTAGCACGTCATAAGCAACCAGGGCGTCGCTGGCCAAGCGTGCCTAGGACGCAGGGAGCGTGGCGTGCTGGCCGAAACGGGGATGCGAGCGGAGCGAGTGTCTACCGGCTTCGGCACGCGAGCGATCGAGGACGCCGGCAGGCGCCGCGCCAGCGGCGTCCTGGCCTATTCCTCGAGGAATTCGTCGAGCAGGGCGTTGAACGCCTCGGGGCGCTCGAGCATCGACATGTGCCCGGTGTCACCGAAGACGACCTTGCGCGAGTTCGGGATCAGCTCGGCGAACACGTCGGCGTCGCTGACGGGGATCAACCGGTCGCGGTCGCCCCACACGATCAGCGTGGGGCAGGCGATCTCGGGCAGGCGCTCGCGGATCTCGTAGTGCAGCACGGCTTCAAGACCTCCGATGAAGCCAGGCTTGCCGGCGCCGCGGATCTGCTCGGCGGCAAGCGCGGCGTCGAGCTTTGAGGGATGACGCACGACGACGCCGAGTGCGGCATCGCGCAGGTGGGCGCGCCGGGCGACCATGTCGGACTTGGTGGCGGCCCACGCGGCGGCGGCCATCAGCGAGCGCTCGAGCGTTCGCATGGCGGGCAGCACGGCGACCGACCCGCGGTGGTTGTGCGTCGAGAGCCCTGCCGCGGAGATGAGTACGAGGCGCTCGACGCGCTGCGGATATGCGATCGCGAGCTCAGCTGCGATGAAGCCGCCCATCGAGTTGCCGACGACGACGGCGGCGTCGACGCCGAGGTGGCCGAGCAGCCGCTCGAGCAGTTGCGCGTAGCCTGCGATCGAGATCTCCTGCCGGGGCATCGGCGAGTGCCCGAAGCCCGGAAGATCGAGCGTGATGACCCGGTGGGTGGCGGCGAACACGGGCAATTGCTCGAGCCAGTTGGGCCAGGAGCCCGAGAGGCCGTGTACGAACACGAGCGGCTGGCCGCCGCGATCCTCTTCGGGGCCGAGTTCGATCATGTTGATCGGATTGCCATCGACCTCGACCCATCGCTGGTGGGAGCGCCAGTCGACCTCCTGCCAGCGCCTGCTTGTGGCGGGACCGAACACTAGGCAGTGCCGGCGCGGCGCCCGCGGGCGGTCGAAAGGCGGGACGCTGCGGTCACAGCGTGAATGTAGCGGGTGATGACGGGTAGCGGGGCGCATACGTGCAGGCAGGGCGCAAGGCCGGTGGCGGCGAATAGGCGAGGTCATGGAGGACACTCGAACCGACGGTGAGTGGCGCGCGGCGATCGGCCTGTTGATGGAGGATCTTGCGCGCCGTGACGCGGCCGAGCGCACGCGTCGCGCCTACCGGGTCGACCTCGAGCAGTTCGCGCAGTGGGCTGGGCGCGCAGGGCTTGACGCCGGGCGAGGTCGGCCCGAAGGCGGTGCGCCGCTACATCTCCCACCTCTCCGAGCGCGACGCCGCCCCGAGCACGAGCGCGCGCAAGCTCGCGGCGCTGCGTGCGCTGTTTCAGAGCCAGCGCGAGCACGGCAAGATCGCGGAGAACCCGGCCGACCTCGTCTCGACGCCTCGGCGCGGTACGCACCTGCCGCGCGTGCTCAGCGCGCGCGAAGCGGCCGGACTGCTCGACGCGATCCCCGCGGGAGGGCCGCTGGAGCTGCGCGACCGGGCGATGTTCGAGCTCGCCTACGCCTGCGGCCTGCGCGCGGAGGAGCTCGTCATCGCTGCGCGAGATCGACGTCGACTACGACGGCGAGCAGCTGCGCGTGGAGGGCAAGGGGCGAAAGACGCGCTTCGTGCCCGTCGGCGAGCCCGCGATCAAGGCGCTGCGTGCGTACCTCGAACCAGGCAACGGCCGTCAGGGGCGTCCGGCACTGACCAACCCGAGTGCGTCCGTCAGACGCGATCTTCATCTCAAAGACGGGCCGTCCGCTGGGAACGAGCGACGTCAGGCGGCGCCTGCGCATGTGGACGGCGCGTGCCGGTGCAGTGGCGGAACGGGCGGGCGGGGCCGTCTCGCCACACGCGTTGCGCCATAGCTTCGCGACGCACCTGCTCGACGGCGGCGCCGACCTGCGCAGCATTCAGGAGCTGCTTGGGGCACGCCAGTGTGTCGAGCACCCAGATTTACACTCGGGTAGAGTCCGCGCGACTGAAAAGCGCCTACGCGCGCAGCCACCCTCGGGCCTGATACAAGGGGAAATCACCCTGGAGACCAATGTCAAACCGATCGAGCTGCGGGAACTTTGGCGGCGATACAAGTCCGACGGCGACAACAAGGTCCGTGAGCGGCTTGTCGTCGCCTACTCGCCGCTGGTCAAGTACGTAGCCGGGCGCACCGCGGCCGGCTTGCCGCCGCATGTCGAGGAGGCCGACCTGATCTCCTACGGCCTGGTCGGCCTGATCTCGGCGATCGAGCGCTTCGACCTGTCGCGCGACATCAAGTTCGAGACGTACGCGATCATGCGCATCAAGGGCGCGATCATCGACGAGCTGCGCTCGATGGACTGGGTTCCGCGCAGTGTGCGTGCGCGGGCGCGTGAGGTGGAGCGTGCGAACGCGAAGCTCGAGAACACGCTGCAGCGGGCGCCGACCGACCAGGAGATCGCCGACGAGATCGGCATCACCGTCGACGAACTGAACGAGTCGCTGCTGGCGATCTCGCACTCCTCGATGGTCGCCCTGGACGAGCTGTGGAGCGTGTCGGACTTGAGCGGCGACCAGGTCTCGCTGATGGACACGATCGAGGACCCCGAACGCGCCCGACCCGGCCCGCTCGCTCGATGTGGGCGATCTGAAGGACCGCATCGCCGACTCGATCGCCAAGCTGCCCGAGCGCGAGAAGCTCGTGATCGCGCTCTACTACTACGAGAACCTGACGCTGCGCGAGATCGGCGAGGTGCTCGGCGTGACCGAGTCGCGCGTCTCGCAGATGCACACGAAGGCCGTGCTGCGGCTGCGCTCGCGCATGCAGGAGGAGTCCTTCGACGACTGACGCCCCGGGGTTCCGGGGCGTCAGACGGGAGCAGCAAGTTGTGTGGCGCTCGCGCGCCGGCGGTTACGTGGCGGTGATGTAGCCGGCCATGAAGCCGGCGTGTTCCATCGCCCACCCTTTTGCGTCGGTGTCGCACGGGATCACGCAGAACCACTGGAAGCGACCCTTTTCGTTGACGGTCATCGTGTATTCGTGAACGCCCGGCTGGACCGTGATGTTCACGCCCGCCACCGGTGAGGTGATGCTGTGCGGCACGTCGTCGGTGTTGTCGATCTTCAGCGTCAACGGCTGGCCGACGTGCACGGCGAATTCGGTCGTCGTGAAGGCGTCGTGCTTCTTGCCGTCGGGGCCGGGCTTGTAGCCGCCGATGATCTTCAGCGACACCGGTGCCAGTGCGGGCTCGTCGCGGGGGTGCTCGTCGCACTCGTCGCCGGCGTCGCGTTCGCGCTCACCGTGACGACTTCCTTGCGTTCGCCGCTCTGGATCAGCGCGACGGCCGACATCAGCACGGCCGCCAGGATGCCGACGCCTGCGAACCACTCGAGCACGACCTTGCCTTTGTTGTTGACAGCCTCATCGAACTGCCGCTGGTCCTTTGCCTCGGTTGGGCGCTTCGGTTCCTGGTAGCTCATGTCCTCACCCCCTGGGTTGGTGTCGATGTACGAAGATCGATTCAGTTCGAGCCTAGGCCGCCCCACGGGGCGCTGTAAGCGGGTTTCGCCGCAGGTCCGGCTGCGGGCTTCTACGGGTATCGGCAGCATCCACTCGCCGCTGCGGTCGCATAGGATCGCGCTCGATGGCGCGCCGCATTCTCATTCTGGGGGCCGGGTTCGGCGGGCTCGAGCTCTCGACGATGCTGTCCGAGAAGCTCGGCGAGCGGGCCGAAGTGACGCTGATCGACAAGGGCGATTCGTTCGTGTTCGGCTTCTCCAAGCTGGACATCATGTTCGGGCGCAAGAGTGCCGAGGCGGTGCGCGTGCCCTACGCCGAGCTGACCAAACCGGGCGTGCGCCTGCTGCGCCAGACGGTGACGGCGATCGATCCCCAGGCGCGCCGGGTGACCACCGACGTAGAGACGCATGAGGCGGACGTGCTCGTGATCGCACTCGGCGCCGACTACGACTACGACGCGACCCCGGGCCTGCTCGAGGCCGGCAACGAGTTCTACTCGGTGGCTGGTGCCGAACGGCTGGCCGGCGTGCTGCCGAACCTCACGGGCGGCCGCGTGGTGATCGGCGTGTGTGGCGCGCCCTTCAAGTGCCCGCCGGCGCCGAGCGAGGCCGCATTGCTCTTGCACGACCAGCTCACGGCGCGCGGCGTACGCGATCGTTGCCGGATCACGTTCACGATCCCGCTTCCCAGCCCCGTGCCGCCCTCGCCGGAGACATCGCGCGCGCTCCTCGGGGCATTCGCCGAGCGCGACATCGAGTTCCTGCCTGGCCGTCGTATCGCCTCGCTCGACGGCGGTCGCGGCGTGGTCGTGTACGAGGACGGCGAGGAGCTCCCCTACGACCTGTTCCTGGGGGTGCCCAGGCACCGCGCCGCCGAGGTCGTGATCGCCGGCGGCCTGACCGGGGACGAGCCCTACATACCGGTCGAGCCGCGCACGTTGCGAACGCGCTATCCGGACGTATACGCGATCGGCGACGTCGCACAGGTCGGCGTGCCGAAAGCGGGGGTGTTCGCCGAGGGCGCGGCGCGCGTGGTGGCCAATCAGCTGATCGCCGAGGAGCAGCGCGGCGAGCAGCCCGAGGGCTATGACGGGCGCGGCTCCTGCTACATCGAGTTCGGCTCCGGTCGCGTCGGTCGCGTCGATGTCGACTTCTTCTCAGGGCCCCAGCCCACCGGCGCCTACCAGGAGCCCTCGAGCACGCTGGTCGCCGAGAAGGATGAGTTCGGCTCCAGCCGCCGCGCGCGCTGGTTCGGGCTCGACTGAGCCGCTGGCGCGAGCCGCCGCCCGGCGGTATGGTGATCTCACAGCTAGAGAGGAGATCGCATGCGACCCATGGGAGACCGCCTGCCGGCGGACCGGATTCGCAACGTCGCCCTTGTCGGCCATCGCGGCGCGGGCAAGACCTCGCTGCACGAGGCGCTGCTGTTCGAGGCCGGCGTGACGGCCCGGCTCGGCTCGGTCCCCGACGGAAGCACTGTGTCGGACGCCGACCCCGACGAGCAGTCGCGGCAGATGTCGATCTCGGCGGCGCTCAGCTCTTTTCGATGGCGCGAGCGCAAGATCAACCTGCTCGACACGCCGGGCGAGCCGAGCTTCGTCGCCGACGCGCTCGGAGCGCTGCGCGTGTGCGAGTCGGCGGTGTTCGTGGTCAACGCCGTGATGGGCGTCGAGGTCTCGACCAGCCGTCTGTGGGTGCGCGCGGCCGAGCTTGACATCGCGCGGATGCTCTACGTGAACATGCTCGACCGCGAGCGCGCCGACTTCTTCCGCGCGCTCGAGCAGATCAAGCGCTCGTTCGGCCCGCACGCGGTGGCGACGGAGATACCGATCGGCTCAGAGCAGGACGTGCAGGGCGTGATCGACCTGGTTGACATGAAGGCCTACCGCCAGGACTCGGCCGAGCGTGCAGGCTGGAGCGAGATCCCGATCCCCGAGGCCGAGGCCGAGCGAGCGGACGAGTTCCGCGAGAAGCTGATGGACGAGGTCTGCGAAGTCTCCGACGTGCTGATGGAGCGCTACCTGGAAGGCGAGGAGATCTCACACCAGGAGATCGTCGACGCGCTGAAGGAGGGCACCAACCACGGCAAGATCTTCCCGGTGGTGTGCGGCGTGGCGACGCGCAACCTCGGCACCTCGCGCCTGTTGGATGCGATCGTCGAGGATCTGCCCTCGCCGGTCAAGCACGGCGCGCTGCGGGTCGGCGAGATCGAGCTGCAGGCGAGCGAGCAGGGCGAGCTGTTCGCATACGTGTTCAAGACCCGTGCGGACCCGTTCGCCGGGCGCATCAACCTGCTGCGTGTCTACCAGGGCGTGATGTCGGCGGACAGCCACGTGCTCAACACGCGCGCACACGCCAAGGAGCGGATCGGGCAGCTGATCGTGTTCGCCGGCAAGGAGGTGCGCCACGTCGGCGAGTTCGGGCCCGGGGACATCGGCGCGGTCGCCAAGCTCAAGGAGACTCGCGCCGGCGATTGGCTGGCGGCCCGCGACGAGCCGATCGAGATGCCCCGCCTGAAGCTGCCCGCGCCGGTGATGGCGTTCGCGATCGAGCCCAAGAGCAGGGGCGATGAGGAGAAGGTGTTCACCTCGCTGCACCGCTTGCAGGAGGAGGACCCGACGATCGACCTGCACCGCGACCCGCAGACGGGGGAGCAGATCGTGGCGGGCCTCTCTCAGGTGCACGTCGAAGTGATCGTCGATCGTCTGCGCGACCGCTTCGGCGTCGAGGTCAGCCTGCAGCCGCCGCGCGTGCCCTACCAGGAGACGATTCGCGGCGTGGCCAGGGCGCACGGCAAGCACAAGAAGCAGTCCGGCGGTCGCGGGCAGTTCGGCGAGTGCCACATCGAGATCGAGCCGCTCGAGATCGGGCAGGAGTTCGAGTTCGAGGACAAGATCAAGGGCGGGGTGATCCCGCACTCGTTCATCCCGGCCGTCGAGAAGGGCGTGCGCGACGCGATGCAGTCGGGCGTGCTGGCGGGCTATCCGGTGAAGGGCGTACGCGTACGCCTCGTCGACGGCTCGCACCACTCCGTCGACTCCTCGGAGATCGCCTTCAAGCTGGCGGGCACGCAGGCGATGAAACAGGCGCTCGAGCTGGCCGAGCCGGTGCTGCTGGAGCCGATCATGCGCGTGACGCTGTCGGTGCCGGAGGCCTATGTCGGCGATGTGATCGGCGATCTGAACAGCCGCCGCGGGCACCCGCTGGGGATGGAGCCGGTCGGCGCGATGACCGAGATCAGGGCCGAGGTGCCGATGTCCGAGGTGCTCGCCTATGCGCCCGACCTGCGCTCGATCACCGGCGGACAGGGCGACTACACGCTCGAGTTCCTGCGCTACGAGGAGGTGCCCGGGCAGCTCGCGCAGAAGCTGGTCTCGCAGGCGGGCGAGGAGCGCGCGGCGGCGCACGCATAACGCGAATTGACCGGCGCGCCGGCCAAAAGGCGTCGGCGACCGCTACGCTGCTCAGCCTATGAGCACGAGATCGATCGTCACCTCGCAGCCGGACGTCGCCTGCGACGTGTGCGAACGGCGCCTGCTGCGCGGCGAGCAGCCGGACACGTTCCTGGCGGCCGGCGAGCCGCGCATCGTCTGCGAGCTGTGCGCGCCGCGCGCCGCCCATCAAGGATGGAAGCGCGGCTCGGCGCAACCCCAACTGGGCGAAGCGCCGTTGCGCAATGGCCGCCGGCGGGCTCTGTTCGGGCGCCTGCGCCAGACGCGGCGGGCCGGGGCGGAGGGTGCGGTTGGAGCGGCTGGGCCGTACGGGCAGGATGCAGAGCCATATGACTTCCTCGACGGCGGGGTCGCCGGGGCGGCGGCGCCTGGTCTGCCCGGCGCCGTGGCGCTCTCGCAGGACGAGCTCCATGGCGGCGAGCAGATCGGTGGGGAGCAGCGCGCGGCTCCGGTGCGCGCGCGTGCCGACGGCCCGCTGCAGCAAGCAGTGGACGTGTTCAACGCCGGCGAGTACCCTCGCCGGGTGGCGAGCCTGACGCGCTCGCTGGGAGCCCCCGAGGTGACAGTTCGCGCAGGTGAGGCCGTGGCCAGCTCGGTCGTGATCGTGCTCGCCTGGGAGCTCTGCTGGTACACCTACGAGGTCGATCTCGACGACCTGCAGGGACTGCAGGCCCGGGCGATCGCGCAGGGCACGGAGCTCTCTGAACTCGGCCCCGACGATCGCCTGGCCAACGCGCTCGCCGACGATCGCGGCCGGCTCGCGCTGATCTAACTCGCGGCGCCCATTCGCACGGCGGTGCAAGGGTTGATTATCCGGAAGCTAGGAGTAACATCCCCGCAGCATGATCTTCTGCGTCGTACCCAGGCCTCTGGCCGACGAGCTGTATCCAAAGCTCGTCTCGTACTACGAGAACGACGACAACGTCACCGTGATCGTCGACCGTCGCGAGTTCGACCGGCGCGCCCGTCGTGGGCGCTCCGTCGCGACGTCCGAGGCCGGTGCGGAGTCGCAGCGCCGCATCGTGCGCGACCGCAGGCGTGCCCGTGTACCGGGCGATCTGCCGCCGCTCGCGCGAGCGACCGCCTAGTCGGACTGCATACTTCACGCCGATGAAGGTGGTGGTGCATGTCGACGGCGGCGCTCGCGGCAACCCCGGTCCGGCGGCTGCGGCCTGCGTGATCTCGACGCCCGACGGCGAGACGCTCGGCGAGCACGCGCAGTTGCTGGGAGCCACGACGAACAACGTCGCCGAGTACCGCGCGCTGTTGCTCGGGCTCGAGCAGGCGCGCGAGCTGGGCGCCGACGAGGTCGAGGTGGTCGGCGACTCCGAGCTGATCGCCAAGCAGGTGCTCGGCCAGTACAAGGTCAAGAACGCCGCGCTCAAGTCGCTTCACGGCGAGGCGCTGGCGTCCGTCGCGCGCTTTGCGCACTGGTCGATCCGCACCGTCCCGCGCGCGCAGAACGCCGAGGCCGACGCGCTCGTCAACGCCGCGCTCGATCAGGCCCGCGCCGCCGGCCGTCTTTAGGAAGCTCTGCACATAGGCGACCGAGGACGGCCGCCCCGCGGCGCTCGGCGTTCGTCTAGTGCAAGGGCTTTGCTGAGCGCGCGATAGCGAGCATCTGTTCGTTGGAGAGATCCTCGAGCAGCGTGTTCGTGATCCAGTAGAGCATCTTGCCCTGCCGCCATGCGATCACGTGGATGTGGCTGCCGTCGGTGAACAGCATGTAGGTCTTGTGCGCGATTTTTCGCTGCTGGTTGGGATGGGCGATCAGCGGCGGCTTGGGCCAGTCGGTGCCCTCGAAGTCGTAGTAGCCGCCGAGCGTGTTCTCTTTGAAGACGGCCACGTAGGCGTGGCGCAGGCGCCCACCCTTGTCGCGCAGGTCGTAGGCGCGCGTCGGCTGCGCTTCGGCCGCGGCCGTCTGCAGGCTCGGGTAGAGCACTTGCAGCGGCATGTCGATCGTCTCCTTGGCCAGTTCCTCATCGCCCGAGGTCGGCGTCGAGGCGAGTCCGAGCGAGGCCGAGGACGGGGCGGAGGCGTGGTGGGCGTGCTTGTGGCCGTGCGCCCCGTGGCTGCTGCGATGCGGCGGGCTTGGCTTCGGCTCGGCGACTTTTTCATCTCCGCTGAGGAAGTCCCGGAGCGTCGCCTGCTCGAGCCCTTTGGTGCTCGTGACGTAGGAGCCGCCCTTCAGCGGGAAGTTGGTGCTCGTGGCGCGGAACTTGACCTGGCGCAGCGGCTTGCCCTGGGAGAAGCCGATCAGCTTGGCGAGTTCGAGCACGCGTTCGGCCGACGCGCTGAAGCCGGCCGTGACGATCGCCTTGCCCACGACGTGGGCCACGTGCCGGAGCTGTTTGAGCAGATTTTCTGCGGAGACCTGCTCGCGCAGCGCACGGAGGAAGTCCTGCTGGCGCGCGACGCGCACGAAGTCCGAGTCGCCGTGACGGTAGCGCACGTAGCTGAGCGCGTTGTTGTAGCAGAGCTTCTGGTAGCCCGGCTGCAGGTTGATTTCGGAATACAGTTCGCCGCCTTCGCCGTTGATGTGCAGGTAGCGGTGATCGACGTTCACGTACACGCAGCCGAGCGTGTCGACGATCTTGATGAAGCTGGCGAAGTTGACGTCGACGATGCCGTTGATCACGAGGCCCGGGAAGACTTCTTTCTCGATCGTTTCCGCGGCGAGTTCCATCGAGCCTTTGACTCCGCCGAGCCTCGCGCCGTAGGTGTAGGCAGCGTTGATCTTTTCCTGCGGGTAGTACTCGCCTTTGGAGCTTTTGATGTTGACGAGCAGGTCGCGCGGAATCGACATCACCGAGGTCTGGCCCTGGCTCGGGTCGAAGCGGACGAGCAACATCGTGTCGCTGTGCGGCGGGTCGGTGCGGTCTAGTGCATCCTTGGATTTCGGGCGGCGGTCGGAGCCGAGTATCGAGAAAGGTCTGCGGGCCGCCGGTGTACTTGATCAGGCCTTCTTTGACTTTGACCGTGTTTTCAGGTTTGAAGAATTCGCCGCCGACGCTTTCGACTTCGTTCAGCGCGATCGTCGCCGTCGCACCGCCCGCCAGCCCAGCGATCAGGATCGCCGCGACGAGAAATCGCTTCCACATGCCCCAGGCCAGCGACGGGGCGCGTTCATCCATGGGATGTCACCAGGCGGCAGCTCATAACGGGATCGAGACGTGCACCAACCCCCCGTCGGCGCGCACGTTCGCCGTAGGGTAGCGAGCCGTGCGGCGTGCCTGCGCCGCATCTGACGGTACGCTCGCGTGAGTGCTGAGCGCCAGAAACCGCGAGCTCTTGGGCCTCGTGCCCTCGGCGTTGCTGGTGATCGCCGGCTTCACCGCGATCTTCATCCAGGCCGAAGACATCGCGCCGGGGGCGGAAACCAACCTGACGCTGAACCATGCCTCGACGGTCTCGCTGACCTACGGGGCGCTGTTCCTCGGGCTGTGCCTGGCCGCCCACCTCGTGATCCGCTTCGCGCTGCCGCACGCCGACCCCTACCTGTTCCCGCTCGCCGCCGTGCTCGCGAGCGTCGGCATCGTGATGGTCTACCGGATCGATCCCGTGCTCGCGCGCCAGCAGGCGCAGTGGATGGTCGTCGGGCTCGTGCTGTTCGCCGCCACGATCATCGCCCTGCGCGGGCGCGGCGTGAGCGTGCTCGAGCGCTATCGCTACACGATCGCCGCCGTCGGCATCGGCATGACGATCCTGCCGCGCCTACCCGGAATCGGCGCGCAGGTCAACGGCGCCTACCTGGACATCCACATCGGCTGCGATCTCCTTCCAGCCGTCTGAGCTCGCCAAGATCGCGATCGTCGTGTTCCTCGCCAGCTACCTGCGCGACAACCGCCAGGTGCTGGTCACGGCCGGCCGGCGCGTGCTCGGTCTGACGATCCCGCCGATGAAGCAGTTCGGGCCGATGCTGATCGTGTGGGGCGCCGCGATGGGCACGCTGCTGCTGACGCGCGAGCTCGGCACCTCGCTGATGTTCTACGGCGCCTTCCTCGCCCTGCTCTACGTCGCCACCGGGCGCTTCTCGTTCCCGCTTCATCGGCCTCGTGCTGTTCGCGCTCGGCGCCTGGTTCGTCGCCGGACACGTCAGCCACGTGCACTCGCGCGTGCTCGCCTGGGAACACCCCTTCGACCCGGCGCTCTACGAACAAGCCGGCCGGCGGCAGCTACCAGCTCGCCCAATCGCTGTTCGCGCAGGCCGACGGCGGCCTGCTCGGGACTGGCTTCGACCAGTCGCTGCTGCGCCTGCCCCACGGCCGCGGACCGATCCTGCCGGTGCCCGAAAGCGACACGATCTACGCGGTGATCACCAACGAGCTCGGCCTGGCCGGGGCGGCGGGCCTGCTGCTCGTCTACCTGCTGTTCGTCGCACGCGGGCTGAAGACGGCGGCGCTCGCGCGCGACTCCTTCTCGAAGCTGCTCGCCACCGGCCTGTCGTTCGTCGTGGCGATGCAGGTGTTCGTGATCGTCGGCGGTGTCACGCGTGTGATTCCGCTGACCGGCGTGACGCTGCCGTTCGTCGCCTACGGCGGATCCTCGGTGGTGATGAACTTCGTGCTGCTGGCGCTGCTGCTGGTCGTCTCCGAGCGCGCCAGGCGCCCTTATGAGCCGCACGTGCGAGCCTGAGCGCCGGCGGATGCGCGGGCGAGCGCGCGGGCGTCCGCTGTCAGCCGCAGGGGACGCGCCGCGGCACCGTCGAAAACCTCGGCCTGATGCGGAGCTCGACGATCGCCCTGGCCAAGTCGCGCATGTTGATGCGCGAGCCGGCACGGCCGGCCCAGCAGCGCTACCGCGGCATGGCCGTGCCGCAGCCGGGGGCCGAGCGGATCTGCTCGCCGGCCGGGCTGCAGCGCCGACCGTGGCTAGCGCGCCTGCGCCGGGCGCTTGACGAGGACCTGTTCGTGCTGCACTACCAGCCGATCGTCTCGCTCGCCGACGGACGCGTCTCTCACCACGAGGCGCTTGTACGCCTGGCCGACGAGCCCGGCGGCGGCGTGATCGGCCCGGCGAGCTTCCTGCCGGCGGCAGAGCGCTACGGCCTGATCCGCGCGATCGACCGGATGGTGCTCGAGAAGGTCGTCGCGCTGCTCGCCGGGTCCTCGACGAGCGTCGCGATGAACCTCTCCGCGCTGTCCGTGACCGATCCCGACATGCTCGGGCAGATCGAGCATGCGCTCGAGCGCCACGGCGTCGATCCGCGCCGCCTGGTCGTCGAGGTCACCGAGACCGCCTCGATCTCCGACATGCCCCGTGCCGCCGAGTTCTGCGCCGGCGTGCAGGCGCTCGGCTGCGCCGTCGCGCTCGACGACTTCGGCGCCGGCTTCGGCTCCTTCCACTACCTCAAGCACCTGCCGTTCAGCTACCTGAAGATCGACGGCGACTTCATCCGCGGGCTGCCCGGCTCAGCGCACGATCAACTCGTCGTCAAGGCGCTCGTAGGGCTCGTGCGCGAGATGGGCCAGCAGACGATCGCCGAGTTCGTCGGCGATCGGGCGACGCTCGAGCTGCTGCGCGAGTACGGCGTCGATTACGCGCAGGGGTTCGAGATCGGGCGTCCGGCGCCGCATGCCGGCGAAGGCTCAGCGGGGTTGTGGAAACTGGGCGCGCATGGCGGCGTCCCAGAGGCGGTCGGGCATCAGGCGGCGCATGCCGAGCGTGACCTTGGCCGACGGCGTGATCGTGATGCGCGCCGGTGGGTGACGGCGCTTGATCGCGCGCTCGATCACCTTGGCGACCCGGTCGGGGCCGCCACCGAACATCTTCAGAGGGCCGTCGTAGGCGGCTTTGGTGACGGCGCCGACGGTCGTGTTGAACTTCGCATAGGGATCGTCGCCGGTCAGCTCGACGTCGGCCATGCTCGCCGTGGCGGCCTCGCCGAACTCGGTCGTGATCAGCCCGGGCTCGAGCAGGATCACGTCGATGCCGAAGCCGCGCAGCTCGAAGCGCAGCGCGTCTGAGATCGCCTCCAGTGCGTGCTTGGTCGCGTGGTAGTGGCCGCCGCCGGGAAACGACAGGCGTCCGCCCATCGAGCCGATGTTGACGACCTTTCCCCAGCGCTGGGCGCGCATCTTCGGCAGCACGAGCTGCGTGAGGCGAACGAGGCCGAACACGTTGGTCTCGAACTGCCGGCGCACGGCCTCGAGCGGCACCGTCTCGATCGCCCCGCTCTGGCTGTAGCCGGCGTTGTTGATCAGCACCCCGACGGCGCTCTCGGCACGCTCGATCTCGGCCACGGCCGCTTGCATCGACTGCTCGTCGGTGACGTCGAGGGCGAGCGTGCGGCAGCCGGCTGCCTCCAGCTCCGTGAGCGTCTCCGGGCGGCGCGCCGTCGCGTAGACCGTCCAGCCCGCGCCGGCCAGGCGCAGCGCCGTGGCGCGGCCGATCCCGGATGAGCAGCCCGTGATCAGCACGGCCTTCGACGGTGTGGACATCTGCGCAGCATATGCGCCCTTTCCTCTAGGGTGGGCGCCGATGCGTGCCGTCACCTTCCAGGCGCCCGAAGTGGTGCGCGTCGAGGACGTTCCCGAGCCCGAGCTCGCCGAGCCGACCGACGCGATCGTGCGGATCGAGGCCAGCGGCGTGTGCGGCTCGGACCTCCACATCTACCACGGCCGCGTGAAGATCGAACCGGGCTTCACGATCGGGCACGAGTACGTAGGCACGGTCACGGCGATCGGCGAGGAGGTTCGCAGCGTCGCCGTCGGCGATCGCGTGCTCGGCTGCTTTCAGAGTGCCTGCGGGCACTGCTTCTTCTGTGAGCGCGGGCTGTTTCACAAGTGCGACTCCTCGCGCACGTTCGGTCACGGCGCGGCGCTCGGCTCGCTGCAGGGCACGCAGGCCGAGCAGGCGCTCGTGCCGAGCGCCGACCTCGTGCTGCGCAAGGTGCCCGAGGGGATGAGCGACGACGTCGCGCTGTTCGCCGGCGACGTGATGGGGACCGGCTACCACGCGGCCGCCGAAAGCGGCCTGCAGCCAGGCGACACGGCGGCCGTGCTCGGCCTCGGTCCGGTCGGGCTGTGCGCCGTGCAGGCTGCCTTCGCGATGGGCGCCGCGCACGTGATCGCGGTCGACACCGTGCCCGAGCGACTGGCGATGGCCGAGTCCTTCGGCGCCGAGCCGGTGCACCTGACCGAGCAGGACCCGCGCGCCGCCGCACGAGCCGCGACCGAGGGCCGCGGCGTCGACGCCTGCATCGACGCCGTCGGCGACCCGCGCGCGCTGGAGCTGGCGATCCGTCTCACACGCAAGTGCGGCACGGTGCAGGCGATCGGCGTCTACGCCGAGCGCTGCGAGGTGCACATGGGGCTGTTCTGGATCAAGGCCATGAACATGCGCTCGGGCCACGCCAACGTGATCGGGCACGTCGACCGGGTGCTCGAGCTGATGTCCAGCGGCCGCCTGGACCCAGGCCCGCTCGTCACGCACCACATGAGCCTCGACGATGCACCCGAGGCGTACGCTCTGTACGACCGCCGCGAGGCGCTTAAGATCGTCCTGCAACCGTAGCCGCGAACGACCGCGCGCCGCGCACAACCGTAGAGTCGCGCACAAGGAGCCGCCATGACCGCCGCCGCCGACACAGCCGCCGCACTGCCCGCCGCGCTCGGCGCCGCCGCGCGCAAGTTCCTCTCACGCCCGCAGCAGCTCTTGATCGGCGAGCAGCGCCTGGATGCCGCCGACGGCGCCACGTTCGCCACGCTCGACCCTCGAGCGGGCGCGAGATCGCGACCGTCGCGCAGGCGGGTGCCGAGGATGTCGAGCGCGCCGTGCGCGCCGCGCGCGAGGCGCTCGAGTCAGGACCCTGGGCGAGCATGCCGGCGACCGGGCGCGAGCAGCTGATGCACGCGCTGGCGCAGGCGATCGAAGACCACGACCAGGAGCTCGCCGAGCTCGAGTCGCTCGACAACGGCAAGCCGGTCGGCCTGGCCAAGTACGTCGACGTGCGCGGCTCGGCCGCCCACCTGCGCTACTTCGCGGGCTGGCCGACGAAGATCGAGGGCGGCGTGCTGCCGGTGACGGCGCCGAACATGCTCTGCTACACCCGCCGCGAGCCGGTCGGCGTGTGCGGGCAGATCGTGCCGTGGAACTTCCCCATGCTGATGGCCTCCTGGAAGCTCGGGCCGGCGCTCGCGGCGGGCTGCACGACCGTGCTCAAGCCCGCCGAGCAGACACCGCTGAGCGCGCTGCGGATCGGCGAGCTGGCGCTCGAGGTCGGCTTCCCGCCGGGCGTGATCAACGTGATCACCGGCGACGGCTCGACCGGCGCGGCGCTCGTCGACAGCCCCGGCGTCGACAAGATCGCCTTCACCGGCTCCACGGCGGTGGGCCGCGAGATCGGCGCCAAGGCCGGCCGCGCGCTCAAGCGCGTGACGCTCGAGCTCGGCGGCAAGTCGCCCAACATCATGCTTCCAGACGCCGACATCGAGGCGGCGATCAAGGGCTCCTTCCAGGGCATCTACTTCAACTCCGGGCAGGCCTGCAACGCCGGCTCGCGCCTGTTCGTGCCGGCCGAGAGCTTCGAGCAGGTGATGGGCGCGCTCGCCGAGGCCGCCAACTCGGCCAAGCTCGGGCCGGGCCTGGACCCCGACACCCAGCTCGGCCCGCTCGTCTCGGCCGAGCAGCGCGACCGCGTGATGGGCTACATCGACTCCGGCAAGCAGGAGGGCGCCGAGCTGCTCGCCGGCGGCGAGACCACGCTCGCCGACAGCGGCGGCTACTTCGTCTCGCCGACGCTGTTCAGCACGACCTCCGACGAGCTGAAGATCGCGCGCGAGGAGATCTTCGGGCCGGTGCTCGTGGCATCGCCGTATGACTCGCTCGAGGAGGTCGCCAAGCGCGCGAACGAGGGCGAGTACGGCCTCGCCGCGGGCGTCTGGACGCGCGACCTCTCGAGCGCCCACAAGCTGGCCTCGATGTTGCGCGCAGGCTCGGTCTACGTCAACACGTGGGGCAATGTCGAGCCGCCCGCGCCGTTCGGCGGCTTCAAGGCGTCCGGGATCGGGCGCGAGCACGGGCACGACGGCTTGGACGCCTACCTGGAGACGAAGACCGTCTGGACCGCCTTGTGAGCTGCGCGGCGTCGTGAACGTCGCCGCGCAGAGCGAACTACCGCTAGCCCGCGCACGCGCCACGCAGTGGGCGCCGGCGCTGGCCGCCGCCTGCGCGCTGCTGATCCTCGCCGCGACGGCCGAGATCGTGATCGACGGCTCGCTCGGGCACTCGATCCTGATTCCGAAGTCGCCCGAACTGGCGGGCTGGCTGCAGGCCATCGGCGAGCGCCTCGGCTACCGCGTCTTCCTGATCGCCGTGCTGGCCTTCTCGGCCGGCTACGCCGGGCTGATGTTGCTCGCGCGCTCGGTGAGCAAACGCTGGGCGATCGCGCTGATCGCGGCGCTGCACGCGATCGTGTTCGTCGGGCCGATCCTGCTCTCGACCGACGTCTTCAGCTACATCGCGTATGCCCGTATGGGCGTCGAACACGGGCTCAATCCCTACACGCACGGGCCGATCTCGATCGTGCACGACCCCGTCTATCACTACATCGGCCAGAGCTGGAAGAAGACCGATACCGCCTATGGCCCGATCTACACGCTGATCTCCTACCCGTTCGGGCTGCTCGGCGTGACCGGCGCCGTGTGGGGGATGAAGGTGCTGGCGATGCTCGCAAGCGCCGCCACGCTCGTGCTCACCTGGCGCTGCGCGCTGGCGCGAGGGCGCGACCCGGTAGGCGCGATCCTGCTCGTCGGGGCCAACCCGCTGTACGTGATCTACGCGCTTGGCGGTGCCCACAACGACCTGATCATGATGGCGCTGATGATGGCCGCCGTGGCGCTCACGTTCGCGCGCCACGACGCCTCGGCGGCGGCGACCGTCGTCGTCGGAGCGCTCGTCAAGGCGACCGTCGCGGCGCTGCTGCCGTTCATGATCCTCGCCCGGCGCAGCCGCGCGCAGATCCTCGGCGCGCTCGGCGCGCTCGCGCTGGGGGTCGTGCTCGCGTATGCCGTGTTCGGCATCGATGGCGTCAACATCGTGGCGGCGCTCAACCGCGACGCCGCGCTCGTCTCCAGCGACAGCTTCGCGACGGAGATCGCCCACCTGTTCGGCAAGCCCGGCGTGTTCCCGATCGACCACGACCTGTTGAAGGTGGCGCTCGTCGCGATCGTGCTGCACCTGCTGTGGCGCACCTGGCGCGGCTACGACTGGGTCGCCGCGTCCGGCTGGGCACTGCTTGCGATCTCGGTCACCAGCACGTGGCTGCTGGCCTGGTACATCCTCTGGCCCCTGCCGCTCGCCGCGATCTCGCGCGACCGCAGGCTGCTCGTCGCCACGCTCTCGATCCAGGCGCTGTTCATCGTCCATCAGCTGACCCCTCTGTTCGCCCCCGTGTCATGAGCGCCGAGCCGAGCGAGACGCAGCCGAGCCCGACACCTCCGCGCGCCGCGGCGGCCGGATGGAGGTGGCTGCCGCCGCGGCTTCGCCCGCTCGACCGCGAGCCGCCCGGCGGCGGCCGACGCCGGCGCGTCGAGAACGCCGCGCTTTTGCTGCTCGGCCTGCTGCTCGCGATCGCGACGGTCAACGACGTGGTGCTCGGCACGCACACCAACCACCGTCTCGTCGCCGACCTGCGCACGTGGCGCGCCTACACCGGCCACGACTACAAGAACGTCTCGACCGAACAGGACGTCAACCACTACACGACGACCGACGTCGTCTGCGGCAACACCGTGCCGGGGCCGCCGAAAGAGCGCGTGCAGATCTGCCTGCAGATGACGGGCCCCGTCGTGCACGGCTACCGCGCGGCGCGCGGCGGCTGGTACCTGCCGGCGAAGGCCGAAGACCTGCGCCACTACCGCTACGCCTGCTTCGGCACGACCAAGGCGCAGCGGGCGTGCCCGCGATGAGCGCCGTGGCCGCCGAGGCACCCGCGCCGGCCGCCGGCGAGCGCCGTCTGCCGGCGTGGTGGCCGCTGGCGGCGCTGATCGTGCTCGCGGCGGCGCTGCGCCTGGCTACGCTGACCGAGCAGAGCTTCTGGTACGACGAGGCGTTCACGCCCGTGCACGTGCTGCACGCCGGGCTCGGCGCGACGCTGAAATCGGTCGTGCACAGCGAGAACACGCCGCCGCTGTGGTACCTGCTGGCCTGGGTCGACGTGCGCCTGCTCGGCGACGGCGCGCTCGCGCTGCGGCTGCCCTCGGCGCTCGCCGGGATCGCCACGGTGCCCGTCGTGTGGGCGATCGCCGTCGAGCTGTCCGGGCGCCGCGCGGCCTTGATCGGTGCCGCGCTCGTCGCGGTCAACCCGCTGTTCGTGTGGTACTCGCAGGAGGCGCGCGCCTACGGCCTGTTCGTGTTCTTCGCGGCCCTGGCGATGCTCTGCTTCGTGCGCCTGCTGCACGAGCCCACCCGCGGGCGCGCGGGCCCGTTCGCGCTGAGCGGCGCGCTGGCGCTCCTGACTCACTACTTCGCCGTGTTCCTGCTCGTGCCGATGGTGCTGTGGCTGTTGCGCGGGCGGGCCTCACGCAGGGCGTCGCCGGCGGCGATCGGCGCGCTCGTGCTCGTCGGCCTGGCGCTGCTGCCGCTGATCTCCGCCCAGGGCGGTCACGGCACGCAGTGGATCGGGCGCTGGGCGCTTTCCAGCCGCCTGCAGGCGATCCCGCAGTACTACCTCACCGGCTACTCCGGCGGACCGCTCGGCCACGGCGTCGAGCTGCTCGTCGCGCTGCCGCTGCTCGCCGGTGCGCTGCTCGGCTGCTGGAAGCTGCTGACGCTGCCCGTGCGTGGCGGCTCGGCGCACGAGGGCGCGTGGATCAGCTGCTCGATCGCGGCCTTCGCCGTGCTCGCGCCGATCCTGCTGGCCGCCTTCGGCGCCGACTACCTCGCGCCGCGCAACCTCGTCGGCGCGATGATCCCGCTGAGCGTGCTGATCGCGATCCTGCTCGCCGCGATCGACGGTCCGCTCGGGTGGCTGCTCGCCGCGGCCGGCGCGGCGGCCTTCCTGACCATCACGATCGACGTCGATCTGAGCCCGCGGCTGCAGCGCGGCAACTGGCGCGACGTGGCCGGGCTCCTGCGAGCCCCCGCGCAGGCGCAGGGCGCCAACGTCCTGCAAGGCTCATCCAGCCGCTCGGCCGGGGCCACCGGTGCGGGGCGTGTGCTCACGACGGTCGAGCTCGGCGCGGCTCCGCTGGAGTACTACCTCTCCGGCATGCGCCTGCGAAATCTCTCTCGCCACGGGGCCGTGACGGTCAGCGAGATCGACGAGACGGGCTACTCGCCGCTGCGCGAAGGTGCCGCAAGCCCGCCTGCGCCCGGCTTCAGATTGCACGAACGGCGAAACGTCGACGGGCTGATCGTGTATCGCTTCGTATCCTCGATTCCTCGCACCGTGTCTGAGGCGGATCTGCGCCGCCACGTGATCACGCCCGCCCACCCCGAGGTGCTCGTGCCCAGAGGCGCGCACGTCTCCCGGTTGACGGCGGGCACGGGCTCGTTGCGCCTGCAAATGTCGTCGTCCGATCAAAACATTTAGGTTCCCTGCATGGCGTCGTCAACCATCGAGGTCCAGAACGAGGCTGAGGTTGCGCTGAAGCTGGCCTGCGAGCACCTGCTCTCGCTCCAGGACGAGGCCGGCTGGTGGCAGGGAGAGCTGCAGACGAACGTGACGATGGACGCCGAGGACATGCTCCTGCGGGAGTTCCTAGGCGTGCGGAGCGCAGAGGAGACCGAACGCTCGGCCGCCTGGATCCGCTCCCAGCAGCGCGCCGACGGCACGTGGACGAACTTCTACGGCGGGCCCGGCGACCTGTCGACGACGATCGAGGCCTACTGGGCGCTGCGCCTGGCCGGCGATTCGCCCGAGGATGCGCACATGCGGATCGCGGCCGAGTGGATCCGCGCCCACGGCGGCGTCGCGCGGGCGCGCGTGTTCACGCACCTGTGGCTGGCGCTGTTCGGGCTGTGGTCGTGGGACCGCGTCCCGGCGCTGCCGCCCGAGGTGATCCTGCTGCCGTCGTGGGTGCCGCTGAACGTCTACGACTTCGCCTGCTGGGCGCGCCAGACGATCGTCGCGCTGTCGCTCGTCAAAGCGCACCGACCCGCACGCCGGCTTCCGTTCGAGCTCTCCGAGCTGGACTCCGGCGGTGCCGACGCCCGTGCCGAGCGCTCACGCGCGCTGCGTCTGCTCGACTCGGTCACGCGCTTCTACGAGCGCCACCCGATCCGCCCACTCCAGCGCCTGGCGATCGCCCGCGCCGAGCGCTGGATCGTGCGCCGCCAGGAGGCCGACGGCTCTTGGGGCGGCATCCAGCCTCCGTGGGTCTACTCGCTGATCGCGCTGAGCCTGAGCGGCTATCCGCTCGACCACCCAGTCATGCGGCGCGGCCTCGAGGGCCTCGACCGCTTCATGGTCGAGGACCGCGACGACAGTCGTGGCGTCGACGCGCCGCCCGGCGCGAGCCGCCGCCTGGAAGCGTGCCAGTCGCCCGTGTGGGACACCGCGCTGTCGCTGATCGCGCTCAGCGACGCCGGCCTGCCCGAGGATCATCCGGCGCTCGTGCGCGCCGCCGACTGGCTGCTCGGCGAGGAGGTCACCGTTTGCGGCGACTGGGCCGTCGCTCGCCCGAAGCTCGCACCGGGCGGCTGGGCGTTCGAGTTCCACAACGTCAACTACCCCGATGTCGATGACACCGCCGAGGTCGTGCTCGCGCTGCGCCGGGTCAAGGGCGGCCGCGAGCTCGACGCCGCCGTCGAGCGTGCCGCCGGCTGGCTGCAGGGTATGCAGAGCGCGAACGGCGGCTGGGGTGCGTTCGATGCCGAGAACACACGTGCGCTCGTGCGCGAGCTGCCGTTCCTCGACTTCGGCGAGGTGATCGACGAGCCGAGCGCCGACGTCAGCGCCCATTCGCTCGAGATGCTCGCCGCGCTGGGGATGCTCGACACGCCCGCCGCACGGAGCGCCATCGCCTGGCTGATCGAGGAGCAGGAGCCCGGCGGCTCGTGGTTCGGGCGCTGGGGGGTCAACCACGTATACGGCACCGGCGCCGCCGTGCCGGCGCTGATCGCGGCCGGGATCGAGCCCTCGGCGCCGTGCATCGCGCGCGCCGTCGCTTGGCTGCTGGCCCACCAGAACGAGGACGGCGGCTGGGGCGAGGACCCGCGCTCCTACGACGAGCAGGAGTGGATCGGACGAGGGCCTAGCACGGCCTCGCAGACGGCCTGGGCGCTGCTGGCGCTGCACGCCGCGCGCGACGGCCACGGCAAGGGCTGCGCGGAGGCGATCGCGCGCGGGATCGGCTGGCTCGTGGCGACCCAGCGCGCCGACGGCGGCTGGGACGAGCCGCAGTACACGGGCACCGGCTTCCCGTCCGACTACTACATCAACTACCACCTTTACCGGCTCGCATTTCCGATCATGGCGCTCGGACGCTGCCGGGAATGACGCCACTGCGCGGATGATGCTGCTGGCCGACGCCGCGCCGCAGGCCCCGAGCGCGCGGGAGGTGATGGCACGCGCGGAGGGGGAGAACTTCCCGGTCGCAAGCCGTGTGCTGCCGCGCCGCGTGCGCGCCCACCTGCTTGCCGTGTACGGCTTCGCGCGGCTCGTCGACGAGCTCGGCGACAGCGCCCCCGGCGATCGGCTCGCGGCGCTCGACTGGCTCGAAGGCGAGCTCGAGCGCGCCTACGCCGGCACCGCCGAGCACCCGCTGCTGCAGCGCCTCTCACAGACCGTGCGCGAGTGTGCGATCCCGCGCGAGCCCTTCCAGCGGCTGATCGAGGCCAACCGCACCGATCAGCGCGTCTCGCGCTATGAGACCTGGGAGCAGCTGCGCGGCTACTGCGCGCTCTCGGCCGATCCGGTCGGCGAGATCGTGCTCGGCGTGTTCGGCGCCGCCACGCCCGAGCGGGTCGCGCTGTCGGACTCGATCTGCACTGCGCTGCAACTCGCCGAGCACTGCCAGGACGTCGCCGAGGACCATGCCGCCGGGCGCGTCTATCTGCCAGCGCGAGGACCTCGCGCGCTTCGGCTGTGACGTCGAGCAGATCGGCGCGGCGCGCACTTCGCGGCCGCTGCGTGCGGTGCTCGCGTTCGAGGTCGAGCGTGGGCGCGGGCTGCTCGACGACGGCGCGCCGCTGATCGGTGAGCTTCGCGGGCGCGAGCGGCTGGCCGTCGCCGCCTTCCTCGCCGGCGGGCGGGCGGCGTTCGACGCGATCGAGCGCGCCGGCTACGACGTGCTCGCGGGCGCCCCCAAAGCCTCGGGCGTACGCAGGCTGGGCGCGCTGCTGGCGACCCTGCTGAAGCGTCCCGCGTGACGAGCGCGATCGACACGAGCGAGGCCTATGACCGCTGCGAGGCGATCACGCGCGAGCAGGCCGCCAACTTCTACTGGGGCATTCGCCTGCTGGCGCGCGATCGCCGGCGCGCGATGTGCGCGGCCTATGCGTTCGCGCGGCGGATCGACGACATCGGCGACGGCGAGCTGGCGCACGAGCAGAAGCTGCGCCTGCTCGAGCAGTCGGCCACGGCGCTGGCCGAGCTCGAACGGACGGGCGCTGCGCCGGGAGAGGACCCCGTGCTCGTCGCGCTGGCCGATGCGCACAGGCGCTTCTCGCTGCCGGCAGGGGCGCTGGGCGAGCTGATCGACGGCGTGCGCATGGACGTCGAAGGCGTCGGCTATGAGAGCTTCGAGGAGCTCGTGCTCTACTGCCGGCGCGTCGCCGGCGCGATCGGGCGCGTGTGCCTGGCGATCTTCGCCAAGCGCGGCCGGCGCGGCCATGTCGCCGGCGGCGAGCTCGACCAGGCGCAGATCGAACACCTCGCCGACGATCTCGGCGTCGCGCTGCAGCTGACCAACATCCTGCGCGACGTGCGCGAGGACGCCGAGAACGGACGCGTCTATCTGCCCGCCGAAGATCTCCGGCGCTTCGGCGTCGATCTCCGCGGCGAGGATGGCGCCGTCGCCGATGGGGAGAGCGAGATGGCGCGGACCGCGCGCCACCTGGCGGCGCTGGCCGCCGAGCAGGGAGGGTCGCTGAGCGAGCTGATGCGCTTCGAGGCGGAGCGCGCACAGCAGTGGTTCGACCGCGGGCTGCTGCTCGTGCCGCTGCTGGACCGTCGCAGCGGCGCATGCGTGTCGGCGATGGCGGGGATCTACCACCGCCTGCTGCAGCGGATCGAGGCCGATCCGGCCGCTGCGCTCAGCTCACGCACGTCGCTCTCGGGCGGGGAGAAGCTGCTCGTCGCGCTGCGCAGCTTCGCCGGGAGAGGCGCATGAGCGACCGACGGGTCGTCGTGATCGGCGGCGGCCTCGCGGGCATCGCGTCGGCGCTCGACTGCGCCGACGCCGGCGCGCGCGTGACGCTCGTCGAGGTCAGGCGCCGCCTCGGCGGCGCGGCCTACTCCTTCGAGCGCGAGGGCATGCACCTCGACAACGGCCAGCATGTCTTCCTGCGCTGCTGCACGGCCTACCGAGCGCTGCTCGAGCGGCTGGGCTCGGAGCGCCACGTCGCCGTGCAGGAGCGCCTGCGGATACCCGTGATGAGTCCCGGCAAGCCGACGGTCGTGCTGCGCCGCGGGACGCTGCCGCCGCCGCTTCACCTGGCCGGCGCGCTGGCGCGCTATCCGCACCTGGGAGCGACGCAACGCTTCAGCGCTGCGCTCGCCGCGCGCGCCCTCTCCGCACTCGACCTCGACGATCCCGAGCTCGACACGCGCACGCTCGGCGACTGGCTCTCGGACCTCGGCCAGAACGAGCACTCACTCGCCGCGCTGTGGGATCTGATCGCGCTGCCGACGCTCAACGTCCCTGCCGCCGAGGCTTCGCTCGCGCTCGGGGCGTTCGTCTTCCAGACGGGCCTGCTGGCGAGCGCCGAGGCAGCCGACATCGGCTTTCACGTCGGCACGCTGGCCGAGACGATCGGCGATCCGGCCGAGGCGGCGCTGATCGACGCCGGCGTCGAGTTCCGTCTCGGCTGGCGCGCGCAGCAGCTGCGGCGCACCGAGCGTGGCTTCGAGGTCGAGGGCGGCGATGCCGGGGGAGACGGGCTCAGCGCCGAGTCGGTGATCGTCGCGCTGCCGCACGCCCGCGCCGCGGGGCTGATCGAGTCGCTGCTGCCAGAGCAGGCAGCAGAGGATCCGCGGTCTCGGCAGCTCGCCGATCGTCAACCTGCACGTCGTCTATGACCGCGTCGTCTGCGAGGAGCCGTTCGCGGCCGGCGTCGGCACGCCAGTGCAGTACCTGTTCGACCGCAGCGCCGCGGCGGGGGCGCCGCCCGGCTGCCAGTACCTGGCCGTGTCGCTGTCGGGCGCCGAGCGTGAGATGCAGATGAGCGTCGACGCGCTGCGCGAGCGCTATCTGCCGGCGATCGAGCAGCTGCTGCCGCGGGCGCGCGGGGCGAAGGTCGAGCGCTTCCTGGCCACGCGCGAGCACGCGGCGACATTCCGCGCCGTGCCGGGCACGGCGGCGCTGCGGCCGGGGCCGGACAGCGGCATCGCGGGGCTCGCGCTGGCGGGCAGCTGGACCGCCACCGGCTGGCCGGCGACGCTCGAGAGCGCCGTGCTCAGCGGGCACGCGGCGGCGCGGAGCGCGCTCTGCCTCGCTTGCGGGCCGAGACGCCGTGCAGCGCGCTCGAGCCGGCCACGCGTCGGCGACATGTGCTCGTCGCGGCGCCGCTGGCGCTCGAGCACGCGCTGATCCGCTCGGGGGCGCGCGGCGCGCGCGTGCGCAAGACCGGCATGGGGCCGGAGAAGTCGCTGGCGGCAGCCGAGCGGCTGCGCGACGAACCGGGGCACGGGCTGATCGTGCTCGGCTTCTGCGGCGGCCTCGACGCGCAGTCGCGCCCGGGCGAAGTGATCGTCGCCGAGCACGTGCTCGCGACGGCCGACGAAGGCCACGATCCGGTGCGGGCCGAGTGCCATGGGGCTGAACGGCTCACGGGCGCCCTGCTCGACGCCGGCCTCACCGTGCGCCGAGGCCCGATCGTGGGCGTCGGCAAGATCGCCACCGGCGAGCGCCGCGAGCAGCTTCGCGCGACGGGCGCGCTGGCGGTCGATATGGAGTCGGCGTGGCTCGCGGCGGGCGCCGCGGGGCGCCCGTTCGCGGTCGTGCGCGTCGTGCTCGACAGCCCCAGCCACGAGCTGTTTCGCCCGCAGGCAGTGGGCGGAGCGCTGAAGGCGGCACAGGCTTTGCGCCGTGCTTCGGGCGTTGCGGTTCATGACTGGGACCCGGAGGGCTAAGGTACGAGCAATGGCGGCGAAAGTCAGGCAGAGCACGCGCATGGGTTGGTACCTGATGCGCCAGCGCTTGGCCAAACGCGAGAAGTTCCCGTTGATCGTCGAGCTCGAGCCGCTGTTCCAGTGCAACCTGGCCTGCTCGGGCTGCGGCAAGATCCAGCACCCCGAGCACGAGCTGCGTCGCCGCATGCCCGTCGAGCAGGCGATCGGCGCGATCGAAGAGAGCGGCGCGCCGATGGTCTCGATCGCCGGCGGCGAGCCGCTGATCCACCCGGAGATCCACGTGATCGCCGACGAGCTGATCAAAAAAAAGAAGTTCGTCTACCTCTGCACGAACGCGCTGCTGCTGGAGAAGAAGCTCGAGAACTTCAAGCCGAGCCCGTACTTCTCCTGGGCGGTGCACATGGACGGCCTGCAGGAGCGCCACGACGCCTCGGTCGAGCGCGAGGGCGTGTTCGAGAAGGCCGTCTCGGCGATCAAGGCCGCCAAGGCCGCCGGCTTCCGCGTGACGACGAACACGACGTTCTTCACGCAGGACTCGCCGAAGACGGTGCGCGAGGTGCTCGACTTCCTCAACGACGACCTCGAAGTCGACGAAATGATGATCTCGCCGGCCTACGCCTATGAGAAAGCCCCCGACCAGGAGCACTTCCTCGGCGTCACCGAAACGCGCAAGCTGTTCAAGGAGGCCTTCGGCGAAGGCCGGCGCAAGAAGTGGCGCCTGAACCACAGCCCGCTGTTCCTCGACTTCCTCGAGGGCAAGGCCGAATTCGACTGCACCGCCTGGGGCATCCCGAGCTACTCGCTGTTCGGCTGGCAGCGCCCGTGCTATCTGATGGCCGACGGCTACACGGAGACCTACAAAGAGCTGATCGAGACGACCGACTGGGACAAGTACGGTCGTGGCAAGGACCCGCGCTGCGAAAACTGCATGGCGCACTGCGGCTATGAGCCGACGGCCGTGCTCCAGACGACCAGCTCGCTGCGCCAGTCACTCAGAGCGCTGGCCGGCTGAGCTCGCGCCCGGCTCGCGCGGGCGGTCGGCCTGCGCCGTGTCCTTCGCCGCATCCTCGGCTGCATCCACCGCGTCCTGCGCGGCTTCCTCGACGCGCACGCGCTCGGTCTCGGAGCCGGCGCGGATGTCGCGCCAGGTCAGTCCCTCGGCGAGCAGCGCCGGCACGCCGAGCGCGAGCGCCGTCAGCACCTCGACGGCCTGCAGGATGATCCCGTAGGCCAGTCCGGGGCCGCCGCCGACGCCGTAGGCGGCGAGCACGACCAGGCAGGCCGCCTGGAACACGCCGACGTTCGACGGCGTTGCCGGCAGGATCGCAGAGACGTTGACCGCCAACAGCACGGCCGCGGCGGCGTCGAGCCCGGCCTTGTGCGTCAGCCCCAAGGCGAGCAGCACCGCGTAGCAGGAGAGCCACTGAAGCGCCCACGCCGCCAGCTGGGCGGCGATCGCGGGGATGCCGAAGCGCGGGCGGGCGAACACGACGAGCCCGCGGCGCGCGAGACCGAAGATCGCCGCGAGCGCACGTGCCCCCTTCGCCACGCGCGGCCAGCGCGCGCGCTGGCCGATGCCCAAGAGGCGCGGTCCGGCGAGGACGAGTGCGCAGATCAGCAGCGGGATCGCGATCGCCGTCGCGATCCCGGCCGGGTGCCCGCTGAGCAGTGGCACGCTCGTGAACGTGACCCCCGCGAGGATCGCCAGCGCGAGCAGGTTGATCAGCGTCTGCGAGAAGACCGTGCCGGCGACGATCGGCAGCTGACGGCGGCTGGCGCCGTCGAGGCGGCGGGTGAGCACGACGACGCGCGCGGGCTCGCCGACGCGGCCGGGCACGACAGCTGAGCCCATCACGCCGATCATCGTCGCGCGCGTGACTGCGATCCACGGGATCTGCGTGTCGGGCAGCGCCGCGCGCAGCACCTCGTGCCAGGAGATCGAGCGCAGCACGAGCGAGCTGGCCATCAAGACGAACGCCAGCGCCACCCATCCGGGGCTCGCCGTGACGAGCGCGTGGCCGATGCGGTGCAGGCCGAGTCGCGACAGCGCGAACGCGAGCAGCCCCGCCAGCAGGATCGCCGCCACGATCACGCCCGCGCGCCGCTGGGAGATCCACCGGCGAGGGGACGGCGGCTGCTCGCTGGCACCCATCTCGCGGGGTCTATCAGACGCTGTCCCGGCGAGCCTGCAAACGCGCCTGCGAAGGCGCGCGCAAGGCCCCGAGCGATCACGGCCGCTCGGGCCGCAACCGGCTCGAGCTCGCGCACCGCGCGGCTATCCTGACTGCGGATGGGGGCGCGGTTGAGAACAGGGGTTGCGCTGCTCGCGTGTGCCGGGCTGCTCGGCGCCTCGCCGGCGCTGGCGCACGCGGCGACCGAACAGCCGGTGGAGCTGGCGGCGCCGTACGAGTACCTCGGCTGGGGCAGTCCACAGCCGCCGGCGAGCGTGCTGGGGTCGACCGGGATCGAAGACATCACGCTCGCGTTTGTGCTCTCGCACGGCAAGTGCGAACCGGCGTGGGACGGCACCCGCCCGCTGAAAGGCGGCGTCGATCAGGCCGCGATCGAAGCGATCCGCGCGGCGGGCGGCGATGTGGACGTGTCCTTCGGCGGCTGGAGTGGCAAGAAGCTCGGCAGCGCGTGCAAGACGCCAGATGCGCTCGCGGCGGCCTACCAGAAGGTGATCTCGGCCTACGCGCTGCGGGCGATCGACATCGACATCGAGCACGGCGAGTTCGCGAACAGGAAGACGCGCGTGCGCGTCGTCGCGGCGCTGGCGATCGTGCAGCGATCGAACCCGGGCATCGAGATATCGGTCACGTTCGGCACGGCGCCCGGCGGCCCCGACAGCGCCGGGCAGAGCCTGATCGCGGACGCCGCGGCAATCGGCTTCCAGCCGAGCGCCTGGACGATCATGCCGTTCGACTTCGGCGCGCCGGAGGCGAACATGGGACAGGTCTCGATCCAGGCCGCCGAAGGCCTCGCCCGGCAGCTCGTCGCCCGCTACGGGCTCTCGAGCGAAGCCGCCTACGGGCACGTCGGCATCTCCTCGATGAACGGGATCACCGACGAGCCGGATGAGACGGTCGGCGCGGCGGACTTCCAGGCGATGCTGGGCTTCGCCGAGCAGCGCCATCTGGCGCGACTGAGCTTCTGGTCGGTCAATCGCGACCGGGCCTGCGCGGGCAAGAAGGTAGAAGCGGATGCGTGCAGCGGGATCGCGCAGCAGCCCTATGAATTCACGAACCTGCTCGCCCAGTACCACGGCTGATTCGCGTGGGATGGCAGGCGTGATCGACCGCCCACGGGCGATCGATCGGCGCTCCGACGGACCGCGGGCACACGGTCGGCGCGCGCGCCACCGGGGCGCGCGCTGCGGTGCCGTGGTTGCCCTCCTGAGCCTGGCCTTCGCGATTGCAGCCTCCGCAGCGACGGCTCGCAGGGCGATGCCGGCGAAGCTGGAGCTCGGCTCACAGACGCTGAGGCGCTGCGCGCAGTCGCCGCTCGCCTACTGCGGCCGCCTGCCGGTGCCGCTCGACTACGACACGCCCTCGGGCCCGCGCATCTCGGTCGCCTTCCGCTGGTATCCGGCTTCCTCGGCGTCGGGCGCCCGGACCGTGGTGCCGGTCGAGGGCGGCCCGGGCTATCCGTCGATCGAATCGGTCGCCTACCGCTCGGGCGGCGCGAGCGCGGGCTACAGCGTGATGTACGGGCCGCTGCTCGGGCGCTGGAACATGCTCGTGCTCGACAATCGCGGCACGGGCGAATCGACGCCGCTGAAGTGCCCGGCGCTGCAACGCTTCTCGGGGCCGACGGGCACAGCGGCCTTCCAGCGGGCGGCGAGCAGGTGCGCTGACACCCTGGACCATCGCTGGAAGTACGCGGACGGGCGCCGGGTGCATGCTGCGGATCTGTTCAGCTCGGCGCCGGCGGCGAAGGACATGGCGGCTGTGATCGAGGCGCTCGGGATCTCGAAGGTCGACCTCTACGGCGACTCCTATGGCTCGTTCTTCGCGCAGGCGTTCGCCTCGCGCTTCCCGAAGCTGGTGCGCAGCGTCGTGCTCGACTCGACCTACCCGGCACGCGGCCTGGACCCGTGGTATCGCAGCAATGCGCAGTCGATGCCGGGCGCGTTCGACGCGGCGTGCTCGCGTTGGAGCGCGTGCGCGCTGCAGGCGCCGGGCTCGTCGTGGGCGCGGATCGTCGAGCTGGCGGGCCGGCTGCGCGAACACGCGATCTCCGCTCGCGTCCCGGGCCCGTCTGGCGCTCTGAAGAGCGTGCGGATGGATGTCGTCGGCCTCGTCGACCTCGTCAGCGAGGCGGCCGAGGACACGCGTATCTACGCCGAGCTGGACGCCGGCGCCCGCGCGCTGCTGGCGAGGGGTGACCCGGCGCCGCTGCTGCGCCTGTACGCCCAGCGCGAACACGCGGACGAGGGCTACTTCGGCGCGCCGGTCAGCGAATACTCGGTCGGGCTGTACGTGGCGGACGCGTGCGTCGACTACCCGCAGCTGTTCGACATGCGTGCGAGCCGCGCGACGCGTGTGGCTCAGCTGATCGCCGGCGAGTCGGCCCTGGCTCCGGGCACGTTCGGCCCGTTCAGCCCGGCCGAGTGGATCTCCCAGAACGAGAACACGGAGGCCTTCTCGGTCTGCATCGGCTGGCCGAGCCCGACCGTCGCGCAGCCGGCGACGAGCGGCAGGGTGCCGCTGCTGCCGCGATCGTTGCCCGTGCTCGTGCTCGGCGGCGAGCTCGACACCTGGACGCCGCCGGTCGATGCGCCGAAGGTGCTCGCGCAGCTCGGCGGGCACGGCCGCCTCGTGGAGCTGGCCAACTCGACGCACGTCGTCGGCGAGGGCGACACCGAATGCGCCTCGACGTTGATCCGAGCCTTCGTGCGCCGCCCGCGGGCGATCAACTCGCTCGACGCCGCCTGTGCGCCGTCGGTGCCGCCGATCCACACCGTCGGCATCTACCCGGCGGCGCTTTCCGAACAGCCGCCGCTGCGCCCGGCGCCCGGCAACGGCGCATCGCCCGGCGAGCTGCGACTGGCAGCCGGCGCAGTGCAGACCGCGGGCGACGCGATTGCGCGCTGGGGCGCGATCGAAGCGAAGCTCGACCACGGGCTCGCCGGAGGGACGGTCACGGCGATGCGCGAAGGCTCGCTGCTGAGGATGAAGCACGACCAGTTGATCCCGGGGGTCGCCGTGAGCGGTACCGTCAGGAGCTCGCCGAGCCCCGTAGCCGGCGCCGGCAGGAGGGTGTTCGCCAAGCTCACGGTCAAGGCTGCGGGGATGCCGGCGCTGTCGCTGACTGCGAGCTGGACGACGGCGGGCGCCAAGGCGCAGGCGCGGGTGACAGGGAGAGGCGGGGGTCATCGGCTCGCGGGCACGATGCCGGCCCCCTGAGCCAGAGCAGTCAGCAGCTGTCCCGAGCCGCTGCCACGGGTCGCCGGCCTGAGCCGACCGTCGGCCGCGCGTCAGGCGAGGTCGCTGCGCTCGGCAATGCGCGCGACGTGCCCCTGTGCGGCGGGCTCGTGATCGCGGGGCAGCTCGGCGCCGTCGCGCGGCGCTCGCGCGGCGCCTGCAAGCCCGGCGGCGGACGTCGTCACCCGGGCGCTGAGGATCGCGATGTCGTCGCGCACGTCCTCGTCGAGCTCGACGAGGCCGAGCAGTGCCTCGATCGCCTCGCGCGCGGCTTCGGGTGGACAGCTGCCGAGCCGCTCGATCAACTGCTCGGGCGTGATCGTCTGCGCGGGCGCGTGGGCCTCGAGCAGGCCGTCGGTGTACAGCGCGAGCGAGTCGCCTGGCCCCAACCTGGCCGAGGTCTCGGCGATCTCGGCGTCGGCGAACACGCCGAGCAGCGCGCCGCGCTCGCCGAGCTGCGTGCTCGCGCCGCCGGCGCGGGTCAGCAGCGCGGCGGGGTGGCCGGCCGAGGCGAGCGTGACGGCGACCTGTTCGCCGCCGAAGCGCAGGTTGACGAGGATCGCCGTGGCGAAGCGACCGTCGAAGTCCTGCTCGAGCATCACGCGGTTGACCTGCGAGAGCACCCTGCCGGGGCTGACGGCGTCGCGCGCGTAGGCGACGATCGTGTGGCGCAGGAAGCCGGTGAGCGCGGCCGCCTCGGCGCCCTTGCCACAGACGTCGCCGACGACCAGCCAGCAGCTGTGCTCGTCGCCGAAGACGTCGTAGAAGTCGCCGCCGACTTCGCTGCCGGCGCCGAGCGGGCGGAAGAAGCTCGCGAGCTCGAGGCCTCCGATCACGGGCAGCGAGGAGGGCATCAGGCTGCGCCTGAGCGTCTGCGCGACGTAGGAGCGCTCGGCATACAGGCGCGCGTTGTCGAAGGCCAGCGCGGCGCGGTCTGAGAGGTCGGCGAGCACGTCGAGCACGCCGCGCCCGTAGGGGGCGTCGTTGCCGATGTGCAGGAACGAGATCGCGCCGAGCGTGCGACCGCGCGCGACCATCGGGAAGACGGCCGCCGAGCGATAGCCGGCGTCGCGCATGATCTGCTGGTGCTCGTGGCTCTCGGCGATCCGCGCGAGCGCGGCCTGGTCGGTCAGGTCGGCGATCACGCGCGGCTCGCCGGTGCGCAGCGACTCGGCGACGGGGTGGACGCCGGCGAGGTCGAGCGGGATCTCCTCGCGCACGCGCTCGACTTCGCGCGCGAGCGCAGGATCGACGCCCGCGGCGACGGTGCGCTCGATCGAGCCGTCACGGTCGAGCAGGTAGATCACGCACAGCTCGGCCAGCTCGGGCACGGCGGCGCGCGCGAGGTTGCGCAGCGATTCGGCCGGGTCGAGCGAGCTGTCGAACGTGGCGGTCGCGTCGATCAGGAATTTCAGCCGCCGGCGGTGCTCGCGCATGCCGTTCAACGCGAGATGGATCACGACGGTGGTCAGGAGCGCGAGCACGAGGCCGACGCAGGCGACGGCGCCGAAGGTGGGGGAGACGTCTTCGTAGGCGAGCGGCAGCAGGAAGGCGATCAGGCCGGCGAGCGTGGCGAGCAGGAAGCGCCCGCGCGGCTGGAAGGCGGCGGCGTGGCCGATCGCGAAGAAGTAGATCAGCGCGAACGGGCTGCCGGCGCCGTTGGAGCCGGCGCACAGCACGGCGATCAGCACGATCCCCCATAGGTCGGCCACGAAGGCGAGCTCCAGGCCACCTCGCTCGCGCCGCGCGGCGAGCACGAGCGTGGCGGCGACGATGTAGGCGTTGACTCCGACAGCGGCGATCGCGGCGGGAGCGCGCACGTGGGGGAGCAGCAGGGCGGTGGCGCACAGCGCGCCGCCGACGGCATACAGCCCGGCGGCGGCGAGGATCGCGGCGCGCACTTCGCGACCGCTCAGCGGGTCTTCCGCGCCCCTCCTCCCCGGCGTGCTCGCAGTCACACCAGCGTCCGTCATCTCACTCCCCCATAGGACCGTCCGGGCGGCTTCTCCCCATCCGTCGGCACCCCTCTCGGTAGATCACGCTCAATCCTAGGCGCAGCGGCGCTCCTCCGCAGGGGGTGCACGTTCGGATGCGGAGCGGGCGGACTGGATCTGAGCCGGCCGATCGGCTCGTCAGCCGGCTGCACCGCCGGCGCTCGCAAACTGCTCGAGACCGCTGCGCACCCAGTCGGGAAGCTCCGTTTTGCCCCACGTCTCGATGCTCACGCAGACGTGGCGCAGCGTCCCGGCGACGAGCACCTGCTCGTCGCGCACGACGTCGATCTCGGTGCTCAGCGAGGTGCGCCCGAGCTTGGCGATCCGCGCGCGCAGCTCGAGCTCGTCGTCGAAGCGCGCCGGTGCGCGAAAGCTCAGCGTGGCGTCGGCGACGACGGCGTCGACGCCGCGCTGCACCATCTCCTGCCAGGGCCCGACGGCGGCGCGCCACAGCTCGGTGAAGGCGACGTCGAAATAGAGCAGGTAGTTGGCGTTGAAGACGATGTCCTGCGGGTCGCACTCGCCGTAGCGGACTCGCAGCTTGTGTACGAAGGGAGCGGGCATCGAGCGGCGAACGCTAGCGCGGCGGCCGCCGTTCGTTTCGTCGTCCCCTCGGGTAACATATCGACCGGTCGATATTGGAGAGGCAGTCTTTTTTTGATTGATGATCGATTGACCGGTTTGTGCTCATGCGTGCGCTGACCCTCCAGGGGCCCGGCGAGGTGCGCATCGAAGAGCGTCCGATGCCGGAGCTCACGGCGCCCGACGACGCGCTCGTGCGGATCGACGCGACGGGCGTGTGCGGATCGGACCTGCACATCTACCACGGCCGCTTGAAGATCGAGGCGGGCTTCACGATCGGGCACGAGTACGTGGGCACGGTGGTCGAGGCGGGCGACGCGGTCACGCGCGTGCAGGTCGGCGACCGCGTGGCGGGCTGCTTCCAGACGGCCTGCGGGATGTGCTTTCACTGCATGCGGGGCGAGTACCAGCGCTGCGTCGAGTCGCGCAGCTTCGGGCTCGGCGCGACGATGGGCTCGCTGCAGGGCACTCAAGCCGAGTATGCACTCGTACCTAGGGCTAACTTGACCCTGCAGCGCGTGCCCGACGCGGTCTCCGACGACGTGGCGCTGTTCGCGGGCGACGTGATGGGCACGGGCTACCACGGCGTCGCCGCGAGCGGCCTTCAGGCGGGCGAGACGGCGGCCGTGCTCGGACTCGGGCCGGTCGGGCTGTGCGCGGTGCAGGCGGCCAAGCTCGCCGGCGCGCGCGTGATCGCGATCGACTCGGTCGAGCAGCGCCTGGCCGTGGCGGAGTCCTTCGGCGCGATCCCGCTGCACCTGACAGAGCAGGACGTGCGGGGCGAGGTGAAGAAGCTGACAGAGCACCGCGGCGGCGTCGACGTGGCGATCGACGCGGTCGGGCACACCGACGTGCTCGACATGGCGATTCGCCTGACGCGCGCATGCGGGCGCGTGCAGTGCATCGGCATCTACGCCGAGCGAGGAGAGATACACCTCGGCCTGGCGTGGCTGAAGTCGCTGACCGTCAGGGGCGGGCAGGCGAACGTGATCGCGCACCTGGACCCGGTGCTCGAGATGCTCGCCGACGGGCGCATGGACCCGACGCCGCTGGTCACCCACCACATGAAGCTGGCCGACGCCCCCGAGGCGTATGAGATCTTCGACCGGCGCGAAGCGCTGAAGATCGTGCTGACGCCGTGAGCGCTGCGCACGACAGGCGGCGGCGATGAGCGGGGCGAGCTCGCCGGAGCAGATCGTGCTTCCCGACGCCCTCGGCTCGGAGGCTCGCGACTGGCTGCAGGGCCCCGCGGTGCACGAGCTCGTGATCGGCGAGGAGCGCGTGCCGGCGGCAGAGGGCAACAGCTTCGAGACGCTCGACCCAGCCACGGGCCGGGCGATCGCGCGCGTCGCGCTGGGCGGGCCGGAGGATGTCGACCGCGCGGTGCGCGCCGCGCGCGAGGCGCTCGAAGTCCGGGCCGTGGGGCTCGATCGCGCCGTCGGCGCGCGCGGCGGCGATCTACGCGCTGGCGGACTCGCTGCAGGAGCACGCCGAGCAGATCGCGCAGCTGGAAGCGCTCGACAACGGCAAGCCGGCGAAGCTCGCGCAGGCGGTCGACGTCGAGCTGTCGGCCACGCACCTACGCTACTTCGCGGGCTGGCCGACGAAGATCGAGGGCGCCGTGCTGCCGGTGAGCGCCCCGGACATGCTCTGCTACACGCGCCGCGAACCGGTCGGCGTGTGCGCGCAGATCGTGCCATGGAACTTCCCCCTGCTGATCGCGATCTGGAAGCTAGCGCCGGCGCTCGCCGCGGGCTGCACGGTCGTGCTCAAGCCGGCCGAGCAGACGCCGCTGGTGGCGCTGCGCCTGGCCGAGCTGGCGCTCGAGTCGGGGCTGGCGCCGGGCGCCTTGAACGTGCTCACGGGCGACGGCACGACGGGCGCGGCGCTGGTCGAGCACCCGGACGTCGACAAGGTCACGTTCACGGGCTCGACGGTCGTCGGGCGCGAGGTCGGCATGAAGGCTGGGCGCGACCTCAAGCGCATGACGCTCGAGCTCGGCGGCAAGTCGGCGGCGATCGTGCTCCCGGACGCCGACATCGACCAGGCGGTGAAGGGCGCCTACCAGGCGATCTACTACAACTCGGGCCAGGCCTGCAACGCGGGCTCGCGCCTGCTCGTGCCGGCCGAGCGCTACGACGAGGTGATCGGCGCGCTCGCCGAGCGCGCCGCGCGCAGCCGCCTCGGCCCGGGCCTGGAGCCGGCAACACAGCTCGGCCCGCTCGTCTCGGCGACCCAGCTGGAGCGCGTGCTCGGCTACATCGAGAGCGGCATCGAGGACGGGGCGGAGCTCGTCACGGGCGGCTCGACGGCGCTCGGCGACAGCGGCGGCTACTACGTCGAGCCGACGCTGTTCAGCGTCACGAGCGATGATCCGCGGATCGTGCGCGAGGAGATCTTCGGCCCGGTGCTCGTGGCCTCGCCCTACAGTGACCTCGACGAGGCGGTCGAGCGCGCCAACGGCGGCGAGTACGGCCTCGCGGCGGGCATCTGGACGCGCGATCTGAGCGCCGCGCACAAGCTCGCGGCGCGCCTGCGCGCGGGCACGGTTTATGTCAACCGCTGGGGGACGAGCGATCCGGCGGTGCCGTTCGGCGGAGTGAAGTCCTCGGGCGTCGGGCGCGAGCACGGGCGCGAGGGCTTGGATGGATACCTGGAGACCAAGACCGTGTGGACGGCGCTGTGACGAGCGACGAGCTCTGGCGCGAGGGCCTGGAGATGCGCACGCGCGTGCTCGGCGCCGACTACGTGCAGTCGGCGACGTCCGATCCGGAGGACCTGTTCCGCCCGCTGCAGGAGCTGGTCACGGAATACTGCTGGGGCACGGTCTGGACGCGCCCAGAGCTCGAGCCGCGCACGCGCAGCATGCTGACCGTCTCGATGCTGATCGCCCGCGGGCAGGAGCAGGAGCTCGCGCTGCACCTGCGCGGGGCGCTGAACAACGGCTGCACCCAGCAGGAGCTCGTCGAGGCGATCGTGCACAGCGCGATCTACTGCGGCGTCCCCGCGGCGATCTCGGCGGCGCGGATCGCGCGCCAGGTGTTCGCGGACACAGCCGAGGGCTGAGATGCCGCCGGCGCACGAGGTCTCACCGCCTCGGGAGCGCGATCGCGAGGCGCCCGTCGGCCTGCTCGGCCTCGGCGCGATGGGCGGGCGCATGGCGGCGCGGCTGCTCGCGAGCGGGCGGCGGCTGCTCGTGCATGACCCCAGCGAGGCGGCCGTGGCCGCGGCGGTCATGCTCGGCGCAGACGCGCGCGGCTCGGCGGCGGAGGTGGCAGACGGCGCCGAGATCGTGCTGCTCAGCCTGCCCACGCCCGAGGTCGTGCGCGAAGTCGCCTGCGGCGCCGCGGTCGAGCAGGGTGGCTCCGGCTCAGCAGAAGGCCAGAGGGCCGACCCCGCGGACGGCGTCGGCGGCCTGATCGCCGGCTCCGCGATCCGCATCTGCGTCGACCTCTCGACGACCGGGCCGGCCGTCTCGCGCGAGATTGCCGAACGCCTGACCGCGGCCGGTATCGCCTTGCTCGATGCGCCCGTCAGCGGCGGCGTGCGTGGCGCCGAGGCGGGCACGCTCACGGCGATGGTCGCCGGCGAGCCGGCGACGCTGCAGGCCGTTCGCCCGCTGCTGGAGGAGCTGGCCGGCAACGTGTTCCACGTCGGCCAGGAGCCCGGGATGGGTCAGCTGGCGAAGGTGATCAACAACCTGCTCTCGGCGACGGCGCTCGTGGCGAGCGCCGAGGCGGTCGCGCTCGGCGTCGAGCAGGGCCTCGACGCGCAGGTGCTGCTCGACGTGCTCAACGCCAGCAGCGGGCGCAACTCGGCGACCGCGACGAAGCTGCCCCAGGCTGTGCTGCCGCGCACCTTCGATTTCGGCTTCGCCCTGGCGCTGATGGACAAGGACGTGCAGATCTGCCTGCGCGAAGCGCGCGCGGCGGGGCTCGAGCTGCCGGTCGGGGAGGCCGTGGCGAGGGCGTGGGCCGAGGCGCAGACGGCGTCCGCTCCGGGCGCCGACTGCACGGAGATCGTGCGACTGGTCGAGCAGCGCAGCGGGACGATCATCTCTTCATAAAAAAATTAGTCGGCCCGGTAGAATCGCTCGTTCAAGGCCACTCCCGCTTTCGCGAACCAGCCTGCGCTGGCACCGCCGTCGAAGCACTCGCGGCGACCTCACGGACCGCTTCTCCCTAGCGACGTAGAGCCGTTCACTACCGAGAGTCACTCGGAGGGCTCGTTACTGGGCGGTCCGGGGGCGATCAAGGAGGTTCGCATGACTGAGATGTCCGACGATCGGGCGCGCGAGGTCGCGCTGCCCCCAGCGCCACCGAGGGGCGAGGCCGAGATGGTCGCGATCCCGCACGAAGCCGCCGATCGCGTGGCGAACGTGATCGTGATCGCGGTCCCGCTCGCGGCCGTCGGCGTGGCCGGCTGGCTGGCCTGGGGCGGCAGTCTGCACTGGCAGGACATGGTGGTGCTCGCGATCACCTACCTGCTGACCGGGATGGGGATCACGGTCGGCTTCCATCGCCTGTTCACCCACCGCAGCTTCCAGACCAGCCGCGCCTTGCGCGCTGCGTTCGCCGTGCTCGGCTCGATGGCCGTCGAGGGACCGCTGCTCGAGTGGGTCTCCACCCATCGCAAGCATCACCAGTTCTCCGATCAGCCGGGCGACCCGCACAGCCCGCACGCCGAGCACGGGCCCGGTTGGCGCGGGGCGCTCGGCGGTCTCGTGCACGCACACGTGGGCTGGATGTTCCGCGGCGAGGACATCGCCAACCCGCGCCGCTACGCCAAGGACCTGCTGGCCGACGCAGACGTGCGCTTCATCAGCCGCACGTTCCCGCTGTGGGTGCTGGTCGGGCTGGCCTTCCCGTTCGGCCTCGGCGTCGCGCTGACCGGCTCGCTGCTGGGCGGCCTGACGGGCCTGCTGTGGGGCGGAGCGGTGCGCATCTTCCTGCTGCACCACGCGACCTTCAGCATCAACTCGCTGTGCCACTTCTTCGGCCGGACCCCGTTCGCCACGGGCGACCACTCACGCAACCTGGCGTGGCTCGCGCCGGTCACGTTCGGCGAGGCGTGGCACAACAACCACCACGCCTTCCCGAGCTCCGCGCGCCACGGCCTCGGACGCGGTCAGTTCGACCCCGGCGCATTGCTGATCGGCGGCCTCGAGCGCTGCCGCCTGGCGTGGGGCGTCGTGCGCGTGCGCCCCGAGCATCAGACGGCCAAGCGAATCGCCGGGGCCGCGTAGCGCTCGCTACCAGGAGACCTCGGCGAGGCGCTCGCCGACGATGATCCGCCCGGCCGCCTCGATCAGCGCCAGATGCGAGAAGGCCTGCGGGAAGTTGCCGAGGTGCCGGCCTGTACTCGAATCGAACTCCTCGGCGTACAGTCCCAGCGGCGAGGCGACGCTGAGCAGCTTTTCCATCAGGTCGCGGGCGCGCTGTGGCTCGCCGATGATCGACAGCCCCGAGACGAGCCAGAAGGAGCAGATCAGGAAGCTGCCCTCCTTACCGGACATGCCGTCATCGGTCTCCTCGGTGCGGTAGCGCAGCACGAAGCCGTCCTCTGACAGTTCTTCGGCGATCGCCAGGACGCTTGCGCGCATCCGCTCGTCGTGGCCGGGCAGGAAGCCGAACAGCGCGGCCAGCAGGTTGGAGGCGTCGAGCGCGTCGGTCTCGTAGTGCTGGCGCAGCACGCCGTCGTCGCGCACGCCGTGGGCGAGGATGTCCTCGCGGATCTCCCCGGCCGTCTCGCGCCAGGCGATCTCGGCGTCGGCGTCGCCGCGGATCGCGGCGATCTTGCACGCGCGGTCGAGCGCGACCCAGCACATCAGCTTCGAGGAGACATAGTGGCGCGGCGCGCCGCGCGCCTCCCAGATGCCCTGGTCGGGCTCGCGCCAGATCTCGCTCGCGCACCTGGCCTGGGTCTGCACGAGCGGCCACAGCCGCCGCGGCAGGCGCTGGCTGCGGTTGGTGTGCAGCAGGATCGCGTCGAGCGCCGCGCCGAATACGTCGTTCTGGCGCTGGTCGAAGGCGCCGTTGCCGATCCGCACGGGGCGCGCGCCGGCGTAGCCGGAGAGCTCGTCGCGCGTGGACTCGCTCAGGTCGCGCTCGCCGTCGATCCCGTACATGATCTGCAGCGCGCCGTCCTCGTTGCACTGCAGGTCTGCGACGAACTGCATGAACTCCTCGGCCTCCCAGTCCAGATTGAGGTAGTGCAGTGCCTTCAACGTGAACGTCGAGTCGCGCAGCCAGGTGTAGCGGTAGTCCCAGTTGCGCTCGCCGCCGGGCGTCTCGGGCAGCGAGGTCGTAAGTGCCGCCACGGTCGCGCCGGTGGGCATGTACGTGAGCCCCTTGATCGTCAGCGCCGAGCGCTGCATCGCTTCGCGGAAGCGGTGGTCGGGGATCCGCGCGCGGGCCAGCCAGCTGCGCCAGAAGTGCGCCGTGGCGGCGAGCCGCGCGTTGGCCTCGTCGAGGCTGTTGGGCGCGCGCAGGTCCTCCTCCCAGGACAGCGCGCAGAAGATCTGCTCGCCCTTGGCCAACACGTGGCGCGCCCTGACGCGGTCGCCCTCGACGCCGACGGCCATGTCCGTGCGCAGGCCGATCGTCAGCTCGCCGCCACTCGCCTGCGCGCTGTGCCCGTCCTCGCCGACGCTCCAGCTCGCGGGCACGCGGCCGTAGTCGAACACGGGCGCGCACGTCAGCTCCATCTCCACCTCGCCGTCGAGGCACATCGCCACGCGCACGAGCAGGTGCTCGGCGTCTTCGTCGGTCGGCGGGCGCGTGTGCGGCGTGACGACGTCCTCGCCGCGCCTGGGCCCGAGCACGAGCGCGTCGCGCACGATCGCCCAGCCCGTCGGCGTCTTCCACGTCGTCAGCAGCATGTTCGTGCCCGGCTCGTATGTGCGCGCCGAGGGCACGTTGACGCCGAACGGGGCGAAGCGGAAGTCACCGGCCTGGCGGTCGAGCAGCGCGCCGAACACGCTCGGTGAGTCGAAGCGCGGCACGCACAGCCAGTCGACGCTGCCGTCGGGCGCGAGCAGGGCGCCTGTGTGGCAGTCCGAGAGGAACGCGTACTCGGCGATCGGCGGGAACGGGGAGGGCATCGCCGCGCTCTGCGGCTGCGCTGTGTCGCGTGCCTCCACAGGCGCACTATATGTACGCCGCGCGGGTCGTGTGCCTCGCCCGGCCCAGCCTCCGGGAGCTTTGTTGCCCGCTCCGGGCGCGGGCTACTTCTCGGGCTCGGCGAGCCTGCGCGCGAGCCGGTAGCGGCGAGTCTCGGGGTCGCGTTCGAGCAGGCTCGCGGCGAGCAGCGTGCTGATGTAGCGGTGCGTCGCGCTCGGGCTCATGTTCAGCCGGCGGGCGAGCTGCGCGACGCCCAGCTGGCTGTCGTCGGGCGGGAAGCAGGCGAGCACGAGCAGGCCGGAGAGCAGCGAGCGCGACATGCGACGCTCGTCGGCCTCGACGAGCTTCAACAGCTCGTCGACATCGGTCGAGAGCGACGAGTCGGCGACGTTGTCGAGACCGGAGAGGAGAGTGGACGGCGCGCCGCTCGCGTCGGCCGCGCGCAGGATCATCGCGACCTGGCTGCGCGAAAGCTGCAGCACGATCCGGTCGCCGTTGGGCGCGTCGTGAGGGTCGCGCTCGAGCTGGTCCTGCCCGATTTGCTGCTCGCCAAGAGCTCCAGCGGATGGGTCCATGTCGTGGATACGTTTCGAGGGACGAGCCGGATCACCTTGTGAATTCGGAGTATCGATATTGATCTATTTCTCACGATTTGGACGCTTTGAAACATATGGTCGACGACATGTGGCCGACGTTGGTCCCGGAGAACCGCGTAAACCCGGAAGTCGACGCTCCTGCGGCCGGCGGTTGCGCAAGCCGCTCGACGCGGAGATGTGGAAGCGTTGCCCCGATCAGGCGTGCTCGGGGTACTCGCTGCGCAGCCAGGCAAGCGTGGCGTCGAGCCCGGCCGAGTAGTCGACGCGCGGCTCCCAGCCGAGCGTCCCGCGCGCCTTGCGGCTGCTGAAGTCCTGGTCGCGGCCGAGCACCTGCACGGCCTGGCGCGAGAGCAGCGGCGGCGCGCTGAGGCCGGTCGTGCGGCGCAGCAGGCGGTAGCCGTGCTCGAGCGAGAAGCCGATGCCGCCGGCCAGCGAGTAGGGCATGCTCCAGCGGACTCTCGCGTAGCCGAGCCCCGCGGCGAGGTCGTCGGTGAACCGGCGCCAGGTGACGTCGAGCCCGTCGCTGACGTTGAACGCCTGGCCCGGCGCCGCTTCGTGGCTCAGAGCGAGCACGGCGGCGTCGATCAGGTTGTCTACGTAACAAAGCCCCGCGATGGCGCGGCCGCCGTCGACGAGCAGCATGTTGCGGCTGCGGATCGCGCGCGCGATCTCGCCGACGACGTCGCGCGAGCCCGGCCCGTAGACGGTCGCCGGGCGCAGGATCACGGCGTCGAGCGAGCGCTCGGCTTCGGCGCGGCGGACCTCGGCCTCGGCGAGCAGCTTGGTCTGCGCGTACCAGTTGCTGAAGCCGCTCGCCGCGTGCGTCTCCTCGATCGCCGCGCCGTTCGCGTTCGGGTGGCCGTAGACGTCGGTCGTGCGAGAAGTGCACGAAGCGCTGAACGGAAGCATTCGCGGAGGCCTCGAGCAGGCTGCGCGTGCCGTGCACGTTGGTCTGCGTGATCTCCTGCGTCGTCGCCCAGTCCGAGACGAGCGCGCCGCAGTGCAGCACGTAGTTGCAGCCCTCGACGGCGCGAGCGAGCGAGCGCTCGCTCGTGAGGTCGCCGACGGCGAGCTCGACGCCGAGCTGCTCGAGCTGCGTGGTGTCGCTGCCGGCGCGCACGAGGCAGCGCACCTGATGGCCCTCGGCCACGAGCCGCTCCGCGAGGCGACCGCCGATGAAGCCGCTGGCGCCGGTCACGAGGCAGACGTCGTCGCGCTCGATGTCCACCGGTGTGCCGCGGCGAGACGGCGTGCTGTCCCCGCTCATCGCCACCGCGTCCGGCTGCTTCTTCTGCGGCGTGCCGCGCCGGCGCAGCGTGGACACGGCGATGTCGCGCACGACGGCCCAGTTCCTGCTGCCCGAGCCTTCGACAGTCGCCGAGCACGACGTCGAGCGCCTGCAGGAAGCTGCTGCGCCTCGCTCTCGGACAGCGTCAGCGGCGGCAGCAGCTTGATCACGTCGTTCTTGCCTGCGGCCATCGTGATCACGCCGTGGTCGCGGTGCAGCGGGATCACGATCAGCTGCGGGAACAGCCCCTCGCTGGCCATGTGGATCAGGCGCCAGTTCACGCGCGCGGCGCGTGTGGCCGGCCTGCCGAGCTCGATGCCGATCATCAGCCCGCTGCGCGCGGACCTCGGCGATCATCTCGTGGCGCTCTTGCAGCTCGAGCAGGCCGTCGCGCAAGAAGGCGCCGATCCGCGCGGAGCGCTCGACGAGCCCGTCGCGCTCGATGATCCGCATCGTCGCGAGGCCGGCCGCCATCGACAGGCGGTTGCGCCCGTAGGTCGACTGGTGCACGTAGCTGCGCTCGAGCGCGCCGACGGCGCGCTGGTAGATGTCGCGCGTCGTGACCATCGCGGCGACGGGCATGTAGCCGCCGCTGAGCGCCTTGCCGACGAGCACGAAGTCGGGTTCGAGCGCCCAGTGCTCGAGCGCGAACCACTTGCCCGTGCGCCCGAGCCCGGTCTGGATCTCGTCGGCGACGAACAGCGTGCCGTAGCGGCGGCAGAGCTCCTGCGCGGCCTTCAGGTAGCCCTCGGGCGGCAGCGTGACCTCGCGACCCTGGATCGGCTCGACGAAGAAGGCGGCGACGTCCTTTGAGCGCAGCTCGGCCTCGAGCTTGTCGAGATCGCCGAACGGGACGCGCGCGCAGCCGGGCAGCAGCGGACCGAAGCCCTCCTTGAAGAAGTCGTCCCCGACGATCGACAGTGGCCCGAGCGTGACGCCGTGGAAGCTCGAGTCGCACGAGATCAGGCGCGGGCGCCCGGTGGCGGCGCGGGCGAACTTCATCGCCGAGTCGACCGCCTCGGCGCCGGTGCTCGCGAAGAACACCGCCTCGAGCTTGCCGGGCAGTCGCTGCGTGAGCGCCTCGGCGAGCATCCCGGCGAGCGGCGAGTAGTGGATCTGCACGCCGTCGGCGAGGTCTGCGGCGAGCGTCGCCTGCAGCACTTCGCGCACGCCCGGGTGGTTGTGCCCGAGGCTCGCGAAGCCCTCGCCCGTGTGGAAGTCGAGGTAGGCGCGCCCGGCCGCGTCGTATAGATGCGAGCCCTGCGCCGAGACGAACTCCTTGTCGAAGCCGAGGATGCGAAGGACGTCGACCAGCGAGGGGTCGAGGTGGCGGGCGGCCAGCGTGAGCGTCTCGTCTAGGCGCGCTTGTGCGTCCGCCGTTACGCCAAGGGCGTCGTCAGGGGTCACCACGCGCGCTTACTGCCTGATCGCTGCGGCCATCTCGGCGAAGGCCTGCACGTAGGCATCGATCGCCTCGTCGGTGTGGGCCACCGACAGGGTCCACTCCTCCTCGCGGCCAGGCGTCATGTAGATGCCGCGGTTCATGTTCCACAGCCAGGCCAGTTCGGTCACGGCGACGTCCTGGTTGACCTTGAAGCTTTCGTAGTCGACGACGGGCGTGGGGGAGAAGGTGACGCAGCCCTTGGAGCCGATGCCGACGGCGTAGCCGGGCAGGCGGTGGCGCTCGATCACGGCTTCGCAGCCGGCGAGGATGCGCTCGTTGAGCGCTTCGAGGTGCTCGTAGGCGGAGGGGGTCATGACCTCCTGCAGGCTGGCGCGCGCGGCGGCCATCGCCAATGGATTGCCGTTGTAGGTGCCGACCTGGTAGACGCTGCCGTCCTCGACGACGCTCATCACCCGCTCGTTGCCGCCGATCGCGCCGGAGGGCAGGCCGCCGCCGAGCGTCTTTGCCATCGTGACCATGTCGGGCTGCACGCCGAAGCGCTCGGTGGCGCCGCCGGCGGCGATCGCGAGGCCGGTCTTGACCTCGTCGAAGATCAGCACAATGTCGTGGCGCTCGGTGATCGCGCGGACCGCCTGCAGGTAGCCGTCCTGCGGCAGCACGACGCCGAGGTTCATCATCGCGGCCTCCATGATCACGCAGGCCGGCTTGCGCCCTTCACCCTCCAGGCGCACGATCCGCCGCTCCATCGCCTCGGCGTCGTTGAAAGGCACGGGGATCGTCAGCTCGGCGATGGCCTTGGGGATGCCGGCGCCGTAGGGGAGCGAGGCGAGGTTGTCGCGGTCGCCGATGTCCTCGTAGGGGACGCCGATCGAGACCATCACGCCGTCGTGGTGGCCGTGGTAGGAGCCGAAGATCTTCACGATCGTCTCGCGGCCGGTCAGCCCGCGGGCGATGCGGATCGCGTCCATCGTCGCCTCCGAGCCCGAGTTGACGAAGCGCCAGCGCTCGAGCTTGAAGCGCTCGGCGAGCTCCTCGGCGACGATCACGGTGTCCTCGGTGACGGCGGCGAAGTGGGTGCCCAGGGCGACGCGCTCGCGCACGGCCTTGACGATCGCCGGGTGCGCGTGGCCCTGCACCATCGAGCCGAAGCCGTTGTGGAAGTCCCAGTAGCCGTTGCCGTCGATGTCGGTGACGCGGGCGCCCTCGCCGGAGGCCAGGTAGATCGGCCAGGGGTCGCGCAGCTGGTAGGAGGAGGCGACGCCGCCGCTCAGCGACTTGCCGGCGCGCTCGTACATCTTGGCCGAGGCGCCCGTGCGCTCGTTGAGGGCTTGCAGCTCGCGGGCGGTCAGCTCCTCCACGCGGGCTTGGTCGATCTGAATCGGGGCGCTCGTGGGCATGGCCCCAGCCTAGCCGCAGAGCATCCGTCCGTCCCATGCCGCAGCATGCCGGGCCGTTTGACGCGCAACACCTCGACATCGCTGCGCGCCTGGCAGCGCCATGCCCTCGACCGCCTGTCCGAGTGGCGGGGCGGTCCGTTCCTGATCTCGGCGGCGCCGGGCGCGGGCAAGACACGCCCGGCGCTCGAGCTCGCCGCCGGCCTGCTCACGAGCCAGGTCTGCAAGCGCGTCGTCGTGCTCTGCCCGACGACGCCGCTGACGCGCCAGTGGGCCGCGGCCGGCGCGGGGCTCGGCGTGCAGTTGCAGCCGGACGCCGAGAGCGCCGACCCCCCGCGCGACTTCCACGGCGTGGCGGTCACCTACGCGCGGGTCGCAAGCGACCCGGCGGCGTGGGCCGCGAAGGTCCACCGCGACACGCTCGTCGTCGTCGACGAGGCGCACCATCTCGGCGAAGAGCTCGCCTGGGGCGTCGGCTTTCGCCAGGCGTTCGCTCGGGCCGAGCGCTGGCTGCTGCTCTCGGGTACGCCGTTTCGCTCGGATGCGACGCCGATTCCGGGCGTGCGCTACGACGACGACGGCGTGGTCGTGCCGGACGTGTCCTACACCTATGCGCAGGCCGTTGCGGAGGGAATCTGCCGTCCGGTCGCGTTCGTCACGTTCGACGGCAGCCTCTCCTGGCGCAGCGGCGACGACGTGATCGAGTCCTCCTTCGAGACGGTTCTCACCGGTCGCGAGGCGAGCCGCCGCTACCGCACGGCGATCTCGACAGAGCTGCCCGACGGGCTGCCGCGGATCCTCAAGGAGGCCGACGCCAAGCTGCGCGCGCTGCGCTCCGGCGGGCACAGCGACGCGGGGGCCCTCGCGATCGCCGCGGACGCCTCGCACGCGCGCCAGATCGCGAAGCTGCTGAGCGACGCGACAGGTCGCACGCCGGTCGTCGTGCTGCACACGGAGGCTCGCGCGGCGCGCAAGCTCGCCGACTTCCGCGGCTCACGCGATCCGTGGATCGTCGCCGTCAACATGGTCTCCGAGGGGGTCGACATCCCCCGCCTGCGCGTCGGCGTCTACGCGAGCGCGGCGAAGACGCCGCTGATCTTCCGCCAGATCGTCGGGCGCTTCGTGCGCACGACGCCCGGAAGGGCAGCCGAGCCGAGCTGGCTCTACCTGCCGGCCGACCAGACGCTGCGCGGCCATGCGGCCGACGTCGAAAGCGAGCTGCGCCACGTGCTGCGCCGTGAGGACCCGGGGGAGGAGCTGGACGAGCCCGCCGAGCGGCGCGCGAGCGAGCCCTCGCCGAGCCCCGACTTCGTGCCGCTGAGCGCCGAGTTCGCCGCGCAGATGACGCTGTTCGGCGCGCCCCAGGCCGCTCGTGGGTCCGCTTCGGATCCTGCTGCTGCCGATGTCGCCGCCTCGAGGCTTTCCGTGGCCGCGCCGGAGCCGGCGCCGCGGGCGGCCTTCGAGCAGCGCGCCGAGCTGCGCCGGGAGCGCAGCCGCCTCGTTGGGGAACTGGCCCGCCGCGAGAAGCGCAGCCATCGCGAGATCAACGCGTGGCTGAACCGGGTGGTCGGGATCGAGCGTGTGAACGATGCGACGATCGAGCAGCTCGAGCGCTCGGTGGGGGCGCTCGTGAAGGAGCTCAGCCGGGGCGGGGGTGCTCGGGCGCGGGCACGGTAGCTCGGCGGCACTCGCGGGCAGGGAGCCTCTACGGCTTCCGCGTGACCTGGCGGCGTTTCGCCTCGGCGTACAGCGGCTCGGGCGCCATGTCGAGGCCGTCCTCGGGCCAGACGATCGTGGCGAACAACGGATCAATCTGGACCCTCGCGAAACGTGCCGGATCGCGCAGCGGCTCGAAGACGCCGGTCCACTGACGATCCGAGAACGAGACGTCGCCAACGGTTCCGTCGTCGAACGTCAGTCGCAGCTCGTGCTCGCCGATGACCTCTACAGCGGTCACGGCAGGGAGGTAGCCGACATTGGTCATGAAGCGGATTTTACGCCAGCGGGTCGATGAGGCATAGAGGTTCCTGGCCACGGGCGCGACGCCAGTTGGCCACGAGCTCCGTCTGATGAAGCGATGCCCATCGTCGGATGAGCTTGAGCGCCCGTGGCGGAAGCGAGCCGGCAAGGATTGTCCCGTCAAGCGCGAGTGAGGCGTTACGTCCCGAGTACGCGGCGTGGAAGTGCGGCGTCTGGTGCCCGCTCTCATCCCAGAACATCGCGATCGTGATCCCGTAGAAGAAGCTGATGCGCGGCATCAGGCGCCATCCGTCAACGCCGCCGGATGCGCGCAAAAGCTCATCGCCACCTACTCCGACCTGGTCCCAGCTTCGGGACCAGTTCAGGACGCCCAACGCCCGGCGAGGTCGCGACCTAATGCCGCAAACCCGCATTCCAGAGCCAAACGAGCAGTGCCGGAGGAGGGACTCGAACCCCCGACACGCGGATTATGATTGTCGGCTCGGGGGTCGTGTTTGGCTCTGTAGAGCCGTTTTAGCTCGCGTTGCCTAACGCTCGCAGGGGTCATATTTGCCGACTCGGGGACTAGGTTCGCGACCAAGTCCGTGAGTGGCTGTAGACACCTGTCTCATGCGTCGAATCCTAGCGGCTCGTACGCGCTGACAGTTCGACAGGGGAGGCGTCGCCGAGCTGTCCGCCGGTTCTCGTGTTGCGCGGCCCGCTGAACTTGACGAGCCCAGTCCCTATGCCTTGGCGTGGTTTAGGCTGCCCACATGGGCGGGGGCCGCGAACTGGCGTGGATTCTCTGGACTATCGTCGCGGTCCTGCTAGTGGTTCTCGGGGTCGCCTCGCTCCTTGGTCCGCATCATCCGGTCAGGCTCTGGCTCCCGGTTGGGCTGCTCCTGACCTTCTGCTCGACGCTCGTATGCGGCGTGAGTCGACGAGGAGGCGCCATACGTCCGGTCGGGCACATTTCGTATGCTTCGTTCGTGCCGCCCCCTGAACCGGGCCTACGCCAGTCGTTGCACTCGCTCGGGTGTACGCAACTCCTGAAGCAAAGCCAGCTCGCGACCACCTACGACGCGCAGGCGCTTGGGACAATGGCGTTTGACGCTGCGTTCGCGACGCTTGTGGTTTCGTCCAAGGCCCATGCATATCTTTGGTTGTTCTCGCTAGCAATGCTTGTTGCTTCGGTGCTTTTCGCAGCAGTAGCGCTGTTGGCCAGTGGCGCTGAGGACGCTGGGCCAGATATCAAAGACGTGCTCGGGTCACGTGGCGCTTGGGCCGATGATGTGCTTGAGACGCAGATTGTCGAAGATCTCCGAGTGGACATCACCGCGAACGAAGGCAACCTTGCCGCTAAGACACGCTGGGCGCAGCGCGCGCTGGTCCTTCTGGTAGTTGCCCTTGGACTAGAGCTACTGGGGCAGCTATGATGAGGCGTATGGAGGATCAAGACGTGGACAGGATGAAGGCTCGTACCGGTAGGAGCTACTTGGCGCGGGTGCTGGCCCCGGGTGACCAAACGGCGCCCAAGCGACACTTCGAGCAAGTAGTTCTTCCGGCTCGCGGAGACGCTCTGCTTCGCGCCGCTGAGCGGCGACAGCAGAGACGCGAGCCTCCAGCGCCTAAGCCGCAGCGATTCGCGGGCAGCTAGAAGTCTCGCGCCACCGGCGCCTGGGCGTCGCCAAGCACATCGACGCACCCGAAGCGCTCTCGTCTGGCTTCGAATGAGCGGTGGCCGGCATGCCTGCTACTCCGACGCGGCGGTTTTCTCTGTTTGGCTCTGTAGAGCCGTTTTAGCTCGCGTCGCCTAACGCTCGCAGGGGTCATATCTGCCGGGAGCGCCATCGCTTACTACTCCGACGACGGCCCGTTGCTCGGGACCAAATTGGTACCAAGTTGCTTGTCCAGTGCTCCGTGCCTGCGGCCAAAGTGGCTGTTTTGCAGGCGTTTTGGAGTGCCGGAGGAGGGACTCGAACCCCCGACACGCGGATTATGATTCCGCTGCTCTAACCAGCTGAGCTACTCCGGCGGGGTCGTGGCGGTCTACTGCCCCGCTCACGTCGAAACGGCGCTCTCGGCGCTTGCTGCCCGCGCCGCGACCACCGGCGCTCAGTGTATTCAAGGGCCCGTGCTCAGCATCGCCTGACGTGCCGCCCGGTTAGCCTCGTGACCATGACCTCGCCGATTCTGCTCGCCGTGCCCAATGTCTCCGAGGGTCGCGACGTGGCGACCATCGCGCGGATCGGCGCCGCCTTCGTGCCCGGCCTCGACGTCCGCCTGCTCGACGTCCACTCCGACGCCGACCACCATCGCTCCGTCTTCACGCTCGCAGGCCCGCCGCAGGCAATCGCCGACGCGCTGCTCAACGGCGCCGCCGAGGCCGTGCGCTCGATCGACGTCGTCAGCCGCTTCAGCGCCGACCCCACCGAGCGCGGCGCCCACCCGCACGTCGGCGCCATCGACGTCGTCCCGCTCGTCTACTTCGACGAACGCGCCCGCGGCGCCGCCTGCGCCGAGGCGCTCGTCGTCGGCGATCGCATCGCCGAGCAGCTCGACCTGCCCGTCTTCATCTACGGCGAGCTCGCCGGCGAGACGCCCGGCCGCACGCGCGCCGAGCTCCGCCGCGGCGGCGTCGCCGGGCTTGCCCAGCGCCTGGCCGCAGGCGAGATCCGCCCCGACTTCGGCCCGTCCCAACTGCACCCGAGTGCCGGTGCCGTGCTCGTCGCCGCCCGCGAGCCGCTCGTCGCCTTCAACCTGCAGCTGCGCGCGCCCGCCACGATCGACGACGCCCGCCTCGTCGCCTCGCTCGTGCGCGAAGGCGGCGCGCGTGGGCTGCCCGGCGTGCGCGCCATCGGCATCGCCCTCGGCGGCGGCGTCGTGCAGGTCTCCATGAACATCGAGCGCCCGCTCGAGCTGCCGCTCGTAGACGTCGTCGCCGCCGTCGATGCGCTCGCTCCTGTCGCCGGCGGCGAGCTCGTCGGACTCGCTCCGCGCGCCGCCTTCGAGGGGCTCTCGCCCGATCTGCCGCTGCCCGGCTTCGATCCCGCCCGCCATCTGATCGAGAACGCTCTCGCCGCGAACCACTAGGCTCCTTGGATGGCCCAGACCAGGCGCAAACGCCGGACCAAGCACCGCGGCAACGCCGCCGGCTTCGTCGAGTCGCGCGGGCGCACCGGGCGCAAGCCCACCGCCGCCGAGAAGAGCGGCAAGGCCGCCGAAGCCGCCAAGGCCAAGCAGCAGCGCCTCGACAAGACCAATCGCCCGCCCAGCTGGCGCGGCGCCTTCCTGCGCGCCCTGATCGCCGCCGCCGCGCTCGTGCTGCTCTCTGGGCTGATCCTCAAAGCCAGCGCCGGCCAGTCCGTCGCCTACTTCTTCGTCGGCCTGATCGCCTACACGCCGATCAGCTACTACAGCGACAGCTGGCTCTACAAACGCCGCCAGGCCAAGGCCAAGGCAAAGGGCGGTGGCGGCAAGGCGGACGCGCGATGAGCGCCCTCGACGTGCGCTCCTTCACCGTCGGGCCCGTGCAGGAGAACTGCTACATCGTCAGCGACCCCGCCGCCCCCGCCGGCGAGGACGGCCGCCGCCCCGCCGTGATCGTCGACCCCGGCGATGAGCCCGAGCGCCTGCTCGAGGCGATCGACGCGCTCGGCGTGCGGATCGAGGCGATCCTGCTCACGCACTGCCACTTCGACCACATCGGCGCAGTCGCGCCCGTCGCGCGCGCCACCGGCGCTCCCGTCTACTGCCCCGAGATCGAGCGCCCCCTGCTGACCGACGTGATGAGCTGGGTGCCACCCGGCTTCGGGCCCTTCGAGAACCACGAGCCCGAGCACACCATCAGCGGCGGCGAGAGCCTCACGCTGGCCGATCTCGACATCAAAATAATCTTCACCCCAGGGCACAGCCCCGGCCACGTCACCTACGCCATCGCCCCGTCTTGCAGCGCCGAGGGTGGCGAGCAGGCCGCCGCGACAGTCTCGCTGCTCTCCGGCGACGTGCTCTTCCAGGGCTCCGTCGGTCGCGTCGATCTGCCCGGCGGCGACTGGCCCACGCTCGAGCGCTCGATCGGCGGCCTGCTGCGCGCCTTTCCCGCCGAGACCGTCGTCTACCCCGGCCACATGGGTCTCACCACACTCGGGCGCGAGCGCGACACCAACCCCTTCCTCGCCGAGCTGCGCGAGCGCGTGCCGCGTGCGGCCGCCGTCGCGCCCGACGCGACCGCCGCCGGAAGTTGAGCGCGCCCAAGCTCAAAGCCCCCCGCGGCACGTTCGACGTGCTCGGCGAGTCCTCCCAGGAGCGCGCCACGCTCGAGGCCCGCGCCCGCGCCCTGCTCGAGGGCGCCGGCTACGAGCGGATCGAGACGCCCACCTTCGAGGCCACCGAGCTGTTCGCCCGCGGCGTCGGCGAGTCCACCGACATCGTGCGCAAGGAGATGTTCACCTTCGAGGACGCCTCCGCGCGCTCGCTCACGCTGCGCCCCGAGGGCACCGCCCCCGTCTGCCGCGCCTACGTCGAGCACGGCATGCACAAGCGTCGCCAGCCCGTCAAGCTCTGGTACCTGTCGAGCTTCTTCCGTCACGAGCGCGCCCAGGCCGGGCGCTACCGCCAGTTCTGGCAGGTCGGCGCCGAGGCCATCGGCTCCGACGATCCCGCCGTCGACGCCGAGTCGATCGCGCTGCTCGCCACGCTGCTCGAGCAGATGGGCGTGCGCGAGGTGCGCCTGCGCCTCTCCAGCCTCGGCAGCCCCGCCACGCGCGCCGAGTATCGCGGGCGCCTGCAGGAGCACCTGCGCGCGCATGAGGCAGAGCTCTCCGAGGACGTGCGCGCCCGGATCGAGCTGAACCCCCTGCGCGCCTTCGACTCAGACCACGAGGGGACCAGGCGCGTGATGGCCGACGCCCCGCGCCTGCTCGACCAGCTCGGCCCCGACGATGCCGAGCACTTCGCCGAGCTGCGCGCGCTGCTCGACGAGGCATCCGTCGCCTACGAGGTCGACTCCACGCTCGTGCGCGGGCTCGACTACTACACGCGCACCGTCTTCGAGTTCACCTCCGACGCGCTCGGCGCGCAGAGCGGCGTCGGCGGCGGCGGGCGCTACGACGGCCTGATCGAGCTGCTCGGCGGCAAGCCCACGCCCGGCATCGGCTGGGCCGCCGGGATCGAGCGCATCCTGCTCGCCGGCGAGCGCCCGCACGCCGTCGCCGGCCCCGTCGACCTGTTCCTCGCGCTCGACCGACAGCAGTCACGGCGCGTCGCCTTCGGCCTCTTGCACGACGCGCGCTCCGCCGGCCTGCACGCGCAGATGGAGCTCGCCGGGCGCTCGCTCAAAGGCCAGCTCGGCCACGCCGACGCGCTCGGCGCGCGCTACGTGGCGATCGTCGAAGACGCTGAGACCGTGCTCAAGGACATGCAGGACGGCGGGCAGGAGCGGATCGCCACAGACACCGTCGTGCACGCCGTGCTGCGCGGGCTGCGCACGCTCTGAGCGCATCCACCGCCGCGCCCGCCGCGCGCCGGAAGCGATCTTGCAGCAGCGCCGCACGCCGTCCGGGGCGCTCGCCCGGGCTCAACTCTCGCGCGCCAAATGCCGAAGGAGGAGCAATGACGCATATCTCGCGCCCCATCCAGATCGCGCTCGCCGTGGCCGTCCTGTTCCTCGCCGTGTGGTTCTTCGCCCTGCGCAGCCACTCGTCCACGACCGAAAGCTCCGGCTCCGGCGCCTCCGGCTCCGCGGCTCAGTCCTCTTCGTCGAGCAGCCAGTCCAGCGCTTCGCAGAGCACGCCCGGCGGCGGTTCGCCCGCCTCCAAGGGCGGCGTCTACCACGGCTCCGCGCCCGGCGTCGAAGGCCTCTCGCGCGCGATCCAGAAAGCACGCGGCGCAGTCGCCCAGTCCCAGCAGAACGCCCAGCAGCAGCAGCGCTCGCAATCACAAAGCGCGCAGACGCAGACGCAGGGTCAGTCGCAAAAATCTCAGTCTCAGACTTCGCAGCAGCGGCAGCAGACGCAGGCCAAGCAGAATCAGAGCCGCCAGACGCAGAACTCTCAGCAGACCAAGGCCGCCGCCGGCGTGCCGCCGATGCAGGCCACGATCGAAGGCGAGCTGAAGCACGGCAAGGTAGTCGCCGTGCTCTTCTGGAACCCCAGGGGAACCGTCGACGCGACCGTGCGCCGCGAGCTGCGCGCCGCAGGCCGCGCCCAGCACGGCAAGCTCGCCGTGCACGTCGCGCGCTCGAGCCAGATCGGCTCCTTCGGCTCCTTCGCGCACGCCGTGCAGGTCTACTCGACGCCGACCATCCTGCTGATCAACACGCACGGCAAGATCTCGAGCCTGACAGGCCTGACCGACGTCTTCTCGATCGGCCAGGCGATCAAGGAAGTCAAGCACGCCAGGTAGCGCCCCTCGCAGCGCTTAAACTCGGGAGCGTGAGAAGCGCCTGCGAAAGCCTGCAGCAGCACCTCGAACGCCCGCTCGGGCGCGGCCACACGCCGTCCGGCGCGCAGACCGGCGCCGCCGGCGGCGCCGCCTGCGGCGATTTGATCCGCATTTCGCTGGCCGTCGACCCGAGCAGCGCCGACGGCCAGATCCTCGACGCCGGCTTCGACGCCGGCGGCTGCGGCGCCGTGATCGCCGCCGGTAGCGCCGTTGTCGGCCTGATTCGCCGGACGCCCTTGCTGCAGGCTGCGAGGATCGGCCCAGAGCAGATCGAAGACGAGCTCGGCGGGCTCAGCGTCGCCAAGCGCCACGCCGCCGAGCTCGCCGCCGACGCGCTTCACCGCGCGCTCGGCTGGGCCGCCCGCGAGCAGGCCCAGCTCGCTCCATCGGACACACGCGCGCTCGTCGCCATGAGCGGCGGCGTCGACAGCGCCGTCGCCGCCCTGCTGCTCGCGCGCGGCGGCTCAGAGACGGTCGGCGTCACGCTCGAGCTGTGGTCCGACCCCGAGAACGACGGCGAGGCGAGCTGCTGCTCTGCGCAGGCCGTGCGCGGCGCGCGCCAGCTCGCCCACGGCCTCGGCATGGCGCATCTCTCGATCGACCTGCGCGCCGAGTTCCGTGCCGGCGTCGTCGACGGCTGGCTGGCCGAGCACGGCGCCGGGCTCACGCCCAACCCCTGCGTGCGCTGCAACGGCAGCGTGCGCCTCGACGCCATGCTCGAGCTAGGCGAGCGGCTCGGCTCCCGTACGCTCGCCACCGGTCACTACGCGCGCGTCGAGCACGGCGGCATGCTGCGGATGGCCGCCGACATCGCCAAGGACCAGTCCTACGTGCTCTCCGCGCTGGCCCCGTCATCGCTGCAGCGCCTGCGCTTCCCGCTGGGCGACCTGTGCAAGGACGAGGTCAGGGCGCTCGCCGCTGGGGCCGGCCTGGCCGTTGCGCGCAAGCCCGACTCCCAGGATCTCTGCTTCCTCGCCGGCACGCGCCACGGCGACTTTCTCGAGCGCCACGGCGGCCTCGGGACCAAGCCCGGCCCGATCGTCGATCAGCACGGCGCCGTGCTCGGCGAGCACCGCGGCGCGCACGCCTACACCGTCGGTCAGCGCCACGGCCTCGGCATCGGCGCGCCGCAGCCGCTGTACGTGCTGTCCACCGACGCGCGCCGGAACACGGTCACCGTCGGTCCGCGCACGGCGCTGCTGTCCGAGCACCTGCCCGTCAGCGAGCTGACACTGCACCGCGACGGCGCCTGCGTCGACGGCGTGCGCGTGCGCTCGCACGGGCGGCGCTTTCCCTGCCGCGTCGAGCGCGATCTGCGCGCCGGCCGCCACGAGCGCGCGAGCATCGCCCTCGCCGAGCCCGCCGAGCGCACCGCGCCCGGCCAGGTCGCCTGCCTGTACGCCGGCGACGTGGTCGTCGGCTACGGGACGATCGCCTCCTGACCTCCGCCCGCGAGTCGTGACCCAGGTAACTGAGATGCTTGCACCGATGACTTCTGATGAGATCCGCGAGAGCTACCTGGCGTTCTTCGAGGAGCGCGGCCACAAGCGCATCCCCTCGGCCTCGCTCGTGCCCTCCGCGCACGACCCCTCGGCGCTCCTGACCGTCGCCGGGATGCACCCGCTGAAGCCGTACTTCCTCGGCCAGGAGACGCCGCCCGCTTCGCGCCTGACCGACTGCCAGAAGGTCTTTCGCACGGTCGACATCGACAACGTCGGCAACACCTCCAGGCACCTGACGTTCTTTGAGATGCTCGGCAACTTCTCCTTCGGCGACTACTTCAAGCGCGAGGCGATCGAGTTCGCCTGGCAGCTCTCGCGCCAGGTGTTCGGCTTCCCGGCCGAGGACATCTGGGTGACCGTGTTCGAGGGCGACGAGTGGCTCGACCTCGGCCCCGACGAGGAGGCGATCTCCTTCTGGCGCGAGCTCGGCGTGCCGCAGGAGCGGATCGTGCTGTGCCCGCGCTCTGAGAACTTCTGGCAGGCCGGCCCGAGCGGCCCGTGCGGTCCGTGCTCTGAGCTGTACATCGATCGCGGCCTGCAGCACGGCAAGCCCGACGACCTGCCCGGCGGCGAGAACGAGCGCTTCCTGGAGTACTGGAACCTCGTGTTCATGCAGTACGACCAGCAGGGCGAGCGGCTCAAACCGCTGCCGGCCAGCAACATCGACACGGGCATGGGCCTGAACCGCATGGCCGCGATCCTGCAGGACAAGCCGTCGGTGTTCGAGACCGACCAGTTCCAGCCGCTGATCGAGCTCGGCGAGCAGCTCTCCGGCGCGCGCTACGGCGCGGACTTCGCCACCGACAGGGCGCTGCGCATCCTCGCCGACCATTCCCGCGCGATGACCTTCCTCGTGGCCGACGGCGTCGTGCCCTCCAACGAGGACCGCGGCTACGTGCTGCGCCGCGTGATGCGCCGTGCGATCCAGCAGGGACGCGCGCTCGAGCTGCAGCCGGGCTTTCTCACGCAGTACGCCGAGCGCGTGCAGGAGCTGATGGGCGGCGTCTACCCGGAGCTACGCGAGCAGCGCGCGGCGATCGCCACGTGGCTGTCCTCCGAGGAGGAGGGCTTCGGGCGCACGCTCTCCCAGGGCCTGCAGACGCTGCGCGCGCTGATCGAGCAGGCGCGCGCGGCCGGGCGCGCGAACGTGCCGGCCGAGGAGGTCTTCCGCCTGCACGACACGTTCGGCTTTCCCTATGAGATGACCAAGGAGCTGCTCGGCGAGGAGCAGCTCGCGATCGAAGGCGACTTCGAGTCGCTGATGGAAGAGCAGCGCGCCCGCAGCCGCGCCGGCGGGGCGCCGGGCACGAGCGGCGGCGAGTCGAACGGCACGGGGGCGGGCGACGCGCGCGCGCTGGCGAGCAGCTTCGCCGGGCAGGCCGACTTCCAGACGCGCTTCACGGGCTATGAAACCGAGCGCCAGCACACGACGGTCGGCGCGGTCGAGCGCCACGACGGCGGCTACCTGGTGAAGCTCGCCGAGTCGCCCTTCTACGCTCCCGGCGGCGGTCAGGTGGCCGACGTGGGCACGATCGAATGCGAGCACGGCGACTGCCGCGCGCGCGTGCGGGAGGTCTTCCGCCTGGGCGACGATCAGGCGCTGTCGGTCGTGCTCGAGCAGGGTGAGCTCGAGCCGGGCGAGCAGGTGCTGGCGGCGGTCGACCATCGCGCGCGCCATGCCACGGAGGCCAACCACACGGCGACGCACCTGCTGCAGGCGGCGCTGCGCGAGCGCCTCGGCAGCCACGTGCGCCAGGCCGGCTCCTACGTCGGCCCGGACAAGCTGCGCTTCGACTTCAGCCACGGGCAGGGGCTCTCAGAGGAGGAGCTGCGCGACATCGAGGACCGCGTCAACGAGTGGATCGCCCGCAACGACCCGGTGCGCCCGATCACCACGACGCTCGATGAGGCCAAGCGCCTCGGGGCGATGGCTCTGTTCGGTGAGAAGTACGGCGAGGTCGTGCGCATGGTCGAGGTCGGCGACGGCGAGTACTCGCGCGAGCTATGCGGCGGCACGCACGTGCGCTCGACGGCCGAGATCGGCCCGTTCCGGATCATCAGCGAGACCTCGAGCGCGGCCAACGTGCGCCGCATCGAGGCGCTCACGGGCCCGGCCGCGACCGAGCTCTTGCGTGCGCACGACAGGGTGCTGGGCGAGGTGGCGCAGACGCTGCGCACCCGCCCCGAGCAGGCGGCAGAGCTCGTCAAGGCGCGCGAGCAGGAGCGCAGGGAGCTCGAGAAGAAGCTCAAGAGCGGGTCCGGCGGCGCCAGCGCGGGCGAGGGGATCGGAATCGATCAGTTGATGGCTCGCGTTGTGGACGTCGCCGGCGCACCGGTGCTGGCAGCAGTGGTCGAGCTGCCCGATGCCAAGGCGCTGCTCGACCTGGCCGATCGGCTGAAGGGCAAGCTGGAGGGCGCGGCGATCGTGCTCGGCGCGGGCGTCGACGGGCGTGCGCACCTGCTCGTGAGCGTCGCGCCGGAGCTCGTGCAGCGCGGCGTCAAGGCCGGCGACGTGGTCAAGCAGGCGGCGGCGGCAGTCGGCGGCGGTGGCGGCGGGCGCGACACGCTCGCGCAGGCCGGCGGGCGCGAGCCGGAGAAGCTGGGCGAGGCGCTCGAGGCGGCGAAGGCGGCGATCGCCTCGGCGCTAGAGGCCTGATGCGGGTGCTGGCGCTCGACTACGGCAGCGCCAGGTGCGGCTGCGCGCTGAGCGACCCGACGGGGACTATCGTCACGCCGATCGAGCCGGTCCTGCGGCCTGGGAGCAAGCGTGGCCTGGCGGCGCTCGTGGAGCTCGCGCACGAGCGCGAGGTGGGGCGCGTCGTCGTCGGGCTGCCGCTGTCGCTGAGCGGGCAGGACACCGAGCAGACGCGCGAGACGCGCGAGTTCGCCGAGCGGCTGGCGCGCCGGCTGGGCGAGCAGGTGCCGGTCGAGCTGCACGACGAGCGCTTCACGACGCGGATGGCGCAGCGCCTGGACGACCCGGCGAGCACGAGCGAGGACTCGCGCGCCGCGGCGCACATGCTCGAGAGCTGGATGGCGGCTCAGCCTCAATAGGGTCTGCACCTTGGCGCGCGGCAACCGGTCACAGACCTCGCAGGAACGGACGGCCGAGGAGCGCGAGCGCGATCGCTTGGAACGCGAACGGCGCCGGGCGCAGGAGCCGGCGCGTCCGCCGATCCCGGAGCCGCAGCCGCCGATCGAGCCGCAGCCGCCGATCGACCTAGAGCCGCCGGTCGAGCCCGAGCCGCCGATCGAGTCGCCGCAGCCGGTCAAGCCGCCGCCGATCGTGCCGCCGCCGCTGCCGCCACGGGTCGGCCGGGCGAGGGGTGGGCGGCCACCGCACGGCGGACGGCGCCTGACGCGCGCGCGGATCGCGGCGCTGGTGGCGCTGGCGCTGGCGGTCGCGCTGGTGTGGTTCCTGCTCTCGCTGTTCCAGCCGTTCGCGGGCGGCGGCAGCGGCAGGGTGATCGTGCAGATCCCGAAGGGCTCGAGCTCGAGCAAGATCGGCTCGATCCTGGCGCGCGACGGCGTGATCTCGTCGGGCTTCTTCTTCGACGTGCGCGCGCTGCTGGCGGGCAAGCGCAGCTCGCTGCATTCGGGGCGCTTCGTGCTGAAGCACGAGATGAGCTACTCGGCGGCGATCGACGCGCTGAGCAAGCCGCCGCCGAAGGTGATCGTGGTGAAGGTGGTGATCCCGGAGGGCTACACGCGCCGCCAGATCGCCGATCTGGTGCGCGAAGACGCGCTGAGCGGCGACTACCTGGCGGCGAGCGAGCGCTCGCGCCTGCTCAGCCCGCGCCACTACGGCGCGCCGCGCGGCACGCGCAACCTCGAGGGCTTCCTGTTCCCGGCGACGTATGACCTGCGCGCGGGCGCGCCGGTGCAGAAGCTGGTGAACGAACAGCTGATCGCGTTCCGCAGGCGCTTCGGCTCGGCTGACGTGCGTCGCGCGCATGCGCTGGGGGTGACTCCTTACGAAATGCTCACGGTGGCGTCGATGATCGAGCGCGAGGCGCAGACCGAACACGACCGGCCGCTGATCGCGGCGGTGATCTACAACCGCCTGCGCGAAGGGATCCCGCTGGGGATCGACGCGACGATCTACTACGCGGTGGAGCAGCAGAAAGGGATCGCGACGTACACGGGCGAACTGACGCAGTCGATGCTCAGAATCGATTCGCCCTACAACACGCGCACGCACAAAGGCGTGCCGCCGACGCCGATCTCGAACCCCGGCGAAGCGTCGATCCACGCGGCGGCGCACCCGGCGCACGTGCCCTACCTGTACTACGTGGCGGGCGCGGACGGGTGCGGCGAGCAGGTCTTCTCGAAGTCCTACGCGCAGTTCGAAGAAGACGTCGCTGCCTACGACGCGGCGGTGAAGAAGAACGGCGGCAAGCCGCCGGCGTGCAAGAAGAAGTGATGCATCGCCTGGGCGTGCTGGGCTGGCCGGTGGCGCACAGCCGCTCGCCGGCGATGCACAACGCGGCGCTGGCGGAGCTGGGCCTGCGCGACTGGCGCTACCAGGCGCTGCCGGTGCCGCCGGAGCTGTTCGCGCAGACGGTGCGGGCGCTCGGTGATTCGGGCTTCGTGGGGGCGAACGTGACGATCCCGCACAAGCAGGCGGCGCTGGCGCTGGCGGATACTGCGAGCGAGGCGGCGAAGGCGATCGGCGCGGCGAACACGCTGACGTTCGCGGCGGACGGGACGATCGCGGCGGAGAACACCGACGCGCCGGGGCTGATCGCGGCGATCGGCGAGCCGCCGGCGGGCAAGCGCGCGCTGGTGCTCGGCGCGGGCGGGAGCGCGCGGGCGGCGGTGTGGGCGCTGCGCGAGGCGGGCGCGGCGGAGGTGCTGGTGTGCAACCGCACGCACGAGCGCGCGGCGGCGCTGGCGCGCGATCTGGGCGCGCGCGCTGTGGCCGAGCCGCAGACGGCCGAGCTGCTGGTCAACTGCACGGCGGTCGGCCTCGACCCGGCAGCGGGCGAGGAGCTGGCGCAGCTGGGGCTCACGCCGGCGCTGCTGGGCGGGTTCGAGACGGTCGTCGACCTCGTCTACCGCGAGGGCTCGACAGCGCTGCTGGAGGCGGCGCGCGCGCAGGGCGCGCGCACGATCGACGGGCTGGAGATCCTCGTCGCGCAGGGCGCGCTCAGCTTCGAGCTGTGGACGGGGCGCGAGGCGCCGCTACAGGCGATGCACGAGGCCGCGCGGGCCGGCTGAGGGCTGCCCCCGGCTCCCGCCCCATACGCGGCCCATAGCAGCGCCGGGGCGATCCCTCAAGCCCGCTCGAACCTTTGTCCAGTGCGGTCGATTGCACGCGATTGTCAGCTTCGCGCGGCCGATGGGGCGGACTATGGATATCGATTTCGCAGATCTGCTGATGGAGGTCGTCGCGCGCCGGGCGTCGGACCTGCACCTCACGGCCGGCGCCCACCCGACGGTCCGCGTGCGAGGTCGTCTGACGCCGCTGGAGGAGTACCCGAAGCTCTCGGCGGCGGACACGCGCGAGATCGTCTACTCGATCCTCAACGGCGACCAGCGCCAGCGCCTGGAGACGGACTGGCAGCTCGACTTCGCCTACTCGATCCCGGGCCACGCCCGCTTTCGTGTCAACGCGTACTTCCAGCGCGGCGCGATCGGCGCGGCGTTCCGCCTGATCCCGTTCAACCTGTCGAGCATCGACGAGCTCGGGCCTGCCGGCGACGGTGCACGACTTCACGCGCCGCCCGCGCGGCTTCGTGCTCGTGACGGGGCCGACGGGCTCGGGCAAGTCCACCTCGCTGGCGGCGATGATCGACGAGATCAACAGCACGCGCGAGGAGCACATCATGACGATCGAGGACCCGATCGAGTTCCTGCACGGGCACAAGAAGTGCCTGGTCAACCAGCGCGAGCTGGGCTCGGACGCGCACAGCTTCGCGGACGCGCTGAAGGCGGCGCTGCGAGAGGACCCCGACGTGATCCTGGTCGGCGAGATGCGCGACCTGGAGACGATCTCGACGGCGCTGACGGCGGCCGAGACCGGGCCACCTGGTGTTCGCGACGCTGCACACGCAGGACACGGCGCAGACGATCGACCGCATCATCGACGTGTTCCCGGCGCACCAGCAGGGTCAGGTGCGGGTGCAGCTGTCGGTCGCGCTGCAGGGGATCATGACCCAGCAGCTGCTGCCGACGGCGGATGGGTCCGAGCCGCGTGGTGGCGACGGAGATCCTCGTGCCGAACCCGGCCGTGCGCAACCTGATCCGCGAGGGCAAGACGCACCAGATCTACTCGGTCCTGCAGACGAGGTCGGCGACGGGCATGCAGACGATGGACGCCTCGCTGGCGACGCTCGTGCGCCAGGGGCAGATCAGCCGCAAGCTCGCCGAATCGCGCTCGTCCACGCCGGAGGAGCTCGGGCGCCTGCTGGGAGCCGAGTCGCTCGACCTCGGCCAGCGGGCCGCGGCGTAGGAGCGAAGCCCGATGAGCACGTACGTCTTCAAGGCAATGGACCTCGCCGGCGTCAAGGCGCGCGGCGAACTGGAGGCCGACTCCAAGCAGGCGGTCTCCGATCAGCTCAAGCAGCGCGGGCTGATCGTCCTGGAGATCGCCGACAAGCACGCCTCGCGCGAGATCGTGCTGCCCGGCTCCAAGCGGGTCAACGCCTCTGAGCTGGCGGTCTTCTCGCGCCAGCTGGCGACGATGATCAGCTCGGGCATGAGCATCCTGCGCGCGCTGTACGTGCTCGAGTGGCAGACGGAGAACAAGTTCCTCAAGGAAACGATCGTGGCGGTGCGCAAGGACGTCGAGGCGGGCCTCTCGCTGAGTGACTCGCTGGCGCGCCACCCGAAGGTCTTCAACCCGCTGTTCGTGGCGATGGCGCAGGCGGGCGAGGCGGGCGGCGTGCTCGAGGATGCGCTCTTGCGCGTCGCCGACCAGCTCGAGAAGGACGCCTCGCTGCGCCGGCAGATCCGCTCGGCGATGGTCTACCCGGCGCTCGTGATCTTCTTCGCGGTCGGCGTGATGATGGCGCTCGTGGCGTTCCTCGTGCCGGTGTTCGAGGGCGTGTTCAAGCAGTTCGGCGGCGAACTGCCGTCGATCACGAAGGTCTCGGTGTTCCTGTCGCACGCGGTGACGGGCTACTGGTGGCTGATCTTCGTGCTCGCCGGCGGCTCGGCGTTCGCCTTCCTGAAGTGGAAGAAGTCCTCGTGGGGTCGCCCGCAGTGGGATCACTTCCGCCTGCGCATCCCGATGAAGATCGGCACGATCGTGCAGCAGGTGGCGGTGGCGCGCTGGTCGCGCACGCTGTCCTCGCTGACGAGCGCGGGGGTGCCGCTGCTGCTTGGCGCTCGACATCACGGGTCGCACGGGCGGCAACGTGGCGGTCGAGGAGGCGATGGAGGGCGTGATCGCCTCGGTCAAGCGCGGCGGCACGATCGCGGCGCCGCTGGCGCAGGCGCCGATCTTCCCGGTGATGGTCACGCACATGGTCGGCGTGGGCGAGGAAACGGGCGCGCTGGACACGATGCTCAACAAGGTCGCCGAGTTCTACGAGGACCAGGTGGAAGCGTCGGTCAAGGCGCTCACGTCGATCCTCGAGCCGATCATGATCATCGTGATCGGCGGCATCGTCGGCTTCATCGTGATCTCGATGTACCTGCCGCTGTTCACGGTCTACAACAGCATCAAATAAGGCTCCGCCGGCGGGAGCGCCGGCTCCGCGGGGAATCGCCGCGGAGCTGTGAGCGGCGCCGTGCTCAGGTTCGATCCGTGGGCTCGATCCGCAACGCGCGGCCCTCGACGGACAACGCAACCTCGCCGTCGAGCAGCGCGAGCAGCTCGCCGCCGGCGAGCTCGCGCCGCCAGCCGCGCAGCGTGCGCACGTCGGCCTCCTCGCGGGTGCGCCGGGCGGCGACGATCGCCTGCAGGTCGGCGCGGGCGGCGAGCAGCTCATAGGCCAGGCCGGCCTCGCGCGCGCGAGCCCGCAAGAGCGCCTCGCCGAGCGCGATCAGCGGCGCGTCCTCGGGGCGCGGCGCCGGCGGGCGCTCTCCTTTGGGCGCCTTCTCGGCGGGCAGCTCGCGCGCGCGCCTGACGACGTCGATGAGCTCCTCGCCGCGCCGGCGCAGGTTGGCGGCGCCGGAGCCGCGGATCTGCTCGAGCTCGGCGGTCGAGCCGGGCTTGCGCTTGGCGATCTCGATCAGCGCGGCGTCGCCGAGCACGCCCTGCACGGGGCGGTCCTGGCGCGCGGCGGTCTGCTCGCGCCACTGCACGAGCGCGCGCGCGACGGGGCGCGCGGAGGGGCTCAGGCTGCGCACGCGCGGCAGGCGCTCGAGGATCGCCTCGGGGTCGCGCTCGTCGCTGGCGCGGGCGAGCGCCCCACACTCCTCGCGCGCCCACTCCAGGCGCCCGAGCCCGGCCAGGCGGTGCTCGAGCTCGGCGGCGAGCTCGAGCAGGTGCTCGACGTCCTCGCGCGCATAGGAGAGCTGCTCGGGCGAGAGCGGCCGGCGCTCCCAGCGGGTGAAGCTGGCGCTCTTGGCCAGGCGCACGCCGAGCACGTCGTTCAGCAGCGAGTCGTAGGAGGACTGGGCGCCCATCCCGGTGAAACCGGCGGCGACCTGCGTGTCGAACACGTTGCTCACGTCGGTGGCGAGCACGCGGCGCGCGAGCGCGACGTCCTGGCGCCCGGCGTGCACGACGATCTCGATGGCCGGATCGGCGAGCAGCCCGGCCAGCGAGGAGCCGTCGAAGCCCTCGGCGAGCGGGTCGAGCACGACGATCGTTTTGCCGGCGCCGCCGTCGGGCCGCGGCACGGCGAGCTGGATCAGGCAGAGCAGCGTGCGGTAGCGCCCCTCGCCGATGAACTCGGTGTCGAGCCCGAGCCGCCCGGCGGCGCGCGCGTCGGCGACGAGCGCCTCGTCCAGCGCGAGCTGCCCGGAATCGCTCATGGAGCGACCCCGGGCAGTCGCCACAGCACCTTGCCGTGCGGCAGGCCGGCCTTGCGCGAGACGTCCGTGCCGTGTTCGCGGATCCACTTGGCGGGCGCCGAGCAGGCGGGGTTCTTCGGTGAGATGTGGTGCGGGCAGGGGGAGTTGAGGAAGGCGTAGCGCACTTCGCCCGCGGCGATCTTGTGCTTGAGCTGCTCGACGGTCGTGAACACGCTGTGCGCCGTAGCTCGTGAGCACGACGACGGGCTTTGCGTCCTTGACGATCAGCGCGCCGATCTGCGTGGCCGACTGCGCGGCGACCTCGTAGCGGGCGCCGCGTTGGTTGGCGCGCAGGTACTTGCTGAGCGGGTTGAGCACGCCGGCGGGGAGCGCGCCGACCTCGCCGGCGTCGGTCACGTGGTCGTTGATCGCGCGGATGTCGGTCTGCACGGAGACGGCGAGCATCGCGACGAGGCTCAGCACGAGCACGCCGCCGGGCGCCAGCAGCGAGCGCAGCTCGCCGGGCAGCGCGGGCGTGCGGGCGAGCGCCGCCGCCGCGAGCGCGCCGAGCGCGCCGGCGAGTGAGATCCACCAGACCGAGGGCGTGCCGTAGAGCAGGCGCTCGCCGTAGTAGACGACGGCGGCGAGCGCGACGAAGAGGGCGGCGGGGCGCAGCCGTCCGCGCGGCTCGGCGGCCCAGGCGGCGCCGATCCCGAGCACGGCGGCGACGGCCGGCACGAGACCCTCGACGTAGCGCGGGTGAAGTCGCGCCATGTGGCTGAACAGGACGATGCCCGTGAGCAGCCAGAGGCCGAGCCCTGCGGCGAAGGCGAGGCTCAGCCTGCGCTCGCGCAGCGTGGCGGCCTGCGCGTCTTCGTCGTCGTCCTGCTCGGATGCCCCGGCGAGCCGTCGCCGGCGCAGGATCACGCCGCACAGCAGCGCGGGCAGGCCGAGCAGCAGCGCGGCGAGCAGCTCGAGGCCGAGCCGCTCGCCGGACAGCGGGCCGACGCGTGCGAGCAGGCGCGTGGGAGAGGGGGGCAGGATCGGGATGTGGTCGCGATCGGATTGCGTGGCGACGGGGTATTTGTGCCCCGGTTCGTAGACGACCCCGCCGGGTTCGGGCGATTTGCCGCCGAGGCGGTCTTTGCCGTTGAACACGAACACGGCGTTCCAGGCGCTGCCGTTGGTCGAGCCGATCGCCCAGGGGCGATCGTGCGCGGGCGCAAACAGCGTGGCAGTCAGCCAGGCAAGCGCGACGACGACATACACGGCGCCGGCCGCGGCCAGCTTCAGCGCGCGCTTGCCGATCGATCCGGGGAAGCCGAGCAGCGCGAGCAGCGCCAGGCCGGGAAGGGCGACGAGCGACTCGAGGATCTTCACGTCGAAGGCGAGCCCGAGCACGGCGGCGCCGGCCAGCAGCCAGACGGTCTTGCCGCTCTCGCAGGCGCGCACGACGAACAGCAGCGCGAGCACGATCAGCACCATCATGACCCCGTCCATCGTGTCGCTGCGCGAGGTGATCACGTCGACCGGGAGCACGGCGAGCGAGGCTGCGGCGGCGAGCCCGGCGGCCGGGTTCCACATGCGCCGCACGGCCGCGAACAGCAGCGGCACGGCGGCGATCCCGGAGAGCGCCTCGGGCAGCTTGAGCGTGGTCGAGGAGAAACCGAGCAGCTTGACGCTCGCCACCTGCAGCCAGAGGTCTACGGGCGGCTTGTCGATCGAGACGCTCGCGGCGGGCTCGAAGGCGCCGAAGAAGAAGTTGTGCCAGGAGAGCCCCATGCTGCGCACGGCGGCGTCGTAGAAGGGATCGGTGGCGACCTTGCCGATCAGGATCAGCCGCAGCGCGGCGGCGGCGAGCACGATCAGGGCGAGGATCGCCCACTCGAGCGGTCTGACGGGTCTTCTCATCGGGGGAGCGCTAGGCTCATCGCCTCGTGGCGAGTGAGAGCACCGACAGCGAAGATCGAACGGAGGAGGCCCACCAGCCGCGGGAGTGTATGCCCTGCCGCGGCAGCGGCAAGGTGATCTCAAACCTCGGCGGCACGCCGAGCACGGTCACCTGCCCGTGGTGCGAGGGCGGCGGCGTTCGCATGCCTGGGATCGACGCGCAGGCGAGATGGCAGGAGGGCGAGAAGGGCGGGGAAGCTGCCGTGGACGAAGGCGAGGGCGAGGCAGCGGAGGATGGCGAGGAAGCAGTAGCCGACTGAAGTCACGCCGGCGGCGGCTCGCGCCGGGCCGCTGCTGCAGGCCGACGCTCGGATGCTCGGGGGTAGTGCATGCGTCCAAGCTCCATGCAACGCTAAAGATCGTCTCGTAGCAGGTCGATGCACGGGCTGACAAAGCCAGTGTCGAGGCGCCAGGGCAGCATCCGTTCGGGTGCGTAGCAAAGCCGGCGGCCTCTCAAAAAGAAGATCTTCACCGATCTACCGAACGGGGGACCGCATCGCCATGTGGGCGATGGGCCGAGAGCTGGCGCTCAAAACCGATCCTAGGAGGATCACATGCTGTATCGACTGCGCCAGCGCTTGAGCAATGAGGGTGGTTTCACCCTTATCGAGCTTCTGGTCGTCATCCTGATCATCGGCATTCTCGCCGCGATCGCAATTCCGTCGTTCCTGAACCAGAAGGGCAAGGCCAACGACGCTTCGGCGAAGGAGCTTGCTCGTACGGCTCAGACGACGGCTGAGACGATTTCGACCGAAAACAGCGGCAGCTACTCAGAAGTCGGGCCGAAAAAGCTGAACGAAATCGAAAAAACGATTCCATACGTCACAACCGGCAAATGCACGGGCACCGACGCGTGCATCGTCGAAGCCGAAGGCTCGGCGACGGGCTACAAAGTGGTGTCCGAATCTCCGGCGACCGGGGACAAGTTCACCATCACAAACGCCTCGGGTGTGGTCACACGCACTTGTGAAGGCGAAAAAGGCGGCTGCCCGTCGACCAAAAAATGGTAGCCACGCCCACACGGGCATGATCTTGAAAAGGGCGGCCCTCGGGCCGCCCTTTTCTCTTCTCATTGAGCCGGACGAGCTCGACTCGCGACGACTCAAGTATGGCCCGCGGGGGACCGATGCCTAGCTCATGGAGGCGACACTCGCAGGCGTGTTCGGCGCGATCTTCGGTTCGTTCCTGAACGTCGTCGCCTACCGCCTGCCGCGTCACGAGTCGCTGCTGGCGCCGGCCTCCCACTGCCCGGCATGTATGACGCCGGTGAAGCCCTACGACAACGTCCCGATTCTCTCCTTCCTTCTGCTTCGTGGGCGCTGCCGCAGCTGCAGCGCGACGATCTCACCGCGCTATCCGCTGGTCGAGGCGCTGACGGGGCTGCTCTGCGCGGGAGCCGTGCTGGCGCACGGCTCGGCATCGGCGATCGCGCTCAGCGTGGCGCTGATCCTGATCGTCGTACCGGCGGCGCTGATCGACGTCGAGCACCGGATCATCCCCAACGCCCTGACGGCGCTGGGTGCCGTGCTCGCGCTCGCGCTCGGCCTGGCGCTCGACCCGGGCGGCGAGGCACAGCGGCTGATCGCCGGCGCCGGCGCCGGCGGCTTTCTGCTGCTCGCCGCGCTTGCCTATCCCGGCGGGATGGGCATGGGCGACGTCAAGCTTGCCGGCGTGATGGGGCTGTTCCTCGGCAGCGCCGTGGTCCCGGCGATCTTCGTCGCGCTGCTGACAGGGGCGCTGCTGGGCGGAGTGATCCTCGTGCGCAAGGGCGTGCAGGCCGGGCGCAAGACGAAGGTGCCGTTCGGTCCGTTCCTCGCCTTCGGCGCCGTCGTCGCGACGTTCGTCGGCCCGGACATCGTCGATCTCTACGTCCATCACTTCCTCTAGCGACCGGCGCTAAAGGGCTGCTCGGCTCGCGCCGATACCGCTCCTGCGCCCCGGCCGCGCGCCAACACGAAATGCGTCCCTCACTTCCCTCACTTCCCTCACTTCCGAGCGCAACGCTTCGGCTGCCGAAGCTCACCTCGCGCGGTTTCTCGGCGCGCGCTCACGCCGGCGAGATCGTCGGGCTCGACATCGAGCCGGGCCTGATCGCGGCAGTGAAGGCGCGCGTGAACGGCTCGATTCTCGCCGAACGTGCCGCCGCCCTCCCGCTCGACGCCGACACGATGCGCGAGGGCGAGGTCGTCGACGTCGATGCGTTGACCGACGCGCTGCGCGAGATGTTCTCGACCGGCGGCCTCGGCAAGCGCGTCCGCATCGGCATTGCCAACCAGCGCACGGTGATGCGCACGATCGATCTTCCGCCGGTGACCGACCGCAAGGAGCTCGCCGCGGCCGTGCGCTTCCAGGCCCAAGACCAGGTGCCGATGCCACTGTCCAATGCGGTGCTCGATTTTCACCCGCTCGGGCTGGTCGACACGCCCGCCGGTCAGCGCCAGCGCGTCGTGCTCGTGGCCGCCCAGCGCGACATGGTCGAGAAGCTGCTGGAGGCGGTGCGACGCGCGGGGCTCACGCCGGAAGGCGTGGACCTGTCCGCCTTCGCCCTGATCCGCTCGCTGCACGATCGCGCCGAAGGCGAGACGGGACGTGTGCTCTATCTGAACGTCGACGGCCTCGCCAACCTGGCGATCGCCGAGGGCACTGTGTGCCGCTTCACGCGAGTGATCGGCGGCGGCGTCGAGACGATGGCCGGCGAGCTGGCCGCGCGCCGCGCGATCGCGCTCAGTGAGGCCCGCGCTTTGCTCGAGACCGTCGATCTGAGCGTCCCGAGCGCAACCCATTCGGGCGCGATCGCTCAGGCTGCCCCTGCGCTGCCCGCCGGGAACGCCGTCACGGCGCTCGAGCAGAAGCCCGACGGTCCCGAGGACGAGCCCCCTTCGCCGGTCGAGGAGTCTGAGGCCGGCGAGCAAACGCCCGAGCAGCTCGAGGCGGCGCGAAAGCAGCACGAAGCGCAGGAACGCACGTTGGGCTACGCCGAGCAGATGGCCGCCATGACCGAGGCCTCGGCGCCCGCGGAGCAGCCGGTGCCGGAGCGCTCCGACGCCGACATCCGCAGCGTAATCGAGAATGGCGTGCGCGAGGTCGCGGGCGAGGTCCGCAACTCGCTCGACTTCCACCGTACCCAGGAGCAGGGCGGCGAAGTCACACATGTCGCGCTCAGCGGCGGTGTGCTCGATCTCCCGGGCTTCGCCGAGGCGCTCGAGGCCGCGCTCGGCATGGAGGTCCGCAAGCAGGCTGTGGGCCTCGTCGACGAAAGCTTGCAGGGCACGGTCTCGACGAACCGCCTGGCGGTCGCCGCGGGCCTGGCCGCGACGGAGGCGCCGCAGATGAAGGCCGTAAACCTGATCCCGTCTGGAGAGCGCCGCGGCGCGACGGTCGGCGCGGGACGTTCCGGCGGCGCGGCCTACATCGTGCTGGGTGCGTTCGCCGTGCTGGCCGTGCTCGTGCTGCTCTACGGCATGGCGCGTCACAAGGTCTCCGACAACAAGAGCAAACTTGCCTCGATCGCGGCTCAGACGCAGCGCGCGCAGGAATCGGCATCGGCGCTCACGCCGTACACGAGCTTCATCGCGCTGCGCGAACAGCGCATGCAGGCGGTCGAGGCGGTCGTCGACTCGCGCTTCGACTGGGCCCACGCATTCCACGAGCTCGGCCGCGTGCTGCCTCGCGACGCATCGATCTCCTCGCTCGAAGGCGCCGTCGGCTCGACCGCCGGGGCCTCGGCTGCGAGCGCCCCGGCCGCGACGAGCTCGACAACGACAGCGACAGCTGCCGCGACTCCGGCGGCGTCGGTGACGCCGCCTGGCAGCGTGCCGACGATGACGCTGACCGGCTGTGCCTCGAGCCAGTCCGAGGTGGCGCTGACGCTTCAGCGGCTGCGCCTGATGGACGGGGTCAGCGCAGTCAGCCTGAAGAACTCGACCAAAGCGAGCTCGAGCGGTGGCGCCGCCGGGGCTTCGAGCAGCGCCAATTGCACCGTGCGCAGTGCCTCCTTCAGCGTCTCGATCACCTTTGAACCGTTGCCCACGCCCGCTGCGAAGAGCGGCTCGGGCACAGAGCTCACGGCATCGACGGGAGGCGGAAAATGACCACGCGCGATCGACTCGGCCTGGTCGGTATCTCGGCCCTGGCTCTGCTGGCGGTGGTGTGGCTGCTGCTGGTCTCGCCCGAGCGCAAGCAGGCGAGCAAGCTGAGCAGCGAAGTGAGTGCCGCGAGCGCGCAGCTGGCGAGCGCTCAGGGTGACGCCGCGAGCGCGCGCTCGGCGCAGCAGCGCTACAGCGCGGCGTACGCGTCGGTGGTGAGCCTCGGCAAAGCCGTTCCGGCGAGCGAAGAAGTGCCTTCGCTGATGTACCAGCTTGCCCAGGCGTCCAACCAGAAGCACGTCCAGTTCAGCTCGATCACCACAGGCGGCGGCTCGGGTGCGAGCACTGCCGCCTCGACCCCGGTGGCCGCCGCGGCGGCGAGCGCCGGCTTCTCGCAGATGCCGTTCACGTTCGTGTTCGGTGGGAGCTTCAGCGATCTCTACCACCTCTTCCAGCAGCTCAACACCGCGACCGTGCGCACCTCCTCGGGGGGGCTGCAGGTGAGCGGACGGCTGCTGACGCTGCAGTCGGTGAAACTCGAACCGGCCAGCACGGAAGCCTCTGGCGCACATCAGCTGACGGGCACGATCACGGCTACGGCGTATGTGTTGCCGGCCAGCCAAGGGCTGACCGCCGGCGCGACGCCGTCCTCACCGTCGACGACGGCGGCCGCGACGAGCGCTTCGAGCACGGTCGGCACGTCCGGCGCCGGCTCGACGCCCACGCCGGCGGCGACGATCGGAGTGGTCCGATGAGCGCCTTCTTCAACTCGCTGAAGTCCGACTTGCTCGACCGCCGCCTGATGCCGGTGCTCGCCCTGCTGGGCGCCGCCCTGCTCGGGGCGATCGTCTACGCGGTGCTCGCGAGCGGGAGCTCGACCGGCTCCCCGGCCGCGAGCGCGCCCGCGACGGCGCCGAAAGCGGCGGCCGGGATCGCGGTCAGCGCGGTCACGGCCACGAAGACGCCGGTCGCCGAGACGACGAGCGGCTCCTCCGAGCAGACGGGCGGCTCCAGCCGCAATCCGTTCACGCCGCTTCCGGGAGTCAAGGCCGCGAGCTCGAGCAAATCCGCTTCGGCCGGGTCGGAATCCTCGACGAGCGGCTCGTCCAGCAGCTCATCGGCCGCGAGCGGCGAAGCGGGCTCGAGCACGGGCTCTGAAGGCTCCAGCTCGGAAACGAACTCCTCCTCGCAGAACGGCGGTGCGAAGCCGCAGGAAAAGAAGGCGGCCAAGCCAGGCAGGTCCTACAAGGTCTCGGTTCTGTTCGGCACGGCTCCCGCCGGCACTCCGGCGCTCACGGCCGGGCTGACCTCCTACGAGGACCTCAAGCGTCAAGAACCGCTGCCGTCGGCGGCGCAGCCCCTGATCGTCTTCCGCGGTGTGATCGCGGGCGGCAAGAGCGCGACGTTCACGCTGGTCGGCGAAGCGATCCTGCGCGGCAGCGCGGTGTGCCTGCCGAGCGCCTCGCAGTGCCAGGCGATCGACTTGAAAGCCGGTCAGACGGAGGAACTCGAATACGTGCCGCTGGGCGGGACGGCGGTCACCTACGAGCTGCACGTCGTGAAGATCGAACAGATCAAGGCCAAAGCGGGCAAGCTCGCCAAGGTCGCGACGGCGACCGGCGGCGCGGACGTGTCGCTCGGCGAATCGAAGCTCGGCCTGAAGTTCCTGCGCAAGGCCGGTCTTGCGGCTCTGCCGGGACTGCGCTACTCCAGCGACGGCAGCGTGCTCGTTTTCGTGGGGGCCGATCACGCCTCCGCTGCGCGCGTTCACGCCTCGGCGTGGGGCGCGGCATTCAAGGGCTGACGGCGCAGCAAATAAGCTAGCGGGCGTGTCGCTCCGTCTGATCACAGCCGGCGAGTCGCACGGGCCTGGGCTCACGTGCGTCGTCGAGGGCCTGCCCGCGGGTCTCGAGATCCATCCCGAGGACCTCAATGGGGACATGGCCCGCCGCCAGCTCGGGCACGGGCGCGGCGGGCGCATGAAGATCGAGCGCGACGCCGCCGAGGTGACGGCCGGCATCCGCCACGGCCGCACGCTGGGCGGCCCGATCGCCCTGCAGGTCGCCAACCGCGACTACGCCAACTGGGAGGAGCGGATGAACCCGTGGCCGGTCGACGAGGAGATCGCCGAGGTGCACCTCCCGCGGCCCGGTCACGCGGATCTCGTGGGCACGCAGAAGTACAAGCAGTCAGACGTGCGCAACATCCTCGAGCGCGCCTCGGCGCGCGAGACGGCGGCGCGCGTGGCGGGCGGTGCGCTGTGCAAGTCCTTCCTGCGGGCGCTCGGCGTGGAGGTCCGCTCGCATGTCGTGCAGATCGCCTCGGTGCACGCGCCGGCGCCGGGTCGCGAGCTGACGCTCGAGGACTTCGCCGAGGTCGACAGCTCGCCGGTGCGCTGCCTCGACGTCGAGGCGACACGCGCGATGGTGCGCGAGATCGACGACCTGCGCAAGGCCAACGAGTCGCTCGGCGGCGTCTTCGAGGTGCGGGCGTTCGGCCTCGTGCCCGGCCTCGGCTCGCACGTCTCCTGGGAGGAGCGCATGGACGGGCGCCTGGCGATGGCGATCTGCTCGATCCAGGCGGTCAAGGGCGCTGCGATCGGCGACGCATTCACGGTGGCCGGGCTGCCCGGCTCTCAGGCGCACGATGAGATCTACTACTCCTCCGAGCGGGGCTTCTACCGCGAGACCAACCACGCGGGCGGCCTGGAGGGCGGCATGACCAACGGCCTGCCACTGATCGTGCGCGGCGCGATGAAGCCGCTGCCGACGCTGACCAAGCCGCTGCGCTCGGTCGACACCGAGACGCACGAGCCGGCGCAGGCGCTGCGCGAGCGCACCGACTCGTGCACGGTTCCGGCGGCGGGTGTCGTGGGGGAGGCGATGGTCGCGTTCGTGCTGGCCGACGCATACCGGCGCAAGTTCGGCGGCGACCACATCGACGACGTGCGCGAGGCCCTCGCCGCTTACACGAAGCGGATCGGATGGCTGCCGTAGAGCGGGCGCCGCGGCGCGCACTCGTACTGATCGGCTTCATGGGCGCGGGCAAGTCGACGGTCGCGGTCGAGCTCGCGCAGGCGCTCGGCGTGCAGGCGATCGACAGCGACGAGCTGCTGGCCGCGCGCTTCGGGCATTCGGTGGCGGAGGAGTTCGAGCGCAGCGGCGAGGCGTCGTTCCGCGCGGCCGAGGAGCAGCTCGTGTGTGAGCTGCTCGACGCGGCGCAGCCGGGCGCGGTGATCGCGCTGGGCGGTGGCAGCATCCTCTCGGCACGCGTGCGCACGGCGCTTGGAGCCGCACCTCGTGGTGCTGCTCGACGTCGAGGCCGAGCGGGCGTGGGAGCGCGTCGGCGCCGGCACGAGCGCCGAGGCGCTGCCCGGAGCGATGCGGCGCCCGCTGGCGCGCGACCGCGAGGCCTTCCTGGCGTTGCACGCCGAGCGCAGCGAGCTGTATGAGCGCTCGGCCGACGCGATCCTGCCGCCGCTCTCGCTGGGCGGTGCGCCGCGCGTGCTCGATGCCCTGCGCGCGCTCGCGGCGGCGCCGCAAGGCACGCGCCTGTTGTGGGCGGCGAGCGCTTCGGGCGAGTACCCGGTGCTGATCGGGCGCGGGCTGATGCGCGCGCTGGGCTCGGATGCCGGGCAGGAGCTGTGGCCGCTCGATCGCTCGCGGTCGCGGCCGTTCCTCGTGACCGACGAGCACGTTGGCGCGCTCTACGGCGGGCATCTGGGTGAGCCGGCCGGGACGATCGCGATTGAGCCGGGCGAGAAGACGCTGGCGACGGCGGAAGCCGTGTGGCGTGCACTGGTGGCGGCCGGCATCACGCGCGCCGATCACCTCCTCGCGCTGGGCGGCGGCGTCGTGGGCGACCTCGCGGGCTTCTGCGCGGCGACATATCAGCGCGGCGTGCCGATCGTGCAGGTGCCGACGACCCTTGTCGCGCAGGTCGACTCGGCCTACGGGGGCAAGACAGGCGTCGATCTGCCGGAGGCGAAGAACTACGTCGGCGCCTACCATCAGCCGGCCGGCGTGCTCGTCGACCCGGACACGCTTGAAAGCCTGCCCGCGAGGGAGCTCGCGGCGGGTTGGGTGGAGGTGCTGAAGACGGCGCTGATCGCGGGGGGTGAGCTGTGGCAGCGCGTGAGCGCCGGCGAGGATCTCGACGAGCACATCGTGATGGCGTGCGCGCGCACGAAGCTCGCGGTGGTCGCGGCGGACGAGCGCGACGCGGGCCGGCGCCAGGTGCTCAACCTCGGCCACACGGTCGGGCACGCGATCGAGACGGCGACGGGCTATCGCCGCTACAGCCACGGCGAGGCGGTCGGCATCGGCCTGCTGGCGGCGCTGCGCCTGTCGGGCGCGCAGGATCTGCGCGGTCAGGTGCGCGAGCTGTTGCTGGAGCGCGGGCTGCCGGTGAGCTTCGAGGGCGCGAGCGCCGAGCAGGTCGTGGCGGCGACGGCGCGCGACAAGAAGCGCGTCGGCAAGGAGCTGCCGTTCGTGCTGCTGTCGGAGCCGGGTGAGGCGCGTACGGGCTGCACGGTCGCCGAGGCGGAGCTGCGGGCGGCCGTCGCCGAGCTGGCGCAGCCGTGATGATGTCCAGGAGATGAGCGGCGGCGACCGGCGCATAGAGGTGATGCACGGGGTCAACCTGGACCAGCTGGGCCGGCGCGACCCGGCGCTCTACGGCACCTTGACGCTGGCTGAGCTCGAGCAGCGCGTGGCGAGCAGCGCGTCTGAGCTCGGCCTGCAGGCGAGCTTCTTCCACAGCAATTACGAGGGCGCGTTCGTGGAGCGCCTGCACGCGCTGCGCGAGGACGCGGACGCGGTGATCCTCAACCCGGGCGCGTGGACGCACTACGCGTGGTCGCTGCGCGACGCCCTGGAGATCGCGGCGATACCGGCCGTCGAGGTCCACCTCTCGGACGTGAGCGCGCGCGAGCTGTGGCGGCGCACGTCGGTGATCGGCGAGCTGTGCATCGCGACGGTCGCCGGGCGTGGCGCGGATGGTTACACCGAGGCGCTCGCGCTGCTGCGCGAGGAGCTCGACGGAGCGGCACGGTGAGCGTGCGGGTCGACGCGCTGCCCACGCGTGCCGAGGGCCTCGCCGAGGAGCTGCGTGGCCGCGAGCTGGACGCGCTGCTCGTGGCCTCGCCGATCAACCTTCGCTACCTCAGCGGCTTCACGGGCAGCCACGGTCTGGCGCTGATCTCGGCCGCGTCCGGGGCGGGCGGGGAGGGCGGCCATCGCTTCTTCACCGACTTCCGCTACACGACCCAGTCGGCGGCACAGGTTCCGCCGACGTTCTCGCGCGAGGTCGTCACGGGCAGCCTGCTCGAGGCTGCGGCCGGCGCGCTCGAGGGGTCGACCGGCAAGCTCGGCTACGACGACGCGAGCACGACGGTGGCCGATCAGGCCCGTCTGGCGGCGGCGCTGCCGCGCGGGTGGGAGCTGGTCGAGTGCGCCGGTGTGGTGGAGCGGCTGCGCGCGGTCAAGGACGAGGGTGAGATCGAGTCGATGCGCGCCGCGGCGCAGCTCGCCGACGAGGCGCTGCGGGGCGTGCTCGAAGCCGGTCTCGTGGGCCGCACGGAGCGCGAGGTGGCGATCGAGCTCGAGCTGCGCATGCGGCGCCTGGGCGCCGAGGCGCCGAGCTTCTCCTCGATCGTCGCGGCGGGCGCGCACGGCGCGCTCCCGCACGCCGAGCCGCGCGAGGAGCCGATCCCGCGCGACGTGCTCGTGACGATCGACTGGGGGGCGATCCACGAGGGCTACTGCTCGGACTGCACGCGCACCTATGCAACCGGTGAGGGAATCTCCTCCCAGGCGCGCGAGGTCTACGAGCTCGTACTGAGCGCCCAGCAGGCGGGCGTGGCGGCGGTCCAGGCCGGTCCGACGGGACGCGACGTCGACGCGGTCGCCCGCGCGGTGATCGAGGCCGCGGGGCACGGCGAGCATTTCGGCCACGGGCTCGGGCACGGCGTGGGATTGGACGTTCACGAGGCGCCGCGCCTGTCGCGGATCGAAAGCGAGCAGCCGCTGCTGGCGGGCAACGTGGTGACGGTCGAGCCCGGCGTCTATCTCCCCGGCGAGCTCGGCGTGCGGATCGAGGACCTGCTGGTCGTGCGCGAGGGCGGGCGGGAAGTGCTCAACGGGTTGGGGAAGGGGCTGACGGTCGTCTCCTGAGCTTCCGCCCGACGCTCGCACGCGCCGGCCTCGCAACGTTTCGAGCCGTGACGAGGCTCAGCGAACTCGGGAACCGTGTCGGGAGCCTCGAGCAGGCACACCTGCCAAGTCAGGTGCGTCGGCGCACCACATCGATGGTCATCGCGAGTCCTCACGCAGCAGGTACTCCGCGAAGTGAGGCACCGTGTAATCGAGTAGTCCGTGCTCGGGCGAGTAGATAAGCCCCTTGCGTATCAGGCCGTTGCGTCGCATTGACAGTGAGCGCTGATCTCTCTTGCCGAGCGCGCGGGTTATCTCGGCCATGGAGTACGGAGGGCCCTTGCAGGTCGTCATCGCGTACAGAAAGGCTCTCTCGGCCGGCGTTGCACGTCCCTCGGTACGCACTCGAAAGAAGCCATCGTCGAGGCGACCCTGAGCGATCCGTCCGCCCTCTCGTGCATCGGCTCCCGAGATGCGCCCGTCTTTCGCAACGTCCCACACGTACTTTCCGTACTCCTGCAGGAAGTACGGATAGCCGGAGGTCTGTTTGAACACTCTGTCGAGCGCGTCCGTCTCCCATGTCACTCCGAGGTTGCGGGCGGGATCTGCCAGAGCGGCGAACGCGTTGGTCTTCGCCAATTGCTCGATGCGTGGGTAGTCGAACAAGCGCTCCGTATAGCTCTTCGCTTTGCCGACGAGCGCGGGCAAGCTCGGCAGTCCGGCTGCCACGCAGGTGACGGGAAGCGAGCGCTGATTTATGCGGTGAAGGCCGACGGCAAAGGGGCCGAACTCCCTCGCTGAGACATATTGGACCTCGTCCAGGAGGAACGCGACTCCACGTCCTTTGGCCTCGGCGGCCTCGCCAAGGGCAAGGAGCATGTCGACGAAGTCTTCGCTGAGCGCCTCCTGCGCGGATTTGGCGCCGGGTGTGTAGGTCAACTCGAACCCGGCGGGATCCTTCAGCGAAAATGTGCCCAGGCCTCCAAGGGCGGTCCTTACTCGCTCGGCGACCTTCTTGGTGGGCTTGAGCTCGAGCAGCGCCTTCCTCGTGCTTCTGGCGATGGATTCGGGGAATGAGGACTTCTCATCAAGCTCGAGACTCGCCGTCACCCAGTCACGTTCGATGGAGGCGTCCTCCAAGGCGTTCAACAGGACCGTCTTGCCAACGCCTCGCAGGCCCGTGACGATCATGCTCTTCGCGGCGTTTCCGCGCTTGAGTCGGTCAAGAAGCACCGAATACGCCTCGATCTCGCGATCGCGACCGGCTATGAGGGGAGGCTTGGTTCCGGCACCCGGAGCGTAGGGATTGATCCGCGGGTCCACGAAGGGCGAGAGTCTACTAGTTTCTAAGAGATCTCTTTAGACCCTTGTAGACGACTGTAGATTCCTTTAGAGATCGCTAGAGCCGTGGCGTCCGCTTGCGAGCGGACGGGGAGATCGATGTCTTGCTATTAGCCGAGCGCTCGCCGAACCCTTCGATCGAGCGATGCTGTAGAGGAGGTTGCTCGTGCGGCGGGCCGCTACCCTGACGGGCCGATGGCTATCAGCACCAACCAATTCAAGAACGGCAACCACATCGAGGTCGACGGCACGATCTTCAAGATCCTCGAGTTCCAGCACGTCAAGCCGGGCAAGGGCGGCGCGTTCGTGCGCACGAAGCTGCGCCGGGCCTCTGACGGCAACGTGATCGACCGCACGTTCAGGGCGGGCGAGAAGTTCCGCGAGGTGCGCACGGAGGCACGCAAGATGCAGTTCCTCTACGCCGACGGCTCGGACGCGCACCTGATGGACACGCAGTCCTTCGAGCAGATCGCGGTGCCGGAAGCGACGATCGCCGAGGCGCTGCGCTGGACGCCGCCGAGCAGCGAGGTCGACGTCCTGTTCATCGACGAGCAGCCTTCTGAGCTGCAGCTGCCGAGCACGGTCGACCTCGAGGTCACGCAGGCCGACCCCGGCGTACGCGGCGACACGGCCTCGGGCGGCGGGACGAAGCCGGCGACGCTCGAGACGGGCGCCGTGATCCACGTGCCGCTGTTCGTCGAGCCTGGCCAGCGGATTCGCGTGGACACGCGCTCGGGCGAATACGTGGCGCGCGCCTAGCCATGCGTCGCTCCGAGCAGCGCCGGGCAGCGGTGGTGGCGCTCTACCAGCACGACCTGACCGGCCGCCCGCTGGCAGAGACGTTCGCCTCGAAGGACTCGATGTTCGTGCGCGCGCTGGCGCATGCGGCGGCCGACCGCGCGCCGGAGCTCGACGAGGTGATCGACCGCCACGCCCACGGCTGGTCGGTAGAGCGGATCCAGCCGCTCGAGCGCAGCATCATGCGTGTGGCACTGATCGAGATGCTGCACCCCGACGCGGTTCCCGGCGAGGAGCCGATTCCGGCTGAGGGCGCGATCGAGGAGGCGGTGGAAAGCGCGAAGACGTTCTGCGGCGCGGACGCTCCGGCATTCGTCAACGGCGTGCTCGCGGCAGTCCTCCGCGACGTGCGCGAGAATGCGGCGATCTGATGAGCAGCGCGAGCACAGAGCACCTCGACGAGATGATCTCCCGCCTGGAGCGGGCGGCCGAGCAGCTGCGCTCGGGCGAGCTCTCCCAGGATGCGGCGGCGAGCATGGTCGAGGACTGCGCGGCGCTTGCCACCCAGGCGGCCTCGGAGCTCGAGGAGCTCACGCGCGCCGAGGTCCCGGCTGCGCCGCCCGGTCAGGACACCCTGCTGTAGGGGTCCCCGGCCGCTCGTGAGCGCTACCTATCCAGAGAGCCTGCGCGAAGACGTCGAGCGCTACCTGGCCGAGCTGCGCTTCTCCGAAGAGGCGCTGACGGCGGGGCTCGAGCAGGCGATGCGCTACTCGCTGCTGGGCGGCGGCAAGCGGATCCGGCCCGTGCTGGCGCTGGCGACGGCGCGCGCGGTGGGGATGGAGCCCCGGGAGGTGATGCCGCTGGCGGCGGCGCTGGAGCTCGTGCACACCTACTCGCTGATACACGACGACCTGCCGGCGATGGACGACGACGCGCTGCGCCGCGGGCAGCCGACCTGCCACGTGAAGTTCGGAGAGGGCGTGGCGATCCTGGCCGGCGACGGTCTCTACGCCGAGGCCTTCCATCACCTGCTGACCCACCAGCACTCGGCGCCCGAGCGCGTGCTGCTGGCAGCCGCGGAGCTGGCGGCGGCGACGGGCGTGAACGGAATGGTCGGCGGGCAGTACGTCGACGTGCAGGGCGCCACGCCGGCCGGGGGGGCGACGCTGCGGCGCCTGCACGAGTTGAAGACCGGACGTCTGATCGGTGCCTCGGTGCTGTGCGTACTACTGTTGGGAGGGGTCGCAGATGGACCTGCGGCCGTTCCATTCCGTCGTTTCGCCTCGGAGCTGGGCGTGTTGTTTCAGATCGTGGACGACATACTCGACGTAACGGGCACGGATGATGACCTGGGAAAGCCGCGAGGTAGCGACGAGCGCCATGGCAAGCAGACATACGTGAGCGAGTTTGGGATCGATCGCGCCAGGGATCTGGCGGCCGAATCGCATGCGACGGCGGTGCGTGCGCTTGGCGAAGCAGCACAGCGTGCACCGGCGGTGGTAGCCGTCTCCGGCACCGCCGACTCGGGCCACGGCGAGCGGGCGACGGATGAGCTTGAACGGATAGCGGACTTCATCTACACGCGAACCTCATGAGCCGAAAGAAGACGCCAGGGATCGACGGAGGAAAGCTGCTCGACAGGATCGAGGGCCCGGAGGATCTGCACGGGCTCTCCGAGCAGGAGCTGCAGACGCTCGCGCAGGAAGTGCGCACGCACATCATCGACACGGTCGGAGAGATCGGCGGGCACTTCGGGGCGAACCTGGGCACGTGTGAGCTCGCCGTGGCGCTGCACTCTGTGCTGGACTCGCCGACGGACAAGATCCTGTGGGACGTGGGCCACCAGGCCTACCCGCACAAGGTCCTCACGGGCCGTCGCGACCGCCTGCCCACGATCCGCCAGTACGACGGGCTCGCCCCGTTCTGCTCGCGCGAGGAGTCAGAGCACGACATCATGGGCGCAGGCCACGCGTCGACATCGATCGGCTACGCGGTGGGCATCAAGGAGGGCATGCGCCTGCTCGACGGCGACGGGGCAGACGGCCAGGGCAGCCACGGCGGAAAGGTCGTCGCGGTGATCGGCGACGGGGCGATGACGGGTGGTGTCGCATTCGAGGCGATCGGCCAGGCCGGCGGCCTGGGCACGCCGATGGTGGTCGTGCTCAACGACAACGGCATGTCGATTGCCCCGAACGTGGGAGCGCTCTCGCGCTACTTCAACCGCGTGCGCCTGAACCCCAAGCTGTGGCACGCTCGCGCGGGCGTCGAGGGCGGTCTGACTCGCCTGCCGGGCGGCATCGGGTCGGCGTTCGAGCGCCTGGGCCCGCAGCTGAAGGAGTCGATCAAGGCGTTCTGGGCGCCGGGGCTGTGGTGGGAGGAGCTCGACTGGGCCTACATGGGCGTGATCGATGGGCACGACGTGCACGCGCTGCGCGAAGCGCTGAAGGAGGCCTTGGCGGCGGAACGCCCGGTCGTAGTGCACATCGCGACGGTCAAGGGCAAGGGCTTTGCCCCGGCCGAGGACGGCGGCCTGGAGGGCATGGAGCAGTGGCACGCGGCCAAGCCGAAGTCGATCGCGAACGGGCTGCCGACGGCTCCGGCGGCGCGCTCGAACCGGATGACCTCGAAGACGGCGAAGCGCCCGGCGCCGCAGTACACGCAGGTCTTCGGCGAGGCGCTCGTGCGCGAGTGCGAACGCGACGAGCGCGTCGTGGGGATCACGGCGGCGATGAACTCGGGGACCGGGCTGAGCATCCTGCAGAAGGCGATGCCCGAGCGCTACTTCGACGTGGGTATCGCCGAGCAGCAGGCGATCCTGTTCGCCTCGGGACTGGCGCTCGAGGGCGCCAAGCCGGTGGCGGCGATCTACTCGACGTTCCTGCAGCGGGCCTACGACCAGATCGTGCACGACGTGTGCCTGCAGAACCTCAACGTGGTCTTCGCGATGGACCGCGCCGGGCTGGTCGGCGACGACGGGCCCACGCACCACGGGGCGTTTGACATCGCCTACCTGCGCTGCCTGCCGAACATGGTGCTGATGGCACCGCGCGACGAGGCGATGCTGGTGCACATGCTGCGCACGGCGCTGGTTCACGACGGCCCGATCGCACTGCGCTACCCGCGCGGCGAGGGCGTCGGCGTGGAGTTGCCGCTCCAGGCGCGGCCGATCGCGATCGGCACGGGTGAGATCCTGCGCGAGGGCGGCGCCGGCGAGGCTGCGGGCCGGCGCGTGGCGCTGATCGGCTACGGCAGCGGCGTGGCCAAGTCATTGGCTGCCGCCGACGAGCTCGCGTCGGGCTCGGATCTCTCGGTGACCGTCGTGGACGCGCGTTTTGCCAAGCCGATCGATGCCGGCCTGATGGCGCAGCTCGCGGCCGAGCACGACCTGCTCGTGACGGTCGAGGAGGGCGTGCTTTCCGGCGGCTTCGGCTCGGCCGTCTGGGAGACGCTGAGCGAGACCGGCGCGACGCCACGCATCCTGCGCGTGGGCCTACCGGATCGCTATGTCACGCACGGCAAGCCGGCGCTGCTGCACGAGGAGATCGGCTTCACGCCCCAGCGGATCGCCGAACGCGTGGCGACGGCCATCTCCGATCGCCAGTCGGCGATCGTCGAGGCCTAGCGCCTAGGCGGGCTTAAATGAAACGACCCGCTGGGGAGGCGGGTCGTTTCGAGGGAGGAGGGATGCTGCTGTGCTGCGGGGTACGTTCAACATGATGCGCCGCAAACACTCTGTTCTGTGTGATCTTGCGCACACTTGGTTAGCCGCTGTATAAGCCGGATCGCCCTGCGCAGCCAATCCGTCGATGTCGCCGCGCGATCCGCTCCCGGAGCTTTGGCGACGAACTTCTGGGTCGGTTCCGGCGACGGGAACGGATCGCTAGGCTTCGGCGCGATGCGTGACCCTTGGGCAACACGAGCCGGCGTTCGCTTCAAGCCGAGACCCAAGGCGCTCCGATGAACGGCGCTGCCTGCAAGACGGTGCGACAGCTGGTCCTACTACTTGCCGTCGGCGCCATGATGCCTTCGGCGGCGTGCGCGAACACTCAATGGTTCTACGAACGCCAGGCCATACCGGAGGGCGAAACCGTTGAAGTGGCGACGAGCAGCAGCAAGTTCGCACTGACTCTCAAGCTGCCAAGACAGGCACCCGTCAAGATCCCATGCAACGTCGGCGGTGTCGAGGCGTTCTGGAACACGCCGGAAAACGGGAGGGACGAAACGCGGTCGATCGCCTTCTCGTGCGGCACCGCGTCATGTGGAAGAGCTGTCGTGACCCCGCTGCTTCCGTGGACCTCGACGCTGCTGGAATCGGCGCCGCCGCTGGTCGACATGTGGGAAGGCGTCAAGCTCGATCTGGCGTGTGGCGGAGTGGACTATGGCGCATTCACGGGCAGCCTCGAAGCGAAGGTGGGCGACGTAGACCCGGTGGGCAAGAGGGGGCGCAAGGACGACCTCGACAACACCCTGACCTTTCGCGGCGGCGTGAACAGGCCGCTGCTTCTTGGACCAAACGGCGCCGAGCTGTGGTTCACCGGCTTCGATCGCCTGGGCGACAACAGCTCTGGCGTGAGCGATGAGGCGGGGGTCTGAGCAGGGCCGGGAAGCGCCTGTCGCCTGCGGGCGAATCGATTCATGACGAGAAGCCCACATGTGCAAGGGTTTTACGGCATGGGAAAGCGACGTCTCGATGCGCTGCTGGCCGAGCGGGGTCTGTTCCCCTCGCGTAGCCGCGCGGCGGCGTCGGTGATGGCGGGAGAGGTGCGCGTGGGCATCGCCGAGCGCCGCGCGCAGAAGCCGGGCGAGCTGATCGACGACGGCGAGCAGCTGCATGTGGCGGAGCGGGCCGCCTATGTCTCGCGCGGCGGCATCAAGCTGGCGAACGCTCTTGCCGCCACCGGCCTGGAGGTGGCGGGGCGTCGGGCGCTTGACGTGGGCGCTTCCACGGGCGGCTTCACCGATTGCCTGCTCCAGCGCGGCGCGAGCGCTGTGATCGCAGTCGATGTCGGTTACGGCGAGCTTGCCTGGGGCCTGCGCAACGATCCGCGCGTGACCGTGCTCGAGCGTACGAACGCCCGCTCGCTGCAAACGCGGATGCTGCCGTTCGTCGCCGATCTGGCCGTGATCGACGTCTCGTTCATCTCGCTCGAGAAGGTGCTCGGCGCCGTGCTCGGCTGCCTCGCGCCCGGCTATGACGTGCTGGCGATGATCAAGCCGCAGTTCGAGGTCGGCCGCGAGCGGGTCGGCAAGGGGGGCGTCGTGCGTGATCCCGACACACGACGCTCGGCGCTGCTCTCCGTCGGCAGAGCGGCGCTGTCGCTTGGCGCGGGGGTGGTCGCCTACGCCTCCTCGGGCCTGCCCGGGCCGAAGGGCAACCGCGAGACGTTCGTGTGGCTGACCGATCCGATCGACGCGGGTGAGGATCGCAATCGCGAGGTCCTCACCGCGGCCGGCGCGCAGGACCTGGAGAGCCTGGCGCGCGAGGTCGAGCCGTGAGGGAGTTCACCGTCCTCACGCACCGCCGCCCGCAGGAGACGACGCCGGCCCTGCTGCGCCTGGCCGAGCTCGCCGCGAAGGCGGGCGTCAGCTTGCGCCTGGACGAGCGCGAGACGCGTAGGCACGGGCTCAGCGAGGACTCCGGCCTGGAGCTCAATGCACCGCTGAAGGAGGACGTCGAGCTGTGCATCGCGCTGGGCGGCGACGGCACGATCCTGCGCGCGCTGCGGCTCTACCGGGGCACAGAGGTGCCCGTGTTCGCGATCAACTTCGGCGAGATCGGCTTCCTCGCCACCGTCGAGCCGGACGATCTCGAGGAGGGGATGCGCCGTGCGCTGGAGGGCGACTTCGAGCTCTTGCGGCTGCCGGGGATCGTGCTCGAGGGGGAGGGCTTGGACTCGACCCCCGGCGCCACCGAGCGCGCAGTGGCCTCCGAGCGCGCGCAGGATGTCGAACGGGCGGTCTTGTCCGGACAGGCAGCGGTCAACGACGTGGCGATCCATCGCAAGGTCGGCGAGCGCGTGGCCGAGCTGGCCTATGAGATCGAGGGCGAGGAAGTCGGCAGGGTGCGCTGCGACGGGCTCGTAGTTGCCACCCCGGCCGGCTCGACCGGCTACAACCTCGCCAATGGCGGCCCCGTGATGGCGTGGGGCGTCGAAGGGTACGTCGTGTCGTTCATCGCGCCGCACTCGCTCACGGCGCGCGCGCTCGTGGTCGCGCCGGGTGACCGCCTGACGATCCACAATCGCTCGGGCGAGCCGCTCGACGTGGCGCTCGACGGCCGTCCTGCGGGCGAGATCGTGGCCGGCGGGAAGATCGACGCACGCTTCGTCGGCGAGATCGGCACGATCGCCCAGCTCCCGGGAAGCTCCTTCTACAGGCGCCTGCGCGAGAAGTTCGGCCGGCTGGCCAGCTGAGGCGGGGCCGTCGGCGCGGGCGTGCCGGCGCGGCGCGGCAGGGCTCGGGCGCTGCGCCCGCAAGCCGGGTCCTCGAAGGCGCCCGGCAGTCTCGTGCTCAGGCGACCTTCGCGCTCGGACCGTGGACCGGGGCGGGGCTGTGCTCGGCCGGGCCGTCGCGGTGCATCGAGTTCATGAACTCGTCGAGCTGCTGGCGTGCGAAGCGGCGCTGGCCGCCGGGCGTGCGGTAGCAGGCGATGTGCCCAGCGTCGGTCCAGCGACGGATCGTCGCCAGTGAGACGCCGAGATAGCTGGCCGCCTGCGAGCTCGTGAAGACGAGCTGTCGGCTGTTGCGGGGGAGGGCGGTGGCAGTCATGGGAGTGGCCTCGTTTGGGTTGCGGTTGCGGCTCTGTCGGCCGCGGCCGTGAGCTGTTTTCCAGCATCTGCTTCGGCAGCCGCGGCCGGGAAGTTGAGCGCCGTGCAGCTTTGTGGACATTTGCGGTCACCCCCGGGGCCGTCGGCGCGCGAGCTGCGACTCCTGCCGCGCCTGGGGGGCGAGCTGCCGCGAGCACGCTCAGCGCCATTGTCCGCGGGCAAGATTTCCCCGCACAGGGCGCTTTTTCGCGCCAAATGCAAGCAATCGTGCACGGCTATGGCCAACCCTGGACTTTTCAGCGCATAGCGGTACTATCCTTCTCGAACCTACTCAAGACGGCCGCGGCTCGTGGATGGAGACAGACGGCGCCGCCTGCAAGGTCGAAAGACACTACGGGCGAAGGAGACAACCGTGCGTTACCACAAATAGTCTTTTCAGAGAGGTCCATCGGACCTCACTCTGAGGGCGTCGTGCCAGCTGGCACGACGCCCTTTGTTTTGCCCGGATGCAGGCGTATCGCGGCAGTTGCGCGGGCGTCTCGGGTTCGACGCCGCCCCGGTGCGGAGATGGACTGCCAGCTCAGCGTGCAGCTGGAGCGGCGATCTGCCGTGCGCGGCGCTCGAACGCGAGCTCCGCCTCGAAATCGGCGTCGTCGCCGTGCACGAACGTCAGCGACCCTTCGTTTTCGAGCATCGTGATGAAGCTCTCGACCAGCTCTGAGTCAAGCTGCCTGCCGGCGGCGCGCCGCAGCTCCGCCATCGCGTCCTGCGGAGTCATCGGCGTGCGGTAGGTTTCCCGCGCCGTCAGCGTGTCGTAGGTCGAGCAGACGGCGACGATCCGCGATGCGAGCGGGATCTCGTTGCCGATCAGGCCCGCCGGATAGCCACCGCCGTCGACGCGCTCGTGGTGGTAGAGGATCGCTTCGGCCACCGGCCCGTAGCCGTCGAGTCGACCGACGAGCGTCGCGCCGTCCTGCGGGTGGCGCCGGATCACGGCCCAGTCCTCGTCGGAGAGGATCTCGGCTTTGAGGATCCTGTCGGGCAGTGCGAACTTGCCGATGTCGTGCAGCAGCCCCGCAGTGTGGACGAGGTCCTGTTCCTCCTCGGAGGCACCGATCTCCTTCGCCAGGGCGCGCGCGTAGCGCGCGACGGCCGCCGCGTGGCGCGCGGTCATGCGATCGCGCAGCGCGAGCGTCTCGACGAGCGTTGTCAGCACGCCCAGCTGCAGTGAAGCGAGGTGGACCGTGCGTGCCTCGAGCTGGTCGGCGCGGTCCTCCGAGCGCAGCAGCGCGACCAGCAGATACTGGAAGATCGCGACGACGAGGATCGAGGCGAACACGACCGGCAGGCCGAGGTTGGTGTAGGCGACGGCCAGCATGCCCGTGAGCGCCGCCGCGGCGGTCTGCCCGGGCAGCATCGGCGTGAACGTCTCGCGTACCTGTGCGAGGAACGGCTGGTTGCCGAGGAACTGGTTGTCCAGCGCGATCACGAGGAAGTTGATCGCGTTGGCGATCATGAACACGCCGAACACGACGAGCGCGAACAGCGGTCCCTGGGCCAGGCTGTTGGCCTTGTCGTGCACGTCGCCGATCACGAGCTGGGTGAGCACGCCGCCGATCAGCGGGAAGATCGCGAACGCGGCGATGTTGTTGAGCCACGCAGACGGTGACAGTCCGCGGCCTACGCAGATCAGGATCGCCACGAGCACGGACATCGCGACGGCCGGGGCCGGCCCGAGCACGGTCATCGCGAGCACCTGCGCGACGAGCCCCGGCGCCAGGTGCTGTCCGCGGATCGTCACGAACCAGATCTTGCGGCCGCCCAGCGATAGCGCGAACAGCAGGATCACGAGCGGCAGCGGCTGCCATTCCGTGGCATCGGACAGCCAGGCGCTCGCGCCGAGCGAAGCCGCCAGCGCGAGGGCCTCGACGGTGCAGAACAGGCGAATGGTCAGCTTTGAGTGCACGTTTGAGTACCTGTGGTGCTTAACGGCCGCTGAAGCGTCGGCCTTAAGGGGCGCCCGCCTTGTGTGGACTAAACGATCTACGGCCTGTGCTCCGCCCTAAAGGTGCCGCTGGCGCGCCCGACGCGCGATCTGCGCCGCCCGCCCCTACCCCGGCGGTGATTAGGTCGTGGGCGCCGCGTAGTCGGCGAGCGTCTCGGGTGCGGCGCTCTCGACACTCGCCGAGCGCGAGGCGATCGCGACGATCGGGATGCGGATGAAGGCGATCGTCGCGAGCGTCACGCCGATGCCCGCGACGAGCAGTGCCGTGCGCGGCGAGCTGAGCGAGGTGATCGCGCTGCCGAGCACGTAGCCGAACGCCGGGAAGATCGCGCCGATCGCTTCGACGGCGCTCATCAGTCGCCCCTGCAGCTTTTCCGGCGTGAGCCGCTGCACGGCGCTGATCAGCGCCGCCCACTGCACGCCGTTGCCGACTCCGCCGACGAAGCCCACGCACGCCGCCACGCCGATCGTCGGCGCGAGCGTCCAGCCGAGGTAGGCGAAGCCGACGGCGAACGTCGATGCGCTCAACAGAACTCGCAGCGACTTCTCGATCGAGCGCGCGAACACGGCGCTGCCGAGCGCCACGCCGAGTCCCCAGACGCCGAGCAGCACGCCATAGCCTTCGTCCCCGGCGTGCAGCGAGACCTTCGCGTAGGCGACCTCGATCGGCGGCGAGAACTCGAAGAAGACGAACGCGATCGCCTGTGTGATCAGCAGCAGGCGCAGTGTTCTGGCCGACTGGATGTAGCTCCATGCGCCCTTGATCCGCGCCCGCACCGACTCGCTCTCTGCATCCTCCACGTATGGCCGCAGGTCGATCAGCATCAAGCCGCAGATCACGAACGAGCACACGTCGATCAACAGCGCCGCCGAGACGCCGAGCGTCGGCACGACGATCCCGGCGAGCGCCGGGCCGAGCGTGAAGGTGACCGCGAAGCCGATGTTCAGCGCCGCGTTGGCGCGCCGCTCGGCCGCCGCGAACTGCTCGGCGTCGGGCTCCGCGGCCCGCGCCCCGTTGGGCTCCGCGGCCTGCACTCCGCCGGCCTCGAGCCGAACCCAGGTTCGGGCGCTGCGCGCGGCGGCGGCTCGCAGCAGCGCACTCGCCGCAAGTGCCGCCGTCCCGTCGAGCGCGCCGAGCACGAGGATCGCCGGGAGCGAGAAGTTCCAGCGCACGACGACGATCAGAAGCCCCGTCGCGACGGCCTCGAACAGGTACAGCCGCGTGAGCTCGCCGCGCTTGGTCGATGCCTCGACCCGTGCCACGAGCGCCGGCACGAGCAGCGCCGGGAGCACCTGGCTCGCGAGCAGCAGCGAAGCGACCGCGAGCGTGCTGTGCGTCTGGTCGAAGACGGCGACCGCCAGCGCGATGAAGCCGAACCACGTGCCAAGCCGGTTGACCGTGTAGCCGGCGACGATCCGCCGCAACTCGGGGTGGCGCAGCGGCGAGCGGTGACTGATCTCGGACATCGGTCGGCACGCTACACGCGCGAAGCCGTGGCGGCACGTGCTGCAAGACGCCCTGCCCGCCGGTCGATCTCAGGCACCTGCCAGCGACCGCCGGGCGGCTCGGGGGCGGGCCGGATGGCTCAGCTGCGGGCGTCGAGGCGCACAACCGGCACCTCCGGACGATGGTGCGCCAGCATGTGCATCGCCGACTCCGCCGAGATGTCGCCGAGATCGCCGCTGAGCACGACCATCCGGCTGTCGCTGGCGCGCGCCAGCAGCTCCCACGCCCCCTTCGCCTCGTCGAAGCGCGTGTTGGAGGGCAGCGTCTCGGTAAGGTCGCGCATCACGGCCGCGCGCGAGCTCGGTCTACCGCCGGCCACGAGCACCGGGCTCTTGCCGCTCCTCGCCGCGCGGGCCGTCGCGTGCAGGCCCGCGTCGCTCTGAACGCCCCTGCGAGCAGCCGCCGGCGTATGAGAGCGCCGAACGCTCGCCGCCCTGCCCGGGCGTAGTCGCGCTTCTGCTGCGCGGGGCATCAGCCTCAGCCTCGGGGCCTCGGGGAGCGCCGTCGGTTGTGGCACGAGGGTTCTCATAGCCGACATGATGAGTGCTTCTCGGCCGATTGTCTGCCGTCCGGATAGTGCCGATCGTGTCGTCCCAAAAGGGCAGATTCGTGTCGTCCCTTCCGTCCGACGCCGCCCGTGGCGATCGTCCTCAAGGCTCGATCCCCTGCTGCCGATACGGTCCTCACATGGAGGCGAGCACCCTACAAGCAGAGATGGGCCTGCCGGGCGTCGATCGGCCGATCAGCGTGATCATCGCCGACGACCACACGGTCGTGCGCGACGGCATTCGCGCCGTGCTCGAGCGCGAGGAGCACGAGTTCGAGGTCGTCGCCGAAGCCGCCGACGTTCCCTCGACGGTACGCGCCGTGCGCGAGTACAAGCCGGACCTGCTGACGCTCGACCTGACGATGCCCGGCGGCTCGAGCCTCGCGGCGCTGCCGTCGTGCTTCATCGCGCATCCCTCGCTCGCCGTCGCGATCCTGACGATGCGCGAGGACCCCGAGTACGCACGCCAGGCGCTCCGCGCCGGGGCTCGCAGCTACGTGCTGAAGGAGGCCGAGCCGGCCGAGCTCCTGCAGGCCTTCCGCCTCGCCGCCTCCGGCGGCAACTACCTGCACCCGCGCCTCGGCGCGCTGATGGCCACCGGCGAGGAGGCCTCGACCGACGGCGTCGTGCTCTCAGAGCGCGAGCGCGAGGTCGTGCGCCTGATCGCCAACGGCTACACCAACCCGCAGATCGCCGAGCAGCTGCACGTCGCCGAGCGCACCGTGAAGACCTACCGGGCACGTGCGATCGAGAAGCTCGGCTTCTCCTCCCGCGCCGAGATCACCGCCTACGTGCGGCGCATCGGCTTGGTCGAGTAGCAGGCGGGTCTCAGCCCGTCAGATTTGCGGCCGCCGCGGCCTCGGCCTCGGCCGACGGCCGCCCGGCCAGCGGCACGAGCAGGCGGACTGTCGTGCCTTTCTCCGGGGCCGGCCCGAACTCCAGGTCGCCGCCGACGAGCTCGGCGCGCTCGCGCATGCCGCCCATGCCGAAGCCGCCCTCCAGCCCGTCTCCGCGCGGTCCGAGGCGCTCGGCGCCCGGCATGCCCTTGCCGTTGTCGGTGACCGAGGCGAGGACCGTGCCTTCGCGCTCGCCGATCCTGACGACCGCGTTCGTCGCTTCGGCGTGGCGGCTGACGTTCGTCAGCGCCTCCTGCACGATGCGGTAGATCGTGCTCTCGAGCTCTGCGTCGAGGCGCCGCCCGTCCTCCTGGCCGAGTTCCACCTGGATCTGGACGTCGAGCCCGTCGACCGCCTGCGCACGCCTGGCCAGCGCCTCGAGCGCCGCGGCGAGGCCGAGCTCGTCGAGCGCCGCGGGGCGAAGCTCGGTGATCAGATGGCGCAGCCCGTCGATCTCGTTGCCCAGCCCGTCGAGCACGACGTCGACTGCCCGGCGCAGCTCCTGCGCGTCGTCGATGTCGCGCGCGTTGGCAAGTCGCAGCCGCAGCGCGCCCATGCCCTGGATGCTCTCGTCGTGGATCTCGCGCGCCCACCGTGTCCGCTCACGCTCACGCGCCTCCATCCCGTAGCGCAACCGCTCGATCTCGACCGAGCGCTCCGCCGTCAGCCGCTGCGCGACGCTCGTCGCGAACGCAGTCAGCGCGTCGCGGTCGGGATTGCGAAAGCCCTTGTCCGTGCGCAGCGCGATCGCCATGCCGCCGCCCTGACCCTCCAGGCTGAGCGGCTCGACCAGCACCGAGCGGGCCTCGACGCCGAGTTCGTGAAGCCAGCCCGCGTCCTTGCCACGCGGGCGGTCGAGCGCCTTCGCTTCGCCCGAGCGGTACAGCTCGCCCAGCGCGCTGCCCTCGACGGGGACGAGTCCGCACGCGTACCGTCGAGACGCCGCTGGCGGCCGCCACGCGCAGCTCGCCTTTGTCCTCGATCACGAGCAGCAGCGAATCGGCGTCGAGCAGCGCGAGGCCTCGATCGGCCATCAAGCGCAGCAGCCATAGCTCAGATCCCGTCAGCACGGGCTTGATTATGCAGGCCCGTGCGGCCGTCCAAGTATGGGCGGCGAGGAGCTCTGGCAGTCCGGGCCCCGCCTCCGAGCCGTTGCCGCGCCGCGCCGCCAGGCGCGCCCGCTCGAGCAGCTCCTCGGCGGTGAGACTCTCCTGCCAGGCGGCGAGGCCGACCGAGATGCGAAGCGGTTGCCGCGCGCCCTCGACTTCGACCTTGATCGTGCGCAGGCGCTCCAGCACGCGCCGGGCGACGACCTCTCCGCGCGGCCCGTCGGCGCCCGGCAGGATCAGCAGCAGCTCATCCTCGCTCGGTCGACCGACCCGATCGAAGCCCCGAACCTGCGCCGCAAGCGTCCTCAATACGTACGCCAGCGTCTCTTCGAAGAGCTCGCTTCCGTGCTCGCGGGCGAGTTCCTCGAGGTTGCCGATCGTCACCAGCAGGCAGCTGAGCGCCGTGTCGTGGCGCCCGGCGCGGTTGATCTCCTCCTCCAGGCGCTCCCGCAGGGCCTCCGCGGACATGCAGAGCGACCCGCTCGATCGGCGGCCCTGCGCTTGGATTGTTGTCGCTGGCAGCCATGCCTTGTGCGGACGTGTGGCGAGAGGCGGGCGCAAGATCGGGCCGCCGCATCTCGCCACAGGTTACGGTCTTATCGTCACCCTGATGCGGGCCCTACAGTGCTGACGGGACGCTCGCCGCATGAGGATCCGGGTGGCGCCGGGTGTGAGATCCGTCGGCGGGCACTGCTACACCTGCCCGATGCTGTCCGAGCTGCGTGTCGAGAATCTCCTGCTGATCGAGCAGGCCCAGCTGCGCCTTGCGCCCGGGCTGAACGTGCTCACGGGGGAGACCGGTGCCGGCAAGACCGTGCTCGCCCACGCGCTCGATCTGCTGCTCGGTGGGCGCGCTCGCGCCGGGATCGTGCGGCCCGGCGCCGAGGAGGCCTACGTCGAGGGGGTCTTCGAGCTGCCCGCGACGCTGCCCGAGCAGTTCGCCGAGCGATTGCCCGCCGATGCCGGGGAGATCGTGCTGGCGCGACGCGTCAGCGCCGACGGACGCACGCGCGCGTACCTGAACGGGCGCGCCGCGACGGTCGGCGAGCTGCGCGACCTCGGAGGCGCGCTGATGTCCTTCTACGGCCAGCACGAGCATCGCAAGCTGACGATCGCCTCCAAGCAGCTCGGGCTGCTCGACGAGCTGTGCGGCGCCGAGCAGACGCTGCGCCTGCGGGCGTGCGCCGAGGCCCACGCCGAGGTGCGCCGCCTGCAGGAGCGCCTGGGAGAGCTGCGCGAGCTGGCCGGCGCGCGCGAGCGCGAGCTCGACCTGCTCGAGTTCGAGCTCGCCGAGATCGACTCGGCCGAGCCCGACCAGCGTGAGTACGACGAGCTGCTCGCGCGGCGTGAGCGCGCGCGCCGTGCAGATGCGCTGTGCGCGGCGGCGGGCGCCGCAGCCGAGGCGCTCGCCGCCGACGGCGGCGACGGCGCAGCGACCGGCGGCCGGCTGGCGCAGGCCGGCGCCGGCCTCGACGCCGTGCAGGGCGTCGACCCGCAGCTGGACGGGCTCGCCGAGCGCGTTCGCGCGCTCAGCATCGAGTCAGACGATCTCGCCGCCGAGCTGCGAGGCTATGCCGAGAGTTCGCAGTCCGGCGAACCCTCCGAGGGCGAGCTCACGCTGGACGGGATCGAAGAGCGTCTGGCGGGCGTCGAGCGGCTGATGCGCAAGCACGGCGGCAGCATCGAGCGCGTGCTCGAGCACGCACAGCTCACCCGCGCCCGGCGCGATGAGCTGGCCGGCGCCGAGGTCGCGCTGGAGGAGGCCGGCGAGTTGCACGACCGCGCGCGGGAGGCGCTGGAGCAGCAGGTGCTCGTGCTGCGAGCCGCGCGCGAGGCGGCGGCACCGCTGCTGGAGCGCGGCGTGCGCGAGCAGCTCAGCTCGCTGGCGATGGCAGACGCGTCGTTCGAGGTCGCTCTCAGCGCGCGCGAGCCCGGGCCGGCGGGGGGCGACGCCGTCGAGTTCCTGATCGCGCCGAACCCCGGCGTTCCGCCGGGCCCGCTGCGCGAGATCGCCTCCGGCGGCGAGCTCTCGCGGGTGATGCTCGCGCTCGTCACGGCAGGAGCGCGCGCGACGCCGGTCCCCAAGCGTGCAAAGGGGCGGCGGGCGGCAGCGGGGGAGCTCGCGCCATCCGGCGAGACGCTTGTGTTCGACGAGATCGACGCCGGGCATCGGCGGTCATGCGGCGCGGGCCGTCGGCGCCAGGCTGCAAGAGCTGGGGCAGACGCGCCAGGTGCTGTGCATCACCCATCTGCCCCAGATCGCCTCGCTCGGCGATCGCCATTTCTCGATCGTCAAGGAGACGGCCGATGAGCTCGCACGCACGACCGTCGTGCGAGCTGGCCGAGCGCGAGGTCGTCTCCGAGCTCGTGCGGATGCTCGGCGCAGACGACGAGGACGCCGCCGCGCGGCGCCACGCGCGAGACCTGCGCCGGGCCGCCTGAGCAGGGGTTTCAGGGCCTGCGCCGCGTGCGCCCGACGTCCGCGCGCGTTACCCTCGAAGCGATGGCCTCTACGCGCCAGAGCCCCTCGGTGGCGGTTTCCGACCCCGCGCTCGCCCCGGCGGCGCGCCCGATCGTCCCGCCGCAGCGGCGGATCCTCGCGCGTACGGTGAGCGGCCCCGTTCGTACCGGACGCCGTACGAAGCTGCTCGTCAAGCACCTCAAGCGCGGCGACATCGCGCTGATCGACCACGAGGACATCGACCGCGTCTCCGCCGAGGAGCTGATCGCCGCCGGCGTGCTCGCCGTGCTCAACTGCAGCCGCTCCTCCTCGGGCACCTACCCGAATCTGGGCCCGCAGCTGCTCGTCGAAGCCGGCATCCTGCTCGTCGACCTGCCCGACGATGGTCTGTTCGATGCGCTCAGCGACGGCGATCCGGTCGTCGTCGTCGCCGAAGGCCCCGCCGACGGGATCACCGGCGAGGTGCTGCGCAAGGGCGAGCTGCTGGCGCGCGGCGCTCGTGCTCGGTCTCGAGCGAGTGCGCGCCGAAACCGAGGAGCGCCGCCGCGAGATCGGCGAGGCGCTCGAGCGCTTCGCGCACAACACGATCGAGCACATGCGCGAGGAGCGCGAGCTGCTGGCCGGGCGCTTCGAGCTGCCGCGCTTCGCCACCGACTTCCGCGACCGCTCGACGCTCGTCGTCGTGCGCGGCGTCGAGCACCAGCGCGACCTGCGTGCGCTGCGGCCGTTCATCCGCGACATGCGCCCCGTGATCGTCGCCGTCGACGGCGGCGCCGAGGCGCTGCTCGAGGAGGGCCTGAAGCCGGACATGATCGTCGGCGACATGGACTCCGCAGGCGAGGCCGCCCTGCGCTGCGGCGCCGAGCTGGTCGTGCACAGCTACCAGGACGGCCGTGCCCCCGGCCGCGAGCGCCTGGAGCGGATGGGCGTCCCGTACAAGCTCGTTCCCGCCCCCGGCACGAGCCAGGACGTGGCGATGCTGATCGCCGCCGAGAAGGGCGCGCGGCTGATCGTCACCGTCGGATCGCAGTTCAACCTCGTCGAGTTCCTCGATCGCAATCGCAAGGGCATGTCCTCGACCTTCCTCACGCGCCTGCGCATCGGCGAGATCCTCGTCGACGCCAAGGGCGTCAGCCGCCTGTATCGGCCGCAGCCCGGGCTCACGCCGCTGCTCGTCGTGATCGCCGCAGGGCTGGTCGCCCTGATCGCCGTCGTCTGGATGACGCCGGCGTTGCGCGACGTCGCCAACCTGCTCTGGCTCAAGCTCCAGCTGCTGCTCGGCGGCTGAGCGCCGCCACCGCGCTTCGTGTTCGACTTCCGCTACCACGCGTTGTCGCTCGCCGCCGTGCTGCTCGCGCTCGCCGTCGGCGTCGTGATCGGCGTGGCGATCGGCGACTCCAACCTCGTCTCCTCGGCCAAGAGCGGGATCGTCCACGATCTCAGCTCCGAAGTCAGCGGTGCCCAGCACCAGGCCGAACAGCTGCGTGCGCAGCTGACCGGCGAGGAAACGTTCGCCAACGACCTCTATCCGATCGCTGTGCACGGCCTGCTCACCGGCAAGAGCGTCGGGCTCGTGTTCCTCGGAGCTCCCTCCAACGGCGCCAACGGCTTCGTGCGCGACGCCGTCATCCAGGCGGGCGGCGACCTTGCCACCGTCGTCGCCGTGCGCGAGCCGCTCGACCTGGCCGGGATTGCGCACCTGGCCGCAGGGACCCGCTTCGCCGGCATCGCACCGCCGCCAGAAACCGGCGAAGGCGGTGAAACGACCGGGACGGGGACGACGGGAACTACGGGGACGAGCCGGACGACTGGCACCACAGGCGGCGAAGGCGCTCCCCGCAGTGCCGCCCCGGGCGAACTGCTCGAAGACTTCGGTGCGATCGTCGGCAAGCAACTCGTCAGCGGCGGCGTCGCGGTCGATCGCGAGCTGATCAGCCGCGTGCGCCCGCGCCTGCTCAGCGCCTTCGACGGTCAGCTCGGGCGCCTCGACGCGCTGATCGTCCTGCGCAACGACCCCAGCACGCTGGCGCCCGAACAGGCCAAGGCCTCCGCGCAGTTCGAGACGGGCCTGCTGAGCGGCGTGGCCAAGGTCGGCATCCCCGTCGTCGGCGTCGAGTTGAGCAGCACCGAACCGTCGCAGATCCCGTGGTATCAGGGCAAAGACCTGGCGAGCGTCGACGACATCGACGAGACCGCCGGTCAGGCGGCGCTGATCTACGCGCTGACCGGCTCGCACGGCGCGTACGGGTCCAAGTCGACTGCCGACTCGCTGCTGCCCAACGTCGTCGGCGCCGCGACCACGCCGTGATCGGCATCCGGCCTGCTCGCTAGCTTCAAGCGATGCACGCGCTCCCGTTCATCCTGGCATTGGCGAGCGCCGCGATCCTCGCGCCGTCGCTGCTGCGCACGCTCGCCGGCAGCGGGCACGTGAAGGCCAACTACCGCGGGCGCGCACTGCCGTTCCCCTTCGGTGTGCTCACGCTCGCGGCCGCGCTGCTGGCGCTGATACCCGCGGTGCTCGTGGACGTGCTCGGCTCGAGCAGGGTCTTCTACCCGGAGGTTGGCCCCGTCGCGCTGTATGCACTTGGCGTGATCGCGCTCGGGCTGATCGACGACACGCTCGGCGAGCAGGCGCACGGCGCCCCCGCCAGCGAGCGGGCCGCTCCGCGCGGCTGGCGCGGGCACGGCGCGGCCGTGCTGCGCGGCGAGCTCTCGACCGGCGCGCTGAAGGCCGTCGGCTCACTCGGCCTGGGGCTGCTGGCGATGGCCGCGCTGGGCTATCACTCGCACTGGCGCTGGCTGCTGGCCGTCGCCGTGCTCGTGCTCGCCACCAACGCCTTCAACCTGCTCGACCTGCGCCCGGGGCGCTCGACCAAGGCCTTCGTGCTGCTCGGCCTCGGCCTGGGGATCGGCTCGGGCGGCCCGCGCCAGCTGTGGACACTCGGCCTGTTCGCCGCGCCTGCGCTCGTGGCCGGGCTGTACGACCTGCGCGAGCGGGCGATGCTCGGCGACACCGGCGCCAACCTGCTCGGGGCGCTCGCCGGCCTGTGGCTCGTGCTGACGCTGTCCGGGACCGGTCAGGTGATCGCGCTGATCCTGCTCGCCGCGCTGACCGCATACGGAGAGCTTCGCTCAATTTCCGGGTTTGTCGAACGGACTCCGGGGCTGCGCCAACTAGACTCCTTTGGCAGGCCCGCATGACCTCGCAATACTCCGACCGACACGCACAGGTTCCCGAGCGGCACGCGCTTCATCTTCGTGACCGGCGGAGTCGTCTCCTCGCTCGGCAAGGGGATCGCGGCGGCCTCGCTCGGACGCCTGCTCGTCGCGCGCGGGCTGACCGTCGGCCTGCAGAAGTTCGACCCCTACATCAACGTCGACCCAGGCACGATGTCGCCCGTACCAGCACGGCGAGGTGTTCGTCACCGAGGACGGCGCCGAGACCGATCTCGACCTCGGCCACTACGAGCGCTTCACCGACGCCAACACGAGCCGCGCCTCGAACGTCACGGCCGGCGGCATCTACGACACCGTGATCCGCCGCGAGCGCCGCGGCGACTACCTCGGCGGGACGGTGCAGGTCGTGCCGCACATCACCGACGAGATCAAGCAGCGGATCGCGCTGATCGCCGAGTCGAGCGACGTCGACTTCGTGATCACCGAGATCGGCGGCACCGTCGGCGACATCGAGTCGCTGCCGTTCCTCGAGGCGATCCGCCAGTTCCCGGTCGACGTCGGCCGTCGGCGCTGCCTGTTCATCCATCTCACGCTCGTCCCCTACATCGGCCACGCCGGCGAGCTGAAGACCAAGCCGACGCAGCATTCGGTCAACGAGCTGCGGCGCATCGGCATCGCGCCGGACATGCTCATGTGCCGCTCCGAGGGAGCGCTCTCGCCGGAGATCCGCAAGAAGATCGCGCTGTTCGCGAGCCTGCCGATGGAGGCGATCGTCTCCGCGCACGATGTCGACGACATCTACAAGGTGCCGCTGACCTTCACGAGCAGGGCGTCGACGACTTCATCCTCGAGCAGTTCGGGATGGAGGCGCCGCCACCGGACCTGACGAGCTGGCAGGAGTCGATCGAACGCTCCGAACGCGCCACGCGCACCGTGCGGATCGCGCTCGTCGGCAAGTACGTGCAGCTCGAGGACGCCTACCTGTCGGTCTCCGAGGCGCTGCGCCACGCGGCCTCGCTCGGAGGACAGCACGGTCGAGATCGACTGGATCGACTCCGAGCAGCTCGAGGGCGCCGACGACACCGTGCGTGCGCGCCTGCAGCAGGCCGACGGGATCCTGATCCCCGGCGGCTTCGGCGGGCGCGGGATCGAGGGCAAGATCGCCGCCGCGCGCGTCGCGCGCGAGCAGCGCATCCCGTACCTCGGCATCTGCCTCGGCATGCACGTCGCCGTCGCCGAGTTCGCCCGGCACGTGGCCGGCATGGACGGCGCCAACTCGACCGAGATGGACGTCGAGACGCCCTACCCGGTGATCGACCTGCTGCCCGAGCAGAAGGAGGTCGCCAACCTCGGCGGCACGATGCGCCTCGGCGCCGACCCGATCAAGCTGCACGACGGCTCGAAGCGCGCGCGAGATCTACGGCGAGGCGGTCGTCTACGAGCGCCACCGCCACCGCTACGAGGTCAACAACCTGCTGCGCAAGCGCCTCGAGGCGGCTGGCTTGCGCACCTCGGGCACCTCGCCCGACGAGCGCCTGGTCGAGGTGGTCGAGCTGGACGAGCACCCGTTCTTCGTCGCCTCGCAGTTCCACCCGGAGTTCAAGTCGCGCCCGGAGCGTCCCGGCGCCGCTGTTCCGCGACTTCGTCGCCGCCGCGCTCGAGCGCGCCGCAGACGGTCCCGCGGACCGCTCGCAGGCGCATGGCTCGGACAGCCGCCTCGGCGAGCGCGCCGACGTGCTGTGAGCATCGACGCCGTCCACTCACGCGTCGGCGAGCTCGAGCGCCGCTACCTCAACGGGACCTTCGCCGAGCTGTGCCGGATCGAGAGCCCGTCGGGCAGCGAGCGCGCCTGTGCCGAGCGCGTGATCGCCGAGCTGCGTGCGCTCGACATCGCAACCCACGAGGACGACGCCGGACCCCGCGCCGGCTCTGACTGCGGCAACCTGCTCGCGCGGATTCCGGGCGACCCGGCCGCGCCTGCAGGCGCGGCGGCCCAGGCGGGCGAGCGCCGCTCGCTGCTGTTGTGCGCGCACCTCGACACGGTGCCGCTGCTCGCGCCGGTCGAGCCGGTGCTCGTCGACGGGTACTGGGAGAACCAGCACGAAGGCGTGCTCGGCGCCGACAACAAGGCCGCCGTGGCGGTGCTGCTCGCGCTCGCGCGCCACGTGCGCAGCGTTGGCGCGCCGGTCGACCTCGAGCTGCTGTTCACCGTCGGCGAGGAGGTCTCGCTCGCCGGGCACGCGCGCGTTCGACGCCTCGCAGCTGCAGAGCGACTTCGGCTACGTGTTCGACCACGCCACGCCGATCGGCGAGGTGATCGTCGACTCGCCCACGCACTTCCGCATCGAGGCCGACTTCCACGGGGCCGCCGCACACGCCGGCATCCGCCCGGAGCAGGGCCGCAGCGCGATCCTCGCCGCCGCGCGCGCGATCTCCTCGCTGCAGCTCGGGCGCGTCGACGAGCAGACGACGGTCAACGTCGGCACGATCGCCGGCGGCAGCGCGATCAACGTCGTGCCCGAGCGCTGCAGCGTGCTCGCCGAGGTGCGCGGCCTGCAGGACGCGGCGCGCCGAGGAGGTCGTCGCCGAGGTCGTTCGAGCGCCTCAACGAGGCCGCCAACCTGCCCGAGTGCGAGTGCGACGTCGACGTCGCCGTCCAGCGCACGTTCTCCGGCTTTCACCTGACCGCCACGCGCCCGGCCGTGCGCGTGGCCGAGCGCGCGCTGTCTGCCTGCGGCTATGAGCCCGTGCGGATCGCGAGCGGCGGAGCCTCCGACGCCAACGCGCTGCTCGCACAGGGCGTCGAAGTCGTCAACCTCGCCAACGGCACCGAGCGCAACCACGAGCCGGGAGAGCGCGTCAGCGTCGCCGCGCTCGAGGGCATGCTCGACGTCGCGCTCGCGCTGCTCGACGCCGCGGCAGACGACGCCTCGCCGGACACGGCGCGCTAGGTTCCGAACACGATGCTGAAGCTCCGCCGCGCGATCGTGGTCGATGCCGGGTCCGCGCCCGCCGAAGCGGCCAACTCCGCCCGTGCGACCGCGCCCGACGCCGGGCCCGCGCGTGAGCAGCGTCTCGTCGTCGAGCTGAGCGATGCGCCCGGCGCGCGCCGCCCGGCGATCGCCGACGTCGGCCTCGTCGGCCGCTCGCGAGCTCGGCGACGAGCTGATCGTCAACGTCGAGGCGCTCGACCTCGGTCTCGGCTCGGGCGGCTTCGACGTCGTGCACGTCAACCTCACGCGCGGCCTGTCCGGCTCGAGCGCGAGCGCGGCGAACGTGATGAAGCTCAACTACACGAGCCTGCAGCACACGGTGGCGCCGGTCGAGGACGGAGAGCTCACGCTGCCGCTGGAGCGACCGGTCGGCGTGCTTGCGCTGCACGGGCAGCTCGCCGCCGTCGCCTGGGCCTTCGCGGCGGCGGCGCCCGGCGCGAGCCTCGGCTACGTGCAGACCGAGGGCGGGGCGCTGCCGGGCGGGCACTCGCACACTGTGCGCGAGCTGCGCGAGCGCGGCCTGCTGGCCGGGCATCTGACGGCCGGCGCCGCATACGGCGGGGAGGGCGAGGCGATCACGACGGCCGGCGCGCTCCACCACGGCCTGCGCGCGCTCGGCTGGGACGCGGCCGTGTGCGGGCCGGGCCCCGGGATCGTCGGCTCGGCGTCGCCGCTCGGGCACGGCGGCATGGCCGCGCTCGACTCCGCGCACGCCGCGCTCGCGCTGGGGGCGCCAACGCTGATCGTCGCGCGGATGTCCTCGGGCGACGAGCGCGAGCGCCACCGCGGCATCTCCCATCACACGCTGACCGTGCTCGACCTGCTGCTCGAGCCGGTCACGGTCGCGCTGCCGGCCGGCATGCGCTCGCCCGTGGGCGTCGACCTGCGCGCCGGGCTCGGCGCTGTGTTCGGCGGCGAGGGCTCGAGAAGCCCGGCGCTGGCGCTCGACGTCGAGCGACCCGTGCGGATCACGCGCCACGACTGGCGCCGCGCGACGGTCGACCTGCCGGGCTATGCGGCATCGGCCCTGCCGGCGAGCACGATGGGGCGCACGCTGGCCGAGGACCCGCTGTTCTTCGGCGCCGCGCTCGCCGGGGGAACGGCGCTCGCCGAGCTGGTGGCCCAGGCATGAGCGAGCCGGCGGTCCCGGCATGAGCCCGGACATGGGCTTCGAGGCGCTCGGCGGCGAGAGCGTCTATGAGGGCAAGATCGTCGATGTGCGCGTCGAGCGCTTCCGCCACGCCGACGGCGAAGAGGTCTCGCGCGAGATCGTGCGCCACCAGGGCGCCGTGGCGATCGTCGCCTACGACGAGGCGCACGTGTGGCTCGTGCGCCAGCCGCGCGAGGCCGTGGGCGAGCCGGCGCTGCTCGAGATCCCGGCGGGGCGATTGGACGTCGAGGGCGAGGCGCCGCTTGTGGCCGCCCAGCGCGAGCTGGCCGAGGAGATCGGCAAGGGCGCCGAGCGCTGGCAGCCGATCGTGACCTACTACACCGGCGCCGGCTTCACCGACGAGCGCGTGCACCTGTTCGAGGCGACCGCCCTGCACGAGGCGCATGCCGAGAGCGAGGAGAACGAGCGGATCGAGCTCGTTCCGTGGCCGCTGCAGCGCCTCGACGAGGCGCTCGCCGAGTGCCGCGACGCGAAGACGCTGATCGGCCTGTGCTGGCTGGCTCGCAAGCTCGCGCACTGAACGCCGGGTTGCACCGCCAAGGAGCCCGGCCCTGGGAGGCGAAGCCCAAGCGGTGAGCACGGCCCACCTCGTCACCTCGCAGGCGCCCAGCGAGATCGAGCCGCTGCTGCTCGACTTCCTCGCCTACCTCGAGCTCGAGCGCGGCCTGTCGCGCAACACGCTCGAGGCCTACCGCTCGGACCTCTGCAGTTCGGCGAGCTTCCTCGCCCGGCGCGGCGTGCGCCCGAGCGAGGCCACGCACGGCGACCTCGCGGCGTTCCTGGCCGAGCTCGTCGCGGCGCGCGACGCCCGCCGGCGGCGGCTGCGACGCTGGGGCGCAAGGTCGCCTGCCTGCGCTCGTTCTACCGCCACCTGCGCCGCGAGGGTCTGATCGAACACGACCCGACGTGCCGAGCTGCACGGCCCGCGCAAGACCCAGCGCCTGCCGCGCGTGCTTGACGCGTCAGGAGGTCGCGCGCCTGCTGCGCGAGCCGAGGGGCACCGAGCCGCTGGCGCTGCGCGACCGGGCGCTGCTGGAGCTGATGTACGCGTGCGGGCTGCGCGTGTCCGAGGCGACCGGCCTCGAGCTGGGCGACGTCGACCTCGAGGAGGCGATGCTGCGCGCGCGCGGCAAGGGATCGAAGGAACGGCTCGTGCCGATCGGCCGCCAGGCGATCGCGGCGCTCGGTGCCTACAACGCCCGCGGGCGCCCGCTGCTGGTCGGCGCCCGCGCCGAGTCCAAGCTGTTCGTCAACCGCCGCGGCGGCGGTCTCACGCGCCAGGGCCTCTACAAGATCGTGCAGGGCCATGCGCGCGGAGCGGGCCTGCAGGAGCGGATGAGCCCGCACACGCTGCGCCACTCCTTCGCCACGCACCTGCTCGCGGGCGGCTGCGACCTGCGCTCGCTGCAGGAGATGCTCGGGCACGCCGACCTGGCCACGACGCAGGTCTACACACATCTTTCGGCGGAGCGGCTGAAGGACGCCTACTTCAGCGCGCACCCGCGCGCGTCCTCGGGCTGAGCATGGAGGGCGCGAGGCGCGGCGCCCGACGCGAGGGCGCTGGTGATCGTGATCGATGCGTGCGGCGTCGGCGCGCTGCCGGACGCGGCGAGCTACGGCGACGAGGGCACGAACACGCTCGTGCACGTGGCCGAGGCGGTCGGCGGCCTGCAGCTGCCCGCGCTCGAGCGGCTCGGGCTCGGCTCGATCGCGGCGCTCGCCGGCGTGCCGCCCTCGTCCGATCCGGCGATCCACGGGCGGCTGCACCCGCTCGGGCCGGGCAAGGACTCGGCGACCGGGCACTGGGAGCTGATGGGCGCCGTGCTGCCGCGTCCGCTGCCGACCTACCCCGACGGCTTCCCGCCGGAGGTGATCGACCGGCTGCGCCGGGCGATGGGCCATGAGCCGATCTGCAACCAGCCCTACAACGGAATCGCGGCGATCGAGGACTTCGGCGCCGAGCACCTGCGCACGGGCGCGCTGATCCTCTACACCTCCCAGGACTCGGTGCTGCAGCTGGCGGCGCACGTCGATCGTGTCCCGCCTGCCGAGCTCTACGCCGCGTGCGCGGCGGCGCGAGCCGAGCTGCACGGCGAGCACGCCGTGGGGCGCGTGATCGCGCGGCCGTTCGCCGGCGCCGAGGGCGCGTTCGAGCGCACGGAGGGCAGGCGCGACTTCGCGCTGCCGCCGCCCGGGCGCAGCTACCTGGAGGAGCTCGCCGACGCCGGCGTCGCGGTGCACGGGGTCGGCAAGATCCACGATCTGTTCGCGGGCGTGGGCGTCGCGCACAAGCACCCGGGCGCGACGAACGCGGAGGCGCTGTCGAGCGTGGAGGCGCTGCTCGAGCAGCTGCAAGCGGGATTCATCTTCGTCAATCTCATCGAGACCGACCAGATCTACGGACACCGCAAGGACGTTCACGGCTTCGCGGGGGCGCTGCGCCAGCTCGACAAGCGCATCGCTCGCTGGCTGCCCGGACTGCGTGAGCGCGACCTGCTGATCGTGACGGCCGACCACGGCGTCGACCCGGCCACGCCGGGACCGACCACACGCGCGAGTACGCGCCGCTGCTGGCCGTCACCGGCGCGATGGCGGCGCGCCGCGCGCGCGGCGGCAGCTACGGCGGCTTTCGTCACGACGGGCCGCTGGCCGACGTCGGCGCCAGCGTGCTCCAGTGGCTCGCCGGGCGCACGGTGCGCGAGCTGCCGGGGGAGTCGTTCGTCGGCGCCGCATAAGCTGGCTTCGTGCCCGAGCTGCCCGAGGTCGAGACGATCAGAGGTCAGCTCGGCCCCGCACGTCGAGGGCCGGCGGCTGGCGCGCGTGCAGATCGACGATCCGCGCTGGTCGCGCCCGCTTGCGCCGCACGAGCTCGAGGAAGCGCTTGAGGGCCGGCGCGTGGAGTCGCTCGGCAGGCGCGGCAAGTACCTGCTGTGGCACCTCTCCGGCGACGTGCATCTGGCCCAGCACCTGCGGATGACGGGGGCCGTGCTGCTCGACCCAGATCCCGAGCCCGTACACACGCGTGTGCGCATCGACCTGAAGCCGAAGCTGCGTCTGGCGATCGTCGACCCGCGGCGCTTCGGCACGGGCGAGCTCTTGCTCGGCGGCGACGCGCTCGATGCCTTCCTCGATGCGCGGCTCGGGATCGAGCCGTTCGACGAGGCGTTCACGGGCGAGCGCCTGCGCGAGATGGCGCGCGGTCGGGTCGGCCCGATCAAGGCCTTCCTGCTCGACCAGCGCCACGTGGCGGGCGTCGGCAACATCTACGCCGACGAGGCGCTGTTTCGCGCCCGCGTGCATCCGCTGCGCCCGGCCGGGAAGCTGACGCGCGAGCAGTACGAGCTGCTGCGCGACGGCGTGGTCGAGTCGCTGCAGGCCGGGATCGACGCGCGCGGGGCCTCGATCGACGACTTCCGCCACATCGACGGCGTCAAGGGCTCCTTCCAGGACCGCTTCCTCGTGCACCTGCGCGAGGGCGAGCCGTGCGTGCGCTGCGGCACGACGATCGTGAAGATGGTCGTCGGCGGGCGCGGCACGTACGTGTGCGAGCACTGCCAGCCGCGACCGCGCCTGCGCAAGCGGGCGCCGCGACGGGCTCGCGTGACTGCGTAGGCGCCGGCGCTGGGCGCCGCGGGCTGCTCAGGCGGCGAGCAGCTCGTCGAGCTCGCCGCTGTCGGCGGCCTTCAGCACCTCGGCGTAGCCGCCGATCAGGCGGTCGTCGACGAGTACCTGGGGGAAGCTCATCATCCCGGTCCGGCGGCCAGCTCGACGCGGCCTGCGGGGTCCTTGGAGAGGTTGACTTCGGTGAAGTCGACCTGGCGCGCCTTCAACAGCTCCTTGACACGCGAGCAGAAGGAGCAGGGGTCTGTTGTGTACACCGTGACTTTGCTCATTACTTCATTAAGTATAGCTTCGCAAGATGATCGCCAGGTGACTGTCTCCCCGCCACGCGGGGCGTTCAAACCCGCGGCTCGGCGGTTTGCGCCGTGAGCGCCGCAAGCGAGCCTAGACTCAACAGGTCATGGGCAGAGCGGTCAAGACGGAGGCGGTCGTGCTGCGCTCGATGCGCTACGGCGAGGCCGACCGCATCCTGCACGTGTACACGCCCGGCCGCGGGCGCGTGGGCGCGATCGCCAAGGGCGTGCGCCGCTCGCGCAGCCGCTTCGGCGGGCGCCTGGAGCCGTTCTTCAGGCTGCGCATCGAGCTGCACGAAGGCCGCGGCGAGCTGTTGACGGTGACCGGCGCGGAGACGGTCGACGGTCATCGCCACCTGCGCGAGGACGCGCGGCGCTCGACGCTGCTGCGCGCGCATGCGACGCCGTCGGGCGGCTGTTCGAGACCGCCGAGCCGCACCCGGGCGTGTTCAACCTGCTGTGCCGCAAGCTGGCGCTGCTCGACGAGCAGGCGGCCCGACGGGCGCGGCCGGAGACGGGTGCCGGCGCGCCTGTGGCGGCGGCGCGCGCGGGAGCGCTTGCCTTTCGCCTGAAGCTGCTGCTCGCGGCGGGGCTCGCGCCGCAGCTCGGGTCGTGCGCGTCGTGCGGGGAGCCGGAGGGGCTCGTCGGCTTCTCGGGGGCCGCCGGCGGGGTCGTGTGTGGCGCATGCGAGGCGGCGTCGTTCCCGCTGGAAGAGCAGGCCTACCGCTTCATGACCGATGCATTCGGCTCGCCGCTGCACGAGGCGCCGGACGCGCCGGAGCAGGCGCTCGGCCAGGTCGAGCGCGCGATCTCGGCGACGCTCGAGCACCACGCGCACCTGCGGCTGATGCCGGCGGCCGCCCGCACGGGCTGAGCGGGCCGAACGCGCCGGGGCGGGGCGCAGCACGGGGGTGGCGGCGCCAGGTATCTTGGGCGCCATGGACGAGGGCCAGCCGATCGCCTACCAGATGCTCGAGGAGGGCGTGCCGGTGCTGGCGTCCGACGGCGAGCAGGTGGGCACGGTCGGCGCCGTGCTGAGCGCACCCGAGAAGGACATCTTCCACGGCCTGCTCGTCAAGACCAAGATGCACGGGCTCAGGTTCGTCGAGGCGGCGGCGATCGACTCGATCCACGAACGCGGAGTCGACCTGCTGATCGACTCTGCCGCGGCCGAGGAGCTGCCGCCGCCGGAGCACGCGGCGCCGGTGTACGACGAGGACCCGGCCAAGCAGCAGGGGTGGCGCCACTGGGTCAACGCGTTCACCGGTCGCGGCGACTGGGATCGCGGCGCGCGCTGAGCTGAGCATCTCGGCGAAGCGCCGGAGCATGCCGGCGCGTGCTGAGCGCGGAGGAGCGAGCAAGTCGCGTCGGTTCGCAAAGCGGCCTCCTTGGACGGCCGCGCGCGCTGCCATCATCGAAGGATGAGCACGACAGAGCAGCTCGAGACGGTGGCCGGCGGATTCGCGGCGCGCGTGCACGAGCAGGAGGAGCAGTTGCTCTCGCCTGCGGCCGCGCGCTCCTACCCGGCGGGGCGGCTGCGCGCGGAGGACGACTGCGGGCTGCGCACGCCGTTTCAGCGCGACCGCGACAGGATCGTGCACAGCAAGGCCTTCAGGCGCCTGACGCACAAGACCCAGGTGTTCGTGGCGCCACAGGGCGACCACTACCGCACGCGGCTCACGCACACGCTCGAGGTGACGACGATCTCGCGCACCGTCGCGCGGGCGCTGCGCCTGAACGAGGACCTGGTCGAGGCGATCGGCCTCGGCCACGACCTCGGGCACCCGCCGTTCGGGCACATCGGCGAGGAGGTGCTCGACGGCTGCCTGAAAGAGCGCTTCGGCCTGGACTTCCGCCACTACGAGCATTCGCTGCGCGTGGTCGATCACCTCGAGCGTGACGGGGCGGGGCTCAATCTGACAGAGCAGGTGCGCGACGGGATCGCGCGGCACTCGAGCCGCGCGCCTGAGCCGCAGACGCTCGAGGGTCGGATCGTGCGCGTGATCGACCGCGTGGCGTACATCAACCACGACATCGACGACGCCGTGCGCGCGGGCATGCTGCGCGAGCAGGACCTGCCGGCGGACCCGATCGCGGTGCTCGGCGAGACGGGCTCGCAGCGGATCGACGCGCTCGTACACGACATGGTCGAGCACTCGGCGCGCGCCGGTGAGATCGTGCAGGGTCCGCAGGCGGGGCCGGCGATGGCGGCGCTGCGCGACTTCATGTTCGAGCGCGTCTACCTGGGGCCGGCGGTGCGTGCCGAGCACAGGCGCATCGCGCGCGTCGTGCGGCGGCTGTTCGAGCACTACGTGGAGAACCCGGCCGAGCTGCCTGGTGGTATTGGGGATCGGCCGCTGACGAGGACGCTGGACCGGGTTTCGGATGCCGGTGAGGCGGGCGCGGCGGAGCTGGCGCAGCGGGTCACCGATTACCTGGCGGGGATGACCGATCGCTACTGCATCAGGCGCTACACGGAGCTGGAGGTGCCGCAGGCGTTCGCCCGCTAGCGTTGCCGTAGGTGGCGCTCTACACGAACGACTCCCGCGACCGCGTGCGCGACGCGGTCGACTTCGCCGAGCTGGTCGGGGCGCGCACGGAGCTGCGCCGGGCGGGGCCGGCGCGGATGGAGGGGCTGTGCCCGTTCCACGACGAGCGCACGCCGTCGTTCGGGATCGACCCGGTGCAGAAGGTCTACCACTGCTTCGGCTGCCAGGCCTCGGGCGACGTGTTCACGTTCGTGCAGGAGACCGAGGGGGTCGACTTCAAGGGCGCGCTGGAGCTGCTGGCCGAGCGCTACGGCGTGGAGCTGCAGCGCGAGAAGGAGGACCCGCGCGAGGCAGAGCGGCGCCGCCGCCGCGAGCGCCTGCTGGAGCTGCTCAAGCGCACGGCGGGCTACTACGAGCGCTACCTGTGGGAGTCGAGCGAGGCCGAGCGCGCGCGGGAGTACCTGAAGGGCAGGGGCCTGGAGGAGGCGATGCTGCGCGAGTTCCGCGTCGGCTACGCGCCGAGCGCGTGGGACCGCGTGCTGCTGGCCTCGCGTCGCGGTGGGTTCTCCGAGCAGGAGCTGTATGCGACGGGCTTGGCGCAGCGCTCCAAGCAGAACGGGCAGCCCTACGATCGCTTCCGCGGGCGGATCATGTTCCCGCTGACCGACGTGCGCGGGCGTGTGCTCGGCTTCGGCGCGCGCGCGATGCGCGAGGATCAGAAACCGAAGTACCTGAACACCTCCGACAACGACGTCTACCACAAGGGCCTTCACCTCTACGGCGCCGACCTGGCGCGGGCGCACGCGACGAAGGCGGGGTCGGTGATCCTGTGCGAGGGCTACACCGACGTGATCGCGCTGCACCAGGCGGGGATGCGCAACGCGGTAGGGCTGATGGGTACGGCGCTGACGGCCGAGCAGGTGGGCGAGCTGGCGCGGATGGCACAGACGGTGCTGCTCGCGCTCGACGCCGACAGCGCCGGGCAGGAGGCGATGCTGCGCGCGTCGGGGCTGGCCGCGAAGCGCAAGCTCGAGCTGCGGGTGGTGCCGCTGCCCGAGGGCGCCGATCCGGCCGATCTGATCCAGCGCGACGGGCCGCAGGCGATCGCGGCGGCCGTTGAGCGCTCGGTGCCGTTCGTGCGCTTCCGCGTCGAGCGGGTGCTCGCGAACGGCGATCACTCGAGCCCGGAGGGGCAGGACCGGATGATCGACGAGCTCAGGCCGGTGTTCGCGCAGCTGCCGGAGGGGGCGATGCGAATGGAGTTGATCCGCATGGCCTCGGGCCGGCTGGCCGTGCGCGACAGCGTGTTCGAGCAGCGGCTCACGGCGGCGCCGGCGGCTGCGGCCGGTGGGCGTGGCGGCGAGCGGGGGCCCGGGCGTGGGGGCGATCGGCAGGGGCAGCAGGGCGAGGCTGCAGGAGAGCGCCGCGCAGGCAGCAATGGGGCGCAGGGGAGGGCGCGGACGCTGTCGGGGCGCGAGGACACCGAGCGCGCCTTCCTGGCTTTGTGCATCGCATCGCCGGAGGAGGGCGCGACGATGCTCGCGAGCGTCGATATCGAGGAGGACTTCTCTAGCGACTTGCTGCGGCGCGCGGCGAGGCATCTGGCGGCGGGCGACCTGCGCTGAGCCGATGGCGGCCGGGGCCGCCGACGGCCAGGGGAGCCTCGACGAGCACCCCGAGCTGAAGGGGCTGATCGCCGAGCTGATCGTCGAGGGCGGTCGCGAGTCGGTCGCCAAGCCGGCAAGCTCGAGGCCCAGCGGCTGCAACTCGAGCTGGCCCGCGTCGACCGTCAGATCCAGCGCGCCCGCGGGGAGCACAGCGGCGAGGTCAGCGACGCTCGCCGGGGAGCGTGCCGAGGTCAAGCGGCAGTTCGACCGGGCTTACGGGCGGGTGCTGGAGGAGACGGGGGAGCGGGAGTACTGAGGTTTGCGCGGGGCTCGGGCCTTCGCGCCGGGCACGAACATCTGTTCGCTTTTTCGTCCGATCCGTTGTAGACAATGCAGTGCATGGATCGCACTAGCTTGCAGCAGATGCTTGGGGAAGGGCTCTCGCTGGCCGAGATCGGTCGGAGGTTCGATCGGCACGAATCGACGGTCGCGCATTGGGTCGACCGGTGTGGGCTGCAAGCCAACGGTCGCGAGCGCCACGCGGCGCGCGGTCCGCTCGACCGGAAAGAGCTGGAGTCACTCGTTGCCGCTGGTATGTCGGCGGGCGAGATCGCTGTGGTGGTCGGACGCAGCAAGACCACGGTTCGGCATTGGCTGCGTGAGTTCGAGCTGAAGACGCAGTGGGCCGAACGACGTCGACATTCCAAAGAGCATCAGCCCGAGCTGACGCTTCGATGTGCTGCTCACGGCTTGACCCCTTTCAAGCGGCGGAGCGGCGGGGGCTACCGATGCGCAAAGTGTCGGTCTGAGGCAGTTGCGCGCAGGCGCCGCCGGGTGAAGCGGTTGCTGGTCGACGAGGCCGGGGGTCGGTGCAGCGTTTGCGGCTACGCGCGTTGTATTGCTGCGCTTGAGTTTCATCACCTCGTTCCGGCCGAGAAGAGTTTCTCGCTCAGTCATCGAGGAGTCGCTCGATCGATCGCAAAGGCTCGGCAAGAGGCAAGCAAGTGCGTGCTCCTGTGCGCGAACTGCCACGCCGAGGTCGAGGCTGGGCTGGTCGCGCTGTTACAGCCAGAGTCATCTTCCCTACAATTTCGCCAGAGGCCGGACTCGCGTCCGGGGTAGCCCGATCCGGGGTAGCTCAATCTGGCAGATGCGCTCGACTGTTAATCGAGAGGTTGTGGGTTCGAGTCCCACCCCCGGAGCTTCTTTCAGGCCGCCAGCCTCTCCACGAGCGCGGTCGCCGCGGCGCCGGGGTCGTGCTCGCGCTCCCAGCTCGCGGAGCTCCCTCGCGCGGGCCCTGATCGACGCATCGTCGAGCGCGCGCTCGACCGCCAATCGCAGCACGCGCGGCGTGACGAAGCGCCGCGGCACGCGCACGCCGGCGCCCGCCCAGTCAAGGCGCGCCGCGTTCTCGTTCATGTCGCCCACGGCCGGGCACGCGACGACGGCGCAGCCGCTCGACAGCGCACGCACGAGCGTGCCGTGGCCGGCGTGGCAGACGACCACGTCGCAGTGCGGCATTGTGCGCGCGTAGGAGACCCAGTCGACGACGCGCGCGTTGTCGGGCACCGGCAGCGGCACAGGCGGCAGCCGCCGGTTCCACGTCCCGAGCACGCGCACCGGCGCATCGGCGAGCCCTTGCAGCGCGGCGCGCAGCATCCGGTGCTCCCCGTCCTGCGCCGTCGACGGCGCGATCAGCACGAGCGGCTCGTCGCCCGGCGGCGAGCTCCACGTCGGCCGTCGGCGGCTCCCACATCAGCGGTCCCACCACGTGCACGTGCTCCGGCCATGCCCGCGGGTACTCGAGCTGCGGGAACGTCGCCACGAGCGCAAGTCGGCGGCTGATGCCGCCGTGGACGTGGGGCAGAGGGGGCAGGCCGACGCGTTCGCGCGTGTCGTTCAGCTCGGTCGCGTCCGAGCTCGAGCCCGCGGTCGACCGGTCGCTGCACGCTGCGCCACAGCCAGCGCCCCAGCGCGCCGCGCGGCAGTCGCGCGCCGAGCGAGTAGATCGGGAAGTCGCGCTCGCCGTGCGGGTAGACGTGGGGGATCAGCGTCGCCACCGGCACCCGCTCGAGCTCGCCGGCCAGCGCCGGCGCGAGTGTGAGGATGTCGGCCACCACCGCATGCGGGCGCAGCTCGCGCACGAGTGGGAGCGTGTCGCGCGTGGCATGCACGACCGCCTCGTAGAAGTCCAGCGGCTCCGGGCCCTGCGGGAAGACCTGGTACTCCGGCGCCGTTGCGAAGGTCATGCCCTCCGCCTCGACGTGCTCGCGCCAGCGCGCCCACGTCTGCAGCGTCACCTCGTGACCGCGCGCCACGAGCGCGCGGCCGAGCGCGATCATCGGGAACGCGTGGCCCGGATCGCCGAACGCGCCGAGCAGGATCCGACGCCGGCTGTCGCTCACACGCGCTTCTGGTCGCTCAGGCCGCGAGCTCGGCCAGCAGGCGCAGCTGCGCCAGGCGCTCGTCTGCGTCGAACGCTGTCGGCGTGACCCCCAGCGTGCCCACGCCCGCGTCGCGGTATATCGCGAGGCGCTCGCGCACGACATCCTGTGGCCCGCACAGCGAGACCTGGTCGATCAGATCGTCCGGAACCGCCGCCATCGCCTCCTCGCGCCTGCCTTCCAGGTACAGGTCCTGGATCGTCTTTGCCTCGGCCTCGTAGCCGTAGCGGCTGACGAGCTGGTTGTAGAAGTTCTGCTTGCGCGAGCCCATCCCGCCGACGTACAGCGCCACGAACGGGCGCATCGTGTTGCGCGCCGCCTCGAGGTCGTCCGTGATGCACAGGCTGACCGTCGGCGCGATGTCAAAGCCCTCGAGCGATTTGCCCGAGCGCGCCGCGCCCTGCTCGAGCAGCGGTCGCAGCTCCGAGACGTGCTCCGGGCTGAACAGCGTCGGGATCCAGCCGTCTGCGATCTCGCCCGCCAGCGCCGTGTTCTTCGGCCCGATCGCCGCCAGGTAGATCGGGATGCGCTCCTGCACCGGCGAGATCGTCAGCTTCAGCGCCTTGCCCGGCCCGTCCGGCAGCGGCAGCTCGAGCGTCTCACCATGGAACTCGACCCGTTCGCGCGCAAGCGCCATGCGCACGACCGCAACGTACTCGCGCGTGCGCTGCAGCTGTTTGGCGAAGCGCTGACCGTGCCAGCCCTCGGCCACCTGCGGGCCCGAGGAGCCGATACCGCAGATCATCCGACCGTTCGAGAGCTGGTCGATCGTGGCCGCCGTCATCGCCGTCATCGCCGCCGAGCGGCCCGGCATCTGGAAGATCCCCGAGCCCAGGCGGATCGTCGAGGTCTGCCCCGCCAGCCAGCCCAGCACCGTCGCCGTGTCCGAGCCGTACGCCTCCGCCGCCCAGACCGAGTCATAGCCCAGGCGCTCCGCCTCCTGCACGATTCGCAGCTGGTCCTCCGAGCTGAGGCCGAGGCCCCAGTAGCCGATGTGCACGCCGAGCTTCATGTGCAAATTTCCTTTCAGCCGGAGGGTTTCGTTGCGCTGCAGGGACGCGCTGCCTACGCTGGTTCGCGCCCCATGCCGACGGCTGAGCTCCGCCCCCGGCAGGGCCACACCCTATGGGAATTCGTCCTAAATCCTCATCCAGACGAAACGTCGAGACGCTGCGCCTGACGATCGACTGCCTGCCGCTCGCCACCCGCACCGCCATGCTCGAAGGCGTTCGCAACTCCGAGCGGATCATCGTCGGCGCCTACACCGACGGCCACGGCGGCGTCTGCCCGATGCTCGCCGCACACCGCCGCGGCGGGCGTACCAACTTCCTCTCCTTCGCGCACGCTTGGGATCGCTTCACGCGCGCCGGGCGCCACGCTCGCGCCGCCACCCGCCGCGAGCGCAGCATCCTGATCGGCCAGCTCGAAGCGAGCCTGCTCAGCGCAGCCGACGTCGACCTGCACCGCGCCATCGGCGAGCATCGCGGTGCCGTGCGCCGCCGCGAGCGCGAGCAGCGCGACCCCGTCGGCGAGATCGTCGTCAAGCGCAGGCGCCTGCGCCTGCCGCGCCCGATCGACGAGTCGCCTGCCTGTGCCGACTCGCCCAGCTCCTACAGCGAGTCGCCCGGGCGGATGAACATGAGCTCCGGCACCACGCAAGCCGGCGAGGTCTTCAGCAGGTAGCGCACCGACTCGGCGATGTCCTGCGGCGTGATCATCTCCTCCGCCGGGACCTGGCCCTTGACGAACTCCGTCATCGGCGTGTCCACGAAGGCCGGGCACAGGGCCGTCGACTTGATCCCCTGCTTGCCCAGTTCCTTGTTCATGGCTTCCGTCCAGCCGACCACGCCGTGCTTGGTCGCCGAGTAGACCGCCAGCCAGCCCTCCGCGCGCTTGCCCGAGATCGACGACGTGTTGACCACCAGCGCGTTGTGGTGCTCTGCGCCCGCCTCCAGCAGCATCGAGACCGCTTCGCGGTAGAACAGCACGATCTGGCGGAGGTTGATGCCCAGCTGCATGTCCAGGTGCTTGGTCTGGATCTCGCCCACCGGCGCGCCGATGCCAACGCCCGCGTTGTTGACCAGCACGTCCAGGCGCCCGTAACGCTCGCGGTGGGTGTCCACGACCTTCTTGATCTCCGCCTCATCCGCCACGTTCGCCGCAACCGCCTGCACGTCCAGGCCGTCGTCAGCCAGTCCCTTCGCCGCATCCTCCAGCTTCTCCGCCCGCCGCGCCGCCATCGTCACGCCGTAGCCCTCCTCGCCCAGCACCCTCGCGATCGCCAGTCCGATCCCGCTCGAGGCCCCCGTCACGATCGCCGCACGCTCTGCCATCCGCATTCCCTTCCCTTGAGGTCCCGCGCCGCCCTCAGGCTCGCGCCGCCGCCGCCCCGCGGACGGCCGCGTGAGCATTCCACATCTCGCTGGTAGCTTCTGCTGGCCGGTCTGACCGGCCGCGCTCGGGCGTCAAGCCCGCGGGCGTGTAGGGCCCGTAGCTCAGTTGGTTAGAGCTGCCGACTCATAATCGGTAGGTCCCTGGTTCGAGTCCAGGCGGGCCCATGGCGGGATTGCGCATTGCAGAGCCAATCGTGGCCTGCCTTGTGCTCCGAGCTGGTCGTAAGGTCGCTCAGGCAGACGGCGCGTCTGCCAATTTCTGCCACTTCCCGCCCTCGATCAGCGCCTTGAGCTTCGCCTTCTCGTCCTCGTCTCGACGCATCGACTGGCGGTAGATCCGCAACGCCAGCGCTGGATCGGTGTGGCCCATCTCATCCATGATGACTCCGGGGTCCTCGCCCAGCGCGTAAAGGACGCTGGCAAATGTCCGCCGAAGTGAGTGCGGCGTGATGCCCTCCGGCAGCGGCATGTCCCCTCGCACGCGTCGGTTGTCGTTCGCTCGCCTGACAGCCGCATTGAGGACGCGAGAGCGGATGTTGTCCCCGCTCGGCTGCCTCCCCGCCCGCGTCTGGAAAACGAACGCGTCGGGGGACGGATCGCCTCCACGGACACGCACACTCGCCAGCTCGTCTCGCAAGGCTCCGCGCAGCTTCACCCGACGCCTCCCCGCATCCGTCTTTGCCTCGCCGACGCTGAGCCAGCCGCCAGAGAGGTCGACATCGCGCCATCGCAGCGCGCACAGCTCGCCGATCCGCAATCCTGCGAACGTGAGCGTCGCGATGATTGCGCGTCGCTCTACGTGCTGACGATCTTCGCGAGCCGCTCGATCCAGCTCGCCTGCCGCGTCGAGTAGCGCCGCGATCTGCTCGGCCGTCTCCAGATACGTGCGTCGCGGCGCTCGCTCGCGCACCTTGCGCCCCCGACCGCGCGCTGCGTTGCGTCCGATCAACTCACGATCGACCGCCGCCTCCAGGATCATGCCGAGCAGCGTGATCGTGGCATTGACGGAGCGCGGCGACAGTGGTCGTGGCCTCTCCGCGAGCTTCGCAGCCGCGTACCGCTCCACGTCTGCCACTGAGATCTCATTCAGCCGCCGCTGCCCGAAGTACGGCAGTAGGTGGTACTCCAGCTTCCAGCGGTAGTCCAGGTGCGTCTTGCGCGCCCACTGAGCCTCGCGTAGGAGCCACCACTCCTCCGCGAAGGCGTGGAACGTCGGTGTCGCGGGAGCTTCGGGTGGCGGCTCGATCGCTCGTGGCGGTCGCCATGTGCCCCGCTCTACGTCGGCCATCGTGTGGCGCAGTGCTTGCTGCGCCTCGTCCGCCGAGACGACGCCGAGCGAGACATACCGTCGCTTGCCGTAGGCCGTGAAGCGCAGCGCACGGTACGTCTGGCCGCCCGCCCCGTGATGTTCGATCACCTTGCCCGTGGCCTGCCGAGGCATTACCGGATCTCCTTCTGGTCAAGGCCGACGTCGGCAATGAATCGCTCAATCTCGCGCGCGTTGGCGCGCGCCCTTCGGCGCTGCGACTCTGCGCCTTGCTTGCCGGGGTCCGCATCCATCAGGTCGAGTTCCGTCTCGAGCTGATTGGCTAGCGCCCTTACGAGCGCTGCTCGGTGCTGATCGAGGTCGATCTCGGCCTCGATCTCAATGTCTGCCTCGCTCCAGCCGAGTGCATCCAGCAACGCACGCTGCGTGTCGAAATGATTTAGGTGGCCCGCGAACCACTCGGGATGCGACTCCGCTCGCGCGCGTGCGCTGACGGTGGAGATTTCAGACGCGGCGTCGCCAATCTCGAAAAGCACGGCAGATCGAAGGATCGACACGACGGCCGGGGGTATGACCAATGGGGTGCTCATCTTCGGTTCCTCCTGTGGTCGGAGGCTCCGGGAGACGGCTCTGGCGGGGGAGACGGCCGGGCGTTGCTCGCTAGGCTGCCTGTGCGCCGGGAGCTGATCCTCTCGGTGCCACGCCGGGGGCGGTGACAGCCGCGCCCCGGCACTTTTTATCGTTCGCGAGAGCATACCCTAATTAGGCCAAAAGTACCCTGTTACTTTTCGCCGCGCGAAGCGATGGTTCGCCGATGCCACGTCCAGCCCAACAACCGACTGCCGAGCAGGATCAGCTCGTGCTCGGTCGCGCCTTGCGCGCCCTTCGCCATGAGGCGGGAATGACGCAGGAACAGGTCGCTGAGCAGTTGGGCACCGATGCCACCTTCGTCTCGCGCATCGAGCGCGGTATGCGTGGTCTTCGCTGGCACACGCTTCGCCGATTCCTGCGCGTGTACGACGCCGATCTGCACGAGTTTGCGCGCGCGGTCGATGAGGTGGAGAGCGCCTGAAGCGGATCGGCCCGCGCGCCGGCTCCAGCTAGTCATTGAGGCCGCGTCCTGACCGACAGCACCCGGCCCACCGTGGGACCGCGTTTGGGTCGTTGCCGCTTACGAGACGCCGGAGCCCCTCGGCGTGGGTCCGAGTGCCGTGGTCCGGATTGTTCGCTGGCGACCGCCGCGCGGACAGCCATGATGTCGAATCGCAGCCTTGGCTTCGTGCCGCTTCCGAGACGAATCGCTCCCAGCTCGTCGCTGTGCTCGTACACCCACGAGCGCTCGACGCCAAGCTCGACCGCGAGCGTGGCGGCGTCTACCAGGCGGCCGCTCAGCCTCTCGCTGTCCCCTCGCATTAGCTCCGCGACGCGACGCGCAATGGCATCTACCCACACCGAGTCGATCTGTCGAGGCGCGAGGGGGGAGGGGGAGCGGTAATCGCTTTGGCTCACATGTGTTACTGACCGAAACCACCTCGAAACGGCCAGCCAATCGCGCTCGTCCATCTGCGATCAGACGCGGTAATACACGGCACAGGGCGACCCCGCCCGACCCCGCCCGACCTAAGGACCTATCCCGGAAGGGTTATGTAGACCTGCGTTGAACTTTTGATCGGAGCTTCATGCCATTCGATCAGGGGGTCTGCGGTGGGCTACATGGTCAGCAGGGATGATGGTTGGCGGATGCCGGATTGGTTGTGGGAGCGGGTGCAGCCGTTGCTGCCGGACCCTCCGTTTCACCCGCTGGGCTGTCACGCGCCGCGGGTGCCCGACCGTGACGCGATGGACGCGATCATGCTGGTGCTCAGGACCGGGATGCAATGGAACGCGCTGAACGCGACCGGGGTGTGCTCTTCATCCTCGGCGCATCGGCGTTTTCAGGAGTGGGAGCAGGCCGGTGTGTTTCACGAGATCTGGCGCCAGGGACTGTTGGAGTACGACGAGGTCGTGGGCATCGACTGGTCGTTCCTGTCGGGCGACGGGGCGATGAGCAAAGCCCCGCTGGGAGGAGCCAAGACCGGCCCGAATCCCACTGACAGAGCCAAGGGGGGGCGAAGCGTTCGGTTCTCACAGAGGGCGCGGGGGTCCCGCTCGGGCTCGATCACGACGGCGCGAACCGCAACGACCACAAGCTGCTGAAGGGCACGCTCGACGCGATCCCGATCGAGCGACCGAAGCCGACCGCGGAGCAGCCGCAGGGGATCTGTCTGGACAAGGCGTATGACAACACCGCCGTCCGTGAGCTGATCGGTGATTACGAGCTCACGCCGCACATCCGTGCGCGTGGCGAGGAGATCGATGAGAAGGCGCAGAACCCCGAGTGGAAAGCACGCCGCTGGGTCGTCGAGGCCTGCCACTCCTGGCTGAATCGCAACCGCGGCATTCTCATCCGCTGGTGCAAGAAGGACGAGAACCATCTCGCCCTCCTACAGCTCTCAAGCGGCCTCATCGCATTCAAGAAGGCCCACCTCGCGACCCTCGCCGCTGCCCAACCGGGATAGGTCCTAAGTCGGCTCCCGGCTAGCTTTCGCCTCCCTCTCCGCGTCGTCGGTCATCCGCGACCGCCTCCGCGGCGACAGAAGCCGGACAGACTAGATGCACGGGTGTGCGCGCGGTGTGCGATTAGTGTCTCAACGGGAACCCTTGATGAGTGCTCGAGGATGGGTGAGCGAGCCATTGCAGCATGTAGCAGCCACTCTGACGCGAGGCAGGTCAAAGGGTCTCGAAGTCGAACTCGATGGCGTGTCGGAGAGGCATACCGTCCGGCCCAGTAGCGAACATATGTTCGTGTCTCGTCTTGAATGCCCCTCTTCGTTCTTGTCGGAACGATCCAGCCGTCGAGCACCCACGCCGCATGCCCTCCGTAGCTACGGTTACCGTGCGATGCGGAGCAGTCGATGAACAAGGAGAGCCGAGAAGACCGCCAAGAGGCAGCCCTCTTGGACGTTGTGCGCCTTGCCCTCAGTGGCGACCAGCGCTCGCTGCGTCAACGGGCTCGCAACTTGCTACGCGCGGGCGAGCATCCGGTCCTCTCTGACGAAGGCCGGCATTATCTCACGGGTCTTCTGCGAGTCGGAGACGAGCTGGAGCCAGCGAGAACGACTGGGCGCTCACGAGCGACGTCACGCTCAGCATCCGCCCCGCCAGACGTAGAGCTGATCCTCGACACAGCTGCGGAGGCACCGCGGCCAGTCTTGGATCGTGCGGCAGACGAGCAGGTAGGCCGCCTTATCCGTGAGTACGAGCATCGCCACCTTCTGGAGGAGGCGAATCTCGCCCCCACCACGCGTGTGCTCCTCGCCGGACCGCCCGGCGGCGGTAAGACCATGACTGCGCGGTATATCGCACACTGTCTCGGGGTACCGCTGATGCTCGCAGAGCCGAGCCGTGTGCTGACCGGCGTAATGGGAGAGAGTGCGCGGAACCTCTCGGGGCTCATGCGCAGCGCGGCGGCGCAACCGTGTTTGCTGTTCCTGGATGAGCTTGACGTCTACGCGCGTCGGCGAGGCGAAACTCACGATATTGCCGAGCCAAAGCGCTTGGTCAATACCCTCCTGCTGGAGCTTGACCGATGGCCCGACCACAGCCTCATCGTTGCAGCGACGAACCACCAGGACGTGCTAGACGAGGCGGTTCGACGCCGCTTCGAGCTGACCATCGAGCTCGGGTATCCGAGCGAGCAAGCCCGGCGTGAGATAGTCGCCAGCGTGCTCGACCGTGCTGGTCGCGACTGCCCCCCGGAGCTGCTGGACATCGTGTCAAAGGCAACCGAGGGACGCTCGGGAAGCGACCTAGTCAACAGTGCGGTTGCTGCTGTGCGACGCTCGATTATCGACGTAATCCCAGTGTCCGCTGCGGTGGGGCAGCAGTTCTTTGCCGCACGGTTCATCGGACGTAGCAAGTCCGCCTCCAGCGCTCGTCGTCGGGCCGCGAGATCGCTCACGGACACCGGGTGGGACATCGCCGAGATTGCCGCCGTGCTCGACATGTCCCCGCCGACCCTCACCAAGATGCTCAGCACACCGGATTGAGTCGTCCGGCGCGGCGGGTGCCCAGCGCATAGTTCTGTCCGTTTGAATCGTCAGGCTGCATCGTCTCATGGAGTCCTCCGGTTCAGGCGGCGCACAGGCCCTCATTCGCCCCGCTCTTACCGGCGGGGAGGCCTACCGCACCGATATCCCGTTCAGCCCCACTCGTGGTTCTGGTGATATGCACCAGACGCTTGCCGAGGTCCAGCAACGCATAGGCCCCCAAGCGACCGCTATACGTAGCGAGGCCGGAGGACTAACGCCGCTGCAGCTGGGCCGCAGTGGCAGAGTCATCGTGGAAGCCGAGACGATGCCCAACTATCTCGCCGCGTCTCACTATCCGCAAGCGATGTTCGAAGCCGCCAAAGTGCTGCCAGTCGGAAGTCGTTCGACGCGTGGCGTTCGCAAGACAGCCAAGATGGGCGACATAGAGAACCAGCCGGCGAAGGTTTTCCTGTTGTCGGCAGACGCAGCAGCACTTGAGCAACTTGAGGGGCTATTCACGCGCAGGGATCAGCTAGTAGAGCCCGTTGTCGAGGATATGTTGAAGTTCACTGGACTGCGGCTTGAGGGTGCCGATCAGGTTCTGAGGATGAGCACAGGAGAGGTTCCATCGCACCTAGATGGGCGACTGATCTTTGAGGCCGTGCTCCACCCCCAGCTCGCTGCCGTCGGTGAGCCCGACCCCGCCGCCGAGGCGCGGGTGCATGAGGACTTCGTTGAGTACATCTCGCAGCTTGGCGGCACAGTCAGTGAGCACTTCGCCGCCCAGGAGGGCGGTATGTGGCATCTGCCGGTGATTCTCCCTGCAGAGGCGCTCCGCGACGCAGCAACCTTCGCTCAACTCCGAACGCTACGCCCGATGCCGCGGCTGCGCTCGTCACCCGAGCGCGGACAAGTCCTCTATGCCCTCACGGGAGTGCCCGGCGGAGCGCCCAGGCACTCGCGACGGATAGCTGTCTTCGATGGTGGTGTCGACCTGTCGGTCCCCGGGATTGAGCAGTGGATCACGGAACACGACCATACCCATCAGCAGGCGTTGGATGCTCATCGCGAACACGGCACAGCGGTTACGAGCGCAGCTCTGCTGGGCCATTTGGAACCGGGTGGCGATGTGCCCATTCCGCACACAGGCGTTGACCATCATCGCGTCTGGCCCCTACCGTCCGGCATCGACGTTGATGGTGAACTCGCGTGGGTCTTGGAGCAGGTCGAGACCGTGATTGCTTCGGGCGACTACAGAGTCGCCGTCATTACTCTCGCGCCGTGGCTAACCGCGGAGGACTCAGAGCCGCATCGCTGGACCGCTGCACTTGATCGTATGGCTCTGGACTACGACGTGCTGTTTGTCGTTGCTGCGGGCAACAACGGCGAGCTGGCCGCCGATCTGGACCGAATACTGGTGCCCGCGGACCTCATAAATGGACTCAGCGTTGGGTCCTGTACAACTCGCAGTGGCCTCGCAGTTCGTGATTCCTATTCGTGTGTAGGGCCCGGCCGACCCGGTGGCATGACGGCGCCGACCGGCGTGCAGTTCGGTGGCAACCTTGACACCGAGCCGTTTGGCGCGGTGGGCACTAACGGTAACGTCACGGCTTGCGAGGGGACGAGCCTGTCCGCGCCGGTCGTGGCACGCGGTTGCGCAGAACTTGATGCATTGATGAGCGGTGACGCATCGGCCAACCTGCTGCGTACGATGGCGGTGCACCACGCGGAGAGGCCCGGTTCAAGTCATGCCAAGCGCGCGGGTAGCACGACGCGTGATGTTGGTTATGGGCGCCTGCCCGCGACCTATCTCGAGCATCTTGAGCATAAGCCGAACGAAGTTACGGTGATTTACGAGGGTGTCGTCAAACGTCGTCAGCGCATCGCCGTGGATCTTCCGATACCGGACGAGTCCTTTGCCGCGGACCCGAAGCGCATATTCAAAATCAAGTGGACGCTCGGATTCTTCGCACCGGTAGAGCCAGCTAATCCGGTTGATTATTCTGAGGCTGGAATCGCCGTTGTCTTTCGGCCGCACGCGTTTATGTATGCAGCTACTCAACCCGACGGTAAGAGTGTCAGTCCGTTTGATATTTCGAACGGTTTTGGTAAATACGTCGAAACTAAGTTGAAATGGAAACTCAGTAAATTTCCTGCCTCCGCTGTGAAGCAAGGATTTGCGCCTGAGGTTATTCAACGTCAACACCACGGGAAGTGGGAGGGTGTCGTACGTATGGACCGCGGCTTTCGAGGGGACAGCCTCCGTCAGCCGCGCCTAGACTTCCACGCACTCGTGCGGGAGGGCGGCGATCTGCTACGCGATGCCGAAGACGTTCATTACGTACTTGTGGCGAGCGTGGTAGCGCCGCGCGGTGTGGATATCTATGATCAGACTCTCGCACACGCCACCCTGCTGACCCCACTTGCCGTGGCGATCCCGGTTGTCGTGAGCCACCCGTGAGCGACACACGCTATATGTGTGAGATCTGCGAGCCTAGCTTGGATATCACGGCGCAGGTGCTTGCGGAGCGCGACGAGGAAATGGACATCTTGCGCACACGCAAGAGGGATGGCTCAAAGTGGTCTGTCAAGGTCATATGCCCAAACGGCCACGAGATTCACGTGACCGGAACATGGCCGTAGCGCACCGCCCAGCGACGACGCGCGAGCGGCTACTGGAGAGATCACGCGACGAGTTGGCGCCCCACAAGTCGCTGGAGGCAGTCACCGAAGCATCGACACGCGTGGTCGGTGCCGTCAGCGTGGCAGCGACGCTCGTGGCAGCCCTCGGATTGGTGAGCGCCACGACGCTTTCAGATTCGGGCTGGGAATGGGCTCTACCTACCGTGACCTTGGCTGCGCTCAGTGTGACCCTGGCAGTATGGTCCACGGTCCCGTCGCAAGCGACCGTGAGCCCGGGCGACCTCGAAGATGTCCGCCGGTTCTTTGCAAGTCAGATCAATCAGCGGGGTCGTCTAATACGGGCGGCGTCGCTAGCTTTCGGACTCTCGGTCTTGCTTACCCCGTTGCCGGCTGTATCGACAACGTGGTCGTCATCACCGGGGGCGTCGTTCAGCATAAGCGCGGTACGTCGTGAAGCAAACGTCAGCGTCACCGTTGCTGGAAGTCATCTACCCGTCAACACTGTCGTGATGCTGTATAGCCATCATGGTTCTGCACGGCGCCTATTGCTCGACGCTAACGTGGGCGTAGAAAGACACCTGAGTTCGGCCGTCGATGTGCCGTTGGCCGCTCCGGAAGGCTCTTTCGAACTAGAGCTCATCGCGAGTGTTGCTGGTCGCGTCCTTGTCGATAAGACTACCCAAGTGCCCGAAGCGTGACACCAGGTCAGACCGCCCGATCTACTCGCCCTTCTGCCCGAACGTCCAAACGGCGAGCCGCGAGCAGATCGCGGCATCGTCCGACGACATGCTGGCAGCTTCAGCTTCGTGCGACGCGTCGCGCAAAACGCTACACATGCCTGCCGTTGCCGGCACAGCCCACAATCGATTAGCCGGAATCGCCCCACTTAGTGCGACTCCGATAGACTGCCCGCGTGATCTTCCACCCGGCGTGCGGGCAAATGGACTGTGACCCGGCATTCTCTGCGTTGTTTTGTGTCGCTGTTTGCTTTGGGGTCTCCACATCATCTGCTGGAGCCATCATCAAACGGCTACCAGGAGTCTGTCGCAGTTCCCTTGGACCGTGGCCGTCATCACCTACTACGGGACCAAACCCACGACCTGCACCGGTGTGATGCTGCGAGCCAACGTCGTGCCAACAGACGCCCCATAGGAATCACCGTCGAAGTTCCGAGCTGCGCCTGACTCGCCATCCCGCACGCCCACGGCACGTCGCATGCCAATCTCGCGGTACCGGTATTCCACTTGACCTTTTACCAGACCACTAGCGCCTTATTCATCGGCTTGCTGGTCGCCGTTCTACTTCGACCCGATCTCGTCGACGGCGATAGCCGCGATTCCGCAGACCTTACTGCACACAATAGACGCAGAGCAGCATTGATCGCACTCGTGTCCCTATCAATGGCTACCGGCGAGCTCGTGTCACTAGTCGTCCTGTTCGGCGAACATGGGACCCCTCTTGCCCACTCCGTAGTTGGCGTTACGGCCCTTGTCGCAATCTTGGGAACCGCCCCGCCCGCCGTGCTAACTATCGTGAGCCCCGTGCTGGCCGGCGACACCGTGCACAACATGTTGAGACGCATCCCTTGGGGGGCCGCGGTAGGACTGGGCATCGGCGCCGTGGTACTCACAATCGAGCTTAGCGTGTTCGGCTCCAGTCCCGCGCCGTCGGGCTCTCTCAATAGTCCGCAGACCTTTCGCGTTTTCGGCACCTGCGCCGCCGGTGCGTGCGGTCTAAATGAGCGTGCTGAACCCACACCTCACTCGAAAAAGGTCGGACTGCTGGAGGATGGGTCACAAGTAGCGGTTATCTGCCAGACAACCGGATACCCGCTACGGACTAACGGGCACACCTCCCGCATCTGGGATCAACTATCGAATGCCGCCTATGTCAGCGATCTCTTCATCTCGACACCACGTGTGGGTGTCTTTTCACCACATCTAAACCGGTGTCCCCTCAAGCCCATCACGAACCGCACCCAAGGCTGACTCGCCGAAAGGACGCTCGCACCATGCTTACACGCAGACTGGCAATGGCGGCTCTGCTCGGCGTTACTGCCCTCTTTCCTGCTTGCCGATATGTATCGACGGCCCACGCTGCTGGCGCTACCAATCTCACAATCAAGGCTGACTCGACCGCCAGCGATGCCGCTGTGTCGGCGATCGTCGAAGTTAGAGCTGACAGTGGGACAAAGTGCTCCGGTATCGTCTACAAGGCGCACCTTCATGCATCTCTGCCGTCGCTAACGTTGACCACCTCCGGTACGAGCTACTGGCAATGGCGTATTGACAGACACGTTTCCGCTGGGACTTGGACTGTAGTGGTGTCGTGCGCCGGCCGCGGGTGGAAAGGCCGGCGGCTGTCGCACTTCCCGGCAGTCGCCGGAGTGGGGCCCGGCCGGCAAGATGAGCTCTTTGCGCCCCACTCACTCACAGATGGCAGCGTGAAGGGTACGGCGACGACTTCCGGCGTAGGGGGAGGAGGCCACCGGAGCCTATACCCCAAGGGACAGTGCACCTGGTGGGTTTCGCTGTTGCGACCAGACCTCCCTTGGTTTCCGGGCGCAGAAGGAACTGCAGCCAACTGGGTCGTAGCAGCAGAAAAGCGAGGAATTTCCACTGGGGCAAAGCCAGAGATTGGCGCTGTCGTGGTCTTTGCTCCGGGCCAGTACGGGAGCTGGAGTGTATGGCCATGTCGCATATGTGGTCGCGGTAGGCGAACCCGCAGGCACGATCACCATCAGCGAGCTCAACTTCAAGGGCAGCCATCAGCCAGATACGCGCACCATCCCATCGCTTGGACTGCGCTTTATCTACCGCCCGAGCGGCAATATGGAAGTCACGGTAGCTCCGGTGCCTTCTGTCACCACGCCGCCCGGAGAACCTGTGCCTACCCCGGGGGCGCCGTTGACCAGCCCTGTCAGCGAGACGACCGGACTTGGCCCAGTGCACACGTGGACTGATTACTCCGACGCGGGTGGGAACGAAGGTCCGTCGATACCCAGCCAAACCACGATCCAGGTTGCTTGCCGCGTTACCGGGTTCGCGGTGGAAGACGGAAACACCTGGTGGTACAGGATTGCGTCAAGCCCATGGGGCGACTCCTACTACGCATCGGCCGATGCCTTCTACAACGACGGCGCCGTCTCGGGGAGCCTTAAAGGGACTCCATTTGTCGATCCGAATGTACCCGATTGCTGACGCACCGCCCGACCGTCTTCGACAAGGGTGGCATCGCCGGCACACCCCCTCCCACCCAGAACCAGGCGTCTCCATGTGTGGTCTCCACGCTGTCGCTCAGGACGAGACGCAGCCGTGTCGGCATTCGCTCGGCAGGCTTCCGTTTCGCCTTGGCGAAACGGTTGCGATAGTGTCGATCAACGGTCTCGGAACCTGTTCGTCGTCCGCAGCGCAAGCGAAGCGCGGGGGGCGGCGGGGTACCCGCATCGTTCGGGGAAGCGCTAGCGTGCCGAGTGGTAGTTCGTTCTCGTCGTCGGCAGCAGGATGAGACCGGCTTGCCGACCTGACCGCCGAGCGCACGGTCGCCATGCCTGAAAAGGCAGATCTGCCTTTATTGCCGTCAATCGCCCTTAATTTGCGGCTAATCGGCCCGTCGCGGTGAATCCGCGCCGCCGACCAAGACCCCCGTCTCCAAGCGGGATTACGGCTCTTGAGGCCACCGACGGCAGACGCCTCATAATCGGTAGGTCCCTGGTTCGAGTCCAGGCGGGCCCATGGCAGTAAGGCGCATGGTTGAGCCAAATCTGAAGCCGCTGCCGGGAACGGCGCGCTCGCATCACGCGGTTCAGTGCTCTCATTCGCCCATTAGTTCGCCCAAACAGCGCCCAGGTCGCGCAGTTGAGGCGGTCCTCGGAGCCCTAGGGAATACTGGGATCAGGCGCTTCGCGCAGGAGAACCGGAACGCGCGATGGCCCACTACGTTCGCCGAGGGCAACTGCACCTGTCCGACACCCTCGAGCAAGCGGCCGAGAACGCCGTCCGTGGCTGGGCCAAGCTGACTGCCGAACGCGGCGATGTCCGCTCGGTGGCGCTTATCGCCGACGCCTCCAACCGCGAGATCGATCGGCTCAACGCACGCGCTCAGCACCTGCGAGCCGAGCGCGGCGAACTTGGCGGCGAGGAGATCGAGCTGCCGGGCGTTCACTACGGGCTGCGAGAGGGCGACCTCGTCGCGTTCACGGCTCAGCACCGGCCACCGGGCGAGCCGAGAGTCGAGAACGGGACGCGCGGCGAGATCGTAGGGCTCGACGGGCGCCGTGCGACGATCGCACTCGACGGGTCGGCGCGCGAGGTTCAACTCGGCGGCGAGCAGCTCGACTCGCTGCGGCTTGCCTACGCGCAGCACGTCTATCGCCAGCAGGGGGCGACGGTCGAGCGCACGATCGTCCTGACCGGCGGCTGGCAGACGAGCAGGGAGACCGCGTATGTCGAGGCGACGCGGGCTCGCCGGGGCACCGACTGGTACGTCGCTCGGGAGCAGCTCGGCGAGGAAGGGCAGGACCCAGGTCGCATCGCTCGTTTCGCCGCGCTGATGCGCGATAGCCGGCGGCAAGTGCCGTCGGTCCAGTACCGGGACGCAGCAGGGCAACACGATCTCTTCTCCGACCGGAGTCGTGATCCACTTCGGCTCGACCGACTCAACCCGCTTCGTGGTCTTACAAGGAAGCTCATGCGCAACGAGCCGGAGCGCGACACCGGACGAACCCGATGAGCTCGCCGTCCTGACCCGAGCGACGTCGGCCGTGCCTCGTAGCTCGTTGACGTGGACCGCAACGACCCGAGCACGACCGATCCGGAGGGGCGCCGCGTCGTCTTTGACGCCGGTACCCGCCTGCACCTTGCGCTTGGCCGTCCGGAGCTCGCCGAGGAGGACGAGCTGATCCTCGGCACCGTCGCCCGTCCCGACTATCGGGTCGCGGACTCGATCCCAGGCCGTGAGCACTTCTATCGTCGCCACATCGATCCCCGACGCTGGCTGCGCGTGGTCGTAGACTCAACGACGACCGGTTTTCCTGGACCAATGCGGTCACGACCCAAGCGGCGCCACGCGGCTGGAAGCCATGACGATCACCATCGCCGGCATACCTTTCGACCACCACCACTACGACGAGCGTGGCGATGTGCTCTACCTCAACGTCGGCGAGCCGCGCCCGGCGACTCGTGGTCTGGAGACGCCGGACGGACACGTGATCCATTACGACGAGAACGGCGCAGTTATCGGCCGTACTCTGTTGAACGTCCGGCGGACGCTCGAACGCGAGGGTCAATTGACGTTGACGCTGCCGCCAGAGCATCTGGAGGCGGAGGCGCTCAAGCCGATCCTCGCTGCGGCCTGAGTAGCGAACGTCGGGTCGCGCCTCTCGAAGCGGCGTGGCCGATCCGCCAGAGCATCGACTTGTCCTGTCGTGCCGGGCGCTACCCTTGGACTCGTGAGGCATTCTGTTCTGAGCACCACACCGACGGCTGAGAAGCCCGCGTTGAGCGACGAGGAGCGCGCCGAGCGGAGACGGCGGCTCGCCGAGCGCGTGTTCAGCCCGGACGGGCTGGATCGAGGCACGCTCGAGCACATCGAGCAGCTGACGGACGCCGAGTCGTAGGCGACTTCACCGTGGACGCTGTCGGGTTGCTGTCAGGCGACGCGCCGTTCATCGCCGACACATCGGCGTGGTGGCGGTTCTCATCCCTGCCTGCTGAGCTTGTTGAGCTCGTCAGGCAGGCGATGGCTGACGACCGGCTGTGGATTACGCCGATCGTGCGGATGGAGATCCTCTACTCGGCGCGCAGCACCTCCGAGTACGCCGCAGTCGAGACAGAGCTCGACGGGTTCAGCATCCTGCGCAACGATCGCGCCGTCGCCGACGCGGCAATGAGCGCGGTCGGCGAGCTGGCCGAGCACAGTGACGGGTATCACCGCGGGCCGCTGACCGATGCGCTGATCGCCGCGGCCGCTGCCGAGCACGGCGGCATCGCACTACTTCATCGCGACACGCACTTCGAGAAGCTCGCCGAAGTCCTCACGTTCGAGAACATCGAGCTTCCGGAATCCTGACGCGCTCCACACCGTCCGGGCGAACACCGCCGCCAGCGGTCGTCAGGGCGCGAGTCCGATCCAGATCGCAGCGGAGCGATGGCCGTCAGGGACCTGCGAGCACACCGGCCTGCCGACCTGACGCCAGGCGCACGGCCGACACGGCCGAAATGGCCTTGTCCGCGGAGGCGCTAAAGTGCTCCTTTGTGGGGGTCATTTACGATGTCGACAAGAGCCACGAACCGGGGAATGCTCACGCGCCGCGAGGCCGCTGAGCTCATTCACGTCCCGCTCAGCGCCCTCGACAAGGCCATCGAGCAGAAGGTCGTCACGGCGTACCGGCGCCGGGGTCGCACATGGCTGCGCAGCGAGGACATCGGCGTGATCGTGCTTCTGCAAATGACAGCGCTCCCGTTGCCGGTGGCGCTCAAGCGGAAGGTCAAGCGGTGGGTGCGCGAGACGGAGCCCTACCGTGCCGCGCACGACACGGAGTTCGCGATCGGCGACACGCTCGTCATTCGCTGGACTCCCGAGATGACCACGGCGGTTGAGACCGCCGAGAGCTATGCAACGCTGCGCGACCGGTGGATCGAGATCAACCCGGACATCAAGGGTGGCGAGCCAGTGATCCGCGGAACGCGCATCACCGCGCGCGGGGTCGTGGGGCGTCTCGAGGATGGCGACACCGTCGAGACCCTCGCCGAGGAGTACCCCACCATTCCCGCAGAGGCGTTCCTGACCGCCGCCACCTACGGCCGAGCACATCCCCGTCGCGGACGACCAGTCATTCTCCCGGCCGGCGCGTAGCCGTGGCCGATGGAAAAGGCACGTCTGCGCAAACCCCCGCGAATCCCCCGCAAATTACGGCCGTCACGCGTCCATTCGCCAGGTCGCCCCAGCTCTCGAAATCCCAGCATTCATGGGTCTTTTCGCCAGTCCGCGCCCGCCCGGCACACGCCTCATAATCGGTAGGTCCCCGGTTCGAGTCCAGGCGGGCCCATGGCTGGATCGCGGGATCATGCGGCCGATCGGCGCCGTCCCATGGCGAGCGCATGCTGCGCGTGCCCGCACCCGAGCGGCGACGTGCTTACCCTGCAGGGCAGGGCTGTCGATACAACGGGATGGCTTCCTGCGCGCCGGCCTGCGATCGCGATCAAGGGTTCACGCTCGTTGAGCTGCTGATCGCGATCGTCGTGATCGGCGCGCTCGCGGCGATTGCGATCCCGACGTTCCTGAGCACGGTGGGCGGGGCAAGCGACGTACCGGCGCAGTCGATGGCGAATACGGCCAGGCTGGCGGCTCGAACCCTCGCCCTGGACGAAGGCGGCAGCTTCGCGACGGTCAGCAAGTCGACGCTCCACGCACAGGAGCCGGCGGTCGTCACGAAAAAAGCAGGCGCTGATGCCTACCTCAGTGCAGCCAAAGGCACCGCGAGCAGCTTCACGCTCACGGTGACCTCGGTCGCCACGGGCAACAAGTTCACGATCGCGCGCAACGCGGATGGCACGATCACCCGCACGTGCAAACTGCCAAAACGCAGCGGGTCTCACGGGGGGTGCCGGCATGTCATCGGCAGGAACGGAACCTGGTAAGGGGCGCCTCGACGGGCCCCGTGATTTGCGCAATCCAGATGTTGCTCTCGAGGTGCGCCAAAGGTGCGCAAACCTCGGCAGGCCTCGACATCGCTCGTCTTGACGGCGACGCCGGCGGCGCTACGCTTGATCCATGCGGTTCATGGTTACGAGACACACGTCAATGGCTCCTCCTGACAGTGCCATGAGCCTCCTCGGTGAGCGGATCCCCAAGCGCTGCGAGGACGTGTGCTTCTCGTTGTCCGGCGCCGAGATCGGGGCGCGACTCGACCGCGACGAGCCGGTATCGATGACGAGCGACAAACGCGTCGAAATCGGCCGCCGCGCCGTGCTCGATGCGCTCGACGAGGTGTGCGAGCGCGCACCGGAGCTGAAGCTCGACTGGTACGCCGTCGTCCCCGCCGCCTGACGAGGGATCGCAAGCGGGCCTACGCCGCGCCGGGCCCCGAGCTCACCCCGCAATCCCGCACGGCAGAGCCAAATCAGCGCAGGTCGGCCGCCGTCGGTCACAGGCGGAGCGCGAGGAACCTCCGTCGGTTTGACGTTTATATGTCGGAAATCGGGGTACTGCACTGATCCAGGACATATTCCACGGCGAATAGAGCAGACAGCAGGCAAAGAAGTGCGGGAGAAGCACCAAACGACCTAGCGCTCTCGGCGTACGAGCAGTAAACTGCGGGGGAGCAGCAAGTCGGAGACCTGTAAGCGAACCGACGGGAGGAACGACATGACGGTTACGGAGATGGCGCTCACGACGGCCACACGCGGACCAAGATTCGTTCCAGGCACGAGCGAGGAGCAGCAGCTGTTTGCGCGCCATCAGGGCGACAGGCTCGCCCGCGAGGAACTGGTGCGTCGCTTCATGCCGCTCGCGCGCAGTCTCGCGCGCCGCTACGACCGCTCGTCTGAGCCGTTCGAGGACCTGCTGCAGGTCGCCTCGCTGGGCCTCTTGAAGGCGCTCGACCGCTTCGACCCGGACATGGGCCACCCGTTCGCATCGTTCGCGGTGCCGACGATCCTCGGCGAGATGCGCCGCCACTTCCGCGACGCGGGCTGGTCGGTGCACGTGCCGCGCGGCTCCCAGGAACGCGCGCTGAAGGTACGCGACGCGCAGGAGCGCCTGGCCAACGAGCGCGGCCGCGCGCCGACGGTGCAGGAGCTGGCGCAGTACCTCGAGCTCGGCCAGGACGACGTGATCGACGCGCTGCAGGCGATCCAGGCTTATGAGTCGCTCTCGCTCGACGCCCCGCGCCCGGGCGCGACGGACGAAGCGACGTCCTATGGGGATGCGATGGGCGAAGAGGACGAGCGCTACGAGCTGGTCGAGCTCGACGCGACGGTCAGCGCGGTGCTCGGGCGGATCCCGCAGCGCGAGCGTCAGATCCTGCGCATGCGCTTCGTCGATGACCTCACGCAGACCGAGATCGCGGCCCGCGTGGGCATCTCGCAGATGCAGGTCTCGCGCCTCTTGCGACGCTCGCTCGATCAGCTGCGCGCGCTGACAGACACCAAGAGCTGACCGGCCGAAAGCACCGCTGGCCTTCGCCGATCGTCGGTTCGATGAGACCCGGTCACCGGCACATATCGTTCATGCGGTGATGGCCGAGGCTCCGAACGTCTGCCTGACGCTTTCGAACCAGCCCGAGAACGTCCTGCTGGTGCGTGAGACGCTGAGCGGCCTGGCGGAGACGGTCGGCGTCGACGGGGTCGAGCTCAATGACATCCGCACGGCCGTGACGGAGGCTTGCAACAACGTCGTGCTGCATGCCTACGAAGGCGGGGAAGGCCCGCTGCAGGTCGAGCTCTACCTGGCGCCGGCGTCGGTGGAAGTGGTCGTGCGCGATCACGGCACGGGCATCAGGCCGCACATCCGCAGCGAGCAGGAGGACGCGCTGGGGATCGGACTTTCGATCATCCAGGCGCTCGCGCCGCGGGTCGAGTTCAAGGACGTGGCGGGCGGGGGCACGGAGGTGCGGATGGAGTTCTCGACGCCGGGCACGGATGAGCTGCCGGCGCTCGAGCCGGACGGCTTCGAGGCACCGGCGCTGGCGCCGGCGGAGCTCGCCACGACGACCGGTCTGGCACTGGCCCCGAGTGAGCTTGCGCAACATGTGCTCCCGCGCGTGATGTGCGTGCTGGCGGCTCGCGCGCGCTTCACGACAGATCGCATCTCAGATGCCGAAATGCTCGCCGATGCACTCGTCTCGCGCGGCTTTGACACGGGCGTGCAGCAGCACATGACGCTCTCGGTGCATGTAGGCGCGCGCGAGGTCGCGCTGCGGATGGGTCCGCTCGGCGGCGGCAGCGCGGGACGGCTGATGGCCGACAGCGAGGCCGGCATCGGCCCGATCGTCGAGCGGCTCACCGACGAGCGCCGGATCGCCAGCGAGGGCGCCTTCGAGGTGCTCGAGCTGACCATGCGCGACGAGCGCTGAGCCGGCTGCGGGCAAAAATAGGCGGTGACCGCCGGGGGTAGCGATCACCGCCTGAGGGAGGACAACTCCAGACGGTCATATGCCCCGCGCACGCTGTCCTAAACATCAATTCAAAAATAAATATTGATGGCTTTCGCGCGGCGTCTGCATCGGCCCCGGCCAGCCACCCAGCCGGTTGGGGCCGCGCCGTCGCGGGTATTTCAGTGTCGGCCCGATGAGCCGGGGCCGGCGCCGCTCAGGCGGCGCCTGCAAGGCGCCTTGCAGGCGCGCGGACAGAGGATTCGGACGGGAGGCAAGAGGTGAGCCAGACGAACGGCAGCAAGAACGGGCTGGGGACGATCCGCACGAGCATTCCGGCACGCCTGGACAGGCTGCCGTGGTCGCGCTTTCACTGGCTGATCATCCTCGGCCTGGGCACGGCATGGATCCTCGACGGGCTCGAGGTCAACGTGGTCGGCGCGATCTCGAGCCGCATCTCGGAACCGGGCGCGGGCGTCGGCATCTCGCCGGCCGACGTGTCGGGCTGGGCGGCGTCGCTGTACATCGCGGGCGCCTGCGTCGGCGCGCTCGTGTTCGGCGAGCTGACCGACCGTCTGGGACGCAAGAAGCTGTTCATGATCACGCTGATCATCTACCTCGGCGGCGTGCTGCTCACCTCGGTCTCGTTCTTCCCTGGCTGGTTCTTCGTCGTGCGCTTCATCACGGGGATGGGGATCGGCGGCGAGTACGCCGCGATCAACTCGGCGATCGACGAGCTGATCCCGAAGAACCACCGCGGGCGCGTGGACGTCTCGATCAACGGCAGCTACTGGCTCGGCGGCATCGGCGGCTCGCTGCTGGCGCTGCTGATGCTGAACACGAACATCTTCCCGGAGAACCTCGGCTGGCGCCTGTCGTTCGTGCTCGGCGCCGTGATCGGCCTGGCCGTGCTGCTCGTGCGCCGCCACGTGCCCGAGAGCCCGCGCTGGCTGTTCATCCACGGCCGCGAGCGGGAGGCGGAGAAGATCGTCAAGGGCATCGAAGAGGAGGTCGAACGGGACACGGGCAAGCCGCTGCCGCAGGCCGAGGGCGAGCCGATGACGGTGCACCAGCGCCGCGCGATCCCACTGCGCACGATCATCACGACGGTCGTGAGGACATATCCGAAGCGCACGGTCCTCGGCCTGTCGCTGTTCATCGGGCAGGCGTTCCTCTACAACTCGATCCTGTTCGGCTTCGGCAACCTGCTGAGCCTGTACTTCCACACGCCGTCGGGCAACACGCCGTACTACATCGCGGTGTTCGCGGCCGGCAACTTCCTCGGCGCGCTGCTGCTCAGCCCGCTGTTCGACATCGTCGGGCGCAAGCCGATGATCGCCGGCACCTACCTGCTCTCGGGCGTGCTCTTGATCGTCACGGGGCTGCTGTTCAAGGAACACCAGCTGAACGACATCTCCTTCACGGCGTGCTGCTGCGTGATCTTCTTCTTCGCCTCGGCCGGGGCGAGCGCGGCGTACCTGACGGTCTCGGAGGTCTTCCCGATGGAGACGCGCGCGCTCTGCATCGCCGTCTTCTACGCCGTCGGCACGGGCATCGGCGGCGTGATCGGCCCGCAGGTGTTCAGCCGCCTGATCAACACCGAAAGCTACGAGCAGGTGTTCCTCGCACTCGGCCTGGGCGCGGTGATGATGATCATGGGCGGCATCGCCGAGCTGTTCCTCGGCGTGAGCGCCGAGCGGCGCAGCCTCGAGGACATCGCCAAACCGCTGACGGTGGCCGGACCGCTGCCGGCGAAGGAGACGGCTGCACCGGGTGCTGCAAGCACGGTGTCGGCCGGCTGATCGGTCGAAACAGCCGTCCACGCCGGCTCTGAACTATCCAGCAACGCCTCCGCGCTGCCGAGACACGGATTGACCGATGAGCAGACGGGGTAGACGTGAGCAAGCGCCCGGCGCATCCGCGCTGGGCCTTCCATAAGGAGGAAGAACTATGGCTGCCCTGATCGCACTCGTGCTCATCTTGGCCATATTCGGGGGACTCGGCTTCGCTGCTCACGTGCTCTGGTACGTGCTCATCTTCGCCGTCCTCTTGTGGCTGATCGGCTTCTTCATCGGCGGCGGAATCGCCGACGGCGGTGGCCGCAGGCGTTGGTACGGACGCTAGGCGCACTCACAGGTGCACTTCGCAATGGCCCGATCGGCAACACCGGAGCGCACTTCCGCGGCAGCGGTGAAGGTCGCGCTCGTGGAGGACTCGTTCCGCCACGAGGCGCTCTTCTACCACGGCGAGGACGGGTTCCTCGAGGGAGCCCTGCCCTTCGTCGTGGAGGCGCTCGAGGCCGATGAGGCCGTGCTCGTCGCGGTCGGCGAGCAGCGAGCGGACCTGCTCAGGCGCGCGCTCGGCGGGGATGCCGAGCGCGCCCGTTTTCTCGACATGCGCGAGCTCGGGCGAAACCCGGCCCGCGTGATCCCTGAGTGGCGGAGGTTCCTCGCCGAGAGCGCCGCCGAAGGACGCGGCGCGCGCGGCATCGGCGAAACGGTCTGGCCGGGTCGCTCGGCGGCTGAGCTGGAGGAGTGCGAGCGCTACGAGGCGCTGCTCGAGCAGGCCTTCTCCCATGGCCCGTCATGGCGCCTGCTCTGCCCGTATGACCTCGACGCGCTCGACGCCGCCACGCTCGACGCCGCGCGCTCGAGCCACCCCGCGCTGATGCACGAGGGCGTCGCTCGCCGCAATGGCGCCTACCGGCCGCTGCACCGCGCGCCGGGCCCGTTCGCCGGCGCGCTGGCGAACCCACCGGAAGAGCGCGAGGAGCTGGCGTTCACGACCCGCGGGCTGGGCGCGATCCGCACCCTCGTCGCCCAACACGGCGCGCGTGCCGGTCTGTCGGAAGCCGCGCGCGAAGACCTCGTGCTGGCGGTCAACGAGCTCGTCACGAACAGCGTGCAGTACGGCGGCGGGGGCGGCACGCTGCGCATCTGGCGCGAGCCCGGCGCGCTCGTCTGCGACGTGCGCGATCGTGGCTTCATCCGCGACCCGCTGGCCGGCCGCCTACCGCCGCCGGTCGATCAGTACGGCGGCCGGGGCCTGTGGCTCGTCAACCATCTCTGCGATCTCGTGCAGATCCGCTCGAGCCCGGACGGCACGGTCGTGCGCGTCCACATGCGCAGCGAGCGCTAGCTCCGGAGGCGCCGGCGCAGCGCCCCGCCGCGCCGCTCGGTCCAGGTCAGTGGGGAAAAGCCGTGCGATACGATGGCCGCGTGGGCGCTCAGGAGCACCTGCGGGTCGACGCGCGACGTACGGACGATCGGGTCGTGCTGTGCCTGACGGGCGAATTGGACCTGGCGAGCTCGCCGGTCTTCGAACGCGCGCTGGAGGATGCGGACGTCGCGTCCTCGCCGTTGCTCGTGCTCGATCTCGACGAGCTGAAGTTCGTCGACTCGACCGGCTTGCGGGTGATCCTGCTGGCGCACGAGGGCTCGCGCGCGCGCGGTCAGGAGTTCGCGATCACGCCCGGCTCGCCCCAGGTCCAGCGGCTGTTGAGCATCACGAGCGTGGCAGAGCACATGCGCGTGCTCAGCTCGCCGGACGACCCGCCCGCCTGAGCGCTCCAGAGCGCCGCCGGCGCGCCCCACCGCGCGGCGCGAGCCGGACCGCGCCCGCCGATACGGCGAATACGCTCAGGCCATGAAGCCCGGAGAGCGCCTGGCCGTGATCGATCTCGGCTCCAACTCGTTCCGGCTGGTCGTGTTCATGGCGGGCGAGGGTTGGTGGAAGCGCACGGATGAGATCTACGAGCCGGTGCGTATCGGCGAGGGGATGGCCGCGAGCGGCGAGCTCGGCGCCGAGCCGATCGCACGCGCGCTGGCGACGCTCGACGTGTTCGCCCAGTTCGCCAAGGCGAGCGGGCTGACGGGCGACTCGGTCGACGCCGTGGCGACGAGCGCGATCCGCGACGCGAGCAACGCGGAGGCCTTCCTCGGCCAGGCGCGCGAGCACTTCGACCTGCCGATCCGCGTGCTCTCGCGCGAGCAGGAGGCGCGCTACGGCTACCTCGCGGCGGTCAACTCGACGACGCTCGACGACGGCTTCGTGCTCGACCTCGGCGGCGGCTCGCTGCAACTGGTGCGCGTGCTCGAGCGCATCGCGCGCGGCTCGGGCTCGTGGCGTCTGGGCACGGTGCGCATGAGCGAGCGCTTCCTGCCGCCGAACGGCCCGGCCAAGCGCCGTCAGCTCGAGGCGCTGCGCGAGCATGTCGCCGAGGAGCTGGCGCAGGCTGACTGGCTCGGCGGCTCAGGCGAGGATGCACCGGTCAGGCGCCTGGTGGGCATCGGCGGCACCGTGCGAAACCTCGCGGCGGCGGCGCAGCGCGCGGCCGGGCTGCCGTCCAACGGGGTGCAGGGGATGGTGATCGAGCGCGACGCGCTGGCGGAGCTGGTCGAGCGCCTGGCTGAGCTGCCGGCCGCCGAGCGCGCCCGCGTGCCGGGGATCAAGCCGGCGCAGGGCCGACATCATCCTGGCCGGCGCAGTCGTCGTTCAGGGCGTGCTGCAGGCCGGCGGCTTCGATGGCCTGGAGACGACCGAGGCGGGGCTGCGCGAGGGCGTCTTCTTCGAGCGCCTGCTGACAGACGGATCGCCCGAGGCGGAGCCGCTGTTCGAGGACGTGCGCCGGGCCAGCGTGCTGAACCTCGCCGGCCAGTACCACCTCGACGTCGCGCACACGCGTCACGTGGCGGCGCTGGCGCTGGGCATGTTCGACGAGCTGGCGCGCGCTCGGCCTGCACGAGGGCGATCAGCGCGAGCGCGAGCTGCTGTGGGCGGCGAGCATCCTGCACGACATCGGCATGTCGGTCGACTACGACGATCACCACAAGCACTCGCGCTACTTGATCCTCAACGCCGGCCTGCCGGGCTTCACGCCGGTCGAGGTCGCGATCATCGCCCAGGCGGCGCGCTACCACCGCAAGGGCATGCCCGACCCGGGGCCGCTGCGCGCGCTGTTCGGCGAGGGCGACGCCGAGCGCCTGGACCGCTGCGCGGTGCTGCTGCGCCTGGCCGAGGACCTCGAGCGCTCGCGCGATCAGCTCGTGCGCGGCACGCGCATCGAGCTGCACGACGGCGAGGTCGAGCTGCAGCTGATCGCCGACGGCGAGTCGGTCGTGCCGCGCTGGGCGGCCAATCGCGAGCGCGAGCTGTTCGCGCGGGCCTTTCACCGCGAGCTGGCCGTCGCGGCCTGAGCGACGGTTGCCGGTGCGCGGCGGCGCTCAGGTCGCGGCGAGCGCTCGCGCGCGCCCCGCGCAGTCGAACAGGATCAGGCCGTTGGGCTGCAGCGGTCGCGGCAGCCAGGTGCGCGTGGGCACGACGCGGCACACGCGCTGCACGGCTTCGGTCGCCTTCGTGCCGCCGCGCGTGGAGAACTCGCCGCCGAGGATCACGTAGCGCGCCTGCCCGCGGCGCACGTAGGCGCCGAGCCCGGGTCCGTCGAGCGCGGGATCGGTGCCGCTGAAGCCGCCGAGCGAGCCGGCCTGCCCACCGAGCAGGATCATCGGCGAGGCGGTGTTGGAGGCGTCGGCGAGCACCGACCAGCGCGCGGCGGCGCCGTGACCCTCGACGTACGCGAGCAGCGCGCGGTCGACTTTGACGTGCTCGTCGTTGACGCCGTAGCCGCCTGGGCCGGACGCGGCGCGTGGCCCGGCGGCGGGGAAGGTCGACTGCACCGGCGCGAGCCAGTTGCTCGCGGCGTACACGGCGGGGGCGATGCAGCAGCACGCCGAGCACGAGCGCGATCGCGCCGGGCGCGAGCCGCCGCAGGGCGGGCACGAGCGAGAGCACCGCGACGAGCAGCAGCGCAGCGATCGTGGCGGCGATCAGCGGCGCGGTGAACCACGACATGTAGTGGTCGCGGTGCAGCAGCACGAGCTGCGCCGGCACGGTCGCGCGCGGCGCCGCCGGCGAGCAGCAGCAGGCGCCAGTCGCGCCGACGGGCGAACTGCGCGAAGGCGATAGGCGCCGGCGCCGGCCATGGCGGCCACGCCGGGGCCGAGCGCGGAGACGTAGTAGGGGTGGACGATCCCCTTGGACAGGCTCAGCACGGCGGCCTCGACGAGCAGCCAGCCGCCGAGCACGATCAGCAGGGCCAGACGCGACCGATCGAAGATCGGCCAGCGGCGGTCGGGCAGGCTGCGTCCCGCTCCGCCACTGCTCAGCTGCTCGCTGTCGCCGGACTCTCCGCCGTCGCCTCGCACGGCGCGGCGGCGTCCGGGCATCAGCACGAGCAGCGCCAAGCCGAGCAGTCCGACGAGCGCGAACGGCAGCAGCCAGGCGCCCTGGTTGCCGAGACCGCGCTCGAACAGACGCAGCGGCCCGACGCCTTCGCCGAAGGCGATCGGGTTGCGTTCGCGCCCGTTTGCGAGGAACACGGGTGGCGCGCTCGGCGCCTTGACGGTGCGCACGGGGCTGGGCTTGGCGGCCCCGCCGTTGCCGGGAACAACGCGCTTGGCGACGCCGCCGGCGCCGACCGGGATCTGTCCGGGCCCGCCCGTCTGCCCGCCGACGCGGCCGAAGCCGTTGTAGCTGAAGGTCAGCCCGAGCTCGGTGTTGTCGGTCGAGCTGCCGACGAAGGGTCGCTGAGAGGCGGGCGTCAGTTCGACGGCGAGCATCCAGGCGGCGGAGACGGCCAGCAGCGACGGCGCCGGCGGCGAGCAGCTGCAGCCAGGCGGCGGCGCAGCGACCCGGGGGCGCAGAGCAGGAAGGCGAGCGCGATCGGCGGCACGATCAGGTAGGCGGCGAGCGTCTTGGTGTTGAACGCCAGGCCGACGAGCGCGCCGCTGCACAGCAGCGCTCCCCAGCGGCCGCGTTCGCACGCGCGCAGCGCCGGCCTCGCAGGCGAGGATCATCAGCAGGATCAGCAGCGCATCGACGTTGTTCGTGCGCGAGACGGCCACGAACGAGGGGAACACGGCGAGCGCGAGCGCGCCGGCGACGCCGGCCCAGCCGCCGAGCCGCCTGGCGAGCACGAGGTAGAGCAGCGCGACGGAGAGCACGCCGATGATCGCCTCGGGCAGCAGCAGGCCGAGCGGCGAGAAGCCGAACAGCTTGGCGCTCGTGCGCCTGCACCCACAGACCGAGCGGCGGCTTGTCGACCATGATCAGCCCGCCGGGGTCGAAGGAGACGAAGAAGAAGTTGTGCCACGAGCGCAGCATCGACTTGACGCCGGCCGAGTAGAAGATGTTGCCGTAGCCGTTCTGGGAGAGCCGGTGCACGTTGAGCACGGCCGACAGCGCGAGCACGCCGGCGAGCGCGAGGTGATGCAGTCCCGGCCGTGCGCCTCGCAGCCGCTCCCACGGCCGCTGCGGGCCCTCGGCACGCACCCGGGGCGATTGCGGCAGTGTGGCCGCCTGCTCGGGCGCGCTCATGCGGAGAGCGACCCGAGCAGGCGCTCGAGGTCGTTCTCGTCGTTCCAGGCGCCGACGGACGCGCGCAGCCACGGCCGGCCGGGGATGTTGCGCACGAGGCAGCCGCGCTCGGCGAGCAGCTCGCGCTCGGCTTCGGGATCGGCGCTCTCGAAGGAGACGAGCGTCGTGCGGTCGCGCGGCGCGACGGCACGCCCGCGCTCGGCGAGCTCGTCGGCGAGCCGCGCGGCGAGCGTGCGCGCGCGCTCGTGCACGCGCGTCCCAGCCGGCCGACTCGAGCAGCTCGATCGCGGCCAGCGCGCAGGCGACGGCCTCGGCGCTCAGCGACATCGCGTCCAAGCGCCGCGCGTCCTCGTGCAGCTGTGCCTGCACGCCGCTCGTTGGGGTCCTCGAGGTTGGCGTAGCCGCGACGCGAGACGGCGACGCGCTCGCGCAGCTCGGGCGCGACGTACAGCATCCCGAGCCCGTCGGGTCCGCACAGCCACTTCTGCCCGGCGCCGGCGTAGGCGTCGCAGCCGAGCGCCTTGACGTCGACCGGCACGGCGCCGACGCCCTGGGCGCCGTCGAGCAGCACCGGCACGTCCAGCTCGGCGAGCTCGGCGGGCGCGAGCAGCCGCTCATCCAGCCGACGTGCGAGCAGGCGACGAAGCCGTGTGCGCGGGCCGACGGCGTCGGCGATCTCGGCGAGCGGCGACCTCGCGGATCGAGACGCCGTGCAGCTCGCGCGCGGCGCCGAGCGCGCCGAGCAGCCCCGGGTGCTCCTCGTCGCTCGTCAGGATCTCATCGCCGGCGCCGAAGCGAGAGGCCGCCGATCACCTGGGCCATGCCTTCGCTCGTGCACGTCGTCAGCGCGACGTCCGCGGGCTCGGCGCCGAGCGCGCGCGGCGTAGGCCTCGCGCAGCGTGTCGTTCAGCTCGTTGCGGCGCTCGAAGTGAGCGGATGTGCGCCCGTCGGCGGCCTCGCGCTCGCAGCTCCTCGCGCGGCTGCGCTGCACGGCACGAGCCGGCAGCGGGCCGTCGGTGCCGGCGTTCAGATAGGCGAGGTCCCGAAGGACGGGAAACTCGGCGCGCAGCCCACGCAGATCCACAAACCGCGAGAATACCCGCATGTCCAGCGCCGCCGAGCAGCGCCGCTGTGGGAGCCGACCGCGGAGGATCGCGAGCGCGCCGAGATGACGCGCTTCATGCGCTGGGCCGGCGAGCGCCGCGGTGCGCGAGTTCGAGGACTACGACGAGCTGTGGCGCTGGTCGGTGCGAGGAGCTCGAGGACTTCTGGGCAGAGCATCTGGGAGTTCTTCGGCGTGCGCGCCTCCAAGGCCCTACGAGCGGGCGCATCGCCGAGCGCGGCATGCCCGGCGCGCAGTGGTTCACCGGCGCGCGAGCTCAACTACGCAGAGAACATGCTGCGCGGCCCGGCGCACAAGGACGGGCGCGCGGGCGGCCGCGATGCGGACGCCGTCGCGATGCTGCACTGCTCGGAGCTGCGCGAGCTCGGGCGAGCTGACGTGGGGCGAGCTGAGCGAGCAGGTCGCGCGAGCGTCGCGGGCGGTCTGCGCGCGCTCGGCGTCGGGCGCGGCGATCGCGTCGTCGCGTACATGCCGAACATCCCCGAGACGCTGATCGCGTTCCTCGCGACGGCCTCGCTCGGCGCGATCTGGTCGAGCGCGGCGCCCGAGTTCGGCGCGCGCAGCGTGATCGACCGCTTCGCGCAGATCGAGCCGAAGGTGCTCTTCACGGTCGACGGCTACCGCCACGGCGGCAAGGACTTCGACCGCATGGCCGTGGCCGAGGCGATCCTGGCCGAGCTGCCGACGGTCGAGCACGCGGTGCTGCTTCCCTATCTCTCAGATCACGCCTCGGCGGCGAGACTGCCGGGCGAGGCGCTGCTCTGGGCGGAGCTTGCGCAGCGCGGGCGAGGGCGCCGAGCTGAGCTTCGAGCAGGTGCCGTTCGACCACCCGCTGTGGGTGCTCTACTCCTCGGGCACGACCGGGCCTGCCGAAGGCGATCGTGCAGGGCCACGGCGGCATCCTGATCGAGCAGCTGAAGAAGCGCCTGCACCTGGACCTGCGCCCGGGCGACCGCATGTTCTGGTTCACGACGACGGGCTGGATGATGTGGAACTTCCTCGTCGGCTGCCTGCTCTCCGACGCGGCGATCGTGCTCTACGACGGCAGCCCGGCCCACCCGGACCTGGGCGCGCTGTGGCGCCTGGCCGAGCGCGCGCGGATCACGTGCATGGGGCTCAGCGCGGGGCTGATCGCGAGCTGCGAGAAGGAGGGCATCGAGCCGGGCCGCGAATACGACCTGAGCGCGCTGCGCGCGATCGGCTCGACCGGCTCACCGCTCTCGCCGGAGGGCTTCCGCTGGGTCTACGAGCACGTGGGCTCTGACGATCTGGCTGTTCTCGACGAGCGGCGGCACGGACGTCTGCACGGCGTTCGTCGGCGGCTGCCCGCTGCTGCCGGTGTACGAAGGCGAACTGCAGTGCCGCATCCTCGGCTGCGCGGTCGAGTCCTGGGACGAGCAGGGCGTCGCGCACGTCGATCGCGTCGGCGAGCTCGTGATCACCGAGCCGATGCCCTCGATGCCGCTGTTCTTCTGGGGCGACGAGGACGGCGAGCGCCTGCGCGAGAGCTACTTCTCGATGTATCCGGGCGTGTGGCGCCACGGCGACTGGATCCGCATCACGCCGCGCGGTGGAGCCGTGATCTACGGCCGCTCGGACTCGACGATCAACCGCCAGGGCGTGCGCATGGGCACGAGCGAGATCTACCGCGCAGCGGCTTCGGTGCCGCAGGTGCTCGATGCGCTCGTCGTCGACATCCCGGCGCGCCCGGGCGAGGACGAACTGCGGATGATCCTGTTCGTCGTGCTGGCGGAGGGCACCGAGCTCGACGAGGAGCTGACGAAGCAGATCAAGCGCCGCATCCGCGAGGACTGCTCGCCGCGCCACGTGCCCAACGAGATCCGCCAGATCGAGGAGGTCCCGCGCACGCTCTCGGGCAAGGTGCTCGAGGTGCCGGTCAAGCGCATCCTGATGGGCTCGCCGGTCGAGCGAGGCGGCGAGCGTCGACTCGCTGGCCAACCCGCGCTCGCTCGACTACTTCGTCGAGTCTCGCCGGGGAGCTCGACGTGAAGCCGGGCGACGCCGTCGGCCCGCCGGCGGCCTGACGCGCCGCATCGCGTGAAACCGCGCCTGCGACGAGGACCCCGCTCCGCTCAGAGCCCGAGCGAGCGCCCGACGATCTCCTTCATGATCTCGTTGGCGCCGCCGTAGATACGCGTGACGCGCGCGTCGGCGTAGGCGCGGGCGATCGGGTACTCGGTCATGTAGCCGTAGCCGCCGAACAGCTGCAGGCAGCGGTCGATCGCGCGCCCCTGCAGGTCGGTGCACCACCACTTGGCGGTGGCGGCGTCCTCGGCGGTCAGCTCGCCGTCGTCGAGCGCCTGCGCGCAGCGATCGATGTAGGCGCGCGCGACGTCGACTTCGCCACGCACCTCGGCGAGCGTGAAGCGCGTGGCCTGAAAGGAGCCGATGCTCTGCCCGAACGCCTTGCGCTCGCGCACGTAGTCGAGCGTCCAGTCGAGCGCGGCCTCGGCGGCGGCGACGGCGGAGGCGGCGATCGAGAGGCGCTCCTGCGGCAGGTTCGAGACGAGGTAGCGAAAGCCCTCGCCCTCCTCGCCGAGCAGATTCTCGACGGGCACGTGCACGTCGGCGAAGGAGAGCTCGGCGGTGTCCTGGGAGTGCTGGCCGATCTTCTCGAGGTTGCGTCCGCGCTCGAAGCCCTCCATGCCGCGCTCGAGGATCACCAGGCTGATGCCGCGATGGCGCTCGGCGGGGTCGGTCTTCACGGCGGTGATCACGAGGTCGGCGTTGATCCCGTTGGTGATGAACGTCTTCGAGCCGTCGACGACGTAGTGCTCGCCGTCGCGCCTCGCGCGCGTGGTCATCGAGGCAAGGTCGGAGCCGATCCCGGGCTCGGTCATCGCGATCGCCGTGATCAGCTCGCCGGAGACGATCCCCGGCAGCCAGCGCTCGCGCTGCTGCTCGGTGCAGTAGGTGAGGAAGTAGGGCAGGCAGATGTCGTTGTGCAGCGTGATGCCCGAGGCCGAAGCCGCCGACGCCGGCGCGCTGGCACTCTTCGCCGATCACGAGGTTGAAGCGGAAGTCCTCGGCGCCTGCGCCGCCGTAGCGCTCGGGCACTGCCATGCCGAGGAAGCCGCCGCGCCCGGCGAGCGCGAAGACCTCGCGCGGCACGAGCCCCTCGCGCTCCCATTCGCCGTAGCGATCCTCGTCGCCGACGACCTCGCGCTCCAGGAACGTGCGAAAGCTCTCGCGGAAGTCTTCGTGGACGTCGTCGAACAGGTTGCGCTTCACCGCGCGGACCCTATCTGGCGAGGCTGGCCGGAGACCTCAGCGGAACCGCGGCTTTGCGAGCAGCAACTGCACGTCCTGGATCCGCCGCTCGCGAAAGCCGCCCTCGCAGTAGGAGAGGTACAGCTCCCACGTGCGCCGGAAGCGCTCGTCGTAGCCGAGCTCGGAGACCTGCTCGCCGGCGGCGAGGAAGCGCTCGCGCCAGCGCTGCAGCGTGGTGGCGTAGTGCGCGGTGATGTCCTCGAGGTGCGCTTCGCGGAAGTCGGTCACGCGGGCGACGTTGCGCGCGATCACCTGCAGCGAGGGCAGGCAGCCGCCGGGGAAGATGTGCGTGTTGGCGAAGCTCCTGGAGGCCTTCTCGACCTCGTAGGCGCGATCCTCGATCACGATCGCCTGCAAGAGCATCGCGCCGTCTTCGGCGACGAGCTCGGAGCAGCGGCGGAAGAAGGTCGGGAAGTACTGCCAGCCGACGGCCTCGATCATCTCGATCGAGACGAGCTTGTCGTAGGGGCCGTGGCGGTCGAGCGCGGGGTCGCGGTAGTCCTCGAACAGCACGCTCACGCGGTCCTGCAGGCCGGCCCGGCGGATCCGCTCGCTTGCGTAGGCGTGCTGCTGCGCGGAGATCGTGGTCGTCGTCACGCGGCAGCCGTAGCGCTCGGCTGCGTACTCGGCGAAGCCGCCCCAGCCGGTGCCGATCTCGAGCACGTGGTCGGCCGGGGAGAGCTTGAGCTTGCGCACAGATGCGCTCGAGCTTGGCCAGCGAGGCCTGCTCGAGCGTCGCCGCGGGCGAATCGAAGACTGCGCAGGAGTACATCATCGTGCGATCGAGGAACTGCGCGAACAGCTCGTTGCCGAGGTCGTAGTGGGCGGCGATCCGCTTGCGCGAGCGGGCCGGCGTGTTGCGCGCGAGCCAGCCCACGGCACGCTGCAATGGCGCGAACACGGGGGAGAAGACGCGGCGCAGCGTGTCGAGGCCGCTCATGTTGAGCGCGCCGATGCGCGTCAGCGAGACGAGGTCGGCGACAGTCCCACAAACCGCCGGCGTAGGCCTCGCCGAGGCCGAGGCTGCCGTGCAGGAGGGCGCGGTAGAAGCGTGGCGAGCGGACCAGCAGCTCGGCCGAGAGCGCGTGCCCGCCTCCCTGCTCGCCGAAGCGCAGGCGGCGCTGGCCCTCGAGCAGCACGAGCTCACCGCGACGAATCCGTGAGAACAGCCGCAACACGATCCAGCGCGCGGCCCCGTCGAGGAGCCCCGGACGGAAGCTCGTTGCCCGCTGCCGAACGTCCGCGGCGGTCACGGGCCGGGCACCGGCGGTCCGCTCGGGCACCGACGTCGACGACGTCTCGGCCGTGGGCAACGCCTCGGCTGGCCGCGTTGCGCTCACCGGGAGCGCCTCGTGCCGTCGGTTGTGTCCTCGTGCCCGGGCGGCTCGGCGCGCCCGGGGTGTGCGTGCCAGCGCGCTCCACGCAGCCGCAGCACGAGCGCGTGTACGTAGATGCGGGCGGTCAGGCGCACTGTGGGCAGCGGGTAGCGCGCGAGCACGCGGCGCAGCTCGTGGGCGTCGATCGATCGGCGGCGCAGCGAGAGCGTGGCGTCGAACACGCGCTCGCCGTCGAGCGGGCCACCGTCGCGAGTCGACTCGATGTGCACGGACAGGCTCTCGGCGGGCTCGGTCAGCCGCCAGTCGTAGCTGTAGTCCATGCCCATCAGCGGGGAGACGTGCAGCGCCTTGGCGAACTCGCCGCGGATCACCCGGCCGGCGCCGCCGCCCGCCCGCGTCCGATCTTGATCGACGGGCAGCACGTAGGCGTGGCGCTCGCCCCACGGCGTGTTGGTCACCTCGGCGACGACGGCTCGTACGCGCCGTCCGACGGCGTCGAAGCAGTAGTAGAAGCTGACGGGGTTGAAGCAGTGCCCGAGGAAGCGCACGTGCGTGAGCAGGCGGATCGGGCCATCGAGCGCGATCCCGGTGCGCTGGAGCACGAGCTGCTCGACAGCCTGGCGCAGCGGCGTGTGCCGATCGCCGAGGTAGTCGCTGCGGCGAAACCAGGCGAGCGCGGGGCGCCGTGCGGACCACAGCGGATGCCCGTCGAACAGCTCGGGCAGCTCGTCGAGGTCGAGATAGGCCATGCACAAACGGTGGAGCAACTGGTGGCGCGGCTCGCCGTGGCGGCGGTGGCGCACGAAGCCCTCGTAGAAGCAGGAGGCGTGCGCCGGGCTCTCGCTCGACGGCGGCGGGCCGGCGGGGGCGGGGGCGGGGGATGCGGCGACGCTCACAATTTCACTCCGAAGGGCCGGCAGGCGCGCAGCGCGCTGACGACGCCGTCCTCGTGAAAGCCCCAGCCCCAGTAGGCGCCGCAGTAGTGGGTGCGGCTTGAGAGGTTGCTGATGCTCGCGTGCTCGCGCTGGGCGGCGACGCCGCGCGGGGTGTACATCGGGTGCGAGTAGGGAATCGTGCGGATGATCTTCGCCGGGTCGATTGCCTCTGTGCGGTTCAGTGTGACGCAGAAGTCGCGGTCGGCTCGCAGGCGCTGCAGGTGGTTCATGTAATAGGTGACCGTGCTCAGCGGCTTGGGCTCGCGCAGCAGGTGGAAGTTCCACGCCGAGCGCGCCGCGCGCCGCCGCGGCAGCAGCGTGCTGTCGGTGTGCAGCACGGCCTCGTTGGGCTGGTAGGCGATCGCGCCGAGCAGCTCGCGCTCGTGCGGAGAGGGGTCGCGCAGCATCCGCAGCGCCTGGTCTGAGTGGGTGGCGAGGATCACGTGGTCGAAGGACTCGGCGCCGGCGCCGGCGGCGAGGATCTCGACATCGCCGTCGCGCCGCGTGATCGAGTCGACGGGCGCGTTCAGGCGGATGCGGTCGCGAAAGGGGGCCGTGAGCGCCTCGACGTAGCGCGCGGAGCCGCCGGCGACGGTCGACCATTGCGGGCGGTCGCGGAAGCCGAGCATGCCGTGGTTGGCGAAGAACTCGGCGATGAAGCGCGCCGGGAAGGAGGCGGCGGTGCGCGGGTCGGCCGACCACACGGCGGAGAGCTGCGGCACGATCAGCCGCTCGACGAAGGCGCGCGAGAAGCGATGGCGCGAGAGGAAGTCCTGCATCGACTCCTCGCCGTGCGCGCCGTCCACGCCAGTCTCCAGCAGCGCACGGAGCGCGCGGTTGAAGCGCAGCAGGTCGAAGATCATCCGCTGGAAGCGCGGGCTGGCGAGGTTGGCCGGCTGGCAGATCAGGCCGCGGGGTGTGCCGCTGTACTCGAAGTCGTGCTCCTCGCCCTTCACCGAGAAGCTCATGTGCGTCGGCTGGCGCGCCACGCCGAGGCGATCGAGCAGGCGCGTGAAGTTCGGGTAGTTGCGGTCGTTCATCACGATGAAGCCGGTGTCGACGTGATGGGTCTCGTGCTCGGTGTCGACGCGGATCGTGTTCGTGTGCCCTCCGGCGTAGCCGCCTGCCTCATAGACGACGATCTCGTGCTGGCGGTGCAGCAGATGTGCGGCGACCAGCCCGGAGACGCCCGCGCCGACGATCGCGATCCTCACTGCCTCCCCCTTTGCCGCTCGGTGCTTCTCATCGTGTGAGCTTATGTACGCAGCGGCCGGCCGGGGCGGATCATCGGCGCATCGCGACAGCTCGACTGTCACCCCCGGTGAAAACGACTGTGCGAGTTGCTGGCAGGAGTGCGAGGTCGATACGTCGAACCAATGCGCCGATGAAGCGCACAGCGACCCCAACGAGCGACCCGCGGACGCAGAGCGGCTCGCCGATCAACGGCACGAGTGAGCACCAGAGCCTGTCCAAGTACATCCGCGCGCGCTTCGAGGAGTGCTCGCGCTCGCAGAAGGACGTGGCGCAGTACATCGTCGACCACCTCGACGAGGCTGCCTTCCAGACGGCCGAGGAGCTGGCGCGCCGCGCGAACACCTCGAGCTCCACGGTAGTTCGTTTCTCTCAGGCGCTCGGCTTCGAGGGCTTTCCCGAGCTTCAGGCGGCGGCGCGCGAGGAATATCGCCGTGTCCATGCCAAGTCGGAAGCCCCGGCGGGGACATCCTCGGCGCCGCTCTTCTCACTCGACCAGAACGAGTTCGAGACGGCGCTGACGGCGGACCATCTGAACGTGGAGGAGACCGCGCGCAAGGTCTCGCGCAGCGAGGTCGAGGCGCTGATCGAGGCGATCGTCTCGGCCGAGAAGGTGCTCGTGGCGGGCACCGATCAGATGGCCTTCTTCGCCAGCTACCTGCGCCACCTCTTGATGCTGCTCGACCTGCGCGTCGATGTCGTCGCGAGCCCGTCGCAGGAGGCGCTCAGCCGGCTCGGGCGGATCGACGAATCGACGCTCGTGATCGGCCTCTCGGCCGGCCGCCCGCATCCGCTCGTCGTACGTGCGATGAAGCTCGCGCGCCACCGCAAGGCGAAGACGGCGGCGATCACCGACGCGACGCTCTCCGAGGTCGCCAAGCTCGCGCAGATCAAGCTCTACTACTCCTCCAACAGCCCCGCCTACGTGCGTTCGCACACGGCGCTGCTGAGCCTGATCCAGGCACTCGCCTACGGCGTCTACGCGCAGGACACGGCGCAGTACGACGACCGAATAAAGGCCTTCAGGCTCAAGTAGCTCCTGTCAAGCGCACAGCCGGCCCGGATGGCCGGCCGAGTACCGGTCGTGGCGACCCGGAGCGTTCTCGGGTTGTGACAAGGAGCGGAGGTCGGCTCGACGGGAAGGCAGGATGGCGTTCAACGGCGCACCCACGCGTGCGTCCGGCCCCGCTCGATCCCCGGATAGACTCAGACAGATGCGCGACGAAGCCACATTCCAGGTCAAGACGGGCCTGGCGGAGATGCTCAAGGGCGGCGTGATCATGGATGTCGTGACGCCGGCCCAGGCGACGGTCGCCGAGCAGGCCGGCGCCGCCGCCGTGATGGCGCTCGAGCGCGTGCCGGCCGACATCCGCCGCGACGGCGGCGTTGCGCGCATGTCCGACCCGGAGATGATCTCGGGCATCCAGGAGGCCGTGAGCATCCCGGTGATGGCCAAGGCGCGCATCGGGCACTTCGTCGAGGCACAGGTGCTCGAGGCGCTCGAGGTCGACTACGTCGACGAGTCCGAGGTGCTCACGCCGGCCGACGAGAGCAACCACATCGACAAGTGGGCCTTCAGGGTGCCGTTCGTGTGCGGCGCTACCAACCTCGGCGAGGCGCTGCGAAGGATCGGCGAGGGTGCGGCGATGATCCGCTCCAAGGGCGAGGCCGGAACGGGCGACATCGTCGAGGCGGTGCGCCACATGCGCATGATCACCGGCGAGATCCGCCGGCTCAGCACGCTCGAGCCGGGCGCGCTGGCCACCGCGGCAAAGGACCTCGCTGCGCCGCTCGAGCTGGTCCAGCAGGTCGCGCGCGACGGCAAGCTTCCAGTCGTGCTGTTCTGCGCGGGCGGCATCGCTACGCCGGCCGACGCGGCGCTGATGATGGCGCTCGGCGCCGAAGGCGTGTTCGTCGGCTCGGGCATCTTCAAGTCCGAGGATCCGCCGGCGCGTGCGCGGGCGATCGTCGAGGCCACGACGCACTGGCAGGACCCGGAGCGCGTCGCCGCCGCATCGCGTGGGCTCGGCCCGGCGATGGAGAGCCTCGAGAGCTCGAAGCTCGCAGGCGAGCAATTGCTAGCCCAGCGCGGCTCGTAGCAGCGCGCGGGTGACTCCGCCGCTGATCGGCGTGCTCGCGCTGCAGGGCGACTTCGAGGCGCACCGCCGCGTGCTCGAACGGCTCGGTGCGGACGTGCGCGAGGTGCGCGCGGTGGGCGATCTGGACGGAATCGGCGGGCTCGTGATCCCGGGCGGCGAGTCGACGACGATCACGCTCGGGATCGAGCGCGAGGGGCTGGCCGAGCCGCTCCGCGCGCTCGCTCACGAGGGAGTGCCCATGCTCGGCTCGTGCGCTGGGTTGATCATGCTCGATCGCGAGCACCTCGGCCTGATGGACATGCGCGCCGAGCGCAATGCCTTCGGGCGCCAGGTCAAGAGCTTCGAGGCCGACGTCGAGCTGACCGGCCTCGACGGGGGCCCGGTCCATGGCGTGTTCATCCGCGCGCCGTGGATCGCCGAGCACGGTCCCGGCGTGGAGATTCTCGGCCAGGTCGACGGCCACCCGATCGCCGCTCGCGAGGGCGAGCTGCTGGCGGTGGCATTCCACAGCGAGCTCGGCGAGGACGACCGTCTGCACCGTCTGTTCCTGCGCCGGGTCGAGGCTAGGCGCGGCTGAGCTCAACCGCGGCACCCTCGCGCCCGGCGAGCAGGTGGCGGTGCAGGAAGAGGAGCTGATCGGCGACGAGCGCTTCGTGCGCGGGTCCGTCGTAGATGTCGAAGTGATCGACGCCCGGGTACGTGCGCAGCTCGCCCAGTGGCGCGCGCTGCGCGGCCGCGATCGCCGGGCCGGGCTTCGCGACGCGGTCGGCCTCGCCGACGCAGACGAGCCACGGGCAGTGCAGCTTGGCGGCAAGGCGTGCCGGGCGATAGGGGCGGCCGAGCAGCCAGCGCGTGGAGACGCGGTCGCGCCAGCGCGAGTCCTCGCCGCTCGCCACGACGTGGCGCCAGCCCTCGGCGGCGCCCGGAGCGTTGAGCAGCGCCGCCTCGTCCGGCTCGCCGAGCACGGGCAGGTGCCGGCCGTGCGCCGCCGCCGCCAGCACCTTCGCGGTCACGCGCGGTGAGGAGCGGTGCGCCTGCAGCACGATGTCGAGGAACGGCACCTGGCTTACGGCCGCCGCTATGCGCTCGTCCCCGGCGGCGACGGCAAGTGCGTTGCCCCCGCCCATCGAGGAGCCGAACGTCGCGACCCGCTCGCCGTCGATCCCCGGCAGGGACCGTCCGAAGGCGATCGCGGCGCGCCAGTCCTCGAGCTGGCGCCCCGGCTCGAACAGATCGGGCTCGCCGTCGCTGTCGCCGAAGCCGCGATGGTCGAACGCGAGCGCTGCGATGCCCGTCGCTGCAAAGCGCTCGGCGAACGCTCCCAGGCGATCGCGTCGCGTGCCGGACAGGCCGTGCGCCATCACGATCAGCGGAGCGGTCGCGGCGGCGCCGTGAATGCTCGTCGGCGGCCCGGCGGCCGGGTAAAGCCACGCAGCACACTGCTCGGCGCCGGAGGTGAAGCGGAGATCCTCGCGTGCGGTCGTCATGACTGCATAACGCCGGGCGACTGCGAAACGTGAGAGCGGAGCTCGCGGGGGGACTGCGTGCGGCCCCGCGACCGGCGTCGCGCTCAGCTCGCCGGCGTGGCTGGGGAGCCCGCAGACGCCGCGGACGGCGCCGTGCGTTCGAGCGCCTCCCAGCCCTGGTCGATCGCCGCTTCGGCGTGCTCGGCGGCGACGCCCCCGCGCAGCCCGAACAGGCGCTTGGCGTGCAGCAGATAGACGACGACGGCGACGTTGATCACGAATGCGATCGCCTTGAACACGGTCGCGCGGTTGACGAGCTCGTAGATCTCCAGCGGAAGCAGCGAGGCGGTGACCAGGAACGTCAGATACTCGGCCCAGCGGCGCTGGTACCACAGGCCGACCGCCTCGATGCCCTCGACGGCGCCGTACACGAGCAGCACCGCGCCGACGAGATGCAGGTGCGAGGAGGAGGTCGTGAAGGCGTTGTCGATCTCGTGCAGCAGACCGTGCGCGTGCGACTGGCTGGCGGCAACACCGCCCTGCAGGTCGGCGATCACTTTGTAGAAGGTGTGACGCAGCGTCGCCCTGTCGGCGGCGAACAGCAGCACGAGCACGCCGAGCCCGACGAGCACGACGAAGTGAAAGGCTCGGTCGATCGCGATCAGCCGCAGCACGACCCTGTCGCGCAGCGGCTTGCCTCGCAGGGGCAGCTCGATCTGCTCGCGCGTGGGCGGGTGCTTTTGCGCCGTCTCCTCGGGCGGAGGCAGTGGCAGCCAACTGTCGCAGCGCAGGCAGCGAAACCAGCGCACGCCGGCGGCGTCCTCGCGCGCGAAGATCGAGTCCTGCGCGCGCAGCGCGTGAGCGTGGGTGCCGACCAGCGCGTGCCCGCGGATGCTGCAGATCACCAGCTCCCAATGCAGGCGCGGGCGAAAGCGGCTGGGCGGCCTGGTGCCCGGCGGGTGGTGTTCGTGGTGGGTCATCGGCGCAGACGGCGGAGCATGGGCCCGCAAGCCTCGCACGCTAGGCCTCGCGGAAGCGCACGATCCCGTCGCTCTCCACTTCGGCGATGCTGCCGTCCTGCAGCAGCAGGTCGGCGTGGCCGAGCACCTCGGAGAGCGTGAGAAAGGCCTGCGTGACGGCGACGTTGCCCCACAGCTCCTGGGCGATCTCGTGCGCCGTGCGCGGCTCGGCGGCGATCAGGCGGCGGATCTTCTCGGCGCGGCGGCGGTGCATGCGAAAGCGTTCGTCGATCAGCGCCGCGTGGTCTGCGATCGGGTCTCCGTGCCCCGGCAGCACGAGTGAGAGCTCCATCTCGCGCGTCTTTTCCAGCGAGGCCATGTACGTGAGCAGCGCTTGCGGTCGCGAGGAGCCCACGTCGGGCTCGGCGCCGAGCGGGCGGGCGAGCAGCGGGTTGGAGGAGATGTGCGCGATCAGGTGGTCGGCCGCGAGCAGGATCGAGCTCGACTCGTCGAGGAAGACGGTGTCCGAGGGGCTGTGCCCGGGGCGATGCAGCACGCGCAGCGTGCGATCGCGCAGGCTCAGCTCGCTGTCGGGTGCGAGCGGCTGGGTGACCTCGACAGAGGCGCCCCAGCCGCGGAAGCTTGCCGAGACGGCGCGCAGCGCGGTGACGACATCGGAGGGGATGCCGTGACGCAGCATCAGGTTCTGCGCGAAGGCGTCGTCGAGGTCCGTCTCGCGGCCGAAGCTCGCCAGGAACGGGGCCAGCCGATCGAGCGCCGCGACCTCGGCGCCGGAGCGTCGCGCGAGGATCGAGGCCAGGCCGAAGTGGTCGATGTGCTGGTGCGTGACGATCAGCAGCTCGATGTCCTCGACCTTGCGGCCGAGCTCGGCGAGCGCCTGTTCGAGCTCGTCGAGCGCCTTCGCCGAGTTCGGCCCGGAGTCGACGAGCGTCAGCGGCGAGTCCTCGATCAGGTACGCGTTGACGCGGCCCACCTGGAACGGCGTGGGGACCGCCAGGCGATGGATCCCCACCTCGGCGGCCTGCGCGAGCCGCTCGCGCGCCAACTGCTCGCGCTCGTCCTCCTCGCTCACGCTCGGGCCATCGCTCACGAGCGGATCAGCGCGAGCACCTCGTCGCGCCGCCGATCCATGTCCTCGGCGGAGACGAGCGACTCCAGGCACAGGCGCAGCAGCGGCTCGGTGTTCGACGGGCGCACGTTGAAGTGCCAGTCCTCGTAGTCGATCGAGATGCCGTCGAGCCGTTTCTGCTCGGCGTCTGCGTAGCGCTCGGCGATCTCCTCGATCTTCGCCTGCGGGTCGGCGACCTCGGAGTTGATCTCGCCCGAGATGAAGTAGCGCGCGTGGTAGGGGGCGAGCAGCTCCGACATCGACTTGCCCTCGCGTGCACAGCAGCTCGAGCACGAGCAGCGCCGGGATCGTGCCCGAGTCGGCGCAGTAGAAGTCGCGGAAGTAGTAGTGGCCGGAGACCTCGCCGCCGAACAGCGAGCCCTCCTTGCGCATGCGCGTCTTGAAGAAGGCGTGGCCGACGCGGTTGATGAACGGCGTGCCGCCGGCCGCCGTGACCGTGTCGGGGACGGCGCGCGAGGCGCGCACGTCGTAGAGGATCGCCTCGCCCGGGCTCTTGCGCAGCAGCGACTCGGCGAGCAGCGCGGTGAGGAAGTCGCCGTCGACGAACGCGCCGGTCTCGTCGATGAAGAAGCAGCGGTCGGCGTCGCCGTCCCAGGCGATGCCGAGGTCGGCGCCGCGTCTCGCGCACGCGCTCGATGATCAGCTCGCGGTTCTCCGGCAGCAGCGGGTTGGGCTCGTGGTCGGGGAAGTTGCCGTCGGGCGTCCAGTAGGTCTCGATCAGCTCGAGCTCGAGGCTCTCGAGCAGCGGCCCGACCATCGGGCCGGCCATGCCGTTGCCGCCGTCGAGAACGACCTTCAGCGGGCGCGGCGCCGAGGTGATCGACTTCGGGGTCGACGAAGCGCAGCGCGGCCGTCTGGAACTCCTCGTAGAGGTCGACCTCCTCGAGCGTGCCGCGCGCCATGTCGCCGGCGGGGCCGCGCCGGTGCGAGTGGAGCTCGGCTTCGACGAGCCGGCGCACGTCCTGGATGCCCGAGTCGCCCGACAGCGCGATCGCGCCCTCGCGCACGAGCTTGGCGCCGGTGTAGGCCTTCGGGTTGTGCGAGGCGGTGCACATCAGCCCGCCGTCGAGCTCGCGCGAGCCGACGAGGAAGTAGAGCATCTCGCTGCCGACCTGGCCGGCGTCGATCACGTTCGCGCTCCGGCGTCGAGCAGCCCGTCGCGGTAGCGCGCCGAGAGCTCGGGCGCGGTCAGGCGCATGTCGCGCCCGAGGCCGACGCGCAGCTCGCCGACCGGCTTGCCGGCGAGACCCGAGAGCACGCTGCGCGAAGGCGCGCCCGATCCGCTCGGCGACGTCGCCGTCGATCTGCTCGCCGTAGAGGCCGCGGATGTCGTAGGCCTTGAAGATCGCTGGATCGAGGTCAATGCTCATGGCCGCCCATCCTATGTGGCGACGGGGAGACGGCGCCGGGCCGCCGCACTCGTAGAATGGAGGCATGTCAGGACACTCCAAGTGGGCGAGCATCAAGCACAAGAAGGCGATCGTCGACTCGCGGCGCGGCACGCAGTTCTCCAAGCTGACGCGGGCGATCATGGTCGCCGCGCGCGACGGCGGCGGCGATCCGGTCGGCAATCGCGGCGCTCGAGCAGCGATCCGCAAGGCCAAGGAAGCGTCGATGCCGAAGGACAACATCGAGCGCGCGATCGCCAAGGGAACCGGCGAGGGCGGCGAGGCCGACGCGATCGAGGCGGTGCTCTACGAGGGCTACGGCCCCGGCGGCGTGGCGCTGCTCGTCGAGGCGACGACCGAGAACCGCAACCGCACCGGCGCCGACGTGCGCCACGCCTTCTCCAAGAACGGCGGCAGCCTCGGCGAGCCCGGCTCGGTCGCCTACCTGTTCGACAAGAAGGGCACGATCGTGATCGACGCCGAGCGCTACTCCGAAGACGACCTGATGGTGGCCGTCGAGGCGGGCGCCGAGGACATCTCGGCCGACGACGACGTGTTCGAGGTGATCTCCGAGCCGGCCGACTTCACGGCCGTGCGCAAGGCGCTCGAGGACGCCGGCGTCGAGATGGAGAGCGCCGAGATGGCCTACCGGCCGACGAGCGTCGTGCCGATCGAGGAGGGCCAGCTCGGTACGCTGATGCGGCTGATCGAGGCGCTCGAGGACAACGACGACGTCGACGCCGTGCACGCCAACTTCGACGTGCCGGCAGACGTCCTCGAGCGCGTCGCCGGTTAGGTTAGGCCCCGGGCTGCTCGCGCCGCGCGCGGAACAGCGGCACGGCGCCGCGGATGCCCTTCAGCCGGCGCTCGCCGGCGAACGACCAGCGATACGGACCGTCGATGCTCTCGCGCAGCTCGCGCTCGACGAGCACGCTGCTCGGCCGGGCGACGGCCGTGATCCGGCTGGCGAGGTTGACCGGTCGGCCGAACCAGTCGCCGGCACGCGGGAGCGCCTGACCGAGCGCCGCGCCTGCGCGCAGCTGGGGGAAGTCCTCGCCCTCTGCATCCGCAGCGTCGATCAGGCGCAGCGCCGCGTTGAGCAGCGGCTCGGGCTGGGGCGAGGCCAGCATCGCGGCGTCGCCGATCGTCTTGACCAGGCGCACCGGTGGCTCGGCGACATCGCCGGCCAGCTCTTCAAGGCGAACCGCCAGGCGTCCCAGCTCGTCCGGCGCGACTTCCTCGCCCAGGCGCGTGAAGCCGACGAGGTCGGCGAAGCACACCGTCACCTCGCGGGAGCCCGGCAGCTTTCCGCCGCTTCGCTCCAGCTCTGAGACGACGGTGCTCTGCGTGGCGTGTTTGAGGTGCAGCGCGAGCACGCTCTCGAGCAACGGATTGACGAGCGGATACAGCGCGCCGGCCGCCTGCGCGTAGCGGTTGGCCAGCTCTGGCTCGCTCATCCCCGGCTCGAGCACCAGTTTCAGCGGCAGCGCCCGCAGCGTTTCGGCGACCTGCGACAGGCTGCGCCCGAGCACGCGCATCAGATCCAGCAGCTCCTCGTCGGAGATCCCGGCGGCACGCGCGATGTGCGTGGTACGCGCCGACTCGAGCTCGGCCTCGGTGTACAGGGCCTCGTCGGGCTCGGGGATCGGCAGGCCCATCGCACGGCGCGCGGCGATCAGGAAGTCTTCCTCGACGCCGCTCAGCGCCGCGATTTCGCCGGCCGTGTATCGCTCGCTGCTGACGATCACGCGATCGGCCGGCAGGTACATGATCGTCCCGGCGTCCGTGCTACGGCGCAGCTCCGACAGCGGCACGCCGTCGGCGACGAGCTGGGCCAGCAGCGCGATGCGCTCTGCTCGCTGTGATCCGTCGAGCCCGTCGAGCAGGCCCTCGGCCGCGAAGTCGATCGGCTCGGCGCTCATCGAGGCGCAGGGTAGGGCAACCAACCGGCTGCGGGCCGCCCGGTTGCGCGCCGGGCCGGACGGCCCGGCAGGCAGGCGTCCGAAGCCGGGCGCAGAATCACGGGACATGATCGTCCTCGGCATCGATCCAGGGCTGGCCAGCACCGGCTACGGCGTGGTCGCGCGCCGCGACGGGCGGCTCGTGGCGCTCGACGGCGGCGTGATCGAGACGCCGGCCGAACTGGCTCGCGAGCGGCGCCTGGCCGACATCCACTCCGAGATCGAGCAGCTGATCGCCACGCACGAGCCCGACTCGATGGCGCTCGAGGAGCTGTACTTCGGCCAGAACGTGCGCACGGCCTTCGCCGTCGGGCACGCGCGCGGCGTGGTGATGCTCGCCGCCGGCCAGCGCGGGCTGGCGTGCACGGGCTACACCCCGCAGCAGGTCAAGAGCGCCGTCTGCGGCAGCGGGCGAGCGAACAAGGAGCAGGTGGCGCGAATGGTCACGGCGCTGCTGGGCCTCGCGCAGGAGCCGCGCGAGGATCACGCGGCCGACGCGCTGGCGGTGGCGATCTGCCACGTCAACTGCGCGCCGCTGACGCAAGCGCTGGCGAGGGCGAGCGCATGATCGCGCTGCTGCGTGGCGAGGTCGCGGTGCGCCGCGCAGACCATGTCGTGATCCTTTGCGACAGCGTCGGCTATCGCGCGGCGGTCTCGGCCGAGACGCTGCGCCACGTGCCGCCGACCGGCGAGCAGGTGACGCTGCATGCGCATCTGATCGTGCGCGACGACGCGCTCGCGCTGTACGGGTTTCACTCCGAGCAGGAGCGCGATCTGTTCCTGATGCTGCTCTCCGTCCAGGCGGTCGGTCCGAAGGTCGCGCTCGCGGTGCTCTCGGGCGGCGCGCCGCGTGAGCTGATCGCGGCGATCGCGGCGGGCGACGCCGCCCGCTTCCAGGCCGTCCCCGGGATCGGCAAGCGCACGGCCGAGCGGATCATCGTCGAGTTGCGCGAGAAGGTCGTCGTGCGCGGCGAGGAGGTGGCCGGTGAGACGATCCTCGCGGCGCGCGGAGGCGACGGCTCGCCCGGCGACGGCGCCAACGACGCCGACGGCGGCCGCGGCCTCGCTCGCGCGGGGCTGCTCGAGCTGGGCTACTCGCCGGTCGAAGTCGACAGCCTGCTGCTCGACGCCGAGGGCGAGAGCGCCGAGCAGCTGATCGCGCACGCGCTGCGTCTGGCGAGGGCCGGGGCGTGACCGCCGAGGGCATCGTCACGGCCGAGACGGCGCGGATCCAGACGCCTTATCTGGTCGCCGAGGACGAGCTCGACCGCTCGCTGCGTCCGCGGCGCCTGGGGGACTTCGTCGGACAGGAGTCGCTGCGCGAGCAGCTGGCGGTCGCGATCGAGGCGGCCGGGGCGCGCGGCGACGCGCTCGACCACCTGTTGCTGGCGGGCCCGCCCGGGCTCGGCAAGACCTCGCTCGCGCAGATCGTCGCGGCCGAGCTCGAGGTGCCGTTCGTGCAGACCGCCGGCCCGGCGCTCGAGCGAAAGGGAGACATCGCCGCCTTCCTCACGGCGCTGGAGCCGCGCAGCGTGTTCTTCGTCGATGAGATCCATCGCCTGCCGCGGGCGCTGGAGGAGACGTTCTATCCGGCGATGGAGGACCGCCGCCTGCCGATCACGGTCGGCCAGGGCGCCGGCGCGCGCGTGGTGACGCTCGATCTGCCGCCGTTCACGCTCGTCGGCGCGACGACCCGCAGCGGCCTGTTGACGACGCCGCTGCGCGACCGCTTCGGCATCCAGGCGCGCCTGGAGCCGTATTCGGTGGTCGATCTGTCGAGCATCGTGCGCCGCTCGGCGGGCATCCTCGAGATCGAGCTGGACGAGGAGGGGGCAAGCGCGATCGCCGAGCGCAGCAGGGGAACGCCGCGCGTCGCCAACCGCCTGCTCAAGCGCGTGCGCGACTTCGCGGAGGTGCGCATGGAGGGCATCGTCACCGCGCAGGCGGCCCACGCGGCGCTGCAGATGCTCGAGGTCGATGAGCTCGGCCTCGATCGCCTGGATCGCGAGATCCTGCACACGATCTGCGTCAAGTTCGAGGGCGGCCCGGTCGGGCTCTCCACGCTGGCGGTCGCGGTGGGGGAGGAGCAGGACACGATCGAGGACGTGTACGAGCCCTACCTGCTCAAGGAGGGGCTGATCAAGCGCACTCCGCGCGGGCGGGCGGCCACCACCGCGGCATTCGTCCACCTCGGGCTCGAGCCGCCGGCACCGACCGGCCCGGCGCTGTTCTGATCGAGCGATCAGTGCGGCCATCGTTGCGCGCCTTGCGTAGTCTGTAGCGGACCATGGCCCACCCGTTCATCTGCCCCAACTGCGGACACCGCACGACCGAGCTCGACCGCAACATCGGCTTCACGCGCCAGCCGAAGGGCTGCGCGAAGTGCGGCTTCGCGTTCCTCTTCGAACTGCTCGACGACTACTACCCGGCGCCGGACGCGGCGTTCTTCGTCTGCGACGGCGAGGGTCGCGTGATCGGCTGCGGCAAGAACTCCTTCGCCTTCACCGGCTTAGAGGAGGAAGAGGTGATCGGCCAGCGCGTCGAGCAGGTTCTCGGGCTTCGCTTCTCAAACGGAGACACGCCGGTGGAGACGGTGCTCGAGTGGGGCGTGCGCAAACTCGAGGTGCCTGTGCAGGTCGCGGGCGAACGCGACGTCGAGGCGAGCGCCAAGGCCGACATGTTTCCGGCGTACGACGACGACGGCGGGCTCTTGCTCGTGCTGACCCCCGACAAGTAGTCTCAACTGCAGCGCACGATGACCGACCGCCGCCGAAACACCCTGATCCTTCTGCTCGTCGCCGGGCTGATCGCCGCTTCGGCGGTCGTGATCGCCTCGAAAAAGACGCGGCTCGGACTCGACCTGAAGGGCGGCGTCGAGCTCGTCTACCAGGCCAAGCCCACGGCGCAATCGAAAGTCGACTCCGAATCGCTCAACCGCGCGATCGACATCATGCGCAGCCGCGTCGACCAGCTCGGCGTCGCGCAACCGGAAATCCAGCGCTCGGGCTCGGACGAAATCGACGTGGCGCTGCCGGAAGTCACCGACGCCAAGCGCGCCGAACAGGAGGTCGGCAAGACCGCCCAGCTGTTCTTCTACGACTGGGAGCCGAACGTGATCGGCGCCGGCGGCCAGCCGGCGCCCAAAGAAGCGACCGCCACGGGCGGCCCCAACGCCGGCGCCGCGCAGTTCGGCCTGCCCGAGTACCAGGCGGTGCTGCGCGCCGAGAAACGCGCCCCCGAACTGCGCAAGACGGACACGACCTGGAGCAAAGGCTGCACTCCGCAGCAGGTCGGGGAATGCATCTACGGCAGCTGGTACCTGCTCGAACCAAAGCACGAAAAGGTGCTGCTCGGGCCCGAGGAAACCGAAAAGAACCTGTTCAGCGAAAAGTACAAGAAGACCCGCGAACGTCAAGGCGGTGCGCGTCAATCCCGGCACGGTGCTCGTCCGCTCACGCCCGATCGAAGGCGCTGGCGGCAAGGTCACGAAGAAGGCACCGAACAGCTGGTTCGTGATCAAGGACAACCCGGTGCTGACGGGGGCCGACGTGAAGAACCCGCGCCAGAGCTTCGACGAAGGCGGCGGCGGCACGGGCGCGCCGAACGTCACGTTCGAATTCACGGGACACGGCAAGAGCGTCTTCCAGCAGACGACCAAGGAAATCGCCCACCGCGGCCAGGAAGCGCAGCTGCCGGGCGTCGGCAAGGAAGCGGCCCAGCAGCACTTCGCGGTCGTGCTCGACGGGCAGCTGATCACGACGCCGTCGATCGACTACACGAAGTACCCGGAAGGGATCGACGCCAACACCGGCTCGCAGATCTCCGGCGGCTTCACGATCTCCTCGGCGCAGGAACTGGCGCAGGAGCTGCAGTCGGGCGCGCTGCCGATCAAGCTCGAACTGATCTCCAACTCCCAGGTCTCGGCGACGCTCGGCAAAACGGCGCTCAACCAGGGCCTGATCGCGGGCCTCGTCGGCTTCGGCATCGTCTGCCTGTTCCTCTTGATCTTCTACCGCGTGCTGGGCGCGATCGCGATCGGCGGCCTGGTGATCTACGGCGTCTACTTCTTCGCCCTGGTCAAGCTGATCCCGATCACGCTGACGCTGCCGGGGATCGCCGGCTACATCCTCACGATCGGCGTCGCAGCCGACGCGAACATCGTCATCTTCGAGCGCGTGAAGGAGGAGATACGCGGCGGCAGATCGGTGATCTCGGGCATCGCGACGGGATACAAACGCGGTTTTGCGGCGATCGTCGACGCCAACGTGGTCACGTTCATGACCGCCTTCATCCTGTTCGCGCTGGCGACGGCCGAAGTCAAGGGCTTCGCGCTGACGCTCGGCATCGGCACGCTCGTCTCGCTGTTCACGGCGGTGCTCGCCACGCAGGCGGCGCTCGGCTCGATGAGCCGCTCGAAGCTCGTGACCCATCCGGCGGCGCTCGGAACGGCGCGACGCGGCAAAGGCTGGACGTTCGACTTCATGGGCGCCTCGAAGTGGTTCTTCTCGCTGTCGGGCACGATCCTGCTGGTCGGCGCCCTGGCGATTGGCGGCAACGGGCTGAACTTCGGCATCGACTTCAAGTCGGGCACGCGCATCCAGACGGCGTTCACGAAGTCCGTCTCGGAGAGCGAAATCTCAAAAGTGATGTCGGCCTCGGGCTACGGCAACGCCGAGATCCAGAAATTCAACAACAAGAGCATCGGCGGCGCGGGCTATCAGATCTCGACCAAGACGCTCAAGCCGAACAAGGTCCAATCGATCAAGGCGGCGCTCGACGCGAAGTTCGGCAACGGCAGCACGACGGGCACGAAGAACTTCTCCTCGACCTCGATCGGCCCGACGTTCGGCAAGACGGTGGCCAACAGCGCGGTGATCGCGATCATCGCCTCGCTGCTCGTGATCTCGGCCTACATCGCGCTGCGCTTCGAGTGGAAGTACGCGATCCCGGTGCTGATCGCGCTGATGCACGACCTGCTGATCACGGCGGGCGTCTACTCGCTGACGGGCCGCGAAGTGACGACCTCGACGGTTGCGGCGCTCTTGACGATCCTCGGCTATTCGCTGTACGACACGATCATCGTGTTCGATCGTGTGCGCGAGAACGTGCCGCGCATGCCGCGCGCGGCCTTCTCGCAGATCGTCAACCGCTCGATGTCGGAGGTGCTGACCAGATCGCTGGCGACGAGCTTCTGCACGCTGCTGCCGGTGGTCGCGCTGCTGTTGTTCGGCGGCGAAACGCTGAAGGACTTCGCCTTCGCGCTGATGGTCGGCGATCGCCTCCGGGCGCCTACTCCTCGATCTTCATCGCCTCGCCGGTGCTGACGCACTGGAAGGAGCGCGAGGGCAGCTACCGCAACCGCCGCGCACGGATCGTGCGCGAACTGGGCGCGGTGCCGGCCTACGCGACGACCGCGGGCGGCGCGCCCGAGGACGTCGAGCCGGCCAGGCAGGCCAAGCGCAGCGTGTCGATCTTCGGCGCCGACGGCCCCCCGGACGCGGGCGCCGGGCGAGCAGCTCTCGCGCGACGAGTTCCAGGAGCTCGTGCGCGACCTCGACGTCGACCAGCCGGCGCGTCCTGCGCCGGGCGCAGGCGGCGCGGGCGTGGCGCAGAAGCCGCGCAAAGCGCGCCGCGCGGCGCCGGAGCCGCCGGCCGAGCAGCCGTCTGAGCCCGAGCGCGACCCGGCGGCCGACCTGACGCCCGAGGACCTCGTGCTGAAGGAAGACAAAGCGGCGCCGAAGCGCAAACGCCCGCGCAACCGCAAGCACGGGAGGCGCTGATGGGACTGCTCGCTTGGGTGATGATGGGCCTCGCGATCTGGCACTTCACGATCTTCCTGCCCGACCGCTTCTGGGGCGGCATCGTCGGCGCCTTCGTCGGCTCGCTCGTCGGCGCGATCGTCGTCGGTCTGCTGATCTACTGCGTCAAGGTCTCCTCGCTGAAGATCCCCGGCGAAAACGCGACAGACGTCGTCGATCGTGCTCTACGCGATCCCGGGCGCGCTGATCGGCATGGCGCTCGTCTACCTCGAGGGCATGCGGCGCGAACGAAACGCCGCACGCCGGCGCCGACGAAGCCTGAGCCGCGCCGCGTTCCGTCCCGCCCTGGCCGTAACGTGGCCGCGATGCCCGCAACGCGCTTCCAGATCGCAGATTGCCCACCCGGGCAGGTCGCACGTCTGCGCCGCGAGCTCGGCGTCAGCGGCGCGCTCGCGCAGGTGCTCGTCCGCCGCGGGCTCGGCGATCCCACCGGCGCGCGGGCCTTCCTCGACGCCGCCGAGGAGCACCCGCCGAGCGACTTCGCCGGTATCGAGAAGGCCGTCGAGCCGATCCTCGCGCACGTGTCGGCGCGAGGGCGGATCACGATCCACGGCGACTACGACGTGGACGGCATCTGCTCGACGGCGATCCTCGTGAGCGCGCTGCGTTCGCTGGGCGCCGACGTCGACTCCTACCTGCCCGATCGCATCGGCGACGGCTACGGACTGTCGGCGGCGACGGTCAGGCGCCTGGCAGAGCGCGGCACCGAGCTGCTCGTGACGGCCGATTGCGCGATCACGGCTGTCGAGGAGGTGGCGCTCGCCGTCGAGCTCGGCATGCAGGTCGTCGTCAGCGACCATCACGCTGCGCGTGCCGACGGGAGATTGCCCGACGCGCCGCTCGTGCACCCGGCGTTGTGCGGCTACCCGTGCCCGGAGCTGTGCGCGACCGCGGTCGCCTACAAGCTCGCCCAGGCCGTGTTCACCGCCGCTGGGCGCGATCCGGTCGAGTTGCGAGCACGACCTCGAGCTCGTCGCGCTGGCGACGGTCGCCGACGTGGTGCCGCTGATCGGCGAGAACCGCACGCTGGTGCGCCGCGGCCTGCGCGCGCTGGCGAGCACGCGGCGGCCGGGCCTGCGCGCGCTGATGGCGGTCGCGCGCGTCGGCCCAGGGTCGCGTCGACGAGCGTGCGCTCGGCTTCGCGCTGGCGCCGCGACTGAACGCGGCGGGGCGCATGTATCGCGCGGACGCGGGCCTGGAGCTGCTGCTGACCGACGATCCGCTGCGCGCGCAGCAGGTCGCCGAGGAGCTCGACCGCGCCAACTACGAGCGCCGCGAGGCCGAGCAGCGCATCCGCTACGAGGCCGAGGCGCAGGTGGCCGAGCTCGGCGAGCGCGCGGCCTACGTGCTGGCGGGCGAGCAGTGGCACCCGGGCGTGATCGGGATCGTCGCCTCGCGCCTGGCCGAGACGCCATCACCGCCCGGTCGTGCTGATCGCGCTCGACGGGCATAGCGGCAAAGGCTCGGCGCGAAGCATTCCGGGCTTCGACCTGCTGGCGGGCCTGACCGAGTGCGCGGAGCATCTGCTCCGCTACGGCGGGCACCGCGCGGCGGCGGGCCTGGAGATCGAGCGCGAGCGTGTGCCGGCGCTCGCCTCGGCGCTCGAGGCGCACGCCGCGCGCGTGCTCGAAGCGCAGGATCTCTCCCCGGTCGAGCGCGTCGACGCGGTCGTGGGCGGCGATGAGCTCGGCATGGGGCTGGCCGAGGAGCTGCAGCGCCTGGCGCCATTCGGGCACGGCAACCCGGGCGTGTCGCTGATGGTCGCCGATGCGTGCCTGCGCGACGGGCGGCCGATGGGCGAAGGCAAGCACGTGCGCTTCACGGTGGAATCGCGCGGTGCCCGCGCGCAGGCGGTCGCCTTCCGCACGGGCGGGCGGCTGCCCGTCCAGGATGGAGTGCCGGTCGAAGCGACGTTCAAGCTCGAGGTCAACGAATGGAACGGCGTCTGCGAGCCGCGCCTGGTGCTGCGCCACGCGCAGGCAGCCGAGCCGCGCATCGAGGCGCGCTCGCTGCGCGAGGAGCGCGAGGAGCGCGACGCTGGGCGTGAGCCCGCGCTCGTGGTCGAGCCGCTCGCACCGCCACCACCGCCGCCCGAGCACCCCATCGCGGCACCCGTCCAGCAGCCGGTGGGAGCCGCGCCGGTGGACGAGGGCGAGCACGGCCAGCTGGCGCTCTGCTGAGCGCCGCCTCAGGCGCTTCAATCCCGCGGGACCGTCCCCTAACCTATGAGGATGGCGGTAGCCAAGGATCCAAACAGGACAGGCTCGACCGAGCTGGCCGAGCAGCCGCGTCCGGAGGGCAGCGCTGCGCATGCCACGACGACGTCGTCGTCGGCGCCGAGCGCGCCCGGGCAGGCTCCGCCGGGCCCCCCGCCGCGTCCGAGCCACGCCGCCCCGGCGCGCCTGGATCTCTCAGAGCCCGAGCGGCGCCTGTTGGCGGACCTGTTCGCGATCGTCTCCGAGCACGCGGCCGACTCGGCGGTGGAGATCGACCGCGGGCGCGTGCAGGACGCGTTCGTGTTCGCCTGCGAGCACCACTCCGCTCAGCGGCGCAAGTCGGGCGAGGACTTCATCGTGCACCCGGTCGGGGTGGCGCGGATCTGCGCGGGCATGCGCCTCGACACGGAGACGCTGTGCGCGGCGCTGCTGCACGACACGGTCGAGGACACGAAGGCTTCGATCGAGGAGGTGCGCGAGCGCTTCGGCGAGGAGATCGCGCAGATCGTCGACGGCGTGACGAAGCTGACGGGGATCGAGTTCCAGTCCCACGACGAGGCGCAGGCGGAGAACTACCGCAAGATGATGGTGGCGATGGCCACGGACGTGCGGGTCATCCTGATCAAGCTGGCCGATCGCCTGCACAACATGCGCACGATCGAGGCGATGCCCAAGCAGAAGCAGATGGACAAGGCGCGCGAGACACTCGACATCTACGCGCCGCTGGCCCATCGGCTGGGAATCCACGCGATCAAGTGGGAGCTCGAGGACCTCGCGTTCGCGACGCTGCATCCGCGCAAGTACCAGGAGATCAAGGGGCTCGTCGCCCAGCAGCGTGACGACCGCGAGGGCTACGTCAGTCAGGCCGGCGAATACCTGTCGCGGGAGCTCGCCGAGCTGGGCATCCAGGCGCAGATCGCCGGGCGTGCCAAGCATTTTTATTCGATTTATTCGAAGATGACGAAGAAGGGGCGGGAGTTCAACGAGATCTACGACCTCACGGCGATGCGCGTGATCGTCGACTCGGTGAAGGACTGCTACGGCACGGTGGGAGTGATCCACTCGCTGTGGAAGCCGCTGCCGGGGCGCTTCAAGGACTTCATCGCGATGCCGAAGTTCAACATGTACCAGTCGCTGCACACGACGGTGATCGGCCCCGAGGGTCGGCCGCTGGAGATCCAGATCCGTACGCAGGAGATGCACGAGATGGCCGAGTTCGGCGTCGCGGCGCACTGGGTCTACAAGCAGGGCCCCAACGGCGCGCCGGAAGCCCAGGACGGCGAGGGCCAGGGCGGCGACGCGAAGATGAAGTGGCTGCGCTCGATGCTCGACTGGCAGAAGGAGCTGTCGGACCCGCGCGAGTTCATGGAGACGCTGCGCACGGACCTGTTCGAGGAAGAGGTCTTCGTGTTCACGCCCAAGGGCCAGGTCAAGTCGCTGGCGGCGGGCGCGACGCCGCTGGATTTCGCCTACGAGGTGCACACGGAGATCGGCCACCGCTGCGTCGGCGCGCGCGTCAACGGCAAGATCGTGCCGCTGCACTACGAGCTGCGCTCGGGCGACATCGTCGAGATCCTCACGGCAAAGCGCGACCGCGGCCCCTCGCGCGACTGGCTGGCGATGGTCAAGACGACGCGGGCGCGCAACAAGATCAAGGCGTGGTTCAAGGCGGAGTCGCGCCAGGACACCGAGCACACCGGTCGTGACCTCTTGCAGGAGCACCTGCGCAAAGCGGGCCTGCCGGCGCAGAAGATCACGGGCTCGGCGATCCTCGCCGACGTGATCCGCGAGGTCGGCTACCGCAAGGCCGACGACTTCTACATCGCGCTCGGCGCGGCAAAGGTCTCGCCGAAGCTGGTCGTCAGCAAGGTGATGCAGCGTCTGAAGCAGGGCGAGGCGGCCGACGGCGGCGAGTCGGCCGCGGCCGACCTGCTGCGCGTGGGGCGCCAGCGCCGGCGCCCGACCAAGTCCTCGGGCCAGTACGGGATCAAGGTCGAGGGCGTCGAGGACGTGATGCTGCGCCTGGCCAAGTGCTGCCGACCGGTGCCGGGCGATGAGATCGTCGGCTACATCTCGCTCGGGCGCGGGATCACGATCCACCGCGAAGACTGCCCCAACGTGGCGCTCCTGAAGAAGGACCCGGAGCGCTTCACGAGCGTCGCCTGGGAAGGCGATCAGTCGACGGCGTTCGTCGTCGAAATCCAGATCGACGCGTGGGACCGCCACCGCCTGCTGGAGGACCTCTCGCGTGTCTTCAGCGAGTCGGGCGCAAACATCCTCGAAGCGCGTTGCATGTCGGCGCCGCCGATGGTCAAGAACCGCTTCGTCGTCGAGGTCGCCGACACGCACACGCTGAAGGGCGCGATCACGCGCATGCGCAACATCGACTCCGTGTTCGACGCCTACCGGGTCACCCCTGGAGGCGCGGGCTAGGCGACGACGGTCAGGGCGCGCGGCTTGATCGAGTAGCGCGCCTCGTGCACCTCGCCGAGGAAGTCGCCGTCGACCTGCAGCGGCAGCAGGCGGCCGTCGGCGCTGCGCACGGTCAGCCCCTCGAAGCGCTGCAGGCCGGTGATCTGCCGGTGGCCGACCACGCTTGGCGCGAGAGGACAGCGCGCGCACGGCGATCGAGGAGAAGGCGAGCGGCGTGGCGCGGTGCAGCACGGCGCCGGCGAGCGCGCCGGAGTCCAGCGGCGGCGCCCTCGGCGATCTCGATCGGCTTGTCGTGGAAGTAGGTGAAGGGGGCGCCGTTCTGGATGATCGCCGTGACCCCCTGCGAGCGTCTCCTCGCCGGTGTCGATCAGCATCCGCGGCGGGCGCACGATGTAGCGCTGCGCGCACGGCGAGCGCCTTCCAAGTGAAGAAGTACGGGCCGTAGCGCGCCTTCAGCTTGGGCTTTGCGTCGACTTGCTCGACGACGCTCGCGTCGAGGCCGACGCCGGAGTTGAACGTGAAGCAGCGGTCGTTGACGACGCCGAGGTCGACCTTGCGCACGCGCCAGTCGTCGGCCATCGCGAGCAGGTGCTCGGTCGCGTCGACGAGCTCGCCCGGAATGCCGAGGATCTTCGCGAACACGTTGGCCGAGCCGCCGGGCAGCGCACACAGCGGCGTGTCCGAGCCGAGCAGGCCGTTGGCGGCTTCGTTGACCGTGCCGTCGCCGCCGAACGCGACGACCACGTCATAGCCCTCGTGCGCCGCCTCGCGGCACAGCTCGGTGGCGTGCCCGCGCGACTCGGTGTCGACGGCGTCGACCTCGAAGCGCCCCTTCAGTGCGTAGACGACGAGGTGGCGCAGGCGGTCGGAGACAGTCGCGGCGTAGGGGTTGACGATGATCAGCATGCGCCGCTTGCTCGCGGCGGCGTAGGGCTCGAGGCTGGGGGCGCCCTCGATCAGGCGCCGCTCCTGCCCGCGCGTGGGGGTGCGCACGGAAGGGGTGCTCATCTGATCGGCCCTACACCAAAGTCGGGCGAGCGTTACCGCCTGCGCCTGCAGGGGTATTTCGTCCAGCGAAGCGGCTCCGCAGCTCGCGTCCGCCGAGCGGATTGCTAGACTTCCGCACACATAGCTGGACACATCCAGAGGGGTGAAGGGACTGGCCCGATGAAACCCCGGCAACCACCGTCAACGTCACGGACGGGAAGGTGCCAATTCCAGAGAGATGTGTGGCGGGCCTTCGTGCTCTTCGCCACACCGTGACAAGGCGAAGGACACATCCGAAAGGGGCCCCCAATGGCTGTCAGTCATCTGCAATGCAAGGAGTGCAAGGCGGAGTATCCGCTCGAGGCACTGTACGTCTGCGAGTCGTGCTTCGGCCCGCTCGAGGTCGTCTACGACCACAGCCGCCTCGGCGGCGACGTCGGCGAGCTGCGCCGGCGCATCCAGGGCGGCCCGCAGAACATCTGGCGCTACGCCGACTTCCTGCCGACGACGGCCTACGGCCGCGGCGCGCACGGCGGTCCGCTCGGCCCCTCGGCCGGCGGCGGCTCGCCCGCGTCGGCCTGCCGGCCGGCTGCACGCCGCTGATCCGCGCCGACCGCCTGGCCGAGCGCCTCGGTCTGGGCGAGGTGTGGGTCAAGAACGACGCGGCCAACCCGACCCACTCGTTCAAGGACCGCGTCGTCTCGGTCGCCGTCGCGCGCGCCCGCGAGCTCGGCTTCGAGACGATCGCGTGCGCCTCGACGGGCAACCTGGCCAACTCGGTCGCCGCGCACGGCGCCGCGCTGGGCCTCGACTCCTACGTCTTCATCCCGGCCGACCTCGAGGAGCAGAAGGTGCTCGCGACGGGCATCTACGGGACGAACCTCGTCGGCGTCGAAGGCAACTACGACGACGTCAACCGGCTCTGCACCGAGCTGTGCGCGGAGCGCGATTGGGCGTTCGTCAACATCAACCTGCGCCCCTACTACGCCGAGGGTTCGAAGACGCTCGCCTTCGAGATCGCCGAGCAGCTCGGTTGGGAGCTGCCGGACCGCTGCGTCGTGCCGATCGCCTCGGGCTCGCTGTTCACGAAAATCGCCCGCGGCTTCGAGGAGTTCACGGAGCTCGGGCTCGTCGAGGGCGAGCTGCCGCGCATGAGCGGCGCCCAGGCCGAGGGCTGCTCGCCGGTCGCGAGCGCCTACGCCGAAGGCCACGACGTGTGCCGCCCGGTCAAGCCGAAGACGATCGCCAAGTCGCTGGCGATCGGCAACCCGGCCGACGGCCCGTACGCGCTCGACCTCGCCCGCCGCACGGGCGGCGGTGTGGACTCGGTCACGGACGATGAGATCCGCGAGGGCATCAAGCTGCTGGCCGAGACGACGGGCATCTTCACCGAGACGGCCGGCGGCGTGACGACGGCGACGCTGGCCAAGCTCGCCGCGCGCGGCGAGATCGACCCGGGCGAGCGCGTGGTGCTGGTGATCACAGGCGAGGGCCTGAAGACGCTCGACGCCGTGCGCGGGACGTTCGAGACGCACACGATCGCCCCGACCGTCGATGCCTTCGAGGCCGGCGTTCCCCAGACCGTCTCGGTCTGATGTCGGTGCTCGTGAAGATTCCCACGCAGCTGCGCGCTGCGGCGGGCGGCGAGGCCGAGACCGAGGTCGACGGCAAGACCGTGCAGGAGGTGCTCGACGGCCTGTTCGAGCGCCATGACGAGCTGCGCGCGCGGCTGTATGACGATCAGGGCGGCCTGCGCCGCTTCGTCAACGTCTACGTCGCCGGCGAAGACATCCGCTTTCTCGACGGCCTCGCCACGCCTGTTTCAGACGGCGCCGAGCTGACGATCCTCCCGGCAGTAGCGGGCGGCTAGCGCGAGGCCGGATGCTCGGCCGCGGCGTGATGCGTCGCGGCGTGGGCGACGGGCGCGGTCGAGCCCGAGATGCCGACGGTCGAGACGAGCCCGGCGGCGACCATCGCGCCGATCGTCAGCGCGCGCATGCGCTTCGGTGTGAGCCAGCCGAAATGGTGGGTCTGAAGCCAGCTCCTGAAGCCGGTCGCCGCGGAGGCGGCCATGATCGCGCAACCTGCGCACATGGCCTCTAGCCTAGCGCCACCACCCAAGCGTCGCGCAGGTTCGCCCCGGCGCGAGCAGGCTCGCCGATCAGGTGGGCTCGGCGGTTTCGGTGCGACCCTCCAGGCGCCGGCGCAGCTCCGGTCCGCGCCCGGCGGCGACGGCGCGTGCCGCGCGTGCCTCGCTCAGCTCGAGGCCGTGCAGGTGGGCGTAGTCGAGCAGGTTCTGGCGCTCCTCGCCCTCGCGCGCGGCGCGCAGGAACAGCCAGCAGAACAGCCCGAGCGTGAGGAAGGACTCCTCGACCATCATGATCGCGCCGGCGATGTTCTGGTCGGCCAGCGGCGAGATGTGGTGCACGGCGTCGCCGTGGCTGTAGAAGGGGTAGAAGACGGTCCCGGACCAGAGGAAGATGTTGCCGAGCACGGTGCCGGCGAGGCGCACGGCGACGATGTAGAAGAGTCGCCCGAGGTTGCCGAACCAGCCGGGCGTGGGCAGCGGGCCGACAAGGCACATCCACATGTTCACGCCGAACGCGAGGAACATCGCGTGCTCGAGCGCATGCACTCCGTTGTGGCGCAACGCGGCCTGGTAGAGCGTCGGGAGGTGCCAGGCATAGAGGTCGATCGCCCAGAGGGGGAAGGCGATCGCCGGGTGTGAGAGCACGCGCAGCCGGTCGAACAGCTTTATTTTCAGGATCGGCGCGATCAGCGGTCCGGTCAGCCCGAGCACGATCAGCAGGGCCGCGATGTCGCCCACGAGCAGGTGCTCGACCATGTGCATGTACAGCAGGTCCTGGCTGGCCCCGCCGAGCGAGCTCAGCGCCACGGCGATCGTCGCGAAGCCTGCGTAGAAGCAGGCCTGGCGCCAGCCCGGCACGGGGTGGCCGGTGGCCGCGAGCGTCCGCACGCGCCGCGCGTAGAGGATCGCGAAGAGCAGCAGCGGACCCAGCTGCAGCACGTCCTCGAAGACGGTTGAGACGGCGAGCGGGAGCGCGTGCATCCCGCCTCAGACTACCGGCGAGCGCGCGGCGATATGGTGCCTGGCGCGATGGCTCAGCTGCTGCCGGCTCTTGCACACCTCGCTCCCGCGCCGGTCCACGCCACCTGAAGAACTCGAGGACCAATGGCTTTCAATCTCACGCCGGCGCGCAAACGAGCGCGCCTCGAAGCGATGCGCCGAGCGGCCCTGCTGAGCGCCGGACTACTGGTTTCGTCGGCGGCCTGGCCGGTCGCCGCCGACGCCCACGGCGTCTCGGGACGCGCGAGCCTGCCGGTGCCGGCGTGGCTGTTCGCCTGGGCCGCGGCGATCGTGCTGGTGGTCTCGTTCGTACTGCTTTCGGCGATGTGGTCGCGCCCGCGGCTTCAGCAGGTGCACGAGCGCCGGGTCTGCGCCTGGCCTGAGCCGATCCTCGCGCTGGCCGGTCTGGTCGGCCTCGCGCTGTTCGTGCTCGTGATCTACGCGGGCTATGAGGGTGTCGCGGTCGCCAAGGCCAACTTCGACCCGACGTTCATCTTCGTCGTCTTCTGGGTCGCCGTACCGCTGTCGAGCGGATTGCTCGGCGACTGGTTCAGCGCGGTCAGCCCGTGGCGTGCATTCGCGCGCGCCGTGCGCTGGGGCGGGCAGCGCGTCGGCCTGCGCTGGCGAGCGCCCCTGTCCTATCCCACCTGGCTCGGGCGCTGGCCGGTGGTCGCCGGCTTGATCGGCTTCGCGTGGCTCGAGCTGATCTATCACGACCACGACGACCCGACGACGCTCGCGTCGCTGTCGCTGGCCTACTTCGCGGCGATGCTGATCGGCATGGCGCTGTTCGGGATCGAGCAGTGGAGCGAGCGCGGCGACGCGTTCGCCGGCTACTTCGGATTGTTCGGGCGACTCTCGGCCTTGGACGTGCACGACGGTGCGCTGTGGCTGCGGCGGCCGCTGTCGGCATTGAGCTCGTTCGGCACCGAATCGGGCGCGGTGGCGCTGGTGCTCGTGATCATCGGCATCACGACGTTCGACGGCGCGTCCAATGGCGTTGTCTGGAACACGCTCCAACCGCACGTGCAGAGCTTGTTCTCGGGCTTCGGGCTCGGCGACACGCCCTCGGATGAGATCGCCGACACGCTCGGCCTGCTGTTTGCGATCGCGGTCGTCGCGGGCCTCTACTGGATCGGCGTGCTCGGCATGCGATCGGTCTCGCGGCGCTACGACGCCCGCGGGCTGGCGCGCTCGTTCGCGCACACGCTCGTGCCGATCGGCTTCGCCTATGTGCTCGCCCACTACTTCTCGCTGCTCGTCTGGCAGGGTCAGGCGATCGGCTACCTGGCCTCCAACCCGCTCGGACACGGGACCGACTACTTCGGCACCGCGCACTGGCAGATCGACTACAGGTTCATCGGCTCGACCGGCATCTGGTACGTCCAGGTGGCGGCGCTGATCGTCGGACACGTGTGCGGGCTTGCGCTCGCGCATGACCGGGCGCTGGCGAGCTATCGCTCGCCCCGGGAGGCCGTCCGCTCGCAGTACTGGATGCTCGTCGTGATGGTCGGCTTCACGAGCCTGGGGCTGTGGTTGCTTTCCTCGGTGAATACTTGACCGGACAGCAATGCTCGTGATCGCGCACATCGGGAACATCCCCGTCGAGGAGTACGCCGGATTCGTGGTCCCCGTGATCGCGCTGTACGCCTACGGGCGCGCTTGGAGCCGGCGTCATCGCAAGAGGCTCGCGCGCCTGCCAGCGCCGTCGGAGGGACTCGACGAGCGGACCGTCGAGCTCGTCCTCGCGCGCTGGGCCGAGGCCAAGCACGGCGAGCTCGGGCGCGAGCTCGTGCCGCTGATGTACCCACCCGGCCCCGAGGACGTCACGGCATCGGAGCTGGCGCAGCGGATCGGCGCCGACCGCGCGAGCGTGGTGCGACGCCTGGAGGAGCTCGCCGAGCTCGGGTATGTCGAGTACGACCCCGACGAGAGCGAGCGGTTGTCGCTGACGACCGAAGGCATCCACCTGCTGAACATCACCGAGGACGCGCTGCTGTCGGCGCTCGCGGACCCCGCTGCCTTGGATTCCGCCGCCTCGTAGCGCTCCGAAGCGGATAGCGCCGGTCGGAGCGCCTGCCGGTGGCGCAGGCCGGGGAGCGAAGCAAGCGCGACGCCGGCGTCGCGAGCCGGTGGAAGATCTCGTGCAAGGACGCTGGGTTCCTCGGCAGAGGTTCGGAAAATGCGAGCATTTAGGGGGCTGGGCGGTTTCTTAGGTGCCCTTGAGGAGCACCTGGGTAGCATGGAGTCACTACTCCTATGATCGCGCAGACACCCATCCGTTCAGCAACAGCCGAAGGGCACACAGAGCGGGTCGATGCGATCGCGTGTCTCGATGAGAGCACGCGGCGCAAGGCGATCACCGAGCGCCCGAGCGGTCCCGGTCGCTATCTGGAGATCCAGAGCCCGGGCGAGATGCTGCTGATCCCGATCGAGGACGGGGTGATGCACATCGGCCGTGGCCTGTCGGCGGACCTGCACCTCGACGAGAAGTCGGTTTCGCGCCGCCACGCAATGCTCGTGCATCGGCCTTCCGGCGCGCGGCTGCTCGACGACCGCAGCTCCAACGGCACGTTCGTCAACGGGCAGCGGATCGTCCAGGCCGATCTGCGCAATGGCGACGTGATCCTGCTCGGCCGCGTCGTGCTTCGCTACCTCGAGATCTGAGGCCCCCGCTGAGCCGGGCTCGGCTCTGAGCATTGTCAACAGGCGACCACGGCGGTGCCCCGGACCGTGGTCGGCCTATACTGCGGGGCTTCTCGGGCCCTCAAGGGTCAGTCCCCAAACACCCAGGAGGGTTCGAATGAAAGCTCGTGGCCGCAGCCGCTGCGGTCGTGCTCGTCTTCGTCGTGCTGAGCGGATGCGGGAGCAGTAGCTCCTCGTCGTCGAGCACGACGTCAAGCTCGACTTCGTCGAGCAGCACGACGGCCGCCAACGCCTCGCTCGCCGCGCAGGTGCCGGCGGCGATCAAGTCGAAAGGGACGCTGAACGTGGCGACCGAAGCCCAGTACGCGCCGAACGAGTTCATCGCCTCCGACGGCCACACGGTGATCGGGATGGACGCCGAACTTATGGAAGCCATAGCAAGCACGCTCGGGCTGAAAGCGAAGCTGATCAACTCGGACTTCGAAACGATCATCCCCGGCCTCGCGGCGGGTCGCTACGACCTCGGCGTCTCCTCCTTCACCGACACGAAGGAACGTGAGAAGACGGTCGACTTCGTCGACTACTTCAGCGCCGGCATCTCCTTCTACGCGAAGACCTCTGCGGACCCGGGGGTGAGGACCGTCGCCGACCTGTGCGGCAAGACAGTCGCCGCCGAGAAGGGCACGGTCGAGCAGGAAGAAGCCGAAAAGCAGAGCAAGGCGTGCACGAAAGAAGGCAAGAAGGCCGTGACGACGCTGAGCTTCCCCGGTCAGAACGCGGTCAACCTGGCGGTCTCGAGCGGTCGTGCGGAGGTCGGGATGGCCGACTCGCCGGTCGCTGACTACCAGGTCAAAAAGTCCGAAGGCGGCTTCAAGCTGATCGGCAAGGAGTACGAAGTCGCGCCCTACGGGATCGCGATCCCGAAGAAGAGCGGCATGACCACGCCGGTGCTCGAAGCGGTCAAGGCGCTGATCGCCAACGGCACTTATACGAAGATCCTCGACAAGTGGGGGCTTCAGTCGGGCGCGATCAAAACGCCGAGCGTCAACGGCGCGATCGGCTGAGGCGGGTGGACTAGGAAGGCTGAACGGATGAGCAGGTAGAGCTGGTGTCCTCGGGCGAGCCGACCCCCGCAGCGGCCGGACGGCCCGAGGACATCCGCGCCGTACCGGTCAGGCGTCCCGGACGCTGGGTGGCCGCCGCGATCGTGCTGATCGTGGCGGTCGCGCTGATCCGCTCGGTCATCGACAACCCCAACTTCCAGTGGGACGTCGTCGGCAGATACCTGTTCGACGCCCGCATAACCCACGGGCTGCGTGTGACGGTCGAGCTGACGGCGGTCGCGATGGGCATCGGCATCGTGCTGGGCGTGCTGCTCGCCGTGATGCGCCTATCGCCCAACTGGCTCGTCTCGGGCGCGAGCTCGTTCTACATCTGGTTCTTCCGCGGCACACCCGTCCTCGTGCAGCTGCTGTTCTGGTACAACATCGCCGCGCTGTACCCGAAGATCGGGCTCGGCGTGCCGTTCGGCCCATCGTTCATCCACGCCGACGCGAACTCGCTGATCACGCCGTTCACGGCCGCGATCCTCGGACTCGGGCTGAACGAGGGCGCCTACATGGCGGAGATCGTCCGGGCCGGGATCATCTCGGTCGACCCGGGACAGGCAGACGCGGCGCAGTCGCTTGGCATGACTCGTCTGCAGACGATGCGCCGGATCGTGCTGCCGCAGGCGATGCGCGTGATCATCCCGCCGACCGGCAACGAGACTATCTCGATGCTGAAGACCACCTCGCTGGTCAGTGTGATCGCCGTCGGTGATCTGCTCTATGGCGCGCAGATCATCTATTCGGTCAACTTCAAGACGATCCCGCTGCTGATCGTGGCGAGCATCTGGTACCTCGCCTGCACGAGCGTGCTCTACGTGGGCCAGTACCACCTGGAGCGCTACTACGGTCGTGGCGAGCGTACGCGTCAGGCCGGCCTGTTCGAGCGGATTCGCGCGGGCGTCCTCTCCTTCCGCCATCAGCCATGAGCTCGCCGATGGTCAAAGCCGAGGCGGTGCGCAAGCGCTTCGTTCGCCACGAGGTGCTGAAGGGGATCACGCTCGAGGTGCAGCCAGGCGAGGTGCTGTGCCTGCTCGGGCCCTCGGGTTCGGGCAAGTCGACGTTCCTGCGCTGCATCAACCACCTGGAGAAGATCGACTCGGGCCGGCTGTCGGTCGACGGCCAGCTCGTCGGCTATCGCCAGGAGGGGGAGAGGTTGCACGAATTGCGCGAGTCGGAGGTCGCGCGCAAGCGCTCTGAGATCGGCATGGTCTTCCAGCACTTCAACCTGTTCCCGCACATGACGGCGCAGGAGAACGTCACGTGCGCCCCGATCCGGGTGAAGGGCGAGTCGGGCGACGCAGCTCGCGCGCACGCACGCGAGCTGCTCGAGCGCGTCGGGCTGGCGGACAAGCTCGACGCATACCCCTCGCAGCTTTCCGGCGGGCAGCAGCAGCGCGTGGCGATCGCGCGGGCGCTCGCGATGCGCCCCAAGCTGATGCTGTTCGACGAGCCGACCTCGGCGCTCGACCCGGAGCTGGTCGGCGACGTGCTCGCCGCGATGCAGCAGCTCGCGCGCGACGGCATGACGATGATCGTGGTCACGCACGAGATGGGCTTCGCGCGCGAGGTGGCCGACACGGTGACGTTCATGGACGACGGCCTCGTCGTCGAGTCGGGTGTGCCGGGCGAGGTGCTCGGCAACCCCAGGCACGAGCGTACGCGCGCGTTCCTCTCGAAGGTGCTCTGAGCGGCCGCCCCTAGAGCTCCTTGCACATCAGCGCGACCGTCTTCACATCGCCATGGACGAGGCGCCCGACGTCCTGGTAGCCGCGGGCGGCGTGGAAGCCAAGCGAGGCGTCGTTGCGCGGCTGCACGTTGACATCGCAAACCATCCGCCCGAAGGGTTGCGCGGCCTGCTCCATCGCGTCGTACAGCAGCGCGCCGAGCCCGCGTCGGCGATGCGCGGCGTCGACGGCGATGCGGTCGAGGTAGAGGAAGCGCTCGTATCGCTCGGCGAACCAGCGGTAGTTGGCGCTGTCGTATGGGGCACCCGGGGCGACTGCGATCGCGAAGGCCGCGACCTCGCCGTCGTGCTCGGTGACGAGGCCGACCTGGGCCAGCTCGAGGATGTACTCCAGGCGTGCCTCGTCGAGCGGGCTCAACTCGAGCACGGAGGCCTCGTTCAGCGCCAGCACCGTCGGCCAGTCCGCGCGCACAAGCTCCCTCACGGTCATGCGAGCGAGCTTAAGACCGAGACCGGCGGCCGTCGCGTGCCTTTGGAGACCCGGTTGGACCGTGCTGGTCGGAGAAGCAAGCGGGGCCCGGATCGTCGACCAGCATCAAAACCAGAACGAACTAAGGCTAGCTAACCGATGCTAGAATCCCGACATGGCGCGCGTTGGCATGCATGAGGCCAAGACGCATCTTTCGCGCTTGGTGGAGCGCGTCGAAGCGGGCGAGGATGTCGTTATTCAGCGCAACGGCAAGCCGGTGGCCCGCCTGGTGCCTGTGACGGAGGAGCCGCGCTCGCTGACCTCTGTTCGCGGCATCTGGCATGGACGCATGCAGATCGCCGACGACTTCGACGAGCTTCCGGGTGACATCGCCGCAGCCTTCGGCGCCGATGAAACTGCTGCCTGACACTCACGCAGCCCTGTGGCTGCTGGGAGGAGACAATCGTCTCAGTCGGCGCGCCGACAGCCTGCTGACCGACCGATCCAATGAGGTCTTGCTCAGCTCGGCCGTCGTATGGGAGGTCGCGATCAAGCGGTCGCTGAAGAAGCTCGACGCGCCCGCCGGATTCGCCGGGCTGTTGCTCGACGCCGGAGCTGCGCCGCTCGCCGTGAGCCCCGACCATGCAGAAGCGGTCGCCGAGCTGCCGTGGCATCACCGCGATCCGTTCGACCGGCTTCTGGTCGCTCAGGCGATGCTCGAGGGGGCGGTGCTCGTTTCGGGCGATGATCGCCTACATGCGTATGAGGTGCGAATCGAGTGGTAGCCCGATATTGCATCAGAGGGCGCTCGACTGCGAATTCGCTCGAGTCCGACGGGTCTCGTCTGCCGCGTTGTGTGGGGACGTCGAACCCGCGGCGCCTCGCCGCCGCGGGTTCGTGATCTCCTGGATCAGCCGTGCAGGGCGGCGAATTCGTCGAGCGCTTTGCCGGACGGACTCAGTTCGGTGCTCGGGTATTCCTGCATCGCCCAGCCGCCGTCGTTGCGCGAGTAGACGACGAGTGCCTTCAGCCAACCGGCTTCGCGGTAGGGCAGGGCGTTGGTGAGCATTTCTTTGAGCAGTTTGGCCGCTTCGGCTCCGGTTTCGACCTGCGGGTTGCCGCCGCAGGTGCCGACCGCGCGTGCGCAGTAGCCGACCTCTGAGACGATCAGGTTGCCGGAGCCGGATTTGATCGATTTGCGCACTTCCGGCAGTGACTGGATGCCCTCGCTGTTGTTGAATTCAGACCCGGTGGGTGGCCCATAGGGATGGAAGTACCAGCCCTTGACTTCGGTTTCGAGCGAGGGGACGGCTTTGTACATTGCTGGGATCCAACCGGGCGAATACCATTCTTCTTTGCCTTCTTTGACTATTAAGTCGGCACCGAAGCCGGCGACGTAGATGTCGGTCAGGGGGATGCCGGCTTCCTTGGCCTTCGTGAGCACTTCGGAGGCGACCGGCGCATATTGGGTGCCGTTGAACTGGGGCGTCGTGTAGCCCCACGGCTCGTTCATCGGTTCGAAGTACATCGGCATGCCGGGGTATTTTTCATTGATCAGTTTGATGTAGGCGGTCACCGATTTGACGAAGGCTTCGGCGTATTCTTTGATCGTCGTCTTGCCTTCTTCTTTTTCTTTAGTTGTGCGTTTGGTGGTCGGGAAGTAGGGGTCCGAGGAGAACGAGCCGTTGTAGCCCGCATACTCGACGACGCTCAGCGGGATCATCCCGTTTTCGTTGTCGAGTTTGAGGCCGACTTCATGCCAGGGCGTGCCTTCGGAGTCTTTTTCGCCGTCGCTCGGGAGTTCGCCGGCGGTGTACTCGAAGTCACGGTCCCAGACGATCCCTTCTTTGGAGAACTCGTTCACCGGCCCGAGCCATTCGCCGTCGAATTTGTTGCTGACGGCGTTGCCGTTGAGGCCGAGCCAGTGCCCCGCGGTGGGCGCTTCATAGGCGAACAGGTCTTTCGTGTTGGCGGCCGAGGTCCCTTTTTTGTTGCTCACCGTCACGTTGATCGTGCCGGTCCCTTTGGGGCTCGTAGCCGTGAGTGAAGTCGAGGAGCCGATCACGACTTCGGTCGCGGAAGTGCTCGCGAATTTGACGGTCGTGCCGGTGACGAATTCTGTGCCTTTGATCGTCACTTTGGTTCCGCCGGACGTAGGGCCGGAGTTGGGGGAAACGCTGGTGACGGTCGGCGTGGCGAGGGCCGCGGCGGCCGCTCCCATTGCCAGCGCGACGAGGACAATCGATACCGCTGCTGCGAGCTTCGCTGCTAAGCGCATGAACACCTCCATGTCGGGTCTCGGTCAGTGGCGGTGATAGCGGCGATCCATGCCCTCTACAAGCAGCACTCGGCCGAGGTCGCCTGCAGGGCGGATCTACGGCGTTTTACCTAGAGGTCACGTCTCCCACTCGCGGAGAGCCCCGCTCGCGCCCGGGGCTCTCCATGACTCCTCGCGGACGATCTGACGGACCAGGACGCAACGCACGAGGACGCTAAGAGACCGAGCAGCCAGACGCGTTCGCGTTGTCGTGGATCGCCGTGGCCAGATCGAGGTCTTTTTCGGCGTTCTTCATGTCGCCTTGTTTGGCGTCGTATTCGGCCAGCGTGAGCGCGTTGTCGAATGAGATCTGCGCGTTCGTGCAGGTGTTATGCCACGCCCGCCGCTTTCCCACGGTCTTTGCGTAGGCATGGTTGTTCGGCGCCGCGCTTGCGACCGATGTCAGCGGAGCGCCGGCGAGGGCGATGCTGGACGCTGCGAGAAGGGTGTCGCGCAGAGCCGGGCGGCTGAACCCTGTCAGAGGCTCCTGGGAGCGGGCACCGAGACGACCTCGAGGATCTCTGCAAGGCTCGCAAAGTCGGCAGGATTGCGCGTGTAGAGGGGCATCTGGACGGACAAGGCGGTCGCGGCAACGAGCATGTCCACGGCACGGCGGCCCCGCGCCTTACGCCCGGCAGCGGTGACGGCCGCGTAGATGCGACCGTATGCCCGAGATGCCGCCGCATCGAACGGGAGCGGCTCGAAGGTCGCTTCGGCGCGCTGGAGGCGTTCTTGCCGGCGTGCCCTCTCGTTCACGTCCTCGGCTGCATGCGGGCCCGCCGCAAGCTCGGCGAGCGTGATCGCGGAGATGGCCAGCTCGCTCGGGAGCATGCTTGCGTCGAGCTTGTCCAGTTCGATCAGGACGGAGGTGTCGAGCAGGCCCCGACCCGACCTATCGGGGTCAGGCACGCGGCGTGGTGCTCTGGTCGAGCAACCGATCGACGTCGGCGCGGAAGGCTGCCGAATCGATGGGGGCGGAACCTGCAAATGCCTTCAGCGCGGCGGCGGCGGGTACGAACTGTCGTCGACGGATCGGGCTCAGCTCTCCGACGGGCGCGCCGTTGCGCGTGACGACGAACGATTCGCCGCGGTCGAGCTCACGCATGATCTCGCCGCTCTCGTTGCGCAGCTCACGTTGGGTGATCTCCCTTGACATGGGTCGAATGTAGCACGCGTGCGACAGCGGGCGAACGGTCTGCGCCCCGGCCTGAAGACCCCTGGTTGCGCGTAAGGCTGCCAGTGCTAGGCTCCGGCGCCGGATGTGGAGAGGCCGCATGACCGGAATCGTCCGCTTTGTTCGGCCGGCGTCCAAGAGGCCGAGGCTTGGCCTCGCGCTCGTGTGTGCTCTGGGTAGCTTTGCGCTGGGGACGAGCGGCTGCTTCGCATCCTCCAACTCGTACAACTCGTACTGGTACTGCTGGGACAATCCGGCCGAGGGAGGCCCGCACCATCTCGGGCATCCGGTCTCCGGCGACCACATCTGCTCAGACGAAGAGCTGAAGAACCAGGGTGGACCACCCCGTTAGTTGCACGAGAGCCCGCAAACTGGAGCTTTCAGACACGCGCCCGGCAAGATTCGAACTTGCGACCTCCCGCTCCGGAGGCGGGCGCTCTATCCACTGAGCTACGGGCGCAGAGGCGCACCGCGACTGCGCCCAAGCTGCGCAAGAGGCTACCGTAGCCCCATGGACCTGTCCCTGTTCTTCGCCGGCACCGGCGGCTCGGTCCCGAGTGCCCGCCGCGGCCTGCCGGCGATCCTCGTGCGCCTCGGCGGCGACCGCATCCTGTTCGACTGCGGCGAAGGCACGCAGCGCCAGCTGACGCGCTCGATCGGGCTCGTCGACATGGAATGCGTGTTCATCACGCACTTCCACGCCGATCACTGGCTCGGCCTGCCCGGGATGCTCAAGTCCTTCGCGCTGCGCGACCGCGAGCAGCCGCTGACGATCTACGGCCCGCGCGGCCTCAGCGAGCTGATGGGCGTCATGCGCATCATCTACGGTCGTTTGCCCTACGACTTCAAAATCGTCGAGCTCGAGCCGGCGCAGAGCGTCGAGCGCGACGGCTACCTGATCGCCGCCGTGCCCGTCAGCCACCGCGCGCCCGTCGCCTTCGGCTACGCGATCGTCGAGGACGCGCGCCCCGGCCACCTCGACGCCAAGCTCGCCGAGCAGCTCGGCGTCAAGCCCGGCCCCGACTTCGGCCGCCTGCAGCGCGGCGAGGCCGTCGGCGGCGTCCTGCCCGAGCAGGTCATGGGCCCCGAACGCGAGGGACGCAAGATCGTCCTCTCCGGCGACACCGAGCCGTGCGAGGCGCTGAAGATCGCCGCCCACGAAGCCGACCTGCTCGTGCACGAGGCGACCTTCACCGAGGAGGACGCCGACCGCGCCCGCGAGACCGCCCACAGCACCGCGCGCCAGGCAGCCGAATTGGCGCGCGACGCAGAAGCGCGCACGCTCGCACTGACGCACATCTCGACCCGCTACGCCGGCGGTCAGCTGCGCGACGAGGCGCGCGCCGTGTTCGCCGCCACCGAGGCGCCGCGCGACTTCGACACGATCGAGGTGCCCTTCCCCGAGCGCGGCCGCGCCAAGCTCGAGCGCTGGTCCGATCGCCAGGCGCGCGAGCGCGCCGGCGGTGCATCCGGTGCCGCCGGGCAGGACGGCGACGCGACTGGCGACCCCGATGGCGAGGGCTCCTCCGAGGGTGCCGATTCTCCGTCGGAAACCGTTGCCTCGCGCTAGGGAATCGTCACAAGCCCCTGATACATTCCTGAAGATCCTTTAACCCGGTCCCGTGAGGCCAGGAAGGAATAGATGGAGCAGAGCAGCGAGAAGGTCGTCCTCCACGAGGGGGACATCCAGCGAGCGCTGACGCGTATCGCCCACGAGATCGCCGAGCGCAATTCCGGCGACGGAACCCCCGTTGAGCAGAGTCTTGCGATCGTCGGCATCCACCGTCGCGGCGCCTTCCTCGCAGAGCGCCTGCGTGACCTGCTCGAAGACCTGCTTCATGCCGCGATCCCGCTCGGCGACTTGGATATCGGCTTCTACCGCGACGACGTCTCAAGCCGTCCCGACGCCCCCGTCGTGCACGCTTCGCACATCGACTTCGACATCGCCGGGCGCACGGTCGTGATCGTCGACGACGTGCTCTTCACCGGACGCACCGTGCGCGCCGCGATCGAGGCGCTGTTCGACTACGGCCGTCCCTCGCGCGTGCAGCTCGCCGTGCTCGCCGACCGCGGACACCGCGAGCTGCCGATCCGCCCGGACTACGTCGGCAAGAACCTGCCGACCTCGCGCGCCGAGCACGTGCACGTGCGCCTGCGCGAGCTCGACGGCGTCGACGAGGTCGCGATCGCCCCCGTCGCCGTGGAGGTCTCATGAGCCGCGTCCATGGGTGGCGCAAGTCGAAGGAGGGAAGCTCGTGAATCATCTCCTATCGATAAAAGATCTCGACCGAGCCTCGATCGAGCGCATCGTCGCCCAGGCCGAGCGCTTCGCCGAGGTATCCGACCGCGAGATCAAGAAGGTCCCGGCGCTGCGCGGGCGGATGGTGCTGAACCTCTTCTACGAGGCCTCCACGCGCACGCGCAGCTCCTTCGAGCTTGCCGCCAAGCGCCTCTCGGCCGACGTCGTCAACTTCGCCGCCAGCGGCTCGAGCGTCGAGAAGGGCGAGTCGCTGAAGGACACCGTGCTCACGCTCAGCGCGCACAAGCCCGACGCGATCGTGCTGCGCACGCCCTGGGCCGGCGCATCCGAGCTGGTCTGCAAATGGTGCAGCGCCGCGATCGTCAACGCAGGCGACGGCAAGCGCGAGCACCCCACCCAGGCGCTGCTCGACGTGTACACGCTGAAAAGCCGCCTCGGAGCGCTCGACGGGGCGAGCATCTGGATCGTCGGCGACGTCGCGCACTCGCGCGTGGCGCGCTCGAACATCGTCGCCTTCCAGCGGATGGGCGCCAGGGTCACCGTCGCCGGCCCGCCCACGCTGATCCCGCGCGGGATCGAGGCGCTCGGCTGCGACGTGCGCTTCACGCTCGACGAGCTCTCCTCGGCCGATGTCGTCTACGCCCTGCGCATGCAGAACGAGCGCATGAACGAGACGTGGGTGCCCTCGATCCGCGAGTACGCCGCCTGGTATCAGGTCAACGGCCGCCGCCTCTCGCCGCGCCAGGTGCTGATGCACCCCGGCCCCGTGAACCGCGGCGTCGAGCTCTCCGGTGAGGTCGTCGACTCGCCGCAGGCCGTGATCACCGCCCAGGTCGAGGCCGGCGTGGTCGTGCGCATGGCCGTGCTCTATGAGCTGCTCGCCGGTGCGCGCGCCTCGGCGCCCGCTCCCTCCGCTTCGCCCGCGCCCGCCTCGCCGGAGCCCCAGCCCGCGTGATGGCCGCCCAGCCGCTCGTCCACGGGCCGCGACAGGCGGTCGACCTGTTGCTGCGCGACGTGCACGTGCTCGACCCGCGCACGGGGATCGACGGTCGCCACGACGTGCGCGTGCGCGGGGGAGAGGTGGCCGAGCTCGGCGAGCCCGGCGGGCTCTCCTACGAGCCCGGCGAGGAGCTGATCGAGGGCCGCGGCCAGCGCCTGCTGCCGGCCTTCTTCGACCCGCACGTGCACCTGCGCGTGCCCGGCCAGGAGCACAAGGAGGACCTCGACAGCGGCACCCGCGCCGCCGCCGCCGGAGGCTACGGCGGCGTGATCGCAATGCCCAACACCGACCCCGTGCTCGACTCCGCGCCGCTGCTGAAGTCGCTGCGCGAGACGGCAGCGCGCGAGGCGCGCATCGCCGTCGGCTTCATGCCCGCCATCACGCGCGGGCTGGCCGGCGAGCAGCTCTCGGAGATGGCCGAGCTGCGCCAGGAGGGCGCCGTCGGCTTCACCGACGACGGCAAGCCCGTGACGAGCGCCGGCATGCTGCGCAAGGCGGTTCAGTACCAGCGACTGTGCGGCGGCGTGATCGCGCTGCACGAGGAGGACCCGACGCTCTCGCGCGGCGGTGCCATGCACGAGGGCGCCGTCAGCGCCGCGCTCGGGATCGGCGGCATCCCGACGATCTCCGAGTCGACGATGGTCGCGCGCGACGCCGCCATCGCCGGCTACGAGGACGCGCGCGTGCACTTCCAGCACCTCAGCTGCATCGCCTCCGTGCAGGCCGTCGCCGAGGCCAAGGCGATGGGCTTCAGGGTCAGCACCGAGGCCTCGCCGCACCACCTGCTCTTGACCGAGGAGGACGTGCGCGGGATGGACACGCGGATGAAGATGAACCCGCCGCTCGCCACCGAGCAGGATCGCCAGGCGCTGATCGAAGGGCTGCGCTCGGGCACGATCGACTGCGTCGCCACCGACCACGCGCCGCACGCACGCGAGGAGAAGGAAGTGCCCTTCGAGCAGGCGCCGATGGGCACGACCGGCCTCGAGACGGCCTTCGCCGCGCTCTACACCGGCCTCGTGCTGCCAGGTGTGATCGAGCTGAGCCTGCTCGTCGAGCGGATGACCGCCGGCGCTGCGCTGTATGAGCTGCCCACGCACACGATCGCCCCCGGCGAGCCCGCCAACCTCACGCTCGTCGATCTCGATGCCGAGTTCGTCGCCGGCGAGCGCGGCTGGGAAAGCCGCTCCGAGAACTGCTGCTTCGCCGGGCGCAAGCTGCGCGGCAAGGTGCTCTTGACCGTTGCCGGCGGCGCCATCGTCTACCGCGAGCGCGCATTCAGCGTGGTGGGCGCCTGATGGCCCTGCTGCAACGCGACCGCGCCGCGCTCGTCGTCGTCGACGTGCAGGAGGGCTTTCGCCCGTATGCATCGTTCGCCAACGTCGCCGAGTCCTGTCGCCGGCTGCTCGCCGGAGCTCGCATCCTCGGGATGCCGGCGCTCGTCAGCGAGCAGTATCCGAGAGGTCTCGGCCCGACCGCGCCCGAGCTAGGGATCCGGGAGGAGAGGAGATGATGATCGAGAAGACCGTCTTCTCCGCTGCCCGCGCCGACGGCTTCGATCTCAGCGGTCGCGAGCAGGCGATCGTCTGCGGCATCGAGACGCACGTGTGCGTCTCGCAGACCGTGCACGACCTGCTCGGCCAGGGCGTCGAAGTGCACGTGCCCGCCGACGCCGTCGGCTCGCGTCATCAGCTCGACTACGAGCGCGGCCTGGAGCGCCTCGAGCGCGCCGGCGCCGTCGTCAGCACCGTCGAGAGTGCGCTGTTCGAGCTGCTCGAGCGCGCGGGCACGCCGGAGTTCAAGAGCGTCCAGAAGTTGATTCTGTGATCGAGGGCATGGGCGGCGGATGAGCGTGAGCGAGCGTCAGGACGGCTACGTGCTGCTCGAGGACGGCACGCGCTTCGACGGCGAGTGGTGCGGCGCCGAGGCGCCGGCCGTCGGCGAGGTCGTGTTCACGACCGGCATGTCCGGCTACCAGGAGTCGATGACCGACCCCTCCTTCGCGGGGCAGCTGATCACCTTCACCTACCCGCACATCGGCAACTACGGCGTGAGCACGGACGCGATGGAGTCAGAGCGCCCGTGGGCGCGCGCGGCGATCATGCGCGAGGCGTGCAACCGCGAGGACGCGCCGACCGCCGAGCGCGGCTGGCTCGACTGGCTGACCGACTGCGGCGTCAGCGCGATCTCGGGCATCGACACGCGCGCGCTCGTGCGCCACATCCGCGACGCCGGCGCGATGCGCGGCGGTGTGTTCCCCGCGAGCGTCGGGGCGGGGGAGGCGCGCGGGCTGATCGAGGCCGAGCCGCAGATGTCCGGCCAGGACCTCGCCTCGCTGGTCACGCCGAAGGAAGTCACCCGCCACGGCCAGGACGGTGACGGGCCGCGGATCGCCGTGATCGACACCGGCATCAAGGCCTCGATGGTGCGCGAGCTCGTGCAGCGCGGTGCGCGCGTCTCGCTGCATCCGTGCACGTCGAGTCCCGAGCAGCTGCTCGCCGAGGACCCCGACGCCGTCTTCCTCGCCAACGGACCAGGCGACCCGGCGGCGCTCGGCTATGTCGTCGAGACCGTGCGCGGGATCGTCGGCAAGAAGCCCGTGTGGGGTATCTGTCTCGGCCACCAGCTGCTGTGCCGCGCCGTCGGCCTCGAGACGTTCAAGCTGCCCTTCGGCCACCGCGGCGCCAACCACCCCGTCAAGGACCTGCAGACGGGCAAGGTCGAGATCACCTCGCAGAACCACGGCTTCGCCGCCGTGGGCCCGGGCGGTGCGCGCACGATCGACGCCGACGAGCCCGTGCGCTGGGAGACCGACTTCGGCGCCGCCGCGCTCTCGCACGTCAACCTCTACGACCGCACCGTCGAGGGGCTCGAGCTGCTCGACGTTCCCGGCGGCACCGTGCAGTACCACCCCGAGGCCGGCCCCGGCCCGCACGACTCGCTGTATCTGTTCGACCGCTTCCTGCAGCGGATCGAGGCCGCCGCCTGATGCCGGCGGGGGAGCGATATGCCTAGACGCGACGACATCCACAAGATCCTGATCCTCGGCTCGGGGCCGATCGTGATCGGGCAGGCCGCCGAGTTCGACTACTCCGGCGTGCAGGCCTGCAAGGTGCTGCGCGAGGAGGGCTACGAGGTCGTGCTCGTCAACTCCAACCCGGCGACGATCATGACCGACCCCGAGTTCGCCGAGGCCACATACATCGAGCCGCTCTTGCCCGGCCCCGTCACGCAGGTGATCGAGCGCGAGCGCCCCGATGCGCTGCTCGGCACGCTCGGCGGGCAGACCGCGCTGAACCTGGCCAAGGCGCTGCACGACGACGGCACGCTTGAGAAGTACGACGTCGAGCTGATCGGCGCCAACTACGAGGCGATCGCCTGCGCCGAGGATCGCGAGCTGTTCGGCGAGGCGATGGCCAAGGCCGGGCTGCGCATGCCCAAGAGCGCGATCGCGACGTCGCTCGAGCAGGCGCAGGCCGCGGCCGCTGAGGTCGGCCTGCCGTGCGTCGTGCGACCCGCCTTCACGCTCGGCGGGCGCGGCGGCGGCATCGCTCGCACGAACGAGGAGTTCGAGGCGATCGTCGCGGCCGGGATCGAGGCCTCGCCGATCGGTCAGGTGCTGCTCGACGAGTCGGTGATCGGCTGGGGCGAGTACGAGCTCGAGGTGATGCGCGACAAGGCCGACAACGTCGTGATCGTCTGCTCGATCGAGAACGTCGACCCGATGGGCGTGCACACGGGCGACTCGGTCACCGTGGCGCCGCAGCAGACGCTGACCGACCACCTCTACCAGCAGCTGCGCGACCAGGCGCTGACGGTGATCCGCGCGGTCGGCGTCGAGACGGGCGGCTCCAACGTGCAGTTCGCGGTCAATGCCGAGACCGAGGAGATCCTCGTGATCGAGATGAACCCGCGCGTCTCGCGCTCCTCGGCGCTCGCCTCCAAGGCCACGGGCTTCCCGATTGCGAAGATCGCCGCGCGCCTGGCCGTCGGCTACCTGCTCGAGGAGATCGACAACGACATCACCGGCGTCACGCCGGCCTGCTTCGAGCCGACGATCGACTACGTCGTCGTCAAGTGGCCGCGCTTCGCCTTCGAGAAGTTCCCCGGCTCCGATCCCGTGCTCTCGACGCACATGAAGTCGGTGGGGGAGACGATGGCGATCGGGCGCACCTTCCAGCAGGCCTTCGCCAAGGCGCTGCACTCGCGCGAGCTCGACAAGCCACCGGCCGTCGCCGGCCTGAGCGAGCAGGAGCTCATGCAGCGACTGGAGCGCCCCTATCCCGATCGCTACGAGGTCGTGCTCGAGCTGCTGCGCCGCGGCGCGAGCATCGAGGCGGTGCACGAGCCGACGAAGATCGACCGCTGGTTCCTCGCAGAGCTGCAGGCGCTCGCGCTCGACCCAGCCGCGCCGTTCGCCGGCGAGCGCTCGTTCATGTCGGTCGACACGTGCGCCGCCGAGTTCCCCGCGCGCACGCCCTACTTCTACTCCGGCTGGGAGCGCTCGGCGCGCAGCGAGGTCAGCCGCGCCGAGCACGCCACCGGTCCAGGCGGCCCCGAGCGCTCCTCGATCGTGATCCTCGGCTCCGGCCCCAACCGCATCGGCCAGGGGATCGAGTTCGATTACTGCTGCGTCCACGCGGCAATGACCGTGCGCGACTCCGGCATGGAGGCCGTGATGATCAACTGCAACCCGGAGACGGTCTCGACCGACTACGACACCTCCGACCGGCTGTACTTCGAGCCGCTCACGCTCGAGCACGTGCTGGCGGTCGTCGAAGCCGAGCAGCCGCGCGGGCTGATCCTGCAGTTCGGCGGGCAGACACCGCTGAAGCTCGCGGCCGGACTCGAGGCGGCGGGCGTGCCGCTGCTCGGCACGAGCGTGCAGGCGATCGACCTGGCCGAGGACCGCGGCCAGTTCGGCGCGCTGCTCGAGCGCCTCGGCTACAAAGCGCCGCCCTACGCCACGGCGCGCTCGGTCGCGCAGGCGCTGGACTGCGCCGGCGACGTCGGCTACCCGCTGCTCGTGCGGCCCTCCTACGTGCTCGGCGGGCGCGCGATGGAGATCGTCTACTCGCGCGACGGCCTCGCCGACTACCTCGAGCGCCAGGGCGTGAGCGCCGCCGAGGATCTGCCCGGGCAGCAAGCCGAGATCTTCCTCGACCGCTTTCTGGAGAACGCGACCGAGGTCGACGTCGATGCGCTCTGCGACGGGCGCGAAGCGTGGATCGGCGGGATCATGCAGCACGTCGAGGAGGCCGGCATCCATTCCGGCGACAGCGCCTGCGTGCTGCCGCCGCACTCGCTCGGCGAGGAGATGCTCGAGCAGATTCGCAGGGCCACGCGCGAGCTGGCGCTGGAGATCGGCGTCGTCGGGTTGATCAACGTCCAGTACGCCGTGCACGCCGGCGAGCTGTACGTGATCGAGGCCAACCCGCGCGCCTCGCGCACGGTGCCGTTCGTCTCCAAGGCCGTCGGCCTGCCGCTGGCCAAGCTCGCCTGCCGGATCATGCTGGGCGAGTCGATCGCGGAGCTCGACCTGCCGCGCGACCGCGAAGGGCTCGGCTTCGGCGAGCACGTCTCGGTCAAGGAGGCCGTGCTGCCGTTCGACCGCTTCGAGGGCTCCGACGCGCTGCTCGGGCCGGAGATGCGCTCGACCGGCGAGGTGATGGGGATCGCGCGCGACTTCCCGACGGCCTTCGCCAAGGCGCAGGCGGCCGCCGGCGTGCCGCTGCCGAGCAAGGGCACGGCGTTCATCACGGTCACCGACTCCGACAAGGTCGCCGCCTCGTGGGTCGCGCAGAGCCTGCACGACAACGGCTTTCGGATCATCGCCACCGGCGGCACGGCCGAAGCAATCGAGCGCTCGGGCGTGCCCGCCAGGCGGATCAACAAGATCGGCGAGGGCTCGCCGCACGTGCTCGACTGGATCGAGCGCGGCGACGTCGACCTGGTGATCAACACGCCGACCGGCGTCGGCGCGCGCACCGATGGCTATGAGATCCGCCGCGCCGCGATCAGGCACGGCATCCCGTGCCTGACGACGATCGCCGCGGGCGGCTCGGCGGCCCGCGCGATCGCGAGCGCCCGGCGCGAGGGCGCGCCGGAGGTGCTGTGCCTGCAGGAGCTGCACGGCGTGCGTGGCGCGGATGCCCGCGGCGAGCGGCGCCGGGGCGACCGGCGCACGGCCGACCGGATGCCGGCGCACGAGCCGCGTGCCGGGCAGGCCCACGCCGACGAAGTGCCGGCGGCGTGAGCGAGTGGGGTGCGGCGCCCGCGCCGCTGGAGCGCCGGCTCTTGACGGTTCTCGGCGTGGAGGAGCTCGGGGCCTACCGAGTGCTGCGCGTCGCCGACGTCGAGACGCCAGAGCCGCGCCCGGGCCAGTTCGCGATGCTCGCCGCCGCCGAGCGTTGGGGCGGGGGAGAGGACGAGCGCCCCTATCTCGCGCGCGCCTTCTCGATCGCCCGCCGGCGCGTGGGAGAGTCGCACTTCCTGCTCGAGGACGTCGGCCCGGGCACGCGGCGGCTGTGCGAGCTGCGCATGGGCGAGGGCGTGTGGGCGCTCGGGCCGCTCGGCACGGGCTTTCAGCCGCCGACGCAGCGCCGGCGCGCGATCCTGCTCGGCGGCGGCGTCGGCATCGCGCCGCTGGCGATCCTGCAGGACGCCCTGGAGGCGGACGCCGAACGCGAGGTCACCGTCCTGCTGGGCTTCCGCGACGGCGCGCGCGCCGCGGGAGCGGCGCTGCTGCGCGGGGCGCGGGTGGCGACCGACGACGGCTCGGTCGGCCACCACGGCCTGCTCACGGAGCTGCTCTCGAAGGAGCTCTACCGCGACGCGCGCGCACAGGTCTATGCGTGCGGGCCGGCGCCGATGCTCGAGGCGGTGCGCGCGATGTGCACGACGCGCGACGTGCCGGCGCAGCTCGCCCTGGAGGCGGGCATGGCCTGCGGCTTCGGCGCGTGCTTCGGCTGTGCCGTACCCAAGCGCGGCGGCGGCTACCTGCGCGTGTGCGTCGACGGCCCGGTGATCGACGCGGCCGAGCTCGAGCACGTCGATGCGCATGCCGGGGCGCCCGCGTGAGCGATCCGGCCCCCGAGACGACCTCGCCGGGCGCCGGCGGCCCGCTCGAGTTCTGCGACCTGCGCCTCGGCCACCGCGTGATCAACGGCTCGGGCACGTTCGACGCGATCGCCGCGCGACGCGTGTTCGGGGCGGCGCTGGCGCGCGACTTCCCCTTCGCGGCGTACGTCTCGAAGACGATCACGCTCGAGCCTCGTGCGGGCAACCCGCCGCCGCGGCTGTGGGAGGCGGCGGGGGGGATGATCAACTCGATCGGCCTGCCCAACAAGGGCCTCGACGGCTACCTCGCCGAGGACCTGCCGCAGCTGGCCGAGCTGCTCGGCGAAGCCGGCGCGGAGGGCGCTCCGGTCCCGCTGATCACGAACGTGATGGGCTCGACGGGCGAGGAGCTGGCAAGGCTCGTGGCCGCGTGCGAGGCGCAAGTGGAGATCGCGGCGATCGAGCTGAACGTGTCGTGCCCGAACGTGAAGACCGGGCTCGACATCGGCGCCGACCCGCGCCAGCTCGAGCAGGTCGTGCGCGACTGTCGCGAGCACACGCGCAAGCCGCTGATCGTCAAGCTGACGCCGAACACAGCCGACGTCCCAGCCTGTGCGCAGGCCGCCGAGGAGGCCGGCGCGGACGCGGTCTCGCTGATCAACACGCTGCGCGCGATGGCGCTTGCGCCGGCGGGCGGGCCGTGGCTCGGTGGCGGCACGGGCGGCCTGTCGGGGCCGGCGATCCGCGTCGTCGCGCTGGCCCAGGTTGCGGCCGTTACGCGGCGCGTGGGCATTCCCGTCGTCGGCATGGGCGGTGTCCAGCGGGCGGCGCACGCACGCGATCTGATCGAGGCAGGCGCAAGTCTTGTGGCGGTCGGGAGCGAGAGCTTTCGCGATCCGACGGTCGCTGCGACGATCGCGCGCGAGCTCGCGGCGTGAGTTGGGACAGAGCTCGGGCCGTGTCCATTGGGCGCACCGCATAAGCAGAAATCCGCAACGAGCGGGCGTTTAACATGCTGTAAAAAGAGCCGCAAACTCGCCCCGCTACCGTCCAGCAGGCTCGACACGCCTGGACCTCAAGTTGAGCTTCAGATGAATTCGGGACGTTTGCCTTGATCGGGGCCTTTTGGTGTGTAGACTCGCCGCCCATGGCGACGGCGACCAGCACGACGTCCTCCAGCACATCAATGGCTCCAGAGCGATCCCTCAACCAGAGAATGGACGCGCTCGCAAGGGCCAACCAGATCAGAATCAAGCGCGCCCAGCTCAAGCGCGACCTCAAGGCGGGGCGGCTTTCGATCCACTCGCTGCTGCTGACCCGCCCGAGTACGTCGAGACGGCGAAGGTCTTCGACATGCTGCTGGCCGTGCCCAAGTACGGACGCGTGAAGGTCAACAAGATCCTCGCCCACTGCCGCATCGCCCCCAGCAAGACCATCGGGGGACTCTCCGAACGCCAACGTTCGGAGCTGATTTCGCTCCTGCACCGCTAGGCCGCGGCCCCCAGCTGCCGGCCGACTGCTTCCCCCGCTCGCGCCATTAGGGTTGCCCGCCGTGGCACGCGTGTTCGTCATCACTGGGCCGTCGGGGGTCGGCAAGGGGACGCTGATCCGTGGGCTGATGGAGCGCCAGCCGCGAGCTCGAGCTGTCGGTCTCGGCGACGACGCGCGCGCCGCGGCCGGGCGAGCAGGACGGCGTCGACTACCACTTCCTCACGCGCGAGGAGTTCGACCGGCGCGTGGCGGCCGGCGACTTCGTCGAGCACGCCGACTACGCGGGTCGCAGCTACGGCACGCTGCGCTCGGAGCTCGAGGCGCGAGTGCGCCGCCGGCAAGCCGGTCGTGCTCGAGATCGAGGTGCAGGGCGCGCGCCAGGTTCGCGCGGCGATGCCCGAGGCGGTGCAGGTGTTCATCGCGCCGCCCTCGCTGGAGGCGCTGCGCACGCGGCTGATCGGGCGCGGCACGGACGACGCCGAGGAGGTCGAGCGCCGTCTGCAGGTGGCCGAGCAAGAGCTCGCCGCTCAGCCGGAGTTCGGCTATGTCGTCGTCAACGACCGGCTCGAAGACGCGCTGGAGCAGCTCACCGCGATGTCGCCGGCGAGCTCGACTGAGTCGGGGCTCGAGCGCAGGCAGGACCGGCGCCGCGGCGCTCGGCCCTCTACACTGGAACGTCCCCGAGGAAAGGCATCAAGCAACGTGATCTCCCCCCGCATCGACCGCCTGCTCGACAACGTCGACTCCAACTACGCGAGCGTCGTCGTATCCGCCAAGCGAGCGCGTCAGATCAACAGCTACTACCACAACCTCGGCGAGGGCACGTTCGACGAGTTCCCGCCCCCGATGATCGAAACCGGCTCGAAAAACTACCTCACCATTGCCTTCGAGGAGGTCGCAGCCGGGAAGATCAAGTACCACTACCGGCTAGAGCGCAACGCCCGGGCCAGGCCTTGCCGGCTGGCCTGAAGCGCTCTACAACGTAGGTATGGCGCGCATCCTGCTGGGCGTTAGCGGCGGCATCGCCGCGTACAAGGCGCTCGAGCTGGTGCGCCTGGCGACGCAGGCCGGCCACGCGGTGCGCGTCGTGCAGACGCCGAACAGCCGAAGGTTCGTGGGGGAGGCGTCGTTCGCGGCGCTGAGCGGAGCGCCGGTGCTCGTCAGCGAGTTCGAGCGCGACCCGGCGCGTGGCGCGTTCCCGGGCGAAGCAGCGCCGGAGCACGTGCCGCTCAGCCACCTGCAGCTCGTGGCCAACGCCGACGTGTACCTGATCGCGCCGGCTTCGGCCAACACGATCGCCAAGCTCGCCCATGGGCTGGCGGGGGACCTGTTGAGCAGCTGCGCGCTCGCCGCGACCTGCCCGGTGGTGGTGGCGCCGGCGATGAACAACCACATGTACGAGCACGCGGCGACGCGCGCCAACGTGCAGACGCTGCGCGAGCGTGGCGTTCAGATCGTCGAGCCCGGCGTCGGACGGCTCGCCTCCAAGGGGGAGCACGGCGTCGGCAGGCTGGCCGAGCCGGCAGAGCTGCTCGCCGCGTGCGAGGCGGCGCTGTCCGGAGCCGGCGCCGGGGCGGGCGCTGCTCCAGCGGACTCCGCGGCGCACGGCCCGCACCTGAACGGCGCCCCGGGGCCGGGCGCGGACTGGAGCGGCCTGCGCGTGCTCGTCACGGCCGGCGGCACGCGCGAGCCGATCGACAGCGTGCGCTTCCTCGGCAACAGCTCCTCAGGGCGGATGGGGCTCGCGCTGGCCGAGGCCGCTCGCGCGCGCGGCGCGCAGGTGACGCTCGTCTCGGCCAACGTCGCTTTGCCGAGCAGCGCCGAGATCGTGCGCCGTCCGGTCGACGACGGCGGCCGAGTTGGAGGCGGCCTGCCGCGAGGAGTTCCCCTCGTGCGACGTGCTGCTGATGGCCGCCGCCGTTGCCGACTTCCGCCCGGCGGCGCCGCGCGAGGACAAGATCAAGAAGGCCGGCCAGAGCGGCATCTCGCTGGAGCTCGAGGCGACCAACGACGTGCTTGCGGGGCTGTCTGAGCAGCGCCGCCCCGGGCAGACGCTGGTCGGCTTCGCGGCCGAGCACGGCTCGGAGGCGGTCGAGCTCGGCAGGGGCAAGCTCGTGCAGAAGGGCCTCGACGCGATCGTCGTCAACGACATCTCGCGCGCGGACATCGGCTTCGACGCGAACGCCAACGAGGTGACGATCCTGACGGCCGCCGCCAACGGCAACGGCGAGGGCGCGGCGACGATCGAGGTCGGTCGCGCGCCCAAGTCGCAGGTCGCCGAGGAGATCCTCGACGCCGTCTGGAAGCTGCGCGACGCTCGTTAAAATGGCGGCGCATGGAGAGCGTCTATGACCTTTACCAGCGTGGCAACGAGCTGCTCGACCACGGCGACTACCAGGCCGCGATCGTCCCCCTGAGCAAAGCGCGCGACCTCGAGCCCGAGAAGGCCTCGATCCGTGAGGCGCTCGGCCGTGCGCTGTTCCACGCGCAGCGCTACGAGGGCGCGGCGGCGGAGTTCGAGGCAGTCGTGCAGAACACGCCGACGAACGACTACGCGCTGTTCTGCCTGGGTCGCTCGATGCAACTGCTCGGGCGCCACCGCGAGGCCCGTCACCCGCTGGCGCTGGCCTGCTCGCTGCGCCCCGAGCGCGAGGACTACCGCAAGTACCGCGACCGCGCCAGGCGCGACGCGGCGCGGCCCTAGACGGGACTCGCCGGAGCACGATCCCGAGCGTCGGGATCGTGTCCCTTGCAGGGAAAGCTGCTCGGCGAAAGCAGGCCGATGCTATGCTCGATTGAGAACTTTCGAGCCGGCGTGCAGAGCGTCGGCTGCAGTACCGAAAGTGGGCGCAAGCCCGCTTTTTTTGCGTAAAGGAGCAATTTGATGACACCCATCCAGGCGGATATCGAACGACGGCTCGCGCTCAGCGAGCCCGATGTCGAGGTGCTGCTCGCCGAGGTTCTCGGCGGCCGCTGCCTGCGTGTGTTCATCGACCACTCCGACGGCGTCACGCTCGAGCTGTGCGAGCGCGTGACGCAGCAGCTGACCGATCTGCGTGAGCGCTACTCGCTCGAGGTCTCCTCGCCCGGCAGCGAGCGGCCCTTGACCAAGCCCGCGCACTTCCGCCGCTTCGTCGGGCGGCGTGCGCGTGTGCGCACACGTCACCCACGCCCCGTCGCGCACGAGTCGCAGGAGTCCGCGCCCAGGGCCGCCAAGAGCTTCACAGGTGAGCTCGTCGGCGCCTCCGAGGAGGAGGTCACACTGGCCGCCGACGGGGGAGTCATCGCGATCCCCTATTCGGAGATCCGCCGATCCAACCTCGTCGAGGAGTAATCACTGATGTCACGCGAAATCCTTGAGGCAATGCACGCGCTTGCGCGCGAGAAGGGGATCGAGCCCGAGAAGCTGATGATCGCGCTCGAGGACGCCCTGCTTTCGGCCTACAAGAAGCAGCCCGGCTCGGCCAAGTACGCGCGCGTCGAAATGGACCGCGAGACGGCCGACTTCCGCGTGATCGAACTGATCATCCCGGAGCGCCTGGAGGCGCACCTGATCGTCGAGACGATCGACGAGGAAACGACGGTCGACCCCGAGACGGGCGAGATGCGCGAACCGGAGGAACCGGAAATCGACCCGGCCAAGTTCGCCGAATACCGCGACCAGATCGACGAACGCGACGTCACGCCCGACGACTTCGGGCGGATCGCCGCGCAGACCGCCAAGCAGGTGATCCTGCAGCGCATCCGCGAGGCCGAGCGCGACATGATGTACGAGGAGTACCGCGACCGCGTGGGCGAGCTGATCACGGGCATCGTGCAGCAGTCGGACTCGCGCTACACGCTCGTGCAGCTGCGCGAACGCGTCGAGGCGCTCTTGCCGAAGTCCGAGCAGGTCGAGGGCGAGCGCTACGACCACTCCCAGCGGATCAAGGCCGTGATCAAGGAGGTCTCGCCGTCGACCAAGGGTCCGGCGATCATCGTCTCGCGGCGCGACCCGGAGCTGATCAAGAAGCTGTTCGAGCTGGAGGTCCCGGAGATCGCCGACGGCCTCGTGGAGATCGCCAACGTCGCCCGCGAGCCCGGCTACCGCTCGAAGATCGCCGTGATCTCGCACACCGACGGCGTCGACCCGGTCGGCGCGTGCGTCGGCCCGCGTGGCTCGCGCGTGCGCATGGTCGTCTCCGAGCTGCGCGGCGAGAAGATCGACATCATCCCCTTCAACGACGAGCCGGCGCGCTTCGTCGCCAAGGCGCTCTCGCCGGCGCGCGTGCGCGAGGTGCTCGTCGACGATGACGCCAAGCAGGCGACGGTGATCGTGCCCGACGACCAGCTCTCGCTGGCGATCGGCCGCGAGGGTCAGAACGCGCGCCTGGCCGCGCGCCTGACGGGCTGGCGCGTGGACATCCGCTCGGAGACCGAGTTCGCCGCCGAGGAGGCCGAGCACGGCTACGAGGAGGAGGAGGTGCAGGGTCGCTGCGCCGCGGTCCTCTCAAACGGCCGCCGCTGCCCGAACGCCTCGCTGCCGGGCTCGCGCTACTGCGGCATCGAGAGTCACCAGGCGCTGGCGAACATCGACAGCGACAACGTCGCCGATCTGAACGGCGGTGGCGGCTCGAGCAACGGCGCTCCGTCCGAGGGCGAAGTGCCCGCAGCGGCCGAGGTCGCCGTCGAGGAGGTCGCCGCCGAGGTGCCTGCCGAGGCGGCCGAAGAGGTCGTCGAGCAGAGCGTTCCCGACCAGACCGCCGAGCCGGCCGCCGAGGAGCAGGCGACATAGCCGCTCACGTTGCCCGACGCCGTTGCGTCGGCTGTGGACGGATCGCGCCGAAGTCGGAGCTGCTGCGTATCGCGGCAGCGACCTCAGAAGCCCCGCGTCCGCACGCCGTCGCCGACCCGCTCGCGCGGTTGCCCGGGCGCGGTGCCTATCTCTGTCGCGCCGGCGAGACACAGCGCCCGCAGGAGAGCTGCCTGGCGCTGGCCGAGCGCCGGGGCGCGATCGCGCGCGCCCTGCGCCGTGCGCTGCCCGGCGGGCTGGTGCTGGATGACTCCAAGCTCGTAGAATCGGTGAGCCGATGAGCAAGAAGCGCGTACACGAAATCGCCAAGGAGCAGGGCCTCTCCAGCAAGGAGCTGTTGGAGAAGCTGAAGGCTGCCGGAATCGAGGCGAAGGCGGCCGCTTCCTCGGTCGAGGAGACGCTCGCGCTGAAAGCGCTCGGCACCGGCGCTCCGGGCGCGACCAACGGCGGCGATCCAGCGGCCGCGAGCAAGACGAGCGCCGCGCCCGCGAAGCCGGCCGCGCCGAGTGACCCGCCGGCCGCGAAGGCGAGCGCTCCGGCCCCGGCCAAGCCGCCCGCGGTCGCCCCTGCCGCCGGCGCTCCCGCGGCGAGCCCGGCCGCATCGACTGCACCCGCGCCGCCAAGCGCCCCTGCCACCCCTGCGCCCGCCCCGGCCGCGCCTGGCGCAGCAACGCCTGCACCGGCCGCCGGCCAGCCCGCCGCTGCAGGCGGCGACCGCGTGCGCCCGACGCGCGACTCGCGCACGGGCGAGCGCACGCCGGGTGACATCGGTCCGGGCGGACGCCGCCGTGTGGTGATCGACTCGCAGGCTTCGCGCCGCCAGCAGGGCGGCCCGGCCAACCAGCCGCAGCGCCGCCCGCGCCGCGGTCGCCGCCGTCGCGGCACCTACGACGAGACGATCCAGCCGATCGACAACACGGCGATGGAGGCGACGGACGACATCCGCGTCAACTCGGGCTCGACGGTCAAGGACGTGGCCGAGTACCTCGGCGTGGCGGTGCCGGAGATCATCAAGAAGCTGATGACGCTGGGCGAGATGGCGACGCTCACGCAGACGCTCTCGGACGAGGCGATCCAGGTGCTGGCGGACGAGTTCGAAAAGAAGATCGAGATCGTCCACGCGGCGGACGACGTCGAGGTCGAGCCGACTTTCCAGGATGCCGAGGAGGACATGGTCGAACGCCCGCCGGTGGTCACGATCATGGGCCACGTCGACCACGGCAAGACCTCGCTGCTGGACGCGATCCGCACGACGGAGGTGGCGGCGGGCGAGGCGGGCGGCATCACCCAGCACATCGGCGCCTACCAGGTGCACCACGGCGAGAAGGAGATCACGTTCCTCGACACGCCGGGCCACGAGGCGTTCACGGCGATGCGCGCACGCGGCGCGAGCGTGACGGACCTCGCGGTGATCGTGGTGGCGGCCGACGACGGCGTCAAGCCGCAGACCGAGGAGGCGATCGACCACGCGCGCGCCGCGCAGGTGCCGATCATCGTGGCGGTCAACAAGATCGACAAGGAGGGCGCGCAGCCGGAGCGCGTGCGCACGGAGATGACCCAGCACGGGCTGCAGCCTGCCGAGTGGGGCGGGGAGATCGAGTTCGTCGACGTCAGCGCGAAGACCCACGAGGGGCTCGACGGGCTGCTCGACACGATCCAGGTCGTGACGGACCTCGAGGAGCTCAAGGCGAACAGCAAAGCGGAGGCGTCGGGCACGGTGATCGAGTCGAAGCTCGACCCGGGCCGCGGGCCGGTCGTGACGGTGCTGATCCAGCGCGGCACGCTGCGCGTCTCAGACGCGCTCGTGGCGGGCGCGCACTTCGGGCGCGTGCGGGCGATGCACGACTTCATGGGCACCAAGCTCAAGCGCGCGACGCCGGGCCAGCCGGTCGAGGTGCTCGGGTTCGACGGCGTGCCGGAGGCGGGGGAGATCGTGCGCGTGGTCGAGAACGAGCGCCGCGCGCGCCAGCTCGCGGGCGAGCGCGCCAACCGGCTGAAGACGGAGGCGCTGGCGCGCCGCTCGGGACGCAAGGTCTCGCTGGAGGACGTCTTCAAGCTCGCCCAGGAGGGCACGGTCAAGGAGCTCAGCCTGGTGGTCAAGGCCGACGTGGCCGGGTCGCTGGAGGCGCTCGAGGACGAGATCGCCAAGCTCCCGCAGCAGGAGGTCGCGGTCAACATCATCCACCGCGGCGTCGGCGGGATCAACGAGTCCGACGTGATGCTGGCGGCTGCCTCGGAAGGCGTGATCCTCGCGTTCAACGTGCGCCCGGTGGGCGACGCGCGCCAGATCGCCGAGCGCGAGGGCGTGGAGATCCGCTCCTACGCGGTGATCTACCGCGCGATCGACGAGCTGCGCGCGGCGATGCAGGGGATGCTCGAGCCGGCAGAGGTCGAGACGGCGCTCGGGCAGGCCGAGGTTCGCCAGCTGTTCCGCGCCTCGAAAATCGGCGTCATCGCGGGCTCGTTCGTCACCGAGGGCAAGGTCACGCGCGGCGCGAAAGCGCGCGTGGTGCGCGAGGGCACGGTGATCTACGACACGACGATCGAGAGCCTGCGCCGCTTCAACGACGACGCGCGCGAGGTCACGGCGGGCTTCGAGTGCGGCATCGTGCTGGCCAACTTCCAGGACCTGCGCGAGGGCGATGTGCTGGAGACCTACGAGACGCGGCTGCAGGAACGCGAGCTCTCAGCGTAGGCAGCGGGCTTGCCCAGGAGCGGGCGCCGAGTGCGGCACCATGGATTGCATGGCGCTTGCCGGGCGTGAGAGAAATCGGCCAGCGCTTCTTCGCGGCAGAGGCAGGTGAGTAGGATGAGCACAGGACGCATGCGTCGAGTGGATGAGGCGATTCGCCAGGTGATCGGCGATGCCGTCGCAGGTGGATTGAAGGACCCAAGGGTGGGATTCACAACGGTGACCGATGTCAGGACAAGCCCCGATCTGCGCCATGCGCGCGTGTATGTGAGCGTGCTCGGCGAGGACGGCGGTCCCTCGGCGCCGGCCCAGCGCGAGGAGACGCTGGCGGGCCTGCGCCACGCCCACGGCTTCCTCCAGGGCCGGGTGGCGGCCGAGCTGCGCCTGAAGCGCACGCCGGCGCTCGAGTTCGCCTACGACGACACGACCGATCGCGCGCTGCGCGTCGAGCAGATCCTCGACCAGATCGGCCCGTCGTGAGCGACGTGCAGATCGCGGCGGGCACGCGCGAGCTGGTGCTCGCGCGGATCCGCGACGACGAGCGCTTCGCGCTGGCCACGCACGAGCACCCCGACGGCGACGCGCTCGGTTCGCTGGTGGCGATGCAGGAGCTCTTGCAGGCACTCGGCAAGGACTCGGTCATGTACGTCTCGCCGGACGATCTGCCGCTGCCGCCGGAGTACGAGGTGTTCGTGCTCGACGCGGCGATCCACGCGCCGCCGGCGGACATCGCCGAGCGCACGGTCGTGTTCCTGGACTGCGGCAACATCGACCGCAACTCGGCGGCGGTGCTGCGCGACGGCGCGCACCTGCTGAACATCGACCACCACCACGACAACACGCGCTTCGGCACGCTCAACCACGTCGTGGCAGACGCGTCGTGCACGGCGGAGATCGTGTGGGATCTGATGCACGGGCTCGACGTCTCGCCGACACCGGTCGCGGCGCAGGCGCTGTACATCGGCCTGATCACGGACACGGGGCGCTTCATGTACGAGAACACGGGCCCGCGCGCACACGTGATGGCGGCGGAGCTGATCGAAGCGGGCGTCGACGTGGCCGACGTCTATCGCCGCCTGTACGAGGAGATGCCGGTGGAGAAGCTGACGCTGATGGCGCATGCGCTCGGCCACCTGCAGCGCTTCGACGAGGGCGAGCTGACGCTGGCGGCGCTGAGCGCCGATGACTTCGAGCGGATCGAGGCCGAGGAACACTACTCAGAGGGCATCGTCGACCAGCTGCGCGCGGTGCAGGGCACGAAGGTGGCGGTGTTCGTGCGCGAGCTGACCGGCGAGGAGCGCCGCGGCCTGCGCAAAGTCTCGCTGCGCGCGACCGACGACGACGTTGACGTCTCGGTGATCGCACGCGAACAGGGGGGAGGCGGCCACCGTCGCGCGGCGGGCTTCTCGACGACGCTCCCGCTGGATGAGCTGATCGCCTTCCTGCGCCCGGCGGTCGCGGCGCAGCTGCACGCCAACTCCGACGGACAAGCCACCCCGACGCTCGCCTGAGCGGCGCGGGGACTTCCGCGGGGCGAGCTCCGCGACTACTTCTTTGATGATTCGATGATGGACGGCGTCCTGCTGATCGACAAGCCGGCCGGGATCACCTCGCACGATGTCGTGGCAAGGGTCCGCCGTGCGTTCGCGGGAGCGCGCACGGGGCACGCGGGGACACTCGATCCGTTCGCGACGGGGCTCTTGCTGGTGCTCGTCGGACGCGCGACGAAGGCGCAGGATCGCCTGATGGCGCTGCCCAAGCGCTATGAGACGGTCGCCCAGCTCGGCGCCACATCGAGCACCGGGGACACGGAGGGCGAGGTCGCGCAGACGGGGCGCCTGCCGGCGGATCCGCCGCGGCTGCCGACGGGCGAGGTGCGCCAGCGCCCGCCGGCCCATTCGGCGGTGAAGATCAAAGGCGAGCGCGCGTACAAGCGCGCCCGGCGCGGCGAGCAGATCGAGATGCCCGAGCGGATCGTGACGGTCCACAGCTTCGAGCAGCGCTGGCGCGAGCCCGACGCCGAGCACGCCGGGCTGGAACGCGCCGGCTACAGCATCGAATGCGGCTCGGGCACGTACGTGCGCTCGCTGATCGCCGACCTCGGCGACGCGTACTGCCTGGAGCTGAGGCGCACGGCGATCGGGCCGTTCGGCGTGGAGGACGCCGTGGCGCCGCCCGAACGGGGCGAGCTCTGGGCGCAGACGGGCTCGGCGGGCGGACGCGCGCCCTCGGCGCCGCGCGAGCCGGCGCTGCTCGAGCTCGAGCGGGCGCTGGCGATGCTGTCCACAGGGCGAGCGGAATAGGCTTTGCTGCTGTGAAGGTGAGCCGCCTGCCGGACGTCGAGCGCCGCGAGGGGCGCAGCGTGGCGGTCGGCACGTTCGACGGCGTTCACCTCGGCCACCGCGAGGTGATCGCGGGCTCGGACACGGTGCTGACGTTCGACCCGCATCCGGTGTCGGTCGTGGCGCCGCAACACACGCCGAAGCTGCTGACGACGCCCGAGCGCAAGGCCGAGCTGATCGCCTCGCTGGGCGTGCGGGAGATGGTCGTGATCCCATTTGACGCCGACTTCGCCAAGCGCTCGGCGGCCGAGTTCATCGACGACGTGCTCGTCGCCGCGCTCGGTGCCAAGCGGGTTGCGATCGGCGAGAACTTCCGCTTCGGGCACAAGGCGCAGGGCGACCCGCGCCTGGTGCGGGCCGACGAGCGTTTCTCGACTACGGTCCACCCGCTGCTCGAGGTCGACGGCGAGATCGTCTCCTCGAGCCACATTCGCGGGCTCGTGCTGGCGGGCGAGCTGACCGATGCCAACCGCCTGCTCGGCGCGCCGTTCCAGCTTTGCGGCGAGGTCGCCCACGGCGATGAGCGCGGGCGCAAGCTCGGCTTCCCCACGGCCAACCTGATCCCGCAGGAGGAGTTCGTCTGCCCCGGGCACGGCGTGTACGCGGCGCGCGCGACGGTCGCAGGCGCAGGCGGGCCGCTCGGCTCGGAGGGCGTGGCGGCGGCGGTCTCGATCGGCGTCCGTCCGACCTTCCAGACCGGCCGCGGCGAGCTGATCGAGGCCTACCTGCTGGACTTCGAGGGCGACCTGTACGGGCAGGCCCTGTGCCTGGAGTTCCTCGCGCGCCTGCGCGGCGAGCGCCGCTTCGACTCCCCGGAGGCGCTGGTCGAGCAGATGCACCGTGACGTCGAGCAGACGCGCGAGCTCGTCGCCGGCGTGGCGGCCGACTCCGGGCGAGTGGCGGGCGATTGATCGCCGGTGGGTCGCTACCTGTCTGCTACCTTGTCTCGGTCCATGACCGCGATAACCACAGAGCGCAAGCGCGAGATCGCCGCCAAGTTCGGCGCCAATGAGCAGGACACGGGCGCCACGGAGGTCCAGATCGCGCTGCTGACGGAGCGCATCAACCACCTGACCGAGCACCTGCGCGCGCAGAAGAAAGACCACCACTCGCGCCGCGGCCTGCTGATGCTGGTAGGACGCCGCCGCCGCTTTCTGGACTACCTCCAGAAAAAGGACCTTGACGGCTACCGCGCCCTGATCAAAGAGCTTGGTCTACGCAAGTAGACGTGAGCGGGCCGATGACCGGCGCGCAGCTGCGTCCTCAGTCGCTCGCGTACCGAAGCCGGGAGACACTCGCTGTGCTCGCATCCCCGTTTCGGCCAGCACGCCACGCTCCCTGCGTCCTTCACCAACCGCTTCGCGGTCGGTGCCGACTTGATCCTCGACCCTTGAGGCCAAACCGATGAGTGTGCTCGCTCCCGGCACACCGGCCCCGCAGTTCGAGCTCGCGCGTGAGGACGGCTCGCAGTTCACGCAGGAGGACCTGAAGCGGCAGTACACGGTCCTCGTCTTCTACCCGTTCGCGTTCAGCCCGGTGTGCACCGACCAGCTGCAGCTGTACGAGGGGGCGCTGGGCGAGTTCGCCGAGCGCGGCGTGACGCTGTACGGCGTCTCCTGCGATGCGACTTGGTCGCAGAAAGCCTTCAAGGAGAAGCTCGGCGTCTTGAGCGGGCAGCTCTCGGACTTCGAGCCCAAGGGTGCCGCGTGCGCCTCCTTCGGCGTGCTGCACCCGGGCGGCTTCGCCGAGCGGGCGCTCGTGATCGTCGGCCCCGACGGCGTCGTGCGCTGGAGCTTCCAGGCCGCCTCGCCGGGCGAGCTGCCGGCGCTGAAGCTGCTGCGCGAGGGCGTCGAGAGCGCCCTCGGCGGCGAGTAGCGCGCCGCCCCGGTTCGCTAAGCTCGTGGGGTTCGGAATCGAGAAATAGAAAAAGCGGCCGCCGACCGACGGGCGGTACAGGAAGGTAGTGAATATGAGTAGCGATGGAATTACGCGGGTCTCCGTGGAGATTTCCGGCAGCGAGATCTCGTTCGAGACCGGCAGGATGGCCAAGCAGGCCTCCGGCGCAGTCGTCGTCCGCCACGGCGACACGATGGTCCTCTGCACGGCAGTTGCAGGCAGTCTGCGCGACGTGGACTTCCTCCCCTTGACGGTCGACGTCGAGGAGCGCATGTACGCAGCCGGCAAAATCCCCGGCTCGTTCTTCAAGCGCGAGGGTCGCCCCGGCGAGAAGGGCACGCTCACGGCGCGCATGATCGACCGGCCGATCCGCCCGCTGTTCCCCAAGGAATGGCGCTATGACACGCAGCTGGTGGCGATCCCGCTCTCGATCGACCACGAGCACCCCTACGACATCCTCGCGATGAACGGCGCATCGGCTGCGCTGATGATCTCCGACATCCCGCTGCCGACGCCCGTCGGCGCCGTGCGCATCGGCAAGGTCGACGGCAACTTCGTCGTCAACCCGAACGAGGCCGATCTGCTGGCAGATGCCGAGAACCCGTCGGACCTCGACCTGATCGTGGCCGGCACCGAGGAGGCCATCCTGATGGTCGAGGCCGGTGCCAACGAGATCCCCGAGGCCGAGATCCTCGACGCGCTCGACATCGCCCACGCCGAGATCAAGAAGCTCTGCGCGATGCAGCGCGACCTCGCCGCCAAAGTCGGCAAGGAGAAGAAAGTCTTCGAGACGATCGGCGTCGACGAGAAGCTGCTCGGCGAGATCCGCGGCTCGCACGGCTCCGCAGCTCGACGCGGCCACGCAGGTCGAGGACAAGCTCGACCGCCAGGACGCCACCAAGGAGACCGAGGCGGCGATCCTCGAGCACTACGCCCCGGCAGCGCCCGAGGCGGCCTCAGAGCACGAAGTGCTCGCCGCCAAGGAGCGGCGTGCCGCCGTGCAGCTGGCCTTCGACAAGCTCGAGAAGTCGATCATCCGCGAGCGCATCGCGGTCAACAAGAAGCGTCCCGACGGGCGCTCGGAGAACGAGATCCGCGACATCTCGATCGAGGTCGGCGTGACGCCGCGCACGCACGGCTCGGCGCTGTTCACGCGCGGTCAGACGCAAGCGCTGAGCGTCGTCGCGATGGGCACCCTGAAGGAGGAGATGCGCATCGACACGCTCGGCCTGGAGAGCAAAAAGTACTACTGGCACCACTACAACTTCCCGCCCTTCTCGGTCGGGGAAGCCGGTCGCATGGGCGGCGTCAAGCGCCGTGACATCGGCCACGGCGCGCTCGCCGAGCGCGCGCTCGCGCCGATGGTGCCATCGATCGAGGAGTTCCCCTACTCGATCCGCGTCGTCTCGGACATCCTCGAGTCGAACGGCTCCTCCTCGATGGCCTCCGTCTGTGGCTCTTCGCTGTCGCTGATGGATGCCGGGCGTGCCGATCAAGCGCCCCGTCGCCGGCATCGCGATGGGCCTGATCAAAGAGGGCGAGGACTACGTCGTGCTGACCGACATCGCCGGCGTCGAGGACCACCTCGGCGACATGGACTTCAAGGTCGCCGGCACCGAGCGCGGCATCACGGCGCTGCAGATGGACATCAAGATCACCGGCGTGACCTTCGAGATCCTGAGCGACGCGCTCGCCCAGGCCAAAGACGCGCGCACGTTCATCCTCGGCAAGATGGGCGATGTGATCAAGACGCCGCGCGAGCAGCTCTCGCAGTTCGCGCCGCGCATCCAGACGATCCAGATCGACCCCTCGCAGATCGGCCTGCTGATCGGCAAGGGCGGCGAAACGATTCGCGGTCTGGCCGACGAGTTCGAATCGCAGATCGACGTCAACGACGACGGTCAGGTGCTGATCTACTCGGCCAACGGCGAACTCGGCGACGCGCTCGTCGAGCGCGTGCGCGTGATGATGAAGGAGGTCGAGGTCGGCGACGAGTACGTCGGCAAGGTCGTCAAGACGACCACGTTCGGCGCCTTCATCGAGCTCTCCAAGGGCACCGACGGCCTCTTGCACATCTCCAACGTCTCGCCGGGCAAACGCGTCGACACGGTCGAGGACGTGCTCAACAAAGGCGACGAGATCAGCGTCCGCGTGGTCGAGGTCGACCGCGAGCGCGGACGCATCGGCCTGCGCCTTGCCGACGACCCGGACATCGCCGGCAAGTCGGTCGAGGAACTCGCCGGCGTTGGCACCGGCGGCGGTGGCGGCGGTGGATCGCGTCCCTCGCGTGACGGCGGCGGGCGCAACGGACGCTCCGACCGCGGCCCGCGTGGCCCGCGTCGCGAGGGCGACCGTGGCTCCGGCCGGCCGCGCCGCGACCGCGACTGAGGGTCCGCTGCACCCAGAGCATCAGATGACCACGCTCGATTCGGGCGTGCGGGTGGTGACCGAGCGCATGCCGAGCGTGCGCTCGGTTGCGCTCGGCTTCTGGATCGGCGCCGGCTCGGTCTCCGAGCACGACGGCGAGGCCGGCATCTCGCACCTGCTCGAGCACATGCTGTTCCGCGGCACCGAGAGCTTCGGCTCGGAGGAGATCGACCAGATCTTCGACGCGATGGGCGCCGAGATCAACGCCGGCACCGACAAGGAGGCGACCTCGCTCTACACGCGCGTGCTCGACCGCCATCTCGAGCGCGCCTTCGAGGTGATGGGCGAGATGGTCTTCCAGCCGCGCTTCGGCGAGCTCGAGACCGAGCGCGAGGTCGTGCTCGAGGAGATCGCCATGTACGAAGACGACCCGCAGGAGAAGGTCTTCGACGTGCTCGGCGAGGCCGTCTTCGGATCGCATCCGCTCGGGCGCGCCGTGATCGGCACGGCGCAGGTGGTCGGCTCGGTCACGCTCGAGCAGCTCGCCGCCTTCCACGACTCGCGCTATGACCCGCACGAGATCGTGATCTCGGCCGCCGGCTCGATCGAGCACGACGCGCTCGTCGCGCTGGCGCAGTCGCTGCCGATCGGAGGCGTGGGGGGCAACGTCGGCGCAGGCGACGGCCCAGCCGCACCGCCCGGCCTGCCCGAGTTCGCCCGCCGCGTGCACTTCTCAGAGAAAGACACCGAGCAGTACCACCTGTGCCTCGGCGGCGCCGGGCTGGGGCGCGAGGACGAGCGCCGCTTCGCGCTGCGCGTGCTCGAAGGCGTGCTCGGCGCCACCTCCTCCTCGCGCCTGTTCCAGGAGGTGCGCGAGCGGCGCGGGCTGGCCTATTCGGTCTTCTCCTTCTCCAACATGTACGCGCACACGGGCGAGATCGGGCTGTACGTCGGCACCCGCCCCGACAACCTCGAGCAGGCCCTGTCGGTGATCGCCACAGAGCTCGAGCGTTGCGTCGAGAACCCAGCCGACGAGCAGGAGCTGACCCGCTCGCGCGAGAATCTCAAGGGACGTGTCGTGCTCTCGATGGAGTCCACCGCCGCGCGCATGAGCCACCTCGGCGCATCGACCTTGCACGGCATGCCGATCCTGTCGGTCGATGAGGTGATCGAGCGGATCGACGCCGTCTCGCTGGCCGATCTGCAGGGGCTCGCCGGCGAGCTGTTCGTGCCCGATCGTCTGTCGGTCGCCTGTGTCGGTCCCGATCGGCGGATCTTCGACACGGCGATCGTGCCGCTCGGCGGGCGCGAGCAGGTGCCCGCCGACGAGGTCGTGCAGGAGGCGGCGCGATGATCCGCGTCGCCGTCGCCGGTGCGGCCGGGCGCATGGGCGAGACCGTCTGCGCCGCCGTCGAGGGCGCCGAGGACATGCAACTCGTCGGCCGTGCCGATCCGCTGCTGGCGATCGGTTTGTCCGAGGTGCTCGGCGACGCCGCCGTCGAGGTCGTCGTCGACTTCACGCAGCCCGAAACGGCGCTGGCAAACGCGCTGGACTGCATCGCGGCCGGCGTGCACGTCGTGCTGGGCACGACAGGCTTCGACCTGGAGGCGCTGCGCGAGGCCGCCTTCGCCCAGGGCGAGCCCCGCGCCAACGTACTCGTGGCGCCCAACTTCGCGATCGGCGCCGTGCTGATGATGCGCTTCGCCACCGAGGCCGCCAAGCACATGGCCAAGGCCGAGATCGTCGAGTTGCACCACGACCGCAAGCTCGACGCCCCGAGCGGGACCGCGGCGCGCACGGCCGAGCTGATGGCTACAGCCAGCGGCAAGCCGGCGCCGCCGATCCACTCCGTGCGCCTGCCCGGGCTCGTCGCCAACCAGGAAGTGATCCTCGGCGATCTCGCGCAGACGCTGACGATTCGCCACGACACGATCGGGCGGGAGTCGTTCATGCCCGGCGTTCTGCTTGGGGTGCGGAAGGTGGGCACGTTGCCCGAGCCGCTCGTCGTCGGGCTCGAGAGCTTGCTGTTTTGACCGTTTTGACGGCATCCTGCCTGCGGTCGTGGGAGGTCCCTCTTTCTCTTGACCTGCGTACCGTCTTTCCCGATTTGACGGCATCCTGCCTTCTTGGTCGAGCCGGACTCCGCTTCTTGTCACAAACTGAAGCCGCTCCGTCCGCCACGACACGTCAGCACACCGGTCATCCGGACCGGTTGGGCGCGACGCTCGGACCCGCTGCTCGCTGCTCGCCGGACGGGTTGCTCGGCTCGTGAAATACTGGTGGCATGGCTGAGCTAGGTGCCGTGTTGACGGCGATCATTACGCCGTTCGACGAGAACTCGCTGGAGATTGACGAGCAGGCGTTCGTTGCGCTGATGCATCATCTGGCTGAGCACGGGTCGGACGGGTTCGTCGTCGCGGGGACGACGGGCGAGGCCTCGACGATGTCCGACGAGGAGCAGCTGCGGCTGATCGAGCTCGCGCTTCGCCGAGCGTCCGGCGGGCACGACGATCGTCGCCGGCACCGGCACGAACGACACGCGCGAGGTCGTCTACCTCACCGAACGCGCGACCGAGCTCGGCGTCGACGGCACGCTGATCGTGACGCCCTACTACAACAAGCCCAGCCGGCTCGGCATCACGCGCCACTACGAAACCGTCGCCAAGGCGACGGACAAGCCGATCGCTCGTCTACAACATCCCGGGCCGCACGGCCACGAACATGCCGCCCGACCTGCTCGCCGAGCTCGCCCAGATCGAGCACATCGAAGGCGTCAAGCAGGCCAACGGCGAGGAGCTGCAGCTGATCGACGGGATCGACCTGTACGCCGGCGACGACAGTCTGTTCGCGCGCACGCTCGACCTCGGCGGCGCCGGCGGCATCCTCGTCGCCAGCCACTTCGTCGGCGACGAGATGCGCCGGATGGTCGACGAGCCCGAGCACCGCGCCGAGATCGACGCCTCGCTGCGCGACGTCTACGCGACGCTGTTCATGACAGCCAGCCCGACGTGCACGAAGGCGGCGCTGAACCTGCTCGGCTACCAAGCCGGCGGCCTGCGCCTGCCGCTCGTGCGCGGCCACCGAGCAGGAGCTCGAGGTCGTGCGCGCGCTGCTCGTGCGCCACGGCCTGCTCGAGCAGGACGGCCCAGGCGCCGCCGAAAGCCGCGACGCGGGGACCACACAGCCGCGAGACCGGCGCGACGCCGGCACAGGCGCACACCGCGTGAGCAAGGTACGCGTCCTACCGCTCGGGGGCCTGGGCGAGATCGGCAAGAACATGACCGTCGTCGAACACGACGGGCGGATCGTCGTCGTCGACGTCGGGCTGCGCTTCCCGACGCCCGAGATGGTCGGCATCGACCTCGTGCTGCCCGACTTCACCTACCTGCGCGAACGCGCCAAGGACATCGAGGCGATCGTCGTCACGCACGGCCACGAGGACCACCTCGGCGCGCTGCCCTGGGTGCTGCGCGAGCTCGGCCGAGACGCAGCTGCCGCCCGTCTACGGCGGCGCGCTGACGATCGCGATGGCGCGCTCGAAGCTCGACGAGCACAAGCTCAAGGAGGTCGAGCTGAACGAGGTCGAGGACGGCGAAGACGCTCGAGCTCGGCCCGTTCTCGCTCGAGCTCGTGCACATGACCCACTCGATCCCCGACGCCAGCGCCGTCGCGCTCGGCACCGAGCTCGGCACGGTCCTGATCACCGGCGACTACAAGTTCGACCAGACCCCCGTCGACGGCCCGCCGGCCGACGTCTCGCGCCTGGCCGAGCTCGGGCGCGAGGGCGTGCTGCTGCTGTGCGGCGACTCGACCAACGTCGACCGCGACGGCTTCTCGCCGTCGGAGTCGGTCGTCGGCCCGCACCTCGAGGAGGCCTTCGCGCGCTGCGAGGGGCGCATCGTCGTGACCAGCTTCGCCTCGAACATCCACCGCGTGCAGCAGGTCGTCGACGCCGCCGCCGCGCTCGACCGCAAGGTCGCGCTGGTCGGGCGCTCGATGCGCAAGAACGTCGGCATCGGCCGCACGCTCGGCCACATCGAGGTACCCGACGGGATGCTCGTCGGGCCGCGCGAGATCGACGACTTCCCCGACGAGCGGGTCGTGATCATCTCGACCGGCTCCCAGGGCGAGCCGCTCTCGGCGCTGCGGCGGATGGCCTACCGCGACCATCGCCAGGTCGAGCTGCGCGAGGGCGACACGGTCGTCTTCTCAGCGCCACGCCGATCCCCGGCAACGAGCGCGCCGTGAACGAGACGATCGACCGGCTCTACCACATCGGCTGCGACGTGGTGACGCCGCGCGACGCGCCCGTGCACGCCTCCGGGCACGGCTACGCCGAGGAGATCAAGCTGATGCTGAACCTCGTCAAGCCGCGCTACGTGATGCCGTTCCACGGCGACTTCAAGCGCCTGCGCCTGCACGCGCAGCTCGGCGCAGGACGTCGGCATCGCGCCCGAGGACACCTTCCAGGGCGAGAACGGCCTGCCGCTCGACATCGACGAGCGCGGCGCGCGCTTCGGCTCGCCCGAGCAGTCGGGGATGATCTTCGTCGACGGCGTCGAGATCGGCGACATGGCCGACGTCGCGCTGCGCGACCGACGGATGCTCTCGGCCGACGGCATCTTCATCGTCGTCGTCACGATCGCCGAGCAGGACGGGCGCTCGGTCGCCGATCCCGAGGTGATCTTCCGCGGCGTGCCGTTCCTCGACGAGGCCGACGAGCTGATCGAGGAGATCCGCAGCGACCGTCGAGGACACGATCGAGCGCGCCGCCAAGGACGAGGATCACGCGAGGTCGACGTCGCTGCAGGACATGCTGCACGACGACATGGCGAAGCTAGTCTACGACCGCCTCAAGCGACGGCCGATGGTGCTGCCCGTCGTCGTCGAGGTCTAGACGACCGATAGGCGGCGCGACCCGGCGTCCTCGGTCGCTCGCGTGCTATTTCGCACGCCACGCTCCCTGCGTCCTTGGCTCGCTTGCCTCTCGGCCGTCTAGACGGGTAGTCGGCTTCAGCTCCGTGCGGTCACGGCAGCGTCCGGCTCGACCGGCGGTGCGACTGAGACCGCTGGGTCCGTCTCCGCGCGCGCCGGCAGCCGCACGACGAAGCGCGCGCCGGTCCCCTCGCGCGGGCGACTCGAGCGTGACGCTGCCGCCGTGGGTCTCGGCGACGGCCTTGACGATCGCGAGGCCCAGGCCGAAGGAGCCGCCGCGATCGCCGGCGCCGCGCACGAAGCGCTCGAACAGCGTCGGCGCGAGCTCCGGCGGGACGCCGGGGCCGTCGTCCTCGACGATCAGCGTCGCCTGACCGTCGGCGGCCTGCGGTCGAGACACGGATGCGCGTGCCCGGCGGCGTGTGGCGCAGCGCGTTCTCGAGCAGGTTGATCGTCAGGCGGTGGACCTCGTCGCGCGCCGCCTGCACGACGGCGGGTTGGACGTCGAGCTCGATCTCGTGCTCGCTCGCTGACCGGGCCGAGCTCGCCGGCCGCCTCGACGACGATCTGTGCGAGGTCGCACGGCTCGCGTGGCACGACGCGGCCGACGTCGGTGCGCGCGAGCAGCAGCAGGTCGGCGACCAGCCGGCGCATGCGCTGCGAGGAGCGCAGCGCCGAGCGCGCCGCTTCGCCCTCGTCGCCCTGCAGCGATTCGGCGAGCAGCTCGAGGTTGGCGAGCACGCTCGTCAGCGGCGTGCGCAGCTCGTGCGAGGCGTCGGCGACGAAGCGCCGCTGGCGCGCGAGCATCGACTCGGTCTCGCCGCGCGCCGCGTCGAGCTCGCGGAGCATGCCCTCGAGCGTGCGCGACAGCTCGGCGACCTCGTCGTCGGCGAGCGGCTGGGGCACCGTCAGCGAGGGGTCGCGCGTGCGCGCGATCGTCGTCCGCCGCACGCGTCAGCGCGGCGATCGGCGCCATCGCGCGGCGCGCGATCGCCATCCCGGCGAGCAGCGCCAGCCCGGTGCCGGCGAGCACGCCGAACAGCAGGAACAGCTCGACGCGCGCGACCGTCGCCTCGGTGTCTGAGACCTTGCGCCCGTACTGGATGATCACCTGGCCGATCGGCTCGTCGCTGCTCGCCAGGCGCACGATGCCGGCGACGCTGATCGTGCGGTAGCCGTGCACCGTCTTCAGCGCGGTGCTCGGCGTCCCCAGCGAAGGCGCTTTCGCCGGTTCCTGGGAGATCACCGTGCCGCCGAGCGTGAAGATGCGCACGATCGCGTGGTCGCCGGGCCCGGCGTAGGCGGCGAGCGCCGGCGTGATCGTCACCGCGCGGCGCGCGTTGCCGGGGGAGACCTTGATGTCCAGCTGCGACCGGCAGCTGGTTCGCCGTGTCTTTGACCTGGCGGTTGAAGTCCGAGCGGATGCGGTGGACCGTGAACGAGCCGATCGCCACGGCGAAGGCGCACAGGATCACGAACGTGAGCAGCGCCGAGACGCCCGCCAGGCGCACGCGGATCGGCAGCCGGTCGAAGCCGGCCGAGACGCGCTCCAGCGAGCGCGGCGCAGGGCACCCGCGGAGCTTATGCGCGAAGGACGTAGCCGGCTCCCCTGATCGTGTGCAGCAGGCGCGGCTCGCCCTCGGCCTCGAGCTTGCGGCGCAGGTTCGAGACGAACACCTCGATCGTGTTCGTCGTCGAGAACGGGTCGTAGCCCCAGACCTCGTCGAGCAGGCGCTGGCGCGAGATCACGATGCGCTCGTTGCGCATCAGGTACTCGAGCAGCTCGAACTCGCGCTGGGTCAGATCGACTGTGCGCTCGCCGCGCACGACCTCGTGCGTGTCGACGTTCAGCGACAGGTCGCCGACGCGCAGCGGCGCCGAGCCGCGCGGCGGGCGCCGGCGCAACAGCGCGCGCATCCGCGCGAGCAGCTCCTGGCGCTCGAAGGGCTTGACCAGGTAGTCGTCGGCGCCCGCATCGAGGCCCTCGACGCGCGACTCGAGCGCGTCGCGCGCGGTCAGGATCAGGATCGGCACGTCGTCCTCGGCGCGCAGCGTCTTTGCCACCTCGACGCCGTCGAGGCCGGGCAGGCCGAGGTCGAGGATCACGAGGTCGGGGGCGAACGAGCGCCCGTTCTCCAGCGCGCTCGGGCCGTCGGGCGCGGCGCGCACCTCGTATCCCTCCATCCGCAGGGAGCGCTGGAGCGCCTGGGCGATGTCCTCGTCGTCCTCGACGACGAGGACTCGTGGTGCGCGGGAGAAGTCGTTCATCGTCTTTATGTATCGACGGGCACTAAAGCGATGGTAAGGCCAGAACGCGTAGATGCGAAGCGCGGCGGGGAGGTTCCGGGCACTCGGCGTCGAAGTCGGGCTGGATGCCAAGCACACGCAAGCGCGCCCCTGCGCGCTCCTCGCGGGCTCGCTCGAGCTCGCGCGCCAAGACGCGCACGCGCGCGAGCACCCGCCGAGCCAAGCCACGCGCCGGCGCTGCCGCTGCTCGGACTCGCTGCTGCCGCAGGGTCTGCGCGCGGCTCGGCGCCGCTCGACCAGCGCGGGCGCGACGTGCTCGGCCTGGCGCTCGTCGCGCGTCGGCGTGTTCATGGGCTTCGTGCTGTGGGGCGGCTGGGACGGCGGGCCGCGCCGGCCACGGCCTCGCGGTCGCGCTTCGGCTGGACGCTCGGCCGTGCCCGCGTGCTCGTGCCGCTCGCGCTCGTCGGCTCCGGCGGCACGCTCCTGCTGCGCGAAGTGCTGCCTGCCGGGCGCCCGCTGCCGCGCGACCCGCGCACGATCGGCGCGATCTGCCTGTTCGCCGGGATCACGCTCGCGCTCGCCGCCGGCACGCTCGGCGTCAGCTCCAGCGCCCAGCACGCACCGAAGCCGCCTGGAGCTCGGCCTTCATGCAGTCCCACGGCGGCGTGGTCGGCGCAGCGCTGTTCCAGCTCGCGCACCGGCTCGTGCAGGACGTCGGCGTCGGCATCCTCGTCGTCTTCCTGCTGCTCGTCGGCGCGATCCTCGTCACCGGCGCCTCGCTCGGCGGCACGCTGCGCGCGACCGGCAGCGGCGTGGCCGAAACGACGCGGATGATGCGCGCGCTGTCCGAGCGCCACCGGGCTACGGCGCAGCGGGCGAGCAGGACGACCGAGACACTTCACCCGAAGGCTTCGAGCTCGACGGGTTCGCCGGCGGCGCGCCCGTGCAGCCGCCCGACCCGCAGGGGCACGAGCTGATCGTGCGCGCGACGCACGTCGAGGGCCCCGCGCAGGAGCGCCCCGACGGCCTCGACGCGGACGGTGCCCCTTCGCAGGCCGACGGCGCCGGCGAGCAGGACGCCGCACAGGCGCTTGTGCCGGACGGCGAGCTCGAGCCCGCCGACGCCACCGACGCTCGACGAGGACAGTCACCGGCGTGGCGCGCACCGATGCCGTCCGAGCTGACGCCGCAGGGCCGCCTGCGCGACGTCGTCACCGACGACCCCGACTTCGTCTGGCAGCTGCCCGACGCGAGCAAGCTGCTGACGCGCTCGACCGGCGAGCAGACGCGCCCCGACACGGCCGGGCAGGCGCAGACCGCGAGCAGCCTGGTCGAGGCGCTCGGGCACTTCGGCGTGCAGGCGAAGGTGATCGGCACGGTCGCCGGCCCGCACATCACGCGCTACGAGCTGCGCCTGGCGCCGGGCACGAAGGTCGCCAAGGTCGCGCAGCTGAAGGACGACCTCGCCTACGCGCTGGCCGCCACCGACATCCGCATCCTCGCGCCGATCCCCGGCAAGCAGGCGGTCGGCGTCGAGGTGCCCAACGCTGCACCGGCGGATCGTCCGGCTCGGCGACGTCTTCCAGGAGCCGCCCAAGGACTGGTCGCCGCTGACCGTGTGGCTCGGCAAGGACGTCGCCGGCAAGGCGATCGGCGCCGACCTCGCGAAGATGCCGCACCTGCTCGTCGCCGGCACGACGGGCGCCGGCAAGTCGGGCGCGATCAACGCGATGCTCTCCAGCGTGCTGCTGCGCGCGAGCCCGCACGAGGTGCGCCTCGTGCTGGTCGACCCCAAGCAGGTCGAGCTCAACCACTACGAGTCGATCCCGCATCTGCTTGACGCCCGTGATCACGAGCCCGCGGATGGCGGCCAACGCGCTGCAGAACCTCGTCAAGGAGATGGAGCCCCGCTACGGGATCATGTCGATGGCGCGCACGCGCAGCCTGATCGAGCTGAACAAATCGCGCGCCAAGCGCGGCAGAAGCGCCGCTGCCTTACATCCTCTGCGTGATCGACGAGCTCGCCGACCTGATGATGGTCGCGCCGGCCGACGTCGAGGACTCGATCATCCGCCTCGCGCAGAAGGCGCGCGCCGTCGGCATCCACCTCGTGCTCGCCACGCAGAGCCCGCGCGTGGACGTGATCACGGGCATGATCAAGGCGAACGTGCCCTCGCGGATCGCCTTCTCGGTCTCCTCGCAGACCGACTCGCGCGTGATCCTCGACCAGAACGGCGCCGAGTCGCTGCTCGGCCAGGGCGACATGCTGTTCAGCCCGGTCGGCAGCTCGCGCCTGCAGCGCATCCAGGGCGCCTACATCGACGAGCGCCAGATCGCGAAGCTGACCTCGACTGTGGCGCCGCCAGGGCGAGCCGGAGCTGCGCGAGGAGCTGCTCGAGGAGGTCGAGCCCGAGGCGCCCGAGTCGGGCCCCGACGAGTTCGATCCCGACGAGGACCCGCTGCTCGGCGACGCGATCCGCCTCGTGGCCGAAATGCAGACGGCCTCGACCTCGATGCTGCAGCGCCGGCTGCGCCTCGGCTACACGCGCGCCGGCCGCGTGATCGACATGCTCGAGCGCCGCGGCGTGATCTCCGGCTATGAGGGATCCAAGCCCCGCCAGGTGCTGATCACCGAGGCCGACCTGCCGCGCGTGCTCGCCGCGCTGGCCGGCGACGCCGAGCCCGCCGAGTCCGCCGCGGGCCCCCCGAGCGACTAGCCTCTCTAGCCGATATGCCCGAGATCGGTGAAACGCTACGCGACGCGCGTATGCGCGCGCGCATCGATGTCTCCGAGATCGAGGCCAAGACGAAGATCCGCGCGAAGTACCTGCGCGCGCTGGAGAACGAAGAGTGGGGCCTGTTGCCAGGCCCGACGTTCGTCAAGAGCTTCCTGCGCACATACGCCCAGGCGCTCGGCCTCGACGGCAAGGCGCTCGTCGAGGAGTACCGCCTGCACAACGAAAACCCGAGCGACGCATCGCTCGAGCCGATCGTCTCGCGGCCCGAGCGCGCCGGTCGCGGTCGCTCCGGCGGAGGCGGTCGTGCCGGCGGTCGTGGCGGCCCTCGCGCGGCTACCTCGCGATCGTCGGCGTCGTGGTCGTGCTGATCGTGCTGCTGATCGTCGGGCTGATCGGCAAAGGCGGTGGATCGGGCTCGTCCTCGAAAACCACCGGCCGATCCCCCTCTAAATCATCAAAGAACACGTCCAAGACGCACGCCGGCAAACATGCGAAAGCGGACGTCGGGCGCTCGCTCGCAGCAGCTCGATCGTGGCGCTCTCGCTGCACGCCACCGCGCCCGTCTACGTGTGCCTGATCGGCGACAACGGCCGCAAGCGTGATCGCCGGCGAAGAACTGCAGCCGGCACGCGCACCCCGACCTACCACGCCCACCGCTTTGAGATCACGCTCGGCAACAGCTCCGTGACGATGTTCGTCGACGGGCACGAACGCCCCGTGCCGGCCTCGAGCCAGGCGATCGGCTACTCGATCACGAAGGCCGGCCGCAAGCGGCTGACGCTCGGCAGCCTGCCGACGTGCAAATGACGTCTCGTGAGCGCACGCGCGGGCATCGTCGTCACGGGCACCGAGGTGCTGAGCGGCCGCGTCAGCGACCGCAACGGCCCGTGGCTGTCCGATCGCCTGCGCGAGCTCGGCGTCGATCTCGCCTGCATCCAGATCGTCGGCGACCGCCCGCGAGGACATGCGCGACGCGCTGCGCGTTCATGGCCGGGCGAGGGCTTCGACCTCGTGATCACGAGCGGCGGCCTCGGGCCCACGGCCGACGACCTCACGGCAGAGGTCGTCGGGCGCTTCCAGGGCCGCGAGATGGTGCTCGACGAGGCGCTCGAGCGGACGCATCGCGAAGATCGTCGAGCCGCTCGCCAAGCGCTGGCCGAACCTCGACGTGCAGCGCGATCGAAGCGGGCACGCGCAAGCAGGCGACGATCCCCGACGGCGCGACCGTGCTCGAGCCGGTCGGCACGGCCCCCGGTCTCGTCGTGCCGCCGCGCGAGGGTGCCGACGGAGCCCCGGCGAGGGGCCGACGATCGTCGTGCTGCCCGGGCCCGCCGCGCGAGCTTCAGCCGATGTGGCAGCAGGCGGTCGCGACGGACGCGCTGAAAGCGGCGCTGGGCGGCGCGACGACGTACGAGCAGCGCACGCTGCGGCTGTTCGGCATGCCCGAGTCGGAGATCGCCGAGACGCTTGCGCGTGGCCGAGCGCGAGGGCGATCGAGCTCGAGCGCCTCGAGGTCACGACGTGCCTGAAACGGGGCGAGATCGAGGTCGTCACGCGCTACGAGCCAGACGCGGCAGCGACGCCTACGACGCGCTCGGCGAGCCTGTCTCAGAGCGCCACGCCGACACGCTGTTCTCGACCGACGGCAGCACGATCGACGAGCTCGTCGCGCAGGCGCTGCGCGACAGGGCCACACGATCGCGACCGCCGAGTCGTGCACCGGCGGCCTGCTCGCCGCGCGCCTGACCGACCGGGCTGGGGTCCTCGGACTACGTGAAGGGCGGCCTCGTCGTCTACAGCAACGAGGCGAAGGTCGCGCTCGCCGGCGTCGACCCGGAGCTGATCGAGAGCATGGCGCGGTCTCGCGGGAGGTCGCCGAAGCGCTGGCTGCGGGCGCGCGCGAGCGCCTGCAGGCCGAGATCGGCGTCGGCATCACCGGCATCGCCGGGCCCGGCGGCGGCAGCGAGCAGAAGCCCGTCGGGCTCGTCTGGCTGAGCATCGCCGGGCCGGGAGAGGCGAGCATGACGCGCTCGGTCAACCTGCCCGGGCGGCCGCGCCGACGTGCGCGATCGGGCGAGCACCGTGGCGATGCACATGCTGCTGCGTGCGCTCGAATCGACGAGCGCCGTCGGCCCCTCTAGCCCCGATGCCGCGCGGAGCGACGGCGCGGCTGTTCGCGGCGGTCGACCCGCCGGCGGCGGTGCGCGAGCAGCTCGCCTCGTGGGCGCGCGAGGTCTCGGGCGCGCTGCGCGGCGCGGCCGGCGTGGCCGACGGGGCGAAGCTGCGACTGCTCGACGCCGGAGACGATGCACGTCACGCTGTGCTTCCTCGGCAGCCGCCCGGTGGCGGAGATGGACGTGCTGGCGGCGGCGCTCGAGCAGTGTCAGGCGCCGCCGGCGGGCGAGCTCTCGCTGGGCGCACCGCTGTGGCTGCCGCCGCGCAACCCACGCTCGCTGGCGCTCGAGATCGGCGACGGCGAGGGCGGTTGGCTCGAGCGCCTGCAGCATGCCGTCGTCGAGACGATCGCGGCGGCGATCTCCTGGGAGCCCGACCGCAGGCGCTTTCGCGCGCACGTGACGGTCGCACGGATCGGGCGCGGCAAGCCGGGCAGGTCAGGCGGGCAGAGCGCGCCGGGCGAGAGGCGACGCGGGACACACGAGGCCGATGCGCCGGGCCCGTTCCTGCCGCCGACGCCACAGCTGTCGTTCACGCCGAGCGCGGTCGTGCTGTACCGCTCGTGGCTCGAGCCGCAGGGCGCTCGCTACGAGGCGCTCGCGGCGCTGGCGCTTTCGGCGCTGCCTTCCGCTTCTTCTTCGTCTTCTTCAGCTTCTCCGCCGGCTGACGGAGGAGCCGCGCCGTGAACGAGGCAGACGAGCATCGAGCCGTCGTCGGACAAGCTCGGCGTCGAGCCGTCGGCGCAGGCCGGCTGCGAGCCGTCTTCGCAGGCGAAGTTGCCGTCGCCGGCGCGTTCGGGCGGGCTGCCGTCTTCGCATTCGGCTTCGCTCCATTCCGTGCGGGAGGCAAGGGGCACAGGGCAGAGAAGCTTGGCGCCGTTCTTCGAGAGGGTCGGCAGGGCGCCGCCCGCACAGACCGGTTCCGCACCGTTGGCGCAGGAGAAGGAGCCTCCGCCTTCGCTCACCGGCCGTGAGCGGTCTTCGCAGGTGGCGGGCTTGGGCGCCGCTGCGACGGCCTGACCCGAGCCGTGCTGGGCCTTCTTCTTGTTGATCGAATGATGATGCTTGGCGTGGTGGCGCTTGACCTTGGCGTGCGTATTGCCGGTGTGGCCGCGTCCGGTGCAGGTGTGCGCGCGCTGCTTGGCGTGGCTGGAGGCCGGGGAGCAGCGGCCCGTGGTGCTCTTGGCCAGCGACAGGGCGGGGCCAACCAGTAGCGCGGCGAGCGCCGCGAGCAGGATCGCGAGGGACAGCAGCACCGAGCCGCGGGGCGGCGCGTGGCTGCCGGAGGGGAGGGTCGAGGAGCGAGGGGTGCGACCGGCGGCGGGCAAGGGGGGGTCTCCGATGTTCGTGCGAGAGGTGGGGTGCTCACCTCATCGTCGGCGCGGCAGGCGCGGGTGAAGCGGCCGTGGCGGCGGTGGACGAACGGCGGCGCCAAAGGCCCGAGAACTCGGTTCGGAACGGCGGCAAAGCGAACAGACGTTCCGTCCGACGCGATCTCTAGCTTTGTCGATCCATCCCGACCCGGAGGAGTAAGACCATGCCCGTGACCGACGACGAGAAGGCAGCCAAGGCGCGCGACGCCGCCCTTCAGGGCGCGCTGACGCAGATCGAGCGCGAGTTCGGCAAGGGCACGGTCATGCGGATGGGCGACGAGGGCGCGCAGGTGCGCTGCGACGCGATCCCGACGGGCGCGCTGTCGCTCGACCTCGCGCTGGGCATCGGCGGCGTCCCGCGCGGGCGCATCGTCGAGGTGTTCGGCCCGGAGTCCTCGGGCAAGACGACGATGATCTACCACGTGCTCGCCGAGGCGCAGAAGCTGGGCGGCGTGTGCGCGTTCATCGACGCCGAGCACGCGATGGACCCGCTGTACGCCAAGGAGATCGGCGTCGACATCGACGAGCTGCTCGTCTCCCAGCCGGACTACGGCGAGCAGGCGCTTGAGATCGCCGACATGCTCGTGCGCTCGGGCGCGGTCGACGTGGTCGCGATCGACTCGGTCGCGGCGCTGACGCCGCGGGTGGAGCTCGAGGGGCAGATGGGCGACCAGACGGTCGGCGCGCAGGCGCGGATGATGTCCCAGGCGATGCGCAAGCTGGCGGGCAACCTGAACCGCACGCAGACGCTGTGCATCCTGACCAACCAGATCCGCGAAAAGGTCGGCGTGATGTTCGGCTCGCCGGAGACGCAGCCGGGCGGGCGGGCGCTGAAGTTCTACGCCTCCCAGCGCCTCGACATCCGCCGTATCGAGACGCTCAAGGACGGCACCGAGGCGGTCGGCAACCGCGTGCGCGTGAAGGTCGTCAAGAACAAGGTCGCGGCGCCGTTCCGCCAGGCGGAGTTCGACATCGAGTACGGCAAGGGCATCTCGACGGCGGGCTGCCTGATCGACCTGGGCCTGGAGCACAACATCGTCTCCAAGTCGGGCTCGTTCTTCTCCTACGGCAAGGACCGCCTGGGCCAGGGCCGCGGCAACGCGAAGGCCCACCTCAACGAGAACCCGGCGATGGCGAAGGAGATCGAAACCCAGATCTACGCCGCGCTCGGCGTCAACCGCGATCTGGTCACGCCGATCGATCGGGACAAGGATGTTCCTGCGCCGATCGCGAGTGAACCGGCGGTTGCTGCGGTGGCTGCCGCCTGAACCGAACAAGAGCGGCTGTGCGCTAGCCGCGTCCGGTTAGGACCGGCGCGTCGAGTAGAAGTCGGGTTGGCTGCTAGACGGCGGCCCGGGACGTCTCGGCGAAATGATGGCGGCCCGGAACCGACCAGCAGGAAGCCAATCGGAGGCAATCCGATGGTGATTTATCGCCTAGCCCCCGGGGAGCGTGCGGACGATACGTGCTAGACAAGCTATATTGTCTAGATGCTGCGAATAGGCGGGCCAGCGCGAAAGCATGGCGTCGCCGACGCAGACATATGGCACGCCGTGCGTAACACGATGAGAAGGGTGCGCCTTGAGGACGAGTTGGTCATGTTGATCGGCCCAGCGACTGACGGAGCGCTGCTCGAGATCGGCGTCCTCGACATCGATGGTGATGATTCGGTTGTCATCCACGCCCAACCGCTACGACGCAAGTTCTACAATTTGCTCGGATGAGGTGACCATGCCCCGACACACAGACGAGGAAATCGAGCGAGCTGCCAGTCGCTTCGAGCAGCTCGCCGACTCGTTGGATCCGGAGACCGCCGGGGTCGAAGGCACCGACGATCTCCGTGCGATCGCAACCGCGGCTGAGGTAGTGCGGGTAGACGACGCCCGGTTGCGAGAGGCCGTTCTCGTTGCCCGAGCTCACGGCAGGTCGTGGAACAACATAGCGCTCGCTCTCGGCGTGTCCCGGCAAGCAGCTCGCCAGCGGTTCGCCGACAAGGCGAAGGTCTGATCGGCGTGATGCCCCGCTACCACGTCACGACCTTCGGCTGCCAGATGAACGAGCACGACTCGGAGCGGATGAAGGGCATGCTCGAGTCGCTGGGCTACAGCGAGGCGCCGGAGCGCGCGGAGGCGGACCTGATCCTGTTCAACACGTGCTCGATCCGCGAGACGGCGGACCGCCGCTTCATCACGCACCTGGGCGAAGCGCGCAAGCTCAAGCGCGAACAGCCGGAGCGGATCGTGGGCGTGGGCGGCTGCTGGGCGCAGTCGGTCAAGGAGGAGGTGTTCGAGCGCTTCCCGTTCGTCGACGTGGCATTCGGGCCGGGGCAGGTGCACAAGCTGGCGGAGTTCCTCACGAGCGACTCGCTGACTGCTCAGGGCTACTTCGAGTTCGAGGGCTTCACGGGCCACCTTCCGGCGCACCGTGCGAGACCGTTCCAGGGCTGGATGCAGATCAGCGTGGGCTGCAACTGCGCGTGCTCTTACTGCATCGTCCCGTCGACGCGCGGGCGTGAGGTCAGCCGCCCGCTCGACGAGCTAGTGGCGGAGGCGCAGGCGATGGCCGCCGATGGCGTGCGCGAGGTGACGCTGCTCGGGCAGAACGTGAACTCCTACGGGCGCGACCTGCAGGACCGCCCTACGTTCGCGGGTCTGCTGCAGGAGATCGACGCGGTGCAGGGGATCGAGCGGATCCGCTACACGAGCCCGCACCCGAAGGACATGCGCGAGGACGTGGTCCGCGCGCACGCGGAGCTACGCGAGCGTGTGCGAGCACATCCATCTGCCGCTGCAGTCGGGCTCGTCGCGGATTCTCAAGGCGATGCGCCGCACCTACGACCGCCGCCGCTACATGGACCGCGTGGCGACGATCCGCGAGCACGTTCCGGATGTGGCGCTGAGCACGGACATCATCGTCGGCTTCCCGGGCGAGACCGAGGAGGACTTCGCGCAGACGCTGGAGGTGGCCGAGGAGGTCGCCTACGACGCGGCCTTCACGTTCGTCTTCTCGCCGCGCCGGGGTACCGAGGCGGCGAACATCGAGGACGGCCGGGTTCCGCACCCGGTCAAGGTCGAGCGCATGGAGCGGCTGCTGGAGGTCGTCCAGCGCCGCGCTCGCGAGCGGGCGCAGCGCTTCGTCGGGCGTACGCTGGAGGTGCTCGTGGAAGGCGTCTCGCGGACCGATCCGGATCGTCTGCGCGGGCGCACGAGCCACAACAAAGTGGTCAACTTCTCGGGCCTGGCGGCGCCGGGAGAGCTGACGCAGGTGCGGATCGACTCGGCGAGCAGCCAGACGCTGGCCGGCGAGGAGCTGCTGCTCGCCCGCGTCGGCGCCTGAGCGAGCTAGGCGACGGCGGGGACGCCGCGCGGCTGCGCGGCAAGCGGCTCGGACAGGCAGACCTGATCGCGGCCGTTGCCCTTGGCGCGGTAGAGCGCGGCGTCGGCCATCTTGAAGACCGCGCTGTAGTCGAAGCGCTCGCCGTTGCGCGAGGCGCCGACGCCGAAGCTCATCGTCACGGCGACGCCGCCGCCGAGGCTGCTGTGCGAGATGCTCGAGCGCAGCCGCTCGGCGAGCTCGGCCGACTGCGCGAGGTCGGAGCCGGGCAGCAGGATCAAGAACTCCTCGCCGCCGAGGCGGTAGGCGAGGTCGAAGGCACGCAGTTGCTTGCGCAGGTGGTAGGCGACGTCCTTGAGCACGACGTCGCCGACCGAGTGCCCGCGCGTGTCGTTGATGTCCTTGAAGTGATCGAGGTCGCCGATGATGATGCCGACCGCGTCGCCGGTCATCGCCGACTGCTGGGTGAGCTCGAGCACGCGTGTGCTGAGCGCGTTGCGGTTGAGCATCCCGGTGAGCTGGTCGATCACGGCGTCGCTGCGGTGCTGGATGTCCGAGCGCATCAGCGGCGTGGAGAGGACGGCGACCGACAGCAGCAGCGCGACGGGGGCGATCACGAGCACCGGGTTGGCGATCACTCCGTGGGCATTGACGCCGAAGGCGACGGCGAGCAGGATCGCGATGTTGACGGCCACGCCTGCGACGACGCCGCGCATCGGAAAGCGCGAGCTGAGCGTGATCACGGGGATCGCCATCCAGGAAAGCGTCGGCTGCTCGGCGCCGCCGCTCAGCGCCACGGCGCCGCCGATCACGAGGCCGCTCGCGATCCAGGCGCCGAACATCAGCAGCTCGGGCTTCGCCACGCGCGGCATCAGCCTGTCGGCGAGCCCGAAGAAGATCGCGGCCGGGATCAGGAACAGCGCCGGCCACCAGCCGAGCCACGGGCTCGCGGCGACGAGCGCGATCGCGAGGATCATCAGCGTCCGCTGTCTCACGGGGCGGACGCGCTGCTCCATGTCGAGCATGCGTTCGCGGTCGAAGTCGCCGCGGCAGAGCCACGACGCGTTGCCCGGCCTTGTCTCGTAAGGCTGCCCCCGGTCAGTCTTCATCAACCCTTGGCTCGACGTGGCCAGTAGGCTCGATTACGAACCGGGGTAGACGTGGACAAACGTTCTCAGCGGTTGCGGCGTGTGCGCGGGCTCAGCGCTTCTCGCGCTGGCCCTCGGCCATCTCGCGCGCGATGTCCTCGCCGCCGATCTTGCGTGTGACGCGGGCGGCGAACTCCGGTGCGAGGCTCGCGAACAGCGTGGTCGCGCGAAACGGCAGCGGCGCGACGCCGATCTCGCCGCGGTCGTGCTCGATCGCCTTGACGACGGCGTCGGCGACGTCCTCGGGGGTCTTCGTGCCGACGCCCGGCGGCAGCTTGACTTCGGCCTCGGCGAACATGCCTGCGTCGCTGATGAAGCCGGGGAAGATCGTCGAGACGCCGACGCCGGTCCCGTGCAGATCGGCGCGCAGCGAGGCGGCGAAGCCGCGCAGGCCGAACTTCGATGCTGTGTACAGCGAGGTTCCCGGGGAGGCGGCCTTGCCGGCCTGCGAGGACATGAACAGCAGGTGGCCGCTGCCGCGCTCGACCATCCGCGGGCCGAGCGCGTGCGCGAGCACGATCGGGGCGCGCAGGTTGACGTTCAGCGCGCGGTCGATCTGCTCGATCGAGAAGGACTCCAGGCGCCCCGAGGCCGGCAGCGCGGCGTTGGCCACGAGGATGTCGATCTCGCCTGCCTCGCGCACCATGCGGTCGATCTCGGCCGGGCTCGACAGGTCGACGGCCAGCGCGCGGGCGCCGAGCTCGGCCGCCAGCGGCTCGAGCACGTCGACGCGCCGTCCGCTGAGGATCAGCTTCGCGCCTCGCTGGTGGAGGGCACGCGCGATCGCCTGCCCGATGCCCCCTGTGGCTCCCGTCAAGAGCGCCGTGGCGCCGTCGATCTTCACGACGCACACCCTACGTCACGGAAGCACCCCGCGCTCTAGCGTCTCGCCCGGCGGCTCAGCGAGTCTCCGGCAGCGGCGGCGGTGGATGCGCCGGCCTGCCGCGTCTGGCAAGCAGCTGCTCGAGTGCCCAGAGCACGACGCCTGCCGCCGCCAGTCCGCCGCCGAGCGCCGCCACGGCGTCCCAGCCGCCGGCGTCGTAGATCGCCGAGGCCAGCGCCGAGAAGGCGGCGGCCGACGCGAACAGGGTTGTCATGTACGCCGTCGTCAAGCGGCTGCGCGCGGCTGGATCGAGCGAGTAGATAACGCTTTGGCTGGTGATCTGGGCGCCCTGCACGCCGAGGTCGAGCGTCGCGATCCCGACGATCAACAGCGCCAAGGACGATCGGCCGGCCGCGATCGCGGCCCATGAGATCAACATCGTCGCAAAGAACACGCCCGTCGAGCGGTGGTGGCGCCCCTGGTCGGCCATGCGCCCTGCCACCTGCGCCGCAAGCACGCCGCCGAGCCCGACCAACCCGAACAACCCGATCGTCGCATCGCCGTAGTCGTAGGGGGGCCCGGCGAGCAGAAAGGCGATCGTGGTCCACAGCACGCTGAACTGGCCCATCTGCAGCGCGCCGTAGGCCATCCGCACGCGCAACGTCGGCTGCTCGACGATCAACGCGCCGATCGACCGCAGCAGGGCCGGGTAGGAAAGGTCGGTCGTCGGTAGCACGCGCGGCAGCCTCGCGCGCAGTACGAGGCTCAGCGCGACCATCAACGCGGCCGAGATGCCGAACACCAGCCGCCACCCGCCGAGCTGCGAGAGCAACCCACTCGCCGTTCGCGCAAGCAGGATCCCGATCAGCAGCCCGCTCATCACCTTGCCGACTACGCGGCCGCGTTCTGCCTCGGCGGCAAGCGTGCTCGCTAGTGGCACGAGGATCTGCGCGACGACTGACGTGAGGCCGACGATCAGCAGCGCAGCGGCCAGCAGGCTGAAGCTCGGTGCGGCCGCCGTGGCGGCCAGGCCGAGTGCCGTGACCAGCAGGATGCCCGTGATCAAGCGCCGGCGCTCGAGCAGGTTGCCGAGCGGCACGAGCAGCACCAAGCCGACCGCGTAACCGACCTGCGAGGCGGTCACGAGCAGGCCGGCCGTGCCGTCTGAGACCGAGAAGTCGTGTGCGATCGTGCTCAGCAGTGGCTGGGCGTAGTAGAGGTTCGCCACGGCAGCGCCACAGGCGACAGCCATCAGCAGCACGAGCGACGAAGGCAGCTCGCGCGTGCTTTCGTTCGCCATGCAACTACCTTAGAACGCCTCCAGGTCGGCTCAAAACGGCCGGCGAGATGCTCCGCGCAGTGTCATCGCGATACTGCCCGGGTGAGCGCCTCGCGAGCAACGCCGCCGCGGATCATCGCCCTGTTCGGCCCGACCGCGATCGGCAAGACCGCCGTTGCCGTCGCGCTCGCCGAGCGCCTGCGCGCGCGGGGCGAGGACCCAGTCGCCGTCTCGGCAGACGCGTTGCAGGTCTATGCCGGCCTCGAGACGCTGACCGGCGTCGCCTCCGCGCAGGAGCAGAGAGCGCTCGAGCACCGGATGGTCTCCTTCCTGCCGCTCGACGCCACGTTCAGCGTCGGCGAGTACGTCGAGCCTGGCGCACGCCGAGATCGACGCGTTGCTCGCCGCCGGGCGCAGACCGATCGTCGTGGGAGGGACGGGGCTCTACCTGCGGGCCGCGCTGGCCGATCTCGACCTGCGCCCCGCCCCGCCGCCGGGCGCGCGCGAGCGCTGGACGGCGCAGCTGCAAGAGCAGGGCCCGCAGGCGCTGCACGCTGAGCTGGCCCGGCGCGCGCCGTGGGCGGCCGAGGAGATCGACCCGAGCAACGCCCGCCGCACGATTCGCGCGCTGGAGGCGCTCGAAGCGGGCGAGCTGGAACCGCCCGAGGGGCCGTCGCAGCTGTGGAGCTCCGAGCTGCGCCACCCGACGCTGCTCGCCGGGCTGACGATGCAGCGCGAGGCGCTGTACGCGCGGATCGACGCGCGCGTCGATGAGATCGTGGCCGCCGGCGCGCGCGAGGAGGTGCTGCACGCGAACGCCGCCGGGGCGTCTGAGACCGCGCGCAAGGCGCTCGGCTTCGAGCAGCTGCTCGCGGGCGACGTCGAGACGATGAAGCGCCGCACGCGCAACTACGCGCGCCGCCAGCTCGCCTGGATGCGCAAGCTCGCGGGCGTGCTGCCGATCGACGTGACCGGTCGTTCGGCGGACGACGTGGCCGCCGAGATCCTGGGGATGAAAGACTCCGCCGCCGGATGAGATTCGAGAAGTGGCAGGCGCTCGGCAACGACTACCTGATCGTCGAGCGCGACGAGCTCCCGTTCGAGCTGACGGCGCCCCGCGTGCGATTGCTCTGCGAAGGGCACTTCGGCGTGTTCGCCGACGGCGTGCTCGAGCTCTCCCCGCCGGCCGACCCGGCGCACGTCGCCGATCTGCGCATCTTCAACCCCGACGGCTCCGAGGCCGAGCTGTCGGGCAACGGCGCGCGCGAGGCGATCCTCTACCTGCGCCGCCGCGGCTGGACCGAGCTCGACGAGTTCTCGATCCACACGGTCGCCGGCACGATCAGCCCGCAGATCACCGGTCCCTACAGCTGCCGCGTCGACATGGGCAACGCGTCGCTCAGCTCGCGCGACTTCCCCTCGGGCCCGCCCGACGGCAGCGCCGAGCTGCGCCTCGGCGACGGCCCGCCCGCGGGGGCCGAGCATTCCTCTGACACGTGGAGCTTCCAGCACGTCTCGATCGGCAACCCGCAGTGCGCGATCCGCGTGGCCGACGTCGACGAGCTCGACTCGCTCGACCTGCCGCTGGTCGGCCCGCCCGTCGAAGACCACCCCGAGTTCCCCAACCGCACGAACGTGTCGTGGTTCGCCGAGCTCGATCCCGGCGACGACGCAGCCGGCACGCCTGCGCGGATCCGCGCCCGGATCTTCGAGCGCGGCGTGGGGGAGACGCTGTCGTCCGGGACCGGCGCGACCGGCGCCGCCGTCGCCTATCTGCTCGCCGGAGCCGGCGGGCGCCCGCCCGGACCGCCGTCGCGACCGGCGCACGTGATCGTCGTGCTCGACGGCGGCGAGCTCGAGGTCGAGGTCGACCCGGACCTGCGCGTGCACCTGTCAGGCTGGGCGCTGCCCGTGTTCGCCGGCACGCTCAGCGAGCCGTTTCTCGAGCAGCTGCGCGCGAGCGAGTGACCGGCGCGCCGCAGCGACGATCCGCGTGTCGATCGTCATCAAATTAATTAATCAGATAGAGAAAATGAGACCAGGGAGCTGGATGAGACCGAGCAAGCGTCTTGAGCGCATTCCGCCGTATGCCTTCGCTGAGCTGGAGCGCAAGATCTCCGAGAAGCGCGCAGCCGGCGTCGACGTGATCAGCCTCGGCATCGGCGACCCCGATCGCCCGACGCCGCCGCTGATCGTCGAGGCGATGCAGGAGGCCGTGACCGAGGCCGGCACGCACCAGTACCCGACCAACCGCGGCCGCGCCGACTTCCGCGCCGCCGTGCGCGACTTCTACGAGCGCCGCTTCGACGTCGTGCTCGACCCCGAGAGCGAGATCATCCCCGCGATCGGCGCCAAGGAGGCGATCTTCAACCTCAACCTCGCCTTCCTCGACCCAGGCGACTACGCGCTCGCCTCCGACCCCGGCTACCCCGTCTACACCGCCGGTCCGTGGCTGGCCGGCGCCGAGCCCGTGCTGATGGCGCTCGAGCCCGAGCTCGGCTTCGCCCCCGACCTCGGCGCGATCGACGAGGACGTCGCGCGCAAGGCCAAGCTGATGTACATCAACTACCCCAACAACCCCACCGGCGCGCTCGCGCCCGAGGGGTTCTTCGAGCGCGTGATCGAGTTCGCCCGGGCATACGAGATCCTCGTCGTGCACGACAACGCCTACTCCGAGATCGCCTTCGACGGCTACAAGCCCGCCTCGTTCCTCGCCACGCCCGGCGCCAAGGAGGTCGGCATCGAGGTCTTCTCGCTGTCCAAGGGCTACAACATGACCGGCTGGCGCTGCGCCGTGCTCGTCGGAAACGCCGACGCGCTGCAGACCTACTGGCGGCTGAAGACGAACATCGACTCCGGCCTGTTCGAGGCCGTGCAGCTCGCCGGCGTCGCCGCGCTCTCGCCCGACGCCGACGTCGAGGTCGCCTCGATGGTCGCGCTGTACCGGCGCAGGCGCGATCTCGTCTGCGACGCGCTGCGCAAGATCGGCGTCGACGTGCACCCGCCGCACGCCACGATCTACGTGTGGGCGCCCATTCCAGAGGGCTATTCGAGCTCAGCCGCCTACTGCGAGCACGTGCTCGAGGAGGCCGCCGTCGTGATCACGCCCGGGTCCGTCTACGGCCCCGCCGGCGAGGGCTGGTTCCGCATCTCGCTGACCGCGCCCGACGAGCGCATCGCCGAGGCTGTGCAGCGCCTCGGCGCGCTCGCCCGCTGAGCACGGCGCCGTCCTGCATGACGGCGGGCGGCGGGGAACGATCCCTTCACGAGGGGCGTACCGACTGCCTCTAGACTGAGTCATAGATGCAAAGAAGCCGCAGCGTGCCCGCCCGCGCCCAGGGCGACGCCGAGAGTCAGCCCTCGCCCAACGGGCACGTGCCCGCGCCCGCCTCTGCCGTCGCCTACAACGGCGCCAACGGACAGCCCGCGCGGGCGCGCCAGCGCGCCTTCTGCGTGGCCGCGCTCGCCGAGGGCGACGATCTCGCCGAGCTGGCCGAGCTGCTGCGCACCGCCGGCGTGGGCGTCGTCGGCGAGATGATCCAGCGCCGCGAAGCGCCGCACCCGAACACCTACCTCGGCCCCGGCAAGGTCGCCGAGGCAAAGGCCGCTGCGCGCGCCGCCGACGCCAACCTGATCGCCTGCGACGACGAGCTGACCGCGCGCCAGGAGCGCAACCTGGAGGAGGCCGTCGGCCTGCCCGTCGTCGACCGCACGACCGTGATCCTCGACATCTTCGCCTCGCATGCGAACAGCGCCGAGGGCAAGCTGCAGGTCGAGTTGGCCCAGCTCGAATACAACCTCGCGCGCATGCGCGGGCTGTGGACCCACCTCGAGCGCCTCGGCGGCGGAATCGGCACGAGGGGCCCCGGCGAGACGCAGATCGAGACCGACCGCCGTCTCGCCCGCGACCGCATCGCCGCGCTCAAGCGCCGCCTCGAGCACGTCAAGGGCACGCGCGCCGTGCAGCGCGCCGAGCGCGAGCGCGCCTCGCTGCCGACGATCGCGCTCGTCGGCTACACCAACGCCGGCAAGTCGACGCTGCTCAACGCGCTCACCGGTTCCGAGGTCGGCGTGCGCGACCGCCTGTTCCACACGCTCGACCCGACCACGCGCACGCTGCGCCTGTCAGGGCGCCAGCACCTCGTGACCGACACCGTCGGCTTCATCTCGAAGCTTCCCCACCAGCTCGTCGACGCGTTCGCCGCCACGCTCGAGGAGACGCGCCGCGCCGACCTGCTCGCGCACGTGCTCGACGCCTCCGCGCCCGAGGAGCAGGCCGAGATCATGCAGCAGTCCGTCGAGCAGACGCTCGAGGAGATCGGCGCCGGCGATCGCCCGCGCCTGCTCGTGCTCAACAAGATCGACCTGATCGACCAGGACGCGCGCGACGAGCTGCGCCTGCGCCATCCCGACGCCGTGCTCGTCTCAGGCGTCACCGGCGAGGGCCTGGAGGAGCTCGGCGAGCGGATCGAGCAGGAGCTCGCGCACACCCTGCGCCGCCTGGAGCTGCTCGTTCCCTACGCCGACGGCGGCAGCCTCGCCGAGCTGCACGAGCTCGCCGGCGACGTCAGCCGCGAGGACACGCCCGAGGGCGTGCGCGTGCGGGCGATGGTGCCTGCCCGGCTGGCCCAGCGCTTCGAGCGCTTCGCCGTGGCCTCCTAGTTTTCGGACGGGACGGCCTACCGGTCGTCGCCGCTGCCGGCCAGGACGCCGCGGCGCTGGCGCGAAAGCAGCTTCTCGAGGTTCTGCCGGGCGATCTGCTCGAGCTCGAGCTCGAGCTCGGTGGCGAGCTGGGCGACGTACCAGAGCACGTCGCCAAGCTCCTTGGCCATCGCCTCGCGACGCTCCGGCGTGACCTCGCCGCCGTCGTCGCGGATCACCTTCTTGGCGTGGTCGGCGAACTCACCCGCCTCGCCGGCCAGACCGAGCGCGGGGTAGGTCAGCGACTCGTTGCGCGGGTAATGCGCCGTGCTGCGCGACAGTTGTTGGTACTCCGACAGCTCCACGGCCTCGATCCTACGGATAGCTTGGGTGAGGCGCCGCGGCCCAATTGCCGACTTTGCGGACGACGAGCCCGCCGGCCCGGCGCGGATTGCTCGGAGCTAGAGCCCGGCCGCGCGGCATGCGCCTGCATGCGCCTGCTGCTCGAGGTCGTCGTCCAGCGGCTCGAGCTCGGCCTCCTCCATCCCGAGCGCCGTGGCGATCAGCCAGTCGGCGAACCACGCGTTCTTCGGCAGCAGCGGGCCGTGCAGGTAGGTGCCCAGCGTGTTGCCGTGCCGCGCGCCCTCCAAGCCGCTGCGCCCGTCGTTGCCGCGACCGCGCAGCACACGCCCGAGCGGCGCCGCCCCGGCGCCCAGTGTCGTGCGCCCGCCGTGGTTCTCGAAGCCCGCCAGCACGCGCCGCCCGTTCAGCTCGACCTCGATCGCGACGTTGCCGATCAGGCGCGGTCCCGGCTCGCGCACGGTGCGCACGTCGAGCAGCCCAACGCCCTCGATCTCCTCATCGCCGAGCGCGTAGGAGCGACCGAGCAGCTGGTAGCCGCCGCAGATGCCGAGCACGACCGCGTCGCGTACCGCCGCCTCGGCGAGCGCGTCGCGCTTGGTCGCGAGCAGATCCTCGGCGCACAGGCGCTGGTCGCGGTCCTGGCCGCCGCCGAGATAGAAGAGGTCGTGCGCGTCCGCGTCGAGCGCCTCGCCGAGCCCGCTCGTGTCCAGGCGGAAGTCGATCCCGCGCCACTGACAGCGGCGCTCGAGCATCAGCAGGTTGCCGCGGTCGGCGTAGATGTTCATCAGGTCCGGGTACAACGCGCAGACGCGGACGCTCAGGCGCCACCGAGCATCACCACCCTGCTGCCGACGTGCTCGTCGGTCGGCGCCAGTTCGCGCGTGGGCAGCGGCCGCAGGCCCGCCTCGGCGCCCTCGCGCCGGAGCGTCGCGACCGTGACCCTGTCGAGCTCGATCACGTTGCGCTCGCGCGCGCCGTCGTGTTGCTCGCCGTCGTGCTCGCGCGGGAAGGGCCAGCTAGGCGGCTCGGCGTGCCCGGAGAGGATCCGCCGCTCGCGTTCGATCGTGACCGTGTCCTCGCTCTCGGCGACGCGGATCGCGCGACTGACGTACAGCAGGCCGTCGCGCTTGACTTGCTCCGCCGCCGGCCCGATGCCGCTCTGCGAGCAGTCGAACGGGTCGAGCTCGCCGAGGATCGCGCACGCCAGCACGCCGCCCGGACGCAGGTGCGCGCGCGCCCGGCGCAGGAACCGCATCCGGCCGGCGGCGCCGCCGAGCAGCTGGATCGTCTGCATCGGCACGATGCACAGCGCGAAGTCCGCTCGCTCGAGCGTGAACGAGCGCGCGTCGGCGTGCGCCGTCTCGATCGGAAGCACTCGCGCGTTCGCACTCGCGCGCTCGCGCAGGGCCGCCAGCAGCGCCGGGTCGCCGTCGAGCGCCGTCATCGCGTGGCCGGCGCGTGCCAGCTCGAGCGTTACCCGGCCCGTGCCCGCGCCAACGTCGAGGATCGGCCCGCCGGCTTCGTCTGCAAGCTCGCGCCACAGCGCGAGGTCGGCGCGGTAGGAGCCGCACTCGAGCTCGTGCCAGACCACCTCGGCCGGCGTGCGGGAAGCCTCGCTCACGCCCATGAGCTGCTCGCCTCCCCGCGCGCGACGAGCAGCTCGCGCAGTGAGAGCATCGCCGTGTACGTCGGCAGCGCGTAGAGCGGCGTCAGCGCGTCCGGGCGGTCGGCTGCCGCCTGCGACAGCGCCGCGCCGAGGTCCGGCTCGACCACGATCCGCGCCGGATCGATCCCGGCGTACTTCATCCGCACCGCCAGTTCCGGTGCGCGACTGCCGCTGCAGGTGAAGCGCCGGATGCGACCTTCGAGCAGCTCGAAGTCGGCATCCCAGATCCACGAGACGTCACGGCCGTCGGCGATCTTGTCGTTGAGCACGCCGAGCACGTCGTGCTCTCCGGGCTCGAGCGCGAGCGTGCGCAGCACCTCGTTGGCCCCGGCCGGGTTCTTCACGAGCAGGATGCGCAGCTCGCGTGGGGCGGCGCCGTTCGACGCCGACTTCAGCACGATCGTCTCGGCGCGCCCGAACGCGGCTCGCGTCTGCTGCAGTCCGGCGAGGATGTGCTCGAGCGAGACGCCCAGCGCGCACGCCAGGGCGGCGGCCGCGAGCGCGTTGTAGACGTTGTAGAGCCCGGGCAGGGCGAGCGCCACCTGCGCGCTGCCCGCGGGCGCGTGCAGCGTGAAGCGCGCCGCGCGGACGCCAACGAGTGAGACGTCGCTCGCCCACACCTGCGGCTTGGGTCGCTGCTGGCCGCAGCTCGGGCAGCGGTAGTGGCCGAGGTGTCCGAGGTAGACGGCGTCGAAGATGTAGGGGGCGCCGCAGCGGCGGCAGTGCTTGGCGTCGGCCGCGTGCGCCATCCCGGCCAGCGCGAGCGAGTCGTCCTCGACGCCGAAGTACAGCGTTCCCGGACGCTCGCGGCCGAGGTCGGCGATCAGCGGGTCATCGGCGTTGAGCACGAGCTGCTCGCTGTGCAGGTCGGCGGCCCACCGCTCGGCGATCGTCTCGAGCTCGCCATAGCGGTCGAGCTGGTCGCGGAACAGGTTGCCGAGCAGGATCGCGCGCGGGCGAAGCTGGGCGGCGACGGCGTCGAGCCACAGCTCGTCGACCTCGAACAGGCCCAGCTCGCCGGCGATGCCTTCACGCGCACGGGCCGCCGTCAACAGCGCCGTGGCGATGCCGCCCGCCATGTTCGCGCCCTCTGCGTTGTGCACGAGCGAGATCCCGGCCTGCTCGAACACGCTCGCCGCGAGCGCCGCGGTCGTCGTCTTGCCGTTGGTCGCCGACACGAGCACGCTGCCGTCGGTCAGCCGCGCACCGAGTGAGGCGATCGCGTCGCGGTCGAGCGCCAGCAGCACCTTGCCCGGGGCGCTCGTGGCGCCGCCGCCGCGCATGCGCGAGAGCGCCGCGACGCCGCGCGCGAGAGCGAGCTTCGGCGCGAGCGGGCCGGCCATCAGCGCACCGGGCCGGCGAAGGCCGAGTCGGTGCCGGCAAGTGCAGCTTCGGTGCCGGCCGGCACGAGCACGTGGACGGCGCCGGGCACCGCGCGCACGCGCAGCGGCAGCTCGCCGATCGGATCGCCGTCGGCGTACATCGTGAACGGACGGTCGGCCGCGATCGCGACCTCGCGCGCGCGAAACACGTGCACGCACGGCTCCTGCACGTGCGTGCCCTTGAACACGCGCGGGAGGATCTTCGTCAGGAACGAAAGCTTGCTGACGCGCTCGAGCACGATCACGTCGAGCAGCCCGTCGTCGAGCAGCGCGTCGGGAGCCGCGCGCATGCCACCGCCGTAGGAGCGCGAGTTGCATGCGCCGACGGTGTAGGCGTGGAAGCTGTGCCGCTCGCCCGGTGGATCGAGCTCGATCTCGAAGCGCGCAGGGCGCCATGCGATCAGCGCGCGCAGGGCGCCGTAGGCGTAGACGAGGTTGCCAAGCCACGACGGCGCTTCGTTGGCGATCCTGTTGGCGTCGCTGTCGAAGCCGGCGGAGGCGATGCCGACAAAGGCCGGCGGCGCCTGCCCCGTGCCGTCGAGAACCTCGCCGAGATCCATCGCCCGCACGACGCCCCCGGCGATCGTCGCGCACGCTTGCTCGAGCTCCTGCGAGACGCCGAGCGCGCGCGCGAGGTCGTTGCCGCGGCCCCCGGGAAGCACGCCGAGCACCGCCCCGGGGACGGCACGAAGCGCTTCCGCCACCACCCCGATCGTGCCGTCGCCGCTGAGCACGACGACGGTCTCGCCCGCGCGTGCGCCCGCCACGGCGAGCTCACGCGCGTGTTGCAGGTCGCGCGTGTCGACCCGGCGCACGCCCAGACCGTGCCCGCGCAGCTCGCGCTCGGCCTGCGGCGCGAGCCGCGCGGCCCTGCCGCCGCCGGCGGCGGGATTGACGAGCAGGCAGATCGAGGCGCTCTCGGGCAAGCCGCAAGCGTAGTGCGCGGCGCCCCCGCCGAGGCACAGGCGCGCAGCCTGAAGGGCTCAGCCCGCGGCGGCGGCCTTGGCGCGATCACGGCGCCGTCGCCCGATCGCTGCGGCGATGCCGAGTGCGGCGATAACGACGAACAGACCGAGCAGGATGCCCGGGGCGAGACCGATGCCGCCGAAGGGCAGCGATACGAGCTCTACGAGGCCGAGGCCGACCGCGAGCAGCGCGACGATCAGCAGGACGATCAGGAGGATGCCGCGGATGCGCGCGAGGATCCCGGCCGACGCGGGCGGCATCAGCAGCCCCATCGCGCGCAGCGCGAGCATCTGGCGGCCCGTCGGCGGCGCTTGGCCGAGTCGCTCGACGGCGCTCTTGAGGTCTCCCGCACGCCGTTCGGCGAGCGCCAGCGAGGCGTCGGCCATGCGCCGCAGCTGCATCCGCTCCTGCGGGCGGGCCGCGGCGATCGCGCGCTGGAAGTAGCCGCGGGCCTGCTCGGCGTCGAAGCGCTCGGCCGCGCGCGCGCCGAGGATCGCGAGCGCCGCTGACTTGTATTTGGTCTCGTTCTCGAGCTCCTCGTCGGAGCGCGTCTCGAGCGCCTGGATCGCCTCGAGCCCGCCGCGCTGCTCGATTCGGATCTGCCGTTGCTTGGGAGCCATCGGCGCTCATTCTACGGTTTGCCGCCGCGCCGCGCGGGTGCTCGTCGGATCGGCGGAGGGCGGCCGGGGCGCACCCGCTTGCGCGCTGCTTTGCGGCCGGTATGCTCGGCCCGTGAACGCATGGCTCACAACCCGCCGCGGGAGCAGGACGAGCTGCGCCTGCGTGGCCCTGATCCTCGCGCTCTCGCTGGCGGGGCCGGCGATGCCCGTGGCGCTCGCAGGGGTCACGACGAGCTCCGGCGCCGGATCGCCTGGTACGCCGAAAGCCACCCCCGAAGGCTCGAACGGCAGCGCGTTCAGCGAACTGAGCCAAGGGGGAGGCCAGGAATCGACGTCGACGACGCAGACGGAAACGACTGCGCCATCGAGCACCTCGACGTCGAACTCGAAGAAAACGGTGCTGATCATCATCGGCGTCGCGGTCGTGCTGCTCTCCGGGATCGGCTACGTGATCGTGCGCGACGCGCGCAGGATGGCGCCCGCCGGCGACCCACAGGTGGCCGAAGCCCGCTCGGCGCACGACTCGGCGGCGACGCTGCGCAAGCGGCGCGCCAAAGCCAAGGCCGCGCGGCAGCAGCGCAAACGAAACCGCTAGCCCGCGCGGGACTGCGCAAGTCGCGCAGGACTACCGGGGCTCAGTGCGAGACGCGCACGCGGCGACGCTCGTGCGAGGTCGCGCGCACGCGACGCGGCGAGGGGGGAGGGGGCGATGCGTGCGGCCCTCTGCGCGGACGCCGCGGGAACGGGCCCGAGGGAAGCGGCCGGCGCGGGCGCGGGTCCAGTGGACCGGCCGGCAGCGCGCGCGACCCGCCGTCGTCGTCGCTGCGGTCGGGCGGCTCGGCCGTGTTCATCGCCGGATCGTTGCGAAACGGCATCCACAGCATCAGCGCGGCGATCGGGAGCTTGATCAGCGCGAGCAACATGATCAGCAACCACAGCGGCATGGTGCCGACGATGCTACTACTGCCTCGTGGCTGCTGAGGCGCGCGCGGGGAAGAGGAGAGCGGGGAGCCCGGGCGCGGCGGCGGACGCGCACGCCGAGCTGGACTCGATCTCGCTCGCTGTGTCCAAATGTCGCCGTTGTCCGCGTCTGGTCGCCTGGCGAGAGCAGGTCGCGCGCGAGCGACGCGCGGCGTTCGCCGGCGAGACCTACTGGGGCCGCCCGGTGCCGGCCTTCGGCGATCCGCGGGCCCGCGTGCTCGTGCTCGGGCTCGCCCCGGCCGCACACGGCGCCAACCGAACCGGGCGGATGTTCACGGGCGATCGCTCAGGCGATTTCCTCTACGCGGCGCTCGCTCGCGCGGGCTTCGCCAACCAGCCGAGCTCGGTCGCGCGCGAGGACGGGCTGCGGCTGCGCGACATGCGCATCACGGCCGCCGTGCGCTGCGCCCCGCCGGCGAACAAGCCTACGCCCGAGGAGCGCGAGCGCTGCCTGCCATGGACGGCGCGGGAACTCGAGCTGCTGGGAGACGTGCGCGTGCTGTTGTGCCTGGGCGGGTTCGCGTGGGATGCGGCGTTGCGCCTGCTCGTGGCGAGCGGCGCCGTTGCGCGGCCTCTGCGCCCGAAGCCGCGCTTCGCTCACGGCGCCGAGGCCGCTGTCGGCCACTACACGCTGCTCGGCTGCTTTCACCCGAGCCAGCAGAACACGTTCACGGGCAAGCTGACCGAGCCGATGATCGACGCCGTGCTCGTGCGGGCGCGCGAACTGGCCGGGCTCGAGGCCTGATCACTGCGCAGCCGTCGTGAGCCTCGTGCGGTTGCGCGCGGCGCGCACGGCAGCCTTCAGCGTCCCGATGTCATAGGCGCCCTGATGGCGGCGCCCGTTGATGAAGAACGTGGGGGTGCCCGACACGCCGCTGGCGTCGGCGCTGGCGACGTCCTCGGCGACGCGCGGGGCGTACTCGTGGCCGCGCACGTCGGCCCACAGGCGCTCGACGTCGAGCTTCAGCTCGTGCGCCAGGCGGCTGATGTCCTGTGGCGTGAGCGCGTCCTGGTGACTGAGGAAGGCGTCGTAGATCTCCCAGAAGGCGCCCTGTGCGGCGGCGGCCTCCGAGGCTTCGGCGGCGAGCTGCGCGCTCGAGTGCACGTCGCTGAGCGGCAAATGGCGCCACACGTAGCGCACGTCGTCTTCGGAGGAGGCCAGCAGCTCGCGCACGATCGTCTCGGCCTGCCCGCAGAACGGGCACTCGAAGTCGCCGTACTCGACGAGCGTGACCGGGGCATCGTCGGGCCCGCGGATGTGGTCGCGCTCGGGATCGACGTCCTCGGCGAGGTCGATCAGGTCCTCGGCGGTCGCGCTGATCTGGCGCGCGCGAACGCTGCTCGGCAGGCGTTTGACGAAGCGGAGGATCGCCCACGCGACGAGCGGCGCGAGGATCGCGGAGGCGAGCACGCCGAGCTTCGCCTCGTCCAGGCGCTCGCCGCTGAAGGCCAGGCCGGAGATCAGCAGCGAGACGGTGAAGCCGATCCCGGCGACGGCGCCGCCGCCGAAGATCAAGGGCCAGCTGATCGGCGGCCTGGGCCCGCGCAGCGCCGGACGCGAGGCGATCCACGAGGCGCCGACGATGCCGACGGGCTTGCCGAGCACATAGCCGATCACGATGCCGAGCGTGATCGGCGAGGTGATCGCGTCGCCGAGCAGCGAGCCGGTGACGTGGATGCCGGCATTGGCCAGCGCGAACAGCGGCACGACGACGTAGCTCGTCCACGGGTGCAGCTCGTACTGCAGGCGCTCGTTGAGCGAGATCGCCGAGAGCACGCCGAGCTGCGCCGAGCGGGCCAGCTCGGGGGTCGGCTGCTCGCGGAAGGAGCGCGTCAGCTCGGTCGCGCGCTCGAGGTCCTCGCGCGAGGGGGGGTAGGCGCTCGTCACGAGGCCCGCGGCGAGTCCGGCGATCACCGGGTCGATCCCCGACTTGAACATCGCCACCCACAGCGCGATGCCGATCAGCACCGCCAGCTGCCTGCGCCAGGCAGGCGCGAAGCGCAGCGCGAGCAGCGCGGCGAACAGCGCGATCGCGACGACCAGCGCCGTCATCGATACGTGCTTGGTGTAAGCCGTGGCGATCACGACGAGTGCGCCGAGGTCGTCGACGACTGCGAGCGTCAGCAGGAACACGCGCAGGCGCGTGGCCGCGCGCGGCGTGAGCAGCGCGAGCGCGCCGAGCGCGAACGCCGTGTCGGTCGACATCGCGGCGCCCCAGCCGTGCGCGCCCGGTCCGCCGGCGTTGATCGCGAGGAAGATCGCGATCGGGACCGCCATGCCGCCCAGCGCGGCGAGCACGGGGACGGCCAGGCGCCGGCGTTCGCGCAGGTCGCCGACGTCGAACTCGCGCTTGGCCTCGAGACCGATCACGAGGAAGAAGAACGTCATCAGGCCCTCGTTGACCCAGTGGCGCAGGTCGATCGAGATCGAGCTGCCGCCGAGGTCGATCGAGAGCTTCGTCGTCCAGACCGACTCGTAGTGGGCTCCGGGCACGTTCGACCACAAGAGCGCCGCGAGCGTGGCGCCCAGCAGGAAGATCGCGCTGCCCGTCTCGGTGCTGAGGAAGTCGCGCACGGGCGCGGCCAGGTTGCGCGCCCAGGCGGTGCGGCCGCTGTAGGGGCTGCTGCTTGCCTCGGCGCTCGCCATGAGCAGCGATTATCGCGGGATTGACATCAGACGCAGGGCTCGGCGGGCGCCATCAATGGGGGAGGGGCACGCCGAGCAGTGCCGCGACCGTCCCGACCAGTCCGGCGAAGAGCAGCGTCGTCACGACACCGCGGCGCAGAACGATCAGCGCGACGGCGGCGGCCCCGAGCAGCGGGTACTGCCAGCTCTCGCCGAGCGCTCGGGTGAGCGGTATCGCTGCGCCGACGATCGCGCCGGCAGCGGCGGGGGCGGCACCGGCGAGGAAGGCGATCACCCGCTCGTCGTGCAGCAGTCGCTCGAAGCGCTGAGCGCCGATCAGGACGAAGGCGAAGGACGGGGCGAACGCGATCAACGCTGCGAGCAGTCCGGCGGCGACGCCTCCTGCGGCATAGCCGACGGCTGCGACCGTCTGCGTGACCGGGCCCGGCGTGATCTGCCCGAGCGCGACGGCATTGAGGAACTGCGCATGGGTCATCCAGTGGTGGTGCCCGACCGCGTCGGCTTCCATCAGCGGCACGATCACGAAGCCGCCGCCGAAGGCGAGCGCGCCGACCTTCAAGGCGGTCCAGGCGAGCGCGCCGATGTCGCCCGTCGCCGTGACCGCCGCCAGCAGCGGCCACTGGAGCACGGCGGCGCGCACGTCGCGGATCAGGCCGCGCCAGAGGAGCTCGAGCGCACCGCAGGCCAGCAGCACGAGCACGAGCCAGGGACCGGCGGTCGCGGCCGCTGCTCCGCCGGCGAGCGCGTAGGCGACGATCCGCGGACGCACCCCGCGTCCCTCGGCGCGGCGCCAGATCGGCAGCGCCACGTCACCGCCGACGCGCACGGCGACGGCGGCGATCGCAGATCCGGCGCCGAGCCCGGCGCCACGCACCCACGCCGGAGGCGAGCCGGCGAGGAACAGCACGGACAGCGCGAGGATCACGACCAGTCCGGGCACGATGAAGCAGGCCCCGCCGACGAGCGCGCCGGCGCCGCCACGCAGCCGCCAGGCGCAGTAGATGGCGAGTTGGGTCGAGGCCGGTCCGGGGAGCAGGTTGGTCGCCGCGATCGCGCGCTCGAACTGCGCCTCGCTCAGCCACCTGCGCTGCTGCACGCAGAGCGTGCGCAGCAGCGCGATGTGGGCCGGAGGGCCGCCGAAGCCGGTGCAGCCGATGCGGCTCCACTCGCGCGCGATCTCGCCGAGCGAGGGCCGCGGTGCGGTGAGGCTCGGCGCGGGCACCAGCGCAGCGTATGCGCTGCGATCGGCGTGGCTCGTTCAGAAAGCGTGCACGCGGAAGGGTGGTCAGGACTACCCCTAGGGGTCCTGTGCGCGGGCTCCTCCACAGCCGAGGATGAGGTTGTCAAGCAATCCACTCACGCAAAGGAGCAACACGATGCACAACTTCCAGATCACCTCCACATTGACGAGCATCTCCCGCAAGGCTCTCGCCGGCGCCGCGATCGGCGCCGCCGCTGTCGCGTTCATCGGCGCCACGCCGGCGCACGCGGACACCAAGCAGGGCAACGGCGGCACGAAAGGCTGCCTGATCGAAAACGACGGCAAACTCGAAACGGTCCCGGTCGGCTCGAAAGTCGGGCTGTTCACGTGCGGCGAGGACGGCGAATGGCACTTCGGCTGGCTGATCAACGGGGTCAGCGGGGCGAAGCTCAAGGCCAACCCGAGCACCGGCGGCTCGATCCACGGCGTCGGGGCTGTCCGCAACGGCGTGGTGCGCGTCGCGAGGAGCGCTCGCTGAGAACGCCTGACGACAGCACGCAGGCGCCTCTCGCGGCTGGTCGGCGGGGGGCGCTCCGCTTAGACTTAGTGCGTGGCGGACAATCTCGTCGTCGGCGGTCAGCTCGGCAGCTACCTGATCGACTCCGTCATCGGGCGCGGCGGCATGAGCGTGGTCTACGGCGCCAAGCACGCGCGCCTGGGCATGACCGTCGCGCTGAAGGTGCTGGCGCCGGAGCTGAGCTCCGACGACACGTTCCGCGAGCGCTTCCTGCGCGAGGCGCAGGCCGCGGCGGGCCTCGATCACCCCAACGTGATCCCGATCCACGACATGGGCCTGCACGAGGACTCGCTGTACATCGTGATGCGCTACGTGGCCGGCGGCGATTTGAAGGCGCTGCTCTCGAGCGCCGGCCCGCTCGATCCGGCGCAGGCGCTGCGCATCCTTACGCCGATCGGCCTGGCGCTCGACGCGGCGCACACGCATGGGCTCGTCCATCGTGACGTCAAGCCGGCCAACATCCTCGTGCAGCGCTCGGCGACGGGCTCGGCTCGAGCACGTCTACCTGACCGACTTCGGCATCGCCAAGGACGCCGCGATCGTCGGCGCCGGGCTGACCGGGACGGGTGCCTCGATCGGCACCGTCGGCTACATGGCGCCGGAGCAGATGGAAGGACGCGAGGTCTCCGCGCAGACCGACGAGTACGCGCTCGCCGTGACGCTGTACGAGTGCCTCGCCGGCCGCATCCCGTTCCAGCGCGAGCTGGCCGAAGGCGTGCGCCCGCCGCAGGGGCCGCTCGAGCCGCTGACCCAGGTGCGCCAGGATCTGCCGCGAGGGCTCGACGAGGTGCTCGCGAAGGCGCTCTCGCGCGACCCCGCCGAGCGCTACGGATCCTGCGAGGAGTTCCTCGAGACGTGCGAGAGCGCCGCCGTCGGGGGGATCACGGCGACTGCGCCGTCGACGCCGGCAGCCGAGGTCGCGCGCTCGCAGCCGGCGCCGGCAGCTGTGCCGGAGTCGATGCCGGCGGATACCGCGGGGGCGGGTGGCGACGGACATGCCGGGAGGCGGCGCAAGTGGTGGCCGGTTGCGGTCGGCGCCATCGTGCTCGCGGCCGCGGCGGTCGTCGTGATCGCGCTCGGGTCGGGGTCCGGTGTGCCGCGCGGCAAGCTCTCGCAGGCGCCCCTGGCCGAGGTGCCGACCAATCACGTGACGGGCTCGGGCGAAGCGATGATCAGGCTCGACGGCGACAAGGCCGCGATCACGATCACGACGAGCGGCCTGGACGACGGCGCGGAACTCGTGCACCTGATGCACATACACGCGGGCGGCAAAGGGCGGTGCCCACCGGCATCGGCCGCGCGCCGCCACAACGGGCACCTGGCGATCAGCACATCGGATGGGATCAACTACTACGGCCCGCCGGTCCAGGCGCTGACGACGCACGGCGACACGAGCGTGGCCAGCATCCTCGCCTTCCACCGCTTCCCCTCAGGTGGCGCGGTGCACTACACGCGCACGATCGTCTTGCCGCCGAGCGTGGTCGCGGCGATCCGCCGGGGAGACGCGGTGGTCGTCATACATGGGACCGACTACGACGGCACGGGCATCTACAGCGGCGTGCTCGACGCGAGCGAGCTGAGCAAGGGCGTCCCGGCGACCGCCACTGCACCGGCGCTGTGCGGTGGGTTGATCGCCGCGCAGAACGCATCGAGCGGCATCTACACAGCCTCGCTCGGTCTCGCCCCAGGGCTCCTGGGTACGGGGTTTGTGTGCCACGTTCCCTCCGCCGGTGCGCCCGCGGAGGCAGGAGAACGCCGCAAAGCCGCGGCATAGCGAGCGTTCCGCGCGATGCCCGAGCAGTCGTTCAGCGCCGCCCCGCTGGCCAAGCATTCGCTGTCGGCCGTCGAGCTCAAAGAGCTGCTGGGCGTCGAGCGCACGGGGGAGGCCTTCCTCGCCTTCCGTGACGGCGAGCAGGTGCTGCGCTTCTTCAAGTTCGGCGGCGGCGAGCGGACGATCGCGACGGTCGGGCGCCGTGGCGAGGCCGACCTGCCGCTGCGCTGGGACGGCGAGGTCTCGGGGCTGCATGCGGAGCTGCATCGGGTCGGCGGCGAAGTGACGATCGTCGACGACGGGCTCTCGACGAACGGGAGTTATGTAAACGGGGAGCGAATCTCCGGACGCCAGCGCCTGCGCGACGGCGATCGGATCCGTGTAGGGCGGACGACGCTCGAGTACCGTGCCGCGCAGGCCACGCTCCTCGACGAGACCGTGGCGGCGAGCGAGCAGGTCACCGTGCAGCTGACCGACATGCAGCGTCAGGTGCTGATCGCGCTGTGCAGGCCGTATCGCGACGGCGCCTACGCGACTCCCGCGACCAACCGCGAGATCGCGGGCGAGCTCTTCCTCAGCGTCGACACCGTGAAGCTGCATCTGCGCGCGATGTTCGGCAAGTTCGGGCTCGGCGAGCTGGCGCAGAACCAGAAGCGCGCCACGCTGGCCGAGCACGCGCTGCGCTCGGGCGCGATCACGCATCGCGAGCTCGAGAAGTAGGGCCGAGTGCCGCCTGCGGACGCAGACCCGGAGGTTCGCATGCAATCGTCTTATTTACATAACATGCATTATCGAGCGTAGAGAAAGGCTCTCACGCCTACGGCGGCGTGGCGTCACCGCCCGCCCCGGGTGGCGCGTTCATCGTTGCTTGCTCAGGCCGGGACCGGCCAGCAGCGGCCGTTCGCCAGCCACAGCTCGAGAAGTGGGTCGACCACGCGCCAACCAGTCCTCGTTGTCTTGTCGGCAACGACGTGACCGTCGCGCTCGAGGCGTTCGACCGTGCTCTGGTTGCTGCCCGTCTTGCTGATCCCGTAGCGCTCATGCGCTAAGCGTCCTTGCAATGGGGTCGTCCGTTCTGAGATTACGGCCATCATTCGCCGCTCGCTGTTGTTCCAGGAGTCCCAGGCTGCCTGCACCTCCGGGTTTGCGTCATGCGTGGCGCCGGCGAACGCTTTGACCCACTCCTCGCTGGTTGCGGTTGCCGAAGGTCTCGTGTGCTCGTAGAGATGGTGTGCGAGCAGCATCGCGCGCTGCGGATGCCCGTCTGCGATGGCCAGCAGCAGCTCAAGAGGCTCACCTGGGTCGCGGCCTCCGCTTTCAAACCGAGACCCGATGTACTCAGCCAGGTCCTCAGCACCGAGTCGCGGGAGATCTACGGGCTTGGCCTGCGCGAAGAACGCGTGGCGTCGGTCTGAGAACAGGTCACGCATCAAGCCGGGGTGGGACCCGGAGAACACATAGGCGGCGACCTTGCCGTGCTGCTCGAGCTCAGAGCGGATCGTCCCCGTCAGAGCGTCCCCCACCCGTACGACATCCTGAAACTCGTCGAACGCAATCGCGCACTGGCGCCCATGGCGTTCCTGCAACCGGCGTGGCAGCATCAGCCGATCCAGCAAGCCAGGCACCTGCGTCTCTGGCGCCATCTCCAGACCAATCCCCGCCGGCGCCGCCTTCACACGTGGCCGCAGCGTATAGATGGCACCGGCAAACCAGCGCTTCAGCGGCCCGTCGAGCTGCTCACGGTAGGCGCGCTCAATGCGCTCCGCGACATCGCCCGCACTCAGTACTCCTAGAAAGTTCACGTAGATCGGCACGAAGCCATCTTTGTCTGCCCTCGCCAGCGCAGCCTTGAGCAACGATGTCTTGCCATACCGGCGTGGGCCCTCCAGTCGGCTGTTGCGAGTCTCGGCAATGCGATCGCGCAGCAGGGTCAACTGCAGGGTCCGCCCGGCAAGCACCTCAGGCGGCTCAAGCGGATCCTCGTAGACGAACGGGCTACCCATTGATGCCGTAGAATAGCACCAAATAGTGCCGCAACATGGCATCTATTGGTGCTGTGATATGGCACCGCCCGGGGGGAAGCGACTGTGCGTCGCAGCTCGCCTATGCGCTCGTCCCTGGGCGATGACGGCTTATGCCGTGTTCAGCGCGACGGCAGCACGAACGAGCTCCTTCAGCGCCTGCTCGTCGATCTCCTCGTCCTCGTGGATGTCGATCGCGCGCCTGGTGTTGCCGTCGAGGCTCGAGTTGAACAGGCCCGATGGATCCTCCAGGGAGGCACCCTTGGCGAAGGTCATCTTCACGACCGTCTTGTACGTCTCGCCGGTGCAGATGATTCCGGCGTGCGACCACACCGGAACCCCCCTCCATTTCCAGTCCTCGACCACTTCGGGGTCCGCTTGCTTGATCAGCGCTCGGACCCGAGCGAGCGTCTTGCCTCGCCAGTCGCCGAGCTCCTCGATCCTCGCATCGATCAGCTGAGAGGGCGAGTCTCCGCCTTCGCCTTCCTTCGAGCCGCTGTTCGCCTTGTTCACCGTGCCGTCGCTTTCCTCGTGTGAGAGTACGCCAGTCAGTCTGCGGGCGAGCGCCACTCGAGCCCGGGGAAACGCGCGAAATCGCGATCGAAGCTGAGCCACTCACAGCCGGACTCGATCGCGAGTGCCGCCAGGTAAGCATCGGCCGCCAGGTTGCCGACGGCGTTCACTTGCCGGCAGAGATCGGCGAACAGTGCCCAATGACGGCGCCCGGGCGCGACGATGCGTGCGTTCGGTCGTGCCCGGAGACCGTCGCAGAAGTCGATGGCATCGATGAGCGGGGTCGGTGGGTTCAGTGCGCGGCGGTGCGTCGCGACGCGCACGAAGGAACTGAGGACGAGCTCGGAAATGGCGAAGGGGCGCGCGTCCCCTGCGGTGCGCTCGAGTAGATCGCGTGCGATCTCGTGGTCGGGCTGCTCGACGCGATGGGCGTTGAGCAGCACGTTGACGTCGAACAGGATCACGCTCTGTTCTCGAGGATGTCGGCCAACGCTGCGTTGCTGTTCAGATCGACGCCGGGCACTGGTGCCGTCCCGCGAAAGGTCGGAACGCTGTACGGCTCGGACTCCGTTGCCTCTGCGCGTGCGGCCAGTTCGGAGCGCAGGGCCTCCTCGATCTCGTGGGCCAGCGACGTCCCGCGCTGCGCCGCTCGTTCCTTGAAAGCGCGGAATACCTCGTCATCGAGCTGGATGGTCGTACGCACGCATATTAGTGTATTAGAATCGCATAAATATGCCTCGCATGCTGGAGGGGGACTTCCAAGCCGGCCCGCGCCGGCGCGCCGGCCCAAGTCGGCCAGTCATCCGGACTTTGCGATCGCCGCGCGGGCTGGTATTCAGTCGTCGATGGCCGACAGCGTGCAGACGATCTACGACCGCGTGCGCCGCGTCCCTCCGGGCTACGTGACGACCTATGGAGACCTCTCCCCCGGCGCCCCGCGGCACGCCGGACGAGCGCTCTCGCTGATGCCCGCGGACCTGCCGTGGTGGCGCGTCGTGCGCAGCGACGGCACGTGGCCGAAGGGCGCCGAGCAGCGCGCGCGGCTGACTGCGGAGGGCGTGTCGATCCGTGGCCGGCGAGTCGTGATGGCAGAAGCGCGGATCCCGCCCGAGGCGATCCTCTAGCGCCGGCTGCTACGTGCGTCTCACGCGAACAGCGCCTGCTGCGTGAACCCGGGGGCGCCCTCTATCTCGAGCATCCGGCGCTTCGTGCGCAGGCCGCCGGGCGCCGAGAAGCCATGCAGCGCGCCGTCTGCCGCGAGCACGCGATGACACGGCACGACGATCAGGTACGGGTTGCGTGCGAGCGCGGCTCCGACGGCCCGCGCCTCCTCGGGCGCTCCGATGGCCGTGGCGATCTCGCCGTAGCCGCCGGTCTCCCCCGGTCCGATCTCGCGCGTGGCCGCGTAGACGCGCCGCTGAAGCCCGTCCAGCGCGCGTTCGTCGAGCGCGACTGAGCGCAGATCGCGTCGTTCGCCGTCGAGCAGCCCGACGATCCCGGCGATCGCCTCGCTGACGAGCTCCGGCGCTTCACCTGAAGCGAGCGCTCCGGCGCCGCGTGCCGGCGCCAGCGATACCCCGATGATCCCCATCTCGCTCCACCGCACGGCACACGGCCCGAGCGCCGTGTCGAAGACCGCCTGCTGCACGTCGAAGATCCGACGGGTTCGCTCGTTCCTGTCCATGCTCACCCATTGTCAACGGGCGCACGGCGGCATCACGTCGCTCGAGTGCCAGAGAGCGATGAGCTTCCTCTCCCCACCTCGTCTGCATACTTGATGACATCCCCGAGCCTCTCCGGAAGGCTCCGAGAACAGGAGGATCAGATGGCGGAGGTCGAACAGCAGGCGAGACAGGCCGCGAGCGAGTCGACGCAGGCGCCGACGCTGTACGTGTGTCATGGCGATGACGGCGGTCCGCGCATCCATCCGTGCCGGCGTGTGCAGGAAGCGCTGCGTGAGGCGGGGATCCAGTACGAGAAGGTTGTCGCGGCGCACGGCAACCCGATCCCGTTCCTGCGCAAAGGCTCGCGCGAGGATCTCCGGACGGCGACTGGCGACACGAAGCTGCCGACGTTGAAGCTCGCCGACGGCACCGTGATCAAGCACTCGCGCGCGATCTTCGCGTGGATCGATCGGCAGAAGGCGCCGTCGAGATCAGCGGCTGCCTGACGGCGACCGGCGCGCGCAGCTCGGGCGCAGGACAGACCTAGGCACGCATGACACCGAGGCGCGCGGGCAGTTCCTCGAGCGAGCCGACGACCTCGTGGGCCCCCGCCCGCAGCAGCTCGGCGCCGCCGTCGGGCGCGTAGCCGATCGCGCGCATTCGAGCAGCCCGCGCCGCCGCGACCCCCGAGGGCGCGTCCTCGATCACGACGCACTCTCCCGGCTCTGAGCCCATCGAGGCGGCGGCGTGCAGGAACAGATCGGGGTGAGGCTTGCCGCGCGCGACCGACCAGGCGGAGAACAGCTGCTGCTCGGCGAACAGCTCGCGCAGGCCGGTCAGCTCGAGCGAAAGCCGCGTCTTCTCGAGCTTGCCCTGGGAGGCGACGCAGACCGCGACGTCGGCCGCTTTCAACGCCCGCACCGCCGCGGCTGCGCCCGCAACTGCGCGCAGCTCCCGCCGGAAGCGCTCGGCCCGCTCGCGCTCGAAGTCCTCGAGCCAAGCGTCGGGCAGCGGGCGACCGAGCGCCGCCTGGGCTCGTGCATCGATCTCGCTCAGCAGCAGGCCCTGGTAATCGCGCTGGGCGTCGGCCGTCGTCGTCGGCAGCCCGTGCTCGGTCAGCGAGCGCGCGAGCTGCTCGCTCGAGATCCCCTCGCTGTCGACCAGCGTTCCGTCGCAGTCGAAGATGACCAGCCGCGGTCTGAGCACGATCGCTCCTTTCCCTGCGCCGCAGCGCAATAGGCTTCGCCCGGTGAGCGCACCAGTATTCCGCGAGCGCCGGGCCGCGGGCGAGGCGAGTGGCCTGCTCGTGCTGCACCACGGCCGCGGCACCGACGAGCACGACCTGCTGCCGCTGGCAGACGCGCTCGACCCGCAGCAGCGACTGCACGTGGTCACGCCGCGCGCGCCGCTGACGCTGCCGGGGTGGGCGGGCCATCACTGGTACGTCGTGCCGCGCGTGGGCTATCCCGACCCCGAGACCTTCGCCGCCTCCTACGCGCTGCTCGCCGAATTCCACGACGAGCTGTGGCAGCAGACGGGCATCGCGCCCGAGCAGACCGTGCTCGGCGGCTTCTCGATGGGCTGCGTGATGAGCTACGCGCTCGCGCTCGGCGCGGATCGCCCGGCGCCGGCCGGCATCCTTGCCTGCTCGGGCTTCGTCCCGAGCGTCGAGGGCTGGGCGCCACGCTTCGAGGACCGCTCGGGGCTGCGCGTGCTGCTGCGCCACGGCACCGAGGACCGGGTGATCGACGTCAGCTTCGCCCGCGCCGCACGCGAGGCGCTGCTCGCCGGCGGCCTCGAAGTCGACTACGAGGAGTTCTTCGGCGGCCACTCGATCCCGGCGGCGGTGCTGCCCGGCGCTCAGCAGTGGCTCGGCGAGGTCATTCCGTGAGCAGGCGCACGATCGCCGCCAACCCCACCACGACGATCAGCGCGCGCAGCGCGCCGGGCGGCAGGCGCCGGCCGTAGCGCGCGCCGAGCTGCGCGCCGAGGATCGAGGAGCCGGCGATGATCGCCGCCGGGCCCCACTCGACGTGCGCGGCGAACATGAAGTAGACGCCGGCCACGCCGTTGACGAGCCCGGCCAGCACGTTCTTCAGCGCGTTGGAGTCGTGCAGGCTCTGCGGCAGCGTGACGCCGAGGATCGCCAGCAGCAGGATCCCCTGCCCCGCGCCGAAGTAGCCGCCGTACACGCCGGTCACGTAGATCGCGACCGGCAGCAGCAGCTTGACGCGCCGCGCGCCGCTCGCGACGTGGCCGGCCAGCCGCCGGTTCAGCGACGGCTGGACGACCGCCAGCACGAGCGCGAGCGCGATGAAGCCCGGCACGATCGCTTTGAACGTCGACGCCGGCAGCACGAGCAGCAGCACCGCGCCGGTCACGCCGCCGAGCAGCGAGGCAACGCCGAAGCGCAGCGCCCTGCCGCGCTGACCGGCCAGCTCGCGCCGGTAGCCGATCGCGCCCGAGACCGAGCCGGGCACGAGGCCGATCGTGTTCGAGACGTTTGCCGTGACCGGCGCGTAGCCGAACGCGAGCAGCACCGGGAAGGTGATCAGCGTGCCGCTGCCGACGACCGTGTTGATCGTGCCCGCCGCCAGCCCGGCGAAGGCGATCGCGATGATCTCCCCTGCGCTCACCCAGCTCACCCAAGCACGTCCGCGACCATGGCGACACTTCGGGGCGTGAGCGTGCTGCGCGACATCGCTCTGACGCTGCGCCCCGGCGCCGAGGACCGGCACGGCCCGCTCGTGCCGATGATGGTCGCGCTCACCGTGCTCACAGGCGTCGTCGACGCGGTCAGCTACCTCAAGCTCGGGCACGTGTTCGTCGCCAACATGACCGGCAACGTCGTCTTCCTCGGCTTCGCGCTGGCCGGCGCCGGCAGCCTCTCGGTCGCCGCCTCGCTGACTGCACTCGGCTCGTTCCTGCTCGGCGCACTCGCGGGCGGCGGGCTCGTCGCGCGCAACCCCGGCCACCGCGGTCGCCTGCTGCGCGCGGCAACGGCCGTGCAGGCGGCGTTGATCCTCGCCGCGCTCGTGCTCGGCCTGCTCGCCGGCGAACCGCTCGCCGACTACGCGCGCTACGCGCTGATCGTGCTGCTCGCGCTCGCGATGGGCGTGCAGAACGCGGCGGCCCTGAGGCTCGCCGTCCCGGAGCTGACGACGACCGTGCTGACGCGCACGCTCACGGGGCTCGCCTCCGAAGCCGGCTTCGTCGGCGGCGCCGGCTCGCAGGTCGGGCGGCGCGGCGTCGCCGTGGCCGCGATGCTGACCGGCGCGCTGTGCGGCGCGCTGCTCGCGCTGAAAGCGTCCGTTGCGGCGGCGATCGCCGTGGCGATGGTGCTGGCCGTGGCGATCGCGATCGCCGCCGGCGCGCTCTCCGGGTCGCACGCTGCCTGGACACGGAGCTGAGCGCGGCGGTCGCGCCGGGCCGTTGACCCTGGGCCGCTCGGCCCCGCGCGTTACTTGACGGTCAGCGTCCCTTCCATGCCCGCCTGGCGGTGGCCGGGGACCGAGCAGAAGAACTTGTACGTACCCGGTTTCAGGCTCACCGAGACCGTCTTCGAGCCGCCCGCGAAGGTCGGCGTCGCGCCGACCTGTTTGCCGCCGGAGGATTCGATCGTCACGTTGTGCGGCAGCGGGGAATTGTTGGTGAAGTCGATCGAGACCTTGCCCGCCTTCGCGCTCAGCGACTTCGTGTTGTATGCGAGCTGGCCTTCGGGGTTGGCTTCGAGGCTGATCTTTTCCGAACCGCCCGATTGGCTCGCGGGCGCGGCCGTCGAGGTGCTCGCCGAGCTCGTCGTCGGCGCTTCGGCAGCGGTGCTCGCCGAGGAGGAGGAGCCGGATGACGAGCTGCCACAGCCCGCAAGCACGAGCAGCGCCGCGGGGAGTGCCAGCAGCGAGAACAGAGCCTTCGAGCGCATCAAGATCCTCCAATGGTCGGGGTCGTCGCTCATTACGACACCGCCCGGCGCAGATCCTTCCCGATCGCCTCGGCCGGGTGCCGCAGCAGGCGGCCGAGCATACGCCGCGGCCCGCGCCGGCGGCGTCCCGACAGCCGGCCTTCTACCGTTCCCTTGCCTTGAACGTCGAGCAAGCCATCCGCACGCGCCGCACGCACAAGGCCTACGGCCCCGAGCCGGTCGACCGCGCCGTGCTCGAGCAGCTGTTCGAGCTGGCGCGCTGGGCGCCCAACCACCACCTCACCAACCCGTGGCGCTTCCGCGTGCTCGGCGAGCGCACACGTGGGCAGCTGATGGAGCTGGCCGAAGCGGTGCAGCCCGGCTCGGCCGTCAAGCTGCGCCGCGCCCCCACGCTCGTCGCCGTCAGCGCGACGCTCGGCGGCGAGCCGGCGCAGGACCGCGAGGACCTGTTCGCGACAGCCGTCGCCGCCTACATCGTGCTGCTCGGCGCGCACGACCGCGGCCTCGCCGGCTACTGGCGCACCGTCCCGCTGCTCGAGGATTCGCGCGGGCGCGAGCTGCTCGGGCTGGGCCCCGAGGAGGCCGCCGTCGGCCTGCTCTACCTGGGCACGCCAGTGCAGGAGCAGCGCGTGCCCGAGCGCGCCGCGCCGGACGAGTTCGTCAGCTACCTGGACTGACCCACTCGACGCGCGTGCTGCTCGCGTTCTTCGGCGATCGACCTGATGTAGCTGCCGACCGGATCGCGCGGGTGCCGGCGCGGCGCGAGCTCGCGGCGTCCGTCGCGCACCGTCGCTGCGTTCTCGGCCTCGCGTTCGCCCCGACCCCCCGTCGCGTCGCCGTGGTGGTACTGCCCTCCCCGCAACAGCGAGGCGGCAGCCGCGATCAGGCAGGCGACGATGGCGAAGGCGAAGGCCTCGTGCAGGCCGCTGCTGAAGGGGCCCGAGATCAGGTGCGGGAAGAAGCTCTGCCCGGTCAGCACGGCGTGGTCGTGCGCGGAGAGCGAGCCGAGCACGTGCCCGCCGACGAGGTGCTCGATCGGGTTGTAGCCGAGGAAGGCGGCGAACAGGATCGACACCGGCGGGATCTTCGCCGCGCTGTGCGCGCTCGCCGCCGAGACGCCGTGCGCCTGCAGCCCCGAGGCGAGCGCGTGCGGCAGGTTCGAGGCCAGGCCGAGGATCATCAGCGTGAAGAAGATCCCCACCGAGAGCACCTGCGCGGAGTTCTGGAAGGTCTGGTTCATGCCGCCGCCGGCGCCGCGATCCTCGGGCGGCAGGCTGTTCATCACGGCCGCGCGGTTGGGCGAGGCGAACATGCCCATCGAGATGCCCATCAGCAGCAGCACGGCGGCGAACACGCCGAAGGAGAAGTCGATCGGCAGCAAGCTGAGCAGTAGGAAGCTGAGCGCCGAGCCGAGCATCCCGCCCGTCGCGAAGCCCCGCGCGCCGAAGCGATCGGACAGATATCCCGATGTCGGCCCGGCGATCAGCATCCCGAGCGTCAGCGGCAGCATGTACAGGCCGGCGCGCAGCGGCGTGTCGACGTAGTCGACGCCGTGCTCGGGCAGCCAGATCCCCTGCAGCCAGATGATCAGCATGAACATCAGCCCGCCGCGGGCGACGGCGGAGAGGAAGGTCGAGAGCGTGCCGAACGTGAACGCGCGGATGCGGAACAGCGGCAGGCGGAACATCGGGTTGGCCACGCGGTTCTCGATCGCAAGGAAGGCGGCGAGGCAGGCGACGCCGGCGCACAAGAGCGCGATCACGCGCGGGCTCCCCCACCCCGTCTGACTGGCACCGTAGGGGCGGATGCCGTACGTGACGGAGACCATGATCAGGATCAGCCCGAGCGCAAACGTCAGGTTGCCCCACCAGTCGATCGGCGCGCGGCGCGGCTGCGAGCGCTCCTCGAGCTTCAGGTAGGCCCAAACGGTGCCGAACAGCCCCACGGGCACGGAGATCAGGAAGACCAGGCGCCAGTCGATCGGCGCGAGCAGGCCGCCGAGCACGAGCCCGACGAACATGCCGCTGACGCCGACGATGTTGTTGATGCCGAGCGCCATCCCGCGCTGGTTGGCCGGGAAGGCGTCGGTGATGATCGCCGCCGCATTGGCCAAGAGGAAGGCCGCGCCGATCCCCTGCACGATGCGGAACACGATCAGGTAGAGCGCGCCCGACTGTCCCGTCATCCAGTCGATCGTCAACAGCAGCGAGGCGACCGTGTAGATGACGAAGCCGAGGTTGTACATCTTCACGCGCCCGTACATGTCCCCCAGCCGCCCGAGGCTGACGATCAGCACGCTCGAGACGACGAGGAAGCCGAGGATCATCCACAGCAGGTAGAAGCTGTTGGCCGGCTTCAGCGGGTCGAGGTGGATGCCGCGGAAGATCGCCGGCATCGCGATCAGCGTGATCGACGCGTCGAGCGTCGCCAGCAGCACGCCGAGCGTCGTATTGGAGAGCGCGATCCACTTGTAGCGGTCGTTGCGCGGCGGGCCTGCGAGGTGGGCGCTCGATGCGGGGGCGGTGCCGTCGAGGCCGATGTCCGTGCCCGTATCCGTCGCTTTCTCCATCTATTTATTAATTATAAAGGAAAACTACACAGTTTGCCTGTGCATCTGTATAGTCCGAGCATGGCGCGGACCGTCGACACGACCCTGCTCGCGAGCAGGCTGCGGCTGGTCGTCGGCCACCTCGTGCGGCGGATGCGCGCCGAGCATCGCTTCTCGCTCTCCCAGGGCGCCGTGCTCGGACGGCTCGACCGCGAAGGGGCGCTCTCGATCGGCGCGCTCGCCACGGCCGAGCGCGTGCGCCCGCAGTCGATGACGCAGACGATCTCCGACATGGAGGCCGACGGGCTGCTCGTGCGCCGCCCCGACCCGAGCGACGGGCGGCGCACGCTCGTCGAGCTGACCGAGCAGGGCCTCAGCATGCTCGAAGCCGACCGCCGCCAGCGCGAGGGCTGGCTGGCGCAGGCGATCGAGCAGGACCTCTCCCCCGCCGAGCAGCGGCTGCTGGCCGACGCGCTCGAGCTGATCGAACGGCTCAGCGAGGACTGACGCTATTTCTTGAGGTATCCAGCTTTGCGGAGATCGCGTCGAGCGCTCCGCACTTCCGCGCCAGAGCTGGTCAGCGTGCGGCTGTATTTGCCTGACTTGACTCGTACGCTGTCGAGTGCAGCTCGGTTGCGCTCAAGCGTGCGCTCAATTTTCTGCTGGTCATCCTTGAGTCTTTGGCGATCCTCGGGCGGCATTATTTTCCCTCTTTCTCGACTTCCATCGTATCCATGTGGTCAAGCAGGTCGCCGATGTCTGATCGGGCGCTTGCAAGCGCCGAGTCGCTATCGACTAGGCGCTCCTCCAAGTCTTCGATGGTCTTCAGTGCTTCGCCGAGGTTCGTTTCCAGAGCCTCCGCACCTTTCTCCAGTCGCTCGATTGGCTCCGAGGCCTTGAAAGGCCCGAGCTCGGACAGCCATCGCCGGCCAAGTATCAAGCCAACAACCGAGATCACGATGTAGCCAGCCGCGAAGATCAGGGCGATGCGGATGAGCAAGACGACAATTCGGCTGTCGAAGACGTTGTCCACGAAGCTCGGGTTCTTCGGCGTCGTCAACTTGTGCGGATAGATCTGCACCACCGCCAGAACGCCTGCGGCAACTAGAGCCGCGAGCACCACTAGGCCGAGGACTACCTGCCACTTTGGCTGAGGATCGACGTCGTTGGACTCGGGCGCTGGCTCCATCTCAACTGGCATCCGCGAACTTGTAATCGAGGCTGCGGACACAATCCGTTCAACCAGTTCGAACAAACTCCGCTGCCGACCGCCCTCAGCGGTAAAACAACTGGCGATGGGCGCGGCGCACCAGGCCTACCTGCTGGAGGCGCGACAGATGCAGGCTCTGTCGTTCGCCGTGCACATCCCGCTCGTCTGCTTCGGCATCGCCTTCCCCGCGATGGTGCTGTTCTGCGAGTGGCTGTACCTGCGCTCGGGCGATCGAGCTCTACCGCACGCTCGCGCGGCGCTGGACGCGGATCATGGCCGCGCTGTTCGCCGTCGGCGTGATCACCGGCACGATCCTCAGCTTCGAGATGGGCCTCTTGTGGCCCAACTTCACGGCCACCTTCGGCAGCGTGTTCGGGCTCGGCTTCGCGATCGAGGGCTTCTCCTTCTTCATGGAGGCCATCTTCATCGGCATCTACGTCTACGGCTGGAACCGGCTTTCGCCTCGCGCACATTTCTGGAGCGGCATGCCGATCGTGATCGCCGGCATGACCGGCTCGCTGATGGTGATCGCGGTCAACGCCTGGATGAACCACCCCGGCGGCTTTCGCATGGTCGGCCATGAGGCCGTCGACGTGCACCCGCTGAAGGCGCTGTTCGCCAACGGCTTCCTCTGGCCCGAGCTCACGCACATGTACATCGCCGGCTACATCGTCACCGGCTTCCTCGTCGCCGGCGCCTACGCGATCGGCCGGCTGCGCGGCAAATGGGGCCGCTACGAGCGCACCGCGCTCGCGATCCCCTTGACGATCGCCGCCCTGGCCTCGCCCGTGCAGGTGCTCGTCGGCGACTGGGCCGCGCGCGACGTCGCCGTGCAGCAGCCCGTCAAGCTCGCCGCCTTCGAGGGGCTCGCGCACACGACCAAGGGCGCCTCCGAGCACATCCTCGGCTGGTACGAAGACGAAAAGGTCAAATACGGGATCGGCATCCCCAAACTGCTCTCGTTCCTGGCTTTCCACAACCCTGAAGCGACCGTGCAGGGCCTCGACACCGTGCCAAAGGACCGCCAGCCGCCGATCAACGTCGTGCGCTTCGCCTTCCAGGCGATGGTCGGCATCGGCACGCTGCTCGCGCTGCTCGGCGTGTGGCTGCTCGGCGTGCGCATCAGGCGACGACGGCTGCCCGAGTCGAAGTGGTTCTACCGCGCCGTCGCGCTCGCCGGTCCCGCCTCGCTCGTCGCGCTGATCGCCGGCTGGGTCACGACCGAGGTGGGGCGCCAGCCGTGGGTCGTCTATCACGTGATGCTCACCTCCGAAGCCGTGACGGGAGCCGGCGGGATCGTCGTCGGCTACACCGCGCTCGCGCTCGTCTACCTCGGCGTCGCCTGCGGCGTCGTGTGGATCCTGCGCCGGCTCGCCCGCGCGCCGCTGAAGGCGGCCGGCTGAGATGCACCTGTACGAGATCCCGCTGATCTTCGTGCTCGTCGGGCTCGTGCTCTACGCCGTGCTCGCCGGCGCCGACTTCGGCGCCGGCTTCTGGCAGCTCTTGGCCGGCCCCGGCAAGCGCGGCGCGCCGATCCGCGACCACGCGCACGAGGCGATGGCGCCCGTGTGGGAGGCCAACCACGTGTGGCTGATCTTCGTGCTGACCGTCACCTGGACGGCCTACCCGAGCGCGTTCGGCGCGATCGCCTCGACGCTGTGCGTGCCGCTGTTCATCGCCGGCCTCGGCATCGTCATGCGCGGCGCCGCCTACGCGCTGCGCGCCGGCACCTCGAGCGTGCGCGAGCAGGACCGCGTCGACCTCGTCTTCGCGCTCTCCTCCGTGCTCACGCCGTTCGCGCTCGGCACCGTGATCGGCGCGATCGCCGCGCGGACCGTGCCCGTCGGCAACGCCGCCGGCGATCTGCTCTCGAGCTGGACCGGCGCCACGGCGCTGATCGTCGGCGCGCTGGCCGTGGCCAACTCGGCCTACATCGCCGCCGTCTTCCTCGCCGCCGACGCCAAGCGCACCGGGCGCTCGCGCGAGCTGCAGGACGCGCTGCGCACGCGGGCGCTAGTCATGGGCGCTGTCGCCGGGCTCGTTGCCGTCGCCGGGCTCGTAGTAGTGCACTCCGACGCCCATTTCCTCTACACGCGCCTGTTCGAAGGCAGTGCGCTCGCAGCCGTGATCGTCTCGGCGCTGGCCGGCGTGGCGACGCTCGCGCTCGTGTTCGCGCGGCTGTATGAGCTGGCCCGCTACAGCGCTGCCCTGGCCGTCGCCGCAGTGATCGCCGGCTGGGCGCTCGCGCAGCGCCCCGTGCTGCTCAAAGGGCTGACCGTGCAGCAGGCCGCCGCGCCGCACGACACGCTCGTGCTCGTGATCGTCGCCGTGCTCGGCGGCGGGCTGATCCTGTTCCCCTCGCTTGCGCTGCTCTTCCGGCTCGTGCTCGGTGGGCGGCTCGACTACGGCGGCGAAGACGAGGGCGGCGCGCCCCGGCTCGCGGCCCCGGATGGCGGTGGTCTGGCGCAGCTGCTCGCCGTGTCCTCCTCGGGGCTGCTCACGCGGGTCGCCGGCGCCTGCCTCGTGATCGGCTTCGGCACGCTGACCGTCGCCGAAGCCGGTTGGGCGCACGCGATCGGCGTGGTCGCACTGCTCGGCTTCATCTGCGTTGGCTTCCTCGCGATCGTGCCCGCGCAGATGGCCGAAATCGAACGCGAGTAGCGCCTGGTCGATCAGTATTTGTAGGGCGGCGATTCCGGGGTCGTAGTGGTCGGCGTCGGCGTGCTCGGCATGGTTGTCGTACCGGTCGTCGTCGTCATCGGTGTGGTCGGTGCACTGCTGGAGCCGCTGGAGGCCTTCACCGCGTGCCAGATGCCGCCGAAGGTTTCGATCCCCTCGCCGTTGACGTCGTCCTTGGCGCTGTCGCCCGCGTAGCGGTACAGCGGCAGGCCGTTGAGCGTGACCTGGAAAGTCCCGTTACCACGGTGCAGCAGGGCGAGCTTGCCTTTCACGCCCGAGCCGGCCTTCAGTTTGGTCTTCGCCGACTTGACGGTCAGCGGCGGCCAGTTGGTCAGGCATTCCTTGCTCTTGCAGAGGAGGTGCTTGCTCGTCTCGGGGCTGAGGCGGTAGAGCGTGCGGCCCTGGGGGTTGACGACGACCGGCTTGCCGAGCATCGAGCTGGCGTTGGAGCCGAGCGTCAGCGAGGAGCCGGCGGCGAGCGCCGTCGCAACGACCGTGACGAGCGCCGCGGCCGCGACTGCGCCGAGGACTAGCCACATACTCATGCGGCGCTTGGGATTGCGTGAACCGACTCGTGCTGCCTGCGCCGACTTGGTCATCGGGCTACCTTTCGCTCGTCTGGGATGCTGTGCCCTCAAGACGCCGCGTGCGCCGGAAACTTCCCGACCGGGCCCATGCTCCAATCGTGGCTCGCGCTTCACACCCCCATCAGGCCCCCGGGCCGCAGCCGAACCTTCCCTGCCGCGCATACCGCGTAGCGCGCTCACGCAACCTGGACGCCGCGCCGATGTTTGGCGTGTATGCGGCGAGTTTGCCTAGCGCTCCTGATGCTGTGCTGCTGCGCTGCGGTCGCGGTCGCTCCCGATGCCGTCGGCGCCGGGCGGTTTTCAACACCGACACCGCTGCCACGCGGCGAATGGCGGTTCGCGCTCAACGACCGTGGGCAAGCGGTGGCCTCCCCGGGAGGCCCCTTGCTCTACCCGGTCAGCAGGTCGGGTCGACTCGGATCGCCGTGGAAGATGACCGTGCCGGGGGGCTTTGAGCCGAGGATCGGATCGATCGCGCTCGACAAGCGGGGCCGCATCGCCGTTGGGCTGATCTACAGCGATCACCTTCACGAACCAAACGAATACAAGGACGTGGGCTGCTGCGCGCATGTCGCCGTGGTTAGTTGGCAACTGGGCGCGCGTCCACCCGCGGCGCAGATTCTGACGACATCCTCCTCACCCAACGGCAACCAATACGGTTCGATAGAGGCGCCACAGGTCGTAATCGGCCCCGACTCAGTAACAGCGCTATGGCCCGAGGGGACCCTCGCGCCATTCGACCTCGGTATCAGCACGGCGCAGCTGTACCAGGCGTACGGCACCTTCGGTGCGCCGCTCGAGATCACCCCCCTCGCGAACGCGCGAGACATCGATGGGCTCGAGCTGAGCCAGGCGCCGGACGGAAGCCCGATCGCCGGCTGGCTCCAGGATTCGAAGATGGTGCGCACCGCCGCTGGCGGACTCTCCGGGGAGCTGACGCCACGTCCGCGCGAACAGACGCTTCCGGTCGGCGAATTCGCGGGCCTCGAAGGCTCGCGCCCGAGCGAGTCGAGCCTGTTCTCCGACGATTCCGAAGGAGACATCTTCATCTCGTACCTCACCGGAAATCCCCATGCGTCGCGCGAACGGCTCACGGTGCAGATGAGCCATCGTGCGGGGCCATTCGGACGCCCCCGAGTGCTGGCGAGGCCGCGCCATCTCAGTTTCGCTCCGGCTGGGCTCGTCTCTGGCGGCCGAGGGCGACTCCTGGCCTGGTGGGAATGCGCCCCCGGCCCTCGTCACTGCGAAAGGATGCGCGCGCGCAGCGCCGACATGTCCGGCGGGCTCGATGGCGTGATTCCCGTGGGCGCCCGGCCGAACGCCTTCATCGACGCTCACGGGCGAACGACAGTCCTCTATCGACGCCATCACGCGATCTACGCGATCAGCGCGACGCCGGGCCGGTCGTTCGGCCATCCACAGCGCATCTCGCCTGTCGGGAGACGTTGCACGCTGGGATACGGAGCGGTTGAAGGCGAAACCGAAGCGCCGCTCGCCGCCAGCCCCGGCGGCGTCTCGCTGTTCTACATGACGTGTCGCGACCGGCCCGGCGCCGAGCGGCACGCACTGCTCATCCGCTACACGCCGTAAGCCCGTCGGGCGTACAGGCTCTCGAGTGCCGGCCGGCGCCGCGCTCAGGGCTCGGTCCGGATCACGACATCGGCGATGTCGGGCACGCGCTGGCGCAGCTCCTCCTCGAGCTCGGAGGCAAGCCGATGCGCAGCAGTCAGCGACTCGCCTGGATCGACCCCAAGCGTGAGGAAGACGACGCGCCCGCCGTCGGTGGAGAGCAGCTTGACCCGCTCGGGCCCGGAGCCGGTGCGCTCGCGTACGAGCCGTTCGATCTCGCGGGTGGCATGCATATCTGCGCTGACGTCGGCGGGGCGCTCGGCGAGCGTGCGCTCGAGCGGCTCGAGATGGGTTTGCACGGCGGCGACCTCGGGGCGCTCACAGATGGCGCGCTCGACGCGGCCGGCGATCTGGGCGGCCTCGCGCAGCTCGAGCTCGGCGGGGAACTTGAGGTGCAGCGAGACGTTGACGCCGCCGGGCTGCTCGAAGATGGTGATGTCGTGGGCCTCGCGCACGAGCGGCTCGGCGAGCGCGATCGCGAGGATCCGGTCGCGCAGGTCCAGTCCGCGGCGGCGTGGCTCGACGTGCACGACGACGTCGGAGCCGGGCAGCGCGTCCTCGACGGCGTCCTCGATCAGGTTGGCCGACTGGTGGCCCTCGACGACGGCCTGCCCGGGCGGCACGGTGACGACGACGTCGGCGAAGTAGCGCCCGGCGGACTCGCGCAGGCGCAGGCGGCTCAGCTCGATGTCGGCGCCGAGCGCGGCGATCGCGCGCTCGGCGGCCTGGCGCGCCTCGACGGGCGTGCGGTCCATCAGCACGTTTGCGTTCTCGCCGATCAAGCGCACGGCGGCGGCGCAGACGATCAGCGCGACGAGCAGCGCGGCGACGGAGTCGCCCTGGTGAAAGCCGGCGTCGACGAGCACGAGCCCGATCAGCACGGCGACGGAGGCGGTCATGTCGCCGGCGAAGTGGAAGGCGTTGGAGCGCAGCGCGGCGCTCGAGAACTGCCTCGAGGCGCGCAGCGAGACGAGCGTGCGGCTGAGGTCGACGACGAGCGCCACGCCGATCACGGCGAACTGGAACCAGTGGATCCGGGGCGGCGCGGCGTCGCGCACGAGGTGGCCGATCGCTTCGACGGCGACGAACAGCCCGCCGGCGAGCAGGATGCCGGCCTCGCCGAGCGCACCGAGGTTCTCGGCGCGGCGGTGGCCGTAGGGGTGCTCGGGGTCGGCCGGGCGCCCGCCGAGGCGCACGGCGAAGAAGGTCAGCACGGCGGCGACGACGTCGCCGCTGGACTCGATCCCGGTCGAGATCAGGCCGAGGCTGCCGGTGGCCAGGCCGACGCCGAGCTTCAGCGCGACGAGCAGCGCGGCGGCGGCGATCGAGACGAGCGTCGTGCGCCGCGGGGTGAGCGTTGCGTTGCCCTCGACTGCCCTCTCCATTGCCAGAGCCTAATCTGGGTCGATGAGGAACGAGCACGCGGGGCACTCCCACGCCGGTCACACGCACGCGGTGCGCGCCGACGCCGACCGCGGGCGCCTGGCGCTGGCGCTCGGGTTGATCGTCGCGTTCATGGCGGTGGAGGTCGGCGTGGGCGTCGTGGCGCACTCGCTTGCGCTGCTCTCAGACGCGGGGCACATGCTCACGGACGCGGCGGCGATCGGCTTCTCGCTGTTCGCGATCACGTTGGCGGCGCGCCCGGCGAAGGGTGCGATGACGTTCGGCTTCAAGCGCGCGGAGATCCTCTCGGCGCAGGCCAACGGCGTGACGCTCTTGATCCTGGCTGCGTTCATCGCCTACGAGGGCATCCGCCGCCTGTTCGACCCGCCGGTCGTGCGCGGCTGGCTGATCCTGGCGGTGGCGCTGGTGGGCGTGCTGGTGAACCTGGCGGCGACGTGGACGCTTGCGCGGGCCAACCGCGAAAGCCTCAACATCGAGGGCTCCTTCCAGCACCTGCTGACGGACCTTTGGGCGTTCGTCGGTACGGCTGTCGCGGCGATCGTGATCCTGGCGACGGGCTTTCAGCGGGCGGACCCGATCGTCTCGCTGCTGATCGCGGCGCTGATGACGCGCTCGGGCGTGATGCTGGTGAAGGCGTCGGCGCGGATCTTCATGGAGGCGGCGCCGGAGGATCTCGACCCGCAGGCGATCGGCCGCGCGCTGGTGACAGCGCTGGGCGTGGTCGAGGTGCACGATCTGCACGTGTGGGAAATCTCGAGCGGCTTCCCGGCGCTCTCGGCGCACGTGCTGGTCGGCGCGGACTGCAACTGCCACCAGGCGCGGCGCGCGATGGAGGCGATGCTGCACGAGCGCTTCGCGCTGGATCACACGACGCTGCAGGTCGACCACGCCGGCGGCGAGCTGCTCGAGATCGAGCCTGCCGCGCAGACGGGTGAGACGGCTTGAGCCTTCATTTTTTATCTATAAGAACGAACACCCAGAGGAGACTGTGATGAGCAAAGCCCTTTACACAGCCGAGGCGCACGTCACAGGCGGGCGCGCAAACGGCCACGGCCGCACCTCCGACGGGGTGCTCGAGGTCGATCTGCGCCTGCCGAAGGAGATGGGCGGGGAAGGCGGCGGCACGAACCCGGAGGAGCTGTTCGCGGTCGGCTACGCGGCGTGCTTCGAGGGCGCGCTGGGCACGGTGGCGCGGCGGATGAAGGTCGAGGCGGACGACGTGGCGATCGACTCGAAGGTCTCGCTGATCACGACCGAGGACCGCGCGTTCACGATCTCGGCGGAGCTGCACGTGACGCTGCCCTCGATCGAGGACGCGGCGCAGGCGATCGAGCTCGTGCGCGCGGCGCACCAGGTGTGCCCGTACTCGAACGCGACGCGCGGCAACATCGACGTGCTGCTGACGGCCAACGGGCAGGCCGTCGAGTAGGGCCCTCAGCGAGCCTGACCGCTGGGCCGCACGAGCACCTCGTTGACGCTCACGTTCGGCGGCTGGCCGATCGCGTAGAGCACGGCGCCGGCGATGTCCTCGGCGGTGAGCGGCTCGACTTCGGCGAAGATCTGCTTGATCTGCTCCTGGACCTCGGGCCGGTTGTGGCCGGACAGCTCGGTGGCGACGGCGCCGGGCTCGATCAGCGTGACGCGCAGTCCGTAGCGCACGCCCTCCTGGCGCAGCGACTCCGAGAAGGCGCCGATGCCGAACTTGGTCAGGTTGTAGACGCCGGATCCCTCGCGGGCGAAGCGTCCGGCGACGGAGCTGACGTTGACGATGTGCCCGAAGCCCTGCTTGGCCATCAGCGGCAGCGCGGCGTGGGTGCAGTAGAGGACGCCGTAGACGTTGGCGTCGATCATTCGTCGCCATTCCTCGGTCGGCGCGTCGATGATCGGGCCGAGCAGCATCGTGCCGGCGTTGTTGACGAGCACGTCGATCCGGCCCATCTCGTCGTTGGTGCGCTCGATGAAGGCTCGCGCCTGATCCTCCTCACCGACATCAGTAGGTACGGCGATCGCCCGTGCGCCCTGCTCGCGGATGCGCTGGGCGAGCGCGTCGATGCGATCACTGCGGCGAGCGGCCAGCGCGACGGCGGCGCCCGCCTCGGCGCAGGCCAGCGCGGTGGCCTCGCCGATGCCCGAGGAGGCGCCGGTCACGGCAACTACGCGATCTGAGAGGTCGATGGCCATTTGCCGAGCTTAGCCCGCCACACTCACCCTCGCCCGACCGCGGCCCGATATGCGCAAGGACAGTCCCTGCGGCACCCTTCCAGACGCTGAGCCTTTGCCGGTCTTGCGGGTTTAGGTCCGCGTAAGCGCCGCATACTTTCATGTCCTTACGGGCAGGTAGTTGCGCAGGGAACGTCGAACGAGACCTCGATACGGGTGCGCCCGGAACATAGTTGACAACGCAACTATCGCGGCGTATAATTCCGACTCCAAGCATCGGATTAGAAGGTTCAAATGCCAGATTCCCCCAGAAGTTCCACCCCCACGATAGAGCGCCCCACGCCGGAGATCACGGCTGAGCACGAGCCGGAGACCGTCGAGGAGGCTCAGAAGACTGCGCCGGACAAGCTCGACAACCCGATCGAGAAGCTCGACCTGAGCACGCCGGATTCGTTCATCCCGGAGGCAGTCGACCAGCTGCTGGCGCACTCGCGCCGCTACCCGCTGCTCACGCCGGCCCAGGAGATCGACCTGGCCCAGCGAATCGAGCGCGGCGACCTGCACGCGAAGGAACTGCTCGTCAACTCCAACCTGCGCCTCGTCGCATCGAACGCCAGGCGCTACCAGAACCAGGGCCTGCCGCTGGGCGATCTCGTCCAGGAGGGCATGCTCGGCCTGATTCGCGCCTCGGAGAAGTTCGACTGGCGCAAGGGCTTCCGCTTCTCCACGTACGCCACCCTGTGGATCCGCCAGGCCATCCAGCGTGGCCTGGAGAACTCAGGGCGCACGATCCGCCTGCCCGTGCACGTCGCTCAGCGCTCGCGCAAGGTCGGCCGGGTCGAGCGCGAGCTGTCGGTCAGGCTCGGGCGCGAGCCGACGATCGAGGAGCTCGCCGAGGAGACCGGCCTGCCGATCGAGCAGGTCGAGGAGGTGCGCCACCAGCGCGCCGCCCTCGTATCGCTCGACCAGCAGATCGGCGAAGACGGCGACACTGCTCTCGGTGACCTGCTCCCCTCCGACGCCGAGGCGCCTGAGGACACGGCATGGGACAACGAGCGCGAGCGGATCGTGCACCGCGCGATCTCCGAGCTGCCCGAGACCGAGCGCACCGTCCTGACGCTGCGCTTCGGCACCGGCCGCGAGGAGCCGCAGACGCTGACGGCGATCGGCAAAAGGCTCGGCTTCTCGGCCGAGCGGGCATCGCAGCTGGAGCAGCGCGCGCTGAAGAAGCTCGCGGAGAGCCCTGAGCTGGCGGCGCTGCGCGAGGCGGCATAGCCCAACCACCGTCTAGATACGCAGTCGAGGCCCTGTCGAGAGACGGGGCCTCGCTGCTTAACGACCCGTTTCTGGCGCGCGGCTGAGCTAGGGTGACCAGCGTGGCGCTCGCGTCCGCGAAGCGCCGGGTGACAGCGAGCACGGGAGGTGGCGAAACGTGTCCAAGTCGCTATGGGAGCGCACCGTCGAGACGACGATCTCTGTTGGCGAACGGATCCTCGCGCCGATCGAGCGCTTCATCGGCAAACGCTCGCTCGTCGGCGATGCGACGTTCTTCCCGCTTGAGCGCTTTCCCTGGGTCCAGCAGATCGAGGAGAACTGGGAGACGATCCGCGAGGAGGCCGAGCGACTGCTCGAGGACCGCGACGCATTGGCCAACTTCCAGGACATCTCGAAGGACCAGATCGAGATCACCGACGACGACCGCTGGAAGACCTTCTTCCTCTATGGCTACGGCTTCGAGGCGAAGCTGGGCGTCGAGATGTGCCCGAAGACGGCCGACTTGATGCGCGAGATACCGGGCATGACGACGGCGATGTTCTCGATCCTCTCCCCGCGCAAGCACATCCTCGACCACCGCGGCCCCTACAAGGGCGTGCTGCGCTACCACCTCGGGCTGGTCGTGCCCGAGGACGCCGAGTCCTGCCGCATCCGCGTCGGCGATGACTTCCGTTACTGGGAAGCCGGCAAGAGCATGGTCTTCGACGACACGTTCAACCACGAGGTGTGGAACGACACCGACGAGACGCGCGTCGTGCTGTTCGTCGACGTGCTGCGGCCGCTGCCCGAGCCCGAGGCGACGATCAACCGGTGGATCGTGAGGGCGATCGGGTGGTCGCCGTTCGTGCTGGATGCGAAGCGCAATCAGGAGGCTTGGGAAGCGCGGTATCGGGAGCGGCGCCCTCCCTTCAAAGCCGAAGATCGACTTAGCCGGGATGAGCTGCACGAACGTTCAGTTCGCTGAGCCGCTCAAACCCCCGAAACGTCCAACCCCGTCCCCTGCAAGAGCTTGTTCGCTTCCGCATTCAGCACGGTGAACTCGCCGGTCACGATCAGCACCCCGAGCACGATCATCACGGCCCCGCCGATCCCGATGATCACGGGGAAGTGCCGCTTGACGACCGCCAGCGCCCCGGTCATCCGCTCGAACGCGACGGCGATCAGCAGGAACGGGATCGCGAGCCCGAGCGAGTAGAACGCCAGTAGCAAGGCCCCGTGGGCGGCCGAGTTCGAGACGGCGGCCTGCGTCAGGATCGCCCCGAGCGTGATGCTCGTGCACGGCGTCCAAGCGATCGCAAAGGCTGCGCCGGCGACCAGCGGCCCCCCCTTCCCGGCGAGCCGCAGCAGCGTCTCGGAGTGCCACTCGCGGTTGAGCATGTTGATGAACGGGCTCGCCAGGAAGACCACGCCAAGCGTGATGATCACGGCGCCGCCGACCCGCTCGAGCAGCTGTTTGTGGTCGTTCAGCGTCGAGCCGATCACCGTCGCCGAGAGGCCCAGCAGGATGAAGATCAGCGAGAAGCTGGCGATGAACAGCAGGCTCGGCACGAGCACACGGCGCATGCCCACGCCGGCCTTCAGGTCGTTCGGCGTGACGCCGATCACGGTCGAGAGATAGCCAGGTACGAGCGGCAGCACGCACGGCGAGAGGAACGAGACGAATCCGGCGGCCAGCGCCAGCGGAATGCCGACACCGGTGGCCGTATCGGCGCTAGAGGCGAGGATCAAAGCGGGGTGGATCATGGGCTGGGCCCGGCAACGGGCTAGGTGAAGGATGGCGCATCGCGAGGCGCAGCTCGGCCACTTCGCGCTCCAAGCGCTCGACGCGCTCACGCAGCTCCCGAAGCTCGGCGCCTTCTGGCTTCGGGTTCTCCACCGTGCCTGACGCCGGCGAGCCCTGTGCCGGGGAGGCCGAGATTCCGGCACCCACAGCGCCCCCGTCCCCGTTCGTGCTCAGCTGCTCGGCTTCGCCTGCCGGCGCGGCTCCGGGGGTTCTCGCCTCGACCTCCTCCCCGCCCTGCAGCAGCTGCTCGTAGCGCTCCTCCTTCTGCCCCGGGCGCCGGTCGAGCCGCCACACGAGCTCGCGGCCGATCAGTTGCTCCAGCGCCTCGTGCACACCCGCCAGATCGGCGAACGCATGCATCCGCTCGGTGCGTTGCTTGAGCTCGCCCGGCGTCTGCGCGCCGCGCAGCAGCAGCACGGTCAGGACCGCGCGCTCGCCCGTCCTGGAGCGGCAGCACTTCTTCGAGCAGATGGCGGTACTTGGCCGCGCGACTGCCGCTGGCGAAGCGCACGAGCTTGCGGCGCTCGAGCCGGTGCAGGGCGTCGCGGAGCGTCGCCTCGTCGTAGGCGACCACCGGGTCGCGGTTGGTCGACTGGTTGCACGCCAGGCGCAGCGCGTTCAGCGACAGCGGGTACTGCTCGGGCGTCGTACGCTGCTTTTCCAGCAGGCAGCCGAGCACGCGCGTCTCGGCGGCGCTGAGGCCCGACATCCCGGCAGCAGCTGGATCCACGCGCTGAGAGTAGAGCAACGGTTGCTGTCGCTACGCTCGATGGATGAGCAGCCAGCCCTTCTCTCAGGGCCGCTCGGGGGAAGGACGCCATTCGCCGCGTCCGGAGCTGCGGCCCGAGGACATCCCCTCGACACCGGTCCCGCTCGCGCCGCGTGGCCCGCCTGTTCCGCCCCTACCGGCCGCGGCTCAGCCTGCTGCTCGGCCTGATCTTCGTCTCGGCCGCGCTCGGCGTGATCAGCCCGTTCCTGCTGCGGGAATTCATCAACAAGGCCTACCCGCAGCACGACACGACGCTCGTGATCGAGCTCGTCTCGGGGATGATCGCGCTGTCGATCGTCACGAGCGTGATCGGCGTCGCGCAGACGTGGATCTCCAACCAGGTCGGCCAGCGCGTGATGCACGACCTGCGCGCGGCCGTCTACGCCCACCTGCAGCGCATGTCGCTGGCCTTCTTCACGCACACCCGAACGGGCGAGGTGCAGTCGCGCATCGCCAACGACATCGGCGGCGTCGACAGCGTCGTCACCTCGACGGCGACCTCGATCGTGCAGAACGTCACGACGGTGATGGCGACGGTCGTCGCGATGGTCCTGCTCGACTGGCGCCTGGCCGCCTTCTCGCTGTTCCTGCTCCCCTTCTTCGTGTGGCTGACGCGCCGCGTCGGCGAGGAGCGCCGGCGCATCCAGTCGGTCAGGCAGAGCCGCCTCGCCGACATGTCGACGCTCGTCGAGGAGTCGCTGTCCGTGTCCGGGATCCTGCTCGGCAAGACGATGGGCCGCTCGCCCGAGCTCGTGCGCCGCTTCAGCGGCGAGTCGGGCGAGCTTGCCGACCTCGAGGTGCGCGCGCGAATGGCCGGGCGCTGGCGCATGGCCTCGGTGCAGATGAGCTTCGCGATCATGCCCGCGCTCGTGTACCTGTTCTCCGGCGTCGACCACGGCTCCGGCGGCAACGCGATCTCGATCGGCACGGTCGTCGCCTTCACGACGCTGCAGACGCGCCTGCTGTTCCCGATCCAGTCGCTGCTGAACGTCGGCCTCGAAGTCCAGACCTCGCTGGCGCTGTTCGGGCGGATCTTCGAGTACCTCGACCTGCCGGTCGACATCGTCGAGCGCCCGGACGCGCGCGCGATCGCAGACGTGCGCGGCGACGTGCGCCTGCAGGACGTGTGGTTCCGCTACGCGCAGCGACTCGCCGTGGACGCTGTCGGACATCTCCGCCGAGATCCCGGCCGGCACGACGACCGCGCTGGTCGGCGAGACCGGCTCGGGCAAGACCACGCTCGCCTATCTTGTCGCGCGCCTGTACGAGCCCGAGCGCGGGAGCGTCAGCATCGACGGCCTCGACATCCGCGACATGACGCTCGCCTCGCTGGCTGCGACGGTCGGGCTCGTCTCGCAGGAGACCTACCTGTTCCACGCCTCGATCCGCGAGAACCTGCGCTTCGCCTGCCCGGATGCGAGCGACGAGCAGATCGAACAGGCGGCGCGGGCGGCGCAGATACACGAGCTGATCGCCTCGCTGCCCGACGGCTACGACACGCCCGTCGGCGAGCGCGGCTACCGCTTCTCGGGCGGCGAGAAGCAGCGCATGGCGATCGCGCGCACGGTGCTGCGCAACCCGCCCGTGCTGATCCTCGACGAGGCGACCTCGGCGCTCGACAACGAGACCGAGCGCGCCGTGCAGCAGGCGCTCGACGAGCTCGCGCGCGGGCGCACGACGATCGCGATCGCCCACCGCCTCTCGACGATCCGCGACGCCGACCAGATCCTCGTGCTCGACGCCGGTCGGATCGTCGAACGCGGCACGCACGAGGAGCTGGTCGAGCTCGGCGGCCGCTACGCCGAGCTGCTGCGCGGCGCGGACGTCGCCGTCGCTACGCCGTAGCGTCGATGTTCAGCCGCACGTAGTCGACCACGACCGGCTCGCCCAGCACGGCCAGCACGTCGTCGATGAACGGCTCGCGCAGCTGCACCGGAAGGTGCTGGTAATGCGGCCCGAGCACGATCGTCGAGAGGAACTCGCGCGGATGCTCGGGCTCCTTCGGCGCAGGTGCAAGCCAGCACTCGGCCTTGCCGAAGCCGGCGCCGAGCAGCCGCTCCCTGGTCTCCTCCGGCCCGGCGTATTTCCATGGTGGTTGGAACCCCGCGAAGTGCGCGGCGTAGGGTTCGCGCGCGAGCACGTCGTTCGCGTGCCCGCGCAGCACGTCGATGTTGCCGCGGCCGCCGCATTGCGCGACGAGGCGCCCGCCGGGGCGCAGCACACCGTGCAGTCGAGCGAACAGCGCATCGTGGTCGAGGATCCAGTGGAACGTGGCCGTCGAGAGGATCGCGTCGAGCGGCTGCTCCAGCCCGAGCGCGCCCAGGTCGAGCTCGAGCAGGTCGATCTGTCGCACGTCGGCATCGGGCAGGCGCTCGTGCGCAGCCTGCACCATCGACTCCGACGCGTCGACGGCGACCACGTGCCCGGCGGGCAGGCGCTCGATCAGCGCTTGCGTGACGCGTCCCGAGCCGCAGCCGGCGTCGAGCACGGTCTCGTCGCCCTGCAGCTGCAGCCGCGCCAGCACGGCCAGCCCGAGCGCCTCCATCGGACCAGAGATCCGGTCGTAGCTGCCGCCGTCCCATGAGCGCGTCTCTGGCATACATCTGTACGCTATCACGTACCAGCAAGCTCGGCGATCACGCGCGAGAGCTGCCCGCCCTGCCAGGCGATCGGCGAGCGCGCCGGCTCGGTGGCCTGCTCCACGACCAGCCGCGCGCCGGGAATCGCGGCGGCATAACGCTCGGCGACGGCCAGCGGGTGCCCCGGATCGGCCTCGTCGCGGCTGCCGACGACGACGGTTGGCATACGCAGCGCGTCCAGCTGCTCGATCCGCTCGAACGGATGCGAGCGCGGCACGGCTTCCAGCGCATCGGCGACCGCCAGCGGATGCTCGTGCGCGGACAGGCGCTGTCGCAGCACTGTCTCGACCGTCGCGCGCCACGCCTCGGGCACCTCGTCCAGATCGTAGGCCGCGACGAAGCCGTCGACGCCCCCCTCGCGCAGCCCGCGCGCGAGCGCATCCCAGCGGGCGAGCTCGCTCTCCGCGCGCGGATCGTCCGGGTCGAAGGACGGCGTGATCAGCACGAGCCCGGCTACGCGCTCGGGCGCGGCCAGCGCGAGGGCGAGCGCCGTGTGCGCGCCCATCGAGGCGCCCGCCAGCACGGCCCGCTCGAGGCCGAGCTCGTCGAGCACGGCGAGGAGATCCGCCGCGAGCAGCTCGTAGCCGTAGTCGCTCGGCGCGGGCGCCGGCGAGGAGCGCCCATGACCGCGCGCGTCGTAGGAGACGACCAGATGGCCCGAGCGCTCGAGCGAGCGCGAGCCCATCACGACGTAGCGGCGGGTCGCGGTCAGCCCGTGCAACAGCACGATCGGCACCCCCTCCCCGGCGCGCTCGCCGGACAGCGTGACGCCGCCGGTCTGGATGTTCAGCTGCTCAGGCTGTGACCGAGGCAAGCGCCCGCACGAGCTCGGCCGAGCGCTCGGGGCGCTCCCAGAAGAACAGGTGCCCGACGCCGTCGAAGATCTCGAGCTGAGAGCCGGGGATGCGCGAGGCGATCAGGCGGCCGTTCTGCACCGGCAGCAGCTCGTCCTCGGTGCCGTGGATCACGAGCGTAGGCAAGCCGGCCAGCTCAGGTAGACGAGAGTTCGTGTCGTGTTGAACGCACGCTTCCATCTGCTGCATGATCACGGGCACGGCGACGGCGCGACGCATGCCGGTCGCACGGAACCTCTCCCACGCCCGCTCGTCGGCAGCCATTGCGGGTGAGACGTTGATCTCCCAGGCGGCGCGCGTTGCGCGTTCGGCGTCGCCCGAGGCCATTGCCTCGGAGAGCAGTTGCAGCGCCTTGCCGTCGGCAAGCGCGCTGCCCGGACCGCCGCAGTAGGTGCAGCCGAGCGTCAACGTGCGGATTCGCGCGCGATGCTCGAGCGCGAGCTCCTGAGCGATCATGCCGCCCATCGAGATCCCCAGCACGTGTGCCGAGTCGAGCTCGAGCGACGCCAGCAGCCCGGCAGCGTCGTCGGCCATCTGGCCGATCGTGAGCTGCCCGTCGAGCTCTGAGCTCGCGCCGACGCCGCGGTGGTCGTAGGCGATCACGTCGAAGTCGGCGCGCAGTAGCTCGAGGAACGGCTCGCCCCAGTGCAGCGCGGTGCCGCTCATGCCCATGATCAGCAGCAGCGGCGGCCCACCGGCGTTGCCGCTGCGTTCGTAGTCCAGCTCGATCTCCCCCACAGAGACGACGGTCATGCCTGGATCCTAGAGCGGCAGCGCCATCTGCGCGCGCGCCTCGCCCTCGTCGCCCGTCGCACCGGGGCCGGCATCGGGCCTCGGCGCGCCCTCATGCCCAGCGGTCGTCCCCGCGGACTCGGCTGCTTGCTCGCCGTGGGTCAGCCCGGCGACGCGCACGCCGAGCAGGCGCACGGGACGCTGTGGCGCGTTCTCCTGCAGCAGGCGCTGCGCGACGGCGACGACCGTCTCGTACTCGCAAGTCGGCGCCGCGATCGTGTGCGCGCGCGTGATCGTGGTCCAGTCGTCGAGGCGCACCTTGATCCCGATCGTGCGCCCGCTGCGCGCGTTGCGTGCGAGGCTGTCGCACAGCGAGCGCGTCATCGCCGCGAGCGACTCGCTCAGCTGCGCGAAGTCGCTGATGTCGTAGTCGAACGTGCGCTCGCGCGACTCCGAGACGACTTTGCGCTCGGCGCCGATCCGATCGTCGCTTTCGAAGCGCGCACGGCGCTGCAGCTGTCGCCCGAGGTTCGGCCCGAAGCGCGCCGTCGAGCTGCTCCTCGGGCGCCGCCGCGACGGCCGCGAGCGTGTGCAGGCCCAGCTCGGCCAGGCGCGCGGCCGTCTTCGGCCCGATCCCCGGGATCAGCCCCGGCGGAGACTGCGCGAAGCGCGAGCACGCCTGCTCGCGCGTGAGCACGACGAAGCCGGCCGGCTTCTCCGCGTCGGAGGCGACCTTCGCGACGAGCTTGTTCGGGCCGATCCCGACCGAGCACGTCAGCTGCGTGGCGCGCTTGATCTCGGCGATCAGCCGCCGCATCGCCGCGTTCGGCGAGTGCAGCCCGGTGAGGTCGAGGTAGGCCTCGTCGAGCCCGACGACCTCGACCCGCTCGACATGGGCGCGCACGAGGTCCATCACCTTGCGCGAGACGGCGCGGTAGGTCGGGAAGTCGGGCGGCAGGAACACCGCCTGCGGGCACAGCCTGCGCGCCCGCGAGGCCGGGATCGCCGAGCCGACGCCGAACTTGCGCGCCTCGTAGCTCGCCGTCGTCACGACCGCGCGCGGCCCCGTGCCCGAGACGACGACCGGCAAACCGCGCAGCTCCGGACGCCGGGTCAGCTCGATCGAGACGTAGAAGGCGTCTGCATCGAGGTGCGCGATGCGCTGGCTCGAGTCCTCGGCGGTCATCAACTGATCAAAAATACTCTTGCCCCCGGCGCGCAGATCCAGCGCGTCTCCGCGGATCAAGTGGTGAGACACACCGGTTTGCGTGTCGCAGTTCCGCCGAGCCCCTTCCTTGGATACGCTTGCGGCGATGGACCTGACCTTCAGCGAGAAGGAGATCGCCTTCCGTGACGAGCTGCGCGAGTGGCTCTCAGGCAACCAGCCCGACGCCGCCCCGACCGACGGCGGCGAGGACGCGCACTACGCCTGGCGCCGGGACTGGCAGCGCCGCCTCTACGACGCCGGCTGGGCGGCTCCGGCGTGGCCGACCGAGTACGGCGGCCGCGGCGCCTCGCTGAGCGAGTCGGCGATCTACTTCGAAGAGCTCGGACGCGCGCGCGTGCCGCTCCCGGCCAACGTGCTCGGCCTGCTGCTCGGCGGCCCGACGCTGATGGTGTGGGGCACCGACGAGCAGAAGGAGCGCTACCTCTCGCCGATCCTCTCGGCCGAGGAGATCTGGTGCCAGGGCTTCTCCGAGCCCGACGCCGGCTCGGATCTCGCGGCGCTGAAAACGCGCGCCGTCAAAGACGGCGACGAGTGGGTCGTGACGGGCCAGAAGGTGTGGACGAGCGGCGCGCAGTACTCGAAGTGGTGCATGCTCGTGGCGCGCACCGACTCCGACGTGCCGAAGCACAAGGGCCTGACGTACTTCCTGATGGACATGGAGCAGGAGGCCGTGCAGGTGCGCCCGCTGCGCCAGATCACGGGCGAGGCCGAGTTCAACGAGCTGTTCCTCGAGGAGGCGCGGATCCCCGACTCAAACGTCGTCGGCGGCGTCGGCAACGGCTGGAAGGTCGCGCTGACGACGCTGATGAACGAGCGCGCCGGCCTCGGCTTCGCGCTGCAGATCCGCCTGCGCCAGCTGCTCGACGACGTGATCGCGATCGCCGCCGCGCGCGGCCTGCTCGAGGACCCGCTGTACGCAGACAAGCTCGCCGAGCTGCACGTGCGCTGCGAGTCGATCCGCCTGCTCGCCTGGAAGGGCCTGACCGACGTCGAGCGCTACGGCCAGCCCGGCCCGGAGGGCTCGCTGGTGAAGTGGCTGTGGTCGGACACCAACCAGCGGCTGACCCAGCTGGCGGTCGACATCGTCGGCGCGGAGGCGCTCACGCTGGGTACGAGCTGGGGCTATGAGCTCCTGCGCGCGCGCGGCAACACGATCGAGGGCGGCACGACCGAGGTGCTGAAGAACATCGTCGCCGAGCGCGTGCTCGGTCTTCCCCGCCTGAAGGTCGCGGCCTGATGGCCTTCGATCCCTATGAGCTCCGCCCCTGTCGGGGCTGCGCGATGAGGACGGCGTAGCGCATGGACTTCGGCTTCACCGACGACCAGCGCGAGATCCAGCGCACGGCACGCGACCTGCTGGGCGAACGCGCCACGCCGGCGCGCGTGCGCGAGCACGCCGAGGCGCGCACGCTCGACACGGCTCTGTGGAAGGAGCTGAGCGAGCTCGGCTGGCCCGGGATCGCCGTCTCCGAGCAATACGGCGGCCAGGGTCTCGGCCAGATCGAGCTGTCGATCCTCTGCGAGGAGCTCGGCCGCGCGCTCGCGCCCGTGCCGTTCCTGGCGAGCGCGATGGCGGCCACCGTGATCGAGCACGGCGGCTCGGATGAGCTGTGCGAGCGCTGGCTTCCGGGCCTCGCTTCAGGCGAGACGGTCGGCGCGCTCGGCGCGGCCGTCGACGGCACGGCCGAGCTCGTGATCGGCGCGCCCGACGCACAGGTGATCGTGCTCGTCGAAGGCGACGGCAGCGCTCGCGCGATCGCCGCCGAGGACGCCGAGCTGACGGCGATCGAGACGATCGACCCGACGCGCTCGGCCGCGAGCGTGAGCGCCGGCGACTCGGGCGGCGAGCTGCCCGACGGCTGCGCCGGCCTCGGCCGCGCGCTGATCTGCGTCAGCTCGGAGCTCGTCGGCGTGTGCGACCGCGCGCTGGCGATGACCGTCGAGTACGTCAAGGACCGCAAGCAGTTCGGCGTGCCCGTCGGCTCCTACCAGGCCGTCTCGCACCGCTGCGCGCAGATGCTGCTCGACACCGAGAAGGCGCGCTCGACGGCCGCCTTCGCCGCATGGACGGCCGACGCCGAGCCCGAGCGCCTGGCGGAGACGGCGGCGATGGCCAAGGCGGCCGCCTCCGACGCCGGCCGCGAGGTCACGGCCGCGGCGATCCAGATGCACGGCGGCATCGGCTTCACCTGGGAGGCCGACGTGCACTGGCTGTTCAAGCGCGCCCAGATCGACGCGGCGCTGCTCGGCGGCGCCGGGCGTCACCGCGCGCGAATCGCCGCGATCCTGGCCGACAAGGTCAGTGCCTCCGCCGCCGCATGACTGAGGTGGTGCTCAAAGAGGTACGCGACGACGGCGTGGCGGTGCTCACGCTGAACCGCCCCGATCGGCTGAACGCATGGACGGGCGAGCTCGAGCAGCAGTACTTTGCCGCGCTGCGGGAGTGCGCGGCCTCCGAGCAGGTACGCGTGATCGTCGTCACCGGCGCGGGACGTGGATTCTGCGCGGGCGCCGACATGCAGTCGCTGCAGGACATCGGTGCGGCCGTGAGCGGCGCGGGCAGCGAGAACGGCGCCGCGAGCGCCGACGATGCAGCCACAGGGGACGACGCCGACACACACGCCGCTGCACGGGAGCAGACGCCCCAGACCTTCGCGCTCGGCGTGCCCAAGCCCGTGCTCGCAGCGATCAACGGCCCCTGCGCGGGCATCGGCCTCGTGCTCGCGCTGATGTGCGACATCCGCTTCGTCGCCGAGAACGCCAAGCTGACGACCGCCTTCGCGCGCCGCGGCCTCGTCGCCGAGCACGGCATCTCCTGGATCCTGCCGCGCCTCGTCGGGCCCGCGCGAGCGCTCGACCTGCTGCTGTCCGGACGCGTTGTGCTCGGCCGCGAGGCCGTCGAGCTCGGGCTGTGCAATCGCGTGACCCCACCCGAAACCGTGCTCGAGGAGACGCTCGCCTACGCGCACGAGCTCGCCACGCAGTGCTCGCCCGCGAGCATGGCGCAGATGAAGCGTCAGGTCTATGCGGCCCTGGAGGAACCCCTCGCTGACGCACTGGCCGAGGCCGACCGGCTGATGCTCGCCTCCTTCGCCGAGCCCGACTTCGCCGAGGGCGTCAGCAGCTTCGTGGAGCGGCGCGCTCCGCGGTTCGCGCCGCTCGCTTCGGATGACATCGCGCGGATGCGAGGAGCCGGCGAAGGCGATCTGACGACCGACGAGGTGCTGGACCTCACCCGACGCTGAGGATTCCGCTGCGGGCTTGCGCGCGGAGCCAGCCTCGACTCCCAACGCTCAGCCTGCTCTCGGCAGCAGCGTGAAGCCCGCACGACCGGCCGCCCGTCGCAGGTCCACGTCGAAGCAGGCGAAGTGGCTGCACAGCGGATCGAGATCACGGATCGCAAGCGCGCTCGCGAGCTGAACTGCGTCATAGGCACGTAGTCCACCGCGCGCCGATTCCTGTGCCGCCGCAACGAGTATCAACTCATTCGAGGCGACGATCGTGAACCGCGATCCCGAGTCGGTATCGCCGTGGAAGTCAAGCTCGAAGGCTCTGACCAGGGTGCCCGCGGCAGAGTCCTCGAGTTCGCCGGTTCGCGTCTTGCGCCAGAGCGCCGAGGGGACCTCTACTCGGGCGAGCGCCGAGACAACGAGCATGTCCAGCCCACGAACCGCCTCGTACCCGGCCTCGTCCGCGTAGAGCTTCACCAGGGCCGAAGAATCGGCGAAGATGCTCAGCGCCGGCCCTCCGCGACGAAGTCCGATAGCGGCTTTCCACCACCGGCCTCGGCACGAGCGCGGTCGAGCGCTTGCGGGGATGGACGCGTGCCCGGGAGTCGCTCGGGTGTCAAGAGCAGCCCAGCCCGAGCGAGGCGCTCTCTCAGGGCGGTGGTCTCATCGGCGGCGAAGCTCGGGTCGACGGCCGCCGATAGAACGTTGACGGCGTAGCCGTTGACGCTCTCGTCTCGTTCGCGCGCCGCGCCTTTCAGCTGCTCGGCAAGCGTATCTGGAACTCGCAAGGTGAGTTGACGCATGATGTCATGGTAGCACTCACGACATCGGGCCTGGGCTATCTACTAACCAGCAAACGACCGCAGCCGCACACCGCCGACCTCGACGCCGTCGCCGGTCAGCCCAGGCAAATCGGCGAATGCGATCTCGACGAGACCTTCGCGTCCATCCTCCGCGGCAGGCCGAAAGCGCACCTCGGCACCCTCCAGCGCGAGCACCGCATCGCCGCCCACGGCCCCGTCCCCGCTCAGCGGCACCCCGAGCACGTGCGACCAGCGCGCGGCCACCGCCGCAGGCTCGGCGACTGCAAGCGTCACGCCGGCGAGCCTCCCGGGCGGCCCTTGGCCCGTCTGACCGGTCCACTCGGGCCCGCCCCAGCGCCAGCTGCCGTACGGCTCCGAGCCGTCGATCGAGACGATCGCGGCGCCGATGTCGGCCGGGTGCAGGTGCGTGCCCGAGATGTCCGGCAGGTCGATCTCCCACACCGTGCGCACGCCGCCCTCGGCCGCGCGAGCCCGCGCGGCGGGAAGATCCTCGAGGTCGAACATGACCATGTATCCGCAGTCGCCGCCGTGTCGCTCGAGGTAGCGCCCCGCCGCCGTATCCGGCTGCGTCGGCGAGACGATCTCAAGGAAGCAGTCGCCGAGCGCGAAGACCGTGTTCTGCAGTCCGAACAGGCCGACGCCGGGATCGCGAAACGGCTCGCCCAGGCCGAGCGTCGAGCGCAGCGCGTCCGCCACCGGCTCGAGCTCAGCTGCGGCAAGCACCGCCTGGCGCAATCGGACGCGAGGTCGCTCTTCGGCCATCGTGCGCTGTGGAGCCGACTTCGGCCGACTATCCGGCGAGCCGCACCGGCAGCGTCTTCATCTGGTTGAGAAAACCGGATTCGACGTAGCTCGGCTCGCCGTCCATTCGGATCTCCGGGAAACGCTCGAGCGTCTCCTCGAACATGATCTTCAACTCCAGACGAGCGAGCGCGGTACCGAGGCAGAAGTGCCGACCACCCGCGCCGAAGGCCTGGTGCTCGGGGTTACGTTCGACGTCGAAGTGGTCCGGGTCCTCGTAGCGCGTCTCGTCGCGGTTGGACGAGACGTACCACATGACCACCTTCTCGCCCTCCTTGATCTGCGTGCCGTGCAGCTCAACGTCACGCGTCGCCGTGCGGCGGAAGTGCGCGAACGCCGGGAACATGCGCAGCGCCTCCTCGACCGCGCTCGGGACCAGCGACGGGTCGTCCAGCAGCTTCTGCATCTGCTCGCCGTCTTCCATCAGCGCGCGCATGCCGCTCGAGTAGGTCGCCTTCGTGCTGTCGTTGCCTGCCGCCACGAGCAGGAAGAAGCCCATCACGATCTCGTGCTGTTCGAGCTTCTCGCCGTCGACCTCCGCGTTGACCAGCACCGTCGTCAGGTCGTCCGTCGGGTTCTCTTCGCGTTCCGCGATCATCCGGTTGCAGCGCTCGAAGATCTCCGGGATGTCTTTCTCGAGCACGCCCGGGATGCCCTCCGGGTTGAGGTCTTTGTCATCGCCCGCCAGCGCCGAGTTCATCAGCCGCGCCCACGCCGCGTCGTCCTCGGGCGGGATACCCATGAAGCTGCCGATCACGCGCGAGACGGCCGGCTGCGCCACGTCGCACACGAGGTCGCACGTCTCCCGCCCCTCCAGGCGATCGAGCACCTCGTTGACGATCTCGCGGATCTCCTGCTCGTGCGCCGCGATCCGCTTCGGCGTGAAGCCCGCCTGGAACAGGGCCTTCAGGCGGTCGTGCTTGGGCGGGTCCATGCCGATGAACATCGCCTGCGTCAGCTCCAGCGGGAACACGTCCGAGACCGCCGTCACGCCCGTGCCCGAGGAGTACGTCTGCCAATCGCGCGAGACCGTGTGGATGTCCTCCGCCGTCGTCACCGACCAGAAGCCGCGCTCCTCCGGGTACTCCGTGACCCCCGCCGTCCAGTGCACCGGGCACTCGCCGCGCATCTGCTTGAAGACCTCGTATGGCGGGCCGTCCTTCCACAGCGCGCGCTCCGCCATCAGCGTGTGCTCGAGATCGCTGCCAACCGACGCCATCTGGTCTCCCCTCCTCGTTGCCGATAGCTGCCGCGATCATACTGGCCGATTGGCCAGGGTGTGCGGCTTTGCTCCGCTCCGCAGGCGATCTCGCTGCGCTGCGGAATCGCCCGACTCGATCTACAGCTGATCCGCGTAGAAGCCGAGCCGCGCGAGCGGCTGAACGAGCTCGTGCTCCTCGTATGAGAGATGCGAGAGGAGCGCGTCCGTGAGGAAGTCGAGCGCGCGCTGCAGCGGCTCGAAGTCCTCGCGATCGTTGATGTGCTGCACGAGCGCCCCGTCGATCCGCTCGATCGCATCTCCGATCACGAGGTGCTCCTCGCCGAGGCGATCGATCACCGGCGCGAGGCTCGGATCGCTCTGGGCGAGGTGCGGGAACACGGCGTCGTCCTCGAGCCCGTGGTGCTGGGCCACCGCGCGGCAGTAGCGCGCGCAGAACGCGCCGAGCGTCCAGTCGTTCTGGCGCATCGCCATCTCGTTCAGCGCCGAGCGCGCCTCGCCCGCGCTGATCGCGCCTTCCCGCACCTGCTCGAGCAGCTTGCGCAGCTCATCGAGCTCCCGCCGCAGCATGTCGTGCACGTCGATCAGGTGCTGCCCCGTGTGGCGGCCGCGCTCGCTGTACACGACGTCCTCGCCCGACGGCGCGCGGTGCGGGCGCGTCGCTTCGTCCCACGCCGCCTGCTCGCTCAGGCGCGTTCCGTCGTCCGGCGTCGGCGTGACGCCGAGGCGCTCGTACTCCGACGTTCGCTGCTCCGGCGTGGACATCGGCCAACCGTAGCGAGCCCCGTTGGACAGCCCGGCGGTCCTGCCCTTCCTATATTGAGCGCGGTGCTGCCCTCGTGAACAGACGTCGCCTCGGCTCGAGCGGGCCCGAGGTCTCCACGCTCGGTCTCGGCTGCATGGGCATGTCCGGCAGCTACGGCCCTTCGGATCGTGCCGAGAGCATCGCGACGATCCACGCCGCGCTCGACGCCGGCATCGACCTGATCGACACCGGCGACTTCTACGGCATGGGACACAACGAGATGCTGATCGGCGAAGCCATTCGCGGCCGCCGGCGCGAGAGCTTGCAGCTGAGCGTCAAGTTCGGCGGTCAGCGCGGTCCCGAAGGAGCGATCCTCGGCTGCGATGCGAGCCCGGCTGCGACGAAGACGGCGCTCGCCTACTCGCTCACGCGCCTCGGCGTCGAGTACGTAGACGTCTACCGCCCGGCGCGACTCGACCCGAACGTGCCGATCGAGGAGACCGTCGGCGCGATCGCCGAGATGGTTGACGCCGGCTACGTGCGCCACGTCGGCCTCTCCGAGGTCGGCGCCGAGACGATCCGGCGCGCACAGACGACGCACCCGATCTGCGACGTGCAGCTCGAGTACTCGCTGATCTCGCGTGGGATCGAGCGCGAGATCCTGCCGGCCTGCCGCGAGCTCGGCATCGCGATCACCGCCTACGGCGTGCTCAGCCGCGGCCTGATCAGCGGGCACTTCGACGCCCAGCGCGAGCTCGCGCCGGGCGACTTCCGCGCACACGCGCCTCGCTTCAGCGGCGAGAACCGCCGGCACAACCTCGCGCTCGTCGAGACGCTGCGCGAGGTGGCCGACGCGAAGGGCGTGAGTGTCGCGCAGCTCGCGATCGCGTGGGCGCTGGCGCGCGGTGAGCAGATCGTGCCGCTGATCGGCGCGCGCACGCGCGAGCGCCTGCGCGAGGCGCTCGGCGCGCTCGAGGTCGAGCTGGACGACGCCCACGTCGCCGCGCTCCAGGACGCGATCCCGCCGGACGCGGCACGCGGCGAGCGCTACCCCGAGCACGGGATGGCCACGCTTGACAGCGAGCGCTGAGCACGCGGGGCCTGAACCGCGCTAGGAGCGGTTCTGCGTGATCCGGATGTAGTTGCCCGACGGATCGCGCAGCCCCGATTCCCAGCCGTACGGGCGCTCTTCAGGCGGCTGGGCGTATTCGACGCCGCGCGCCGTCAGTTCGTCGTAGGTCGCCTGGCAGTCGTCGCTTTCGAGGAACACGGTCGTGCCGACGCCCTTGGCCATCAGCGCGCGTACATCGTCGGCCGTCTCGGCAGCGACGAACGGAGGCTGCGGAACGGCCATCAGCGCGATCTCGATCTCGGGCTGGCCGACGGGGCCGACCGTCAGCCAGCGCATCCCTTCGCCGCCGGGCATGGCGGCGTCGACGCGCGTCTCCATGCCGAGCTTCTCCGTGTAGAAGGCGAGCGCCTCGTCCTGGTCGTTGACGAGCACCTGCAGGGCGTTGACTCTGAGCATCTCTGTCGGTCTCCTCGCTGTTCGCGGTCTCATGGCCGCGTCGTGCGACCGTTCGCCGAGGCTAGTTTGCGAGCGCCGCGCTGTCTTCTCGAAACGTGCTGTGTTGGGGCCGCGCGTACATGCGCACGACGCAGGCCGGGATCGGCACCTGCTCGGCGGCCGGCGGGAAGCTCGCCCGGTAGGTGCTCGGCGTGACGCCGTACGTGTGCTTGAAGCTGGTCGTGAACGAGCCGACGCTGCGCAGCCCGACCGAGAAGCAGACCTCGGCGACCGAGCGGTCGGTGTTGCGCAACAGCGCAGCCGCTCGCTCGAGCCGGCGGGTCAGCAGGTAGGCGTGCGGGGACTCGCCGAAGACGCGGCGGAACTCGCGGCTGAAGTGGGCGCGCGAGAGCCCTGCCGCGTGCGCCATCTGCTCGACGCCGATCGGCTCGAAGTAGCGCACGTCGACGAGGTCACGGGCGCGCAGCAGGTGGCGCTCGGGCGGCGGGAAGGCCATCGGCGCAGTATTGCGCCCCAACAAGCCGCGCTCAGGCGCCGGCGCCCGCTCGGCCTGCTCCGCGCCGGGCGAGCAGCGCGAGGGCCGTCGCGAGGCCGATCAGCAGGGCGCCGTGGAAGAGGACCGCGCGCACAGCGTGGACGACGTCGATCACGTCGGCCTCGCGCAAGAAGCGTCCTTCGAAGCCTTTGTCGAGTTTGGCGTTGAGCTGGAGCCTGTGCACGAGGTCGTAGAGCTGCGAGGCGATCTCCCCGCCGGCGATCGCGCCGAGCAGCGACACGCTCGTGCGCGCGAGCCGCTGTCCCGTCGTCGCGCCCGGCAGGAGAGCCAGCCGCTTGGCCGCGACCCAGCCGACGCCCGCGCCGAGCAGCGCGACGACGGCGGCCACGACGAGCGCACCCACGTCAGTCCGCCTCGATTCCCGCGCCGCTGGCTTTCGCTGCGCCGCTTGCTCCGGCCACGCCGCTTGCGCGGGTGGAGCCGGCGGAGCCGAGCAGGTGCACGCCAGCTGCGAGTGCAAGCAGCACGCCGGACTGGCTCGTGATCGAGTAGACGACGTTGGTGAAGATGTTGGCGTCGGGCGAGGCCATCGGGCCGCCCCCGTTTTCGCCGCCGATCGCGGCTGTCAGCGGCCCGTCGTGGATCAGTGCGTAGATCCCGAGGTAGACGTACATGCAGGCGAGCCCGACGGCGGCGCCGATGAGCACGCAGATCACGATCCCGACGGCCGTCGAGCCACGAGCGCGAACGAGCGGCGGGGCGTAGCGGTAGGTGAGGTAGGAGCCGAGCGCGAAGCCGCCTAGCGCGCAGGCGATCGTCAGGGCGAGCATCGCGTCTCAGCCCTGGGATGGCGCGGGGCCGGCCCCGGCATGCGCGGCCCGCTGCTCGCGCTCGACGATCAGCTCGCCGACGGTCAGCCGCCCGACCTCGAGCTCACCGACCTTGAGTGAGCCGATCCGTGCGCGCCCGATCGCGAGCCTGCCGACGGCGAGCCTGCCGATGGCAAGCGCGCCGATCGCGACGGCGCCTCCGGCGAACGCGCCGACGGCGATGGCACCGACGGACCCGCTGCCGAGCGCGCCGGCGACGCGCACGCCGAACAGCTCGGGGCGAATCTTGCCGCGGCCCTTCATGCGATGACGCTTCATGTGCGGTCGGCGGCCCGGGCTCATGGCCTTGCAGCGATCGTCGCGGGAGCGACGCTTCCGGCCGGACGGGTCGAGTGCACGCTCACGGCTCGGGCGGGCGAGGCGACGGTCGCGGGGGCGGCCTTGCGCTGGTTCTCATACAGCGAGCGCCCGACGTAGAGCAGCATGTGGCGCAGGTGGGCTTGGAGCGTTTCCATGGTGTGCCCGCCGGCGTACACGGCGCTGTGGGCGTTGGCGCCGGCGTCGCGCAGCTGGGCGGCGAACGGCGCGTTCTCGGAGGGGTCGGCGATCGAGTCGGAGGCGCCGCCGTAGAGGTAGGCGTGCAGCCCTTCGCGCGCGATCACTCCCCGGGCGGCGTGCAGCTCGTCTTCGAGCCCGTTGAAGAAGCCGAGCCAGCTCTCGACGATCGAGAAGCGGCGCGGGTTGCCGAGGGCGACGTTCATGGCGCCGTAGCCGCCCATCGAGTCGCCGGCGATGGCACGAGCGGAGCGCGTGGCCTGCGTGGGCAGCATGCGATCGATCAGCTGCTGCACTTCGATCACGTAGCTCTCATAGCCGCGGCTGCCGTGGTCGCGCCAGTTGTTGGCGCCCTTGCCACCCTGGATCATCACGGCGATCAGCGGCGGCACTTCGTGCGCGGCGATCAGCCGATCGAGTTCGCCCTGCAGGCCGAGCTGCAGGAAGGCGGTGGCGGGCTGTTCGTTGCCGTGCAGCAGGTAGAGCACGGGGTAGCGGGCGCCGCTCGAGGCGAAGCCGGGCGGCAGGTAGACGTGGAAGGAGCCTTCGCCGCCGAGCGCGGCCGAGGCGTAGCCGGCGGTGTCGATCGAGCTGCCGGCGGCGTCGCGACTGCCGAGCACGAGCGTCGGCAGCGGCGCCGGCGCGGTGGCAGCCTGCGGCCCGCTCGCGACGCGGGCGGCAGGCGCGGATCGCTGTCCGGTGAAGACGCGCTCGAAGCCGCCGGGGCCGTGCAGCAGGAGCAATGCGCAGCAGGCGGCGATCAGCCCGCTGATCAGCGTGGCGAGCGCGACGAGGCGCGGGTTGGCGCGCTGCCGGCGACCGGAAGAGCCACCGGAACGACCGGCGCCGGTGGAGGCGCCGGAGACGAGCGGCTCCAGGCGCGGCGGGAAGGCGGGCACCCAGGAGGGCGGCGAAGGCAGCGCTTCGACGGCTTCGGCGGCACGCCCGGGCCAGCTCCACTCGCCGGGGACGTCCATCCACACCTGCGCGCGCGATTGCTTGACTGCAGCTGACATCCAGGAGATTCAACGAACGCTCGCGCAGAAACCCAAGCTCTGCATGAAGGTGCCCAAACACGACCAACCCTCCCCGGGGGCCGAAACGGCGCTTTTGCAGCGGGTTTCGAGCCCGGGCGGAGAGTGTTCGGGCTGGTGAGCGGGGGTCTAGCGCGTGGTCCAAACGTCGCCGGTGTCGCCGAAGCCGAGTGCCTGCTTGGTGGCTTCGGTGAGGTCGAATTCGCGACCGGCGACGTAGGGGCCGCGGTCGACGACGGGCACGCGCACGGAGCGTGAGCCGTAGCGAAGCGTGACGAGCGTGCCGCAGGGCAGCGTCTTGTTGGCGACGCCGAGCGTGGAGCTGCTCAGCGAGCCGCCGCAGGCGAGCGAGCCGCCGCCGCCATACCAGGAGGCGCCGGCGAGGCGGTAGACGTTCAGCCGCCCGAGCACGCGGTGCGCGGGCAGCTCATAGCTGTCGCCGGCGAAGCGCAGGCGCACGCGCCGGCTGCCGGTGGCGTGCGGGGTGTAGCGCAGGCGGAAGCGCCCGGCGGCGCCGGTGCGCGTGTGGGCGAGCTCGCGCCATCCATGCGGGCCCATCGCCTGCAGGTCGATCGAGCGCCCGGAGACTCCCGGGCTGAGTGTGCCGGCGACGCTCACCTGGCGTCCGTCGAGCACGTTCAGGCGCGCCCTGCGCACGTGCAGGGCACTCGGTGCGGCCCGCCCGAGCGGGGCTGCGCCGGTAGACGGCGTGGTCGAGGCGATCGCGACGGGCGCGAGCGCGGGGGTAGGCTGCGCCGGGGGCGCGAGTGCGTACATGGAATCCAGACCTCCTTGCGGTTTCCGCCTACGGGGTTAGCTGTCGGGCTCACGGCCGGCGTCGGCGCGGACAGGCCGCGCGTCAGCCGGGCGTTACGTCCACATCAGTGGGCGATTCGCCCCATCCGGGCCCCGGTCGGTGGCCCGGCGGTGGTTCCCCCGTTCGCGGCCATGGACGGCCGCGACTCGGCAGAGTCGAACAATTGTTCGCAGGCTAGAAGGTCCCGAGGAAGGCGTTCTGTGATCACGGACACACATGAACGCCCCGCACACACGGCCTATTTGCCGATCTCGCCCGTCGTTACTGACGATTTGACGATTTATGAGAAGATGACATAACCGGCCGAGGCTGGAGACATCCGGGCCACCCCAAGCACCGCACGCGGCGTCTCAACGGATCGCGCGTCGGCGCTCGCAGGCAGGCGCGCCGATACGCGTATTCGTACGTATGGGCCCCGTGTTGGCGCAAGTATGCTGCGCCGAACTCGGTGTCATTGGGGGCGCCGGCCGGACCGAAAGAAGGCTGGATGAAAGCTGTACGCAGATGGCAGGGAGTTGCCACGATCGGAAGTGTCCTGGCGCTCGCGCTCGGGGCGCTCGCGCTGATACCGGGGGCCGCGGTCGCGAGCACGCACGCTTGCGGAAACCACACGATCGTGATCGAAACCGAAAGCGAACCGGGCAAGCCGAAGAACAAATTCAAACTTCCGATCAAGCAGATCGTCACGCAGGGAGTGAGCTGCACGGCGGCCTACAAAGTCATCACCGCTCTCTACACGTCGTCGGGCAAGACAGAAGGCTTCAAATGCACGAACGGCAAATTCAAGGTGCCCAAGTACACGGTGCCGATGCAGTGCACGAAGCCGGGCAAGAAGATCCAGTTCGCCGGTAAGGGCGGCTGAACGGTCAGAGGGCGTGGGCGGCGAGCTCGGGCTCGTCCTGCCCGCGCCCGCCCGGGATCTGCGCGGCCACACGCGTGGCGCCGTCCTCCCACACGGCCACGCGCCGGCGCCCGGCCGTCTTGGCGGCATAGAGCGCACGGTCTGCGGCGAGCATCAGCGCGGCCGGATCGGGCACGCGCGAGGAGAGCGCGGCGACGCCTGCGCTCGTGCTGAGCGCCGGTCCGGCGCCGGCGGGACGGCTCGTCAGCTCTCCTCCGATGCGCGCGGCGAAGGCGACGGCCTCGGCGAGGCCGACGCCGAACAGCACGACGGCGAACTCCTCGCCGCCGACGCGGGCGAGCGTGTCGCCGCCGCGCAGCTCGCGCTGCAGCAGCGCGGCGAACTCGCGCAGCGCGCGGTCGCCCTCGGCGTGGCCGTAGCGGTCGTTGACCTGCTTGAAGTGGTCGAGGTCGAACGTGGCCAGCGCGAGCGGCAGCGCGCTGCGCAGCGCGCGGTCGCACTGCTCGCGGAACTCCAGGTCGAAGGCGCGCCGGTTGTACAGGCCGGTCAGGTAGTCGGTGTCGGCGGCGCGCTCGAGCTGGCGGATCACGGCGGTGACGTGCTCGGCGAGCAGCTCGACGACGAGCGTGGTCAGCGTGACGGAGACGCCGACGCCGATGAACAGGGCGAGCTTCATCGGGTCGTGGGAGAAGATGAACAGGGCGAGGCCGAGCGTGACCCACATCAGCAGCAGATCGGCGGCGACCTCGCGGCGCGAGCAGAAGTAGGCCGAGAAGACGAGCGGCCAGAGGTAGAAGAACGGCGTGGCCTCGATCGGCCGCGTGACGGCCATCAGGGCGCTGACGAGCAGGATCCCGTAGACGATCGTCGCGCGCGAGACCCAGCGCCGGCCGGGCCGCAGCACGGCGACGATCACGGCGCCGAGCGCGAGCAGCGCGGCGATGACCCTGATCGCGGGGTGATCGCTCGTGTTGGGGTCGGGCAGCGGCAGCGTGGCGAGCAGCGTGGCCGAGCCGAGCAGGAACATGGCGACGCCGACCCAGCGCATCAGGTGCTCGGCCGCGCGGGGGTCGGCTGAGGTGTCCTCTTGCGGCTCGGCGGATGCGAACAGCGCGCCGACCCGGAGGTTCGGACTGGCCATGTCTCCCCTCTCGGCCGCGGGCCGCGCGGCCTTGAATCGCGTACGTGCGCTCGGCCGAAGTACCGGGCGAACGATTGCAGATCGGCGGTCGGCGGCGAGGTCGTTGACGGCGGCTTGACAAACAGCGACAATCGAGCCCGTGGCCAACCCGGACCGCCTGACGGCGCTCGACTCGACCTTCCTGCACCTGGAGGACAACTCCACGGCGCACATGCACGTGGCCTCGGTGATGGTCTTCGAAGGCACGGCGCCGAGCCCGCAGGAGCTGGTCGACCACATCGTCAGCCGCCTGCACCTGGTCCCGCGCTACCGCCAGCGCCTCGCCTACGTCCCCTACGGCCAGGGCCGGCCGGTGTGGGCGGACGACCCGCACTTCAACCCGCGCTACCACATCCGCCACACGGCGCTGCCGAAGCCGGCCGACGACAAAGCGCTGAAGCAGCTCGCGGGGCGCCTCTTCTCACAGCGCCTGGACCGCTCCAAGCCGCTGTGGGAGATCTGGCTGGTCGAGAAGATGGCGGGCGAACGCTTCGCGCTGATCGCCAAGACCCACCACGCGCTGGTCGACGGGATCTCGGGCGTTGACATCACGACGGTGCTGTTCGACACGGCGCCGGACCCGGTGCCGACCTCGCGCCCACCGATGCCGTGGACGGCGAAACCGCTGCCCGGCCAGGCCAAGCTGCTGGGCGAGGCGCTGCGCGAACGCACGACGGTGCCGGCGGAGATGGTACGCGGCGCCCGCCGGCTGCTGCGCGCGCCGCGGCGCGCCGCCTCGCAGCTCGTCGGCGGCCTGCAGAGCGTCGGCGCGACGACGATCGCGGGGGTCAAAGCGCCGGCGCCGGACAGCCCGTTCAACGTCGAGATCGGCCCGCACCGCCGCTACACGTTCATCGACGCCGACCTGGACCAGTTCAAAGCGATCAAGAACTCGCTCGGGGGCACGCTCAACGACGTGGTGCTGGCGACGGTCAGCCTCGGCCTCGGCCGCTACCTGCGCCGCGAAGGCTTCGACACGGAGGGACTCGAGCTGAAGGCGATGGTGCCGGTCTCGGTGCGCGCCGACTCCGACCGCGGCGCGCTCGGCAATCAGGTCGCGGCGATGTGGGCGCCGCTGCCCGTCGGCGTGCAGAACCCGGCCGAGTCGCTGGCGCAGATCGCCCGTGCGATGGAGGACCTGAAGCATTCGGGGCAGGCGGTCGGCGCGCAGGTGCTGACCAACCTGGCGGGCTTCGCGCCGCCGACGATCCTCAGCCAGGCGGCGCGGCTGCAGGCGCGCCAGCGCTTCTTCAACCTGGTCGTGACGAACGTGCCGGGCCCGCAGTTCCCGCTGTACGTGCTCGGGCGACGCCTACGCGTGCTCTACCCGGTCGTGCCGCTGGCCCGGCGCCAGGCGCTCGGCATCGCCGTGATGAGCTACGACGGGCACCTCGGCTTCGGCCTGCTCGGCGACTTCGACGCGCTGCCCGAGCTCGAGGCGATCGCGGGCGACATCAAGTGGGCGATCGCCTCATTGGCGCGCGCGGCCGGGGTCGCGCCGGCGCCGAAACGGCGTGCGGCCAAACGCACTTCCCCGGCCTCGGGCAAGAAAGCCACGGCCAAAGCGGCAACGAGCAGCAACGGCGCCCGCGCAGGCGCGCGCAAGTCCGCCGCGCGCTGAGCGATGTCCCGCGCCGCCACGCCGGCCGACGTGGGCGCGGCTTCAGCCTGCCTGGCAAGCGCCTTCCACGAGGACCCGCTGTGGGGCGGGTGGGCGTTCCCGCGCGAGGCCGAGCGGTCCGCGCGGCTGGCCGAGCTGATGCGCTTCTGGGTGCAGGGCGCGCTGCCCCACGGCTGGGTGCGGATGTCAGAGAACGCCGAGGCGGTCGCGGTTCGGCTTCCGCCCGGCGCCGCGGAGCTCTCGCCGGACAAGCAGGCGGCGTTCGAGGCCTTCGTAGAGCGCGCGCTCGGCCCCCGTGCCGGCGAGCTGACGGAGCTGTTCGATCGCTTCGAGCACTCCCATCCGAGACGGGCGCCGCACTACTACCTGAGCCTGTGGGGCACGCATCGCAACAGCGCCGGCAAGGGCCTCGGCGCCAAGTTCGCGGCTCAGCAGCTAACCGAGACCAAACTCCGTGAACGGGCGACCACCGTCCTCTCGGCCGCATCGGTGGTCGTGCCGGTTGCATCTGTAGCGATACGAAATGGGCCTGCTGTCGCCGCTGCTCCGCTCGGGGCGGCAGCCATGGCCTACATCCTCTGTGCGCTCAAGTGCTGCGCTGCCCTGTTCCCCCGCGATTTTGCCATCGGGATCATTGGCGGAGCCTTTCTTGAGACTGCACGCGAGACCGGCGCGGACGTGAGGCAGATGGAAGCCAGCGCCGCTCAATACCTCGACCAGATGCACGCTCAAAACCAAACCACGCTCGAGCGGACGGCCGCACACGTCCAGGATGCGATCGTCCGCCTGATGGTCGAGATCGGCGCAGCTACGGCGGCACTGGTCGTTACACTGATCAGCTGAAATGGCCGCCACGCCTTCGCCCAAGCCAGCAGCTCCGAGTCCAATGCCTGCGATGCCGCCGAAGAACGTCATCGCAATCGAGATTCGCTCGATCAAACCGGATCGCTGACCGTCCACCCGTGACTGCGGGCAGGGAGCGATAGCGTGCGCCTGGCCCTCTGCCAGATGAACGCGACCGTCGGCGACATCGCGGGCAACGCCGAGCGGATCCGCGCGGGCCGGGCGACGGCGCTCGAGGCGGGCGCCGACATCGTGCTCTTTCCGGAGCTCGCGCTGACGGGCTATCCGCCGGAGGACCTGCTGCTGCGCGAGCACTTCCTCGCCGACGCGGCGGCGGCGCTGCGCGAGCTGGCCGCCGACACGCATGGGCTGGTCGCGGTCGTCGGCTACCCCGAGCGCGCCGAGGACGTCTACAACTCGGCCGCCGTGCTCGCCGACGGCGCTGTGCACGCGGTCTACCGCAAGGTCCACCTGCCCAACTACGGCGTGTTCGACGAGGAGCGCTACTTCCAGGCGGGTGGCGCCGGCGCCGTGATCGACATCGGCCAGGCAGCGCCGTCGGGCTGACCGTCTGCGAGGACATCTGGGAGCCCGGGCCCCCGGCCAGCGACGAGGCGCTGGCGGGCGCGACGCTGATCGTCAACATCTCCGCCTCGCCCTACCACGCCGGCAAGGGCGCCGAGCGCGAGCGGATGTTCGCCCAGCGCGCACGCGACAACCTCGCCTGCGTGGCCTTCTGCGCGCTCGTCGGCGGCCAGGACGAGCTCGATCTTCGACGGGCACTCCTTCGTCGTCGACCACACCGGCGCAGACGATCGCGCGCGCCGCGCAGTTCCAGCGAGGAGCTGTTGATCTGCGACGTCGACCTCGAGGCCGCCGCCGCGGCGCGCCTGCGCGAGTCGGGCCACCGCGCGAGCACGCGCTCGCCGATCGGCGCCGGCGGCGGTTCGGCCCGCGTCGCCGTGCTGCCCGGGCTGCCGGCGAGCGCCGAGGCGGGCACCGGCGCGCGCCCGGCCGGCGGCCCGCTGGCAGAGCCGCTGCAGCCGATCGAGGCCGAGATCTACGCGGCGCTCGCGCTCGGGCTGCACGACTACGTGCAGAAGAACGGCTTCGGCCACGTCGTGCTCGGCCTCTCCGGCGGGATCGACTCGGCGCTCGTCGCCTGCCTGGCCGTCGACGCGCTCGGCGCCGAGCGCGTGAGCGTGGCGATCATGCCCTCGCAGTTCTCCTCCTCGGCCACGCAGGGCGACGCCCGCGCGCTCGCGGCGGCGCTCGGCGTCGCAGGTCGCACGAGCTGCCGATCGAGCCCGTCGTACGACACCTACGCCGAGACGCTCGGCGCCGACCTTCGAGGGCCACGAGCGCGACCTCACCGAGGAGAACCTGCAGGCGCGGATCCGCGGCAACCTGCTGATGGCGCTCTCGAACAAGTTCGGCTGGCTCGTGCTGACGACCGGCAACAAGTCCGAGATGTCGGTCGGCTACACGACCCTGTACGGCGACCTCGCCGGCGGCTTCGCCGTGATCAAGGACGTGCCCAAGACGCTCGTCTACCGCCTCTGCGCCTGGCGCAACTCGCCAGACGCCGCCGCCTCAGGCGGCGTCGCCATCTCCGATCCCCAGCTCGATCATCGAGCGCGCGCCGTCGGCCGAGCTGCGCGCCGACCAGCGCGACGAGGACTCGCTTGCCCCCCTACGACTGCTCGACCGCATCCTGCGCGGCTACGTCGAGCTGCACCGCAGCCGCGAGCAGCTCGTCGCCGAGGGCCTGCCCGCGGAGGAGGTCGAGCGCGCGATCGCGGCTCGTCGACCTCGCCGAGTACAAGCGCCGCCAGGCGCCGCCCGGCATCAAGGTCACGCCGCTGCGCCTTCGGGCGCGACCGGCGCATGCCGATCACCAACCGCTACCGCGGCTGAGCGCCGCAGATGCTCGCTCCGCGCAACACGCCGCACACGATCGCGCGCGCGCACAACGCGCACGCGGCTCGGCCGCGCTCGCCGGGCTGCTCGCCGCCTGCGCGCTCGCGCTCGGCGCGCTGCGGCGACACGCTGCAGGACCGCCCGATAGCGCACAACACGCTCGAGAGCCTGATCGTCGCGCCCTACCCCGTCTACTGGCTCGGGCGCTCCTTCCAGGGCCTGCAGATCACCGACGCCTCGCACGACCCCGGCGGCGCCTTCTCCGTGCAGTACGGCGACTGCGTTGTCGGCGGGCAGAGCACGTGCGTCACGCCCGCTGCAGCGTCGTCACCTCGCCCGACAACAGCTTCGTCCCCGGCGGCAGCACGCTCGCGGAGCACCGCCGTGCTGCGCGGCGTGCAGGCCGTGCTCGCCGAGCGCGGGCGCACCGTCGCGATCGCCACCGGCGGCGTCGTCGTCGACGTCTACGCCGACAGCGCGCGCCTGGCCGCGGCGGCCGCGCAGACGATCGTGCCGATCAACGACGCTCGGCGAACCCGGCGCGCCGCTGCCCACGCGGCTGCCCGACACCGGCTTCGGCTCGACGCCGCTACCCTCGCAGGTGCCCTCGCCGCTGCGCGCGCTGCGCTGAGGAGAGCCCTCGGGGGCGGGCCTGGGGCCTCAGCGCGGTGGGCGCGGCCACGCCCTCGCGGCAGCGGCCGCACGGCGATCGTCATCCGCGTGATCGCGCACGCGCGCCCGGCATCGTCGGTGAAGCGCACGTCCCACACCCACGTCGTGCGCCCCCGGTGCAAGCGCGTGGCCTGCGCGTGCACGGTGCCCTCGGTCACCGGCCGCAGGAAGCTCGTGCTGTTGGACAGACCCATCGCCATGCTGCCTTCCGGGATCACCGCAAGCGCCGTCGCCATCGAGGCCATCGACTCGGCGATCGACGCATACACGCCGCCGTGCACGAGCCCCGCCGGCTGCTTGAGCTCCTCGCGCACGACCACCTGCGCGGTGACCTGCCGATCGTCGTAGGCGAGCAGTTCGAGGCCGTAGAGCCGGTCGAATCCCTGCACCGACGCGGCTAGCTCCTCGGCACTCGGCTTGGCCATCGCGGCGCCACGATAGCCTACGAATCCCCCTCCGCCGCCGCGAGCGAGCCGCGCGGGAGGGCCAGCCCAAATCGATGAGCCGACTGGATGACCTCCCCCCCGACCAGCGCGCGACGCTCTCGCTGCTCCTTCGCCGGGGCAAGAGCTACGCCGAGGTCGCCGCGCATGCTCGAGATCGACGAGCGCGCCGTGCACGATCGCGCGCACGCAGCGCTCGCCGTGCTCGCCGCCGAAGCAGGCGCGCGGGCTGACGGCGGCGCAGCGCGAGCAGGTCGGCGACTACCTGCTCGGCCAGCGCTCGGGCGTTGCCGAGCGTCTGGCCGACGCGCACCTACCTCGACGGCTCGCCGCAGGCGCAGGCGTGGGCCACGGCGCTCGCCGAGCAGCTCGAGCCGCTGGCCGGCGCGGCGCTGCCCGAGATCCCGGGCGGCGCGAGCCCCGCCGCGAGCCGTGTCACCTGCGGCGCCTGCAGCGGCGAGCGCGTCGCTTCCGGCGACAGCCCGCCCCGAGCGCGTAGCGCAGCCTCGCTCGCCGGCTTCGACGGCGCGCATCCGCGGCGCACTGCTGCTGGCCGCGATCGTCGCCGTGGTCGTCGTGGCGGTCGTGCTGCTCGCCGGCGGCGGCGGCTCCTCGAGCAACTCTGCCGGCTCGAACGGCAGCGCGGCGAGCGAAACGAGCTCGTCAGACAAATCGTCGGCGCACAGCAAACCACGGGCACGCAGAAATCGCAGGCCAAAGAAGACAAGCGCATCACGCTGACCTCGCCGACGCCTCCAGCAACGCCGTGGGCGTCGCCGAGGTGCTCTCCGAAGGCAGCCAGTACGCCTTCTACCTGGCCGCCGCAGCACCTGCCGCCGTCCAAAGGCAAGGGCTTCTTCTACGCCGTCTGGCTGTACAACTCGCCGACCAGCTACGAGGCGCTCAGCCGCGCGCCCGACGTCGGCTCCAGCGGCAACGTCCAGGGCGGCGCGCTGCTGCCGAAAGACGCCGGCAAGTACCACACGATGCTGCTCACGCCGCGAGACCGCCGCCGAAACCCGGCAAACCCGGGCCGATCGTGCTGCGCGGGGCGTTCGCGCTGCATTAGCGCGAGGCGCCCTGGCCGCCGGGCCGGCGCTGCCAGCGGCGCTACCCGGCCGAGCAGCTTGCCGGGGTTCATGATCCCCGCCGGGTCGAGCTCGTCCTTCACGCGCGCGCAGCGCGCGCACGCCGCCCTCCCCCACCTCGGCGGCGAGCCACGGCGCGTGGTCGACGCCGACGGCGTGGTGGTGGGTGATCGTGCCGCCGCCCTGCGACGATCGCCCGGCTGGCCGCTTCCTTGGCCTCGCGCCACTGCGCGACGCTCCTCGCCTGCGCGCTGGCGCGCGAGGAACGTGAAGTACAGCGACGCGCCCGTCTCATACAGATGCGAGACGTGGCACATCACGAGGCCCGGCGTTCCGCCGCTTGCGCAAGCGCCGCTCGATCGCCTTGCCCACGGCGCGAGTGCAGCGCGCTCACGTTCGACCACTGCGTGGCCGTCTCGAGCGTCTCGACCATCACGCCGAGCGTCAACAGCTCGTCGCGCAGGTACGGCGCCGCGAAGCGCCCCTTCAGCCACGCCTCGCCCGGCGAGCGCCCGACCGCCAGCCCGCCGCTCTCGCGCGCGATCCGCAGGCCCGCGCTCGCGCCGCTCCGCGGCATGCTCGCCCTCGAAGCCGAAGATCGCGATGCAGCCCGAGGCGTAGCCGCGGGCGCGCAGATACACGCGCCCCAGCCGACCCTTGACGCCGCCCGAGCCGGCCAGCGCGAGCGACATGCGCGTCTCGGCCTCGTCGGAGAGCCGCGCCACCTCGGGCGCAGCCCGCTTGCTGGATCAAGCTCGCGCAACGCTTGCGCGCCGGCTGAGAAGTCCTCGAAGAAGACGCCCTCGTAGATCCGCTCGCGCGGCGCCGGGCGTACGCGCAGCGACAGCTCGGAGATCACGCCGAGCGTCCCCTCCGAGCCGATCAAGAGCTGGCGCAACGACGGCCCGGCCGCGCTCGCCGGCAGCGCCGGCAGCGCGATCTCGCCCGTCGGCGCGCTCATCCGCAGCCCCTTGATCATCTGCTCGATCCGGCCGTAGCCGGTCGAGGCCTGACCCGCCGAGCGCGTCGCCGCGCAACCGCCCAGCGAGACGTACTCGAACGATTGCGGGTAGTGCCCCAGCGTCAGCCCGCTCGCTGGCCAGATGGCGCTCGAGCGCTGGCGCGCGCATGCCCGCCTGCACCGTCACCGTGCGCGACTCGCGCGTCGAGCGCGAGCGGCTCGCCCATCCGCCCGGTGTCGAGCGCGATCACGCCGCGCGTGCTCGCCACGCAGCGGCGACACGCCGCCGACGACGCTCGTGCCGCCGCCGAACGGCACGACCGCCAGCGAGCTCTGCGCGCACAGCTCGAGCAGCGCCGTCAGCCTGCTCGGCGCCGCTCGGCAGCACGACGGCGTCCGGCGCGCCGTCGGGCTCGCCCGCGCGCATCCGCACCAGATCCGGATAGCCCTTGCCCGCGGCGTGCAGCACGCGTTCGGCGTGATCGTCGCGCACCTGCTCCGAGCCGACGATCGCGCGCAAGCCGGTCGAGCGTCCCCTCGCCGAGCGCCGTCGGCGCGAGCCGCACGTGCGAGAGCGCCACCGGCGGGCGCGGCGGCGGCAGCTCGCCGAGCGTCTCGGCGAGGAACGAGCCCGCCTCGGCCGGCAAGCCGCCGCGGTGCTCGGGATCGCCCCAGCCCCACCAGCGCATGCGTGGCGGATCTCGCGCTCAGCCACCGATCCGCTCCAGCCCGTCGAGCGCCTCGTCGAGCGTCTTCGCCGCCGCGCGGCTGACCATCAAGCCGCCGAAGCGCGGGAAGAAGCCCGTCAGCCGCTGATGCAGCTCGATCGTCACACGCGTGCCCGGCGCGCCGGAGCCCGGCTCGGGCTCGGCCGGCTCGAGCGTGACGCGCGTGCGCGCCTCGCTCATCAGGCGCGCGAACGGGGTGCCCTCGAGCTGCTGCTCCCACGTCAGCGAGTGCGCCGCCCCGTCGCTCTGCAGCACGCGGAAGTCGGCGCGCACCAGTTTGCCCTTCGACGTGCGCATCACCTCCGTGAAGGCACCGCCGTCGACATCCTCGACGCGGTCGACGCGCGGCCACCAGCGTGGGAGATGGTGGGGATCGCCGATCAACGCCCAAAGCTCCGCAATCGGCATCGCGATCGGTGCGGCTGCGACTGGCGGTCGGCACGAGCTTTCCTGACCCCCTGCGCCGCCCGCGGCCTAGGCGTCGTAGCTCAGCAGCGCGTGCGTCGGGCGCGGCGCCAGCCGCTCGCGGCCCTCGAGGAACGCCAGCTCGACGAGAAAGCCGCAGCCGACGACCTCGCCGCCGAGCGCTTCGACCAGCTCACACAGAGCCAGCGCCGTGCCGCCCGTCGCGAGCAGGTCGTCGTGCACGAGCACGCGCCGGCCGTCCTGCACCGCGTCGGTGTGCAGCTCGAGCTGGTTCGTGCCGTACTCCAGTTCGTATTCGGCTGAGATCGTCTCGTAGGGCAGCTTGCCCGGCTTGCGCGCCAGCACGAAGCCCGCCCCCAGCTCGAGCGCCAGCGCCGGGCCGAGCAAAAAGCCGCGCGCCTCGGCCGCGATCACGCAGTCGACCTGCAGCGGGCGCGCCAGCTCGGCGAGCGCGCGCACGGCCGCCGAGAGCGCGCCCGGGTCGGCCAGCAGCGGCGTGATGTCCTTGAAGTTGATCCCGCCGCGCGGGAAGTCGGGGATCTCGCGGATCAGGCCCCGCATGCCCTGCTCGAGCTCTGCGCCTGCCGCGGCGCTTGCGCGCTCGCCGGCCATCAGCGCACGATCTTGCGCAGGTCGCGCACGAGCAGCAGGTGCTTCAGGTGCGTCGCCACGGCCGCCAGGTTCTCGAGCGCCTCGACCGCCTCCTTGCGCCGCTCCGGATTGCGCGAGCGCAGCGCCGGCGCGAGGATCTGCTGCAGCAGGTTGGCCTCGCGGTCGGCCGAGGAGCGGAACACGCGCAGGTTGCGCCCGCCGACGCCATAGCGCGCGAGCTCGGCGACAGCCGCGACGATCTCGCGCTCGGTCTCGTCGAAGTAGCGCACGCCGCCGCGCAGCTCGCCCTTGACCACGCCGTACTCTTCCAGCTCGCGCACGAGCTTCTCCTCGGCGTGGGTGTCTTCGAGCACGTCCTCCAGCGAGTACAGCGCACCCGTCGCCTCGCGCACGCTCACGCTCGGCCGCAGCGCGCGCATGCCCTCGCGCGCCACGCGCCCCGGCGCGGGCGTCGGCTCGCCCTCCGAGCGGCCCGCCGCGAGCTCCTGGCGGATCACGCGCAGCGGCAGGAACTCGTCGCGCTGCATCCGCAGGATCGTGCGCAGGCGCGCGACGTCGCCCTGGCCGTAGAGGCGATAGCCGCCCGGCGTGCGCCGTGGCGTCAGCAGCTTCTGGTCCTCCAGATAGCGGATCTTCGAGATCGAGATGTCGGGGAACTCCTGCGCGAGCGCCTTGCAGACGGCGCCGATCGTCAGCGACTTCTGCCGCGCCGCGCCCTCACCCTCGCCCTCGCCCTGCCGCCCGGATCGGGCGCGCGAGCCCGCCGCACCGGCAGTCTCGCGCTCGAGCTCCTCGACATCCACCTGTGGCGCGCGCGTGCTTGCCATCAACGCACGTGGAAGGTCAGCTTGTACTTGCCGATCTGCACCTCATCGCCCTCCTCCAGGCGCTGAGACTCGATCCGCGAGCGGTTCACATAGGTCCCGTTGAGCGAGCCCATGTCATCGAGGTGCCACTGATCGCCGCGGCGGATCAACAGCGCGTGATCGCGCGAGACGGTCACGTCGTCGAGGAACACCTCTGCATCCGGGCGGCGCCCGATGCTCGTGCGCTCGCGGTCGACCGCGAAGCTCTCGCCCACGCGCCCGCCGCCGGCGCGGATCACGAGCGCGGGGCCGCGCGCCGTGACCTGCTCGATCTCGACCGGGACGAGCTCGCCGTCCTCGTCGATGCGATACGTCGCCGTGACCGGCTCGCCGGCCTCCTGGGCGCGCTCGAGCAGCGCGCCGCAGCGCTGGCAGTAGTTGGCGCCCTCGGCGTTGACGAAGCCGCACTCTGTGCAATGCAGGGCCATCTGGCCGCTCCGCGCTCAGGCGTCGGGGTCGGACTGGCGGTGAGCAAGGATGTCGGTCAGCTGCTGCACGTCATCGCCCGTGATCAGCACCTCGCCGCCGTCGTGCTTCTTGCGCAGGCGGTTGACCAGCTCGGCGCGCAGGATGTCGATCTTGCCGTGCAAGATGCGCCGCTTGTAGGAGACCTCGGTCTCTTCCTCGGTCAGCTGACGGATGACGTCTTTCAGTTCGACATCCGTGAGCGAGCCAAGATCGGGAAACGTCTCGTCCATCTGGGGCTCTCTCCTCGTGCGGGCTTGGGCCGGTCCCGCACGAGAGCGTCCGTGCGTCCGGCAGGAGCGCCGAGTATAGACCAAAAGGTCAGGCTGAGCTTGAGGCTAGGAGGACCCTGCAGCGCTGCCGGTGGAGCCGCCCGTGGAGCCGCCCGTGGAGCCACTCGCGGCGCGGCTTTCACGCAGTCCCGTGCGCAGGTAGAGCGCCGTCGCGCAGAGCGCCAGCGCGAGCCCCACGTAGAGCATCACCTCGCCCGCTTTGCCGAGCCCGACCATCGCGAAGAAGAACGAGCCCATCACGGGCGCCACCGCCAGGCGGCCGGGCCAGTTGATCCGCAGCTCGACGCCGTGGCGCAGGCCGTAGCGCCCGAGCGCGAGCATCGCCAGCTCGCGCACGGCCAGCACCGCCAGCGCCCAGCGTGGCAGCAGCTCGAAGCGCCAGCAGACGACCGCACCGGAGACGATCAGCAGCCGATCGGTGACCGGGTCCATCAGCGCGCCGAGCCGGCTGTACTGGCGCGTCACGCGCGCCGCGATCCCGTCCGCGTAGTCGCCCCAGCCGATCACCGCGAACAGCGTCGCCGCGAGCGCGTCCACACCGTCCTCGCTCGACAGCGCCACCGCCAGGAACACCGGGATCAGCGCCAGGCGCGCAAAGCCGATCGCGTTGGGGATCGTCCACGGGCGCAGTGGGCTGCCGCTCTGCGTCGCCGCCGGCGGTGGGCCCGAGCGGTCGAGGCCGAACAGCCGTGCGACCGTCAGCGGACGGCGCTCGCGGCCCCCTAGGGGAGGCTCTGCCACAGCTCGTCCACCGCGCGCAGCAGCTCTGCCGGCTCGGCCGCGAGCGCCAGAGGCGGCGCCTCTTTGCGCCCGCGGCGCAGCTGCACCTCGATCTCGCCCGACTCCAGCGAGCGCCGCCCGACGGTCAGCCGCAGCGGGCAGCCGAGCAGCTCGGCGTCGGCGAACTTCTCGCCCGGCCCGGCGTCGCGGTCGTCGTAGAGCACCTCCACGCCGCCCTCGCGCAGGGTCGCGTACAGCGCGTCGGCGGCGTCACGCTCGGGGGTCCCCGGCTTGCCCAGCGCGACCAGCTGCACCGCGAACGGCGCCAGCGCGCGCGGCCAGGAGATGCCGTGCTCGTCGGCGAACTGCTCGACCGCGGCGGCCACGATCCGCGCCGGGCCGATCCCGTAAGAGGCCATCCAGATCGCGTTCTCGTTGCCCTGCTCGTCGAGATAGCGGGCGCCGAGCGGCTCCGAGTAGCGCGTGCCGAGCTTGAAGATGTTGCCGATCTCGATCGCCGGCTCGACCGTCAGCGCGACGCCGTCGCGGGTATAGCCGTCCCCCACCCGCTCCACGCCCGGCGTGCGCAGCGCGACCTCGACGTTCGCCGCGTAGCCGTCGCCGAGCACGACCTCGTCCTCGCCCGCCGCGCACGGAGCCATGTACTCGTGCGCGCCGAGCCCGCCCATCACGCCGACGTCGCCCTCGACGCGGTACCAGCGCAGCCCCGTGCGATCCATGATCCGGTCATACGCGCCCACGTGCAGCGCGTAGCGCTCCTCCATCCCCGCCTGGTCGCGGTCGAACGTGTAGGCGTCCTTCATGATGAACTCGCGCGTGCGCAGCACGCCGGCGCGTGGACGTGCCTCGTCTCGCTCCTTGATCTGGAAGTGGTAGAGGATCAGCGGCAGATCGCGGTAGGAGCGCACGATCTGCGAGACGTGGAACGTGACCGCCTCCTCGTGCGTCAGCGCCAGCACGAGCTCCGAGCCCTTGCGGTCGGAGAGCTTGAACAGCTCCTCGATCTCCAGGCGCCCGGTCTTGCGCCACAGCTCGGCCGGCTGCAGCACCGGCATCAGCATCTCCTGCCCGCCGATCGCGTCCATCTCCTCGCGCACGATCGCCACCACCCGCTCGTGCACGCGCCAGCCGGCCGGCAGCCAGCTCCACATGCCCGCGCCCATCTGGCGCACCAGCCCCGCGCGCACCATCAGCTTGTGCGAGAGCGCCTCCGCATCGGCCGGCGGCTGCTTCTCGGTGGGCAGGAGGTATTCGGAGAGGCGCGTCATCGCTCGAACGCGACGCGCTCGCGCCGCGGAGCGTCGAGCGTATACGCCCGCGCCGCCCCGCGCCTGGCGCGGCTGCCACCGCTGCCGAGAGCAGCGGCCAGCGTGCCGCGCCCCGACGGTCGTCGATCGCGCGCCGGCGGCATCGCCACGGCGCGGGCTCCCGGTCCGGCCTGCCGGTCGAACCGGGAGTCGGCTACGCCATGTCGGCTCAACGAGGGGGATCGATAGCGAGCCGGCGAAGCCTTACGCCCAAGGCGCCACCACGCAGCTTTAGATATTAGACACGCACCCCAGCGAGTCTCAAAGGGCGTTTACCACCTTCGACCTGGCCCGCCGGCTGGGTCGACAGCGCCGCTGCCGCGCGCCTCGCAACGCCTCGCAACGGCAGCCGCTCAGATGCCGAGCAGCGCCCGCTCGATCTCACGCAGGCGATCGGTGTCGCCGCGGATGCCCACGATCGCGTCGTTGTAGAGAAACGCCTCGCCCAGGCGCACGACGGCGTAGGCGAGCACGCCCGGGTCGATCTTCGGCGCATAGCTCCCCGCCTGCACCTCGGCCTCGATGATCCGCTGCACCGTGGCGACCGCGCGTGGCTGTGCGATGCCGCCGCTGGAGGTGAGGATGCGCAGCGCGCGCTCCTGCTCCTGTGCCAGGAACGCGCGCATCCCATCGAGCGCCGCCAGCTCGCAGTTGAAGCGGTCGAACGTCTTCGAGCAGCGCCTCCGCGCCGCTGCCCGCGGTTTCGGCGCGTGCCTGCATCAGGCTCCGTTCCCCCATATCCGCCAGCATCTCGCCGAGCAGCGCCTCGCGCGTGAGAAACCAGCGATGCAGCGTCGCCCGCGCCAGCCCCAGCTCGCGCGCGATCGCCTGCACATCGACGCGTTCGCAGCGCAGGAAGCGATTGGTCGCCAGCGCCAGCGCCGCCTCCCGTGTCGCCGCCGCCGGCCGTCCCGGCCGCCCCGTTGCCACACGCGTCATCGTTCGAGGTTATCCGCCAGGCCTCTGATACAACAGCGATCACCGACCGAACCAGACGGAAACCCGACAAGGAGTCCCCGACATGGCCTTTTCCGTACCGCCTCTCCCCTACGCATACGACGCGCTCGAGCCGCACATCGACAAGGCGACGATGGAATTCCACCACGACAAGCACCACCAGGCCTACGTCGACAAGGCGAACGCCGCGCTCGAGGGCACCGAGTGGGCCGAGAAGCCGGTCGAGCAGGTTCTGCAGAACCTCGACAGCCTCGGCGAGAAGAAAGGCCCCGTCAAGAACAACGCCGGCGGCCACTACAACCACACGCTGTTCTGGGAGAGCATGAGCCCCGACGGCGGCGGCGAGCCCTCAGGTGACCTCGCTGCGGCGATCGACTCGGCGTTCGGCTCGTTCTCGGACCTCCAGGCGAAGATCAAGGAAACCGGCGTCAACCAGTTCGGCTCCGGCTGGTCCTGGCTCGTGCACGACGGCTCCGGTCTCGCGATCGTCGGCTCCGCCAACCAGGACAGCCCGATCTCGGACGGCAAGACGCCGCTGCTCGGCGTCGACGTGTGGGAGCACGCCTACTACCTGAAGTACCAGAACAAGCGCCCCGACTACATCGACGCGTGGTGGAACGTCGTCAACTGGGACAAGGTCGCAGAGCGTTTCGCCGCAGCCGGCTGAGCGACACCCACTTCATCAGGCGCGGGTCGGCGCGACCGGCCCGCGCTCGCTCAGCTGCGGCTGAAGCGGCGGCCGGCGACCGGCGAGACGGCCTCGTCCATCTCCGTCGCCGGAGCGGTCGCCGCCGGCTCGACCGGGCCGTCGCCGACGAGCATCGACTCGAGCACCTCCGCGGCGCTCGCGTCGTTCTCCGCCGCCGCCGCTTCCAACGCCGCGATCCGCTCCGGCGTCATCGCCGTCGCGTCCTCGTTCTCCTCCAGCCAGCGGCGCGCCTCCGCCGCCGCCGTCTCGTCGCGCTGGACCGTCTTGCCCGCCGCGTAGTAGCGGTCGATCTCCTTGAACAGCTCGTCCACGAGTTGCTCCGTCGGCACCTTCTTCAGCGGCTCGCCCTTGGAGTAGATCATGCCCATGTCTTTGGCGCCCGTGATGCCGAAGTCCGCGTGGCGCGCCTCGCCGATGCCATTGACCGCGCAGCCGAGCACCGAGACCTCGATCGGGTCCTCGTAGGCTTCCAGGCGCTGCTCGACTTCGATCACGACGCGGTCCATGTCGAACTGCAGCCGCCCGCACGTCGGGCACGCGATCAGGTCCGGGCCGCGCTGGCGCAGCTTCAGTGCCTTGAGGATCTCCCACGCGACCTTCACCTCTTCCTCCGCGTGGAACGTCGAGAGCGAGATGCGGATCGTGTCGCCGATCCCGTCAGCCAGCAGCGTGCCCAGGCCGACCGCCGACTTCAGCGAGCCCGACCACTTCGTGCCCGCCTCCGTCACGCCGAGGTGCAGCGGGTACGGGATCCGCTCGGAGAGCAGCCTGTTGGAGGCGATCGTGTTCGGCACCGACGTCGACTTCATCGACACCTTGAAGTTCTCGAACTCCAAGCGCTCCATCAGCTCGACCGTCTCCGTCGCCGCAGTCACCAGCGCCTCGATCGGGTTCTCGTACTCCAGCTCACGCAGGTGCTTGGGCAGCGAGCCCGAGTTGACGCCCACGCGCAGCGGCGTGCCGTGCTGCCTGGCCAGCGCGATCACCTCGGCCACCTTCTCCGGCCCGCCGATGTTGCCCGGGTTCAGGCGCACGCAGTGCGCCCCCGCTTCGATCGCCTTCAGCGCCAGCGTGTGGTTGAAGTGGATGTCCGCGATGATCGGGATCGGCGACTCGGCGACGATCGTCTTCAGCGCCTCCGCGTCCTGCTCGCGCGGCACCGCCACGCGCACGATGTCCGCGCCCGCCTCCGCGACCGTGCGGATCTGCTCCATCGTCGCCGGCAGGTTCGCCGTCTCCGTCTTCGTCATCGTCTGCACCGCGACCGGCGCGCCGCCGCCGATCGGCACCGGGCCGACGTGTATCTGGCGCTCTGAAGGCATGCGCCCATTCTACGTGGGGTCCGGGCGAGGCCCCGGATAGCCTGCCCGCCATGGCCGAATCGCACGCTCAGGACGTGTATGGAACCGCGCGCGGCCCGCTCGCGCGCCTCGCCTCTCCCCTCGCCACCCGCGCTCGCGCCCGCCGCCACGCCCGGTTCTTCGCGCTGACCGGCCTGCGACCGGGCGCCCGTGTGCTCGACCTCGGCTGCGGTCAGATCGGCCTGCGCGCGCTCGAGCCCCGGCTCGACATCACCGGCGTCGACCTGCAGCCGCGCCCCGACTACCCCGGCCCGTTCGTGCAGGCCGACGCCGCCGACGGCCTGCCCTTCGCCGACGATGAGTTCGACCTCGTCTACTGCTCCAGCGTGATCGAGCACGTGCCGCCGCCCAGGCGTGCCGCCTTCGCCGCCGAGCTGCGCCGCGTCGGGCGCGGCTTCTACGTGCAGACGCCCGCCTACTCCTTCCCGATCGAGCCGCATGCGCTGCTGCCCTTCGCGCACTGGCTGCCCGTCGGCCTGCGCAGGTCCTACTGGCGCCTGGGCGCTGCCGGCGAGTGGGAGCAGATCGCACTGCTGCGCCGCCGGCAGATGGAGGCGCTGTTCGGAGTGCCCGCGCTGCCCGAGCGCATCGGCCCGCTCGTCAAGAGCTGGGTCTGCGTGCGGCCGGCCAACGAGGTTCCGGTGAATAGTTAGCCAAATCCGGGCCTTGACAAGGGCCCGGGAGCCCGTCGCTGTCCAACGAGATCCGCCGGCTCTAGGCCTAGAACGTTCCGACCCGCCGTACGGCGGGTCGGAAGGCGAGGAGCTACCCCGCAACGGCTGATAACCAAGACCCACGGTACCACGCCTTGCGGCTCGACGGCCAAACGGCCGGATCTCTGCAATGGCGGTTGCTACCCGCCGAGCGCGTGATGATTGGCGCCTATCCGTGGCCGCTTGGCCGCCCAAGTCGCTCGCGGAAGGAGGAGGACTCGAACCCCATCCGACGGCTACGCCGGACTCCCGGTTATCAGCCGTTCATGGCACCTCGCCAATTCACCTTCCGTGCTGCTCAGTCTAGCGATGGGTACAGATGTCTGAGATGCCGCATCCGCAACTGCGCGACGGTCTGAGAAGGCCAGCCGGCGTCTGGCGAGGGTCTTGCACAAGATCCGGCTAACCGCCGAGCCGGCCGATGTCGTTCCCCACGCCGTTGATCACCAGGAACAGCAGCAGGATGATCCCGACCGAGCTGTAGCGGTACATCGCCATCAGCGAGATGCGCTTGCCGCGGACCTTCTCCGCCACCGACCACAGCACGTGCCCGCCGTCGAGCGGCAGGAACGGGAACAGGTTGATGACCGCCAGCACAAGCGAGATGTAGCCGAGGAACACCAGCGCCTTGCCCGGCCCCGCCACGACCGTTTCGTGCGCCGCCCTCGTGATGCCGACGATGCTGCTCACTTCTTTGCGCGTCTTCGAGCTCGTCAGCGCTTTGAAGAAGCCTGTCAGCGTGCTCGTCGTCGCGTGCCACATCGCACCTACCGACGCACCCGCCGCGCCAAGCGCTCCGAACGACTTCGCCGCCACGCCGAATTCGACGCCGATCAGCATGCGCTTGGCCGCATTGCTGTAGCGCGGCTTGATCGAGACGTGCATCGTCTTTGCGCCACGGCGTATCGTCAGCACCGCCGGCGTGCTCGCGCGGCAGCCTTCGACGGCCACGCCCACGCAGCGATGCGCGTCGATCCGGCTGCGTGCCCCCGCTTCGGAGACCGCCGCCCCGTCGACCGCGACGATCCGGTCACCCGGGCGCAGAACCCTGGCCGCCGGCGCGCCGCCCTGCACGGCCTGTACGCGCGACGTCGCGCTGACCGCTTCCGTCGCCGGGTCCAGGTTGTAGAGCACCGTCGCCCCCGTGAGACTGCCCGAGAGCAGCACCGCCCAGAACAGCACGAACGCGATCACGATGTTCACGCCCGGGCCCGCCACGATCACCGCGATCCGCTTCCACGGCGGCTGGCTGTAGTAGGCCCGGCGCGTCGCCTCCGGATCGAGGTCCTCCAGCTCTTCCGGGTTCATCCCCGTGATCTTCACGTAGCCGCCCGCCGGGATCGACCCCAGCGCGTACTCCGTCTCGCCGCGTTTGAAGCGCGCGATCGTCGGCGGGAAGAACAGCGAGAAGCGCTCCACGCGCATGCCCACGAGCTTCGCCACCGTGAAGTGGCCGAGCTCGTGCAGCACGATCAGCAGCACGATCCCCAGGATCGTCAAGAGCCAGCTCATGCAGGCCATCTTCGCAGGCACCCGCGCCGAATCCGGCGGTTGCATGTGCCCGCGCCGCCCCGCCGCCATATTTGCGGAGCATCAAAAAAAGCGGGCCGAGCCGCTCAGCCGAGGGCGAGCACGAGCCCGCTCGCCAGCTCGCGCGCCCGGCGGTCCGCCTCATACAGCGACTCGAACGCCAGCACCGGCTCCGAGCCGAGCTCTGAGAGCGTGCGCTCGATCACCTCCGCGATCTCCACGAAGCGCAGGCGCCCCTCGAGGAACGCGTGCACCGCGATCTCGTTCGCCGCGTTCAGCACGCACGGCGCAGTGCCGCCCGCGCGCGCTGCTTCGCCCGCCAGGCGCAGGCATGGGAACGCCTCGTAGTCGACCCGCTCGAAGCTCAGCTCGCCGACCTCCGCCAGGTCCAGCGGGACGATCGGCAGCGGCGCGCTCTCACCGCCGTGCAGCGCATAGGAGATCGCGATGCGCATGTCCGGCGGGCCCAGGTGCGCCAGCATCGCCCCGTCCGCCAGCTGGATCAGGCCGTGCACGAGCGACTGCCGGTGCACCACCACGTCGATCCGCTCATACGGCGTGCCGAACAGGTGATGCGCCTCCATCAGCTCCAGGCCCTTGTTCATCAGCGTCGCCGAGTCGATCGTGATCTTGCCGCCCATCGCCCACGTCGGGTGCGCCAGCGCCTGCTCCACCGTCACATCCGCCAGCTCCGCCCGCGTGCGCCCGCGGAACGGTCCCCCGCTCGCCGTGATCGTCATCCGCTGCACCGCCCCCGGCGGCTGGCCCGAGATCAGCTGATGCAGCGCCGTGTGCTCCGAGTCCACCGGCACGATCCGAGCGCCCGTCGCCTCCGCCAGCGCCGTCACCAGCTCGCCGCCCACGACCAGCGACTCCTTGTTCGCCAGCGCCAGGTCGATGCCCTCGCCCAGCGTCGCCACCGTCGGCCCCAGGCCCGCCGAGCCCACCAGCGAGTTGAGCACAAGGTCCGCGCCCGATTCCACGACCAGCTCGACCAGGCCCTCCGCCCCGCCCAGCACCCTGCCGTCCGTCCACGCCTCCGCCGCCCGCGCCGCCGCGTCCTCGTCCGCCAGCGCCACCCTGCTGACGCCGTGCTCGCGCGCCTGCACGACCAGCTCCTGCCACGAGCGCTCCGCCGACAGCCCCACCACTTCCAGCTCCGGCTCGCGCGCGCACACGTCCAGCGCCTGCCCGCCGATCGAGCCCGTCGAGCCCAGGATCAGTATCCGCTTGACCTCAGCCATCGCCCGGCGACGCTAGCGCAAGCGCCGCGCTCGGGCCGCGCCGGCCGCGGGACGCTAGTGGGTCTCCCAGGAACGTTGCACCCGGAACTCCCATTGTTCAGGCGGCGATGAGCAGCCGGCGCTCGGCTTTGATCAGGCGCTGGTCGCGGTGGGGTCCGTTGCGGTAGGTGATGTGCGCGGCCATCGCCCGGGCGAGGGTGTCCCAGTCGGGGTAGTCGGCGTTCTTGACGACGAACTCGCCGATCGCCCAGAAGTGGCACTCGACGCGGTTCAGGAAGCTGGCGTAGGTGGGCGTGAACACGAGCTCGACGTTGCTCGTCTCAGCCCACTCGCGGATCGCCAGCGTCTTGTGGGTGGAGAGGTTGTCTGCGACGAGGTAGATCCGCAGGCGCGGGTCATAGCGCATCCGGATCTGCCGGTAGAAGCCGAGCACCTCCTCGGCGTTCTTGTGTGTCCGCAGTCGTCCGTGAAAGCGGTCGGTGTGCACGTCGTAGGAGCCGAACAGGTAGCGCACCCCGTTGTTCTTGTTGTAGGTCGCGCGCAGCCGCTCGGGCCGCTTCGCCGGCGCCCAGCCCGAGCCTTGGTGGGGGATCAGCCCGATCGGGCCCATCTCGTCGAAGCAGACGACCACGCCGTCCTCGGGCTTGGCTCTGTAGAGCGCCAGAACACGCTCGGCCTTCGATTGGAAGTCCGGGTCCGGGCTCCACTTCCACGAGCGCGTGCGCTGGTGGGAGAGCCCGGCGCTGATCAGCGTCTGGCGCAGCGCCTCCTCGGAGAGCTCGACGCCCATATCGGCCAGGTGCGCGGCCAGCTTGGGCAGCGACCAGCGCGTCAACGGGACGCCCTGGTGGTCGGGGCGGGTGCGTGCGACCGCGACTATGCGCTCGCGCTGCTCGGGCGTCGTCTTCCTTGGGCGCCCGCCCCGGTAGTCAGGGTCAAGCGAACCGAACCCCTCCTCGTTGAACGCGTGAATCACCTTGCGCACGTGCGACTCGTCACTGCGCACCAGACCAGCGATCTGCGGCGCTGACATCCCGGTCGCTGAGGCCAGCAGGATCATCGCCCGCTGACGCTTGGATTGGTACTTCGCCTTGCGCGAGATGTCGCGCAGCCGCAGGCCCTCCTCGAGCGAGAGCTCGCGCACGAACACATCCGGGGGACGCATCACCACCTCCTACATCGGGGACATGCGTCCTGGTTCGCCAGCGAAGGCGAGTTTCCGGTCAAACGTTTACGGGAGACCCACTAGCTGTACGTGAAGCGGTCGCCCGGCGGCACTTTCTTGCTTTTCGCTTTGCCCACGAGCGCAATCACGTCGACCGCTCCCGCTTTCGCCGCGGCCGGCGCGGTCGCCGTGCATGACGTCGTCGAGGCGCAGCTCACGCCCGTCGCCGGGACTTTGCCGAACTTGATTTCCGTGCCCGCTCCGAGCGCGAAGCCGCTGCCCGTGATCGTCACTTTCGTCCCACCCGCCGTCGAGCCCGTGCTCGGGCTCACGGCGGTGACCGTCGGCGGCTTGTATTTGAACATGTCCGCGCTGCTCGTCGCGCTCGTCCCGCCCGGGCCCGTGACCGTCACGTCCGCGCCGCCCGCCGTGCCCGGCGGCGCCGTCGCCGTGATCGACGTGCCCGAGTTGACCACGAAGCTCGCCGCCGCTGAGCCGAAGTGGACCGCGCTCGCGCCCGTGAACGACGTCCCCGTGATCGTCACCGACGTGCCCCCCACCGCCGGGCCCGTCCTCGGTTTCAGTTTGCTCACGCTCGGCGTGCCCACCGCCAGGCGCTGCTTGCACGTGCCGCCTTCGTTGCTCCACTCCTGCTGGTACCAGTACTCGCGGCTATCGATCAGCTGGTTGTAGCGCGAGCCGTCCGGCGCTTTGCCCAGCGGCGTGCCGAATTCGCTCGATGCCACGAACGTGCGGCACTTGTCGCCGTTCTCGTCGCCGCTCGGCGCGAACCATGCGTTCAGTTCCGGGTCCGTCGTCGACTCGTTGTGCTCGTGGCTGAGCCCGCCCTCCAGCGCCCCGTCCGACGGGCTTTCGTTCGGGTGTTCGCCGTCGTCGCAGCCTTCCACGCCCGTCACGTAAGCGTCGCTCGAGTAGACGATTTTCCCGCCGCCCGAGGCGAAGCTGCCGTGGTAGGCGCAGTACGTCGGGTTGTTGCTCGCCGCCGAGCATTCCGTGCCCGCCGCTTCGAAGCAGTTCTCCACGCCCGGCGGCGTCAGCAGGAAGTACTCGTGCGCCAGGTCCTTCGGCAGGCCGTGCGCTGTGATCCAGCTGCTCAGCTCCGCCTGCAGCTGCGCGTCCGTGAGGCAGATCGGCGCCTTTTTGCAGCCGTTTTTCGGGTACGGGTCGGTGTCGAGGATCGCGCCCGCGAAGTGCGAGTCGTACGCCACCGCTTCCCCGCCGCCGTTCGAGTACTGCGTCGCCACCGAGTCCACGTTCTGGTTGCCGCCGCTGTCGTGCGCCAGGTCTTCCAGGTAGGAGTTCACGCCCGTTTGGTAGCCCGCCGGGTACGCCGAGGAGCCGCTCGGCGACCAGTAGAACGTGTAGTTCGTGTTCGACGTCATCACCGGGCCGCCGTGGTAGGTCAGGTTGCCCGACGCCAGCGGCGCCAGGCTCAGCGCCGACAGGCCCGCCGCCGGCTTCAGTGGCTGGTAGCTGACCGTCTTGCCGTTTTCCAGCTGCACGATCAGCGCCGACGCGCTCGACGCGCCCAGTGCCAGCAGCGATGCAGCCGACAGCGATGCGATCGCCGCCGCCAATGCCCTCTTCATCGTCCCTCCCGTCGCGGTCGCTTCGGCTCTTCAGGAACCGTACACGCAGCGAGCGTCGCGCGCTACACCCGCCAAGCGCCGCATCGAACATCTGCACTCGCCCTACCCCAGTCGGATTTATGGGATTGTTCAAGGATGGCACGCTCGTTCGACATCGAATTCGATTGGGATGAGCCGGACGGCGCGCGGGCCGATCTCGATGCGATGAGCCAAGAGCAGCGTGCCGAGGCGATCGAACAACTTGAACAACTCCGCGACCAAGACATCATCAGATTTGAGCCGCTGGCATGGAACCGTGGTCCGCTCGGCGCCTGGATCCTCGTTTCATTGCGCGACTGGCGGTACATCTGCCAGTGGAGCGCCGGCATGCCCAATCTCTGGCGACTCGGCCTGGGCCGGGGCATGCTGACCGTCGCTCGCGTTGTTCACAAGGACTACGCACAAACGGTCTTGGCCGAGGCCGAGGGGCGAATCAATGGCGATTAAGCCGAGGGTCAAATCGAAAACGAAGAAGAAGCGGGCGTCCGCCGCAGCCGCCGAGAAGACGACCAAGGTCCGAGACACCTCACACCGATCGCCGGACCGATCCGCGCTGCTCCATCTCGTTGCGCTTGGGGTGACCGTGATCGCCGTGATCTGCGCGCCAACCGTCGATCAAAAGCATCCCGCCTCAAACCTATCCTCATTCTTCTCCTCAACGGCGCAGATTGCGGTGACGCTACTTGTCGCCGTGGCCTTGTTTCAGGGCGCGCTTGACAGCCGGGTTGCCTACCGCGCGCGCCGCTGGCTCCGCCGGTCCACCTTCGTCTACCTGGGGACGGCGACTGTCGCCAGCGTGATCGGGTCGACCGCAGCCGTCGAGGCCTGGCTCTATCGCTGGCTGTTTGGCCTCAGCGTCGGGCTTGGCGGTGCCGGGCTACTGACCGTCCTGCTGGTTGGAGGATCAAACATCGGCGCGCAGCACGACGAGGAGATATCCGCCGCAGCCGCGGCGCTCGATCAACCAGCAGCCTGTGGCGCGCCACCCTCGGCCGAGAGGTAGTCGCTGCGAACCTCTCCCCAAGCGATGGCGCCATACGCCGGCATCCTGCTGCCAAGCATCTCGATCCCTGTACGCACCGAGAGCTCATACGCAGCGAGCGAAAACGCGCTTGGGTCCTGCTCGACCAGCGTAAAGATTCGCTGGTTGACGACGTCTACGCGTTGGACGGCCTCATCTACCGCCTCGTCTGCCAAAGAGCTGCCAAACACGCCCTCGCTTGCGTCGTCGCTCGTCTCCTCCACCTCGGTACTCCAGCCGAGGCCCTCCAGACGCTGTCCCACAGCCTCCTTGAGCAGCGTTCGTACCTCCAATCCGAGCAGGCGTTGATTTAGGGCATGCACACGCGCGCTGACCACTGCACGGTCGCTCGCTGAGTCGGACTCGAACAGCCCCCAGCCCTCGGCTGTCTTGAGCACCTTGTCGGTGATCGACCCAAGTTGCTGATCAGCCTTCTCGGCGTACTGTTCCGCGACGTGCCTGCCGACGAAAGGCCGTAGCGAGGCCACGATCTCCATCCCCCCGGAGAGTGCTTCGATGCTGCTCCCGGGCTCACTCGGCTCGATGCCGTAATGCTCAGCGACCTCGCCGATCGGGCGAGCCCGACGGGGTCTCTCCTCCGCGCTCCTGCGGCTCTCGACGAGCGCCGGAGCGCTCGCAAGGACATAACGCTCAGCTTCCGCGGCGTCAACTGGGACCAGCGCAGCGACCGGCTGCCCCCGTCGGGTGATGAGAAAGGGCTCCTTATCGTCCTCGACACGTGCCAATACGTCCTTGCTCGTGTGGACGAGGTCTCTTATTCCGATTATGGCCATGACAGTCTCGACTCCAAGATCTAACGTTTGTTAGACATTGTATCGTAGCCGGGCCTCTCTCTGTGAGCTACGAATAAGCCGCCCAGATGTAATACCCAACCACCGCGGCAAACAACACCGCATCGAGCCGGTTGAGCGCCCCGCCGTGCGCGCCGAACAGCCCGCCTGAGTCCTTGGTATGCGCCTCGCGCTTGACGAAGGACTCGAACAGGTCGCCGACGGGCGCGACGAGCGCGACGCCGAGGCCGAGCACGAGCGCGTGCGTCCCGGGCAGCCATTCCTGGTAGCGCCCGGCGATCCACACTGCGAGCACGGTGCAGACCATCCCGATCAAGAGGCCCTCGACGGTCTTGTTGGGCGAGATCACGGGCGCCAGCGGCCGGCGGCCGAACAGGCGCCCGCCGAAGTAGGCGCCGGTGTCGCCGAGGAACGTGCCCACGAGCACGTTGATCACGATGCCAAGGCCGTGCGGCAGGCCGCGCAGCATCACCGCATGCGCCAGCGCCAGGCCGATCCAGTAGATCCCGAGCAGCGTCACCGACAGCCCGCCGACGCTCGGGCGCGGCTGCAGCACGGTCAGGCCGAACAGCAGCGGCAGCGCGGCCACGAGCACGAGCAGCACCTGGAACTGGCTGCCGTAGTTGGCCGCCACGAGCAGCCCGGCGAGCGCGACGAAGCCGGCCAGGCGCACCGGGTGGGCGCGCGCGTACATGCCGTAGAGCTCGTGCAGGCAGATGCAGCCGAGCACGAACAGGCCGAACGTGAAGATCGCGCCGCCCTCGATCACGAGGAACAGCGCCACGGCGATCGCCGGGATCGCGGCGAGCAGGCGGGCGCGCAGGTCAGAGCGCTGCCGGTCCTCCCCGTCGTCGCCGCCCGCGCCGCCGCCACGCGGCGCGCGGCTGCGCACGAGCGGCCGGCTGGAGCGCCGCACGCGCTGCGGGCGCCCGCGCGACGGGCGATGGCGCCCGCTGCGCCCGGCCGGCGTGCGCGCCTCGCCGCCGGCCATCAGCGCGCACCGAAGCGCCTGCGGCGCCGGGAGAACTCGGCCAGCGACTCGGCGAGCGCCTCGCGCGAGAACTCGGGCCACATCTCCTCGCGGAACACGAGCTCTGAGTAGGCCGACTGCCACAAGAGGTAGTTCGACAGCCGCTGCTCGCCGCTCGTGCGGATGATCAGGTCGGGGTCGTGCATCTCGGGCGCATACAGGCAGGCGCGGAAGTCCTCCTCGCTGCCCCCCGCGAAGCGCCGCGCGGCGTCGAGGATCTTGGCGCGCCCGCCGTAGTTGAAGGCGACGTACAGCGTGATCCGCTCGTTCTCGGCGGTCAGCTCCTCGGACCAGTCCATCCGCTCGACCAGCTCCTCTGAAATGCCCTCGCGCCGGCCGATGAAGCGCATGCGCACGCCCTCCTCGTGCAGCTCCGGCGTCTCGCCGGCGATCCGCGCCGAGAACATCGCCATCAGCCCGGCCACCTCCTCGGCCGGGCGCGACCAGTTCTCGGTCGAGAACGAATAGACCGTCAGCTCTTTGACGCCGAACTCGGCTGCGTCGCGCAGGCGCGCCTTGACCGTGTCGGCACCGGCGTCGTGGCCGTCGTTGACGGGCAGGCCGTGCTCGCGCGCCCAGCGCCCGTTGCCGTCGGTGATGATCGCGACGTAGCGCGCCGACGGGGGCGACGGATCGTCCGTCGCCGCCGTCGCTTGCTCGGCGGCCGCCATCAGACTTCGAGGATCTCTTTTTCCTTGGCCTTGAGCACCTCGTCGAGGTCGCCGACGCGGCCGTCGGTGAGCTTCTGCAACTCGACCTCGGCGCGGTGCTCGTCATCGGAGGAGGCCTCCCCTTCGGCCTTCAGCTCGCGCAGCTGCTGCATCGTGTCGCGGCGCACGTTGCGGATCGCCACGCGGCCCTCCTCGGCGAGGTTCTTGACGACCTTGACGAGCTCCCTGCGGCGCTCCTCGGTCAGCTCGGGCACGACGAGGCGGATCACGTTGCCGTCGTTGGACGGGTTCAGGCCGACGTCGGACTCGTTGATCGCCTTCTCGATCAGCTTGATCGAGGACTTGTCATACGGCTGCACGCTGAGCAGGCGCGCTTCGGGCGCCGAGATCGTGGCGAGCTGGTTCAGCGGCGTCATCGCGCCGTAGTAGTCGACGACGACGCGGTCGAGCAGCGCCGGGCTGGCGCGGCCGGTGCGCACCGTGGAGAACTCGTGCTGGGCGGACTCGGCCGACTTGTGCATGCGCTCGCGCGCGTCGGCGAGCAGTTCGTCGATCATGCTGTCAGCTGCCATCGGCCTCTCCTTGGGCTGTCGAGACGAGCGTTCCCACGCGCTCGCCTGAGATTATCCTCGCAAGCGCCGTGTCGTCGTCCATGTTGAACACGTCGATCGGCATGTGATTCTCCATGCACAGGGCCAGCGCCGTCGAGTCCATCACGCGCAGGCGGCGCTCGAGCGCCTCCATGTGCGTTATCTCGGGGATGAACTTGGCCGTGGGGTCGACGGCCGGATCGGCCGTGTAGACGCCTTCGACGCCGTTCTTGGCCATCAGGATGATCTCGGCGTGGATCTCGGCGGCGCGCAGCGCGGCGGCCGTGTCGGTCGTGAAGAACGGGTTGCCCGTGCCGGCGGCGAAGATCACCACGCGCCCCTTCTCCAGGTGGCGCATCGCGCGGCGGCGGATGTAGGGCTCGGCGACCTCGGCCACGCCGAGCGCCGAGAGCACGCGTGTGTCGGTGCCCATCTTCTCCAGCGCGTCCTGCAGCGGCAGCGCGTTGAGCACGGTCGCGAGCATGCCCATGTAGTCGGCCGTCGCCCGGTCCATGCCGGCCGCGGCGCCCTGCATGCCGCGGTAGATGTTGCCGGCGCCGACGACGATCGCGACCTCGACGCCCTGGTCGCGCACGGCCGTCACCTGGCGCGCCACCTTGGCCACGCGCTCGGGGTCGGTGCCGAACTCGAGCGAGCCCATCAGCGCCTCGCCCGAGAGCTTCAGCAGGATCCGTTTGAAGGCGGGGTCAGATGCAGGGGACATCGAGGCGAGAGCCTACTCAGTCGCCATGCGCCCGAGGGTGCGGGCGGGGCTATATGAAAATTCGGCGATTGGTAGCGACCGCCCAATTGCGCGAGCCGACCGGCCTACTGCCCCACGGCGAACCGGGCAAATCGCCTGATCACGACGTTCTCGCCTGTCGTGGCGGTGAGCTCGTCGCGCAGCTGCTGCACGGTCTTGCCGTCGAACTTGGGGTTGTGCATCTCCTGCTCGAGCAGCACGATCGTCTGATACCAGGAGTCGAGCTTGCCGGTGACGATTTTCTCGCGCACGTTCTCGGGCTTGTCGGCGGCTTCCTGCTCGTAGATGCGCGCCTCGGCGTCGCGCGCCTGCTCGGGCACGTCGTCGCGGCTGACGTAGGAGACGGTCGGCGTGGCGGCGATCTGCAGGGCGACGTCACGCGCGAACTGCGTGAAGTCGTCGTTGCTGGCGACGAAGTCGGTGTTGCAGTCGACCTCGATCAGCACGCCGACCCGCGCGCCGGCGTGGATGTAGGACTGCACGGTGCCCTCGGTGGCGACGCGCTCGCCGAGGTCCTGGATCTTCTTGCCCTGCTTCAGGCGCAGGATCTCGACGGCCTTGTCCATGTCGCCGCCGGCCTCGGTGAGGGCCTTCTTGCAGTCCATCATGCCGGCGCTGGTGCGCTCGCGCAGGGCCTTGACGTCCTTGGCGGAGATCTCGGTGGTGCTCATTGCTGCTCTGCCTCCTTCGCGGGCTCCTCGGCCGGCCTGCTGTCGTCTGTTGTCTCGGCGACCGCCACGGGCGCGGGCGCGGGCTCTGCGGCGGGCGCCTCGGGCGCCTCGGCCTCGCTCTCGGCGGCGGTCTCGGGCGGCGCGGACTGCGCCTTGGCGGGCTGCTTCTCGTCGGGACTGGCGTTCATGGGCGTGACCGACTCGGCCTGCGGCTCGAGCGTGGCAGGGTCGGCGGGCGCGGCGGGCACGGGCGTGGTCTCGGGCACGGGCTGCTGCGCGGCGGCCTCGGCTGCGGCCTTTTCGGCGGCGGCTTTCTCGTGGAAGGCCCGCTCGGCTGCAGCTTTTTCGTCGGCCTCTTTCTTGGCCAGTTCCTCGGCCTCGCGCTTGGCCTGCTCCTCGGCCTCGCGCTTGGCGCGGGCTTCGGCCTCGACGCGGGCTTTTTCCTCGGCTTCCTTGCGCGCCTTCTCCTCCTCGGCGCGGAACACGGAGTGACCCTCCTGCACGACCTGGCCGATGGCCTGCGTGATCAGCGCGCAGGAGCGGATGGCGTCGTCGTTGCCGGGGACGACGTAGTCGATCCCGTCGGGGTCGCAGTTGGTGTCGACGAGGCCGATAATCGGGATGCGCAGGCGGCGGGCCTCTTTGACGGCGATCTCCTCGGTCTTCAGATCGATCACGAACATGGCGTCGGGGACGCGCTGCATGTTCTTGACGCCGCCGAGGTTGGCGCGCAGCTTGGCGAGGTCGGCCTGGGCGGCCATCCGCTCGCGCGTGGGCAGCAGCGCGAGCTGGCCCTCGGTCTCGTAGCGTTCGAGGTCGTGCAGCCGGCGGATGCGCTGGCTGATCGTTTCGAAGTTGGTCAACAGGCCACCGAGCCAGCGGTGGTTGACGAAGGGCATGTCGGCGGCTTCGGCGACGTCCTTGATCGTGTCGCGGGCCTGCTTCTTGGTGCCGACGAACAGCACTGTGCCGCCGCGGTGCGATACCTCGGAGGCGAAGGCCTGCGCCTGCTGCAGCAGGACCTGCGTCTTGACGAGGTCGATGATGTAGTTGCCGCCACGCTCACCGAAGATGAAGCGGCGCATCTTGGGGTTCCAGCGGCGCGTCTGATGGCCGAAATGAACGCCGGCCTCCAGCAGCTCCGCGATGCCTACCTGAGCCACGTGATTCTCCCTTTATTTTTTTGATTTGAAGACGACCGACACGAAAGGCGGACCCGGGGCTGCATGGCGTTGCTCGCAGTACCGGGCAGGGCCGCTTCCGACGTCGGTCGGATAGAAGGTCTGTGAACGGCTCAGGATAGCCGCTCTGCGCGGGCAAGCGCCTCGCGCAGATCGTCGGGCAGCGGCGAGCTGACGTCGATCGGGACACCTGTGATCGGGTGCGCGAAGGCGAGGCGCGCGGCGTGCAGGAACTGCCTTTGCAGGCCGAGAGCGCCGCGGCCGCCGTACTCGGGGTCGCCGGCGACGGGGTGCCCGATGGCCTGCAGGTGCACGCGGATCTGATGCGTGCGCCCCGTCTCCAATTTGAGCCTGAGCAACGAGTGCTCGGCCAGGGCGCGGTCGAGCTCGAAGTGCGTGCGCGCCTCGCGCGCGCGGGCGCCGCCGACGGCCATGCGCGTGCGTACGTGCGGGTCGCGCCCGATCGGCGCCTCGATCGTGCCGCTGCGCGCGGGCGGTCGGCCGATCACGAGCGCCAGGTACTCGCGTTCGATCTCGCGATCCTGCAGCGCGCGCTGGAGCTTTGCGTGGGCCTGCTCGGAGCGCGCGACGACGAGCAGCCCGGAGGTGTCGCGGTCGAGGCGGTGCACGATGCCGGCGCGCTCGGGGTCGCCGCCGGCGGGGGCGGCGGCTCCGGGGTCCTCGGCGACACTCTGGATGAGCAGCTGGGAGAGCGTGTCCTCGCGGTGGCCCTTGGCGGGGTGCACGACGACGCCGGCGGCCTTGTCGACGACGAGCAGGTGCTCGTCGTCGTAGGCGATCTCGAAGGGCTCGGCGGCGTGCGCGGCAGCCGGCGCCGGCGCTTCCGTGGGGCGCTGCGGCTCGCTCATGCCTCGGCGCCCGGCGAGGGCTCGGCCCGCTTCGCGGCGTGGCGGGCGTGGTCGATCACGAGGAACAGGATCAGCACGCCGAAGGTGATCGACATGTCGGCGAGGTTGAACGGCGGCCATCCGAGCGGCAGCTTGATGAAGTCGGTCACGGAGCCGACGCGCACGCGATCGATCACGTTGCCGATGGCGCCGCCGATCAGCATCCCGGTGGGCAGCCAGATCAGGCGCTCGCGCGTGTGCAGGGCGAAGTAGACGAGCAGCCCGAGCAGGGCGACGCCGATCAGGATGGTGATGGCGATGTGGCTGCCGGGCAGGAAGCCGAAGGCGACGCCGTGGTTGCGCGTGTTGACCAGCTCGATCCCGGGCAGCACTTTGCGTTCTTCGCCCTGCGCGATGTCGGCGTTGACGGCGTGCTTGGAGAGATGATCGGCGGCTACGACGAGCACGAGCACGAGCGCGGCGCGCAGCCATGGGCCAGCGGCGCGCATCGGGACTCAGCCGTGAATCAGGTTGTTGACGACGATGGAGTTGACGATCTGCAAGGTGAAGATCGCGAGGATCGGGCTGAAGTCGAGCCCGCCGAAGGACGGGATCACGCGCCGGAAGATGCGCAGGAAGGGCTCGCAGATGTCGCGCAGGAAGCCGAGCACGGCGTCGAGCGTGCGCGAGTACGGCGGGCGGATGCCGACGGAGAACAGCAGCTGGATCACGATGTAGAGGATGATCAGCAGCGTGTAGACGTAGATCAGCGTCGAGAGGTAGTCGGCGATCTGCGTGCGGGCGCTGGCGATCGGCACGGTCAGCTCCCCTTCGGCTGAAGCACGGCGTCGAGTGCGTCGCTGAAGGCGGCGCGCAGGCCGCCGCGCTCGAGCGCGTCGAGCCCGCGCGCGGTGATGCCGCCGGGCGAGGTGACCTCGCGGCGCACGGCGACGGTGTCGTAGTCGCGCGCGCGCAACAGCTCGGCGGTGCCGGCGAGCGTCTGCACGACGAGCTCGGCGCCTTGGGAGGCGGGTATGCCCTTGCGCACGCCGGCGTCGATCTGCGCCTCGGCGACGAGCGCGACGTAGGCGGGCGCGCACGACATCAGCCCCATGGCGACGTCGACGAGCGCGTCGTCGAGCACGACGAGCGTGCCGAGCTCGGCGAACAGCTCGGCGACGGCACGATCGAGGCGCGCGTCCTGCTCGGGGCCGGCGGCCTGCACGACGGCGCCCTGGCGCACCTCGACGGGCAGCGAGGGGATGAAACGGTAGACAGGTGTTCCGGGGTAGGCATCCTTCAGCGCCTGCAGCGGCGTGGCGGCGAGGATCGAGGCGACAGCCTTGGCATGCGGTGCGACTTCGGCGGCGACATCGGCGAGCTGCGCGGGCTTGTGGCAGAGCACGACGAGATCGGCGCGCTCGGCGACCTCGGCATTGCTCGCCGGCGTCTCACCGCCGAGCTCGGCGGCGAGCGTCTCGGCGCGCGCGGCCACGGGATCGGCGCACAGCACGGGCCGTCCCCATCCACGCGCGAGCGCCCGCGCCATGTTGCCTGCTCCGATTAGACCTATCTGCATAGCTGGCTCAGCGTATCCCGGGCGCGTGCCGGTGCGCTCCTGAGTGCCGAGAGTCAAGCCTCGCAAGGACGCAGTGAGCGTGGCGTGCGGATGAGCACGCGAGCGAGCGAGGACGCCGCGAGGCGCAGGCTATCGGTGCTCAGGATTGGTTGAAGAAGCCCTTCTCGATGAGTCGTGCACGCTCCTCGGCGGAGATCTCGACGTTGCGCGGGGTCAGCATGAAGACCTTGTCGGCGATCCGCTGCATGCCGCCGTCGAGCGCGTAGGTGAGCCCGGAGGCGAAGTCGATCAGGCGCTTGGAAAGATCGGTGTCGGAGGACTGCAGGTTGAGGATCACGGGGATCCCGTCCTTGAACTTGTCGGCGATCTGCTGGGCGTCGTTGAAGGACTTGGGGATCACGAGGTGCACGCGCACGTCGCCGTTGGCGCCGACCGACTTGAGCACGGTCGTCGGACGCCCGCCGCCGCGGCGCGAGCCGGTTTCCTCCTCGGCGAAGATGTCGTCGAACTCGTCGCGACGGCGTCGCAGGCGGCGCACGTTGGGACGCTCGCGGTAGCGGTCCTCGATCTCCGCCTCGGGCGGAGCGTCGTCGAAGTCGTCGTGATACTCCTCGGCGAGGCCGAAGTAGACGAGAGCGCTGTGCCAGGAGTCGCGGAAGGCCATTGGTGTAGGTGCGTCTTCGCCCGACGCGCCTGATTCCCTGCAAATGCTACCCGTCGGCGCGGCCGAGCAGCTTGCGGTCGGGCAGCGAGCGGTTGGCCACGGCGCGATGCGGCTGGCGAAGATCCAGCTCGGACGAACCTCCCGCCCAAGTGGGCCGGCGCGGGCGGATCGTTTCGCGGCCCGGCGCTGGCGCCGCCTCGACGCGAGCCACCGGACGAGCCCGGCCCCAAGCTCACGGCTGGCTCGCCGCGTCAGCAGCGGGGAGTCCTCCCTGACCGGAGGCGAAGCCGCGGCGCCCCGACCGAGCAACTCTCCCGGGGGCCGAAGACGAGCTCTGGCTCTCAGCGCCCGTCCGGGTGCTCGCCCTCCTTCGCTCAGGCTCGCGGAGGAGCCGGCTCACCACTTGACAGCGCGGGCCTCCAGGGTCCATTTACCGGGTTCGTGTTTCTGACTCCCCGCAGTTTGTTTCCGACGCTCGCTACGAGCGTGTCTCCAACTGACCGCGGCCTCGCCTCGCGCACCACGTAATACCCGATTTCTATTGACGATTCTGTGTTTCTGACTCTTTCGCGCACCTCCGCCCCCGCGACGCGCCGTGTCTACTCGGAGTCATCTGCCAAGAGGGTGAACGATGTCTCCTTCTTGACTTTCCCGCGAGCCGTCCAGTAGCCTCGCCGCCGACGTTTATCGGAGAAGGGATGATTGGAGAGAGGGGCTGCGTCACCGCACTGATTGGGTGCCTGCATCCTTTCGATCCAAGCCAAGCAGGGCAAGCGTGGTGAGGGGATGCGGGGAATGGAGACGGCGATGGGGATTGCTCGATCGTTCTTGGTACGAGGCGCGGTGCTTGCACCGGATCTTTGCCTCTCCGCCGCTTACCCCCCGATCGCGACTGCTCCGAGCGAGGCTGCCTCCTGTCCCGGTTTCGTCCTCAGCGCGCACGAGCGCGCTCGTCTCGTCTGTCTCCGCTCGCCGTTGCGCGCGCGTGCAACTGCGGGGGGATCTCGGGGGAGAGCTCAGTCGCCCTCCATCCAAAACCAAAACCAAAACCAAAGGAGTGCAGCACAGTGAAACTCATAAGGACGCTCGGGCTCTGCCTCGTCGCCGCGCTTGCGATCGCCGCGCTCGGCGCGGCCGGCGCTTCCGCGGCAGAAGGGCCGCCACAATTCAAGAAATGCATAAAGGCCGAAAAAGTCGGCAAAACCTACATCGGCAAATACACGAGCAAAGAATGCACGACCGCCAGCGAAGTGGAAACCGGCGGCAAATACGAAAGGGTCGAAGCCGAATCTCTGCCCTTCACGAGCAAGTCGAAAGCGGTCACGATCGTGGTCGCCGGCAAAAACGTCATCTGCAAGAAGGGTGTCGACGCGGGTGAAATCCTCAGCGGCGAAGCCGAGATCGTCACGATCAGCTTCGAGAAATGCGGGGTGAACGGCAGCACGAAAGCGCCGTGCACGACCGCGGGCGAAGCCACCGGCACGATCAAAAGCAGCAGCCTCGTGGGCTCGCTGCACTGGATCGACCCGGCTGAAACCGAAATCGGCATTCTGCTGTTCAAGGCGGGTAGTCCAAACACGTTCGCGAAATTCAGCTGCGGCGAAGAAGCATTCGAACTGCGCAGCGTGCTCGTGGGCGCGGTGACGAACACCAAGAAGGGCATGACGCTCACGTTCAAAACGAGCGGTGGCAAACAAGAACACCGCGCCGAGTGGGAAGAAGGAGAAGAACAGACGGGCTTCGGCGAAACGATCCCGTTCCACCTCTTCACCGAACCGGGCAAAAAAGAAGCGACCGTCGAAATGACCGACGAACAGGGCCCGAAAGCCGTAGGCGCCTACTAGGTCCTCCAAGTCGCCTCCGAGGCGACGAAGGCCACGGTGTGCGGGGTCGACGCCGGCCCCGCACACGGCTTTAAGGAGGGCGTGCGGCTGCGGTACGGCCTCACCGCTATCCGGGGACACGAGCGGTACGCGGCGGGAAGATCGAACCGCGAAGGCCGCCTCGGCGGCGAACGCGATCGTCCGCCGCCAACGCGAGCCTCAATCGTACAGCCTCGTGCCGATTCTCACAATGCTCGCGCCCTCCTCGACTGCGACGACGTAGTCCTGCGAGGTGCCCATCGAGAGCTGCTCGAGCCCGTGCTCGTGTGCGAGTTCGCGCAGCCCTGCGAACCACGGCCTGCTCTGCTCGGGATCGTCGGCAAGCGGCGGCATCGTCATCAGGCCGGCGACGGGAACGGGCGAGCGCTCGATGAACTGACCGAGATGCTCGGGCGCGACGCCGGCCTTCTCCTGCTCACCGGCGATGTTGACCTCGATCAGGATGCGCAGTCCCGGGCGGGCAAGCGGCAGAGAGCGCTCGAGCGCGCGCAGGGCGGACTCGGATGCGACAGAATGGATCAGCCGCACGCACTGGACGATTTCGCGCACGCGGCGGCTCTGCATCTGGCCGATGAAGTCCCACTCGAACAGCTCGCCGTGCGCGGCGTGCTTGGCCTGCAGCTCCTGCGCGCGGTTCTCGCCGACGAGCTCGATGCCGGCCTCGGCGAGCAGCGGCAAATCCTCGTTGCGGATGTACTTGATCGCCGCCAGCAGCTCGACCTCGCGCGGCTCCCCGCCGGGGCGCGCTTGCGCCGCGCGCCGCGCGGCAGCGTCGAGCTCGGCTCGCACGCGGGCGACGTTGGCGCGGATCCGCTCGGCGTCGAGGTTCTCGATCAGCCGCGCCATGCGATGCCCAAGCCTCCGGTCATCGGACCCATGCGATCCCGGCCTGTCTACCGGCGGCCTTGCCCTGGCGCCGGTAGGAGAAGAAGCGCTCGTCGCAGATCGTGCAGGCATCGGCGTGCGAGACGCGAACGACGCCGGCGGCGAGCAGCCTGTCCTCGGCGATCGCGCGCAGGTTGACGTTCCGGCCGCGGCGTTGCTCACCGGACGTGCCGAACACAGCGTGCACCTCCTCGCCGACCTCGTAGCAGCAGACGCCGGCGCCGGGCCCGACGACAGCGTCGATCGGGCCGATCGCGCCCAGCTCGTGCAGCGCGTGTACGGCCTCCTCGAGCACGCCGGCAGCGAGTCCGCGCCAGCCGGCGTGGGCCATCGCCACGACGGCCCCTCCCCCGTGCGTCTCGGCGCCGAGCGCGACGGGCAGGCAGTCGGCGGTGAGCACCATGGCGCCGACTCCGGGAAGGCCCGTGGCGTGCCCGTCGGCGTCGATCGCGACCGCCTCTCCGCCGCTACCGGCGATCTCGTACACGCGCTGCACGCTCGAGCCGTGGACCTGGCGGCTGGCGCAGAGCCAGTCCAGGTCGAGCTCCTCGCATAGCCGGTCGCGAGTTGCTCGGCCATGCTCGTGCTCGTCGCCGGCCTGCGTCGAGAGGTTGCCGTGAGCGCGAGAGGTGAACAGGACCTGGGCGCCGCCGGGCAGCTCGTGCCGCAGGGGAGTGGTCATGCCTGTGGTAACCCTGCCACTCATCGCAGCAGCTCGACCTTGCACCGAAGCGAGGGAGCGCGCGTCGATCTGCCGTCCGCCGTCAACAGCGTCACATCGAGCGTCTCCGCCAGTGCAACGTATGCGGCGTCGTACGGCGTGAGGTTGTCGCGAAGTTCCCAGATGCGGGGCATGAGCGGCAGATGCGGAGCCCTCACGAGGTTCAGCTCAGCCATGTCACCCAGCGCCTGCTGCGCACCGTCTGGCTCCAGCCATCCTGCGTCGAGTTGGCGGCGCCAAGCCATGGCGACCTCCAGATCGACGATCTCGGGGGCGCACAACACCCGCTCCATGTCGAGGCGACTGCGCATGCGCCGGCCGTCTGAGCCATCGTCGCCGAGCGCTGTCGCCAAGACCGACGCGTCAACGACGATCACGACGCACGCGCGTCGCGTTCTTCACGAATCACTCTCGTCGCAAAGTCGAGGGGCAGCTTTCCCCCGGTCCGCCTGCCGGCTCGGTCGAACAGTTCTTTGACCGTCGGCCGGCTTGCCTGCTCTTCCAGGGTTGAGAGGAGGTACGCCTGCAACGACTGGCCTGCCTCGTCGGCCCGGCGCCGCAACGTCTTGTGGACGTCCGGCGGCACGTTCTTTATCTGCACGCTGGGCATGAAGGCCAGTCTAGCGCCATTTTGGCGCCATTCCAATCCTACGGCTCGAACGCCGCGCGAAGCTCGGCCTCGCGCGTTCCGTCCAGCCCGCCGTCGAGCTTGCGCATCAGCGCCCGCTGCAGGCGCCGGCCGATCTCGGGACCTCGCGCAACGCCGGCCGCGATCAGGTCCTCCCCACCGATCTGCAGCTCGACGTGACGCAACCGCGAGAGCCAACGCCGGGCCGCGGCGGCGGCTTCATCCTGCCCGGCGGCATCGGCCATGGCCGCAGCCAGCGCGACCGCCTCGAGCGGCTCGCGGTGTGCCACCTCGTAGATCTCAGAGGGCCCGTGCGCGCTTTGCAGGCGCTGGGCGATGCGCGGCGCGAGGGTTGCACTGTGCACCGCGCGCTCGCGCTCTGCCGCCGGGAACTCCCAGCCGTCGAGCAGCGCGCGCAGGCGGGTCTCGTAGTCGGTCGTATCGTAGGAGTGCCCCGGGCGCAGCAGCGAGGCGAGCAGCAGCACGTCGGGCCAGACATCGGGCGATGCCGGCAGCTCACCGAGCGCTGCCCGGGCGAGCGGCGCATCGAGCTCGATCGCCTCGTGCAGCGCCGAGAGCACGCCAAGCTGCTGCATCGCCTCGAGCGCAGCCACCGGATCGGGCTCTGCGAGCGCCAGGCGCAGCTCGGCGCCGATGCGCGCCGGCGAGACCGTGTCGAGCGCGCCCGTGGCAATCGCCTCATCCGCCAGGCGCGCCGTCTGCTCGTCGGGCTCGAAGCCCAGGCGGGCGCGATAGCGCGCCAGGCGCATCAGGCGCGTGGGGTCGTCGATGAAGCTTCGCTCGTGCAGTACGCGCAGGCGTCCCGTGGCGAGATCGTCGAGCGCGCCGTCGGCGTAGTGAAGCTCCGCTCGCTCGGGTCCTCCGAGGGGCACGGAGATCGTGTTGACCGTGAAATCGCGGCGCGCGAGATCCTGCTCGACCGTGCCCGGGCCGATCTCTGGCAGGGCCCCCGGACGGGCGTAGCGCTCGCTGCGGCGTTCGGCGATGTCGACGCGCCCCTCCGGCCATTCGACGGTCGCCGTGCCGAAGCGATCGTGAACATGCGGCGTGGGCACGTCCGGACCAGAGCCGTCGCTGCGCGAGAGCGCCGCGGCGAGTGCACCGGCGAGTCCGACCGAGTCATTCCGCACGACGACATCCAGCTCGCGCGGAGTGCCGGCAGCGTTGACCAGCAGGTCACGCACGGCGCCGCCGATCAGCTCGACATCGGCGCGACTCTCGGCCAGCTCCAGCAGCTCGAGACCGCCGGGCAGCTCGCGCAGGCGCTCGATCACCGCGGAGCCATCCGACGGCGCACGCCCGGCGCTCGACCCCTCGACGCTCGATCCGTCCACGCTCGACCCCTCGACGCTCGATCCGTCCACGCTCGACACTCGCGTCCGCCTGGCGTGCGGCCTCAGCCGACGCGCACGGGTATCCCCGCCGCGACCAGGTGCGCCTTGGCCTCGGCGATCGTGTGACGGCCGTAGTGGAAGATCGATGCGCACAGCGCAGCGTCTGCGCCCGCGCGCAGCGCCTGCGCCAGGTGATCGAGCTCGCCGGCGCCACCCGAGGCGATCACAGGCACGCTGACCGCGTCGCTGACGGCTTCGATCAGCGGTAGGTCATAGCCGTCGTTGGTCCCGTCGCGGTCCATGCTCGTCAACAGGATCTCGCCGGCGCCGCGCTCGACGCCCTCGCGCGCCCACTCGACCACGTCGCGCCCGGTCGGCGTGCGCCCGCCGGCCAGGTAGGCCTCCCACTTCGACGGATGCTCGAGCCCCTCGCCCACGAACGGGTCGGCTTTGGCGTCGATCGCCAGCACGACGCACTGCGAGCCGAACACCTCGGCCAGCTCGTTGATCAGCTGCGGGCGCTTCAGCGCGGCCGAGTTGACCGAGACCTTGTCGGCGCCCGCGTCGAGCACCGCCTGGGCATCCTCCGTCGATCGGATGCCGCCGCCGATCGTGAACGGCACGAACACGTCATCCGCCGTCGCCCGCGCCAGCTTGGCGATCGTGTCGCGCTTCTCGTGCGTCGCCGTGATGTCGAGGAAGACCAGCTCGTCGGCGCCCTCGCGGTCGTAGTGCGCCGCCAGCTCGACCGGGTCGCCCGCGTCGCGGATGTCGAGGAATTCGACGCCCTTCACGACGCGGCCCGCGTCGACGTCGAGGCACGGGATGATGCGCTTGAAGTGCACGCCGTTACGGTAGCCCGTCTGTTCAGGGCGCGGCGGGAACGACCGCATAGCCGCACGCGACCATTGCGTCCGCCAGATCGCGATCCCACGTGACCGTGACGAGGGCAGCGTCTTCGATCGCGATCGCCGAGGCGAGATGAACGGCGTCGTACCCGCGCAAACCGTGAAGCTCGGCGAGTTCGCCGGCGAATCGCGCCAGCCCGCCGTCGATGCCGATCACGCGAAGCTCGGCATACAGATCGTCGATTGCGCGGACGGCGCCGCGCAGCGTGCGTTTGTCGATCCGGCCCGTTCGAAAGGCCGAAGCCGCTGCCGCACGCGCCTCCGGATATATGAGCTGACTGGATGCGATCGAGTCGGCCCGGTCCCACAGCTCTTTGGCGACGTCCGATCCCTGCTCGGCGAAGATGAGCTTGATCAGCGCCGACGTGTCGAAGTAGGCAATCAGCGTCGCTGCTCGGCGACGAGGTCGGATACCGGCTCGAGCGACTGGAGCTGCCGGTGCTCTGTGCTGACCCGCTTACGCTGGGTCGGCTCTCGCACGAGCCCGCGCGCGCGCAGATCGGTGAGCGGGTCCACCTCGTTCATGGGCGAGAGCCGGGCGACTCGCCTGCCACGCATCGTCACGACCACCTCGCCGCCCTGAGCAGCATGGTGCACGTATCGGCTCAACTGATCGTGCAGCTCACGAACACCGACTTCGGTCTTCGGCGATGGTTGATGTGGCGTCATCCAACTGAGGATAGACGCTACTTCCAGAAGATGCAAGATTCGAGCCGACTCAGGCGGCGGGTACGGTCCGCAGCGCCCGCTGCGCGACTCAGCCGTCGAGCACGGCCAGCGCCTCGGCGACCGTGAAGCGGCGCTCGTACAGCGCCTTGCCGACGATCACGCCGTCGAGGCCGTCCAGCTGCTGCTCCGCGCGCAGCGCCGCGATCGCCTGCAGGTGCTGAAGCTCACCGATGCCGCCCGAGAGGATCAACCTGCCGTCGTCGACCGCACGGACAGCGCCCGCCGCGTCTTCGAGGTCGATGCCGTCGAGCATCCCGTCGTGGTCGATGTTCGTGTAGACGAAGCGCTTGACGCCGCCTTTGCCTTCGCTCCAACGTTCGATCGCCTCTCGTGCCGGAACCTCCGTCGCCTCCAGCCAGCCGTGCGTCGCGACAAAGCCGCCGCGGGCGTCGATCGAGATCAGCACCTTTTCGTGGCCGTGCTCTTCCATCGCCCGGAACGGAAGCTCGGGGTCCGTGAAGATCGCCGTTCCCAGGATCACGCGGCTCGCGCCGGCTTCGAATGCCGACTGGATCGACACGTCCGAGCGCAGGCCGCCGCCGAACTGCACAGGCAGGCCGAGCTCGTCGACGATCGCGCGCAGGTGCTCGATGTTGACCGGCTCGCCGCTCTTGGCCCCGTCGAGGTCGACCACGTGCAGGTAGCGCGCCCCTTCTTCGGCGAACGCCCGCGCCGCCGAGAGGGGTCCTGGTCGTAGACCTTCTTCTCCTCGAAGTCGCCCTTGACGAGGCGCACGGCGTTGCCGCCGAGGATGTCGATCGCCGGGTAGAGGTTCACGAGCGCCGAGGCGTCAGATGCCGGCCCGCACGCCGGTCGCGTCCGCCGCACTCGGCTCGCGTGCCGCCACGCAGATGCCGGCGAAGTTCGCCAGCAGCCGCAGGCCCGCCGCCGAGGACTTCTCCGCGTGGAACTGCACGCCGTAGAACGAGCCCTTCTGCACCGCCGTCACGAACGGCGCACCGTAGGCAGCCGTGCCGAGCACGTCCTCTTCGCGCTCGGGCTCGGCCGCCAGCGAGTGCACGTGGTAGAAGGCGCATTCCAGCGGCAGCCCCGCGATCAGCGGCGACTCCGGTTTGCTGAAGCGGACCTCGTTCCAGCCGATGTGCGGCAGCTTCAGCGTCCCCGCGCGCAGCCCGTGCACCTCGCCCGCGATCAGCCCCAGGCCGGCCGCGCCGCCGAGCTCGCTCGAGTGGTCGAACGCCAGCTGCAGCCCCAGGCAGATGCCGAGCACCGGCGTACCGCCGAGAACGCGCTCGCGGATCAGCTCGTCCAGGCCCAGCTCGCGCAGCTTCTCCATCGCCCGCGGGAACGCGCCCACGCCGGGTACGACCAGACCGTCGACTTGGCGCAGGTGGTCGAGGTCCGAGCTGACGCTCGCGCGCGCGCCCACGTGCTCGAGCGCCTTCTCGACCGAGCGGCGGTTGCCCATGCCGTAATCGACGACAGCGATGTCCACCGGCTGCTCGACGAGCGGGCTCATGCGACTTCCGTTGCTTGCACGAGCGGGCTCACGACGTGAGCGTCCCCTTCGTGCTCGGCACGCCGCTCTCGCTCGGGTCGATCGACACCGCCTGGCGCAGCGCCCGCGCAAACGCCTTGAACGCCGCCTCGATCATGTGGTGGGCGTTTGAGCCCGCTTCCACGCGCAGGTGCAGCGTCAGCTTGGCCGCGTTCGCCAGCGCGCGGAAGAACTCCTCCGTCAGCTCGTGATCGAAGCCGCCCGTCGAGCCCGGCGGCAGGTCGGCTTCGAACAGCGTGAACGGCCGGCCCGAGATATCCAGCGCGCAGCTCGCCCGCGCCTCGTCCATCGGCACCGTCGCCGCGCCGTAGCGGACGATCCCGCTGCGGTCGCCCAGCGCGCCGTCGAGCGCCTGGCCGAGCACGATCGCCGTGTCCTCCGCCGTGTGGTGCGCGCCCGTCTCCAGGTCGCCCGTGACCTTCACTTTCAGGTCCAGGCGCCCGTGGCGCGCGAGCAGGTCGAGCATGTGGTCGAGGAAGCCCACGCCCGTCTCGCGCGCGCCCGCCCCCGTGCCTTCCAATGCCAGCGACAGGCGCACGTCGGTCTCGCCTGTACGGCGCTCGATGCTCGCTGTTCTCTCGTTCTCTCTACTCATAAAAATCGTCGTTGGCTCAGCCGCCGCGCTCATTGTCGCCGATGCGCGCCTCCATCGAGCGCGCGTGCCACTCGAAGCCCTCCGCCCGCGCGATCGGCACGCCCGCGCTCGCCAGCTTGCCCGCGCCGCCGCCGGCCACGCGCACCTCGGCCATGCGCCGGCGGAAGTGGCGCGGCGAGAGCATCGACGCGAAGCGCGCCGCGCCGACCGTCGGCAGGATGTGGTTCGAGCCGGCCACGTAGTCGCCGAACGCCGTCGCGCTCGCCGCGCCCACGAACAGGCAGCCCGCCGAGCGGATCCGCGACGCCTGCGCCTCGACATCCGCGCCGATCAGTTGCAGGTGCTCAGGCGCGAACTCGTTGGCGATCTGGATCGCCTGCTCGGAGTCGAGCGCCTGCACGAGCGCGAACGTTCCGGCCGCCGCGCCACTGCCGGGAAGCTCCGCGTCCAGGCGCGTCAGAGCGTTGCCCAGCGCCTCGATCGCGCCCGGGCCGGCCGACACGCCCACGACCAGGCTGCCCTCGCCGTGCTCGCCCTGCGCCAGCATGTCCAGCGCCGCCAATTCCACATCGCCCTCGTTCAGCTCCGTGCCGAGCACGACCATCAGGTCGCTCGGGCCCGCGAAGCCGTTGATCCCGACCCTCGCCGAGAGCTGCGCCTTGGCCTCCTGCACGTAGAGGTTGCCCGGGCCGACGATCACGTCGACGCGCCTGACCGTCTCCGTTCCGTACGCCAGCGCCGCGATCGCCTGGGCGCCGCCCATCCGGTAGACGCGCTCCACGCCGCACAGCCGGCACGCGCCGAGGATCGCCGCGTCGATCTCGCCGTCCAAGCCCGGCGGGCTGCACACGGCCACGTCGAACACGCCCGCCGCACGCGCCGTGACGACGCCCATCGCCACCGTGCTCGGATACGGCGCGCGGCCGCTCGGGACGTAGATCGCCGCCGAGTCGACCGGCATCTCGCGCAGCGCGATTCGCTGGCCCTGGGCAAGGTCGACCGTCGCGTCGCGGCCGACGCCCGCGTCCGCCACCTGCGCGACGTTGGCGATCGTCACCTGCAGTCCCGCCACGAGCTCCAGCGGCATGCGCTTGATCGCCTCGTCGAGGTCCTCTGGCGCCACGAGCAACGGACTCGGCTCGACGCCTTTCGTGTCGAACTCGCGCGTGTAGTGAAGGACGGCCGCGTCGCCGCCGTCGCGCACGCGCTCGACGATCTCGCGCACCGGCTGCTCGACAGAGTCGCCGTCGGGCACGAGCGCGCGCAGGCGCGCCGCCACGCCGGGCGGGCCGCCGAGGCGCTCGAGCTCGGCTATCTCGACGCGCTCGATCCGCATGGCTCAGCCGACGCCGGCGGCCGTGAGCGGGCGCAGCTGCTGCAGCAGGGAGTCGATCTGTGCCGCCTTCAGCTTGTGTGAGACCGGGTTGGCGATCAGGCGCGCCGTGCAGAGCACGATCTTCTCGCGCTCGACGAGGTTGTTCTCGCGCAGCGTCGTGCCCGTCGCAGTGAGATCGACGATCGCGTCGACCATGCCCGTCAGCGGCGCCAGCTCGACCGAGCCCTTGACCTCGACGATCTCGCCCTGGCGCCCCGTTTCCTCCAGGTAGCGCGCCGTGATCCGCGGGTACTTCGTCGCCACCCGCATCACGCCCAGGCGGCGCAGCGACTTGAGCGCCGGATCGGGGCCGGCCTTGCTCGCGAGGATCATCGTGCAGCGCCCGAAGCCGAGGTCCATCAGCTCGTACACGTCGCGGCCGCGCTCGCCGGGCGCGTGTGCGAGCTGCTCGAGCAGCACGTCCTTGCCGGTCACGCCGATGTCCGCCGCGCCCGCCTCCACATACGTGGGCACGTCCGAGGGACGCATCGTGACGACGCCGATGTCCTCGAACAGCAGCTTGCGGTCGTTCGTGCGCAGCTCCTCCGTCTCGATCCCGAGCGAAGCCAGCAGATCGACGGTCCCGGAGAACAGGGCGCCGCGCGGGACGGCGATCGTCAGGCCGAGCGGCGAGCTCATCGCGAATCTCCGGCGGCGGTGACCGTGCGCAGCTCGGCCAGCGCCCCAGTGCCGCGTTCCTCGCCCGCCAGCGCCTGGTGCAGCGAGTCGACGTACAGCGCGAAGCCGACCGCCGGCAGGCTGCGCCCGAAGCGCCCGAGCAGCTCGTCGTAGCGCCCGCCGCCGCCGATCGGGGCGCCGATCGCGGGGTCGTAGACCTCGAACACGGCGCCCGTGTAGTAGCCGATGTTGCGGATCAGGCCGAGGTCGAAGATCACACGCGCCGCCACGCTCGGGTCGAGCAGCTCGTACACGCGGCGCATGCCCGTGACGGCCTCGACGGCGGGCTCGGGGGCGTCGGTCAGCAGCTCCGGCCCGCCGCGGCGCTGGGGCACGTCGAGCAGCAGCTCGGCCGCCTCGCCCGACACGCCGGCCTCGTGCAGGCGGTGCTCGAGCTCGACGAAGTTGCGCCGCACAAGCGCTTCCAGCAGCCCCTCACGGCGCTCCCTGGGAACGTCCAAGCTCTCCATCAACGCCGGGAACAGCGAGGCATCGCCGACGCCGATGCGAAAGTCCTTCAGCCCAACGGCTTCGAGCGAGCTGCAAAGCACGGCGAGCGCCTCGGCCGTGCCCTCGGGCGCCGGCGAGCCGATCAGCTCGATTCCCGCCTGCAGCATCTCGCGCAGCTGCCCGCGCTGCGGGCGCACGCCGCGGTAGGTGTGGGCGAAGTAGCAGAAGCGCAGCGGCACGGGGCTGTCGGCGTAGCGCGTAGCGACGACGCGCGCGATCGGCGCGGTCATGTCCGAGCGCAGCACGAGCACGGCACCGGTCTCGTCGAAAACGCGGTAGGCGGGACGCGCTTCGGCCATGTCGGCGCGCGCGAGCACGGACTCGTACTCGAGCGCGGGCGTGTAGATCTCGCCGTAGCGGTGCTCGTCGAACACGCGGCGCAGGGTGTCCGTGATCAGGCGCACCTCGCCGGTCTCCTGGGGGAGAACGTCGCGGGTGCCGGAGGGGATTGGGTGAATCATCTCGCAGACGAGATTACGCGGTCCCTTGGGACGGTACGCTCCCGCGGGAACGCCCAGGCGCAATCAGGCGTAGACCAGCTCCGACTGCGCCTCCATCGCCACGGGCCCATGACGCAGAGGCGCGAGCGTCACCTCCGGCGGCTCGGCACCCGGCGCCGCCAGCACCAGCGCGATCCCTTCCGCCAGGCTCTCACGCAGCTCCTCGAGGTTGTCCCCGGTGGCGAAGACACCTGGGAACTCCTCGACCGTGGCCCAGTACACGTCATCCTCGAGGCGCACGCTCACGTGGAGCGGCTTGGGGGATTCGGACATCGGTTCCATGATCACAGAAATCGATTCAATCTCCACGATCCCGTAGGCCCGCCTGTCGGCGCAGCTCCGCCTCGAATCCCTTTGAATAGGCGCGGCGCCTGTTCTCCGGCAACGTGATCGGCCGGCAGCCCGGCTTCGTCATCTTGACCTGATGCTTGCCCCCGCGCTCTCGCGTCCATCCCGCTAGCTCCAATCGCTTGATCCACTGCTTCTGCGTGGCGGGCACGCACGCCATTCCGACGAGCGCCGCTGTGTGTGACTCGCCTCAGGCAGGCACGGGCTCTGTCGCAACGCGCTCGATGCGCGCACCAAGCTCGCGCAGCCGCTCGTCGATCCGCTCGTAGCCGCGGTCGATCTGGCGGATGTTGCCGATCTCGGAGCGGCCGTCGGCGCAGAGGGCGGCTAGCAGCATGGCCATGCCGGCGCGGATGTCGGGTGACTCGACGCGCTCGCCGCGCAAGCGCCGCGGGCCGGTGACGATCGCACGATGTGGATCGCACATGACGATATCCGCTCCCATCAAGATCAACTTGTCGGTGAAGATCAGCCTGTTCTCGAACATCCACTCATGGACGAGGATGGAGCCCTCGGCCTGCGTCGCCAGGGCCACCGCAATGGACGTCAGATCGGCCGGGAAGGCGGGCCACGGCCCATCCTGGATCTTGCTCTTGAACTCGCCGACGTCGGACTGGGCGACGAGCTTCTGCCCACCGGGCACGATCACGTCGTTGCCGTCGAGCGTCGAGCGCAGCCCGAGGCGCTCGAACACGAGGCGGATCATGCGCAGGTCGCCGGGCACGGTGTCCTTGATCCGCAGTTCGCCGCCGGTCACGCCGGCCAGAGCCATGAAGCTGCCGATCTCGATGTGGTCGGGGGCGACGTCGTGCTCGCAGCCGTGCAGGCGCTCGGCGCCGTTGACGGTGATCAGGTTGGAGCCGATGCCCTGGATGTCGGCGCCCATCTTGACGAGCATGCGCGCGAGGTCCTGCACGTGGGGCTCGGAGGCGGCGTTGCCGATCACGGTCGTACCGGGCGTCAGGGCGGCGGCCATCAGCACGTTCTCGGTGGCCATCACGGACGGCTCGTCCATGAACACGTCGGTCGAGCGCAGGCCGCGCGGGGCGTGCAGGGCGATGGTGCCGTTGCACTCGACGTCGGCGCCCATCGCCCTGAAGGCGTCGAGGTGCGGATCGAGGCGCCGGCGGCCGATCACGTCGCCACCGGGCGGCGACATCACGGCGCGGCCGAAGCGCGCGAGCAGGGGCCCGGCGAGCAGGAAGGAGGCGCGGATCGACTCGGCCAGCTCGCGCTCGATCGCGATCTCGCGCGCGGTCGCGGCGCACAGCAAGAGCTCGTTGGGACCGCGCCACTGGGCGGAGACGCCGAGCGCCTTGAGGATGTCGAGCATCGCCTCGACGTCGCGGATGCGCGGGACGTTGCGCACGAGCACCTCGTCCTCGGTGAGGAGCGCGGAGGCGAGGATCGGTAGCGCGCCGTTCTTGTTCCCGGCAGGAACCATCGTGCCGGAAAGCGGGACGCCACCTTCGATGACGAACTTCTCCATGAGCTGTGTGCGCCGCCGCCGACGGCCCCAAGGAGGAGCTTTCGCGTCGCGCCTGGCAAGCGTAACAGCCATCTGAACGGTCAAGTTCGCGATGCGCGGGCGCTCACCTGCACGCATGGACCGGAACCGGCCGATTGCGAGCCCAGCTGAGGATTTGACGAGGGCGATCGGGTCTGCGACGACCCGATCGCCCGAGGCGATCTGCAATTCCCGTTGCAGGCGCCTGTGCGCCACGAATGGCTCTGGAATGCGGGTTTGCGTCGGCTGGCGCTATGCGTACACACGTTCGTATGGACGCTCCGGAGGTATCCGTCCGATCGCCTTCCTAGCTTACGAACAGATGTTCGCTTCGACAAAGAACTCCGCGCTCGCGCAGCGCACGCTCGGCGCCCTGCGTCTCACCCGCTCGTTCGTTCTGCTCGAGGACGACTACGACGTCGACTGGGAGGTCGACCTGGACGAGCACCAGACGCAGACGACCCATCCACACCGAGCGTCGCTGCGCGGGCCAGGGAGTCGCTCGCGGCGGCTCACCAAGCGTCGCGCGGGGCAGATCGAGCCGGCGCGCCATCATTGCCTCTCCCCCATCGGCAAGCCCGCGATCGATCGACTGGAGGTCGGAGATGGAGCAGAGACTCGGCGTCATCACGCTGGGAACAAGCGATCTGAGGCGCGCTCGGGCCTTCTATGAAGGCCTCGGCTGGCGCAGCGGCGCAGCCGAGGACGACGACGTCGTGTTCTTCCAACTCGGCGGCAGCGTGCTCTCGCTGTGGGACCGCGAGCGCCTGGCCGAGGACAGCGGCGTCGAGCCGGGCAGCGGCTGGGGCGGCGTGACGCTTGCGCACAACGTCGGCTCACCGGCTGAGGTCGATGAGATCGTCGAGCAGGCGGGCGCGGCGGGCGGGACGATCTCGCGCGAGCCGGGCGAGACGTTCTGGGGTGGTTACTCGGGCGTGTTCGTCGACCCGGACGGGCATCCGTGGGAGGTGGCGCACAATCCGCATTGGACGCTGGGCGAGGACGGCAGCGTCACGCTCGGGGCGTAGCGCACCGCGCGCTGGTCTGACGGTCAGTCCTGCAGGGCGAGGCTCGCCGACACGCGTGCGGCGAGGTAGCCGGGCACGCTCAGCACGGCGAGTGCGGCGGCGGTGACAATCGCAAGCGCGCCGAGCGCGGTCGGCAGCGCGACGGAGCGGACGACGGGGTAGTTGATCACGGACGCCAGCGCGCGATCGAGCAGTTGCTGCCCGAGCAGTCCGAGCAGCGCCCCTCCGGCGCAGCCGACGAGGAGCAGGAGGACGCTCTCGAGCAGGATCGTGCCCCAGAGCTCGCGCGGCGAGAAGCCCTCGAGCTTCAGCTTGGCCAAGCGCGGGCGGCGCTGCCAGACCATCGCGCCCATGGCGGCAGCCGTGGCGAGGATGGCGGCGACGAGGATCAGCGTGGCGATCTGCGAGAGCCGCGCGAGTCCTTCGCGCGTGAGCTTGCGCTGCTTCCCGGCGTGCTGCCCGGCCGTCTGCACGGCGAGTCCCGAACCGGGCCCCAGCGCGCGCTGGACGGCGGCACGCCCTTGAGCCGGCGTCGTGCCGGGCGAGAGCAGCACGTTGAAGGCGCTCGGCTGCGAGCTTTCCCACGCGCGAGCAATGTCGTCGGCGCTCATCACGATCGCGCCCGGCGCCCAGCCGATGTTCGTCGAGACGGCGGCCAGCCGGAATGTCGTGGGGCGCGGTGCGGGCAACGTGAAGGCGTCGCCAATGTGCAAATAGTCTTCGTCGGCGAGCGCCTGCGACACGACCACCCAGCCGCCGCCGCGTACGCGCCTGTTTGCCACGGCCAGATCGCCTTCGACGAGCTGGCTCGGGGGGATCAGCGGCTTGGCTGTCGTCGGCGGCGCGATCACCCAGATGCGCCGCTCGCGCCAGTCGAGCAGGCCACCGCGATAGACGCTTACGGCGCGGACGCCGGGCACGTGCCGCAGGCGGGCGAGCGTGCTCTCCGGGAACGGCTGGGTCATCAGCAGGTTGAACGAGCCCGTCGGCGAGACCCAGAGATCGGTGAAGGCGTTCATGTCGTGCGCGGCGTTTTCGAGCCCGTGCTGCAGATCGCCGTGGGCGCCCTGGATCGAGACGCTGCCGAACACGGCGATGGCGCCGGTGGCAGCGATGGCCACGGCCCGCGAGCGCCCGGCGCGAAGCTCGCTGACGGCGATGTGCGGCACGGCGCTCGTCATTTTCCGCGCGAGGCGGGTGCCCGAGGCGAGCATGGCGTCGAGGCCGAGCGGCAGCCACAGCAGCAGCGCGCCGGTCAGCGCGACCATGCCGACGATGGCCGCTTGCGGCAGCACGAGCAGCACGAGCAATGCGACGGCCACGAAGAGCGCGCCAGCGAGCGTGCGCCAGCGCGAAGCGGTCCTCGTGACGCCCACCGGGCGCGGTGCGATCGCGGCGAGCGGGTTGCGCGAGAGGATGTCGCGCAGCGGGCTGAGCACGGCGACAAACGCCGCGAGCATCCCCCCTGCGACCGCAATTACGACGCTTTTCGCGCCTACCACGCGCGCCGAACCGACGGTGAAGGCAGAGGAGAGAAAGCCTGGGTTCGAGTGAAACAGCTGGATCGAGAGCTCGTCGCCGAGCACGAGGCCGAGCGCACAGCCGACGGTGCCGAGCACGGCGGCGTCGAGCAGCAGCACGCCGATCACGGCGCGCGGCGTGTAGCCGTCGCGGCGCAGATCAGCGATCAGGCGGCGGCGCTGGGAGACGGTCAGGAGCATGGCGTTGAAGGCGAAGAGGAAGCCGACGAGCGCGCTGATCACGGCGAACAGCACGGTCGACTGGTTGGCGGCGGCGGCGGCCTTGGCGAAGAGCTGCTCGTCGTAGCTCGTCGCGGCGACGTTCAGCCGTCGGTGTGCCAAGCGGGTCAGCGCCACCCGAACCGCCACTTCTCGGCCCGGCCTCGGCGTGACGAGGATGCGCGTGACGCGGCCCGGCAGGCCGGCCATTTCCTGGGCGAAGGAGAGCGGGGCGACGATGATCGGCGTGTCGACGAGTGGGCCTATTTCGCGGGTCGAGAGCTGTTTGTAAAGCGGCGCGCGGCTGACGTGCCCGCCGATCTCGAGCGTCGCTTCGGCGCCGAACTTGGTCACGCCGATGCCGCGGGCGAGCTGGCCGGGCATCACGATCGCGCCGATCCCGCCGAACGGAGCCAGCCGCGTGTGGCGCACGAGCGTGCCGCCGAGCTGGGTGAGGCTCTCGTCGGCGCCGATCAGCGCCACCGACTTACTCGCGCGCGGGCCCACCGCGTTGGCGTTGGCTTCGAGCAGCGGCGCTGCGAGCTTCACGCCGGGGATTCGGCGGACGCTGCCGAGCAGGCGCTCGTCGAACCCGCGCGGATCGCGGGCGAGCAGTGCAGCTTGGCGCTGCCGACGATCCCGTTGGACAGCTGGGCGACGGAGCTCGAGAGGCTGTTGCTGGCGATCTGCGATGCGAACAGCAGCGCGACGCCGGCGGCGATGCCGACCACGGCAAAGCACTCCTGCAGCAGGCGCGAGCGCAGGCGCACGCGGTACAGGTGCAGCATGTTGGCGAGCCTCATCGCTTGCCTCGGCAGGTCGTTCGCCCCGGCGTCGAGCTCGGCGAGGGTGTCATCCAGCGCTGCGCGGAACGGGCGCCACGCCGGGCTCGTAGTCGTCAAGTCGCCCGTCGCGCAGGGCGAGCACGCGGTCGGCATAGCCGGCGGCGAGCGGATCGTGGCTGACGAGCACGACGGCCACGTCGCGCTCGCGGCACATCTCGCGCAAGAGGCCGAGCACTTCGTGGCTCCGTTGCGTGTCGAGACTCCCGGTCGGCTCGTCGGCGAGCAGCAGGCGCGGTTCGGTGGAGAGCGCCCGGGCGATCATCACGCGCTGGCGCTCGCCCATCGAGAGCGTCTCGGCGTGCTGGTTGAGCCGCTTGCCCAAGCCGAGCCGCTCGAGCAGCGGCGTCATCCGTTCATGCGCTTCCTTCCATGGCACGTTCTTCAGCAGCTTCAGAACGGCGTTGTCGAGCGTGCTCACGCCGGGGAGCAGGTCGAAGTTCTGGCGGATGAAGCCGAGCTCGGACAGCCGGTACTGCGAGGCCTCCTGCTCGGACAGCGACGAGATGTTGCGGCCATCGACGAGCACCAAGCCGCTCGTCGGCTCGAGCAGGGCGGCGACCATCAGCAGCAGCGTCGTCTTGCCCGATCCGGACGGGCCGTAGAGCGCGAGCAGCTCCCCTGTGGGCACCTCCAGCGAGACGCCGTCGACGGCCCGCACCGTCTCGCCGCCTACGAGCTCGTAGTGCTTTACGAGCTCACGCAGCTCGAGCATTCCCGTCCCGGGTCTCGGCGCCAACCGACGCGGCCGGCGTTGTCTCGTCGGCGGTGGAGGCGGAGGCGGATGGAACCGAGCGGGGGCCCCGAGCACCCGCCAGCCGGCGCAACTTGAAGACGAGCAACATGGGTCGCGCGAGCTCGCCGAGCGACGCCCTTACGCGCCGTGAGACGTCGTCGACACCGCTCGCGGACGCCTCGGGCGCGGCCAAGTAGCTGCAGGCCATGGCCACGACAAGCAGCGCGTGGTCTGACCCGTTGGGCAATCTGCGGGCGGCGTCGATTGCGTCCGTGGCGAGCCGCTCCATTCCCTCGGCAGCCCGCGGCCGCGATGGGTAGCAGTCGAGCAGGCGCAGCTGCCCGGTGGCGGCGTCCTCTTGCTCGTCGACGAGACTGTCGAGCAGCGAGTGGAGCGCCCCGATGCAGGGGAAGTAGGCGACGTCGATCGCGGCGATGTCGGCGACGGACAGCTCCGGCGACGCTGCCGCCGCGATCAGCGCGTGCACGGAGAGCGAGGACCCGGCGGCTGCAGCCACCTCCCACCAGCTGAACTCGCCCCCGCTGAGCCTGCCCGCGCCCGTCGCGGCCTGATCTCCCGCCCAAGACTCGAGCTCCCCCCTTTGGCCGAGGCTGAGCGATTGAAAGGCCACGATCCGCTCGGCGGCCCCCGACATGGTGGCTGCGACGGCTCCGTAGGAGGGCAGTCGCCATAGGGCCGCCTCGCACACGGCGATCATCTCGGCGAGATAGTCACCATCGCCACGCTTGGCGGGCGGTGGCGCGTCTTGAACAAGGGGCTGGCGGCTTCGATCGAGCGCGACGAGCAGAGCTTGGTGGAGATCTCTAGCGTTGTCCACGGGCTCGTCGGTCGGCTGCTCGGCGAGCATGTCGGCGTAGTTATAGATCGCCTGGAAGGCGACAAGCGCGCGGATCACGATGCCGCGCTGCTGCCAAGGCGCGAACGTGGCGAATGCGGCGGCGCCCTCCATGTTCCCGCGCTTGCCGAGCGAGGCCAGGGCGAGCTGCCGCAGGCGCGGATCTGCGATCCGGTTTGCGCTCCGGCGCCAGTGGCGCAGCTCCAGCGTTACCCGCGGGAAGACGGTGAGCCAGTAGCGCGCGGCCGCTGACGCGAATGCGCCAAAGAGCGAGAGGCGCCCAACTCGATGGCCGCGAGGTTCTTCCATCGATCCGCTCCCGCTAGTGCGAGGACTTCCGCGATCCGCGCTTGGCCTTCGACTTCACCGGGGGCGGGCACGGAACGATGCTGTTCGCGACGGCGCTCGTGCCGTCGTCGAACGAGAAGGCCGCCGAGAAGGCGAAGCCGCCACGTGGACAGCGCGCCGGCACGGACACGCCTCGGGGGTGGAAGCTGATCGTGCGGCCGTGCACGTGTTCGTAGTAGGTCAGGTGGGCGGGGCCGATCGTCGTGCGCACATTGACGATCGAAACGGGGGGTCCGGCGGGCACGCTCGGGACGAGCGGGACGGCGGCATTCAAGCTGCCGCCGAGCGTCTGCGTGCCGGCGATCAGTTCGCCGGCGAACACGAGCTGGGCATAGACGGGTTCGCGTCCGTCGGCATAGAAGAGAACGACGATGTTCCCTTTGTTCGGCGGACCCATCAGCGCCTGGATGTCGGGGATCTCGTGGCCCGAGGTTTCGCCGAACGGCACTTCGACATAGGCGCTGCCGAAGCCGAGTCTCGAGTTCGGCGAGCAGCCGGCCAGCCCACGTTCGAGCAGTGCCGCGGGTTGGCAGATCGCGAGTCCGAGGGTCGTCGTCAGGTAGTTGATCCCAGGCGGCAGCTTGAGGCTGACGCTGCGAAGCGGCGGCGGGATGCTGCCGTTGGGCCCGGCGATGTCGAAGCCGAAGCCGATCGTCGTGCTCGCGCCCAGGCGGTTTGGCGAGAAGGAGGTGTGCAGGACGACCGTTGGCGCAGCAGAGGCCGACGCGGGACTGACGATGCACGCGAGCAGCACCGCGCCGATGCCGAGTAGTCGCCGGGGCGCTTGCACTCGCTGCCTCCTAATAGGAAAGGGGTCCGCTCAGCTTCACAGTCACGGAGTCGTCTCTGCGTTGAATGGTGCCCGTGAAGCGCAGGCCCGACGCGCGAGCGTGCGCGTACTTGCCGGAGCCCCGAGTGATCGAGAGCGTGCCGGAGAAGGAGGCGTAACCGCCGACGACGCGATAGCTCGCTGAGCCCGAGCCGGAAAGCGAGCCGTCGCGAGGGTAGATATTGACTTCGGCGGTGACCTTGGTAGGCGAGACGACATGCAGGTGGATGTAGATCGAACCAGCGATCGTCCCCGTGACCAAGCCGGCCTCATTGAGCGCTTCATTCAGGGTGGGTCGCTTCTTGCCCGTGATGTGCAGGTGCCCGCTCTCGCTGAGCGACACTGTGCGGGAGATCCTCGCAACGGTTCGTCCTGCGGCGCTACCGGATCCCGCCGCCGAGTCTGCCCCGATGATGCCGAGACCCGAGCCTGCGAGCAGCGCTACCGAGAGACCCACGGTCGCCGCCCGACCGCGAGATCGCATCTGCCGCTCTCGATGCCGCGCCGTTGCCTGCCAGCCGGCCGATCTACCGGCAGTAGATCCTCTCTCGCTCAAGATGCTTCCCCTCTCGCCATGTGGTGGGCTGACATAGCTCGCCAGCCGTATCACTATCGCGCGCGAACGGGCCACCATCCACAGGCGTCTCCTACTCCACGCCCAGCGCGCTCGAATCACCCACAGTGTATGAGATCGTTCCGAATACGGAACAACGACGAGCCGCCCCAGGGGCGGCTCGTGCGTTCAAGTAAACCGGCGGCGTCCTACTCTCCCAGGCCCTTGCGGGCCTAGTACCATCGGCGCTGAGGGGCTTAACTGCTCTGTTCGGAATGGGAAGAGGTGTTTCCCCCTCGCCAAAGCCACCGGAAAAGGCGAGAGACCAGCCTCCCCGGTCCTTCAAAACTGCACAGCGCCACACAACGAGTATCAAAAATCCGTCAAGCCCTCGAACCATTAGTACCAGTCTCCTACGAACGTTGCCGTTCTTCCAGATCTGGCCTATCAACCTAGTGGTCTACTAGGGGTCTTACTCCCTCTAGGGGATGGGAGAACTCATCTTGAGGCCGGCTTCCCGCTTAGATGCTTTCAGCGGTTATCCGATCCACACGTAGCTAGCCTGCAATGCCCTTGGCAGGACAACAGATACACCAGAGGTGCGTTCATCCCGGTCCTCTCGTACTAGGGACAAATCCTCTCAATTCTCCAACGCCCACGGCAGATAGGGACCGACAGATTTGTTACCACCGACTCTCCAGCGGAGCCGCGTGGGCCAGGTCATTTCTGCCTGGCTCTGCATGTCGCCATGCAGCTCGGACTATATCTTCACAGAGGCATCACTCTCTGTGTTCGGCGTATAGTCTCTGAGGATTCTGAATCGCTACTGATGACCGCCTTCCAGCGCACGCTCCGAAAGCGTCCGCCACCATTCATAGACAATGCTTTGTCTAGGAGGTGAGCGAACCCATCAGACGTTCGATGGTGACCTAATGTCATCGCTCTAACGATCACCGCGAACTTCTCGAAGTCCCCCTGCTTGGAGGACAGAAGCGGAGATCGCTCGAAGAACGGAATCACGTGCCCTACAAGGTCCTGGCGTCGTCGAACGACGTAGACCACGGCACGATCCTTCCGCCCGTTGGACCTGATGTAACCGCTTCCACCGAAACGTTGTCGGATCACATCTAGTACTTGAGCCCTGTCACCGTTCTGGCTGACATGAAACTCAGGAACCAGCTGATAGCCGCTACGACACGAAGGATTGCGATTGACGGAGACTGCAAAACAGCCCTCTCCATCTACAAAGCCCGAGATGTAGCCATCCAGCCTTTCCTGCTGATTGTCCGCACCCAGCACATTGTTACTGTAACGCTCGTTCCGGTCGGAACGCTCGCGACGAGTAGCGTGGGATGCACGGGTTTTCCAGCATATAGCCGAATTTATAGACAGCAACGGTTAACTTACTGTCTCACGACGTTCTGAACCCAGCTCGCGTACCGCTTTAATGGGCGAACAGCCCAACCCTTGGGAGCAACTCCACCCCCAGGATGCGACGAGCCGACATCGAGGTGCCAAACCGGGCCGTCGATGTGGACTCTTGGGCCCGATAAGCCTGTTATCCCCGGAGTACCTTTTATCCGTTGAGCGACGGCACTTCCACTTGCTACCGCCGGATCACTAAGACCTGCTTTCGCACCTGCTCGACTTGTCAGTCTCGCAGTCAAGCTCCCTTACTACCTTTACGCTCTACGCACGATTTCCGGCCGTGCTGAGGGAACCTTTGTGCGCCTCCGTTACATTTTGGGAGGCGACCGCCCCAGTCAAACTACCCGCCTGGAACTGTCCAGCGCCCGGATTCACGGAGCGCTGTTAGAAATCCAATACACCAAGGGTGGTATCTCAAGGATGGCTCCACGCTAGCCGCAACCAGCGCTTCAAAGCCTCCCACCTATCCTGAGCGAAATGCACCGAACTCCAATACCAAGTTGTAGTAAAGGTTCACGGGGTCTTTCCGTCTAGCCGCGGGTACTCGGCATCTTCACCGAGACTGCAATTTCACCGAGCTCCTCGTTGAGACAGCGCTGAAGTCGTTACGCCATTCGTGCAGGTCGGAACTTACCCGACAAGGAATTTCGCTTAAGCTGTTACTCCTCAGGCTCCTAGTTGCACTTACCTGAGTTGACTGGGAAGAATCCCAGCGGGTCGATCATTTCTGTCGACCTCTGCATGTCGCCATGCAGGACGGACCATATCTTGCCCACCAAAAATGGGCCCTGGCGTGTGGTCTCTGAGGGGTCAACCAACGAAACACAAACGAAGGCGACTTCCCTGCTGATTGTCCGCACCGGTCACATTGTCACGCCCACTTCGGGCGTAGCGCCGGATGCTCGGATATTCCAGCATATAGCCAGGTTTTACTAAGGCAGCGATCACGCAACCTTAGGACCGTTCCTCATGTTACTACTCGAGCAACTACAACTACCACTCGAGCGGTCCGCTCATTTCTGACGGACTCTCATGGTCGCCCATGAGAGCGGACTATCTCATCCCGCCCCCGGTCTGAGGGGCAGGCCTGGCGTATAGTCTCTGAGGATTCCCAGTGTCGTGAACGCCGTCCAGAACGCCGCTTGCGCGGTCGACCGTCCTGGTCCGACTGGACCCTGGGCCTTTCCTGCTGATTGTCCGCACCCGGCACATTTTCACGGTACCGCCCACATGGGACGGAACTCGTAGTGCGGGATACTCGGATGTTCCAGCATATAGCCAGGTTTTACAACTACCTCGGTCAACTGATAGTTACGGCCGCCGTTTACCGGGGCTTAGCTTCGCTGCTTCGAACCGAAGTCCTAACAACTCCACGTAACCTTCCGGCACCGGGCAGGCGTCAGCCCCTATACGTCGTCTTACGACTTAGCAGAGACCTGTGTTTTTGGTAAACAGTCGCTTCAGCCTATTCACTGCGGCCCTCTCGGGCTCCACGCGCAAGGCGCTTCACCCTACTAGGGCGCCCCTTATCCCGAAGTTACGGGGCGATTTTGCCGAGTTCCTTAACGAGGGTTATCTCGATCACCTTAGTATTCTCTACTTGCCCACCTGTGTCGGTTTTGGTACGGGCACGCGCTTCCTCCCTAGAGGATTTTCTTGGAGGTATGGCGTCGGGGACTCGCCGGCTATACGCCAGCTGGCATCGCACCTCAGGTTATGCAGTCCCGCATTTAACAAGGACCGCCCCTACATGCTTACCCCAGGGCAACCATCGCCTGGGTTCCCTTAGCCTTCCTCGTCCCCCCATCGGTCAAACGGAAGCGACGTGGTACAGGAATATCAACCTGTTGGCCATCGACTACGCCTTTCGGCCTCGCCTTAGGTCCCGACTAACCCTGAGCAGACGAACTTTACTCAGGAATCCTTGGGCAATCGGCGGAGGGGATTCTCACCCCTCTTTCGTTACTTATGCCGGCATTCTCACTTCCCACGCCTCCACGGCTGGCTTACGCCGCCGCTTTACTGGCGTAGGAACGCTCTCCTACCGCGCGATCGACCCGAAGGTCTCACGCACCCGCAGCTTCGGTGACTAGCTTGAGCCCCGTTACATTGTCCGCGCTCGAACACTTGACCAGTGAGCTGTTACGCACTCTTTCAAGGATGGCTGCCTCTAAGCCAACCTCCTGGTTGTCTATGCACTCGAACATCGTTTACCACTTAGCTAGTACTTAGGGACCTTAGCTGGCGGTCTGGGCTGTTTCCCTTTTGACGCTGAAGTTTATCCCCCAGCAACTGACTCCCGGAGTAGACGTGATGGTCTTCGGAGTTTGCCTGAAGTCGGTAACCTGGTAGGGCCCCTAGTCCAAACAGTGCTCTACGGCCACCACGTAATTTATCCGAGGCTATACCTAAATATATTTCGGAGAGAACCAGATATCACTGAGCTTGATTAGCCTTTCACTCCGACCCACAGGTCATCCGCCCAGTTTTCAACCTAGGTCGGTTCGGCCCTCCACGAGGTCTTACCCCCGCTTCAGCCTGCCCATGGGTAGCTCGCTCAGTTTCGGGTATACCGCCTACGACTATGTCGCCCTGTTCGGACTCGCTTTCGCTACGGCTCCGCTCATCGCTTAACCTTGCCGCAGACGAGTAACTCGCCGGCTCGTTATGCAAAAAGCACGCGGTCACAGATCAAGTCTGCTCCCACCGCTTGTAGGCACGCGGTTTCAGGTACTATTTCACTCCCCTTCCGGGGTACTTTTCACCTTTCCCTCACGGTACTAGTCCGCTATCGGTCACCAAGGAGTACTTAGCCTTGGAGGGTGGTCCCCCCAGGTTCAGTCCGCGTTTCACGGGAGCGGACTTACTCAGGAACGTCTGACGGAAGGCCATGCAGTTTCGTCTACGGGACGGTTGCCCTCTATGGTGCGCGGTTCCACGCGCTTCGACTACCGCACGACTTTGTAACTTCCGCCGGGCCAGACACGGCCCGGAACAGACGCCCTACAACCCCTGACAGACAACGCGTGTCCGCTTACATCTGCCAGGTTTGGGCTAGATCCCTTTTCGCTCGCCACTACTCAGGGAGTCTCTGTTGATTTCCTTTCCTCAGGGTACTGAGATGTTTCACTTCCCCTGCTTGTCCTCCGCCGGTCTATGTGTTCAACCGGGGATAACGCCGCATTACCAGCGCTGGGTTTCCCCATTCGGGAATCCACGGGTCAAAGGCTATTAAGCGCCTAACCGTGGCTTATCGCAGCCGTTCACGCCCTTCATCGACTCTTGGTGCCAAGGCATCCACCGTGTGCCCTTACTATCTTGACGGTGATCTGGCCCAACGTGTCCTGAACGCCCTTTGCAAGACGTTCCGGCCACAGAGGGCCCGGTGATACCCGTTATCAGCCGCCGCCTATCGATGGCGGCTGATTGTGGCTTCTGTGCAGTTTTCAAGGACCGTGGAGAGGCATGAACGCCGGCCGATCTCCGCGCGTTGTGTGGTCGCGCCTTACACGGCGCGTCCTCGCGGATACCGGCGGGCGCCGGTCTCTCAAAACTCAACAGCATGCTGGGGTTGATTGCGGCCGCTTTCTGCTCGAGGCTCGCAAGTAGTACGAGCTCGCGCCGGCAACGGCCATCCAGCCAGGTTCGGTCGACATGCTAGGCCCGATCTGCTCTGACATCGCCGGCCTCGTATCCATGCTGTGCATGGGCGGGTCGGCGACCGCGCGGATCGCTCATAGGAGCGATCCTGGATCGGGGCACCGCTAGGTGCTCCCTAGAAAGGAGGTGATCCAGCCGCAGCTTCCGCTACGGCTACCTTGTTACGACTTCACCCCAGTCACGAGCCCCACCTTCGACGGCTCCCTCCCTTGCGGGTTAGGCCACCGGCTTCGGGTGTTGCTCACTCCCGTGGTGTGACGGGCGGTGTGTACAAGGCCCGGGAACGTATTCACCGCGGCAATGCTGATCCGCGATTACTAGCAACTCCGCCTTCATGCAGGCGAATTTCAGCCTGCAATCCGAACCGAGACGCACTTTAAGGGATTCGCTCCACCTCGCGGTATCGCAGCCCTCTGTATGCGCCAATGTAGCACGTGTGTAGCCCTGAACATAAGGGGCATGAGGACTTGACGTCATCCCCACCTTCCTCCGGTTTGTCACCGGCAGTCTCGCATGAGTCCCCAACTAAATGCTGGCAACATGCGACGGGGGTTGCGCTCGTTGCGGGACTTAACCCAACATCTCACGACACGAGCTGACGACAGCCATGCACCACCTGTGAAAGTGCCCCGAAGGGAAGACGTGTTTCCACGCCGGTCACTCACATGTCAAGCCCAGGTAAGGTTCTTCGCGTCGCGTCGAATTAAACCACATGCTCCGCTGCTTGTGCGGGCCCCCGTCAATTCCTTTGAGTTTTAGCCTTGCGGCCGTACTCCCCAGGCGGACAACTTAATGCGTTAGCTTCGACACGGGGGGAGTCGACACCCCCCACATCTAGTTGTCATCGTTTACAGCGTGGACTACCAGGGTATCTAATCCTGTTTGCTCCCCACGCTTTCGCGTCTCAGCGTCAGTCACGTCCCAGCGAGCTGCCTTCGCCATTGGTGTTCCTCCTGATATCTGCGCATTTCACCGCTACACCAGGAATTCCACTCGCCCCTTCCGGACTCTAGCCCCACAGTATCCACCGGCATTCCAGGGTTGAGCCCTGGACTTTCACAGCGGACTAATGGGGCCGCCTACACGCTCTTTACGCCCAATAATTCCGGACAACGCTTGCACCCTACGTATTACCGCGGCTGCTGGCACGTAGTTAGCCGGTGCTTCTTGTGAAGGTACCGTCACTCCGGTCGGCTATTCACCGCCGAAGCTTCGTCCCAACTGAAAGGGGTTTACAACCCGAAAGCCTTCTTCCCCCACGCGGCGTTGCTGCGTCACGCTTTCGCGCATTGCGCAAGATTCCCCACTGCTGCCTCCCGTAGGAGTCTGGGCCGTGTCTCAGTCCCAGTGTGGCTGATCGTCCTCTCAGACCAGCTACCCATCGAAGCCTTGGTGAGCCGTTACCTCACCAACAAGCTAATGGGCCGCGGGCCCATCTCGATGCGGAGGCCGAAGCTTCCTTTCCCCTTGCGGGCACATCCGGTATTAGCCCGAGTTTCCTCGGGTTGTCCCGGTCATCGAGGCAGGTAACCCACGTGTTACTCACCCGTTCGCGGCTCTGCCCCAGGGCAAGCCCTGGTTCGTCGCTCCACTTGCATGTGTTAAGCACGCCGCCAGCGTTCGTCCTGAGCCAGGATCAAACTCTCCGTGAAGAACTTCACGAAAAGCTGTCATTGGTTTGCGCTCCCCCGCCGTGCCGAAGCGCGACGAGATCACGACTGCCGAGGCCTATACACCGTGGCCCCGACCCATGACGGGGTACTGCTCTACTTGACTCTTTGCCGTCACGCGGTTGCACGAATGCTCCCGCCGACGGGTCGAACCTGGACGCACACCACGATCGAAGATTCGATCGCAGATGCGCATGCTGTTGAGTTTTCAAAGACCGCCAAGCCTCTGCAGGAGGTGCTTCCTTCTGAGGAGACCTTCTCGCCCCAAGCGTCCTAAGACGCCCGTTGGGGCGAACGACGAAGTATAGCGCTAACCAGCGCGCAGGCGTCGAAAGCGGCGCTTGCCGACCTTCAGCACCTGCCCATCGGCACGCGCGACCGGCACATCGTACTCGCCGCGCCCGATAGGCGCCTCGCCGAGCGTCACGCCGCCCTGGTCGATCAGGCGCCGCGCCTCCGAGCCCGAAAGCCCGAACTCGGCCGCCATCACGCCCGGCAGGTAGACGCTTCCGTCCTTCGCCGCGAAGCTCGCCTGCTCGATCTCGGCCGGCGCCTCGTGCGCGACGAAGACCCGCTCGAAGTGCTGCTCCGCTGCTTGCGCTGCCTCATCGGAGTGCAGCCAGCGCACCAGATCACGCGCCAGCGCGCGCTTCGCGTCACGCGCCGCCGCACCCGTGGGGATCGGCGCCACGGCGGCGCTTCGCAGCCCACCCGGCAGCTCGGTGTCGTCGAACACGGGCTGCTCGCCGAGCAGCAGATAGCGGTACACGGGGACCACCTCATCGGGGATCGACATCGCCTTGCCATACATCTCCTCCGGCGGGTCGGTGATGCCGATCTGATTGCCCAGCGACTTCGACATCTTCTGCCGTCCGTCGGTACCGACGAGCAGCGGCATCGTCAGGATCGCCTGTTCGGGCTTGCCGTAGTGGCGCTGGATGTCGCGGCCCAGCAGCAGGTTGAACTTCTGATCGGTGCCGCCCAGCTCGATGTCGGCATCGACAGCGACCGAGTCATACGCCTGCAGCAACGGGTAAAGCAGCTCGAGCATCGAGATCGGCTCGTGCGCGGCGAATCGCTTGGCGAAGTCCTCACGCTCGAGCAACTGCGCCGCCGTCGTCGTGCGCACGAGGCCGAGCAACTCGACCATCGGCATATCGAGCCACTCGCTGTTGCGCCTGACCTCCAGGCGGCTCGGGTCGGGATCGAGGATGCGCAGCGCCTGCCCCTGGAAGGTCTCCGCGTTTGCGTCGATCTCCTCGCCCGAGAGCATCGGGCGCAACTCCGAGCGACCCGACGGATCGCCGACCCTCGCCGTGTAGTCGCCGATGATCAGGACCACCGAGTGGCCGGCATCCTGAAACTCGCGCAGCTTGCGCAGCACGACCGCGTGGCCGAGATGAATGTCCGGCGCTGTCGGGTCGATTCCCAGCTTGACGCGCAGCCGACGACCCTGCCCGCGTGCCTGCGCCAGCTTGGCCACGAGCATTCCCGACGGCAGGCTGTCCACGGCCCACGTGTTCAGGCGCGATGCTTCGTGCAATACCTCGCTTGGCAGCTCGTAGATCTCCTCCGAGGAGCCCCCGTCGGCCGCCCCCTCGGCGCGCTGCGCGGCCGTTTCTGCGTCCGCGTCGGTGGCTCTCGGCATGAGGCCCAATGCTAGACTCTCGCTCGCGCGAACGGTCCTCCGTGCCGCGCCGGCTCGCGGCTCGCCCAACCCGGGTCGGCCCCAAACTGGCCGGTCAATCGGCACGCCACGGCTCGACAGCGGCCGGCACCGCCGGCCTCTCGCGCCCAGTCGCCGATGAGCGTTGAGGTCCGCCCCGACATACCCCCCGCCCCGGCCCCCGAGCCGGATGACGCCGGGAGCGGTCCCAAGCCCAGGGTCAAGCGCCTGCGCTTCCTGGCGATTCTCTTCGCCGTGCTCGTGCTCGGCTTCGTCTCGTTCATCTTCGGGATCTTCATATCGGTCGCCTCCGACCTGCCGTCGCTGACCAGGTTCTCGACGCTGAAGGACGCCAAGAGCTCGGTCCTGCTCGACGACCTCGGCCACCCGCTCGGAGTAGTCAGCCAGCAGAACCGCGTGATCGTCACGCCCGGGCAGATCCCGCAGATCGTCAAGGAGGCCGTGATCTCGATCGAGGACAAGCGCTTCGAGACCAACGGCGGCGTCGACGTGCGCGGGATCGGGCGCGCCTTCGTGCAGGACATCCTTCACAAAGGCAGCATCCAGGGCGCCTCCACGATCGAGCAGCAGTTCATCAAGAACGCGCTGCAGGCCCAGTCGCACCGCACGATCCTCGAGAAGCTGAGGGAGGCCGCGCTGGCCTTCCAGCTCTCGCACAAGTGGTCCAAGGAAAAGATCATCACCGCCTACCTCAACACGATCTACTTCGGCAACGGCGCCTACGGGATCGAGTCGGCCGCGCAGACCTACTTCGGCAAAGACGTCAACCACCTCGGCTGCGGTGAGCCCAGCCAGGAGCTCTGCGTGCAGCAGCTGCAGCCGTGGGAGGCCGCGCTGCTCGCCGGGATCATCCAGTCGCCGACCGCCTATGACCCCGCGCAGCACCCCGTCGCCGCGCGCACGCGGCGCAACACCGTGCTGCGCCAGATGCTCGCGCAGGGCTACATCACGCGTACCGTTTACGAACAGAGCGTCAGCCAGTCGCTGCCCGCCGCCAAGGACGTGCAGGCGCCCACCGAGCAGACGATCGAAGGGATCGACGCCGGCTACTTCACCAGCTGGGTGCAGCAGCAGATCATCGAACGCTACGGCGCCCCCCGCGCCTTCGACGGCGGCCTGAAGATCAAGACCACGCTGGACATCGAACTGCAGCACGCCGCCGAACACGCCGTCGACGCCTATCTCGAATCACCCGAAGGCCCGACCGCCTCGCTCGTGGCGATCGAAAACTCGACCGGCGAGGTGCGCGCGATGGTCGGCGGGCGCGACTACTCGACGACGCCCTTCAACCTCGCCACCAACGGCCAGCGCCAGCCCGGCTCCTCGTTCAAGGCCTTCGACCTCGCCGCGGCGCTGCAGGACGGCATCTCGCCCGACTCCACCTGGACCTCCAAGCAGAAGGAATTCATCGTCCCCGGCACCCACGGCAAGGAAAAATTCGTCGTGCACAACGACGAAGGCAACTACACGGGCTCGAACACGCTGACCGGCGCCACGGCCTACTCCGACAACTCGATCTACGCCGAAGTCGGGCTCAAGGTCGGCACCAAGCGGATCGCCAAGCTCGCCCACCGCATGGGCATAACCACGCCGCTCTCGACCAACCCCGCGATGACGATCGGCGGGCTCACCGTCGGCGTCACGCCGATCGACATGGCCCACGCCTACGAGACGCTCGCCCACGGCGGGCGGCGCGTCAGCGGCACGCTCGCCGAGAACGGCCGGCCCGTGGCGATCCAGGAAGTCGACGCCGGCTCACACACACTGCCCGACGGCAACCACAAGGACGTCAACCACGTCAAGACCAAAGACGTGCTGCCGCAGAGCGTCGCCGAAACCGAGACCTCGATGCTCGAGACCGTGCTGCAGTACGGCACCGGCAAAGCCGCCGCCATCGGCCAGTTCGCCGCCGGCAAGACCGGCACGACCTCCAACTACGGCGACGCCTGGTTCGTCGGCTGGGACTCCAAGTACACGGTCGCCGTGTGGGTCGGCTACCCCGACAAGCTGATCCCGATGACGACCAACTTCAACGGCGGCCCCGTGCTCGGCGGCACCTTCCCCGCGCTGATCTGGCACGACTTCATGACCGCCGCGCTGGGGATCGACAAGAACCGAGCCGAACACGCCGCGCAGGCCGCGCTCGAAAAGAAGGAAGGCAAGAAGGTCAAGGCCGGCTCCGGCGAAGGCGAAGAAGAAGGCTCCAGCGGGGCGGGCGAATCCTCGTCCCTGCCGACCGAAGGTGGCGGCTCGTCTCAGGGCTCGAGCGGGGCGAGCAAAGGCGGCGGCAAATCCTCGGCGCCGAGCGCGGCGCCCGAATCCAAAGGCGGCGGCGAAAAAGCGGCGCCCGAACAGTCGCCCACGCCGGCGGCCCCGGCAACCGAAACGCCCGCGCCGAGCTCCTCGGCACCGCCCGAATCCTCCGCCCCCTCCTCGCCGACCGGCGGCGTCAGTCCCGGCGGCTAGGTGGCTTCTGACGCGTCCCGCCACGCGTCCACGAGCTTCTGGGGGTAACGATGCCGCTCCTTGCCTCCGCCCAGCTCGCCAAAGCTCGCCTCGCCATACGCCGGCATCCCGGCACGATCCGCGCATAGTCCCTCGAAAAACGGGTATCGCGTCACTGCATCCGGTTTTTAGACCTAGGCGTCGGGACATTCGTCCACTTGCCGGCTTTCGCTTGCCTGTCTACCGCAATTCAGTAGGAAACACCGGTTGTTACTTTTGCAAATGCACATCTACTTTGCTCGCGCAACTCACCAAGTGGGACTAAATCGCAGAAAGTGAGAACCGATGAGCAGAGATCACATCGCCCGCATCAGGCGCCTCTCGATCGTTACGGGAATAGCGCTGATCGCATCGCTCGCGATCGTCGCCTCGGCGGCGGCGGAACCGAAAGGAATCTTCAAAAAGTACAACGACTGCCCGGTCGAAGACCCGGGCTTGGCCCTCTGTCAATTCGCCGAAACGACCGGCGGCGAAGTCGCGATCGGCTCGACGAAAGTGCCGATCAACCAAACGCTCGTCCTCCAGGGCGGGGCGATACCGACGGGGGGATCGAACATCAACGAATACTTCCTCGTGCCGGCCAAAGACGGCAACAGCCTCTCGAAAACGGAACTGAACGTTCCCGGAGGCCTCGCGGGCCTGATCAACTGCGAAGAAATCAAAGGCAGCGGGCTGTTCGAAATCATCGAGCGGGGCACGTGCAAAGCGACGTTCGAAAACGGGCTGACCGGCGTGACGATGGTGACCGAACTGGTCGCCAATACGACCAACCCTGGGATCCTCGACCTCGCGGCGCTGGTCGAAGAAAAAAACACCGCGCTCACACTTCCGACCAGAGCGCACCTGAAAAACCCGTTGCTCGGAGAAGGCTGCTTCATCGGCTCCGAAGCGAGCCCGATCCAGTTGCACCTGATCGACGGCAAAACGTCGCCGCCGGAACCGAACAAACCGATCACCGGCAAACTCGGGACCGTGACATCGGAAATCGAAAAAGGGTTTGAATCGGTGCAGATCACCGAAAACTCCCTGGTCGACAACTCCTTCTCGGCGCCGGTCGTCGAAGGGTGCGGCGGGTTCTTCTCGTTTCTGCTCGACCCGATCATCGACGCCAAGCTGGGCCTGCCCTCGGCGTCGGGACACAACACGGCGATCCTCAACGGCACGCTCAACAGCGCCGAAGTCGAAGCAGTGCTGGAAAGCGAAAAATTCTAGGCCGCAGGCCTAGAGACGAATACCAACGTTGAACCGCCGTCCCCGCCGCACGCCGTGGCGGGGACGGCGTCGTTATGCGTCACCCCGGAAGCGCCGCCTCCGAAAGAAGCGGATGTGCGCGGTGCGAGAACGGATCTTCGTATGGCTCGAGAGCGCCCTTGAACTGCGGGCACCCCGCCGCCACATAGCCGGATCGGCAGCTCGTCTTCGCGTGCCAGCGCTCTAGGTATTCCCGGTCGAAGCTCGAGGCGATCTGGTGCTGACGGGCCACATTGAGGCGCCGGCCCACTTCCGAGCGCACGCTCGCGAGCGGCTTTGGCTTGGGCGGCGCGACCGATCTGACTACGAACACCGCCCAGCTGCCGTTCAGTCGCATCGGAGAGCTCACGACACCCGGCCGCGCCGCGAAGATCGCTTCGACGACTTTGACTTTTTCGGGAGTCGACATGAAGCCGGGCGTCTGCGAGACGTGCTCGTGGATCGCACGCCTGGCAAAGGCGTGCCCCGTCCCGATCCTCCGCACGAGCGCTTCGGCCGCGGCGGGGTCGTGAAGGTTCTCGATCAGGTCGGTCACGCGCACCTCTAACGTGCTGAACGAGCTCGCGTTCGCACGATAGAAGCCGACCAACTCGCTCTGCGTGAAGTCGGCTGCGCTGCCGGCCAGCTTTTCGCGGATCGCTTCGCCTGCGAGTTCGGCTCCCATCTCCAGCTTGACGTCCGCGGGGGTCTCCCCCGTGCCGCGCAAGCGCTTCTGGAATTCTGCGCTCTGCGCGCGTTCTTCGAATGCCTGCTGGACGGCCTCGGGAGGCGCCTGGACCCCCTGGCGCGCGGCCTCGTCGATCAGCCAATGTGAGGTGATCAGCAACGTGATCGCACGCTGCTCGGGCGTCCCCGACCGCGGCGCGCCACGGAAGCCGCTGAAGGCGCCACCGCGTCTGATCACGGCCGTCCAATGATCGACGGTGGCCTTGCTGATCGCATGATCGCCAACCGTCAGAACCACTGCGTCGCCGCGGATCCCCCCACAGCCGGTCAGCCCCGCCAGGCAAAGCCCCGCGACACCGAGCAGCGTCGCCGCTTGACCCCGGGCCGGCATGGAGTCAAGCGGCGAGCGGCTGCCTGTCGGCCGGCCCGGGCGTCCTGCGCGTCGCGATCACGCGCGCCCCGCCGCCGGGAGCAAACGAGACAGAGCTCCGCGCGGCCTCCTCATCCCCGCTGCTGGCGGGCCGCAGGTCGAACTCGCGCAGCACGACCTCGATCACACGCTTGATCTCGAGCTGCGCGAAGGAGGCGGCGACACACCGCCGCACACCGCCGCCAAAAGGAATCCAGGTGTATGCCCCGGCGTCGGCCCCGCCGAGGAAGCGCTCGGGCTTGAACTGGAGCGGGTCGCGGTAGATGTCACCGCGGCGGTGCATCAGGTAGATGCAGGGCGCGACGATCGTGCCGGCGGGCAGCAGGTACCCGCCGAGCTCCATCGGCTCGATCAGCCGGCGCATGACGAGCGGCACGGCGGGGCACAGCCGCAGTGTCTCTTTGACGCAGGCGTCGAGGTACTCGTCTCCCTCGTCGCGCAGCACCTCCTCGCGCAGGCGGGCGAGCTTCTCGGGGTGGCGCAGCAAGCGCTCGAAGACCCAGGCGAGCGAGGTGGCGGTGGGCCCGTCGGAGAGCATGGTCACGAGTTCGTCGCGCATCTTCTGCTCGCTGGCGACTTCGCCGTCCTGGGCATGCCCGCGCTCGAGCATCGAGAAGATGTCTTCCTCGCCGTCGGCGATGCCGCGCGCGCGCCGCAGCTTGACCTCTTCGAGCACGACGGCCTCGAGCTTGCCCATCTCGCTCCGAAAGCCGGAGTTGGCGGTGATCGAGCGCGAGCCGAAGGCGGCGAGCAGCGCCAGCCGCCGCGGCTGGTTGATCCAGTTGGTCAAGCCGGCGATGCGCTCGCGCATCAGCTCGCCGCGGGCGGGGTCGATGCCGTCGAACACAGAGCGCATGACGACTTCCATCGAGATCGACTGCATTCGCGGCCACAGCTCGAAGGGCTCGCCGGTCGGCCAGTCGGCGACCTTCTCCTCGGCGATCTGGCTCATCATGGCGCCGTAGTCCTTCATCCGCCCGCCGTGGAAGGAGGGCAACAGGCGCTTGCGGTCGCCCATGTGCTGGGGCTCGTCGAGCAGCATCACGGAGCTCGATCCGAGCAGCGGTTGCAGCAGCGGGTTGGCCTCGCCGGCGCCGGCGCCCATCAGCTCGGAGGCGCGCGTGAAGACGAGCTTCACGTGCTCGGGGTTGGTCAAGAGCACCCAGGGACGCCCGCGGCGGATGCGCAGCGTGAAGATCTCGCCGTAGCGCGCTTCGCAGCGATCCATCAGCTCGAGCGGTCGCAGCGCCCAGATGGCGGCCTGCAGCGTGGTCGGAATGGGCGGGCCGGCGGGAAGCTTGGCCTTGGTTGCTGTCGCTGGTGTCATCGATTCGCTCCTGGTCGTTTCTCTCTGACCCTCTACGGCGGGTCGATTCGCCGCCTGGAGCCGCTCCCTCCGTCACAACTGGGCGCAGAAGTCCAGTGATTCCGGGCGTCTGCGCAGCGGTGCGGGGAGAGGCCCCCCTCCCTGGTTACACGATCGCGAGCCAGATCGCGAGCGATCGGTTCAGAGACCTTTTTGATGGGGCTCTGGCGAGCCCGATATGGCCGCGCAGAGGCTCGCGCAAGCGCTCAGATGCGCGGCCGCGAGACGTTTGGGTCGCCGGCGGCGGCAAAGCGCCAGGGCAGCTCGGCGGCGTGCGTGATGCCGATGCGCGTGCCGACTGCGATATCAGGCGAGCGCCACTCGCCCGAGCGCTCGCGGATCCGCACGGGCCCGCGCGCGAGCGACCCGCCGTTCTCATCCAGCCAGATGCCGAGCGCCTGCGTCAGCTTGCCGGGTCCGGAGCAGAGCTCGCGATCGCGCGCGGGCCTGCCGGCGACGAGCCCGCGCCTGACGCGCATCTGCTCGATCCCCTGCAGCGGCGCGAGCGCGCGGATCAGCACGGCGGCGCCGACGCCTTGCGCCTCGCAGACGGCATTGAGCATCGCGTGGATGCCGTATGAGCGGTAGACGTAGGCCAGGCCTGGGCGGCCGAACAGCACCTCGGTGCGCGGCGTGAGCCCGGCGTAGGCGTGGCAGGCGGGCTCTGACTCGTGGTAGGCCTCGGTCTCGACGATCACGCCGGCGCAACCCTGGTGCTCGACGACGCAGCCGATCAGCTCGGGGGCTACCTCGAGCACGGGGCGCGCGTAGAAGCCCGCGGGCAGCGCGCTCATCGAGCGCAACGGGGGGACGCCCGCGGGCGGTACATAGGTCACAGTCTAGTCGGCGCAGGACCCCGCCTCACGGGACGCGCGAGGCGGGGAAACGCAGCGGGCGCGACGATACGCCTCAGGAGCCTTCAGTCGTCGATGAAGATGTCTTTGTTCGCTTTACCTTTGATCGTGAATAATTTCCAGGCGTCTTCGAACCCGCTGCCGAAGTTCATTAAGTACGGATCCGTTTTCAGCGATTCGCAGTTGAGCACGCATTCCCCTATTTCGGGATCGCCGCTTTTTTTCATTTTGCAGGTCAGTTCGAGTTCTTCTGCGGTTGTGATGTTTTTTAATCCGAATGGGATCGAGCACGCCAGCGTGCCCTTCATCTTGATTTTGAGCAAGCCGCAGATCACCGTCATTTCTGCTTCTAACGCGGTGCCTAAGACTTTCCCGATACCGAGCGGCTGTAATACTTTTGCCGCGGTTAATTCTGCGCCCAGTAAAAGATCGGTCAAGGCTAATATGGTTTCGACGGGGTCTTTTTCGCCTTTGCTGTTTTCGCTCCTGCAGGCAACCGCTCCTGATTTGACGCCCGTTAAGTTGACCGTCACGTCTTTACAGGAGTCCGCATCTTTTTCATTACCGGAGATCGATTCGCAGTTTTTCACTTTAGCTTCGGTTGTGGCACTCAGTACTTGTTTACCTGATAAGGTTTCTGTCGTAACAGTCGTCCCAGTGGCCGTAACCTGAAGTTCGCTGATTTTTCCTTCTAAGATTAAGATCCGCGGATGGTTTTCCTCTTCTGCTTCGGTTGCGGCGGCGATCGGCACGCCACATGCTGTGAGCGCAATCATTACAAGGGCAACGAAGCCCAGTGACTTTAGGGTCCTCACGCTTAGCTCCTTCCAGCTTTATTAGATGCGCGGCGATCAGCGCACGAATGGACTTGCGCATTGTCCCAGGAGCTAAGGGCCAAGTTCAACTATTTCGAATAACTGTCTCCATTGCGGGCCGCTGCCGCCTCTGCGTCTGCGACAAGTACGCAGAGGGCGAGCCTGCCAGTCAGCGGGCGGCGGACTCGCCGAGACTGGCGCGAGCCGCAGAGATCTGCTCCGCCAGACGGGCCGAAGAGGTTCCCCCTTCGGAGACCTTCGACTCCAGCCAGCTGCCAGGCTGCAGCGCCTCGCGAAATCGGGCACTGTTAGCGGCGAGCATCTCGCTGTGCTCGCTCAGCTCAGCCTCGCTGAGCTCGGAGAGCGTCTTGCCGGCGTCCAGCGCGGCGCGCACGAGGCCGGCGACGACGCCGTGCGCCTCGCGGAAGGGCATTCCGAGGCGCACGAGCAAGTTGGCGACGTCGGTCGCGGCGATCAGCTCGTCGGTCGCGGCCGCGGCCATGCGCTCGCGATCGAACCTCACCCCGGCGACCATGCCCGTGGCCGCGGCGAGCGTCAGCTCGAGCGTGTCGACCGCGTCGAACAGGTGCTCCTTGTCCTCCTGCAGGTCCTTGTTGTACGTGAGCGGGAGAGCGTGCAGCACGCCGTGGAAGGCGGCAAGGTGCCCGGCGACGCGCGGCGCCTTGGCGCGCAGGAGCTCGGCGGCGTCCGGGTTCTTCTTCTGCGGCATGATCGACGAGGTGGCGCTCCAGGAGTCGGGCAGCTCGCAGAAGCCGAACTCGCTGCTCGACCACAAGATGATCTCCGCGCCCAGGCGCGAGAGGTGCGTCGAGCAGACGGCGGCGGCGCTGAGATAGTCGAGCACGAAGTCCCGCCCCGAGACCGCGTCGATCGAGTTGGGCGAGACCGTCGGGAACCCGAGCTCCTCGGCGACCATCTGCCGGTCGGTGTCGAAGTTGACACCCGCCAAGGCGCCGGCGCCGAGCGGCAGGGAGCCGGCCTGCGCTTCGGCGAAGGCGAAGCGCGCGCGATCGCGCGAGAGCATCCAGAAGTAGGCGAGCAGGTGGTGTCCGAGGTACACCGGCTGGGCGCGCTGCAGATGCGTGTATCCCGGCATCGGCCAGTCGGCGTGCTCTTCGGCGCGCTCGAGCAGCCGGGACATCAGCTCGCCGATCTCCATCCACGCGTGCGCCGCGCGCTCGCGTGTGTAGAGCATCATGTCGGTGGCAACCTGATCGTTACGCGAGCGGGCCGTGTGCAGACGGCCCGCGACGGCCCCTATGACTTCGCCCAGTCGTCGCTCGATCGCCATATGGACGTCTTCGTCCTCGGAGTCGAAGGCGAAGCGATCCATCGTGAACTCGAGCTCGACGGCGTCGAGGCCACGCAGCAGCTCGTCGCGATCGGCCTCGGACAGGATCTCGCGCGCTGCAAGCATCCGCACATGGGCGCGCGACTGGGCGATGTCCTGCGGCCACAGACGGCGATCGAAGGCGATCGACGTGTTCAGCCGGTGGAAATCGGGGTGCTGGGCTTCACGAAAGCGCGACACGGTTCCAGTCTATGCGCCTCCGTGCGAGCGGCCACCCGTGCAAGCCCCCGCCCCCACCCCCATCACAACGTATAAGGATCTTCCGCTTCTGAAGCCCCGGCCTTCTTGAACTGCTTGCAGTTGCGAACGACATAGCCTGCCTGGCAGTCGGTGCGCGCGGTCCACTTCCGGCGGAAGGCGGCGATGAAGCCCCCGAGCACCTGGTATTTCTGCTTTTCGGTGAGCTTCGCGGCGAGCGTTGCCTTGACGGCTGAGAGCGGCGTCTGGCGCGCCGGCACGGTCCCTACGACTTCGAAGATGAAGTAGCCGCTGTTGGTCTCCGGGGCGATCGTTTTATGCGCGGCTACGATGTCCAGCGGTCCGTAGAGGCGGTGGAGCTTTGCCGCGAAGATCGGGTCGTTCAGCGGCTTCTCCTCATAGACCCCGGGCTTCAGGTCCTTGACCTCGCCCTTCTGCGCCCCGATCGGCTGGCCGATCTGCGTCAGGTGGGAGGCCACTTCGGCAAAGCTCTTGCCCGAGCGCAGTTCGCGCATGGCGCTTTCTGCGCCGGCCTTGGTCGTCGTGCGCACGATCCGCACGTCGCGGCCTTCGGGGATCAGGAAGTCCTTGCGGTGGGAGGCGTAGTAGGCGGCGACATCGGCGGGGGAGGCGGGGTGCTGTTTGGCTTTGATCAGGGCGAACAGCGCATCGCCGATCTTGTTGATCTTCACCTCATCGAGCATCTGGGCGATGCTCAGATGGGCCTTCTGGCGATAGCTTTCGAATTCGGCGTTGCTCTTGAAGGACTTCTTGGCGGCATCGAATTCCCGCAGCACCGCTTCGGGGCTGGCAGAGATGCCCCGTTCGCGGGCCTCGCCCTGAAGCCAGAGCGTGTGGATCGCCTTGCTGACCGAGGCGCTGAAGAGGGCTTCATAGGTCTTCTGGCACTTTTCCTTGAGCTCTGCTTCTGAGGGCTGGGGGCTCAGCCCGGCGTGTTCTGCCTTGGCTTTGGCAGCGGCGGTGCACTGGGCATAGCCCGGAGCGTCGGGCAGCGCTTCGGGGGCGCTTGCAGAGCTCATCAGCGTGCGCACCTCACCGAGCGTGATCGCCTTGCCCTGCACCCTGGCCACGATCGTGCTCGAGGGGACCGAGGAACTCGGCACGGGGGTGGCGGCGGGGCCGGGCTGGGTGGTGGTGGTCGCTGCCTGGGTTGCCGCGGTGGCGCTGGTGTGGGCCTGGGCCTGGTTGGCGCTGCTCGAGCCCGAGCCCTTTGAGCCACCGCCGCAGGCTGAGAGGGCGAGGGGTAGGAGCAGGAGGCTTACGCTCAGGGCGGCGAGGCGTGGCGAGGCTGGGAGGGCCCGCCTGGGCAACGGAGCCGCTCCGTCCAAGGGCGCGGGCGCGACCCGGGCCTCGTCGGCGATCGCTGGTTCTCTGCTTGGCATGGGCGGGAACGTAGTGGGTTTGCAGGTCCTTGTGGGACTTTGTGTCTAGGGGTTTGGTGCGGGCCTTTTGCCACGGGGCGCTGCTGGAACTTCGGTGTTTCCGTCTGGCCCGCGGAGTGGCGGCGAAGGCCAGGGCGAGTGCCCGGCCGGCTCCGCGCACTCGGTCTGTGCAAGCGGGCTGCCCGCCCCCCGGCCCGCTCGCAACCGCCGATCAGTCGTCGATGAAGACGTCTTTGTTGAATTCGCCTAAGAGGTGCAGTAACCACCAGGCATCCAGTTTTTCAGAGCCGTATGTCGCGGTGATCCCAAGCACGCTGCCGAACTCGTTGCATAACACGGTGCAGGTGCCAAGTTCGCGGTCGTGCGTGGTCGAGTTGACTTTGCATAAGATTTCGATGTGCATCGTGTTGGTTAAGCCCGGCACGACTAAGCATGCCACCACACCGGTCCATTTGATTTTCAGCAGCGCGCAGTTGAATTTGACTTCTTCTTCTAAGGCGGTGCCTAAGAGCTCGGCTAACAGCAGCGGCTGTAACACTTTGCCCGCGGTTTCCTCGGAGGAGAGGTGCAGGTCGAGCAGCGCTAAGATCGTTTCCACCGGGTCTTTTTCGCCTTTGTTGTTTTCGCTGCGGCAGGCTGAGGTGCCTTGTTTGTAGCCCGTGACGGTCAGCAGGACGTCTTTGCATAAGTTGGTGTCTTTTGTGGATTCGGCTAAGTTTTCACAGTCTTTGATTAGGGCGCAGGCTTTTGTGGCTTCGATTTCTTTGGTGCCACTTAAGTTTATAGGAGCAAATGTTTCTCCGGTATCCGAGCAGAATTCCCCTTTCAGTTCCGACGCGGTCCCCGATAACACTAAGATCTCAGGGTTTTCCGCGGATGCGGCCACCGCCGTGAACGCTGCGAACGCGAGCAGCGCCAAGAGCGCGATGCCGAGCAGCTTGATCCTTCTCATGGCTCCTCCTCAAAAGTGCAGCGACGCGCGGAGCCGGAGCCCCGCGCGTCGCCTGATCGTTGGTCATCTCACCGGCTTTCGCCGAACGTCCTCAGTCGTCGATGAAGACGTCTTTGTTGAATTCGCCTAAGAGGTGCGCTAACTCCCACGCGTCGAGTTTTTCTTTGCCGTATTCTGCGGTGAGACCCAGGGTCCCGCCGAACTCGGTGCATAACACCGTGCACGTGTCGATTTCGCGGTCGTGCGTGGCCGTGTTGACTTTGCATAAGAGTTCGACGTGCGTCGTGTTCGTTAATGCTGGGTCCACTAAGCACTCGACGACGCCTGTCACTTTTATTTTCAGCAGCGAGCAGTTGAATTTGACTTCTTCTTCTCCGGCTGTACCTAACACCTGCGCTAACAGCAGCGACTTTAATTCTTTGGCTGCGTTTTCTCCCGCGGAGAGGTGCAGGTCGGCCAGCAGTAAGATAGTTTCCACCGGGTCTTTTTCGCCTTTGTTGTTTTCGCTGCGACAGGCCGATGTTTTTTCCTGTTAACTCCGGTGAAGGTCAGCAGGACGTTATTGCATAAGTTGGTGTCTTTTGTGGATTCGGCTAAGTTTTCGCAGTTTTTGTTGATTAGGGCGCAGGCTTTTGCGGCCGCGATTTCTTTTTTACCTCCTAAGTTCAGGAGTTCCGGGATTTCCCCGGTCCCCGAGCAGAATTCCCCTGAGAGTTCCGACGCGGTCCCCGATAACACTAAGATCTCAGGGTTTTCCGCAGATGCGGCCACCGCCGTGAACGCCGCGACTGCGAACAGCGCCAGCAGGGTCAGGCCGAGCAGCTTGATTCTGTGCATGTGTGTCTGCTCCTTGTGCTTGGTTTCGTTGAAGAGCGCCAGTCGTGCTGCAGGCGCTCTGTGTGCTTCAGGAGCAGTCTCCCAATGGGGGGCGGCGGGCGCAATCGATCCGCGTGATTGTCTCCAGGCCTAGGCGCCTAGGGTTGAGTTAATCGCCTTGCGGATGATCGAGCGCGATCTGCGGCGGCTTTTCTCGGCGTCCGGGCAATCGCAGCGGCGGAGGTCGGCGGTGTGCGCGGGCTGCTTTGGCGCCGGCGAGGAGGGGGCTCGGCTGCGCGCGGCAGCGGAGCCTCTGCTTGAGTTCGCGTCCGGGGCCCTTCGGCCCCTGTCGAGCTCTACTTCTTCTTGTGCTTCTTGTGCCTGTGCGAGAAGCGCCTGCGCGCCCGCGCTTCACAAGCCCTGCGCTTGGCCTTCGAGCGTTTCTTGTGGCAGGCCTTCAGCGCCCTCTGCAGGTTCGTCAGGTGGGGCTTCTTGCAGCCGGTGACCGAGATCTTCGTCTGCTGTTTGAAGGGGGCGCCGTTCTGGGCTGTGAATTCGGTGGGCATCGTCAGCTTGGACTTGCACAGGTTGGCGTTGGCGGCAAGCGCCGAGTGCGGGCCCTCGGGGAGGTTCAGTTCGAAGCTTTCAAAGGGCACGTCGGGGGTGCTCTTGAAGGTCGTCGTGGTGATGCCGTTCTTGATCTGCGTGTTGCCGATCAGATCGACGGTCACGCCGTAGCCCTTCAAGACGATCGTCAGGTCGGGGAAGGCTTCGGCGGCGTGGGAGACGAAGTAGGCGGGGCCCGTGAGCGGGACGGGCAGCAGCTGGGTTAGGACCTTGGCCTGGCCGAGGATCGAGTCTTTGGAGCAGTTGGCGGGGTTCTGATCGAAGACCTGGGAGGTGCAGGCCTTCTGGATCGTCGTCAGGCGGCTGGGCAGCTGCTTTGGCAGGCTGACTTTGACCTTGGCGACGTTCGCGTAGGTGCCGGCGGGCGCTTTGGGGTAGCTCAGCTTGACCTTCAGGCTGGCGCCGTTTGCTTTGGAGGTCTTGCCCGAGGTTGAGACCTGGAATTTGGGGGCGAATTTGAGGTTCGCGCAGTTGGTCGCCTGGAAGGGCGTTGCCACGGGGGCTTTGGCCCCTTCCTCGCTTGTGATCGTGCCGGTGATCGCCTGGGGGTTGCAGTTGGTTGGGTTGAAGGTGAAGCCCGGGCGGTCGATCAGCACGTTGACGTGCTTTATCGCAAGCGGGATCCCGTCGAGGATGTGGGGGATCGCGAAGGGTTCTGATTCGTCTGTCGTGACGCTCAGCGCGGCGGTGTGGGGGTCGACTTCGACCTTCGCTCTGACGATCACTTTGCCCAGGTCAAAGGGCCCGGCCACGGCGGGGTTGACGATCGAGAGGCCGAAGGAGGCGCCCTTGTAGCCCTGGGTGAGGAAGACCTGCCCGCCGCTCACGCTGAAGGGGTCCCCGCCGACGCCGACGCTGACGATCGTGTGGCCGATCAGGCTGTTTGCGGGGCAGCTGCCGGCGTTGGCGTTTGCTTCGGGGCAGAGCTCGACGCCCTTGAGGATGCCCGAGAGGCCCGGGGGCATGTGCAGCTGGACAGCCTGGATCTGCTGGTTTGTGTCTTCGCGGTTGATCGTCGTTGAGAGCGGGCTGAAGGAGCCGGCGTTGATGTTGGTCGAGCCGGCGGTGAGGCTTGGGGCGAAGGGCAGCGGCGTGGGCGGGCAGGGCGAGCCGTTGGGCCCTGAGGTGATCTGAAAGCTCGAGCTCGAGCTGACCGGCGGGGTGCCCGACCACGGCGTGAAGGTGGCGTTGGTCGTGTAGGTGCCGCAGTGCGAGGGGCTTGCAAGCGGGGCGCGTTCGCCGCCGAAGAGGTGGATTTCGGCGTCTTCGAAGGCCAGCTGGGGGTTGTTGTCGAAGGTCGAGGTGATCTGGCCCGTGCTCGGGTCAAGGCTGGCTTTGCCCGGCAGCTTCACGAGCACGCCGGAGACCGGGTCCCTGGCGATGATGTACATCCCAAGCAGCGAGTTGAAGGGGTTTTGAGCGCCTTCGCCGTTCGGCGCCGGGTTTGCCAGGTAGAGGGCGCCTTCGACGGGCTGGCCTTTGGGCAGCAGCGGCGAGGAGATCTTCACCGTGCCGATCTTCGAGGCGTCGGGACAGAAGGCTTCAGGCAAAGTTGGCGTGAAGAGGAATTCCCCTTCTTCGCCGAGCCCGCCAAGGAGCCCCACCTGGGCCTCTGAGCAGGCCTGCAAGCCGTCGGCGGCGGCGGGGTTCAGCACGACGCCCGCCGGGAAGGCGACGGTGATCGTCTTGACGTTCGAGGAGGCAAGGCCCTGGGCGTTTTCGTTGACTTCCTGGGGCACGTGCACGTCGACGGTGAGGCCGGTCGGCTTGGCCGCTTCCTGGCCGTCGGGGGCGACCTTTATTTCCGGGGCGAACTGCAGGCGGTTGCAGCCTTCAAGCGGCGCCGCCGGTTCGAAGGCGCCGGTGAAGTCCTGAAAGGCGCCCGGTGCCGACCAGGAGTCGGTTTCGATGCTCGTGTGAAGCGGGCGCTTGCAGGAGGTGGGCAGCGTCAGGAAGGGCTTGGGGTGGGCTTCTTCAGAGGGCGTGCAGGGCTGGTTGACGGTCGCTTTGCGCGCTTCATAGATGCAGCCCCAGCCGCGCTGGGCATCATGGCGGGAATCGCCGGGCACGCCCCAGAAGGTGGTCTCGCTTGAGAGGAAGGCCGCGGTCTGGGTGATGTTCGAGACATCGACGGTGACGCCGTAGTCAGAGCCGGTGCGCACCGAGGTGTCGATGAACACCGGCGAGTTGGCGATCACCACGTAGAAGCCGAAGCGGGCGGGCTCGCCGACGCGCGGCTGCAGGTTGAAGATCGGCTCGGTCACGATCGCCGTGCCGACCGTGGAGGGTTCGTGCACGGTGGTGACCGCGACGCCGACCGCGGTGTCCGGCGGGCAGCGGTTTTCCTTGCCTTCGACGGTTTCGAAGAACTGCGCGGTGGAGCACTGCGGGATCGCCGTGGCGCTTCCGATCAGCCCCGGCGGCAGCTTGACGTCGACGTCCTTGGCAAGCGCCGGCGGGCTGACTTCGGGTTTGGCGCCGGCCTGCAGCGGGTTGATGTCGGCCAGCTGGTTGACCATGATCGTGCTGGTCAGCTGGAAGGGGTGGGTGCCCGCCTGGGTGATCGGCTGCCCGCCCTCTTCTTCAAGGGCGATTTCGTTCAGGTCAAGGCCGTAGGGGACGGGGGCGCTTGAGATCCTCAGCGCCCGGCGCAGCGAGCGCGGGGCAGCGCCGCCGCCTGAGACCGAGACTTCGTTTATCTGCTCTTCTGCTTCTGCGCCCGCTTCGAGGTTCACGCCGATGCGCATTTCAAGCTGGTCATAGGGGGCGATCGCTTCGCTCATCGTGCAGGTGGCGATCTGCACGCCGGCTTTTTCTTCAAGGGAGCAGGGGATCGATTCGCGTTTGTTGAAGGCGCCTTCCTTGAACGGTTTTGAGCCCGCCACGGCGATCGCATGGAGGTCTTTGGGCAGCACGTCGCGGAAGCTGACTTTGGAGCCTTCGATGTTCGCGTCGCCGAGGTTTGAGGCGGTCACGTAGATCTCGCCGTCGGGGGTCGGCGGGGTCGGCGGGACTTCGGCTTTGCCGGGGCTTATGACTTTCGCTTCGGCGGCCGGCAGCGGGGGGAATTCCCCGGCTTCGATCGGTGCGCTGGCAAATGCGCTCTGCACGCGCAGGGAGATGGCCCCCGCTTTGACTTCTTCTGAGACTTCCACCGATGGGCCGTAGACGCCTTCCAGCGATGCCTTGACGTTGGCGGCGGTGAGCGGGGCGAAGCCGAATTCGCCCTAGCGGTTCGGTGACGAATTCTTCAAGCGCGCTGCCGCCGACCCTCAGGACGAACGCCCCCTGTTCGGGGACGCCTTCGAATTCTTCCAGGGGCACCGTGATTTCCTGCACCTCATCTTCGCCGGGGACGCCCGGTTTGCCCGGTTTGCCGACGCCCGCCTTCAGGTAGGTCGGGCGCGCGCCGGAGGTCAGGTGCCACCAGGGGGAGAGCGCCTGGGCCGGGGCGGGCAGCGCCAGGGCGCAGAGGAGCAGCAGCGCCGCGGCGGCGGCCGTCGCGGCGAGCAACAGCCTCGCGCGGGTGCTCAGAGCCCTGAGGCGTGGGGCGCTCGCCGTGCTCACTTGTGCCCCCTTCGCTTGACCTTCTTCGCCTTTGACTTCTTGGCCTTGCCCTTCGCCTTGGGCCCGTATTTCTTGCGCGCCCCTTTTTCACAGGCCTTGCGCTTGTGCTTGTTCTTTTTCGCGCGGCAGGCCTTCAGCGCCTTGGCTAGCTTCTGCGCGCGGGTTTCTCTGTGCGGGGGCGGTGGAGGCGGCGCAGGCGGCGGCGTGGGGTTGCCGGGGCCTTGGAAGGTCGCCGAGGCGGGCGCGCCGAAGATCGAGGGCTGTGGCGTGGGCGAGGCTTTGCAGGAGCTTTCGTTGGTGCAGGGCGGTGGCTGGGGGCCCGCGAAGGTGATGCAGGGTTCTGCGCCGCCGGGGGGGCAGACGTGGGCGTCATAGATGTCGCGCGCGTTGTCGACGTCGAGCGGGGAGAGCCTTGCCGAGGTCAGGAAGAACACGTCATCGCCTGATTCGCTTGCGTCCATGAAGGCCGATTCCTGCACAGAGCTATACCCGAGGAGATCAAGGAGACGCAGCCGCCGGAGTTGGTGCTGTATGTGG
>CAVXQF010000001.1:0-24207 GCA_963763945.1 uncultured Solirubrobacteraceae bacterium | reverse complement strand
GCTCGCCGGCTTCGACCCAGATACCTCTCGCCGGCGAAGGCGCCCCGCGTACGCGAGAGACCATGCCCATCTCGCTGCGGCGGATCGGTCCATGCCTCGGGGCGTGCTCGCGCGGATGCTGGCGGCGTCGGCGCGACGCTTCCGCGCGGCGCGCCGGCGCGCACAGGCCCTCGGCGCCTCCCCGCCTCGCCGCGTGGGCCGGCGAGCGCGAGGCGACGGTGGGGGCCCTCGCGCGCCGCGAGGCCGAGAGCCCCGGCTTCGCCAACCGCGCCCATGCGCTCTCACACGCAATGGCCGAAGGCCGGTTGATCGCGTGAAGCGCCGGCCGGCGGACGCGCCCCCCGTGGGAGTCTCGGCTACGCGCCAGGTGAACCCGGCCGCAGGCCCGCCCGAGGAGGCGCGCGCGCTCGTCGTCGCCACGCCGGCCGCGATCGATCCGGCCCGCGTCGCCGCCGCCGTCCCGGGCGCGCGCGCCGACACGACATCATCGCCCGCCCCCCCCGCTCTTCTGGACGCGCCTCCACCTCGATCGAGCCCGCGCTGCCCGCCGCCGTCGCCGCCCGCCTCCGCGCCGCCGGCCTCGCGATCCGCTACGTCGCCCTCCGCCGAGCGCCCGAGCCTCGCGCTCGCCCCGGCCCTCGATCTCCTCGCGGCGCGCCCGTCGCCGCGCCCCAGGGCTGGGCGGCGCGACGCCGCGTCGAGCGCGTCCCCCGAGGCGCCGGCGAAGCCGGGGACCGGAGCTGGTTTCCTCCGTGGCGGAGGGCGGCGTCGCCGTCGATCGCGCGCGATCCCGCGGCTGGCGCCCGCGCGCGCCTCGCCGCTCATCGACGACGACGCCCGCGACGCGGAGGAGCTCGACCTGGACGCCGAGGTGCGCGTCGAGGACGCACGCAATCCCCCCGCAACCAGGCCCACGGCTCGCTCATGATCGCGTGGGCCGCGCGCGCGCGCGGATTCGCCGGCGTCGCGCCGCGCGCTTCCGTGCGCCTCTACCTCATCCCCAAGCCCGGCGCCGGCGTCGTCGCGCTGCCCCTCGCCGTCGCGCGCGCGCTGCCCTGGACGGCGCCGACGTCATCGCGTGCGCCACCTACGTCGAGGGCGCGACGAGCCCCATGCTGGACGACGCGCTCGAGGTCGCCGTGCGCCTCGGGCGTCGCGGTCGCGGCGCCGCCGTCGTCCTGCCCACCGGCCGCGAAGCGTCGAGCGCCCCTGGATCGATGCACGCCAGCTTCTCCCTCGGCCTCGGCGAGCCCGCCTCGGATCCCGCGCGTCTTCTGCGTCGCCCCCGGCGCCCGCGGGGCCGGCTGGTTCTCTCTGGAAGGACCGACGCGGCCGCCTCCGCCCCTTCGCCGAACCGCGGCCCCGCTGTACGCTGGACGGCCCCCGGCGACGACGTGGCCTACCCCTTCCAGCGCGAGGGCGCGCCGGGGCGCCTCTGCCACGCCGAGTCGAGCGGCGCCTCCGCGGAATCGCGGCCGGCGTCCTGCTCCTCGTGCTCGCCGAGAACCCCATGCTCCGCCGCGCCCAGCTCGCCGCCCCTGATCGACGGCACGCTGGCGCGCGGGACCTCGCCGCGCGCCCGACGCAATCCACCCGGCGCCGCTCGCGGATCCCGCCGACGTCCTGCCTTCGGGGCAAGCGTATCCGCGACGGCCACGACGCCAAGCTCGGCTTCGGGCACCTCCACGCCGGCAGGGCGTGCCTCGCCGCGGCGGCGATCCCGTCTGTGGCCGTGACCATAACAAACTGACGCGTACGTCAGAATCCAGGGGTGAGGCCGACGCAGCCACGATCCACGCTGTACTTCGCCTACGGGCGCAACATGGGCATCCACGCGATCGAGCTCGCCTGCCCCGGCCATCGCTTCCTCGGCGCTGCCGAGCTGCACGACCACCGCCTCGGCTTCACCCGGCGCTCGCTGCGCACGGGCACGGGCGTCGCCGACATCCTCGCCGCCCCCGGCGAGAGCGTGTGGGGGGCTTGTACGAGCTCGGCGGCGAGCGCGAGCTGGCGGCGCTCGACGAGAAAGAGGGCCACGGTTGGGCTTACCGGCGGCAGCTCGTGCGAGTGCTGCTGGGCGCGAGCGCCGAGCAGCACGACGCCTTCGCCTATGCCGTGATCGAGCCCGACGGCGCGCATGTGCCGCCCTCGCGCGAGTACGTGCAGGCGGTGCTGGGCGGCGCGCGAGAGCGCGGGCTGCCAAGCGCCTATGTGGCGATGCTCGCCGGTCTGGCCGAGGCCCGTGCCGAGGGCGCGTAGGAGCAACCGCCGGCAGCGGCGCGCGGCGAAGCTGTCTGGAGTCCTTGCGCGCCAGCGCGAACACGCGCTGGCCATCGTCTGACATGCAGTACAGCGAGCTGAGATCCGCGTGGGAGGCGAGGAAATCGCGGTAGCCCCAGTTGAAGTCGACATCGTCCACGACCACGAAGCCGCCGCGACGCAGCGCGGGCCACGCCTGCTCGAGCTCCCAGCGCACGTTCCGCGTCGAATGCAGGCTGTCGTGGATGAACAGATCGACCTCGCCGAGCTTCGCGAGCAGCGGCGCCAGCCGGCGACGGCTTCGAGCCTTCGAGGTATTGCCATCGGTCGCGCAACTCGGGCGTGATCGCCGCACCGATCTCGGCGCGGCGCTCGAGGATCGTCATCGCCGGCAGGTCGATGCTGTCCAAGCGCCCGTCCCCGGCGCGCGCGAGCGCCTCGAGGATGATCCGGCTGCTGAGGCCATGGGCAACGCCGGTCTCCGACCACCGCGCGCGGGTGCAGGTGGTGCACCAGGCACCAGTACGCCCGAGCCAGCCCGGGATCGGCGTCGTCGTCGTCGCCGTAGTTGGCACGGCCCACGCTCAGGCCGTGCGCCGCCATCGTCTCGTTCGCCGCCTTCCACGCAGCGGCGAAGTGATCGGCGTCCGCGCACGGCCAGGGGGCGCCGAGCAGCTCGTGCAGATGCTGCTCCACCGCGGATCAGCTTGGCTTGACGGACGCTCCGCGCGCAGGCGCAGCTCGCGGCGATGCGCGCGGCGCTCCAGTAACTTGTCGGTCGCGTCTCGCGGGCTTGCCGCGGTCGCTCTGATCGCCCGCGCGTAGTACGTGACGCCAGACGGCACCATCGGGTCGCGTACCCTGGTCTCTCTCTGCTCCGGCTGTCGCTCGAGGGTGGTGCTGTGACTTCGAATCTCGACGAGCGCTGAACTTCTCTCGACGAGCACTGGACTTCAGCACGCTCGGAGCGGGTGCGCAAGTGGGAAAGTACATCACGGCCCGCGTTCGTTTCGACGACGAGAGAAGTCTGCGCTTGTGGGATCGCTTCTGCCAGGCGTTGAGCGCTACCGTCCCCGCATGACCGAACTGCTCGAATCGCTCGGCAACGTCGCGATCGTCGTCGCGCTGTTCGGCGCGCTGCTGTGGGCGCTGCACTTCGCCTTCGGCTCGCAGGTGCTCGGCCTGCCGGCGATGCTCGGGGGGCTCGTGTTGATCGCCCGGCGTGAAGATCTTCAGCAACAGCGGCATCGGCGGGCTCGTGGCCGTCGTGCTCGGCCTGGCCGCCGTCGTCGTCGTGATCGGCATGGCGATGAACGTCGGCGGCGGGCGCACCAGGCCGCGCGAGCGAGAGCTCCCGCCGGACGAGCGATAGCGACGAGGACGCGCTGGACCCGCTGCCATGGCCCGCCCGCGAACGCTGCCCTACGTCGATCCGCACAGAGCCCCGCGGCCGTCTGTACCTCGCCGTCGCCCCGGCTCTCCTCGACGGAGCTCGGCGCATGGTTCTCGACCAACGTCGCCTGGAAGCTCGACCCGCTGCTGCTGAAGCTCAGCGGCGGGCGGCTGGGCACGAGACCGGGCCACTGGCGGCGGCGCTGCTCGACTCGCGCGGCGCCCGCACGGGCAAGCCGCGCCGCAACGCCACGCTCTACTTCCACGACGGCGATCGCGTGACGATCGTGGCCTCCAAGCGCGGGCTGCCGCAGCACCCGGCCTGGTACCACAACCTGCGCGCGCATCCCGAGATCGTCTACGGCGGCCTGCCGTTCCGCGCCGAGCTCGTCGAGGCCGAGGACGAGCGGCGGCGCTTGTGGGGCCTTGCCGACCGCGTGTTCCCCGAGTACGCCGACTACCGCGAGCGCGCAGCGCAGGCCGGGCGGACGATCCCGATCTTCCAGCTCGCTCCGCGCGACGGATAGCATTCGCCGCGTGCCGGCGCCCAGCTGCACTTTATGGACTCCGACGAGGCCAACGGGCTCATCGCGTCCGACCCGATGGCGCTCCTGATCGGCTTCACGCTCGACCAGCAGGTCAAAGTGAAAAGGCCTTCATCGGACCGCTCGTGCTGCGCGAGCGGCTCGGGTCGCTTGACCCGGAGAAGATCGCGGACGCCGACCTCGAGCCGATCTTCCGCGAGAAACCGGCGATCCACCGCTTCCCCGGCTCGATGGCAGGGCGCGTGGCCGACCTCGCCGTCTGCATCCGCGACGATACGGCGGCGACGCGGCCCGCGTGTGGAAGGACGCGAAGGACGCCGGCACCTGCGCGCCAACATCGAGGCGCTGCCCGGCTTCGGCGAGATGAAGGTCAAGTCGCTCAGCGCCGTGCTCGCCAAGCGCTTCGGCGTGAAGGCCGCCAAGGAGCTCGTGCCGTGGCACCCGACGCTCGGCGACGTCGACTCGGCGCAGGCGCTGGCCGATTACCAGGCGGCCAAGCGGGTGCACAAGAAGGAGTGGTCGAAGGCGAAGCAGCCCGCCGCTCGCGGCTAGCGCATCGCCGCCCGCTACCAGCTAGGCGAGGGTCCCGAGCGCACGACCGGCGGGCGCCGGCGCGAGATCGGCCGGGCGCTCGGGCGGCGCCTCGGCGCGGCTGGCGCTCTTCAGCCCGCGGCGGCGTGGGCGCCATACGCGCATGTATTGCGCGGCCAGGTAGGAGCCGAGCACGATCGTGACGGCGAGGGCCTGCGCCGCGATCGTCTCTACGTTGGCGAACAGCGAGAACCACTGCCCGGCCCAGCCGGGGAGGCTGACGCCGATGCTGGTGCGTGCCGATCCAGCCCGGCGAGCTGCATCTCGTTGACCTCCTCGCCGACCATCACGAAGAGGACCACAACGAGCATCGCGCCGGTGATGATCAAGAGCCGCTTGTAGGGCAGCCGCTGGTGCAGGCGCGAAGGTCAGCACGCCGACCGCGGCGGTGAACAGACAGCCGAGCAGCGACGCCCTCCAGGACGACGCTCGAGCCGAACGTGACCCGCAGGTTCTGCAGGAAGACGACGATCTCAAAGCCCTCGCGGTAGATCGAGGTGAAGCCCAGCAGCCCGAAGCCGAGCAGCACGCGCGCGAGGTTGGCATCGCCGCCTGCGGCCAACAGGCCGCGACGCCGCTTGTGGTGGTGGGAGATCCAGCCGGTCCAGTAGACGCGGTGAAAGAACCAGTTCATCACGACCAAGAGCACGATGATCGCGGGCAGCCCGGTGGCAGCCTGGAGGTCAAGGCCGCCCCCGCCGAGCGCTCCGATGAGCCACACCGCGGCGAACCATGTCGCGATCGTCGCGGCGAGCGCGACGCCGCCGCCTGCGGCCACCGGACGGCGGTAGACCTTGTTGGCGCCGAGGAAGCTCGCCATCACCGCGGCGAGCACGAGGATCGTCTCAAGGCCCTCACGGAAGACGAGGATCGCACTGTTGATCACGGCTGTAGTGCGGCTCATGTGCTGAGCGGCTCCCACCGCGCTCGGGTCCGGCGTCCCGGCCTTGGCATGCCAGCCGAGCACCACCGCGATCACCGCGACCGTCAGCAACAGCAGCGTCCACACGTAGAAGCTGACCCGCTGGTGCGCGCGCTTGGTCGGCGACTGCGTGGTCGTTGCCTCAGCATGCGTCATCGAAACCTCCGCCCGGCGCTCGCCGCCTGTTGGGTGCCCGTCATCGCGGCGGCACACTATCAGATTAGGGCACCCTAAGTTAGGTGCCCCTAAGACGCTCGCCGGAGCGGCGCGCCGTCAGGGCGTCGCAGCCGGAGCGTCGCAGCCGTACAGGCGCTCGCGCAGCTGATCGCAACTCTCCGCCGACCACCGGCCGCTGGTCTCCAGCGCCTCGATCTGGGCCTCGGCCGCACGGACCTGACGCTCGCTCTCGGGCTCGCCGAACAGCAGCGCGTCGGCGGCTTCGAGCAGCTGCTCGCGCTCGCCGGGGTGCAGCTTGGCGGGACCGTGGTGGTCGATCAGCTCGAGCAGCGTCGTGTAGTGCGCGCTGCGGGCCACCATCGGCTTGGTGCTCATCATCATCTCGCCCACGTTAGCGGCCCTCTTCGGCCCTCTCCCGACAGGGCCGGGTTAGCAGGGCTGAAAGCGCTTGCCGTTGGGCTCTTGGCGTAGCGCACGCCCATCATCCCCACCGCTTCGTCCGCCGGGCAGAACTTGGCGTTCTGCTTGGCGTACTCGGCGTTGAGGACCGGCTTGCCGGCCGCCAGATACGGCTGGTAGTCGGCGCATTCGCGGTACTGGTTGCACTGCTCGGTGAGCGCCCCGTCGAAGTAGGGCTGCTGCTGCACGGACTGCTCGCCGTCGTTCTTCTGCAGCACGGCCATGCCAGCGAGTGCGCCTCGCCCGCGATCCACAGGTCGTATTCGAGCTGCTGCGCCGCCGTGATCGGGAATCCCGACTTGTTCGAGAACGCTTCCATGTTGTCCGGCTCGATCGCGTCGAAGCCCTTTTCGCGGCACATTTGAAAGCGCGCCTGCATGATCGGCTCGAGCACGTCGAGCCGACGGATGTCGAGCCAGCGCTCTCCCGGCCAGCCGTTCGAGCGCCCCAGCGTCGAGGCCGGGAACTCGCCGTAGTCCGGCCTGAAGTTCTCGGCCGTGCCGACGTCGATGTAGCAGATCACGTGCTTGCCCTGCGCATGCAGCGCCGCCACCTCGGAAGCTTCGTTTTCGAAGCCGTCGATGTCGTATGCGGCGACCGGCTTGCCGTTGTCGATCGTGCCCTGCAGCTGCCAGAACCACGTCAAGTGCTGCGGCGGCGTCCACCATCTGGGCCCCGTTGCCTTGAACGCCGGCAGCGGGGACGACGGCGCGCCGAGCGCCGGCGTGACGGTGATCGTGGCGAGCAAGAGCAGGCCGGCGAGCAGCGCGAGTCCTGCGGAGAGCGGCGCCCTACGCCGCATTGCCGATGCGCCGGGAGGGCAGCGAGCGCCGCGCGAGGATCGCACCCCAGTCCTCGTCGGCGATCACGCCCGGCTGCGTCGTGCGCATGAACTCGCGCAACAGGCCTGAGAGCCCGTCGGGATCCTCCAGGTGCGGGAAGTGCGCCGCCTCGGCGAGCGTCTCGAAGCGGCTGTGCGGAATCGCCTCGTGGGCGCTGCGCCCGTGCGCGAGCGGGATCGTGTTGTCGCGCTCGCCCCACACGATCATCGTCGGCAGCGCCTCGAGCAGGTACAGGCGGTCGGTCGCGCTGACGCGCTGGCCGTGGACGTCGATCACGGCGCGCAGCGTGTGCAGGAAGGCGCCGCGCGCGTCGGCGTTCTGCAACGGCCGCAGCGCGCGGGCGGCAGCCTGCAGGTACACGCCCGCCCCCACCCCGCGCTCGCGCATCCGCGCGCCCGCTCCGTACAGACCGCCGAGCAGGCGCGGGCGAATCGTCATCGCCAGCAGCGCCGAGACACCCGGCATCGCCGCCGTGCGCAGCGTCGGCTTCACCTCCCTGCCGAGGCCGCCGCTGGAGACCAGCACGAGGCGCTCCACGCGCTGGGGGAACTGGTAGAAGAACTGCATCGCCACGCCACCGCCGAGCGAGTGCCCGACGATCGTGGCGCGGTCGATCCCGATCGCCGCGAGCAGGTCGCGGATGCTAGCCGCGTGCGCGCCGAGCGAGTAGTCGCCGCGCGGCGCAGCCGAGTCGCCGTGGCCGATCAGATCGGGGGCGATCACCGTGTACTCGCTCGCCAGATTCAGCGCCACCGAGCGCCAGTGGCTCGAGGAGTTGAGCATCCCATGGATCAGCACGATCGGCGGCCCGCTGCCCGCCACGCGGTAGATCACGCGCCGTCCGTGCAGCTCGATCTGCCACTCGTCGAACTGCGCCGGCAGCGGCGTCACCGAGGCCGGCGCCGGAGCGCCTCCCGGGGCGCGTCGCGCCGGCTCCTCGCGTTCGCCCCTGCCCTCTCTTGGTCTCAGCGCGGCACCTCGCCGATCACCCTACCAAGGCGCTCCGAGCCCGACGCGCTGCGCTGCTAGCCGGCGCGCCACCGCTTGAATCCCTCGGCCGCCATGCCGACGAAGCCGGTGCTAGTCGCCACGAACGAGCCCGCCACGCCGGTGCGGTAGAGCGGGTGGTCTTTCGCATCCGGCGCCGCCACGAGCACGCCGAAGGCCATCGCGTTCGTCCACGCGCCGACACCCAGCGGCCACTTCACGCGCGCCGGCAGGTCCGGCAACGCGGTGCCCGCGAGCACCGTCAGCCCACCGAGCGCGATCAGGTCCAGGTGCCACTGGCGCATCCTCGCGGTCGAGCGGATGCCGAGCGCCCGTGCGCGCGCCGGATCGGCGATCGCGAGCGCGTAGGGCCAGCCCGTCAGCGCGCCAAGCGCGAGCTCGGTCAGCCCCGAGAGCACAAGGCCGTCGATCGCACCGGCCCGCGCGGGCGCCTTCGCCAGCTTCGCCCGCCCGCGCCTCACGCCGTCAGCCAGCGCTTGGGGTTCTCCACGAACACGGTCTGAAAGGAGGCGTCGTCCATCGCCCCGGCCTGGCGCAGCGCCGGCACGACCTCGTCGAACACGAGCGTCATCGACCAGTTGCGGATCGCCCCCTGACCTTCGAACACCTCCGCGGCCTCCGGCGGGAACCAGTCGATCGTCGCGCAAAAGTCCTGCGAGATCATCAACCGCTCGGCGTGTCCGCGGCGCAGCAGCTCGGCTGCGGTGGCGTTGCGCTTGTCGATCGGCAGGTACATCTCCAGGCCATAGCGATCGAGCCCGACATAGACGCCCTGCTCGATCAGCCCCTCGATATAGGCGACGTCCTCGGTGTCGCCGCAGTGGGCGATCTGCACCTTGGCCATCTCCACGCCCTCCTCGCGGAAGATCTCGACCTGGCGCGGCCCGGTGCCGACGGCAGGCATCGAGTGCGCCATGATCGGCGCGCCCGTCTGCAGGCTCGCGCGCGCGCACGCGCGATGAATCTTCTCGACGTGCTCGGTCACGCCGGCCGCGTCGGCCGCGCACTTGAGGAAGGCCGCACGGATGCCCGTACCCTGCACGCCGATTTCGATGTCCTCGACGAAGTGGTCGGCCATCACGTCGACGTCGCGGTTCTCGAAGTAGTGGGGCAGGTAGTCGTAGCTGTAGATGCCCGTGCACGCGACGATCTGAACGCCCGTCTCGTCGGCCACGCGCTTCATGAAGCTCACGTCGCGCCCGCCGAACATCGCCGTCGGGTCGACGATCGTGCGCACGCCGCGGTCCTTCGCCCCGTTGACCGCCAGCAGCGCTGCGTCGAGCTCGAGCTGCTCGTCGTAGCGTCCCGGCCACTGCTCCGCGACGGCCTCGTCACGAAAGCGCACGTGCTCGTGCACGAGCGTCAGGCCGAGCTCGTCCGCCTCGACCGGGCCCTGGACGGTGTGCACCTGTGACATTCCCCGCTCCTCGCTTTCGCCTGCGTTGGCGCCAGCTTACGCGCGCACGGGGTTGGTGAGCGCACCGAGCCCCTCGACTTCGATCTCAACCGTATCGCCGGCGCGCAGGAAGCGCCCCTGCGAGGCGCCGACGCCGGCCGGCGTGCCCGTGGCGATCACATCGCCGGGCAGCAGCGTCATCGTGCGCGAGAGCCACGCGATCACCTCGGCCACGCCGAAGATCTGATTCGCCGTGGTCCCCTGCTGCAAGGTCTCGCCGTTGACGCGCGTGCACATCGTGAGCGCTTGCAGATCGTCAATCTCGTCGAGCGTGACCAGCGCCGGTCCACAGGGCGCGAACGTGTCGATCGCCTTGCCGCTCGTCCACAGCGGGTTCCGGAACTGCAGGTCGCGCGCCGTGACATCGTCGAACGGCATCGCCCCGGCGACGTGCTCGAGCGCCCGCTCGGCGCTCACGCGAAGCGCCGCGCGCCCGATCACGACGGCCAGCTCCGCCTCGTAGTCGACGTGGTCGGCATGCGCCGGCGGCAGCAAGATCGGCTCGCCGCTGCCGATCAGCGAGTTGGCGAACTTGGCGAACCACATCGGCGCCGCCGGTATCTCCTGCCCCGCCTCGGCCGCGTGGTCGCTGTAGTTGAGGCCGAGGCAGATGATCTTCTCGGGGTCGGGCACGGGCGCCAGCAGCCGCACATCCGTCAGCGCAACGCGCCGCTCGGCCTCACTCGCGCGCGCGCCCAGTTCGGCCAGCCCGTCGGCGTCGAGCGCGTGCAGCAGCCCGCGCAGCGAGCTGGCCGGGGCGCCCAACGCAGCGACCGGCACGAGCTCCTGCTCGAGCTGGATCCCGACCCGTGGACCGGAGCCGTCGTCGTAGGTGAGCAGGCGCACGCTCGCTCGCGGACCTAGAGCTGCGTGGTGTCCGTGCTCAGCCCGAGCAGCAGGCGGCCGGTCAGCTCCCACGTGGCCGGCGCCACCATCACGTGCTGTGTGGCCACGTGCACATCGCGGAAGCGGCGCTGCAGCGGACTCGAGTCATAGATCGAGGAGCCCCCCGCGGCGTGGTACATCGACGTCGTCACCTCGGCCGCCACGCCGGTCGCGTGGGTCGCAGCCATGCGCAGGCCGACGCGGTGGTGCTCGGGGATCGGCCCCTCGCCCTGCGCCGCTTGCCAGGCCTGCCCGGCTTCCTCCAGCACGAGCCCCCGCGCGGCGCGCAGCGCCGCCTCTGCGCTCGCGACCTCGGCCTGCACGGTCGAGCGTTCGGCAAGCGTTCGGCGACCGCCTGCCGGCGTCTTCGCGCCCGCCAGCGCGAGGAAGTCCTCGACCGCGCCGCGGGCGATTCCGAGCGCCACCGCCGCGATGCCGATCGCGAGCAGACCGAACAGCGGGAAGGAGTAGAGCGCGCCCGGATGCCGAGGGGAGTCGCTCAGCAGCGAGATGCCGCGAGCCGCCGGCACCACCTCGGAGACGACTGTCATGTCGTGGCTGCCGGTGCCGCGCAGCCCCGAGACCGACCACGTGTCGAGCACCTCGACGGCGTCCGCCGGCATCAACATCAGCCGCACGTCCGGTGCGCCGCTCGCAAGCAGCTCGGGCTCCTCGCCATCGTGCACCACGCAGCCGCCGAGCACCCAGTCGCAGTGCTGCACGCCGCTGGCGAACGACCAGCGGCCGCTGACGACGAAGGCGCCGTCCCGTCGCTGGGCGCGCCCGCGCGGGGCGAACACGCCACCCGTGATGTTCCGTCCGCCGGCGAAGATCAGCTCAGCGTCGGCCCGCGGCAGGTAGGCGCCGAGCAGGCTGCTGGTCGAGGCGACCATCGCGCACCATGCGCTCGCGCCATCGCCGCAGGCCAGCGCCTCGAGCGCCCGTGCCATCTCCGCGGGCTGGGCCTCACGCCCGCCGAGCACAGCGGGCAGGCACAGCGAGAGCAGTCCCGCGTCGAGCAGCTCGCCGACCAGCTCCGCCGGCAGGGCGCGCTCGCGCTCTGACTGCTCGGCCAGCTCGGCCGCGCGCGGCGCCAAGCGCTGCGCGGCGCTCAGCGGCGACTCGCTCGTACCGATGCTCTGTGTTCGGATCGCCATCTCTCGATCGCCTCCCTCGGCGTTGACCGCAGGCGCGAGCCTACCGGGCGCCACCGGCGCGTGCGCTCGCCGGCCACTGCTGGCGCCGCGGCGACGCTGAGGAGCGCTCAGGGCGACAGTCGCGTCAGCGACCAGCGCTCGCCGTCGCGCTCGTACAGCAGCCTGTCGTGCATCCGGTCCTCGCCTTCGAGCCAGAACTCGACCGCCCGCGGACGCACGCGGATCGCGCCCCAGTCGGGCGGGCAGGCCGGCGGCGCCTCCATCGCCTCGAGCAGGTGCGCGTGGCGCGCCCTTAGCGGCGCGAGGTCCTCGATCGGCTCGCCCTGGCGCGAGACGAGCGTCTGCACCTGATGCGCCGGGTCGCGCTCGGCGAACAACTCGTCCGCGAGCGCACGCTCGGCGAGCACGGCGTCGCCGGCGACGTGCACCTGGCGTCCAAGCGAGGGCCAGTGGAACAGCAGCGCCACATGCGGATTCACGGCCAGCTCGCGCGCCTTGCGCGTCCACAGCGCCGAGGTGAACAGCAGCGCGCCTTCCTGCACGCGCTTGAGCGAGACCGTGCGCGCCGTCGGTCGCCCCTGCCCGCCGACCGTGACGAACGCGACCGAGTGGGCCGACGGCAGCCCTGCCTCGCGCGCGTCCGCGAGCCAGCGCTTGAGCAGCCGCAGCGGCTCGCGCGGGCTGCTCGTCGGATCCAGGCGCGCGCTCACTCGGTCAGGCAGGTGTCCGCGTCGGAGTACGCCGGCGCGCATGCGCAGACCACGCGCAGCGGCTGCTCGCCGACGTTGAACAGCTTGTGACGCGCGCCCGGCGGGATCAGCGCGCAGTCGCCCTCCCCCACGAGCCGCTCCTCGCCGTCGACCAGCAGACGCCCGCGCCCGGCCGCGATCAGGTACAGCTCCTCCGTCGTGCGGTGGTAGTGCTCGGTCGTCGCCCCGCCCACCGGGATCGTCGCCTCGGCAAGGCTCTGGTTGCGCGCCGGCGCCGATACCGGCCCCGCCCACTCGCGGATCTGCGAGCCGTCGAGCGTCGTGAACGGCTCGATCTCTGCGTAGGAGCGGACCTCCATGCGCTCAGCATACGCAGCCCACGTAACCCCGCGATTCAATCGCTCGTCCAGCGCCGGCGAAGTGTCGGGAGTCGCGCACCGCCTTTCGCCTCGACACGGCGCTCGCCTTCTGTGCGCTGATCGTGGCCGTCCTGTTCGTCGGCGGGAGGCTGCGTGGCGGCGGTCAAGTCGGAGGCACCCCCGAGCCGGAGCGCTCCTCGGTTTGAGCCCGGGCGCCGCCGAGCAATAGACTCGCCGGATGGGGTTCGACCAGTACCACGAGCCACCCGAGGAGCTCCCCGAGCAGACGCGCACGTTCGCCCGGCTGTGCGCTTCGTTGACCGAGGAGGCCGAAGCGATCGGCTGGTATGAGCAGCGCCTCGCCGTCGAGCGCGACCCCGAGGCGTCGCCGTGATGTCAGACGCCGTCGGGGAGGAGTACAAGCACTTCAGCATGGACCTCGAGTTCCTGCTGCGGCGCACGCCCAAGTGGCGCGAGATCGCACAGGGTGTGCTGTTTCAGGAGGGCGACATCGTCGAGCACGGCGAGGCAGCCGAGGCGGCCGCCGACGATGACGGCGAGCCGGCCGGCGAGTCGGCGCGCTCGGCCGGCGCCGGCCGCCGGCGGCGGCTCGCTCGGCATCGGCAGCCTGCGAGGAGAGGGACTGTGAGCCACCTGCTGCGCGAGCACGCGCCGATCACGCCCGACGGCTGGAAGCTGATCGACGAAGAGGCGCGCGAGCGCCTCACTCCGGACTCGCCGCGCGACGGCTCGTCGACTTCTCCGGCCCGCACGGCTGGGAGCATTCGGTGACCAACCTCGGCCGCGTAGAGGACGCCAACGTCAGCGCGCTGAAAGGGATCGAGGCCAACCGCCGCGTCGTGCTGCCGCTGCTCGAGCTGCGCTCGCGCTTCCTCCTCTCGCGCGCCGAGCTCCGTGCCGGCGACCGCGGCGCCGAGGACGTCGACTTCGACGATCTCGACGTCGCCGCGCAGCGGATCGTCGAGGCCGAGAACACGGCCGTCTTCCACTCCTGGCCGAAAGCCGGCGTCGAGGGGATAGCGAGCAGCTCGCCGCACCCGCCGATCGCGCGCAAGAAGAGCTTCGATGACTACCCCGGCTGCGTCGCCCGCGCCGTCGAGCTGTTGCTGCGCAACGGCATCGCCGGGCCCTACGGCATCGCGCTCGGCGGCGAGGACTACACGAGCGTCGTCGAAACCGCCGAGCACGGCGGCTACCCGCTGCTCGAGCACCTGCGCGCGATCGTCAAGGGGCCGCTCGTGTGGGCGCCCGGCGTCAAAGGCGCGATCGTGCTGAGCATGCGCGGCGGCGACTTCGCCTTCGAGAGCGGACAGGACCTGTCGGTCGGCTACGAGTCACACGACGCCGAGAGCGTCTCGCTGTACATCGAGGAGTCCTACAGCTTCCGCGTGCTCACGCCCGAGGCGGCCGTCGCGATCGTCGCGCCCAAAGGGCGCTGAGCTCCGGCGTTTCGCCCGTCTCGCCTCAACCGGAGTAGACGCGCGCGAGCGACTCGGCGACGCACACGGGCTTCTCGCCGCCCTCGCGTTCGAAGGTCAACTCGGTCGTGATCTGCGCGCCGCCCGGGATCTCCTCGACGGACTTCAGCGCGGCGCGCATGCGCACCTTGCCGCCGACCGGCATCGGCGCCGGGAAACGCACACGGTTGAGCCCGTAGTTGACGCCGAACGCGAAGCCCTCGAATTTGAACATGTCGTAGGAGAAGCGGGGAGCCAGCGAGAGCGTGTAGTAGCCGTGGGCGATCGTGCCGCCGAAGGGGCTTTGCTTGGCGCGCTCCGGGTCGATGTGGATCCACTGATCGTCGCCCGTCACCTCGGCGAACTGGTCGATCTTCTCCTGCGTCACCGTCAGCCAATCGCTGACGCCGAGCTCCTTGCCTGCATAGCCCTTCACCTGATCGAGGCCGTTGAGCGTGAGCATGGTGGGCGGTCCCTCCGTTCCTTGGGCAGATGTCGTGGCCGGCCGTCAGCCGAGCTGCTGCCCGGTTGGCGTGCAGTGGCGAGGCGGCGCGCGCCGATGCTACGCGCTAGCCGCCGGCCTCGACGGCCGACTCCCCAGGGGCGATCTGACTGCTACCGCTGAACAGCAGTCGATGCACCAGCGCGCCGAGCAACCCGCCGGCGAGCGGCGCGACGATGAACAGCCACAGCTGGCTCAGCGCCCAGCCGCCGACGAACATCGCCGGGCCGGTGCTGCGCGCCGGGTTGACCGAAGTGTTGGTGACCGGGATGCCGACCAGGTGGATCAGCATCAGCACGAGGCCGATCGGGATGCCGGCGAAGCCGACGCGGCGCCCGCGAGTCGGTCGCGCCGAGCACGTGAAGACCAGGAACGCCGTCAGGACCACCTCGACGACGAAGGCCGAGCCGCACGGGTAGCCGCCCGGCGAGTGCGCGCCGTAGCCGTTGGCGCCGAAGCCTGCCGACGGCACGATCGTAGCCGCTGCGCCCTGAGACGATCGACCAGAGGACGCCGGCGGCGATGATCGCGCCGAGGATCTGCGCGATCGAGTAGCGCGGGCCTGCTCGCTCGAACCGCCGCTGACGAGCAGGCCGAAGGTCACGGCCGGGTTGATGTGGCAGCCGGAGATCGGCCCGATCGCATAGGCCATCGCCAGCAGCGACAGGCCGAAGGCCAAGGCGACGCCGAGGTAGCCGACGCCGCCCGCGAGCACCGCCGTGCCGACGCCGCCGAACACGAGCACGAACGTCCCAAGAACTCGCGAAGCACGCTTGAGAGCCATCCCAACCTCCTTCTCGAGATCGCCGGTGAGGGACCGCTGTTAGTTCGCCGCCTGCGCGCAGATCCCTGCGGAACGGGACTTGACCGAGGCCTTCGCAGGACCCGTCCCGGTGGCCGCCGAGGCGAGCACGTGATCGGCTGCAGGCGAGACATGCCAGCGCGCGATCGGCCAGTTGCCGAGGGCGAGAACCTCCGTGAGCGCGAGCAAGTCGAGTGCCCCCACGGCCTCGAGCAGGACGACGAACGACCCGTTGTGAGCCGCGCCGCCGGCTGTGCCCCCGCTGCCCGGCCTCCCCTGCTCCGGCGCCTGCTCTCCCATTCCCGCTCGTCGCCCGGCGACGTGACGGTCGCCCTCTACCCTTCGCCCGTCCGGCAACGAAAGCGCCCAGCCCTCGTGGGCCCACGGCCAGCCGTGCAACGAGACGCCGACCTCGCGCACGCGCAGGCGGCCGCCGCGGCGCAGGCGAAACGGCTGAAAGCCCCCGCTGCGAGCACCCCCGCCGTCACGCAGCTCGAACCCCCAGCCGGTCTGCGTGAACGGCACGATCTCGTGCTCGTGCCCCCCCGCGAGCAGCCGGGCCCCAGCGCCGCCTCGATCTTCGGCCACGCGTGCGAGCACGCGTCGCGCCCGCGCGCCTGCTCGCGCAGTTGGCCGTTGGCGGTGAACAGGAGTCGGGTCATCCTTCCCTGTCAGCCTTGCACACGTCGTCACTCGAAGTAATCTTCGTTTCTTACCATCTTTGTTGACGGTTCCGGCAAACCGAATGCTGGCTTGGCGCGCCTGGGGGTGCCGGCTCGCGGGCGCCGGCGCTCACGTCAGGCTATGCCGGATGGCGGGGCGAGGCCGACGTAGGTCTCGCCCGGGCGGGCCGCATCCGGCTGCTCGCACATCTTGCAAAGGCGTTCGACAACGCTCGGGTCGAACTGCGTGCCGGCGTTGCGCTGCAGCTCGGCGAGCGCCTGCTCGGGCGAGCGCGCCCGGTCGTAAGCGCGATCGGAGACGCTCGCGTCGTAGGCGTCGCAGACGGCGATGATGCGCGATCCGAGCGGGATCTCCTCGCCGGCGAGCCCGTCCGGGTAGCCCCGACCGTCCCAGCGCTCGTGGCTCGAGCGAACGAGGCGTCCGACTGGACGCAGCGCGGGCGCGGCGCTGAGGATGCGCTCGCCGATGATCGTGTGCTGGCGCATCAGCTGCCACTCGGCCTCGCTCAACGGGCCGGGCTTGTAGAGGACGTGGTCGGGAACGGCGAGCTTGCCGAGGTCGTGCAGCTCGGCTGCACGGCGTAGCTCGTCGAGCTGTTCGGAGTCGAGCTCGAAGCGACGTCCCAGCGCGGTCGCAAGCACACCGACGTCGCAGACGTGCTCGTGCAGCATCGGCTCGCGCTCGGTCAGCAGCTGCATCAGCACGCTCTGCTGCATCAGCACCGTCTGCGCGCGCACACGGCTCGGATGCGAGGGCCCGGCCTTGTCCGCGTACATCCGCTCGTCGGCCAGGTTGAGCGCGCCGCTGACGTCGTCGGCGTCCTCGCCCAGCACCACGACACCGCACGAAGCGTTCACCGAGAAGCCGCTGCCGTGCTCGGCGAGCGCGGCGCAGGCGCGTCTGATCAGCGGGTGTCCGCGCTCGAAGCGACCGTCGAGCAGCGCGCAGAACTCGTCGCCACCGAGCCGGTAGGCCCGCCCGCGCGCCGCCACGGCGCTCGCCAGCGACTGGCCGAGACGCGCCAGCAACGCGTCGCCGGCGCCGTGGCCGAAACAGTCGTTGTAGCGCTTGAAGCCATCGAGGTCGAAGAACGCGAGCGTCGCGTCGGCGCGCACGGCGGCGGGCGCGAGCGCGAGCTCGAGGTCGCGCATCAGCTGGCGCCTGTTGCCGAGGCCTGTCAGCGCGTCGGTCGTGGCGGCGCGCATCTGACGCCGCAGCATTCGCACGTTTTCCAGGTACGTGAGCCCCGCGCGCACGCCGGCGGCGAGCAGCGCCGCGGTGGCGAGCGCGATCGCCAGCTGCGAGACCTGATGCAGCGAGGCGTCGAACAGCAGCGCGAGCGCGATCAATGAGAACAGCGCCGGCAACACGATCGTTTGGGGGGCAACCGTGCGGCGCCGCGCCGGCGGCGGCGCCGGCTGCCAGGCGGCGAGCGCGAGCAGCGCCATCGACGTGGGCCACAGCGTGTCGAGGATGCCGCCTTCGACATAGCTGCCCTTGGCGAGGAGGTACACGTAGATCATGTCGGCGCAGGCGTTCAGCGCGACGGCGAGCGCGAGCAGCGTCCACTGGCGCCCCGGGCGAAAGCCCGACAGCGCGAAGCCGAGCGCGATGAAGACGAGCAGCAGGCAGTCCGCGAACGGATAAGCGAGGTTCACGCCGACCTCAGCCGCGCTGCCGGTGGCCGAGCTGATCACGGCCGGGAACACGAGCGCGGCGCCGATCGCGGCGAGCGTCAGTCCGACGACGATGCCGTCGAGCCAGACGGCGGCGCCGGCGTGTCGGAACTGCGAGCGCATCAGCAGCGTCAGGCCGACGTACATCAACGGGTACAGCATCAGATAGAACGCGTCTGCGAGCGACGGATATGGCGGGTTGGCGACGTGACCGAGCCAAACGGTCCAGACCATGTCGCCGCCGTCCACGCTGATCGCGAGGGTCACGAGCAGCCACGGCGCGCGGTTCTCCGCGCCTCGCACGCGCTCGGCGCACAGGGCGACCGCGAGCAGCTCGATCGCCGTGTAGACCTAATCGTTGAAGAGCGTCGAGTCCGGCGCCGCCGATGTCGAACAGCGCGTGCGTGGCGTGGAACGCGAGCGCGGCCACGAGACCCGCGAATGCGACCAGCAGCAGCCTTGGCTCGACTCGGGGGGCGAATCGTGCGTCGGGACGGGCCTGCCTCTGAACACCTTGCCAATCCATCGCCCGACTGCCGTGGGAACTTGAAGCGCGCAAGGACGGCGTGGACGTCGACGGTGCGGGGACTCACGTACAGACCACAGGGGACGACCTGGCGCCCCCTTGGTTGGCTGCACGCTAACGTCAGCTGGCGGCCCCGCCGAATCGATCAGCGCAATAGCGGACAGTCTCCTCGCTGTTGAGACGACGAGTGGTATTGCCGTCGCGAACAAAGAAGTCGGCCTCCGTACCGTTGCGCGCGTAGACGGCTCGCGGCGATCGCGGTGCGCGGACGACGCAGGCCGTGGTCCCATCCATGTCGGGAAACGAGATCGCGATCTGCGAGGAGTTCTCGGGACCGAGCGTGTTGTTGAAGACTGTCGAAGGAACTGCTCGTAGCCGTCGAGATCCTTCCGCCCCAGTGTGGCGATGTCCCGGTCGAGGCCGCGTAGCTCGCCAGTTCCATCGTGCACGCCGATAACAAGGGTGCCGCCGCTCGCGTTCATAAAGGCGGCTACCGTCTTGACGACGCTGCGCTCCATCTCCTTGTCGATGGCACCGGTGTGGCTATTTACCCGCGCAGTCTCCTTGAACTCCATGCGCTCGTTCTCGTCGGTCTGAAGCACACTCTGGAGATCGATGCTTGCGTCGACGCTGCCAGCGCTGGCCTCTTCGAGGAATTCATTGACGATGTCGGCTAGCTCGGCGCGGCGATACTCTAGGAACTCTGAGAAACTGGTCAGGACCCAAAGCTCGGAATTGGTGGGGATGCCCTGCCGACAGGAGTGCATCAGCCCCGCGACTTGCGACGATCTCCGGGAAGTACTCTCGGGCGTCCGCTTCCCGAGCGACGCGGTTCTTGCTGCCGCTTATGAATGCCAGTTCGAGATCTCGTTGATCTCACGAGCGTCGTGGCCGAGCTTTGTCATCACCGACTTCGGGAAAACGTGATGGGCCTGCACGTAGTGCGCCCGCCCCGCGTGGGTCAGCGAAAGCCCGAGTCCGCTGCGCCAGTCCTGTGCGCCCGCCTTCTTCAGCGCGAGATACGTCGTCGAGAACAGCGGGTTTCGCGAGTTCCGTGCCCCGCAAATCGGCAGCCTAAAGCGGAGCCGACCGAAGCGCTGCTCTCACGATCTCGACGAGGTCTCGTGCTGAGCCAGATCGCCGGAAGAGGAGGCTGAGGTCGGCGTCGAGGAGCGGTCTCGCTCGATCCACGCGAGTAGTGACCGGTCGCGTTGGCCACGAACAGCCAATGGAGTAGGTCGCGCTCCTCATCGGGCGAGAGCTGTTCTTCTCGCAAGACCCCCAGGACCGCGACCGGGATGACAACGGAAGGTGACGCGAGTAGCGACTCGTCTTCGATCCCAGCGTTGGTCTTGAGGAAGTTCACGGCGAAACGAAGTCCGCCTTCGCCCGCTCCCAGGACTCTTCGAGCGTCGCCAGGGGAATGCCACCGACCCTGCCGGAACTGGCTCTGCCCGGTGGCGAAGTACCACAAGGGTCCTGACGAGTAGTCCAAGATCGAACGTGAACCACCAGTTGCTCTCGCATTCCTCCGCGAAACCCCTCGAACAGTTCGAGCGAGTTCCGCCACTTCGCGGTGATCTGCGCGAGCGCAAGATCAGACCCGCGGAGCTTCATCCCGAGCGAGTTCACGCGCACGAAGATCTCGGCGACCTCTTCGTAGGAGAGATCACGCTCGAGGACCTGCATCACGTAGAGGTACTGCCGGATCCGACGCACCTGTTGCAGACGCTTCGTGTAGCGGTCCCATGCCTGATCCGTCGGGCGTGATCCCAAGCGGCTTCAGGAGCTGCCAATCGGTGATCTCTGGGTTGAAGATGTCCGAGACCTTGACCCACTTGGGATCGGCCAGGAGAGCCTTCCAGGCCACGACGAACGTGAAGTGCTTCACGCGATCCTGAATACTGCGGCCCTCATATGACCGTCGTCAGTTTCAGCAGCGCCCACTGACACAGCGACGCCTTCCAGGTCATCCGGTGTGTCTACCTCGCAACTCCGCCGTGGCGAGCTGCTGGAGTCGTATCGTCCTCGACCTCGACAACCTCGCTCGGCGGCCCGTCCGGGTGGTCGAGGTTGAACGCGATCTCCACGGGCCGTACCCGGTTCTTGAGACGAAGCGGCTCGCCTCGCAGCACGCCGAGAGCGAAGTCAGGCGCTGCTGGCCGTCGAGCAATAGCTTCTGGCTTCCGAAGGCTCCGCGCTGCTGCTCGACGGACAGATCTCGCGCCGGTACGTCCAGATCGGTCTCCCACACGAGGATCGTTCCGGACGGATAGCCACGATAGAGCGAATCGAGCAGATCACGGACGCGGGTAGCCGGCCAGACGTAGCGTCGCTGCAGCTCGGGTAGCCGCAGCTCTCCGCGGTTGATCATGTCCACGAGCTCTCCGACCCCGATATCGACCTTCGGCACTGCCGCTCTCCTTGCTCAACACCAGATACCAGCAACCGACAAGCAGAACTCGTCCGAATGCTGCCGATCGCCAGCTTACCCCCGACGGTCCCGCGCCGATCCCACCCTGAGCCGACTATCTCTGATGAGAGCGTCCGCGGGATTCCCGCGCCGTTCTCAGAAGACGACGTACTGCTGCGAAAGCGCAGCCAAACGCGTGTCGAACAAGGAGGGCGAGCACTGCCCGCTCGAATTGACGGCCGATATCCACGATCTCTTGGAACAACGGAGTCGCCCGCCGCGTAGCGTGACGCAGCGCTTTCAATTCGGTGCGAGCGTCCTCATCTAGCTGTATTGCCAGCCAGCGATCGTAAGCATGCAGAGCCCGGGCACCTTCAGACTCAGCACCAGCCCAGAGGAATGCAGCCGCCAGGCGATCCAAAGGCGGCGCCTTCAACCACCGCTCGAGGAACCCGGCATCGCAGCTCGATCGTGAAGATGGCAGAGCAGGATCGGCACGAGACCTCCGGCGAACAGCAGCTTGCGGAGGTACGCAGCTTCGCGTTGCGCGATACCCACTTCGGATCATTGCCCTGAGTGTCTTTGTGCTTGCCCTCGAAGTCCACGCAGATCGTGCGCCAGTAACGCGTGAGGTCGTTGAGCAGGAACCGTGGCGGGCGGAAGTCCTTGACGCCGTAGTTCAGGTACCGGTTAAGCACCTTCTCGCCACGCTCTTCCGTGCACCGTCCCGACGAGCTCGCGAGACTCAAGCAGCAGAAGCATTCGACGCGTGAGGTTGGTGTTCGTATCGGCGTCAAGCCCGATGTTGTCAACCAGGCTCGGTAGATCAAACGGAACGCCAAAGACGCCCTGTTCGCCAGGCGCTTGGTTGTCGACACCCAAGTGCTGCTGAGCAACGGCCATAGCGGCGACAATCTCAGGGTCATACGCTGCGAACGGTTCGGCGGCCAACACGGCCCAGTCGTCGTCGCTCCCGGACGTCAGCTCCTCGCGCGCCCAAGAGCCGAACATGCAAATCGAGAGCCTCTCGCCGAAGCCCTCGCGGCTGAGAGTCTCGCGAAGCTCTGTTACGCGTTCTCCCGTGTACTGCCTCGCCGCGGCGACGTGAGGGATCCCATGCCGGTGCTCGCGGCAAGCGCCTCGCACTGACCTCGGGGGTCCTCTACGAGGACCGGGGGGGCGTCTCGAGGATCCATGGCACGTCACGACAGCGGTCGAGAACGGCGCGAACAGGTCCTCGTCCTCGGAGCTAAGCGGCAAGTCATCTGTCAGCGTCGAGCGAGCTCAAATGGACATGTCGCAAACGACCTGTAAATCGTTCGAGGATGGCCGCACCGTGGGTGATGGTGTCATCGATCGACTTCGCGTGTGCGATGTCGAAGCAGAACCCGCCTCCGGGAGGGCCTGGAAAAGGAGTCAAGCTCGGTCGTGGTTCGACCGCCGTCCTTACGACTGTCCATGTTCTCCAAGACGAGCAGCCGCCCAAGCGGCTGATACAAACGGGGTCCTCAATCGGTGTCGGGGTGGACCACGATGGCATCGATCCATGGAGGAAGTCCCGCCAGGAGCGCCACGAGCTCCATCTCGTCGAGTTGCCGGGCCTTCGAGCGTGCACGCTGACGTAGCGGAACGGCAGCCGAGGAGCGCTCTGCAGGTACTCGAAACAGACCGGAAGCTCCGGCTCGGAGGATCCGCGTAGAGCTCTACCGCGAGGGGCTCGAGGACGGCTGCTGCTTGGGCCACAAGCCGAGGCCAATCGCCGCGCTCGTCCTCCATGTAGCCCGTCGAGCAGCCAATCATGATGGCGTGCCGGGCCAAGAGCGACGAACGAGTGCTAAGCAGCGCTGGGACCATGCCTATTGCAGGCTAGCGACCAGGGGGGCGGCAGGCCCAGGGTCCGATGCCGCTGCTGATTCGCGCTTCTGGGTACACAACGAGCGCACGTCCGCTCGTTGGAAGCCCCTGAGACGGACCGCCGCTGATCTGCTTGTCTTCGCCAGCGTTGTGCGCTCACGCACAAGGTCGCTGCGTGCGCTGACGCCGGAGCGATCGAGCCGACTGGTCGGCAGGGTCGAACGTTACCCACCGAGTCGGGACGGTACGCTCGCACCCATCGCCACCGCAACGCCCCCAGCCCCCGGTCCCGAGAGCGAGAGCATCCGCGACGGTAACGCTGGCTTTGTTCATCTGGGGCGTGGCCGGACCTGCTGCGCGGCGACTACAAGCGGTCGGAGTACGGCAAGGTGATCCTTCCGCTGACGGTGATCCGCCGGCTGGATTGCGTGCTCGAGCCGACCAGGAGGCCGTGCTTGAAGAGCACAAGCAGCTCGCGGGCAGGATCGAGAACATCGAGACCCCTCCTGCAGATCGTGGCCGAGCAGCAGTTCTACAACACCAGCCCGCTGACGTTTGGGAAGCTCCTCGACGACCCAGACCGGATCGCCGACGCGCTCAGTCTTTACATCGGCGGCTTCTCTCAGGCCGCCAAGGACATCATCGACAAGTTCGACTTCTCGGTGCAAATAGAGCGGCTGCGCCGAGGCAACATCCTCTACCAGGTGATCGGCAGGTTCGCGGATCTGGATCTTCATCCGGACGCCGTCTCGCCTCAAGATGGGCTACCTGTACGAGGAGCTGATCCGCAAATTCTCGGAGCTCTCCAACGAGACGGCCGGCGAGCATTTCACGCCGCGAGAGGTCATCCGGCTGATGGTCAACCTGCTGTTCATCGACGACGCCGACGACGTGCTGACGAAGCGGGGGTCGTCAAGACGCTGCGACCCCGCGTGTGGCACTGGAGGCATGCTCTCGATCGCCGAGGACCACCTGCGAGCCCTCAATCCCCGGGCGAAGCTCGAGGTTTTTGGCCAGGAGCTGAACGCCGAAACCTACGCAATCTGTCTCCGCCATCAAATGACCTTCAGCGGCACCCTCTCGCTGACCGCGGTCGGCGAGGTCGTCGTTCTTCGGTGAGGGAAAGGGAGCCAACAGGAACTCGATTTGGAGCACCTCTCGAACATCGTCGAAGTCCTAAACGAGCGGTTCGGCACCGACCTCACCGATGTTGACAAGCTTCTCCTCGACCAGTTCGAGGAGAGCTTGGGTCGCGGACGGCGAGCTATCCGACCAAGCCGGGAACAACACCATCGACAACTTCCGCCTGGTCTTCGACCGCAAGTTCCTGCAGACGATCATCACCCGCGTCGACGCCAACGACGAGATCTACAAGAAGATCCTCGACGACGAGACTTCCGCGCGACCCTCGGCGAGTTCTACCTGCGCAAGGTCTACGAGCGCCTACGTGATGGCGGTTGATCACGACTGCACCGTGAAGTGGTGGTTCGTTCAGGCACTTCAGTGAGGG